>NZ_KQ089962.1:1874233-2938532 GCF_001037805.1 Enterobacter sp. BIDMC93
AATGGTGGGCGATGACGGGCTCGAACCGCCGACCCCCTCCGTGTAAAGGAGATGCTCTACCAACTGAGCTAATCGCCCAATCTCATGCTTATCTACACTGCGAGTCTACCGAAGTAGATGGTGGGTGATGACGGGCTCGAACCGCCGACCCCCTCCGTGTAAAGGAGATGCTCTACCAACTGAGCTAATCACCCCCGCTGTGTGGAGTCGCATTATAGGGAGAGTTGAAAATGAGTCAACGCATTTTCTAAAGTTTTTATTCGTTCGTCGTAAAATTAGTCAAAACGATCGCAAAACGGACTGTGGCGCATGATTTATAAACAAAAACAGCAATCTCGAACCGGATAAAGTGATCGACATTGAGGAATCGGCCCACAGTGATAGAATATTGCCCATTGTTTTCTTCCCGGAATTTGCCGATTACCGGCATCTTTATAACGTAAGGCCATTTCATGAAAATCAAAACTCGCTTCGCGCCGAGCCCGACAGGCTATCTGCATGTCGGTGGTGCACGTACCGCTCTCTACTCCTGGCTTTTCGCACGTCACAACAACGGTGAGTTTGTGCTGCGTATTGAAGACACCGATCTGGAGCGCTCAACGCCGGAAGCAATTGAAGCCATTATGGATGGGATGAACTGGCTGAATCTGGCGTGGGACGAAGGCCCATACTTCCAGACCAAACGTTTTGACCGCTATAACGCCGTAATTGACGAGATGCTGGTGGCAGGCACGGCCTATAAGTGCTACTGCTCCAGGGAGCGTCTGGATGCGCTGCGTGAAGAGCAAATGGCAAAAGGCGAAAAACCGCGTTATGACGGTCGTTGCCGCCATGACCACAGCGAGCATGCTGCGGATGAGCCTTGCGTAGTGCGTTTTGCTAACCCACAGGATGGCTCTGTTATCTTTGATGACCAGATCCGTGGCCCGATCGAATTCAGCAACCAGGAGCTGGATGACCTTATCATTCGTCGTACTGACGGATCGCCAACCTATAACTTCTGCGTAGTTGTGGACGACTGGGATATGGAAATCACTCACGTGATCCGTGGTGAAGACCATATCAATAACACCCCGCGTCAGATCAACATTCTGAAAGCGCTGAACGCGCCTGTACCGGTGTATGCGCACGTATCAATGATCAACGGTGACGACGGTAAAAAGCTGTCCAAACGTCATGGCGCGGTGAGCGTGATGCAGTACCGTGATGACGGCTATCTGCCGGAAGCGCTGCTGAACTACCTGGTGCGTCTGGGCTGGGCTCATGGTGACCAGGAGATCTTCAGCCGCGAAGAGATGATCGAGCTGTTCTCTCTGAACTCTGTCAGCAAATCAGCCAGCGCGTTCAACACTGACAAACTGCTGTGGCTGAACCATCACTACATCAATACCATGCAGCCAGAATATGTGGCGACTTATCTGCAATGGCACATTGAACAGGCAAACATCGATACCCGTACGGGCCCTGAACTGGCGGATCTGGTGAAGCTGCTTGGCGAGCGTTGCAAAACGCTGAAAGAAATTGCTGAAAGCTGCCGTTACTTCTATGAAGAGTTTGACGCGTTCGACGCCGACGCGGCCAAGAAACACCTGCGTCCGGTTGCGCGTCAGCCGCTGGAAGTGGTGCGTGATAAACTCGAAGCCATTACCGAATGGACTGCGGAAAATGTTCACCACGCGATTCAGGCTACCGCTGATGAGCTGGAAATTGGCATGGGTAAAGTCGGTATGCCGCTGCGCGTTGCGGTGACGGGGGCAGGCCAGTCTCCGGCGCTGGACGTGACCGTTCATGCCATCGGCAAATCACGTAGCGTTGCGCGTATCAACAAAGCGCTGGGCTTTATTGCTGAGCGTGAAAGCCAGCAGTAATACTCGTGTAATACAAAAAACGGCAGGGTAACCTGCCGTTTTTTATGCCTGTTATTCAGCAATACCAAGACGCGTGAGAAAACCCTGCAACCCTTCACGAGCGAGCAACTTGTGCAAACGTTCCTGTTCGACAGTCGTCATGTTTTCCAGCGAGTCGATAATTTGTGGAAGCAGGCTGGATGAGGTTGCCACGCCGTAGTGGGAAGGGCTTTCCGCCACATGGTAAACAGCCCGACGGTTACGAATGGCGGGAAGACTAATGATGTGCTCCTTAACGTGCGCATCAATACATATCACCCTCGCTCTTCCGCCTTTTACACCGTTGATACCCTCCGTTTTCCATCCTTTCTGTCGTATCCAGCGATTAACGGTTTGTCGGGCTACGCCCAGACTGTCCGCCAGCTCTTCCGTGGTCATTTTGCTGCGTAATCTTTTCATATCAGCGTTGGTCGCGAATCCCTAAACGTTGTAACAAGCCGGTAATCCCTTCCCGCAGTAACAGCGATGTCATCTGCTTTTGCTCTTCCGGCGTCATTTCATTCGCCAGCGTCAGGAGCAGGGCATGAAGCGAGCCCTCGTGGTACGCCTTATCTGGCAGTTCCGGCGTCTCTGTTGCCCTGCGCGCGCTGCGAATAAAGTCGCGCACTTTTTCATTGACGTGTACCAGACGCGCCTTGCCACCCTGAACGCCTGGCTTTGGCGATGTAATCCAACCCTCTTTGCGTACCCATTTATTGATGGTCTGTCGGCTATAGCCAGTCAGCAGGGCTAACTCTTCTGGCGTCATTCGTTCCTTGATCATACAATTTCCTGAATATCTGTGGGGTTAATTAGTGGTTCATTTTATAGCACCGTTTTACGTGAAAACGTGACAAGCTTAACTCCTGGCTGCGAGCAGGCTCGCAAAGTGATTCATTTGCATGATTTTTCGGCGATTGAAAGGCGGAGGCTGAATTTGCCGTTGACACTCTGCGGCGGAATTCATATTATGCCGCCCGTCAACATGACAGCTTTACGACGGGGCTATAGCTCAGCTGGGAGAGCGCCTGCATGGCATGCAGGAGGTCAGCGGTTCGATCCCGCTTAGCTCCACCAAACTCTGAACCCAACAGAGTGCGGTAGGTAAAGTAACATGTGGGGCTATAGCTCAGCTGGGAGAGCGCTTGCATGGCATGCAAGAGGTCAGCGGTTCGATCCCGCTTAGCTCCACCAAAATTTAAACCCTCGTCGCAAGACGGGGGTTTTTTTATATCTTGTAAAATATTTTAGACTGTTTTTGTTGCAATTAACGTCGTTTTCTACACCTCACCTCAATCCAAATCAATAAACAAGTCTATAAATAGACCTGAACTTGATTCGTGTTATTAATAAACCTATTATCCATGCGGTCAATGAGACGATGGTAAAATAGATTATCCGGATTAATGAATAGAAAAATTTACAATAATGTAAAGATATTTATGATTGCCCTGGCGCTAAGCCTGATTGCGATTCCTTTTTCTCGTTATATCTCTCCACGGGCCATCGTCAGCGAAAATGATGTTTATCTGGCGTGGTTGCCCTTAAGTGCCATGCTCGCCATCGTGTTGTTATTTGGACGACGGGCAATCATTCCTTTGCTGTTTGGTTTTAGCGTTACTAACATTTATAACCTTGATTTAACGCCGCTACAATCAGCCGTATTATTATGTTGTCAGACGTTTTCCGTTTTCGCCGCCTGTGGCGTCATCCGGCTGGTGCTGGGCAAGCGCTGGCGACACAGCATACCGAATAAGTACATTGGCATACGTATTTTCTGGCTCGGATTTATGGTGCCTGTGGGCATCAAATTATCGATGTATCTGGCGGGATATTTATTTGATTTCCCGGTGACAATCTCCTCCTATTTCGGCGAAGGCTCTGCAATTTATAACGTTATCGATATTCAGAGTCTGATTTGTGCCGCCCTGATTTTCACCATGATGTTCTATTATCCGTTAAGAATGATTATTAATCCTCGCTATGCCCGAACATTCTGGCGGCGAAGCGTGAAGCCCCTCTTTTGTCACAAAAAAGCGTTATTTATCGTTGTGTGGCTGATGCTGTTGATCTCGATGATCGCTATTTTATGCGCGCCTTTTGAGTCGCAGTTTATTGCGGGTTATTTGATGCCAATCGTTTTCATTCTTTTCACCCTGGGGATTGGTCGTCTGAGCTATGCGCTCATCTCTTTATTCTGGGCGGCCTCGGCGCTCATGCTGTTGACCTATAATTATAATTTTCTTAATGGCGTTGAATCGGGCCACTCGCTCTCCTTTATCCTGTCGGTGCTTATCTCTTTCGCCATCTGCCTGCTTTACATGTCGCGGATCTATCAGAAAAGTGAATGGCTGAAACAGGGGTGGCAGGAGAGGGCGCTTACCGATCCGCTCACCGGTCTGCCTAACATTCGTGCGCTGGAAGTGTTTTTACAGCACCATCCCGAGGCCAAAGTCTGCTGCCTGCGCCTGGATAATCTCGAATTCCTGAGCCGTCACTACGGCATCCTCATGCGTGTACATTGTAAAAAGATGATAACCGCGTCGCTGCAACCGTTATTGCAAAAAGACGAGAAGCTCTTCCAGTTGCCGGGCAGTGAGCTGGTAGTGGTCTTGCTGGGTCCGGGCACGGCTGAACGTCTGCAATATATGGTTGATCATCTGAACAGCCGTAAGATTATCTGGAACAAGACTGAGCTCGACATCGAGTTTGGCGCCTCCTGGGGTGAAGTGCCGGATGGAGAAAGCCTGCATCACACGCTGGGTCAGCTGAGCTGGCTCTCCGAGCAGTCCTGTGCCGGGCACAACGTCCTGGCGTTAACCAACAGTCTGGATGATGTCTCCGGTCAGACGACGGACAGAGTGCTGATGCTGGCCCGCATAAAACGCGCCCTTGATATCGGTGGGCTTCACCTTTACGCCCAGCCAATCCATAACGCGCGTGGGGAAGGGTACTTTGAAATCCTCTCAAGGCTTGAAAGCGAGGGTGAGATCATCACGCCTGATCGCTTTATTCCGCTGATTGCTCAGTTTAACCTGAGCCACCGATTTGACCTGAACGTGGTGGAAAAATTGCTGATGTGGATACGCAGCCATCCGTCCGAACGGGCCGGAACGCGGTTCTCCGTAAATCTGATGCCGCTGACGCTGATGCAAAATGAGATTGCGGCTGAGATCATCGCGCTTTTTGAACGCTACGCCATTGCGCCGCAAGATATCGTCATTGAGATCACCGAGGAACAGGCTTTCTCTGACTCGGGAAGCAGCATCAACAATATCCAGCAGCTGCGGGATTACGGCTTCCGCATTGCTATTGATGACTTTGGTACCGGCTATGCCAACTTTGAGCGCCTGAAGCGGCTGGAGGCCGATATCATTAAGATCGATGGCTGCTTCGTGAAAGATATCTGCACCGACAGCATGGATGCGATGATCGTGCAGTCCATTTGCAACATGGCCAAAACGAAATCGCTTTGTGTGGTGGCTGAATATGTGGAATCGGCTGAACAACGCGAGATGTTGCTGCGATTCGGCGTGGACTATTTGCAGGGCTATTTGATTGGTAAACCACTGCCCCTGACGGCGCTGGAGGCATAAAAAAAACCGGGAGCGATGGCTCCCGGTTTTTATTGCACGGTATGAATTACAGAACCAGTGCTGCAATAGAGGCAGACAGGACGCTCACCAGCGTTGAACCGTAAACCAGCTTCAGGCCAAAGCGAGAAACGACGTTACCTTGCTCTTCGTTCAGGCCTTTAATCGCACCAGCGATAATACCGATGGAAGAGAAGTTCGCGAAGGAGACCAGGAAGACGGACAGGATCCCTTCCGCACGAGGGGAGAGTGTGCTGGCAATCTTCTGGAGATCCATCATCGCCACGAACTCATTGGAAACCAGTTTCGTTGCCATGATACTGCCCACCTGCAACGCTTCGTGAGCGGGCACGCCCATCACCCAGGCAATCGGGTAGAAGATGTAGCCCAGAATACCCTGGAAGGAGATACCGAGTACGGCCGCAAACAGGGCGTTCAGCGCAGCGATCAGCGCGATAAAGCCAATCAGCATCGCGGCGACGATAATTGCAACCTTGAAACCCGCCAGAATGTATTCACCCAGCATTTCGAAGAAGCTCTGTCCCTCGTGCAGGTTTGACATCTGAATGTTCTCTTCGCTGGCATCCACGCGGTACGGGTTAATCAGCGAAAGCACGATAAAGGTGCTGAACATGTTCAGAACCAGCGCCGCAACTACGTATTTTGGTTCCAGCATGGTCATATACGCGCCCACGATAGACATGGAAACGGTAGACATTGCGGTTGCCGCCATGGTGTACATGCGGTTACGGGACATCTTGCCGAGAATATCTTTATACGCAATGAAGTTCTCAGACTGACCCAGGATCAGCGAGCTGACTGCGTTAAAGGATTCCAGTTTGCCCATGCCGTTAACTTTCGATAACAGGAAGCCGATCGCACGGATAACCACCGGCAGAACGCGGATGTGCTGGAGGATACCGATCAGGGCAGAGATGAAGACGATAGGGCAGAGCACCTTCAGGAAGAAGAAGGCCAGACCCTGATCGTTCATGCTGCCAAAGACGAAGTTTGTCCCTTCGTTGGCAAATCCGAGCAGTTTTTCGAACATTTCGGAGAAGCCTTTCACGAAGCCCAGGCCTACGTTGGAGTTCAGGAAGAACCACGCAAGTAAAACTTCAATGACCAGCAGTTGGACAACATAGCGAATACGAATTTTTTTGCGGTCTGTGCTGACCAGCAATGCAAGTGCAGTAACGACAACGAGTGCCAGGACAAAATGAAGGACGCGGTCCATATTTGCTCCAAATATGAGGCAGGTTTAATTTCCGTGCACATTCTATGTAACAAGCACAAAGAAAACGAGATCAAGCCCACACTATAGTTACATCCTGTGACGAGTCTCAAAAATAGTGATCAACAAGACATTTTTGTTATGTTAGGTAAATGAGTGAAAAGTTAAGTTTGTGTGCTACGCTTCACAAATGTCTGCGCATTTTCACATTCTGTGACCTTGCTCCACCTGCCTGTCTATCGTTCCTGACTATCAGAGAAATCATGTTAACCGTTACAAATGAACTTGATAATCATTCTCATTTTGATAGCATAAAACATAGCAAAGGCTATATTTCCAGAGGCAGAAATGACGAATAGTCGCGTAGAGAGTAGCAGCGGCAGAGCGGCACGCAAGCTGCGGTTCGCATTAATGGGACCGGCATTCATTGCCGCGATTGGCTACATCGATCCGGGTAATTTTGCGACCAACATTCAGGCCGGGGCCAGTTTCGGCTATAAACTGCTGTGGGTTGTGGTCTGGGCCAATCTGATGGCGATGCTGATTCAGATGCTCTCCGCGAAGCTGGGTATTGCTACCGGAAAAAACCTGGCGGAGCAAATCCGCGATCATTATCCACGTCCGGCAGTTTGGTTTTACTGGGTTCAGGCGGAAATTATCGCCATGGCCACCGATCTCGCCGAGTTTATCGGGGCGGCGATCGGCTTTAAGCTTATCCTGGGCGTCTCCCTGCTTCAGGGGGCCGTGCTGACCGGTATCGCCACTTTCCTGATTCTGATGCTCCAGCGGCGGGGACAAAAACCGCTGGAGAAAGTCATCGGCGGCCTGCTGCTGTTCGTCGCTGCCGCCTATATTGTTGAGCTGATTTTCTCCCAGCCGAATCTGGCGCAGCTGACGAAAGGGATGGTGATCCCGTCGTTACCCACTTCTGAAGCCGTTTTTCTGGCTGCGGGGGTGCTGGGGGCGACCATCATGCCGCACGTCATTTATCTGCACTCTTCATTAACCCAGAATCTGCATGGCGGGACGAGTAAAGAGCGCTACTCCGCCTCGAAATGGGATGTGACTATCGCGATGACCATTGCCGGATTTGTGAATCTGGCGATGATGGCGACCGCCGCCGCCGCGTTCCACTTTAACGGGCATACCGGGGTTGCCGATCTCGACCAGGCTTACCTGACGCTGGAGCCGTTGCTGAGTCATGCCGCTGCCACTATTTTTGGTTTAAGCCTGGTTGCTGCGGGTCTTTCATCTACGGTTGTGGGGACACTGGCCGGGCAGGTGGTGATGCAGGGGTTCGTACGTTTCCATATTCCGCTGTGGGTTCGCCGCTCGGTCACGATGCTGCCTTCCTTTGTTGTGATCCTGATGGGGCTGGATCCGACCCGCATTCTGGTGATGAGTCAGGTACTGCTAAGTTTCGGGATTGCGCTGGCGCTGGTGCCACTGCTGATCTTCACCAGTAATAAATCGCTGATGGGCGAACTGGTGAATTCGACGTGGGTGAAGCGCGCCGGGTGGGCCATTGTGGTCGTGGTGGTGGCGTTAAACTTGTGGTTGCTGATAGGCACAGCCGCAGGCCTGTAAAAGAAAAAGGAGCCGGAAGGCTCCTTTTTGTTGTTAATGGTGATGGCCGTGACCGTGGCCTCTGCCTTTTCCATGACCCCAGCCGCCACGGCGGTCGTCACGATCGTTCCAGCCTTCGCGGTAGCCGCGTTCGTAAGCCTTACGCTTATCCCAGCCACGGTGATAGCCGTTATCGTGTTTCCACCAGCGGTTTTGACGCCATTCATAATGGCGATGCCAGTAGTCACGGTCGCGCCAGTAGCCACCGTCCCAGTATCTGCCGTAGTCATCACGATCGCCAATTTGTAATTTAATCGATGGCAACAGGGTGATTTCGCCCGCACTGGCGACCAGCGGGGCCGAAGCCAGTAATACCGCTGCAAGAATCAGTGACCTGAACATACTCTTCTCCTTCACGATCGGGGCCGCTGTGCGACCTGTTAACGCAATTTTACGAGTTGGTAAACATTCGTTTCATCGCCTCAACTCCTAAATCAGGAACGAGAGCACTTTTTGCTAAAAGTGTTTTTAATCTGAACTGGACAGGATCGTATCTATCGTCTTCAGCTCTTCTGCCGTGAACCGACAATTTTCAAGCACGCCTGCTGCATCTTCAATTTGTCCGGTCTTGCTTGCGCCGATGAGCACGGATGTCACCGCATCGTGGCGCAGGATCCAGGCCAGTGCCATTTGCGATAGCTTTTGCCCCCGGTTTTCCGCCAGCGCATTCAGCTTGCGTACCTTTTCCAGCTTTTTGTCGGTGATCTGCTCCGGGTTAAGGAACTTACTGCCGCTTGCTGCGCGAGAATCCGCCGGGATACCGTTCAGATAGCGATCGGTCAACTGTCCGCCCGCCAGGGGGGAGAAGGGGATACATCCCACCCCTCTATGCTGCAACACGTCCAGCAACCCCTCTTCAGGCGCACGTTCAAACATGGAGTACTTCGGCTGGTGGATCAGACATGGCGTGCCCAGATCCTCCAGTATTTCAATCGCCTGCCTTGCCACTTCTGCCGGGTAGTTGGACAGACCGATGTACAGCGCCTTGCCCTGACGCACCACATGGTCAAGCGCTTTCATGGTTTCACGTAGCGGCGTTTGTGGATCCGGGCGGTGGTGATAGAAAATATCGACATACTCCAGCCCCATACGCCTGAGGCTCTGGTCCAGGCTGGCGATCAGATATTTACGTGAGCCCCAGTCGCCGTAAGGCCCGTCCCACATGGTGTAGCCCGCTTTGGTGGAGATGATTAGCTCATCGCGCCAGGGCAGGAAATCCTCCTGCAAAATGCGCCCGAAATTACGTTCGGCCGAACCAGGAGGCGGGCCGTAATTATTGGCAAGGTCAAAATGCGTAATACCCAAATCGAAAGCACGCTGTAAAAGTTGACGGCTGTTTTCGAGTAACGTCGCGTCGCCAAAATTATGCCAAAGCCCCAGCGAGATGGCGGGAAGCTTAAGGCCGCTTTGCCCACAGCGGCGATATTGCATTGTCTGATAACGATTTTTGTCAGGCTGATAACCCATTGGCGAGACCTCTGGCGCTGGAAAGAAACATCAGTGTATACGTTTACACTAACCTGAAGAAAATGAGCATAGCTCAGCTTTTTTCGTAAAGCATTCTTTCCAGACCCTGATTGTCGCCAATTCTGGACACGCTTCACGCTTATTTAATACTCAGAGTGAGGTCAACGTCAGAAGGACACTTATAATATGCGTACCCCCTATTGCGTCGCCGATTACCTGCTGGACCGACTAACAGATTGTGGTGCCGATCATCTGTTTGGCGTGCCAGGCGACTATAACCTGCAATTTCTCGATCACGTGATAGACAGCCCGGACATCTGCTGGGTGGGCTGTGCCAATGAACTGAACGCGTCTTACGCCGCAGACGGCTATGCCCGCTGTAAGGGCTTTGCCGCGCTCCTGACGACATTCGGCGTTGGGGAGTTAAGCGCCATGAACGGTGTGGCGGGCAGCTTTGCCGAACATGTTCCCGTCCTCCATATTGTGGGGGCCCCGGGTATGGCGGCGCAGCAGCGAGGAGAGTTATTGCACCATACGTTGGGCGACGGCGAGTTCCGCCATTTCTATCATATGAGCGAACCCATCACCGTTGCACAGGCGGTACTTACCGAACAAAACGCCTGCTATGAAATTGACAGAGTCCTGACCACTATGCTGCGGGAGCGCCGTCCGGGCTACCTGATGCTGCCCGCTGATGTGGCGAAAAAAGCCGCTACGCCCCCTGTAAGCGCTCTCACTGTTAACCCCGCACCGGCTGATTCAGCCTGCTTGCAGGCGTTCCGTGAGGCTGCCGAAAAGCGCTTGTCCACGAGCAAACGCGCCGCGCTGTTAGCGGACTTCCTGGTACTCCGCCATGGTCTGCGCACGGCCCTTCAGACGTGGGTGAAAGAGGTGCCGATGGCACACGCCACCATGCTGATGGGCAAGGGCATTTTTGACGAACGACAGAGCGGTTTTTACGGCACCTACAGCGGATCGGCGAGCGCCGCGCCGGTCAAAGAGGCCATCGAGGGGGCTGATACGGTGCTGTGTATTGGCACGCGCTTTACCGATACGCTCACTGCCGGGTTTACCCACCAGCTGACGCCAGACCAGACGATAGAGGTTCAGCCACACGCGTCCCGCGTCGGCGACGTCTGGTTTACGGGTATCCCGATGAGGGAGGCCATTGAAACGCTGACAGCGCTGTGTAAAACCTATGTTCGTGATACGCGAGCGCCATTGGATCACAGCGGCTTTTCGTTCCCGACTATCGAAGGGGCGCTGACTCAGGAGAGCTTCTGGCGTACCCTGCAAACGTTTATCCGCCCCGGAGACATTATTCTGGCTGACCAGGGAACGTCTGCTTTCGGCGCTATCGATCTGCGTTTACCGGCGGACGTGAACTTTATCGTCCAGCCGCTGTGGGGATCGATTGGCTACACGCTGGCGGCAGCATTTGGCGCGCAAACGGCGTGTCCGAACCGACGCGTGATAGTCCTGACGGGTGACGGCGCCGCGCAGTTGACCATTCAAGAGCTAGGATCGATGCTGCGCGACAAGCAGCGCCCGATTATTCTGGTGCTTAACAACGAAGGATACACGGTGGAAAGGGCCATCCACGGGCCGGAGCAACGCTATAACGACATTGCCCTCTGGAACTGGACGCAGATCCCGCAGGCGCTGAGCCTGGCGCCTCAGGCAGAGTGCTGGCGCGTCAGCGAAGCGGAAGCGCTGGCGGAGGTGCTGGATAAAGTGGCACACCATGAGCGGCTTTCGCTGATCGAGGTGATGCTGCCGAAAGCCGATATTCCGCCGCTGCTGAGCGCGCTGACCAAAGCGCTGGAGGCGCGCAATAACGCCTGATTACCTGTCGTTTCGCCATCCCATCAGCATCGGTTTGCCCGCCAGCAGGAGCCAGGCGGGCAACATCACGATACAGAGCAGCGGCAGAAGCGTGGTATCCGGCACGACAACGGCCGCCATAAACAGGCTCAGCCACGCATCGCGCGTGACTACCAGTACCAGCCCCAGAATGGAACAGGAGACGGTAATTGCCGCAGGGACAGCATCAACGTGCTCATGCAGCATCAGCCCCAGCGCGACGCCAACAAATACCGCCGGGAAGATACGACCTCCCCGGAAACCACAGGCCGCAGCGACCACCAGCGCCGCCAGTTTTACCAGCGCGAACAGCAGATAATCGGAGACGCTAAAGACCTGGCTGAAGGCCAGCTGCTGCATCTCGTCCAGACCCTTAAACAGCGTAACCGTCCCGCCGATGGCGCCTAAAACGCCCAGAATAAAACCCCCCATGCCCAGAATCAGCACCGGATGCTTCAGCCTGTGCATCAGGCGATGCAGGCGAGGGAGACACCACACCGCGACCATCCCCAGCGCAATGGCGATCGCGACGACGACGGCACCGCTGAAAATATCGGTGAGTTGCATCTGGCCGTAGTGGGGGATGGTGAGTGAAAAATGGGGATGGAAAAACAGGCTGGTGGTGAGGGCTCCCGCAGCGGCGGCCATTAGCGGCGCGAAGAGTTTATCCCACAGCGGTACTTCATGATCACTGCTGAGGGTTTGCGAAAAAATGAGCGCAGCCGCGACCGGAGTGCCAAACAGCGCCCCGATGGTGCCTGCTGACGCCAGGATCGTCCAGTCCAGCGCACCAACGCGCGGAAAAAGACGCGCCCCCAGAAAGACCGCCAGCGCGATATTAACCGCCATAATGGGATGTTCAGGCCCGAGGCTTACGCCGCCCGCAAGACCGATAATCAGCGCGATAATAAGCCCCGGCAGAGCAGAGGGAGAGACAGGGGCGCCAATCAAGGGTTCCAGTGCCGGGTCCGGCCCGGCATGACCCGGGCTATAGCGGATCACCAGCCCTACGGCAATCCCGGTCAGGGCCAGCATCATCATGATCCACCCCGGCGAGTCAATGCTGATGCCGAGTTTTACCGGAAGCGCGGTCCATAAAATCGTTTGCAGCACCGCCGCCACTTTCATGACGACGATGAGCACCAGGCTCGACGCCACGCCAATAATCAGCGCCGGGACAGCCAATAACAGCATGGTTCTGGCTCGCGGATGGAGCATGATGATTTCCTTGTACAAAACGGCTTAACGTTACTTTGCACAATCAGCATTGTGGCAATAGTGCAAAAGGTGCTGAAACGGTAAAGTTATAATGTGACGAAGATCGATAATCCATGGGCAGTCACCTTCTGGTCGTTGTTGTTATCACGCCTTGAATTTACAGTGTCCCAAAGATTTATTCTGACTTTAGCGGAGCAGTAGAAGAATGACAAAGTATGCTTTGGTAGGTGATGTAGGCGGCACCAACGCGCGCCTTGCCCTGTGCGATGTGAACAGCGGTGCAATTTCTCAGGCGAAAACCTATTCAGGGCTGGATTACCCAAGCCTGGAAGCGGTGGTTCGCGTCTATCTGGAAGAGCATAAAGTGAGCGTTGAAGACGGTTGTATCGCTATTGCCTGTCCGATCACCGGCGATTGGGTGGCGATGACCAACCACACGTGGGCCTTCTCAATTGCCGAAATGCGGAAAAACCTCGGCTTCTCGCACCTTGAAATTATCAACGACTTCACTGCGGTTTCCATGGCTATCCCAATGCTTAAACCAGAGCATCTGATTCAGTTCGGCGGTACGGCCCCGGTTGAAGGCAAACCGATTGCCGTTTACGGCGCAGGCACCGGCCTGGGGGTGGCGCACCTGGTCCACGTCGACAAACGCTGGGTCAGCCTGCCGGGCGAGGGCGGTCACGTGGATTTTGCGCCGAACAGCGAAGAAGAGGGCATTATTCTTGAGGAGCTACGCGCTGAGATTGGGCACGTGTCGGCCGAGCGGGTGCTTTCTGGTCCGGGCCTGGTGAACCTGTATCGGGCGATTGTAAAATCAGACGGTCGTCTGCCGGAAAATCTGCAACCTAAAGATGTGACCGAACGCGCGCTGGCCGACAGCTGTATTGACTGCCGCCGTGCTTTGTCGCTGTTCTGCGTCATCATGGGGCGTTTTGGCGGCAACCTGGCGCTGAACCTTGGCACCTTTGGCGGGGTCTATATTGCGGGCGGGATCGTACCGCGCTTCCTCGATTTCTTTACCGCCTCCGGCTTCCGTGGCGGCTTCGAAGACAAAGGCCGCTTCAGGAGTTATGTCCAGGACATTCCTGTTTACCTGATTGTCCACGACAACCCAGGCTTACTGGGCTCCGGGGCGCATCTGCGTCAGGTACTGGGTCAGATCCTCTGATGCTCATTCCCCTCTCCTGCGGGAGAGGGAACGCGCTACAGGTGCATGAGCTGGCGGAACTCTTTCACCCTGCTGCGGCTTACCGGCACCTGGAAATCCAGATCCTTCAGCCGCAAAATATAGGTGTTATTAAACCAGGGTTCGATTTCGCGGATCTTGTTCAGGTTGACGCAGAACGAGCGGTGGCAGCGGAAGAAGTGAGCGGCCGGGAGTTTATTGCAGAATTCGGTGATGTTCATCGCCATTACGTAGGATTCACGCCGCGTATAGACAAACGTCATTTTTTCATGCGCTTCGGCATAGTAAATATCGTCGACAGGCGTGACGATGATCCGTTCGTCCTTCACCAGATTAATCGTGTCGTTTTCCCGCGCTACCGGGCTGGCACTGGCGGGTAATGCTTGCTGCTGCCACGCGGCTTCCAGCTTATGCAGCATGCTGATAATACGCGACTCCTGGTACGGCTTCAGAATATAGTCAAACGCCTCAAGCTCGAAGGCTTCCACGGCATGCTCTTTCCACGCGGTGACAAACACAATAAACGGCTTGTGGGCGAACTGATTGATATTTTGCGCCAGCAGGACGCCGTCCAGCGACGGAATATTAATATCGAGGAATATCGCGTCGACCCGGTTATGCTGTAAAAATTTCAGCACGTCCAGACCATCCTCAAAACAGCCAACAATCTCCATCTGGCTGTGGGTTTTGATAAGCCAGCTCAACTCCTGTTGAGCCAGAAATTCATCTTCTACGATGATGACTTTCATCTGTTACTCCGGCCTACGGCAACAAGGATATCGGGGCATTCACGGGCGTTCGCTCATTCGGAACATAAAAGGCAATTTCGGTGCCCGGCTCAAGACGGTGAATATGCAGCCCGTCACCGTACAGCAGTTTGACCCGGTGATGCACATTCAGCAGTCCGATCTTGTTGCCCGGCATTTCGTTTGATTTGACGCGCTCGATGACTTTCGGATCGATGCCGTGCCCGGTATCGCGCACGGCGATGCGCACGCGGTTACCGCTTTCCGTCACGCTAATCGTTACTACGCCTTTGCCTTTACACGGCTGAATACCGTGAACAATGGCGTTTTCCACCAGAGGCTGGATCAGCAGGCTTGGGATCACGCAGCTGACCTCTTCATCAATATCGTAAATGACCGTGAGCTTATCGCCAAAGCGTGCCTGCTCGATGGCGATGTAATCCTTGATTTGATACAGCTCTTTTTTGATGTCGATCTGCTCGTCGTCATTTAGCTCAATGTTGTAGCGCAGATAGCGCGACAGATTAAATATCAGCTGCCGCGCGGTATCCGGATTCAGACGGATGGAAGAGGAGATAGCGTTCAGCGCGTTAAACAGGAAATGGGGATTGATCTTGCTTTGCAGGGCGCGCAGCTCTGCCTTATTTGCCATCTCGCGCAGCTGCTCTGCACGCGAAACCTCAAGTTGAGTGGAGATAATCTGCGACAGGCCAATCGCCATCTCCTGGAGCGAAGAGGTGATTTGGTGCGCATGGCAGTAGTAAATTTTCAGCGTCCCCGTGACCACGCCTTTTTCCCACAGCGGGATCACCAGCATTGAGTGGATCTCTGGCGTCCGGTGGGCTTCATCATTGTTTTTAATGATGATTTTTCCGTAGTTAATCGCCTGTCTGGTGGTCGGGCTGATGGTATCGTCGCTGTCGCGATAATTGTGCTCCCCGACGCCAACGTAAGCCAGCACGTGGTCAATATTGGTGATGGCGACCGCATCGGCGTGAATATCACGGCGGATGATATCGCAAACCTGACGTAAAGATTCGGCGTTAACGTGTCGGAAAAGCGGCAGCGTCTTGTTGGCGATATCCAGCGCCAGCTTGGCCTGACGCGCGGCGCTGGCCTCTTTTTCGCCCTCCACGCTTTGCACCAGCAGCACGATAAAACCGATACAGACGCTCCCGAGGATCATAGGAATACCGATCTTCGAGACGATATCCAGCCCCAGCGCAACGGTTGGCGCCCAGACGATGACCAGGATCATGGTCAGCGTTTCGCAGACCATCCCCGCGATAATCCCCGCACGCCAGTGCTGCTTTTTCGGGATTTTGCGGTTAATCCAGCCCGAGAGCAGCCCGGCAATAATGCTGGTGATAAAGCAGGGGACGGCCGTCACGCCGCCAATATCAATCAGGTATCGATGGGTGCCGGCGATGATGCCTGTGATAATCCCAACCCAGGGACCAAAGAGGATCCCGCCCGACATGACGGCGATGATGCGCACGTTCACCAGCGAGCCTTCTACCGGCACCCCGGACCAGGTGCTGAACAGGGCAAACATCGAAAAGATAAACGTGACGGCCAGCAGCTCTTTTGGCGAATGGGCAGATTTATGCAACAGTTCGCGGAACAAGCGGATGCGGATAAGGAAAAAGAGACAGATCAGCATTAATGCCGCGCGGTCGAACACCGCCAGGAGCATATTGAAGATTTCGTGCACGGTCAGGCCTGGGAAAACGGGAAAAATCTATGATAGAAAACATAGGGCCTGATGACCAGCTATCCATCAGATTTATCAAATGGGGAAAAACCATAATTCTCAAAGGGGATTGCTGGCTTTTGACTGAAAGCCGGTGCTTTTCCGTTTGGGGAGAAACGTCAGGTAACGATACTGAAAATATTGTGTTAAATCGTAGCGCTTAAAACTGCCTGTTCACGATAAGAGTTCCGCTTTTCACTGCAATCGCATTCCCGTTTTAGCGCAAAATATTGTTTTGCCGTTATCCTCTCGACAGCGTCTTTTTCTTCAGGTTATTTTCTAAGCACGCCACACGGGTGGCAGCGTCGCTCGGACGGTCCGGGCGCTAACGTGACTCTGAGGAATCTATGGCTGAATTCAGTCCTGAACGCCGTTTTACGCGTATCGATCGTCTCCCCCCTTATGTTTTCAATATCACTGCTGAACTGAAAATGGCTGCGCGTCGGCGCGGCGAAGACATTATCGATTTCAGTATGGGTAACCCTGACGGCCCAACGCCGCCGCATATCGTTGAGAAACTCTGCACGGTTGCGCAGCGTCCTGATACCCATGGGTATTCCACCTCACGCGGCATTCCACGCTTACGTCGGGCGATCTCCCGCTGGTATCAGGATCGTTATCAGGTCGATATCGATCCTGAAAGTGAAGCGATTGTGACCATTGGCTCCAAAGAGGGGCTGGCCCACCTGATGCTGGCGACGCTGGATCACGGCGATACCGTACTGGTGCCGAATCCGAGCTACCCCATTCACATCTATGGGGCGGTGATTGCCGGCGCGCAGGTGCGTTCTGTCCCGCTGGTGGAAGGCGTCGACTTCTTTAACGAGCTGGAACGGGCGATTCGTGAAAGCTATCCGAAGCCGAAAATGATGATCCTCGGTTTCCCGTCAAACCCAACAGCACAATGCGTTGAACTCGAATTCTTCGAGAAAGTGGTCGCGCTGGCTAAGCGTTACGACGTGCTGGTGGTACACGATCTTGCCTACGCCGATATCGTTTATGATGGCTGGAAAGCGCCGTCAATTATGCAGGTACCGGGTGCCCGCGATGTGGCGGTTGAGTTTTTCACCCTGTCGAAAAGCTACAACATGGCGGGCTGGCGAATTGGTTTTATGGTGGGAAACAAAACGCTGGTGAGCGCCCTGGCGCGTATTAAAAGCTACCATGACTATGGCACCTTCACGCCGTTACAGGTCGCGGCCATCGCGGCGCTGGAAGGGGATCAGCATTGCGTGCTCGATATTGCCGCTCAGTACAAACGCCGTCGTGATGTGCTGGTAAAAGGGCTTCATGAAGCAGGCTGGATGGTGGAAATGCCTAAAGCCTCTATGTACGTCTGGGCGAAAATCCCTGAGCCGTATGCGGCGATGGGTTCTCTGGAATTTGCCAAAAAACTGCTTCAGGACGCGAAGGTTTGCGTCTCTCCAGGCATTGGCTTTGGTGACTACGGTGACACGCACGTGCGTTTCGCGCTGATTGAAAACAGCGACCGTATCCGTCAGGCAGTGCGGGGCATTAAAAGCATGTTCCGCGCGGATGGCCTGCTTGCAGCGAAGAGCGTTGCGGAACAACCCGAGTCGTAACGGACACCAAAAAAAACAGGCGCCAACGGCGCCTGTTTTTTTGACTGCATTTTCTTAACTAGATCATCAGAGCAAACGTTCCGGCCCAAACTAAAACAATAACCGAAATGCCCATAAAGAAATATTTCACGTTTCATCGCTCCGCGTATCTTCCGGTACGCATTAAAAAAACAGAGTCCAACTGAGTATAGAGAGTTGAAATCATGCGAAAGGGGAAATCGGAATTATCCCGTGACGTCGCTAACTTCAGCTCTGAATTCTGTGCTTTCCTGTCGCCAGACGGCGCTAATGTACGCCTAAATTTCAGGAGTGACAAGAGGCATTTTTTTAAATAATTTCCGACACTTACGAGTGTCGTGGAACGGCGACAGTTTGATTTCGGTACGCAATAAATGCCTGTTGAGCGACGGTCGAAAAAGCCGTTACGCACTGCGATTACAGGTGTTTGAAAAGGCTAGTTTCTTAGCGAAACTAACCTTCGACAGGGGTCAGATATAGAGCGAGGCTTCGCCCAGGGGGCGGGTTTTAAAGCGGCGGTGCATCCACAGATACTGCTCAGGCGCACGCATAATCTCAAACTCAATCACCTTATTGATAAAGGTCGCGGCTTCACTCTCATCTTCTGGATAGTTCGCCATCTCTGGGGAGATATGCAGACGATAGCCTGACTTATCCGCTTTTCTGACCATGGTCACCGTCAACATCGCGGCGCCTGAGAGACGTGAAATCACAAAGGTACCGTTCGTCGTAGCGACATCTTTAACCGCAAAGAAAGGGGCAAAGCTGCTGCCTTTAGGACCGTAGTCCTGGTCCGGGGCAAACCAGACGGCTTCCCCTTTTTTCAGGGCGCCAACCATACCGCGCAGATTGTTACGGCTGATCATCGCCTTATTTGAACGCATGCGGCCCCGCGTTTGTACCCATTCCATCAGCGCGCTGTTATGCGGGCGATAGGTTGCCATCATCGGCTGACAAAGACCCATAACGCGGCCGCCCAGCTCAAGCGACATAAAATGCACACCCACAACCATCACGCCGCGGTTTTGCATCTGGGCACGTTTCAGGTTATCCAGGCCTTCCACGTCAAACCATTTACGGACACGCTCGTCTGGCCAGAACCAGGCCATACCGGTTTCAAGCAGCGCCATACCGATAGATTTAAAGTTTTCCGCAATCAGCGTTTCGCGCTGCTGGGCATTGTAATGCGGAAAGCAAAGTTCGAGATTTTTTCGGGCAATGGACTCACGACGCTTAAGGAAGTGACGCGATGCGCTACCGAGCTTAGAACCCAGGAAACGGATCACGGGATAAGGAAGTTGAACCAGCAGCCAAAGCACGCCAAGGCCGAACCATGTAAACCAGTAGCGCGGGTGCAGAAACGCCCGCTGAAATTTGGATTGAGACAAAATAGTGGAACCTATGTGAAGCCTGTGAAGGTAGCGCAGACTTCGCGATACCACGTGCCATTGAGACCGTAGGACGAGGTCATGGTTGCAGGCTTTACCGTTCTTTACGACGTTGCCTGGCCATTGCTGACTTGGGTGGGCGGCATAATGTAGCACCGTTATACATTATGAGCCATCACTCGTTTTTGTTTAAAAAAGCGGCAATTGCGGAGTGGTTTGATTTTGCTATTGTTTAATCTGCGTTCCCGCATGTCTCCTGAAGGTGCAGACCATGGAAACCTACCTGCAAACGGTGAAAGAAGAGTGGGTGAAGCTGATTAATGAAACCGATCCCGATGTGCATCGGCTTGCGACTGAGCTTGCCAGAGACAACGCAACTCCCCTGGTCGCTGAATTCTATCGTGTTGTGCTGGCAGATCCATCGGCAGCTGAATTCCTGACAACCGAACAGGTGGAGAGGCAGCTTCAGGAGGCGCTTCGTCGCTGGCTTATTGATGTGCTCTCATGCCGTGTGGAGCAGGTTGAAGAGCAGATGCGGGCGCAGCAGCGCGCTGCGGATGTTCATGCCCGTATTGGTATTTCGGTTGATTTAGTTGAAATGGGCTTCCGTGTTCTGAAAAAGCTGCTGTTACCTGTCATTACTACCAGCGCCCATTCGCCTGAGGTGAAGCTGCATATTTATCACTACGCGATAAACAGTATCGATCTGGCCATGGAAGTGATGTCGCGGGCCTATGTATTTAGCGAGAACAATGCGGCGAAAGAGGACGAAAATTATCGCATCTTTTCCTTAATGGAGAACGCAGAAGAGGAGAAGGAGAGACAGACCGCGGCGCTGCTGTCATGGGAAATGGTGCTTCTGTATAAGATCACGCTTAATTCCAGTATCGGCAACAGTCTGCCGCTGGGGCAGTCTGAATTTGGACTGTGGTTTAGCCATAAAGGTCGGCACTACTTCAGCGGGATCGCTGAGGCCGGTCATATCTCTCGTCTGATTCAGGAATTCGATGACCTTTTTAACGAGGTCCGTCTTGCAGGGCAGGGTCTGAGTGATAAAGCGCAGCGGGATAAATTCTTGCAGCGAATGCGTAATACCCTCTCGCAAATCATCACGCTTTTGCGCGAACTGTTTGACGAAGTGTCGCGACACGAGGTGGGGGTTGATGTCCTGACCCGCCTGTTGAATCGCCGTTTCCTGCCAACCATCTTCAAACGCGAAATCCTGCACGCCACCCGGGCGGGAACAAAGCTCTCGACGCTGCTGATTGACGTCGACAAATTTAAACAAATCAACGATACCTGGGGGCACAATACCGGGGACGAGATCCTGCGAAAAGTCTCCGGCGCGTTCTACGACAACGTGCGAACCTGTGATTACGTTTTTCGCTACGGCGGCGATGAATTTCTGATTGTGCTAACGGAAATCTCAGAGGTGGACGCGCTGCGAATTGCCGAGCGTATCCGTAGGCGGGTGGAAAAAATCAAGGTTAACTCCCCAACCGGCGATATTATCCCGCTCTCCCTCTCGATAGGCGTTGCGATGTTCAACGGGCATCCCGATTACGAGCGATTGATTCAGGCGGCGGATGAAGCCTTATACGGCGCGAAACGGCGTGGCCGAAACTGCGTGGAGCTTTGGAAGGGGGCGTAAGGAAAGACAGAAGTGTCCCCTGCAGGAATCGAACCTGCAACTAGCCCTTAGGAGGGGCTCGTTATATCCATTTAACTAAGGGGACGAAGCGGCAAGAGTATAGCGTTATTTACACTTTTCGTTAAGCGCATTGCCGCCTGACTGGTCAAAGAGTCACCGTTCACGCCGATTTTTCGGCAGTTTTATCCTTTTTTTCCTGAGCCTTAAGCTCGGCCTTACGCTTGTTGGACATGTCGTTACGGATTTGCGCATGGCTCAGCAGCGCAAAGATAAAGGTCCCGCCACAAATGTTGCCTGCGAGGGTTGGCAGGGCGAACGGCCAGAAAAAGTCGCTCCAGTGGAGTGTGCCGTTAAATACCAGATAAAGGATCTCCACGGTTCCGACAACAATGTGCGTGGTATCGGCGAGTGCGATAAGCCAGGTCATCAGGATAATCACCACGATTTTCGCGCTACCCGCTGACGGGAACATCCAGACCATAGTGGCGATGATCCAGCCGGAAATTATGGCATTAGAGAACATTTCAACCGGCGTGTTTTTCATCACATCCATGCCAATTTTCACAAATGCGTCGCGGGTCGGTTCATCAAATATTGGCATATACTCGAATGCCCAGGCGGCTATGCCCGTACCGATCAGGTTCCCCAGCAGCACGACGCTCCACAGGCGCATCAGTAAACCGAAATTACTGAGGGTCGGATTTTGCATGACGGGCAGTACGGCAGTGACGGTATTCTCCGTAAAAAGCTGCTGTCGCGCCATAATGACGATAATAAAGCCGAACGTGTAGCCTAAATTTTCCAGCAAAAACCCGCCCGGTACGCCTTCCAGCTGAACGTGAAATATCCCTTTGGCGAGCAGAGAGGCACCCATCGACAGACCGGCTGCAATAGCTGACCACAGCAGGGCCATCGCGTCGCGCTCCATCTCTTTTTCCCCGTCCTGGCGAATATGCTCATGAATAGCCATGGCGCGCGACGGCAGGCGATCTTCATCGACTTCTATCTCTTCTCCCCGTTCTTTCTCCTCGCTTTCAATCTCATGTTCCTCTTTGCTTTCACCAATTTTCTCTTCGCTAATGTCTTTCATAACAGCTCCTTCGGGGTAATTGCTCATTTAAGCGTAGCGGCTTTTAGCGCTTTCCCCGTGGGGATGCTCTTAAATTGCTGAAAATGGCAATAAAGGTGAGACATCTCTTTCAAAGCCAATATAAAATTGCCAGCGAAACGAATTCCGAAAGACAGGCTATGCTGAAATTAGCGTGATGACGCGAGCGGGTCGTCATTGTCCTCGTAGACATCGGTAAGCGTGCTGTTACAATCACTTGCACGTTTCAGGCGGAGCATCTCAGGCTCCGTCACAGATGGCATTCAACGATAGCCATATTGAACAGGGAGAAATTTATGAAGCTTCGGCTGTCGGCGCTTGCGCTGGGCGTAACAATGCTTGTGGGCTGCGCCAGCTCTGGCGAGCAAACGGGACGCTCCGATCCTCTCGAAGGATTTAACCGTTCAATGTACAGCTTTAACTATAATGTGCTGGATCCATATCTGGTTCGCCCGGTTGCCGTGGCATGGCGTGACTATGTTCCGCAGCCGGCGCGTAACGGGCTGAGCAACTTTACCAGTAACCTGGAAGAGCCAGCGGTTATGGTCAACTACTTCCTTCAGGGCGACCCGTATCAGGGGATGGTGCATTTCACCCGCTTCTTCCTGAACTCCCTGCTGGGTATGGGCGGCTTAATTGATGTCGCAGGCATGGCGAACCCGAAATTACAGCGTGAACAGCCGCACCGTTTCGGCAGCACGCTGGGTCATTATGGCGTAGGTTATGGTCCGTATGTGCACCTGCCATTCTACGGCAGCTTTACCGTGCGTGATGATGGCGGCGACATGGTGGATACGCTGTATCCTGTACTGTCATGGCTCACCTGGCCGCTGTCGATTGGTAAATGGACCGTGGAAGGAATTGAAACGCGTGCGCAACTGCTGGATTCTGATGGTCTGCTGCGTCAGTCTTCCGATCCGTACATCATGGTCCGCGAGGCCTACTTCCAGAACCATGACTTTATTGCCAACGGCGGTAAGCTGAAGCCGGAAGATAATCCGAACGCGAAAGCCATCGAGAACGAATTAAAAGATATCGATTCGGAATAAATAAAAAAGGTGAGCAATGCTCACCTTTTTTAATCGTGTTGGGATTAGAACGCGTAGTTGAAGTTGGTACCAAACAGCCAGGCTTTACCTTCAGAGGTAAACTCGTACGGGCCTTCCTGGAAGGTCACCTTCTGGCCATGCATGTACGACACGCCCGCGTCGATAGAGGCATTCTCGTTGAACGCGTAGGTTGCCCCCGCACTCACCCAGAAACGGTCCTGATCCGGAATGGAGATAGAACGTTTATCGGCCGGTACCGGGCTGTCATCAAATGCCACGCCGGTACGGAACGTCCAGTTATCATCCATATAATAGGTCGTACCAAGCGCGATACGGTAAGCATCGTGGAAGCTTTCGTCTTTATAGAACAGCGTCTGGCCGTTGCTGCCGGTGGCTTTAAGCTCCTCGAACTGGCTCCAGCTGGTATACGCGAGGCTGTAGTGAATTGCCCACTGCGGCGCAACGCGGTTATAACCTGACACTTCCCACATTTCTGGCAGATGCAGCGACAGTGAACCCGGTACGGTTTGATTCGAGGTACCCCATGGAATGGTGGTGCCCGCGCCTGGGACCATACCGTTGACTGGGCTCAGGATGCCGCTTTTGTAATCGCCATCGAAATCAATTTTCACTTCTGAGCGATAGGTCAGACCCCAGCGGTTGTTTTTATCCAGTTCATACAGGATACCGGCGTTCCAGCCGTAACCCCATTCATCACCTTTCAGGCTGGCAATTTTATTGCTGTTTTTCGGCAGTGCAGCAGTTTGCTCCCCGGAGTAACGCTCGATTTTTGCATCGGCGTAGACAGCATCAAAGCCCAGACCAAAGCTCCAGTTATCGTTCAGACGATATGCGCCGCTCAGGTTGAGGTTCAGGGTCGTCAGGTCGGTTTTACCGCCGTATTCCCCGGCCGGATAGTTGTTATTGAACTCCGTTGCCAGGCCATAGTTAGAGGTGACAGAGGCACCCCAACCAAACTGTTCATTGATTGGCGCAACAAAATGCAGGTTAGGCACCCACGCGGTCGGCGCAATGTTATCCGCCTTCAGATCTGCGCCGGTGAACTGAGATTTGCCAGAAATATTGACATCAGGATCGATGTAAACCGCACCGGCAGAGAAGGTAGGGCGATCAAACATCATGATCAGTGCCGGGTTACGACTCGCGTTGCCTGCGTCATCGGCAATCGCACCTTCCCCGGAATACGCACGGCCAAGGCCAGAGGAAGAAAATTCGTTTAACTGGAAGCCCGCTGACCAGGCGGACGTTGAGACGATTGCCACTGCAACTGCTAAAGCAGTTTGTTTGAACAGGGTTTTCTGGCTCATGACCATAACCTCATTGAGTTATTTTTATTCAATAATTGTTACATACCGTAACAGGAGCGCGAAGTGTAGGGTCTGAGGTATGACTTACAAATCAGACCAGTGGCGAGAGTATAGGTCTGACCAGCTGGGATGTTGCAAGTTTGTTTATTAATATTTTCAGATATGTTTCTTGAAACGAGATCTGGTTGGCAAAATTGTGACCAGTGCGATTCCTCTGAAAAGGGGAATTTTGTTTTAGATCATTTTTTAGTGTGATATTGCTCACTTATCCGATTTTGCGCCATTAACGGCTGGAGGGGGCTCGTCCGGGGGCGTAAAATAGACGCATCGTGTTTATCTCGCGCCCTGCGCGAATACAGAGGAAATTGAGCTATGAGTAAATGCAGTGCTGATGAAACCCCGGTTTGCTGCTGTATGGATGTTGGCACCATTATGGACAACACCGATTGCACCGCCTCTTACAGCCGCGTATTCCCTAACCGCGCTGAAGCGGAAGAGACGCTGGCCGCGCTGAGCCAGCGCGCGCGTGAAGTCGAATCCGATCCGTGTGAAATCAAATCCACCTTCACGGAAGTGGAAGGCGGCGTGAGGCTGGATATCGACTTTGTGTTCGCCTGCGAAGCAGAAACGCTGATCTTCCAGCTGGGCCTGCGTTAATACTTTTTGCACGGGCCTATGATCGTGTAGGCCGGGTAAGGCAACGCCGCAACCCGGCAACAAATCTCACAAATGCCTCTGCCATGCAGGGGCATTTTCTTTTTCTTCTCTGTGCCTTAGCTCGCAATTTTTCGCTTCCCCGATTGGCTCAATGTAAAAAAATAGTTAAGACTATTATCAGGTCAGACCACTTAATGTGTGCGCAAAATTTTTTTACAGGGGAGTGTTATGAGTCAGGCATTACCGCTTATCACCCGACACGGTGACCGCATTGCCATTGTCAGCGGGTTACGTACGCCGTTTGCGCGTCAGGCAACCGCGTTTCACGGTATACCGGCTGTCGATCTGGGAAAAATGGTGGTGGGGGAGATGCTGGCTCGCAGCGAGATCCCGCCAGAGGTTATTGAGCAACTGGTTTTCGGCCAGGTGGTGCAAATGCCGGAAGCGCCCAATATCGCACGTGAAATCGTGCTGGGCACCGGCATGAATGTTCACACCGACGCATACAGCGTCAGCCGCGCCTGCGCCACCAGTTTCCAGGCGGTGGCGAACGTGGCGGAAAGCCTGATGGCGGGGACCATTCGCGCGGGGATCGCCGGCGGCGCGGATTCCTCATCCGTGCTGCCCATCGGTGTTAGCAAACAGCTGGCCCGCATCCTCGTGGATGCCAACAAAGCCCGGACCACCGGTGCGAAGCTCAAACTCTTCTCGCGTTTACGTCTGCGCGACCTCATGCCCGTGCCACCTGCCGTTGCTGAATACTCCACCGGCCTGCGTATGGGCGACACTGCCGAGCAGATGGCAAAAACCTACGGTATTACCCGCGAACAGCAGGATGCACTGGCGCATCGCTCGCATCAGCTCGCTGCGAAGGCGTGGTCGGAAGGCAAACTTGCCGACGAGGTGATGACGGCTTACATCCCGCCTTTCCGCGAACCGCTGGTGGAAGATAACAATATCCGTGGCACCTCGACGCTGGAGGATTACGCAAAACTGCGCCCGGCGTTTGATCGTAAACATGGCACCGTTACGGCGGCCAACAGTACGCCACTGACGGACGGTGCCGCCGCCGTGATCCTGATGACGGAATCCCGGGCGAAAGAGCTTGGCATAACACCGCTGGGCTATTTGCGTAGCTACGCCTTTACCGCCATTGATGTCTGGCAGGACATGCTGCTCGGTCCGGCCTGGTCCACGCCGCTGGCGCTGGAGCGTGCGGGGTTGACGCTGGCTGACTTAACCCTGATCGATATGCACGAAGCCTTTGCCGCACAAACCCTGGCAAACATTCAGCTGCTGGCAAGCGAGCGCTTCGCGCGCGATGTACTGGGCCGCGCCCACGCGACCGGCGAAGTGGATCAGAGTAAGTTTAACGTGCTTGGCGGATCCATCGCCTACGGCCATCCATTTGCGGCGACCGGCGCGAGAATGATAACTCAGACTTTGCACGAGCTGCGTCGCCGCGGCGGCGGTTTTGGTCTCGTTACCGCCTGTGCGGCGGGTGGCCTGGGTGCAGCAATGGTTCTGGAGGCTGAATAATGGAAACGACATCTGCATTTAATCTGGCTGTTCGCCTTGATAACGTGGCTGTTATCACCATTGATGTACCCGACGAAAAGATGAACACCCTGAAGGCCGAGTTCGGCGTTCAGGTGCGTGCGATGCTCAGACAGATCCGCGAAAACAAAGCGATACGTGGCCTGGTATTTATCTCGGCAAAGCCGGATAACTTTATTGCCGGGGCCGATATCAACATGATTGCCCGGGCGAAAAGCGCTCAGGAAGCAGAAGACCTGGCGCGTCAGGGGCAGCAGGTAATGGCGGAGATCCATGCGCTGTCGATACCCGTTGTCGCTGCGATCCACGGGGCCTGCCTGGGCGGTGGGCTTGAGCTGGCGCTGGCCTGTCACAGCCGCATTTGTACCGACGATGCGAAAACCGTACTCGGACTGCCGGAGGTACAGCTTGGATTGCTGCCCGGTTCAGGTGGCACGCAGCGCCTGCCGCGTCTGGTGGGCGTCAGTACGGCGCTGGAGATGATTTTAACCGGTAAACAGCTGCGCGCCCGTCAGGCGTTAAAGGCGGGTCTGGTTGATGAGGTCGTTCCGCACGCCATCTTGCTTGAGGCCGCCGTTGAGCGGGCGCTGAAAGGTCGTCAGGCGAAACGCCCTCTGCCGGTGCGCGAGCGTATCCTCGCCGGGCCGCTGGGGCGTACGCTGCTGTTCAATATGGTGGGTAAAAAAACCGAGCAAAAAACCAAAGGGAACTATCCGGCAGCGACGCGCATTCTGAAGGTGATTGAAACCGGTTTATCGCAGGGCAGCAGCAGCGGTTATGCTGCGGAAGCGAAAGCCTTTGGCGAGCTGGCGATGACGCCGCAATCGCAGGCGCTGCGCGGCATTTTCTTTGCCAGCACGGAGGTTAAAAAAGATCCGGGCAGTGAAGCTGAACCGGCTCCGCTGCGCGCCGTTGGCGTTCTGGGTGGTGGGCTGATGGGCGGCGGCATCGCATTTGTCACCGCCAGCAAAGGCAAATTGCCCGTACGTATCAAAGATATCAACCCAAAGGGTATCAACCACGCGTTGCAGTACAGCTGGCAGAACCTTGATCGCAAAGTGAAGCGCCGCCATATCAAGGCCAGTGAGCGTGATAAAACCCTCGCGATGATCACTGGCGCCACCGACTACAGTGGGTTTGCACACCGCGATCTGGTGATTGAAGCCGTGTTCGAAGATCTCGCCCTTAAGCAGCAGATGGTGGCGGACGTTGAACAGCATTGCGCGCCGCACACTATTTTCGCGTCAAACACCTCGTCTTTGCCGATCGGCGACATCGCGGCGAAAGCCGTGCGCCCGGAGCAGGTGATAGGGCTGCACTATTTCAGCCCTGTCGAAAAAATGCCGCTGGTGGAGGTTATTCCACATGCCACAACCAGCCCGCAAACTATTGCCACCGTGGTGAAGCTGGCGAAAAAACAGGGCAAAACCCCGATTGTGATCGCGGACAAAGCCGGCTTCTACGTCAACCGCATTCTGGCGCCGTACATTAACGAAGCGATGCGGTTGCTGACGGAAGGGGAGAAAATTGAGCACGTCGATGACGCCCTGGTGAAGTTTGGCTTCCCCGTCGGCCCAATCCAACTTTTGGATGAGGTAGGAATTGATACGGGGACTAAAATTATCCCTGTGCTGGAAGCGGCTTATGGCGATCGTTTTGCGCCGCCTGCAAACTTTGTTTCTGCAATTTTGAAGGACGATCGCAAAGGCAGAAAAAATGAACGCGGTTTCTATCTTTACGCCGTGAAAGGGCGTAAAAGCAAGAAACAGGTCGACCCTTCGGTTTATGCGCTTATTCCTGTCACGGGTCAGGGAAAACTGTCGGCGGTTCAGTGTGCTGAGCGCTGCGTGATGATGATGCTCAATGAAGCGGCGCGCTGCTTTGGTGAGCAGGTGATCAAAAGCGCGCGCGACGGCGACATCGGCGCCGTGTTTGGTATCGGTTTTCCGCCATTCCTTGGCGGCCCGTTCCGGTATATGGATACCCTCGGGGCGGGTGAAGTGGTTGCGATCCTGCAACGTCTGGCCTCGCAATACGGTCCACGGTTTACACCTTGTGACGAATTATTGCAGATGGCGGAACGGGGTCAGACATTCTGGCCCGCAAGGGAAACTGATTGCGTAAACTGAAGTCAAAGAAGGGTAAATCCTGAGGTGATGGAACCTGTTCTGGCGAAATTGTAAACAGAGATTGACTATACTTACGCCATTGAGGTAAAAAACAGCGTTTCATTCACCGAATGGATCAGGCACAATGCCCGGCCATCGGGTTTTCTACCTCAGAGCATTAATCGCGGGTAGTTAACGCCGGTGATTCTGGTTAACAAAAGCGGTGCAATATGCAAGTTTTTATCATGCGTCACGGCGACGCGGCACTCGATGCCGCCAGTGACTCAGTACGTCCTTTAACCGTCTGTGGCTGCGACGAATCCCGTCAGATGGCGACATGGCTTAAAGGTCAAAAAGTGGACATTGAACGCGTTCTGGTGAGTCCGTTCCTGCGGGCAGAACAGACGCTGGATGTGGTAGGGGAGTGTATGAACCTGCCATCCAGTGTGGATGTTCTCCCTGAACTCACGCCGTGTGGCGATGTTGGCCTTGTCAGTGCTTACCTTCAGGCGCTGTGCAATGAAGGTGTCGCTTCCGCACTGGTCATTTCCCACCTGCCGCTGGTCGGCTATCTGGTATCTGAGCTGTGCCCGGGCGAAACGCCACCGATGTTCACAACGTCCGCCATTGCCAACGTCACCCTCGACGAAACCGGCAAAGGGGTCTTTAACTGGCAAATGAGTCCGTGCAACCTGAAGATGGCAAAAGCCATCTGACGTGACGTGCGATATGGCGGGGTGCAGCGTGCCTCCCGCCATCCTGTCAGGGCAATTCTGGCGGCTGCCACTCCTCCACCTCAATCAATACCAGCAATGCGGCATCTCCGCCGTACTCTTTTGGCGCCTGATGAAAAGCCATCACGTGTGGATGCTGAGCCAGCCACAGCGGTGTCTGTTGCTTAAGAATATGTTTGCCGTGGCCGTGCATCACGCAGGCGCAAAAAACATGCTCGCGACGACATGCCGCGATCAACGCCCCCAGCTCCTGTTTCGCCTGCATCTGGGTCAACCCATGCAGATCGAGGAACAGCTCCGGCGAGTAATCTCCCCGGCGTAATTTTTTCAGTTCAAAATGGCTGACGTCTTCGCGCACGTATTTCACCGCACCCTGCGTATTTAGCAGCGGCTGAAACTCATCTGAAAAATAGTGGCTGTTATCGGCCTGCTCCTGGAGCAACCGTTTGACCGGTACCTCGCTGACTTTTTTACGCTGCGGGCGATGGACAATGGTGTCGTGCGTGATTTGACGCGTCCCGGTCATCAGCTGGCGGAATAGAGCCTGATCCTCCTCGCTGAGCGATGTTTTCTTTTTCATTCGTCATTCTCATCTCGTATTTCCGATAGTGTACCCGACTAAACGCATTTTTTAACCTCAAGCGGTACGCGTCATTGCTGATTTATCGCCGTCTTCATGGCAAACTAGCCGCCGAAAATTATGCGAGCATGCCCTGGAGGAAAGAGTGGATAAAATTTTTGTCGATGAAGCAGTAAACGAGCTGCATACCATACAGGACATGTTGCGCTGGTCGGTTAGCCGCTTCAGCGCCGCCAATATCTGGTACGGACACGGTACCGACAATCCGTGGGATGAGGCCGTGCAGCTGGTGCTGCCGTCTCTCTACCTGCCGCTGGATATTCCGGAAGACATGCGCACCGCGCGCCTGACCTCCAGTGAAAAACACCGCATCGTTGAGCGCGTGATCCGTCGCGTAAACGAGCGCATTCCGGTGGCTTACCTGACCAACAAAGCCTGGTTCTGCGGCCACGAATTCTACGTTGATGAGCGCGTGCTGGTGCCGCGTTCGCCGATTGGCGAGCTGATCAACAACCATTTTGACGGCCTGATTAACCATCAGCCGCAGCACATTCTTGATATGTGCACCGGCAGCGGCTGCATCGCCATTGCCTGCGCGTACGCCTTCCCGGAAGCGGAAGTGGACGCCGTCGATATCTCCACCGACGCGCTGGCCGTCACCGAACACAACATTGAAGAGCACGGGCTGATTCATCACGTCACGCCTATCCGCTCTGACCTGTTCCGCGACCTGCCGACGCTGCAATACGACCTGATCGTCACCAATCCGCCGTACGTGGATGCAGAAGATATGTCCGACCTGCCGAACGAGTACCGTCACGAGCCGGAGCTGGGCCTGGCGTCAGGCTCTGACGGGCTGAAGCTGACCCGCCGCATCCTGGCCTGCGCGCCGGATTATCTGACCGACGACGGCGTTCTGATTTGTGAAGTAGGCAACAGCATGGTACATCTGATAGAGCAGTACCCGGATGTGCCGTTCACCTGGCTTGAGTTCGACAACGGCGGTGACGGCGTCTTTATGCTGACCAAGGCGCAACTGCTTGATGCACGCGAATACTTCAGCATTTACAAAGATTAATCCAGCGGGCTTCGGCCCGTTTCACAACGCTCAAACACAAACAACAACATCGGAGCCGTGATGGCAGGAAACAGTATTGGACAGGTATTCCGGGTGACCACCTTTGGCGAGTCGCACGGTCTGGCACTGGGTTGTATCGTTGATGGCGTCCCGCCAGGCATCGAACTGACCGAAGCCGATTTACAGCATGACCTTGACCGTCGTCGTCCGGGTACCTCTCGCTACACCACGCAGCGTCGCGAGCCGGACCAGGTCAAAATTCTCTCCGGCGTATTTGAAGGCCGTACCACAGGGACCAGCATTGGTCTGCTGATTGAAAACACCGATCAGCGTTCTCAGGACTACGGCGCGATTAAGGACGTTTTCCGTCCTGGTCACGCCGACTATACCTACGAACAAAAATATGGCTTTCGCGACTATCGCGGCGGCGGACGTTCTTCAGCGCGTGAAACCGCGATGCGCGTGGCGGCAGGGGCAATTGCCAAAAAATATCTCCAGCAGAAATTCGGCATCGTTATCCGCGGCTGTCTGTCCCAGATGGGCGACATTCCGCTGGCAATCAAAGACTGGGATCAGGTAGAGCTCAACCCGTTCTTCTGCGCCGATGCCGACAAGCTGGACGCTCTGGATGAGCTGATGCGTGGCCTGAAAAAAGAGGGCGACTCCATTGGTGCGAAAGTCACCGTGGTGGCCGACGGCGTGCCGGCTGGCTGGGGCGAGCCGGTATTTGACCGCCTTGACGCCGACATCGCCCACGCGCTGATGAGCATCAACGCGGTGAAAGGCGTCGAAATCGGCGACGGTTTTGACGTGGTCAAGCTTCGCGGCAGCCAGAACCGCGACGAAATTACGAAGGCGGGTTTCCAGAACAACCATGCGGGCGGCATTCTGGGCGGCATCAGCAGCGGGCAGCAAATTATTGCCAATATCGCGCTGAAACCAACATCCAGCATTACCGTCCCGGGCCACACGATTAACCGCGCTGGCGATGAAGTTGAGATGATCACCAAAGGGCGTCACGATCCGTGCGTGGGGATCCGCGCGGTGCCGATCGCAGAAGCGATGCTGGCGATCGTGCTGATGGATCACTTCCTGCGCCAGCGCGCGCAGAATGCGGATGTGACGACCACCATTCCACGCTGGTAACTATGAAAAAAACCGCAATCGCTCTGCTGGCGCTGCTGGCCAGTGGAGCAAGCCTGGCCGCTACGCCGTGGCAGAAAATCACCCACCCGGTAGCGGGGAGCGCGCAGTCCATTGGCGCTTTCTCCAACGGGTGTATCGTCGGCGCGCAGGAACTTCCGCTGCAATCGGATACCTATCAGGTGATGCGCACCGACCAGCGCCGTTATTTCGGCCATCCTGACCTACTGCTGTTTATTCAGCGTCTTGGCAACCAGGTGCATAACCTGGGGCTGGGGACGGTGCTGATTGGCGATATGGGGATGCCTGCCGGTGGTCGCTTCAACGGCGGTCACGCCAGCCACCAGACCGGACTGGATGTGGATATCTTCCTGCAATTGCCGAAAACGCGCTGGAGTTCAGCGCAGCTGCTGAAACCGCAGGCGCTGGATCTGGTCTCGGCCGACGGTAAACGGGTCGTCGCCTCGCGATGGTCGCCGGAAATTTCCAGCATGATTAAGCTGGCGGCAGAGGATAACGACGTCACGCGGATCTTTGTTAATCCGGCCATTAAGCAGCAGCTTTGCCTGGATGCGGGAACGGATCGCGACTGGTTGCGTAAAGTGCGCCCGTGGTTCCAGCACCGGGCGCATATGCATGTTCGCCTGCGCTGTCCGGCGAACAGCCTGGAATGTGAAGATCAGCCGCTGCCACCGCCTGGCGATGGTTGTGGTTACGAACTGCAAAGCTGGTTTGAACCAGCCAAGCCTGGAACCTCTAAGCCTGAGAAGAAGACACCGCCTCCGTTGCCGCCTTCCTGCCAGGCGCTACTGGATGAGCATGTACTTTAATGGATAATTTCGTCGATCTGTTCATGGTGTCACCGCTGCTGCTGGCGGTGCTCTTTTTTGTTGCGATGTTAGCCGGATTTATCGATGCCCTGGCGGGCGGCGGCGGGTTGCTCACCGTTCCGGCGCTGCTGGCGGCAGGCATGAGCCCTGCCCAGGCGCTTGCCACCAACAAACTCCAGGCATGCGGCGGTTCGCTCTCCTCGTCGCTCTATTTCATCCGGCGCAAAGTGGTGAATCTCGCCGATCAGAAGCTCAATATCCTGATGACGTTTATTGGCTCAACGGCGGGTGCGCTGCTGGTCCAGCACGTACATTCCGACATTCTGCGCCAGATCCTGCCGCTGCTGGTTATCTGTATCGGCCTCTATTTCCTGCTGATGCCAAAGCTCGGGGAAGAAGATCGACAGCGTCGTCTTCACGGCCTGCCGTTTGCGCTGATTGCCGGTGGCTGCGTCGGTTTTTACGATGGCTTCTTTGGCCCGGGGGCAGGCTCGTTTTACGCGCTTGCATTCGTGACGCTGGCCGGGTTCAACCTCGCCAAATCCACCGCCCACGCCAAAGTCCTCAACGCGACCTCCAACGTTGGCGGTCTGCTGCTGTTTATCATTGGCGGCAAGGTTATCTGGGCAACCGGATTTGTGATGATGGCAGGGCAGTTTTTGGGCGCGCGCGCAGGCTCGCGTCTGGTATTAAGCAAAGGACAAAAGCTGATCCGCCCGATGATTGTTGTCGTCTCGGCGGTGATGAGCGCCAAACTTCTTTATGACAGCCATGGACAGGAGATCCTCACCTGGTTGGGGATGAACTAATGAACAGTACGCATAACTACGAACAGCTGATTGAGATCTTCGATGGCTGTTTTGCTGATGATTTTAATACCCGTCTGATTAAAGGCGACGACGAACCGATCTATCTTCCTGCTGATGACGAGGTTCCGTATAACCGCATCACCTTTGCCCACGGCTTTTACGCCAGCGGTTTGCACGAAATTTCGCACTGGTGTATCGCCGGGAAAGCGCGTCGCGAGCTGGTGGACTTTGGTTACTGGTACTGCCCGGACGGGCGCGACGCCACCACCCAGGGGCAGTTCGAAGATGTGGAGGTGAAACCTCAGGCGCTGGAATGGCTGTTCTGCGTAGCGGCGGGTTTCCCGTTCAACGTAAGTTGTGACAACCTCGAAGGCGACTTCGAGCCAGACCGTATCGTCTTCCAGCGCCGCGTTCATGCGCAGGTGATGGAATATCTTGAGAAAGGCATCCCGGCACGTCCGGCACGCCTGATCGAGGCTTTACAGAATTATTACCACACGCCGGAGATCACGGCGGAATGCTTCCCTTGGCCGGAAGATCTTTAACAGAGGAAAGAAGATGATCGCAGAATTTGAATCACGCATTCTGGCGTTAATTGATGACATGGTGGAACACGCCAGTGATGATGAGCTGTTCGCCAGCGGTTATCTGCGTGGTCACCTGACGCTGGCGGTAGCCGCGCTGGAAGCCGGGGACGATCACTCTGCCGACGCCGTTCACGCGGAAGTCACTCGCAGCCTGGAAAAAGCCATTCTGGCCGGGGAACTCTCTCCGCGCGACCAGTCTTTAGTGCTGGGCATGTGGGACAATTTGTTCCAGCAGGCGAAAGCGAAGTAAGTGTATCACCGCCCTCTCCCACAGGGAGAGGGCGGGGGTGAGGGCACCAGACCGCACCCTACTTGACCATTTTCCCCTTCAGCAATTTCCGCACCCACAGTCGGTTTGGATTCAGCCCCGCGAGCGTAACCCTGTCCAGCGGAACCGGCTCGTCGCTCATTTGCGCGGCTAACGCTTCAGCCAGCAGCGGCGCGGAGCATAATCCCCGCGAGCCTAAGCCACCCAGCATAAACAGCTCGGGATGAACGGGAGCACTTACCGCCGTTTCTTTGTTGTCAGCAAGATCCTGATAGACTTCAAGCGTGGCGTCATAGTCCGGCACGTTTCCCGCCATCGGCAGGTGATCGCGGGTCGCGCAGCGTACGCCGCAGCGCGCCTGACCCTCACTGACATCCACCTCTTTTGCCCACGACGCATCCGGGAAACAGTCGAGCAGGCGCTGGCGGTTTTGCTGCTGATCCGCTTCGCTGTACTGCATATCTGTTTCACCGCGATGGTAGCTGGCACCGATGCAGTGATGGCCGTTGGACGGATTTTGCGGCGTCAGGTAGCCGTCGTAACACAGCACCTGACGCAGTTTGCTCAGTTGGGGGGCGGCAGGAATATGGCTCACCTGGCCGCCGACCGGATAAACCGGCAATGATGCTGTCTGGGTAAACTGGCTGATATGATGTCCGTTGGCCAGCACAACGCTGGCATGCTGGACCTCTTTGCCGTCAGCGAAACGCAGTTTCCAGTGCGCAGTGCGGCTTAGCGATTGAACCTTATGGGCATAATGCACTGTCAACCCACGCGACTGCCCGAGGGCTATCGCCGCAGAAGTCAGTTCAGCCGGACACAGCCAGCCGCCGAGTGGATACTGAATACCCCCGCAGCCGGTGTCGACGCCAGTGGTCTCTGCAACCTGCTGTGCCGTCACTGCATGGGCGATGGCCTCCGGCAGACCCAGCGACAGCATTTGTGTGATTTTCTGCTGGCTCTTCTCGTCCCAGCCGAGCTGCGTCACGCCGCACCAGTTGTGGTCGAACGCAACCGGCAGGCTATCGTAAAGGCGGCGAGCAAACGTAAACGCCGCCGGGAAGAACTGGAACAGTGCCGGATCGTGTGAACTTAATAAGGGATAAAGCGCGCCCTGACGGTTGCCTGATGCGCCCGTCGCCGGCGCCTCGTCAGCGCAGTAGAGCGTCACCTGCCAGCCACGGTGCAGCAGCGCCAGCGAGAGCAGGGCGCTGGCGATACCCCCGCCCAAAATGGCGACCTCACGCGAGGTGCTGGCGCGACGGGCAAACCAGGGGGCCTGCGCCGGGATCGCCAGATCCTGTTCCATCACCCCGACCAGCATGTCGCGTTTGCGGCCAAAGCCTTTGGTTTTCCGCATGGTAAACCCCGCCTCCTGCAACCCACGGCGAACAAATCCCGCCGAGGTGAAGGTAGCAAGCGTCGCGCCCGGGCGCGCCAGACGTGCCATGGCGCTGAACAGGTGCGGGCTCCACATGTCCGGGTTTTTGGCGGGCGCAAAACCATCCAGGAACCAGGCGTCCACCTTCTGATTCATTGAGTCATCAAGCTTATCGGTCAGGTCGTTAATGTCGCCCAGCCACAGGTCGAGGGTGACGCGTCCGTCGTCCAGAATCAGACGATGACAGCCACCGATAGCCGGAGGCCACTGGGCCTGAAGCTGTTCCGCCCAGTGGGTAAGCTCCGGCCAGCGCTGATGGGCAAGCCGCAGATCGTGCGCGGTAAGCGGAAATTTTTCGAAACTGATGAAATGTAATCTTTGTAAGGTAGCCTCGGGGTGTGCAGTGCGAAACTGGTCGAACGCCTGCCAGAGGGTCAGAAAATTCAGCCCGGTGCCGAAACCGCTCTCCGCTACGACAAACAGGCTGCGCGGATGCTCAGGGAAGCGGGTGCTGAGATGATTTCCTTCGAGGAAGACATAGCGCGTCTCTTCCAGTCCGTTATCATTAGAAAAGTAGACGTCATCAAAATCTCGGGAAACAGGTGTACCCTCAGCGTTGAATTCGAGGTTGGCAGGTTGTATGGCGTTTTGTTTCACGTAAGATACTCGTCCGACAGGCAGTGGCACGATCTTAGCGATGTGAGCCCATCGGTGCAAATTTCCACAGAAAATGGCTGATCGGACTTGTTCGGCGTACAAGTGTACGCTATTGTGCGACTCGAAACTTTTTATAGTGCGACTTACAGAGGTATTGAATGAAACGTGCAGTGATTACTGGCCTGGGCATCGTTTCCAGCATCGGTAATAACCAGCAGGAAGTCCTGGCATCTCTGCGTGAAGGACGCTCCGGGATCACTTTCTCTGAAGAGTTTAAAGATTCTGGAATGCGTAGCCACGTATGGGGTAACGTTAAACTGGACACCACCGGTTTAATTGACCGTAAAGTGGTTCGTTTCATGAACGATGCCTCTATCTACGCCTATCTTTCCATGCAGGAAGCGATCAAGGATTCTGGTCTGAGCGAAGACGCTTACCAGAACAACCCACGCGTGGGCCTGATTGCAGGCTCCGGCGGTTCCTCTAAAGCTCAGGTGTTCGGTGCTGACGCCATGCGCAGCCCGCGCGGCCTGAAAGCGGTCGGTCCATACGTTGTGACCAAAGCCATGGGGTCAGCGGTTTCCGCGTGCCTGGCAACGCCGTTCAAAATCCACGGTGTGAACTACTCCATCAGCTCTGCATGTGCGACCTCCGCACACTGTATCGGTAATGCGGTTGAGCAGATCCAGCTGGGCAAACAGGACATCGTATTTGCTGGCGGCGGCGAAGAGCTGGGCTGGGAAATGGCCTGTGAGTTTGACGCAATGGGCGCACTGTCCACCAAATACAACGAAACGCCAGACAAAGCGTCCCGTACTTATGACGCACACCGCGACGGTTTTGTTATCGCTGGCGGCGGCGGTATGGTTGTGGTTGAAGAGCTGGAACACGCGCTGGCGCGTGGCGCGCACATCTATGCTGAGATCGTGGGCTACGGCGCAACGTCTGACGGCGCTGACATGGTTGCTCCATCCGGTGAAGGCGCGGTGCGCTGCATGAAGATGGCGATGCACGGTGTTGATACTCCAATCGACTACCTGAACTCCCACGGCACCTCAACGCCGGTAGGCGACGTGAAAGAGCTGGGTGCGATCCGTGAAGTGTTCGGCGACAATAGCCCGGCTATCTCTGCAACCAAAGCCATGACCGGTCACTCTCTGGGAGCGGCGGGCGTGCAGGAAGCGATCTACTCTCTGCTGATGCTGGAAAACGGCTTTATCGCGCCAAGCATCAACATCGAAGAGATGGACGAGCAGGCGGCTGGCCTGAACATCGTGACCGAAACCACCGAACGTGAGCTGACGACCGTTATGTCCAACAGCTTCGGTTTCGGCGGCACCAACGCCACGCTGGTGATGCGTAAGCTGAAAGCGTAAGCGTTTGAAGGTATAGTAGAAGGGAGCCGCGCGGCTCCCTTTTTTTATGCCTGAACACGGAGTTATGCATGAAGGCTGTTACCCCTGGGAAGAGCGCTCCTTCCGGGAACCTTTCCCTTTTCCGCATCGCCTTTGCGGTGTTTCTGACCTATATGACCGTTGGCCTACCGCTGCCGGTGATCCCCTTGTTCGTTCACCAGGAGCTGGGCTATGGCAACACCATGGTCGGCATTGCGGTGGGCATTCAGTTTTTAGCGACGGTATTAACCCGGGGCTACGCCGGTCGCCTGGCGGATCAGCACGGCGCAAAACGCTCGGCGTTGCAGGGCATGTTTGCCTGCGGGCTGGCGGGGGGAGCCTGGCTGCTGGCGGCGCTGTTGCCAATAGATGCAGCGTATAAATTTGCGCTGCTGGTGGCAGGGCGCCTGATCCTCGGCTTTGGCGAAAGCCAGCTGCTGACCGGCACCCTGACCTGGGGAATGGGGCTGGTGGGGCCTGCGCGTTCCGGAAAAGTGATGTCCTGGAACGGAATGGCGATTTACGGCGCGCTGGCGGCAGGCGCTCCACTGGGGCTGCTGATCCACAGCCAGTTTGGTTTTGCGGCGCTGGCAGGCACCACCATGGTATTGCCGCTGCTGGCGTGGGCGTTTAACGGTTCGGTACGTAAGGTGCCCGCCCATAAAGGCGAGCGTCCTTCGCTGTGGAGCGTGGTGGGGCAAATCTGGCAGCCGGGGCTCGGGCTGGCGCTTCAGGGGGTGGGCTTCGCGGTTATTGGTACCTTTGTTTCCCTCTATTTCATGAGCCGCGGCTGGGCGATGGCGGGCTTTACGCTGACGGCCTTTGGCGGCGCGTTTGTATTGATGCGCGTGCTGTTTGGCTGGATGCCGGATCGCTTTGGCGGCGTGAAGGTGGCCGTGGCGTCACTTGTCATTGAGACCGTGGGTCTGGTACTGCTCTGGCAGGCGCCCTCTGCATCCGTTGCGCTGCTGGGTGCGGCGTTAACCGGCTGCGGCTGCTCGCTGATCTTCCCGGCGCTGGGCGTTGAAGTGGTGAAGCGCGTGGCTCCGCAGGTGCGCGGCACGGCGCTGGGCGGCTATGCGGCGTTTCAGGATATCTCATACGGCATCACCGGGCCGCTGGCGGGGGTGTTAGCCACCTCGTTTGGCTACCCGTCCGTCTTCCTGGCCGGTGCGGTGTCAGCGGTGGTGGGAATTGTGGTGACGCTGGTGGCGTTTCGCAGGTCGTAGTTTTTTGCCCGGTGGCGCTTCGCTTACCGGGCCTACAACCGCGCGAACCGTAGGCCGGGTAAGGCGAAGCCGCCACCCGGCAGTTTTAAGCAACCAGCCAGAAAATCGCCAGCGCAATCACCAACGCGATAAACATCAATCCCGGACGGGCAGAAAGCGTTTTGAACGTATCAACTACGGGGGCAAACAGCGGGTTGTAGATCGGCTGAATGTTTCTTACCTCCGGCACGCCGCCTTCCCGCTCGGCGCGGCGAACGAAGATCTGATTGAGCACATCCTGCACCTGCGCGGTGGTCAGCACCGTTTGCGGCGTAGCCTGCCAGCTCTGCTGAGCGTAATCCCGAATCATATCGAACTCGTGCGGTTCCAGCGGTTGTTTCAGCGCCGCCTGTACGCTGTGCAGGGTCGGGGCGCTCTGGGTGCTGAGCGTCTGACGCGCCTGGAGCCAGGTGACCAGATGGGTAAACTGTTTTGCCGGGATCATCTCGCCCGCTTTCACACCGGAAAGTTCCAGCATGGATTGCCAGATAAGCTTTGTGGGTTCGCCGGTAGCGGCAGCCAGCTTAGTGACCATCTGCTTGAGCGTATTATGCTCCGCAGGCTGCAATGGCCGCTCTGTAGACGGGCGCTGTTGCGGCTGCGGGATAGAAAGCTGATTGCTTTGCAGCAGGGTCAACACGGTTTTCAGCTGTTCTTGCGAAAGCTGGCTCAGGGCGGTATGACCGTACTGTTGACGGATAAAATCACTCACCGCCTGGCGATTATTCCCCTGGCCCAATAGCTCGGTCAGCTGCGAGATAATCTGGCGGGTAGTATGTTGCTGCTGTGCGCTTGTAAGACGCTGGTTCAGGTTTTGTTCGGCGGCAGGGAAATGGCGCGACTGTAGCGGCGCATCGTTTCTTACGCCCAAATCGTGCTTAACGCCGGCCCATACCTCTGCGTTTTGCTGTGAGGTTAACGCAATAAGACGCGTGATCAGACGCTCCAGTACGGTGCGTTGCTGCGTGGAGAGCGGTTGTTCGCCTGGCGTGTTGGGCGTTACGGGGCCTTCACCCGGAGGGCGCGGAGGCGTACCTGAAATGGGCTGCATCGTCAAAAATCCTTAAAGTCAAACTCTGCGTAACCGGGCGGAGATATATGCCCGGCGGCGAGATTATGGCACACTTGGCAGGTTTACTTCCTCTCAAACAGGTACTCAGACGTGAAAATCCTCGTTGATGAAAATATGCCTTACGCCCGTGAGCTGTTCAGCCGCCTGGGTGAGGTTAAGGCTGTCCCTGGTCGCCCGATTCCGGTCAGCGAACTGGACGATGCAGACGCCCTGATGGTGCGCTCGGTGACCAAAGTAAATGAGGCACTGCTCACCGGCAAAGGGGTTAAATTTGTCGGGACGGCAACGGCCGGGACCGATCATGTGGATGACCAGTGGCTTAAGCAGGCGGGGATTGGTTTTTCCGCGGCGCCAGGCTGTAACGCCATTGCCGTCGTGGAATATGTTTTCTCCTCGCTATTGATGCTGGCCGAGCGCGATGGTTTTGCGCTGAAAGACCGCACCGTCGGGATTGTGGGTGTGGGCAACGTGGGCGGACGTCTGCAAAAGCGTCTGGAAGCCTGGGGCATCCACACCCTGCTGTGCGATCCGCCGCGTAAGGATAACGGCGATGAAGGCGACTTCCGCACGCTGGATGAGCTGGTCGACGAGTGCGACGTCATCACCTTCCATACGCCGCTCTTTAAAGAGGGGCCGTACAAGACTCTGCACTTGGCCGACGAAAAGCTGATCCGCCGTCTGAAGGCTGGCACTATTCTGATAAATGCCTGCCGGGGACCGGTGGTGGATAACGCGGCGCTGCTGGCATGTCTCGACGAAGGACAAGAGCTTAGCGTCGTGCTGGACGTCTGGGAACCAGAGCCGGATCTCAACGTCGCCTTGCTGAATAAGGTGGACGTGGGTACCGCGCATATTGCGGGTTATACCCTTGAAGGCAAAGCGCGTGGCACAACCCAGGTGTTTGAGGCTTACAGCGCCTTTATCGGCCATCCGCAGCAGGTGGCGCTGGATACGCTGCTGCCCGCCCCGGAATTCGGCCGCATTACCCTTCATGGCCCGCTGGATGAGGCAACGCTGAAAAGACTGGTGCATGTGGTGTATGATGTGCGCCGCGATGACGCGCTGCTGCGTAAAGTGGCGGGTATTCCGGGTGAGTTTGACAAGCTGCGCAAAAATTACCTTGAGCGCCGCGAGTGGTCTTCCCTGTATGTCATGTGCGATGACGCGTCAGCGGCGGGGCTGCTGCATAAACTGGGATTTAACGCCGTTCACCACCCGGCACGTTAATGTCTTCTTAATGCTCCCTGTCGGATGCTCCGGCAGGGACGCTTTTTATTTCTGGAGTAAACCACCATGTCTGAAGGCTGGAACATTGCCATTTTGGGTGCCACTGGCGCCGTGGGCGAAGCCCTGCTTGAAACCCTTGCTGAGCGTCAGTTCCCGGTGGGTGAGATTTACGCACTGGCGCGTACCGACAGCGCAGGAGAACATCTGCGTTTCGGCGGCAAATCCGTGATGGTGCAGGATGCCGCCGCGTTTGACTGGACGCAGGCTCAGCTGGCGTTTTTTGCCGCAGGGGCGGAAGCCACGGCGTCTTACATTGAAGAAGCGACAAATTCAGGCTGTCTGGTGATCGACCTGAGCGGCCTGTTCTCCCTGGAGCCGGATGTGCCGCTGGTGGTGCCGGACGTCAACCCGTTTGTGCTGGCTGACTACCGCAACCGCAACATCATTGCAGTACCGAACAGTCTCACCAGCCAGTTGCTGACCGCGCTGAAGCCGCTGATCGACGACGGTGGCCTGTCGCGTATTTCCGTGACCAGCCTGCTTTCAGCCTCCGCTAACGGTAAAAAAGCCGTAGACGCACTGGCAGGGCAGAGCGCGAAGCTGCTGAACGGTATCCCGATCGACGAAGATGATTTCTTTGGCCGCCAGCTGGCGTTCAACATGCTGCCGCTGCTGCCGGATCGTGAAGGTTCGGTGCGGGAAGAGCGTCGTATCGTCGATGAAGCACGCAAAATTTTGCAGGATGACGGGCTGATGATCTCCGCGAATGTCGTGCAGTCTCCGGTCTTTTACGGCCACGCGCAGATGGTCGGGTTTGAAGCCCTGCGTCCGCTGGCGGCTGAAGAAGCCCGCGACGCGTTTGGCCGCGGTGAGGACATTGTCCTGTCCGAAGAGAGCGAATTCCCGACGCAGGTGGGCGACGCCACCGGCAGCGCGCATCTCTCTGTGGGCTGCGTGCGTAACGATTACGGTATGCCGGAGCAGGTGCAGTTCTGGTCCGTTGCCGACAACGTGCGTTTTGGCGGCGCGCTGATGGCGGTCAAAATCGCGGAAAAACTGGTGCAGGAGTATCTGTACTGATGTCAGATGTGGAACAAAAGCCGGTCCACAGAATTGCCCTCGGCATTGAATACGATGGCAGTAAATACTATGGCTGGCAGCGGCAGAATGAGGTGCGCAGCGTCCAGGAGAAGCTGGAGAAAGCGCTCTCTCAGGTGGCGAACGAACCGATAAGCGTCTTCTGTGCGGGCCGCACCGATGCCGGCGTTCACGGCACGGGGCAGGTGGTGCATTTTGACACCACCGCCGTGCGCAAAGACGCGGCCTGGACGCTGGGTGTAAATGCGAATTTGCCTGGTGACATTGCCGTGCGTTGGGTGAAAGCTGTGCCGGATGATTTTCACGCGCGTTTCAGCGCGACGGCGCGGCGCTACCGTTATGTCATCTATAACCAGCGCCTGCGCCCGGCGGTGTTAAGCCAGGGCGTGACGCATTTTTATGAACCGCTGGATGCAGAACGTATGCAGCGTGCGGCGCAGTGTCTGATTGGAGAGAATGATTTTACGTCGTTTCGTGCGGTGCAGTGTCAGTCCCGTACGCCGTGGCGTAACGTCATGCACATTAACGTCAGTCGTTATGGCGCGTATGTGGTGGTGGATATCAAAGCCAATGCCTTTGTACATCATATGGTGCGGAATATTGTAGGCAGCCTGATGGATGTGGGCGCCGGACACCAGCCGGAGAGCTGGATTGCAGAACTGCTGGCAGCGAAGGACAGAACGCTTGCGGCAGCAACGGCGAAAGCGGAAGGTCTGTATCTGGTTTCGGTGGATTATCCGGACCGGTTCGACCTGCCAAAACCGCCAATGGGCCCGCTGTTTTTAGCGGACTAAACAAAGGTGCAATTAGGGCTTAGACAATATGGACGTAATACGTTTTCTGATTGATTTCATCCTGCATATTGATGTTCACCTGGCGGAGCTGGTCGCGCAGTACGGCGTCTGGGTGTACGCCATTCTGTTCCTCATTCTGTTCTGTGAAACCGGCCTTGTGGTTACGCCGTTCCTGCCGGGAGATTCACTGCTGTTCGTGGCGGGCGCGTTATCCGCACTGCCAACGAATGACCTGAATGTCCATCTGATGGTGGTCCTGATGATCATCGCCGCGATTGTTGGTGATGCGGTCAACTACACCATCGGGCGGGTGTTTGGCGAGCGGTTGTTCAGTAATCCGGACTCGAAGATTTTCCGCCGCAGTTATTTAGATAAGACCCATGCGTTCTATGAGCGCCATGGCGGTAAGACCATTATCCTTGCCCGTTTTGTGCCTATTGTGCGTACATTTGCACCGTTTGTGGCGGGAATGGGTCACATGTCCTATCGTCATTTTGCCATGTACAACGTGGTGGGCGCGCTGCTGTGGGTGCTGCTGTTCACCTATGCAGGCTACCTGTTTGGCGATCTGCCGGTGGTTCAGGAAAACCTTAAGTTACTGATTGTAGCGATTATTGTGCTTTCCGTACTGCCTGGCGTCATCGAAATTATCCGTCACAAACGCGCGGCGGCAAAGCAAGCGAAGTAAATGCATGCTGGCGGTTCGACCACTTTTTTATCCAAAGTTTCGGGCTGTTATGTTTTAATGTGCAACATTCATGGTCTGTTGGAGGCAAAAATGGCATTATTCGCCTCTTACAGCAAAACTGGCATACGACCAGGTTCAGGCAGAAAGGTTATCAATGAGCTGGATTGAACGAATTAAAAGCAACATTACCCCAACGCGTAAAGCGAGCATTCCTGAAGGGGTATGGACGAAGTGTGATAGCTGCGGCCAGGTTCTGTATCGCGCAGAGCTGGAACGCAATCTTGAGGTGTGTCCGAAGTGTGACCACCATATGCGTATGTCGGCGCGCAACCGCCTGCATAGCCTGCTGGACGAAGGTTCTCTGGTAGAACTGGGCAGCGAACTGGAGCCAAAAGATGTGCTTAAGTTCCGCGACTCCAAAAAATACAAAGATCGTCTGGCCTCTGCGCAGAAAGAGACCGGCGAGAAAGACGCGCTGATCGTCATGAAAGGCACCCTGCACGAGATGCCGGTGGTTGCCGCCGCGTTTGAGTTCTCCTTTATGGGCGGCTCAATGGGCTCTGTGGTTGGCGCGCGCTTCGTGCGTGCCGTTGAGCAGGCGCTGGAAGACAACTGCCCGCTGATCTGCTTCTCCGCCTCCGGTGGCGCACGTATGCAGGAAGCGCTGATGTCCCTGATGCAGATGGCGAAAACCTCTGCGGCGCTGGCGAAAATGCAGGAGCGCGGTCTGCCGTACATCTCGGTACTGACCGATCCAACCATGGGCGGCGTTTCTGCAAGCTTCGCGATGCTGGGCGACCTGAACATCGCTGAGCCAAAAGCGCTGATCGGCTTTGCGGGTCCTCGCGTTATCGAGCAGACCGTACGTGAGAAACTGCCGCCGGGCTTCCAGCGCAGTGAGTTCCTCATTGAGAAGGGCGCCATCGACATGATCGTCCGCCGTCCGGAAATGCGCCTGAAACTGGCAAGCGTCCTGGCGAAGCTGATGAATCTGCCGGCGCCGAACCCGGACGAGCCGCGCGAAGGCGTGGTGGTACCGGATCAGGAACCCGAGGCCTGATAACTGAAAAGGGCAGGGCCGAATGGCGCTGCCCTTTTGCTTTCTAAACCGTTAATGACAACCGGGCATCATGGAAAATAAAAGCATTCCTCAAGCCACGTCGCCCCTGGCCGCGTGGCTTTCTTATCTGGAAAACCTGCACAGTAAAACTATCGACATGGGCCTTGAGCGCGTAAGCCAGGTTGCCGCGCGTCTTGACGTGTTGAAACCCGCGCCTTTCGTATTTACCGTGGCCGGCACTAACGGTAAAGGCACCACCTGCCGCACGCTGGAATCTGTCCTGATGGCGGCGGGGTACAAGGTTGGCGTTTACAGCTCGCCGCATCTGGTGCGCTATACCGAGCGCGTGCGCGTGCAAAACACCGAGCTGGCGGAATCCGCCCATACGGCGTCGTTTGCCGCTATCGAAGCGGCGCGCGGCGAAACCTCATTAACCTATTTCGAATACGGCACCCTGTCGGCGCTGTGGCTGTTTAAGCAGGCGCAGCTGGACGTGGTGATCCTGGAAGTGGGGTTGGGCGGGCGTCTGGATGCCACCAATATGGTGGATGCGGATGTCGCCGTCGTCACCAGCATCGCGCTGGATCACACCGACTGGCTGGGCCCGGACCGCGAGAGCATTGGCCGTGAGAAGGCCGGTATTTTCCGGGCCAATAAGCCTGCCGTGGTAGGCGAACCGGACATGCCGCATACCATTGCTGAGGTAGCGAAAGAGAAGGGCGCTCGTCTGCTGCGTCGCGGCGTGGACTGGCAGTATGAGGTGCAGGACAAAGGCTGGCGCTTCAGCGATGCGCAGGGCGTGCTGGAGAGTCTGCCCCTTCCGCAGGTGCCACAGCCTAACGCGGCGACTGCGCTGGCAGCCCTGCGCGCCAGCGGATTAGCGGTAAGTGAGCAGGCGATCCGCGACGGCATTCAGAACGCACTGCTGCCGGGACGTTTTCAGATTGTAAGTGAGTCACCGCGTCTGATTCTGGATGTTGCACATAACCCGCATGCGGCGGCGTACCTCGCAGGACGTCTCAAATCGTTACCAAAAACCGGGCGCGTGCTGGCGGTTATCGGTATGCTTCATGATAAAGATATCGGCGGCACGCTGGCCTGCATGGAGAGTGTGGTCGATAGCTGGTATTGTGCTCCTCTGGAAGGGCCGCGCGGCGCGACTGCTGAGCAGTTGATGGAACATCTCGGCAAAGGCGAAATCTACAACAGTGTGGTTTCGGCCTGGCGTGCCGCGATGGCGGAGGCTAAACCAGAAGATACCGTGCTGGTGTGTGGGTCATTCCACACGGTGGCACATGTCATGGAAGTGATGGACGCGGGGAGAACCGGTGGCGAGTAAGTTTCAGAACCGTTTAACAGGAACCATTGTGCTGGTCGCGCTCGGGGTGATTATTCTCCCGGGACTGCTCGACGGGCAAAAAAAGCATTACCAGGATGAATTTGCGGCCATTCCGCTGGTACCCAAACCGGGCGATCGCGACGAGCCCGATATGCTGCCAGCGGCAACGCAGGCGCTGCCTGCCCAGCCGCCAGAAGGTGCAGCGGAAGAGGTGCGCGCAGGTGATGCAGCCGCGCCGTCTCTTGATCCGTCGCGTCTGGCCGCGAATAACAACGTTGAAATCGATCCTGTACCGGTAGAGCAACCCAAACCGGTTGAAAAACCGAAGCCGGTAGAGAAAACGCAGCCTAAACCGCAGCGTGACAAAGCCGACGAGCAGCTGGCTGCGGCAACGGAAACGCCGCCACCGGCCAAACAGACCCAGCAGGAGGCCGCCCCTACGGGTAAAGCCTATGTCGTTCAGCTCGGTGCGTTGAAAAATGCAGATAAGGTCAATGAGATCGTGAGTAAACTGCGCGGCGCGGGATACCGTGTTTATACTTCACCCACCACGCCAGTACAGGGTAAAATTACCCGTATCCTCGTGGGGCCGGATGCGTCTAAAGATAAGCTCAAAGGTTCGCTTGGCGAGCTGAAGCAAATCTCCGGCCTGAGCGGTGTGGTGATGAACTACAGCGCAAACTGATAGAAATTCCCCCCTCACCCTAAACCTCTCCCCAAAGGGGCGAGGGCCGGGGTGAGGGGGAGGCAGACGTTCACAGAAACGTCAACGGTGCGGTGGCGTTGAGCATTTTTTCAGCGCCTTTTTTATTTACGCGTGGGAAGGAAATCCCTACGCAAACGTTTTCTTTTTCTGTTAGAATTCGCCCCGAACTGGATGACAGGGCGTTTAATCGTGGGACACATATGGTCTGGATTGATTACGCCATCATTGCGGTGATTGGTTTTTCCTGTCTGGTTAGCCTGATCCGTGGCTTTGTTCGTGAAGCGTTATCGCTGGTAACCTGGGGTTGTGCTTTCTTTGTTGCCAGTCATTACTACACTTACCTGTCTGTCTGGTTCACGGGCTTTGAAGATGAACTGGTCCGAAACGGAATCGCCATCGCGGTGCTGTTTATCGCGACGCTGATTGTCGGCGCTATCGTCAATTACGTGATAGGTCAGCTGGTCGAGAAAACCGGTCTGTCAGGAACGGACAGGGTACTCGGCATCTGTTTCGGCGCGTTGCGAGGCGTGCTCATTGTGGCCGCGATCCTGTTCTTCCTGGATACCTTTACCGGGTTCTCCAAAAGTGAAGACTGGCAAAAATCGCAGCTCATTCCGGAGTTCAGCTTCATCATCAGATGGTTCTTTGACTATCTGCAAAGCTCGTCGAGTTTCTTGCCCAGGGCATAAACCCTGAGATGTGGCTTAACGAGGAAAAGACGAATGTGCGGTATTGTCGGTATCGCCGGTTTCATGCCGGTAAACCAGTCGATTTATGACGCGTTAACGGTGCTTCAGCACCGTGGGCAGGATGCTGCCGGTATCATCACCATTGATGCAAACAACTGCTTCCGTTTACGCAAGGCGAATGGCCTGGTAAACGATGTGTTTGAAGCCCGCCATATGCAGCGTCTGCAAGGTAATATGGGGATCGGTCACGTTCGTTATCCTACTGCTGGCAGTTCCAGCGCCTCTGAGGCTCAGCCTTTTTACGTTAACTCCCCGTATGGCATCACGCTTGCCCACAATGGCAATCTGACCAATGCCCACGAGCTGCGTAAAAAGCTGTTCGAAGAGAAACGTCGCCACATTAACACCACCTCTGATTCTGAAATCCTGCTCAATATCTTTGCCAGCGAACTGGATAACTTCCGCCATTATCCGCTGGAAGCAGACAACATTTTTGCCGCCGTTGCCGCGACTAACCGCCTGATCCGTGGCGCGTATGCTTGCGTGGCGATGATCATCGGTCACGGCATGGTGGCCTTCCGCGATCCAAACGGCATTCGCCCGCTGGTGCTTGGCAAACGTGACCTCGGCGATGGCCGTTCCGAGTACATGGTTGCCTCCGAAAGCGTGGCGCTGGACACTCTGGGCTTCGAATTCCTGCGTGATGTCGCGCCAGGCGAAGCGGTCTACATCACTGAGAAGGGCCAGCTGTTTACCCGTCAGTGCGCCGACAACCCGGTGAGCAACCCGTGCCTGTTCGAATACGTTTACTTCGCGCGTCCGGACTCGTTCATCGACAAGATTTCCGTTTACAGCGCGCGCGTCAACATGGGGACGAAGCTGGGCGAGAAGATTGCCCGCGAGTGGGACGATCTCGACATTGATGTCGTGATCCCAATCCCTGAAACCTCCTGTGATATCGCGCTGGAAATTGCCCGTATTCTGGACAAGCCGTACCGTCAGGGCTTCGTAAAAAACCGCTACGTGGGCCGCACTTTTATCATGCCGGGCCAGCAGCTGCGTCGTAAGTCCGTACGTCGTAAGCTGAACGCTAACCGTGCCGAGTTCCGCGACAAGAACGTGCTGCTGGTGGACGACTCCATTGTGCGCGGCACGACGTCTGAGCAGATCATCGAGATGGCGCGTGAGGCCGGGGCGAAGAAAGTGTATCTCGCCTCCGCAGCGCCGGAAATTCGCTTCCCGAACGTGTATGGCATTGATATGCCAACCGCTAACGAGCTGATTGCTCACGGTCGTGAAGTAGACGAAATTCGGCAGATCATCGGTGCCGACGGCCTGATTTTCCAGGATCTGAACGATCTGATCGACGCGGTGCGCGCCGAGAACCCGGATATTCAGCAGTTCGAATGCTCGGTATTCAATGGGATCTACGTAACGAAAGACGTTGACCAGCAGTATCTCGACTATCTGGATTCGCTGCGTAACGATGATGCGAAAGCCGTCCAGCTGCAAAACGATCTTGAAAGCTTAGAGATGCACAACGAAGGTTGATGCGTATGCAGGTGAGGGCGCTCGCCCTCACTTGCAACTCCCCGTAAAATCCTGCACAGTCTGCCCTGAAATCAGCAAGGGCGAAAATCATGAAACGACTCATTGTAGGGATCAGCGGTGCCAGCGGCGCGATTTATGGCGTCCGGCTGTTACAGGTGCTGCGTGACGTTGCAGGCGTAGAAACCCATCTGGTGATGAGCCAGGCGGCGCGTCAGACCCTCTCTCTTGAAACCGATCTCTCTCTGCGCGACGTTCAGGCCCTGGCTGACGTTGTCCACGATGCCCGCGATATCGCCGCCAGCATTTCTTCGGGCTCGTTTAAAACGGCCGGCATGGTTATTTTGCCCTGTTCGATTAAAACCCTTTCCGGCATTGTAAACAGCTATACCGACACGCTGGTGACGCGTGCAGCGGATGTGGTGCTGAAAGAGCGTCGTCCTCTGGTGCTCTGCGTGCGGGAAACGCCGCTGCACCTGGGACATCTGCGTTTAATGACGCAAGCAGCCGAACTGGGGGCCGTGATTATGCCGCCGGTCCCCGCGTTCTATCATCGTCCGCAAACGCTGGACGATGTCATCAACCAGACCGTTAACCGCGTACTGGATCAGTTCGATATCGACCTGCCGGAAGATCTCTTTACCCGCTGGCAGGGGGCGTGAAGCTGTGCACAAACAAGGTGCATGAAAAGACAATTTGCCCTGTTTCAGGGCAAAACTGCAACCGCGATCATATCCTCGACATTTAATTCGCTTTTTCCCTTTTTCTCTTTCCGGTTCGTTCGGCAGACCTGCTATCTTTCACCATTAAGGCAGTATCGCAACGTTTTATTAACATACTTAACGTCGTAGTTTTAACCCGACGACAATGTGGCATAAGACCTGCAAGAACAGCCTGCAACACAACACACAACATAAACCATAATAAAATCACGGTTCTTGAGGGTAAATGTATGAAGAAGACGGTTCTGGCTCTGTCTTTGCTCGTGGGCTTGAGTGCAGCAGCAAGTAGCTATGCAGCGCTTCCACAGACAGTTCGTATCGGTACAGACGCAACCTACGCGCCATTCTCCTCCAAGGATGCGAAAGGCGACTTCGTGGGGTTTGATATCGATCTGGGAAATGAGATGTGCAAACGCATGGAAGTGAAATGCACATGGGTGGGCAGTGACTTTGATGCGCTGATCCCGTCGCTGAAAGCCAAGAAAATTGATGCCATTATCTCTTCTCTTTCCATCACGGAAAAACGTCAGCAGGAGATCGCCTTCTCTGAGAAGCTCTACGCTGCCGACTCACGTCTGATTGCCGCGAAAGGCTCGCCAATCCAGCCGACCATCGACTCGCTGAAAGGCAAACATGTTGGCGTGCTTCAGGGCTCGACCCAGGAAGGTTACGCCAATGCTAACTGGCGCGAGAAGGGCGTCGATGTTGTGGCTTACCAGAACCAGGATCTGATCTACTCTGACCTGGCGGCAGGCCGTCTGGATGCCGCGTTTCAGGATGAAGTCGCCGCGAGCGAAGGCTTCCTGAAACAGCCTGCGGGTAAAGAGTACGCCTTTGCTGGCCCGTCGGTAAAAGACAAAAAATACTTTGGCGACGGTACCGGTATTGGCCTGCGTAAGGATGATACCGAGCTGAAAGCCGCCTTCGACAAAGCCTTTAATGAGCTGCGTAAAGACGGTACCTACGACAAACTGGCGAAGAAATACTTCGATTTCAACGTCTACGGTGATTAATGCCTGAATGAGATGCACTGAAGTGGTGCATCCCGGCGGGGTTATGTTCCAGTATGGTGCAACACATGCACCATACTGGATCGTTGTGTGCATAGTTAAGCATTTATAATGCAAAAATTCCCGTTCAAAGGCATTAATCTTTGCCTGAATGAGGGGATTAATGGCACATTAACAACACCCCGTCGTCGTAAAAATCTCGTATTAAGACAGTTTGTTGAGGACAGATATGAAAAAACTGGTGTTGTCACTTTCTCTGGTACTGGCTTTTTCCAGCGCCACCGCGGCATTCGCAGCAATTCCGCAGAAAATTCGTATTGGAACTGACCCAACCTATGCACCTTTCGAATCGAAGAATGCGAAGGGGGAACTGGTCGGTTTTGACATCGATCTGGCTAACGAGCTGTGCAAACGCATTAAAGCGCAATGTACCTACGTTGAAAACCCGCTGGATGCGCTGATCCCGTCCCTGAAAGCGAAGAAAATTGACGTGATCATGTCCTCCCTGTCCATCACAGAAAAACGTCAGCAGGAGATTGCCTTCACGGACAAACTCTATGCGGCGGACTCACGTCTGGTGGTGGCGAAATCCTCTGACATTCAGCCAACCCTTGAATCTCTGAAAGGCAAACGCGTGGGCGTGTTGCAGGGTACGACGCAGGAAACCTACGGCAACGAGCATTGGGCGCCAAAGGGGATTGAAATTGTCTCTTACCAAGGCCAGGAAAACATCTACGCAGACCTCACGGCAGGCCGCATTGACGCGGCATTCCAGGATGAAGTGGCGGCAAGCGAAGGCTTCCTGAAACAGCCTGTGGGTAAAGATTACAAGTTCGGCGGTCCGTCCATTAAGGACGAAAAACTCTTTGGCGTCGGTACCGGTATGGGCCTGCGTAAAGAAGACAACGAACTGCGTGAAGCCCTGAACAAAGCGTTCGCCGAGATGCGCGCGGACGGCACCTATGACAAGCTGGCGAAAAAGTACTTCGATTTTAATGTTTACGGCGGCTAATCGCCCCGTCTGATAACGTGCGGCCCCTCCCGTTGCGGGAGGGGAAAAGACACGGTTCCACCACTCACGAGACGACAGGGCACGCGGTATGCTGTACGGATTTTCTGGCGTTATTTTACAGGGCGCGCTTGTCACCCTTGAGCTGGCTATCAGCTCCGTGGTGCTGGCGGTGCTGATAGGCCTGGCGGGCGCGGGGGCAAAATTATCCGCCAACAGACCGCTGGCGCTGATATTTGAAGGCTATACCACGCTGATTCGCGGCGTGCCTGACCTGGTGCTGATGCTGCTGATCTTTTACGGCCTGCAAATCGCACTTAACGGCGTGACGGATGCCATCGGCATGGAGCAGATCGATATCGACCCGATGGTGGCTGGTATTATTACCCTTGGTTTTATCTACGGCGCTTATTTCACTGAGACCTTCCGCGGCGCTTACATGGCCGTGCCGAAAGGGCATATTGAAGCGGCGACCGCCTACGGTTTTACCTCCTCACAAACGTTTCGCCGGATCATGTTCCCGGCCATGATGCGCTACGCGCTGCCGGGCATCGGTAACAACTGGCAGGTTATTCTCAAGGCAACGGCGCTGGTCTCCCTGCTGGGTCTGGAAGATGTGGTGAAGGCCACGCAGCTGGCGGGTAAAAGCACCTGGGAACCTTTCTATTTTGCGGTGGTTTGCGGCGTAATTTATCTGGTCTTTACGACCGTCTCCAATGGTGTGCTGCTTCTGCTCGAACGTCGCTACTCCGTGGGTGTGAAGAGGGCTGACCTGTGATTGAGATTATTCAGGAGTACTGGAAATCCCTGCTGTGGACGGATGGCTACCGCTTTACTGGCGTGGCGATCACGCTGTGGCTGCTGATCTCCTCGGTGGTAATGGGCGGCATTCTGGCGGTGTTTCTCGCCATTGGCCGCGTGTCGAACAATAAATTTATCCAGTTCCCGATCTGGCTGTTCACCTACGTGTTTCGCGGTACGCCGCTGTACGTGCAGCTGCTGGTGTTCTATTCCGGGATGTACACGCTGGAGATCGTGAAAGGCACCGAGATGCTGAACGCGTTCTTCCGCAGCGGCCTGAACTGTACGGTGCTGGCGCTGACGCTCAATACCTGCGCCTATACCACCGAGATCTTCGCCGGGGCCATCCGGTCTGTGCCGCACGGTGAGATCGAGGCGGCGCGCGCGTACGGCTTCTCGTCCGTGAAGCTCTACCGCTGTATTATTCTGCCTTCGGCGCTGCGTATTGCGCTGCCGGCCTACAGCAACGAAGTGATTTTAATGCTGCATTCGACGGCACTGGCGTTTACCGCCACGGTACCGGATCTGTTAAAGATTGCCCGCGATATTAACTCTGCCACCTACCAGCCGTTTACGGCGTTTGGCATTGCGGCAGTGCTCTATTTGATCATTTCTTACGTCCTGATCAGCCTGTTCCGTAAGGCTGAAAAACGCTGGTTACAGCATATAAAACCGTCGACGCACTGAGAATTTATGATGGCTGAGAACAAATTAAACGTAATTGATTTGCACAAGCGCTACGGCGAACATGAAGTGCTGAAAGGGGTGTCGCTGGAGGCTAACGCGGGTGACGTGATCAGTATTATCGGCTCATCAGGTTCGGGTAAAAGTACCTTCCTGCGCTGCATCAACTTCCTCGAAAAACCGAGCGAAGGGTCGATTGTGGTGAGCGGACAGAACATCAATATGGTCCGTGATAAAGACGGCCAGCTTAAAGTGGCGGATAAAAACCAGCTGCGCCTGCTGCGCACACGCCTGACGATGGTGTTCCAGCACTTCAACCTCTGGAGCCACATGACGGTGCTGGAGAACGTGATGGAAGCGCCGGTTCAGGTGCTCGGCTTAAGCAAGCAGGAAGCCCGCGAGCGTGCGGTCAAATACCTGGCGAAAGTGGGTATCGACGAGCGGCAGCAGATCAAATATCCGGTGCACCTGTCAGGGGGGCAGCAGCAGCGTGTTTCCATCGCCCGTGCGCTGGCGATGGAGCCGGAAGTGTTGCTGTTTGACGAACCGACTTCCGCGCTGGATCCTGAACTCGTTGGCGAAGTACTGCGCATCATGCAAAAGCTGGCGGAAGAGGGCAAAACGATGGTGGTGGTGACGCACGAGATGGGCTTCGCCCGTAACGTTTCTAACCACGTTATCTTCCTGCATCAGGGGAAAATTGAAGAGCAGGGGCACCCCGATGAGGTGCTGGCGAACCCGCAAAGCCCGCGTTTGCAGCAGTTCCTGAAAGGATCTCTGAAGTAAAGAGGGCATCAGCCCGCAGAGCCGCGCAATTGCCCGGTGGCGCTTCGCTTACCGGGCCTACAAACCCCGTAGGCCGGGCAAACGCAGTGCCGCCCGGCACTCAACACTCCAGCCGATACACCCAGTCGTCGTACCGTACGCCGTTAATCTCGTACGCTTTCTCCAGCACCTGTGTGCGCACAAAACCCGCTTTCTCAAGGACCCGCACCGACCCGACGTTATCCGCCAGCACGTACGCGTTTATCGCCTTCACGCCCGTCTGGTTAAATGCATACTCGCACACCGCGCGCAGCGCCTCGCTGGCAATGCCTTTTCCCTGCGCGGCAGGCACAACCGTGTAGCCAATATCCGCCTCTTCACGGTTCGCCGCACTGATTTGCAGGCCGATATCCCCGAGCGGCGTAATGTCGTTATGCAGACGGATTACAAAGACATGCTCCGCCATCAGGCGCGCGGCAAATACGCGGCGCGTCTCTTTTTCCGGCGTGATAGCGGCCATATAGCGCATGATGTTGGGGTCTTCGCGCAGAGAGCGGAAGAACGCCCAGTCAGAAGGTTCGAAAGGGGCGAGATGGAGCCGGGTTGTGGTGATGGTTGCCATAGTTACGCCATATCATCCAGACATGGCGTATAACTCTAACATATTCACTGCACCACATCCCCCAGCGCCTCTTCCAGGTCATACCAGCGGAACGTAAACCCGGCCGCTTCCAGCCGTTTTGGCAGCGCGCGCTGCCCGCCCAGCACCAGCACCGAAGACTCACCCATCAACAGACGAATCGCCGTTGCAGGCACGCGCAGCACCGCCGGGCGATGCAGGGCATGGCCCAGGGCGTGAGCAAACTGTTCATTACGTACCGGATACGGAGACACCATGTTAAACGGCCCGCGCAGGTCGTTATCCAGCAGCCAGAGAATGCCGTTGACCATATCCTCGATATGGATCCACGCCAGATACTGACGACCATTGCCGATGGGCCCGCCAAGCCCCATTTTAAACGGCGGCAGCATTTTACCGAGAATACCGCCCTTCGGCGCAAGTACCACGCCGGTGCGCAGCAGGCAGACGCGGGTACGATCGCTTTGCGCCGCGCAGGCGATGCGCTCCCACTGGGCGCAGAGTTTATGGGTAAACTCGTTGTGCGGCGGCTCCTCTTCGGTCACCACCACTTCACCGAGATCGCCATAGTAGCCTGTAGCAGAACCTGAAATCAGCACCGAAGGCGGCGTCTCGCTGTTGCGAATCAGCTCAACCAGCCTTTCGGTCATGTTCCAGCGGCTGCTGCATAAACGCTGTTTTTGCTCTTCGGTCCAGCGTTTATCGGCGATAGGTTCGCCTGCGAGGTTGATGACGGCGTCAAAGCCGTTCAGATCCTGCCGTTCCGCCAGGCCTTTCCAGATCTCAACGCTGGCACCCAGCACCTGGCGCGCTTTCTCCGGGCTGCGCGTGACCACGGTAATGTCGTGATGCAACGTCTGCAAACGTGGAATGAGATGGCGACCAATCAGGCCCGTACCGCCGGTGAGCAGGATCTTCATACAACCTCCAGGTTTACGCCTGGCGCTGCCAGCTTAACGTCATGGAGACGGAGTCGGCGTAGCGCAGGGCGTGAAGTTTATCGATCTCCACTTCAGCATAAGTGACCCAGTGGTGTTCGCGTGCGATGTCGAGCACATCCTGAGTTAATTTTTCCAGTAGCGCAAAACGGTTGTTCTCAACGTACTGGATGATGCTTTTGGTGATCGTGCGATAGTTCAGCGCGTCATTGATGTCTTCGCTGGCGCGCGCCTTGTCTGCCGGGTAGTGGATCACTACATTCACCACGATATCCTGGCGATTCGCGATCTCCTCCTCTTTGATACCAATGAACGTGCGTAAGCGTAAGTTTTTTATACGAATAATAGCGTCATGCTGGGACATTGCAGGTCTTCTCCGTGTCAGTATTTTCACCTCATCATACATGAGGAGAACACCTGCACCCAACGGGGCGCAGGCTCAAATCTGATGGATTTTTTGCATGGCGCGTTCGGTGGCCGGGCGGGTCCGGATGCGCTCAAACCAGTTGTTCACCGCCGGATAAGCGGCCAGATCGATCCGGTGGCGTTCATGGGTGTTGATCCACGGCCAGCAGGCGATATCTGCAATGCTGTAATGCTCACCTCCCAGCCACGGTGATTTTTCCAGCCGACGGTTCAGGACACCGTACAGGCGCTGGGTTTCGACCTGATATCGCTCAATGGCGTAAGGGATCGTCTGCGGCGCATAGGCAGTAAAGTGATGATTCTGCCCCAGCATCGGCCCCAGGCCGCTCGACTGCCAGAATAACCATTGCAGCGTGTGATGACGCTCGCGCAACTCCCCGCTCAGGAGCTTGCCGGTTTTCTCTGCCAGATAGAGCAAAATCTCTCCAGACTCAAACAGGCTTAACGGTTTGCCGCCGTCAGAGGGCAGGTTATCAATGATGGCCGGAATTTTATTGTTGGGCGATATGGCCAGAAAAACGGGGCGGAACTGGTCGCCTTTACTGATATCCACGCGAATGATCCGGTAGTCCACTTCGGCTTCTTCAAGAAAGAGGGTGATCTTATGGCCATTAGGGGTGGGGGCATAATAGAGATCTATCATTCTCAACTCCTGTCAGTGCGAATAGTGTTGCCATGAAAAATCAGTATAGGTGCTTGTTGTAAATCGTGAGTTTTCATCAAGTGACAGCGAGGCAAAGAGATTATATGTTGAGTGAAAACCGATCAGCCGATGAGGATGTTATGAGCCAGCCTGTAATAACGTTGTGGTCCGATGCGAACTTTTTTTCTCCTTATGTCATGAGCGTTTATGTGGCGCTGGCAGAAAAGGGGCTTACTTTTAGTCTGAAAACCGTTGACCTGGACAGCGGCGAACATCTGAAGCCTCAGTGGCAGGGCTACGCGCTCACCCGCCGTGTCCCTGTGCTGGAGATCGACGGTTTTGAGTTGAGTGAATCCTCGGCGATTGACGAGTATCTTGAGGACCGCTTTGCCCCGCCAGAGTGGGAACGCATCTATCCTCACGATCTGCAAAAGCGCGCCCGCGCCCGCCAGATCCAGGCATGGCTGCGTAGCGACCTGGTGCCGATTCGCACAGAACGCTCTACGGATGTGGTGTTCGCTGGCGTCAAAAAGCCCGCCCTCAGCGAGGAAGGCTTATCCAGCGCCCGGAAGCTGATCGAAACTGCCTCATCGCTGCTGGCGCAGGGTAACCCCAACCTGTTTGGCGAGTGGTGTATTGCCGACACCGATCTGGCGCTGATGCTCAATCGCTTGATCCTTAATGGCGATGACGTCCCACAGCTGCTGGTGGATTACGCCACATTCCAGTGGCAACGCGCGTCGGTACAGCGCTATCTGGCACTCTCTGCTAAGCGCGCGGGCTGATAAGACGGGGCGCTTGAGGTATGATAGGGGCAGTCTGAATTCCTGAGGAGTAACTGATGAAACTGATGTTTGCGTCGGATATTCATGGATCGCTGCCCGCGACCGAACGCGTGCTTTCTCTGTTCGCCCAAAGCGGAGCGCAATGGCTGGTGATCCTGGGCGACGTGTTAAACCACGGCCCACGCAATGCGTTGCCGGAAGGCTACGCTCCCGCGCAGGTGGCGGAAAAACTTAATCATTTTGCCTCGCGCATTATCGCCGTTCGCGGCAACTGTGACAGCGAAGTTGACCAGATGCTGCTGAATTTTCCCATCACCGCTCCCTGGCAACAGGTGTTGATGGAAAACAGCCGTTTGTTCCTGACCCACGGGCACCTGTTCGGCCCGGATAACCTGCCGTCACTCGCCGCTGGCGATGTCCTGGTTTATGGTCATACTCATATTCCGGTGGCGGAAAAACGCGGGGCGTTTTATCACTTTAATCCCGGGTCTGTCAGCATTCCTAAAGGCGGCAATCCGGCAAGCTACGGCATGTATGAAGACGGGACATTAAGCGTTATCGCACTTAATGATCAGCAAGTTATTGCGCAGATAGCGATTAATCCGTAAGTTACACCACAACTGCAAACGCGCCAAAAGAGCGCTTAGACGAGAAGGTTTCCCGATGGTGGAGCAGAATCATTTGGCAAGTACTGAGTGGGTTGACATTGTCAGCGAAGAGAATGAAGTGATCGCGCAGGCCAGCCGCGAACAAATGCGTGCGGAGCGTCTGCGTCACCGCGCGACGTACATCGTTGTTCATGATGGCATGGGCAAGATTCTGGTCCAGCGTCGCACCGACACCAAAGATTTTCTTCCTGGTATGCTGGATGCCACAGCAGGTGGCGTTGTGCAGGCCGATGAAGTATTGCTGGATTCCGCGCGTCGTGAAGCGGAAGAAGAGTTAGGTATCGCTGGCGTGCCGTTTGCCGAGCACGGGCAATTTTATTTCGAAGATGAACATTGTCGCGTCTGGGGCGGGCTGTTTAGCTGCGTTTCCCACGGACCTTTCGCCTTGCAGGAAGAGGAAGTGAGCGAAGTGTGCTGGATGACGCCGGAAGAGATCACCGCGCGTTGCGACGAGTTCACGCCAGATTCCCTTAAAGCACTGGCGCTGTGGATGACCCGCAACGCCAAAAACGAATCCGCTAAACCGGAAAATAAGGCGGAAAAAGAGGAAGAGGCTGAGTAAGCCTTAACAGCTTTCCCGCATACACAGGCTGGACGCGATGGGTTTATGATCGCGCCAGTCTCCGTCATTCAGACGTTCCAGTAACGCTTTCCCGGCTTCAATCCCAATCTTGCGATGCGGTACTGCCATCGTTGTCAGCGGCGGCTGACAGACGCGGCTGACGTCGCTGTCACCAAAGCCCACGACCGCTAAATCGTCCGGCACTTTGATGCGTCGACGCTGGCACTCATACAGCGCGCCGCAGGCCAGTTCATCTGATACGCACACCAGCGCATCCAGTTCCGGCCACGCCAGCAGGAACTCTGGCAGTTGTGCCGCGCCGGTGGAGAAGTTCGGCGGCATGGCGGCATTAATCACTCTGTTCGGCGACAGGTGGTGGCGCAGCATCGCCTTGTACCAGCCCTGCAAATGCTGCTGAAAAATCCACTGCTCCTGGTTAGCGCACAGCAGGCCGATATTCTGGTAGCCACGCTGAATCACCATCTCGGTAAGTTCATACATGGCGGCGACGTTATCAATCCCGATATTCATATCAATCGGATCGGCACGCATTGCACCCATTTCCATCACCGGGATAGAGGCGTTTTTCAGCCAGTGGCGTACGGTATCGGAGTGCTCGACGCTGAGCAGTATCGCCGCGGCGATATTCGAGGCCAGCAGCGTTTCGAGCAGTTTCTCTTCCTGTTCAAGACGATGCTGAGATTCCGCCAGCATGATCTGATATCCGGCTGGCTGGAGCACCTGCTGTAGCCCGGCGAACATCTCGGAACAGCCAGCTTCGGAAAGATTGGGAACTACCATCGCGATCGTCCATGACGACGCCGATGCCAGTGCGCTGGCGGCAAGATTGGGCATATAACCCAGCTCCTGCACCGCGGCTTCAATTTTTTCACGCAGTTTATCGGAAACCTGTTCGGGCGTGCGGAGGGCACGGGAAACAGTCATCGTGCCTACGCCGGCAAGCTGTGCGACATCCGCGAGCGTTACTTTTCCGGTACTGCGCCGTTTTCGGGTTAAAGACATACATCTTCCTGCTGACAGGACGCGATTCAGTTTCATCCTTCATTTTACGTGACAGGCAGTATACGCCTTAAATCCCTTTTTTTGCTGTGATTTCGCACCATGATAGCAATTTGATAGCGCTATCACAGTTCTGCATGTTAGTCGTTGGTAGCGCTATCTTTGTGATCGCGATCGCAGTCATTGATTGATGGGTTGAATAGAGTTTGCCCATGTCTGGTCTTTAGCGGGAGTGAAAAATGCTCAAAAAGTGGATATATGATACAACCATCATCCTACAGGATAGCGTTGAAAGCTGGCCCCAGGCGCTGGAACTGTGCGCGAAACCGCTGCTGGATTTGCAGGTCATTGCGCCGGAATATGTCACGGCTATCATCGAGCAGCACCAGACGTTAGGTCCCTACTATGTGCTGGCTCCAGGGCTGGCAATGCCACATGCGCGACCGGAAGAAGGGGCGAAAGGACTTGGCCTGTCATTATTAAAACTAAAACAGGGCGTCTCTTTTGGTGCCGGTGAGTTTGACCCCGTCGATGTGATTGTGATGCTGGCGGCGCCGGACAAGCATAGCCATATCGAAATGATCTCAGCCTTAGCGGAATTATTTTCCAGCGACGAAGATATGGCTGAATTACATCGGGCGAATACGCTGGAGGAGATAAAAACCGTTATCGATCGCTTCTGATTTAATTATTTAATCCGATTCATCTCAACATTACGCGTCAGCGTGATGGGACGTACTCTACTCAAAAAAGGGGATAACAATGAAAATCATGGCTATTTGCGGCTCCGGCCTGGGCAGCAGTTTTATGGTCGAAATGAATATTAAAAAGGTGCTCAAAAAACTGGAAATTGAGGCCGAGGTTGAACACTCCGATCTCTCCTCGGCCACGCCGGGCGCGGCGGACCTGTTTGTAATGGCGAAAGACATTGCCGCCAGCGCCAGCGTGCCGGAAAGCCAGCTGGTGGTAATCAACAATATCATCGATATCAACGAACTCGAAGCGCAGCTGCGCGCCTGGTTCGAAAGACAATAATCCTGATAAGGCGAGGTGGATATGTTTATCCTTGAAACGCTGAATTTCGTTGTTGATATTTTAAAAGTCCCTTCAGTGCTGGTCGGGTTAATTGCTCTGTTTGGTCTTGTGGCGCAGAAAAAAGCCTTTTCGGATGTGGTAAAAGGCACAATTAAAACCATTCTCGGCTTTATTGTACTGGGCGGCGGCGCAACTGTGCTGGTGGGCTCTTTAAATCCGCTCGGCGGTATGTTTGAGCACGCCTTTAATATTCAGGGCATTATTCCCAACAATGAAGCTATTGTATCGATTGCCCTGGAGAAATATGGCGCTTCCACCGCGCTCATTATGGCCTTCGGGATGGTGGCGAATATTATTGTTGCGCGCTTTACCCGCCTGAAATACATCTTCCTCACCGGGCATCACACCTTCTACATGGCATGCATGATCGGCGTGATCCTGACGGTTGCAGGCTTCGAGGGGGTCGGGCTGGTCTTTACCGGTTCGTTGATCCTCGGCCTGATTATGGCCTTCTTCCCGGCGATTGCGCAGCGCTATATGAAGCGTATTACCGGCAACGATGAGATCGCCTTCGGTCATTTCGGCACGCTGGGCTACGTGCTGTCCGGCTGGATTGGCAGCAAGGTCGGGAAAGGCTCGCGCTCCACCGAAGAGATGAACCTGCCGAAGAACCTTAGCTTCCTGCGTGACAGTTCAATCTCCATCTCCCTGACCATGATGATTATCTACCTGATCATGGCGGTGAGCGCCGGACGTGAGTACGTGGAGGCCACCTTCAGCGGCGGCCAAAACTACCTGGTATACGCCATCATTATGGCCATCACCTTCGCGGCAGGCGTGTTCATCATCTTGCAGGGCGTGCGCCTGATTCTGGCGGAAATCGTCCCGGCCTTTACCGGCTTCTCGGAAAAACTGGTGCCCAATGCGCGGCCTGCGCTGGACTGCCCGGTAGTCTACCCGTATGCGCCAAACGCGGTGCTGATTGGCTTCCTGTTTAGCTTCCTCGGCGGGATTGTTGGGTTGTTCATCTGCGGTCAGTTTAGCTGGGTGCTGATCCTCCCGGGCGTTGTGCCGCACTTCTTCACCGGCGCAACGGCGGGCGTGTTCGGTAACGCCACCGGTGGACGCCGCGGGGCAATGATTGGCGCCTTTGCTAACGGCCTGCTGATCACCTTCCTGCCGGTCCTGCTGCTGCCTGTTCTGGGCGCAATTGGCTTTGCGAATACGACCTTCTCGGACGCTGATTTTGGTGCGGTCGGGATTGTGCTGGGCAACCTGGCACGCTTCCTGTCGCCGCTTGCCATCACCGGACTGGTTGTTGTGTTGTTCGCGCTGCTGGTGGCCTACAACGTCTTCGCTAAAAACAAACCTGCCAGCGGTAACGCGCAGGAAAACCCCGGAGCCAAATCATGAATGAGAATGAAATAACCGACCTGGCGCGTCAGATCCGCCTTGAGACGCTGAAATCCCTTACGCAGCTGGGTTTTGGTCACTACGGTGGCAGCATGTCAGTCGTTGAAACGCTGGCCGTTCTGTACGGCGCGGTGATGAAAATTGACCCGGCCGATCCGGACTGGCCAGAGCGCGATTACTTTGTGCTGTCGAAAGGCCATGCGGGGCCGGCGCTGTACAGCACGCTGGCGATTAAGGGCTACTTCCCGATTGAAGAGCTGAGCACGCTGAACCAGAACGGGACGCGTCTGCCAAGTCACCCGGATCGCCTGAAAACACGCGGCGTGGATGCCACCACCGGTTCACTGGGGCAGGGGATCTCCATCGCTGGCGGCATGGCGCTGTCGCACAAGCTGGCAGGAAGGCCAAACCGGGTGTTTTGCATCGTTGGCGACGGAGAACTGAATGAAGGACAGTGCTGGGAAGCCTTCCAGTTTATCGCTCACCATCGACTGAACAATCTGACGGTATTCGTGGACTGGAACAAACAGCAGCTCGACGGCGAGCTGGACGAAATCATCAGCGCCTTCGACCTGGAAGGCAAATTCCGCGCCTTTGGTTTTGACGTGGTGACGGTGAAAGGGGATGACATTCCGGCGCTGCTGGAGGTGACCGCGCCGATCCCTGCGGCCGATGCGCGTCCGCGGGTGGTGATCCTCGACAGCATCAAAGGGCAGGGGGTGCCATACCTGGAACAGCTCAGCAACTCGCACCACCTGCGATTAACCGAGGAGAGCAAAGCGGCGCTCAACGAGACGATTCGCCAACTGGAGACTTCACATGATTAAGGTTGCACCGACAGGACAGAAAGATGCCGTTGAGATGCGTAAGGTCTACGCGGGTTTTGTGGCAAAACAGATTGAGGCCGGGAGCGAGATCATTGCGCTCGAAGCGGATCTGATGAGTTCGATGGCGATGGACGGCGTAGCGCGTGATTATCCACAGCACGTCATCAACTGCGGCATTATGGAGGCCAACGTGATTGGGACGGCCGCCGGGCTGTCGCTCACCGGACGGAAGCCGTTCGTTCATACCTTTACCGCCTTTGCCAGCCGTCGCTGCTTTGACCAGCTGTTTATGTCCCTGGACTACCAGCGCAATAACGTGAAGGTGATTGCCTCGGATGCGGGCGTGACGGCCTGCCACAACGGTGGGACACATATGTCGTTCGAGGACATGGGCATCGTGCGCGGTCTGGCGCATTCAGTGGTGCTGGAGGTGACCGATGCGGTGATGTTCGAAGATGTGCTGCGTCAGCTCATCGACCTGGAAGGCTTCTACTGGGTAAGAACCATCCGTAAACAGGCCCCGAGCGTGTATGCCCCGGGGTCAACCTTCACCATCGGCAAGGGCAACGTGCTGCGCGAGGGAACCGATATTACCCTGATTGCTAACGGCATTATGGTGGCGGAAGCGCTGGAGGCGGCGCGCCAGCTGGAGCAGGAGGGGGTAAGCGCAGCGGTCATCGACATGTTTACCCTGAAGCCTATCGATCGGATGCTGGTGAAAAACTATGCCGAGAAAACCGGGCGTATTGTGACCTGCGAAAACCACAGCATTCACAACGGGCTGGGGTCGGCGGTGGCGGAAGTGCTGGTGGAAACCTGTCCGGTGCCTATGCGGCGGGTGGGGGTGAAGGAACGATATGGTCAGGTGGGCACGCAGGACTTCTTGCAAAAGGAGTATGGCCTGACGGCACATGACATTGTGTCGGCGGCGCGAGAGTTGCTGTAATAAAAAAGGCGACCATTTGTGGTCGCCTCTCTTGCCGGATGGCGCTTCGCTTATCCGGCCTACAAAACCGTAGGCCCGGTAAGCGCTAGCGCCACCGGGCTTTTTAGCTTACTGCTGCTGCGAAGACTGGATCGCGGTCAGCGCGATGGTGTAGACGATATCGTCAACCAGCGCACCACGGGACAGGTCGTTCACAGGTTTGCGCATGCCTTGCAGCATTGGCCCGATGGAGATCAGGTCTGCTGAACGCTGTACCGCTTTATAGGTAGTGTTACCGGTGTTCAGATCCGGGAAGATGAACACGGTAGCGCGACCTGCAACCGGCGAGTTCGGCGCTTTGGATTTCGCCACGTCAGCCATTACCGCGGCATCGTACTGGAGCGGGCCGTCGATCATCAGATCCGGACGTTTTTCCTGTGCAATGCGGGTTGCTTCACGGACTTTCTCTACGTCACTACCTGCACCAGAGGTACCGGTGGAGTAGGAGAGCATCGCGACGCGTGGTTCAATACCGAAGGCAGTTGCGGAGTCCGCAGACTGGATAGCGATTTCTGCCAGCTGCTCTGCGGTTGGGTCCGGGTTGATCGCGCAGTCGCCGTAAACGTAAACCTGTTCAGGCAGCAGCATGAAGAACACGGAGGAGACCAGAGAGCTGCCCGGTGCGGTTTTGATCAGCTGCAACGGTGGGCGGATGGTGTTCGCGGTGGTGTGAACCGCACCGGAAACCAGACCGTCAACTTCGTCCTGCTCCAGCATCAGCGTACCCAGCACCACGTTGTCTTCCAGCTGCTCACGCGCAACGGCTTCGGTCATGCCTTTGTTCTTACGCAGCTCAACCAGACGGGCAACGTAGCTTTCGCGGACCACGTCAGGATCAACGATTTCGATGCCCGCGCCAAGCTCAACGCCCTGCGACGCCGCAACGCGGTTGATCTCATCCGGGTTACCCAGCAGCACACAGGTCGCGATACCGCGCTCTGCACAGATGGCCGCCGCTTTAACGGTACGTGGTTCGTCGCCTTCTGGCAGAACCACGCGTTTGCCCGCTTTACGCGCCAGCTCGGTCAGCTGGTAACGGAAGGCTGGAGGAGACAGACGACGGCTGCGCTCGGAAGTCGCCGTCAGGGATTCGATCCAGTCTGCGTTGATGTAGCCCGCAACGTATTCCTGAACTTTCTCGATACGCTCGTGGTCATCAACCGGCACTTCGAGGTTGAAGCTTTGCAGGCTCAGGGAGGTCTGCCAGGTGTTGGTGTTCACCATGAAGACTGGCAGGCCAGTGGCGAACGCACGTTCGCACAGCTTGCTGATACGCGCGTCCATTTCGTAGCCGCCGGTCAGCAGAATGGCACCGATTTCCACGCCGTTCATCGCCGCCAGGCAGGCAGCGACCAGCACGTCCGGACGGTCTGCGGAGGTCACCAGCAGGGAACCTGCGCGGAAGTGCTCCAGCATGTGCGGAATGCTGCGCGCACAGAAGGTCACGGACTTCACGCGGCGGGTGTTGATATCGCCTTCGTTGATCACGGTGGCGTTCAGGTGACGCGCCATATCGATTGCACGGGTGGCAATCAGATCGAAGCTCCATGGCACCGCGCCCAGAACAGGCAGCGGGCTGGAATCCTGCAACTTAGCCGGGTCAACTTTGATGACTTTCGCTTTGGAAGAGTCGTCAAAAATTTCGGACAGGTCAGGACGCGTACGGCCCTGCTCATCTACTGGCGCGTTCAGCTTGTTAACAATCACGCCGGTGATGCTGGTGTTTTTCGCACCGCCGAAGCTGCTGCGCGTCAGTTCGATACGCTCTTTCAGCTGCTCTGGGGTATCCGTGCCCTGAGACATCACGAAAACGATCTCTGCGTTCAGGGTTTTCGCGATTTCAAAGTTCAGAGACTGGGCAAACTGGTGTTTACGGGTCGGGACCAGGCCTTCAACCAGCACCACTTCCGCGTCCTGCGCGTTTGCGTGGTAGTTGGCAATGATCTCTTCCATCAGCACGTCTTTCTGGTTGCTGGAGAGCAGAGATTCAACGTGGCTCATCTTCAGCGGTTCAGCCGCTGGCAGATTGGAGTTCTTGCGAACGATGGTGGTGGTCTGGTCTGGCGCATCGCCACCGGCACGTGGCTGGGCGATAGGCTTAAAGACGCTCAGACGAACGCCTTTGCGTTCCATAGCGCGGATCACGCCGAGGCTGACGCTGGTCAGGCCGACGCTGGTTCCGGTAGGGATCAGCATAATAGTACGGGACACGGTTTATCCTCTTTCGTTACCGCCGCGTTGGGCGGGTTACAAAACAGCACCGCCAGCATTGCTGGCGGTGTGGAATCAGGCAGTCAGGCGGTGCGCGTCTTGCGCGATGACCAGCTCTTCGTTAGTTGGGATAACGATAGCAGGGCGGGTGCCTTCTTTGTTGATGAAGCCAGACTTGCCGAAGCGGGCAGCCAGGTTACGCTCATGATCAACTTCGAAGCCCAGAACGCCCAGTTTGCCCAGGGACAGTTCACGTACCATTGCCGCGTTCTCACCGATACCGCCGGTGAAGATAACAGCATCCAGACGGCCTTCCATCAGCGCGGTGTAAGAACCGATGTACTTCGCCAGACGGTGGCAATAAACGTCCATTGCACGTTTAGCGTCAGCTTTTTCTGCGTAGTTGTCTTCAACGTAACGGCAGTCGCTGGTGACCTCGGTCAGGCCCAGCAGGCCAGACTCTTTGGTCAGCATTTTGTTGATGTCGTCAACGCTCATGCCCAGGGTGTCGTGCAGGTGGAAGATGATCGCCGGGTCGATATCACCGGAACGGGTACCCATCACCAGACCTTCCAGCGGGGTCAGACCCATAGAGGTGTCAACACACTTACCGTTGCGGATAGCGGAAACAGAACCACCGTTGCCCAGGTGGCAGGTGATAATGTTGACTTCTTCAACCGGCTTGTTCAGCACTTTTGCGGCTTCCTGAGTCACATAGAAGTGGCTGGTGCCGTGTGCGCCGTAACGACGGACGCCGTGCTCTTTGTACAGGCTGTATGGCAGGGCATAGAGGTAAGACTCTTCCGGCATGGTCTGATGGAACGCGGTATCGAACACGGCCACGTTTTTGTCTTTCAGACTCGGGAAGGATTTCAGTGCTTCAGCGATACCGATCAGGTGCGCCGGGTTATGCAGCGGTGCGAAAGACGCAGAGTCTTTGATACCCTGGATCACGGAGTCGTCGATTACCACGGAACTGGTGTATTTTTCGCCGCCGTGGACGATACGGTGACCAATTGCGGTCAGCTGAGCAGACAGTTCTGGTTTTTGTGCCAGAATAGTGTTAACGATAAAGTTCAGCGCTTCACTGTGAGCGGCGCCTGCACCTAAAGCCGCTTCTTGTTTGCTGCCGTCCATCTTCCACTTGATACGTGCTTCAGGCAGATGGAAACATTCGGCCAAACCAGAGAGGTACTCGTCACCGTTGAGCGCATCGATGATGGCGAATTTCAGTGAGGAGCTACCGCAGTTCAGAACCAGTACTAACTTACTCGACATGGAAGTACCTATTATTGATACGTGGCTAAAAAAACGTCAGTGAGTCTAAAAGCGTAACGCATGCTGACCCAGACATTTATGATTAACATCATGCCAAACAAACATTCTGGCAGGATGGAAGAAATACCTATGATTTTAAGCCATTTTGAACATTTTTCAGACAATGGCATAATATGCGATAATTTGACGAGTTAACGCTTATCGTCTACGGCCCTATCAGGCTGGCACAGGATACCCGATACGGGGTAGCGATGACAAAATATTTTGAACGTTGTCATAGCCTGTTGTGGTTTTGCACGAAAATTTTAATTTTTATATGTGAAGTTGAGGTACAGCCATGTCGACACCCGAAATCCCGTCCGTGAACTTTTTTAGTCTGTTTCGTCGGGGACAGCATTACGCAAAGACATGGCCGATGGAAAAGCGCCTCGCGCCCATGTTTATTGAAAATCGCACTATTCGCGCCACGCGCTATGCGATTCGCTTTATGCCCCCGATTGCCGTTTTTACCCTGTGCTGGCAGATAGCGTTAGGTGGACAGCTTGGCCCTGCCGTCGCGACGGCGCTTTTTGCGTTAAGCCTGCCGATGCAGGGGCTATGGTGGTTAGGCAAACGTTCCGTCACGCCACTTCCGCCTTCTGTTTTACACTGGTTTTATGAAGTGCGTGGAAAACTGGAGGAGGCGGGCCAGGCGCTGGCACCGGTTGAAGGCAAGCCAGACTATCAGGCGCTGGCGGATACCCTCAAGCGTGCGTTTAAACAGCTTGATAAAACATTCCTCGATGACTTGTGATTGATCATCGAAACGACGACCAAAAGAAGGCACAGTAACAATCAGTTACCGTGTCTTTTTTTTACAGTGCAATGCGCTACAGGAGTCGAAAGATGGAAATGACCCATGCTCAACGTCTGATTTTGTCTAACCAGTACAAGATGATGACTATGCTTGATCCCGATAACGCTGCGCGCTACAGCCGCCTGCAAACCATTGTTGAACGTGGTTTTGGCTTGCAGATGCGCGAACTGGATCGCGAATTTGGCGAACTGAAAGAGGAAACCTGCCGTATCGTTATCGACATCATGGAGATGTACCATGCGCTGCATGTGTCCTGGACCAATCTGAAGGACCAGCAGACCATTGACGAGCGCCGCGTGACGTTCCTGGGCTTTGATGCTGCGACGGAAGCGCGCTATCTGAGCTATGTACGCTTTATGGTGAATACCGAAGGGCGTTACACCCATTTTGATGCGGGTACGCACGGCTTCAACGCCCAGACCCCGATGTGGGATAAGTATCAACGTATGCTGAGCGCGTGGCACGCCTGTCCGCGTCAGTACCATTTAAGCAGCAACGAAATTCAACAAATCATTAATGCCTGACGGAGGTGTGTGTGCAGTGTAAAGGTTTTCTGTTTGATCTGGACGGTACGCTGGTGGATTCGCTACCGGTGGTGGAGCGCTCGTGGTGCCACTGGGCCGACCGGCATGGCATCGACCATCAGGACGTACTGAATTTCATCCATGGCAAACAGGCCATTACCTCATTGCGGCACTTCCTTGCGGGACGTTCTGAGGAAGAGATTCAGGCGGAGTTCCGCTATCTTGAGCAGATTGAAGCTACCGATACCGAAGGCATCACCGCGCTGCCCGGTGCGCGTGAACTGCTTGAGCACCTGAATGAAGCGCAGATCCCGTGGGCTATCGTCACCTCCGGCTCGGTTCCCGTCGCGCATGCCCGTCATAAGGCGGCAGGTTTACCGACGCCGGACGTCTTCATTACCGCTGAGCGCGTGAAGCGCGGCAAGCCTGAACCGGATGCGTTTCTGCTCGGCGCAGAACTGCTTGGCCTTGCGCCAGCGGAGTGCGTGGTGGTGGAAGACGCGGCGGCAGGCGTGCTGGCCGGGCTGAACGCCGGAAGCCACGTCATTGCCGTTAACGTCCCGGCGGGTTCCCCCCGGCTGGAAGAGGCGGATTTCGTGCTTAACACCCTGACCGCCATCGACGTCTCGAAGGCGTCAGACGGAGTTGTAACCGTCTCGCTAAAAATGTAATCCCATGATATAGCCCCGCATTACCGGGGCTTTTTTATGGCAGAATTGCTTCTCCTCCACTGACAAGGACATGTTGTGAACGGTGAACTGATTTGGGTCCTGAGCCTGCTGTTAATCGCCATCATTCTTTTTGCCACGGGCAAGGTGCGCATGGATGCCGTCGCCCTGTTTGTGATTGTCGCATTCGTTCTGAGCGGTACCCTTTCCCTGCCGGAAGCCTTTTCCGGGTTTAGCGATCCCAACGTTATTTTGATTGCCGCCCTGTTTATTATTGGCGACGGGCTGGTACGCACCGGCGTGGCGACGATGATGGGGTCGTGGTTGGTTAAGGTGGCGGGCAGCAGCGAAACCAAAATGCTGATTTACCTGATGCTGACGGTCGCCGGGCTGGGCGCGTTTATGAGCTCTACGGGCGTCGTGGCCATCTTTATTCCGGTCGTGCTGAGCGTCTGCATGAGGATGCAGATCTCCCCGTCGCGGCTGATGATGCCGTTGAGCTTCGCCGGGCTCATCAGCGGCATGATGACGCTGGTCGCAACGCCGCCGAACCTCGTCGTGAACAGCGAACTGATCCGTGAGGGGCTTGAGGGGGTTAGCTTTTTCAGCGTTACGCCGATCGGGCTGGTGGTACTGGTGATGGGCATTATCTATATGCTATTGACCCGTTTCGCGCTGAAAGGGGAGAAGCAGGATAAAGCCAAAGAGGGCTGGAAGCGGCGCTCTTTCCGCGATCTGATTAAAGAGTATCGTCTGACCGGGCGTGCCCGACGTCTGGCTATCCGCCCGGGATCGCCTATGGTGGGGCAGCGGCTGGATGACCTTAAGCTACGCGAACGCTATGGCGCGAACGTCATCGGGGTTGAGCGCTGGCGTCGTTTTCGCCGGGTGATCGTTAACGTGAACGGGGTGTCAGAGTTTCGCGCGCGTGACGTCCTGCTGATTGATATGTCCACCGCGGACGTGGATCTGCGCGAGTTTTGTAGCGAACAGCTGCTGGAGCCGATGGTGCTGCGCGGTGAGTATTTCTCCGACCAGGCGCTGGATGTGGGAATGGCCGAGGTGTCCCTGATCCCGGAATCGGAGTTATTGGGTAAAACCGTGCGTGAAATCGGCTTTCGTACCCGCTATGGCCTCAACGTGGTGGGCCTGAAGCGCGATGGCGTAGCCCTTGAAGGGGCGGTGGTGGATGAGCCGATCCTGCTGGGGGATATCTTCCTCGTGGTCGGCAACTGGAAACTGATTAGCCAGCTCGGGCAGAAAGGCCGCGATTTTGTGGTGCTGAATATGCCGATTGAAGAGAACGATGCATCACCGGCGCACAGCCAGGCGCCCCATGCGATTTTTTGCCTGGTATTGATGGTCGCGCTGATGCTGACGGACGAGATCCCTAACCCGGTGGCGGCGATAATCGCCTGTCTGTTAATGGGCAAATTCCGCTGTATTGACGCCGAAAGCGCTTACAAAGCGATTCACTGGCCGAGCATCATTCTCATCGTCGGGATGATGCCCTTCGCCCTGGCGCTACAGAAAACCGGCGGGGTGGATTTGATCGTGAAAGGCCTAATGGACGCGGGCGGGGGATATGGTCCGTACCTGATGATGGTTTGCCTGTTCGTCATGTGTGCCACCATCGGTTTGTTCATCTCCAATACCGCAACGGCGGTGCTGATGGCGCCCATTGCGCTGGCGATGGCAAAATCGATGGGCGTTTCGCCGTATCCGTTTGCGATGATCGTTGCGATGGCGGCGTCCGCGGCATTTATGACGCCGGTCTCTTCCCCGGTCAATACGCTGGTGCTGGGGCCCGGGAATTATAGGTTCAGTGATTTCGTGAAGCTGGGTGTGCCGTTCACCGTGCTGGTGATGGTGGTGTGCGTGGTATTGATACCGGTCCTGTTTCCGTTCTGAGCATTTTGCCGGGTGGCGGCTACGCCTTACCCGGCCTACAACCCCGTAGGCCCTGCAAGCGCAGCGCCGCTGGGCGAAAATCAGAGTGGCGAATCCTGGCTAATCTCATCCAGCGACAAATGGAAGCTCGGCACAAACACGCGCATAAAGTAGTCCATCTCTTCGCTGCGACGAGATTCCAGCGTTTTTTCCAGACGCGTTTTTGCCAGTAAAAATTCGTTATTCCCGGCGGACAGTTCTTCCAGACACTTCAGGTAGGCGCACAGCGCATCGGCCTGCTTAACCAGGGATTTCTCCTCTTCCGTATACTGATGCTCATCGATCAGCGGCCCGAAGATATCGCGCAGCTCTTCAGGCACCATATCGATCAGCTTCTGCTGGGCAATCTTCTCAATGGCCTTATATTCCTGGGCAATCTGCGAGTTGAAATATTTCACCGGCGTAGGCAGATCCCCGGTCAGCACTTCCGATGCATCGTGATACATCGCCAGCAGGGCGATACGTTCGGCATTCACCTGCCCGTTGAATTTGCGGTTTTTAATCGCGGCCAGCGCGTGCGCGACCATGGCAACCTGCAAACTGTGCTCAGACACATTTTCAGTACGCACATTGCGCATCAGCGGCCAGCGGTTGATGAGTTTCAGGCGGGAGAGGTGGGCAAAGAAATGACTCTGACTCATAGGTTACCTTATGTCTTCACTGCGACAGACTTCATTGTGCGGGGAGGGGAGGGAAGATGCAAATTTGCGGATGTTGCAGGCCGGGTAAGCGCAGCGCTACCCGGCGGAAAGTCAGCGTTACTGATGGTACCCGGAGAGGAAGCGCCCGAAGCGGCTGATGGCCATCTCGAGATCGTCTTCGCGCGGCAGGGTGACGATACGCACGTGATCCGGCCACGGCCAGTTAAACGCCGTCCCCTGAACCAGCAGCACTTTTTCCTGCAACAGGAAGTCGAGCACCATTTTCTGGTCGTCGTGAATATTGAAGCGCTTCGCGTCGATTTTCGGGAACATGTACAGCGCGCCGTTAGGCTTCACGCAGGAGACGCCCGGAATATCATTAATCAATTCCCATGCGCGGTTGCGCTGTTCATACAGGCGGCCGCCTGGAACGATAAACTCGCTGATGCTTTGATAGCCGCCGAGTGCTGTCTGGATCGCATGTTGCGCCGGTACGTTGGCGCACAGACGCATGGATGCCAGCATCTCCAGCCCTTCAATGTAGCCTTTCGCATGTTTTTTCGGACCGTTCAGTACCATCCAGCCCTGACGGAAACCGGCAACGCGGTAAGTTTTAGACAGTCCGTTAAAGGTGACCGTCAGCAGATCGGGCGCCAGCGCGGCGATAGAGTGGTGCTGCGCCGCGTCGTACAGGATCTTGTCGTAAATCTCGTCGGCAAAGATGATCAGGTTGTGCTGGCGGGCGATCTCGACGATCTCCATCAGCAGCTCTTTTGAATAGACCGCACCCGTCGGGTTATTCGGGTTAATGATCACGATACCCCGGGTGCGCGGGGTAATTTTGGCGCGAATATCATCCAGATCCGGGAACCAGTCAGAGGATTCGTCGCACAGGTAGTGCACCGCTTTACCGCTGGACAGGGACACCGCAGCCGTCCACAGCGGATAATCCGGGGCAGGAACCAGCATTTCATCGCCGCTGTTCAGGAGCGCCTGCATCGCCTGAACGATCAGCTCCGAGACACCGTTGCCAATGTAGATATCTTCAACGGTGACGTCGCGCATACCGCGAGCCTGATAGTGCTGCATGATGGCTTTACGGGCGGAATAAAGCCCTTTTGAATCGCAGTAGCCTTGTGCAGTGGGCAGGTTACGGATCACATCCACCAGGATCTCATCCGGCGCTTCAAAACCAAATGGCGCGGGGTTGCCGATGTTGAGTTTCAGAACCTTATTGCCTTCCTCTTCAAGGCGTTTTGCCTCTTTGAGTACCGGGCCACGGATGTCGTAACAGACGTTGTCGAGCTTGCTGGATTTTTCGATAGGGGACATGAACCTTTAACCTTTTCGCTATTATTGCAACTTCCTGCCGTGGAAGTGAGCACGGAACAATGTACTCCCACCGCGCTTCGTTTTGAAGGGCGCACAGAAGAAGATTTCGTCCAACCGGGCAATGCCGCGGTGATCGCTTACTCTAACGACGGAGTGATTTTGTGCCTGAATTTATCGTGATAAAGAGGGGTTCTGGGTGGTTTATGCTAAAAATTTCATATAAGGATGAATATTATTCTGGAATAAATAAAAAGACGATTCGGGCTGATGCATTAGTCCCCCTGAGTGACCATTCGCAAAACCTGAATGCTAAGATACCGATTGCCATATTAGCAAAGCCAGGTTAAAAGTTACTCATGTGAAATTAATGTTAAGGGTTATTAATGAATGGCCTGAATCTAAATTAAACTTTATTTATTATTAACGACGAAAATGCAACTTTCGTTAATTTTAATAAAAAGAGTGTAGTTGCTTATCATTGGCGGTAAATCCTTAATATTGCAATAAGACTTATAAATATAGTGGATTTGGGTTAAGATGTGTTTCGGGAATGCAGCATAGCGATAGGCCTGTTACGTATATCGGATACTGCTTTCCTGTATTAATCGATTGTTATTGTTAAAATTATCTCTGGCTGATTGGGTAAGTCACATCTTGCTACGTTGCCAACGCTGCGATATAGATGGCAGAAAACATGTCTTACTCTTTATGGTATTAACATCGACCTGCAAACAACGAAATATCCTGGACGCAAGAGAATAAAAATAACGTCATGAAACGTGATTTCTGACTGGTGATATACCGCAGTACAATAACTATCTGTCAGGCAGTCTGCCGGGCCGGGATGCGAGGGAAACTCTTCAGAAGGAATTGCTTAACTGTTACACACAGCTTCAACCCGGGCAGCTCCGCACGAGCAACCTGAAAGTGAAAAGATATGATAAATGCAAATCGTCCGATAATGAATCTCGACCTCGATCTGCTGAGAACGTTTGTTGCGGTCGCCGATCTCAACACTTTTGCAGCAGCTGCTGCCGCCGTTTGCCGTACCCAGTCCGCCGTGAGTCAGCAAATGCAGCGGCTGGAACAACTGGTTGGTAAAGAGCTTTTTGCGCGTCATGGACGTAATAAGCTTTTAACAGAACATGGTATTCAGCTTCTGGGTTATGCCAGAAAGATACTGCGCTTTAATGATGAAGCCTGTATGTCATTAATGTTTAGCAACCTTCAGGGAGTGTTAACATTAGGGGCGTCAGATGAATCAGCAGATACCATTTTACCCTTCCTTCTCAACCGAATTAGCTCGGTTTATCCGAAGCTTGCCCTGGACGTTAGCGTTAAACGCAATGCTTTCATGGTTGAGATGCTGAAAGAAAACGAGGTTGACCTGGTGGTCACGACGCATCGACCTGGCCAGTTTGACAGCCTGACGCTGCGTACTTCTCCAACGCACTGGTACTGTGCCGCGGAGTATGTATTGCAGAAAGGTGAGCCGATACCCCTGGTCCTGCTGGACGATCCGAGTCCGTTCCGCGATATGGTGCTGGCTGCGCTCAACGAAGCCGGTATTCCATGGCGCCTGGCGTACGTGGCGTCAACCTTGCCCGCAGTGCGAGCGGCGGTGAAGGCCGGGCTTGGCGTAACGGCCCGTCCGGTGGAGATGATGAGCCCCGATCTGCGTGTGCTGGGTCAATCCGAGGGACTCCCGTCGTTGCCGGATACGGAGTACCTGCTGTGCCATAACGCCGCCAGCAACAACGAGCTGGCAAAAGTGGTGTTCGAGGCAATGGAAAACTACCACAATCCATGGCAGTACGCGCCTGTTACTCCCGAAGGAGGGGACGACTCCCTGATCGTGGAAGGGGATTTTGAGTGATCATTCCCTCAAAATTCTCGTAACAAAATGTAAGTGCAAAAAAGAGCCACTCGCATGATTTTTTCCTGCGAGTGGTTTTTTTTGTTATTCATAACCGTGAACGGAGCAGGGATAAAGCAAATACCGCTTATTTATCAATGCAGTAAATGTTTTTGGTTGAGATGTAAACAATACCTGTTCTAACTTACCTCATACCCCGCCGATGTTAAAAAAACAGGAAGTATGTTGCTGTTTTTTTGATTGAATTAACAAAAGCGTGTCTCAGATCAAGAAAATACTCCCATTTGGGGGGAGGAATCGTTGGCAAATCCTGTCAAAATAGGAGGGTTATTTTTTTTACTTCCAAAACGGACACGATTCAACAAGATGCATTTGACGGAAAGTCATGTACCCACCAGGGTTAAAGGGCACCAAATGTTAATGAGAATCGCACGTTGTAATTTAATGTGAAGAAACCTTTGTTAAAGTTGACAAAAGGTTATAGAAAGGAGTAAAAAACCCCATCATTTTGCTGTCTATGTCTCATTTCTGACAGTTAGTGTAAGGTTATTTTGTTCCTCCCCATGAATCGATGTGATGCCCATCTGCCAGCAAGAGCAGTGTCGTCGGTATCACTTTTGATGAGTAAGCAATGAGTATGTCAACATCCACAGAAGTCATCGCTCATCACTGGGCATTCGCAATCTTTCTTATTGTAGCCATTGGCCTGTGCTGCCTGATGTTAGTCGGCGGCTGGTTCCTGGGCGGTCGCGCCCGCGCAAGGCACAAAAACACACCTTTCGAATCAGGTATTGATTCAGTAGGTACCGCTCGCTTACGCCTGTCTGCCAAGTTCTACCTGGTAGCCATGTTCTTCGTCATTTTTGACGTGGAAGCGCTTTACCTCTTCGCGTGGTCTACCTCCATTCGCGAAAGTGGTTGGGTGGGCTTTGTCGAGGCCGCAATTTTCATTTTAGTGTTACTGGCCGGTCTGGTTTATCTGGTGCGTATTGGCGCGCTGGACTGGACACCTGTGCGTTCACGCCGTGAACACATCAACCCGGAAAACAGTATCTCTAATCGTCAGCAGTAACAGCGAGGCAATAAGATGGATTATACGCTCACCCGCATAGATCCTAACGGTGAGAATGACCGTTACCCCCTGCAAAAACAGGAGATCGTAACCGACCCCCTGGAGCAAGAAGTCAACAAAAGCGTGTACATGGGCAAGCTCGAACATGCCATGCACGACATGGTCAACTGGGGTCGTAAGAACTCCATCTGGCCATACAACTTTGGCCTTTCTTGCTGCTACGTTGAAATGGTGACGTCATTCACTGCGGTGCATGACGTTGCGCGTTTTGGGGCCGAGGTACTGCGTGCTTCTCCACGTCAGGCTGACCTGATGGTGGTGGCCGGGACCTGCTTTACCAAGATGGCACCGGTTATTCAGCGTCTTTATGACCAGATGCTGGAGCCAAAATGGGTTATCTCCATGGGCGCATGTGCAAACTCCGGCGGTATGTACGACATTTATTCCGTTGTGCAGGGCGTTGATAAGTTCATTCCGGTGGATGTGTACATCCCGGGCTGCCCGCCGCGTCCAGAGGCCTATATGCAGGCGCTGATGCTGCTCCAGGAGTCAATTGGTAAAGAACGCCGCCCGCTTTCATGGGTTGTTGGCGATCAGGGTGTCTATCGCGCGAACATGCAGTCTGAGCGCGAGCGTAAACGTGGTGAACGTATTGCCGTCACCAACCTGCGTACGCCTGACGAAATTTAATTTGCGCCTGTGGGCCTGGAGAACACCTTCGCATATCACTACTCAAATAGCGCGAAGCCAGGCTTAACAGTCACCACGGACCATTTGCAATGGTGAACAATATGACCGACTTAACCGCGCAAGAAGCCGCCTGGCAGACCCGGGATCATCTCGATGACCCCGTCATTGGCGAACTGCGCAACCGTTTTGGGCCGGATGCCTTTACTGTTCAGGCCACCCGCACCGGGGTACCCGTTGTTTGGGTGAAGCGTGAGCAATTACTGGAAGTTGTCGATTTCCTCAAGAAATTGCCAAAACCTTACGTCATGCTGTTTGACTTACACGGCATGGACGAACGTCTGAGAACGCACCGCCAGGGTCTCCCTGCTGCGGATTTTTCCGTTTTCTACCACCTGATCTCAATAGACCGCAACACGGATATCATGCTCAAGGTGGCATTGTCTGAAAACGACATGCATCTGCCGACGATCACCAAACTTTTCCCGAACGCCAACTGGTACGAGCGTGAAACCTGGGAAATGTTCGGCATGACCTTCGACGGTCACCCGCATCTGACGCGCATCATGATGCCGCAGACCTGGACCGGCCACCCGCTGCGTAAAGACTACCCGGCACGCGCCACCGAATTTGACCCGTTTGAGCTGACCAAAGCCAAGCAGGATCTGGAGATGGAAGCGCTGACCTTCAAGCCGGAAGACTGGGGCATGAAGCGCGGCACCGAAAACGAGGACTTCATGTTCCTCAACCTCGGTCCAAACCACCCGTCTGCGCACGGTGCATTCCGTATTATTCTTCAGCTTGATGGCGAAGAGATTGTCGACTGCGTGCCTGACATCGGCTACCACCACCGTGGTGCCGAGAAGATGGGCGAGCGTCAGTCCTGGCACAGCTACATTCCGTACACCGACCGTATCGAATACCTCGGCGGCTGCGTGAACGAAATGCCATACGTGCTGGCCGTTGAGAAACTGGCAGGCATCACCGTCCCGGATCGCGTTAACGTGATTCGCGTGATGCTGTCTGAACTGTTCCGTATTAACAGCCACCTGCTGTACATCTCCACGTTCATTCAGGACGTCGGCGCGATGACGCCGGTCTTCTTCGCCTTTACCGACCGTCAGAAAATCTACGATCTGGTGGAAGCGATTACCGGTTTCCGTATGCACCCGGCCTGGTTCCGCATCGGCGGTGTGGCGCATGATCTGCCGCGCGGCTGGGACCGCCTGCTGCGTGAATTCCTCGACTGGATGCCGAAACGTCTGGCGTCTTACGAGAAAGCCGCGCTGCGTAACTCCATCCTGAAAGGCCGTTCTCAGGGCGTTGCTGCCTACGGCGCGAAAGAAGCGCTGGAGTGGGGAACCACAGGTGCAGGTCTGCGTGCGACGGGTATTGATTTCGACGTGCGTAAAGCCCGTCCTTACTCTGGTTACGAGAACTTCGACTTTGAAGTCCCGGTTGGCGGCGGCGTATCCGACTGCTACACCCGCGTGATGCTGAAAGTGGAAGAGCTGCGCCAGAGCCTGCGCATCCTTGAGCAGTGCCTCAACAACATGCCGGAAGGCCCGTTCAAGGCGGATCACCCGCTGACGACGCCGCCACCGAAAGAGCGCACGCTGCAACATATCGAAACCCTGATCACCCACTTCCTGCAAGTTTCCTGGGGCCCGGTCATGCCGGCACAGGAATCCTTCCAGATGATTGAAGCGACCAAGGGTATCAACAGTTACTACCTCACCAGCGACGGCAGCACCATGAGCTACCGCACCCGCGTGCGTACGCCAAGCTTCGCACACTTGCAGCAGATCCCGGCCGCCATTCGCGGCAGTCTGGTCTCCGACCTGATTGTGTATCTGGGTAGTATCGATTTTGTTATGTCAGATGTGGACCGCTAATTATGCACGAGAATCAACAACCACAAACCGAGGCTTTTGAGCTGAGTGAAGCAGAGCGTGCCGCCATTGAGCACGAGATGCACCACTACGAAGACCCGCGTGCGGCGTCCATTGAAGCGCTGAAAATCGTACAGAAACAGCGTGGTTGGGTGCCGGATGGGGCGATCTACGAGATCGCAAAAGTGCTGGGCATTCCGGCAAGTGACGTAGAAGGCGTAGCCACGTTCTACAGCCAGATCTTCCGTCAGCCGGTAGGCCGCCATGTGATCCGCTACTGTGACAGCGTGGTCTGCCACATCACCGGTTATCAGGGCATTCAGGCTGCGATTGAGAAGAAACTCAATATCAAGCCGGGCCAGACCACCTTCGACGGACGCTTTACTCTGCTGCCAACCTGCTGCCTGGGTAACTGCGACAAGGGGCCGACCATGATGATTGATGAGGACACTCACAGCCATCTGACGCCGGAAGCGATTCCTGACCTGCTGGAGCAGTACAAATGAAAACTGTAATTCGTACTGCTGAGACGCATCCGCTGACCTGGCGTCTGCGTGATGACAAACAGCCGGTCTGGCTCGACGAATATCAGAGCAAAAACGGCTATGCCGGCGCGCGTAAAGCCCTCGGCGGCATGGCGCCGGACGACATCGTTAACGCGGTGAAAGAGTCTGGCCTGAAAGGCCGCGGGGGCGCGGGCTTCTCCACCGGTCTGAAGTGGAGCCTGATGCCGAAAGACGAATCCATGAACATCCGTTACCTGCTGTGTAACGCCGATGAAATGGAGCCGGGTACCTATAAAGACCGCCTGCTGATGGAACAGCTGCCGCACCTGCTGGTTGAAGGCATGCTGATCTCCGCGTTCGCGCTGAAAGCGTACCGTGGCTATATCTTCCTGCGCGGTGAATACATCGAAGCGGCTGAAAACCTGCGTCGCGCGATTGCCGAAGCCACTGAAGCCGGTCTGCTGGGTAAAAACATCCTGGGCACCGGGTTTGACTTCGAGCTGTTCGTGCACACCGGTGCCGGGCGTTATATCTGCGGTGAAGAAACCGCGCTGATTAACTCCCTGGAAGGCCGCCGCGCGAACCCGCGCTCCAAGCCACCGTTCCCGGCAAGCTCCGGCGTGTGGGGTAAACCGACCTGCGTCAACAACGTCGAAACCCTGTGCAACGTCCCGGCGATCCTCGCGAACGGCGTGGAGTGGTATCAGGGCATCTCCTCAAGCAAAGATGCCGGTACCAAGCTGATGGGCTTCTCCGGTCGCGTGAAGAACCCTGGCGTCTGGGAGCTGCCGTTCGGCACCACCGCACGCGAAATTCTTGAAGACTACGCCGGCGGCATGCGCGATGGCCTGAAATTCAAAGCCTGGCAGCCGGGTGGGGCAGGGACGGACTTCCTGACCGAAGCCCACCTTGACCTGCCAATGGAGTTCGAAAGCATTGGTAAAGCAGGCAGCCGTCTGGGTACGGCGCTGGCGATGGCCGTCGACCATGAGATCGGCATGGTATCCCTGGTGCGTAACCTGGAAGAGTTCTTCGCCCGCGAGTCCTGCGGCTGGTGTACACCGTGCCGTGATGGTCTGCCGTGGAGCGTGAAGATCCTGCGTGCTATCGAACGTGGCGAAGGCCAGCCTGGCGATATCGAGACACTTGAGCAACTGTGTCGATTCTTAGGGCCGGGTAAAACCTTCTGTGCCCACGCACCGGGCGCCGTCGAGCCGCTGCAAAGCGCGATTAAATATTTCCGCGACGAATTCGAAGCAGGCATCAAGCAGCCGTTCAGCAATACCCATTCGATCAATGGTATTCAGCCGAACCTGCTGAAAGCGCGCTGGTAAAAACAGAATTTTGATTAACGCTCGGTTTCGGCCGAGCCAACTGGAAGCATGCTAATGGCTACGATTCATGTAGACGGCAAAGAATACGAAGTCAACGGGGCGGACAACCTGCTGGAAGCTTGTCTGTCTCTTGGCCTCGATATTCCGTACTTTTGCTGGCATCCGGCGCTGGGCAGCGTCGGTGCTTGCCGCCAGTGTGCGGTGAAGCAATATCAAAACGCGGAAGACACGCGTGGTCGCCTGGTGATGTCCTGTATGACGCCAGCCGCCGAAGGCACCTTTATTTCGATTGATGACGAAGAAGCCAAACAGTTCCGTGAAAGCGTGGTGGAGTGGTTGATGACCAACCACCCGCACGACTGTCCGGTGTGTGAGGAGGGCGGTAACTGCCACCTTCAGGATATGACCGTCATGACCGGTCACAGCTTCCGTCGCTATCGCTTTACCAAGCGTACCCACCGTAACCAGGATCTGGGGCCGTTCATCTCTCACGAAATGAACCGCTGCATCGCCTGCTACCGCTGCGTGCGTTACTACAAAGATTATGCAGACGGACAGGATCTGGGCGTATATGGCGCGCATGACAACGTCTACTTCGGTCGTCCGGAAGACGGTACGCTGGAAAGCGAATTCTCCGGTAACCTGGTAGAAATCTGTCCGACCGGCGTATTCACGGATAAAACCCACTCTGAACGTTACAACCGTAAATGGGACATGCAGTTTGCGCCAAGCATCTGCCAGCAGTGCTCCCTCGGCTGTAACACCAGCCCGGGTGAACGTTACGGCGAACTGCGTCGTATCGAAAACCGTTACAACGGTACCGTTAACCACTACTTCCTCTGCGACCGCGGTCGTTTCGGCTATGGCTATGTGAACCTGAAAGACCGTCCGCGTCAGCCGGTACAGCGCCGTGGCGATGACGTCATTACCCTCAACGCCGAGCAGGCGATGCAGGGCGCGGCGGATATTCTGCGTCAGTCGAAGAAAGTGATCGGCATCGGCTCCCCGCGCGCCAGCATCGAAAGCAACTTCGCGCTGCGCGAGCTGGTTGGGGCGGAAAACTTCTACACCGGTATCGCCCAGGGCGAGCAGGAACGTCTCCAGCTGGTGCTGAAAGTGCTGCGTGAAGGCGGCATTCATACGCCTGCGCTGCGCGAAATCGAATCCTATGATGCGGTTCTGGTGCTGGGTGAAGACCTGACGCAGACCGGCGCACGCGCGGCTCTGGCGGTTCGTCAGGCGGTGAAAGGTAAAGCACGTGAAATGGCAGCGGCGCAGAAAGTGGCTGACTGGCAGATTGCGGCCATTCTCAACATCGGTCAGCGCGCGAAGCATCCTCTGTTTGTGACTAACGTCGACAACACTCGTCTGGACGATATCGCCGCGTGGACCTACTGCGCGCCGGTTGAAGATCAGGCGCGTCTCGGCTTTGCCATTGCCCACGCGCTGGACAGCAACTCGCCGGCCGTTGAACTGGATCGCGACCTGCAAAACAAGGTCGATGTGATTGTTCAGGCACTGGCGGGGGCGAAGAAACCTCTGATTATTTCCGGTACCAACGCCGGTAGCGCTGAAATCATTCAGGCCGCAGCGAACGTTGCCAAAGCCCTGAAGGGCCGCGGCGCTGACGTCGGAGTTACCATGATTGCCCGTGCGGTGAACAGCATCGGTCTGGGTATGATTGGCGGCGGCTCGCTGGAAGACGCGTTAAGCGAACTGGAATCCGGTGCCGCTGACGCCGTTGTGGTGCTGGAAAACGACCTGCATCGCCATGCTTCTGCCGCTCGCGTTGACGCCGCGCTCTCCAGAGCGCCGCTGGTGATGGTTATCGACCATCAGCGCACCGCGATCATGGACAAAGCGCACCTGGTGCTCTCTGCGGCAAGCTTCGCAGAAAGCGACGGGACGGTGATCAACAACGAAGGCCGCGCCCAGCGTTTCTTCCAGGTTTATGACCCGGCCTACTACGACAGCAAAACCGTGATGCTGGAAAGCTGGCGCTGGCTGCACTCTCTGCACAGCACCGTGCAGAGCCGTGAAGTGGACTGGACGCAGCTCGACCACGTTATTGACGCGGTTGTTGAGAAACTGCCTCAGCTGGCGGGCATTAAAGACGCCGCGCCTGACGCAAGCTTCCGCATTCGCGGCCAGAAACTGGCGCGTGAGCCGCACCGCTACAGCGGTCGTACCGCGATGCGCGCCAACATCAGCGTGCACGAACCGCGTCAGCCGCAGGATAAAGACACCATGTTTGCCTTCTCGATGGAAGGGAACAACCAGCCGTCTGCGCCGCGTTCGCAAATCCCGTTTGCATGGGCACCGGGCTGGAACTCCCCGCAGGCATGGAACAAGTTCCAGGCTGAAGTGGGTGGCCACCTGCGCCACGGCGATCCGGGTGTACGTCTGATTGAAGCCTCCGAAACCGGTCTGGACTTCTTCACCACCGTTCCGGCGAGCTTCCAGGCGCAGGAAGGTCAGTGGCGTATTGCGCCGTACTACCACCTGTTCGGTAGCGATGAAATGTCTCAGCGTTCTCCGGTATTCCAGCAGCGTATGCCGCAGCCGTACATCAAGCTCAACCCGGCGGATGCTGCGAAGCTTGGCGTGAACGCGGGTGCGAACATTGCCTTTAGCTACGACGGCCAGACCATCAGCCTGCCGCTGATTATCTCTGAACGTTTGTCAGCAGGGCAGGTGGGTCTGCCGATGGGGATGCCTGGCATCGCGCCGGTTCTGGCGGGTGCGCATCTTGATAACCTTCAGGAGGCAAAAGCATGAGTTGGTTAACGCCGGATCTTATCGATATCCTGCTGAGCATTCTGAAAGCGGTTGTGATTCTGCTGGTAGTCGTCACCTGCGGCGCGTTCATGAGCTTTGGTGAACGTCGTCTGCTTGGTCTGTTCCAGAACCGTTACGGACCGAACCGCGTGGGCTGGGGTGGTTCACTCCAGCTAGTGGCGGACATGATCAAGATGTTCTTCAAAGAGGACTGGGTTCCGCGCTTCTCGGACCGCGTGATCTTTACGCTGGCACCGATGATCGCCTTCACCTCGCTGCTGCTGGCGTTTGCTATTGTTCCCGTCAGCCCGACCTGGGTTGTCGCTGACCTGAACATCGGCATTCTGTTCTTCCTGATGATGGCAGGCCTCGCGGTTTACGCGGTGCTGTTTGCAGGCTGGTCCAGTAACAACAAATACTCGCTGCTGGGCGCGATGCGTGCTTCCGCGCAGACGCTGAGCTACGAAGTGTTCCTGGGGCTCTCCCTGATGGGCGTGGTGGCGCAGGCCGGTTCATTTAACATGACCGACATCGTCAACAACCAGGCCGACATCTGGAACGTTATCCCGCAGTTCTTTGGTTTTGTGACCTTTGCCATCGCGGGCGTGGCGGTGTGTCACCGTCACCCGTTTGACCAGCCAGAAGCCGAACAGGAACTGGCAGACGGTTACCACATTGAATATTCCGGTATGAAGTTCGGTCTGTTCTTCGTGGGCGAGTACATCGGTATCGTCACCATTTCCGCGTTGATGGTAACGCTGTTCTTTGGTGGCTGGCATGGCCCGTTCTTACCGCCGTTCATCTGGTTCGCGCTGAAAACCGCGTTCTTCATGATGATGTTCATTTTGATTCGCGCAGCGTTACCGCGTCCGCGTTATGACCAGGTAATGTCCTTCGGCTGGAAAGTGTGCCTGCCGCTGACGCTCGTCAACTTGTTGGTAACGGCGGCTGTCATTCTCTGGCAGCAGCCATAAGGGGCTTTGAGATCATGACCTTAAAAGAATTATTGGTAGGTTTCGGCACTCAGGTACGCAGTATCTGGATGATCGGCCTGCATGCGTTTGCCAAACGCGAAACCCGGATGTACCCGGAAGAGCCGGTATATCTGCCGCCGCGCTACCGTGGACGTATCGTGCTGACGCGCGACCCGGACGGTTCCGAGCGTTGCGTTGCCTGTAACCTGTGTGCGGTAGCGTGTCCGGTGGGCTGTATCTCTCTGCAAAAAGCAGAGACGGTAGACGGCCGCTGGTACCCTGAGTTCTTCCGCATCAACTTCTCACGCTGCATTTTCTGCGGTCTGTGTGAAGAAGCGTGCCCAACCACGGCGATTCAGCTGACTCCAGACTTCGAGCTGGGTGAGTACAAGCGTCAGGATCTGGTGTACGAGAAAGAGGATCTGCTGATTTCCGGTCCGGGCAAATACCCGGAATATAACTTCTACCGGATGGCGGGTATGGCAATCGACGGCAAAGATAAAGGCGAAGCAGAGAACGAAGCTAAGCCTATCGACGTCAAGAGCCTGTTACCGTAAGGAGAGGGCAATGGAATTCGCTTTTTATATCTGTGGCCTTATCGCCATCCTGGCTACGCTGCGAGTGATCACGCACACCAATCCGGTGCATGCGCTGCTGTATTTAATCATCTCGCTGCTGGCTATTTCCGGGGTGTTCTTTGCGCTGGGCGCGCACTTCGCCGGTGCGCTGGAAATCATCGTCTACGCCGGGGCCATCATGGTGCTGTTCGTGTTCGTGGTGATGATGCTCAACCTGGGCGGCTCTGAAATTGAGCAGGAACGTCAGTGGTTAAAACCGCAGGTGTGGATTGGTCCGGCAATTCTGTCGGCCATCATGCTGGCGGTGATTGTTTACGCCATTCTGGGCGTCAACGACCAGGGTATCGACGGGACGCCAATCAGCGCGAAAGCCGTGGGTATTACCCTGTTTGGTCCGTACGTTCTGGCGGTTGAGCTGGCCTCAATGCTGCTGCTGGCGGGTCTGGTTGTGGCCTTCCACGTTGGCCGCGAAGAGCGTGCTGGCGAGGTGCTGAGCAACCGCACTGACGACCGCGCGAAAAGAAAAACGGAGGAACGCGCATGATCCCCTTAACACATGGACTGATCCTCGCTGCGATTTTATTCGTTCTGGGCTTAACCGGTCTGGTTATCCGCCGCAATCTGCTGTTTATGCTGATCGGTCTGGAAATCATGATCAACGCTTCCGCGCTGGCCTTTGTGGTCGCCGGTAGCTACTGGGGCCAGACCGATGGTCAGGTGATGTACATTCTCGCCATCAGCCTCGCGGCTGCTGAAGCGAGTATTGGCCTGGCGCTGTTGCTACAGCTCCATCGTCGCCGCCAGAACCTGAACATCGATTCAGTAAGTGAGTTGCGTGGATGAACATGCTTGCCTTAACCATTATTTTTCCGCTGATTGGCTTCGTGCTGCTGGCGTTTTCTCGCGGCCGCTGGTCTGAGAATCTGTCTGCCACCGTGGGCATTGGCTCTATCGGCCTGGCTGCGCTGGTCACAGCGTATGCGGGTATCGACTTCTTTAACAATGGACGTCAGGCCTACAGCGTACCGCTGTGGAACTGGATGTCGGTCGGTAACTTCAACATCGGTTTCAACCTGGTGCTGGATGGTCTGTCTCTGACCATGCTCTCCGTAGTTACCGGCGTCGGCTTCCTGATCCACATGTTCGCCTCCTGGTACATGCGCGGTGAAGAGGGATACTCCCGCTTCTTCGCCTACACCAACCTGTTTATCGCCAGCATGGTGGTTCTGGTGCTGGCCGATAACCTGCTGCTGATGTATCTGGGCTGGGAAGGCGTGGGTCTGTGTTCTTACCTGCTGATCGGTTTCTACTACACCGATCCGAAGAATGGCGCAGCGGCCATGAAAGCGTTCGTCGTGACCCGTGTGGGTGACGTGTTCCTCGCTTTCGCGCTGTTCATTCTTTACAACGAACTGGGCACGCTAAACTTCCGCGAAATGGTGGAACTGGCGCCGGCGCACTTCGAAGCAGGCAACAACATGCTGTGGTGGGCAACGCTGATGCTGCTGGGTGGCGCTGTGGGTAAATCCGCGCAGCTGCCGTTGCAGACATGGCTGGCCGACGCGATGGCGGGTCCAACCCCTGTCTCCGCGTTGATCCACGCCGCAACCATGGTTACCGCCGGTGTCTACCTGATTGCGCGTACCCATGGCCTGTTCCTGATGACCCCGGAAATTCTGCATCTGGTGGGTATCGTCGGTGCGGTTACGCTGGTGCTGGCTGGCTTTGCCGCGCTGGTGCAGACCGACATCAAACGCGTTCTCGCGTACTCCACCATGAGCCAGATTGGTTACATGTTCCTGGCGCTGGGCGTTCAGGCGTGGGACGCGGCCATTTTCCACCTGATGACGCACGCGTTCTTTAAAGCGCTGCTGTTCCTCTCATCCGGTTCGGTGATTCTGGCCTGCCACCACGAGCAGAACATCTTCAAAATGGGCGGACTGCGTAAGTCTATCCCGCTGGTGTATGTCTGCTTCCTGGTAGGCGGCGCGGCGCTGGCGGCACTGCCGCTGATCACCGCAGGCTTCTTCAGTAAGGACGAAATCCTGGCGGGCGCCATGGCGAATGGTCATATCAATCTGATGGTTGCGGGTCTGGTCGGTGCGTTTATGACCTCCCTGTATACCTTCCGTATGATTTTCATCGTCTTCCACGGTAAAGAACAAATTCACGCTCACGCAGGGAAGGGGATTACCCACCACCTGCCGCTGATTGTGCTGCTGGTCCTGTCCACCTTCGTTGGCGCGATGATTGTGCCACCGTTGCAGGGCGTACTGCCGGCGACAACCGAGCTTGAGCACGGTCGCGTTCTGACGCTTGAAATCACCTCCGGCGTAGTGGCTATCGCGGGCATCCTGATTGCCGCATGGCTGTGGCTGGGCAAACGCACGCTGGTGACTGCCGTTGCCAACAGCGCGCCGGGCCGTCTGCTGGGCACCTGGTGGTACAACGCATGGGGCTTCGACTGGCTGTACGACATGATCTTCGTGAAGCCGTTCCTGGGCATTGCATGGCTGCTGAAGCGCGATCCACTGAACAGCCTGATGAATATCCCGGCGATCCTCTCTCGCTTTGCAGGTAAAGGCCTGCTGTTCAGCGAGAACGGTTATCTGCGCTGGTATGTGGCGTCCATGAGCATCGGTGCAGTTGTCGTACTGGCGCTGCTGATGGTGTTGCGTTGATTTTGAGTTAGCGGGGATTGTCGGGTGGCGCTAGCGCTTACCCGACCTACGGACCGTAGGCCCGGTAAGCGAAGCGCCACCGGGCAAAAGGCCCCGCACTCAAACGTGAATTTTGTCGAATTCGTTGAAAATCGGTCCCTGAGGGACTTTAACAAGGAATAAAAATCGCCATGTTACTACCCTGGCTAATATTAATTCCCTTCATCGGCGGCTTCCTGTGCTGGCAGACTGAACGCTTTGGCGTGAAGATGCCGCGCTGGATCGCGCTGATCACCATGGGATTGACGCTCGCGCTTGGTCTGCAACTCTGGTTGCAGGGTGGCTACTCACTGACCCAGTCCGCGGGCCTTCCGCAGTGGCAGTCTGAGTTCATTCTGCCGTGGATCCCACGTTTCGGTATTACGATCCACCTCGCGATTGACGGTCTGTCGCTGCTGATGGTGGTGCTGACCGGTCTGCTCGGCGTTCTGGCGGTACTCTGCTCCTGGCGAGAAATCGAAAAATACCAGGGCTTCTTCCACCTGAACCTGATGTGGATCCTGGGCGGCGTGATCGGCGTGTTCCTGGCCATCGACATGTTCCTGTTCTTCTTCTTCTGGGAGATGATGCTGGTGCCGATGTACTTCCTGATCGCGCTGTGGGGCCACAAGGCATCCGACGGTAAAACGCGTATCACGGCGGCCACCAAGTTCTTCATCTACACCCAGGCGAGTGGTCTGGTGATGCTGATTGCCATCCTGGCGCTGGTATTCGTGCATTACAATGCGACCGGCGTCTGGACCTTCAACTATGAAGATCTGCTGAAGACCCCGATGTCCCACGGCGTGGAATACCTGCTGATGCTCGGCTTCTTCATCGCCTTCGCGGTGAAAATGCCGGTCGTACCGCTGCACGGCTGGCTGCCGGACGCGCACTCTCAGGCGCCAACGGCGGGTTCCGTTGACCTGGCGGGTATCTTGCTGAAAACGGCGGCCTACGGTCTGCTGCGTTTCTCCCTGCCGCTGTTCCCGAACGCCTCCGCAGAGTTCGCGCCGATTGCCATGTGGCTTGGCGTGATCGGTATCTTCTACGGTGCGTGGATGGCCTTCACGCAGTACGACATCAAACGTCTGATTGCTTACACCTCCGTTTCCCACATGGGCTTCGTGCTGATTGCCATCTACACCGGCAGCCAGCTGGCATACCAGGGCGCGGTGATCCAGATGATTGCGCACGGCCTGTCTGCTGCCGGTCTCTTCATCCTGTGTGGTCAGCTGTACGAACGTCTGCATACCCGCGACATGCGTATGATGGGCGGCCTGTGGGGCAAAATGAAATGGCTGCCGGCGCTCTCCATGTTCTTCGCGGTGGCGACTCTGGGTATGCCGGGTACCGGTAACTTCGTCGGCGAGTTTATGATCCTGTTCGGCAGCTTCAACGTGGTACCGACAATCACCATCATCTCCACCTTTGGTCTGGTATTTGCCTCCGTGTACTCGCTGGCGATGCTGCACCGCGCTTACTTCGGTAAAGCGAAGAGTGAAATTGCTGCACAAGAACTGCCGGGGATGTCGCTGCGTGAGCTGTTCATCATCCTGCTGCTGGTCGTACTGCTGGTGCTGTTGGGCTTCTATCCGCAGCCGATTCTGGATACCTCGCACTCCGCGATGGGTAACATCCAGCAGTGGTTTGTTAATTCTGCTTCTACTACAAGGCCGTAATTCGCCATGACAATAACTCCACAACAACTGATCGCGCTGCTACCGCTGCTGATCGTCGGATTGACGGTGGTGGTTGTGATGCTCTCCATTGCGTGGCGACGCAATCACTTCCTGAATGCGACCCTGTCCGTTCTGGGTCTGAACGCTGCGTTAGTTTCCCTCTGGTTTGTTGGCCAGGCGGGAGCGATGGACGTCACGCCGCTGATGCGCGTTGACGGTTACGCCATGCTCTACACCGGTCTGGTGCTGCTGGCGAGCCTGGCAACCTGTACCTTTGCGTACCCGTGGCTCGAAGGGTACAACGACAACAAAGAAGAGTTTTACCTGCTGGTACTGATTGCCGCACTGGGCGGTATTCTGCTGGCGAACGCGAACCACCTGGCCGCGCTGTTCCTCGGTATTGAGCTGATCTCACTCCCGCTGTTCGGCCTGATTGGTTACGCTTTCCGCCAGAAGCGCTCTCTGGAAGCGGCAATCAAGTACACGATCCTGTCTGCTGCCGCGTCGTCGTTCCTGCTGTTTGGTATCGCGCTGCTGTACGCACAGACGGGTAATCTCTCCTTCATGGCGCTCGGTAAGAGCCTTGGCGACGGCATGATGCATGAGCCGCTGCTGCTGGCGGGTCTGGGCATGATGATTGTTGGCCTTGGCTTTAAACTCTCACTGGTTCCGTTCCACCTGTGGACGCCAGACGTATACCAGGGTGCCCCTGCACCGGTCTCGACCTTCCTGGCGACGGCGAGCAAAATCGCTATCTTCGGTGTGGTCATGCGTCTGTTCCTGTACGCCCCGGTGGGCGACAGCGAAGCGGTCCGCGTGGTGCTGGGCATTATCGCGTTCGTGTCCATCATCTTCGGTAACCTGATGGCGCTGAGCCAGACCAACATCAAGCGTCTGCTGGGCTACTCCTCTATCTCCCATCTGGGTTACCTGCTGGTGGCGCTGATTGCGCTGCAAAGCGGTGAGATGTCGATGGAAACTGTGGGCGTCTATCTGGCCGGTTACCTGTTTAGCAGCCTCGGCGCGTTCGGCGTGGTGAGCCTGATGTCCAGCCCGTACCGTGGCCCGGATGCGGATTCCCTGTTCTCCTACCGTGGTCTGTTCTGGCACCGTCCGATTCTGTCTGCGGTAATGACCGTGATGATGCTCTCTCTGGCGGGTATCCCGATGACGCTGGGCTTTATCGGTAAGTTCTACGTGCTGGCCGTCGGTGTGCAGGCGGGTCTGTGGTGGCTGACGGCGGGTGTCGTTATCGGCTCCGCGATTGGTCTCTACTACTACCTGCGCGTTGCCGTGAGCCTGTACCTGAGCGCGCCTCAGCAGCTCAACCGCGATGCGCCGTCCAACTGGCAGTATAGCGCCGGCGGTATCGTGGTGCTGATCTCCGCGCTGCTGGTGCTGATCTTCGGTATCTATCCGCAGCCGCTGATTGATATCGTGCAGCGCGCGATGCCGCTGATGTAAGGTGAAAGCAAAAAGGCAACGAAAGTTGCCTTTTTTATTGCCCAGCGGCGCTACGCTTGCAGGGCCTACGGGTTTTGTAGGTCGGGTAAGCGTAGCGCCACCCGACTAAGCCAGCTGCTTGCGGCTAATCAACGGCCCTTCAATCTTCTTCATCGAGCGGTCCAGCACCTCTTCAATTACCGACGACAGCTCGTTCAGCTCAAACTTCGCCACATAGCCGTCCGCCTTCACTTTGCGAATATGATCTTCGTTCGCGTTGCCGGAAAGAGACGAGTGGATCACCACCGGAATATCTTTCAGTACCGGGTCGGATTTGATTTTTCGCGTCAGCGTAAATCCGTCCATCTCCGGCATTTCGAGGTCGGTTAATACCAGGGCAATCTTATCGGTAACGGGAACGCCCTCGGCCTGTGCCTGCGCGGCCAGCTGAGTGATTTTCTCCCACGCGTCTTTGCCGGTGATATGCAGCTGGGCCGGGATCTCCATCGCCTGCAATCCCTTCTCCAGCATTGAGCGCGCTACTTTTGAATCTTCTGCAACAATCGCGACAGAGCCAGGCTTGATGTTGAATTTGGTGGTTTCCAGATGGGTGGCGTGCAGATCGTGGTTCGCCGGGGTGATGTCGTACAGGATCTGCTCCACGTCCAGCACCATCGCCAGATCGTTGGTATCGGTCTTCTCGTCCAGACAGGCAATGCTGGTGATGTAGCGACCGCTGACGGCGGTTTCCGCGGCGTGCACCTGCTTCCAGTCCAGACGCATGATGTTTTCCACCGATTCCACGGCAAACGCCTGCACGCTGCGGGCATATTCGGTGATCAGCAGGATGTTCAGCCCGGTGGCTGGTTTGCAGCCGGCGACGGCGGCCAGATCGATCACCGGGATCACCTGGTCACGAATGTTCACCATCCCCATCAGCGGAGACTTCATTCCCGCCGGTTTGGTGAAGGTCGGCATCGGCACAATTTCGCGCAATTTGAATACGTTGATGCCGAACAGCTCGGATTTATTTTCGTTCAGAGAGGTGCCAAGACGGAACAGCAACAGTTCAAAACGGTTGGACAGGGTCAGGTTTGCCCTGTCATCAATATCTTTCTGGAAATTATCCATTCTACCCTCAAGAGAAATGCTGGCCTTTTAATCGTTATCGGCACGCTGAGGGAAAAATGAAGGACTAAACGCTGACCTGAGCAAAATCTTCCGCCAGCTCGCATGCCGGAAATACTTCCCGGCACTCTGCCAGCAGGCTTTCAGCGCCGCGGACGTCATAGCGTGAGCTGACGTGAGTAACAATCAGTTTCCGGACGCCAGCCTCACGTGCCAGCTGCGCCGCCTGACGCGTAGAGCTGTGCCCCCGGCTGTTGGCTTTTTCTTCCATCGCCGCTTCCAGCGTCGCCTCATGCACCATCACATCTACACCTCTGGCAAGCCTGAGCGCCGAAGGGCAGGGGGCGGTATCCCCAAAAATAGCCAGTTTTTTGCCCGGCTGCGGTGGGGCGAGGTAATCCTGACCGTTGATGACGCGCCCGTCTTCCAGCGTGACGGTCTCGCCGTGCTTCAGACGCTGGAACAGCGGGCCTGGTTTCACCCCATCAGCCTGCAACGCGGCGGCGTTCAGCGCCCCGGGCTTGTCATGCTCCTCAACGCGATAGCCGTAGCATTCCACCGGATGGTTAAGCGGGTAAGCGCGCACCAGGTAATCTCCGTCATCGAACACCAGACCCTCGCCGATCTCTAACACCTCCAGCGGATAATCGGTCCACGAGCCGCTCAGGCGCAGCGTGGTTTCAACGAATTCCTGAATACCCGCGGGGCCATAAATGGTCAGCGGGTTAGCGTTACCGGCCATCGAACGGCTGCACAGCAGGCCCGGCAGGCCAAACAGATGGTCGCCGTGCAGATGGGTGATAAATATTTTATCCACTTTCCCCGGGTGGTATGAGGTATGCAGCAGCTGATGTTGCGTACCCTCGCCGCAGTCAAACAGCCACAGCCCACCGCGGGTAGGATGCTTAAGATCCAGCAGAATCGCCGTCACGTTTCGTGAGCGGGTTGGCACCCCGGCGGACGTACCCAGAAAAATCAGTTCCATAACGCAATCAGCCCTTTGCCGAATGGGAAGGGGTTTAGTATAACGTGATGAACACCAGGAAGGAGAAACACATGATCCAGTGGCAAGATCTACACCACAGCGAACTGACCGTGCATTCACTCTACGCCCTGCTCAAGCTGCGCTGCGAAGTCTTTGTGGTTGAACAAACCTGCCCGTATCAGGATATCGACGGCGATGACCTGATCGGCGAGAACCGGCACATCCTCGGCTGGCGCGATAACGAGCTGGTGGCGTATGCGAGGATTCTGAAAAGCGAAGAGGATTTTGACCCTGTCGTCATTGGCCGCGTCATTATCAGCGGCCGCGCGCGCGGTGAAAAGCTGGGCTATCAGCTGATGGAAAAAACGCTGGGCGCATGCCAGAAACAGTGGCCGGACAAGGCGTTATACCTGGGCGCGCAGGCGCATTTGCAATCATTCTATGGCCATTTTGGTTTTACCCCGGTCACGGACATTTACGACGAAGACGGCATCCCACACATCGGCATGGCACGCGAAGCGAAACAGGCGCAATAGCAATACGTTGTCTATAGTTACCGGACTGGTGTACTAACATGGAGAAAAATATGTCATTTCAATCCTGGGATACCCGAGTCGACGACGACCTGACGCTGCTAAGCGAAACGCTGGAAGAAGTGCTGCGCTCTTCAGGCGATCCTGCCGATCAGAAGTACATTGAGCTCAAAGCCCGCGCCGAGCAGGCGCTGCATGACGTGAAAAACCGCGTCAGTAACGCATCCGACAATTACTACTACCGCGCCAAGCAGGCGGTTTATCGTGCCGACGATTATGTGCATGAAAAACCGTGGCAGGGCATTGGGGTCGGTGCGGCCGTAGGGCTGGTGCTGGGTCTGATGTTAGCCCGTCGTTAAGCCGGTAAACCACTCCCTACACGTGGGTACTGCTATTTATCGTCAGTACCCCGTATAATATAAGGCTTTAACAGGGAGAGGTTCGCGTGCACTCGATTTTCCTCGCGCTGCAAAGCCTGCGTACTCAGCTTGCGCAAGCATTGCCAGCTACACCCGGTTTACGCCATTTCGATGTCTCTTTCCCGTTAAACGACGCCTTCGATCCGCTGGCCTGGCTCGGTGTGCAGCGATGCTATCCTCAGTTTTACTGGCAACAGCGCAGCGGTGATGAAGAACTTGCCGCGCTCGGAAGCCTCGCCCATTTCGATTCTCTGGCCTCGGCCTCGCGGTTTTTGCACACCCACGACGTAGCCAATGACACCCGTATCTGCGGCCTGAACGCCTTCAACCCGGCGCAGGGCAAGCTGTTTTTACCGCGCCTTCTCTGGCGACGGTCTGGCGGGGTCGCTACGCTGCGTCTGCAACTGTGGAGCGAAACGTCGCTGCGGGAAGATGCCCGTGAGGCGCTGAATTTTGTCGATAACCTGCGCGACGCCGCGCCGATCCGCCCGTTGTCCGTGCAGATTGTGCAGGAAACCCATCATCCGGAAAAACCGGAATGGCTGGCGTTGATTCGTCAGGCGACGGATACCCTTGCTCGCGGCGATTTTGAGAAAGTGGTCCTCGCACGTGCTACAGACGTGCATTGCCAGCAGCCCGTGAACGCCATCGCGCTGATGGCTGCCAGCCGCGCGCTAAACCTCAACTGCTATCATTTTTGTATGGTCTTTGACGCCAGCAACGCGTTCCTCGGCTCGACGCCTGAACGCCTGTGGCGGCGACGCGGCACGCTGCTGCGCACTGAAGCGCTGGCAGGCACCGTCGCCAGCCATTCTGACGATAAGCAGGCCCAGCGTCTGGGCGACTGGCTGATGAATGACGACAAAAATCAGCGGGAAAATATGCTGGTGGTGGAAGATATCTGCCAGCGTCTTCAGCACCATACCCGGACGCTGGAGATCCTGCCTGCGCAGGTGCTGCGTCTGCGCAAGGTGCAGCATTTACGCCGCTGTATCTGGACCGAACTTAAACAGCCTGACGACGAGCAGTGCCTGCATATTCTGCAACCGACGGCGGCGGTGGCCGGGCTGCCGCGACAGGCGGCGCGAGAATTTATTGCGAAAGTGGAGCCGTTTGACCGGGAGTGGTACGCCGGGTCGGCGGGCTATTTATCGCGCGATCAAAGCGAATTCTGTGTGGCATTACGCTCCGCCCGCGTTCACGACGCTGCGCTGCGTCTTTATGCGGGGGCGGGCATCGTCAGCGGCTCCGATCCGGAGCAGGAGTGGCAGGAGATCGAAAACAAGGCCGCCGGGCTGCGTTCCCTTCTCCTAAGGGATTAATACTGATTCGTGCAATCCCGATTCATATCAAAATTCTGACTTTTTCTATTATTTATACTGTGTCGCATTCTTGATACTGGACAATCTCATGTCAGTAAGTTCTTTTAACCGACGCTGGGCGGCGGTGATCCTTGAAGCCCTGACCCGTCATGGTGTCAGGCATGTGTGTATTGCCCCGGGCTCTCGCTCCACGCCGCTCACCCTTGCTGCCGCGGAAAACCGGGCTTTTATTCACCACACCCATTTTGATGAGCGGGGTCTGGGCCATCTGGCGCTCGGGCTGGCGAAAGTCAGCAAAGCGCCCGTGGCGGTGATAGTCACCTCCGGCACGGCGGTGGCGAACCTCTATCCGGCGCTGATAGAAGCGGGATTAACCGGCGAAAAGCTGATTTTACTCACTGCCGACCGTCCCCCGGAACTTATTGACTGCGGTGCTAATCAGGCGATTCGTCAGCCTGGCATTTTTGCCTCGCATCCTTCACAGACGGTCTCGTTGCCGCGCCCCACCCAGGATATTCCCGCCAGCTGGCTGGTCTCAACCCTCGACCACGCCATGAACGCACTGCGCAGCGGCGGGCTGCACATTAACTGCCCGTTTGCCGAGCCGCTGTACGGTGAAATGAACGATACTGGCCTCGTCTGGCAACAGCAGCTGGGAGACTGGTGGAAGAGCGAAAAACCCTGGCTGCGCGAGCAGACGCATCTGGAAAGCGCAAAACAGCGCGACTGGTTCTTCTGGCGCCAGAAGCGCGGCGTGGTGATTGCCGGGCGGATGAGTGCGGCGGAAGGCAAGCTGGCGGCGGAGTGGGCACAAACGCTTGGCTGGCCGCTGATTGGTGACGTGCTTTCCCAGACGGGCCAGCCGCTGCCCTGCGCCGACCTCTGGCTGGGTAACGCGAAAGCGGTTACCGAGCTGGCGCAGGCGCAGATTGTCGTCCAGCTGGGATCGAGCCTGACGGGGAAGCGTCTGCTCCAGTGGCAGGCCACCTGTACCCCAGAAGAGTACTGGCTGGTGGATCCGCTCGAAGGACGCCTTGACCCGGCGCACCATCGCGGCCGCCGCCTGGTGAGCAACATTGACAGCTGGCTGGAATTGCATCCGGCGGAAAAACGCAAACCCTGGGCGGTGGAGATCCCGGCGCTGTCACGTCAGGCGTGGGAACTCACCAAAACGCAGTGCGAGGCGTTCAGTGAAGCCGGGCTTGCGCACCGTATCCGCAAATATCTTCCCGAGCAGGGACAACTTTTTGTCGGTAACAGCCTGGTGGTGCGCCTGATTGACGCCTTTTCGCAGCTGCCGGCGGGTTATCCGGTGTACAGCAACCGGGGCGCGAGCGGCATTGACGGCCTGATCTCCACCGCCGCTGGCGTACAGCGGGCCAGCGCGAAATCCACGCTGGCGATTGTGGGGGATCTCTCAGCCCTCTACGATCTCAACGCGCTGGCGCTCCTGCGTCAGGCGTCGGCCCCGTTCGTGCTGATTGTTGTGAACAATAACGGCGGGCAGATTTTCTCGTTGCTGCCGACGCCGCAAAGCGAGCGTGAGCGCTTCTATCTGATGCCGCAAAACGTGCAGTTCGAACACGCCGCTGCCATGTTCAGCCTGAAGTACCATCGCCCGGAAAACTGGGACGCGCTGGAGACGGCGCTGAACACCGCCTGGCGGCAGCCTGGCGCGACGCTGATTGAGCTGGTGGTAAACGATGCTGACGGCGCGCAGAAGCTGCAACATCTGCTTGCGCAGGTGAGTCACCTGTGATCCTCGCAGGCCTCTCCCAGCCAGGAAAACCAGGCTACCCCTGGCTGGTTTTCCTGCACGGTTTTTCCGGCGACTGTCGCGAGTGGCAGGCTGTTGGGGCGTCGCTGCATGACTACCCCCGGCTCTACCTTGACCTGCCCGGGCACGGTGGTTCAGCAGATACGGGCGTGACGGGGTTTGCAGAGGTAAATGAATTGCTCTCGCATACCCTTATTAGTTACAACATACTAAGATACTGGCTCGTGGGGTACTCCCTCGGCGGCCGCATTGCGATGTTCCATGCCTGCCAGCATCCTGCGGGGTTAGACGGGGTGATTGTGGAAGGTGGACACCCGGGCCTGCAAGACGCCGATGCGCGCCAGGCCCGGCTGATCTCTGACCGCCGCTGGGCGTCACGGTTTTGCAGTGAGCCGCTGGAGGCCGTCTTTGCCGACTGGTATCAACAGCCGGTCTTTGCCTCACTTACGGATGATCAGCGCAGGGCGCTGATCGCGCTGCGCAGCCGGAACAACGGCCCGAGGCTGGCAGAGATGCTGGAGTCCACCTCGCTTGCCGTTCAGCCTGATTTACGTCCCGCGCTCATCGCGCGTGATTTTTCTTTTGACTATCTCTATGGCGAACGTGACGGGAAGTTTGCAGCTATCGCCGCTGAACTTAACGCCACGCGTCATGCTATCCCTCACGCCGGACACAACGCCCACCGGGACAACCCGGACGCGGTTGCCGCGAGTCTGGCTCAGATACTGCGTTATCGAACAAAGGACACGCTATGATCTATCCTGATGAACACATGCTTTACGCGCCGGTTGAATGGCAGGACTGCTCCGAAGGCTACACCGACATTCGTTACCACAAATCCGCCGATGGTATCGCCAAAATCACCATCAACCGTCCACAGGTGCGCAACGCGTTTCGTCCACTGACCGTAAAAGAGATGATCCAGGCGCTGGCGGATGCCCGCTACGATGACACTATCGGCGTCATCATCCTCACCGGGGAAGGGGAGAAAGCCTTCTGCTCCGGCGGCGATCAGAAAGTCCGCGGTGACTACGGCGGATACCAGGATGATGCGGGCACGCACCACCTGAACGTGCTGGATTTCCAGCGCCAGATCCGCACCTGTCCAAAACCGGTGGTCGCGATGGTGGCAGGGTATTCCATCGGCGGCGGTCACGTGCTGCACATGATGTGTGACCTGACGATCGCGGCGGAAAATGCCATTTTCGGTCAGACTGGCCCGAAAGTCGGCTCTTTCGACGGCGGCTGGGGCGCGTCCTATATGGCGCGCATTGTCGGTCAGAAAAAAGCCCGCGAAATCTGGTTCCTGTGCCGTCAGTACAACGCCCAGGAAGCGCTGGATATGGGGCTGGTTAACACCGTGGTGCCGATCGCCGATCTGGAAAAAGAGACCGTGCGCTGGTGTCGCGAAATGCTGCAAAACAGCCCAATGGCGCTGCGCTGCCTGAAAGCGGCCCTCAACGCCGACTGTGACGGTCAGGCGGGCCTTCAGGAGCTGGCAGGTAACGCCACCATGCTGTTCTATATGACCGAAGAGGGTCAGGAAGGGCGCAACGCGTTCAACGAAAAACGCCAGCCGGACTTCAGCAAATACAAACGGAACCCGTAATGCGTTGCGCGCAGGTTTACCGCTGGCAGATACCGATGGACGCGGGCGTGGTGCTGCGTGAACGGCGGTTAAAAACCCGTGACGGCTTTTTCGTGCATCTCCGGCAGGGCGAGCGGGAAGGGTGGGGCGAAATCGCCCCGCTTCCGGGCTTTAGCCTGGAAACGCCGGACGAGGCGCAGGCTGCGCTGATGGCCTGGACGTACGAATGGCGTGAGGGAGCAGTTCCGGCGCTGCCGGACGTTCCTTCCGCCGCGTTCGGCATCAGCTGTGCGCTGGCAGAGCTGGACGGCAGTTTACCGGACGCGGCGAACTATTGCGCCGCGCCGCTCTGTACCGGCGATCCGGATGAACTTTTCGCGCTCCTTTCCGCGATGCCTGGCGAGAAGGTGGCGAAAATAAAGGTTGGCCTGTACGAAGCAGTGCGCGACGGAATGGTGGTTAATCTGTTACTGGAGGCCATTCCCGATCTACACCTGCGCCTGGACGCCAACCGCGCCTGGACGCCGCTCAGGGCGCAACAGTTTGCGAAGTACGTCAACCCGGCGTACCGCAGCCGCATCGCGTTTCTCGAAGAGCCGTGCAAAACGCGCGACGACTCGCGCGCCTTTGCCCGGGAAACCGGCATTGCCATTGCCTGGGATGAGAGCCTGCGCGAAGCCGATTTCGCGTTTGCCGCCGAGCCGGGCGTCAGGGCCGTGGTGATTAAGCCAACGCTGACCGGCAGCCTCGACAAGGTGCGCGAGCAGGTTGCGGCGGCCCATGCCGCAGGGCTGACGGCGGTGATCAGTTCATCCATCGAATCCAGCCTCGGCCTGACGCAGCTGGCGCGCATCGCTGCATGGTTAACGCCGGACACCGTTCCCGGTCTCGATACGCTAAACCTGATGCAGGCCCAGTTGATTCGTCAGTGGCCTGGCAGCACCTTGCCGTGCCTCGACGTCGGGGCGCTGGAGCCACTGCGATGAGTTTTACCGACTGGCCGTGGCGGCACTGGCGCACCCGGAGTGCCAATAAACCCGCGCTGCGTTTAGACGATGTAACGCTCAGCTGGTCTCAGCTGGGCAAGCGTATCGATCGTCTCGCAGCCGGTTTTCAGTCTCAGGGCGTTACGAACGGTGACGGCGTCATGCTGCTCGCCCACAACCACCCGCAGACCCTGCTGGCCTGGCTGGCGCTGCTTCAGTGCGGCGCCCGCATTTTGCCGGTGAACCCTCAGCTTCCCCGTCCGCTGCTGGACGTCCTCCTGCCGCAGATGACCCTGCGCTTTGCGCTGGTGCTTAACGGTGAGTATGACGGTCTGCCCGGTCTGGTATTAAGAGAGGGCGAGGGGCAGGGCTGCGTGACGTGGCGGGCAGAACGGCTGGCCTCAATGACGCTCACCTCTGGCTCCACCGGCTTGCCGAAAGCGGCGGTGCACACCTGTGCCGCCCACCTTGCCAGCGCAAAGGGCGTGCTGGCGCTGATGCCTTACGGCGGTAGCGATGACTGGCTGCTCTCTCTGCCGCTGTTTCACGTCTCCGGTCAGGGGATTTTGTGGCGCTGGTTGCAGGGCGGAGGCCGTCTCACCGTGCGTGAAAAACAGCCGCTGGAGCAGGCGCTACAGGGCTGTACCCACGCCTCGCTGGTGCCAACGCAGCTGTGGCGGCTGCTTAATTCACACCATCCCGTCGCGCTGAAAGCCGTGCTGCTCGGCGGGGCGGAAATCCCCGTTGCGCTGACCGAACAGGCGCGCGAGCAGGGGATCCGTACGTTCTGCGGTTACGGTCTGACCGAGTTCGCCTCCACCGTCTGCGCCAAAGAGGCCGACGGCGCGCCGGACGTGGGCAGCGCGCTGCCGGGCAGAGACGTTCAGGTGGTGAACGGTGAAGTCTGGATCCGGGCGGAAAGCATGGCGGCGGGCTACTGGCGAGACGGCGCATTATTGCCGCTGGTCAATGAGCAGGGCTGGTTCGCCACCCGCGATCGCGGCGAGTGGCATGACGGACGCCTGACCATTCTGGGCCGAATGGACAATCTCTTTTTCAGCGGCGGAGAAGGGATCCAGCCCGAAGCGCTGGAGCGCGTTATCGCCACGCATCCGCAGGTAAGCCAGGCGTTTGTCGTTCCGCTGGATGATGCCGAGTACGGGCAACGTCCGGTGGCGGTAGTTGAATGCGAGCCGGGCACGGATATCACGCTGCTGCCGGAGTGGGTTCAGGGCAGGCTGGCGCGCTTTGAGCAGCCGGTACACTGGCTGGCGCTGCCGTCAGAACTGAAAAATGGCGGGATTAAAATCTCCCGCCAGGCGTTAAAGCAGTGGGTCAATGCCCTGTTGAGGGGCTAATCAGCCGATATCCGGCTGCGGTTTGTGCTGGCGTCGGCGGATCCAGCGCAGCACCGGCGGCACGACAATCACCATAATCGCCATTGCCAGCAGGATCTTCGTCACGCTGCTCTCCCACAGGATCCCCATGTTGCCATTGCTGATGGAGAGGGCGCGGCGCAGGTTCTGCTCCAGCATTTCCCCCAGCACAAACCCTAAAATCAGCGGCGACATTGGGAAGTGCATCTTGCGCAGAATGTAGCCCAGCACGCCGAGCAGCACCATCAACACCAGGTCGAAGGTGGTGCTGTGCACCGCGTACACCCCAACCGCAGAGACGGCGGCGATGGCCGGGACCAGGAACCACAGGGGAATGGTCAGCATGCGGGTGAACAGGCCGATCAGCGGGATGTTCATTACCAGCAACATCACGTTGGCGATCAGCAGGGCGGCAATTAAACCCCAGACGATATCGGGCTGCTCGGTAAACATCGCCGGACCCGGGGTGATGTTATAGAGCGTCAGCGCGCCCATCATTACCGCCGTGGTGCCGGAGCCCGGCACGCCGAGGGTCAGCATCGGGATAAACGAGCCGCAGGCCGAGGCGTTATTCGCCGCCTCCGGCGCCGCCACGCCGCGGATATCGCCTTTGCCGAAGCTGTCGCTGTTACCGCTCAGCTTTTTCTCGGTCATGTAGGTGATAGCGCTGGCGATAGTAGCCCCCGCGCCGGGCAGAATGCCGACGAAGAAACCGATCACCGACGAACGCAGGGTGGCGCCAATACACTGCGCCCCCTCTTTGGCATTAAAGAGCATACGTCCGGTTTTACGCACCAGCGTCTGCCCGCTGCTGGTATGCTCCAGCATCAGTAAGATTTCTGAGACAGAGAACAGACCAATCACCACGACGATAAACTGCACGCCGTCGGAGAGATGAACGCTGTCGAAGGTAAAACGATAAACCCCGGTGTTGGCATCCACGCCGACGGTGGCCAGACTGAGGCCAATCAACGCAGACAAAAACGACTTCAGCGGATTCTGCGCCATCATGCTGCCGAGACAGGCGATGGCGAACACCATCAGGGCAAAATACTCGGCCGGACCAAACGCCAGCGACCACTGGGCCAGCGCCGGGGCGAAGAGGATGATGCCGCCAATGGCGATCATGGAGCCAAAGAACGAGCTGACGGCAGAAATAGAGAGCGCCACGCCGCCGCGCCCCTGCTGCGCCATCGGGTAGCCATCCAGCGCGGTCATAATGGCGGCGGCATCGCCGGGCACGTTAAGCAGAATCGAGGAAATACGCCCCCCGTATTCGCAGCCGATATAAACCGTCGCCAGCAGGATCAGCGCCGATTCCGCAGGCAGGTGTAGCGCAAAGGCCAGCGGCAGTAAAATCGCCACGCCGTTGATAGGGCCAAGGCCCGGCAGCAGGCCGACGATGGTCCCGACGAAACAGCCGATCAGGGCGATCACCAGGTTTTCCGGGGTCATCGCTACCGCGAACCCCTGAGAGAGATAGATCCAGGTATCCATAGCGTGCTCCGTTAGTTAAACCATGCGCCGAGCGGCAGGGTCACGTCCAGCAGGCGGTCGAAGGCGTACCAGAGTAAAATGCCCAGTACGACCCCGGAGATCCCCGCCGCAGGCAGCGAGGCGTTAAACAGTATGCCAATCACCATCGTCAGCAGGGCGGTGGCAATCGGGAAGCCGAGCCACTCAAAGCCCCACGCATACATCAGCAGGACAATTACCATTACCAGCAGACGTTGCAGCGTACGGCGTGGCGGCCACTCCACGGTATCCGGATGGCGCAGCAGCAGCGCCACCGAGCAGAGCAGCATCAGGCCGACTATGCCGACGGGGAAGGGGCGTGGCCCCACGGGTTCATAGCTGTATTCGCTGTGGATCTGCCAGGCGACGAACATGCCGCCAATGCAGAGCAGCAGCCATATCCCGGCAAAAATGCGATCGCTCATAGCGCCTCCGGTTATTTCGCCAGACCAAAGGCTTTCGCCTGTTCGCGGTAGTCATTCACCTGTTTTTTGACATACTCGTCCAGCTGCTTGCCGTTCAGGTTGAACTCAAACAGCCCGCGCAGATCGCGTTGTTTTTTGAACTCCTCGGTTTGCTGAAGTTTTGCGAAGGTATCCACCCACCACTGGTATTCGGCGTCGGTCACTTTTGGCCCGACGAAGAAGCCGCGGATGATCGGCCAGACCAGGTTATAACCCTGCTCTTTAGCGGTTGGGACGTCTGCCAGCTGGCCCGGCAGACGGTTTTCCGAGAAGACCGCCAGCACGCGGATCTTATCCCCGCTCAGGTAGGGCACCATTTCGCTGAGATCGCCCGATACCGCCTGGACGTGATTGCCCATCAGCGCCGTCACCGGCTCGCCGCCGCCTTCAAAGGCCACGTAACGCATCTTGTGCGGATCCACTTTGGCCTGCTGCGCCAGCAGCGCGGCTTTCATCCAGTCCTGGCTGCCGATAGAGGCGCCCGCGCCAATGACCACGCTGTTCGGATCTTTTTCCATGGCGGTCAGCAGATCTTTCAGGGATTTCAACGGGGAGTCCGCGCGCACGGCGATCATGCCGTAATCGGTGCCTACGGTGGCGAGCCAGCGCACGTCATTCACGTCATAACGACCAAATTTCCCCTGCGACAGGTTTAGCAGCGAACCGCCGGAGAAGGCCACCACGGTGCCCGCTTCGGCAGGGCGCTGCGCGACGATGGCGTTATAGGCTACCGCGCCCACGCCGCCGGGCATGTAGGTGACGCGCATCGGTTTTTCAATGGCCTTCGTCTTCAGCAGGCTGACCTGAATCAGCTTGCAGGTCAGGTCGAAGCCGCCGCCGGGTTTGGCCGGGGCGATACATTCGGTACGGGATGGCGCGTCCTGCGCCTGGACGACAGAGGCACTCAACAGCAATACGCTTGCAGCAAGGGTAGAAAGTAATTGTTTTTTCATCGTTTATCCTCACGCCGGAGAACCGGGAGTACGGGTACGGGTGTATTTTTTCTGATTATGTGAACCACCTTGTAGCGGTTCCGTTGCGTGATTGTTAAAACAATAACCTTTCATTTCCCTTTCACTGCGACACCAACTTTACAGGATGTGATATGCGTCTCTTACTCGCGGAAGATAATCGTGAGCTGGCTCACTGGCTGGAAAAAGCGCTGGTACAAAACGGATTTGCCGTGGATTGCGTCAACGATGGACGGGCGGCCGATCATCTTTTGCAGGGAGAAAACTATGCCGTCGCGATCCTTGATATCGGCATGCCCGGCTTCGACGGGCTGGAGGTGGTGCATCGCCTGAGAAAGCGCGGGCAGACGCTGCCGGTGCTGTTTCTTACCGCCCGCAGCAACGTGGCAGACAGGGTGAAGGGGCTGAATGCCGGGGCGGATGACTACCTGCCGAAACCGTTCGAGCTGGAGGAGCTTGATGCCCGCCTGCGCGCGCTGCTGCGCCGCAGCGAAGGACGAACCCAGGAGCGCCAGCGGCTGGGAGAGCTGGAGTACGATGATGAAGGCTTTTTTCTGCTGCGCGATGAACCCCTTTCCCTCACGCCGCGCGAACTCTCTTTGCTGAAGGTGCTGATGCACCGCCGGACCCGTCCCGTCTCCCGGCAACAGCTTTTCGACCAGGTATTCAGCCTGAACGACGACGTCAGCCCCGAGAGCATCGATCTCTATATTCACCGCCTGCGTAAGAAGCTGACCGGCAGCGGGGTGCGGATCATTACCCTCCGGGGGCTGGGCTACGTGCTGGAGTGCGGCGATGAGGTGGGTTAAGCCGCAGTCGCTTTACCTGCAACTTTTGCTTTTTCTGGGTTTGCCGCTGCTGCTGTTATGGGGGCTGTCAGCCTTTAACAGCTATGTTAGCGCGTTACAGGCGGCGACGCAGGCCTATGACCGCACGCTGTTATCCTCGGCGCGCACGGTGTCAGAGCGGCTGGTGGTGCACAACGGCAAGCTCCAGGTGAACGTGCCCTGGGTCGTGCTGGACAGTTTCGAGCTGAACATGAACGATCGCCTCTATTACAAGGTCGTGGACCCCGACGGGCGGGTGATCTCCGGCTACGACGATCTGCCGAATATGCCTCCCTCCACGTCGCGCACTACACACTATCCGGCGCTGGCGTGGTTTTATCATACCGAGTATCGCGGGCAGGCGATCCGTGTGGCGAAGCTGCTCCAGCCGGTTAACGAGGACAGTGTGTTCGGGATGGCGGAGATCTACGTCGCCGAAACGTTGCAGTCGCGGCGCTATCTGGCCACTCAGCTGCTGTTTTCCTCGCTCGTGTCGCAGGGGCTGCTGGTGCTGCTGACGCTGGTCCTGACCGCGTGGCTGCTGCGTCGTGTGCTGCGCCCGATGCGGCAGCTCTCGTCCCTGATGGTGCGCCGTGAGCCCGGGCTGCTGGCTCCGCTGCCGGAGCTGCTGCCCTGGTCGGAAACGCGGCTGCTGATTGTGGCATTTAACCGCTATATCGACAGGTTGCGCGGCGTACTTTCGCGGCAGGCGCGCTTTAACGCCGACGCCTCACACCAGCTCAAAACGCCGCTGGCGGTGCTGAAAACCCAGGTATCGGTTGCCCTGACGCGTAACGATCCGGCGCTGTGGCAGGAGAGCTTACGGGCGATGAACGTCACGCTGGATAACACCATCGTGCTGACGGAAAGGCTGTTGCAGCTTTCGGCGGTGAAGCGAAAAGAGCAGGGGGAGCGACAGTTTGCGCCTGTCGATCTGGTACAGGTGGTGCAAAACTGCTGCTTTTCCCGGCTGGCGCAGGCGCGCAGCAAGGGTATCGATCTCGGTTATGACGGCGTACAGCAGCCGGTAATGATTGAGGGGGATGACGTGTTGCTGGGCGAACTTTGCGCCAACCTGCTGGAGAACGCGATCAAATACACACCGGAGCAGGGCGTCGTGACGGTGTACCTGCGCACGGCTAACGATGCCGTTGAGCTGAGCGTGGAGGACAGCGGACCGGGCATTGCTGAAGACCAGATCTCCCAGGCCATGCTGCCGTTTCATCGGCTGGATAACGTGGGCGATGCCGCCGGGTCCGGCATTGGCCTGGCGCTGGCTAACGATATTGCCCGCCTGCACCGCAGCCATCTTCAGCTGATGCCCAGTGAAAATCTGGGTGGGCTGAGCGTGAAAATGCGTTTTCTGATGCTGGTATAAATGCCGATATTATCAAATCGTTACAAACTAATTGCCCGCCGCACGCGGAGTCCATTGATCACACAGGCAGTCAGGTTAAAATCTCGCGGTTTTTGGACATCTCTGAATAAATTGTGCGGGATCACGACAATGAAAAAAGTGGCATTAATGGGCTTAAGCGGCCTGATGTTTGTTTCAGCAGCGGCAAACGCAATTTCCTTCAACGGCTCGGCGGGACAAGATTATACCCATCTGGGCTTTGGTCTTGGCACGGATAGCGCAGGCCTGGCAATGACCGGCGGCTGGACGCACAACGACGACGATGGGGATGCGGCAAGCCTGGGCCTCGGCTTCAACGTGCCGTTGGGTCCCTTCCTGGCGACCGTCGGCGGTAAAGGCATTTACACCAACCCGAACGACGGCGACGAAGGCTACGCGGCGGCAGTGGGCGGCGGCTTGCAGTGGAAAATTGGCGACAGCTTTGGCCTGTTCGGTGAGTACTACTACTCCCCGGATTCCCTCTCCAGCGGTATCGACAGCTATCAGGAAGCTAATGCCGGCGCGCGCTGGACCATCATGCGTCCGATCACCATCGAAGCGGGCTATCGCTATCTGAACCTGGCCGGTAAAGACGGCAACCGCGACAACGCCCTGGCAGACGGTCCGTACGTCGGCGTGAGCGCCGGTTTCTAATCCTCTCGGCGCGGCGTTCAGTCGCGCCAGTTTCTCTCTTCCCCCGGTCCTCGATTGCGCTATAGTGTTTTGACCATTGAAATGGGAGAACACAATGATAAATGTGGAAATGTTATCCACTGGCGACGAAGTGCTGCATGGGCAAATCATTGATACCAATGCCGCCTGGCTCGCCGATCTCTTCTTTGAGCAAGGATTACCGTTAACGCGCCGCAACACCGTAGGTGACAATCTTGAGTCGCTGGTCAACGTTCTGCGCGAGCGCAGCGAACGCTGCGACGTGCTGATTGTGAACGGCGGGCTGGGACCCACCAGCGACGATCTCAGCGCGCTGGCCGCCGCCACGGCCAAAGGCGAAGGCCTGGTTCTGCACGAGGCGTGGCTGGCACAGATGGAGCGCTTTTTCTCCGGGCGTGGCCGCGTGATGGCCCCCAGCAACCGCAAGCAGGCTGAAATTCCCGCCAGCGCGGAACTGATTGATAACCCGGTCGGCACCGCCTGCGGGTTTGCCGTTCAGCTGAACCGCTGCCTGATGTTCTTCACCCCGGGCGTCCCGTCGGAATTTAAAGTGATGGTCGAGCAGCAGATCCTGCCGCGCCTGCGCGCGCGCTTCACGCTGCCTGAACCGCCGCTGTGCCTGCGTCTGACCACCTTTGGTCGCTCGGAAAGCGATCTGGCCCAGAGCCTCGAACAACTGCAACTGCCTCCCGGCGTGTCGATGGGCTATCGCTCCTCCATGCCGATTATTGAACTGAAGCTGACCGGACCGGCGTCAGAGAAAGCCGCCATGCTGGCGCTGTGGCCGGAAGTGCAGCGCGTCGCCGGGGAAAGCCTGATTTTCGAAGGAACGGAAGGGCTGCCGGCGCAGATCGCAGCGCATTTGCAGTCCCGCCAGTTGAGCGTGACGTTAAGCGAGCAGTTTACCGGTGGGCTTCTGGCGCTTCAGCTTACCCGGGCGGGTGCGCCGCTGCTGGCCAGTGAAGTGGTGCCGTTCCAGCAGGAGACGCTGGCGCAGACCGCGCGCTGGGCGTCCGAGCGCAGAGTGAAGCATTTCGCCGGGCTGGCGCTGTTTGTGGGCGGGCTGGATGAGGAGCACCTCAACTTTGCCCTGGCAACGCCGGAAGGGACGCACGCCCTGCGGGTCAGAATGAGCATTACCCGCCACAGCCTGGCCGTGCGTCAGGAGGTGTGCGCGATGATGGCGCTGAACATGCTGCGCCGCTGGCTGAACGGGAAAGAGGTCGCCAGCGAGCACGGCTGGATCAACGTCGTCGAATCGCTGTTCGTGGAGTGAGAGTGTGCCGGGGCCGTGTCCCCGGCAACGGTTACGCCAGCGCTTTTGCCAGCAAGGTAATGGGATGTTCACAGCGTTTGCTGGTGGACATCTCGATCTGCCACTTGCAAGTTTCGCAGTCCGTCACCACGATATCTGCGCCGCTCTCTTCAATCTGCCGGAACAGCGGCGCGCCAATGGCCTGTGACGTTGGGTAGTTTTCACGCTTGAAGCCGTACGTGCCTGCGATGCCGCAGCAGCGTGAGTCCAGCACCGTCAGCTCCAGCCCGGGGATCAGCCGCAGCAGCTCAAGCGTATAGATCGACCAGCCCATCTTCTCCATATGACATGGCGTGTGATACACCACCTTCAGCGGCAATTTGCCCAGCGGTAACGTCTGACCGCTGTCCAGTTTGCGCCAGAGAAAACGGGTCGCCAGCTCAATGTGCTCGCGCAGGCCGGTGTTATCCACATCCAGCAGATGCGGATATTCATCGCGCAGCGTGAAGGTACAGGTTGAAGACGTCGCCAGTACCGGTATCCCTTTGTCGACGATCGCCTCGCGTAAAGAGGTGACGTTGCTGCTCGCCTGCTTGCGCGCTTTGTCGATGAAGCCGTTGGCAATCAGCGGAACGCCGCAGCACTTTTCTTTGTTCAGCAGCTGAACGCCCGTTCCCATGGCGTTCAGGACTTTCAGCAGGTCTTTTCCCAGCTGCGGATGGTTGTAGTTCACGTAGCAGCCGTGGAAGAAGGCGACCTGCTCAGTGAACTGCGCCTGTTCTGCCGCCACGGATTTAAACCAGCGGCGGAAGGTGCCGTGAGAATATTTCGGCAGACTGCGGTGATGGTCGATTTTGAGCGTCGCATCCAGCAGCCTGCGCACCGGCTTCAGGGCGGTGGCGGCATTGACGACCGGCGCGAAAGGCGTCGAGAGGCTACCCATCAGATCGGTGTGGCTCAGTATCGCGTCACGCAGCGTCGGTTTTTGCGTACTGTAGCGGGCGCGGGCGCGCTGGATGATATCGCCTATTTTCACGTCCGACGGGCAGGCAACTTCGCAGCGTTTGCAGTTGATGCAGTATTTCAGCGCCTCGTCGTAGAGCGCGCCATCCTTCAGGCGCAGACGCTCCCCGTCGGGACCGGCCTGTTTCGGGCCGGGATAGCGCGGATCGACGCCGCTGACCGGGCAAACCGTGGTGCAGACCGTGCATTTGATACAGCTTTCAAATCGGGTGTCGTTCATTGTGCTCCCTCCCTGCGCTGGATAATCTGCTCCGCGACATGCAGCGCAGTGACGGCGCAGACGCCGCCACCGCAGCCCTGCGCCACGGGATCGTACCCGCCCAGAACCGAGCCGATGGCGTAAAGATTTTCAACCGGTTCCCCGCCCAGCCGCGGGCGCAGTTGGCTGTCGACGATCACGCCGAACTGCTGCCAGGGCTGCGGGGTGAAGAAATCGCTTTGATACCAGTCCGCGCGGGAAGCGCTTTGCCGGACGTCCAGACCGAGGATCGCCTCACGCACGCCATCCCGGCTGCTCAGCAGACCGTTACTGAAGAAACTGCCGCTTGCCAGCACCGTAAAGCGTGCGCGAAGCGGGATGTCGCCGTGGTTGCGGGTCCAGATTTCGCTTACCGCGCCCTCAGCCAGGGTGATTTTTTTCACCTCGTCGCCTGCCATCCAGACGCCACCCTGGGCAACAAACTGACGCTGAAGCTGGGTGTGCAGACGAATGCCGGGCACGGAAGGGGGGAGCGTCGGCAGTAAACCGAGCGTACAGGGCAGGCGCGCCGAGAGCCAGCGCCAGAGCCGGTTGTCCGTTAAGCCAAAACAGGCGGGCATAAACAGGGCGTCGCAGGTCTCGCCGAGCGGTTGAAGCGCCGCGTACAGCTGCGGCCAGTAACTTTCATTATCCAGCAGGCGGGCAATGTTCACCGCACGAAACTCGCTGGGGTTTTCGCGCAGCACGTCGAGTTCGGGGAGATCAATCTCCGCCGTATCCACCTGAACACCCTGCTGTCTGAGAGACGCGGCGGCCAGATGCGGCTGGAAATCGAGGAAGCCGCTGATCCCCACCACCCGCACGCGCTCGGCAGCGATGGGGGCGACAGGCACCTCTTCCGGGCTAAGCCAGGCGGCGCGCAGGGTGCCGAGCGGCGTGACGCGCTGATGATTATGCTCGGCGTCACCCTGCATGCGTGCGCCGCAGGTGGTGAGCAGGTGTTCGGTTTCGCAGGCAAAGCGGGCCATATTCTCTGCGCCCGTCAGGCGGTAGGGATGTTCAGGCGGCAGATCGGCGAACGATAGCGCGCCCAGTAAATCCAGCGAGCCGGAAGAGAAGTGCAGGGCACTCTGACCGCGAGTGACAATGGCGCAGCGCAGACCCCGCTGCGTCAGTTTGAGGCCGCACAGCAGGCCCGCCAGTCCCCCACCCACAATCACGGTATCAAATTTCATGGTTGTGCTCCTTCTCCAGACCGCAAAGCCCCTGATAGACCCAGCGGGTAAACTCGCTTTCGCGCAGGGCATCGCCCCAGGCGACGGGCTGAATGCCTTTCCAGCGCTCGTTTAAAAAATCGCTGAGCTGGGCAAGCGACTGGGTTGACGTGGTGGCGTGAAAACGTTGCAGCAGCCCGGCGGCACGGCAGGCGCACAGCTCCCCCTGACAGGTGCCCATCCCGACGCGCGTGCGGCGGCGTAAATCGAGCAGGTTGTTCACCGTCAGATTTTCCACGGCATACTGCACCTCGCCTGCGGTCACGGCTTCGCATTCGCACACCAGGCTGCGGCTGAGTCGCCCTTCACCGAGCCAGGTTGGGGTGCGGTCGCCGTGGCGGTAAATCGCTGAACCGCGAAGCGGGGCAGGGAGTGAAATGATCTTGTGCAGCGTTTTTTCTGTCGATTGCTGCGAGCCGGGCAGAGCCTGTTCCGCCGTCACGCACGGTGCGGTGTTGCCGAGCTTACGGCAGACGGCATCGGTGGCCCACTGGGCCATCAGCCGGTAGGTCATCAGCTTGCCGCCGGTAATGGTGATAAACCCGTCCATGCCGTCGCGTTCGGCGTGATCGAGCAGCACGATGCCGCGGCTGACGTTACGCCCGCTCGGATCGTTATCGCTGGCGACGAGGGGACGCACGCCCGCGTAGGCACGCAGAATACGCGTCTGCGCCATCACCGGGGCCAGCTTTTCCCCTTCGCGCAGCAGGATATCCACCTCTTCAGCGGTGACGCGGTTGTAATCAATTTCGCTGTAGTCCACATGCATTGAGGTCGTGCCGATTAACGAAATGGTGTCCCCCGGCACGAGGATATCGGCGTCAGACGGTTTACGGCAGCGGTTGATGACATGGTTATTGATGCGGTGGTCGAGGATCAGCAGCGAGCCTTTCGCCGGGAACATGCGCACCGACAGGTCCGCGTATTCCGCGATGCGCTGGCCCCAGATCCCCGCCGCGTTGACCACGACGGCGGCATACAGCTCGCGGTGTTCGTTGTACTGCGCATCAAACACGCGCACTCCGCGCACGGTATTACCTTCACGAATAAGCCCGGTGACGTGATGCCCGGTCAGGATCTGGGCGCCATGTTCCCGCGCGTCGAGCATATTGGCGGCGGTCAGGCGGAAAGGATCAACGGTTCCGTCCGGTACTTTTACCGCGCCCAGTAACGCCGGGTTTACCGAGGGTTCAAGACGGCGCGCCTGCGCAGGATCGATCGCCTCGGCCTGAATGCCTGCCGCCGTGCAGGCGGTGATAAAGGTTTGCTGAAAGCCGAGGTCATCTTCTGGAAGGGTGATAAAAAGACCGTTGGTCGGTTCAACGCAGTGGCGGGCGATGCGCCTGAGGATCTGGTTTTCAGCGATACACTCGCGTGCTGACTCAGCGTCAGTGACCGCATAGCGGGCGCCGCTGTGCAACAGACCGTGGTTACGTCCCGTCGCGCCGGTGGCGATATCGTGGCGTTCCAGAAGCGTGACGCTCAATCCCCGCAGGGCGCAGTCGCGTGCGATGCCGGCACCCGTCGCGCCACCGCCAATGATAATCACATCGCTGAAGCGTGGATCGTGAATTGTCATTGCCTTTCCTCTATGTTCGTTTTTTAGCATTTAGCCACATTGATCGTGTGGTTTGTTTGATTTCGAACATAAACGCGCGAAATTCGAAAGTGAAACGTGATTTCATGCGCTTTTTTGCGCATTCTGTCATATTTCTGTAACAATCTGTGCGTTGATTCACAGTAACATTCACCGTGATTTCTTAACATCGCCGCCTCTGTAGCCGGGCGCGAGATGCCCGGTCATTTTTTGAAAGGCCACGGAGGCTGTTATGCTCAGTATCTTTAAACCTGCGCCACATCGGGCGCGACTGCCAGAGGCAGAGATTGATCCTCTCTACCGCCGTCTGCGTTGGCAAATCTTCCTCGGGATCTTCTTCGGGTATGCGGCGTACTATCTGGTACGTAAAAACTTTGCGCTCGCCATGCCGTACCTGGTGGAGCAGGGCTTCTCTCGCGGCGATCTGGGATTTGCGCTGTCGGGGATCTCCATCGCGTACGGTTTTTCGAAGTTCATTATGGGGTCGGTGTCGGATCGTTCGAATCCGCGCGTGTTCCTGCCCGCCGGTCTGATCCTCGCGGCAGCGGTGATGCTGTTCATGGGCTTTGTGCCGTGGGCGACCTCCAGCATTGCCATCATGTTCGTGCTGCTGTTCCTCTGCGGCTGGTTCCAGGGGATGGGATGGCCGCCATGCGGACGCACCATGGTTCACTGGTGGTCACAGAAAGAGCGTGGTGGAATTGTATCTGTGTGGAACTGCGCACATAACGTCGGGGGCGGGCTTCCGCCGCTGCTGTTCCTGCTGGGGATGGCCTGGTTCAACGACTGGCATGCCGCGCTCTATATGCCAGCCTTTGGCGCCATTCTGGTGGCGATTATCGCCTTCGCTCTGATGCGCGACACCCCACAGTCCTGCGGCCTGCCGCCGATTGAAGAGTACAAAAACGACTACCCGGATGATTACAGCGAGAAGCACGAAGAAGAGCTGACGGCAAAGCAGATCTTCATGAAGTACGTGCTGCCGAACAAGCTGCTGTGGTACATCGCGGTGGCAAACGTATTTGTCTACCTGCTGCGCTACGGCATCCTCGACTGGTCGCCAACCTACCTGAAAGAGGTGAAGCACTTCGCGCTGGATAAATCCTCCTGGGCCTATTTCCTGTATGAATACGCGGGCATTCCCGGCACGCTGATCTGCGGCTGGATGTCGGACAAAGTGTTTAAGGGCAACCGTGGGGCGACGGGCGTGTTCTTTATGACGCTGGTCACCATCGCGACGGTCGTTTACTGGCTTAACCCGCCGGGGAATCCGGGTGTGGATATGGCCTGTATGATCGTCATCGGCTTCCTGATTTATGGTCCGGTTATGCTGATTGGTCTGCATGCCCTGGAGCTGGCGCCGAAGAAAGCGGCAGGCACGGCGGCAGGCTTTACCGGTCTGTTTGGCTACCTCGGCGGTTCAGTGGCGGCAAGTGCCATCGTCGGTTACACCGTCGACTTCTTCGGCTGGGACGGCGGCTTTATGGTGATGATTGGCGGCAGCGTGCTGGCTGTTCTGCTGTTGGTTGTTGTGATGATTGGTGAAAAACGTCACCACGCCGAAGTGCTGGCGCGTCGTCAATAAGGAGCATTGCGATGAAATTAACTCAGTTAGCGACAGGTCTGCTGCTGGCGGGCCTGATGACAAGCTCCGCGCTGGCGGCGGATAAGATCGTGATCGCCCACCGTGGCGCCAGCGGTTATCTGCCGGAGCATACGCTGCCGGCAAAAGCGATGGCCTATGCCCAGGGCGCGGATTATCTGGAGCAGGATCTGGTGATGACGAAGGACGACCAGCTGGTCGTTCTGCATGACCACTATCTTGACCGCGTGACGGACGTGGCGGAACGTTTCCCGGATCGCGCCCGTAAAGATGGTCGCTACTACGCCATCGACTTCACGCTGGCGGAGATCCGCTCGCTGAAGTTTACCGAGGGCTTCGAGATTGAAAACGGTAAGAAGGTACAGGTCTATCCGGGACGTTTCCCGATGGGCAAGTCTGACTTCCGTATTCACACCTTCGAAGAGGAGATCGAGTTTGTTCAGGGGCTGAACCACTCGACAGGAAAAAATATCGGTATCTACCCGGAAATCAAAGCGCCGTGGTTCCACCATCAGGAAGGGAAGGACATTGCCGCGAAGACGCTGGAGGTACTGAAAAAGTATGGCTACACCAGCAAGCAGGATAAGGTTTTCCTGCAATGTTTCGACGCCGCGGAACTGAAGCGCATCAAAACCGAGCTGGAGCCGAAAATGGGGATGGATCTCAATCTGGTGCAGCTGATTGCGTATACCGACTGGAATGAAACCCAGGAAAAACAGCCGGACGGGAAGTGGGTGAACTACAGCTACGACTGGATGTTTAAGCCGGGCGCGATGAAGCAGATTGCGCAGTACGCCGACGGCATCGGGCCGGATTACCACATGCTGGTGGCGGAAGGCTCAACGCCGGGTCACGTGAAGCTGACGGCGATGGTGAAAGAGGCGCATGCGAGCAAGATGCAGGTGCATCCGTATACCGTACGCGCAGACCAGCTGCCGGAGTATGCGACGGACGTGAATCAGCTTTACGACGTGCTGTATAACCAGGCGGATGTGGACGGGTTGTTTACGGATTTCCCGGATAAAGCGGTGAGCTTTTTGAAGGATAAACGCTGAAATTGCCGGGTGGCGGCTGCGCCTTACCCGGCCTACGAACTGCGGTTTTGTAGGTCGGGTCAGCGAAGCGCCACCCGACATAATTACATCTCGATCTCAATATCGCCTTTTGCCCGGCAGCAGCAGGGCAAAATCTCCCCTTCACTGATAAAGGCCAGCGGTTCGGTCAGCCAGTCTACCTGGCCTGCGACCAGACGGCAGCGGCAGGAGCCGCAGTAGCCTTCACGACACTGGTACTCTACTTCTACCTGATGCGCTTCAAGCGCCACCAGCAGAGAAGGGTGCTCTTCCTGGCACAACACCTCTGTACCAGAAAGGCTCAGCGTTACGCGGCTCATCAGAGCTGGAAATCGCTCAGGTCGTCGGTGTTGACTTCAGAATCAATCTGACCGACCAGATAAGAACTCACTTCCACTTCCTGCGGCGCAACCTGCACGTTATCGGACACCAGCCAGGTGTTGATCCACGGAATCGGGTTAGAGCGCGTCTGGAATGGCAGATCGAGACCCACAGCCTGCATGCGGATGTTAGTGATGTACTCCACGTACTGGCACAGAATGTCTTTGTTCAGGCCAATCATGGAGCCGTCGCGGAACAGGTAGTCTGCCCACTCTTTCTCCTGCTGGGCGGCCAGCACGAACAGATCGTAGCATTCCTGCTTGCACTCTTCGGCAATCGCAGCCATTTCCGGGTCGTCCGCGCCGCTGCGCAGCAGGTTCAGCATGTGCTGAGTCCCGGTCAGATGCAGGGCTTCGTCACGGGCGATCAGGCGGATGATTTTGGCGTTGCCTTCCATCAGCTTGCGCTCGGCAAAGGCGAAGGAGCAGGCGAAGCTCACGTAGAAGCGGATCGCTTCCAGCGCGTTAACGCTCATCAGGCACAGGTACAGCTGCTTTTTCAGGGCCCGCAGGTTTACGGTAATGGTTTTGCCGTTCACGTTATGCGTGCCTTCGCCCAGCAGATGCCAGTAGCTGGTCATCTCGATCAGCTCGTCGTAGTAGTGCGCAATGCCTTCCGCGCGCTTCTGGATCTGCTCGTTGGTGACAATATCGTCAAACACCACCGCCGGATCGTTCACGATGTTGCGGATGATGTGGGTGTAAGAGCGGGAGTGGATCGTCTCGGAGAACGCCCAGGTTTCTACCCAGGTTTCCAGCTCAGGAATCGAGATCAGCGGCAGCAGCGCCACGTTCGGGCTACGGCCCTGAATGGAGTCCAGCAGCGTCTGGTACTTCAGATTGCTGATGAAGATATGTTTTTCGTGTTCCGGCAGCGACTGGTAATCAATACGGTCGCGGGAGACGTCCACTTCTTCCGGACGCCAGAAGAAGGAGAGTTGCTTTTCAATCAGCTTTTCGAAGATGTCATATTTTTGCTGATCGTAGCGTGCCACGTTGACCGGCTGGCCGAAGAACATCGGCTCTTTGAGCTGGTCGTTTTTCGTCTGTGAAAAGGTGGTATATGCCATGAGTGTGTCCTGTCTTACGAAATAAAGGCGGGGATATCCCCGCCCTTCATTAGATCTTACATGCGCCGCTTTCGCAGCCATCGTCCTGAATTGACGGTACCAGGTCGTCCTGCGCGTCTTCCGCACCATCACGGGTGTTGTGATAGTACAGCGTTTTCACGCCAAATTTATAGGCGGTCAGCAGGTCTTTCAACAGCTGCTGCATCGGCACCTTGCCAGACGGGAAGCGCGTCGGGTCGTAGTTGGTGTTGGCAGAGATCGACTGGTCGATAAACTTCTGCATGATGCCCACCAGCTGCAGGTAGCCGTCGTTGTTTGGCATTTCCCACAGCAGCTCGTAGTTGTTACCCAGCGTTTCGTAATCCGGCACCACCTGACGCAGCACGCCGTCTTTCGACGCTTTGATGCTGACGTGACCGCGCGGTGGCTCAATACCGTTGGTGGCGTTGGAGATCTGCGAAGAGGTCTCGGACGGCATCAGGGCAGAGAGCGTGGAGTTACGCAGGCCGTGCGTCTTGATGGACTCGCGCAGGCCTTCCCAGTCGAGATGCAGCGGCTCGCTGACGATCGCATCCAGGTCTTTCTTGTAGGTGTCGATCGGCAGAATGCCTTTTGCGTAGGTGGTTTCGTTGAACCACGGGCACGCGCCTTGCTCTTTCGCCAGCTCGTTAGAGGCTTTCATCAGATAGTACTGAATCGCTTCGAACGTCTGGTGCGTCAGGTTGTTCGCGCTGCCGTCGGAGTAACGCTTGCCGTTTTTCGCCAGCCAGTAGGCGAAGTTGATCACGCCGATACCCAGGGTACGACGACCCATCGCCCCGCGTTTAGCGGCCGGGATTGGGTAATCCTGGTAGTCCAGCAGGGCATCCAGCGCGCGAACCGCCAGCACGGCCAGTTCTTCCAGCTCGTCCAGGCTCTTAATCGCACCCAGGTTGAACGCGGACAGGGTACACAGCGCAATTTCACCGTTTTCGTCGTTCACGTCTTCCAGCGGTTTGGTCGGCAGGGCGATCTCCAGGCACAGGTTAGACTGGCGCACTGGCGCAACCACCGGATCAAACGGGCTGTGGGTGTTGCAGTGGTCAACGTTCTGAATGTAGATACGGCCAGTAGAGGCACGTTCCTGCATCATCAGGGAGAACAGATCGACCGCTTTCACGCGCTGCTTGCGGATGCTGTCGTCTTTTTCATATTTGGTGTACAGACGCTCGAACTCGTCCTGATCGGCGAAGAACGCGTCGTACAGACCCGGGACGTCGGACGGGCTGAACAGGGTGATGTCTTCCCCTTTCAGCAGACGGGTGTACATCAGCTTGTTGATCTGCACGCCGTAGTCCATGTGACGCACGCGGTTGCCTTCCACGCCGCGGTTGTTTTTCAGAACCAGCAGGCTTTCCACTTCCAGGTGCCACATCGGGTAGAACAGGGTCGCTGCACCACCACGCACGCCGCCCTGAGAGCAGGATTTTACTGCCGTCTGGAAGTGCTTGTAGAACGGAATACAGCCGGTGTGGAACGCTTCACCGCCGCGGATCGGGCTGCCCAGCGCACGGATACGGCCGGCGTTGATGCCGATACCGGCACGCTGGGAGACGTATTTCACGATGGCGCTGGAGGTCGCGTTGATAGAATCCAGGCTGTCACCACACTCGATCAGTACGCAGGAGCTGAACTGACGGGTAGGGGTACGCACGCCAGACATGATTGGCGTAGGCAGAGAAATCTTGAACGTAGAGACCGCATCGTAGAAACGCTTCACGTAGTCCAGACGGGTTTCACGCGGGTAATTAGAGAACAGGCAGGCGGCCACCAGAATATAGAGGAACTGGGCGCTCTCGTAGATTTCGCCCGTCACACGGTTCTGAACCAGGTATTTGCCTTCGAGCTGCTTCACCGCCGCGTAGGAGAAGTTCATGTCGCGCCAGTGATCGATAAACCCGTTCATCTGCTCGAACTCTTCTTCCGTATAGTCTTCCAGCAGATGCGTGTCGTATTTGCCCAGCTCGACCATTTTCACTACGTGATCGTAAAGCTTCGGCGGCTCGAACTGGCCGTAGGCTTTTTTACGCAGGTGGAAAATCGCCAGACGCGCAGCGAGGTACTGATAATCCGGTGCGTCGCGGGAGATCAGATCTGCCGCGGCTTTGATAATGGTTTCGTGGATATCAGACGTTTTGATGCCGTCGTAGAACTGAATGTGAGAACGCAGTTCAACCTGGGAGATAGATACGTTGTTCAGTCCTTCTGCTGCCCAGTCGAGAACTCGATGGATTTTGTCCAGATTGATACGCTCGGTGGTACCGTCGCGCTTTGTCACCAGCAGACTCTGATTCATGTGGGTTTTTACCTGTCCGTGAAATAAAAAAATATCCCCCGCTTATCCACAGAACCGTCTTGTGACTAACTCTGTGGATAAATACTACATATAGGGGTTTTGCGATAAGAAGAACGCTATATGGTGAGTATTCTAGTATCGAATCTTTTCAGCACAAGGGTTGATTTTGACGTTAAATTGAGGTTGTGAAAGGGTAAAAAAGGCTAAGTCCTCGTGCCGTAAGGCCTGGAAGAGATGTCAATAATTAAGAAAAAAAATTCAAAATTTGATCGAGTGCTGATTTCTTCAACGGGAGGTCAGAATTGCGCAACATGATGTCGCGCAATCATTATAAGAATAACGGATGACGTTAGTCGTTTTTGGCGGTTGTGTGCAACATATAGTTAACATCCACACCTGGGGCAAGTTTGAATTTATCCGTCAGCGGATTGTAGTGCAGACCCGTCATGTGCTGCTCCTTAAGCCATGTCTGGTCAACCCAGCCCAGCAGTTCGGCAGGCTTGATGAACTTCTTCACGTCGTGCGTCCCTTTCGGCACCATGCGCAGCACGTATTCCGCGCCTACCACGGCCATCAGCCAGGCTTTGCCGTTGCGGTTGATGGTCGAGAAGAAGACCTGTCCACCCGGTTTCACCAGTTTTGCACAGGCGCTGACCACCGACTGCGGATCGGGAACGTGCTCCAGCATCTCCATGCAGGTCACCACGTCATACTGGTGCGCATGTTTTGCCGCGTGCTCTTCCACGGTTTCCTGGACATATTCTACCTGTACGCCGGACTCCAGCGCATGAAGACGCGCAACCTGTAGAGGTTCGAAGCCCATGTCCAGACCGGTGACCGTGGCTCCTTCACGCGCCATACTTTCCGCCAGGATGCCGCCGCCGCAGCCGACGTCGAGCACTTTCTTACCGAACAGACCGCCGGAACGCTCCGCGATATAGCCCAGACGCAGCGGGTTAATACGATGCAGAGGTTTGAACTCACCTTCGAGATCCCACCAGCGGGACGCCACCGCTTCAAATTTGGCAATCTCTTCGTGGTCAACGTTGTGAGCCACCGGGGATTTTTCGGCATTCATGGGCGCTTTTACTCCTTATTTAGCAAGACAAATGAGTATATCAGGCAATCCCTGTGAATAAAGCGTATAGGTTTACCTGTATCACCGCGGCTGTGTTATAATTTGCGACCTTTGAATCCGGGATACAGTAGAGGGATAGCGGTTAGATGAGCGACCTTGCGAGAGAAATTACACCGGTTAACATCGAGGAAGAGCTGAAAAGCTCCTATCTGGACTATGCGATGTCGGTCATTGTTGGCCGTGCGCTGCCGGACGTCCGCGATGGCCTGAAGCCGGTACACCGTCGCGTACTATACGCCATGAACGTATTGGGCAATGACTGGAATAAAGCCTACAAAAAATCTGCCCGTGTCGTTGGTGACGTAATCGGTAAATACCATCCTCATGGTGATTCCGCGGTGTACGACACCATTGTCCGTATGGCGCAGCCCTTCTCGCTGCGTTACATGCTGGTAGATGGTCAGGGTAACTTTGGTTCTATCGACGGCGACTCCGCCGCGGCAATGCGTTATACGGAAATCCGTCTGGCGAAGATTGCCCATGAGCTGATGGCTGACCTGGAAAAAGAGACGGTTGATTTCGTTGATAACTACGACGGCACGGAAAAAATTCCTGACGTTATGCCAACGAAGATCCCAAACCTGCTGGTGAACGGTTCGTCCGGTATCGCCGTCGGTATGGCAACCAACATTCCACCGCACAATATCACGGAAGTGATCAACGGCTGCCTGGCCTACATTGACGATGAAGACATCAGCATTGAAGGGCTGATGGAACACATCCCGGGCCCGGACTTCCCGACGGCGGCAATCATCAATGGCCGTCGCGGTATTGAAGAAGCGTACCGCACCGGTCGCGGCAAGATTTACATCCGTGCCCGCGCCGAAGTGGAAGCGGACGCTAAAACCGGCCGTGAAACCATTATTGTTCACGAGATCCCGTATCAGGTGAACAAAGCGCGACTGATTGAAAAAATCGCCGAGCTGGTAAAAGAAAAACGCGTTGAAGGCATCAGCGCGCTGCGTGACGAGTCTGATAAAGACGGTATGCGCATCGTGATTGAAATCAAGCGCGACGCGGTGGGTGAAGTTGTGTTGAACAACCTTTACTCCCAGACTCAGCTTCAGGTCTCCTTCGGTATCAACATGGTTGCGCTGCACCATGGCCAGCCGAAGATCATGAACCTGAAAGAGATCCTGAGCGCGTTCGTGCGTCACCGCCGTGAAGTGGTGACCCGTCGTACCATCTTCGAACTGCGCAAAGCGCGCGACCGTGCCCATATCCTTGAAGCACTGGCCGTTGCGCTGGCGAACATCGACCCGATCATCGAGCTGATCCGCCGTGCGCCGACGCCGGCAGAAGCGAAGGCGTCGCTGGTTGCGCGTCCATGGGATCTGGGCAACGTGGCGGCAATGCTGGAACGTGCCGGTGATGACGCTGCGCGTCCTGAGTGGCTGGAACCGGAATTCGGCGTGCGTGACGGTCAGTACTACCTGACTGAACAGCAGGCCCAGGCGATTCTGGATCTGCGTTTGCAGAAACTGACCGGCCTTGAGCATGAAAAACTGCTCGACGAGTACAAAGAGCTGCTGGAGCAGATTGCCGAGCTGCTGCATATCCTGGGTAGCGCAGAGCGCCTGATGGAAGTGATCCGTGAAGAGCTGGAGCTGGTTCGCGATCAGTTCGGCGACGAGCGTCGCACCGAAATCACAGCCAATAGCTCTGATATCAACATTGAAGATCTGATCAACCGCGAAGACGTGGTAGTGACGCTGTCTCACCAGGGCTACGTGAAGTATCAGCCGTTGACCGACTACGAAGCACAGCGTCGTGGCGGTAAAGGCAAATCTGCGGCACGTATTAAAGAAGAAGACTTCATTGACCGTCTGCTGGTGGCCAACACCCACGACACGATCCTCTGCTTCTCCAGCCGGGGCCGTCTGTACTGGATGAAAGTCTATCAGCTGCCGGAAGCGAGCCGTGGCGCGCGGGGTCGTCCTATCGTCAACCTGCTGCCGCTGGAAGCGAACGAACGTATCACCGCTATTCTGCCGGTACGCGAGTACGAAGAGGGCGTGAACGTCTTTATGGCGACCGCGAGCGGTACCGTGAAGAAAACCGCGCTGACCGAGTTCAGCCGTCCACGTTCTGCCGGGATCATCGCGGTGAACCTGAACGAAGGCGATGAGCTGATCGGCGTGGATCTGACCTCCGGTTCTGATGAAGTCATGCTGTTCTCTGCCGCCGGTAAAGTGGTGCGCTTTAAAGAGAACGCCGTGCGCGCAATGGGTCGTACGGCGACCGGCGTGCGTGGTATCAAGCTGGCGGGTGAAGACAGCGTGGTTTCCCTGATCGTTCCTCGTGGCGAAGGCGCAATCCTGACCGTCACCCAGAACGGTTACGGTAAACGTACGGCGGAAAGCGAATACCCGACCAAGTCTCGCGGCACGCAGGGCGTTATCTCCATCAAAGTGACCGAGCGCAACGGTTCCGTTGTTGGCGCGGTGCAGGTGGACGACGCGGACCAGATCATGATGATCACCGATGCCGGTACGCTGGTGCGTACCCGCGTGTCTGAGATCAGCGTGGTGGGTCGTAACACCCAGGGCGTAATCCTCATCCGCACTGCGGAAGATGAAAACGTCGTCGGTCTGCAACGCGTTGCTGAGCCGGTGGATGACGAAGAGCTCGACTCTATCGACGGCAGCGTTGCGGAAGGGGATGATGAAATCGCCCCGGAAGCGGACACCGATGATGAAGTAGCGGATGACGCTGACGAGTAACGTCTCCTGACGCATAAAGGGCCGGTTTCCGGCCCTTTTGTTTTGCGCAAGCAGACAAGTGAACGTTGCGACAAGCCGCGTTTACCGCTACCTTAACCACATTCTTTTTGACCCCGACGGCGGAGCCTCGCCCCTTTGAAATACCTCGTCTCCTTTCGTACCACGTTAAAAGTCTCTCGCTATCTGTTTCGGGCGCTTGCGCTACTGCTATGGTTGCTGGTGGCACTGCTCTCGGTGTTTTACATCGTTAACGCGTTACACCAGAAAGAAGCGGAGATCCGCCAGGAGTTTAACTTAAGCTCGGATCAGGCTCAGCGCTATATCCAGCGCACGTCTGACGTGATGAAAGAGCTTAAGTATATTGCTGAGAATCGACTCACGGCGGAGAACGGCATTCTTGCTATCCGCGGTCGGGATGAAAAAACCGAAGTACCTGATTTCGAACCGCTCTTCCCGGACTCCGATTGTTCCGCCATGAGCAAAGCCTGGCGTGGTTCACTGGAGTCCCTCTCATGGTTTATGCGCTACTGGCGCGATAATTTCTCGGCCGCCTACGATCTGAACCGTGTCTACCTGATTGGCAACGAAAATCTCTGCATGGCGGATTTCGGCCTGCGGGATATGCCCGTCGAACGCGAAGACGCGCTGAAAAGTCTGCATGAGCGTATAGTGAAATACCGCAATGCGCCTCAGGAAGAGCGCGGGAACAACATCTTCTGGATAAGCCAGGGGCCGCGCATGGGCGTCGGCTATTTCTATGCCCTGACTCCGGTTTACCTCGGAAACCGCCTGCAAGCGCTGCTGGGGATTGAACAAACCATCCGTATGGAAAACTTCTTCACGCCGGGCAGTCTGCCGATGGGCGTGACCATTCTGGATGAAAACGGCCATCCGCTCATCTCCCTTACCGGGCCTGAAAACCGCCTGAAGGTGGAACCCAGCTGGATGCAGGAGCGGTCATGGTTTGGCTATACCTCCGGGTTCCGCGAGCTGGTGCTGAAGAAAAGTTTACCGCCATCGTCGCTGAGCATTGTCTACTCGCTGCCGGTGGACAAGGTCCTGGAGCGCATTCGCATCCTGATCCTTAACGCCATTTTGCTGAACATCGCGGTAGGCGTCGCGCTGTTTATGCTGGCGAGAATGTATGAGCGGCGGATCTTTATTCCGGCGGAAGCGGATGCTCAGCGTCTGGAAGAGCATGAGCAGTTTAACCGTAAAATTGTCGCCTCGGCGCCGGTAGGGATCTGCATCCTGCGTACTCAGGACGGGACAAATATCCTCAGTAACGAGCTTGCCCATAACTACCTGAACATGCTCACGCATGAAGACCGCCAGCGGTTAACGCAGATCATCTGCGGTCAGCAGGTTAACTTTGTGGATGTGCTGACCAGCACCCACACCAACCTGCAAATCAGCTTCGTCCATTCTCGCTACCGCAATGAAAACGTGGCCATTTGCGTGCTGGTGGACGTCTCTGCGCGCGTGAAAATGGAAGAGTCATTGCAGGATATGGCGCAGGCGGCGGAGCAGGCCAGTCAGTCGAAATCGATGTTCCTCGCGACCGTCAGCCATGAGCTGCGAACGCCGCTGTACGGCATTATCGGTAACCTCGATCTGCTCCAGACCAAAGAGCTGCCGAAAGGCGTCGACCGGCTGGTGACGGCCATGAACAACTCGTCCAGCCTGCTGCTGAAAATCATCAGCGATATTCTCGATTTCTCTAAAATTGAATCCGAGCAGTTGAAAATAGAGCCGCGCGAGTTCTCCCCGCGCGAAGTGATGAACCATATCTGCGCTAACTACCTGCCGCTGGTGGTGCGTAAACAGCTTGGGCTGTACTGCTTTATCGAGCCGGATGTGCCGCTGACGCTGCATGGCGATCCGATGCGTCTGCAACAGGTCATCTCAAACCTGCTGAGCAACGCCATCAAATTCACCGATATCGGCTGTATTGTGCTGCACGTCTGCCGGGCAGGGGAGTACCTGACCATTCGCGTGCGCGACACGGGGGTTGGCATTCCGGCGAAAGAGGTCGTTCGCCTGTTCGATCCGTTCTTCCAGGTGGGAACCGGCGTCCAGCGTAATTTCCAGGGGACCGGGCTAGGTCTGGCGATTTGCGAGAAGCTTATCAGCATGATGGACGGGGATATCTCCGTCGATACTGAGCCAGGAATGGGCAGCCAGTTCACCATTCGTATTCCGCTCTATTCGGCGCACTATCCGGCGAAAACCACCGTCGACGGGCTGAGCGATAAGCACTGCTGGCTGGCGGTGCACAACGCCTCCTTACATGATTTCCTGACCTCGATGCTGACCAGCAGCGGTGTGCGGGTTTCACGCTACGAAGGCCAGACGCCGGACGCGGATGACATGCTGATCACCGACGTTGAGCCGGAGCAGGCGTGGGCGGGGCGCGGCGTAGTGATGTTCTGCCGCCGTCATATCGGTATTCCGCTTGAGCGTTCGCCTGGGGTATGGGTGCACAGCGTGGCGACACCGCACGAGCTGCTGGGCTTGCTGGCGCGTATTTACAGTGTGCAGCTTGAGGACAGCGACGGCGCCACCGTGCTGGCTTCCCCTGATGAGCTGGCGTCGGTGAACGACGATATGATGATTCTGGTCGTCGACGATCATCCGATTAACCGTCGTCTGCTCGCAGATCAGCTTGGCTCTCTGGGCTATCAGTGTAAAACGGCCAATGATGGCGTGGATGCCCTGAATGTCTTAAGTAAGAACCATATTGATATTGTGCTCAGCGATGTGAACATGCCTAACATGGACGGCTACCGTCTGACGCAGCGTATCCGACAGTTGGGGCTGACGCTGCCGGTGGTAGGGGTGACAGCCAACGCGCTGGCGGAGGAGAAGCAGCGCTGTCTGGAATCGGGAATGGACAGCTGCCTGTCGAAGCCGGTCACGCTGGATGTACTGAAGCAGACGCTGTCCGTGTATGCGGAGCGGGTACGAAAAGCGAGACAATAAAAAAGGCCCGAAAGGGCCTTTTTTATTTCTCCGGCGGCTGTAGGCCGGGTAAGCGCGAGCGCCACCCGGCGTAGACAGCGAAGATCAATCTTTGTCCGTTGCGCTCAGCGTCACGGAAGAGAGATAGTTCAGCAGGGCGATATCGTTATCCACACCCAGCTTCATCATTGCGGATTTTTTCTGGCTACTGATGGTTTTAATACTGCGGTTCAGCTTTTTGGCGATTTCAGTGACCAGGAAACCTTCAGCGAACAGACGCAGAACTTCACTCTCTTTAGGCGAGAGACGCTTGTCGCCATAACCACCCGCGCTGATTTTTTCAAGCAGGCGTGAGACGCTCTCAGGAGTGAATTTCTTCCCTTTCTGTAGCGCCGCCAGCGCTTTTGGCAGATCGGTAGGTGCGCCTTGTTTCAGCACAATCCCTTCAATATCGAGATCCAGAACGGCGCTCAGGATCGCCGGGTTATTGTTCATGGTCAGAACAATGATCGAAATGTCCGGGAAGTGGCGTTTAATGTATTTGATGAGCGTGATCCCATCACCGTACTTATCTCCAGGCATGGAGAGATCGGTAATGAGCACGTGCGCATCAAGTTTAGGCAGATTGTTAATGAGGGCTGTGGAATCTTCAAATTCACCGACTACATTCACCCACTCGATCTGTTCAAGTGATTTGCGAATACCGAACAGTACAATCGGATGGTCATCGGCAATAATTACGTTCATATTGTTCATGTATAAGGCTACCTTGCTACAGCAAGCTCTTGACGTAAGCGTCAATGTCGCTGATGTATTTTTCAATGCCAGAGGCATCTTTCTCACGAATTAGATGTTCCAGCGTTTCACATAACTGCTTGCCGGGAACCAGATTAAGCATGGCAAACACCCCTTTAAGCCGGTGTGCTGTCTGTGCCAGCGCTGCAAAATCCTGCGCAGCGGACTCAGTATACAACCGCTTAACATCATCTGGTACTGTATCAACGAAGAGCGAATAATATCCGCTGGCATGGAGTTCGGCATTTTCATCGCCGCCTAACGGTGACTCCAGGATCTCTTCCTGCGCCAGATTCTCTTCAATCAGTTGTAATACAGCTTCCTGCATTGCATTGCTCATATTAAAGTTGACGCGCAGCTGCCCAGGGCCGATTTTCCGCACGCCTGGCTCATCATCGCTTAAAAGCAAGCCTGAGGCAGTAAGATTAGACGGATTATCAGTTAAAAATAGATCAAATTCTTGACTCGCGAGCCTTTCGTCCGGGGTAATGCAGGACGCCCCCCAGTTTTCCAGCTGACGAACGACGATATTTCGGATCTCACTGGAGGTCACATCCACCATCACCACCACATCGTCCAGCAGACGCTCTTCATCCTCTTCCTGGGGATTCGCCGCCATTTTCACGTGTAAAGAGTAGCGGGTGCCGAGGGATTCGCGGGCCTTAATGTTCAGATGACCGCCCAGCTTACGCGCCAGCTGATCGCAGAGCCAGAAGGTGAGGGCATTCGCCTTACCGTAGTGGTCGCGCTGGGTATCGTTCAGGAACGGGAAGTGCAGGTTATCAATTTCGCTCACTGTGACGCCTTCGCCCGTATCCAGAATGCGGAACGTCAGACGATCGTCGGTGGACTCATCGGTGCTGACTTCAAGGGTGATCTTGCCGATCTGCGTCGTGGTGACGGCATACTGTATCAACATCATCAGGATGCGACGCAGGGCATCGCGATCGCCGTGACGTTCGTCGTTGGCCGGTAAATGGTTGTTGATCAGCAGCTGGAGTCCCTTGCGCTTGATCACCGGCAGGACTTCCGGCACCACCTCATCAATCAGGTCCTGAATGGAGAAGAGCGTAGGGGTGCCCTTCCAGATGTCATTTTCCAGCATGTTCGCAAGCTGGATTTCGTCCACCAGACGAACCAGGGAGTCGGCCTGGCTGCTGAGCTGTCGGCTTTCCGGCGTGCTCAGATCAGCAATCTGCGTGGCGAGTGACTTCAACGGTTGTTTAAAGGCATCGCCAATATTTTGCATAAACGCCGCGCGGCCATGTTGGTTTTTCTCGTACAGCCTTTGCGCCTGCTTGAGCTTTTTATTCACCAGCACTTCGCGATCCTGATCGCGAATGATGAAGATTTGCGTGCGCGAGGCGACCTGACTGCGGAACTGACGGATCTCATACAGTTCATTATTAACGGTGGCCTGAATAACGCCCTGGTGCTGGTCCGCCATGGCCGTAATATTTTGCAGGTTAAGATGCGGCAGAAGGTGATCGGCAATTTTATTGCTCATTACCGTGCGGTTAGCCTCCTGGTCGTGAACGAGCACCCCAAGCGGCAGCACGGAAATAATCTCTTCATTCAGGGCACGAAGAATGCGCAACTCGTTGCTGGTCCCGGCTGATACCGACGTCGAGTCGCTCTGGCGGCCCGACTGGAAACGGAAGGTGCTGTAGCCAAACAGCGCCAGCGCCAGCAGGCCAATATTCAGCAACAGCGGCAGCAGAATGTTTTGCAGAGTATCAAGCATCAGGGTGCCAAAAGGCACCTGCCACACCAGACGCATACCGGTTGAGTTGAGCGATGAGGCAATCTCAATCTTTGAGCCATTAAAGGAGATCGCTACGCTGTCCGCGCCTTCTTTATCCGACGGCGTGCGCATATTTTGGGTGCTGTTGTCTGGCTCCAGACGGAAACTGTCCAGCGGCATATCCGGTGGGATGAGATCGTTAATCGGCAGGTCGAAGGCAACCACGGTCGCCAGATGGCCCGGCTGGTTAAAGGTGGTTCGCAGCGTAAAGTAGTGGCCATTCTGCCAGGCAAGACGGCGTAATGACGAGAAACTTTCTCGCTCGTCCAGCGCGTTGGCCTGTTGCAGCATTTCTGCCCGACGGGAATCCACAATACTGCCAACGGTGGTCTCTTTAAAGCCGGACGAGAGATCCTTAAGCGGCAGGGTCGAGATCAGGATCATGCTGTTGTCCTGACCGTTCAGGTAATACATTGACCACGGTACGGTCTCGGCGCCCCACAGGGTGTCCAGATACGAGGAGATCCGCTGCGTCATCTCAAGCGTTGCGCTGTCGTGCGAGCCGAAAATCAGGGCTTCCGTCTTGCGCTGCGGTTTTTCAAGGTAATACACATCCTGCTTAAGGCGCGTTTCCTGCAACCCTTCGCCTGACGAGGTGGCAGGCGCGGCAGCGATATTGTCGTAGATTTGCCAGGTCGCATAGCGCCACGTATCAATGCGCTTGTGCACCGCATGGGTGATATCGACGATTTGATAGCTTTTATCTTTAAGCCAGGTATTAACGGCGCTCTGAACCATCACCCCCATTGTGACTAACAGCACAACGATCAACAGAAGAAAGAAACGGGTGATGCTGCCCGGTAGAAGGGAGAATTTGCTCGGGGCGGTAGTTTCAGTCTGACTCATCGATGTGTTTAACCCGTAATGGCCGCGCGGTAATGGGATAGGGCAGTATAAAGGGTAATAACTGAATTTCCAGCGTCGTTAACGGTATGACCTTGACTTTTTATCCGGGTAACCGGCTTCAACGTCCCCGGATGAAAGGTGTACAAAACCCCGTGAAATGTATAAATACGCGATCGCACAGGCAGGAAAATAGCACGAATAAACAAGAAATTAATTTCAATAGCATAAAAAAGAATTCAGCGAAAGCCGGATGCTGGATTTAGTTAATAGTCGTTATCATTTCTGAGGGGTAGCACATAAAATGTAGGCTGACGTAAAGAAAGGTAAAAAAAAACCGAATGCGAAGCATCCGGTTCAATTAGGGATAAACAGACATTCAGAACTGAATGACGGTAATAAATAAAGTTAATGATGATAGCGAGAGTTATTTTAGTGGTGTTGAAGGGAATTTTTTTGTCATTCAGTGCTGTACCGTTTTTTAAGCTAATCACTTGTATTAAATAGAATATATTTTTGTTTTGATTATCCGTGCTATATTTTTAAACTATTTATGCTCTGTAAAAGTTCCTTCAAATTTACAAATTGAAACATGTTGATGGTAAAGTGAAACATCTTCAAAGTTTTCGTATCATATTCCTGTTGGATTATTCTGCATTTTTGAGGAGAATGAACTTGCCGACTGGTTAAGAGGGTTGACCAGTAAGCAGTGGTAAATAATAAGGCATATAACAGAGGGTTAATAAAATGAAAGTTAAAGTACTGTCCCTCCTGGTACCAGCTCTGCTGGTGGCAGGCGCAGCAAATGCGGCTGAAATTTATAACAAAGACGGCAACAAATTAGATCTGTACGGTAAAGTGGATGGTCTGCACTATTTCTCTGATGACGACAGTGCAGACGGCGACCAGACCTACATGCGTCTGGGCTTCAAAGGCGAAACTCAGGTTAACGACCAGCTGACCGGTTACGGCCAGTGGGAATACCAGATCCAGGGTAACTCTGGTGAGAACGAAAACAACTCATGGACGCGTGTGGCGTTCGCAGGTCTGAAATTCGCGGATGCGGGTTCATTCGACTACGGTCGTAACTACGGCGTTGTTTACGATGTGACTTCCTGGACCGACGTTCTGCCGGAATTCGGCGGCGATACCTACGGTTCTGACAACTTCATGCAGCAGCGTGGTAACGGCTTCGCGACCTACCGTAACCAGGACTTCTTCGGTCTGGTTGATGGTCTGAACTTCGCGTTGCAGTACCAGGGTAAAAACGGCAGCCCAAGCGGCGAAGGCCAGACCAACAACGGTCGTGAGGCACTGCGTCAGAACGGTGATGGCTACGGTGGCTCTCTGACCTACGATCTGGGCGAAGGCTTCGCACTCGGTACGGCGGTCACCAGCTCTAAACGTACTGATGACCAGAACGCCATGGCCTACGGTAACGGCGATCGCGCAGAGACCTACACCGGTGGTCTGAAATACGACGCGAACAACATCTACCTGGCTGCACAGTATACTCAGACTTACAACGCGACCCGTGCGGGCGACCTGGGCTGGGCTAACAAAGCGCAAAACTTCGAAGTGGTTGCGCAGTATCAGTTCGACTTCGGTCTGCGTCCATCCGTGGCGTACCTGCAATCTAAAGGTAAGGACCTGGAAAACGGCTACGGCGACCAGGATCTGCTGAAATATGTTGATGTTGGCGCGACTTACTACTTCAACAAAAACATGTCCACCTACGTTGATTACAAAATCAACCTGGTTGATGAGAACGACTTCACTCGCGCAGCAGGTATCGGTACTGACGATATCGTCGCGCTGGGTCTGGTTTACCAGTTCTAATTGCTCATACAGCGACAAAGGGGCCATCAGGCCCCTTTTTTCATGCTTTTTTAGGGTCTTACAAATACGCTGTTTTAGTGTACTCTTGCCGCCCTGGCATGAGGATAATAACCAATGGATATGACTTTTTTACGCGCCAGCGTTCTGGCGACTTTTTTACTCCTGACCGCGTGTGACTCTTCCACACAGCCCGCAAAAATCGACGCACCCGCCGCGACGGTGCTGGAAGGGAAAACCATGGGGACCTTCTGGCGCGTCAGCGTGATGGATATTGATAAATCCCGCGGTGAAGAATTACGCGGTAAAATTCAGGCGCAGCTGGATGCCGACGATCAGCTACTCTCTACCTATAAAAATGACTCAGCGCTGATGCGTTTCAATCGCTCCAGCAGCACCTCGCTGTGGCCGGTGAGCGAAGCGATGGCCGATATCGTCACGGAATCCATGCGCGTGGGCTACAAAACCAATGGCGCAATGGATGTGACCGTGGGGCCGCTGGTGAACCTGTGGGGATTTGGCCCCAACAAGCAGCCGGTGACTACACCCGATCAAGCCGCCATCGACGACGCCCGCGCCCGTACAGGGTTACAGCATCTGGCGGTGATCTCCCAGTACGGTCAGCAATACCTGCAAAAAGATATTCCCGACCTGTTTGTCGATCTCTCCACGGTAGGCGAGGGGTATGCTGCGGATCATCTCGCGGCCCTGATGGCGCAGGAAGGCATTCCGCGTTATCTGGTTTCCGTCGGGGGCGCGCTCGTCAGCCGGGGCATGAACGCCAGCGGCAGGCCGTGGCGAGTGGCCATCCAAAAACCAACCGATCAGCAGAACGCGGTGCAGGCGATTGTCGACATCAACGGGCACGGTATAAGCACCTCCGGAAGCTACCGCAACTATTACGAGCTGGATGGCAAACGTATCTCGCACGTGATTGATCCGCAAACCGGACGCCCGATTACCCACAACCTGGTGTCCGTGACGGTGATAGCCCCAACCGCGCTGGAAGCGGATGCCTGGGATACCGGATTGATGGTGCTCGGCACGGAGAAGGCCAAAGAGGTGGTGCGTCAGGAAGGGCTGGCCGTCTATATGATCACCAAAGAGGCTGACGGATTTAAAACCTGGAGTTCGCCGCAGTTCAACAGCTTCCTGGTGAGCGAAAAAAATTAAAAAGCAAGGTTGCGGGTTTTTGTTCGGTGGCGTTCAGGCAAGCTGAGCGTATGCTTGTAAGAGGAGCCGATAATGAAAAACACAACCTATCTTACCGATGAGGATCGCTGGCAGGCCGTACTGGTCCGCGATCCGCGTGCGGATAACCAGTTTGTCTTTGCCGTGCAGACGACCGGCATTTATTGTCGTCCGTCCTGCCGCGCCCGCCACGCGCTGCGTAAAAATGTCTGCTTTTATCCTGATGCTCACCAGGCCGCGCAGGCGGGTTTCCGCCCCTGTAAGCGCTGTAGGCCGGACCAGGTCGACCCTATGGCGCAGAAAAAGGCCAACATTGCGCTGGCCTGTCGACTGCTTGAACAGGATGCCGCGCTGAACCTGGAGGCACTGGCGCAGCAGGTTGCCATGAGTCCGTTCCATTTCCACCGCTTGTTTAAATCCGTCACCGGCATGACGCCGAAAGCATGGCAGCAGGCCGCGCGTGAACAACGCCTGCGCACCCTGCTTGCACAGGGCGGTAAAATCACCGACGCCGTACTGGCCGCTGGCTTTCCGGACGGCAGCAGCTACTACCGTAAAGCCAACGGCGCGCTGGGCATGACGGCAAAACAGTACCGCAACGGAGAGGCTGCGGTCCGCTATGCCATCAGTGACTGCTCGCTGAGCCGCTGTCTGGTGGCGGAAAGCGAGCGCGGGATCTGCGCAATACTGCTGGGTGATGACGACGCCGGGCTGACGGCTGAGCTGCTGTCACTGTTTCCGCTTGCCGTCCGTGAACCGATGGAAGGCGCGTTTGCCGGGCGTGTTCGGCAGGTTATTGCCTCTGTCGACAGCCGCGCGACGCCGCTGACGCTGCCGCTGGATATCCGTGGTACCGCCTTCCAGCAGCAGGTCTGGCAGGCGCTGCGGGATATCCCCTGCGGTGAAACGGCAAGCTATCAGCAGGTGGCGAAGGCCATTGGTAAACCCAATGCCGTACGTGCCGTGGCGGGGGCCTGCGGTGCCAACAAACTGGCGATAGTCATCCCCTGTCACCGCGTGGTGCGTAACGACGGTGCGCTGTCGGGTTATCGCTGGGGAGCAGCGCGTAAGATGCTATTGTTGAAACGTGAGGCGAACAACCCGGAGGGATAATGCTCGATCTTTTTGCTGATGCTGAACCCTGGCACGAGCCGCTCGCGCCGGGGGCGACGATCCTGAGACGATTCGCGCTTTCCCGCGCGGCGGCGCTGTTCGACGGTATTGATGCCGTCAACGCCCGTTCGCCGTTTCGCCATATGGTTACGCCGGGCGGGTATACCATGTCCGTGGCGATGACCAACTGCGGCGAACTGGGATGGGCAACGAATGAGCGGGGCTATGTATATGCCGCGAACGATCCGCTGACGGATCAGCCGTGGCCGCCGATGCCGGAGGCGTTTCAGGCGCTGTGTCATGACGCCGCCGTGGCGGCCGGCTATCCTGATTTTCGACCCGATGCCTGTCTTATCAACCGCTATGCCGTTGGGGCAAAGCTCTCCTTGCATCAGGATAAGGACGAGCCGGACCTGCGCGCGCCGATCGTCTCGGTATCCCTTGGGCTGCCCGCTGTCTTTCAGTTTGGCGGCCTGCGGCGCAACGACCCGCTCAAACGGCTGATGCTGGAGCATGGTGATGTGGTGGTCTGGGGCGGTGAATCACGGCTTTTTTACCACGGTATTCAGCCGCTTAAACCTGGCGATCACCCGGTGGCGGGGGCATTTCGCTACAACCTCACGTTCCGTCAGGCGGCATACAGAGAATAAAAATAAGAATTATTCTTGATGTGTGTGAAAGGCAGTTTACACTGCTGGCTGATTTTTCTTGTCCGGATTGCTCTGCATGCAACTACTTCTTCTTGTCTGGCGGCAGTATCGCTGGCCTTTTATCGCGGTGATGGCGTTAAGCCTTGCCAGCGCGGCGCTGGGGATCGGCCTGATTGCCTTCATTAACGTGCGTTTGATCGAAATGGTCGACACGTCACTCTCCGTCCTGCCGGAATTTCTGGGTTTACTGCTGCTGCTGATGGCAGTCACGCTCGGGTCACAGCTGGCGCTGACCGCCCTCGGCCACCATTTCGTTTTCCGTCTGCGCAGTGAGTTCATCAAACGGATCCTTGATACTCAGGTGGAACGCATCGAGCAGCTGGGAAGTGCCTCTCTGCTGGCGGGGCTGACCAGCGATGTGCGCGCCATTACTATCGCCTTTGTGCGCCTGCCGGAGCTGGTGCAGGGGATCATCCTGACATTTGGCTCGGCAGCCTATCTCGCCTGGCTCTCCAGCAAAATGCTGGCGGTAACGGCGCTGTGGATTGTTATTACCATCTGGGGCGGGTTCCTGCTGGTATCACGCGTCTATAAGCACATGGCAGTGCTGCGCGAAACGGAAGACAAGCTCTATAACGATTATCAGACGGTGCTGGAAGGGCGCAAAGAGCTGACGCTGAACCGCGAGCGTGCCGAGCATATCTTCAACCATCTTTATATCCCGGATGCGCACGAATATCGTCATCACATTATCCGCGCCGATACGTTCCACCTGAGCGCCGTGAACTGGTCCAACATCATGATGCTGGGCGCGATTGGCCTGGTGTTCTGGATGGCGAACAGCCTGGGGTGGGCGGATACCAATGTGGCGGCAACCTACTCCCTGACGCTGCTGTTTTTACGCACGCCGCTGCTGTCGGCCGTTGGCGCACTGCCGACGCTGCTGAGCGCTCAGGTTGCCTTCAACAAGCTGAAGAAATTCGACCTTGCGCCGTTTAAGGCTGAGTTCCCGCGCCCGCAGGCCTTTCCGAACTGGCAAACGCTGGAGCTGCGTAACGTTACCTTCCGCTATCAGGATAACGCCTTCTCCGTAGGGCCGATAAACCTGACCATTCATCGCGGCGAACTGCTGTTCCTTATCGGCGGCAACGGCAGCGGCAAATCCACGCTGGCGATGCTGCTGACGGGCCTCTACCAGCCGCAGGCGGGTGAAATTTTGCTGGATGGTAAAGCCCTGAGCGCGGAGAAACCGGAGGACTACCGCAAGCTCTTCTCGGCGGTATTTACCGACGTCTGGCTGTTTGACCGGCTGCTGGGCCCGGATGGGCAGCAGGCGGATCCGGCGCTGGTGGAGAAGTGGCTTGCGCACCTGCAAATGTCGCACAAGCTGGAGCTACAGGATGGCAAAATCCTGAATCTCAAGCTGTCGAAAGGGCAGAAGAAGCGCGTGGCGCTGCTGCTGGCGCTGGCCGAAGAGCGCGACATCATCCTGCTGGATGAGTGGGCCGCCGATCAGGACCCGCACTTCCGTCGCGAGTTTTATCAGGTCCTGCTGCCGCTGATGCAGGCGATGGGAAAAACCATTTTTGCCATCAGCCATGACGATCACTACTTCATTCACGCCGATCGTCTGCTGGAGATGCGCGACGGCAAGCTGAGCGAGCTGACCGGCGATGAGCGCGATGCGGCCTCACGGGACGCGGTGGCGCGTACGGCCTGATTGCAATTGTGCCGGGTGGCGCCCGGCACACTAATTTTTCATATATGCCGTTTTTTTCTCCATCCCGACCCGCCGTTTATTCTTATTTACATATCCCCGCGCTATGCTTAACGCCAACTCATTTAATGGATTTATGATTGATGTCGGTATTAAAGAAAAACAGCGCCAGGCAGCGTGACCAGGAGCGTGCGCGGCTCATCTGGCTCCTGACGACCGATAAAGCGGTTACGTCAACGTTATTGGGTAAGCTAACCCTGGCTGAGCAATATGATGTCGGCACGCTGGCCGACGATATTGCTGAGGTAGGTGCGCTGGTTGCACATTTACCGCCCCCGGACCTGGCGGACACCCTGGAGGCATTGCCTTCCGAAGAGCGCCACGCCCTGTGGCGGCTGGTGCAGGATCACGAGCGCGGTCAGGTATTGCTTGAAGCCTCGGAAAACGTCTGGGATGACCTTATCGATGAGATGAGCGACCGGGACATCCTTGACGCCCTGCAAACGCTGGATATCGATGAGCAGATTTACCTCGTTCAGCATCTTCCGCGCAACCTGACCGGACGCCTGCTGGCTTCCCTGCCTGCTGAAGAGCGGGCGCGCGTGCGTCAGGTGATGCACTACGAGAAAAACAGCGTCGGCGCGATCATGGAGTTTGGCGTCATCACCGTGCGCCCGGACGTCACCCTGGGTACGGTGCAGCGCTATCTTCGTCGCCTGGGCAGTATGCCGGACAACACCGATAAACTGTTCGTCACCTCGCGGGATAAAACTCTGCTCGGGGAGCTGGAGCTGAAAACGATCCTGCTGAGCAGCACCCAGCAGCGGGTGAGTGAGGTCATGGAAACCGAGCCGATGGTCTTCTCGCCGGAAGACGATGCCGAAAAAGCGGCGCGTACCTTCGAACGTGATGACCTGGTGAGCGCGGCGGTGGTGGATTCGGTGGGCAAGCTGATGGGGCGTCTGACCATCGATGAGATCGTTGACGTGGTCTATGAAGAGACCGATAACGACCTGCGTGCCCTTGGCGGGATCAGTGCCGAAGATGACGTTCATGCCTCCGTCGGCAAGGCCGTCAAAACGCGCTGGGCGTGGCTCGCCATCAATTTATGCACCGCGTTCGTGGCGTCCCGCGTTATTGACGGCTTCGAACATACCATTTCCCAGCTGGTGGCCCTGGCGTCGCTGATGCCGATTGTGGCGGGGATCGGCGGGAACACCGGTAACCAGACTATCACCATGATCGTTCGCGCCCTGGCGCTGGAAAACATTCAGCCGGGTAATTTCTCGTGGCTGATTTTCAGGGAGATGGGCGTCGCGCTTATTAATGGCCTGGTCTGGGGCGGCATCATGGGCGGCATTACCTGGTGGCTGTATGATGATATGGCGCTGGGCGGGGTCATGATGCTGGCGATGGTGCTGAATCTGCTGGTGGCGGCGATGATGGGCGTGATTATCCCGTTGACCATGACCCGGCTGGGGCGCGACCCCGCGGTGGGATCGAGCGTGATGATCACCGCCATTACCGATACCGGCGGTTTCTTTATTTTTCTTGGACTGGCGACGATTTTTCTTCTGTAGCCAGCGCTTTTTGCTTAAGTCGGGCAGGGAGGATGAACATCATCACAATCCCGCCCAGCACGCCAATCGCCAGGTTGCCGGTGAAAACCGTTGCCACAACCGTCACCAGCATCACGACGGTTTCAGCCACCGGCGCGTTTTTCAGCGTTCCGGGCTGAACGCTATGCCAGCTAAAGGTCTTGACGGCCACAATGGCCATAATTCCCGCCAGTACCGCCATCGGAATTTTGGCCATCACCTCGCTGAGCGCCGTAACCAGCACCAGCAGTACGATGCCCGCCGCAAGGGTGGAGATACGGCTTCTGCCTTTCCCCATCTCCACGTTAACGATGGTCTGCCCAATCATCGCGCAGCCCGCAATGCCGCCGTAGAACCCGGCCATAATATTGCCCACGCCCAGTCCGATGCTCTCGCGGCGCTTACTGGAGGGGGTAGCGGTCAGCTCGTCCACCAGTTTTGCCGTCAACAAGGATTCCAGCAGGCCAACGAAAGCGATACTTAGCGCGCACGGCCAGATGATGCTCAGGGTTTCCAGATTGAGCGGCACCAGCAGTTGCGTAAAGCCCGGCAAACCGCCGCCCATGGAACCTGCATCCCCTACCGTCGGCAGGATTTGCCCGCTGGTGACGGTGAACAAAGTCAGCAGCACAATGGCAATCAGCGGGGAGGGCACGCTTTTGATATAGCGTGGCACCCAGAGCACAATCAGCAGCGTCAGCACGAACAGGCCCACAATCAGCGGGCTTCGGCTCCAGAAATGGGGCACCTGGGCAAAGAAAATCAAAATGCCAAGGGCGTTAACAAACCCGGTCATCACCGACTGGGGAATAAAGCGCATCAGCCGCGCCATACCCAGCGCGCCGAACAGGATCTGAATCACGCCTGCCATCATCACTGCGGGCAGAATGTACTGTACGCCGTGTTGATGGACCATCGGCCCAATCACCAGCGCGACGGAACCTGCCGCCGCCGTCACCATGGCCGGACGCCCGCCGAGCAGGGAAAGGGCGAAACAGAGCACCACGGAGGCGATAAGGCTCACTTTCGGATCCACGCCCGCGACCACGGAAAACGAAATCACTTCCGGGATCAGCGCCAGCGCGGTAATCACACCGGCCAGGGTTTCGCGCATCAGACGGTGAGGCGAACGTAAAACAGTGGCGACATGGCCTTCTTGAGGTACAGACGAGTGGGGTAATGACATAACAATTCGCTGGTAGGGGCAGGCTTCCGTGCGCGCGATCACAAAGTGCAGCATGATAGCCAGGAAAATCGTCGGGTGCCAGCCTGTCTGCCAAATCCCTACAAACAATCCATCATTAAATTTCACAATTACAATAATTTCGTAACCTTTAAACAATATTTAAAAGTTGCTACCGTGCCACCGCAGCGTGTTTCACCTGTAATTTCCACGCATCAAGCACTATTCAACTAAGGCATAAATGATGAAAAAAATGACTGCCGTGCTCTTTTCTCTGGCCGTGGGGCTGAACGTCGTCTCGATGGCGGCGAAGGCTGACGCACCAAAAGAGCAGGAAACGGATGTCCTTTTAATTGGTGGCGGCATCATGAGCGCCACGCTGGGAACGTATCTTCAGGAATTAGAGCCGAACTGGTCCATGACCATGGTCGAGCGCCTCGATGGCGTGGCACAGGAAAGCTCTAACGGCTGGAACAACGCCGGGACGGGGCACTCGGCACTCATGGAACTGAACTATACGCCGCAGAAAAAGGACGGTTCCATTAGTATCGAGAAGGCGGTAGAGATCAACGAAGCGTTCCAGATCTCACGTCAGTTCTGGTCTCACCAGGTGAACAGCGGTGTGTTGCACAATCCGCACTCCTTCATCAACACCGTACCGCACATGAGCTTTGTGTGGGGCGATCAAAACGTCAACTTCCTGCGCGCGCGCTACGCTGCCCTGCAACAGAGCACGCTTTTCCGCGGGATGAAATACTCTGAAGATCACGCTCAAATCAAAGAGTGGGCGCCGCTGGTCATGGAAGGCCGCGATCCGAACCAGAAAGTAGCGGCGACCCGCACTGAAATTGGTACTGACGTTAACTACGGTGAAATCACCCGTCAGCTGGTGTCCTCTCTGAAGAAAAAAGAGAACTTTAACCTGCAACTCAGCTCCGAAGTGCGTGGTTTCAAGCGCAACGCGGATAACAGCTGGAGCGTGACCGTTGCCGATCTGAAAAACAACGAAGCCGAGCATGTGATTAAGGCTAAGTTCGTGTTTATCGGTGCGGGCGGCGCGGCGCTGAAACTGTTGCAGGAGTCCGGTATTCCGGAAGCGGACGACTACGCGGGCTTCCCGGTCGGCGGCCAGTTCCTGGTGTCGGAAAACCCGGAAGTGGTTAACCGTCATCTGGCTAAAGTGTACGGTCAGGCCTCTGTGGGCGCACCACCGATGTCCGTTCCGCATATCGACACCCGCATGCTGGACGGTAAGCGCGTAGTGCTGTTCGGGCCGTTTGCCACATTCTCCACCAAATTCCTGAAAAACGGTTCCCTGTGGGATCTGCTGAGCGCGACCACGACGTCAAACGTTAAGCCAATGATGGACGTGGGGCTGGATAACTTCGATCTGGTGAAATACCTGATTAGCCAGGTGATGCTCTCTGATGAAGAACGCTTCGAGGCGCTGAAAGAGTACTATCCGCAGGCGAAGAAAGAAGACTGGCGTCTGTGGCAGGCGGGTCAGCGCGTGCAGATTATCAAACGCGATCCGAAAGAGGGCGGCGTGCTGCGTCTGGGCACCGAAGTGGTAAGCGACAAGGATGGCACCATTGCCGCGCTGCTGGGGGCATCTCCGGGGGCGTCTACCGCTGCGCCAATCATGCTGCACCTGATGGAAAAAGTGTTTAAGGACAAAGTATCCAGTCCGGAATGGCAGGCGAAGCTGAAAACCATTATTCCATCCTACGGTACGAAGCTGAACGGTAACGTTGAAGCCACGGAACAAGAGCTGGAATACACCAGCCGCGTTCTGCAACTGCAATACGTCAAACCGCAGGCTGCTGATGCTGCGCCAAAGGCAGAGCTGAAGCCTCAGGTGGAAAGCAAGCCGGTAGCGGATATCGCGCTGTAAGGTAAACGCAAAACGGTAACATCCGTTACCGTTTTTAGTGTTTTCTCCCTCTCCCGGTGGGAGAGGGTTGGGGTGAGGGCACCAGAACGCACCCTTTCCTGGTCGGGTAAGCGAGAGCGCCACCCGACTTATTATTAACGAACTACCGCTTGTCCTACCGTCTCATCCGCCTTCCATACGCGATATTTCACATCCACGTTTTCCGGCGTGTATACGACGATCGGCAGCTTGCTGTTATAGCGCAGCAGACTGTTATCACCCAGATACGCGGTAATAAATTTCTTCTCTTTCTTGCCGTCCGGGCACGCCATCATGGTGGAGACTGGCGAGGTTACTTTGTCGAAGACATAGTAGTCATAGCCCCAGCCTTCCAGCGTTTTGCTTTCCAGCTGGCCGCCCAGGCGATGCTGGTTGCAATCCACTTCCAGCGTCTGGCCGATTAACAGCTCAACTTTGAAATTTGCTTCATCCTGCTGAGCCGGGAGCTGAATAACCTGGCGCTTCATCCCTTTGTCCGCTTGCGGATACGGAGCAACTTTTTCCAGCGGCTGCTCTTTCTGGGTTTCGCTGGCGAAAGCACTGCTGCTGGCGCACGCAGCGGCGATGAGGGCGATGGCAAATTTAGGTGCGTTTTTCACTGTCATTCCTTTTTGTTAAAACGATCCTGGAAAGACTAACATATAGCACGTGAATAGTTGGCACAATTTACTCATATTTTCATTTTAAATGGAGTAATGCACTGCTTTTATGTTCATTTATTGGTGTTTAATGCTGTGTTGGAGTCGATGCGGCAATCGTGTTATTTTACGCGTTAATTATTGTTATTCATCTGTAAAGGGAGGGGAGATGGTACGGGAAAAACTGAAGACACCTGAAGGCCGCAAGTTCCTGCTGGCGTTACTGGTTGTGTTTATGATTGCTGCTGCATGCGTGGGGCGAGCAACCATTGTCGGTGTGATTGAGCAGTACAACATCCCGCTCTCTGCCTGGACAACCAGCATGTTTGTCCTGCAATCGGCGATGATCTTTGTTTACAGCCTGGTGTTCACCGTCCTGCTGGCGATTCCGCTGGGGATTTTCTTTCTCGGTGGGCGTGAAAAACACTAAGCATTGCGCATGCGGAGACAGGCAATAAAAAACCAGCCATAAGCGGCTGGTTTTTTTGTGTAGTTTTGGTCGGCACGAGAGGATTTGAACCTCCGACCCCCGACACCCCATGACGGTGCGCTACCAGGCTGCGCTACGTGCCGACGCATAAAAGGAATACTACTCGATTCCTTTTTGAATGCAAGGGGCAAGCAACGCTAACTGATTCATAAATAATCAGTTAGCGATAAAGCGCTTCTCGTCTGTCAGCACCTGCAACAGCAAACTGAGCTGCGGCTTCTGGTCTTTCAGCTTCTCACCTTCGAGGTTATACGTCTGGTAATTGCCATTGCTGTTCAGCACCAGGGACAACGTCGGCGTGGTCACCACCAGCGTGTTTCCGCCAGCAGCCGTGACCCAGTTATGACGCCGCGTGGCGCTAAAGAGGTCTTGTCCCTGCGAGTACTCAATTGCCGGTGTGCTGACGTGCAGCAGCCGTTGCATTAACGTGGTCATGACGTCTTTATGGTCGGTGAGCATGTTGATGCGCTGCGCGGGAGTGCCCGGCCAGTGGATCACCAGGGGAACATGCAGGTTCGGACGCGACCACTCCATGCCCTTCGCCTCTTCGCCGAGCGGCACGCCATGCCCCGCCGTGATAATCACGACCGTATTATCCAGCTTGCCCGCGTCGCGCAGGGCGGTCAGCACGCGGCCGATCTGCGCATCGACATCGCCCGCCGCACGGCTATAGCGGCGCGCGAAGCCTTTCTGATTGCTGTCATCAAGCGTTGTGCCGTTAAACGCAACCCAGGAGAACCAGCGGTTATCTTCCTGCGCATAGCGCTTCAGCCAGTCTATCCACTGGTCAGCGGTCCGATCGTCAGACTGGCTCTGCGCGGCGGGCAGTGAGAAATCAGACAGCAGCGCCTGGCGGTACAGCGAGCTGTTGAAACCATCAGAGGCGAACAGCCCCAGCTGGTAGCCCTGCTGATTAAGCCCGGTAATCAATGCCGCCGGAATACGGGCCGACAGCACGCCGTCCATATAGCTCGGTGAAATGCCGTAGAACAGGCCGAAAATACCCGCGTCGGTCGAATTACCGGAGCTCATATGCTGAGTGAATACGATGTTGTTCTCAGCGAATTCAGCCAGCGCTGGCATCTGCTTCTCATAGCGGGAATAGTTCAGGCCATCGACGGTAATCAGCAGCACGTTCTGACCGCGGCCCATGTCGCGATATTTCAGATCGCTCAGGGGATACTGCACGCTGACCGCTTCCGGATTACCCTGTTCGACCAGACGACGCTGATACTCCTGCGCGTCCAGCAGGCCGTGTTTTTCGAGGAAACGACGCGCCGTCATCGGATAGGAGAGCGGCAGGTTCGCGCGCTGCATGGTAATCGGGCGGTAGAAGTTCGCATCTGCCCAGATATACATCAGGTGCGAACCGATAAATGAGGCGAAAAAGAGCGCCGCGACGGGCTTCGCATAATGGCGGCGTCGGGTCAGACTGCGGAGTTTTTGCCAGCTCCACGTGGCGAACAGCATTTCGATCAGCAGGATAATCGGCACGCTGATAAACATCAGCTGCCAGTCGCGCGCGGTCTCGTTCTGATCCGGGTTAATCACCAGCTCCCAGACGACAGGATTCAGGTGCAGGTGGAAGCGGGTAAAGACTTCGCTGTCGATCAGCAACAGCGTCATGCCCGCCGTCGCAAGAATGGCGGACAGGAAGCGCATCAGCCGCTGCGACATGACGATAAACGTCAGTGGGAACAGGATCAGCAGATAGGTGGCGAAGACCAGAAAGCTAAAGTGACCAACAAGACTCATCCACGAGTAGATGCGCCCGGTTAACGTGGTTGGCCAGTCCGCCACAAACAGATAACGGCAGCCGAGCACCATCGCCAACAGAATGTTGAACAGGGCAAACCAGTGCCCCCAGCTGACCATCTGGGAGACTTTTTCACGGTAGCGCTGACGATTCGTCACCATAAACTGTTGTTCGTTTCCCTTAGTGTGCCTGGTCGTCGCTAACGGAGGACTGCAAAGCCTGGGCGAAAGATTTGGCGATCGCCTGACGCTGAGCCGGAGCAACGCTGGTATTGATCAGGTTGGTAACCATATTTCCCAAAACCATCAGGGAGAGATCGGTTGGCGTTTTATGTTTTTCCAGTACGTTGACCAGCTCACTGAGCAATTGTTCAACGTGTTCGTCACTGTAGCGGGAATGTTGTGGCATAAATCAAAATCAGTTTGTTGAGAGAAGGGCGACATATTACCGTAGCAACAGCTTTTTTTCCCCTTTTTTATCTTCTGTTGCACACATGCGTTGGTGGTGGTTGAATACCGCCCGGTCTAAAAGGAGAGTTTATCATGAGTCTGGAAATCAACCAGATTGCCTTGCACCAGCTTATCAAGCGTGATGAGCAAACCCTTGAAGTGGTGCTGCGCGATTCGTTACTGGAACCAACGCCTACCGTTGTCGAGATGATGGCGGAGTTGCATCGCGTCTACAGCGCGAAAAATAAAGCCTATGGCTTGTTCAGCGAAGAGAGCGAACTGGCGGATAGCCTGCGCCTGCAACGTCAGGGCGAAGAGGATTTCCTGGCATTCAGCCGCGCTGCTACTGGCCGTCTGCGTGACGAGCTGGCGAAATATCCCTTCGCCGATGGCGGTATCGTCCTGTTCTGCCACTACCGCTATCTGGCGGTAGAGTATCTGCTGGTCACCGTGCTGAATAACTTAAGCAGTATGCGCGTGAACGAGCAGCTGGATATCAGCTCAACGCACTACCTGGATATCAACCATGCGGATATTGTGGCGCGTATCGATTTAACCGAATGGGAAACCAACCCGGAATCAACGCGCTATCTGACCTTCCTTAAAGGCCGCGTGGGCCGCAAAGTGGCGGATTTCTTTATGGACTTCCTCGGCGCCAGCGAAGGGCTGAATGCCAAAGCGCAGAACAAAGGTCTCCTCCAGGCGGTGGATGACTTTACGGCTGAGGCGCAGCTTGATAAATCTGAGCGTCAGACCGTGCGTCAGCAGGTTTACAGCTACTGCAACGAGCAGCTACAGGCTGGAGAAGAGATTGAGCTGGAGTCGCTGTCCAAAGAGCTGGCAGGTGTCAGCGAAGTCAGCTTCCAGGAATTTACTGCGGAAAAAGGCTATGAGCTGGAAGAGAGCTTCCCGGCGGATCGCAGTACGCTGCGTCAGCTGACGAAATTTGCCGGTAGCGGCGGTGGGTTAACCATTAACTTTGATGCCATGCTGCTCGGGGAACGTATCTTCTGGGACCCGGCCACCGACACGCTGACCATTAAAGGCACACCGCCGAATCTGCGCGACCAGCTTCAGCGTCGCACTTCAGGCGGTAAGTAACAGCCATAAAAAAACCCCGCAAACGCGGGGTTTTTCTCGACAGGTTTGCGATTACGCGCGAACGAAGTCGATGTGAGTCAGTTTTGGCTTGAACGCGTGACGCTGAACAGCCTGAACTTTCACTTTTTCTTCTTTACCGTCAACAACGATGGTCAGAACTTCGCTGTAGAATTCAGCTTTGTTCTGCATGTTCCATACTTTGTCGTGATCCAGTTCAATAGCAACTGGAGCAGCTTCGCCACCGTAAACGATAGCCGGGAACTTGTTTGCGGTACGCAGGCGGCGGCTCGCACCCTTACCCTGCACGTTACGTACTTCTGCTTCGATAGTGAACATTGATTTCTCTCTGTATTTAAAACCCTACTACAGGCGACCCAGCAGCAGGTGAGTGTTCTGCCTCACGGATGTGAAGCGGGCGGCATTTTATACTCAAATGGCTCGCGCATCAACGAAAAGTCCCGTTAACCGCGCAATTCGTTTGCCCGGCGAAAGCGTCCTTCATAGTCAAAGACCTTCTCACGCACCTGCCAGAACTGCCCTTTTTTACGGGCGACAACAAAATCAGGATGGCGCAGTAACGCCTGCTGGCGCACGATATCGGCCACGGTTATCCAGCGCAGCGGCACGCCAGGCGTGCGGGTATGCGGGCGGATAAAGAGCTGCTCGAACGCGGTGCGCTGGGCGGGCGTCTGGACCCGGAACCGCTCGCTGACGTCTGCGCCATCCTCGTCGTAGTAGGTAATTTTTAGCCACTCGCCTTTTTCATCCGCGCCGGGCTGTAAGGCCATGCCGGAACAGCGCAGCACCAGCGCATCTTTCAGCTTCAGCGCCGCTTTCAGCATGTCGTCCGGGTCGACCAGGACCGTGTCGCACTCCCGACAGCGGCGGGCGGCAATGTCGTTTTCGGCATTGCACTGCGGGCAGTTTTTGAAGCGGAAGCGGAAGTCACACTGTTCGCGATGGCCTTCATCGTCTTCAAACCAGCCCTGACAGCGGCGGCCAAAATGTTCGATCAGCGTGCCGTCGGCGGTGGTTTTCCCCCAGAAGGTGTTGGCAAACCCGCAGGCAGGGCAAAAAACCTGAACGGGCACGTTGTCGCTCTTGCCTTTTGGCGTGCCGACTTCCGGCGAATAGAGATCGTGCGGGTTACCGGCGTAATCAAGGATCAGACAGTCGGTTTTGCCCGGCGCCAGACGCAGCCCGCGGCCAACAATCTGCTGATACAGGCTGACGGATTCCGTCGGGCGAAGAATCGCAATCAGGTCGACGTGCGGGGCGTCAAAGCCGGTGGTTAGTACGGAGACATTCACCAGATAGCGGAACCGCTGAGCTTTGAAGTCCTCAATCAGGCTGTCGCGCTCCAGGCCGGGGGTTTCACCGGTAATTAACGCCGCGTCGTCGGCGGGCAGCAGCCCCGTAATTTCGCGCGCGTGTTCGACAGTGGCAGCAAAAATCATCACCCCTTTGCGCGTTTGTGCGAACTCTTCAATCTGGCTGATGATATGCGGCGTGATCCGCTTCTGTTTTTTCAGCTCATGGTTAAGATCTGCCTCGCTGAACAGCCCGTTGCTCTGCGCCTGTAAGCGGCTGAAATCGTACTGCACGACGGGCATATCCAGCCGCTCCGGCGGCGTCAGGTAGCCGTGCTTGATCATGTAGCGCAGCGGAAGCTCATAGATACAGTCGCGGAACAGGGCCTTTTCATCGCCACGCACCATGCCGTGATAATGAAACTGATAAATCCAGCCCTTGCCCAGACGAAACGGCGTGGCGGTGAGGCCAAGCAGACGGAGGTGAGGATTCACCTTTTTCAGATGAGTGAGGATTTGCTGATACTGGCTGTCGTCGTCATCGCTGATGCGGTGACACTCATCGACAATCAGCAGGGAAAACTCGCTGCGAAACAGTTCCAGGTTGCGCGCAACGGATTGTACGCTGCCAAACACCACTTTTCCGTGGCTCTCTTTGCGCTTCAGTCCGGCGGCAAAAATGTCGGCCTCCAGGCCGAGTGCGCAATATTTGGCGTGGTTTTGCGCCACCAGCTCTTTGACGTGCGCCAGCACCAGCACGCGTCCGCGGGCCAGGCGCGCCAGTTCGGCAATCACCAGGCTTTTACCGGCTCCGGTCGGGAGAACGATGGCGGCGGGCTCCCGATGCTTGCGAAACCAGGCGAGGGTGGCATCAACGGCTTCCTGCTGATAGGGGCGTAATGTGAACGTCATGGCTTCTCTATTCAGTTAACTCGCATATAGTATGCCACGAAACTTTTTCCCTTGAGTGGCGCAACCAGACCATTATACTGAACTGTTTCTGACTGCTTCTTTTTCGGACGCGTAGTCCGACTTCCAGCACCATTAAGGCTAAAAAGATTTCATGCGACTTGATAAGTTTATCGCTCAGCAACTCGGCGTAAGCCGCGCTATTGCCGGGCGTGAAATTCGCGCCAGCCGCGTAACCGTGGACGGCGACATTGTGAAAGACAGCGCTTTTAAACTCCAGCCTGAGCACCAGGTGGAGTATGACGGCAACCCGCTGACCCAGCAGAATGGCCCGCGCTACTTCATGCTCAACAAACCGGAAGGTTACGTCTGTTCAACGGACGATCCGGATCACCCGACGGTGCTCTATTTCCTCGACGAACCTGTGGCGCACAAGCTGCATGCGGCAGGGCGACTGGATATCGATACTACCGGCCTGGTGCTGATGACCGATGACGGCCAGTGGTCGCACCGCATCACCTCCCCGCGCCATCACTGTGAGAAAACCTATCGGGTGATGCTTGAGTCTCCGGTCTCGGATGACACGGCAGAGCAATTCGCGAAAGGCGTTCAGCTGCATAATGAAAAGGATCTGACCAAACCGGCGGTGCTGGAAATCCTCACCCCCACGGACGTCCGTCTGACCATCAGTGAAGGCCGCTACCATCAGGTGAAGCGGATGTTTGCCGCCGTGGGCAACCACGTTGTGGGGCTGCATCGTGAACGTATCGGCGCGATTGAACTCGATCCAGACCTGGCCCCAGGGGAATATCGCCCGCTGACGGAAGAAGAGATTGCCAGCGTCGGGCTGCCTTCACGCTAAATTCAGGAGAACCCTGTGACCACCAGGCCACACTCGTCGTTTAAAATTGTATTTATCCTTGGCCTGCTGGCCATGCTGATGCCGCTGTCTATCGATATGTATCTGCCCGCGCTGCCGGTGATTTCCGCGCAGTTTGGCGTACCGGCAGGCAGCGCGCAGATGACGCTCAGCACCTACATTCTTGGTTTTGCCCTCGGTCAGCTCTTTTATGGCCCAATGGCCGACAGCCTGGGGCGTAAACCGGTTATCCTGGGCGGGACATTGATATTTGCCGCGGCGGCGGTGGCCTGCGCGCTGGCGCAGAGTATCGATCAGCTGATTGTGATGCGCTTCTTCCATGGCCTGGCGGCTGCTGCTGCAAGCGTGGTGATTAACGCGCTGATGCGCGACGTCTACCCGAAGGAAGAGTTCTCACGCATGATGTCGTTCGTCATGCTGGTCACGACAATTGCGCCGCTGGTCGCCCCCATGGTGGGCGGGGCGGTCCTGGTGTGGTTCAGCTGGCATGCGATTTTCTGGATCCTGGCGATTGCCGCGCTGCTGGCCTCGGTGATGATCTTCGTCTTTATCGATGAAACGCTGCCGGTCGAGCGACGTCAGAAGTTCCACGTTCGCACCACGCTTGGCAACTTTGCCTCGCTGTTTCGCCATAAGCGTGTGCTGAGCTATATGCTGGCCAGCGGCTTCAGCTTTGCCGGAATGTTTTCGTTCCTGAGCGCGGGGCCGTTTGTGTACATCGAACTGAACCATGTGTCACCCCAGCATTTTGGTTACTACTTCGCGCTGAATATTGTGTTCCTGTTTGTGATGACCATTATCAACAGCCGCTTTGTCCGGCGGGTTGGGGCGCTGAATATGTTCCGCGCCGGGCTGTGGATCCAGTTCGTGATGGCTATCTGGCTGGTATTGAGCGCGTTGCTGGGCGTCGGTTTCTGGGCGCTGGTGGTGGGCGTGGCGGCGTTTGTCGGCTGCGTGTCGATGGTTTCATCCAACGCGATGGCGGTGATCCTCGACGAATTTCCGCATATGGCGGGCACCGCCTCGTCGCTGGCAGGAACGTTCCGTTTCGGAATTGGCGCGATAGTCGGGGCGCTGCTCTCGACGGCGACGTTTAATACCGCCTGGCCGATGCTGTGGGCGATTGCCCTCTGCGCGACCTGCTCCATTCTCTTCTATCTTTACGCCAGCCGGCCGCGAAAGACGGCGCATAAATGACCACTTAAGGCCCGTGACGGGCCTTTTTGTTGACCCATATCAACCAACCCTCCGTTCGTTTACCCTGTGTTTGTTTCTTTTATGTAAAATCTATTTATGTAAAAAGTCACATCATTGTATTTAAAAAGGTTGAGTTAGATCGCAGAAACGGGTACATATAGCGCCGATGCGAGCCTGCAACGCCTATAAAATCCGCTAAACAGTGCAGGTTGGCGATGATGTGTTACTATAAATGTAAATAAATTGTGAAGTAAATTTGCTTCCGGGGATCTGAACGTGAATACATTACAACTCTCCATTGTCCATCGCTTGCCCCAGAGCTATCGCTGGTCGACGGGTTTTGCAGGTTCGAAAGTTGAACCGATTCCGCAAAGCGTTGCCGGGGAGGATAATTGTCTGGTGGCCCTCAAACTGCTCAGCCCGAGCGATGAAAATGCGTGGCCGGTCATGGAACGTCTCAGCCAGGCGCTGACGGACATCGAAGTGGACAGCTCCGTGCTGGAATGCGAAGGTGAGCCGTGCCTGTTTGTTAACAGCCAGGATGAGTTTGCCGCCACCTGTCGTCTGAAAAACTTCGGCGTGGCCATTGCCGAGCCGTTCTCCGGTCAATATCCTTTCTGAGTGCTAGTCAGCGGACAATAGCTGGCGCGTGTAATCCTGCGTCGGCGCGGTGAATACGCGCTGGCACTCTCCCTGCTCAACGACTTCTCCCTGCCGCAATACCACCACCTGATGGCAAAGCGCACGCACCACCTGTAAATCGTGGCTGATAAAGATATAGGCCAGCCGATGCTTTTCCTGTAGCCCCTTCAGCAGCGCCAGAATTTGCGCCTGCACGGTGCGGTCCAGGGAAGAGGTTGGCTCGTCCAGCACGATCAGCTCCGGTTTCAGGATCAGCGCGCGGGCAATCGCTATACGCTGGCGCTGTCCGCCGGAAAACTCAGCCGGATACCGGTGCCGGGTCTCGGGATCTAAACCCACTTCCGCCATCACCCGCATCACGTCGATTTCACGCTGTTGCGCCGTCATGGTCGGCTGGTGGACGCGCAGGCCCTCCTCAATAATCTGTAATACGCTCAGGCGCGGGTTAAGCGAAGAGTTTGGATCCTGAAATACCACCTGCATCCGCGGGCGCACGGGAAGCATCATCCGGCGATTCAGGTTTTGCAGCGGCATGCCGTCAAAAACAATGCTTCCCTGAGAGGCGATCAGGCGCAGCAGCGCCAGGCCGGTGGTGCTTTTGCCTGAACCGGACTCGCCCACAAGCCCAAGCGATTCGCCCGGACGCAGAGCGAAGCTCATCTCTTTCAGAACATGATTGTGATCGACCACGCGACGCAAAATGCCTTTGCGGATCGGGAATGACACCGACAGCCCCTCAACCCTCAGCAACGGCGCGCTGTCAGCGTTAAGCGGAACCGGGTCGCCAGCGGGTTCGCTATCGAGCAGGCGCTGTGTATACGGGTGCTGAGGCGCGCTCAGCAGGGCGGATGCCCGGTTCTGTTCCACGCAGCGGCCGTTTTGCATCACGGCCACCGCGTCAGCGAGCTTTTTCACGATGCTCAGGTTGTGCGTAATAAACAGCAGGCTCATGTTCAGCTCGTCGCGCAGTTCGCGCAGCAGTTGCAGAATTTGTGCCTGTACCGTGACGTCCAGCGCGGTAGTAGGTTCATCGGCAATCAGCAGTTCGGGGCGCGTGAGCAGGGCCATTGCAATCATCACGCGCTGGCGCTCGCCGCCGGAAAGCTGGTGCGGGAAATCGTTCAGCCGTTTCGCCGCATTACGGATACCGGTGCGTTCAAGACAGTCCAGAATTTCACCCCGCGCTGCCTCTTTACGCATTCCCCGATGAAGTGACAGCACTTCATAGAGCTGTTTTTCCAGGGTATGCAGTGGGTTGAGCGACACCATCGGCTCCTGAAAAATCATGGCGATGGTGTTGCCACGAATGCCGCGCAGGGTTTGCTCGTCAGCGTTCAGCAGCGATTGTCCATGGAACAGAATATCCCCCTGCGGATAGCTGACCGGCGGGGAAGGGAGCAGGCGCAGCACCGACAACGCCGAAACGCTCTTACCGGAGCCGGATTCCCCGACCAGCGCCAGCGTCTCTCCGCGCTGGATCTGCAACGATAAATCCGTCACCACCGTGCGTGATTCGCCCTGTTTTGAAAACGCAATCGACAGGTTCTCTATACTCAGAAGAGGCCGGGTCATGTCATACCGCCTTGTTGGGATCGAAGGCATCGCGCACGGCTTCGCCAATAAAAATCAGCAGGGAAAGGAGCACCGCCACGGAGAGGAATGCGGCGATGCCCAGCCAGGGGGCCTGGAGATTGTTTTTGCCCTGCAACAGCAGTTCGCCAAGGGACGGTGAGCCCAGCGGCAAACCGAAACCAAGAAAATCAAGCGACGTCAGGGTGGTAATGGAGCTGCACAAAATAAACGGCAGGAAGGTGAGGGTCGCCACCACCGCATTGGGAAGCATGTGACGGAAGATGATTGCGCCATCGCTCACGCCTAACGCCTGCGCAGCGCGAATATAGTCGTAATTCCGCGTACGCAGAAACTCCGCGCGCACCACGCCGACCAGCGCCATCCAGCCGAACAGGACGGTGATCCCGAGCAGCCACCAGAAGCCAGGCTGTACCACGCTGGACAGCAGGATAATCAGAAACAGCGTCGGCATACCGGACCAGACTTCAATCACGCGCTGTCCCCATAAATCTATTTTACCCCCGTAATAGCCCTGCACGGCGCCCGCCACAACGCCCATTACGCTGCTAAAAAGCGTCAGCAGCAGCCCAAACAGGAGCGAGATGCGGGTGCCATAGAGAATGCGCGCCAGCACATCGCCGCCGTTGGCGTCCGTTCCCAGCCAGTTTTGCGCGGAAGGCGGCGAAGGGAAGGGGGTGGACGTGGCGAAGTTAATACTGTTCGCGCCAAAACGAATCGGCGCCCAGATAGCCCAGCCGTGCTGCGCTATCTGTTCACGTAACCAGGGATCCTGGTACTCGGCTGGCGTCGCAAACGGGCCGCCAAAATCGCTTTCGCTGTAGGTAGTCAGCACCGGCACATACCAGCGGTCTTTGAAATGCACCAGCAGGGGTTTATCGTTGGCAATCAGTTCCGAACACATACTTAAGGCGAACAGGACGGCGAAGATCCACAGCGACCAGTAGCCGCGACGGTTGTGGCGAAAGCGCGCCCAGCGGGCCTGATTGACGGGGCTTAAACGCGACATCAGCGGCCCTCAAAATCGATACGGGGATCGACCAGCGTATAGCTGATATCGCTGATGATGTTCAGCAGCAGGCCGATCAGGGTGAAAATGTAGAGTGTGCCAAACATCACCGGATAATCACGGGAGACGGTGGCCTCATAGCCCAGCAGCCCTAATCCGTTGAGCGAGAACATCACTTCTATCAGCAACGAGCCGGTAAAAAACATACTGATGAACGTGGCGGGGAAACCGGCAATCACCAGCAGCATGGCGTTACGAAAAACGTGCTTCCACATGATCTGCTTTTCACCGACGCCCTTGGCGCGCGCGGTGACGACGTACTGTTTGCGGATCTCATCAAGAAAGGCGTTTTTGGTCAGCATCGTAAGCGCCGCAAAACCGCCGATGACCGTCGCCAGCACCGGAAGCGTGATGTGCCAGAAGTAATCGGTGATTTTCTGATACCACGGCAGGGTGCTGAAATCCGCAGAGACCAGCCCGCGCAGCGGGAAGAGGTCGAAATAACTGCCGCCGGCGAAAAAGACAATCAGCAGCACGGCAAACAGAAACGCCGGGATAGCGTAGCCGATGATAATGAATGTGCTGCTCCAGATATCGAAACGGCTACCGTTGTAGACCGCTTTTCGGATCCCCAGCGGAATGGAGACCAGATAAATAATCAGCGTCCCCCACAGTCCGAGCGTGATGGAAACCGGCAGGCTTTGTTTGATCAGGGTTAACACCGAGGCGCTGCGAAACAGGCTGTCGCCAAAATCGAAACGGACATAATCCCAGAGCATCCTGAAATAACGCTCGTGCAGCGGCTTGTCAAAACCATAGCGATGGGTGATCTCGGCGATCACCTCCGGATCCAGTCCGCGACCGCCCCGGTAGTGGCTTTCGCTGATGTTGCCCACGCCCGTCCGGGCATGGCTGGCCCCCATTCCTTCACCGCCGCCGCCCGGCATGCCGCCAGCGTGACCAAATTCTATAGCCGCAATTGCCTGGTCCACCGGACCGCCGGGGGCGATCTGGACGATAAAAAAGTTAATGGTAATGATGGCCCACAGCGTCGGGATCACTAACAGCAGCCGGCGGAAAAGATAAGCGCCCATCGTCACTCCTTAACGCCGCTCTGCGGGCAGTTTTGCGGCTTTATTCACGTCATACCACCAGGTGTCAAAGCCGAGGGTGTAGACCGGGTGAACGGCAGGCAGGGAGAATTTATCCCAGCGGGCCACGCGATCTTCGCCCATATACCACATCGGCAGCATGTAATAGTTCCAGGTTAAGACCCGATCGAGCGCGCGGCCAAGCGGCAGAAGCTTGTTCTTATCGCCCTGAGCGGCGACAATTTTTGCAATCAGCGCATCTATCACCGGGCTCTTTACGCCCGGGGCGTTGTAGGAGGAGTCGATATACCCCGATGCCCAGGAGATTTGCAGATCTGAACTCGGCCACGGCTGCGCGGCCCACAGGGTCTGCATCATGTCGTAATCGCGACTGCGCTTGCGGTTGGTTAACTGGGCCATATCGACCTGGCGGATATTCATGGTGACGCCAAGCCGGGCAAGGTTCTTCTTGAATGGCAGCACCCACTGATCGTTTGCGCCGGAGGCAATCAGCAGTTCGAAGCTGAGCGGTTTACCGGTTTGCACATTAACCCGTTGCCGATTTTTCAGCACCCAGCCAGCGTCATCCAGCAGGTTGCTGGCTTTCAGCAGGTTGTCCCGGTCGAACCCGTTTCCGTCGGATTTGGGCGGTTCAAATACGCGGGTGAACACCTCCGGCGGGAGTTCCGCTTTCATTGGCGCCAGCAAAACCAGCTCGTCCGCGTGGGGATAATCACGGGCGGCATATTCAGTATTCTGGAAATAGCTGTTCGCCCGGCTGTAGGCTCCGTAAAACAGCGCTTTGTTCATCCATTCGAAATCAAACGCCAGGGTAATGGCTTCACGCACCCGACGATCGGAAAAAACCGGGCGCTGAATATTAAACGCCAGCCAGCGCGTGTCCTGCGCGGATTCGTTTTTGTGTTCGTCTTTAACGATATAGCCTTTCGCGAAATTTTTTCCGATATAGCGGGTCGCCCAATTTTTGGCGCTGTTCTCGACACGTAAATCAAACGCGCCCGCCTTAAATGCCTCGAAGGCCACGTTATCATCCAGGTAGTAGTCGTAGCGGATTGTATCGAAGTTCCAGCGGCCCCGGTTTACCGGCAGCGTGGCTGCCCAGTAATCTTTCACCCGGGAATAGATCACGTACTGGCCCATTCGCCAGTCGGTAATGCGATACGGCCCTCCGGCCAGCGGCGGGGTAGAGAGAGGATCGCTCAGCTTATGATTTTTCCAGAAGGATTCGGGCATGACGGGCAGGGAGAACAGGCTCAGCATATTCTCTTTGTTCGGCTCAGGGAGTTCGATTCGCACGGTCAGCGGGGCGATGGCTTTCACCGTGGTGCCCTTGTACACCAGACGAAACTGCGGCACGCCTTCGGTCATAAATTTATGAAAGGTGAATGCCACGTCACGGGCGCTAACTGGCGTACCGTCGTGAAAACGCGCCCGCGGATTAATCGCGATTTCTGCCCAGCTGAAATCATCGGCGTATCGCACGTTCTCGGCGACCAGGGGATAATAGCTGCCGGGCTCGTCGTCGGAGGTGACGAACAGCGTGTCATAGAGGGATTCGGTACGCGCTGCCGCCACGCCGCGCAGGGCAAAGCGGTTAAAGTTGTCAAACGTTCCCGTGGCGGAAAGCGTCACGTTTCCGCCTTTCGGGGCGGCGGGGTTAACGTAATCGTAGTGGTTAAAGTTAACCACGTACTTCGGCTCGCCAATGACGGCAAAGGCCGTGCTCTCTTTGATGGTCTGCGCCTGGCTCGACAGGCTCACCAGCGCCAATAGCGTCAACACAACGCGCATAATCATAGTGCGGCGGATCCCTTTGTTCACAGGCAGGCTCGGTTGAACAGAATAATAAGGGACAGCGCCGTGATTGTGAAATTATTCCCCGAGCGTGATGTCGGGTTGCCACGTCCTGAACTGCTCCAGCGGCATCGGGCGGCCGATCCAGTAGCCCTGAAGATAGTTCACGCCATGCTCGCGCAGCCACGCCGCCTGCTCCGGCGTTTCAACACCCTCGGCAACGGTTAACATATTCAGGCGTTCTGCCAGCGTCAGCACCGCGTCAAGCACTGGCGAGGTGACGGTTTCAGTCCCGATGGCATTCACGAAGCCACGGTCAATTTTCAGGTAATCCATCGTAAAGCGTTCCAGATAGATCAGCGCGCTGTGGCCGGTGCCAAAATCATCGATGGCAATTTCAAAACCTTCTTCGTGCAGCCATTCGAACAGCTGATTAGCCTCGCGGTGGTTGATCATATCGCGCTCGGTTATTTCCAGCACAATCTGGAAGTGATCGGGTGGAAGAGCGGCGGCAAACGCGCGCATATCCTCTTTAAAGCTTTCCGCATGCAGATGACCGGGCGCGATGTTGATCCCAAACTTGGCCCCAGGCGGGAGCACCGTTTGCAGGACAGGGGCATCGCGGATAATCAGGTCAAAAAGATGCAGCGTCAGCGGGACAATCAGCTTCTGCGCTTCAGCGAAATTAATAAAGGCATCCGGTGGAATTTCTCCCATCACCGGATGCTTCCAGCGCATCAGGACTTCCAGCCCGGTCATTTTGAGCGACTGCGCATCCACGACGGGTTGATAGACCACGTAAAACTGGTCGCGTTTGATGGCCGTTAGGATCTCTTTCCCCGGATTAAGACGGATAGAAAGAATATAGAAATTCAACAGGCCCGCCGCGATACCGCAGACCAGGCCGAAAAACAGGGCGTACAGCACTCCATCGGTCGTCCAGGCTTCCGCATAAACATGGATGGTCAGAGGCACATTTTTCAGCGTGGCGGTACGGACCGGGATATCAGGCAAATCACGCGCAGGGACCAGCGTTCCGGAATGGGTTGATAACGCATAATCGCCAATAATGATGGAAATACCGGCAAACTCATCCTGTCTTGAGGTGTAGAGGAGATAAGGAGTCAGGTTAAGATTAACGGAGGTAAATACACCGCCGTCCTTCACCAGTGGGTTGCGATACCAGATGGCAATCGCGGGCTTGTCCGGCATCATGGGGGTGCCCGGCAGGAGCGCCATATCAACCTGTTTATTGATGTGCAGTTCAGGAATAAGCGCTTCCAGAGGGACATTCATCGGGCCGGTGGCGGAAGAGCAGTAGGCGTTTTTATCCCTTACCAGCAAAAAAGCGCGCACGTTGATGCTAAAAGCCGCCCGGGAGGTCAGGGCGGCACTCACTTCCTCGCAGCTGTTCAGCGTGAGTGGCTGGAGCGTATCAATCGACATTTTGAGCTCATCGAAATAGCTCTCCATGTAGACGCTTAAATCGGTAATAAGGGTATCGAATCTGACGTCTCGCTTGTGGTAACTCCAGTAAAACTGTAATGCTCCCAGGAGCAGGGCAGTGAATAACCCCGTAAGGAAACTGAGAAACAGAATCTTGCGGTTGCTGGAGAAGTAGCGGGTAAACATAGATGTCGTGATTCCTGAAATGCCGCTGGATAGTTATCAGTGTAACGGGCAAAAAAAAACACTGCCGGAGCAGTGCTTTTTTTATCGTATCGCCAGCCAAGGGATAACCAACGATACGACAGCAATATTAACTACGGCTCAGAACGCGGCGAGCTTCGTTGTAGCGCTTCTTCCAGTAAGGTTCGTTCATGCTGGAAATCGTCACACCACTGCTGGTGGAAGCATGGACAAACTGATCGTTACCGATATAGATGCCAACGTGTCGACCGGTTGAACCCGCTCTGAACAGGACTAAATCGCCCGTGCGCAGTTTAGTGCGCGAAATGGATTTACCCATTTCCTGCTGTTCATAAGTAGAACGCGGAAGGTCTAACCCAAACTGCTCACGGAACGTACGCTGTACGAACGCGGAACAATCGATGCCTTTCTTGGTGCTGCCGCCCAGACGGTAACGCACGCCTTTCCAGTCAGCATACTGATCCATAATACGCGACTTAACGTCGAGATTACGTACCATATTTTCAAATTCATCCTGAGAGGCTTGCAGTGAAGAGGAATCTTCCATTCCCACAACACGCGTCTCAGGATGCATATTCTTCGCGGTGTTCGTCGTACTACATGCCGAAAGCAGAACCGCCACTGCAATCGCCGGGATCCCCCGCAAGATATATCTCAAGATTGGTTGAGATTTGACCATTTTGTTTGTTTTCCCTTGAAGTCCTTAACGAAAATATCGTTATAAAAATGCCAACCGTGACGAGACTAATAATCTGTTCACAATGAGACAATTCTTTATGGTGAAAACTGTGGCTCAACGCACAAAATTATTCACCATGATAATAATTATCTCAGTGGGGCAAAACGAGTTCGAGGTTAACCGATTGCACGGGGTATTGCGAGCAAAAAAGTCCGTTTTTTTATAAGAAAATGTGATACACAAAGTTACAGCGCGGAATTGCTCAAAATGCCGCCACTCATATCGGTAATCCCTGCAATTGCTTCATTTTTATCACGAATTGTATGACGGGATGATGACAGCGTTGAATGACGCCGAAAAGAAGTGACGCAGGGATCGAAAACGATCCCTGATGAATGGTGTTAATTTTCGTTATTTATTTGTTTCCAGCTTGTTTAAATTTGCCAGGAAGATAGCGATCAAAAATGCCTATTATGCGATCGCTCAGTGGGGTCATCAGCACCCACGGTAAACCAATTAACACCGCCGTGAGGGAGCCTACGGCGATATCTGTCAGCCAGTGAGCGCCAATCATCACCCGCGGGAATGCAAATACCACCACAATAACCAGGGCGATGGTGAAGGCTTTTTTACCAAAATAGCGCAGCATGAAGCCTGCAAAAATCAGCAGCATCATACCGTGGTCGCCCGGGAAACTGTCCTTCGAGGCATCTTTGGTTGGAATATGAAGCAGCTCGCTGACGCGGTTAATATTCGGGAAAAAGAGCGAAGGACTGGCGCGTTTAACCGGCATCAGATGCTGCGCCAGCTGGTTGATAATCACGGCCGTCAGCAGCATCACCAGGCCGATAATCAGAATACGGCGACGACCCGTTTTGTCTTCCTTCAGCCAGAAGGAGAGCATCAGACAGCCCATTGCCAGCAGCGAACAGCCGTCAAACGCGCGGTTGTTGGTGATCGCCACCAGCCACAGGAAGGCTTCACTCTTCGCCAGCGCCTGGTTAAAGAAGTGGAACAGCCCGGAATCCAGCGGGAACCAGAAACCGTGATCCGCCGGGATATACCAGGAGAAAAAGATCGCCAGGCCGGCAGCGTTGAGCAATAAAATAGCAGGAAGTCGAGTCGTCATAGTCTTCAGCAATGTGTGAAATCAGGGGCAACGTTAGCCGCCCAAACTTAAACGAAGCTTCAACAGGCTTGACTGGAGGGCATTCCAGTCGGTATTAACCGCACTAATTAACTCTATCCGGCTGTCGGGTGGCGCGACGTTCTGGGTTTCAATAAAGAAATCCTCGCCCTGACGGTTAATGCGCACCAGACCATCCGGAGTGCGCATGATCCCTTTTACCCGCTCAACCGGCGCGAGTCTCGCCCATTCCAGTATACCAATGGTGTCGAAAACCGTATCGGCATCGAAGATCCACCCGCAGGCCTGATGCCCCTGGCCGCTGTTCAGGTTGCGACGCCAGCGCTGATGCTCCGGCAGGCTCAGTGCAGCCAGGCCTTGCTTCGCGCCGTGGCTATGCGAATGCTCAGCGCTGGCAGGCAGTTGCGTCTGGTTGAGGCGGGGAAGGTCGAGCAAGGCGCCATCAATGTTGCCCTGGGTCGTCTGCACATACTGACGTCCACCGCCAGCCTGCTGCCACCAGGACTGGAACGCGGCCTGACTCTCAGCCGTCGCGCGATCGGATTTATTCGCCACGATAATATCTGCCGAGGCGAGCTGGTCGCGGAAATTGTCATTATTGATCGCTTTTTCATCCAGCAGCTGGCGGGGGTCGAGCAGGCAAAGCGTCGCACGCAGCTCAAGCCACGGCTCGTATACCGGGGCGGTCAGTAAATCAAGGATTTGCTTAGGATGCCCCAGCCCGGTGGGTTCAATCAGCAGACGGTCCGGCTTGCCCTGACGCAGCAGCGTATTCAGCCCGACCTGCATCGGCAGACCATTCACGCAGCACATACACCCGCCCGGGATCTCTTTCACCATCGCGCCGCTGTCGGCGAGCAACGCGCCGTCGATCCCCACTTCGCCAAATTCGTTGACCAGCACGGCCCACTTTTCCGCCGGGTCTTTATTGGCCAGCAAATGCAGAATGGACGTAGTTTTACCGCTGCCGAGAAAACCGGTGATCAGGTTGGTTTTGGTCACGTGCGCTCCGATAAATAATTGTGATGTAGTAACAACTATCTATCATCCTGACGAAAAAATCGGGCATTGAGAAGAGGGAGGGCGAACGGAGCACAAAACCGTTCGCCTTAAACGCAATAATCGCTAAATTTTTAACGTTTCGATAACGGCCTGGCGCGCGCCGAGCCGGACGAGGCGCTGGTACGCGCTGGTGATTGCCTCGACAAAGACAGGGTTTTGCGGCAGGTCGTCGCCAAAGATTTCATTTAGCGTCAGCAGGGCGCTAACGCGTTCTGCGTCGCTGCTGGTAGCGACAATGGCCTGAAACTTGTCGCTCAGCGGATCGCGTACGTCAATGGCGTTGCCCTGTTCGTCCGTACCGCTGACGTAGCGCATCCAGCCCGCCACCCCCAGCGCCAGTAATGGCCAGGCGGTGTTACGCTCAAGATGCACGCGGATCCCATCCAGCATGCGCTGAGGCAGCTTCTGGCTGCCGTCCATGGCGATTTGCCATGTACGATGCTGTAGGGCCGGGTTGGCGAAGCGGTCAAGCAGGCTGTCAGCATAGGCTGTCAGATCAACGTTGGTGATGCGCAGCGTAGGGGCCTGCTCATTCAGCATCAGCCTGCGGGCCGCCTCGCGGAAACTGTCGTCCTGCATACATTCATTTATGTGCGCGTAGCCGGCAAGGTAGCCCAGATACGCGAGGAAGGTGTGACTGCCGTTCAGCATCCGCAGCTTCATCTGCTCCCAGGGCAGGACATCCTCAACCATCTGTACGCCTGCCACCTCCCACTCCGGACGCCCGGCGACAAAGTTATCTTCCACTACCCACTGAATGAACGGTTCACAGCTGATGGCGCAGGGATCTTCAACGCCAAGTTCCTGGGTGATTTCCGCGAGTGAGACGTCGGTGGCGGCGGGCACGATTCGGTCGACCATGGTACCAGGGAAGCTCACGTGCGCCTCGATCCATGCGGCCAGCTCTGCGGAACGCTTTCCGGCCATGCCGAGAACGGCATTTTTCACCACGTGGCCGTTGTCGGGAATATTGTCGCAGGAGAGCACGGTAAACGCCGGCAGGCCCCGCTCGCGGCGGCGATGAAGCGCTTCAACCAGAATACCCGGCGCGGAATGCGGCTCAGACGGGTGCTCGAGATCGTGCAGGATGCGGCTGTTCCGCATATCCAGTTTTCCCGTCGCCGGATCGATGCAGTAGCCTTTTTCGGTAATGGTGAGGGTGACAATTGCCACCTGCGGTTCGCAGAATTTCTCAATAATGGCTGCCAGCGAGTCGAGTTTGGCGTTCAGGCACTCTTTTACCGCACCGATAATAATGGGCTGATTGCCTTCGGCACCTTTCTCCAGCACGGTAAACAGATGATCCTGCGCCCGGAGTTGGCCCATAAGGACATCGCCGCTAAAGAGGCTAATCTCACAAATTCCCCAGTCGCCTCCTTTGGCATTCAGTACCCGGTTTGTTAACAACGCCTGATGCGCCCGGTGGAACGCGCCAAAACCGAAATGGACGATGCGGGAGCGTAACTGCTCGCGATCGTAGCGGGGCTGCTGGACATGAGCAGGAAGCGCGGTGGAGGCAATAGTCTTCATGTAATACACACCTGATTAACCATTAATTAACAATGCCAGTGTAAAGTTATATGACAACAAATTAAATTGGTAAGCCGTAAATATCCCTGTTATGTGAGTTTGATCAATCAATCCCGCGTGCTGTATTGACCACTTCGATTAAACATGTATGGTAGTCGTCATTGAAGTAATACATATTGGTATAACAACTTGAGAGGGTGGGGCAATGGAACAAACCTGGCGTTGGTACGGGCCGAACGATCCGGTTTCTCTTGATGATGTGCGTCAGGCTGGCGCAACGGGTGTGGTCACGGCGCTGCATCATATTCCGAACGGTCAGGTGTGGCCGGTAGAGGAAATCCAAAAGCGTCAGGCTCAGCTGGCAGAGAAGGGGTTAACCTGGTCTGTTGTGGAAAGTATTCCGGTTCACGAAGATATCAAAACCCACTCCGGTGAGTGTGATACCTGGATTGCGAATTATCAGCAGAGCATTCGTAACCTGGCAGCCTGTGGTATTGATACCGTCTGCTACAACTTTATGCCGATCCTGGACTGGACGCGTACCGACCTGGAATATGAAATGGCCGATGGTTCGAAGGCGCTGCGTTTCGATCAAATCGCTTTTGCGGCTTTCGAACTGCACATTCTGAAGCGTCCGGGGGCGGAAGCAGACTACACCGCAGAAGAGCAGCAGCAGGCGCTGGCGTGGTTCAATGCCGCCGGTGAAGCGGACATTGAGAAGCTGGTTCGCAATATCATCGCGGGCCTGCCCGGTGCGGAAGAGGGTTATACCCTCGATCAGTTCCGCGCGCGCCTGGCGGAATATGGCGATATCGATAAAAACCAGCTGCGTGAAAACATGGCGCACTTCCTGCGCGCTATCGTGCCGGTGGCAGAAGAAGTCGGCGTGCGGCTGGCGGTTCATCCGGACGATCCACCGCGTCCTATTCTTGGCCTGCCGCGTATCGTGTCGACCATTGAAGATATGCAGTGGCTGAAAGAGACGGTGGACAGCATCTACAACGGCTTTACCATGTGTACGGGCTCGTATGGCGTGCGGGCGGATAACGATCTGGTGCGGATGATCGAAACCTTCGGCGATCGCATTCATTTCACCCACCTGCGTGCAACCTGCCGTGAAGAGAACCCGAAAACCTTCCACGAAGCAGCCCATCTTGGCGGCGACGTGAACATGGTTGCGGTGGTGGATGCCATTCTCTCTGAAGAGGTACGTCGTAAGCAGGCGGGGGATGTGCGTCCAATCCCGTTCCGTCCGGATCACGGGCACCAGATGCTGGACGATCTGCGCAAGAAAACGAATCCAGGGTATTCGGCGATTGGCCGTCTGAAAGGGATGGCGGAAGTGCGCGGTATCGAGCTGGCGCTGAAAATGACGAAGTATCCTGAACTTCTTTAAGCCTGATCGCCCGGTGGCGCTACGCTTACCGGGCCTACGAAAAACCGGCTCTGAGGCCGGTTTTTGTATTTTTGTAGGCCGGGTAAGGCGCAGCCGCCACCCGACAAACGCCGCAATCAGTCAGCACGACCCATATAGCGTTTTTCTTCGATATGGATACGGATTTTCTCGCCCGCTGACAGGTACTCTGGCACCTGTACGACCAGACCGGTAGTCAGGGTAGCCGGTTTGTTACGCGCACTTGCAGACGCGCCTTTGATGCCCGGTGCCGTTTCAACAATTTCCAGATCAACGGTCTGCGGCAGCTCCAGCGCCAGCAGCACGCCATCCCAGGTCAGCACCTGCATGTCCGGCATCCCACCTTCAGGAATAAACAGCAGCTCTTCTTCGATCTGATCTTTAGTGAAGATATACGGGGTGTAATCTTCTTTATCCATGAACACGTATTCGTTGCCGTCGATGTAGGAGAAATCAACGTAGCGACGGGTGAGGGTCACGGTATCGACGATATCGTCGCCTTTAAAACGTTCTTCCACTTTCAGGCCGGTGCGGACATCGGAGAAACGCATTTTGTACAGCGTTGCTGCGCCGCGGGCGCTGGGTGCCTGAATGTCGATATCTTTCACAATCAGCAGTTTGCCGTTGTAATTCAGTACCATACCTTTCTTAATTTCGTTCGCTCTTGGCATTGCAGTAATCCTGTTTACGGGAGGTAAAAAATATCGCGCCAAATTACTCGCGCGCGGCCTTTCAGGCAAGCGGAATTCGTGGGTTTTGCTATCAATACATAAAAGGTGTTACTGTGCGCGCAATGCCCGACTGCGCGGGCATCTGCCACCAACAGAGAGCATGTATGGATTGTCGTTCCGACTGTGGCGCGTGCTGTACCGCACCGTCCATCTCAAGCCCCATTCCAGGCATGCCGGAGGGCAAGCCTGCCAATACCCGCTGCGTTCAGCTCTCTGACACTAACCTGTGCATGATCTTTGGCTCGCCCCTGCGCCCGAAGGTGTGCTCCGGGCTCCAGCCAACCGCCGAAATGTGCGGCAGTACGCGCCAGCAGGCCATCACTTATCTGCTTGAGCTGGAAGCGCTCACCGCGCCTTAAACGTCTTTGATTCGCGTCAGGCAGCTCAGCGTCAGGACGCACATCACCAGCGCAATCCAGAACACCGTATGATAGTTCCAGATTTCAGCCACAACGCCCGCCAGTGAGCCTGCAATAATCCAGCCCACGCGGGTGGTATTAGTATAAAGGGTGGTGGCAGAGCCTGCCTGACCCGGCATCAGATCCTGGAAGTAGAGCATGCCGATACCGGCCAGGATACCGATGTAAATGGCGTTCAGCAGCTGTAAAGCAAGAAGCAAGGCTGGCGTATGAACCGTCAGCATACCGACATAAAACAGCAGCCCGGCTACGGCGGCGACGCGCATCAAAAAGCGCTTGCCGAAGCGCTTCGCGTAATAGCCCGCAATCAGCATGGTGGGGATCTCAAGCCCCGCGGCGGTTCCCATCATGATCCCGGCCAGCTTCTCCGGCAGATGCAACTCATCAATAATAAACAGCGGCATATTAATGATATAGAGGCTGTTGGTTCCCCACATTAGCGTACAGATAATGAATAACAGCAGCGCGTCGCGCCGGTTACGTCGCGGAGCTTCCAGCGTACCGGTCGCCACTTTCGGCTCTTTGCGCATGGAGGGCAGAAAGAACCAGACCATTGCGCCGCATACCACGAAGGCCACGGCTGCGCTGAGGTACATCACCGTAAAGCCAAAACCCATCGCCAGCGCGTAGGCGAGCGGGGGGCCAATCACCCAGGCCAGCGACACCTGCGCGCGCAGTATCGAACTGAACATCACCGCTTCTCGCCCGGTGCGGTCGGCATGCTCGCGGGCAAGGGCGAACATCTGTGGGTTGGCGGTCGAGCCGAAACTGCTCAGGAAGACGCCCACGAACAGCAGAATGAAGTAGTTACGGTTCCAGGCAAACAGCAGGCAGGCAAACACCCCGAGCAGGCAGCAAAAAACGATCAGGCTTTTGCGATCGCCTTTGCGGTCTGAACGCCCGGCAAGAAACTGGCTGACGAAAATGCCGATGATGGCGCTCCCGGTGAAGAAGAAGCCAACCATCGCCGGGCGGGCGTGGACTTCGTTGGTCAGAAACAGGCTCAGCGTAGGCGTTTGTAACGCACCGGCAATACCGGTGAGGAAAGCAACGATCAAAAACGCCGTTGACGTCAAATCAAAAGGCTTTGGTGAGGCGGCAGCGGGGGTGTTATGCATGTTCAGTCTTTGCGAGTAACAGAGAGAGGCGGAGTTTACGCCGCCTGTCATTAAATAAACAGAGGGCAAAATCAAGATTGCCACAATAAATCAAAATAGCATTTCAGTTTATCGCCGTTTCGCTGAAGCGTGCTGAACCTGTTTGCTGAACATCAGCAAAAACCTCCCGACTGAAGAAGAAATGTGCTGCACTTCTAAATTCTGCAACAAGAAATGTAACTTTTCTTGCAACCTTTTGTAGAAAAGACAAGACTTCTTGAAACGTTTCAGCGCTATCTTGCCTGTCCTGACGAAGCAGGTTAGCGCCTGGTTTCTCAGTTAAGCTGAAACGATTCAATTTCAGCAGGAGAGGAGAATCATGTTCCAGTTATCTGTTCAGGATATTCACCCGGGCGAACAGGCCGGGAATAAAGAAGAGGCTATTCGCCAGGTCGCCGCTGCGCTCGTACAGGCTGGCAACGTGGCTGACGGCTACGTCAACGGCATGCTGGCGCGTGAACAGCAGACCTCCACCTTCCTCGGTAACGGTATTGCAATTCCGCACGGCACCACGGACACCCGCGATCAGGTGCTGAAAACCGGCGTGCAGGTCTTCCAGTTCCCGCAGGGCGTGCTGTGGGGCGAGGGGCAGGTGGCTTATGTGGCGATTGGCATCGCGGCCAGCGGTGACGAACACCTGGGCCTGCTGCGTCAGCTGACGCACGTGCTGAGCGATGATGCCGTCGCGGAACAGCTTAAATCCGCCACCACTGCTGAAGAGCTGCGTGCCCTGCTGATGGGCGAAAAACAGAGCGAAGCGCTGAAGCTGGATAATGAAACCCTGACGCTGGACGTCGTTGCGTCCGATTTGCTGACGCTCCAGGCGCTGAACGCGGCCCGCCTGAAAGAAGTGGGAGCGGCAGATACCACTTTTGTGACGCGCGCCATCAATGATAAGCCATTAAACCTGGGTCAGGGCATCTGGCTGAACGACAGTGCTGAAGGCAACCTGCGTAGCGCTATCGCGGTCAGCCGTGCTGCGGTTGCCTTTGAGACAGACGGCGAACGCGCCGCGATGCTGGTAACGGTCGCCATGGCGGACGATCAGCCGGTATCCGTGCTGAAGCGTCTGGGCGATCTGCTGCTGAACAATAAAGCTGAAAAACTGCTGAACGCAGACGCGGCGACGGTGCTGGCCCTGCTGACCAGCGACGATGCGCTGACGGATGACCTGCTGAGCGCAGAGTACGTGGTGCGTAACGAACACGGCCTGCATGCCCGTCCGGGCACCATGCTGGTGAATACCATTAAACAATTTGCAAGTGAGATCACCGTGACCAATCTGGACGGTTCGGGTAAACCAGCCAACGGGCGCAGCCTGATGAAAGTTGTCGCGCTGGGCGTGAAGAAAGGCCATCGTCTGCGCTTTACCGCGCAGGGTGCGGATGCTGAACAGGCGCTGAAAGCGATTGGCGACGCCATCGCGGCCGGTCTGGGGGAGGGCGCATAATGAGCAGACGTGTTGCGACCATTACGCTGAACCCGGCTTACGATCTGGTGGGTTTCTGCCCGGAAATTGAGCGTGGCGAAGTCAACCTGGTGCGGACGACCGGCCTGCATGCCGCAGGAAAAGGGATTAACGTGGCGAAGGTGCTGAAAGATCTCGGCATCGACGTCACCGTTGGCGGCTTCCTCGGTAAAGACAACCAGGACGGTTTTCAGCAGTTGTTCAGTGAACTGGGCATCGCTAACCGTTTTCAGGTTGTGCAAGGCCGTACCCGCATCAACGTTAAGCTGACCGAGAAAGACGGTGAAGTGACCGATCTGAACTTCTCCGGCTTCGAAGTGACCCCGGCTGACTGGGAGCGCTTTGTTGCCGATTCCCTGAGCTGGCTGGGCCAGTTTGACATGGTGTGCGTCAGCGGCAGTCTGCCGTCCGGCGTCAGCCCGGAAGCGTTCACCGACTGGATGACGCGCCTGCGCAGCCAGTGCCCGTGCATTATTTTCGACAGCAGCCGCGACGCGCTGGTCGCCGGTCTGAAAGCCTCGCCATGGCTGGTTAAGCCTAACCGCCGCGAACTGGAGATCTGGGCGGGCCGTAAGCTGCCAGAATTAAAGGATGTGATTGACGCTGCCCATGCGCTGCGCGAGCAGGGTATCGCTCACGTGGTGATTTCGCTGGGTGCAGAAGGTGCCCTGTGGGTTAACGCCTCCGGGGAATGGATTGCCAAACCGCCTTCAATGGAGGTGGTCAGCACCGTGGGTGCCGGGGATTCGATGGTTGGCGGCCTGATCTACGGTCTGCTGATGCGCGAATCCAGTGAACATACCTTACGTCTTGCTACCGCCGTTGCGGCCCTGGCCGTGAGCCAGAGCAATGTCGGTATTACCGATCGTACCCAGTTAGCCGCGATGATGGCGCGCGTTGACTTAAAACCTTTTAACTAACAGCAGGAGAGGAATAATGAAAACGCTGCTGATCATTGACTCCGGTCTCGGACAGGCTCGTGCCTATATGGCGAAGACCCTGCTGGGCGCGGCGGCACAAAAAGCGCATCTGGATATCATTGATAACCCGGGTGATGCTGAAATGGCGATTGTTCTGGGCGACAAAATCCCCGCTGACAGCGCCCTGAACGGCAAAAAAGTGTGGCTGGGTGATATTAATCGCGCGGTAGCCCATCCCGAGCTGTTCCTGAGCGAAGCAAAAGGTCATGCGACGGTTTACAGCGCACCTGTTGAGGCGGCGCCGGTTGCCGCCGCTGGGCCGAAACGCATTGTTGCGGTAACGGCCTGCCCGACAGGTGTGGCGCACACCTTTATGGCGGCTGAAGCCATTGAAACCGAAGCGAAAAAACGTGGCTGGTGGGTGAAGGTTGAAACCCGCGGCTCTGTTGGTGCGGGCAATGCCATCACGCCGGAAGAGGTGGCGGAAGCCGATCTGGTGATTGTGGCGGCGGATATCGAAGTGGATCTGGCGAAGTTTGCCGGCAAGCCGATGTACCGTACCTCTACCGGCCTGGCGCTGAAGAAGACCGCGCAGGAGTTTGATAAGGCGCTGGCAGAAGCCAAACCGTATCAGGCAACCGGTGCGGCTAAAACTGCGACCGAAGGGAAAAAAGAGTCTGCGGGCGCGTATCGTCACCTGCTGACCGGCGTGTCCTACATGCTGCCGATGGTGGTGGCGGGCGGCCTGTGTATTGCGCTCTCCTTCGCCTTTGGTATCGAGGCGTTTAAAGAGCCGGGCACACTGGCGGCCGCGTTGATGCAGATTGGCGGCGGCTCCGCGTTTGCGTTGATGGTGCCGGTGCTGGCGGGCTTTATCGCCTTCTCCATTGCTGACCGTCCGGGTCTGACGCCGGGTCTTATCGGCGGTATGCTCGCCGTGAGCACCGGTTCTGGCTTTATCGGCGGTATCATTGCCGGTTTCCTCGCCGGTTATGTGGCGAAGCTGATCAGCTCGAAGCTGAAGCTACCGCAGAGTATGGAGGCGCTGAAACCTATCCTGATCATCCCGCTGATTTCCAGCCTGGTGGTCGGTCTGGCGATGATTTACCTGATTGGTAAGCCGGTCGCGGGCATTCTCGAAGGTCTGACCCACTGGCTGCAAACCATGGGGACGGCGAACGCGGTGCTGCTGGGCGCAATCCTCGGCGGTATGATGTGTACCGACATGGGGGGGCCGGTGAACAAAGCGGCATATGCGTTTGGCGTTGGCCTGCTGAGTACCCAGACCTACGCGCCGATGGCGGCGATCATGGCGGCCGGTATGGTGCCTCCGCTGGCGCTCGGTCTGGCGACGATTATTGCCCGCCGTAAGTTCGATAAAGCGCAGCAGGAAGGCGGTAAAGCGGCGCTGGTGCTGGGCCTGTGCTTCATCACCGAAGGCGCAATCCCGTTTGCGGCACGCGATCCAATGCGTGTTCTGCCGTGCTGTATCGTGGGTGGTGCGGTGACGGGGGCTATCTCCATGGCGGTAGGTGCGAAACTGATGGCGCCGCACGGCGGTCTGTTCGTCCTGCTCATCCCTGGCGCCATCACGCCGGTGCTGGGTTATCTGCTGGCGATTGTTGCCGGTACGCTGGTGGCAGGCCTGTCTTACGCGGTGCTGAAGCGCCCGGAAGCGGAAGTGGTCGCAAAAGCAGCCTAAAAGCGGTGTCGGGTGGCGGCTTCGCCTTACCCGACCTACAAAAAAAGCCGGGTGCGTAAGCAGCCCGGCTTTTTTTATGCCGCCTGTTCAGCGGTTTGCTGCGCCTTCAGCCAGGCAATCTCTTCCGCCCAGATATCCGGGTTAATGGTTTCGAGCACCATCGGAATACCGTCGAAGCGGGCGTCCTGCATGATAAAGCGGAACGCATCATGGCCGATGTTGCCTTCGCCCAGGCTGTGGTGGCGGTCAACGCGGCTGCCGAACGCGCTTTTCGCATCGTTTAAGTGCATACCGCGAAGGTATTTAAAACCGACAATACGCTCGAACTCCTCGAAGGTATTTTTCGTGGCCTCGGTTGTGCGCAGGTCATAGCCGGCGGCAAAGGCGTGACAGGTATCGATGCACACCCCCACGCGGGATTTATCTTCCACGCCGTCGATGATCGCCGCCAGATGCTCAAACTTAAAGCCGAGGTTGCTGCCCTGACCGGCGGTATTCTCAATCACCGCCGTCACGCCCTGGGTTTTATCCAGCGTCATGTTGATGGACTCGGCGATGCGCGCCAGACAGGCGTCTTCGTCAATCTGCATCAGATGGCTGCCGGGATGGAAGTTCAGCAGCGTCAGCCCCAGCTGTTCACAGCGCTGAACCTCATCCAGGAACGCTTCGCGGGATTTTTCCAGCGCCTCGGCAACCGGGTGACCGAGGTTAATGAGGTAGCTGTCGTGGGGAAGGATTTGGCCAGGCCCATAGTGGTATTTCTCACAGGCGGCTTTGAAATCATCAATCACTTCAGCGGTGAGCGCTGCGGCGCGCCACTGGCGCTGGTTTTTGGTGAACAGGGCGAAAGCGGTCGCCTCGATTTCGGCGGCGCGAATGGCGGCATTCGCAAGGCCACCGGCAGCGCTGACGTGCGCTCCAACATATTTCATAAAAAGACTCCTGTTAACCCGAAATGCCTATGATAGCGGGTTAACAGGAGAAGGACGAGATGGTTTATGCCAACAGGCTGTGTACCGCAAGGTTAATCGCACCACCGCCAACGATTAGCCAGATGAACAGCACAAGCGCCATCAGCAGCGGTTTCGCGCCGGCTTTTTTCAGCGCGCTGACGTGTGTGGTGACGCCCAGCGCCGCCATCGCCATCGCCAGCAGGACCGTATCCAGCGTCACCAGCATATCCACCATCGCTTTTGGCAGCAGGTGGAAAGAGTTGAAGACAGCGACCACGATGAACAGGATCGCAAACCACGGAATGGTGATTTTGCTTTTCTCGCTGCCGCCTGCCGGAGCAAGCTGTTTAACCCGCGCCGCGAGGAAAATCAGGAACGGGGCCAGCATCATCACGCGCAGCATTTTGGCGATGACCGCCGCGTTTTCCGCTTCCGGGTTAATGGCGTGACCTGCCGCCACCACCTGCGCCACTTCGTGCATGGTTGAGCCGATATAAATGCCGTAGGTTTCCGGACTAAACCAGTGCGCCACCAGCGGATACATGGCCGGATACAGGAAGATCGCCAGCGTACCGAAGATAACTACCGTCGCGACGGCAACCGTGACTTTACTGGCTTCGGCTTTAACGACGGGTTCTGTTGCCAGTACCGCCGCCGCGCCGCAGATGCTGCTACCCGCACCGATCAGCCAGCTGGTCTGTTTGTCCAGCCCAAAGATCTTCTGGCCGATAAAGCACGCCAGTAAAAAGGTGCTCGAAAGGGTCAGGACGTCAATGGCAATCCCGCTGACACCGACATCCGCAATCTGCGAAAAGGTGAGACGAAAGCCATAAAGGATGATCCCGAGACGTAATAAATGCTGCTTGGCGAAAAGCACGCCGCCGTCGCAGGATTTCCAGATGTGTGGATAAACGGTGTTCCCGACCACCATGCCAAGCAGAATGGCCAGCGTCAGGGCGCTGAACCCTGCGCCGGCAACCGCCGGTATACTCCCGCCCCATAAAGCCACGCCGGTAACCACGGCACTGAGCGCGAGACCCGGCACGAAGTGCCACACTGTACGATGATGTTGTAAGGTGATTTCTGACATAACCTTCTCCTTTGTCTGGCTAAAGGTTACGGCGCTCTGGCTTAAAAATAAAATTGATTATATATTTATAATCAATCTTTATAAGTGGTAAGCAACCATGCACATTACATTGCGTCAGCTGGAAGTTTTTGCCGAGGTGCTGAAAAGCGGCTCGACAACCCAGGCGTCACAAATGCTGGCGCTCTCGCAGTCCGCCGTTAGCGCGGCCTTGACCGATCTTGAAGGGCAACTGGGCGTTCAGCTTTTCGACAGGGTAGGAAAGCGGCTGGTGGTGAACGAACATGGCCGCCTGCTGTACCCGCGTGCCCTGGCCTTGCTGGAGCAGGCAACGGAGATCGAACAGCTGTTCCGCGAGGACAACGGCGCTATTCGCGTCTACGCCAGCAGCACGATCGGTAACTACATCCTGCCGGAAGTGATTGCCCGCTACCGCCGGGATTTTCCGACCCTGCCGCTGGAAATGAGCGTCGGCAACAGCCAGGACGTGATCAACGCGGTGATCGATTTCCGCGTGGACATCGGGCTTATCGAAGGGCCGTGCCACAACGTGGATATTATTGCGGAACCCTGGCTGGAGGATGAGCTGGTGGTGTTTGCCTCCCCGGCCTCTTCTTTACTCCAGGGCGAGGTGACGCTGGAGCGTCTGGCGCAGGCGCAGTGGATCCTGCGAGAGCAGGGCTCCGGCACGCGTGAGATTGTCGATTATCTGCTGCTGTCCCATCTGCCGCAGTTCCAGTTAGGGATGGAGTTAGGTAACTCCGAGGCGATTAAGCATGCGGTGCGTCATGGCCTGGGCATTAGCTGTCTTTCCCGACGGGTGATTGCCGAACAGCTGGAGACCGGCTCTCTGGTTGAGATCCCCGTTCCGCTGCCGAAGCTGGTGCGCACGCTGTGGTGCATCCATCATCGTCAGAAACACCTTTCCAGCTCGCTCCAGCGTTTTCTGCGCTACTGCGCCATTTAACGTTCCCCGGTGGCGCTTCGCTTACCGGGGCTATGTGCGCTTATCACCCCACATTTTTATGCTTTACTTATAATCCTGGCCGAGTCATGAAGCTCTCTTATAACTGAGCATTTCTGCCGGAAGCAACGCAGATCGTCTGCTACAATCGCGCCTCATTTATTGAATGGACAGCATTTTCACATGGTTTCAGAAACTAAAACCACAGAAGCGCCCGCGCTACGTCGCGCACTTAAGGCGCGTCACCTGACGATGATCGCCATTGGCGGCTCCATCGGTACGGGTCTTTTCGTTGCCTCTGGCGCAACAATTTCGGCAGCCGGCCCGGGTGGGGCATTATTCTCTTATATCCTGATTGGCCTGATGGTCTACTTCCTGATGACCAGCCTGGGTGAACTGGCGGCATACATGCCGGTGTCTGGTTCGTTTTCGACCTACGGACAAAAATACGTTGAGGAAGGATTCGGCTTCGCGCTGGGCTGGAACTACTGGTACAACTGGGCGGTGACCATCGCCGTTGACCTCGTCGCCGCACAGCTGGTGATGACCTGGTGGTTCCCGGACACGCCAGGCTGGATCTGGAGCGCCCTGTTCCTGGCGGTCATCTTCCTGCTGAACTACATCTCCGTGCGCGGCTTTGGCGAAGCGGAATACTGGTTCTCTTTGATTAAAGTGGCAACCGTCATCATCTTTATCGTCGTCGGTGTGGCGATGATCGTTGGTATTTTCAAAGGGGCTGAACCGGCGGGCTGGAGTAACTGGACTATAGGCGATGCGCCGTTTGCCGGGGGCTTCTCGGCGATGATTGGCGTGGCGATGATTGTCGGCTTCTCCTTCCAGGGTACCGAGCTGATTGGTATCGCGGCCGGTGAATCCGAAAACCCGGAGAAGAACATTCCGCGCGCGGTGCGTCAGGTGTTCTGGCGTATCCTGCTGTTCTATGTGTTCGCGATCCTGATTATCAGCCTGATTATTCCGTATACCGACCCAAGCCTGCTGCGTAACGATGTGAAAGACATCAGCGTCAGCCCGTTCACGCTGGTCTTCCAGCACGCGGGTCTGCTCTCTGCCGCGGCGGTGATGAACGCGGTGATCCTGACGGCGGTACTGTCTGCGGGTAACTCCGGGATGTACGCCTCCACCCGCATGCTCTACACCCTGGCCTGCGACGGTAAAGCGCCGCGTATTTTCTCGAAACTGTCTCGCGGTGGCGTGCCGCGCAACGCGCTGTATGCGACCACGGTGATTGCGGGTCTCTGTTTCCTGACCTCCATGTTCGGCAATCAGACGGTCTACCTGTGGCTGCTTAACACCTCTGGTATGACGGGCTTCATTGCCTGGCTGGGCATTGCCATCAGCCACTACCGTTTCCGTCGCGGGTACGTCAAGCAGGGGCATGATCTGAATAATCTGCCGTACCGGTCAGGGTTCTTCCCGCTGGGGCCGATCTTCGCCTTCGTTCTGTGCCTGATTATTACCCTGGGTCAGAACTATGAGGCCTTCCTTGCGGACACCATTGACTGGGGCGCCGTCACGGCCACCTATATTGGCATTCCGCTGTTCCTGATCATCTGGTTTGGCTACAAACTGACGAAAGGAACACGCTTCGTTCGCTACAGTGAAATGGATTTCCCGGAACGATTTAAACAATAACCGCACTTCCTCTTTTTTAGCCCGCTCAGTTGAGCGGGCTTTTTTATGGGCAGATCAGAAGCTGTAGGTCATGCCGACGGTGTAGCGACGGCCATCCAGCACGGTGTCATACGTATCGTAATCAATCTGCTTATCGAGCACGTTATACACACCGGCAGTAACCAGCAGGTTTTTGTTGGCGTTGTAGCGCATACCGACATCAACCTGAGTGTAGGACGGCGTACCCTGGGACATTGACGTGCGGCTCAGGTACTCAGACGTTTTACCGCGCAGGTTCAGACGGCTCCAGAATCCGACATCTGGCGTCGCCTGCCAGTCCAGGGTGGTGTTGAACATGTGTTTCGGCATTTTGTTCAGTGGCTTGCCGGAGAACTGGCCGCTCTTCTGCTCAGACTCCGTATAGGTGTAGTTTGCAGTCCAGTTCACATCGCGCGTGATTTTCCACCCGAAGGAGGACTCCACACCGCGCATGTTGGCTTTGTCCACGTTGACGCGATCGCTGACGAAATCATAGCTGTGATCGCCAATCGTACAGGCGGGATCGGCGCTGCTGTTACAGCGGCGAACTTCCGTAATCTTGTCCTTGAAGTCGGTATTAAACAGCGTTACGCCGGCATTCAGGTTATCGTTGTTATCCCAGAGCAGGGCGAGCTCTTCGCTCAGACTCTTCTCTGGTTTCAGATCCGGGTTGCCAACGATGATACCGTCAAGACGGCCGCCACCCGTTACCTGGCCCCAGCTGGCAGACGACTGACGCAGATCCGGCGCACGATAGCCAGCCGAAACCCCGCCTTTTAACGTCCACTGATCGGCCAGGTGCCATACGCCGTAACCGCGCGGCGTCCAGTTAGTACCGTAGTTTTGGTCTTTGTCCATACGCAGGCCGCCGGTCAACGTAAAGCTTTCCGTCATTGCCCATTCATCTTCGGCAAACAGGGCCCAGCTCCAGCGCGTCAGTTTGTTCAGGCCGTCAGCAGCTTCCAGCTGATTACCCTTGTCGCGCAGTTTCTCATAACGATACTGCCCGCCGAGGGTCAACGTATGATCGCCGAGGAAAATCTGGTTCTGGTTGTTGAAGGTGGTGTTATAGGAGCGCATTTTGCGACCTGGATTATTGGTCTCTTCCTGCTGGATATAGCTGGTGGTATTGAAGTCGTCGTAATACCCGCTGTGCGTTAAGGAGTAGGTCGTGTGCTCATAGCGCGAGTCGCTTTTGGTATTTGGCGTACAGGTTGTTCCCCGGCAGGTTTCAGCCGCTTTCGACATCCCCGGGGTGCTGTTTCTGTCCTGAAGCTCGCGAGCAAAGTCGAGGTCGAAATCGTTCTTCTCGTCCGGCGTGAAGTTCAGCGTAATGCCACCGTTACGCATTTTCTGCTCGTTATAGCCGTTCACGATTTTATCTTCTGCGCGGCGTGACAACAGCCCCGTCACTTTTGCGCCCAGCAGTCCGTCGATCAGGGGACCAGAAGCGTAGGCGTTGGTCTGGAAGATATCGCCGGAATCATTGTTTTCCTGGAAGGTCGCATCGCCATGCAACGAACCGGTCCAGGCTTTAGTGTTCGAGACTTTTTTGGTAATGACGTTAATTACGCCACCCATAGCATCGGAGCCGTAAAGCGAGGACATCGGGCCGCGGATGACCTCGATGCGCTCAATGGACTCCAGCGGCGGCAGCCAGCCTTGTTCAATACCCGAGTTGTCGCTGTTGGGGCGGGTGCTTCGCGTACTGACGCGTTTGCCGTTCACCAGGAACAGGGTGTACTGAGAGGACATGCCGCGAATACTGATATCACTGCTGCTCCCGCCGCCAGTGACGACAACGCCCGGGACGTCTCTCAGGGCATCGGTAACATCACGGTAGGCTTTATCTTCAATCTGCTGTTTTGAAATCACAGAGATGGAGGCGGGGGCATTCTGGATTTTTTGTTCAAAACCCGTCGCGGTGACGACAACGGTGTCCTGATCGGCTGCGTGAACGAAGGGGGAACATGTGGCAGCGCCAATGGCGACGGCCAGGAGCTTAATGCGCGGTATTGTCATTTGTACATTCCGTATAAAAATGAATAAAACTCCATCGGGATAACCCTGAGAACTGTATGTTTTTGTCTTGTAAGAACTCTTTGAGATGGAGAAGAGCCTGGAATTGTACAAAAGAATGTAGAATTGTAAACACAAATGATAATTGAAATCATTTGTGTTTGGGTATCGGAGACAGAAATCAGGCTGGATTCAAGCGGATAGAAGTATGTAAAGAGGGGGAGGGGAAGACCCGGTAGGCAGGAGGCACTACCGGGCAAAAGGCGGAACTTATCTGAACAGATGCTCCGCATGGAAGCGGAGATGATCCTCAATAAAGGACGCCATGAAGTAATAGCTGTGGTCGTATCCCGGCTGAATGCGCAGCGTTAGCGGCCAGTCCTTCTGGCGCGCGGCTTCCGCCAGCACCGCAGGCTGTAGCTGTCCGGCGAGGAACTGATCCGCATCGCCCTGATCGATAAGCATTGGGATCGCATTCACCGAATCGCTCGCCAGCATCAACGCGCAGCTGTCCCATTCCTGCCATTTTTCTGCATCTTCACCCAGATAGTGCGTAAAGGCTTTTTGCCCCCACGGCACCTGCGTTGGGTTCACAATCGGCGCAAATGCGGACACGCTGGTGTATTTCCCCGGATTTTTCAGCGCCATTATCAGCGCCCCGTGGCCCCCCATCGAATGTCCGCTTATCGCGCAGCGCTCGCTGACCGCGAACTGAGAGTGCACCAGGGCAGGCAGTTCATCGCGAATGTAGTCATACATGCGGTAATGGCTCGCCCACGGTTGTTCCGTGGCGTTGAGATAGAACCCGGCGCCTTTACCCAAATCGTATCCGGCATCGTCGGCCACGTCATCGCCACGCGGGCTGGTATCTGGCATCACCAGCGCAATGCCCAGTTCGGCGGCAATACGCTGGGCACCCGCTTTGGTGGTGAAGTTTTCGTCGTTGCAGGTCAGGCCTGAAAGCCAGTACAGCACCGGTGGATTGTCCGCAGGGGGCAGGAAAATGCTGAACGTCATAGCACAATTCAGCGTGGTGGAGTCGTGCCGCCAGCGCTGCTGTCGACCTTCAAAACAACGATGCTCTTCGAGCAGTTCCATGCAGGGCTCCTTAAAGGTAAGACGATTCATAAAACGCATAATACAGAGTTTTCATTGACCTGTGAGCAACTTTCACTTTCGCAGGACGGCGAGATGTTGCATCATAAATTTACTTTTCTTTAACAATTGGAGCGATCATGGCGCTGCGTATCGCGCTCAGCGGATTTGTGGTTCTGGTCGTGGCGATGGGGATAGGGCGCTTCGCCTTCACGCCTCAGGTGCCGCTGATGATAGCCGCCGGGCAACTCACGCTTACCAGCGCGGGGCTGGTGGCGGCAATGAACTATCTGGGCTATCTGGTGGGGGCATGGGATGCCATGCGCGCCCATCGCTTCGTTGAAACGCGTCTCTGGCTTGGCATCACCGGTGCGGTGGCGCTAACGCTGCTCTCCGCGGCGGCAGATAATGCCGTTGTTCACGGTCTGCTGCGCTTTGTGATCGGCTGCATGAGCGGCTGGTCGATGGTGCTGATTGCCGCCTGGACCAACGAGCGGCTGGGGCAACTGGGCAAACCGGGACTCAGTGCGGCCGTCTTTGCCGGACCCGGGGCCGGCATCGCCCTGAGCGGCCTGCTGGCGGTCTATATTCAGGCGAAATCCTTGTCCGCCGGGGCGGCATGGCAAATCTACGGCGTACTGGCGCTGGTGCTGATTGTGCTGGTGGCGCGCTACCTGCCGCGGTCCGGGCAGCTCCATCGGCCCGGTACCGCGCCTGAACCGCTGCTGCTGACCGCAGATCTCAAGCGTCTGGTCTGGAGCTACAGCCTGGCAGGGTTCGGCTATATCCTCCCGGCGACCTTTTTATCGCAAATGGCGGCGGTGCGTTTTCCTGGCAGCCTGTTTGCCCAGTTTGTCTGGCCGATATTTGGCGCCGCCTCGGTGGTGGGAATTGCGCTCAGCATTGCCCTGCGGCATACATCAAGCGCTAACCGCAGGCTGGCGATTGTTCTGTGGTTACAGGGGATTGGCGTGCTGGCGGCCTGGCTGCTGCCGGGCATAGGCGGCTTGCTGACGGGTGGGCTGCTGGTGGGCGGCGGGTTCCTCTGCGCCGTGCAGCTCTCTCTTTTGTACGGTCGCGAGCTGGCGCCAGACCACACGCGTTATATGGCGGGACTGCTCACCACCGGGTATGCCATTGGTCAGCTGGTGGGTCCGGTCACGTCGGCACTGTCGACCTGGCTCACGCATCGGCTGGAACCTGCGCTGGGGCTGGCGGGGATCGCGCTGTTCGTTGGCGGAGCGTTAGTCTGGAACCGTCAGGCTGAAAGGCAACAGCAATTGCAATAATTATCGTCGTGAATACTGGATTATGTGCGTCGCCTCACGCACAATGAGCGCACACTTTTGCCACAACGAGGGCAAAAGACGCCACACCTGCAGGAGAAAAGAATGTCATCACTCAGTAAAGAAGCAGCCCTTGTCCATGAAGCGCTGGTTGCGCGCGGTCTTGAAACGCCACTGCGCCCGCCCGTGCAGGAGCTGGACAATGATACCCGCAAGAGTCTGATCGCCGGCCATATGACGGAGATCATGCAACTGCTGAATCTCGATCTGAGCGACGACAGCCTGATGGAGACGCCGCACCGCATCGCGAAGATGTACGTCGACGAAATTTTCTCCGGCCTGGATTACGCGAACTTCCCGAAAATCACCGTCATTGAAAATAAGATGAAGGTCGATGAGATGGTGACGGTACGCGATATCACGCTGACCAGCACCTGCGAGCATCACTTTGTGACCATCGATGGTAAAGCGACGGTGGCCTATATTCCAAAAGATACGGTCATTGGCCTGTCCAAGATCAACCGCATCGTGCAGTTCTTTGCCCAGCGTCCGCAGGTGCAGGAGCGTCTGACGCAGCAGATCCTGACCGCACTGCAAACTCTGTTGGGTACTAACAACGTGGCAGTGTCTATCGACGCGGTGCACTACTGCGTGAAAGCGCGCGGCGTGCGTGATGCAACCAGCGCAACCACCACCACTTCGCTGGGTGGCCTGTTCAAATCGAGCCAGAACACCCGCCAGGAGTTCCTGCGCGCCGTGCGTCACCACAACTAATCAGACAGGGCAGGGACCATGGAGCGAAACGTCACGCTCGATTTTGTTCGCGGCGTCGCCATTCTCGGTATCCTGCTGCTGAATATCAGCGCCTTCGGTCTGCCGAAGGCCGCTTATCTGAATCCTGCGTGGTATGGCGACATCACGCGCAGCGACGCCTGGACGTGGGCAATCCTCGATCTCTTTGCACAGGTTAAATTCCTGACCCTCTTTGCGCTTCTGTTTGGCGCGGGACTTCAGCTTCTCCTCAAACGCGGTACGCGCTGGATCCAGTCGCGTTTAACGCTGCTGGTTATCCTCGGTTTTATTCACGGGCTGCTGTTCTGGGACGGCGATATTCTGCTCGCGTATGGTCTGGTGGGGCTGATTTGCTGGCGGCTGATCCGCGACGCGCCCGGTGTGAAAAGCCTGTTTAATACCGGCGTGATGCTCTATGTCATGGGACTGGCCGTGTTATTGCTGCTTGGCATGATTGCCGATGCTTCCACCAGTCGTTCATGGATCCCGGATGCGGCCAACCTGCAATATGAGCAGTTCTGGAAGCTGAAAGGCGGCATGGAAGCGATAGGCAACCGGGCCGATATGCTCGGCGATAATCTGCTGGCGCTGGGCGCGCAATACGGCTGGCAGCTGGCGGGGATGATGCTGATGGGCGCAGCCCTGATGCGCACCGGCTGGCTGAAAGGGGAATTTAGCCTGCGACACTATCGTCGTACGGGAGCAGGGCTGGTGCTGCTCGGCGTGATCATCAACCTCCCGGCGGTGATGATGCAGTGGCATCTTCAGTGGGATTACCGCTGGTGTGCGTTCCTGTTGCAGGTGCCGCGCGAACTGAGCGCGCCGTTCCAGACTATTGGCTATGCGGCGCTGATCTACGGCTTCTGGCCCCAGCTTTCCCGCCTGTGGATCGTCAGTGCGGTGGCCTGTGTTGGACGGATGGCGTTAAGCAATTACATCCTGCAAACGCTGATATGCACCACGCTTTTCTACCGATTCGGCCTGTTTATGAAATTCGACCGCCTGACGCTGCTGGCGTTTGTTATTCCGGTCTGGATTGTTAACGTGGTGTTTTCGGTTGTCTGGCTGCGTTTTTTCCGCCAGGGCCCGCTGGAATGGGCATGGCGACGGTTAACCGCCCGTGCTTCGGGCGTGTCATTGCGTAATACATCCAGATAACGATCTGGATCACAATCATTAACAAAACGGATGTAAGCGTTTTCATCTGTGTGAGCTTCTTCACGTAGTCTCCTCTCTCTCGCTGCCAGAATAGCCACCTTGCTAAACACAGGGGGTGTCTGTGAGTTGCTGCAATCCTTTAAAGGGTGGTGAATATGATCACCATTCGTGACGTCGCCCGCCAGGCGGGTGTTTCTGTTGCTACTGTCTCCCGCGTGCTGAACAACAGTGCGCTGGTCAGCCCTGAAACGCGTGAAACCGTAATGAAAGCCGTGACCCAGCTGGGGTACCGGCCAAACGCTAATGCCCAGGCGCTGGCGACGCAGGTCAGCGATACCATTGGCGTAGTGGTGATGGACGTGTCGGACGCCTTCTTCGGCGCGCTGGTCAAAGCGGTGGACGTCGTTGCCCAGCAGCACCAGAAATATGTGCTGATTGGCAACAGCTATCACGAGGCTGAAAAAGAGCGTTATGCCATTGAGGTACTGATCCGCCAGCGCTGTAACGCCCTGATTGTGCACTCTAAAGCCCTGAGCGATGAAGAGCTGGCCGGGTTTATGGAGCAGATCCCCGGCATGGTGCTGATCAACCGTATCGTCCCCGGCTACGCGCACCGCTGCGTCGGTCTGGATAACATCAGCGGCGCGATGATGGCGACGCGGATGCTCATCAGCAACGGCCATCAGCGCATTGGTTATCTGGCCTCCAGCCACGGTATTGAAGACGACATGATGCGCCGCGAGGGCTGGCAAAACGCCCTGAAAGAGCAGGGCATTGCGCCGCTGGAAAGCTGGGTAGGTACCGGTTCGCCGGACATGCAGGGCGGTGAAGCGGCAATGGTGGAACTGCTGGGGCGTAATCTTCAGCTGACGGCCGTGTTTGCCTATAACGACAGCATGGCGGCAGGTGCGCTTACCGCGCTGAAAGACAACGGCATTGCGGTGCCACAGCATTTATCGCTGATCGGCTTTGACGATATCCCGATTGCCCGTTACACCGATCCGCAGCTGACAACGGTGCGTTACCCCATTGCGTCGATGGCGAAACTGGCGACAGAGCTGGCGTTACAGGGGGCGGCAGGGCTGTTAGATCCTGACGCAACGCATTGTTTTATGCCGACTTTAGTACGCCGCCATTCGGTCGCTATCCGACAAACTGTGGCTCCGATCACTAACTGATAACATCACGTGATGTAACCGTTTTCAATCTGTGAGTAAATTCACAGTATCTTAACAAGCCGCTGTCTATGATGTCAGCGTTTTAGGGGCTGAAACACAATGTAACGGTGATTATTCACTTTTACCGTTACCAGCATGCCTCAAACAACGAATAAAACGCATTTCTGGAGCGTTACCGAACACGGAAGCTGGACATTTTATAAGTGAACTTCGGCGATCAGTAACGTTTTATTAACTTCTGCCCGCCGACCGTTTTTCACAAGAACTACCCTGCATAAAAAAAACCGGAGATACCATGAATAAGAAGGTGTTGACTCTGTCTGCTGTCATGGCAAGCATGCTTTTTGGCGCAGCAGCACACGCAGCGGATACCCGTATTGGCGTGACTATCTATAAATACGACGACAACTTCATGTCCGTTGTGCGTAAAGCAATTGAAAAAGATGCTAAATCAGCGCCAGACGTGCAGCTGCTGATGAATGACTCCCAGAATGACCAGTCCAAACAGAACGATCAGATTGACGTTCTTCTGGCAAAAGGCGTGAAAGCGCTGGCTATTAACCTGGTTGACCCGGCGGCGGCAGGCACGGTGATCGAGAAAGCGCGCGGCCAGAACGTGCCAATTGTCTTCTTCAACAAAGAACCTTCCCGTAAGGCGCTGGACAGCTACGACAAAGCGTATTACGTGGGTACCGACTCCAAAGAGTCCGGGATTATCCAGGGCGATCTGATTGCGAAACACTGGGCGGCGAACCCGAACTGGGATCTGAACAAAGATGGTCAGATTCAGTTCGTTCTGCTGAAAGGTGAACCGGGCCATCCGGATGCTGAAGCACGTACCACCTACGTTATTAAAGAGCTGAACGACAAGGGCCTGAAAACCCAGCAGCTGGCGTTAGACACCGCAATGTGGGACACCGCTCAGGCGAAAGATAAGATGGACGCGTGGCTCTCTGGTCCGAACGCCAACAAAATTGAAGTGGTCATCGCCAACAACGATGCGATGGCAATGGGTGCCGTTGAAGCCCTGAAAGCCCACAACAAGTCCGCCATTCCTGTGTTCGGTGTGGATGCCCTGCCAGAAGCGCTGGCGCTGGTGAAATCTGGCGCTATGGCCGGTACCGTGCTGAACGATGCCAACAACCAGGCGAAAGCCACCTTCGATCTGGCGAAAAACCTGGCCGACGGTAAAGGCGCCGCTGACGGGACTAACTGGAAAATTGACAACAAAATCGTTCGCGTTCCTTACGTGGGCGTAGACCAGTCCAACCTGGCTGAGTTTATCGGTAAATAAGTTATCTGCATTGTCTTCACTGGGCGCAATTCGTTGCGCCCTTTTATAACGCGATATGCGAGGCCAACAAGGTATAATTATGGTCAGCACAACTACTCAGTCGTCCGGTGAATACTTGTTGGAAATGACCGGTGTCAACAAGTCATTCCCCGGTGTTAAGGCGCTCGATAATGTTAATTTAAAAGTTCGTCCACACTCTATTCATGCGTTAATGGGTGAAAACGGTGCGGGTAAATCAACATTATTAAAATGCCTCTTTGGGATCTATCAAAAAGATTCTGGCAGCATTCTTTTTCAGGGAAAAGAGATCGACTTCCATTCAGCGAAAGAAGCGCTGGAGAACGGTATCTCGATGGTACACCAGGAATTAAACCTGGTTCTGCAACGTTCAGTTATGGATAATATGTGGTTGGGTCGTTATCCAACCAAAGGTGTCTTTGTCGATCAGGATAAAATGTATCGCGACACCAAAGCCATTTTTGATGAGCTGGATATTGATATCGACCCGCGCGCACGCGTCGGGACATTATCCGTTTCCCAGATGCAGATGATCGAAATTGCCAAAGCGTTCTCCTATGATGCGAAAATCGTGATCATGGATGAACCGACATCGTCATTAACGGAAAAAGAGGTTAACCACCTTTTTACCATTATTCGTAAGCTGAAAGATCGCGGCTGCGGCATTGTCTATATCTCACATAAAATGGAAGAGATCTTCCAGCTGTGCGATGAAATCACCATCCTGCGCGACGGCCAGTGGATCGCCACCCAGCCGCTGGAAGGGCTGGATATGGACAAGATCATCGCCATGATGGTTGGCCGTTCTCTGAACCAGCGTTTCCCGGATAAAGAAAACAAGCCAGGCGAAGTGATTCTGGAGGTGCGTAACCTGACCTCGCTGCGTCAGCCGTCTATCCGCGATGTCTCTTTCGATCTGCACAAGGGGGAGATCCTTGGCATCGCAGGGCTGGTGGGCGCTAAGCGCACCGATATCGTGGAAACCCTGTTTGGTATCCGTGAGAAAGCCGAAGGCACCATTACGCTGCACGGTAAGAAGATCAACAACCACAACGCCAACGAAGCCATTAATAATGGCTTTGCGCTGGTGACGGAAGAGCGTCGTTCCACCGGTATTTACGCTTATCTGGATATTAACTTTAACTCGTTAATTTCTAATATTCGCAATTATAAAAATAAAGTCGGGCTGCTGGATAATTCCCGCATGAAGAGCGATACCCAGTGGGTGATTGACTCCATGCGCGTGAAAACGCCGGGCCACCGCACGCAAATTGGCTCACTCTCGGGAGGGAACCAGCAGAAAGTCATTATTGGTCGCTGGCTATTAACCCAGCCTGAAATTCTGATGCTGGATGAACCTACGCGTGGTATCGACGTGGGTGCAAAATTTGAGATTTACCAGCTGATCGCCGAGCTGGCGAAAAAAGATAAAGGGATCATTATTATTTCTTCCGAAATGCCGGAATTGTTAGGGATCACAGACCGTATTCTGGTTATGAGCAATGGTCTCGTTGCCGGTATTGTTGAAACCAAAACGACAACGCAAAACGAAATTTTGCGTCTTGCGTCTTTGCACCTTTAAGATCAGGGGCTCCTCATGAGTGCGTTAAATAAAAAAAGTTTTCTCACTTATCTGAAAGAAGGCGGTATTTACGTTGTTCTTTTAGTCTTGCTGGCGATTATTATTTTCCAGGACCCTACGTTCTTAAGTCTGCTGAACTTGAGTAACATTCTGACCCAGTCTTCCGTACGTATTATTATCGCGCTTGGCGTGGCGGGACTTATCGTTACCCAGGGGACTGACCTTTCGGCAGGGCGCCAGGTGGGTCTGGCGGCGGTCATTGCGGCAACCCTGTTGCAGTCGATGGAAAACGCCAACAAGGTGTTCCCGGAGATGGCGACCATGCCGATTTTCGTGGTGATCCTGATCGTGTGCGCCATCGGCGCGGTAATTGGCCTGATTAACGGCATCATCATTGCTTACCTGAACGTGACGCCATTCATCACCACGCTTGGCACGATGATCATCGTTTATGGTATCAACTCCCTGTACTACGATTTCGTCGGCGCGTCTCCAATCTCTGGCTTCGACAGCGGCTTCTCGACCTTCACGCAGGGGTTTGTTGCGCTGGGCAGCTTCCGTCTCTCCTACATCACCTTCTATGCGCTGATTGCGGTGGCGTTCGTCTGGATCCTGTGGAACAAAACCCGCTTCGGTAAAAACATCTTTGCTATCGGCGGTAACCCTGAAGCGGCGAAAGTGTCCGGGGTCAACGTGGCTCTGAACCTGCTGATGATTTACGCCCTGTCCGGGGTCTTCTACGCCTTCGGCGGGATGCTGGAAGCGGGCCGTATCGGCTCTGCAACCAACAACCTCGGCTTTATGTACGAACTGGATGCGATTGCAGCCTGCGTGGTTGGCGGCGTCTCCTTCAGCGGCGGCGTGGGGACCGTGCTGGGCGTGGTGACCGGTGTGATCATCTTCACCGTTATCAACTACGGCCTGACCTACATCGGCGTGAACCCCTACTGGCAGTACATCATCAAGGGCGCCATCATCATCTTCGCGGTTGCGCTGGATTCACTGAAGTACGCGCGTAAGAAGTAAGATCTTCAGAATGAAAAGGCCCGCTCACGTAGCGGGCCTTTTTTTGCCTGGTGGCGCGACGCTTACCGGGCCTACAAAATCGCGATCGTAGGTCGGGTAAGGCGAAGCCGCCACCCGACAAAAGTTATTACTTCTTCTGAATTTCCAGCAACTGCTCTGGCGTTACCGCCGGATAACCCTGCGCATCTTCCGGCACTTCATGCATCGTTGGGATCGGCACCAGCGGGCCTAAAAAGCGCGGTTCACGTTTGAACAGGTACAGGTCAGCCAGCGCACCAAAACGGGCGCCAAACTCACGTACGCGCACGCTCAGCATATCCTTTGGCGATGGCACCGCATAACACTGCGCCTGAATGCCCATATGCAGGGCGATAAACAGCGCCCGCTCGCAGTGGAAACGCTGGGTAATGATGATGAAATCATTGGTGTCGAACACCTTGCGGGTACGCACGATGGAATCAAGCGTGCGGAATCCGGCGTAGTCGAGCACGATATCGGCCGGGTCGACGCCTGCGGCAATCAGATCTTTGCGCATCGTCACCGGCTCGTTATAGCTTTGCAGCGCGTTATCGCCGCTCAGCAGCAGATAGTTCACCTTGCCGCTGTTATAGGCGTTCAGCGCGCCCTGAATACGATACCGGTAATACTGATTTATGACGCCAGTGCGGTAATACTTGGCGGTGCCAAGCACCACACCAACCTGACGGTAGGGGAGATCCTGTAGGTCATCAAAAATGTAGGGGGCTGTTTTCCAGCTCATCCAGCGGTCGAGGCCCAGCACGATCAACAGCAGTATGCCGACCAGGACAGACAGGCTGTAAAACACGCGCTTTAACATGCAGATGGCTCTTACCGATGATGAAATTTCCCTCAGGCTACTGTACCCGCCTGGTTAGCGCAAGAAACAGCGATTCAACTGAGGGGTTTTTCGTCAGACTGGCGGGCAACTCTGCCCGCCGAACAGATTATGCCAGCAGCACGCGGTCGATGGTTGAACAGCCCAGCGCTTTCAGCGTGGCTGCGGTCGCGTCCCACTGGATCAGCGGCGCATCGGCCTTTTCAGCCAGGATTGCGCGCTGAATATCCGGGTAGTCATACCCGTTCAGGCTAAGCAGGTTCAGGGCACCCTGGAGCGGAGGCAGCGTCGGGTTAAATGCGGCGTTCTCTGCATAGCTGCCGGTGAAGATGCGGCCGTCGCGGCACTGAAGGGCGACGCCGCTTGGAGATTTGCTGTAGGGCGTGTGGCTTTTATTGGCGGCGGCAATGGCCGCTTCGCTCAGCTCATCTCCCGAGAGCGCATAACCGTGGTCCTGCTCGTCCATCAGCAGGGTTTTGATCTCAAGATCTTTCGGGCCGAAAGCATCCGGCAGGTAATCACCCAGCGTATGCGGTGCGCGTCCCGGCAGGTTGATACGCAGTTCAAGACCGCTGTTCAGCTCATTCATAAACTGGCGGCAGTGGCCGCAAGGGGTATAGTTGACGGTGATGGCGCGCAGGGCTTTTTCGCCGCGCAGCCAGGCGTGACTGATGGCGCTCTGCTCCGCGTGGACGGTTTGCTGCATGGTCGCACCAAGAAACTCCATGTTTCCGCCGAAGTACCAGGTTCCGCTCACGCCGCGCGCAATTGCGCCTACGTTGAAATGGGAAAGGTCAGCGCGGGCGCAGGCAGCCGCCAGGGGCAGCAGGGCGAAAGCCAGCGCGTCTTCGTCCAGCCCCGTTGCCTGTTTAAGGGTCGTGACCTGATCTGCCGTCAGCAGGGCGGGGAAATGCGCATCCGCCAGAACCGGAGCCAGGGCTGATTGCAAATTCTCTGCAAGCTGAGAGAAAGCAGCTTGAAAACGTGGATGCATGACGTTGCCTCATCAAGGTTAATGGATCGGTAGTGTACGGAGCCGTACGGCCTTTATATGTGATCCAAATCTCATTATGTGTGCAACTTATGAAATGAAAATGAAATTTGCGCGACGCATCGCAAATTTTAGCCCATGACTGCCAGAATAATCGGGAAGATAAACGGCGCGACCAGGGAAGTGATAATCCCGCAGATCACCAGCGCCAGCGAGCTGAATGCCCCTTCCTGATAATCCAGTTCCGCGCAGCGTGCGGTGCCCAGCGCGTGCGAGGCGGTACCCATCGCCAGACCGCGTGCCGCTTTGGTACGAATTTTCATGATATTGAGCAGCGTATGACCAAACACCGCGCCCAGGATACCGACGAAAATCACGCACACGGCGCTGATGGCCGGAATGCCCCCGATGCTGCCGCCCACGGCCATGGCAATCGGCGTGGTGACGGATTTAGGCAGGATAGAGGCGGCGATCTGCGGCGACGCGCCCATCAATAAGGCCACCGAGGTACCGGTGATCATCGCAACAAGGCTACCCACAAAGCAGATGGTAATGATGGATTTCCAGCGCGCGCGGATCTGATGCAGTTGCTCATATAAAGGAAACGCCAGCGCCACCACGGCAGGCTGCAACAAATCGTTGAGGATCCTGCTCCCGGCGAAGTAACGCTCATAAGGAATGCCGGTGAGCAGCAGAAAAGGAATAATCACCACCATGGCGACCAGCAGCGGATTGAGCAACGGCATTTTGAAACGCACCGCAAGCTTACGCGCAGCAAAGAACACCACCAGGGTTAACGGCAGGGACCACCAGATATTCGCCATCATTTTTTTGTTTTCTCCCCGACGACCTTGCGTTCGCCATGCACAATGTGTGAACTCCAGCTGACGACCAGGAATACCACCAGCGTACTGATGGCGCAGGAGACCACAATCGGGCCGAACTGCGCTTTAAGCACATCGTAATACTGCATCACCCCAACGCCGATAGGCACAAAAAGCAGGGCCATATAGCGAATGAGAACGAAGCACCCCGGATTAACCCATTTCGCGGGCAGCACCTGTAATGCCAGCAGCACAAACAGGATCAGCATGCCGATAATGCTGCCGGGTATCGTAATCGGCAGCAGCGAAGCGATAAAAATGCCGGCGTACAGGCAGGCATAAATGAGGACGAAGGCGCGAAGGTATTGCCAGATAGTATTCAGTGATTTGCTCATGGTGAAAGTCCTTGCTGAGACGTATTCATCATACAATTAAACCTGAAAATGTGCCACGGATCACATCATGAATTTTGGGCATACCAGACATTCCGCAATGGAACGCCGGGCTTTCAACATACATAGAGAGCAGCTACTATAGCGCGTCTTTTTTCACAGGTACTCAGAATGCGTGTTTTACTGGCCCCGATGGAAGGTGTGCTCGACTCTCTCGTGCGCGAGCTGCTTACCGAGGTGAACGATTACGATCTCTGCGTGACGGAGTTTCTGCGCGTGGTCGATATGTTGCTGCCAGAAAAATCATTTTATCGTCTCTGCCCGGAACTGCATCGTCAGAGCCGTACCCCGTCCGGTACGCTGGTGCGTGTCCAGCTGCTCGGCCAGTATCCCGAGTGGCTGGCTGAAAACGCCGCCCGCGCGGTAGCGCTTGGTTCGTACGGCGTCGATCTTAACTGCGGCTGTCCGTCAAAGCTGGTCAACGGCAGCGGCGGGGGGGCGACGCTACTTAAAGATCCGGAGCTGATTTATCGCGGCGCAAAGGCCATGCGTGAGGCGGTGCCATCGCACCTGCCGGTGACGGTCAAAGTGCGTCTGGGATGGGACAGCGGCGATAAGCAGTTTGAAATTGCTGACGCGGTGCAGCAGGCGGGCGCCACCGAGCTGGTGGTGCACGGGCGAACCAAAGAGGATGGTTATAAAGCCGAGCGCATTAACTGGCAGGCGATTGGCGAGATCCGCAAACGGCTTACGATCCCGGTGATTGCCAACGGCGAAATCTGGGATTACGAGAGCGCGCAGGCCTGCCTCAAAGAGACCGGCTGTAATGCCGTGATGATTGGCCGCGGTGCGCTGAACGTGCCGAACCTCAGCCGGGTGGTGAAATATAATGAGCCGCGGATGCCGTGGGCGGATGTGGTGAAACTACTGCAAAAATACACGCGGCTGGAAAAGCAGGGCGATACCGGCTTGTATCACGTCGCGCGCATTAAGCAGTGGCTGAGTTATTTGCGTAAAGAGTACGACGACGCGCTGGGATTATTTCAGGAGATCCGTACCCTACAGACGTCTGCGGATATTGCCCGGGTGATCCAGTCAAAATCCTGAGCGAAGTGTGAAGAGTTTGCCCGGCACGGAGCCGGGCAACAGAATCAGAAAATCATCTTGAATACGCCGGTTACCACCAGCAGCCCTATCAGAAATATAATCAAAATAACCCACAATAATATTTTCATTCGCCTCTCCTGCGTATGTCTGTCGAAGTAAGTGTAGCAGCCAATTCATAATTAGCATGAATACATGAAATTAAATCATTGTCTTGGGGAATAAATTTCCGGATATGAAAATGTATAACAATATGCGGATTGCCACGCGTTACTAAAAAACGGAACGTCAGTAAGCGTAAGTTGCGCCTTTATTTTTTTGAGTTCATGGCGTAATGAAACGTTCTCTTACTTTATCTCTGAGTACTCCTCTTGTTTTTATGCTGGCCGCCTGCGCGCCGGAACATGCCACGGTGTCTCCAGTAAAAACGCAAGCCGCCGCCGCAGCTGTAAATACCCAACTGCGTCATGCCGACTGGCCAAAAAGCGAATGGTGGAAAGACTTTAACGACCCCCAGCTCAACGCGCTGATCGACAAAGCGCTGGCGGATGCGCCGGATATGCAAATTGCCCGTCAGCGTATTACCCTGGCGGAAGCACAGGCGAAAGCCGCTGTCGCTGCTGAGGGTCCACAGCTGGATTTTTCCGCAGATGTTGAACGGCAAAAAATGTCGGCAGAGGGGCTGATGGGGCCATTTGCGCTGACCGACCCGGCGGCGGGGACAACCGGCCCCTGGTACACCAACGGCACCTTTGGTCTGACGGCGGGTTGGGATCTGGATTTATGGGGTAAAAACCGCGCCCAAATTGAGGCCCGCATCGGTCAGGTGAATGCGCAAAAAGCGGAGCTGGAGCAGACCCGCCAGCTGCTCGCCAGCAGCGTCGCGCGGCTGTACTGGGACTGGCAGACCGAGGCCGCGGTGGGTGACGTACTCGCGCAAATCAAACGGGAGCAGGAAAATATCATCGGTGCCGATCGTGAGCTTTATCAGCACGGCATTACCTCCTCGGTGGAAGGCGTTGAAACGGATATCAATGCCAGCAAAACCGATGAACAGCTCGCTGACGTGCACGGCAAAATGAAGGTCATTGAGGCGCGTCTGAATGCGTTGACCCATACCCCTTCAGTCACGCTCGCCCGGCATGCCTTACCTGACGCAGAGGCGTCGTTGCCATCAACGCTCGGTTATGAACTGCTGGCTCGGCGCCCGGATTTGCAGGAGGCGCACTGGTATATCGAAGCATCCATGAGCGAAGTGGATGCCGCCAGAGCCGCGTTCTACCCTGACATCAATTTGATGGCATTCTTGCAGCAGGATGCATTGCACCTGAGTGACCTGTTCCGCTCATCTGCGCAGCAAATGGGCGTAACCGCCGGGCTGACGCTGCCAATTTTTGACAGCGGTCGGTTGAATGCGAACCTGGATATCGCCCAGGCGCAAAACAACCTCTCCGTGGCGAACTACAACAAGGCCGTGGTAGATGCCGTAAACCAGGTTGCCCGGACGGCCAGCGAAGTGGAAACGCTGACCGCCAAAAATCAGCACCAGCAGCAGATCGAAAAAGATGCGGCGCGCGTCGTTGCGCTGGCACAGGCGCGTTTCAGCGCCGGGATCATTGCCGGCTCCCGGGTGAGTGAAGCAAAAATTCCGGCGCTCAAAGAGCGTATTACCGGGTTGATGCTGAAAGGTCAGTACGTGGATGCCACGCTCCAGCTCACCTCCGCGCTCGGTGGCGGATATCATCACGGCTAACATTGCGCATTATCTATACTTACCTCTTTGCAGATTATCAGGAGGTGAGTATGACGCGAGTCGCAATTGTTACCGCATCGGATTCAGGAATTGGCAAAACGACGGCCCTGATGCTGGCCGAACGCGGGTTTGATGTCGGAGTAACCTGGCATTCAGATGAGAAAGGGGCGCTGGCAACCTGCCGTGAAATTGAAGCGCGCGGGCAGCGTGCCGAGGCCATTCATCTCGACTTAAGCAATTTGCCGGAAGGCGCAAAGGCCATTGAAACCCTGATTACGCGTTTCGGGCGGCTGGATGTGCTGGTTAACAATGCCGGGGCGATGAATAAAGCGCCATTTCTGGACCTGTCGTTTGACGACTGGCGGCACATATTCACCGTTGACGTGGACGGCGCGTTTCTCTGCTCGCAAATCGCGGCGCGTCAGATGCTGAAGCAGGGGGAAGGGGGGAGGATCGTGAATATCACCTCGGTGCATGAACATACGCCATTGCCGGACGCCAGCGCCTATACGGCGGCCAAACATGCGCTGGGCGGGTTAACAAAGTCGATGGCGCTGGAGCTGGTTAAACATAAGATTCTGGTGAACGCCGTTGCGCCCGGAGCGATCGCCACGCCGATGAATGATATGGACGACAGCGAAGTGAAAGAAGGCGCAATGCCGGAAATCCCGCTGGCACGGCCAGGGCATACCAAAGAAATTGCCAGCCTGGTGGCGTGGCTGTGTGACAGCGACGCCAGCTACACCACCGGGCAGTCGTTTATCGTCGACGGCGGTTTTATGCTGGCGAATCCGCAGTTTAAGCCTGCGGAATAAGCATTCCCCTCACCCCCAAGGGGAGAGGGTGTATAGCGTTTGGGGAGAGGGGTAGGGTGAGGGGCAGCAGGCCGAACTCACTCTTCATCCCGCCGCTTTTCGCGATGCTTGAGCCACAGCCGTACCACAATCACCACCGCAACAACCAGGATCAACCAGGCCCAGTGTTTAAGATGCTGATCGAGATTATGCAGCCACGGACCTATTACTTCGCCACCCACGTAGCCAAGCGTGGTGAAAATCAGCGCCCAGGCAATCGCCCCGAGAATGTTCAGCGGCAGGAAGATTTTCGGCGGTAAGCGGCTCGCGCCAATCAGTATTGGCCCGATGATGCGAAAGCCGTACATAAAGCGGGTACCAATCACAAACAGCCAGGGACGTCGCTGGATAAGCCGCTGAGCACGGCGAATTTTCTTTTGATGCTTAGCAAAACGTTGCAAAAGCGTTGGGCCAAAGCGCAGCCCCAGAAAGTAGAGCAGCTGATCGCCAATCATACCGCCCAACGCGACGGCGGCGACCACCAGCGAGAATTTCAGCAATCCCTGATGTGCGGCCACCCCGCCCAGCAGCGTGATGGTTTCGCCTTCCGCGACGCTGCCGATCACCAGCGCGGCGTATCCATATTGTTCAATAAGACCGTTGATATCCATTACGTAAACGTCATCTCCCTTACTGTGCCTGCGTTAATCATATACCCCATCCATCAACCGCGCGGCAATCAACGGAAATTTCCCACTGTACATAAAATAATCTAAAGCCTGCATTATACTTAAGCTATCGCTGATGGGCCGACAACAAGGGGGCGTTATGAACCATGTCTGGGGACTTTTCTCCCATCCCGATCGTGAAATGCAGGTGATCCGTAACGAGAACGAAACGGTCGCGCATCACTATACCCACCATGTCCTGCTGATGGCAGCGGTGCCGGTGGTCTGCGCGTTTATTGGTACTACGCAGATAGGCTGGAACTTTGGTGACGGCACCGTGGTTCAGCTTTCCTGGTTTACCGGACTGTACCTGGCCATTCTGTTTTATGGCCTGATGCTGGCCGGGGTGGCGGTGATGGGGCGGGTCATCCACTGGATGGCGCGCAACTATCCGCAGCGCCCGTCGCTGGCACACTGTATGGTCTTCGCCGGATACGTCGCGACCCCGCTGTTTTTAAGCGGTATTGTCGCGCTCTATCCACTGGTCTGGCTGTGCGCGCTGATCGGTACGGTTGCCCTCTTTTACACCGGTTATCTGCTGTATGTAGGGGTGCCAACCTTCCTCAATATCAATAAAGAAGAGGGCCTGAGCTTCTCCAGCTCTACGCTTGCCATCGGCGTGCTGGTCCTGGAGGCGCTACTGGCCCTGACAGTTATTCTTTGGGGTTATGGATACCGTCTCTTTTAAGTTCCCTGCATTGCTGGCGTAAATGCCAGCAATGCAGCATCTGGTTATGATTCTCCGCTGGCGACAAGGCACGGTGACCGCTATGATGCCGAAGCCAGCCTGTGTTTATCCGTTGACACAGGCGGTGTACGTCATAACGTGCGTGAATCATTATCAGAAGTCTCATCATGCTGAAATTTCGAGTGTCACTCCTTAGTCTTGCGCTGCTGCTGGGCGTCTCCGCTACCGCGCCAGCCATCGCCAAAACGACCGCAGTCGCCACCGCTGCTGCGCAACCCCAGATTGCGTCCGGCAGCGCGATGATCGTTGACCTGAATACCAACAAGGTGATCTACGCCAGTCATCCGGATCTGGTGCGCCCGATCGCTTCCATAACCAAAGTCATGACCGCGATGGTGGTGCTTGATGCACGACTGCCGCTGGACGAAAAGCTGAAGGTGGATATCAGCCACACGCCAGAGATGAAAGGGATCTACTCTCGCGTGCGTCTGAACAGTGAAATCAGCCGTAAAAATATGCTGCTGCTGGCGCTGATGTCCTCTGAGAACCGCGCGGCGGCAAGCCTTGCCCACCATTATCCTGGTGGTTACGACGCGTTTATCCGCGCGATGAACGCCAAAGCCAAAGCGCTGGGGATGAAAAATACCCATTTCGTAGAGCCAACCGGTCTGTCGATTCATAACGTCTCGACGGCGCGTGATTTAACCAAGCTGCTGATCGCCAGTAAGCAATACCCGCTGATCGGTCAGCTCAGTACCACGCGTGAGGAGATGGCGACATTCTCGAACCCGGCGTATACGCTGCCGTTCCGCAACACTAACCATCTGGTGTATCGCGATAACTGGAATATTCAGTTAACCAAGACCGGATTCACTAATGCGGCAGGGCACTGCCTGGTGATGCGCACCGTGTTTAACGGTAAGCCAGTGGCGCTGGTGGTGATGGATGCCTTCGGCAAATATACCCACTTTGCGGACGCCAGCCGCCTGCGCACCTGGATTGAAACCGGGAAAGTGCAGCCGGTGCCGGCTTCAGCGCTGGCGTATAAAAAGCAGAAAGCGGAACAGATGGCGACGGCGCAGAACGACTGAGCCGCCTGTCTGTGCCGGGTGGCGGCTTCGCCTTACCCGGCCTACGGCCCTAAAGCGGCCCCGATACGTAGGCCCGGTAAGCGAAGCGCCACCGGGCGAAAGCGCCTACTCCGGCAGCGTCCAGTCACCATCGTTGAGTGGACGCTGCATGATCAACGTATCCCGCCAGTCGCCCTTCTTATACCCCACGCTGCGCAGTTGACCGACAACCTCGAAGCCATGTTTTTTATGCAGCCGTAACGATCCCGCATTATTGTTTCCGTCACCAACCACGGCAATCATCTGCCGCCAGGGTCCTTGTTCACAACGGGCGATCAGTGCCTGGAGTAAGGCCGAGCCAAACCCGCGCCCGGTAGTGCTGGCATCCACATAGATGGATTCCTCAAGGGTGTACCGGTAGGCCTGGCGTGGACGATAAAACGTGGCGTAGCAGTAGCCGACAACAATGCCGCGATACAGCGCAACCAGCCACGGTAAACCGCTGTCGGTCACGCTCTTCATCCGCTGAAGCATCTCATCGACGGTGGGAGGAACTTCCTCGAAGGACGCACGGCCATGAAGCACATGCCAGGCGTATATCGCCGAGATGGCATGCGCATCGTCAGGAAGGGCGTCGCGCACCTCGATTTCAGTTTCGGGGAAAATTTCTACAGCCGACATGTTCTGCCCGCTCCTTGTTTGGAAAGCCAGAGAAACGTTTCTCTGGCAACAGGCAGATACTCTAGTACGTTTGAGGAGGGCTTAACAATCTCTTAAATTTGGCTATAAGAGTTCATCAGAGGCTTGCGTATTGTGTTCCTCTGTTTCGGCACTCTCTTTCCAGTATTTCTTCCGCGTTGTCTTACCAATGCCCGGGTTCATACTGTTTGTAGGGTCATTTTTGCGATAAAACTGTTTAAGCGTCTCCGGCGCTTTGTACAGGTGTCCTACGTTGTGCTCGGCAGGATATTGCGCGCCACGCTCGTGCAGCAGCGCCAGCATCTGTTCTTTCAGCGCGTGTGCATCAACCCCTTTTTTGACGATGTAATCCTGATGGAAGACATAGCACATAAAGTGGCCGTAATAGAGCTTATGCACCAGCTTGCTGTCGATCTCCGGCGGCAGATGTTCAAACCACTCGGTATCGTTGCGACGCAGGGCGATATCCAGTGCCAGAATATCCTCCACCTCTTCGGAATGCACCGCCTGATAACGGATGGCAGCACCCGCCGCGGCGAAGCGGTGCAGGAAGGCTTTGCTGCCTTCTTCCGGCGTACAGGCAAAGAAATCCCCGTCGGCGGTTTTGAAGAATTCGGTGAGCCAGCTCTGCGCTTCGGCAATTCCGTCCCCGGCCATTTTCAGCAGCAGATGGTGCTCATACTTGTCGCGCCAGGTCTTCATCCGCTCCGGTAAATGCGCCGGGAAGACGTTACCCAGCTTCTGCATAAAGCGGTCGGTGAAGTGCGGTTTGAACAACGATACTTTCTCCAGCATCGCGTCGGTGCGGCCCTTCATAGTGAAGAAGAACGGCATTTTGTCGGTGCCGAGCTTGTCGATCATCAGGAAGGTATCTTTGCCGTAGCGCTCTGCGATGTCGTAAATGTCCCGGTGCATATACTCGCCTGCCACCGGCAGGTGAGTGAACTCGGCCAGAATATGACGACGGATCTCCGTCAGCACCTCCGGCTGATTGGTGCCGATGTAAAACACCTGCTGCTTTTTCTCTGCCGGGAAGGTATCGAGGCGCACCGCAAAAACGGCCAGCTTGCCCGCGCAGCCGGAGGATTCAAACAGGCGATCCGGATCGGCGTTATAGCGCGCCGGCGTATCGGCATTGATATCGCGCACGCGGGTGATGTAATCGTGGTCATGCGCGTGACGGCCATCGTGCTGAACGTCTTCGTCCTTTACGCGGTCATCGTCGAGTTTGCTGAGGATCTGCTCTGGCGTTACGCCCAGATCGATCCCCAGATGGTTAACCAGCGTCAGCTTGCCGTTTTCATCGATACGGGCGAACAGCGACATTTCCGTGTAAGCCGGGCCGCGCTGCACCAGCGAGCCGCCGGAGTTATTGCAGATCCCGCCGATCACCGAGGCGCCAATGCACGATGAGCCGATCACCGAGTGCGGTTCGCGTCCCAGCGGCTTAAGCGCTTTTTCCAGCGAGTAAAGCGTGGTGCCGGGGAAGGCGAGCACCTGTTCGCCCTTGTCCAGCAGGTGCAGTTTGTCGAGGCGCAGGGTGCTGATAATCACGATGTCACGATCGTAATCGTTGCCGTTCGGCGTGGAGCCTTCGGTCAGGCCGGTATTCGCAGCCTGCATTAAAATAATCTTGTCTGCCGCAACGCAGGCGCTGAGCACGCGCCACAGTTCGAGCAACGTACCGGGGAAGACTACCGCCAGCGCGTCGCCCTGGCCGGAGCGAAAGCCCTTCCGATAGCGGGCGGTTTTGGCCGGGTCGGTAAGCAGGTGAGAGTGACCAACCAGGCGAGACAGTTCGTTAATAAATGTAGTGTTATCGTCAGTTCGAACAGAAGACATCTTCCACTCCTTGTGGTGGGGCAAATTTCTCGCTGTAAAGCATAGCGCGATTAGCCGTTGAGCGGTCGGGTATTCATGAGAAAAATCAGAGAATAACCCTGCAAGGTTTTCAGGCTTTATGGCACACTGCGCTTTTCGCACGGTCTGGCCGGGTGCTTCCCGCGGTTATTGATGAGAGAGAATAACAACATGAAATGGCTATGTTCTGTAGGTGTCGCCGTCAGCCTGGCGCTGCAACCTGCGCTGGCAGAGGATTTGTTTGGTAATCACCCGCTCACGCCCGAAGCCCGCGACGCCTTTGTCACGGATTTACTCAAAAAGATGACGGTCGATGAGAAAATCGGCCAGCTGCGCCTGATCAGCGTCGGTCCGGATAACCCGAAAGAAGCCATTCGCGAGATGATCAAAGACGGGCAGGTAGGGGCCATTTTTAACACCGTTACCCGCCAGGATATCCGCAAGATGCAGGATCAGGTGATGGAGCTGAGCCGCCTGAAAATTCCACTGTTCTTCGCTTATGACGTGGTGCACGGCCAGCGTACCGTCTTCCCGATTAGCCTCGGCTTAGCCTCCTCTTTTAATCTTGATGCGGTGAAAACCGTCGGGCGCGTTTCGGCATATGAAGCCGCAGACGACGGCCTGAATATGACCTGGGCGCCGATGGTTGACGTCTCACGCGATCCGCGCTGGGGCCGCGCTTCGGAGGGCTTCGGTGAAGACACGTATTTAACCGCCACGATGGGCAAAACCATGGTGGAAGCGATGCAGGGCAAAAGCCCGGCAGATCGTTACTCGGTGATGACCAGCGTCAAGCACTTCGCCGCCTATGGCGCGGTGGAGGGCGGTAAAGAGTACAACACCGTCGACATGAGCCCACAGCGCCTGTTCAACGACTACATGCCGCCATACAAGGCAGGGCTGGACGCGGGCAGCGGGGCGGTGATGGTAGCGCTGAACTCTCTCAACGGCACGCCTGCCACCTCCGATTCGTGGCTGCTGAAAGACGTGTTGCGCGACCAGTGGGGCTTTAAGGGCATTACCGTCTCTGACCACGGCGCGATTAAAGAGCTGATTAAACACGGCACGGCGTCCGATCCGGAAGACGCGGTACGCGTGGCGCTCAAGTCCGGCATCAACATGAGCATGAGCGACGAGTACTACAGCAAATACCTGCCGGGGCTGGTGAAGAGCGGCAAAGTGACGATGGCAGAGCTGGACGACGCCGCTCGCCACGTGCTGAACGTGAAATATGACATGGGGCTGTTTAACGATCCTTACAGCCATCTGGGGCCGAAGGATTCAGACCCGGCGGACACTAACGCCGAAAGCCGTCTGCACCGTAAAGAAGCCCGGGAAGTAGCGCGCGAAAGCCTGGTGCTGCTGAAAAACCGTCTCGACACGCTGCCGCTGAAAAAATCCGGCACCATTGCCGTGGTTGGTCCGCTGGCCGACAGCAAGCGCGACGTCATGGGCAGCTGGTCCGCCGCAGGCGTGGCGGATCAGTCCGTCACCGTGCTGACCGGCATTAAAAATGCCGTCGGTGAAAACGCGAAAGTGGTGTACGCCAAAGGCGCAAACGTCACCGACGATAAAGACATCGTCACCTTCCTCAATCAGTACGAGGAAGCGGTGAAGGTGGATCCGCGCACGCCAAAAGAGATGATCGACGAAGCGGTTAACGCCGCGAAGCAGTCTGATGTTGTTGTCGCGGTCGTGGGTGAAGCGCAGGGGATGGCGCACGAAGCCTCCAGCCGTACCGATATCACCCTTCCGCAAAGCCAGCGCGATCTGATCGCCGCCCTGAAGGCCACCGGCAAACCGCTGGTGCTGGTGCTGATGAACGGCCGTCCGCTGGCGCTGGTGAAAGAAGACCAGCAGGCTGATGCCATTCTGGAAACCTGGTTCGCCGGTACCGAAGGCGGTAACGCCATTGCCGACGTACTGTTTGGCGATTACAACCCGTCCGGCAAGCTGCCGATGTCCTTCCCGCGCTCCGTCGGGCAGATCCCGGTTTACTACAGCCACCTGAACACCGGTCGTCCGTATAACGCCGACAAGCCGAACAAGTACACGTCTCGTTATTTCGATGAGGCGAACGGCCCGCTGTATCCGTTTGGCTATGGCCTGAGCTACACCACCTTCAAGGTGTCTGACGTGAAAATGTCGGCGCCGACCCTGAAGCATGACGGCAAAGTGACCGCCAGCGTGGAGGTGACCAACAGCGGCAAACGCGAAGGCGCGACGGTGATCCAGATGTACATTCAGGATGTCACGGCCTCCATGAGCCGTCCGGTGAAACAGCTGCGCGGCTTCGAGAAGGTCAACCTGAAACCGGGCGAAACCAGAACGGTCAGCTTCCCGATTGACGTGAATGCGCTGAAGTTCTGGAATCAGCAGATGAAATACGATGCCGAGCCTGGCAAATTCAACGTCTTCATTGGCGTGGATTCCGCCCGCGTGAACAAAGCCGAATTCGAGCTGCAATAATCTTACCTTCCTCCCCATCCCCCGCCTGGCGGGGGATGCCTCTCATCTTGTACGAAAAACGGTTAAATTCGCTGTTTTAAGCTACGCTTTTGTCTCAAGCCTATGAAAAAGGCCACAAAATAATGAGGAAAGCAGAATGACGATTATTAAGGGGATAACAGGATCGGCGGTGCTTCTGGCGGCGCTAAGCCTGCCGCTACAGGCCGCAGAGCCGGTTAAGGTGGGTTCCAAAATTGATACCGAGGGCGCGTTGCTCGGCAATATCATTTTGCAGGTACTCGAAAGCCACGGCGTGAAAACGGTCAATAAAGTACAGCTTGGCACCACACCTGTCGTACGCGGTGCCATCACGTCCGGCGAGCTGGATATCTACCCGGAATACACCGGCAACGGGGCATTCTTCTTCAAGGATGAAAACGATCCGGCCTGGAAAAATGCCAAAGCCGGGTACGAAAAAGTCAAAAAGCTGGACGCGGAAAAAAATAAGCTGGTCTGGCTTACGCCGGCACCGGCCAACAACACCTGGACCATCGCGGTGCGTAAAGATATTGCCGAGAAAGGCAAGCTCACCTCGCTTGACGATCTCAGCCGCTACCTGAAAGAGAAGGGCGAGTTTAAGCTCGCGGCCTCGGCAGAGTTTATCGAGCGCGCTGATGCCCTGCCAGCGTTTGAAAAAGCCTATGATTTCAAGCTCGATCAGTCTCAGCTGCTCTCGCTGGCGGGCGGCGACACGGCGGTGACCATTAAGGCGGCGGCGCAGCAAACCTCCGGCGTCAACGCGGCGATGGCCTACGGCACCGACGGCCCGGTCGCGGCGCTTGGTCTGCAAACCCTGACCGACCCGAAAGGCGTTCAGCCCATTTACGCCCCAACCCCGGTCGTGCGCGAGGCGGTGCTGAAAGCCTACCCGGATATTGCGGAATGGCTCAAACCGGTGTTTGAAAAACTGGATGCGAAAACGCTGCAACAGCTGAATGCCAGCATTGCCGTTGAGGGGCTGGATGCCAAAAAGGTGGCTGCCGACTTCCTGAAACAACAAGGGCTTGTGAAGTAACGGGACAAGGCTGTGCCAATAAAATGTCATAACCGCGTCCTGCTGCTGTTGGCCTGTGTGGCCATTGCGGCGGTCGCGTTACCCTTTGTAAATGTCGCGCCAAACCGTCTGGTGTCGGGCGAACCGCGCGCGCTCTGGCAGATCTGGTCATTTACGCCGCTACTGCTGGGCGCGGCGCTGGCGAGTACTGTAGCCTTAGCCTTCTGGCCAGGGCGAGCCGCCCTTTGGCTGACGCTTCTGCTCAGCGAAGCACTGTTTATCGTGCTGTTCTGGAGCGCGGGACAGGCGGCAACGCAGATGGCCTCGGTTGAAAGCCCGCTGGCGCGCACGTCGATTGGCAGCGGGCTGTGGCTGTGGCTGGCACTTTGTCTGCTGGTCTGTAGCGATGCCATTCGCCGTCTCACGCCGCTACCCGTCTGGCGCTGGCTGCTGAACGCGCAATTCTGGGTCATCCCTCTGCTGATCCTCTTCAGCGGCGATCTGAATCAACTCTCGCTGTTAAAAGAGTACGCCAACCGCCAGGAGGTGTTTGACAACGCGCTGGCGCAACATCTGACGATCCTGTTCGGGACGCTGATCCCGGCGCTGCTGCTGGGCGTGCCGCTGGGCATCGGGTGCTACCGGCATCCCAGCCGCCAGGGTGCCGTCTTTACCGTGCTCAACGTTATTCAGACCATCCCCTCCGTTGCCCTGTTTGGCCTGCTGATTGCCCCCCTGGCCGGTCTGGTGAAATCCTTCCCTGCGTTGGCGGCGGCAGGCATTGCCGGAACCGGGCTGACGCCTGCCCTTATCGCCCTTGTGCTGTATGCGCTGCTGCCGCTGGTGCGCGGCGTGGTGGCGGGGTTAAGCCAGGTTCCGCCTGACGTGCTGGAAAGCGCCCATGCGATGGGGATGAGTGCGCGCCAGTGTTTCTGGAAAATACAGCTGCCGCTTGCGCTTCCGCTGCTGGTTCGCAGCCTGCGGGTGGTGACGGTGCAAACCGTGGGGATGGCGGTGATTGCCGCGCTGATCGGGGCGGGCGGCTTTGGGGCACTGGTGTTCCAGGGGCTGCTGAGCAGCGCGCTGGATCTGGTGCTGCTGGGTGTTGTGCCCACGATTGCGCTGGCGGTCGTACTGGATGCATTGTTTGCCCTGTGGCTCGCGCTGCTCAGGAGAAGAGCCAATGATTGAATTTCATGATGTGAGTAAAACCTTTGCGGGCCGTCCGGCGGCAAGCCACCTCAATCTGCATTTTGCCGAGGGGGCGTTCTCGGTATTGATCGGGACGTCGGGGTCGGGAAAATCGACGACGCTGAAGATGATCAACCGGCTGGTGGAACATGACAGCGGGACGATTCGCTTTGCCGGAGAGGAGATCCGCAGCCTGCCGGTGCTGGAACTGCGGCGGCGTATGGGCTACGCCATTCAGTCCATCGGCCTGTTTCCCCACTGGACGGTGGCCCAGAACATTGCCACCGTGCTACAGCTGGAAAAATGGTCCCGGGGGAAGATCAATGAGCGTGTCGACGAGCTGATGGCGCTGCTGGGCCTGGACGCGTCGCTTCGCGACCGCTATCCGCACCAGCTTTCCGGCGGACAGCAGCAGCGGGTCGGGGTGGCGCGCGCGCTGGCCGCTAACCCGCAGGTGCTGCTGATGGATGAGCCCTTCGGCGCGCTGGATCCGGTCACCCGCGGCGCACTTCAGGCGGAGATGAGTCGCATCCACCGTATTCTAGGGCGCACCATCGTGCTGGTGACGCATGATATCGACGAAGCGCTGCGGCTGGCCGATCGTCTGATACTGATGGATCACGGCGAAGTCGTCCAGCAGGGTACGCCGCTTGAGCTGTTAACCTCGCCGGCGAATGATTTTGTGCGTGAATTTTTTGGCCGCAGCGAGCTGGGCGTCAGGCTGCTCTCGCTGCGCACCGTTAGGGACTACCTGCGTCCGCAGGATGCGCAAATCGGTGGTGAACCGCTGCACGATGGGATGAGCCTGCGCGATGCCCTGTCGGCGTTTGTCGCCCGGCAGTGCGAGGTATTACCCGTTGCGGACGGGCAGGGGACGCCATGCGGGACGATCCATTTTCGCGATCTGCTGGCGGGGGAGGTGACGCGTGAAGTGGGTCCGTGATCCGTTACTCTGGCTGACAGGGCTGTTTATCGCCTTACTCTACCTGATGCCGCACAGCGCGGCGCTGTTTAATGCGCTTATTCCCGGGCTGCCGCGCCCGGTGTACCAGCAGGAGAGCTTTGTTAATCTCACCCTGGCGCACTTCTGGCTGGTGGCGGTGTCAAGCGTGATTGCCATCGTGCTGGGCACAGGCGCCGGGATTGCGGTGACGAGACCTGCGGGCAGGGAGTTTCGTCCGCTGGTGGAGACCATCGCCGCAACGGGGCAGACCTTCCCGCCGGTGGCCGTGCTGGCGATTGCCGTGCCGGCGATTGGTTTTGGGCAGGAGCCTGCCATCATTGCGCTGATTTTGTACGGCGTGTTGCCCATTCTGCAAGGGACGCTGGCGGGGATTGCGGCGGTGCCTGCATCGGTGCTGAGCGTAGCGGAAGGGATGGGGATGAGCGCCTGGCAGCGGCTGGTGAAGGTCGAACTGCCGCTGGCCGCACCGGTGATTATCGCCGGCGTGCGAACGTCCGTGATTATCAACATTGGTACGGCAACCATCGCCTCGACGGTCGGAGCCAATACGCTGGGAACGCCGATCATTATCGGGTTAAGCGGATTTAATACGGCTTACATTATTCAGGGGGCGGTTCTGGTTGCGCTGGCGGCGATTGTCGTGGATCGCCTGTTTGAACGCCTGGCCGGATACCTCAGCCAACACCGCCGCGAACAATAAATGAATAACCTGCAAGCATAACGCCACCGATACCGCTGATGGCCATCAGTGCAAAGAGGGTAATTACGGCCAGTTTCGTTGCCTTCATCATGTGCTCCTGTTGTTAACGGAACAATTATACGGTGAAGCGCAGCTGTTAATGAACCATTAAATGCCGTTACGACGCATTTGGCCCCAGCGAGTAAACGGGATAACCATGTTCGCGCCATTCCGTCAGGAGCTGCTGCTGGGAAGCGGAGGGGACTTCGCCGCACCAGACCAGCAGCGTCTGTCCCTCAAACAGTTCCGGCCTGAGCTGGGCCAGGGAGTGGGCAAGCACGTCAACGCGCCAGCCCTGCTGGGTGGCAATCCAGGCTTCGAGCCACAGCCGGGTGGTATCGTGTACGTTCCAGCCAATCACCAGCGCATCTTTGCTGTTTTTATTCCGCGCTGAGGCAAGACAGACGGAAATATAGTTAATCAGCACGCCATCAAGCATGCTGAGCAGTGCCTGTAAGGTGGTTTGCTGACACTGAAGCCGACGCCGTAGGGGAATAAAAAGATGGGTGATCAGGGTTTGCGCCGGGTAGTCTCGACCCTGTTCTTTGATCCAGCCGCGCAGACGCTGCAAATTGCCACTCTGCAACAGCCTCAGCAGCGTTTCCTGCTGCTCGCGCCAGAGAAGCTGCGTATCTGGATCATCATGGCTCAGAAGCGATTTTACCTTGCCGACCTGTACGCCATTGTCGATCCAGCTTTTGATCTCGCGGATCCGGTCAATATCCGCATCGTTAAACAGGCGGTGCCCGCCGTCCGTTCTTTGCGGCTTAAGCAATCCATACCGTCGCTGCCACGCCCGTAGCGTAACGGGATTGATATCACACAGGAGTGCCACTTCACCTATTGTGTAAAGCGCCATTTTCGCCCCCAGGCTTGCGCGTCCCCAGCTTAACTGTAGACCCACTTTGCGGAACCAGGAAGATTTGATTCTTTTTTGTACAAATTATACGAAAGACAGGTTATCTCCGGCAAAAGGTGTGATGGCGGACACGATTTATCGCTTTTTTGGCACGTTTCAAAGAAAGTTAACCGCTATCAGTGTATGTTACGCGTTTTTAGAATGTGCGGTTTGTGAGTATGTACGAGTTTAATCTGGTGCTGCTGTTGCTTCAGCAGATGTGCGTGTTCCTTGTCATCGCCTGGTTGATGAGCAAAACGCGCCTGTTTATCCCGCTGATGCAGGTCACCGTCCGTCTGCCGCACAAATTCCTCTGCTACGTCGTATTTTCCATATTCTGCATTATGGGGACCTGGTTTGGTCTCCATATCGAAGATTCCATCGCCAATACGCGCGCCATCGGCGCGGTAATGGGCGGGCTGCTCGGAGGCCCGGTTGTCGGCGGTCTGGTGGGGTTAACCGGCGGCCTGCACCGCTATTCGATGGGCGGTATGACGGCGCTGAGCTGCATGATCTCCACCATCGTCGAAGGGTTGCTCGGTGGTCTCGTCCACAGCTATATGATTAAGCGCGGTCGCCCGGATAAAGTGTTCAGTCCCTTTACCGCAGGGGCGATTACCTTCGTGGCGGAAATGGCGCAGATGGCGATCATCCTGCTGATCGCGCGCCCGTTTGACGATGCGTTACATCTGGTCAGCAGCATTGCCGCACCGATGATGGTCACCAATACCGTAGGTGCGGCGCTGTTTATGCGCATTCTGCTCGACAAACGCGCCATGTTCGAAAAATACACCTCGGCATTTTCTGCCACCGCCTTAAAAGTTGCGGCGTCGACGGAAGGGATCCTGCGGCAGGGATTCAACGAGGAGAACAGTATGAAGGTGGCGCAGGTGCTGTATAAAGAGCTGGATATCGGAGCCGTGGCGATTACCGATCGCGAGAAGCTGCTGGCGTTTACCGGTACCGGCGACGACCACCATCTGCCGGGCAAACCGATCTCCTCGGCCTATACCCTGCGCGCTATTGAAACGGGTGAAGTGGTGTATGCCGACGGAAATGAAGTGCCGTACCGCTGTTCCCTGCATCCGCAGTGCAAACTCGGCTCTACGCTGGTCATTCCCCTGCGGGGCGAAAACCAGCGCGTCATGGGCACTATTAAGCTTTACGAAGCCAAAAACCGCCTGTTCAGCTCCATCAACCGCACGCTGGGGGAGGGGATCGCCCAGCTGCTTTCGGCGCAAATCCTGGCGGGGCAGTATGAACGGCAAAAAGCGCTGCTGACGCAGTCAGAAATTAAGCTCCTGCACGCTCAGGTGAACCCGCATTTCCTGTTTAACGCGCTCAACACGCTGAAGGCGGTGATCCGCCGCGACAGCGATCAGGCCGCGCAGCTGGTGCAATTTCTCTCGACCTTTTTCCGCAAAAATCTGAAGCGACCCTCGGAGATCGTCACCCTCGCGGACGAGATTGAGCATGTAAACGCCTATCTGCAAATTGAAAAAGCGCGCTTCCAGTCACGTTTACAGGTGTCGTTATCCGTCCCGGACGATCTGGCGTATCAGCATCTTCCGGCCTTTACCCTGCAACCGATTGTAGAAAATGCCATTAAGCATGGGACGTCGCAGCTGCTGGGAAGTGGAGAGATTATGATTTCCGCTTCCCGTTTTAACCGCCATCTGGTGCTGGATATTGAAGACAACGCGGGGCTGTATGAAGCTTCCGCGTCAGGCGGTCTGGGCATGAGCCTGGTGGATAAACGCCTGCGCGCGCATTTTGGTGACGACTGCGGTATCACCGTCGCCTGTGAGCCAGACCGCTATACCCGAATTACCTTACGATTGCCGCTGGAGGAGAACGCATGTTAAGAGTGCTGATTGTCGATGATGAGCCGTTAGCACGGGAAAACCTGCGTGTTCTGTTGCAGGAGCAGAGTGATATCGAGGTTGTGGGGGAATGTGCCAATGCGATTGAAGGCATCGGTGCGGTGCATAAACTGCGCCCGGACGTGCTGTTCCTCGATATTCAGATGCCGCGCATCAGCGGGCTGGAGATGGTCGGCATGCTCGACCCGGAGCACCGTCCCTATATCGTCTTTCTGACGGCCTTTGATGAGTACGCGGTAAAGGCGTTTGAAGAGCACGCATTTGATTATCTGCTGAAGCCGATTGAAGAGAAACGGCTTGAAAAGACCCTGACCCGCCTGCATCAGGAGCGTACCGTGCAGGACGTGACGCTGCTGCCGGAGCATCAGCAGCCCCTGAAGTTTATACCCTGTACCGGGCACAGCCGGATTTACCTCCTGCAAATGGACGACGTTGCCTTTGTCAGCAGCCGTCTGAGCGGGGTATACGTCACCAGCGCTGAAGGTAACGAAGGCTTTACCGAGCTGACCCTGCGCACGCTGGAGAGCCGCACGCCGCTAATCCGCTGCCATCGTCAGTATCTGGTGAACATGGCGCACCTGAAAGAGATCCGTCTGGAAGATAACGGCCAGGCCGAGCTGGTGTTACGTGCCGGGCAAACCGTTCCCGTCAGTCGTCGCTACCTGAAAAGTTTGAAAGAGGCGATAGGGCTGTAAAACTGGTACACTGCGCGCCATTGCATCATCGACATTCGAAGGCTCTATGCTAAGTAACGATATTCTTCGTAGCCTGCGCTACACCCTGAAAGCGAACAATAATGACATGGTGCGCATTCTTGCGCTCTCCGACATGGAATCCACGTCCGCCGGGTTCGACACCTGGATGACTAAAGAAGATGAAGAGGGTTTTGTTCGCTGCCCGGACATTATTCTGTCGGGCTTTCTGAATGGCCTGATCTACGACAAGCGCGGCAAAGATGAATCTGCGCCTGAGCTGGCGCTGGAGCGTCGGGTGAATAACAACACGGTGCTGAAAAAGCTGCGTATTGCTTTCTCCCTGAAAACTGACGACATTCTGGCGATCATGACCGAGCAGAAATTTCGCGTGTCGATGCCGGAAATCACCGCCATGATGCGCGCGCCGGATCATAAGAATTACCGCGAGTGTGGGGATCAGTTTCTGCGTTATTTCCTGCGTGGGTTGACGCAGCGGGTGCATAACCAGAAGGGGTGATTTTAGCCGGATGGCGGCTTCGCCTGACCCGGCCTACAAAACCCGTAGGCCCGTGCAAGCGTAGCGCCGCCGGGCAAAAAAAAGCCGGATTCTCATCCGGCTTTTTTATTACTTCACCTGCTGACCCGGCTTCGCGCCTTCGTCAGGGCTTAACAGGAAGATATCTTTCCCGCCCGGGCCTGCGGCCATCACCATCCCCTCAGAGATGCCGAAGCGCATTTTGCGCGGCGCCAGGTTTGCCACCATCACGGTCTGACGACCAATCAGCACCTGCGGATCGGGATACGCGGAACGAATGCCGGAGAAGACGTTACGCTTCTCGCCGCCCAGATCCAGGGTCAGACGCAGCAGTTTGTCAGAACCTTCCACGAACTCCGCGTTTTCGATCAGCGCCACGCGCAGGTCGACTTTGGCGAAATCATCAAAGGTGATGGTCTCCTGAATCGGATCGTCCGCCAGCGGGCCGGTCACCGGTGCGGCGGCCGCTTTCACCTCTTCTTTGGATGCTTCCACCAGCGCGTCAACCTGCTTCATCTCGATGCGGTTATACAGCGCCTTGAAGGTGTTCACCTTGTGGCCGAGCAGCGGCTGCTGGATGGCATCCCAGGTCAGTTCGGTGTTCAGGAATGCTTCCGCGCGGGCTGCCAGCTGCGGCAGAACCGGCTTGAGCCAGGTCATCAGCACGCGGAACATGTTCAGACCCATGGTGCAGATCGCCTGCAAGTCGGCGTCGCGGCCTTCCTGTTTCGCCACCACCCACGGCGCCTGCTCGTCGACATAGCGGTTGGCCACGTCTGCCAGCGCCATGATTTCGCGAATGGCTTTACCGAATTCACGGCTTTCCCAGGCTTCGCCAACCGCAGCGGCGGCGTCGGTGAAGGTTTTATACAGCTCAGGATCGGCCAGTTCCGCAGAGAGCACGCCGTCAAAGCGTTTGGCGATAAAACCTGCGTTACGGGACGCCAGGTTCACCACCTTGTTGACGATGTCCGCGTTCACGCGCTGCACGAAATCTTCCAGATTCAGGTCGATATCGTCGATGCGGGAAGAGAGCTTCGCGGTGTAGTAGTAGCGCAGGCTGTCCGCGTCGAAGTGGTTCAGCCAGGTGCTGGCCTTAATAAACGTCCCGCGAGATTTAGACATCTTCGCGCCGTTCACCGTTACGTAGCCATGTACGAACAGGTTGGTCGGCTTGCGGAAGTTGCTGCCTTCCAGCATTGCTGGCCAGAACAGGCTGTGGAAGTAAACGATGTCTTTACCGATGAAGTGATACAGCTCGGCATCGGAATCTTTCTTCCAGTATTCGTCGAAGCTGACGGTGTCGCCGCGCTTGTCACACAGATTCTTGAACGACCCCATGTAGCCAATCGGCGCATCCAGCCAGACGTAAAAATATTTTCCCGGCGCGTTCGGGATTTCGAAGCCAAAGTAGGGCGCATCGCGGGAGATATCCCACTGTTGCAGACCGGATTCGAACCACTCCTGCATTTTGTTCGCGACCTGCTCCTGCAATGCACCGCTGCGGGTCCACGCCTTCAGCATTTCGCTGAACGACGGCAGGTCGAAGAAGAAGTGCTCGGAGTCACGCATCACCGGCGTCGCGCCGGAAACCACGGATTTCGGTTCGATAAGCTCGGTCGGGCTGTAGGTCGCGCCGCACACTTCGCAGTTATCGCCGTACTGATCCGGGGATTTACATTTCGGACAGGTGCCTTTGACGAAACGGTCCGGCAGGAACATGCCTTTTTCCGGATCGTACAGCTGAGAGATGGTGCGGTTTTTAATGAAACCGTTCTCTTTCAGACGGGTGTAGATCAGCTCTGACAGCTCGCGGTTTTCGTCGCTGTGCGTGGAGTGATAGTTGTCATAGCTGATGTCAAAGCCAGCAAAATCGGTCTGATGCTCCTGACTCATTTCGGCGATCATCTGTTCCGGGGAAATGCCCAGCTGCTGCGCTTTCAGCATGATCGGCGTGCCGTGGGCATCGTCCGCACAGATGAAGTTCACCTCGTGGCCGCGCATTCGCTGGTAACGGACCCAGACATCAGCCTGGATATGCTCCAGCATGTGGCCGAGGTGGATTGAGCCGTTGGCGTACGGCAGGGCGCACGTTACCAGAATTTTTTTCGCGACTTGAGTCATAGTAGGCATTACTTCTTTTAACTGTGAAAAGGGTTTTCGATATTACCAAAAGGGGCATTATTAAGTAAGCACAAACCGCGGCCTTTCAGGTAAACTTGTTTGTCTAAGGTCTTATTCACAAGAACAAAGGAGTCGGGATGAGTTCTCAATCCCAGGCCAAATCACCGGAAGCCTTACGAGCAATGGTCGCCGGGACGCTGGCTAATTTTCAGCATCCAACCCTGAAGCACAATCTCACGACGCTGAAAGCGCTTCATCACGTCGCATGGCTGGACGATACGCTGCACATTGAGCTACAGATGCCGTTCGTCTGGACCAGCGCCTTTGATGCTCTGAAAGAGCAAACCAGCTCTGAGCTGCTGCGCATTACCGGCGCAAAAGCAATTGACTGGAAGCTAAGCCACAGCATCGCCACGCTCAAGCGCGTGAAAAATCAGCCGGGCGTTAACGGCGTGAAGAACATCATCGCCGTCAGCTCGGGCAAGGGCGGGGTGGGTAAATCGTCGACCGCCGTGAACCTGGCGCTTGCGCTGGCGGCTGAAGGGGCGAAAGTCGGCATTCTGGATGCGGATATCTACGGCCCGTCCATTCCAAACATGCTGGGGGCGGAAAACCAGCGTCCAACTTCGCCGGACGGCACCCATATGGCGCCAATCGTGGCGCACGGTCTGGCGACCAACTCCATTGGTTACCTGGTCACGGACGATAACGCAATGGTCTGGCGTGGCCCGATGGCCAGCAAGGCGCTGCTGCAAATGTTGCAGGAGACAATGTGGCCTGACCTCGATTATCTGGTACTGGACATGCCGCCGGGCACAGGTGATATCCAGCTGACGCTGGCGCAGAACATCCCGGTCACCGGCGCCGTCGTGGTCACCACGCCGCAGGATATCGCGCTGATCGACGCCAAAAAAGGTATCGTCATGTTCGAGAAGGTAGAGGTGCCGGTACTGGGTATCGTCGAGAACATGAGCATGCATATTTGCAGCAACTGCGGGCACCATGAGCCTATCTTTGGTACCGGTGGCGCCGAAAAGCTGGCGGCGCAATACCACACGCAACTGCTGGGGCAACTGCCGCTGCATATCACACTGCGTGAAGATCTGGATAGCGGTAAGCCAACGGTGGTCAGCCGTCCGGATAGCGAATTCACGGAAATCTATCGTCAGCTGGCGGGGCGCGTTGCGGCGCAGCTTTACTGGCAGGGCGAAGTCATTCCGGGTGAAATCGCCTTCCGCGCGGTGTAACGCCTCTGCGCGTTAGTGCCGGGTGGCGGCTTCGCCTTACCCGGCCTACCTCGATTTTGTAGGTCAGGTAAGCGTAGCGCCACCTGACTTTACCCAAGCCGATAGTGCATCAAATAATACTCTCCGTCCGGAGAATCTCCCGTCGCCTCAATGTGCCAGCCGTGGCGCTGGTAAAACGCAACCGCCCGCTCATTCTTCACCAGACACTTGAGTGAACCCGTGCTGGTAAACGTCTTCTGCACGTGTTCAAGCAACACATGTCCGACGCCCATGCTCTGATAGTTCGGATCGACAAACAGGTTGTGCAGAAAATTATCGTTCGTCGAGACTGAGGCAAAGCCAAGTCGGTGCCCATCCTGCTCCGCCACCCAAATCCCTTCGTCCAGGGTTGCCGCGTCAAAATCTTCAAGCTGCCACGCAGAACTGTCCATCCACGGCCAGGCTTCACGTCGGGCGTGAAGGAAGAGCGTGCGCAGGAAAGGGCGATCGCTCTCCTGCCACGGACGGATTAGGATCGTATCAGCGGTGATAGAAAATATCTCCGTTATAGGCTTTGTAGATTTTGCCATCGGCATCGCCAATCAGAACATAATTCTCACCCATGTAGGTCCAGTGTGTGCCGGCATCGGGCGCGGGAAGGTTACGCAGCTGGTACTGTTTGATGGTGTACTCAGGCGTCTGATACTGCGCGGGCGCGGTGTCGCCGATTTTAAACTTCGTAAAATCGGCAATAAACTCTTGCTCTTCATAGGCCTTGATGCCGGAAGGCGCTGTCGATGTTTGCGGTGCAGCGTGCGCGGCCCCCGCCAGTGACAGTAATACACCCAGAAGCAACAATTTACGCTTAGCCATTTTTTCTCCAGTCATATCGTTACTGATACTTTTTGTGTGCAGATCCGCTAACGGATGGCAGACAGTTCATTTTAAGTATCCTCACAGGGTGAGTTTGCAAAAAATGTAACAAAAGTGCACGGTTTTGTGTAGTCGCAACCGTCATTAATTATTACTTCGACGAATAAATATGAGCTTATATAGATAACATAATTATTGGTTTATTAATTAATTCTGAAAAAACATTTTCAAGGCAAATTTACTAAGATTCAGGCATGCATTCAACAAATAGAACATTTAAGATTGCCTGAAACCCTCTTTCCGAATGCCTGATTAAGACAATGCAGGGCTGTAAAGTCTGCCCAAAGGAATGTCGTGTGGTTTTATAAATACTCTTTGTGTTTCTGTTAATTCATTGAATAACAGCAACTTGTGCTTGAGTGAAATGTTACTGTTTTATCCTGTATACGATAATCACTACTATAAAAGATATTATGTAATAAATGAAAAACACAACAGTTGTATCGATATTATTTTTAATTATTACCCCCTTATCTGGCTGCGTATTTTACCCTGGCCAGCATCTCGATCTCGCTGGAAAAAAGATAATTGCCGCAGAAGATGCAAATGATCGTCTTGAGAAACGGATTGATGTTTATCCTCTTACGCCTTCGTTAATTGAAAAATTGCGGCCATCGGTTTTGAAATCTCAGGCAAATCCTAATCTGGATGAACAGGTCAAAAACTGGGAATACCGTATCGGCGTTGGGGATATTCTGACCGTCACCGTCTGGGATCACCCTGAACTGACAACCCCGGCAGGGCAGTATCGTAGCGCCAGTGACACCGGTAACTGGGTCAATGCCGACGGCACACTTTTCTATCCCTATGTCGGTAAATTGCCGGTGGCTGGCAAAACGGTCGCACGGGTACGCGAGGAGATCACGGCCCGGCTGAACAATGTTATTGAAAGCCCGCAGGTGGATGTCAGCGTCGCCTCTTTTCGCTCACAAAAAGCCTATGTGACGGGCGAGGTGGTGAAGTCAGGGCAGCAGGCTATTACCAATATCCCGTTAACGGTCATGGATGCCGTAAACGCCGCTGGGGGGCTCTCTGCCGACGCGGACTGGCGCAATGTCGTGCTGACGCATAATGGGAAGGACACGCGCCTCTCGCTATATGCGCTGATGCAGCATGGCGATCTCACGCAAAATAAGCTGCTCTATCCCGGCGATATTCTGTTTGTCCCCCGTAACGATGCGCTGAAAGTGTTCGTCATGGGCGAGGTCGTTAAACAGAGCACGCTGAAAATGGATCGCAGCGGCATGACCCTGGCGGAAGCGCTGGGCAATGCCGGTGGGCTGAACCAGAATATGGCCGATGCCACCGGAATTTTTGTCATTCGTTCGCTGCCGAAAAGCGAGCGTTCAGAAAAAATTGCCAACCTCTACCAGCTCAATGCTCAGGACGCATCAGCCATGGTGTTAGGCACCGAGTTTCAGCTTGAGCCCTATGACATTGTCTATGTCACCACTGCACCACTGTCCCGCTGGAATCGTGTGATATCACAGCTTGTTCCGACCATCAGCGGGATGCATGACCTTACCGAAACGGTTCGTTACATCAGATCGTGGCCGCAATAATGTTCAAATCAATACTCGTGGTTTGCACCGGAAATGTCTGCCGTTCTCCGATTGGGGAGCGGCTTTTGCGCCAGCACCTGCCCGACAGATATATCGCCTCGGCGGGCATATTCGGGCTTGAAGGGTGCCCGGCGGATGACAGCGCCCAGGACGTAGCCTGGCGGCATGGGATTTCCCTCGATGGTCATGTGGCGCGCAGGCTGACACGCAATTTGATGCAGGGATCCGATCTTATCCTGGTTATGGAGCCGGAACATCTTCGCTTCATTGCGGCCATGGCGCCGGAGATTCGAGGAAAGTCGCTGCTTTTTGGGCAATGGCTGGAGCCGCAGGAGATCCCCGATCCCTACCGTAAAAGCCGGGAAGCGTTTGAATATGTGTTTGGGCTATTGGGTAAAGCCAGTCAGGAATGGGCACGTCGTTTAGATCAGAAAGGAATGAAGCATTAATGTCGTCTTACACAACAGACAATTATGGTGCAGCGGCACCCCAACAACATGAAGTCGATCTCGTTCGTTTGCTCGTCGAGATGATCGACCACCGCACGATGATTCTGTGCGTGACGTTCCTGTTCATCATGTGCGCCGGTCTCTATGCCTGGATTGCGCCACCTGTTTATCAGGCGGATGCCATGGTGCAAATTGAAAACAAACACGATAACAACCTGCTCAAAGGTTTGAGCCAGCTGGGCACCGATGTGTCGCCGGATGTTGCCCCTGAAATTTTACTGCTGAAATCCCGCATGATCCTCGGCGAGACCGTTGACAAATTAGCTCTGACACAGCAGGCAAAGCAGCGCGTTTTGCCTGTGGTGGGGCGTCTCTGGCAGCGTCTGCAAGGGCGTGAGCAGGGCAAAATCACGTTAGGCGAACTCCAGATCCCGCAGGTGGAAGGCAAAGCGCAAGAGCTCACGCTGACCGTACAGGAAGCGGGAAAATATCACCTGACGGGCGAAAACATTGAGGCCGACGGCCAGGTTGGGAAAACGCTGGTTACGCAAGGGATCGTTCTGCTGGTGACGTCGATTGAGGCTGAGCCAGGCACACAATTTTCGCTTAAGTCGTTGACGCGGCTTGAGACGATCAACGCGCTTAAGAAGCGTCTCACGGTTGCGGAATCGGAGAAACAGAGCGGTATCGTTACCTTAACCCTGACGGGCGAAGACCCTGACAGCATCGCCCGGGTGCTGAATGCAATTGCTGAAAATTATCTCCAGCAAAATATCGCGCGCCAGGAGGCTCAGGATTCTCGTAGTCTGGATTTTTTACAGGCGCAGTTGCCGAAAATCAGCGCGGACCTTGATCAGGCAGAAGCGCGGCTGAATGCCTACCGGGCGCAGCGAGACTCGGTGGACCTGTCTCTGGAGGCAAAATCTGTCCTGGATCAGGTTGTTAACGTTGAGAATCAGCTAAATGAGCTGACGTTCCGGGAGGCAGAGATCTCCCAGCTCTTTAAAAAAAGTCACCCTACCTATCGTGCATTGCATGAAAAGAGACAGACCCTTGAGCGGGAACGGGAGCGTCTCAATAACCGTGTGTCAGCTATGCCCTCCACGCAGCAGGAGATTTTACGCCTGAGCCGCGATGTTGAGTCGGGTCGCACGATTTATTTACAGCTATTGACGCGCCAGCAGGAGCTGAATATTTCCCGCTCCAGCGCTGTCGGGAACGTAAGGATCATTGATGAGGCTGTTACGCTGCCGGACCCGATAAAGCCGCGTAAAGCGTTAATCATCGTTCTTGGCGCGCTGTTCGGGCTAATGCTCTCAATGGGGACCGTGCTGGTACGTCAGGCGTTCAAACGTGGGATCACGCTTTCCGAACAGCTGGAAGCGCAGGGGATGCCGGTTCTGGCTACGTTGCCACGTTCACAGTGGCTGTGGAGTAAAACGCAGTTGCGCAGAAAAAATCCGTTTTCTCGTCGCTGGAAACACAAAACCTCGGATGTGCCTTTCCTGCCCGTCGATCGCCCTGCTGATATGTTTGTTGAAGCGGTGCGCGGGCTGCGGACCAGTCTGCATTTCACCATGATGGAGGCTGAGAACCGCATTGTGATGATTTCTGGCCCCACGCAGGACTGCGGAAAAACGCTGGTGGCGACGAATCTGGCGGCCATCGCCGGGCAGAGCGGTCAGCGGGTGCTGTTTATTGATGCGGATATGCGCCAGGGCTATGTTCATAATATTTTTGGTCTGGAGAACCGCCACGGATTGTCCTGCCTGCTCGAAGGGAAACGCGACTTAGCGGAGGTCATTCAGCATGCTGAAAAAGGGGGAATTGACGTCATCACCTGCGGCCCGGAACCCCTGCGCCCGTTAGAATTGCTGTTAAGCGAACGATTCCTTTCCGTCATGTCCTGGGTTAACGAGCAATATGACATTGTCATCATTGATACTCCGCCGGTCCTGGCCGTCACCGATGCCGCGCTGGTCGCCAGAGCAGCCGGAACAACGCTAATGGTTGCCCGTTTCGATAAAACCAGCGTGAAAGAGATGGAGAATACCGTTAAACGGTTACAGCACGTTGGCGTGAAGGTCAGCGGCACAATCCTCAACGATATTGTTAAATCCGCAGCGCTGTATTACAGCTCGGGGTACAGCCAGTATGAATACGGCTATGCTTCGAGGAAAAAAGGGGAAAGGCGTTAGCGCGGGAAAAACAATCCCTCTCCCGGGTGGGAGAGGGATAAGCATTACTTCGCCATCACTTCCTGCGCGGTACGCTCAACCAGAGACAGCAGGATTTTTACGTCCTCCAGCGTCACGGTTGGGTTCAGCAGGGTCAGCTTCAGGCAGGTGATACCGTTATGCTCGGTCACACCGACGTTTGCACGGCCAGACTCCAGCAGCGCATCGCCAATTTTCTGGTTCAGCAGGGCAATACCGGCGTCATCCATCTGCGCCTGCGGACGGAATCGGAACAGCACGCTTGCCAGCTGGGGTTGCATCACCAGTTCCAGAGCAGACTGCTCTTTCACGTAAGCCGCAACCTGCTGTGCCAGCGTCACGCCGTGATCGATGATTGCCGCGTATTGCTCCTGACCCAGCGCTTCCAGGCTCATCCACAGTTTCAGCGCGTCGAAACGGCGCGTGGTTTGCAGAGATTTGGAGACCAGGTTAGGTACACCCGCTTCTTCATCGAACTCAGAGTTCAGATAGGCCGCCTGATAGCGCATCAGTTCATAGTGACGCGCTTCTTTCAGCAGGAACGCACCGCAGCTGATGGTCTGGAAGAACTGCTTGTGGAAGTCCAGGGTGACGGAATCCACCAGCTCGATACCGTCCAGGTAGTGACGATACTGCTCAGACATCAGCAGCGCGCCGCCCCAGGCCGCATCAACGTGCACCCAGATATTCTGTTTCGCAGCCAGCTCAGCAATAGCACGCAGCGGATCGATAGCACCCGCATCGGTCGTACCGGCCGTGGCCACAATCGCCAGGATCTGCTCGCCGTTCGCGTTGCACTGTTCGATTTTCGCCGCCAGATCGGTGAGATCCATGCGGGAGAATTCGTCAGTTTTCACCTGCACCACGGACTGGTAGCCCAGACCCATCAGCGCCATGTTTTTCTGCACGGAGAAGTGGGCATTTTCCGAACACAGCACGCGGATCTTACGCAGATCGCCTGTCAGACCGTCCTGCTGAACCGAGTGGCCCTGACGCGCAAAGAACGCGTCACGCGCCAGCATCAGCCCCATCAGGTTACTCTGGGTGCCGCCGCTGGTGAAGACGCCTGCGTCGCCAGCCTGATAACCCACGCGGGTACGCAGCCATTCGATCAGTTTGATCTCAATGATGGTTGCGGACGGGCTTTGATCCCAGGAGTCCATACTCTGGTTAGTGGCGTTGATCAGCACTTCCGCCGCCTGGCTAACCACCAGGCTTGGGCAGTGCAGGTGCGCCACACACTGCGGGTGATGAACGGACAAACTGTCTTTCAGGAAGAACTCCACGGCGCGTTCGATCGCCGCTTCGTTGCCCAGCCCTTTCGGGTTGAAATCCAGCTTAATACGGTCGCGCAGCTCCGCGACCGTTTTGCCCTGGTACATCTCAGGCTGTTTCAGCCACTGCATCACAGCCTGAGTGCTTTGTTCAATCGCCTGCTGGTAAGCTTCAATGCTCTGCGCAGAGGAGAACAAAATTGGGTTTGAATCAGACATCGTATTCAACAACTCCGGTTACGCCGGGCTAACGCCCGCAGCAAGCAGTGCCTGCTCGAATTTATCCAGGAAGACTTTCAGCTCGTCATCGCTGATCAGCAGAGAAGGCAGCAGACGCAGAACGATACCGTTACGGCCGCCACGCTCCAGAATCAGGCCGGCTTCGAAGCATTTCTTCTGGATCAGGGCAGACAGCTCGCCATCGCCCGGGAAGCAACCCATGTGATCGGCGGCTTCATGTGGCTTAACGATTTCAATACCGATCATCATGCCCAGACCGCGAACGTGGCCGATCACCGGATAGCGTTTCGCCATCTCTTTCAGCTGGCCTTTCAGCCATTCGCCCTGTGCAGCTACTTTGCCCGCGATGTTCTGGTCTTTCAGGATCTTCAGCGTGGTCAGACCGGTTGCCATCGCCAGCTGGTTGCCGCGGAAAGTACCGGTATGGTGACCTGGCGCCCATGCATCGAACTGCTTTTTGATACCGAGCACGGCCAGCGGCAGACCGCCACCGACTGCTTTAGACATCACGATGATGTCTGGCTCAATGCCAGCGTGTTCGAAGGCAAAGAATTTACCGGTACGGGCAAAGCCAGCCTGGACTTCGTCGAGGATCAGCAGGATACCGTGTTCCTGAGTGACTTTACGGATGCGCTGCAACCACTCAACAGGCGCCGGGTTCACGCCACCTTCACCCTGAACGGCTTCGAGGATCACCGCGGCAGGTTTACGCACGCCGCTTTCGACGTCGTTAATCAGATTTTCGAAGTAGTAGGTCAGCGCCTTCACGCCCGCTTCACCACCGATACCCAGTGGGCAACGGTACTCGTGTGGGTAAGGCATGAACTGGACTTCTGGCATCATACCGTCAACCGCTTCTTTCGGAGACAGGTTGCCGGTGACGGACAGTGCGCCGTGGGTCATACCGTGGTAACCACCAGAGAAACTGATGATACCGCTACGACCGGTCACTTTTTTCGCCAGCTTCAGCGCCGCTTCAACGGCATCAGCCCCGGACGGGCCAGTGAATTGCAGGCAGTACTCTTTGCCCTGACCAGGCAACAGAGAGAGCAGGTATTCTGAAAACGCGTCTTTCAACGGCGTGGTCAGATCCAGGGTATGTAACGGCAAGCCGCTGGTAATGACATTTTGGATGCTTTTCAGCACATCAGGATGATTGTGTCCAAGCGCGAGGGTGCCTGCGCCTGCTAAACAGTCAAGGTATTCTTTATTATCTGCATCGGTGATCCACACGCCTTCTGCTTTTGTAATCGCTAAAGGCAATTTGCGCGGATAACTCCTGACGTTAGATTCAAATTCGGCCTGACGGGCCAGATAGGTTTCGTTGCTTTTGTGGGCATCTACGGTGTCAATACGGACTTTATCCGTCATCATATCACTCCTACAACCGCCGCTTCGTTATGAGCAACGATTGAATAAAAAGTTAAAAAACAGATGGGGCCTGAAAAAAACGCCGCCAATATAGAGCCTTTTGTCACCGGGCTCAATGGTTAATTTGCTTACTGTTTTGTGACACAGGGCACAGGGCAGGGAAGAACGCCGTTTGTATGGGGGAGATTGCACTTTATGCTAAATAAAAACAGCAGCTTACGTATGATTTATCCGCATTGTAAAATCAGACAAAAGAGTGTGACAAATCGTGCGATTGTCAGGTGAAAAGGAGGCAGTGAGCCTCCTTACGCTGTTTATTTCTGGCTAACGCGTAAAATACCGTGTTCGCGTCCCTTCGTTTTATTCCACGACGCGTCCGTAATACCGTTTTCATCCAGGCTTAGCGATATCACAAAACCATTACCACGGATCTCATAGAAATTCGCATTCAGGCGTTTAACGCTGGCTTTCTTGCCGTTAACGGTAGCGCTAAAAAAGCCGTTAGAAAGCGTGGCGTTAACCGTATCCGACGAGAACGAGGCTTCACGCAGGGGATCGTGAACGGATGTCGTTGGTTCGTGTTGTGCCGCATTTTCCGCTCTGGTTTTGCTGATATCGCAAGAGCCATCGCCAGCGCTAATTTGCGTGCATCCCGAACGCTCTAATTGAGCGCGATAATGGGCGTTTATGGCGTGCGCAGGCGAGACACAACCTGCAAGCACCGCAGTACCTATAACGAACATCATTACTTTTTTCATTTTACCGCCTTAAAAACGACACAAATACCAGGAGACATACATCACGCCGATCCAGATCCCGACCGAAATCAGCATCAGATAAAGGGCTACCGAAATAAAAATATATTTAGACATCTTTTTGTATTAACAAAATGCCCATCCACTAAAATGAGGCATTCTATTTTTCCCGATGATTATTTTACGCGTTAAAAGCCCATTCCAATCCCAACCGAAGCGCCCATATTATTCGCGGTATCATCTGAGAAGCTCACTTTCGCGATGACATGGGAATTAAAGTTAACGGACGCACCGACAGCAAGCGCGCTCTCGCCGTTGTAAGTCGCGCCGCCAGCAGAGAACATGACGCGCTGATTGGTTTGCACTTGTGGCAAACCCGCCATCGCCATCGCCCCTGAAATACCGGCATTGGCCTGCTTCTTATTATTGTCCACTTCATCACGCAGAGATTTAAATTGCTGGCTGGTGGTAGTATTCATTGCCTGTAATGTCTGCCTGGTGGCTTGCAGATCCTGCGTGGCGGCAGTAACAGCCAGGCTATTTTTAGCGACCTTCGCCTGGGTAGCCGTATCCAGCTGTCGTTGTGTCACGGTGGTTGTCACACCATCTTTACCGTTATGACCGTCTACACCGTCGCGACCGTTTCTTCCCGCAATGCCTTGTGCGCCAGTATCACCCTTATCACCCTTATCACCCTTATCACCCTTATCACCTTTCATGCCTGTCGCGCCAGCATCGCCTTTTTCACCCTTCGCGCCGGTTGCACCGATATCCCCTTTTTCACCCTTTGCGCCAGTCGCGCCGGTATCCCCTTTATCGCCCTTTGCGCCAGTCGCACCGGTCTCCCCTTTATCACCTTTCGCTCCATCTGTACCGTTGATGGGTTTAGGTGCATTTTCTAGAGCAGTAAGGCGGCTATCCTGAATATTATCGACGTGTTGAAGGTTGATAATGGCTGCGCCGTTAGTCGCCACACCCTGTAGGGCCGTCTCACTTTTCAGACTGGCGGTATCGGCAAGCGCGCCGGCAAGCAACGCTTTCTGATGTGCGTCGTTAGCCATTTTATCCACGACTAACACGCCTAATTTTGTGGACTGAAGGTCGTCATTAACCTGCGTTAAGCGGTTATCCGTTGCGATATCGCGGTTAATGCTATCAGCGTTGTTTTGTGCAATCTGATCCTGATGGTCATTTACAATATTAGTGATTTGCTGATCGTCCCAAACCGTATTCGCGGCTTCAGCCTGGCTCATTGTACCCGCTAAGACAACGCCCATTACAAAAATAGCAATAAAGGTTTTATTCATAGATTTCATTTGAAAAGCTCACATCATTAATTGTCGAAAAATACTGAAGCTGAATCGCTTTGTTTTGTGGATTTAAAAAACGGGTGAACGTTGTCTAAATCTTATTTAGTAACGCGAGTAAACTATCAATTAAACGCAAACCAATGATGTTGATCTAAGTCATAAATATTATGAATAGTTCCGACGGCGTAAAAGTCATTTTGCGGTTGTTATTAATGTAAACATTAAGGTGAAAATGAGGTGGTAAATGAGAGAGTTAAATTAAGTGTTTGACAGAGATAAAATTCTGCAAAATAAATGTTTACATTAATATGTGGGTTTATTTCATACGAAAGAAGGTGGGCTGTCTTATAAAAGCACTCCCGGTGCGTCATTATGGATAAAAATAATATTTCTCAGCACAGTGAGTAAATAATATTTTTCATGTGTTCTTAACAAATCTGGCGGGATAATTAACTGAACAATAATGTATACATATAGAGGGTAGTTAATATCTTGTCGTTTTTTGTTCGTTACAGGGGATTAACGGACAGCCCAAAACCCCTTGCACCCGGGTTACCCCCCGGTTACACTACATGACTACGAATTGCTATTTCGTAAGTAGCTGTTTTATAAGTAATTTGACTCGGGGTGCCCTTCTTTGTGAAGGCTGAGAAATACCCGTATTACCTGATCTGGATAATGCCAGCGTAGGGAAGTCAGATGCCTACCCGGTCATCGCTTCTTCACGCACGGCAGGAGCGAAATCATGCAGCCTGACCTGCTAGACTCACACGTTTTACATCAATTCCGAACCCGTTCCCCGCTCACGCACTGTATGACCAACGATGTCGTGCAGACCTTCACCGCCAACGTTTTGCTCGCGCTGGGTGCTTCCCCGGCAATGGTGATCGAAGCCGAGGAAGCGGAACAGTTTGCCGCGCTTGCCGATGCTCTGCTCATCAACGTGGGTACACTCACCGCGCCGCGCGCCCAGTCGATGCGTCGGGCCATTGAGAGCGCGGTAGCCGCGGGTACGCCCTGGGTTCTGGATCCGGTTGCGGTTGGCGCGCTGGCGTACCGCACCCGATTTTGCCAGCAAATATTGTCCCTTAAACCTGCGGCCATTCGTGGAAACGCCTCCGAAATCCTCGCCCTTGCCGGAATGAGTGCGGGCGGGCGCGGGGTTGATTCCACCGATACGGCGGCGAGCGCGTTGACCGCTGCGCAGACGCTCGCCCGCCAGACCCACGCCGTTGTGGTCGTCACAGGAGAAGTGGATCACATCACTGATGGTCAGCGAACCCGTACGGTCGCGGGCGGCGACCCGCTGATGACCCGCGTGGTGGGAACAGGCTGTGCGCTCTCGGCGGTCGTCGCCGCCTGCTGTTCGCTGCCTGGCGACAGGCTTGATAATGCGACGGCAGCCTGCGGCTTTATGAAGCGCGCAGGGTCAGCTGCACTGACTCACAGCCGGGGCCCCGGCAGCTTTGCCCCGGCGTTTCTGGATGCGCTTTACGCGCTGGAGGAGCTGGTATGACACGCATTAATGCCTTGACTATTGCGGGAACCGATCCCAGCGGCGGAGCGGGGATCCAGGCAGACCTGAAAACCTTCTCTGCGCTCGGCGCTTACGGATGCTCGGTTATCACCGCGCTGGTGGCGCAAAACACGCGCGGTGTACAGTCGGTATATCGTATTGAGCCGGATTTTGTCGCCGCACAGCTGGATTCGGTATTCAGCGATGTACGCATCGACACCACCAAAATCGGCATGCTTGCAGAGGCGGACATTGTTGAAGCGGTCGCTGAACGTCTCAAACGTTATCAGATAAAAAACGTGGTGCTCGATACCGTGATGCTGGCCAAAAGCGGCGATCCGTTGCTCTCCGCCTCTGCCGTCGACACCCTGCGTAAAAAGCTGCTGCCGCAGGTGGCGCTGATCACGCCAAACCTCCCTGAAGCCGCCGCGCTGCTGGGTGCGTCACACGCGCAAAACGAACGTGAGATGAAAGAGCAGGGCAATGCGCTGCTGGCGATGGGATGCAGCGCGGTGCTGATGAAAGGCGGTCATCTTGATGATGCAGAAAGCCCGGACTGGCTCTTCACCCGCGATGGCGCGCAACGTTTCACCGCCCCGCGGGTACAGACCAAAAACACCCACGGCACGGGATGTACGCTCTCGGCGGCGCTGGCGGCGCTGCGTCCCCGAAACGCGAACTGGCCGGATACGGTGCAGGAGGCGAAGATCTGGCTCTCGTGCGCGCTGGCAAAAGCCGATTCTCTGGAAGTGGGTCACGGTATTGGGCCGGTTCACCATTTTCATGCATGGTGGTAAGCCGTATACTGGCATAAAACCTTATGCCAGAGAAAAACAGAGATGGAACAAGCGCATACCCGGTTAATTGCTCAACTCAAGGAACGAATTGCCGCACCGGACAACACGCCGTTGTACCTGAAATTTGCCGAAACGGTTAAAAACGCGGTACGCAGCGGCGTGCTCGCGCACGGTAATATTTTGCCGGGCGAGCGCGATCTGAGCCAGCTGGCCGGTGTGTCGCGCATTACGGTGCGTAAAGCGATGCAGGCGCTGGAAGAGGCCGGCGTCGTCACCCGCGCGCGTGGATACGGTACGCAAATCAACAATATCTTTGAATATTCGCTAAAAGAGGCGCGCGGGTTTTCTCAGCAGGTGGTGCTGCGGGGCAAAACGCCCAACACGCTGTGGGTTAATAAACGCGTCGTGAAGTGCCCGGAAGAGATCGCCCGCCACCTTTCCCTTGCGCCGGACAGCGATGTATTTCTGCTTAAGCGCATCCGCTACGTGGATGACGATGCGGTATCAATAGAGGAGTCCTGGGTACCGGTAGGGTTAATCCCCAATCCGGACGACATCGGCGTCTCGCTTTACGATTACTTCCGCAGCCAGAATATCTTTCCGCAGCGCACCCGTTCCCGCGTCAGCGCCCGGATGCCGGACAGCGAGTTTCAGGCGCATATCAAGATGGACGATAAGATACCGGTGCTGGTGATCAAGCAAGTCGCGCTCGATCAACAGCACCGGCCAATTGAGTACAGCATCAGCTACTGCCGCAGCGACCTATACGTCTTTGTGTGCGAGGAGTAGGACCTCGCGCGTGGGGGCGCAGTCGCCACCGCGATGGCTGACTACCCAGGCGGCTACGGCATTGCCAAGCTGCACCGCCTCTGGCAGTGACCATCCCGCGGCCAGCCCGGCAAGGGTACCTCCCGCATGGCTGTCACCCGCGCCGATGGTATCGACCACGGTAGCAGGAAACGCCGGAACGTGTCCGGAAGCGTCACCGTCGTACCAGACTGCCCCGTCTTTATCATGGCGTACGATCAGCGCAGCGCCAAACCTCTGCTGCCACCGTGTGCCGAGCTCTTCCACGTTTACGCCAAGCCATTCGGCGGCAAGTTCCGCCTCCTGACGATTGAGCGAGACGATTGGTTTGCAGGCCATGATCCGCGCCATCAGCGGGTCGGGAATATCCGCGATGCGCGGACCGAAATCGATAAAGAGCGTCGCATCCTGAAGACTTTCCAGCCAGGCCGTCAGCAGCTCACCGCTGGGGGACGCCAGCTGGTAGCCGGACAAAGAGATCAGGCTCCCTGCCGGCACGCTTAACCCGTCCAGCCAGCGCTGCTGCCACTGGTTCTCCACGCCGCTAAACGACATAAAGGTCCGTTCACCGTCAGGCTCCACCAGCGCCAGGCACCAGCCGTTATCGCCCGTTTCCGCTTCCACGGCGCTGTGAAGATCCTGCTTCGCCATGGCGTTACGGATAATATCGGCCCACACGCCGTGGCCGACGGGAAGGGCGTTTTGCGCAGCAATGCCGAGCCGCTTCAGGGCGATGGCGATATTCAGCGCGCAGCCGCCAATATTCACTCCCTGTTGCTTCAGCTCGATATCACACCCGCGCCAGGGCAGGGCGTAGGCGTCGGCAATCACGTCGATAACCGCCGCGCCGAGTACCGTTACGGGGCGCGTGGCGTGAAGGGTTTCGAGACGGCGGGCAAAAGCACTCATACGCCCTCCCTTTGCTCCCGGAAGTGCAGCAGTTTTTCGCAGTAGTGGCCGAAATCGAGCCGGTTTACGGCATCAAGTTCGTTTTTGAGTGCCGGATCAATGGCCTGTACACCGTGCAGCGCGCCGCAGATGGCCGTTGCCATCGCGCCGATAGTGTCAGTATCACCGCCCAGGTTGGCGCATAACACCGCGCAGCGGTTCGGATCGGTACCCGCGAGTTCGACCATCGCAATCGCCGCCGGAACGGACTCAAGGGTGCTCGTGCCCGCGCCAATAAGCTGATAGATCTGCTCGCTGGCGGACTCGGTACCGTTGGCTTCGCGCACGGTTTTCAGGGCCAGCTCAATACGAGCGGAAAGCGATGCGCTGAAGGTGGTCGTGTTCGCCTCCTGCGCCGCACGGGCAATACCCGGCAGGGCATCGGCGATGTGATGCCAGCGTTCGCCGTCGATAGCGCGTGAAACCGCCCAGGCGATCACCACCGCACCGGCGATGGCGAGATCCGATTTATGGGTCGGGCTGGAGGCTAACGCAACCTGTTCCACGAAGTGCGCCAGACGCGTGGCTGGCAGGAGGCATCCCAGCGGGGAGGCGCGCATCGCCGCCCCGTTGGTGACGCCGTTGTTTTCCAGCTGGCTCACCGGCTTGCCGTCACGGATGGCGTTCAGGGCAATTTTGGAGGTCGGGCCGAGCACATTCTTATTGAACGCGTCAAAATCCAGCGCCCAGTCCAGAATATGCTTACCGATAACGTCAGGGTTAATTTCCCCGTCGCATTCGATAATCGCGTCGGCCAGGCACAGCGCCATCGACGTATCATCCGTAAATTCGGCCTGCTTAAAGTAACAGGCGGCATTATTCTCAGCCGGGCCGGGTAAGAAACGGTCGATCCAGCCGAAGTGCGCTTTCACCCGCTTGCGCGGCCACAGCTCCGACGGCATCCCCATCGCATCCCCTAACGCCTGCCCGTAAAGAGCACCGAGAATACGGTCTTGTTTCATTTAACTTCCCCTCGTGTCAGCGCGGTATCGCCATCAACCACCTCAATTGCGGTGATCTCTTTATCCGATTCGCGGAAAAACAGCATAAACAGCACGGCAATCACCACAATCATGATTGCACCAAACGTCCACATTCCGGCCCAGTTGAAGGTCAGCCCATTCACCGGCTCTTTATATGCGAACATTTTTTCCATCATCACGCCGCCGAGACGGTAACCCAGCAGGCTACCAAAGCCCTGACAGCACAGCGTGATCAAGCCCTGCGCCGCGTTGCGCATGTGCACGGGCGCTTTTTTATCCACGTAGATGTACGCGGTGACGTAATAGAAGTCATAGCTTACGCCGTGCAGCAGAATGCCGAGGAACAGCAGGGCGTAGGTGAAGTATTGCTCGGCGCCGCCGTAAACAAAGAAACCGTAGCGAATGGCGGCGGTGATCAGGCCCAGCAGCAAGACCTTCTTAATACCAAAGCGTTTGGTAAAGAATGGCAGAGCGAGCATGAAGAAGATTTCAGAGAACTGGCCGAGGGTCATCCAGCCGGTGGCGTTTTTCATCCCCACTTCGGTGAGATAGCCGTTGGCAAAGATATAGTAGAAGGCCAGCGGCATGGCGAACAGGAACGAGCAGAAGAAGAACACCAGGAAGTTTTTATCGCGCAGCAGGATCAGCGCATCCAGCCCCAGCATCACTTTGAAATCCAGCTTGCCGGTACTCTTCGGCGGGGTATTCGGCAGGAACAGCGCGAAGACGCCAAGCAGAAGGGAGCTGGCAGCGGTCATCAGCAGCGGGATATTGGTGTCAGAGATGTCGCTATAGCCCATCATCTGCGGCAGGAAGCCGCACGCCAGGCCGGAGGCAATCCAGCCGATGGTGCCCATCACGCGAATGCGCGGGAAATCAGCCTCCACGTCATCGACGTTCGCGAAGGCGATACTGTTGGTCAGCGCGATGGTCGGCATATAGGTCAGGGAGTAGGCCAGCAGCAGCGGGAAGAAGGTGCTGAACTGGGTTTGCTGTGCTGCGAAATACATCAGAATCGCGCCAGCGAACATCAGCACGGCCAGCACTTTCTGGGCGGCGAAGAAACGGTCCGTCAGCGAGCCGACAAGGATGGGAGAGAGGATCGCGGCAATCGCGGTACAGGCGTACGACCAGCCAATTTCCCCGGCGGTAAACCCGCTCTTACTCAGCCACAGCCACAGCGGCACAAACCATGCGCCCCAGATAAACCATTCAACGAACATCATGAATGACAGTTGGACTTTCGTTTTCATTTTTTAATCCTGCATGTCAGAGGTACGCATGTAACATACCATGTGATAATACCTTTTAAATACCTTTAAGGCGATTGTTTGATCAGTGTAACAAAAATGTTGTACACGAAACGAGCCAGCAGATTGTGCTTAAAAAAGTTGCAAATGGTGGAAAATAGGTTAAGTCGGTACCAGGCTTAGTCTGCCTGCAAAAACGTGGGCTTGGATCACACGCTCCGACATCATGTCGGACTTACGGGAGCATCACTATGACTGATATTGCGCAACTGCTTGGCAAAGACGCCGACAGCCTTTTACAGCATCGTTGTATGACCATTCCAGCCGACCAGCTTTATCTGCCTGGCCATGATTACGTAGACCGCGTCATGGTCGACAACAACCGTCCGCCTGCCGTACTGCGAAACATGCAGACGCTTTACAATACCGGTCGTCTGGGCGGGACCGGCTATCTCTCCATTCTGCCCGTTGATCAGGGCGTAGAGCACTCGGCGGGAGCGTCGTTTGCTGCTAACCCGCTCTACTTTGACCCGAAAAACATTGTCGAGCTGGCGATTGAAGCGGGCTGTAACTGTGTGGCATCGACGTATGGCGTGCTGGCCTCCGTTTCCCGCCGCTATGCTCACCGCATTCCATTCCTCGTCAAGCTGAATCACAACGAAACCCTGAGCTACCCAACCGAATACGACCAGACACTGTACGCCAGCGTCGAACAGGCCTTCAACATGGGTGCGGTAGCGGTCGGGGCGACTATCTATTTTGGCTCTGAGCAGTCGCGTCGGCAGATAGAAGAGATCTCTGCCGCGTTTGAGCGCGCGCACGAGCTGGGGATGGTGACCGTATTGTGGGCCTATCTGCGTAACAACGCGTTTAAGAAAGACGGCGTGGATTACCACGTATCAGCGGATCTGACCGGTCAGGCAAATCACCTGGCGGCAACCATCGGCGCGGACATCGTGAAACAGAAAATGGCCGAGAATAACGGCGGGTATAAAGCGGTGAACTTTGGCTATACCGACGACCGCGTCTACAGCAAGCTGACCAGCGACAACCCTATCGATCTGGTGCGCTACCAGCTGGCTAACTGCTACATGGGCCGCGCCGGGCTGATTAACTCCGGCGGTGCAGCAGGTGGTGAAACCGATCTGACCGACGCGGTGCGCACGGCGGTGATTAACAAACGCGCCGGCGGAATGGGGCTGATCCTGGGCCGCAAAGCGTTTAAAAAATCCATGGCCGACGGCGTGAAGCTGATTAATGCGGTTCAGGATGTCTATCTGGACAATAAAGTGACGATTGCCTAATCGCACGCATCTTCCTGCCGGGATAAGCGTGACCCGGCAGGAAAGTTCTCTCGCTTACTCCTTCAGCGTTTCAGGATGAGGAGTATTCAGCAGACCCGCCATCCCTCTCTTGCTGCTATTTGCTTTTTCTAAGCCCGGCTGCGTGACGCGGATAAAGGCACACAGAACAAAAGCCAGCAGATAAAGCACCGTATAGGCGATGACCACGCCGAGCGTGCTGAACCAGGGCAGCAGCACCACGGCAATCGCCGGCGCAAGGAAGTTAGACAGACCGGCTGACAGGTTATACACCGAAATCGCCGCCCCCTTGTGCCGCGGCTCCAGCGCCGGGAACACCGCCGCCATCGGTACGAAGGCCGCCACAAAAATCCCCAGCGCGATGGCCGGGACCAGCGCCATGGCAAAGTTATGCCCGAAGTGCTGCGGAATGTAGTAAAACGCCAGGCTCGAGAGCGCCATCCCGATACAGCCAAACCAGCGCACCACCCGCATCCAGCCCATTTTTTCCGCCACCACGCCCCAGAAGACGTTCGAGAAGATGGTGGTGAAGAAGAATACCGCCCAGACCTGAAGCCACTCGGAGGTGGTGAAGCCCAGTTCGTCAACAAACATCATCGGCATGATGACGGCAAACCCGAACAGGGAGAGGGTATTGATGATACGCACCATGCTGGAGAGCAGAATACTGCGGTTGGTGTAGAGCAGCGTCGCTGCACGGCCCAGCTCGGCGAATTTTTCCCGGGTGGAGAGATTATGCATGTGCGTTGGGGTTTTGACGCTGCGCAGGGATACCATGGCGATGACTCCCCCCGCCAGACAAAACGCCAGTGCCAGCCACAGGGTGCCCATTTCCCCGATGTGCGGAATGGTAAAGCTCGGAATATAACTGCCCGCCACGCCAATACCTACGGAATAAACCGCCCAGTACCAGCCCAGCGCCGAGCTGGATTTATCGCTACGCACATTATGAATAATGACCACGATGAAGGCGTACAAAAATAACGGGTAGGCCAGACCGCGGATCCCATAGAACAGCAGAATTAATGCGTAATTTGCCTGACCCAGACCAAAAACGAGAAACAGGACGTGGAAAACGCACCACAGGACGAAGCCAATCAGCATGGTTTTTTGCGGGGTGATGATTTCAGCCACCACGCCGGAGATCCACGCGGAGAGCGCCGCCGCGAGACCGTAAAGCGTGAAGGCGAAAGAGGCTTCAGCAGGCGTGAAGCCCAGTGATTTAATATAGTGCGACAGGAATGCCAGCTCGAAACCGTCACCCGTCATAAAGACCGCGATCGCCAGATATCCCCATAGCAGGTTCAGCGGCAATCCCAGCCACTGTTTATTTATTTCGGACATATTGACCTCGTTTGTAGCGTACAGGTAAGCCCACACCGGAAATATTCCGGCGTGAGTTTTCTTATTGTCTTTTTCTCTAAATATACTGACGTGTATTTATTCTCTGATTACTGTCGCAGTCTGTTGTAACTGCTTATAAGCCTCGTATCGACGCAGATGAAGGGACTGAAAGTTCGCTTGCGGATAGAAATATTTATCCACGTGGGTAAATTGTTTCATGGCATCGGTCACTGAAGGCGCTATATTTCCCGCCACCGCCCCGAGAATGGCCGAACCCAGTAATACCGGTTCGCTGCATTGGGTCGCTAACACCGGCAGCCCGCAGGTATCTGCCAGCAGCTGGCGGACGAAAGGGTGCTGGCCCGCGCCGCCGCTGATAACGATATTTTCGGTCTGTACGCCGCATTCACGCTGGGCGTCAATGATTTGTCGCAAACCGTAACCGATACCACACAGACCGGCCACATACAGTGCCATCAGGTTATTGATATCGTTCTCCATGCCCAGCCCGCAGATCGTGGCCCGCGCATGGGGATCGGCAAAGGGCGCGCGGTTACCCAGAAATTCGGGTACCACGTGCAGTCCTGCTGCCAGGTTCACCGCCTCTGAGGCGGTGGCGAAGGTCTGTAAAAGCCGGTCCGCCAGGTAAACCGGCAGCGGCAGGTCTGACTCCTGTGCCAGCTGGCGCGCTTGCGGTGCGGCAGGATGGAAACTTAATAACCGATCGATAGCGGCACCCGCGGCGCTTTGTCCGCCCTCAATCAGCCACAGTCCAGGTACCATCGCGCTAAAATAAGGCCCCCAGACGCCGGGCACAAAAACGGCGCTCTCGGCGCTGGTCATGGTGCACGATGAGGTGCCAAAAACATACGCGAGATTGTTCAGCGCGCCGCCGCCAACGCCCAACGTCCCGATGCCACCAGCGTGGGCATCAATTAACCCTACCGCCACCGGCGTGCCTGGCAGCAAGCCCATCTCACGCGCGGCCTGCTCCGTTAAGCCCTCGCCGCAAGGGGTGCCGGGGGCGGCAATATGCTGCCCTATGCGGACAAAATCTTCTCCGGCCAGCTCGTCCAGGCCAACGGTGCGGAAATAGTCCGGGTCCCAGCGATTCTCATGGGCCAGCCACGTCCATTTACAGGTTACGGTACAGATGGAACGGGTGACATCGCCCGTCGCGCGCCAGGTCAGGAAATCGGCCAAATCGAAAAATTGCCAGGCGCGATCGTAGACCTCACGATGGTTTTCTTTCAGCCACAGCAGCTTGGGCGTCTCCATTTCGGGCGATATTTTTCCGCCAACATAGTCCAGCACCGGATGATGGGTGGCGTTGATGCGCTCCGCCTGGTCTGTCGCACGGTGATCCATCCAGACGATGATATTGTTTTCCGCTTCACCGTCAGGGCTGACCGCCAGCGGTTCGCCATTGTTGTCCAACACCACCAGCGAGCAGGTGGCGTCAAACCCGATGCCGGCAACGCTCTGCGGAGTCGTCCCGGAGCGCGCCAGCGCCTCGCGGATGCAGCGGCAAACGGCCTGCCAGATCTCGGCGCTGGACTGCTCCACGCGGCTTCCGCTGCGGTGCACGGTGGCAATTTTCTGCGTCGCGTGGGAAAGCAGCCTGCCGCTGAGATCGAAAATGCCCGCGCGGACGCTGCCGGAGCCGACGTCTACGCCGATAACGGTTTCAGGTGTACTCTTCATCCTTGCGGCCCTTAAAGATCGACGCTGTTAGGCAGAATCACCAGATCCCGGACGGTAACGTTCTTCGAACGGGTCACCATGAACAACACCGATTCTGCGACTTCAATCGGCTGCATCAGGCTGCCGTTTGCCAGCGCTTCATCCATTTTGGCCTGCGGCCAGTCGTCGAGCAGAGCCGTCACTACCGGCCCAGGCAGAACGGCTCCGACGCGTACGCCATGTTCCGCAACCTGACGACGGGTGGTATGCACGAACGCCTGAACGGCAAATTTGGACGCGGTGTAGATCGGCTCCCAGATAACCGGCACCACGCCCGCAATGGAGCTGGTGAAGATAATATCGCCTGACTTCTGCGCAATCATATGCGGCAGTACGGCGCGAACGCAGCGGAAGGCGGCGTTGATATTCAGGTTCAGTACGCGATCCCAGACGTCCGGGTCGCCTTCAGCAACCGGCCCGCCGATGTAGGCGCCTGCATTGGCGTGAAAAATATCCAGGCCGCCGGCGAGGCCGACAATGTCGCTCAGCATCGCGTCGACTTGCTCGGGTTTGAACAGATCGATTTGCAGGGCAAACGCGTTCTCGCCCAGCTCGGCGACAAGGCGCTGAAGCTTTTCGCCTTCCCGGTCGATTAACACCACCTTAGCGCCAGCGCCGAGCAGCGTTTTTGCACACTCCAGGCCAATACCTGAGGCGGCGCCAGTGATAGCAGCGACTTTGCCCTGAAGGGAACTATTCATGGAGGGGACAGAGTGATTCATTTTATAATCCTTTATGCAGAGATGATTTTTAGGGTGTGTCTGCTTTCGCGTGAAGAACGGGGGTTCTGACTGACGCGTGAAGCAAACTGCTCAATCGATGAAGCAGATCTAGCACTTGCTTATTTCTCCAGCAAGAGACATTCAAAATGAAGAGGCGATTTTGTGACGCGCGTTGAGAAAACGAAGAAAACGACCATTTACGATCTGGCGGAACTCACCGGCGTTTCTGCCAGCGCGGTGAGTGCTATTTTGAATGGCAACTGGAAGAAACGCCGCATCAGCGCCAGCCTGGCAGAGAAGGTAACCCGCATTGCACAAGAGCAGGGCTACGCGGTTAACCGTCAGGCAAGCCTGCTGCGCAGCAAGAAATCGAACGTTATCGGCATGATTGTGCCGAAATATGACAACCGCTATTTCGGCTCTATAGCGGAAAAATTCGAAGAGATGGCGCGTGCCAGAGGGCTGTTGCCGATTATTACCTGCACACGCCGACAGCCGGAACTCGAGCTGGATGCCGCCCGTGCCATGCTCTCCTGGCAGGTTGACTGGGTCATTGCCACGGGGGCGACACACCCGGACAAAATTGCTGAACTCTGTCATCAGGCGGGCGTACCTACGCTAAATCTTGATCTGCCGGGTACCCTGGCGCCCTCTATCATTTCGGATAACTACGGCGGCGCGAAGATGCTGACAGAGCGGATCCTCGCCAGCAGCTTTAAACGGTTTGGTTTGCTGGCTCCGCTGACCTTCGTGGGCGGACGCCGGAGTGATAACAACACCGCAGAGCGCCTGCGCGGGTTCCTTGATGCCCATCAGGCCCATGGGCTGACCGTTCCGGAACAGCAGCTGCTGGTCACCGGGTACTCGTCATCGCGCGTGGAGGAGCAGCTCAGAGCCACCTTCCCGTCGCCATCGACGGCGCTAAAGGGGCTGTTTGTCAATTCGACCATTTCGCTGGAGGGGGTGGTACGTTGGCTGGCCCAATACGGGCAGACCGGCCAAAATCAGCCGCCGATGGGTTGTTTTGACTGGGACCCATTTGTCTCTCTGCTGGGACATGATATCGACATGGTGCGCCAGGACGTCCCGGCGATGCTGGAGAAGGTATTTGAAATTCTCGATTCCGGTGATACCTCGGTCAGGCGTATTGAGATCCCACCGGAACTGATTGGCAGCCAGAGTGTCACGGCCTAGCCCTGACGCGTCAGCAGCCAGCGCGCGGTCTGTTCATCCGTCACCAGACCGTTTACCCAGCCGCCTTTGAGGGCGGCAAGGATCGCCGGGCGTTTATCCTCGCCGCAGGCGGCCGCAATACGTGGACACTGGCTCTGGCGAATATCGTAGCTGGTAATAAAGCGATTAATCTGGCTGTCGATGACGTTGCCGTCGGCATCGATAAAGCGTCCGAGTATTTCGCCAACGCCACCGCGCTGGGTCAACTCTTCCAGCTGTGCCTCATCGATAAACCCGTCTTTGAAGATAGGGCTCTGCTTGCCCAGCGCCCCGATGCCGACAAAAATCACATCGGCCGCATCCGCCACGGCGCAGACGTTACGGAACAGGCGGTTTGAGCACCACATCTCATGCTCCTCGCTGGACTGAGCATAGCGCGGCGCCGGCCACTGGTAATATTTTCCCTGAATTTTACGCGCCAGCAGCAACGGCACATCATCGTAATAGTTACATTGCCCGTGCTCGTTCATGGCGCTGATCAGGGCGACACAGCGGGTGTTGTGGCTGTCAAAATCGATACGCTTGATGGTTTTTTTTAGCGTCAGTCCGGAGCCAATTCCGACAACCGTGGGTTTATCACCTTGCAGGTAGCGGGCCATCAGCTGATAACAGCCAAACGTCACGCTATCCAGCGCGCTTTCATTGCGGTAGACGGGCACAATGTTGCAGTGGGTCAGGTGATATTTTTCCGCGAGAAGTTGCGCATAATCGAGGCAGTTAGCGACAGGGTGATGAAGCCCAATCGAGACAATGCCTTCCTCTTTCGCGGCGGCAATCAGCCGCTGCACCACCGGTCTTGATGTGCCGAGCTGGCTGGCAATTTCGCTTTGATTAAGCCCGGCGATGTAATACATCCATGCCGCCCGCACTTTTTGATCGAGCCTGATGTCATCTTCTTTGCTCACGTTTCCCTGCCTCAAGAGTGGGGTTGAGGGCGGTCAACACCCACAACAATTGTCTGTCATTCTGGCGGGTGCTCCGCGCTGAGGCAAGCGGTTTGCTCTTTATTGGTCATTTGTTATTTGAATGGTCATTTGTTCTTTTGTGATCTGTAGCTCTTATTTTAATCAAATGATCATCTACAGTTCAGCCATAACCTCACTGGAGAACAGAACAATGACCGAGAAATACACATGGCTACATATTGGGCTGGGGTCTTTTCATCGTGCGCATCAGGCGTGGTATCTGCACCGCCTGATTGCCGGCGGCGATACGCGCTGGCACATCGCTGCGGGCAACATACGCAACGATGCTGAACATGTGGTGCAGGCGCTGGCCGCGCAGAAGGGGCGATATGTACTGGAGACCGTCAGCCCGGAAGGCGAGAGAGACTATGAAGAGATCGCCTCGATTCAGACGCTGATCCCGTGGCAGGCGGATTTGCAGCCGCTGATTGCCGAAGGGGCGAACCCGCAGACTCGGGTCATCGCGTTTACCGTGACGGAGGGGGGCTACTATCTGGATACCAGCCACAGGCTGGATGTGGCCAATGCCGATCTGGCGAGCGATATTAAGGGCGGCTGTAAAACCATCTACGGGACAATTGCCCGCATCCTCGAAGCGCGTATGGCGAACGGAGCGGGTCCGGTAACCTTGCTTAACTGTGACAACGTGCGGCATAACGGCGAGCGCTTCCACGACGGGTTGATTGAATTCTTAACCCTCAGCGGCAAACAGAGGGTCATCGAATGGCTGAGCGCTAATGCGACCTGTCCGAATACCATGGTGGATCGCATCACACCGCGTCCGGCGGCCGATCTCCCGGCGCGCATTAAGGCCCGGACGGGCATAGACGATAACGCCCCGGTTATGGGGGAACGCTTTATTCAGTGGGTGGTTGAAGACAATTTCCGCGACGTTCGTCCCGCGCTGGAAACGGTGGGCGTGGAGCTGGTGGGATCCGTCATCCCTTATGAAGAGGCGAAGATCCGCATCCTCAATGCCTCCCATAGCTGTATCGCCTGGGCGGGTACTCTGGTCGGGCAGCAGTATATCCATGAAAGCACGCTGACAGAATTTATCTACAAGATTGCCGACCGCTACGTGACGGAAGATGTCATTCCCTGCCTGGGAGATAATGGCATCGATCTGCCAGCCTACCGCGACGTGGTGCTTAAGCGTTTTACCAACCCCTGGATTCAGGACACCAACCAGCGCGTCGCGGCCGACGGGTTCTCGAAGATCCCGGCGATGATCGCCCCAACGCTGCGTGAATGTTACCAGCGCGGCGTACGTCCTGACGCTACCGCTATGCTGCCTGCGCTGTTCTACGTCTATATGGAGCAGTGGCATCACGGCAAGCTGCCATATGAATACCAGGACGGTATCCTCAACGCCTCTGCGGTACATGCGATGTTCGAATCGGACGATCCGATAGCCCGATATGCCAGCGATACCGCCCTGTTTGGCGATCTGACCGGCCGGGAAGATTTTGCCGCGCTTCTGCGTGAAAAAATCGCTGACGTCTACGCGCTGATTAAGTGAGAGGTGGGTATGTATCTGGGCATCGATCTTGGCACATCAGAAGTAAAGGCGCTGGTCATTGACGAAAACAACGGCGTTGTCGCCACCCATAGCGCGCCGCTGACGATACAGCGTCCGAAGCCGCACTGGTCTGAACAATCGCCGGAAGCCTGGTGGGAGGCAACCGAATACCTGATTGCCACCCTCCGGGAGAAGTGCGGCCACCACTGGCAGGCGATAAAAGCCATTGGCCTTTCCGGACAGATGCACGGTGCGGTACTGCTGGATGCCGCGGGTGAACCCCTGCGTCCGGCCATCCTGTGGAATGACACCCGCTGCGCGCAGGAGTGCGCAGAGCTGGAAGAGATGGCGCCCGAGCTGCACCAGGTGGCGGGGAACCTGGCAATGCCGGGGTTTACGGCACCAAAGCTGCTCTGGGTGCGCCGTCATGAGCCGCAGAACTTCAGCCGTCTCGCCACCGTGCTGCTGCCGAAGGATTATCTGCGCTTCAAAATGACCGGAAAAAAAATCTCTGATATGTCGGACTCGGCAGGGACGCTGTGGCTGGATGTGGGAAAACGAGACTGGTCGGATGCACTGCTGGAAAAATGTGGGCTGTCGCGTGCCGCCATGCCTGCGCTGGTGGAAGGGTGTGAGGTCTCGGCGCTACTCGAACCTGCGGTAGCGCAGCGGTGGGGTCTGAACCCCTCGGTTATCGTTGCCGGCGGCGGGGGAGATAACGCCGTCAGCGCGATAGGGGTTGGGGCCGTTTCGCCGGGCGATGCGTTTATTTCGCTGGGAACCTCCGGCGTGCTGTTTGTGGTCACGGATGCCTACCGTCCGGCGCCCCAGTCTGCCGTGCACGCGTTCTGTCACGTGCTGCCAAACCTGTGGCATCAGATGAGCGTGATGTTAAGCGCCGCCAGTTGTCTACAGTGGTTTTGCCGTCTGGTGGGCGTCACGGAGCTGGCATTGCTTGAGGAGATCGCCCAGCTAAGCGATGCGGAGAAAGCGAGCGCGCCGATGTTCCTGCCCTACCTTTCCGGGGAACGTACGCCGCATAACGATCCCTGTGCACGGGGCATGTTCTGGGGGCTAACGCACTCCAGCCAGCGTGCGCTGATGGGGTATGCGGTGCTGGAAGGCGTCAGCTTCGGTATTGCCGATGGCCTTCGCGTGTTGCAGGAGAGCGGCACGCAGATTGAACAGTGCTCCCTCGTCGGCGGCGGGGCGCGGAGCCCCTTCTGGGCCCAGCTGCTGGCCGATATTCTGGCGATGCCGGTGGTGACGCATAAGGGCGGCGAAACCGGCGGTGCGCTGGGGGCTGCACGGCTGGCCTGTCTCGCAGCCGGTAAGCCGCTGGCTTCCGTGTGCGAAAAACCTGAAGTCTATAAAACCTGGCGCAGCGATCCGGCGCGCCACCGTGCGCTGATGACGCGTTACCAGCAGTTTAACGCGCTTTACCAAAACGACCTGAACTACCGAAACCCATAATTCTGTGGCAAAGACCCTCCGGTGATGCTGCCGGAGCGGTTCCCTGTACCCTAAAAACGAGGTCAATATGTCGTTAAATAACAAACAATGGCTGGGATTACCCCTGAGTCTGGTCTGGGGGTATATCGCTATCGCGGTCTTTATGACGGGCGATGGTTTCGAGCTGGCATTCCTGTCGCACTATATTAAGGCGCTGGGCTTCACGCCTGCTGAAGCCTCTTTCGCCTTCACGCTCTACGGTCTCGCGGCGGCGCTCTCCGCATGGATTTCCGGCGTGGTGGCTGAAATCATCACCCCGCAAAAAACCATGCTGATTGGCTTCGTCCTGTGGTGCGTTTTCCACGTCCTGTTTCTCGTTTTTGGTCTGGGTCAGGCAAATTACGCATTAATTCTGCTGTTCTACGGGATCCGCGGCCTGGCCTATCCGCTGTTCCTCTATGCCTTTATCGTCGCCATTGTGCATAACGTTCGCAGTGACAGTACCAGCGCGGCGCTGGGCTGGTTCTGGGCGGTTTACTCTATCGGCATCGGCGTGTTCGGCAGCTACATTCCGAGCTTTACCATTCCGCACATCGGGGAGATGGGCACGCTGTGGCTGGCGCTGGCATTCTGCGTAACCGGCGGGATCATTGCGCTGGTCTCTATGCGTAAGGTGGAAACGCCACGGCATATGCAGACTCTCTCCACCCGAGAAAAATTCGCCGAGCTGGGCCGTGCAGCGACGCTGCTCTACACCAACCGCAGTATTCTGCTCTCCAGCATGGTGCGTATCATCAACACCCTCTCCCTGTTCGGGTTTGCCGTCATCATGCCGATGATGTTTGTTGACGAGCTGGGCTTCACCACCTCCGAGTGGCTTCAGGTCTGGGCGGTATTCTTCTTCACCACCATCTTCTCGAACGTCTTCTGGGGCGTGGTGGCGGAAAAAATGGGCTGGATGCGGGTGGTGCGCTGGTTTGGCTGTATCGGGATGGCGCTCTCGAGCCTGGCGTTTTACTACATTCCGCAGCACTTCGGGCATAACTTTGCCATGGCGCTGGTCCCGGCCATCGCGCTGGGGATTTTTGTGGCGGCCTTCGTACCGATGGCGGCGGTGTTCCCGGCGCTGGAGCCGCGGCACAAGGGGGCGGCGATTTCGGTGTATAACCTGTCAGCCGGTCTGTCTAACTTCCTTGCGCCGGCGATTGCCGTGGTGCTGCTGCCCTGGTTCAGCACGCTCGGCGTGGTCATTGCCTACACGGCGCTGTATGTCGTGGCCTTCATCCTGTGTCCGTTTATTCGGGTTGAACAGCCTGGGTTTGTTCGTCAGGAAACCTGTAAGGGTGAAACGGTCGGAATTTCGTAATTTATTCAGGCCTGACGGCAGCGTCGGGCCATTCACGGAGACGTATGATGGATGTTAAGGCGGTAATTTTTGACATGGATGGCGTCATCATTGACTCCGAAGGCCTGTGGCGTCAGGCGCAGAAAGCAGCTCTGGCAGGCTGGCGTGCTGAGGTCAGCGACGAAGAGTGTGAGTCACTGACGAAAGGCAAGCGGCTGGATGAGATTGCCCGGACCTGGTGCGAATACTGCAAACTTGAGGCCGATCCTGAAATGATTGAAGCGGACATTCGTCTGCGCATCATCGAACTGATTGGCCGGGAAGGCAAAGCGATAGAGGGCATCTACGACGTGATGTCGTATTTTCGTGAGGCAGGTTACCGGATTGCACTTGCCACCTCTTCGTCGCATGAAATCGTGCATGCGGTGCTTAAGAAACTCAGGATGGGTCACTATTTTGAGGTCATTTGCAGCGCCGACGATGAACGCTACGGAAAACCGCACCCTGCCGTCTATCTCTCGGCGCTGCGAAAATTAGGCCTGACGGCCTCGCAGTGCATAGTGATTGAGGACAGCCAGAGCGGCTACCGTGCCGCCCTTAGTGCGGGGCTCAAAACCCTCATCGTCTCGCCAGCGTGCCATCATGCCAGCTTTAACAATGCCAGTGGCCGGTATGCGTCTATGCATGCGCTGCTGGAAACGCTTGCCGTTCCAGCCCCGGAAGCGGGTTAGTTGACTGATTTGTAAGCGCAGAAGTTTCCGCGGGTTGTTGCCGGTCAGCATATTCCTGCTTCTGCGCTTACCTTCAAATAACGTCTCCCGATCAACCTCACATTTCCCCGCGCTTTTGTGAAAATTGTCACGTCCGACCGTGCATATGCCCAAAAAATAGCCTCTCCTTAACGCGTTTTGTCCGAGGACGTGCTGATTTTTTATGCTTAAATTACATACTGAAACGCATTTTTAAAAACATAAAACCCCTTTGTCATTTTCTGCTTCTGGGCTTATCGCCGGACTTAAGGACCGATAATGAAAATTGAATCTGTAAACGTCACCGTCTTTCAGTACCCGACGCGTCGGGTCTCTGACGCCGCGGGGCATTCGCATCCTGGGCCGGAAAGCATGGCCAAAATGGCGATGTTGACCATCACGGCAGAAGAGGGCACCCGCGGATATTCGTTCGCGCCGCCGGAAGTGGTGCGCCCCTTTGTGGTCAATACCTTCTTTCGCAAAGTGCTGGTGGGGCAGGACGCATTCAACCGGGAACGCATCTGGCAGGATCTGGCGCACTGGCAGCGGGGAAGCGCGCATCAGCTGACCGAGCGTGCGCTGGGCTTCGTTGAACAGGCGCTGTGGGATCTGATTGGCCGTAAGCTCAACCTGCCGGTCTGGAAACTGCTTGGCGGCTATCGCGATAAGGTGCCGGCCTACGGCAGCACCATGTGCGGCGACGATCTGCCGGGCGGATTATCCACGCCGGAGGAGTACGCCAGCTTTGCCGAAAAGCTGGTAGCGCGCGGTTACAAGGCCATCAAGCTGCACACCTGGATGCCGCCAGTCTCTTTCGCCCCCAATCCAAAGATGGACGTCAAAGCCTGTGCCGCCGTGCGTGAAGCGGTTGGCCCGGACATTGACCTCATGATTGACGGCTACCACTGGTACAGCCGTACCGAGGCGCTGTACATCGGCAAAGCGCTGGAAAAGCTTGACTTCGCCTGGTTTGAAGAGCCGATGGAGGAGGAGAGCATGGCCTCCTACGCGTGGCTGGCGGAGAACCTCTCGATTCCGGTTATCGGCCCGGAAAGCCTGGGCGGAAAGCACCACAGCCGCGCGGACTGGATCAAAGCCGGGGCCTGCGACATCCTGCGCGCAGGGTCGAACGGCGTGGGCGGCATTTCCCCAACGCTGAAGGTGGCGAACCTGGCGGAATCTTTTGGCATGGACTGCGAAATACACGGCAACGGCGCGGCCAGCCTGGCGGTGATTGGCGCCATCAAAAACTGCCGCTGGTACGAGCGCGGCCTGCTGCACCCGTTCCTCGACTACGACCAACCGGCGGCGTACCTCAACAGCCTGGTGGACCCGATGGACGAAAACGGCATGGTCAGTCTGCCGACCCGCCCGGGACTGGGCGAAGACATTAATTTTGCATATATCGAAGCCAATACCGTCAGCCACGACTGACAGATAAAAACGTACCCTACAGGCGATATATACATGAAACGATCTCCCTTAGCCGGGGCGTGCTTGCTCGCGCTCTCGCTGATGATGGGGAGCGGTGCGGCGTACGCGAAAACGCCGCCCGACCAGCTCATCATCGGCATGAACATGAATAACCTGCTGACCCTCGATCCGGCGGCAATGACCGGTAACGAAGTGGTCGGCATTGTGGTCAATCTCTACGACTCGCTGGTGGAGCTGGACCCGAACGCGCTCACCAACGTCAGGCCCGCGCTGGCGACGTCCTGGGATATTTCGCCGGACCGTAAAACCCTGACCTTTCACCTGCGTGACGACGTTAAATTCCACTCTGGCAACCCGCTCACGGCGGAGGACGTGGTCTGGTCAATGCGCCGCCTGCTGCACCTCAACCTGGCCCAGGCTTCGGTGTGGAAATCCTACGGATTTTCTAAAAAGAACATTGATAACCAAATCAGCGCCCCGAATGCATACACCGTGCAGATTGTCCTGCCAAAAGCCAACGACCCGCAGCTGGTGATCTACTCCCTCGGCGCGCTCGGCAACCTCGGCGTGCTCGACAGCAAAACGGTGCAGCAGCACGCGGTCAACAACGACTGGGGCAACCGCTGGCTGACCACCAACGAAGCGGGTTCCGGCCCGTTTATGCTGGAAACCTGGCAGGCGAAGGACATGCTGCGCATGCAGCGCAACCCGCAATACTGGCGGGAAGAACCCAAAATGAGCAGGGTGGTGCTGCGTCATTTCCAGGAGTCACAAACCCTGCGCCTGATGATTGAGAAAGGCGACCTCGACGTTGCCAACAACATGGCGGTGGCGGACATTAACGCCCTGCGCAAAGACCCGCAGCTCACCGTCGAAGCCGTGCAGAAAGGCACGGTCTACTACGTGGCGATGAGCATGAAAGAGGTCCATTTCGCTAACCCGAAGGTGCGCGAAGCGGTGCGCTATCTGATTGACTATCAGGGCATCAACAGCGCGCTGATGCCGGGCTACGGCGTGCTGCACCAGCGCCCGATCAAGGCGGGTATGCCGTCCACGCTGCCGGACCCGGGCTATAGGCTCGATATCCCGCGCGCCAGAAAGCTGCTGGCGGAGGCGGGCTACCCGGACGGGTTTGACACCACCCTGCGGGTGCTGGCGGATCAGCCGTTCCTCAATATCGCCATCGCCGTGCAGTCGACGCTGATGCAGGCGGGCATCAACGCCAAAATCATCACCGGCACCGGGAACCAGATTTACGGCGCAATGCGCGAGCGCAAGTTCGACATGCTGGTGGGGCGCGGCGGTAGCGGCGTCGAACCCCATCCGCACTCCAGCCTGCGGGCGTTGGTCTATAACCCGGACAACAGCGATGAAGCCCGTCTGACCAACTTCCAGGGCTGGCGTACCAGCTTCTACGACAAGCCGCTCAACGAAATGATCGACAAGGCCCTGCTGGAGCGCGATCCGGAAAAACAGATCGCCGACTACCAGCAGATCCAGGTCCGCTACGACGCGCTGATCCCGGCGATGATCCCCCTGTCACAGATGGTCGATTCGGTGGTGGTGCGTAACGAGGTGAAGAACTTCCAGTCGCACCCGTCGGCCACCACCTTCCTGCGTGAGGTCTACAAAACCGGAGGTGACAAATGAGTGTGGCAATTCTCGCGCCCGGCTCACGGACCCGGCGCTTCTCAAAGCGGTTAACGCAGGTGGTGGTGACGCTGTTCGGCCTTCTGCTGCTGACCTTTTTCATCGGCCGCGTAATGCCCGTTGATCCGGTGCTGGCGATTGTCGGACCGGATGCCGACCACAGCACCTATCAGCAGGTCTATCACCAGCTGGGATTCGACCGGTCGCTGCTGGCTCAGTTCGGTATTTACCTCAATAACCTGCTGCACGGCGATCTGGGCAATGCCCTGCTGACGGGTAAACCGGTGACTGCCGATATTCTGCGCGTCTTCCCGGCGACGCTCGAGCTGGCGACGATGGCGATTATCGTCGGTGCGGGTCTGGGCATTCCGCTGGGCGTACTGGCGGCGGCGCGGCGCAACAGCGTTTCCGACTACGTGGTGCGCATCATCAGTCTGGCGGGTTATTCCACGCCGATTTTCTGGGTCGGGATGATGGGGCTGCTGCTGTTCTACGCCTGGCTTGGCTGGGTGGGAGGCGCGGGACGTCTGGATCTCGGACTGGAGGGGGTAGTCCCACGCCGCACCGGACTGATGACGGTGGATGCATTGCTGGCCGGAAACGGCGCGGTGTTCTGGAACGCCATTAACCATCTGGTTTTGCCCGCGTCGCTGCTTGGCTTCCACTCCCTGGCCTATATCAGCCGCATGACCCGCAGCTTTATGCTGGCGCAGCTGTCGCAGGAGTTCATTATCACTGCCCGGGTGAAGGGCTTAACTGAACGTCAGGTGATCTGGAATCACGCGTTTCGCAACATTCTCGTGCAGCTCCTGACGGTAGTGGCGCTGGCCTACGGCTCGCTGCTGGAGGGGGCGGTGCTGATTGAAACCGTCTTCTCCTGGCCGGGCTTCGGTTCGTATCTCACCGGCAGCCTGCTGCTCGGGGATATGAACGCGGTCATGGGCTGCGTGCTGCTGGTGGGGGTCATCTTCGTGATGCTGAACCTGCTCTCCGACATGCTGTATCAACTCTTTGACCCGAGGACGAAATCATGACCGTTTCTCTGGATTCGCCGCTGGGGACCGGGCCATCCGAACGCCGCCAGCGTATCAGACGCACGCTGGGCCGCGCCGCGGGCTTCGTCGGCAAGATGGCGCGCAATCCGCTCACCGCCATCGGCGGCGGGATTATCCTGCTGCTGCTGATTGTGGCGGCGTTTGCCCCGCTGATCGCGCCGTACAACCCGCTGGTGCAGGACCTCAATAACGCGCTGGTCGCCCCGAACGCACTGCACTGGTTCGGCACCGACGAGTTTGGCCGGGACATCTTCAGCCGGCTGGTGTACGGCGCGCGCATCACGCTCTACATCGTGCTGCTGGTCTCCGTGACCGTTGGCCCGCTGGGGCTGCTGCTGGGCGTGACCGCAGGCTATTTCGGCGGCAGGGTGGACGCGGTGCTGATGCGCGTCACCGATATCTTTATCTCCTTCCCGAGCCTGGTGCTGGCGCTGGCGTTTGTCGCGGCGCTCGGGCCGGGGCTGGAGCACGTGGTGATTGCGATTACGCTCACCGCCTGGCCGCCGATTGCCCGTCTGGCGCGCGCCGAAACCCTCTCTCTGCGCCAGTCCGATTTTATCTCCGCCGTGCGGCTTCAGGGTGCTTCCCCGGTGCGCGTACTGTGGCGTCACATTGTCCCGCTGTGCCTGCCGTCAGTGATTATCCGCATCACCATGAACATGGCGGGGATCATTCTCACCGCCGCCGGGCTGGGCTTTCTTGGCCTTGGCGCACAGCCGCCGGAGCCGGAGTGGGGAGCGATGATCTCCAGCGGTCGTACCTACATGATGGAGTGCTGGTGGGTGGTGACTATTCCGGGGCTGGCGATCCTGATCAACAGTCTGGCGTTCAACTTCTTAGGAGATGGCCTGCGTGACATCCTCGATCCTCGTAGCGAATAACCCGATGCTCGACGTGCGCGATCTCCACGTCGATTTTATCAACGGCGGCGCGGTCACCCACGCGGTGCGCGGCGTCTCTTTCCAGCTCGGACGCGAAAAGCTGGCGATTGTCGGTGAATCCGGTTCCGGTAAATCCACCGTCGGGCGGGCGCTGCTACGCCTGCATCCGGCCAAAGCGCAGATCCGCGCCGCGCGGATGCAGTTTGGCGATGTCGATTTACAGGCCGTCAGCGAGGCGCAGATGCGCGGCATTCGCGGCAAGCGCATCTCGATGATCATGCAGGACCCGAAATACTCCCTTAACCCGGTGGTGTGCGTGGGCGACCAAATTGCCGAAGCCTGGCTGACCCATCATCCGGGGCGCAAGGCGGAAGCCAAAGCCAGAGTGCTGGAGATGCTCGACGTGGTGCGCATTCGCCAGCCGGAGCGGGTGTATCACCTCTGTCCGCACGAGATTTCCGGCGGGCAGGGGCAACGCATCATGATCGCCATGATGCTGATCGCCGATCCGGAGCTGGTCATTGCCGACGAGCCGACTTCGGCGCTGGACGTGTCGGTGCGTTTGCAGGTGCTGGGCCTGCTCGACGACCTGGTGCAGTCCCGCGGTCTGGGGCTGATCTTTATCAGCCACGACATCAACCTGGTGCGCAGCTTCTGCGACCGGGTGCTGGTGATGTACGCCGGACGGGTGGTGGAGTCGATTGCCGCGAAGGATCTGCACAACGCCAGGCATCCCTACACCCAGGGGCTCATCAGCGCGCTACCGGAAATCAACCATCGCCGACCGACGCTGCCGGTATTACAGCGTCAGGCCAGCTGGCTCAACGAGTAAGGAGCAGAGATGATCGAGATACAACACCTTAACCTGACGTTTGGCGAGGGCGAGAAGCGTAATCAGGTGCTGGACGATGTGAATATCAGCGTGAGGGACGGCGAGATTTACGGCCTGGTGGGGGAGTCCGGTTCGGGCAAAACCACGGTGCTGAAATGCCTTGCCGGGCTGTTTACCCACTGGGAGGGCGAGCTGGCGATTAACGGCAAGCGGCTGGAAAAACGTATCAGCCAGGAACGCTGCCGCCGGGTGCAGATGGTATTTCAGGATCCGTACGGCTCTTTGCATCCGCGTCACACCATCGGCGATATTCTGGAAGAGCCGCTGCACATTCACCGCATAAAAGATCGGGAGCGGCGCGTTCACGCCCTGCTGGATAAAGTTGGGCTTAGCCGGGCGTTTCGCGATCGCTATCCGCACCAGCTTTCCGGCGGGCAGCGCCAGCGCGTGGCGATTGCCAGGGCGCTGATTCTGGAGCCGCAGGTGCTGCTGCTGGATGAACCTACCTCGGCGCTGGACGTCTCGGTTCAGGCGGAAATCCTCAACCTGCTGGCGGAACTTCAGCGTGAGTCGAACCTGACCTACCTGATGGTCACCCACGATCTGGGCGTGATTGCCCATCTGTGTCAGAAGGTGGCGGTAATGCAGTATGGCAAAATCCTTGAAAGCCTGACGGTGGACGAACTGGTCGCCGGGCAGGCCAAAACCGACTATACGCGGATGCTGGTCAATGCCTCACAGCAGTATTCCCGCGAGATGGCGCGGGAGGTGGCGGTGTATTAGGTAGCCGGGTGGCGGCTACGCGATCGGTCCTGTAGGCCGGGTAAGGCGTAGCCGCCACCCGGCAAACCATCAGCGCAAGAGCTGACAATCCGGCGGTAATCGGCACTGCAACGCGCCCGGAACCACTTCGATGCGGAATTTCTCTCCGCTCAGCGGTTCGCCATCAAGGTTAAAGGTCATGCCGTGTGGGGCGATCACTTCAAACCACGCGGATTTCCCGGCGATAATATTGGGGCTCTCCTCTGGCTGCGTCAGCGTCGTAAACAGCGCGGGCAGCAGCCCGTCGCCAGTAAAAATGCGCAGCTGTAGCTGACCATCATTAATCAGGGCTTCCGGGCAAAGCTGCTGTCCGCCGCCTGCCTGACGTCCGTTGCCGATACCAATCACCAGCGCGTCGCCCTGCCAGTGGAAGTTCTCACCGTGGATTTCACAGCTGTCGGGTTTGAGGGTGTCCATGCGCATCAGACCGTGAATGAGGTACGAGACGCCGCCCAGCGCGGCTTTCAGCTTCTCCGGCGTTTCGCTGGTGATCCGCGTGCCGAAACCGCCCGTAGCCATGTTGATAAAGCAGGTTCTTTCATTCACCTGTGCAATGTCGACGGCGGTCGCTTTCCCGAGGATAGCCAGTTGCAGTGCTTTGCCTAAATCCTCAGGTATGCCGGCGCTGGTGGCAAAATCATTGGCGGTACCGAGCGGTAAAATGCCCATCACCGGGCGATGTGCTGTGTTGAGGTCAATAAGCGCACCAGCGATCTCGTTGATTGTTCCGTCGCCGCCGCCTGAAATGATGGTCTCAGCACCTAACCTGATGCCTTCGTCGATATAGCGTGCCGCATCGCCTTTTTCAAAGGTCACCCGCACGTGAATGCGCGCGCCATCTTCACGCAATTCGGTGATCGCCTGGCGCAACAGATCGTTGCCTGCACTTTTGCCATTGAGAATTAATAAACTGTCTGGATAGGATGCCATCCGGGTTGCTCCCTTTTTTAACTATAGAAAGAGTGTATCCCAGAGAAGGAAAAAGCGGGTAAGAACAGGATGAAAGGCAAAAAATAAGCCCGCGTAAGGGAGATTACGCAGGCTAAGGAGGTGGTTCCTGGTACAGCTAGCATTTATGGGTTATGTTTTTCAGCGGGGGGATAATACCCGTATTGAACGAAGCGGTATGTGATCCGATTCTAAGAATTATCCCAGCGTGAAAAAATCCCGTTGATTGACTATTTGCCGTGTGGATTTCGGGTATTTTCACCTTCAAAATTACGCATCAGCAGTGCAAACTCCAGCTCTACCTCTTCAGGAACCGGCAGCCAGACCACATGGCCGTCGCCAGGAGCGACCTCTATCGCCTCACCTTTTTTGTTTTCCAGGTGCTCGAGGCGGAAGTTCATGTTGCCCTGAGGCGTCATCAGCTCCAGGCTGTCGCCTTTAGTGAATTTGTTTTTTACGGCGACGGCGGCCAGCGGACCTTTACGTTCGCCGGTGAAGTCGCCTACAAACTGCTGGCGTTCGGAAATCGAGTAGCCATGCTCGTAGTTCTGGTAGTCGTCGTGGGTGTGACGGCGCAGGAAACCTTCGGTATAGCCGCGATGCGCCAGACCTTCCAGCGTTTCCAGCAGGCTGGTGTCGAACGGTTTACCGGCGGCGGCATCGTCGATGGCTTTGCGATACACCTGTGCGGTACGGGCGCAGTAGTAGTAAGACTTGGTGCGGCCTTCGATTTTCAGGGAGTGTACGCCCATCTGGGTTAAACGCTCGACGTGTGCGATGGCGCGCAGATCTTTGGAGTTCATGATGTAGGTGCCATGCTCGTCTTCGAAGGCGGTCATGTATTCGCCCGGACGTTTGGCTTCTTCGATCATAAACACGCTGTCGGTAGGCGCGCCGATACCCAGCGTTGGCTCAACGTTGGTGACCGGGATCGGCTCGTGTTTGTGCACGATATTGCCGATGTCATCTTCTTTGCCTTCCTGAACGTTATATTCCCAGCGGCAGGCGTTGGTGCAGGTGCCCTGGTTCGGGTCACGCTTGTTGATGTAGCCAGAGAGCAGGCAGCGGCCGGAGTAGGCCATGCACAGCGCGCCGTGAACGAAGATTTCGATCTCCATATCCGGCACCTGGGTGCGGATCTCTTCGATCTCTTCGAGGGACAGCTCGCGGGACAGAATGACGCGGGTCAGCCCCATCTGTTTCCAGAATTTCACCGTTGCCCAGTTGACGGCGTTAGCCTGCACCGAGAGGTGAATGTCCATCTCCGGGAAGTTCTCCCGAACCAGCATGATTAAACCCGGGTCCGACATGATCAGCGCGTTCGGCCCCATCTCCACGACCGGCTTCAGGTCGCGAATGAACGTTTTCAGCTTAGCGTTGTGCGGCGCGATGTTCACCACCACGTAGAATTTTTTGCCCAGGGCATGCGCTTCATTGATGCCGAGCTGAAGATTCTCGTGGTTGAATTCGTTGTTACGCACGCGCAGCGAGTAGCGCGGCTGGCCCGCGTAAACGGCGTCGGCACCATAGGCGAAAGCGTAACGCATATTTTGCAGCGTTCCCGCCGGGGAAAGGAGTTCCGGTTTAAACATGTTTGTTCTCGTTCTGATGACAGGTCAGATCCGCGTGCACCTGGTGCAGCGGTAAGGGGAGATCCCCCACTTTAAGGGCGGGCATTGTAGCGCTGCGGGGCGGGGAGGTAAAGCGCCTCACCCCTTTCAGATGACATAATACTTCGTATCTTTAAACCATTAGCGATATGACATACAAACACAAATATATTAAAGCAAGTAGAATAATACCGGCGATAAGAATGAAACCAATGGCATTCATCGTAGCCGTTCCAGAATACTTGACTGTCCAGATGGCAACTGTTCGAATGTTATGCAGTATTTTTGTGATCATATAGCTGATGAAAACAATAAGCAGCGTCAATTGCGTAAACATGGAAAGGTAAAACATGATAGCCTGCGGAATGAAGTAGTTAGATATTGCCCCTTTTGAGGTAAAGATAATCATGGTTTCGTTATCGATGAAATCCAGTGAAGACCGTATCACTTCCAGCGGGTTCCATGTCATTACAGGTCTGTCTTCAAAATACAGGCCTTGCTGGATATAGAGGTCCTCAATCGAAGCATTTTTAAGATGGGTGACGATAAGTGTAAATGAGAGCATAACGCCCAGAACAATTGAAGAAAAATAAACGATCGATTTTACAGACGAAAACCCTTTCGATAGACCTGCGTTAATGTAAGCTCTGATAAGATAAATTGACATCACATCAAGCAGTAAAGAGTACCAAAAGCCAAAATGAATAAAGTCATGTAATGCAACTTTAATGGTCAATGGCAGATGTTGAGGAATGATGTGCTCAGGATTTCTAAAAGTCAGCACCCAGAGATACCAAACTACAAATAAGATACTGGAATATAAAATCAATAAAAATGGTATGGTAATTAATTGCCTTTTTGAGAATGCATGATTACCGAATGCCAGGAAAAAAGCGCTTACCCATTGCTCGGAAAACTTGGTTATTCTGTTTTTTTTAGGTATGAGGAGTTCTATTTTTTGTATTGCTTTTGTTTTCATTTTTTTATTATAAGCAAATAACCCCAAGAAAAGGCTGGCAACGCTTATAGCTGTGGTGATGATAATGAATAAATTACCAATAACATTTTGCATTTCTTGAAGCCGTAATATTGTGATTTATTTCGTTTTTAACATCAAACATTACAATTTGCAATTGTCAAATCAGGTAGGGGTGTTGTTAGAAAGTGAATGTTATGAAGAACGATGATTACCTGGGCAGGTAATCATCGTTAAAGCAAATATTAAGCAATCCTGCACGCATCCGCTTCCCAGCGATAACCCACGCCGTACACCGCGCGAATAAACGACTGGTCGGCGTCCAGTGCCTCCAGCTTGCGGCGCAGGTTTTTGATGTGACTGTCGATGGTGCGGTCGGTCACTACGCGGTAATCGTCATACAGATGGTTGAGCAGCTGTTCGCGGGAAAACACTTTTCCCGGCTCGTGGGAGAGCGTTTTCAGCAGGCGGAACTCCGCTGGGGTGAGATCCAATAGTTTGCTGCGCCAGCTCGCCTGGAAGCGGCTTTCGTCGACGATCAGCGGGCTTTGCGCATCCAGCACCTGCAATTCACGCTGTGGCTTACAGCGGCGGAGGATGGTTTTCACCCGAGCGACCACCTCCCGCGGGCTGTAAGGCTTGCAGATGTAATCGTCGGCGCCGATTTCGAGCCCCAGCAGACGGTCGATCTCTTCGATTTTGGCCGTCACCATCACGATGGGCACATCGGAGAAACGACGAATTTCCCGGCACAGGGTCAGGCCGTCGGTACCCGGCAGCATCAGATCCAGCAGGATCAGATCCGGCGGCGTCTGGCGCACGTAGGGGAGCACCTGGTCGCCGTGGTTGATAAGCGTTGGCGCGTAGCTCGCAGCGCGCAAATAGTCGATCAGCAGCTGCCCAAGTTTAGGCTCGTCTTCCACGATCAAAATACGCGGTGTGTTGTCGTCAATCGGTAACTCGGTCATGCTTCCCTCGATAAATCCCGTTCCAGAGGTAACTCTACTGTAATGCTAACCCCGCCAAAAGGCGAATGGGCGGCGCGGATGGTGCCGCCGTGGGCCTCTACAATGTTAACGCAAATCGCCAGCCCAAGGCCGGAACCGCCGCTGGCGCGGTTGCGTGAACCTTCGGTACGATAGAAGCGCTCGAACAGTTTTTCCAGCTGCGCATCCTTCACGCCAGGGGCAGAGTCCGCAAAGGTCAGGGCAAAGCGCCCGTTTTCCTGCCTGCCGGAGATATGCAGCGCGCCGCCGCCGTCGGTGTAGCGGAGGCTGTTCTCCAGCAAATTATTGAACAGCTGCATCAGGCGATCTCTGTCGCCAAATACCACCGCGCTGTCCGGCAGCGAAAGGTTGATTTTCAGGTCACGGCTGGCGAAGCGTTCGCGGAATGCGCCGGTCACAACTTCAAGGATATTGATCACGTCTATTGGTGCTTTCTGGTAGGCCAGGGCGCCTTCGTCGGACATGGAAAGCTGATGCAGATCGTCCACCAGCTTGGTCAGCGTGCCGACTTCCGCCTGTAGCGAGGCCACGGACTCGGGGGTGAACTGCCTTACGCCGTCCTGTATCGCCTCCAGCTCGCCGCGCAGCACCGCCAGCGGGGTGCGCAGCTCGTGCGAAATATCGGCCATAAAATCGCGGCGCATCTGCTGGTTTTTTTCCAGCGTGCTGGCGAGCTGGTTGAAGTCCTGCGCCAGCTTGCCCAGTTCATCCTGGCTGCGGGTGTCCACGCGGGTCGAGAAATCACCCGCCGCCAGCTTGTGCGTGCCTTCCACCAGGCGCTTAACCGGCGCCAGCAGGCCGCGCGCCAGCGGGAAGGTGGCGAGCGCCGCAAGCAGGGTAGAAAGCGCGACAATCAGCCAGCTGGTCTGACGCTGCTGGCGGTCAAAGTTGATGTCGGTGTTGCGCGTCAGCCGCTCGACCGGCGAGGCGATAACCCAGCCCACCGTGGCGCCGTTCGAGGTGATGGCGCGCTTTGTACCGTCCGGCGGTACCGGAGAGCGTGGGCCAACGAGCACGCGCATCTCCTGATCAATCACCCAGAACTGGGTGCGCCAGCCGTGCGGCGGCATGCCCGGCCCCGGGCGGTCGTCGTCATTATCGTGCTCCAGCGAGCGCAGGATTTGAAACACAAAGCGATCGTTATTGCGCAGAAAACGCCAGTTACCGTGCAGGCTATACTGTTCGCCCAGCGCGTCGCTTAAGCCCTGTAGTCGCTGTTCGTTACCGTGCTTAATGTAGTCAATAAAGCCGCGCTCAAAGCTGACCCGCACCGCCCAGTGCATGGTAATCAGCAGAACGATACAGGTGGCGAAAATCGCCACAAAAAGCTTACCGGTGATCCCCGGACGCCAGAATTTCATGGTGCACTCCTTTTGCCGCGTCGGATCACGACGTTTTTGGTCGTGTCATTCGGTACTCTGGCAAAGATAAAAGCGGGCAGGGCGATAATTACCGCCATGCTGAGGTAAGTATATAAAAAGACCTGATGCGCGACGGGGGTGTCGGCGCTGAGATGGTGCTGACCGTACATGCCGAGCAGCAATCCGGCGACCGTGACCCCCACGCTCATGGAGAGCTGCATGATCATCGACAGCAGGCTGTTACCGCTGCTCGCCAGCTCGTCCGGCAGATCTTTCAGCGTCAGGGTGTTCATCGACGAGAAGCGCATGGAGTTGATGATCCCCTGGCAGAACAGCACCAGCGGCAGGATGTAGTACCAGCCCAGCAGCGCCACGGCCATAAACAGCAGGCAAACCAACGCCAGCCCGATCGTGGCGGTCACCAGCACCCGGCGATAGCCAAAGCGGTTCACCACCTGCACCACAATACGCTTCATCCCCATGCTGCCGAGCACCATCGGGATCATCATCAGCCCGGCGTGGAACGGCGAGAAGCCCATCCCAATCTGTAAAAACACCGGCGTCATAAACGGCAACATGCCGCTGCCGATGCGTCCGGCAAAGCTGCCGAAGAGACCAAGACGGTAGGTGGGATTCCTGAAAAGATTCAGGCTGAACAGCGCGTTAGCGTTGCCTCTGGCATGCCACAGATACCAGAGAATCGCGGTGATCCCCAGCGCCACCAGCAGGGCGAGCGACAGGGAGGAGATCCCCAACCCTTTTTGCCCGTCGAGGGCCAGGGTGAGCGTCGCCATGCCAGCCGCCAGCAGGATAAAGCCAACGAAATCAAAGCGCCGGGTCTGCATTTTATAGTTCGGCATCAGCGTCAGGGTGGCAATCGCGCCGATAATACCGACCGGCAGGTTGATCAGGAAGATCCAGTGCCAGGAGGCATACTCCACCAGAATCCCGCCCAGCGCCGGGCCAAGCAGCGGGCCGACCTGACCGGGCAAGGTGACGAAGGTCATCGCCGCCATATACTGCGCGCGCGGAACAATTTTCATCACCGTTAACCGCCCGACGGGCACCATCATCGCGCCGCCGACGCCCTGTAGCACGCGCGCCATCACCAGCTGGTCGAGGGTATTGGCCTGGGCGCAAAACAGCGACCCGGTGGTAAACAGCACAATGGCGGTGAAGAAGATGTTTCTCACACCGACTTTATCCGCCAGCCAGCCGCTGGCAGGCAGCATCACGGCGACCGTCAGCACGTAGGCGACAATCACCATATGCATGTGCAGCGGGCTCTCCCCCAGGCTTTTCGCCATCGAGGGGAGGGCGGTGTTCACGATGGTCGTGTCCAGCGACTGCATAAAGAAGCCGAACGCGACGATCCACAATTGCCAGCGAACGTTACTGGGTAGGTCGGTCATTTACTCGGTCACCGTGGTTCTCTTTTTACGCGAAAAACGCAGCCGCAGTCGGTCAAAGAACAGATAGACTACCGGCGTGGTATAGAGCGTCAGCAGCTGGCTCATCACCAGGCCGCCGACAATCGTGATCCCCAGCGGCTGGCGCAGTTCAGAGCCGTCACCGCCGGATATAACCAGCGGTAGCGCACCGAACAGCGCGGCCAGCGTGGTCATCATGATCGGGCGAAAACGCAGCAGACAGGCCTGGAATATCGCCTCGTCCGGCGTCAGGTTGCCGTTACGCTGGGCGTCCAGGGCAAAGTCGACCATCATAATCGCGTTTTTCTTCACAATACCTATTAATAGCATGATCCCGATGAGCGCGATTAGGCTGAACGGGGCACCGAACAGCTCCAGCGCCAGCAGCGCCCCCACGCCCGCAGAGGGAAGCGTGGAGAGAATGGTCAACGGGTGCACATAGCTTTCGTACAGCACGCCCAGCACGATATAAACCGTGGCAATAGCCGCCAGGATCAAAATGACCTGCGAGTTCATGGTGTCCTGGAACACCTGCGCCGTACCGGCAAAGCTGCCGCGCACGGAGGAGGGCACCCCGAGCTGGGTCATGGCGCGGTTGATGGCGTCGCTGGCCTCAGACAGCGACGAGCCGGTTGGCAGGTTAAACGACACGGTCGAGGCGGCGGAAAGCCCCTGGTGGTTCACCGACAGCGGCGCGTTCGACGGCTGCCAGCTGGCGAAGTACGACAGCGGGATCGCCTTGCCGTCATTATTGATCACAAACATCTTGTCCAGCGCGCTGATGTCCTGGGTGTAGCGCGGATCAACTTCCATCACCACCTTGTACTGGTTCATCGGCTGATAGATGGTGGAGACTTCACGCTGCCCGAAGGCGTTGTTAAGCAGGCTGTTGGCCGCTTCAACGTTAATGCCCAGGCGGGACATGGTTTCGCGATCGTAGGTGAGCGCCATCTCGGCGCCGTTATTCTGGCTGTCGGAGTTCACGTCCGCCAGCTGCGGCAGCGCGGCCAGCGCTTTACGGATCTTCGGCTCCCACTCGCGCAGGGCGGCTAAGTCATCTGAGAGCAGGGTATACTGATAGCTGGCGTTAGCCTGTCGTCCGCCGACGCGGATATCCTGAACGGCCATCAAAAACAGATTTGCCCCCGGCTCTTTGGCGAGCTTCAGCCGCAGGCGGTCAATGATCTGCTGCGCCGTTTCGTGACGTTCACCGCGCGGCTTAAGGGTAATAAACATCATCCCGCTGTTAACGCGCGAGCCGCCGGTAAAGCCGGTGACGTTATCCACGGCCGGATCTTCCCGGATGATTTTCATAAAGTCTTGCAGTTTGCCCCGCATCGCCTGGAACGAAATACTCTGGTCCGCCTGAATACCGCCCATCAGCACGCCGGTATCCTGCTCCGGGAAGAAGGTTTTCGGGATGGTGATATACATCCAGACGTTGAGGACGATGGTGCCGATCAGCACCAGCCCGACAAGACGCGTGTGGTTCAGCACCCATTTCAGCGATTTGCCATAGCCTGACTGCATCGCTATCAGGACGCGGCCAAAGCCTTTCCTGCGCGGCTGCGAGTGCGGTTGGCTGCGCTTTAGCATCCAGCCGCACATCATCGGCGTCAGCGTCAGCGAAATCACCAGGGAGATACCGATGGCGACGGAAAGCGTGACGGCAAATTCGCGCAGCAGTCGCCCCGGCAGGCCGCCCATCAGCAGCAGCGGCAGGAACACCGCCACCAGCGACAGGCTCATGGACAGGACCGTGAAGCCCACTTCGCGCGTCCCCTGAAGCGCCGCCTGGAGCGGCTTCATGCCCGCTTCCAGATGGCGCGAGATATTCTCCAGCACCACGATGGCGTCATCCACTACAAACCCGGTGGCAATCGTCAGCGCCATCAGCGACAGGTTGTTAAGACTAAACCCACACAGGTACATGGCGGCAAAGGTGCCTATCAGCGATACCGGAACCGCCACCGCCGGGATCAGCGTGGCGCGCCCCGAGCGCAGGAACAGGAACACCACCAGGATCACCAGCGCGACGGAGATGATCAGCGTTTGCTCTACCTCCTCAAGCGAGGCGCGGATGGTAGGGGAGCGGTCCTGCGCAATCTGGAGGTCGATGGCCGCCGGAATCGTTTCCTGGAGCTCCGGCAGGCGCGCGCGGATGCTGTTCACCGTCTGGATAATGTTGGCTTCCGGCAGTTTGCGGATCATCAGCAAAATCGCCGGTTTGGCGTTAGTCATCCCGGCGTTACGCACGTCCTGCACCGAATCGTTGACGCTGGCGACGTCGCTCAGGCGCACCGCCGCACCGTTGTTGTAGTGAATAATCAACGGCTGATACTCGGCGGCGGTTTTCAGCTCGTCGTTGGTCTGGATCTGCCAGCGGTGGCTGTTGTCCTCAATCGCGCCCTGCGGCTTACGCACGTTGGCGTTGCTGATGGCGGAACGCACGTCGTCCAGCGATACGCCCTGGTTAAACAGCGCCTGCGGATTCAGCCCCACGCGCACGGCGGGCAGAGAGCTGCCGCCGACGTCCACGTCGCCCACGCCGTCAATCTGGGCGATGGTTTGCGCCAGCTGGGTGGAGGCAAAATCGTACAGCTCGCCCTGGGAGTAGGTCTCTGACGTGAGCGTCAGGATCATGATCGGCGCGTCGGACGGGTTAGCCTTGCGGTAGGTTGGACGGCTCGGCATGCCGCTTGGCAGCAGGCTTTGGGCGGCGTTTATCGCGGCCTGCACGTCACGCGCCGCGCCGTTGATGTCCCGGTCGAAGTTAAATTCCAGAATGATGCGCGTGCTGCCCAGCGAACTGCTGGAGGTCATCTCGTTAACCCCGGCAATTCGCCCAAGCGAGCGCTCAAGCGGCGTCGCCACCGATGACGCCATGGTTTCCGGTGAGGCACCCGGCAGCGAGGCGCTGACCATGATCACCGGGAAATCGACCTGCGGCAGCGGGGCCACCGGCAGCAGCCGGAAGCCCAGCACGCCGCACAGGGTAATAGCGACGGAGAGTAAAATCGTCGCCACCGGACGGTAAATGAAGAGGGCGAAAAACTTCACTTACGCCTCCTCTTCACGTTTCGGGAAGCGGCTTTTCGTCCACAGGGCCAGACGGTCAAACAGCAGGTAGATAACCGGCGTGGTAAACAGCGTCAGCACCTGGCTCACCAGCAGGCCGCCCACCATCCCGATGCCCAGTGGACGGCGCAGTTCGGCCCCCACGCCGGTGCTCAGCATCAGCGGCAGCGCGCCCAGCAGGGCGGCGAGGGTGGTCATCAGGATCGGACGAAAACGCAGCAGACAGGCCTGGTAAATGGCCTCGCGCGGCGCCATACCCTGCTCGCGCTCGGCGGCCAGCGCAAAGTCGATCATCATGATGGCGTTTTTCTTCACAATGCCGATAAGCAGGATGATGCCGATGATCGCAATGACGTCCAGCTCGCTCCCCGCCAGCATCAGCGCCAGCAGCGCCCCCACGCCCGCCGTCGGCAGGGTGGAGAGGATGGTGATTGGGTGGATAAAGCTTTCATACAGCACGCCAAGCACGATATACATCGCCACCACCGCCGCGACAATCAGCCAGACGGTGCTGCCCAGCGCGGCCTGGAACGCCAGCGTACTGCCCTGGAACTGGGTCTGAATATCGGACGGGAAGCTGAGTTCTTTCTCCGCGCCCAGAATGGCCTCCACCGCTTCGCCCAGGGAATACCCGTCCGGCACGTTGAACGAAATGGTGGTGGACGGGAACTGATCGAGATGGTTAATCGACAGTGGGGTGTGGCGCTCTTCCACGCTGGCAATGGCGCTGAGCGGCACAATCCCGCCGTCTTTGCTGGTCAGGCGCACCGTGTCCAGCGCGGCCAGCCCGGGCGTGTTCTCGGTGTTATGTTCCAGCACCACGCGATACTGGTTGGCCTGGGTATAGATGGTGGAGATCAGGCGCTGGCCAAAGGCGTTATACAGGGCGTTATCCACGTCGGACATGGTAATGCCCAGACGGCTGGCGGTGTCGCGGTTGACGTTCACGTACGCCGCCAGCCCTTTATCCTGCCAGTCGCTGCTGACGTCAGAAACCTGCGGCAGTGCTTTCAGCTTGTCCACCAGCTGCGGCACCCAGGTGCTCAGCGCCTCAAGCGAGGTGGCCTGGAGCGTAAACTGGTACTGCGTGCGGCTCACCTGCGTATCAATGGTTAAATCCTGGATCGGTTGCAGATACAGCTCAATGCCCGGCACGCGCGCCACCGCGCTTTGCAGGCGTTCAATCACCGCGTTAACGCGATCGTCGCGGTCATCGAGCGGTTTAAGGTTAATTTGCAGGCGCGCGCTGTTGAGCGACGGGTTGGTGCCGTCCACGCCCACGTAGGCAGTCAGGCTTTCCACCGCCGGATCTTTCATGATGATCTCAGACACCTGCTGCTGGCGCTGCGCCATGTTGGCGAAGGAGACCGTCTGCGGCGCCTGAAGCGTGCCCTGAATAATGCCGTTGTCCTGAATCGGGAAGAAGCCTTTCGGAATGAAAATCCACAGCATGACGCTGAGCGCCAGGGTGCCGAGCGCCACGCCGAGCGTCGCCCACGGATGGTTCAGGACTTTCGCCAGCACGCGGCCGTAGGCGGCGATAATGCGCTCGAACATCCGCTCGGAGGCGCGCGAGAAGCGGTTTTGCTTGCGCAGGGACTCGTGGCTCAGCATGCGGGCGCACATCATCGGCGTCAGCGTCAGCGACACCACGGCAGAGATCAGAATGGCGACCGCCAGCGTCACGGCAAACTCGCGGAACAGCCGCCCGACGATATCGCCCATAAACAGCAGCGGGATCAGCACCGCAATCAGCGAGAAGGTGAGCGAGATAATGGTAAAGCCGATCTCCCCCGCGCCCTTCAGCGCGGCGGCTAACGGCTTTTCACCTTTTTCGATATAGCGCGAGATGTTTTCGATTACCACGATGGCGTCGTCCACCACAAACCCGGTGGCGATGGTGAGCGCCATCAGCGTCAGGTTGTTAATCGAAAAGTCGAGAAACACCATCACCGCGAACGTTCCGACCAGCGAGAGCGGCACGGCGACGGCGGGAATGATGGTTGCCGGGACGTTGCGCAGGAACAGGTAGATGATCATCACCACCAGCGCAATCGCCAGCATCAGCTCGAACTGGGTGTCGGTCACTGACGCGCGAATATTCGTGGTGCGGTCAGAGAGCACTTTCACGCTGACCGATTTTGGCAGGCTTTCCACCAGCTGCGGCAGCATGGTGCGAATGCTGTCGGCGGTATCAATAATATTCGCGCCCGGCTGGCGCTGAACGTTCATGACAATCGCCTGCTGCTTATTGGCCCACGCCCCGAGCCAGCTGTTTTCTGCACCTTGTTCGACGGTGGCTACGTCGCCCAGGCGGATCGGCGCGCCGTTCTGGTAGGCAATGATCAGCTGACGGTACTCATCGGCGGACTGCATCTGGTCGTTGGCGGAGAGCGTGACCGCGCGGGTCGGGCCGTCCAGCGACCCCTTCGCTGAGTTGACGTTGGCGCTGCTGATGGCGGTGCGGATGGTTTCGCTGGTTAACCCCAGCGCGGCAATGGCCTGGGCATTCAGTTTGACGCGCACGGCGGGGCGTTGACCGCCCGCCAGCGTCACCAGCCCTACGCCGGTCACCTGCGAAATCTTCTGCGCCACGCGGGTTTCAACCATGTCTTCCACCTGGGTCATCGGCATGGCGGAGGAGGTGACGGCAAGGGTCATGATCGGCGGATCCGCCGGGTTGACCTTGCTGTAAACCGGTGGATTCGGCAGGTCAGACGGCAGCAGGTTAGTGGCGGCGTTAATCGCGGCCTGCACCTCCTGCTCGGCGACATCCAGCGACAGCGTGAGCTGGAACTGAAGCGTGACGACCGAAGCGCCGCCGGAGCTCTGGGAGGACATCTGCTTCAGGCCAGACATCTGGCCAAACTGACGCTCCAGCGGGGCGGTGATGGCGGACGTCACCACATCCGGACTGGCGCCCGGATAGAGGGTGACAACCTGAATGGTCGGGTAGTCCACTTCCGGCAGCGCCGACACGGGCAGAAAACGGTAGCCAATGATCCCGGCCAGCAGGATCGCCACCATCAACAGGGTCGTCGCAACCGGACGTAAGATAAACAGGCGTGATGGCCCACCTGTAGAGCTCGGCGGCATCACCTGCATCAGGCTTTTGCTCCTGTATTCTGCGCTTCCACCACCTCGACCTGCGCCCCTTCGGTCAGACGGTCAATACCGTCGGTCACGACGCGGTCGCCAGCGGACAGCCCGGCGCTGATCACCACCGTCTGGCTGTCCTGGATGCCGGTTTTCACCAGGTGTTTGCTGACCTTGTTTTCGCTGTTCAGCACCCAGACAAAGTTGCCTTCACTGCCCATTTGCAGGGCCGCCGTCGGGATCACCACCGCGTTTTCTTCGGTCGCGACCAGCATTCGCGCGTTGACGAACTGATTCGGGAACAGGGCATCGTCCTGATTGTTGAAGCGTGCTTTTAGCTTAATGGTGCCGGTGGTGGTGTCGATCTGGTTATCCAGGCTCAACAGCGAACCTTCGCTCAGCTTCTGCTTGTTGGTGCGATCCCAGGCTTCAACCACCAGCGCTTTTCCGGCCTTCTGCGCCTGTATCACCGTCGCAATGTCGCTTTCCGGCAGGGTAAAGACGAGATCGATAGGGTGCGTCTGGGTGATCACCACGATGCCCGTGGTATCGCCGCTGGAGATTTGGTTCCCGATATCGACCTGTTTCAGGCCCACGCGGCCGTCAATCGGCGCGGTGATCCGGCTCCAGTCGAGCTGGAGCTGGGCGCTGGCGACCGCGGCTTCGTCGGCCTTGATGGTGCCCTGAGATTCACTGACCAGAGACTGCTGGGTGTCCAGCTCCTGGCGCGACACGAGGTTGGTTTTTACCAGCTGCTGATAGCGGGCTAAATCGCGGCGGGCATTGGCGAGGGTGGCTTTGTCTTTCGCGAGCTGCCCCTGCGCCTGCGCCAGGGCCACCTTAAACTGGCTTGGATCGATTTCCGCCAGCAGATCGCCGGCTTTTACCTGCTGACCTTCCTGGAAATGGATGGCCATCAACTGACCGTCCACGCGGCTACGTACCGTCACGGTGTTGGCGGCGGTGATGGTTCCCAGCCCGGAGAGATAACGAGGCACCGCTTTATTCACCGCCGTTGCCGCCTGCACCGGTGCCAGCGCACCGCCGCGCATACCGTGGCGCCCGCCGCCCGTTGAGCGTTGTGAGGGGCTATTAGCGCCAGCAGGTGCCGTGGAGTTCGCGGACTGGCTGTGCCAGTACCAGGCGGCGGCCAGGACCACCACAATCAGACCAACGGCGATTGCCCAGCGGGATTTGTTACTGCCTTTCATCGTTATACGTTCTCATCCTGAAACTCTTTCGGGGAATGATACTAGTTTAGTCAGCTAACACAGCGGAAAAATGGAGGAAATATGGAAGACTGTCGGGAATTGTCTGAGTGTGGCGCTGCGGTTTCGCCTTCGCCGGGTGGCGCTGCGCTTACCCGGCCTACGGTTGGAGGATCTTGTAGGCCGGGTAAGGCGAAGCCGCCACCCGGCACAACCCCATTAGCTAAACACCACCTGCGCCCAGCGCGCCAGCCCTGCCGTAACGGAGCCAAAGTCATCGCCACCGGCAATCGGGATCCCCGGCAGCTGTTCCGCCAGCGCTTTCTTGATCAGCGGCGAACGGGCGCTACCGCCAGTCAGGTAAATTACGTCCGGCTTCACGTTGCCGTTCTCAAGCGCCAGCTGCACCTGCTCCAGAATACGCTGAAGCGGCTGAGTCAGCGCCATTTCCAGCCCTTCCTGAGTGATAGCCGTAGCCAGATCGTCACTGATAAACGGCAGCGAAACCGCATGCTCTGGACGATCGGAAAGGGCAATTTTGCTCTCTTCGGCGGTGCGCACCACGCGGTAGCTCAGACGCTGACGCCACACCTTATACAGAAGTGCGACCTTCTCTGCATCCTGCGCATCACGCACCAGATCGTTGAGGAAACGGCCATTCGCGGTGCTGTAAAAATCACTCTGGGCAGGGACGTCGTTGATGGCAATCGCGTTCCACCACGGCAGGATCGGCAGGGCGATGCCTTTCTCGGTTTGACCGCCCATGCCGAGCAGCGGCATCAGGCTCTTGAAGGCCAGGGCAATATCCAGATCGTTACCGCCCACGCGGCAGCCGCTGTGCCCCAGCAGACTATTTTCACGATCGCGACGGTGATGCCACTGCGGACCCATCAGCAGTAATGAACAGTCCGTCGTACCGCCGCCGATGTCCACCACCAGCACCCGTTTCTCTTCCGTCAGCGTGGCTTCAAAATCCAGCCCCGCCGCAACCGGCTCATACTGGAACACCACGTCACGGAAGCCTGCCCGGTGCGCTGCACGCTCAAGGATCCCCTGCGCCTGCTGGTTGGCTTCGTCGCCGCCCAGCCCCTGAAAGTTAATCGGACGGCCAATCACCGCCTGGGTGATGGCATCCGGCACCTGAGACTGCGCCTGATTGCGGATGTGCAGCATCATCGCGCAGACCAGATCTTCAAACATCGCCACCTGCTGCGGCTTCATGCCGCTGGCGCCGAGGAAGGATTTCGGCGATTTAACGAAGTAGACCTCTTCCGGATCTTCAATGTACTGCCCGAGGGAAGAGAGGCCGAACTGCACGCTGGACGAGGTAACGTCGATATCTTCCTCGCGGTTAAAGCTGACCGCACGGCGCAGCAGCGCCTGGGTCTCCGCCGCCGTGGCCGGAACCTGATGGTGGCGGAACAGCCACTCGCTCACCGCTTCACGCGTGGGCGCACAAAGCATTGACGGCAACAGCGTACTGCCGTTTTCCATTTTCAGGAGCTGCGGTTGTCCGTTTTGCATTATCGCAACCGAGCAGTTTGCGGTGCCGTAGTCGAATCCAATAAACACAATAAATCCCCATGCCGGTGAGAAGGGGCGAGACTTTAGCGAAATGTCTGCCAGGCGACAACAGGAATATGAAAGCAAGGCGCAAGGCGATCTTTCGGTTTATGCTGAGGTAAATACAAAAGGAGAGACGATGTACACCCTGAACTGGCAACCGCCCTACGACTGGTCGTGGATGTTTGGCTTTCTTGCCGCGCGTGCGGTCACGGGGGTTGAGACCGTTACGGAGGATTACTACGAGCGCAGTTTTGGCTATGCCGGGCACCAGGGCGTTTTCCGGGTTACGCCAGACAGCGCAACCCCTACGCTGGCGGTGTCGCTCAGCCCTGGCCTGATCCCGGTGGCGGATATCTGCCTCGACCGCATCTCCCGCCTGTTTGACCTCGATTGCGACCCGCTGCACATTGCGCAGACTCTCGGCGAGCTCGGCGCGGCGCGGCCGGGCTTACGTTTGCCCGGCGCGATGGATGCATACGAGCAGGGCGTGCGCGCCATTCTCGGGCAACTGGTGAGCGTGGCGATGGCGGCAAAACTGGCGTCACGGGTGGTGGCGCTGTGCGGTGAACCCATTGAGGATGCGCCGGGCTATCTCTGCTTTCCTCCGCCAGAGGTGCTGGCCGCGGCAGATCCGCTGGCGTTGAAAGCCCTCGGGATGCCGCTCAGGCGTGCGGAGTCGTTGATTCATCTGGCGCAGTCGGTGGTGGACGGTGAATTCCCGCTGTTCCCGCCTGCGAACGTTGAGGCCGGGATGAAGGCGCTACAACAGCGCCCCGGCATCGGGCGCTGGACCGCGAATTATCTGGCCCTGCGCGGCTGGCAGGCGAAGGATGTTTTCCTGCCGGATGACTATCTGATTAAACAGCGCTTTGCCGGTATGACGCCCGCGCAGATCCGTCGCTATGCCGAGCGCTGGCAGCCGTGGCGCTCGTATGCGCTGTTACATATCTGGTACACCGACGGCTGGTCGCCGTCAGTTGATGGCGAAATAGCTGGTATTCAGCAGTAGATCGAGCGGCTGCGCTTCCCCGATGGTGTCGCCGTAAATGAAGTCAACGCCGATGCCCGATAGCGTATCCATCATGATCGACTGATGGCATGGCCCGGCAATGGTTTTTATGCCCAGACGCTGGGCGTGGCCCTGAATGATTGTCACCATCATCTCATCCATCAGATTGCCGTGGACGTTAGTCACCACGTCTGCATCCAGCAGCAGATAATCAGCGGTATTGGCGCTGAGCTGGCTGAAGACGTTCATATCGCGTCCGACCCGGGTCAGCACCACGCGACAGCCAGCCTGACGAAGCTTTTGCAGACCCTGCTGCACGTTTTCATCTTTATTGCTCAGCACATCAGCGGCGATCGCCAGATGCAGCAGCCGCGCCGGCAGCGGACCTTTGGTAATGAGGTCGAGCAGCTCATCCACCAGCGTGACGCTGGCTAAACCCGCTTCTGAGAGCGGCAGCGCGACGCCCATTCCTTTGGCCGCCACCTGTGCGGCATAGGTACGGAAAAATTCGCTGAATATCCGTCGGTCCAGGGCGTGCAGCAGCTCCGGCTCCGCCAGCCCGGCGCGGAAGGCATGCTCTTCCAGCACTTCTCCCTGGCTGGTCCACAGCCGCAAGGAAATCAGCCAGAAGCTACTGCTCTCGGGAATGCGCGGCGAGGCGACGCTGCGGGCGATCATCAGCAGATGGTTATCTTTAATCATGTGCCACTGCTCATCCAGCGACATCATGCTGCGCGTGCTGTGGATCCGCTCCTGCTGGGGTTCGTAGACGGTGACCACGCCGCGCCCGCTGTTTTTCGAGGCGTAGCAGGCAATATCGGCCTGAGACATCACTTCCGCAGCCTGATAATTGGTGTCGTCAATCAGCGTAATCCCCGCGCTGGCGCCAATGCGGTGCAGGCGTCCTTCCCAGGAGAAATGATAGTTGTTGATGGCGTCGATCAACCGGCCCGCAATATAGCGTGCGCTTTCGACGTTGCAGTCCGGCAGCAGCAGGCCAAACTCGTCGCCGCCCAGACGCGCCAGCACGTCGCTGGAGCGCAGCATGGTCAGCATCAGCGAAGAGAGTTCGCGCAGGAGAGCGTCGCCCGCCGCGTGGCCTGCCGTATCGTTCACCGCCTTAAAACGGTCAAGATCGATAAAGACCAGCGCGTGACGCTGATGGGTCTCCTGTACCGTCTGCAACAGGCGCTTAAGATGGTTTTCAAAGCTGACGCGGTTCGCCAGGTGGGTAAGGGCGTCATGGGAAGCGCTGTAGCTCAGCTGGCGCAGCATTTTGCGCGACTCGGTGACGTCCTGAATCACCAGCACCGAGCCGATGGTGTGTCCTTCCAGAGTGCTGAGGGGGGTTATGCTGTAATGAATGTCGAAACTGCCGCCATTGCGGCAGTTAAGCACCACATCCTGTTCGATATCGGTACGGGACATATCGCCGCTGTGGATGTTTTCCATTAACGGACCGTTCTCGCCGAAGGTAATGTGCAGCACCTTCAGAACGGGCTGACCCAGCGCTTCGCTTTGCGACCAGCCGCTCATCTTCTCGGCGACCGGGTTCATAAAGGTGATGTTCATGTCGATGTCGGTACACAGCACCGCTTCGCCGATAGAGTCGAGGGTGATATGCAGGCGCTCTTTTTCCTGGAATAGCGCCTCGTTCAGCTGCTTCACCTCGGTCATATCCATGTTGATCCCTAACAGCCGCTCCACTTCGCCCTGTTTGTTCAGCACCCGGTTCGCCAGCGAACGAATGTGGCGAATGCCATCCTTGACGCGAATGCGAAATTCCAGCTTGAAAGGTACCCTGGCCTGGAGTGACTCACGCAGGACCTGTTCGGCGTGCGTACGATCTTCAGGCACCATGGCCGCATGCCAGAGCTGCCAGGTGGGTTTAATGTGCGAGGGGATCTCGTACAGCTCAAACATCCGTTTATCCCAGCTGATTACGTCCGGCTCGAGATCCCACTCCCAAATCCCGATTCCGCCGGCTTCGTTAGCGAGAGTGATACGCTCCATCAGACGCTTATTCACCCACTCGGTCTGTTTCAGATCGTTGATGTCTTCAATCTGGGCAATAAAGTAGAGCGGGGTGCCGTCGGCATGGCGCACAACGGAGACGGCCAGCAGCGCCCACACCACCTCGCCGCTGCGGGTGTAGTAGCGTTTTTCGAGGGTGTAGGTGTTGATCTCGCCGTGAATCAGCTGTTGCAACTGTTCCAGGTCGGTATTTAAATCTTCCGGCCAGGTTAACTGCTGGAACGTGAGCGACTGAAGCTCAGACTGGCTGTAACCGAGGAAATTGCACAGCGCCTTGTTGGCCTGAAGCCACTGGCCCTCAATGCCCACCAGCGCCATACCAATCGCGGAATACTCCATCGCATTGCGAAAACGTTCTTCGCTTTCCGTAATATGTTTACGCTCGGCCCGGAAGGCATACATCACCATCGTCATAATGTTGGCGGGGAGCAGCATCATCAGGAAGGGGAGCCACGGCGCGTTGAAGGTGACGATCATGGTGGAGGGCGTCATGGAGAGCGGATTTCGCGCCATCATCAGGGACACCATCATGATGGTGAATAAAAATATCAGGAACGCTTCCATACGCGGCAGACGGACCGCGCTCCACATCAGTAGAACGATAATGCAGGTGAATGGCCACGGCAGCCAGGTGATTGCCGTCCAGCTAAGAACCAGCGTGACGACCAGGGTCACCAGCGTTTCCAGCAGCAGTTTCGGGTTGCGGTGGCGCAGCAGGTAATGCGGCTTAAACAGCAGACCTAACGGCACCAGCGCCAGTGCGCCAATGGCTTCTGAAAGTACCCAGACAAGGAAATTACGCAGCGGCTCCGCGCTCGGCACCAGAAAATGAACCAGAACGCCCCCCACCAGCGGCGGCACCAGGGCACTGCCGAGGGCAAGCCGGACCCAGTCGTTGAGGTTTTGCAGCGGGTTATACCAGGGGAGCAGCTTACGCAGTAACAGCGCGCCAACCGTGGCCTCAATGATATTGATCGCCGTATAGGTGATGTTGATCGATGCCCATGAGAAGAGCATCCACGAGGCAAAAATATTGCCAAAGGAGCAGGCGAGCGCAATGCCGGGCCACATTTTTCCCGCATGGCGGTAAAACGCCACCATCATAATTGAAGTCGGGAACCATAGTGGCGCCAGCAGCGTACCGAAGCGAGTCAGCTCGAGGGAAAATAAGGTGAAGATGAACGTGACCAGACCCAGACAGACAAGCCGCAGTAAAGGATGTGGGGTAGTAACCAAAACCCGCTGGTATTGTTTATTCATTACCGCTCTATCCAGGGACGCCATGTTGTCAGGAGCCAGGTCCGGACGCGTGAAATTAATAATTTGGTTTATGCTAGTACAAACATTTTACAATTCATATGCTGAGTGGTCAGATTTTGACTTCATAGACTTATAAAATAGTTACTCTGCGAAGAAGGGTGATGAAATGGCGAAAAACCGCGCGTAAAAATTTTGCTAAAGGCGTGAAACAGCGCTTTTCAGCCCGCCTCGCATAACCTGCGCATTCGACTGGTATCACGCCCCCGAAATCCCTATAATTGCCGCGTTTGACGCTCCGGCGTCGTCCTTCCTTACATCCAGGTTAATCAGGTCGCTAAATTTATGACTGATAAGTCTCATCAGTGCGTCATCATAGGCATCGCCGGCGCATCGGCTTCAGGTAAAAGTCTTATTGCCAGTACGCTTTATCGCGAACTGCGTGAACAAGTGGGTGATGAGCATATCGGTGTGATTCCCGAAGATAGCTATTACAAAGATCAATCCCATCTTTCGATGGAAGAGCGCGTAAAAACCAACTACGACCACCCCAGTGCGATGGATCACAGCCTGCTGTTCCAGCATCTGGAAGCGCTCAAGCGCGGCGAGGCGATTGAGCTGCCCGTCTACAGCTACGTGGAACATACCCGCACCCAGGAAACGATCCGTATCGAGCCCAAGAAGGTGATTATCCTTGAAGGGATTTTGCTGCTCACCGACGCCCGTCTGCGCGAATCTATGAACTTCTCGATTTTCGTCGACACTCCGCTGGATATCTGCCTGATGCGGCGTATTAAACGCGACGTTAACGAACGCGGCCGCTCCATGGACTCCGTGATGGCGCAATATCAGAAAACCGTTCGCCCGATGTTCCTGCAATTTATTGAGCCTTCGAAACAATACGCCGATATTATCGTGCCTCGCGGCGGTAAAAACCGTATTGCCATTGATATCTTAAAAGCGAAAATCAGTCAGTTTTTTGAATAAGCCGTGTGAATTGTGTACCGTTCAGAGATAACCTGGTTTTGCCCTGACGCCGTAAGGCTTCAGGGCGCGATGCACGAAAGGAGAAAGTGCCATGCGTCTTTGTGACCGCGATATAGAAGCCTGGCTGGATGAAGGCCGCCTGTCTATCACCCCGCGTCCGCCGGTTGAGCGTATTAACGGCGTGACCGTCGATGTGCGTCTGGGGAATAAATTCCGCACCTTCAGCGGCCACACGGCACCGTTTATAGACCTCAGCGGGCCGAAAGACGAAGTCAGTGCGGCGCTGGATCGCGTCATGAGCGACGAAATCGTCATCGAAGAAGGAGAGGCGTTTTATCTCCATCCTGGCGAACTGGCGCTGGCGGTGACCTTTGAATCGGTCACGCTGCCTGCGGACCTGGTCGGCTGGCTTGACGGACGCTCTTCCCTGGCGCGTCTGGGCCTGATGGTGCACGTCACCGCGCACCGTATCGATCCGGGCTGGTCTGGCCGTATCGTGCTGGAGTTCTTTAACGCCGGTAAATTGCCGCTGGCGCTTCGTCCGGGAATGATGATTGGTGCGTTGAGCTTTGAACCGCTGACCGGCCCGGCAGACCGTCCTTATAACCGCCGTCAGGACGCAAAATATCGCGACCAGCAGGGTGCGGTTGCCAGTCGTATCGATAAAGACTGATCTGTGAGTTCACTGAGGAAGCCATGAGAAGAGTTCTGACAACGCTGATGATTTTGCTGGTGGTGCTGGTGGCTGGCCTTTCAGCGTTGGTGCTGCTGGTTAACCCGAATGACTTCCGGGCCTACATGGTGCGGCAGGTGGAAGCGCGCAGCGGGTATGAACTCAAGCTGGACGGGCCGCTGCGCTGGCACGTCTGGCCTCAGCTCAGCATTCTCTCCGGACGTATGTCCCTCACCGCGCCGGGTGCCGCGCAGCCGCTGGTCACGGCGGATAACATGCGTCTTGATGTCGCGCTCATCCCGCTCTTATCCCATCAGCTCCAGGTTGAACAGGTGATGCTGAAAGGGGCGGTGATTCAGCTTACGCCGCAAACCGAAGCCGTTCGTCAGGCGGATGCTCCGGTCGCACCGCGTGAAAACACCTTGCCTGACGTCCCGTCTGACACCGGCTGGTCGTTCGATATTGGTAATCTGAAAGTTGCTGACAGCGTGCTGGTTTTCCAGCATGAAGATGACGAACAGATCACCGTACGCAATATCAACCTCAGGATGGAGCAGGATGCCAACCATCACGCCACCATGGAGTTCTCCGGGCGGATCAACCGCAATCAGCGCGATCTCAACCTGTCGATGAACGCGAACGTGAACGCCTCTGACTATCCGCACCAGCTGACGGCGGACGTTCAGCAGCTCAACTGGCAGCTGACCGGCGCGGATTTACCCGCGAAGGGGATTGTCGGCCAGGGCACGATGCAGGCGGTGTGGCATGAAGAGCGCAAACAGCTCGAACTGAACGCGCTCAATCTCCAGGCCAACGACAGTGCCCTGAAGGGGCAGGCGAGCGTCACGCTTGATGAGAAACCTAAGTGGGTGCTGGATCTGCAATTCGACAAGCTGAACCTCGAGAACCTGCTTCCGCCCCAATCGGTGAACGCGACCGATGAGGGAGCCACGCAGGTGGGGCAAAGCCAGGTCACGCAGTCGCGTCCGGTGATCTCCTCAAATCTCGATCAGCCTGACTACAACGGCCTGCGCGGATTTACCGCCGACATTCTGCTGAAAGCGAACAGCGTGCGCTGGCGTGGGATTGATTTTACTGACGTCAGCAGCCAGATGTTCAACCACAACGGCCTGCTGGTCATCTCCGAGCTCAGCGGAAAAATGGGAGCAGGGAACCTCTCCCTGCCGGGCACGCTGGATGTACGCAAAGACGTTGCCAGCGCCGCGTTCCAGCCGCGTCTGGAAAACGTTGAGATTGGCACCATCCTGAAAGCCTTTAATTACCCGATTGCCCTCACGGGGCAGCTGTCGCTGGCAGGGGATTTCTCTGGTACGAAGATTGATGCGGACGCTTTCCGTCGTAGCTGGCAGGGGCAGGCGCACGTTGAGCTGAAAGATTCGCGCATGGAAGGGCTGAACTTCCAGCAGCTGGTGCAGCAGGCGGTAGAGCGCAGCAGCAGCGTGAAAGCGAATGAAAACTACGACAGCGCAACCCGTCTGGACAGCTTTACCAGCGAGCTTGCCCTCGACAACGGTCAGCTCTCGCTGGACGACATGCAGGGGACTTCGTCACTGCTGGCGCTGACCGGAACCGGCGCGCTGGATCTGGTGAAAGAGACGGCAGACACCCGCTTCAACGTCCGCGTGAAGGCTGGCTGGGAAGGCGAAGGCCAGCTTGTGGAGTTCCTGAAAGAGACGCCGATACCGCTGCGCGTGTACGGAAAATGGCAGGAGTTGAATTACAGTTTGCAGGTCGATCAGATCCTGCGGAAGCACCTTCAGGATGAAGCGAAACGTCGGCTGAATGACTGGGCGGACCGCAATAAAGAGTCTCAGTCAGGTAAGGACGTGAAAAAGCTGCTCGATAAGCTGTGATGCCTGTTGTGCCGGGTGGCGGCTTTGCCTTACCCGGCCTACAAAAGCCAGACACCGTAGGCCGGGTAAGCGAAGCGCCACCCGGCTTTTTTACACCTCAAAATCCATCTCATCTTCACCGCGCAGCGGTATCAGCTGCACCTTCTGCACGCGATGGCTCTCTACCTGCAAGGTTTTGATCATATAATCCCCCACCTGGACCTCTTCGCCCGGCTGCGGAATACGTTGCAGATATTCCATCAGCAAACCGGCGATGGTGTGGTATTCGCGCTTCTCATCCAGCGGAAGCGGAACGAACTGCACCAGATCTTCGAGCGGCATATGGCCGTTGGCGGTCCAGCTGCCGTCGGCGTTTTTCTGAATATCGTGACGCGCATCGATCTCATCCACCTCATTAGGCAGATTACCGGCGATGGTTTCCATCACGTCGCTGAGCGTTACCAGCCCTTCCACAGAACCAAACTCATCAACGACAAACGCGAAGTGGGTACGCGCGTTGCGGAACTGCTCCAGCGCGGAGAGCAGCGGCAGCGCTTCCGGGAAGACCAGCGGCTGGCGCACCAGCGCCCGCAGGTTGAGCGGCTCGCCGTGGAGCTGCTGTTGCAGGAGGTCAATCACGTGTACCACGCCCAGCAGCTCTTCTTCCTCTTCACCGCCGGTCACGACCACGCGGGTGTGCTGGTTTTTATCCAGCAGGGCGCGGATCTGCTCTTCCGGCGCCGTCAGGTCAATATGCTCAATGTCATGGCGGGAGGTCATGATACTGCTCACCGAGCGCTGGTTGAGGTTAAGCACGCGCTCTATCATCCGGCGTTCCTGCGGGTTGAAGATCTGCCCGTCGCTGTGGTCGGCAAGCATCGCCGCGGATTCAGCATCCAGCTCGGCATCCTCTTTTTTGCCGCTCAGCAGGCGCATCACCGTATCTGCGGTGCGCTGTCGTAATGTCTGGTTCGCGGAGAGAAAACGGCGACGGTTGAAAATGGCCAGCTGGTTGAGAAACTCAATCAGCACCGAGAAACCAATGGCGGCGTACAGATACCCTTTCGGGATATGGAAGCCAAAACCATCCGCGACCAGGCTAAAGCCAATCATCAGCAGGAAGCTCAGACAGAGGATGACGATAGTCGGGTGACTGTTCACGAAGCGCGTCAGGGCTTTACTGGCGAGCACCATCAGGGTGATGGCGATGATCACCGCGGCCATCATCACCGCCAGATGGTCAACCATCCCGACGGCCGTGATCACGGAGTCGAGAGAAAAGACGGCATCCAGCACCACTATCTGCGCGACCACTGGCCAGAATTTTGCACCGCGTCGCTGGGTGGGGTTTTCACTGTCTTTTCCTTCCAGCCGCTCATTAAGCTCAACCGTGGCTTTGAACAGCAGGAACAATCCGCCGAAAAGCATGATCAGGTCGCGGGCGCTAAAGCTCAGACCCTGCACGCTGAATAAGGGTTTGGTCAGCGTCACCAGCCAGGAGATTGAGGCCAGTAACAGCAGACGCATCACCATGGCGAGCAGAAGACCCGTCACGCGGGCGCGGTCGCGTTGTGAAGGGGGTAATTTATCGGCAAGGATGGCGATAAACACCAGGTTATCAATGCCGAGCACTAATTCGATGACGACCAGCGTCACCAGCCCGGCCCAGATTGATGGATCGGCAATCCATTCCATAGTAAATGCAATACCTTCTGTTATATGACTAATGTCACACTTCGATCATGGATAAAGCCGACGGAAATTGCAATGCCGGGGTGAGATTTCTCTTAATGCTACACTCAGGTAAACCCCATTTGCCGGGCGGTGTAAATAAGTTAATTGCGAAGATTTAATTACATAAGACGATATTTAGGATATATCGCAATAAATGGTCTGGCGATCTATTTTGTCAATATAAAGAAAATCCGAAAACCTTAAAACTTTGCTCTTAATATTAATCTTAAAAACGAATATTAGGACGGTTGTCTCCTTGCCTGCTATTAGGTTAGCTGCAACAATTCTTCCAGCATCAAATGTTAAATCTCCTTGTTGCTATTTTTGTTTCGGTCTTTGGTGAAGGTTATACATTATCAATCGCCCCTGTGAGGCGTTTGATATATTTCGCAAAAGGCCTTATCCAAGAGGGTGTCTAACCATAACGCATTGTTTAGTCAGTGGATTGGTAACTGAAAGCCAAGGGCGGTAGCGTGCCTGAAAGCGTGTGAATCAGCCTCAATTATTCTGTCAATAGCCAATGGATGAATAAGCTTTTTTTAGGACTGATGCCAGTTATATTGCTAAATGATTAACTGCATTCTGATTGTCACCACGACCCGCGCTTATTTTAATTGCACAGGATAATTACTCTGCCAAAGTGATAAATAATCAATGATGAAATCCAAAATGAAATTGATGCCATTATTGGTGTCTGTGACCTTGATGAGTGGTTGCACGGTCTTTCCCGGCAGCAATATGTCGACAATGGGCAAGGATGTGATTAAACAGCAGGATGCTGATTTTGATCTCGACAAAATGGTGAATGTGTATCCATTAACCCCACGTCTGGTGGAACAATTACGCCCACGTCCAAATGTTGCTCAGCCAAATATGTCTCTGGACCAGGAAATTGCCTCTTACCAGTATCGCGTGGGTCCGGGTGACGTCATTAATGTGACCGTCTGGGATCACCCTGAACTGACCACGCCTGCGGGCCAGTACCGCAGCTCAAGTGACACCGGTAACTGGGTACAGTCCGATGGCACCATGTTCTATCCCTACATTGGCAAAGTGCACGTCGCGGGCAAAACGCTTGCTGAGATCCGTAGTGATATTACCGGCCGCCTGGCGCAGTACATTGCTGACCCGCAGGTGGACGTTAATATCGCCGCGTTCCGATCCCAGAAAGCCTATATCTCTGGCCAGGTCAATAAATCCGGCCAGCAGGCGATCACTAACGTCCCGCTCACCGTTCTCGATGCGATCAATGCCGCAGGCGGCTTAACCGACGGCGCTGACTGGCGCAACGTGGTGCTGACCCACAACGGCAAAGAGCAGCGCATTTCGCTTCAGGCGCTGATGCAAAACGGTGACCTGACCCAGAACCGCCTCCTTTATCCGGGCGATATTCTGTACGTGCCGCGCAACGACGATCTGAAAGTGTTCGTGATGGGTGAAGTGAAGAAACAGAGCACCCTCAAGATGGACTTCAGCGGTATGACCCTGACCGAAGCGCTGGGCAATGCGGAAGGCATCGATCTGACCGCCTCCAACGCCAGCGGTATCTTCGTGATCCGTCCTATCAAAGGCGAGAACGCGAAGGGCAAGATTGCCAACATCTACCAGCTGGATATGTCCGACGCGACGTCGCTGGTCATGGCAACGTCGTTCCGTCTCCAGCCGTACGATGTGGTCTATGTCACCACCGCGCCGGTTGCCCGCTGGAACCGTCTGATCAACCAGTTGCTGCCTACCATCAGTGGCGTTCGCTACATGACGGATACGGCGAGCGACGTTCATAACTGGTAAGCCGCGATGTTTAACAAAATTCTGGTGGTGTGCGTGGGGAACATTTGCCGTTCCCCCACGGCTGAAAGGCTGTTGAAAAATTATCAGCCTGCGTTAACGGTCGACTCCGCAGGGCTGGGCGCGCTGGTCGGAAAAGGTGCCGACGAACGTGCCGCAAGCGTTGCCCTTGAGCATAACCTCTCACTCGACGGGCACGTTGCCCGTCAGGTCTCTGGCCGGATGTGCCGGGAATATGACCTGATCCTCGCGATGGAAAAACGCCACATTCACGCGCTGTGCGATATCGCACCGGAGATGCGCGGCAAGGTGATGCTGTTTGGTCACTGGGATGGTGAGCGCGAAATTCCCGATCCGTATCGCAAGAGCCGCGAGGCCTTTGAGGCGGTATACACCTTACTAGACCAGTCTGCCCGTCAGTGGGCGCAGGCACTGAAAGCTCAGCAGGGATAACAATGACAGAAAAAACAAGACCTTCTGCCGCCCCGACGTCGGGCAGTGATGAAATCGATATCGGTCGCCTGGTCGGGACCGTTATTGAAGCGAAATGGTGGGTGCTGGGTATTACCGCCATCTTTGCCGTGGCGGCGATCGTTTATACGCTGTTCGCGACGCCTATTTACAGCGCCGACGCGCTGGTGCAGATCGAACAAAATACCGGAAACTCGCTGGTTCAGGATATCGGCTCGGCGCTGGCCAACAAGCCGCCGGCATCGGAAGCCGAAATTCAGCTGATCCAGTCGCGCCTGGTACTGGGCAAAACGGTTCACGATCTGGGGCTGGATATCGCGGTCACCAAAAACACCTTCCCGGTATTTGGCGCAGGCTGGGATCGCCTGATGGGGCGCAGTAACGATACGGTAAAAGTGACCGACTTCGTGATCCCAAAAGGGGCAGGGGACCAAACCTTTACCCTGACAGTGCTGGGACCAAAACAGTATCAACTGACCAGCGACGCGGGCTTCAGCGCACGCGGCGAGGTGGGGCAGATGCTGACCAAAGAGGGCGTCAGCATCAAGGTCAGCGCAATTCAGGCGCATGAGGGCGGGGAGTTTACGGTCACCAAATTCTCGACGCTCGGGATGATCAACAACCTGCAAAACAACCTGACCGTCACCGAAAACGGCAAGGACACCGGCGTCCTGAGCATGACCTTCACCGGTGAAGACAAGGATCAAATTCGCGACATCCTCAATAGCATCACCCGCAACTATCTGGAGCAGAACGTTGAGCGTAAGTCAGCGGAAGCTGCAAAAAGCCTGGCGTTTCTCAGTAAACAGCTGCCGGAGGTGCGTGCCCGTCTGGATGACGCTGAGAACAAGCTGAACGCGTACCGTCAGGACAAGGATTCCGTCGATCTGCCGCTGGAGGCGAAATCGGTTCTCGACTCCATGGTGAATATTGATGCGCAGCTGAACGAGCTGACCTTCAAAGAGGCGGAGATTTCCAAGCTCTATACCAAACGTCACCCGGCGTACCGCACGCTGCTGGAGAAACGTCGTACCCTGGAAGAAGAGAAGGCGAAGCTGAATGACCGCGTGACCGCGATGCCGAAGACGCAGCAGGAAATTGTACGCCTGACGCGTGATGTGGAATCCGGCCAGCAGGTTTACATGCAGCTGCTGAACAAACAGCAGGAGCTGAAAATCACCGAAGCCAGCACCGTCGGCGACGTGCGTATCGTTGACCCGGCGATTACTCAGCCTGGCGTGCTGAAGCCGAAGAAAGCGCTGATTATCCTCGGCAGCATTATTCTCGGCCTGATGCTTTCCATTGTCGGCGTGCTGCTGCGCTCGCTGTTCAACCGCGGTATCGAAAGCCCGCAGGTGCTGGAAGAGAACGGGATCAGCGTGTACGCCAGCATCCCGCTTTCAGAGTGGCAGAAGTCCCGTGACAGCGTCAAAACCGTTAAGGGCGTCAAGCGTTACAAACAGAGCCAGCTGCTGGCCGTGGGTAACCCGACTGACCTGGCGATTGAAGCGGTGCGCAGCCTGCGTACCAGCCTCCACTTCGCCATGATGCAGGCCAAAAACAACGTCCTGATGATGACCGGTGTCAGCCCGTCAATCGGTAAAACCTTCGTCTGCGCCAACCTGGCGGCGGTGGTGAGCCAGACCAACAAGCGCGTGCTGTTGATCGACTGCGATATGCGTAAGGGCTACACCCATGAGCTGCTGGGGACCAACAACGTTAACGGTCTGTCGGAAATCCTGCTCGGTAAAGGGGAAATCAGCGAGAGCGCCAAGCCGACGTCGATTCCGAAATTTGACCTGATCCCGCGTGGCCAGGTGCCGCCGAACCCGTCTGAACTGCTGATGAGCGAGCGCTTCACGCAGCTGATTGAGTGGGCGAGCAAAAACTATGACCTGGTGCTGATCGATACCCCACCAATTCTGGCGGTCACCGACGCTGCCGTGGTAGGGCGTCATGCGGGCACTACGCTGATGGTCGCACGCTATGCGGTGAACACCCTGAAGGAAGTGGAAACCAGCCTGAGCCGCTTTGAGCAGAACGGTATTGAGGTGAAGGGGGTCATTCTGAACTCCATCTTCCGCCGCGCGACCGGGTATCAGGATTACGGCTACTACGAGTACGAATATAAGTCTGACAGTAAATAATAATCCCCCTCATCCTAACCCTCTCCCCAGGGGGGAGAGAGGACTGCATGGTGCAGCTTTTCTCCCTCTCCCTCCGGGAGAGGGTCGGGGTGAGGGATAAGGGGAAGACCATGACCACACAACGCCCTTTGATTTCTATCTATATGCCGACATGGAATCGTCAGCAGCTGGCGATCCGCGCGATTAAATCGGTCCTGCGTCAGGATTACGATAACTGGGAACTGATTATCGTGGATGACTGTTCCTCCTCTTACGAACAGCTGCAAAAATTTGTCGAAGACCTGAACGACCCGCGCGTGGTGTACACCCACAACGCTATCAACTCCGGGGCGTGCGCGGTGCGCAACCAGGCGATTATGCAGGCGAAAGGGCAGTATCTGACCGGTATCGACGACGATGACGAATGGACGCCAAACCGTCTGTCGATCTTCCTGTCGCACAAAGCGCAGCTGGTGACCCACGCGTTCCTGTATGCCAACGACTATGTCTGCCAGGGCGAGGTCTATTCGCAGCCGGCCAGCCTGCCGCTGTATCCGAAATCACCGTATTCCCGCCGCCTGTTCTACAAGCGCAACATTATCGGCAATCAGGTGTTTACCTGGGCATGGCGCTTTAAGGAGTGCCTGTTCGATACCGAGCTGAAGGCCGCGCAGGATTACGACATCTTCCTGCGGATGGTGGTGGAGTACGGCGAGCCGTGGAAGGTGGAAGAGGCCACGCAGATCCTGCACATCAATCACGGGGAGATGCAAATCACCTCGTCGCCGAAGAAATTCTCGGGCTACTTCCATTTTTACCGCAAGCACAAGGACAAGTTTGACCGTGCCAGCCGGAAGTATCAGCTCTTCACCCTGTATCAGATCCGTAATAAGCGCATGAACTGGCGCACGCTGCTGACGCTGCTGTCGGTACGTAACGGCAAGCGTCTGGCTGACGGGCTTCGGGGGAAATAATGTTTCTGGAAGATTGCCGCGCTAACAGCTGGAGCCTGCGCCCGTGCTGCATGGTTCTGGCCTACCGTATTGCGCACTTTTGCTCGGTGTGGCGCAAAAAAAATGTGCTGAACAATATCTGGGCCGCGCCGGTGCTGGTGCTGTACCGCATCATCACCGAATGCTTTTTTGGCTATGAAATTCAGGCCGCTGCCACCATTGGCCGCCGCTTTACCATTCATCACGGCTATGCGGTGGTCATCAACAAGTTCGTCGTCGCGGGTGATGATTTCACCATTCGCCACGGGGTGACAATCGGCAACCGCGGGCCAGACAGCCTGGCCTGCCCGGTGATTGGCAATAACGTCGAGCTGGGCGCCAACGTGGTGATGATCGGGGACATTACCGTGGGCAATAACGTGACAATTGGCGCAGGCAGCGTGGTGCTGGACAGCATTCCGGACAACGCGCTGGTGGTGGGCGAGAAAGCCCGCGTGAAGGTGATTAAATGAACATTCTGCAATTTAACGTACGCCTCGCAGAGGGCGGGGCGGCAGGCGTAGCGCTGGATCTGCACCAGCGCGCGCTGCAAAAAGGACTCCAGTCGCGCTTTGTTTACGGTTACGGTAAAGGCGGCAAGAAAAGCGTCAGCCATGATAACTATCCGCAGGTGCTGAAGCAGACGCCACGTCTGACCTCCATCGCCAATATTGCGCTGTTCCGCCTGTTTAACCGCGACCTGTTCGGCAACCTGAATAATCTCTACCGCACCGTCACCCGCACTCGCGGCCCGGTTGTGCTGCACTTCCACGTGCTGCACAGCTACTGGCTGAATCTGGAGGAGGTGGTGGCGTTTTGTGGCAAGGTGAAGGCGCACAAGCCGGATACCCGATTTGTCTGGACGCTGCACGACCACTGGAGCGTGACCGGACGTTGCGCCTTTACCGACGGCTGCGAAGGCTGGAAAGATAACTGCCAGAAATGCCCTACGCTCAGCAACTACCCGCCGGTGAAGGTCGATCGCGCGCATCAGCTGGTTGAGGGTAAGCGTCAGCTGTTCCGCGATATGCTCTCGCTCGGCTGCACCTTTATCTCCCCAAGCCAGCACGTGGCGGACGCTTTTAATAGCCTGTACGGAGCAGGGCGCTGCCAGATCATCAACAACGGTATTGATGTGGCAACGGAAGCGATCCTGGCCGAACTGATGCCCGTAGCCGTTACCCCCGGTAAGCCGAAAATTGCGGTCGTCGCCCATGACCTGCGCTACGACGGCAAAACCAACCAGCAGCTGGTGCGCGACATGATGGCGCTCGGCGACAAAATTGAGCTGCATACCTTTGGCAAATTCTCGCCGTTTGATGGCGCTAACGTGGTGAACCACGGGTTTGAAACCGACAAGCGCAAACTGATGAGCGCGCTGAACGGTATGGACGCGCTGGTGTTCAGCTCCCGCGTGGACAACTACCCGCTGATCCTGTGCGAAGCGCTCTCCATCGGCGTACCGGTGATTGCCACCCACAGCGACGCCGCGCGGGAAGTGCTGGAGAAATCCGGCGGTAAAACCTTCAGTGAAAATGAGGTGCTGCCGCTGGTGCAGTTGTCGAAGGCCGATATCGCGCAGGCTGTTTTTGGCACGGACCTGGAATCGTTCCGCAACCGTAGCCGCAAAGCGTACAGTGGACAACAGATGCTGGAGGAGTATGTCTCGTTCTATCAGAATCTGTAGTTATCTGCTGCTGCCGCTGATCTACCTGCTGGTCAACGTTAAGATTGCCCAGCTCGGTGAAAGCTTCCCGATCACTATCGTCACCTTCCTGCCGGTTCTGCTGTTGCTTTACGTTGACAAGCTTAACCTCAAAAAGCTGATGATTTCACTGGGCATCGGGTTTGGTCTGACGGCGTTTAACTACATCTTTGGTCAGTCGCTGGACGCCAGCAAATATGTCACCTCCACCATGCTGTTTGTTTATATCGTTATCATTATTGGCATGGTGTGGAGTATTCGCTTTAAAACTATTTCTCCGCACAATTATAGGAAAATCCTCAGGTTCTTTTATATTGTCGTCGGGCTGATTGTTGTGCTTGCGGCAATGGAGATGGCGCAAATTATTCTCACAGGCGGCAGTAGCCTGATGGAAATAATTTCGAAATATCTTATATACAGTAACAGCTATGTACTGAACTTCATTAAGTTTGGTGGCAAGCGTACAACCGCGCTCTATTTTGAACCGGCGTTTTTTGCTCTGGCATTAATCTCAATTTGGCTCAGCATCAAACAGTTCGGTATCAAAACCCCCAAGACCGATGCTATGATTCTTGCAGGAATCGTTCTGTCAGGGTCGTTCTCCGGGGTAATGACGTTTATTCTGTTTTACCTGCTGGAGTGGGCGTTCCAGTACCTGAACAAAGAGGCGATTAAGAAAAAACTGCCGCTGGCGATAATCTCTCTGACGGTATTTCTAGTGGGCGTAATATTTGCGTTTCCGTACATTTCTGAACGTCTGGGTGATTTGGGAACGGAAGGTTCGTCGTCCTATTATCGCATCATTGGTCCACTGGTGATGGTGGGTTATTCCTTAACCCATATTGATGGCGTAGTAAGATTCGGCTCACTTTACGAATATGTTGCATCATTCGGAATCTTTAACGGTGCGGATGTCGGTAAAACCATAGACAATGGTCTGTATCTGTTAATTATCTATTTTTCCTGGTTCGCCGTACTGTTGACACTGTGGTATCTGTTTAAAGTTTTCAAAATGATGATTAACGCGTTTGGTGATAACCAGAACTTTCGCGTGCAACTTTATCTGTTCACACCGGTGTCGTTGTTTTTTACCGGGTCAATATTTAGCCCGGAATATGCATTCTTAATTGTATGTCCGTTTATTTTGCGCAAAGCACTGAATATTACGAGCGTATGACGAAATGAGGTGATTTATGTTTCTTAGCGTCATTACTGTCGCCTTTCGTAACTACGAAGGGGTGGTAAAAACCTGGCGCTCGCTGCGCAACCTGGCGCGCGATCCGAGCCTCACCTTTGAGTGGATCGTGGTCGATGGCGGCTCGAACGACGGCACGGCGGAGTTCCTGGAAAAACTCAACGGTGAGTTCAACTTACGTTACATCAGCGAGAAAGATAAAGGTATTTACGATGCCATGAATAAAGGCATCAACATGGCGCAGGGGCGTTACGCGATCTTCCTCAATTCCGGCGATGTGTTCCATGAAGATGTGGCGCTGTTTGCCCGTCAACTGGCACGCCAGAAAGAAGATGCCATGTTTATTGGTGATGCGCTGCTTGATTTCGGCGAGGGGAAAAAAGTGCTGCGCGGCGCGAAACCAGGCTGGTATATCTACCACAGCCTGCCGGCCAGCCATCAGGCTATTTTCTTCCCAATGAGCGGCCTGAAAAAACAGCCTTACGATTTGCGCTATAAAGTGTCATCAGATTATGCCCTGGCCGCCAGCCTGTACAAATCTGGCTACCCGTTCCGTCGAATTAAAGGACTGGTATCTGAATTTTCAATGGGTGGCGTGTCAACCTCGAATAATCTGGAACTGTGCCAGGATGCCAAAAACGTGCAGCGTAAAATATTACGCGTGCCGGGGTTCTGGGCGGAATTATCTTATTTCTTACGTCTGAAAACGACGGGTAAAGCGAAAGCCTTATATAACAAAGCCTGAGATATAAGGAAACGTAATGCAGGAATTAAATGGATTCTCCGTGCCGAAAGGTTTTCGGGGCGGGAGCGGTATTAAAGTTCAACTGTGGTGGGCTGTACAGGCAACGTTATTTGCCTGGTCGCCGCAAATACTGTACCGCTGGCGCGCATTTTTACTGCGTCTGTTTGGCGCAAAAATAGGAAAAAACGTAGTCATTCGACCTTCGGTGAAAATTACTTATCCCTGGAAATTAACGCTTGGGGATTACGCCTGGGTTGGGGATGACGCGGTGTTATATACCCTTGGCGAGATTACGATTGGCGCAAATTCGGTGGTTTCACAGAAGTGTTATTTGTGCACCGGCAGCCACGATTTTATGAGCCCGCATTTTGATATTACCGCTTCGCCAATTGTGATTGGTGAAAAATGCTGGCTGGCAACAGATGTCTTTGTTGCACCCGGTGTTTCTGTTGGCGATGGCACGGTAGTCGGTGCCCGCAGCAGCGTTTTTAAATCGCTACCGGCAAATAAAATTTGCCGTGGCAACCCCGCAGTGGTGATACGCGAACGCGTTGAAACTGAAAAACTTTGATAAGTACAGAGGAATATAAACATGTCTAAAGTCGCTCTCATCACCGGCGTTACCGGACAAGATGGTTCTTACCTGGCAGAATTGCTGCTGGAAAAAGGGTATGAAGTTCACGGTATTAAGCGTCGTGCCTCTTCATTCAACACCGAGCGTGTCGATCACATTTACCAGGATCCGCATGCGGCAAACCCGAAATTCCATCTGCACTACGGCGACCTGACCGATACCTCCAACCTGACCCGCATCCTGCAAGAAGTACAGCCGGACGAAGTGTACAACCTGGGGGCAATGAGCCACGTTGCGGTTTCCTTCGAGTCCCCGGAGTACACCGCTGACGTGGATGCGATGGGTACGCTGCGTCTGCTGGAAGCGATTCGCTTCCTTGGTCTTGAGAAGAAAACCCGCTTCTACCAGGCATCTACCTCTGAGCTGTACGGTCTGGTGCAGGAAATTCCGCAGAAAGAGACCACGCCGTTCTACCCGCGTTCTCCGTACGCTGTGGCGAAACTGTACGCTTACTGGATCACCGTGAACTACCGTGAATCCTACGGCATGTACGCCTGTAACGGCATTCTGTTCAACCACGAATCTCCGCGTCGCGGCGAAACCTTCGTGACCCGAAAAATCACCCGCGCGATCGCCAACATCGCTCAGGGCCTGGAGTCTTGCCTGCACCTCGGCAACATGGATTCCCTGCGTGACTGGGGCCATGCGAAAGACTACGTGAAAATGCAGTGGATGATGTTGCAGCAGGAACAGCCAGAAGACTTCGTGATCGCGACCGGCGTGCAGTACTCCGTACGTCAGTTCGTTGAGATGGCTGCGGCACAGCTGGGCATCAAGCTGCGCTTCGAAGGCACCGGCGTGGAAGAGAAGGGTATCGTTGTTTCCGTGACCGGCCACGACGCACCGGGCGTGAAGCCTGGCGACGTGATTGTCCAGGTTGATCCGCGTTACTTCCGTCCTGCTGAAGTGGAAACCCTGCTGGGCGACCCAACCAAAGCGCACGAGAAACTGGGCTGGAAACCCGAAACCACCCTGCAAGAAATGGTATCCGAGATGGTGGCCAAAGATCTTGAAGCAGCGAAAAAACACTCCCTGCTCAAGTCTCATGGCTACGAGGTTGCCATCGCGCTGGAGTCCTGAGAATGACAAAACAACGTATTTTTGTCGCCGGTCATCGCGGAATGGTGGGTTCCGCGATTGTTCGCCAGCTGGAACAGCGCGGCGACGTTGAAGTGATTGTTCGCACCCGCGACGAGCTGAACCTGCTTGACAGCAAAGCGGTGCAGGACTTCTTCGCCAGCGAACGTATCGACCAGGTGTACCTGGCGGCGGCGAAGGTGGGCGGCATTGTCGCTAACAACACCTATCCGGCGGATTTCATCTACGAGAACATGATGATTGAGAGCAACATCATTCACGCGGCGCATCTGCACAACGTGAATAAGCTGCTGTTCCTCGGCTCATCCTGTATCTACCCGAAAATGGCGAAGCAGCCGATCGCCGAGAGCGAACTGTTGCAGGGCACGCTTGAAGCCACCAACGAGCCGTATGCGATTGCCAAAATTGCCGGGATCAAGCTGTGTGAATCCTACAACCGTCAGTATAACCGCGACTATCGCTCGGTGATGCCGACCAACCTGTACGGACCGCACGACAACTTCCACCCGAGCAATTCGCACGTGATCCCGGCGCTGCTGCGTCGTTTCCACGAGGCGACTGCCGAAAACGCCCCGGACGTGGTGGTGTGGGGCAGCGGTACGCCAATGCGTGAGTTCCTGCACGTGGACGACATGGCGGCGGCCAGCATTCACGTCATGGAGCTGGATCGCGAGGTGTGGCAGGAAAACACCGAGCCGATGCTGTCGCACATTAACGTCGGGACCGGCGTGGACTGCACCATTCGCGAGCTGGCGCAGACCATCGCGCAGGTGGTGGGCTACAAAGGACGCGTGGTGTTTGACGCCACCAAACCGGACGGCACGCCGCGCAAGCTGCTGGACGTGACCCGTCTGCATCAGCTGGGCTGGTATCACGAGGTCTCACTGGAGCAGGGGCTGGCCAGCACCTACCAGTGGTTCCTGGAAAACCAGCACCGCTTCCGGGGGTAATGATGTTTTTAAGTCAGGAAGATTTTGCCACGGTAGTGCGTTCCACTCCGCTGATCTCAATCGATTTGATCGTGGAGAACGAACGCGGCGAGTTCTTGCTGGGGAAACGAACCAATCGTCCTGCACAGGGCTTCTGGTTCGTGCCCGGCGGGCGCGTGCAGAAGGATGAGACGCTTACCGATGCGTTTGAGCGTCTCACTCTGGCGGAACTGGGCCTGCAACTGCCGATGGCAGCAGGCCAGTTTTACGGGGTCTGGCAGCACTTCTATGACGATAACTTTTCAGGCACCGGGTTCACCACGCACTACATCGTGCTGGGGTTCCGCCTGAAGGTGAGTGAGGCAGACCTGCGTCTGCCTGATTCTCAGCATGACGATTACCGCTGGTTAACGCCAGAGGCGCTGCTGGCAAGCGACAACGTCCATGACAACAGTCGGGCGTACTTCCTTGCGGAACGTCAGGCCGAGGTGCCAGGTCTATGAAAATCCTCGTCTACGGAATTAACTACTCGCCGGAGCTTACCGGTATCGGGAAATACACCGGCGAGATGGTCGAGTGGATGGCGAGCCAGGGACATGACGTGCGGGTGATTACTGCCCCGCCGTATTACCCGGAGTGGAAGGTAGGCGAACGCTATTCCAGCTGGCGCTACCGCCGCGAAGAGGGCGCCGCGACCGTCTGGCGCTGCCCGCTCTACGTGCCGAAACAGCCCTCGACGCTGAAACGTTTAATTCATCTGGGCAGCTTTGCCCTGAGCAGTTTCTTCCCGCTGATGGCGCAGCGTCGCTGGAAGCCGGATCGCATCATCGGCGTGGTGCCGACGCTGTTCTGTACGCCAGGCATGCGCCTGCTGGGCAAACTCTCCGGCGCGCGCACCCTGCTGCACATTCAGGATTATGAAGTGGACGCCATGCTCGGGCTGGGGATGGCCGGGAAAGGCAAGGGCGGCAAGGTGGCGAAGCTCGCCAGCGCCTTTGAGCGCAGCGGCCTGCACAACGTGGATTACGTCTCGACCATTTCGCGCTCAATGATGAACAAGGCGCAGGAGAAGGGCGTCCCGGCGGAAAAAATGATCTTCTTTCCGAACTGGTCCGAAGTGGCGCGCTTCCGCGATGTGACAGACCAGGATGCGCAGGCGTTACGCGCGCAGCTCGGGTTGCCTGCTGAGCAAAAAATCATTCTTTACTCAGGCAACATCGGCGAAAAACAGGGGCTGGAGAGCGTGATTGACGCCGCGCTTCAGCTGAGCGAACACCCGTGGATGTTCGTGATAGTCGGGCAGGGCGGCGGTAAAGCGCGGCTGGAAAAAATGGCCAGCGAGCGCGGACTGACCAACATCCGCTTCTTCCCGCTTCAGTCTTATGACGCGCTGCCCGCGCTGCTGAAAATGGCGGATTGCCATCTGGTGGTGCAAAAACGCGGCGCGGCGGATGCGGTGCTGCCGTCCAAGCTGACCAACATTCTGGCAGTGGGCGGAAACGCGGTGATTACGGCAGAAGCCGCAACAGAATTAGGCCAGCTGTGCAACACCTACCCGGGCATTGCCGTTTGTGTGGAGCCGGAATCGGTTCCTGCGCTGGTGACCGGAATTGAGCAGGCACTCGCCATGCCAAAAGAGAACACGGTGGCACGTGAATATGCCGAACGCACGCTCGAGAAAGAGAACGTGCTGAGCCAATTTATTGCAGATATACGGGGATAAATCATGAGTCAAACCACTTTGTATCCGGTCGTAATGGCGGGTGGATCCGGGAGCCGGTTGTGGCCACTGTCCCGCGTGCTTTATCCAAAACAATTTCTGTGCCTGAAAGGCGACCTCACCATGCTGCAAACGACGGTTAACCGTCTGCACGGCGTGGAGTGTGAAAGCCCGGTGGTGATCTGTAACGAACAGCACCGCTTTATCGTTGCCGAGCAGCTGCGCCAGCTGAACAAACTGACCGAAAATATCATTCTGGAACCTGCCGGACGCAACACGGCGCCTGCCATTGCCCTCGCGGCGCTGGCGGCAAAACGCAGCAGCCCGGACTGCGACCCGCTGATGCTGGTGCTGGCGGCTGACCACGTCATCCAGCAGGAAGAGGCCTTCCGCGACGCGGTACGCGCCGCGATTCCTTACGCTGAGAACGGCAAGCTGGTGACCTTCGGCATCGTGCCGGATCTCCCGGAAACCGGCTATGGCTACATTCGCCGCGGCAGCGTTACGCCTGGTGAAGGCGACAGCGTGGCCTTTGACGTGGCGCAGTTTGTCGAAAAACCGAATCTGGAAACCGCGCAGGCGTACGTGGCCAGCGGGGAATACTACTGGAACAGCGGTATGTTCCTGTTCCGCGCCGGTCGCTACCTGGAAGAGCTGGAAAAATATCGCCCGGATATCTTGCGCGCCTGCGAAAAAGCGATGGCGGTGGTGGATCCGGATCTCGATTTTATCCGCGTGGACGAAGAAGCCTTCCTCGCCTGTCCGGAAGAGTCCATTGACTATGCGGTAATGGAACGTACGGCAGATGCGGTAGTGGTACCGATGGATGCGGGCTGGAGCGACGTCGGCTCCTGGTCGTCACTGTGGGAGATCAGCGCGCATACCCCGGAGGGTAACGTCCATCACGGGGATGTGATCAGCCACAAAACGGAAAACAGCTACGTCTACGCCGAATCTGGCCTCGTCACCACGGTAGGGGTGAAGGATCTGGTGGTCGTGCAGACCAAAGACGCGGTGCTGATTGCCGACCGTAATGCCGTGCAGGACGTTAAAAAAGTGGTGGAGCAGATCAAGGCCGATGGCCGCCACGAACACCATATTCACCGCGAAGTCTACCGCCCGTGGGGCAAATATGACTCCATCGACGCCGGCGAGCGTTACCAGGTGAAACGCATCACCGTGAAGCCGGGAGAAGGGCTGTCGGTGCAGATGCACCATCACCGCGCCGAACACTGGGTGGTGGTGGCGGGGACCGCCAAAGTGACCATCGACGGTGAAGTGAAGCTGCTCGGTGAAAACGAGTCCATTTATATTCCGCTGGGGGCGACGCACTGTCTGGAGAACCCGGGGAAAATTCCGCTCGACTTAATTGAGGTGCGTTCCGGCTCCTATCTGGAAGAGGACGACATCATCCGCTTCCAGGATCGCTACGGGCGCGTGTAGCACTCCGCATCATGCCCGGTGGCGCTGCGCTTTCCGGGCCTACGAATGACAAAAATAAATTTGGCCATTACATGGTCAGGGCCAACTGTTGCCTGAAAAAGGGGTCATCATGGAAAAATTAACCTGTTTTAAAGCCTACGATATTCGCGGCAAGCTGGGCGAAGAGCTGAACGAAGACATTGCGTGGCGCATCGGCCGCGCGTACGGCGAATACCTGAAACCAAAAACTATCGTGCTGGGCGGCGACGTGCGTCTGACCAGCAAATCCCTGAAGCTGGCGCTGGCGAAAGGGCTACAGGACGCGGGCGTCGATGTGCTGGACATTGGCCTTTCCGGTACCGAAGAGATCTATTTTGCCACCTTCCACCTGGGCGTGGACGGCGGTATCGAAGTGACGGCCAGCCATAACCCGATGGACTACAACGGCATGAAGCTGGTGCGCAAGGGCGCGCGTCCTATCAGCGGTGACACCGGCCTGCGTGACGTGCAGCGTCTGGCCGAGGCCAGCGACTTCCCGCCGGTGAATGAAGCCACACGCGGCAGCTATAAGCAGATTAACCTGCAAAAAGAGTACATCGACCACCTGCTGGGCTACATCAACGTGGCGAACCTCAAACCGCTGAAGCTGGTGATTAACTCCGGCAACGGCGCGGCAGGCCCGGTTGTCGATGCACTTGAAGCACGCTTTAAGGCGCTGAACGTGCCGGTGACCTTCGTCAAAGTGCACAACACGCCTGACGGCAACTTCCCGAACGGTATTCCTAACCCGCTGCTGCCGGAGTGCCGCGACGACACCCGCAACGCGGTGATTGAGCACGGCGCCGATATGGGTATCGCCTTTGACGGCGATTTCGACCGCTGCTTCCTGTTCGACGAGAAAGGGCAGTTTATCGAAGGCTACTACATCGTTGGCCTGCTGGCGGAAGCGTTCCTCGAGAAAAACCCGGGGGCGAAAATCATTCACGATCCGCGTCTTTCCTGGAACACCGTCGACGTGGTGAAGGCCGCGGGCGGCGAGCCGGTGATGTCCAAAACCGGCCACGCGTTTATCAAAGAGCGTATGCGTGAGGAAGACGCCATCTACGGCGGCGAGATGAGCGCCCACCACTATTTCCGTGATTTTGCCTACTGCGACAGCGGGATGATCCCGTGGCTGCTGGTGACTGAGCTGCTGTGCCTGAAAGGGAAGAGCCTGGGCGAACTGGTGCGCGACCGCATGGCGGCGTTCCCGGCGAGCGGGGAGATCAACAGCAAACTGGCGCAGCCCGCTGAGGCCATTGCCCGCGTAGAGCACCACTTTGCCATTCATGCGCTGGAGATTGACCGTACCGACGGTATCAGCATGGCGTTCCCGCAGTGGCGCTTCAACCTGCGCTCCTCCAATACCGAGCCGGTGGTGCGCCTGAACGTGGAGTCCCGCGCCGATACCGCGCTGATGGAAGCCCGAACGAAGGACATTCTGGCGCTGTTGAATCAGTAAAAAGAAAACCTTACCCCTCACCCTAACCCTCTCCCCAAAGGGGAGAGGGAACTTGAACACCCTCTCCCCTTTGGGGAGAGGGCCGGGGTGAGGGGCGAGGGGTAAGGTTTAGAACTAAAGGAACAACGATGACAAATCTAAAAAAGCGCGAACGAGCGAGAACGAATGCATCGTTAATCTCTATGGTGCAGCGTTTTTCTGATATCACCATCATGGTCGGCGGACTGTGGGCGGTGTGTTGGGTCAGCGGGCAGTCGTTCTTATACATGCACTTGCTGATGGCGTTGATTGCGCTGGTGGTGTTTCAGATGATCGGCGGCATGACCGATTTCTATCGTTCATGGCGCGGCGTCAAAATGACCACCGAACTGATGCTGCTGCTCCAGAACTGGACCTTAAGCCTGGTTTTCAGCGCAGGGCTGGTGGCGTTCAGCCATGATTTTGATAACCGTCTTGTGACCTATCTCTGCTGGTATCTGTTAACCAGCATTGGCATGGTGGTCTGCCGCTCGCTGATCCGCTTTGGCGCGGGCTGGCTGCGCAACCGCGGGTATAACCGTCGCTTCGTTGCCGTGGCGGGCGACCTGCCGGTGGGGCAGGTGCTGCTCGACAGCTTCCGCAAAGAGCCGTGGTTAGGTTTTGAAGTGGTCGGGATTTATCACGACGCGAAGCCCGGCGGCGTGCCGTCCGACTGGGCAGGTAACTACGAACAGCTTATTGACGATGCGAAAGCCGGCAAAATTCATAACGTCTACATCGCCATGCAGATGAAAGATGAATCCCGCATCAAGAAACTGATGCGCGAGCTGGCGGATACCACCTGCTCGGTGATCCTCATCCCGGATGTCTTCACCTTCAATATTCTCCACTCCCGTATTGAAGAGGTGAACGGGGTACCGGTTGTTCCACTGTACGACACGCCGCTGTCGGGGATTAACCGCGTGCTGAAGCGCGTGGAAGATATCGTCCTTTCGTCCCTGATCCTGCTGCTCATCTCCCCGGTGCTGTGCTGCATTGCGCTGGCGGTGAAGCTCAGCTCGCCGGGGCCGATCATCTTCCGTCAGACCCGCTACGGCATGGACGGTAAGCCGATCATGGTGTGGAAATTCCGCTCTATGAAGGTGATGGAGAACGACAAGGTGGTGACCCAGGCGACGCAGAACGATCCGCGCGTCACCCGCGTGGGCAACTTCCTGCGCCGTACCTCGCTCGATGAGCTGCCGCAGTTCATCAACGTGTTCACCGGCGGGATGTCCATCGTCGGGCCTCGTCCTCACGCCGTGGCCCATAACGAGCAGTACCGCACCCTGATTGAAGGCTACATGCTGCGCCATAAGGTGAAGCCAGGCATCACCGGCTGGGCGCAGATCAACGGCTGGCGCGGCGAGACCGACACGCTGGAAAAAATGGAAAAACGTATCGAGTTCGATCTGGAGTACATCCGCGAGTGGAGCCTCTGGTTCGATATCAAGATTGTTTTTCTGACCATTTTCAAAGGCTTCGTGAACAAAGCGGCGTACTAAGATGAGCTTACGAGAAAAAACCATCAGCGGCGCGAAATGGTCAGCCATGGCCACCATAGTCATCATTGGCCTCGGCCTGGTGCAGATGACGGTGCTGGCGCGCATTATCGATAACCACCAGTTTGGTCTGCTGACCGTCTCGCTGGTGATTATCGCCCTGGCCGATACGCTGTCGGACTTTGGTATCGCCAACTCCATTATCCAGCGCAAAGAGATCAGCCATCTGGAGCTGACCACCCTCTACTGGCTGAACGTCGGGCTGGGTATCTTCGTCTTTGTGCTGGTGTTCCTGCTGAGCGATGTGATTGCCGGCGTGCTGCATAACCCGGACCTGGCGCCGCTGATGCGCACCCTGTCGTTCGCTTTCGTGGTGATCCCGCACGGGCAGCAGTTCCGCGCGCTGATGCAGAAAGAGCTGGAGTTCAACAAAATCGGCATGATTGAAACCAGCGCCGTACTGGCGGGCTTTACCTTCACTGTGGTCAGCGCCCATTTCTGGCCGCTGGCGATGACCGCCATCCTCGGCTACCTGGTTAACTCTGCCGTGCGCACGCTGCTGTTTGGCTTATTTGGCCGTAAGATTTATCGCCCGGGGCTGCATTTTTCGCTGGCGTCTGTTTCATCCAACCTGCGCTTCGGCGCGTGGCTGACGGCAGACAGCATTATCAACTACGTGAATACTAACCTCTCCACGCTGGTGCTGGCGCGCATTCTGGGCGCGAGCGTCGCGGGTGGCTACAACCTGGCGTATAACGTCGCGGTTGTCCCGCCGATGAAGCTCAACCCTATCATTACCCGCGTGCTGTTCCCGGCGTTCGCCAAAATTCAGGACGATACCGAAAAGCTGCGCGTGAACTTTTACAAGCTGCTCTCCGTCGTGGGGATCATCAACTTCCCGGTGCTGCTGGGGCTGATGGTGGTCGCCAGCAATTTCGTACCGCTGGTGTTTGGCGAGAAGTGGAACAGCATCATCCCGATCCTGCAACTGCTGTGCGTCGTGGGGCTGCTGCGCTCGGTGGGGAACCCGATTGGTTCTCTGCTAATGGCGAAGGCGCGCGTGGATATCAGCTTCAAGTTCAACGTGTTTAAAACCTTCCTGTTTATTCCGGCAATTATTGTGGGCGGCCACATGGCGGGCGCCATTGGCGTGACGCTCGGCTTCCTGCTGGTGCAAATCGTCAATACCGTGCTGAGCTACTTCGTGATGATCAAACCGGTGCTGGGCTCCAGCTACCGTCAGTACATCCTCAGCCTGTGGCTGCCGTTCTATCTTTCCTTACCGACGCTTGCGGTGAGCTACGGCCTGGGCGTGGTGCTCAACGGGCATCTGCCGCTGGCGGCGCTGCTTGCGGTGCAGGTCGCGGCAGGCGCACTGGCGTTCGCCGTGATGATTGTGCTGTCACGCAATGCGCTGGTGGTCGAGATGAAGCGCCAGTTTTGCCGTAACGAAAAAATGAAAACGCTGCTTCGCGCAGGCTAATTTTACGAGGCCATTATGAAATTACTTATTCTTGGCAACCATACCTGCGGCAACCGTGGCGACAGCGCCATCCTGCGCGGTTTACTGGATGCAATTAACACCCTTAAGCCTGAGACAGAAGTGGATGTGATGAGCCGTTATCCGGTCAGCTCATCCTGGTTACTGAACCGCCCGGTGATGGGCGACCCGCTCTACAGCCAGATGAAACAGCACAACAACGCCGCGGGCGTGATGGGGCGCGTGAAGAAAGTGCTGCGTCGCCGCTACCAGCATCAGGTGCTGCTTTCTCGCGTGACCGACACCGGCAAGCTGCGCAACATTGCCATCGCGCAGGGCTTTACCGATTTTGTTCGTCTGCTGTCCGGCTATGACGCCATTATTCAGGTGGGCGGTTCGTTCTTCGTCGATCTCTACGGCGTGCCACAGTTTGAGCATGCACTTTGTACGTTCATGGCGAAAAAGCCGCTGTTTATGATCGGCCACAGCGTCGGGCCATTCCAGGATCCGCAGTTTAACCAGCTGGCGAACTATGTCTTCGGCCACTGCGATGCGCTGATCCTGCGTGAATCGGTCAGCCTCGACATGATGAAGCGCAGCGAAATCGACACCACCAAAGTGGAGCACGGTGTGGACACCGCCTGGCTGGTGGATCATCAGGATGACAGTTTCCAGGCCAGCTACGCGGTACAGCACTGGCTCGACGTGGCGGCAAAGCAGAAAACCGTCGCCATTACCCTGCGTGAACTTGCGCCGTTCGATAAACGCCTCGGCACGACCCAGGCGGCGTACGAGAAAGCCTTTGCCGATGTGGTGAACCGCGTGCTGGACAGCGGTTACCAGGTGCTGGCGCTTTCCACCTGTACCGGTATCGACAGCTACAACAAAGATGACCGTATGGTGGCGCTCAACTTGCGCAACCTGGTGAACGATCCGTCCCGCTATCACGTGGTGATGGACGAGCTGAACGATCTGGAGATGGGCAAGCTGCTCTCCGCCTGCGACCTGACCGTGGGCACGCGTCTGCACTCGGCCATTATCTCGATGAACTTCGGCACGCCAGCCATCGCCATTAACTACGAGCACAAGTCTGCGGGCATTATGCAGCAGCTCGGTATGCCGGAAATGGCCGTCGATATTCGTCATCTGCTGGACGGATCTCTGGGGGCGATGGTGGGCGACACGCTCGGCCAGCTGCCTGCGATCAACGAACGTCTGGCGGTGGCGGTAAAAGCCGAACGCGAAAAAGGTATTGGCATGGTGAAATCCGTACTCGACCGCGTCCGGGAGGGGAAATGAAGGTTGGTTTCTTCTTACTGAAATTTCCGCTGTCGTCTGAAACCTTTGTGCTGAACCAAATCACCGCGTTTATCGATATGGGGTATGACGTGGAGATTATCGCACTGCAAAAGGGCGATACGCAAAACACCCATGCGGCGTATACCCGGTATGGGCTGGAGGCGAAAACCCGCTGGTTGCAGGATGAACCCACCGGACGAATGAACAAACTGCGCCATCGCGCCAGCCAGACGCTGCGCGGCCTTCATCGCGCCTCGACGTGGCGGGCGCTGAATATGTCGCGCTATGGGGCGGAGGCCCGCAACCTGATCCTTTCCGCCATTTGCGGGCAAACGGCCCAGCCGTACCGGGCCGATGTCTTTATCGCCCACTTTGGCCCGGCGGGCGTAACTGCGGCAAAACTGCGTGAGCTGGGGGTGATTGACGGCAAAATCGCAACCATTTTCCACGGTATCGACATCTCCAGCCGGGAAGTACTGAACCACTACACGCCGGAATATCAGCAGCTGTTTCGCCGTGGCGACATGATGCTGCCAATAAGCAACCTGTGGGCCGGACGCCTGAAAACCATGGGGTGCCCGAGCGAGAAAATCACCGTTTCACGCATGGGCGTGGATATGGAACGTTTCACTCAGCGACCGGTCAAGGTGCCGGGCAAGCCGCTGCAAATTATCTCTGTTGCCCGCCTGACCGAAAAGAAAGGGCTGCACGTAGCCATCGAAGCCTGTCGTCAGCTGAAGGCGCGCGGCGTGGACTTCCACTACCGCATCCTGGGCATCGGGCCGTGGGAGCGTCGCCTGCGCACGCTGATTGAACAGTATCAGCTGGAAGACGTGGTCGAGATGCCGGGCTTCAAGCCGAGCCACGAAGTGAAAGCCATGCTTGATGACGCGGATGTGTTCCTGCTGCCTTCCGTAACCGGCGCCGACGGCGATATGGAAGGTATTCCCGTGGCGCTGATGGAGGCGATGGCGGTCGGCATTCCGGTGGTCTCGACCCTGCACAGCGGGATCCCTGAGCTGATCACCTCTGAGCATTCCGGCTGGCTGGTCCCTGAAAACAATGCGCTGGCGCTGGCGGATCGTCTGGCTGCGTTCAGTGATATCGATCAGCAGACGCTGATCCCTGTGCTGCAAAATGCGCGGCAAAAAGTTGAAGCAGAATTTAATCAGCAGGTGATTAATCGCCAGTTAGCGAGCCTGCTGCAAACGCTGTAACGCTGAGGTTGTATGCTGAAAAAGATTACCCGACGCCGATTTGTCTCTTCTTTATCCGTCCTGGCTGCCATGCCACTGCTGTCGCCCCGCGCTGTGCGGGCGGCAACCGGGAAGACGGTTTCTGTCGATCGCTACAACAATAACGACTGGATCGCCGCCTTTAAGCAGGCATTTACCGAGGGCGATACCGTTGTTGTTCCCGCCGGGTTAACCTGTGAAAACATCAATACCGGCATTTTCATTCCTGATGGCAAAACCCTGCTGATCCGCGGTGCGCTGAAGGGCAACGGCCGCGGGCGGTTTGTGCTCCAGGAAGGCTGTAAGGTCATTGGGGAAGGAGAGGGGCGCACGCATAACATTACGCTGGACGTGCGTGGCTCCGACTGTGTCATTAAAGGGCTGGCGATGAGCGGCTTCGGCCCCGTCACCCAGATCTACATCGGCGGTAAAAAGCCGAGAGTGATGCGTAACCTGCTTATCGATCGCATTGCCGTGAGCCAGGCCAACTACGCCATTCTGCGCCAGGGTTTTCATAATCAGGTGGACGGTGCGCGCATAACCAACAGTAAATTCAGCCATTTGCAGGGTGACGCGATTGAGTGGAACGTGGCGATTAACGACCGTAACATCCTGATCTCTGACCACGTGATCGATAACATCAACTGCACAAACGGCAAGATCAACTGGGGGATAGGCATTGGGCTGGCTGGCAGCACGTACGACAATGACTATCCGGAACAGCAGACCGTTAAAAACTTCGTGGTGGCAAATATCACCGGCAGCAACTGTCGGCAGTTGGTCCATGTTGAAAACGGTAAACACTTTGTGATCCGTAATATCAAGGCCAGCAATATTACTCCCGACTTCAGTAAAAAGGCTGGAATTGATAACGCGACGGTAGCTATTTATGGCTGTGATAATTTCGTTATTGATAATATCGATATGGTGAACAGCGCCGGAATGTTAATCGGGTATGGCGTGATCAAGGGCGATTATCTGTCGATACCGCAAAACTTCAAACTTAACGATATTCGCCTGGATAACCGACAGCTTGCCTATAAGCTGCGCGGGATACAGATTTCCTCCGGCAATGCCACCTCGTTTGTTGCCATCACCAACGTCAACATGCAGCGGGCAACGCTTGAGCTGCACAACAAGCCACAGCACCTTTTCTTGCGTAATATCAACGTGATGCAGGAGTCAGCGACGGGACCAGCGCTTAAGATGAACTTCGACTTGCGCAAAGACGTGCGTGGGAAGTTTATGGCCAAAAACGAGACGCTGTTGTCGCTCGCGAACATAAAAGCGGTTAATGAAAAGGGGCAGAGTTCGGTGGATATTGATCGGGTCGATCAACACGTGGTGAATACGGAACGGTTGAATTTTGCGCTGCCGCACAGGTGATGGTGGAAGCCTTAGGCGTATGCGATTCAATCTGATGTAACCCCTAAAAATTTGTTACTGAATTCAGCGGTTTTAAGGTTTATAATCCATGGCATTACTTTGCAATATTCAGTTTATCAATAACGGTGCCTCAGGGAAGAACGCGATTACCGGGGGGTTGCCAAACACACATAACGCATTGAGTGGTGTATGAACGATAAGGTTTTGTTTATTGGCGCATCTGGTTTTGTCGGGACTCGATTGATCGAAATTACTCGGAATGAGTTTGACGTTACTAACTTTGACAAACAGCAGAGTCATTTCTACCCGGACATCACCGTTTCTGGTGATGTTCGTAATCAGGAGCAACTCGATAAGGCGCTTGCTGGATTTGAGACTGTCGTGCTGCTCGCTGCTGAACACCGTGATGACGTAAGCCCAACATCGCTCTACTATGATGTAAACGTGCAGGGTACGCGTAACGTTCTGTCTGCTATGGAAAAAAATAACGTTAAGAACATTATTTTTACCAGTTCTGTGGCCGTGTATGGCCTTAACAAAGTGAACCCTGACGAATCCCATCCGCACGATCCTTTCAACCATTACGGCAAAAGCAAATGGCAAGCGGAAGAAGTTCTGCGCGAGTGGTTTAATAAAGCTCCAGAGGAAAGATCCCTGACAATTGTCCGGCCTACGGTCATCTTTGGTGAGCGTAACCGTGGCAATGTGTACAACCTGCTTAAACAAATTGCAGGGGGTAAATTCGCCATGGTAGGCGCTGGAACCAACTATAAGTCAATGGCTTATGTCGGTAACATTGTTGAATTTATCAAATTTAAGCTGGCAAATGTTAGACCGGGTTACGATGTCTATAACTATGTAGACAAACCAGACCTGAATATGAATCAGCTAGTTTCAGAAGTTGAGAAGAGTCTCAGTAAAAAAATCCCTTCAGTTCATCTCCCTTATCCGCTTGGAATGTTAGGTGGGTATTGCTTTGATATTCTTAGCAAAGTTACCGGAAAGAAATATGCAATTAGTTCTGTGCGCGTGAAGAAATTCTGTGCAACTACACAGTTTGACGCGACCAAGGTACACAGCTCTGGATTTAAAGCGCCTTATACCTTATCTCAAGGTCTGGACCGTACGCTAAAGTATGAGTTCGTTCATGAGAAGAAAGATGACATCACGTTTGTATCTGAATAATGCCTCAAAGGTTGCGATTTGTCGGAAATAGAGGGCTGTGCGATTTTCGCGACAGGGTTTCCGATAATTCTGGGTCACACTTAATGCATACTCATGTTTAGTAATGTGAGTTTTAGCGCGAAACGTGATTTGCATAAGGCGTAGTAGACTTCTTGATCGGGCAATTTTCCTGATTAGGTCTATACTTCGTCAACCATTTTAAGGTGGAAGATAAAATGACCAATTTGAAAGCAGTTATACCGGTAGCGGGTCTGGGCATGCACATGTTGCCCGCCACAAAGGCCATTCCTAAAGAGATGCTGCCGATCGTTGACAAGCCGATGATTCAATACATCGTCGACGAGATTGTTGCTGCTGGGATCAAAGAAATCGTTCTGGTGACGCACTCTTCTAAGAACGCCGTCGAGAACCACTTCGACACCTCTTATGAACTCGAGGCGCTTCTTGAGCAGCGCGTTAAGCGTCAGCTTCTGGCAGAAGTTCAGTCTATCTGTCCTCCTGGCGTGACCATCATGAACGTGCGTCAGGCGCAGCCGCTGGGTCTGGGCCACTCCATCCTGTGCGCGCGCCCGGTGGTGGGTGATAACCCGTTCATCGTGGTTCTGCCGGACATCATTATTGATACCGCTTCCGCCGATCCGCTGCGTTACAACCTAGCGGCAATGGTCGCTCGCTTCAACGAGACGGGCCGCAGCCAGGTGCTGGCGAAACGTATGAAGGGCGATCTCTCTGAGTATTCCGTTATTCAGACCAAAGAGCCACTGGAGACGGAAGGGCAGGTGAGCCGGATCGTTGAGTTTATCGAAAAACCCGATCAGCCGCAGACCCTGGACTCTGACCTGATGGCAGTCGGCCGTTATGTGCTGAATGCGGATATCTGGGCTGAGCTGGAAAAAACTGAGCCGGGCGCCTGGGATCGTATCCAGCTGACCGATGCGATTGCTGAGCTGGCGAAGAAGCAGTCGGTTGATGCCATGCTGATGACCGGCGACAGCTATGACTGCGGTAAGAAAATGGGGTATATGCAGGCCTTTGTGAACTATGGCCTGCGTAACCTGAAGGAAGGGGCGAAGTTCAGAAGCCGGATTGAGAAGTTGCTGGCTAACGACTAATACTTCTTCCGCAGCCTGAAAGACTTCATGCGCGGCAGCCATCATCTTGTTATGTTGTTACATAACTAAAATGATGGCTGCCGCTTTTTGCTATTAATTCCTATAATAACAGGGAGTTATCTGCTTCAAATCTGGGCTGATTTGTAACGATTTATGCTTGTTTCCGAATCCATTTAGGACGACAATTAACGCCAGTTTTTGTCTGAAATCAGACAGTCAATCTTATATTCAACACGCGCTCAGTGCACTGGTAGCTGTCAAGCCAGGGGCGGTAGCGTGCAAAATTTCTGAAACCTGAATTAATACCAGGGTTCAGAACGCCAATATCTCGACATATCTACAAAACGGAATAGATAACGTGAAAATTCTTGTGACGGGTGGAGCCGGCTTTATCGGCTCAGCGGTTGTACGACATATTATTACTAATACTCAAGATGAAGTCGTTAACGTGGATAAACTGACGTATGCCGGCAACCTCGAGTCCCTTAACGATGTCAGCGCCAGTGAACGTTATGTGTTTGAGCATGCAGATATTTGTGATAAAGCGGCTATGGATCGTATTTTTGCTGAGCATAATCCGGATGCGGTAATGCATCTGGCGGCAGAAAGCCACGTAGACCGTTCCATTACCGGCCCGGCGGCATTCATTGAAACCAACATTGTTGGGACATATGTGCTTCTGGAAGCTGCACGTGCTTACTGGTCAACGCTCGATGACGCGGCGAAAAAAGCGTTTCGTTTCCATCATATCTCCACCGATGAAGTGTACGGCGATCTGCCGCACCCAGATGAACTCCCGGCATCCTCAGAGCTTCCGCTGTTCACTGAAACCACTGCCTACGCGCCAAGCAGTCCATACTCTGCCTCCAAAGCGTCCAGCGACCATCTGGTTCGCGCCTGGCTGCGCACCTACGGTTTCCCGACGATTGTCACCAATTGTTCAAACAACTACGGTCCGTATCATTTCCCGGAAAAGCTGATCCCGCTGGTGATCCTGAACGCGCTGGACGGAAAAGCGCTGCCGATTTATGGCAAAGGCGACCAGATCCGCGACTGGCTCTATGTTGAAGACCATGCCCGTGCGCTTTACACCGTTGTGACTCAGGGTAAACCGGGGGAAACTTACAACATCGGTGGTCACAACGAAAAGCAGAACCTGGACGTTGTGCACACTATTTGCGATTTGCTGGATGAGATCGTGCCGAAAGAAGGCTCTTACCGTGATCAAATTACTTATGTTGCCGATCGTCCAGGACATGACCGCCGCTATGCGATTGATGCGCATAAAATTGGGGTGGAGCTGGGCTGGAAGCCTGAGGAGACGTTTGAAAGCGGAATTCGTAAGACTGTGGAATGGTATCTGAGCAATCAGGAGTGGGTTAACAACGTTAAAAGTGGTGCTTATAAAACCTGGATCGAACAGAACTACGGGGAACGTCAATAATGAACATTCTTCTGTTCGGCAAAACAGGGCAGGTAGGCTGGGAGCTTCAGCGCGCGCTGGCTCCACTTGGCAATCTGATTGTGCTTGATGTGCATTCTAAAGATTACTGCGGTGATTTCAGCAACCCGGAAGGGATTGCTGAGACGGTTCGTAATATAAAACCTGACGTGATCGTCAACGCAGCCGCACATACCGCAGTGGATAAAGCAGAGTCGGAACCAGAGTTTGCGCAGTTACTGAATGCGACAAGCGTTGAGGCTATCGCGAAAGAAGCTGCAAAGATCGGCGCCTGGGTTGTTCACTACTCCACGGATTACGTCTTCCCGGGTGATGGTGAAACCCCCTGGAGTGAAACGGATGCGACGGCACCGCTGAATGTTTATGGTCAGACGAAACTGGATGGCGAAAAAGCATTGCAGGATAACTGCCCTAATCACCTGATTTTCCGCACAAGCTGGGTATATGCAGGTAAAGGCAACAATTTTGCCAAGACCATGCTGCGTCTGGCTAAAGAACGCAAAGAACTTTCTGTCATTAACGATCAGGTGGGTGCCCCAACAGGCGCTGAGCTATTAGCCGATTGTACCGCCCACGCCATTCGTCTCGCGATGGTGAAACCCGAAGTTGCCGGGCTTTACCATCTGGTCGCTTCTGAGACGACAACCTGGTATGACTATGCGGCGCTGGTGTTTGAGGAAGCCCAAAAGGCAGGCATTGAGTTGGCTATAGAAAAGCTGAATGCTGTACCAACTACGGCATATCCGACACCTGCGCGTCGCCCGCATAATTCACGTTTAAATACCATGAAGTTCCAGCAGAACTTCAACCTGGTCCTGCCAGCATGGCATGTTGGTGTGAAACGTATGCTGGCTGAGCTTTTCACGGCGCAATCCATTTAATCAATTGAAAAATGCCCGTTTACGGGCATTTCGTGTTTATAGAGAAATCATAATGGCTACACGTAAAGGTATTATCCTTGCCGGCGGATCCGGCACTCGTCTCTACCCTGTGACCATGGCTGTAAGCAAGCAGCTGCTGCCAATTTACGACAAACCCATGATTTACTACCCGCTGTCTACGCTTATGCTAGCAGGGATTAAAGATATTCTGATCATCAGTACGCCGCAGGATACTCCGCGCTTTGAACAGCTGCTGGGGGACGGTAGCCAGTGGGGGTTAAACCTTCAGTATAAAGTTCAGCCAAGCCCGGACGGACTGGCACAGGCCTTTATCATTGGCGAAGAGTTCATTGGTGACGATAGCTGTGCGCTGGTGCTGGGCGATAACATTTTCTATGGTCATGACTTGCCAAAACAGCTGGAAGCAGCAGTAAACAAAGGTGACGGTGCTACCGTATTCGCCTACCACGTCAACGATCCTGAACGTTATGGCGTGGTAGAGTTTGATAAAGATGGCACTGCAATCAGCCTGGAAGAGAAACCGCTCGAGCCGAAGAGCAACTATGCCGTAACGGGACTCTATTTCTATGATAACGATGTAGTGGAGATGGCTAAAAACCTGAAGCCTTCTGCACGCGGTGAGCTGGAAATTACCGACATCAACCGTATTTACCTGGAGCAGGGTCGTCTGTCTGTTGCAATGATGGGGCGCGGCTATGCGTGGCTGGATACAGGAACCCACCAGAGCCTGATCGAGGCGAGCAACTTTATCGCGACAATTGAAGAGCGTCAGGGACTAAAAGTGTCCTGCCCTGAAGAGATTGCATTCCGAAAAGGTTTTATTGACGCAGAACAAGTTGAAAAGCAAATATCACATCTTCGTAAAAATGCTTACGGTAAATACTTAATGAAAATGATTAAAGGCGAAATATAATAATGAATATCATAAAAACTTCAATCTCCGATGTGCTTTTATTTGAACCGAAAATATATAATGATGATAGAGGTTTCTTTTTCGAAAGCTTTAATCAAAAAATATTTGAGGAGGCTATAGGGCATGAAGTAAATTTCGTCCAGGATAATCACTCAAAATCTTGCAAAGGGGTTTTGAGAGGATTGCATTTTCAAAAGCCCCCCTTCGCTCAAGGTAAACTAGTACGTTGTATTGTTGGCGAAGTTTACGACGTTGCAGTAGATTTAAGAATAGACTCTTCAACATATGGTAAATGGGTTGGGTATAAACTTTCAGCTGATAATAAGAGACAGTTATGGATTCCAGAAGGGTTTGCTCATGGATTTGTTGTGCTGAGTGATAATGCAGAATTTGTCTATAAAACAACAAATTATTATAATCCATGTAGCGACGCAGGATTAATCTGGAACGACGAAAAGTTAAATATATCTTGGCCAAATATGGAGGCGTTTGTCTTATCAGATAAGGATATGAACCTTCCAACTTTTGACGATTATTCTAAAGATAATTGCTTCTAATGTAACAGGTCGATTAATGTTAATCCTACTATGCTTCGTCGTTTTCATTATAAGGTTGTTCTGGCTTTTTTATTTTAAGAGAAGCTATCATATTGGTTTTCTCGTTCCTTTTTTTCTTGAAATAATTTTTGTATATCCATATTTATTTATGGATACTTTAGGCCTTTATTGGAGCTATTTAGGGTTCATCCTAAATTATACAATTGTTACAGTTGTACAAATTGGGGCAGCATGTAATATTATGCTGCCAAAAAAAGATGTGCTTTTTATAACAGCGAAGCATAGTTATAAGTTGTTAACTACTCTTATAATATTATCATTTGTTGGTGTAATTTCTAATTTACCAAATCAGGTTTTATTTCCGAGCAATATAGACTCACTATTTGCGTTGTCGCATTCAAACGCTGTTGCTCGTTATGATGGAACATTAAAAGTTAGTGCAATATATAAAGTTAGTTCGATTTTTGCATACTTTACCACTTTTTTAATGGGAATGATGTATGCAACATCTCGCACCAAAAAAATATTGTTATTTATTTTGCTACATTTTGGTGTAATCCTTATCGATAGCGTGGTTATGGCGGCTAGAGCTGGAATGATGTTGCAGCTTTTCTGTTTTCTGGCAAGTTTTTATGCTTTTTCATATTACAATTCATCGCGAGAAAATTACCGTGTGACCTTTAAAAAAATATTGCTGTCCCTGATTTTTGTATTAGTGATTTTTTTATTTTTTGTGACTATTCAGGTTGTGAGAGGCGGTAAAACTGAATATGATATCACTGGTATAGTATCCCATGTTGTTACTTGGTTTGTTGGTTATATCCCAGGGTTTGATTACTGGATAAATAATTTATATGACTATGATATAACCTATGGTCAGCGCACATTTGTTGGTCTTTTCGACATATTAGGGATTTCTGAGCGTGTATCTGGCGTTTATCCAGCTATTGATATAGGCAATGGAAGGATCTCTAATATATTCACAGCATATCGTGGGTTAATTGAAGATTTTTCAATGCTAGGACTCTATGTCGCATTAATTATCGTAGGTATCCTTCTTTCATGTATTCCTAATATTGTAGTAGCCCGCCAGGCAAAATTTCTTGCTCCTATAACAAGTTTTATTGTCTTCTTCTTTTTTTGGTCCTATGTGATTAATCCTTTTTCGTATAATGTGATACTTTTTGCCGCTCTGATGTTTTGGGTATATTTTATAATGTTTGTGAGAATGAAATCTTGTGATTAAAGATATCTTAAAGGATAGTTTATATTACCTTATTTCGAAATCAATTGTTGGTGTTTTGAGCCTCCTCGTCATATGGTTGACCTTAAAAATATATGGGGTAAGTCAATACGGTGAATTTTCTGTTTTATATGTCTTGGCCTTGACTATATCTAATCTATGTTTCACGTGGTTGGCTCAATCCTATATTAGGATGAACAGGCACAATGATTATGATAAACGCTTGTTGCAGGCAGGGTTAATAGGTTCAACAATTTTATGTGCAATTATAGTATATGTTGGTTCGTTTCTATTAGAATATCAGTATATAGCATGCGTATTGCTTGCCCTGACGAGTGGATTTTATAGTGTTGGTCGCTCTTTACTGCAATCAGAAAGAAAAATAAAAGTATTCTTTTATTATGATTTATTTAGGATAGTTATCCAAATTATATGTGCTTATGTTTTTTCATTTTTCTTTAAGGGGATTAATGGACTCATCATTGCTTGTTCGTTATCATGTTTTATTTTTATAATGACATTCAAGCCAGCTTTTTCTATTGGCCTACGCATTGAATCTTTTTCGGGTTTGAAAGAGGGGTTGCTGAACTGGTTAAAATTTGGTCTGCCTGTAGCAGTTTGGATAACAATAGCTTCTGGCCAGTTATTAGTTGATCGAAAGATTATAATTACTTTTCTTAACACTTATGAATTGGGTATTTATTCTGCTATATATGACTCTGTTGTTAAGATATGTGCGTTAATAGTCATTCCACTTTCAAATGCATGTTATCCTATTTTGGTTTTTAATGAAACTGCTAATATTAATTATAAAAAAATAGGCTGCTATCTTAGTCTTGTTTCAGTTGCGATAGCTTCTGTTTCCGCATTGCTTGTATATAATTCATATGATTTTATTGTTAATTTCATTAATATAGGTTTATCTAAAAAAGATTTAGGTATTTTGATTTTTGGGATTATTTTATGGCAGTTGGGTTTGCTATATCAAAAGCCTTTAGAAATGCAGAAAAAAACATACGCTATGCTAATTAACATAGTCTTGTGCCTTATTATCTCAGTTGTGGTAAATTTAAATTTCGTAAGTGCACTGGGAATAAGCATTTTCCCCATATCAGTAGCAATAAGTTCATTATGTTATTTAATGCTAACATATATTTGGATTGAAAAATGAATGTTGATGCTTTGTTTGTAACCGTTTCCTACAATAATACAGATATGACCCTTCAATTTATAGAGTCATGGATAGGAATAGATAAGTCCGATGAAAATATTCTGATTGTTGTTGATAATTCAAGAGAAGAGGACTTCTATTTAAAAAACAAAATTGAAAAATACGATAATATTTATTATATTCGTCAATCCGAAAATCGTGGCTACATGGCTGGTTGTAATTACGGTCTCGAATATGCTAAAGAAGAGTTGAAATTGAAATGTAAAGCTATTATATATTCAAACAATGATATTACTTTTGAAAGCACCGATATTATAACCAAAATTTGTCATCATTTTCTTAATGATAATGATCTGGCTGTTATTGCGCCTTCCGTGTGGGATGCTTTTGAAAATAAAGAGTTTAACCCTTTTATGGTTAATCGCCCACCTCTTAAACACTTCGTCAGAATGAGAAAAGTTTTTCAAAATTATTGTGCTGCTAAAATCATTGAGTGGGTAGCAAAGAAAAGACCAAGGAAGAATAAAGGCCATTTTAAATCTGGAACGGTTATATACGCACCTCATGGAGCGATTTTTATTTTAAATGCTAGATTTTTTTATAATAATTTACCAGATGACATGTATTTTTTATACGGTGAAGAAATTACCGTTGGAGAGTTTTGTTGCGAAAATAACAAAACTGTGGTGGTCGATTTTAATATCAAAATAAAGCATCATTCACATTCCACTACTGGAAGAGGCCTATCGAAATTTACTTTCATGGCAAAAAAAAATGCTATCAATTATTTAATGAAAAAATATAAATGGATTTAATATGAAAGTCTTACTGGTAGGGTCATTAAATACTATATTTATATTCTCATACGCTGACTATTTTATAGCGAAAGGATATAGTGTTTTTATTCTAAATACTTCGTCAACTGTTGATATAAATTCAACTAAATATACAGGAATAAATTTGTATGAGATTAAAAATTATAACACTTCTGACTTCGGCAAGATAAAGAAAATTGTTAGTTATTTCAAGCTTGATACCATGAATATTTTTTGGTGGCTTTATTCGAATTTTTTTGAAAAAAAAACATTAGCAATATCCCAGCAGAAAATAATTAGAGGTGTATTTGAGAAGTATGGTTTTGATTTTGCTTTTTGTTTTTGGGGGACAACACTTCGAAAGGAAGTAGATACTATAAAAAAGATCCTCAGGCAAAGTGGATCACAAACTAAATTGATTCTTAGCGTAAGCACATATCCCGTAAGATATAATGTAAGTAAGCAAAGAGGTTTTTCATGGCTACTCTTAAAGAAAGACAAGAACTATTTCGATTTGTTTGATGGGCTAATTATTTCTGGTGAGTTGATGAAAGGCGCCATTATTGATTATCTTTCTTATAAGAAAAAATATTTAATCATGAAAGATTTTTTACCCTCGCATTTTTTTGGCAATGATGAAAATAAATCAAAGAAAGATTTAATCTTCCTTGGAAATGTTAGATTTAGCGAGAGGACTTTAGATAATGTCTCATCACAGTTATTAGCAATTGCTGATGCAGGAATTAATGTTTGGGTTCAGTATCCATGTGACTTAGCTCATGTAAATATTAAAACGTTTAAACCATTCTCTTTGCAAGCAATTTCTAACGGAGATTTAGGCCGTTTTATGGCGAATTTTAAAGCTAGTGTAGTGCTTTACAATAATGCCGATAATTTGAGGATGGGTACAACATTTCCAACTCGATTTGCCTTGGGTATGCTCGGTTGTCACCCTGTTTTTATCCCAGCAGGGATATTTAATACTTTAGAGGATTTAGGGGATTTTGTCTTGACATATCATGACATTGATGAACTTATAAATAAATTTTCAAGCATTCAAGACAAAAATATCAATATGAGAAATTATATGCTGGATGGTGAGGTTAATAAAAAGCGTTTAGATGATTTTATTAAGGGCGTCCTCAATGATAACTGACAAGACAAGTGTGAAACTATGATCGAACCATTAGTATCGGTAATAATGCCTTCGTATAATTCCGAAGCAACAATTGAAGAGTCTATATTATCCGTATTGAAACAAAAATACGAAAATTGGGAGTTGATAATTTCCGATGATAACTCGACTGATAATACCATTAATATTATTCAAGATTATGCCAAGAAGGATCATAGAATACAAGTTGTAAGACATACCATAAACAAAGGTGCAGGATTTGCTAGGAATGCAGCAATTGAAAGAGCAGCAGGGCGATATATAGCATTTTTAGATAGTGATGATTTATGGGATGAAAATAAGCTAGGCACGCAAATAGCATTTATGGAAGAAAATAATATTGCTTTTACCTATTCCCAATATAGAAAAATAGATATGCAAGGTAATTTAGGAAGGATAATATCACCACCTTCAACTATAACATATGCCGAACTCCTAAAATCGAATGTTATCGGTTGCTTAACAGCAATATATAATCAAGAGGTTCTAGGGAAGACTTTTATGCCACTAATTAGAAAGCGCCAAGACATGGCATTGTGGTTAGATTTGTTAAAAATAACTGAGAAAGCCTATTGTATACCGTCTGTATTGGCTTATTACAGAGAAGGTCAAAAAAGTTTATCTTCTAATAAATATAAGATCCTGATTTCACAATGGTATTTTTATCGTAATTATATAGGTTTGAATGTGTTGAAATCAGCTTATTATTTTTCTTTTTACATATATAAAGCTGTTAAAAAACATGGTTTATAAATCAATGTTGCCTCTTCTGGCATATATAAGTTATATTAATTTTTCATAAAATGTAATTAGTCGCGAAAAATACGCGGCGACCACACCTGACAGGAGTATGTAATGTCCAAGCAACAGATCGGCGTTGTCGGTATGGCAGTGATGGGGCGCAACCTGGCGCTCAACATCGAAAGCCGTGGTTATACCGTCTCCGTTTTCAACCGCTCCCGTGATAAGACCGAAGAAGTCATCGCTGAAAATCCAGGCAAAAAACTGGTTCCTTTCTATACGGTTAAAGAGTTCGTTGAGTCTCTGGAAACACCTCGTCGTATCCTGTTAATGGTGAAAGCGGGCGCAGGTACCGATGCAGCTATCGATTCACTGAAACCGTATCTGGATAAAGGCGACATTATTATCGATGGCGGCAACACCTTCTTCCACGACACCATTCGTCGTAACCGTGAACTGTCTGCTGAAGGCTTCAACTTCATTGGTACCGGCGTATCCGGCGGTGAAGAGGGCGCTCTGAAAGGTCCATCCATCATGCCTGGCGGTCAGAAAGAAGCGTACGAACTGGTTGCGCCAATCCTGACTAAAATCGCAGCCGTAGCTGAAGACGGCGAGCCGTGCGTGACCTATATCGGTCCTGATGGCGCTGGTCATTACGTGAAAATGGTTCACAACGGCATTGAATATGGCGACATGCAGCTGATTGCTGAAGCCTACTCTCTGCTGAAAGGCGGCCTGAACCTCTCCAACGAGGAGCTCGCAGAGACCTTCACCGAGTGGAATAAAGGCGAGCTGAACAGCTACCTGATCGACATCACCAAAGATATCTTCACCAAGAAAGATGAAGAGGGTAAATACCTGGTTGATGTGATTCTGGATGAAGCTGCGAACAAAGGTACCGGTAAATGGACCAGCCAGAGCTCTCTGGATCTGGGTGAGCCGTTGTCCCTGATCACCGAATCCGTCTTCGCACGTTATATCTCTTCTCTGAAAGAGCAACGCGTCGCGGCATCTAAAGTGCTGTCTGGTCCCCAGGCTAAACCAGCCGGCGACAAAGCTGAGTTCGTTGAGAAAGTCCGTCGTGCACTGTACCTGGGTAAAATCGTCTCTTACGCGCAGGGCTTCTCTCAGCTGCGCGCGGCATCTGACGAGAACAACTGGGATCTGAACTACGGCGAGATTGCGAAGATCTTTCGTGCCGGCTGTATCATTCGCGCTCAGTTCCTGCAAAAAATCACCGATGCCTATGCTGAAAATGCGGGTATCGCCAACCTTCTGCTGGCGCCTTACTTCAAGCAGATTGCAGACGACTATCAGCAGGCGCTGCGTGATGTTGTTGCGTACGCCGTGCAGAATGGTATCCCGGTTCCAACCTTCTCCGCTGCGGTGGCGTACTATGACAGCTATCGTGCTGCCGTTCTGCCAGCGAACCTGATTCAGGCACAGCGTGATTACTTCGGTGCGCATACCTATAAGCGTACGGATAAAGAAGGTGTGTTCCACACCGAATGGCTGGATTAATCTGATTTAACTCAGTCTGATAGCATGGCCCGGTGAGACTCACCGGGCTTTTTTTATCGCTTTCAGTCCCATGTTGACTTACTTTCTCCAGCCAACCACTTTCATTGCCGCATAAATCACTACGTTTATCCCTTTCTGAAGCAAGGCATTCGCCTTGACAGTCCCTCAACTTAAGAGGTAAAAACCTCAACAGTTGTTTATTGCGGTGGTGTGCTTACGCCTCCAGAAACTCAAACTTGAAGAAGTTAAACGAATGAAAATAACCATCTCCGGAACAGGCTATGTTGGTCTCTCAAACGGTATTCTGATTGCACAAAACCATGAAGTGGTTGCGCTGGATATCGTGCAGGCAAAAGTGGACATGCTTAACCAGAAGAAGTCCCCGATCGTCGATAAAGAGATTGAAGAATACCTCGCGACCAAACCGCTGAACTTCCGCGCTACCACGGACAAAGAAGATGCTTACCGCGATGCGGATTTCGTCATCATCGCCACCCCAACCGACTACGATCCTAAAACTAACTACTTCAATACATCAACCGTTGAAGCGGTGATTAAAGACGTTACGGCAATCAACCCGAACGCAGTGATGATCATCAAGTCGACAATTCCAGTGGGTTTCACCAAATCGATTAAAGAAGAGTTGGGTATTGATAATGTCTTCTTCTCGCCGGAATTTCTCCGCGAGGGCAGGGCGTTATACGATAACCTGCACCCATCCCGTATCGTGATTGGCGAGCGTTCCGAGCGCGCAGAGCGTTTTGCTGCGTTGCTTCAGGAAGGCGCAATCAAAAAAGATATTCCGGTCCTGTTCACCGATTCCACCGAGGCAGAGGCCATTAAGCTTTTCGCCAATACCTATCTGGCGATGCGTGTGGCTTACTTCAACGAACTTGACAGCTATGCCGAGAGCTTAGGTCTGAACACCCGTCAGATCATCGAGGGCGTGTGTCTTGACCCGCGTATCGGTAACCATTACAACAACCCGTCCTTCGGTTACGGTGGTTACTGCCTGCCAAAAGATACCAAGCAGCTGCTGGCTAACTATCAGGCGGTGCCGAACAACCTGATTTCCGCCATTGTGGATGCCAACCGCACGCGTAAAGACTTCATCTCGGATTCCATTCTGGCGCGTCAGCCGAAAGTGGTGGGCGTGTATCGCCTGATCATGAAGAGCGGTTCCGATAACTTCCGCGCTTCTTCCATTCAGGGGATCATGAAGCGTATTAAGGCGAAGGGCGTGCAGGTCATTATTTATGAACCGGCCATGCAGGAAGATGAGTTCTTCCACTCTCGCGTCATTCGCGATCTGGATGCATTCAAGAAAGAAGCGGATGTAATTATCTCCAACCGTATGGCGGAAGAGCTGGCGGACGTGAAAGATAAAGTCTATACCCGCGATTTGTTCGGCAGCGACTGATTAAAATCGTGATATAAAAAAACCCGGCACTCTGCCGGGTTTTTTGTTTTTAAACGTTATAGAAGTTGCGGTACCAGTCGACGAAGTTTTTCACGCCTTCTTTGACTGAGGTTTGTGGTTTAAACCCAATAACGTCATACAGCGCTTTGGTGTCCGCACTGGTCTCCAGCACGTCCCCCGGCTGGATCGGCATCATATTTTTCACCGCTTCTTTGCCCAGCGCCTCTTCAAGCGCGGTGATGTAATCCATCAGTTCGACAGGTGAACTGTTACCGATGTTATACACGCGATACGGGGCAGAACTGGTTGCTGGCGAACCGGTTTCGACCGTCCAGTCGGCATCTGCCTGAGGAATGACGTCCTGTAGGCGAATAATCGCCTCCGCAATATCATCGATATAGGTGAAGTCGCGCTTCATCTTGCCGTAGTTGTATACGTCGATGCTGTTGCCTTCAATCATGGCTTTGGTGAATTTGAACAGCGCCATGTCCGGTCGGCCCCATGGGCCATACACGGTAAAGAAGCGCAGGCCAGTGGTCGGCAGATTGTACAGATGCGAATAGGTATGCGACATCAACTCATTGGCTTTTTTGGTTGCCGCATACAGGGAAACCGGATGGTCTACGGAGTCGTCAGTAGAAAACGGCATCTTACGGTTGAGGCCGTAAACCGAACTGGATGACGCATAAAGGAGATGCTGAACCTTGTTGTGGCGACAGCCTTCCAGCACGTTCAGGTGACCTACCAGGTTAGCATCTGCGTAGGCATGCGGATTTTCCAGCGAGTAACGCACGCCCGCCTGTGCGGCAAGATGGATTACGCGGTCAAACTTCTCATCAGCGAAGAGCGCAGCCATGCCCTCGCGGTCCGCTAAGTCCAGCTTGTGGAAGGTGAAACTCTCGGATTTAAGCAGTTCAAGGCGAGCGAGTTTGAGGTTAGGGTCATAGTAATCATTCAGATTATCAAGCCCAACAACTTCATGCCCTGCATCAAGCAGGCGCTTGCTGACATGAGAACCGATAAAGCCCGCCGCGCCCGTTACCAGAAATTTCATAGCTTCCCTCATTTACAGTGTTCTTATTGATGCCCCAGACATCAGAATCCAACTATGATAGCGCGTCGCCTTTAACTTACATAACCCATCTTTCCGATATAACTCATCGGATTCTTATAGAAAATTCTTCAGCAACAGATACACTAAGGGAACAAGATTATTTTTGCCCTTTTTCATCTGTTAGGGATTGTATGACGCAAAACAACAATAACCTGGTCGCACGTAACAATGACCCGGAGCAAATTGATTTACTTGATGTAATGCTACAGCTGTGGCGTGGTAAGTGGGTAATAGGGGCTTTTATTGCTGCTTTTATCGTTCTTGCTGGCGTTTACATCACTGTAGCCAAAGAGAAATGGACGTCATCAGCCATCATAGCCCAGCCTGATGCGGCACAAATCGCCACCTATTCCAATGCATTGAATATCCTCTATGGCGGGGCTGCTCCCTCCATGTTAGACATTCAGAATCGTGCTATTGGACGTTTCAATTCCTCCTTCTCGGCATTAGCTCAGGCGCTGGAGAATCAGGAAGATCCGGAAAAACTGACTATTGAGCCTACGGTTAAAGGACAAAGTTTGCCTTTAACCGTAAGCTATCAGGGCGAATCCGCTGAAGCAGCTCAAAAGCAATTAGCTCAGTACATTCAGCAGGTTGACGAGCAGACGGCAAAAGAACTGACGCTTGATCTCAGAGATAACCTCAAGCAGCAGATCACAACCCTGAACGACTCCCTCCAGAATCAGGAGAAAGTTGCTCAGGAGCAGAAAGATCTACGCATCAAGCAGATTACTGAGGCGCTGAAGAACGCAGAAGCCGCTAAGATCACCACTCCGCAGCTTCAACAGACTCAGGATGTTACTCAGGAAACCATGTTCCTGTTGGGTACCGTAGCGCTCAAGTCAATGGTTGATAACGAAGCGTCTCGCCCGCTGGTCTTCTCAGGCGCTTACTACCAAACCAAACAAAATTTACTGGATATTCAGAACCTCAACGTTAACCCAGACACTATTCACGTCTATCGTTACGTCATGAAGCCGAACCTGCCTATCCGACGCGACAGCCCGAAAATTGCTATTACCCTCATCCTTGCCGTACTGCTCGGCGGAATTATCGGTTCTGCTGTCGTCCTCGGCCGTAACGCGCTGAGAAACTACAAACCAAGAGCCTGATTTACACACAAAAAAAGACCGGGTTTCCCCGGTCTTTTTTATTTATGCCGTTTCCGCAAATTCTCAATCACCGTCGTTAAATCCAGCTCCTGATCCTGGAGCAGCACCAGCAGGTGATACATCAAATCCGACGCTTCATTCGTCAGCTCCTCACGGTCATGCACGGTGGCCGCCAGCGCTGTTTCAACGCCTTCCTCACCCACCTTCTGCGCAATACGCTTGGTGCCGCTGGCGTACAGCTTCGCCGTGTACGAGCTCTCAGGATCCGCTGATTTACGCTCTGCCAGCAGCTGTTCCAACTGATAGAGGAACAGCCACTGATGGCTCGCCTCGCCGAAGCAGCTGCTGGTGCCTTTGTGACAGGTCGGCCCAATCGGGTTGACCAGCACCAGCAGGGTGTCGTTGTCGCAGTCTGGCGTAATGCTGACCACGTTCAGGAAGTGACCCGAGGTTTCCCCTTTCGTCCATAGGCGCTGTTTGGTGCGCGAGAAAAACGTCACCTTGCCGGTGTCGATCGTTTTTGCCAGTGCCTCCTGGTTCATGTATCCCAGCATCAGCACTTCGCCTGAAACGGCATGCTGTACAACCACCGGCAGTAATCCGTCAGTTTTTTCCCAGTCCAGCTGCGCCTGTTGTTGCTCTGTTAACATACCCTGATCTCCACGCCCTGGTCAGCCAGGTACGTTTTTAACTCACCAATATTGATAATCTGTTTGTGGAACACGGAAGCGGCCAGCGCGCCGTCTACGTTCGCATCGCGGAAGGCTTCAAGGAAGTGTTCCATGGTGCCTGCGCCGCCGGAGGCAATCAGCGGAACGTGGCAGACCGCACGCACTTTTTTCAGCTGCTCGAGGTCGTAACCGTTGCGTACGCCGTCCTGGTTCATCATGTTCAGCACGATTTCACCTGCACCGCGTTTTTGTACTTCCTGCACCCACTCCAGCGTCTCCCATTGGGTGACGCGCGTGCGGCTTTCATCGCCGGTGTACTGGTTAACGTGATATTTGCCCGATGCGGCATCAAACCAGGTGTCGATCCCCACGACAATACACTGCACGCCAAAGCGATCCGCCAGACGCGTAATCAGCTCTGGATCGGCGAGCGCAGGGGAGTTAATCGAAATTTTGTCCGCACCGAAAGAGAGAATTTTCGCCGCATCGTCAGCAGATTTAATCCCCCCCGCCACGCAGAAAGGGATATCAATCACCTCTGCCACGCGCGCCACCCAGCTTTTATCCACCACGCGGCCATCGCTGGAGGCGGTGATATCGTAAAATACCAGTTCGTCTGCGCCTTCTTCGGCATAACGTTTTGCCAGGGGAACGATGTCGCCAATGATCTCGTGGTTGCGGAACTGCACGCCTTTTACAACCTGACCATCACGCACGTCCAGGCAGGGAATTATCCGTTTTGCCAGCATTGAATCGCCTCCTTCACCGTAAATTTGCCTTCCAGCAGCGCGCGACCCACGATCACGCCACGTACACCGGTTCCGCGCAGAGCGGCGATATCCGCCAGGTCGCCGATACCGCCAGAGGACTGAAACGCCACCTGCGGATAACGCGCGCAAACCTCTTCATACAGCGAGACGTTAGATCCTGCGAGCGTACCATCGCGTGAAATATCCGTGCACAGGACGTGCTTCAGCCCTACGGGGAGATAAATCCCGACCAGCTCTTCCAGCGTTACGCCGGAGTTTTCCTGCCAGCCGCTGACCGCGACCTGCTTGTTACCCTGCGCGTCAATGCGCACATCCAGCGCCAGCACCAGCGCATCCGCACCGAAGCGGCGGAACCAGCCCTTGACACTCTCAGGATCTTTCACAGCGGTCGAACCGACTACCACGCGCGCCACGCCCGCGTCCAGTAAGGCGGCAACATCGGCTTCCGTACGCACGCCGCCGCCCACCTGCACCGGGACGTCCACGCCAGCCACCAGTGTTTTAAGCAGCGGGATCTGGCGCTTCGCCGGATCTTTCGCGCCGGTCAGATCGACCAGGTGCAATACCTCAGCGCCCTCCGCGGCGTAAGCCTGTAACCGCGGCAGCGGGTCGTTGCCGTAGTCGCGCTGCTGCCCGTAATCGCCCTGGTGGAGACGAACAACCGTGCCGTCAATTAAATCTAAAGCGGGAATTATCATCACATCTCCAGGAAGTTTTTCAGCAGTTGCGCACCGGCGGCGCCGGAGCGTTCCGGGTGAAACTGCACGCCGTAAAAGTTATCTTTCTGCACGGCGGCGGTGAACGCCTCGCCGTAATTGCACTGGGCGATGGTGTAAGTATTCACGGGCATGGCGTAGCTGTGAACGAAATAGAAGTACGCGCCGTCTTCGATACCCTGGAACAGCCTGTTGCCCGCTTTCGGATAAACGCGGTTCCAGCCCATGTGCGGCAGCGGCAGGCCGTGGTCGGTCATTTTCGGCACGTCTTCTTCAATAATGCCCAGCAGATCAACGCCGTTGCTCTCCTCGCTGCGGCGGCCAAGCAACTGCATGCCGAGGCAAATGCCCAGCACCGGTTGAGTACAGGCTTTGATGAGATCCACCAGCTCGCGCTCATGGATCTGATCCATCGCCGCCTGGGCGGTGCCAACGCCCGGCAGAAAGAGTTTATCCGCACGCAGCACCACGTCCGGGTCGCGGCTCACCACCGGCTCGTAGCCGTGGCGCATAATCGCCGACTGTACGGAGTTCAGGTTGGCGCATCCGGTGTCCAGAATCACCACGTTCATTACAGCACTCCTTTCGACGAGGGCAGGGCGTCACCTTCCACGCGGATCGCCTGGCGCAGGGTACGGCCAAAGGCTTTGAACAGGCTCTCGACGCGATGGTGATCGTTTTTGCCTTTGGTTTTCAGGTGCAGCGTCAGGCCCATGGTGTAAGAAAGCGAGCGGAAGAAGTGTTCCACCATCTCGGTGCTGAGATCGCCCACGCGCTGGTAGGTAAAGTCGGCTTTGTATTCCAGGTGCGGACGCCCGGAGATATCCATCGCGCAGCGCGCCAGGCACTCGTCCATCGGCAGAACAAAGCCGAAGCGGTTGATGCCGCGCTTGTCGCCGAGCGCCAGCTTCAGGGCTTCGCCCAGCGCCAGGCCGGTATCTTCCACGGTGTGGTGATCGTCGATATACAGGTCGCCCTTAACGGTGATCTCCATACGGAAGCCGCCGTGAGTGGCGATTTGATCCAGCATGTGGTCAAAGAAACCGACGCCGGTGTGGATCTTGCTGCCGCCTTCGCGGTCAAGCCAGACCTTCACGTCGATCTGCGTCTCTTTGGTGTTGCGTTCAACGTGGGAATAGCGGTCGCGTCGGGTGAGTTGCTCGCCAATCATCGCCCAGTTTAGCGTGTCGCGGTTATAGCGCAGGCCCGCAATGCCCATGTTGTCCGCCAGCGTGATATCCGTGACGCGATCGCCGATCACATAGCTGTTGCTTTTATCCAGCGCCTCTTCCGCCAGATAACGCTCAACCAGCTTCACTTTTGGCTTGCGGCAGTCGCACTCGTCGGCAGGCATATGCGGGCAGATCAGCACTTCGTCGAAGGCGATGCCCTGCGAGGTCAGCACCTGCATCATCAGGTTGTGCGGGCCGTCAAAGTCTCCCTGCGGGAAGCTGTCGGTGCCCAGACCGTCCTGGTTGGTGATCATCACCAGCTTATAGCCTGCTTTCTGAAGCTTCAGCAGCACCGGGATCACATCGGGTTCAAAGGCCAGCTTGTCGAAACGATCGACCTGAAAATCGCTGGGTGGCTCCGAGATGATGGTGCCGTCACGATCGATAAAGAGATACTTCTGACTCATACTTTCTCCGCTTTCAGGGCGTCAATCACGCGCTGGCTCTCTGCACGGGTGCCGACGGTAATACGCAGGCAGCCGCTCAGGGTAGGTTGTTTATTCTGGTCTCGTAAGATAATGCCCTGATCCCACAACGATTTAAATATCGCGCTTGAGGCGGTGAAGCGCACCAGGATGTAATTGGTTTCCGAGTCGAACACCTGCTCCACGCACGGAATCGTTTTAAGGGCATCGACAAGATACTGACGCTCTTCCAGGATCTGCGCCACACGCTCGCGCATCGCGCTGATGCCCTGCGGGGCCAGCGCCTGTGCCGCAATATCGGCAACCGGCGTTGAGAGCGGATACGGGGCGATCACTTTCAGCAGCAGGTCGATAACCGCTTTATTCGCCAGCGTAAATCCACAGCGAAGGCCGGCGAGGGCGAAGGCTTTGGAAAGAGTACGCAGCACAACGAGATGCGGATACTCTTCAAGCCAGCCTGCCAGCGTCGCCTGCGGGCAGAACTCAATGTAGGCTTCATCAGCGACGACCAGCGCCTTGCCGCGCGTCATCTCCAGCAGGGTGCGGATATCCTGCGGATGAATAATCTGCCCGGTGGGGTTGTTCGGGCTACAGACAAACACCACCTTCACGCCGTCGAGGTTATCGGCGATGCCCTGCAAATCCAGCTGCCAGTTGTCGAGCGCCTGCACGTTGCGGCAGGCCACGCCAAAGGTTTCGGCGCTGACGCTATACATCCCGTAGGTGGGCTGGCAGTACATCACCGCGTCTTTACCCGGCTCACAGAAGGCGCGGATCAGCAGCTCAATCCCTTCATCAGCCCCACGGCTGACCAGCACCTGCTCAGGCTTCACGCCTGCATACTGCGCATAGTTCTCGATCACCGCTTTCGGCTGACACTCCGGGTAGCGGTTCAGCGTCTGCTGCGAGAGCTCAAAGGCCACCGCCGTGGGATATTCGTTGGCATTCAGCCAGACGTCGCCGTTCCCGCCCAGACGACGCGCAGACTGATAGGGCGTCAGGCGACGGACATTTTCGCGGGCTAATTCTTCGATGTTCATGCTTGCTCCTTCAGGGCGGCAACGCGCAGCGTCACGGCATTTTTGTGGGCAGTCAGGCGCTCGGCGGCGGCCAGGGTTTCAATGGTCGACGCCAGCGAGGCAAATCCCTCGCGGGAGAGTTCCTGCACGGTCATGCGCTTCTGGAAATCCGCCAGCCCCAGGCTGGAGCAGGTTGAGGTATAGCCATACGTCGGCAGCACGTGGTTGGTGCCGGAGGCGTAATCCCCGGCGGATTCCGGTGACCAGTCCCCGAGGAACACCGAGCCTGCGCTGGTTATGCTGTCGACCAGTTCGCGCGCGTTGCGGGTCTGAATAATCAGGTGCTCAGGACCGTACTGGTTGGAGATGGCGATGCACTGGTCAAGATCGCGGGCCACAATCAGGCGGCTGGCGGATAGCGCCTGACGCGCCGTTTCCGCCCGCGGCAGGTCAGCCAGCTGACGCTCAACGGCGTCGCCCACGCGTTTTGCCATGTCGGCATCTGGCGTCAGTAAAATCACCTGCGAGTCAGGGCCGTGTTCGGCCTGCGAGAGCAGGTCAGAGGCCACGAAATCCGGTGTAGCGCCGCTGTCGGCAATCACCAGCACTTCAGACGGACCGGCAGGCATATCAATCGCCGCGCCGTCCAGACGCTGGCTGACCTGACGCTTCGCTTCGGTCACGTAGGCATTGCCCGGGCCAAAGATTTTGTCGACCTTAGGAATGGAACCCGTCCCGAACGCCAGGGCAGAAATCGCCTGCGCACCGCCCACTTTATAGATCGCCTGCACGCCGCACAGCTTCGCCGCGTACAGGATCTCGTCGGCGATCGGTGGCGGAGAGCAGAGCACCACCTTCTGACAACCGGCAATACGTGCCGGGGTGGCCAGCATCAGGACGGTCGAAAACAGCGGGGCAGAGCCGCCAGGAATATAGAGGCCGACGGACGCCACCGGGCGTGTCACCTGCTGGCAGCGTACGCCGGGCAGGGTTTCCACATCCACCGCCTGCAATTTCTGCGCGGTGTGGAAGGTATCAATATTTTTCACCGCGACGGCCATCGCCTGTTTGATGTCATCACCCAGACGATTGCTGGCATCAATGATTTCCTGCTCGGTAACCTGTAACGCGTCGACCTCAGTTTTATCAAACTTCGCGCTATACTCGCGCAGCGCGTCGTCCCCGCGGGCTTTGACGTTATCAAGGATCTCCGCCACGGTGCGGGTGATGCTCTCCGAGGCGGAAATTGCCGGGCGCATCAGCAGCTCGCGCTGTTGCGCGTCGCTACAGGTATTCCAGTCGATGATTGTGTTAAAGCTCATGGTCGTTACTCCATCATCTTCTCAATTGGCAGCACCAGAATGGAACTTGCGCCCAGCGCCTTCAGTTTTTCCATGGTTTCCCAGAACAGGGTTTCGCTGCTGACCATGTGCATCGCCACGCGCTGCTGGTCGCCCGCCAGCGGCAGAATGGTTGGACGCTCAGCGCCCGGCAACAGGGCAATCACTTCGTCCAGGCGCTCGGTCGGCGCATGCATCATGATGTATTTGGATTCACGCGCCTGAATCACGCCCTGAATGCGGGTCAGCAGCTTGTCGATGAGCTGCTGTTTGGCGTCGGCCATCTCGCCGTCGCGCTGAATCAGGCAGGCTTTGGAGCGGTAGATCACCTCCACTTCGCGCAGGCCGTTCGCTTCGAGCGTGGCGCCGGTGGAGACGAGGTCACAGATGGCATCGGCAAGGCCCGCACGCGGCGCCACTTCAACGGAGCCGTTCAGCAGACAGGATTTAAACTGCACGCCTTTTTGATCGAGGTAACGCTTCAGCAGGTGAGGGTAAGAGGTGGCGATACGTTTGCCGTTCAGCGCGGCCGGGCCGTCCCAGGCTTCATCGACCGGCGTGGCCAGCGACAGGCGGCAGCCGCCAAAGTCCAGACGACGCAGGGTAAAGTAGCGCGGATCTTCGCCCTGCGCGCGGCGGGTTAACAACTCTTCTTCCAGTACGTTTTCGCCGATGATGCCGAGATCAACGACGCCATCCATCACCAGGCCCGGGATATCGTCATCACGTACGCGCAGAATGTCGATCGGCATATTTTCAGCCAGGGCGATCAGGCGCTGGGTGTGCAGGTTGATTTTAATCCCGCAGCGGGCCAGCAGTTCGCGTGAATCGTCGCTTAAACGGCCTGATTTTTGAATAGCTATGCGTAAACGTGAGTTATCTAACATTCTGTGTTCCTCGTTAACCTGTTTTAACCTGTCTGAATGCGGTCCAAAAAAAAGCCCCCGGAAGAAGATCTTCCGGGGGCTTTTTCATGCGTTCATGCACCACTGGAAGATCCAAACGTCTTCCAGCACACATCGCCTGAAAGACTAGTCAGGATGATGGTGATGATGGTGGTTTTTAAAAGGAACGCGTGTCATATAAATTCTCGTTGAATGCTTATGCATTTGATGTCTTTTAACCTAAACCAGTTGTACGCCATAAAGCAAGGGCTTTTTTTGATCATTAATTCATTTCATATTGATGGTATGAATTGTGCGTTCCACCAGGCTGGCGTAGCCTTATAACAGGCATCGTTAAGCGGAGAATGTAATGAAAAAGGTCGCGATTGTCGGGTTAGGGTGGTTAGGAATGCCACTGGCGATGTCATTAGCCGCGAAAGGCTGGCAGGTGACAGGGAGTAAGACCACCCGAGATGGGGTTGAAGCGGCACGCATGTGCGGCATTGATGGTGTCGAGCTGCGTCTCGAACCCGAGCTTATCTGCGATACCGACGAACTGGATGAACTGATGAATGTGGACGCGCTGGTCATTACCTTACCGGCGCGGCGCAGCGGCCCGGGTGAGTCTTTTTACTTGCAGGCGGTGCAGGAGATTGTCGACAGCGCCCTGGCGCACCATATCCCGCGTATCATTTTCACCAGCTCCACCTCCGTCTATGGCGATATCGACGGTACGGCGAAAGAAAACACCGAGCGCCGTCCGGTGACCGCCAGCGGCCGGGTACTGAAAGAGCTGGAAGACTGGCTGCACAATCTGCCTGGCACGCAGGTGGATATCTTACGCCTGGCCGGACTGGTGGGGCCGGGGCGTCATCCGGGGCGCTTCTTTGCCGGTAAATCCGCGCCGGATGGCCAGCACGGGGTTAATCTTGTGCATCTTGAGGATGTTATCGGCGCAATAGAACTGCTTTTGCAGGCTCCGAAAGGGGGGCACATCTATAATATATGTGCGCCCTCGCATCCGCCGCGCAGTACCTTTTATCCGCTGATGGCGCGCCAGCTGGGTCTGGCGCCGCCGGTATTCAGCGAGGCGCAGGGGGAACGCAAAGGCAAAATTATTGATGGCAATCGTATTTGCCATGAACTGGGATTTGAATATCAGTATCCCGATCCGCTGGTTATGCCCATGGAATAATTGCGCCGGCGGAGACAATCGCACACCGCAAGGGGGCGAAGATGAAACCGCTGCTGGATGTTCTTGTTATTCTGGATGCGCTGGAAAAAGAGGGGAGCTTTGCCGCCGCCTCGGCGAAGCTCTATAAAACCCCTTCGGCTCTGAGCTACACCGTGCAAAAGCTCGAGAGCGATCTGAATATCCAAATCCTTGACCGCACCGGGCATCGCGCGCGTTTCACCCGTACAGGGCAGATGCTGCTGGAAAAAGGGCGTGACGTGCTGCATACGGTTCGCGAGCTGGAAAAACAGGCCGTCAAACTTCACCAGGGCTGGGAAAATGAGCTGGTGATTGGGGTTGATGATACATTCCCTTTCTCCCTGCTTACCCCGCTTATTGAGGCGTTCTATCAGCGCCACAGCGTCACCCGGCTGGTTTTTATCAATGGCGTGCTGGGCGGTTCCTGGGAGGCCCTGACGCAGGGCAGGGCGGATATCATCGTTGGCGCGCTGCATGAGCCTCCCCAGTTGAGCGAATTTGGTTTTGCGCGGCTCGGCGTTCTGGAGCAGGTTTTTGCCGTTGCGCCTCATCACCCGCTGGCGAATGAACCGGAGCCAGTTACCCGACGCGTCATTAAAAACTATCGCGCCATTGTGGTTGGAGACAGCTCTCGCCCCGAATGCGGCATTTCATCGCAGCTGCTGGATGAGCAGGAGGCCATCACCGTTTTTGATTTTAAAACCAAACTGGAGCTGCAAATAAGCGGCCTGGGGTGCGGTTACCTTCCCCGTTATTTAGCGCAGCGGTTTATTGACAGCGGAGCGCTGGTGGAAAAACAAGTTTTAGCGCAAAGCAGTAACGAATCGGTATGGGTAGGCTGGAATGAACAGACCGCCGGGCTTGCCAGCGCCTGGTGGCGAGACGAAATTTTAGCAAATAGTGCTATCGCCACAGTTTACGCTCAGGCAGATGATGGGAAATCAATCAGTTAGTAAAATTAATTTATGGGCAGGTTTCTCAATGTATTGCCTTTTGTATCTGGAATAGGGCAAAATGCCGCCGCTGCAAACAAATGAATAATCGACGATATAAAAGGCGTCGGTTATTTTTTTTTGCATGTACGAAACGAAACTAAAAACCAAGAGGCCGGGCTTCGTACCGGATAGATATTTACTAAAATCCGACAGTTGTTGTCGCTGAGGAAGAAAGAAATGGGGCAATTTTTCGCTTACGTGGCGGTTATCACCGTAAAGGAGAATAACTATGTCGCATAACGCAACTCCAAACACCTCTCGCGTGGAATTACGTAAAACGCTTACGTTGATTCCGGTTGTTATGATGGGCCTTGCCTATATGCAACCGATGACGCTGTTCGATACATTCGGTATCGTATCAGGCCTTACTGACGGTCACGTTGCAACGGCGTACGCCTTTGCGCTGGTCGCCATCCTCTTTACAGCGCTGAGCTACGGTAAACTGGTTCGCCGTTTCCCGTCCGCAGGCTCTGCGTACACCTATGCTCAGAAATCCATTAGCCCGGCGGTTGGCTTTATGGTGGGCTGGTCATCACTGCTGGACTACCTGTTCATGCCGATGATCAACATTCTGCTGGCAAAAATTTACTTCGAAGCGCTGGTGCCTTCCGTGCCGTCGTGGATCTTCGTTGTGGCGCTGGTGGCCTTTATGACCATCTCTAACCTGCGCAGTATCAAGACCGTGGCTAACTTCAACACCCTGATTGTGATCCTTCAGATGGGGATTGTTGCGGTTATCGTTGGGCTGATCATCTACGGCGTTTCCCACGGTGAAGGCGCAGGTACGCTGACCAGCACCCGTCCGTTCTGGTCTGAAGGCGCTCACGTAGTGCCGATGATCACCGGTGCGACTATCCTGTGCTTCTCGTTCCTGGGCTTCGACGGTATCTCTTCTCTGTCTGAAGAGACCAAAGACGCTGAGCGCGTGATCCCGAAAGCGATTTTCCTGACCGCGCTGATTGGCGGCCTGATCTTCATCGGTGCGTCTTACTTCTTACAGCTGTACTTCCCGGATATCTCTCGCTTTAAAGATCCGGATGCATCACAGCCTGAAATTATGCTGTACGTGGCGGGTAAAACCTTCCAGTGGGGTGTGCTGATCTTCTCCAGCGTCACTGTACTGGCTTCCGGTATGGCTGCGCACGCGGGCGTTTCTCGTCTGATGTACGTGATGGGCCGTGACGGTGTGTTCCCAACCCGCTTCTTCGGTTACGTGCATCCTAAATGGCGTACCCCGGCGTGGAACGTGCTGCTGGTGGGCGCTATTGCCCTGCTGGCGATTAAATTCGACCTGGTAACGGCCACGGCGCTGATTAACTTTGGTGCGCTGGTGGCGTTCACCTTCGTTAACCTCTCCGTGATTTCGCAGTTCTGGATCCGTGAGAAGCGCAACAAGACGCTGAAGGACCACATCAACTATCTGGTGCTGCCAGTGTGTGGTGCCCTGACGGTGGGCGCCCTGTGGATCAACCTGGAAGAGAGCTCAATGGTTCTGGGTCTGATCTGGGGTGCAATCGGTCTGATTTACCTGGCTTGCGTGACCAGAAGCTTCCGCAACCCGGTTCCTCAGTACGAAGACGTCGCGTAAGACTGTGTCGGGTGACGGCTATGCTCAACCCGACCTACAGTTTCGTAGGCCGGGTAAGCGTTAGCGCCACCCGGCAAAAAAAAGCCGGAGACATCGCCTCCGGCTTTTTTGTACCCGCTATTCAGACAATCTCTTGCGCATACTGGAACAGCGCTTTCAGCAGCGCCTGCTTCTCAGCATTCCCTTCATACTGACCGTAAAGCATCTCCAGCTCCTGGGCGTAGCTATTAAGAAACTCCGGCGTAAACACGTTGCGCCGATGCTGTAACCAGCGTTCCTGCTCTGCTTCATCCAGCGTGCCGGGATAGTTGCGCGCGCGATAATTAAACATCAGCTTCTCAATGCGCTTATCTGCGAAGGTGATATCCAGCGCGGGCAGGTTACGCGGGTCGGTTTGCAGCACGATATTCATCGCCGCGCGATCGGCGTCGCTGAAGAAGCCGTTATAAAGCTGCGCATCCACATTCTCAGACGGCACGAACGGCTCTGCTTCGGCAAAAATGGCGACGACTTTCTCGCGCACATGCGGGTTGTCGCGCAGCACTTTCAGGTTATCGAGGCAGTGCTGACGGTTAATCCCCAGCCGGTCGGCGTCTTCCGGGCGCAGCGTGTTGGCCTGCGCCAGCACCGGGCACTTATTGATGTGCACCAGTTTTACCGGTACGGCTGGCAGGTCACCCAGCGCCTCTTTCGGCGTATAGAGCCGTTCACGTAAGGTGTCGCTGTCGAGCTCAAGCAGCGGGGAGATATCTCCGGCGAGATCCACCATGATGACGGCGTTACGGTTGTCCGGATGCCAGGCAAGCGGCGCCACCCAGCTTGTATTCCCGCGCCACGCACCGAACATCCCTGAAATATGCACCAGCGGTTTCATCTGCGGCACGTCAATTAGCGTCATCAGCTTTTGCTTGCTGCGATGGCTCAACAGATACTCAAACAGGCGCGGCTGCGCGGTTTTTACAAGTTTCGCCATAGCGATGGTCGCGTAAACGTCTGCCATCGCGTCGTGGGCGTTGCTGTGCTCAATGCCGTTGGCCCGCGTCAGGTGCTCGAGCCTGAAGCTCGGCAAGCCGTCGTCGTTCTCCGGCCAGTTAATCCCCTCCGGGCGCAGCGCATAGCAGGCGCGCATGATATCCAGCAAATCCCAGCGTGAATTACGGTTCTGCCAGCTCCAGGCATACGGATCGTAGAAGTTGCGGTAGAAGATATTGCGCGTCACTTCATCGTCAAAACGGATGTTGTTGTAACCCACCACGCAGGTATTGGGCACCGTGAACAGGTCGTGGATGCGACGGGCAAATTCTGCTTCGCTAACGCCTTTATCCCGCGCTTCCTGAGGCGTGATGCCCGTCACCATTACCGCGCCCGGCTGCGGCAGATAGTCATCGGCGGGCTTACAGTAAAACACCTCGGGTTCGCCGATGACGTTAAATTCGTCATCGGTACGGATAGCCGCAAACTGCGCCGGTCGGTCCAGCGCCGGATGGGTGCCAAAGGTTTCGTAATCGTGGAACAAAAAAGTCGGGCGCGCGGCAGAGTCAGACACCAGTAATCTCATCCTGTTAAAAATTGACGTCTCTATGGTAAACGATTGGGGTGAGCAGTCCGAATAAAAAGCACCGTCAGGCAAGAAATTTGCGAGATTTGTTCCGAAAAAATCTGCGTGCTGTCACATTTTTTTGCAATTAAGGCAGGTAACGACATCAGAACTCCCGTAAAAAGGTCATCGATTTTTACTGACCTGAGGATATACCGTTGAAACGCCGTCTGTTTATTGCTGTTTCTTTACTCGCTTCGAGTATTTCATCCGCGCTGGCTGCCGAGCCGCTGGATTTTTCACCTCAGCCACCTGCCATCCAGGCTGGCTCCTGGGTATTGATGGATTACACCACGGGTCAAATCTTAACGGCGGGCAACGAACATCAGCAGCGTAATCCGGCGAGCCTGACCAAACTGATGACGGGGTACGTTGTCGATCGTGCTATTGATAGCCACCGCATCAGCCCCGATGACATTGTGACGGTCGGACGTGACGCCTGGGCAAAAGGCAATCCGGTCTTTGACGGTTCGTCGCTGATGTTTCTGAAGGAGGGCGATCGGGTTTCCGTGCGCGATCTCAGCCGCGGCCTGATTGTTGATTCCGGCAATGACGCCTGCGTGGCGCTGGCGGATCACGTGGCGGGCGGTCAGCCGCAGTTCGTCAGGATGATGAATGACTACGTTGAAAAGCTGAACCTGCGCGATACCCACTTCGAAACCGTACACGGGCTGGATGCACCGGGTCAGCACAGCTCCGCTTACGATCTCGCCGTGCTTTCCCGGGCCATCATTCACGGCGAGCCTGAGTTCTATCACATGTACAGCGAAAAGAGCCTGACCTGGAACGGCATCACCCAGCAGAACCGCAACGGCCTGCTGTGGGATAAGACCATGAACGTGGATGGCCTGAAAACGGGTCACACCTCGGGCGCGGGCTTTAACCTGATTGCCTCCGCGGTGGACGGTCAGCGTCGACTGATTGCGGTGGTGATGGGGGCAGACAGCCCGAAAGGACGTGAAGATCAGGCGCGCAAGCTGCTGCACTGGGGACAGCAAAATTTTGATACGGTGCAGATCCTGCATAACGGTAAAAAGGTGGGAACCGAGCGCATCTGGTACGGCGATAAAGAGCAGATCGCGCTGGGCACGGATCAGGACTTCTGGCTGGCATTACCCAAATCGGAAGTGCCGAACATCAAGGCGAAATACGTGATGGATAAAAAAGAGCTGGAAGCGCCGATCGCCGCGCATCAGCGGGTAGGGGAGATCCAGCTGTACGATCGTGACAAGGTGGTAGCGCACTGGCCATTGGTTACGCTGGAAAGCGTTGAAAAGGGCGGCCTTTTCTCCCGCCTCGGCGATTATCTGCATCATAAACTCTGACCTTTTTGGGCAGACTGGCAGTGTTGCGAGTCTGCTCACATAATAAACACTCCTGGTTTGCCGATAATCTCGATTCTGCTTTACAGTGTATATATATACAGTAATAAACGGAGGCAGCATGGACTACAGCATCAGGCAGCAACAGAAACGTACGATCGCTGGCTTTCATCTCGTGGGGCCGTGGGAAAAGACGGTCAAGCAGGGATTTGAACAGCTGGTCATGTGGGTAGACGGGCGTCATATTCAGCCGCAGGAGTGGGTGGCCGTTTATTATGACAATCCGGATGACGTGCCGGCAGAAAAGCTCCGCTGCGTTACCGCCGTAACGGTAGCGGACGATTTCACTATTCCTGAAAACAGCGAAGGGGTGATGATGACCGAAATTGCTGCCGGAGAGTATGCTATTGCCGCCGCGCGCGTCGAAAATCATGATTTCGCCACTCCGTGGTATCAATTCTTCAACTCCCTGCTGGAAGACAAAAAATTCCAGATCGCGGCAAAACCCTGCTTCGAACGCTATCTGAACGATGGCAATGCTGACGGCTACTGGGATATTGAGATGTTTGTACCGGTAGAGCACAAAGTGGGATAATCCTGCGGAATGCAGGGTTTTTCAGCCGGGCGCGATCCACCCGGCTGAAAACACAGTACAATTGTGGTTTGCCGTAGAGCTGGAGACGGGTGTGCGCCCCGACAAGTCATTAACCCCTTTTGAAATTCGGTTATACAAACATTATCGCGTGGTGCACGGTTGCCGCATTGCGCTGGCGTTTGTGTTGACCTTCGTACTGGTTCGTTTGCTGGATATCCCGGAAGGGACGTGGCCGCTGATCACGCTGGTGGTGGTGATGGGGCCGATCTCATTCTGGGGGAACGTGGTCCCGCGCGCTTTCGAACGCATAGGCGGCACCGTTTTAGGCTCAGCGCTTGGGCTTATCGCCCTGAAGCTGGAGCTGATTTCGTTTCCGGTCATGTTGCTGTGGTGCGCGGTGGCGATGTTTCTTTGTGGATGGCTGGCCCTCGGCAAGAAACCGTATCAGGCGCTGCTGATTGGCATTACGCTCGCGGTTGTGGTCGGCGCACCGGCGGGCGATATGACCACCGCATTGTGGCGAAGCGGGGATGTGATCCTCGGCTCGTTGCTCGCCATGCTGTTTACCGGCATCTGGCCGCAGCGCGCCTTCCTGCACTGGCGCATTCAGATGGCAAACTACGTCACGGCATTTAACCGGGTCTACCAGGCCGGGTTTTCGCCGAATCTGATTGAGCGCCCGCGGCTGGAAAAGCACCTGCAAAAAATCCTTAATGATGTGGTCAAAATGCGCGGGTTGATTACCCCGGCAAGCAAAGAAACCCATATCCAGAAAGCCATTTTTGAAGCTATTCAGACGGTCAGCCGTAATCTGGTCTGTATGCTTGAACTGCAAATCAATGCCCACTGGGCCTCACGCCCCAGCCATCTTCTGATGCTCAACGCGCATACGCTGAAAGAGACGCAGCAGATGACGCAACAAACCCTGCTGACCATCGCCCATGCGCTATATGAAGGTAACCCACAGCCGATACGGGCGAACAGCGAGCGGCTGAACGAAATCGTCGCCGAGCTTAAACAGCTGATGAATGAGCGCCAGGGAGACAATGTGGCGGAAACGCCCATCCATGGTTATGTCTGGCTGAGTATGGAGCTGGCGCGACAGCTGGAGTTGTTATCGCAGCTGATTTGCCGGGCACTGCGCAAATAAAAAGCGTATGTGATGCCTGCTGCTTCGATTCAGCAACAATTAGGGTTATGATGGTTTTAAACGATATACTCATTGTCATTCGCAGCCGCTGTCTGTTAAAACGGTTGCTTTAACGAATCCGAATCTCACATTATCAGGGGTGTAAAAATGGAAACTACCAAGCCTTCGTTCCAGGATGTTCTGGAGTTCGTCCGCCTGTTCCGCCGCAAAAACAAGCTACAGCGCGAAATCCAGGACGTAGAGAAGAAGATCCGTGACAACCAGAAACGTGTCCTGCTGCTGGACAACCTGAGCGACTACATCAAGCCTGGCATGAGCGTTGAAGCTATTCAGGGCATCATCGCCAGCATGAAGAGCGATTATGAAGATCGCGTTGATGACTACATCATCAAAAACGCTGAGCTGTCCAAAGAGCGTCGCGACATCTCCAAGAAGCTGAAAGTGATGGGCGAAATCAAAAACGTCGACGCTAAAGGCGAGTAATCGCACACTCTGTTGCCCGGTGGCGCTGCGCTTACCGGGCCTACAGGACTGTTATCACGTAGGTCGGGTTAGGCGAAGCCGCCACCCGACAATTTCACGAACGCAGAAAAGCAAAAAGCCTGCTCTAAAAGCAGGCTTTTTAAATTTGGCTCCTCTGACTGGACTCGAACCAGTGACATACGGATTAACAGTCCGCCGTTCTACCGACTGAACTACAGAGGAATCGTTGTGGAGGCTTATCTTAGCGGCGAAAAAACTTTTGTCAAACCTGATCTCAGGCAAAAGCGTTTGATTGATGATTCTGTCGTCATTTTGTTGTAAATCCAAACATAATTTTATGGAAAATACTTTGCAGGATACGCATTTCTGCCCCATCATTTGAAATGGAGTTTCAACTTTCTCTCTAAGGTCCATTTTGAACGTCACCGCACCCCTACGCCAGGCGATTATGCGCACGCCCTGGTATGCAAAACGTAAGAGCTATCGAGTTCTGTTCTGGCGTGAAATCACCCCCCTTGCCGTGCCTATTTTCCTGGAGAATACCTGCGTCCTGCTAATGGGGGTGCTGAGCACTTTTCTGGTGAGCTGGCTCGGTAAAGAAGCCATGGCCGGGGTAGGGCTGGCGGACAGTTTCAACATGGTGGTGATGTCCTTCTTTGCCGCTATCGATCTCGGTACGACGGTGGTGGTGGCGTTTAGCCTGGGCAAGCTTGATCCGAAGCGTGCCCGCGAAGCGGCCAGACAGTCGCTGATGATCATGACCCTCTTTTCGATCATCCTTGCGGCGGTTATCCATTATTACGGCAAAGAAATTATCGACATTGTCGCGGGAGAAGCGACCAGCGAGGTGAAGGATCTGGCTCTCACCTACCTGGAAATGACGGTGCTGAGTTATCCGGCAGCTGCCATCGCGCTGATTGGTAGCGGTGCGCTTCGTGGAGCAGGAAATACCAAAATTCCGCTGCTGATTAACGGCGGCATGAACATCCTGAATATCATTATCAGCAGCGTTTTGATTTACGGCGTCTTTTCCTGGGAGGGGCTGGGCTTTGTCGGCGCGGGTTTAGGGCTGACCATTTCCCGCTATATTGGTGCGGCGGCGATAATTGGCGTACTGATGGCGGGAATTACGCCATCGCTGCGCCTGACGCTGAAAAGCTATTTCCGTCCGCTTAACTTCGCCATTATCTGGGAAGTGATGGGGATCGGGATTCCGGCCAGCATCGAATCCGTGTTGTTTAACGGTGGGAAACTGCTGACGCAGATGTTTGTTGCCGGGATGGGAACAGACGTCATCGCCGGCAACTTTATTGCCTTCTCCATCGCCTCACTCATTAACCTGCCGGGAAACGCGCTGGGGTCGGCGTCGACGATCATCACCGGCAGACGCCTCGGAAAGGGGCAGATAGGGCAGGCGGAACGACAACTTCGGCACGTCTTCTGGCTTTCAACTATTGGACTGACGGCGATTGCGTGGGGAACTGCGCCTTTTGCCGGGCTGATGGCCTCGTTCTATACGCATGAAAATGACGTGAAAGAGGTCGTGAAGGTGCTCATTTGGCTCAACGCGGCGTTTATGCCAATTTGGGCCGCGTCCTGGGTACTTCCTGCCGGGCTGAAAGGGGCGCGCGATGCCCGGTTTGCGATGTGGGTCTCCATGCTCGGCATGTGGGGCTGTCGCGTTGTGGCGGGCTACACGCTGGGGGTAATGTTGGGTATGGGCGTTGTCGGCGTCTGGCTGGGGATGTTCCTTGACTGGGCCGTGCGCGGGGCGCTGTTCTACTGGCGCATGGTGAGCGGGCGCTGGCTGTGGAAATATCCGCGAAAAAAACCGGAGCAGGAGGTTTCGGAAACGGCAAGTGCCTGACAAATGTGCGAAGTGGAGAATAAATCGGCAAACGATTGAAAATCTGCATTCACCCTTTGACATCCTCAGGGCGCATCGATAATATGCGCCCCGTTCACACGATTCCTCTGTAGTTCAGTCGGTAGAACGGCGGACTGTTAATCCGTATGTCACTGGTTCGAGTCCAGTCAGAGGAGCCAAATTTGAAAAGCCTGCTTTTAAAGCAGGCTTTTTGCTTTTCTGCGTTCGTGAAATTGTCGGGTGGCGCTCCGCTTACCCGACCTACGGAATCCCAGGCCGGGTGAGTGGGTCCTTGTTATCAGCGGAACGGTGGCTCATTGAAGGTGCGCAGCTTGCGGGAATGCAGTTTGTCGCCCTCTGCACGCAGTAAATCGATGGCGCGAATGCCAATCTGAAGATGCTCTGAGATCGCCCCTTCGTAAAAACGGTTCGCCTGGCCCGGCAGTTTGATCTCGCCGTGCAGCGGTTTATCGGACACGCACAGCAGCGTGCCGTAAGGGACGCGGAAGCGATAGCCCTGCGCGGCAATGGTGGCGCTTTCCATATCGATTGCGACCGCACGGCTGAGATTGAAACGCAGGGCGGAGGCGGAATAGCGCAGCTCCCAGTTACGATCGTCGGTGGTAACGACCGTACCGGTACGCAGGCGCTGCTTCACCTCTTCACCCGGCATGCCGCTCACCTCTTTAGTGGCGTCGTACAGGGCGCGCTGCACTTCCGCGATACTCGGAATAGGAATATCCGGCGGCAGAACCGCGTCAAGGACATGGTCGTCACGCAGATAAGCGTGGGCGAGGACGTAATCGCCAATCAGCTGGCTTTCACGCAGGCCGCCGCAGTGGCCGATCATCAGCCAGACGTCCGGGCGCAGTACCGCCAGATGGTCGCAGATGGTTTTCGCATTCGACGGGCCAACGCCGATGTTAATCAGCGTAATGCCCTGACCGTCGGCGGTGATCAGGTGCCAGGCTGGCATCTGGTGCTTTTTCCACGCCAGATCGGAGATGGCCTCTTCCGGTGCTTCGGTTTCGGCGGTGATCCAGATCCCGCCCGCGCAGGAGAGGGCGATGTAAGGGCTGTCCGGGTCGAGGATCTGGCTACAGCCCCAGCGGACAAATTCGTCTACGTAGCGGGTGTAGTTGGTAAACAGCACGAACGGCTGGAAATGTTCGGCAGGGGTGCCGGTGTAGTGACGCAGGCGTGCCAGCGAGAAATCGACACGGCGGGCATCAAAGTGCGACAGCGGTGAAAACTCTGCCGGGTGATAGATCCCGTCCGCCGTCTCATCGCCAATCTGCGACAGCTCAGTGGTCGGGAAGTGGCGGGTCAGCCCCGCGCTCATGGAGCGATCCAGCGTCAGCGCCGAGCCGTCTATCACGTACGGGTAAGGGATCTCGTGCAGGGACGGCTCAACGCTGATATGCGCGCCGTAATCCTGATACAGCAGGGTAAGCTGCTCTTCCAGATAGGGGCGGAACAGCGCTGGTCGCGTGATGGTCGTGCTGTAACAGCCGGAGTGGGTGAAACGCGCATAGGCGCGGGTTTTTGGATTGCTGCTGGCGCTGCCGTCCCAGGTGACAGAGAGCGATGGATAAACAAAAAGGCCCTGGGTTCTGGCCTTTTCATCGGGAAGTTTCCCTGTTTCGATATAATCACTGATGGCGCTGCGCAGTGCATTGACGGACTGTTCATACAGCGCGTCGAGTTTTTCCAGCGCCTGAGCCGGGGTCAGGCTGGAGCCCTTATTATTCATGTCTGTCTCCTTGTTCCACAGGTGTGCGGCTATACCCGATAGTATGTCACACGCCTGTGAAACAAAAGTGAGGAGATCAGCTGTGCGCGGTTTCCTTCATCAACAGGGCGGTGGCGGCAGAAAGCAGGCAACCCGCCAGCAGATAAATCGCCACGCTGTGCCAGTTACCGCCGGAGAACGTCACCAGCGCGGCGGCGATAAACGGCGTAAACCCGCCGCCGACCACGCTCGCCACCTGATATCCCACGCCCGCGCCGCTGTAGCGGTAGCTTGCGCCAAACAGCTCGGTAAACATTGGCTGCTGCACGCAGACCACCATATCGTGAGCGATGTTCGCAAGCATGATCGCGAAGAAGACAATCCAGAAGACCGACTGTGCCTCCAGCGCCATAAAGAACGGCCAGGCGCTGAGTGTGCCAATGAGCGCCCCGGTGATATATACCCGTCGACGGCCAAAGCGATCCGCCAGCCAGGCGAAGCAGGGGATGGTCAGGCAGCTGATCCCGCCCACCACCAGGCCGATATTCAGGAACAGCTCGCGCGGCAGCCCGAGATTCTGCGTGGAATAGTTCAGGGCAAAGGCGGTGACGATATACATCGTCAACAGTTCGCACAGGCGCAGGGCGATAATTTTCAGAAAAGCGCCAGGGTGCTGCACCAGCGCTTCCATCACCGGCAGCCGTTTTTTCGCGACCGGTTTTTCGCGCTGCTGCCGTTCAAACTCAGCCGACTCTTCCATGCCGTTACGGATCCACAGGGCCACCACGACCAGCACAATGCTGAAGATAAACGGAATACGCCAGCCCCAGCTCAGGAACTGCTCGTCTGTCGTGAGCTGGCTTATTAGCGACACCAGGCCCGTGGAGAGCAGCAGACCCACGCCATAACCCACCTGCACGCCGCTGCTGTAAAACGCTTTCTTATTCTTCGGCGCGCTTTCCACGGACAGCAATGCCGCGCCGCCCCATTCACCGCCGACGGCAAAGCCCTGAATGGCGCGCAGCGTCACCAGCAACACCGGAGCCCACCAGCCAATCGAGGCAAAGGAGGGCAAAATACCGATCAGCGCGGTGGCAATGCCCATCATCCAGACGGTGAGCATCAGCATACGTTTCCGGCCAAGGCGGTCACCGAAGTGGCCGAAAATTACCCCACCCAGCGGACGAAACAGAAAACCGACGCCGAAGGTGGCAAACGCAGCAAGCGTGCCCATGGCGGGGCTGATCTGGGGAAAGAATTCACGGTTAAAGACCAGCGCAGCGGTAATACCGTAGAGCAGAAAGTCATACCAGTCGACGACGGCGCCTGCGAAGCTACCTAAAGCGGCGCGGCGGGCGCGGTTAAGCGAAGGTGTCTCCTCGTTGCGGCGAGCGGAGATAAGGGTGGAGTCCATAGTTGTCCTGTCTGTACTGATTTTTAATTATTGGTATAAGAAAAGGTCACTCACATCACGGCCGTCATATTGACGGAATGTATGAGACTACCGCGACAGGCGGCCTGAGAAAACGTTTTTATCTTTCCTGAAAGCGCAGAATAAATAAATTTCATCTTATCGGGCGACAACATAAATCAGCCTGTTTGGCTCCGGTTAGGGCTGAATGGTTTACAGTAATAACGATCGCTGCGTGACGTAAGCTGAGGGTATAACGATGCAACGCCTCTTTCCTGCACTGTGGGTAGTCCTGTTTTTAGTCGTATCTCCGCTGCATGCGGAGCCGAAAGTCTATGGCGAACAGCGTATTCACCGCTGGTGGGATGCAGTAACGGACGATATTGCGCAAACCTGGGAACAGCCGGATCGTTACGATCTCTACCTTCCGTTTCTGAGCTGGCATGCTCGATTCATGTATGACAAAGAGAAAACCGACAATTACAACGAAATGCCGTGGGGCGGGGGGCTGGGCGTGTCCCGCTACAACGACGAGGGCAACTGGAGCGCGCTCTTTGCCATGATGTTCAAAGATTCACATAACGAATGGCAGCCTGCGATGGGCTACGGCTGGGAGAAAGGCTGGTATCTGGATAACGCAAAAGATTTCCGTCTGGGGCTGGGGGCCGCTGCGGGGATCACGGCACGCGACGACTTTGCCAACTATGTCCCGCTGCCGTTTATCTTCCCGCTTTTCTCTGCCGGATATAAGCGCGTCACCGTCCAGTTCACCTATATTCCCGGGACCTACAACAACGGCAACGTGCTGTTTGCCTGGCTGCGCCTGGGCTTTTAGAGGGTGATCACTTTTTTGGCCACTGCGTTGGACAGGATCAGCAGCGAAAACAGGACCGACGTAACAAACGTAAGCACAATCAGAGCAAGTTTGGTGCTCAGGGACGTCACCGGAATGAGCGCGGTCAGCAGGTGAAACACCGAGTAGTGCATAATATAGACCCCGGTCATGGTTTTGCTAATGGCGGCCAGCACGGACTCTTTAAACTCCGCATTGCGGCGAAACCGCACGCCGTTGGCCGCAATCACCAGGGCAATAATCAGAATGTAGATTTGCGATCCGGTAAGAATAAAGGCGTTTCTGTCTGCTTTAAATAGCGCAAAAAAGAAGTGCCGCTCGTAAAACCACGTGAAGAGATAAATAAATGGTATGGCAATCACCGCGGCCCTGACCACATTTTTGCGGCCGATCCACGCCGCGATCTGCGGATCGCAAAAGAGCTGCCCCGTCAGATAAAACAGCAGCCACGTCCACAGGCGATACTGCGGCGACAATGAAAGGACGTGGGCATCAGGATAGAGGGCTGACAGCAAATCGTACCCGTATGAGAAAAGCAGCAGGGCGGCAATGACCCCGCAAAAGAGCATTCGTCGCTGACTGAGCCGCTCCACCACCGGGTGAAACGTGTAAATCACGATAAACGCGAACACGAACCAGGGCTGGATCAGATATCCGCGCTGATAGGGCTCCCACAGGTAGTAAATCGTTACCCAGAACAGAAAGACGATCACCAGGCTTTTGATCTTATCCAGCTGCCAGCGCGTGCCGTGTCGGGATTGCCCGTCCAGATACCCTGCAACCACAAAAAATAACGGCGTGGCGATGGTCGAAATGAAGGTTAAAAAACCGAGGATCCAGTGATAGTCATAATCGTAATGATCCCAGGTGTTGTAGATGGTGAAAAAGGTCACCGCCGTCATACAGCCCAGCGTCTTGATGATATTCAGCCCTGTCGCATTCATTGTTGTTCAGCTTTGTCCTTACGATGGAAACACGCGTAAATTACGGGGAGTACCAGCAGCGTCAGGATTGTAGCAAACCCAAGCCCAAACATAATCACAACGGCCATGCTCTGGAAGAACACATCCAGCAGCAGAGGGGCGAGGCCGAGTACGGTCGTAAAGGCGGTGAGCAGGATGGGACGCAGGCGCGACGTGGCGGCGTACACGATAGCACTGTGCTGATCCTGCTGCGCTTTCTGCTGTTCTATCTCTTCCACCAACACAATGCCGTTGCGGATCAGCATCCCGCTCAGGCTCAACAGGCCAATCAACGCCATAAAGCCAAAGGGGATGCCGGTAATTAAAAACCCCGGCGTCACGCCGATCAGCGCCAGCGGCACGGTCAGCCAGATAGCGACGGCGTTTTTCACCGAACTGAACATTAGCACCGTGATCACAAACATCACCAGATACCCGAGCGGCAGCGTGGTAAATAGCCCCTGCTGCGCTTCGCTGGAGTTCTCCGCGTCCCCGCCCCACTCAATGCTGTAGCCGTGAGGCAGGGGCAGGGCATCTATTTGCGGCTTCACGCGGGCGAGAATATCGCCGGAGGTTTGCTGGCTTAGCGGGTCAGGGTCGGTCTGCACGGTCAACACGCGGGAGCGGTCACGGCGCAGGATCAGCGGATCTTCCCACTCCAGCGCGAAGCCGCTGATGACGTTGCTCAGCGGAATATACTGCTGCCGGGTCTGGCTCCAGACCAGGACGTTATTCAGGTGATTGGCGTCCAGCCGCTCGCTTTCCGGCGGGCGCACCACCACGGGCAACAGGTCGCTGCCTTCTCTGTACAGTCCTGCCCGACTGCCGGAGAAATTCATCTCCAGTGCGTTATCGACGTCCTGCTTATCCACGCCAAGCTCACGTCCCAGCGCAGTGACGTACTGCGGGCGGAGCACTTTGCTGCGATTTTGCCAGTCGTTCCTGACGCTGTCCGTCGCCGGATCGCGCGTAAGGATGTTGTCTACCTGGCTGGCGATCAGACGCAGCCTGTCCGGATCGGGGCCTTTAATACGTATTTCAATGGCGCTGTCGCCGGAGGGGCCAAACATCACCCGCTTCGTGCTGGCGTTAACCTGCGGATAGTTCCGTGCGATGTATTCATCCATGTGGCGGGTCAGGGCGGGGATGTTACGCTGGTCGTCCATTCTCACCATAATTTGCGCATAGTTGCTGTACTGCCGCTGTCCGCTGTAGGTCAAAATAAATCGCATACTTCCCTGACCAATCGTCGAGACCGTAGTTTCCACGCCTGGCTGGCCGTTAATGGTTTTCTCGATATCACCGGTCATCTTCTCGGTCCAGTTAATGTCGGTACCGTAAGGGAGCCAGAGGTCGACAAAGAAAATTGGCGTACTGGAGGAGGGGAAGAAGTTCTGCCGCACCGAGCCAAAGCCCCAGATGGCGGCGGCCAGCAGTGCGGCCATCACTACCAGCGTTGGCGCTTTACGCCGTAACAGCGCGTTGAGCACACCCTGATAGATCCGATAGATGCGTTTGTCATAGGGATCCGTTTCGTCGGCCTTTGGCGGTGCAGCATCTCGTTTAAACAGCCACCACTTAATCAGCACTGGCGTAATGGTGAGGGCTGAGAACCAGCTCAGCATGAGCGAAATCAGCAGGACCTGAAACAGCGACTTACAGTATTCGCCGGTGGAATCCTGCGACAGCCCGACGGGCGCAAAGGCCAGGATGGCGATGACCGTTGCACCCAGCAGCGGCAGCGCAGAACGGCGAATAATGTCGCTAATGGCGTTCATCAGGGACGAGCCCTGCTGCCGGGCTACCAGTACCCCTTCGACAATAACAATGGCATTGTCGACCAGCATGCTGAGGGCGATGATCAGCGCGCCCAGTGAAATGCGCTGTAGTTCAATACCCCAGAGATACATGATCAGCAGCGTGCCCAGCACGTTGAGGGCGAGGGAAAAGGCGATAATAATCCCGCTGCGTAAGCCCATAAAGATCAACAACACGCCGATGACAATTGCCAGCGCCATCAGGAAGTTAATGATAAATCCGTTAACGGAATGCCCGACCTCCGCCGCCTGATCGTAAAACAGGTCGATATGGATACCTGCCGGTTTCTCGGCTGACATCTGCTCTAGCTTCGCCTCCAGGGCATGTCCCACGTCGATCACGTTAACGCCGGGGATAAAGGAGACGCCCATGGTGACGGCTTTTCTGCCGTTGGCATGGTAGATGCTGGCAGGGGACGCATCCAGCCCGCGTGACAGGGTGGCAATATCCCGTAAGCGGGTAGCCGCCCCAACGCCGGGCGGGGTCACGATGAGATCGGCCAGCTCGTCAATACTTTCGAATTCACCGGTAGGATGCAGACGAATTGACTCGGTACCGGAGGGGATCTCTCCCGCGCTGGAGACCACGTTCAGCCTGCTGAGCTGGGCAGAAAGCTGGTTCAGCGTTATCCCGCGCGCGGCCATTTTGCTCAGAGAAATGTCCACGTTAATCTGCTGAGTGAGGGCTCCGCCGATGGCCACTTTGCCCACGCCTGGCACGAGGACCAACTCCCGGCGCAGCAGCTCGGCATACCGGACCAGTTCCGGATTGCTGAATTCATCTCCGGAAATGGCAAAGAAAAAGCCGAACACATCGCCAAAATCGTCATTCACAAACGGGGTCACTACGCCGGGTGGAAACTGTCTGGCGGCATCTCCCACCCGGCGACGCAGTTCATCCCAGATTTGCGGCAGTGCATTTGAGTGGTAGCGCGAGGCTATATTGACCGTGATCTGCGACAGGCCGCTGGAGGAGATGGAGCTGACGTTATCCAGATAAGGTAACTGCTGAAGCGCATTTTCCAGCGGCAGGGTGACCTCTTCCTCAACCTGCTGCGCCGACGCGCCCGGATAATGGGTGATCACCACCGCCGTTTTGATGGTAAACGCCGGATCTTCCAGTCTGCCAATGTTCAACAGGGCAATAATGCCGCCTACGCCCAGCAGCAAAATCGTCAGCCAGACGCGAACCGGGTTGCTGATAAACTGACGAGAGATATCCATTACAGTCCCCGTTCACGCGTCCAGATACGTACCGGCTGGTTGGGATGTAGCTCCCCAACGCCTGCGGCCACCACGCGTTCACCGGCCTTAAGCCCACCGACGATGACGACCCCCTCAGCGCTGACTTGCCCCACGCTGACCTTACGATCTTCAAGGTGCAACGTATCGCCTTCGCCCGTCACCACCCAGACATGTGGCTCATTGCGCGGGCGGTTATCCGGGTTAAAGACCGCTTCAACCGGCACTACCAGCGCCTCACTGCCCACACCAGCCGGAAGGTTGGTTAAATTGATGGTGACCGTTCCGCTGACGCCGCCCACGACGGGAAAATCATCCGGGCGGGGCATGGTTAAAATCACCTGCCAGGTCAAAGTGTTGCTGTCGCTACTGCCTGAGTGCTCTTTGTACACAGCGGTAAACTCGCGACCGGGCAGGGCATTGATCCTCACTACCGGTTTGTAATGCGCATTGCGAATATCGAAGGTGTTAAACAGGTTCTCTGGAAGGCTGAACACCACGTCCAGCAGATCGGTACGGGTCAAAGTGACGACGGGCTGGCCGGCGGAGACGACCTGATGATTTCGCACATGGACGCTGGCCGCTGTCCCGCCAAAGGGGGCGACGAGCGTCATCTGGCTTAATTCTTCGCGCGCAATCTGTAGCGCGGCGTTTGCTGAATCGCGGTTGGCGCGCTGGACATCCATCTCGGCTTTCGACACGGCCTGGCGTCCCGCCAGGGTCTGGAAGCGGTCGAATTGCCGCTGAGCCAGGGTCGCCGCCGTTTGCCTGTCGTTCAGGCGCTGCCGGGCTTCACGGGCGTTGAGGCTGGCGAGTCGTTGCCCCTGTTTGACAACGGCACCCTGGCGAATGTCCAGGGTCTCAATCTGCCCGGCTCGTTTGAACGCGAGATCCGTGGCGTCGCCGGATTCAATACGGGCGGGAAACACGCGCTGCTGCGCGTTGCCGGCCTTGACCACCTCTGCGACTTTTACCATTTTCGGCAGGGGCGCGGCGCGGTCGGGTTTCGGATCGCACCCCGTCAGCAGCAATAAAACAGCAGGCAGAAGAGAGAGGTAGCGCTTCACAGTATTCCCCTGATAATAATTGTTTTATTTATTTCGTCATCAATGCTGGGGTGGCGCTATTCTGCCAGGGCCGAGACGACCACATAGGTAAATAGACCGATTGCTGTGCTGGCGATAATGGCGAGCGCAATAAACAAACCAAGGCGAATCAGGCTTAAACCGTACATGCATTCCTCCATGAGGTTGAAGGTGGCGCGGGATAAAGAGAATAAACGTGTTGCATGCCTGACTATGAGCATAGTCGGTGAATAAATAAATGTTAAATAACCATTATTAGTGGCGTGACATACTCAGGCGAAACAAGCGTTACGATGGTGTATCCCCTTTGAATAACATCCTGATATTCCTGTGCTACGTTTAATAGCATCCATTCCTTTTTTTCCGTAAAAGGCATTCACGCCTGTACCCATGGGTTTGATGCGATCTCTCCTGATTCACTCACTGTTGTGTTGGTTATAAAAAGGATGCTTGATATGTATAAAACGATTCTGGTGCCGGTGGATGTATACGAAACAGCATTGTCTGATAAAGCGCTACAGCATGCCCAATTCCTGGCGCAAAGCGCATCGGGTAATGTCCATCTGCTGTACGTTATGCCAAAGTTCTCGGCGGAACTGACCCGCGGTTTTATTGCAGACGCGAGAAAGATGGATGAATATATGATTAATAATGCTAAAGAAAAACTGGCTGCGCTGGTAAAAAAAATCAACCTGCCCGAAGCAAATGTCCATCTACATGTTCGCAGCGGGAATATACGTGATGAGGTAATCAAACTGGCGGATGAGCTTAACGTCGGTGCGATTATTGTGGGATCACGTAATCCAAATATTCAAACTCATTTATTAGGATCAGAGGCGGCGAGTATCGTTCGTTACGCGCATGTTCCTGTTTTCGTTATTCGTTAATGTCATGAAAGCAAGGTGATTTCTGAAAAGAACCTGAGGAAGGAACGATGATAACAGAAAAGCCTCACCGTCCGTATTATCAACAGACCGTTGATGAAACCCTGACAAATATCCAATCCAGCCTCGACGGACTTAGCAGTACAGAAGCCACCGCCAGGCTGGAAAAATACGGTGAAAATGCCTTACCGCAAAAACCGGGTAAACCTGGCTGGCTGCGCTTTCTGGCCCATTTCAACGATGTCCTTATTTACGTCCTTCTGGCGGCGGCGCTGCTGAAGCTGATAATGGGACACTGGGTGGATATGTTTGTCATTCTTGGGGTAGCCATTATTAACGCCCTGATTGGCCATATTCAGGAGAGCAATGCGGAGAAATCGCTGCAAAGTATTCGCAATATGCTCTCCAGCGAGGCTGTGGTCATCCGGCAGGGCAACCATGAAACTATCCCGACGACAGCGCTGGTGCCCGGAGATATCGTCGTGATACGCGCCGGGGATCGCATTCCTGCCGATCTTCGCGTGACAGAGGCGCACAATCTGCGGGTGGAAGAAGCTATTCTCACCGGCGAATCCACGGTAGTGGAGAAAAGCAGCGATGCGCTCCACGGGGAGTTGCCGTTAGGCGACCGTTACAACCTGCTTTATTCTGGCACCACCGTCAGCTCCGGCGCGGGAAAAGGGCTGGTGGTGGCGACCGGTGGGGAGACCGAACTCGGCCATATCAACCAGATGATGTCAGACATTGAAAAACACCGTACCCCGTTGATGGTGCAAATGGACAAGCTCGGCAAGACCATTTTTATCACCATTCTGGTAATGATGCTGGCGCTGTTCGTTTTCAGTCTTATCTTCCGTGATATGCCCGTATCAGAGCTGGTGCTGTCGTTGATTAGCCTTGCGGTAGCGGCGGTGCCGGAAGGATTACCGGCCATTATCTCGATCATCCTCTCGCTGGGCGTGCAGGCGATGGCGCGTCGCAAGGCGATTATTCGCAAGCTGCCTACCGTGGAAACGCTGGGGGCGATGACGGTTATCTGCTCGGATAAAACCGGCACCCTGACCATGAATGAGATGACGGTAAAAGCGGTGATTACCGCGGACACCACCTACCGCGTGGAGGGAGACAGCTACGAGCCGGTGGGTACTATTCACCCCGTTGACGATCCGACACCGGTCACCGTGACCCCGGGATCTGTGCTTGAGCGCTATCTGCGCACAGTCGATCTCTGTAATGACAGCCAGCTGATCAAAGATGAGCAGGGGCTGTGGAAAATCACCGGCGGTCCAACCGAAGGCGCGCTGAAGGTGCTGGCGGCCAAAATCCCGCTTCCGGCAATTGACGCCGAGTTGCGCAGTAAAATCCCATTTGATTCGCAATATAAATACATGTCCACCCTCTATCGCCTGGGCGACGAAGAGGTGATGTTAATCACCGGTGCGCCGGACGTCCTTTTCCGTCTTTGCCAGCACCAGCAGACCCAAAACGGGCTGGAGCCGTTCAACCTGCACTATTGGGAAGAGAAGATTGAAGAGTATGCGCGCGAGGGATTGCGCATGGTGGCTGCGGCCTGGAAACCGGCTGCCAGCGGGCAGCGCGAGCTGACGCATGCGGATCTGCAAGAAGGGGTCATACTGCTCGGCATTGCGGGCATGATGGATCCCCCGCGCCCGGAAGCCATTTCGGCCATTGCCGACTGCTTGCAGGCGGGCATTCGCGTGAAAATGATTACCGGGGATCATCCACAAACGGCGATGAGCATTGGACAGATGCTGGGTATTGGCAACGCGGTGAGCGCCATTACCGGGCGCGAACTGGAGGCGATGGACGACCACCAGCTGAGCGAGGCGGCGCAAAAATACGATATCTTTGCCCGCACCAGCCCGGAAGATAAATTCCGCCTGGTGCAGGCGCTGCAAAGTAAGCAGGAAGTGGTCGGAATGACCGGGGACGGGGTGAACGATGCGCCGGCGCTGAAGCGGGCGGATGTCGGCATCGCGATGGGGATCAAAGGTACTGAAGTCACCAAAGAAGCCGCCGATATGGTGTTAACGGATGATAACTTTGCCACCATTGCCCGGGCGGTCCATGAAGGGCGTCGGGTCTACGACAACCTGAAAAAGACCATTTTGTTCGTTATCCCGAGCAACATCGCCCAGGCCTTACTGATCATTATTGCCCTGCTGGCGGGGAACCTGATCCCACTAACGCCGGTACTGATCCTGTGGATGAACATGGCAACCTCGGCAACGCTGTCGTTTGGCCTGGCGTTTGAAGCGGGTGAGAAGGACATCATGAACCGGCCGCCGCGTAAGTCTAACCTGCATGTGATGGACGGTTATGCCATCTGGCGAGTGGTGTTTGTCGGCCTGATGATTGCCATCAGCGCCTTTGTGCTGGAGGCCTGGCTGCAACCACGCGGCTACTCACCGGAGTTCATCCGCACCGTGTTGCTGCAAACGCTGGTCACCGCCCAGTGGTTTTACATGCTCAACTGCCGCGTCACCGACGGCTTCTCCCTGAGTAAAGGTCTGCTGGCTAACAAGGGGATATGGATCGTGAGCGGCGTACTTCTGGCCCTTCAGCTTCTGATCATCTATGCGCCGTTCATGCAAATGCTGTTCGGTACCGAAGCGCTACCGTTCCGCTACTGGATCATTACCTTCCTGATTGGGTTTGCGATGTTCATGATTGTTGAAGCAGAAAAAGTCCTTACCCGGAGATGGCGCACGACGAAAAGATGACTGAATGGGTAGGCTAAGCCTGCCCACCGGCAGGCTTTCTCTTTGACTGAGTACAGAACACTATGATTCGATTTGCCTCGTTCGTTTTTACGCTTGGTATTCTGGTTCCCGCTGCATCTGCTGTAACCTACCCCCTCCCTCCCGAGGGCAGCCGTCTGGTGGGGGCGCCGATCACCATCACCGTGCCTGAGGGCAATACCCTGCCGCTCGAAGCGTTTGCAGCGCAGCACGGACAGGGGTTGAGCAATATGCTGGAAGCCAATCCTGGCGTGGATCCGTTTTTACCGCTAGCCGGAACACAGCTGGTGGTGCCGCAGCAGCTTATTCTGCCGCCAACCGTGCGCGAGGGGATTGTGGTGAACGTCGCGGAAATGCGACTTTACTATTATCCACCCGGCAGCAACACGGTTGAGGTGCTGCCTATTGGCATCGGTCAGGCCGGGCGCGAAACGCCGCGTAACTGGGTAACCGCCGTTGAGCGCAAACAGGAAGGCCCAACCTGGTCACCCACGCCAAATACGCGACGCGCTTACGCGAAAGAGGGGAAAACGTTGCCCGCGTTCGTTCCCGCCGGGCCGGATAACCCGATGGGGCTGTATGCCCTCTATATCGGCAGGCTGTACGCGATCCACGGTACCAACTCAAATTTCGGCATTGGTCTGCGCGTCAGCCAGGGCTGCATTCGCCTGCGTAATAACGATATCAAATACCTGTTCGATAACGTTTCGGTGGGGACGAGGGTACAGCTTATCGATCAGCCCTTAAAGGTGACCACCGAGCCGGACGGTAGCCGTTGGGTAGAGGTTCACGAGCCGCTGTCACGCAATCGCGCGGAATTTGAATCGACAAATAAGGTGCCGCTGCCCATTTCAGCCGCACAAAGGACGCAGCTAATAAGTGAAGGGGCGGGGGCTGAGCTGGAACGGCGGTCGGGGATGCCGGTGAAGCTTGCTATGCCCGGTGGCGCTGCGCTTACCGGGCCTACAGGACCGTAGGTCGGGTAAGGCGAAGCCGCCACCCGACAATTTTACCGAACGCAGAATGTAGGTCGGGTAAGCGCAGCGCCACCCGACAAACTGACCGAACGCAGAAAAGCAAAAAGCCTGCTTTAAAAGCAGGCTTTTCAAATTTGGCTCCTCTGACTGGACTCGAACCAGTGACATACGGATTAACAGTCCGCCGTTCTACCGACTGAACTACAGAGGAATCGTGTGAACGGGGCGCATATTATCGACCTGCGTACGCCTTGTCAAAGGATGGATCGCCGACTTTGAACTGTTTGCTGACAAAACCAGCAAAGTGACGTTTTTGCCAACGGAATGCACCATTATTGTGCAGATATACCCCGAATGGGGCAGATCGGAAACCGTTGTCCCCGTCTCAAAACAGGCACCAGTGATTGGCTTTCCTTATTTTCAGCCGCTTAGCAGCGACATACACCCGCTGCAAAAAACTGGCATCCATATTGCAAAACCTGTTTAACAACACAGCCGTTACCGGCACGCTATTTTCGAACAGGGGGCAACATGAACTTAAGACGACTGAAATACTTCGTAAAAATCGTCGATATCGGCAGCCTGACCCAGGCGGCTGAAGTGCTGCATATCGCGCAGCCTGCGCTGAGCCAGCAGGTCGCGACTCTGGAAGGCGAAATGGACCAGCAACTGTTGATCCGCACCAAGCGCGGCGTAACGCCTACCGAAGCGGGAAAAATTTTATATACCCATGCCCGCACGATCCTGCGTCAGTGTGAACAGGCGCAGCTGGCCGTGCACAATGTGGGTCAGACCCTGAGCGGCCATGTCTCCATTGGCCTGGCGCCGGGAACGGCCGCATCGTCTGTCACCATGCCGCTGCTTCAGGCGGTGCGCGCGGAGCTACCGGAAGTGCTGGTTTATCTGCATGAGAACAGTGGTTCCGTGCTCAATGACAAACTGCTCAACGGTCAGCTGGATATGGCGGTGCTGTACGATCGCTCCCCGGTTGCCGGGATCACCAGCCAGCCGCTGCTGAAGGAAGATCTTTACCTGGTCGGTACCCGTGATTGCCCCGGCCAGAGCATTGATTTAACCGCTGTGGCAGAGATGAATCTGTTCCTGCCGCGCGACTACAGTGCCGTGCGCGTGCGCGTTGACGAAGCGTTCTCGCTGCGCCGTCTGACGGCGAAGATCATCGGCGAGATTGATTCCATCTCCACGCTGACTGCCGCCATTGCCAGCGGCATGGGTGTAACGGTTCTGCCCGAGTCTGCCGCACGTTCACTGTGCAGCGCGGCGAACGGCTGGATGGCCCGCATCACCACGCCATCCATGAGCTTACCGCTGTCGTTGAATATGTCCGCGCGCGGCTCCCTGTCACCGCAGGCGCAGGCGGTGAAAGAGATCCTGATGTCTCTGGTCAGTAAGCCGTCGCTGGAAAATCGCGAGCTGCAACTCGTCAGCTGATATTCCAAATAAGCATAAGATGCTGGTTTTTATTATTTGTTCTCCCGCCCGCCTGACTCTAACAATAGCCTTATGTCAGATGCGCCGGAGTGAATTGTGAATTTCCAGCAACTTAAAATTATTCGTGAGGCGGCCAGGCGGGATTACAACCTGACCGAAGTCGCCAATATGCTTTACACCTCTCAGTCGGGCGTCAGCCGACATATCCGCGAGCTGGAGGAGGAGTTAGGCATTGAGATTTTTATCCGTCGCGGCAAGCGCCTGCTGGGTATGACCGAGCCAGGCAAAGCATTGCTGACCATCGCTGAGCGCATTCTCAACGAGGCCAGCAACGTTCGTCGGCTGGCGGATCTCTTTACCAACGACGCTTCCGGTGTGCTGACTATCGCCACCACCCATACACAGGCGCGTTACAGCCTTCCGACGGTTATCAAAGCATTTCGTGAGATCTTCCCGGACGTACGTCTCGAACTGATCCAGGGCACGCCGCAGGAAATTGAAGTGCTGCTGCATAACGGTGGGGCCGATATCGGTATCGCCAGTGAACGGCTGAGCAATGACCCGCTGCTGGTGGCGTTCCCGTGGTTCCGCTGGCACCACAGCCTGCTATTACCCGCCGAACACCCGCTGAACCAGGTTTCACCGTTGACGCTGGAAGAGATCGTCAAATGGCCGCTTATCACCTACCGGCAGGGCATTACCGGGCGTTCGCGCATAGATGAAGCGTTCAAGCGTAAAGGGCTCACGCCGGACGTGGTGCTGAGCGCGCAGGATTCCGACGTGATCAAAACCTACGTCGAGTTAGGGCTGGGGATTGGCCTGGTGGCCGAGCAGTCTGGCGGAGAATATGAGGACGGTAATCTGGTGCGTCTGGATACGCGTCATCTGTTCGATGCGAACACCGTCTGGCTGGGGCTGAAGCGCGGGCAGCTTCAGCGTAACTATGTGTGGCGTTTTATCGAGCTGTGCAATGCGGGGCTCTCCGTGGATGAGATCAAACGCCAGGTGATGGAGCCGGAAGAGGTGGCGATCGATTATCAGATTTAGTTTTTGCCCGGCGGCGCATTGTCTGCCGGGAACGGTAAGAGTGGCTCTAAGTCTTCCTGGGTGATGCGTGTACCGAGTTAAATAAAATAATGCCATCCATAAATGAATGGCATTATTATTTTATTCCTTAATGGCTAATTCCTTTTAGACATATTTAAAAAGTGTATCCGGCAGTTAAATAGTAGGCCCACCCCGTAGAGTCTATACGGGTAATCTGCCCTTTGCTATTATATGCTTTACTGCCTTCTTCAAATTGCCCACCATGATAGAAATAACGAAGGGTGGCGCCATAGCTCCAGTGAGAGTAAACTAAGCTGAGGATATGGGTAGAAACTATTGAGTCATTAGTACGGGAGTAAAAGGGTTGCTCGCCACCTGATTCGTCTTTTAAGTCTGAGCCAAAATCAAAATTGGTGAAACCGATGTAATTTAGCTTCCCGCCAAACAGTGTAGTTAAAGGAATAGCATATTTTAATTTAAAGCGATATCCATCCCATTCGTTTTCGTTGGCGGCGTTATAATTATTCCCCTGGTATTTAGCGTAGATGTTTGCAGATAAAGTTATCGGTAATCCCGTATCAATATCCGTCCCAATTCCCATATACCAGGTACTTTGACGCTGTCCTTCGTTAGTACCCGCATCATAAATATAGTTGTGAGCAAAATACCATTCTTTAAATGGACCAACGCTCAAATCAAGTCCCGTTAATTTGTCGATGCTAAAACGTGGCTCTATTTCTGTAAAGAATGGCGAGCCATTGTCCCAAATACCAATGTCGTTGTCATTTCCCAAACCAAGAAATTTAGGTAAATCCGCATAGCCGTAAAAATCAAACCAATCCACATGTGCCCACGCACGGTATTCTGGATAGAGATCGGACCTTTTTTGTGGCCCAAAGCGAGTAGAGTTGCTGCCGACTATATTAATGCTTTGATGCCACCAGTCTGATAGATATTCATTATTACCAGAGTCCGCAAACGCAATCAAGGGGAGCATTATCAATGCGCCTGGTAAAAGATATTTCATTTTTTTCATGCGTGTATTTCCTTTAATGGGAGTATGTTGAAAAGCGAGTGGTATTTAAAATACATGTCAGTATTTAATCACTTCTTGTTTAATTCATTTTGCTGCGCTTACATCAGTCACCCTCATTTCATGATCGGGTTTAACTGGGCTATGCGCCTTCACATAATCAATAATTGAATCGGCAGAGGTAGTGCTGTTAATAGTTTTAATATTTTTCCCTTTTAAAAATGCTTCAAATCCATCGCCACCTGTCGCACAAAATGAGTGTGTAGCAACCCGATATATCCTGGTCGGATCTATGGGTTGATTATTGACAGTGAATTTAATGAGACGTTTGCCCAGCGGTTTTGTACTGTCATAGACAACATGAACGCTTTTTGATACTTGCAAAATACCATTGGTGAGATTAGTCGCATGGATCATTAAATCGGTGAGATCTTTTCCGGTAAGATCCATTTCAACCAGGTCATTATTAAACGGGAAGGTGGTAATAACATCGCCGTAGGTTAAATTTCCCTGTGGGAAATCAGCACGTATCCCTCCGCTGTTTTGTAATCCAACGACGGCATCCGGCACTTTTGCCATCATGGCATCAATTATCAAATTACCGACGGGTGATGATTCCCCATATGAACGCGTAAAGTGCGCCGTTGTCGAACCAATAACCTGGCCAGTGATTTTTTTCAGACTGGCATTCCACTCATCAATTTTAAGCTGTACTTTTGGATCAGGTTTATATTCATCAGAAAATACAGTGATTAATTCACCTTTGTAACGCTCAATTTTCTTCGTCTGAGGGTTAAAATCCAATACTAATTTACCAATGTCAGTACCATAGGCATCCGTTGAAACAATGAGAGTGTCATTAACTTTAATCGGTTCTGGCGTCCCTACATGGGCATGGCCTGTGATTAATACATCAATACCCTTAAATTTCTTCGCGGTATCGATATCAGCTTGTAGCATTCTGGCTACGTCTTTGTTTCCATAGCTTGACTGGCGCGCTGGCGTACCTTCATGAATAAGCAGCACGATGATATCCACTTTACCTTTTAAGGCATCAAGCCCTTTTTGAATATAAGGCTCTTCATCACGCGCCTCTGAACCAGCGTAAGCCTTAGTTGCAATCGTGTCATAAAATGCAAATTTCTGATGTACCCCGATTACGCCAATTTTGATGCCATCTTTTTCGACAACCGTCCAGGGGGTATTCCAGACGGGCTTTTCACTGTTGGTATAAAAAACATTACCTAACAAAATGGGGAAGTGTGCTCTTGATAACTGCTTAACCATGTTATCAACGCCATAGTCAAATTCGTGGTTTCCCACTGACACAGCATCAAAGGGCATGGTGTTCATGATATCAATAATGGCTTCGCCTTTGGTCAGGGTACTTATATAGGGCCCGGTAAAGTAATCACCTGCATCAAAGAAAAAAACATCTTTACTTATTTTCTTAGCATCATTGACGATGGTCGCTATATTCGCAAAACCTCCTACCAGACGTTCTTTGTCAACGGTGGGTAGTTTCCCAGGAGAGACATGAGCATGTAGATCGTTGGTATAGTAAATTGTTACATCTTTTGCATGAACTGAGGCGGTTAACGTTGCGAAACAACATAACGTAATCAGGCTCAGCTTTATATTTTTCTTCATAATCAATTCCCTTGAAAAAAATAATAGCTTGAAAAGGGTCCATGTAGAGGTATGAACCCTTAAACGTTTATTTTATTTCAATGCATTCATCACCAATGCGGCGCCAAAAGCCTGTATGGTAAGAACCTTTACTTTTTCACATCAGCAACGCGCATGCCGTTGAGCTGCTCATCCGTAATAGTGTTGCCCGCTTTGAAGTAATCGATCACGGCATTAGAAACGTAGTAACCGCCTGTTGTATTACGCGCTTTACCCTCGGTAAAGGTGGTAAAACCATCGCCGCCGTCAGCAAGGAAGCTCTGAGTGGCAATGTGGTAGACTGTCGCATCCTCAATCGGCTTGCCATTAAGGGTAAATACGACGACCCGCTGACCGATTGGTTTACTGCTGTCATACTTCACCTCCAGGCCTTTTGAAACCTGCAAGACGCCATTACTTAAACTTGCGGCATGTTCCATCAACGTGCGTAATTGTTTACCCGTAAGATCCATCGTGGCCAGCTCGTTAGGGAAGGGGAACGTACTGATGACGTCACCCATCGTAATCGCGCCCGACGGGATCTCATTGCGAATGCCGCCCGAGTTGGTCAAGGCTAGCTGAGTATTTTTACCCGCAGCCACCAGTAGAGCGTCCGCAGCCAGATTACCCAGCGGGGCTGATTCACCATACGCGCGCGTCAACTCAACCGGCGACTGCGCCACCGTTTGTTGAACTACTTTATCCAGTTTCTTATTCCAGCCGTCTATAACCTGTTTCGTTTGCGGATCGGGCTTCCACTCATCGGCGTAAATGGTTTTAAGCTCAAAATTTTTCATCGTAAACTGATGCGGCTTCGTGTAGTCCAGTACCAGTTTCCCCACATCAATGCCGCCGCTGTCGGTCGAGAGGATCAGCGTATTGCCAACTTTAATCGGTTCCGGCGTACCGACATGCGCATGTCCCGTAATCAGAATATCCAGACCTTTCACCTGGCTTGCAGTTTGAATATCTTTATCCAGTGCACGTCGTACGTCGGTCCCTCCCATACTGGACTGACGCGCCGGTGTACCTTCATGGACCAGCAATACGGTCAGGTCGACTTTGCCTTTCAGTTCATCCAGATAGCGCTGTAACCACTTAATTTCATCCCGCGCTTCAATGCCTACGCGCGTTGCCGCGGAGACGGTATCATTGAAGGCAAACACGCCGTGCAAACCAATGACGCCAATTTTCACGCCATCTTTTTCGACGATGGTATAAGGTTTATCCCAGAATAATTTGCTGCTGTTCTCATAGAATATGTTGCCCTGTACGACAGGGAATTTCGCCTGGCTTAGCTGTAATAATGTATTATCCCAGCCATGATCAAATTCATGATTACCTATCGTTACAACATCAAACGACATGGTATTCATAATATCAATAATTGCTTTTCCCTTCGTTAAGCTACTAATATAAGGGCCAGTGAAATAGTCACCTGCATCAAAAAACCATGTCGCTTTACTTTTGGATTTTTCCTCTTTTACCAGAGTAGTGATATTCGCCCAGCCACCAATATCCCGTTTGCCGTCAGCAATCCATGGTACTTTATAAGGTTCTACATGAGCATGGAGATCATTGGTATAAAGGATGGTGACATCCTTAGCGCAGGCCCAAAATGGTAATGTCGTCAGAATACCCGCAGCGATTAACTTTATCTTCATAAGTCGTTCCTTTCAGTCATATAAAGATTCGCTACTTTACGTTCTGAAAGGGTTTTTTATGCGAACCTGCTCACACACTTATGCAAGAGTTATGCGGCAAAATCACCGACCCATTCAAATCGTTGGTGATTAATATTGATTCTGTTTACGATTAATACCTGTAAATCGTTTGGTTGCCGTAATTTAGGGCTGCCAGTATCAGCATCCGAAGATTACAGTTGGCCAGACTACAGGCTAGGATATCCAGCATTGCACTGCCGGGCATGTGGGAGTTATCCCCCTCTGTTTAATGAACAACAATTTAATGAATGGCTTTTTTCTTGCTTAAGCGCCTATGCCTTAGAAAACGGTTATTTTTGCCCTGAATGTTATTGCGCGAAAACTATTTGTTATGGTTATAACCCACGGGGGACACAGCGCGTTCAGTGCCGCGCCTGCAAAAAAGTCTGGACACCCAAACAGCAAAAGCAAAGAAAAATAGTGTATCCAGAACGTATTGAAACTGTGTCACTGGTTGTACCGTTCCAGGGGAGAATTGCAGAACAGAAATTGTATGTCCTGATCAGTTTTGATGCCATCCGCGGTAATATTATTCATCTCTCTACTAATTTTACTGAGCATCAAAGTGGGGAAACATTACGTTATCACTGGAAGGGAAATATCGAGCCTGATTTGCATCACGCTGATATTGTAAAACGCGTTGATATGCGAGAGACACAGTTTCTGCGTCGGAGCCAGTTCGATGAAATACAGTATGGAAGCGCGGCTCTGAAATGTAACGCCAGAGGTTCGATTGTGCGCCCGGTGATAGCGGCTCACGGGCATTTTCGAATACTGAATCTCCTCTTTCCTGAGGTAAAGATGCATGTTATTTCACACGAATGCTTTCTTCGGGGAGCAGTCATTACCGCCTGGGCAAATTTGTTTCGCCTGGGGCAAGGTGAAATGTGGTTTATAGAAGAAGAAATCAACGATAATGATAGTGATATACCCTGGAATTTTCAGAGAACGTCACAGCATGGCTGGTGGCAAAGTCAGTGGCAGCTTTGGGAGCAGGGAAGAAACCGTAAGATGGTTTGCCCATTAACAGGGGGGGATAGCAGTAACGCTAAAAGGCTCTCTTTAACGGCCAGCAGGTGCTTTATCAACTGGCTATATAAACAAACGCATTTTAGTCGCAGCGCGCAACTATCCGCAGGGCGGGTGACGCAAATACTACTTTCCCTGGCGCAAGACTATAACGATAAATTTACATTAGCGCCTTCAGGTATGAATAATGGCTCAATCTTTTCGGCGATGAAGTCATGACCTGTGCGCTTCGTATATAGCATCAAGGGGTCATGGCTCGACATGACCCCCTATTAACATATGCAGTGATCAATTGCATCTGTTCCAGATTGTTACATCATTTGATTAATTTGCATAAATAGATGCCGCAGTGATGACGTCAGTAAGCTCCGTTTCATTAAATAATCTTGCACGGTAGGCCTCCCCTGGGTATTGAGGAGCGCCATCAGATAAAGAAATCACATCATAGATAGAGGCAACCATATTACCGTCTACGTCACTGATAAAGAATGAGCGCGCATGGCAGGTAAAAATAGTGAAATAATCACCATGATCAAACACGCCTCCCATAAAGTCGGTCCATTGGAGGATAGGCGTCGTTGGGAGTTCAACAGGCGCATGAATCTCAACAGCGGTGCCTGCTGCTAAGTCGACCGCATAGAACAGAATGCGGGCTGGATCTGTTTGATAGGGGTCCGACGTCGCTGCGTCATTTATCGGACGAATAACGGGGTTGCCATTTTCATCTACGCAAGATCGGTTATCGAACACTGATAAGACAAATTTTCCTGCGGTAGGATCGATACTGGCAGAAAAAGCACTATTATTCGTAATGCACACCGTATGGGCACCATTTTCAAAATGAGTAATACCCGAATTATCAATATGAATAGTCGCTTGTTTTGCCGGGAACTGAGGGTTGAAATTACCTGTGTCGATTGCCCACAAGATACTGCCATCAACGATAGAGATACCAAAAGTTGTACTCGTTGTGCGAGAATGGACAATAATGGCTTCTTCGTTATTTGGGCTGCTTGCAATCCATGTAAGAGAGTTAAAATGGACATCATTAGGCGTATTGTTATTCAGAATTTGAGAACCACTATATTCGCTGGTATAGTTTTTCGCCCAAATCATTTTCCCTGTCTGATCGTTAAATTTCAGAACCAGCGCATCTTGCGCCATCGTGTTGGTTAGTCGGTTAGGGCTATCGGTGCCAAACATATAAATGTCGCCCGCGGAGTCCCAGACTACATCATGAGTATTTGCATAGTGATTGCCATCAGCATCACGCATGTCGAATTCAAGGACGACATTGCCCATGATATCAATTTTGAAAAAGCTACGGCCGTACCACGCCATATCTTCGTCGCTGCCGGTATAGAGGTAGCCATTGTGGATCCGCAGCGGTTGGAGATGATAAACCGATAAGAAGTTAAAACGCAGGTCACCATTTTGGTCATAACCTCGGCCAGTGGATTCCATTAACCAACTGTTTCCCCATACAGAGGTAAATAGTGCAGGATCGGTTTGCTCAATATCGAGGTGGAAGATGACAGATGTATCATATTCCTGATCTTCTGTACTGATGATAAATGGCTGATTGAAAACTTCAGTACCCGTGTCATCCTTAAATACGACCTGCACACTGTTTGCATATTGCGCATAAAGACCAATAACAGGGATTTTAATGGTTTGAGTAACACCATAAATGAGATCCGATGTATAGGTAAAATCTACGCTGGTTGGACTGGTCGTCCTTTTTGTAACAGTGTAAGAATAACTTACCGGGGTATCTGAGGTAAAATAAAGGTATGCAGCGAGCTGGTTGTCGGCTGGTGCAAGTTCAGTTTTAATATAAGTAATTGTCATGATGGTATTCCTTTTATTTCATTCAATAAGATATATGGTTTTTTTGTCAGCGCAATTAAGCATCGCCTGTATAAATAACGAGTAAATAAACGCCTGACGGATAATTTTGTGCTGTGATAATTAAAAGCGATTTTGTATTCTCATTCTCCTATTATAAAATTTATGTAAAAAGAACATGGTTAATCATCCGGAAAATAACGATGCGCTGTATTCTCTGCGGAAATATACATGTCAAAAGTGTTAGGTTCTATTCAGGATACATCTTTCGTGATAGCTGAAAATGAACGCCATCCTTTATTTCCGTCCAGTTGCCACCCCACTCAATATCAACTGATAACTCCTTAGCGGCCTGAAAAACAGCCGTTGCAATTATCTGATAATGTTTAAAATCCCATGAAACGGTACCGTTGATGACCGCGAATACATCGACGGCGTGCCCCGTTAAATGCCTGCTTTTAGACGTTAAGGATTTCCCTGATGCTAATAGCTCAAGCTGTCGTTTTTGGTTTCTTACCCCTTCAGAAATACCGAAGTCAACAGGCGATAATTTCAATGCTTTTCTCATCACCTCCGAAAGATCTTTATGTACTCCTTTAAGGTTCTTTTCAGTCTTTCTACTAAATTCATGATTTATCATTACTATCTCCAGAGATTTTCTTCCAGTAATAATTAAGAGCAACAACACCCATTGCACCTGATATACCGCTGACTGCAAGTGAAGTATGAAATACTGAACCAAGGCTTTGTGACATCAACCCAGCAAGTACACCGGTAAATCCTGATACAATAATTTGTGCTAACGCAGAAAATAAACTTCTTCCCGACTGGCCAGACTTAACGTCAAGGAGATATCTGACAAGTCCTCCCCACGCGCCAAATAATATTATGTAAAGCCAGCTAAAAAATGCATTTGATGATGGGTCTTTCCATGGCAAAGCAATTACCTCCATAGGGTATATAAGTAAAAAACTTTAGCTCTTGATGAGATTATTTTTCCTGGTCTAACGATTTGCTTTTGCTATGCGGTAAATAATAAACGTTGAGCAATCCCGTTTTGTGATGAATATCACACGGAATGTAATTAATAGTTTTTGCCGATCGATATTTGATGAATGATAGTTATGTGTTATTAATATTAATGATTCTATTTATTAGTGGAATATATAACAGGGACAGGTGAGGAGGTGGGGGTAAACACTAAAACGGCAACGGGCGCCGTCCTGCATTTCTCATGCGCTGAAAAGCAAAAAGCCTGCTTTAAAAGCAGGCTTTTCAAATTTGGCTCCTCTGACTGGACTCGAACCAGTGACATACGGATTAACAGTCCGCCGTTCTACCGACTGAACTACAGAGGAATCGTGTGAACGAGGCGCATATTATCGACCTGCGTGCGCCTTGTCAAAGGGGAAAACATCGTTTTTGTTCGTTTGCCGAGAATTTCAGCAAACCGATGATTTAATAGCAAATTTGCTTTCAAATTGCACAGCAAAATGCGCCGCCCGCAGGCGGCGCGCAGGATCAGAACAGAACGGAGTAGTTCAGGCCAAACGTACGTCCACGGCCTTTATAAGTATAAAGACCCGGTGAGCCATAGGTTGGGCTATACAGCCCCGGTGCGCGCTGGCCCCAGGCGGTGGTGTAGTCTTTGTCCAGCAGGTTTTCCACGCTGAAGCTGACTTTGCCCACCGGCAGGGCGTAGCTGCCCAGGAAATCAACGGTATTATAGCCATCAATCTTCTTACCGTCGGCGTCAGACACGTCGAAGGTTTGTGTGCTCTGCACGCGCAGGGCCCAGTCGCCCGGCGCCCAGTTAACCCATGCGCTGGCTTTAGACGGGCTGGCGCTGTCGACCGTCAGCTTCTCCCATTTCCCGTTTTCACGCGTTTCGGACTTGATGGCGTTAAAGTTCGCCCCGGTGCTCCAGTCGCTGTCGGTGAAGAAATAGTCCACCTGGCCTTCAACCCCGTAGATACGACGTTTGTCGTCCTCCAGGTTGATGGTCATGTCGCTCTTGTTGATGGTGATGGTTTTATCCGAGAGCGAGTAGTACGCCGCCACCTGGGTACGCAGGTTATCGCCGGTGAAGCGCCAGCCCAGCTCGTAGGCATTGACCTTAATACCGTCCAGCGTTGAGTCGTTCACGTTGACGCTGTTTTGCAGGCGATAGTGACCATCGACCAGCTGATAGGTGCCGGAGCCGTAGTACTTCGCCAGGTCCGGGATCTCGAAGCCCTGGGAGAAGTTAAACCACAGCTGCTGCTGTTCGGTAAGACGTCCAAGGATCCCGGCGTTAAACAGGAAGTTGTTGTAGTCGGTTTTCCCGCCCGGCACCGCGTCAGCGGAGGTCGCTTTGCCCGTGGCGATTGCCTGCTGCTGGGCGTAGCCGACAAAATCGTCCACCTTGTTTTCGGTGTACTGGTAACGCACGCCGCCGCTCAGGGTGATGGCGTCAATGTCATAGCTGGCTTGCAGGAACGGCGCGAGGTTGGTAATGCTGTAACCCGGATAACGGCCCACGTTGTAGGCATTGTCCAGCTCCATGCCGCCGCTCGCCGCCGCTTTGCTCAAGTCAAAGAACTGCTGGTTGGCATCGAATGTTTCGTGGTCGGCATCCACACCCCAGGTGAGGGTCAGGTCGTCCATCGGCTTGCTGTTTAGCGTCAGCTTGCCGCCGTAAAAATCGGTTTTCTGCTGGGACGCGCCAATGCTGGTCACCGCGCCTTTGCTCAGCGTCGGGAACGGGTAGTAGGTCAGGCTCTCGTCACGGTAGTAAATCTGCGCAACCAGATCCTGACCCCAGAAATCGGTGTTCGAGTATTGCAGGTTGATCAGGTGACGCTCTGTGCCCGGGATACGGTCAGAGTTCAGGTTATCTTTATTATAGGCTTTGGCATCGCCCGTGACCGCAGCGAAATTCTCCCCAAGGAACAGGCCGTGCTTGCCGTCGGATTCGCTCTTGTAGTACTGCGTGGTTAACTGGAGCTGCTGATGATCGTCGATGTTGATGGTGCCTGTCCCCATCACGTCGATACGGTCGGAATACTGCAAGCCGGTCTGGGTGTTATCGATAATCACCTCGTCGCCGTTGCCGTCATACCAGCCGCCGTAGCGCTGATAGGAGACCGACAGACGGCCAGAGGCGTTGTCATTGCCGCCGCTCACGGCTGCGGAGACGTTCTCATCATGGTCGTTATGGCTGTTAAACCCGCTTTTTGCCCCGGTCTGGAATTCCACTTCGGTCTCCGGCTGGCCTTTTTTGGTGACGATGTTCACCAGACCGCCGGTACTGCCGCCGCCGTACAGCGAGGTGGCGCCGGAGATCACTTCGATGCGGTCAATGTTGAACGGATCGATAGAGTCGAGCTGGCGGCTGTCGCTGCGGGAAGAGTTCAGACGTACGCCGTCCACCATCACCATCATGGAGCGACCGCGCAGGTTCATGCCGTAGTTGGTACGTCCCTGGCTGCTGACGTCCATGCCGGGGATCAGCTGGGCCAGCACGTCTTTAATCTCTTTCCCGCCCTGAACCTGCTGCTCAATTTCCGCCCGCTCAATAACCCAAGTGGTTTGCGCCATCTCTGCCACGCTGCGATGTGCCCGGCTGGCGGAGACCACAATATCTTCTTCCTTTTGTTCTTCCGCCCACGCAGAGGTAGAAAGCATGGCAAGCAAGCACGGATTTAAAACCCAAAGATGAGAACGTTTCATTGTTATGTTGATCCTGAATGTGTGTGTCAGTACTCGGTGGTCTTCATTAATGTTTTAAAAACCTGGCTGCTCTCCGGGCTGGTGGTGCTCCGCCAGTGGATCACGCCGGGGGTGGTTGCCAGCTCAAACGGCTCGTCATCGTGAGCGCGATTCAAAATTCGCGCCGCGCGCCAGGCCATCAGGCTGAGCTGGGGTTCGGCAATACCGAGACGGTGCATCCCGGCATTGACGGCAAACAGGCGGTTGCTCTGCGGGCCGTCCCATTCAAGGGTGAAATCGTTGTTGATGCAGAAGGCTTCATTCTCACCCAGACGCAGTCGGGAAGAGAGCGGGGCGAGAAACGCGGGCTGCACGGCGCGGTAGCCGGTGGCGAAAATCACCACGTCGCTCTCCAGCTGTTCGCGCCCGCCGTCCAGGTGATGCTGGATGCTGAGGCGATGTCCGGTTTCCTGGCGCGTCAGCGCCGTCACCGAGCGGGACGGCATCAGATGCGCCCAGGGTTTTTCGCGCAGCACTTCGAAGCGGTGATACATGGCGCGATAGATGGCCAGCAGCGACTCCGTGGTGATCCCGTCGGAGGTCATCTTCTGCTCCTGCAACATCTGACGTCGGGCGTCGTCACCAAAGGTCGAGAAGCTGTCCACGTACTCCGGCGTGAAATACTCGTTAGCAAACGCGGCTTCATCCAGCGCGTTGTAGTTGTTGCGGCGCGACACCCAGTTGAGGCTCAGCGGCTGCCCCCATTCCCCACGGAAGATATTTAAAAACAGATCCGCACCGCTCTGGCCGCCGCCGACGACGGTGACGCGCTTGCCCGCTAAATCCGGCGTGCGCAGCATCATTTCGCTGGCGTGGAAGCAGGTGTCGTCCTGCGCGGTGACGCAGTCTGGGAGATTGATCTGCTTCCCAATCCCCACGCAGACGTGGCGCGCCAGGAAGCGATCCCGCTGGGTCACGACCTCAAACAGGCCGTTTTGCTCATCAAAGCTGACCTGCTGTACCTGCTGGCTGAAGGCCAGGTTAGTGAGGTTATCCGCCGCCCAGCACAGGTAGTCGGCAAACTCCTCGCGCGACACGGTGCGCTGCTCGGTGGTGAGGAAACGGTAGAACTTTTTGCGCTGTACCAGATAGTTCAGAAAGCTGTGGCGGTTGGTAGGCTCCACGGCGCTGACCAGATCCTTCAGGAAGCTGGTCTGCATATGGCAGTCCGGCACCATCATCCCCGGGTGCCAGGAGAAGTGCGGCTTGCGTTCAAGAAACAGCGAGCTAAAACCGTCCAGCCCCTCTGCCAGCGCGGCAATACTGAGGTTGAACGGACCGATACCAATGCCGATGAAATCATAGGTTTTCATTGCGCTGACTCCTGGGAGACCAGAAAAAGAGGGTTATCAAGATCGCAGACGTAGTTCGGCAGCATGCGGCTGCCGCCGTCGTGTTCAGAGAAGGTCAGTTTGACCGGGTTGAGGATCACGCGAATAATCTGCGGCTTAAACAGGTCGAATTTGGCGAAGCGCGCCGCAAGATCCGGATGGGCGGCCATATAGCGACGTAACACCAGCGCCAGGATCTGATAGAAGCGGGTTTCGCTCACGCCGCATTGCAGGGTGAGGCGGGATATAAAGCGCAGTACCGTGACAAAGTTGCCGGTTTGCAGGTCGTGGATGATGTAATCCGCGCTGAGGCGCGCCGTCACCGCTTTTACCTGCTCCGGCAGGCTCTGCATCTGCGGGAAATCTTCATCCACCAGGCGCATGTCGCCCTGGAAATCCTTCAGCAAAATGCGCTGCGGAACGTAATCTTTCATCACCAGCGTGACGTTCTGGCCGTGGGCGATGAGCGCCACCCCGTAGCGGCAGAGCAGGTGGTAGAAGGGGATCACCGTCGCCTCAAACAGCTTTTCCAGCCATGCGTCAGCGGTTAACCCCGAGCGTTTTATCCACGCGTCAATCAGCGGGCGCCCCTGGTTATCGGTTTCCATCAGCGCCGCCATCAGCACCGCCTGTTCGCCATCCTGTAAATAGCAGGATGGGTTCTCGCGCCAGATCACCCCCAGCATCTCCTGATAGCGGTACGGCGCCTCAGGCAATGCGGCATAACCCGGATGCGACAGATATCCGGCTGCGGGTTCGCCAAGCACCTGCGCCCCGGAGTGAATCAGCGTGGCATCGCTGGCGAACTGCTGCTGTAGCCAGCGCGAGGCCAGCGGACCGGCGGCGATATACTTGCCCGGAATACCGCGATAGCAGGAGGTGTTGTAGATAGTCAGCGGCAGCTTGATGTCATACGGCGCGCGACGGCTGGCGTTGGTCAGCGTGCGCAGGGACTGCTGCGCCAGATACTCATCGCCGAACTCACCCAGCTCTACCATCTCACCGCGCGCGAGCTGCGCCAGGAAATGAATGGCAATTTTTTGCTGCCACTGCCACGGGTGCAGCGGCACCGGCAGCCAGCTGTCGTCCAGATCCAGCTCCTGCCAGCGGGCGTCGAACCGCTCGCGCTCGGCATCGTCCATGGCGCTGGAGAGCAGGGCGTTAATATCGCAATCGGCGTCGCTGCTCCAGACCAGACGCTCGCGCTGCACGGCGACCCAGTGCAGGCGGAAACGCCCGCGATATTCCGGCGCGTACAGGCGCAGGGCATCCAGCCCCCAGCCGCGGCGTCCCTTGTTGAAAATAAACTTCGGGTGACCGCGCATCAGGCACTGTAGTTCGTCCGGGTCGAGGTGGATCAGCGCATCGGCATCCAGCGTTTCACGCGCCTGCAACAGCTGCATGTCACCCCGCAGCGTGGCGTAGAGATCTTCCATGTGCTCCGCCGTTTGCGCGTCGCTCATCTCCAGCACGGTGGCCAGTTGCAGCAGCGCGTTTTCCGCTTCGACCGCCGCGCCGCTGGTGGTGGTCAGGGTATCAGGGTCAATATGCAGCCAGCCCCATATCCCACGCGTGGCGCGAAACTGCCAGCACGCGTTGCCTATACTGATGCGCCAGTTGTCCGCCGAAACCGGCTCGGCGCGCAGGGTGCGTTCATATTCCAGTTCGGCGAGGATCTTCGCCACCATCTCGCGGTTCACTTTCTGCCAGAGTGCGTTCACAGTTCCACCTCGTGGAAGAAGTGATGACGCTCGCTCATGATCAGACGGGAGCGTTTGTGCGGGAAGTCGAACTCTTTCACCGTGTCGAAACCGGCGGACGCCAGATGGCGGAACAGACGCTGGTTGTCGAAGCGCGGCTCGGCGACAATGCGCGTGGTGCGCGGTTCATCGAGATACAGATAGTGGCTCAGGCCGCGCAGCCAGCTGCGGATGTATTGCGCGCCGCGCCAGTTTTCTTCACCCACCAGCATGTGCAGCCCGCGGTCAAACGGCTGCCAGCGGTAGTGGCGGCCAATGCGATCTTCTGCCGCCCAGTAGAGTTCAAAATAGCCGAACGGCTGATCGTCAAAGCAGCCGATCACCGGGTAACAATAGGTCGAGTCGAGCTGGCGACGCAGGTAGTTCTCCTGCTCGGCCTGCGGTCCCGCCATCTCCCAGAAAGCGTTCACGCGCGGGTTATTCATCCAGCGGGTAAAGCGCTCGCCGTCCTGGGCCACATCGGCCACGCGGAAGCTCAGGGTGCGTTTAATTTGCGGATCGTAACGGCGATACACCTCACCCTGCGGGCGGCGAGGGCGCAGCGGGAAGTACAGCTGACGGCTTTCGTCAAACTGCATTCCGCCGCTCGCCTGCGGACGTTCGCCTTTCAGCCACAGCGGCAGCTGCCAGAAGTTTTCACGCGCCAGATAATCCCCGTGAACGAGGCTAAACAGTGCCTGCGCCTGAGGTTCATCCTGCCAGGCTGCCCACGGCAGGGTAATGCCGGTCAGGGCGGGCGCGGCAACAAACAGCTGGTCGAGGGCGTCCACCAGCCAGCCGTCCGGGAGCCCGGTCAGCCGCTCCAGCACCGCGCTGCCGTCGAGACCCAGCGTCAGCGGCAGGTTTTGTTCCGTGACCGTGCAGCGAAAGCCGTAGCCGGAATGGACGATATTCGCGTTTGCCATCACGCCTTCTCCTTATAAAACGGGTTGCTAAAGTCGAAATAGATCACCGCCGGATCGACGATGGTGTTTTCGTTGCGATCGTGCAGGTAGCAGAAGAAGTTGCCTTTGCAGTTCCAGGTCGGGCTGTCGAGCACGTAATCGAGGCAGCGGGTCTGCTTCGCCGTGGTGCGCAGTTCGGCCAGCGCGTCACGCACGCGGGACATCAGGTTCTCTTCGCTGTCGAAACCGGCGGCGGCGAGCGCGGCGGTGACGGCAAGGGTAGAGTTCAGCAGCAGGTAATAAGGGAAGTAGCGCAGCAGCTGGCTCTCACCGAAGCGGTTTTCCACCTCGGTTTCACCTGCCTCTTTCAGCCACGCGTCGGCCCCTTCGGTCCAGGCGCTGCCCTGGCAGTCGCGGTAGATCAGCCCAACGGGGAAATCCTGCTGCATCTCAACGAGGATATTTTGCTGGTGCGCCAGCAGGACCAGACCGTAGTCCGCCTCGGCGCTGAACAGCGGAAGCAATACCCGGTCGCAGTAAGCGTCCAGCCAGCAGCGCGCGGCCTGGGCGAGCGGGAGATCCAGACGCTGGCTCAGACGACGCACCGCCGCGGCGAGCAGGCTGTCGCCGCCGTCCGGCGCGGCCTGGGTCAGGCTCACCAGCACGTTGGTTTGCGTTTCAGGGGTATCGAACAGCAGGTTGACGCGCAGGGCCATCAGGCTCTCTTCCTGAATGACGCCGTGCTCATCGCGCAGCCCCGCCCAGCCATCCTCCTGCATCACGCGCATGGTCGGGTAGCGCGCCTGGAGTTCCTGCCAGCGTGCCGTTTTCGCCAGCCGTGCCAGGCGCATGCCGCGCTTAACCTCTTTCACCGACAGCGTGCGCACGGAGTTGGTCAGCCGCACGCTCAGGGAAAACTTAATCATGTCGCTGTTGGTTTCGCTGTACAGCGAGCGGGAAGAGCTGGTGGGCAGCCATTGCGCACCGGCTTCGCCCAGATCGCGCAGGGCGCCTTTTTCTACCAGACGCTGGCACCAGTCCTGCTCCAGCAGATAGTCGGCCTGCCACGGGTGCATCGGCAGCAGCCAGCAGGTGTCGGTGAAGTGACCGAGAAGGGCCGGCGCGCTCTGCGCTGCAAAGCGCAGCAGACGTTCCCGCAGGGAGACATTCAGGCTGTCGCCGGTAATCAGCTCATGCTCAACCGCAAACCAGCGCAGCGGGAAGCGGGAGGCGAAATCCGGCAGATAGCGACGCGCCTCGGCCTCGTTGAACGGCTCGTGCGACTTTGGGGCAGGATGAAAAGCATGGCCGACCAGCAGCGCCTGTTCCGCTTCGGCAAACGTCAGCGGCTTATCGCGCAGGTTTGCCCAGTTGTGGCGTAAATCAATGGCCTGCCAGGTGTGCGTATGGCTTTCCAGGACGCGCTGCTTAAAGCGAGCCAGCGTATCGGCATCCAGCTCGCCTTTTACCGTCTCTTTTTGAAGAATGAAATCAATCAGTTGATGAAATGTGACCGTGTCACCGCCGTCGCTGTCGGCCTGAATCAGCGTTGCCGGAAAACGATACTGGTGATGCTGCGTGGGGGAGAAATAGCGTACCGGAACCCGAATGGCCTGGGTTGGGGAGAGCGGGATATGAATCTGTGATAACTCATCCGCACGGGTTGCGGGAAGATAATGCCAGTCCTTCGTTTCGCGCAGCAGCGCGTTCAAAAAACACTGGGCCGCAACATCTGTACCGGCGGAGCGGGGCAGAGTACGCATAGTTGTACCTCATTCCATGACTGATAATAATTCTCGTTATGATATTCATTCTGTTTACAGTGGCAACTATTTTTGCAATATTTGTTTTCATAAACTTCATAATTTCCACACATTTATTGACATTATCTTCACAATTTTATGCGCACCCGTACTGAGAATCTCACTGACGTTGTGACCCCTAAAGCTAACTGGCCCCTGGCACTGGGCGCCGGTTTATTAGGTATTGGGCAAAACGGTTTGCTGGTTATGCTGCCGCAGCTGGTCTCCCTGACCGGACTGTCGCTCTCCGTCTGGGCCGGGCTGCTGATGTTCGGCTCGATGCTCTTTTTACCCGCATCGCCCTGGTGGGGACGCCAGAGCGAGCGGCACGGCTGTAAGATCGTTATGCTGGCCTCGCTGGGAGGCTATCTGGCGAGCTTTGTCGTGATGGCGCTGGTGGTCTGGGCGATGGCGAACGGCGCGCTGAATGCTCTCTGGGGAATGGCAGGCCTGGTGCTGTCGCGCATGCTGTACGGCCTGACGGTATCAGGGCTGGTGCCTGCGGCCCAGACGTGGGCCATTCAACGCGCGGGGCTGGATAAAAGGATGGCGGCGCTGGCGACGATAAGCTCTGGCCTTAGCTGCGGGCGTCTGCTGGGACCGCCTCTGGCCGCGCTGATGCTCAGCGTCAGCCCGGTCGCACCGCTCTGGCTGATGGCGGTGGCGCCGTTTATCGCGCTTCTGCTGGTGCTGCGCGAAGCCGCCGATCCCCCGCTGCCGCCGGTGGCGCACCAGTCGACGCGGTTACAGGCCTCCATGCTGCCTTTCCTGGTGCTGGCACTGCTGCTGGCGGCGCTGGTCAGCCTGATGCAGCTTGGTTTATCGCCGCATCTTCACCCGTTATTTAATGGCGATGCCGTGCAAATCAGCCATCATGTCGCGCTGCTGCTGAGCCTGGCCGCGCTGGCGACCCTGGCGGCGCAGTTTCTGGTAGTACGCCCGCAGCATTTTACCCCGATAGTTTTACTCTTAATTGCCGCGGTCTTGATGGTGGCGGGTCTTGGGCTGATGTGTCTCGCCAGTTTAGCCCTGTTCTACGTGGGAATTGTCATCACTTCGCTGGGGGCCGCCATGGCAACGCCGGGATACCAGCTTTTGCTCAACGATCGGCTGACGACGGGCAAAGGCGCAGGGGTGATCGCCACCAGCCATACGCTGGGGTACGGGGCCAGCGCGCTGCTGGTACCCGTGGTGACGCGCTTTTACGGTGAGCAGTTTTTGATTACTGCCGCATGGGGAATGGCGCTGCTGTTTCTCGCGGTGAGCGTGTGGGTACGATCGACCGATCGTACCTCTGCTGAACATTAGTGGAACGGATGAGAGGATGTGCTGGCTGCGTCCTCACTTTGCCGCAGACGCTGAAGCGGATCCTGCTGATAAAAATGGCAAAAACGCTGCCACAGCGCCGGGAAGCGCGGAGCGAAAAGCTCAGGTGCGCTAAAGAAATACTCGGACAGTACCGCAAAACACTCGGCGGGATCGGTCGCGGCATAGGCATCAATGCTGGCCGCGCTTTCACCCACCAGGTCTATCTCATCCTGAATGTTTTCCATCGCCGCGTGCAGGTCGTGCTCCCATCCCGCGACTTCACGCAGCGGGATCAGCGGCACGCCGCTGGCGCGATCGCCGTTGCGGGTATCCAGCTTATGCGCCACTTCGTGAATGATCAGGTTGAAGCCCGAGGCATCGAACGAGTCCTGAATATCCAGCCAGTTGAGGATGATTGGCCCTTGCTGCCAGCTTTGCCCGGACTGCACCATACGCTGGTTGTGCACCAGCCCGATGTCATCCTCCCACTCATCATCGACGATAAACGGCGCCGGGTAGATCAGCACTTCGTGGAAGCCATCCAGCCATTCGATACCCAGCTCCAGCACCGGCAAGCAGAAGAGCAGGGCGATGCGGGAATTTTTAAGCGGATCCAGTTCGAAGCCCTGTAGCGGTACCAGCCGTTTTTGCTGTAAAAAACGCTCGGCCAGCTGAATCAGCTTTGATTGCTCTTCAGGCAAGAGATTCGCCAGCACGGGGATCGCCAGAGCCTCATCCCAGGGCAGCACCATATTTCGACCAGCGTCGTTCGTTTTCCAGGGCCACTTAATCATCGCTTTGCTCGTTACTCGCACGTGAACAAAATGGAAAGGTCAGGGGCTGTTAGCATGCCAACATACTCTGTTAAGCAGTATGACACTCCTCTTCGGCTGCATGCAGACTGGCAGCCTGTTTAAGAGGAATCCAGCCCGCATAAACTATCACTATGTGCCGTCAGGTTGATAGCGCTTTAGGGGTATCCCCTTCATTTTGTGAAGTATGTCGTGCGCGACTATGATAAATCTCTTCTTACCCTACCGTGCTTAAGGATCCCGTCAGTATGCCCGTCAATTTTGACCTCAACGATCTCTATGCCTTCCGCGCTTTACTGGAATATGGCAATTTCCGTCTTGCGGCGGAGTCTATCTGCCTTTCCCAGTCGGCGTTGAGTCGCAGAATTGAAAAGCTGGAGGCGGCACTGGGGACAAAACTGTTCGACAGAACCACCCGGCGCGTCACGCTGACCCTGTATGGACAGACCTTTGCCGACCGATGCGGACAGCTGCTTGCTGATGTGGAGTCCATGCTTTCGGATATCGATAAGGCCAGCGAGGAGCGTACGGGGCTAATCACCGTGGCGACGGTGCCGTCCGCCGCCTGTTACTTTATGCCGGATGTTATCCGCCGCTTTCAGTCCCGTTACCCCCGCGTGCGCATAAAAATGATCGACAGCAGCGCCGGAAATGTTATCGAGGCCGTCACCCGCGGACAGGCGGATTTTGGTATCTGCTTTGCCCGGAGTTTGCAGCCCGACATCGAGTTTGTCCCGCTGGTGGAGGATGTCTACGTGGCTGCCTGCCGGCGCGACAGCCCGCTTGCAAAAAGAAAAAGCCTGACGTGGCAGGCTTTTTATCAGCAGGATTATATCGGTCTGGATAAGACCTCCGGCAACCGCAATCTTCTCGACCAGCGGGTCGGGCATATTCGGCCTGAGCGCCCCAGCATCTGCGAAACGCGGCACGTGACGACCATGCTGGGGATGGTTGAAGCCGGGATCGGCATTGCGGCCGTTCCCGCCATGTCAATGCCCCGCGCAGAGCATTCGCTGCTGACGTCGGTACCTTTAACCGAGCCTGAGGTCAGGCGAACCGTGGGGCTGATCCGCCGCCGCGGGCGGATCCAGTCCTATATTGCTGCCGAACTCGAAACGCTGATTACCGAGCAGTATCGCGAGGTGCACTGACGGGCGTTAAGCCCGTTGCCGTAATGACGCTGGCAGCCTGTGGCGAAGAGAGAAAGGCCAGCAGCGCTTTTCCATGTTCGGGATGGTCAGCCTTCTGCGTTACGGCTCCGGCGAAACGGGTAATGTACTGCATGTCGTCAGGCAACTTACCCACAAACATCACCCCCGGGACCGGCAGAAGCTCGCTCACCTGCTGAAAGCCGAGATCGTATTTCCCTTTTGCCACTTCAGACGCCACCGGGATGCGCTCAACCCGGTGCGCTTTATCGTGAACCTGGCCGTCGATGCCCAGCTTACGGAACAGCTGACTCTCTACATACCGGCCGCTGGCGCTGTCGGAATAAGCCATGGAATGCGCCTTCAGCAACGTTTGCCGCAGGGCAGGCACCGTACTGATATCCGGCACCGGCGCGCCCGCTTTGACGACCATCCCGACGGGCGAATCCGCCAGCTCCACGCGGGAGCCCGCCGCCGTCCTGCGATCCTGTTCCAGTTTCGCCAGCGCATCGCCCACCATAATCACCACGTCCGCTTTTTCGCCCCGGGCGAGCCGGGCCGGAATGGCCTGCGGCGTTTTGCCCATCGACGGGCCGGAGATCACAATGAGCCTGTCACCGCTTTGCGCTTCGTACTGCGGCGTCAGCTTCTCCAGCGCCGCTTTGAAGCCGCCAGAAGTCATCACCGTCACATCCTGGGCAAGCGCGCCCGCGCTGAGGGTGGCGAAGGTCAGGGCGGCAATCACCGTTCTGAATGTAAGCATGAGGGATCACTCCTTAACGGCAGTTTGCAGGATTAACGTGCGACGACGATAGAGATAAAGCGTTGCCAGCAGGGCGCAAACGGCGGCAAAGCTCATCCAGTAGCCCGGAGAGGCTTTGTCGCCGGTGTACTCAATTAAGGCAGTCGAAATCACCGGCGTGAAACCGCCAAAGACCGCCGTTGCCAGGCTGTAAGCCAGTGAGAAGCCCGCCACGCGCACCTCTGCTGGCATGATCTCCGTCAGGGCCGGGATCATCGCGCCGTTATACAGGCCGTAGAGGAAAGAGAGCCACAGCAGCACGGTCAGCATCATTGAGAAGCTCGGGGCTGCGGCCAGCATCGTCAGCGCCGGATAGCTGGTCGCCAGCGCCAGCAGCGTCATGGCGATCAGCACCGGTTTACGCCCGAAGCGATCCGACAGCGCGCCGCCCACCGGAAGCCAGATGAAGTTGGACACCGCCACCAGCAGCGTGACCAGAAGACTGTCCGACGCGCTGAGCATCAGGACTTTTTTACCGAAGGTCGGCGCGTAAACGGTGATCAGGTAAAACGCGGTGGTGGTCATCGCCACCATCAGCATGCCCGCGACGACTACCGGCCAGTTGGCGAGCAGCGTTGTGAAGACCTGACGCATTGCCAGATGGTGGCGACGGGCGCTGAATTCCTCGGTCTCTTCGAGCTTGCGGCGCAGGAAAAAGATAAACGGCACAATCAGACAGCCAAACAGGAACGGAATACGCCACCCCCATTCGCGAATGGCACTCTCTTCCAGCACCACATTCAGGGCGAAGCCCATCGCCGCCGCGATCATAATGGCGACCTGCTGGCTACCCGACTGCCAGCTGGTGTAGAAACCCTTGCGGCCCGGCGTGGCGATCTCCGCCAGATAAACCGAAACCCCGCCCAGCTCGGCGCCTGCCGAAAAACCCTGCAACAGGCGGCCGGTCAGCACCAGCAGCGGCGCCCACAGGCCAATGCTCTGGTAAGAAGGGATCAGCACGATCAGGAAGGTTCCGGTGGCCATAATTGACAGGGTGACGATCAGCCCTTTACGGCGACCCACTTTATCAATGTAAGCCCCCAGCACAATGGCCCCGATCGGACGCATCAGGAAGCCCGCGCCAAAGACGGCGAAGGTCATCATCAGGGACGCAAATTCACTGCTTGCCGGAAAAAAAGTATGGGCGATGTAGGTGGCATAAAAGCCGAACAGAAAGAAGTCGAATTGCTCAAGAAAGTTGCCCGACGTGACGCGGAAAATCGCGCCCGCTTTGGCACGAAGCGTTGCAGGTGAGGTTGAGGAAACCATGATTATCTCCAGTTTTATAGTGACGTTATGCTCGTCTGTTTCTGAAAACTGGATCAGGAAGTGGAAATTAATAAGCGCAAATAGCGCATGGACTGATGCGCGTGGTGCATTAATGACAATGCATTGACCAGTATTTACATACTCAACAATAACTTAACATTTCGGTGATCTTTTATTTACTCGATTTCGCTAAGTTGCTGATATATCAGTTTTGTGACATCGCGCAGGTGAGAAGCCAGGCGGGGCCTGGCTTGGGATTATCAGCGCAGCGCGTTCGCAATCGCGCTAAACATCAGCGACGCTTCCAGCGGCTGGGCGCTGAATGACGGCTCTGCCTGCGGCCAGGTGGACCACTGGACGATAACCAGATTTTCTTTCTGATTAACCATGATCATCTGACCAAAAATACCCAGCGCCCACAGGGAATCCTTCAGCGAATTTTCGACTTTCGGCTCCACGTGTGTGGCGGTGGCTGGTACTTCGTTGTTCCACCACTGGTAGCCGTATAACCCCTTCGGATGCGCGTCGGACACCGATCCTTTGGCCTGTGTCCAGGCTGAGGACTGTTTCACCCAGCCCTTGGGGAGGATCTGCTTCCCGTCCGGCAGCGTACCGTTATGCAGGATAAACTCCCCGAAACGCCCCCAGTCTTCCAGCGTGGCGTTGAACCCATGCGCACCCACGTCGTGCTGGCCTTTGCTGTAGGCATGCCACACGCCGTCGCTGGCCATGCCGTACGGTTGCCAGATGGTCTTCTCCAGATACGCCGCGAGCGTCATGCCGGTGGCGCGCTCAAGCACATCGCCTAACAGCCAGGCGCCACCCGAGGAATAGGACCAGTTTTCGCCCGCCGGGTGTTCACGGTGTAATCCCTTCACCAGGGTGCGCACGCAGTTGTAGGTGCCCGGCTTCGCTTCGCATTCGGTAAGCCGGGCGAAGTCAGATTGCGGGTTGGTGTAATCTTCGTTCCACGCCACGCCAGAGGTGTGGGTGATGAGCTGTTTTAGCGTTACGCCCTCCCAGGCGGTGCCTTTTAAGTCAGGTTCGTATTGGGTGACAAGGTCGTCCAGGGAGTGGATTTTCCCTTCTTTAATTGCAGCACCCACCAGCGCGGAGACCACCGATTTGCCCACGGAACGCGACGTCCAGAGCGTTGAGTCGGTATTGCCTTCACCCAGGTATTTATAGGCCACTTTGCCGTTTTTCAGCACCAGCATGCCGCTGACGTTCTGGCGTTTCAGGTAGTCCTGAAGAGTGTAACTCTTACCCTTCACCTGATAGCGGGCATCGGTGAGCGGTTTTTCTGCGGGCAGCAGCGGCGTAGCGTTGCCGTGGCGGAACACATCCCCTGCGTAGTTGCGGTAGTCATTGCGAAAGCCCACCACGCGATCGGCCTGGTTCCAGGTGAGCATGGTATGCGCGTCCGGGAGTCTGGCATCGAAAGGCGCCGGACAGGTGGTGAGGTCGGTACCGTTGCAGGCCGCCATAACGGCGGGCGAGAGCAGGCTGCTGACAACCAGCGCCGCGAGCAGCGTGCGGTTTGTTTTGATTTTCATATTTATCTCGTTTGGCTCAGGAAGGACTTCAGTTTAAGAACCTGCGGCCTATAATAAAAAACGCGTTATGGGGGAAAATCCCCCGTAAAAATTGCGTGGAGAATGGCGTGGCATCACTGATCTATTCCTTTGCCCAGCTTGAGGCGTTCACTGCCGTCGCTGAACACGGCAGCCTGATGAAGGCGGCCAGTAAACTCGGCAAAGATCGTACTACCCTGCGGGATCTGATCGATTTCCTTGAGGATGGGCTGGGCTATGCTCTGTTCCTGCGGGAGGAGCGCAGCCTGCGCCTGACGCCGGAGGGGGAGCAGCTTCAGCGGCAGGCGCACCTGCTGATGCGCCAGGTCAAAGCGTTTGAGGCGTTTGCCAGATCGGTACCGGACAGCGCGACGCAGGACATCGCCCTCGCTTACGATCCGTTCACCCCCAGAGCTTTTTTACAGGCGCTGATTGCCACACTGGCGACGAAAAAGATCCGCCTGAGCCTGACCAGCGCATCGCGCGATGAGGCGGAAGCGATGCTGGCAAACGGTCAGGCCGATCTGGGGATCTGCCAGGCGCGCAACCGCAGCGTGGGCAATGAGATGGAGTGGCGGGCGCTGGGGGCGATCGAAATGGATTTTTACGCCGCAACGGCGCTTTTTGCGGAGGTTGCGTCGCCGGTGTCGCTGCTCGATCTCTCTCTGGTGCCACAGGTGATTATGCATCCCGCGTCAGACGAGCCGGTTGCCCGTCGCCTGCAAATTTCAGGGCACACGCTTTTCACTAACGAACTGGAGATGCTGCGCGGCCTGCTGGAGCAGGGCTGCGGCTGGGGGTTTTTGCCGATCCATCTTCACGCAACGCAGTGGAAAAATGTAAAAAGGCTGCCCACCGAAGTGGGCAGCCAGGGGATAAGCCAGACGATGGTCACTATCTGGAAGCCGGGCAGCGACAAGCGCGGGTTGATCAACGATACGCTGTCGCTGCTTCCGGCGTTATGGAAACGTTCAGCGCTGTGAGCACCCTTTGCACTGTTTATTCTGGATCTGCTGGAAGAAGTCGTTGCCTTTGTCATCCACCAGGATAAACGCCGGGAAGTTCTCCACTTCAATTTTCCAGATGGCTTCCATTCCCAGTTCAGGATACGCCACGCACTCCAGGCTCTTGATGCTGTTTTGCGCCAGCACCGCCGCCGGGCCGCCGATGCTGCCGAGGTAGAAGCCGCCGTGCTTATGGCAGGCGTCGGTGACCTGCTGGCTGCGGTTACCTTTGGCCAGCATGATCATGCTCGCACCGTGGGATTGCAGTAAGTCTACGTAGGAGTCCATACGCCCGGCGGTGGTTGGGCCTAAGGAGCCAGACGCGTAACCTTCTGGCGTTTTCGCCGGGCCTGCGTAGTAAATCGGGTGATCTTTAACGTACTGCGGCAGTTCTTCCCCGTTGTCGAGCAGCTCTTTCAGCTTCGCGTGGGCGATATCGCGCGCCACGATGATGGTGCCGCTCAGCGACAGGCGGGTGGATACCGGGTGCGAGGAAAGCTGCGCCAGAATGTCGGGCATCGGCTTGTTCAGATCAATGCTTACCACGTCGCCTTCTCCCTGCTGGCGCAGGGATTCAGGAATGTACTGGCCCGGATTGTGCTCCAGCTTCTCAATCCAGATCCCCTCGCGGTTAATCTTCGCCTTGATGTTGCGGTCAGCGGAGCAGGAGACCCCCATGCCGATCGGGCAGGAGGCGCCGTGGCGCGGCAGACGGATCACGCGAATATCGTGCGCGAAGTATTTCCCGCCGAACTGCGCGCCAAGGCCGAGGTTTTGCGCTTCCTGAAGCAGTTCCTGCTCAAGCTGGACGTCGCGGAACGCCTGGCCGTGCGCATTGCCTTCGGTTGGCAGGCCATCGTAGTAGCGCGCAGAGGCGAGCTTGACGGTTTTCAGCGTGGCTTCCGCTGAGGTGCCGCCGATAACGAAGGCGATATGGTAAGGCGGGCAGGCCGCGGTGCCGAGGGTCCGCATCTTCTCAACCAGATAATTTTTCAGCTTCGCCGGGGTGATCAGCGCTTTGGTTTCCTGATACAGATAAGTTTTATTGGCGGAACCGCCGCCTTTCGCCATGCACAGGAATTTATACTCGTCACCATCAACGCTGTAGAGGTCGATCTGCGCGGGCAGGTTGGTGCCGGTGTTCACCTCTTTATACATATCCAGCGCCGCATTCTGCGAGTAGCGCAGGTTGTCTTCAATATAGGTGTTATACACGCCCTGACTCAGCGCCGCTTCGTCACCGCCGCCGGTCCAGACGCGCTGGCCTTTTTTGCCCATGATGATCGCGGTGCCGGTATCCTGACAGGTTGGCAGCACGCCTTTTGCGGCAATTTCAGAGTTACGCAGGAACTGGAGGGCAACGTATTTGTCGTTCTGGCTGGCTTCCGGGTCGTTGAGAATGGCGGCAACCTGCTTCTGGTGGGAAGGGCGCAGCATAAACGCGGCATCGTGGAAGGCCTGCTGTGCCAGCAGGGTCAACGCCTCTGGCTCGACTTTCAGCACTTCCTGACCGTCGAACTCGGCAACGGAAACGTGCTCTTTGGTCAGCAGATAATATTCGGTGTCGTCATGCGCGAGGGGGAAGGGGTTCTGGTAGATAAAGGGTTTGTTTGACATAGCTTGCTCCACAAAAATTTAACCGCCGGAGGAAATATCCGGCGGTCAGGAATCAGAACATCATGGACATCCACGGGTAACCAATCAGCAGCAGAGCTGCCAGGAAGATGGCGCCGAAGATGGTGCCGAGGCGCCAGTAGTCTTTGGTTGGCAGGTAGCCGCTACCGTAGTAAATCGGGCTTGGACCCGTACCGTAGGGGGTAATGATCCCCATCACGCCCAGCGAGGTCACCATCAGCAGAACGAACACTTCCATATTCATGCCCGGAATGGTGGAGGCGATGGTCAGCATCGCAGGCAGCAGCGCCGTGGTGTGCGCGGTGGTGCTGGCGAACAGGTAGTGCAGCAGGTAGAACGCCAGCAGCAGCACGATGGTGGCGACACCCGGAGAAATACCGCTCATCAGCAGGCCGCCTTCTTTACCCAGCCAGCTGATAAAACCGGTGGAGGAGAGGCCATCCGCCAGCGCCACCAGGGTGGCGAACCAGACGAAGGTATTCCACGCGGCTTTGTTACCGGTGATATCGTTCCACTCCAGCACGCCGGTCCACAGCATCAGGCCAACGATCAGCAGGGCAGCCATGGCCGGTTCAATCCACGCCGCGGCGAAGATCCACATCAGCAGCGCACAGCACACGAACACCAGCAGCAGGATCTCATTGCGCGACAGTTTGCCCAGTTTTTCCAGTTCACGGGTCGCCCACAGCGGTACTTCGTTGTTTACCTTCACTTCCGGCGGGTAGAACCAGTAAGCCAGCAGCGGCATGGTCAGGATCAGCAGGATGCCCAGCGGCAGGAAGGCGAGGAACCAGGTCCCCCAGGAGATATCAATTCCAACCGTGCTTTTTACCAGCGCCAGCGCCAGCAGGTTAGGTGCCAGAGCGGAAAGGAACATCGAGCTGGTGATACAGGCCGCGGTGATGGCTACCCACATCAGATACGAACCGATTTTGCGCGCGCTTGGGTCATTGGGTTTTGAACCGTACAGCGGCGGCAGGTTGGCGATGATCGGGTAGATGGTCCCGCCGCTGCGCGCGGTGTTGGACGGGGTGAACGGGGCCAGCAGCAGGTCCGCAAACGTAATGGCGTAACCGAGCGTGAGGCTGCGACGGCCCAGGTACTTCACCAGAATCAGCGCCAGACGGCGGCCGAAGCGGGTTTTGTCGTAGCCTGCGGCGAACATAAAGGCACCGAAAATCAGCCAGACGGTGGAGTTACCAAACCCGCTGACCGCCCATTTAAAGGAGGCGCCCGCCAGCTTGAATTTTGGGTCAGCCAGCTGTTCCGGGCTAAAGAGCACCCACTGGCTGCACAGCGCAATCGCCACGACGCCGGTAAGACCGATCACGGCGCCCGGCAGCGGTTCGAAAATTAAGCCGACGATGACGCCGACAAAGATGGCGAAGTAGTGCCACGCATAAGGCGGCAGCCCTTCCGGAACGGGGACAAACAACAGCAGGACGGCAACAATGACGGGCAAAGCCATCATCAGCAGTCGTTTTGCTGTTCCATTTGATGCCAGATTCGCCGCAGGAGGCGTTACAGCAGTTTTTGTATTCATAGTTTCACGTCTTAAGTTGTCAAAAATTCGTCGCCGGGCGAAAACACAAATTCGATTGAAATATCCTTTTTGCTTTTTTTAGTTATTTAAGGTGCGGGTTTGTGTTTTCACTAATAGCGATTTAACGCATTTTGGTTTGCGCTAAATAAAAAATGATGATGTTTTTATATTGCTCTTTTGAATGCCATAACTATTGATCGCGATCAAAAAAAACGGAACTGAATGGCTATTTTTATATTTTTTATAATAACCACTCTGAGTAGTGTGGTTATTCGCTAATTTTACGCATTTTATGTATCAAAACTATAACATTTAAATTCTGGTGCTTTTGTTTATTGTTGTTTTATAGGGGTTTTTGCTATATTTGGTGTATTGGTTTGACCTTTTATAATTTAACTTTTTTTAAATTCTTGTGAACGAGTGAAACATTCCCGCTAACACCAATGTGTTATTAATGTTATCGAAGGGATTAAATAGTTTATTAACTAACGTAATGACTTTAGAAACTAAAAAAAGCTTTATATTACTATCATGACATCGGCAAAAAACACGAAATAAAAAATCATTCCGATAACGAATTCTTAATTTTTAAAGTTTGGAGTTTCTATTATGAGCACTAACGAACGTATTTTAAGCCCCTTCACATTACCGAATGGTACTGAACTGAAAAACCGTTTGTTAATGGCCCCGATGACAACCTGTACCGGTTATTACGATGGCACCGTGACCAGCGAGCTGGTGGAGTACTACCGCGCCCGCGCGGGCAGCATCGGCACCATCATCGTTGAGTGCTGTTTTGTTGACGATCTCGGCCTGGCGTTCCCGGGCGCAATTGGTATTGATAACGACGAGAAAATCGCCGGGCTGGCAAAAATCGCTGACGCTATCAAGTCCAAAGGCTCCAAAGCCCTGCTGCAAATCTACCACGGCGGCCGCATGGTCGACCCAAAACTGATCGGGGGCCGCACGCCGGTTGGCCCAAGCGCCGTTGCCGCGCCGCGTGACGGTGCCGCCACGCCGGTTGCCCTGACCGCGGAAGAGGTGGAAGGCATGATCGGCAAGTTCGGCGAAGCCGTGCGCCGCGCAATTCAGGCCGGGTTCGACGGCGTCGAAATCCACGGGGCGAATACCTATCTGATCCAGCAGTTCTTCTCCCCGAACTCTAACCAGCGCGACGACGAGTGGGGCGGCAGCCGCGAAAACCGCGCGAAATTCCCGCTGGCGGTGCTGGACATTACCCACAAGATGGTGCGCCAGTACGCGGACGACGCGTTTATCATTGGCTACCGTTTCTCTCCGGAAGAGCTTGAAGTCCCGGGCATTCGCTTCGAAGACACCCTGTATCTGCTGGAAAAACTGGCCGCGCGCGGGGTAGATTATCTCCACTTCTCCCTTGGTGCCGCCCTGCGTTCATCTATCGTCGATACTCAGGACCCGACGCCACTTATCGAAAAATACTGCGCCATGCGCTCTGACACGCTGGCGCAGGTACCTGTAATGGGCGTTGGCGGCGTGGTGAATGCCACGGATGTGAATGAAGCGCTGGATCACGGTTACGACCTGATTGCCGTTGGCCGCGCCACCATCGCCTATCCGGACTGGACCGATCGCATCGCGGCGGGCGAAAGCCTGGAGCTGTTTATGGACAGTACCCGACGCGAAGAACTGAGCATCCCGGAACCGCTGTGGCGCTTCTCGCTGGTGGAAGCGATGATCCGCGACATGAGCATGGGCGAATCTAAATTCAAACCGGGCACCTTTATTGAAAAAGTGCAGGACGATGCTAACGAGCTGGTGATTAACGTCAGCCTCGAAACCGACCGCATCGCCGATATCGAACTGGCCTCCGGCCCGAGTGAAGACGTCGAGTTTGTCACCAGCTTCGAAGAGATCCGTACCCGTATTCTGGATGCCAACACCCCGCACGTGGACGCGATTACGGGCGCGACCAGCCAGAGCGAGGCGGTGAAAAAAGCAGTCTCGAAGGCGATGCTGAAATCCAGCAAAGCGCTGGCGGCGGAAGAGGGCGCAGACCCGAATGAGACTAAAAGCGTGGATGTGGTGGTGGTCGGCAGCGGCGGCGCCGGTCTGGCAGCGGCGATTCAGGCGCATGACGAAGGCGCGAACGTGCTGATCGTCGAGAAAATGCCCACCATCGGCGGGAACACCATTAAAGCCTCGGCCGGGATGAACGCGGCGGAGACCCGCTTCCAGCGCGTGAAAGGTATTCAGGACAGCAAAGAGCTGTTCTACCAGGAAAGTCTGAAAGGCGGTGGCAACAAGAACGACCCTGAACTGCTGCGTCGCTTTGTCGAGAACGCGCCGCAGGCCATCGAATGGCTGGCCACGCGCGGCATTATGCTGAACGACATTACCACCACCGGCGGGATGAGCATCGACCGTACGCACCGTCCGAAAGACGGTTCCGCAGTGGGCGGGTATCTGATCAGCGGCCTGGTGCGTAACGTCAACAAGCGCAACATCGAGGTGATGCTGGATACCTCCGTGAGCGACATCATTTTCGAAAATGGCGAAGTGACCGGCGTGCGTCTGACCACCGAAGAGAACGATACCCTCACCGTGGCAACCAAAAGCGTGATTGTGGCAACGGGCGGCTTCAGCGCCAACAGCCAGATGGTGGTGAAATACCGTCCGGATCTGGCAGGGTTCGTTACCACCAACCACAAAGGGGCGACCGGAGGCGGTATCGCGCTGCTGGAGCGTATCGGTGCGGGCACCGTGGATATGGGCGAAATTCAGATCCACCCAACCGTTGAGCAGAAAACGTCGTATCTGATTTCCGAATCCATCCGCGGCGGCGGGGCGATTCTGGTAAACCAGCAGGGCAACCGCTTCTATAACGAAATGTCGACCCGCGACAAAGTCTCGGCGCAGATCATCGCGCTGCCGGAGAAATACGCTTACATCGTCTTTGACGAGCATGTTCGCGCCAAAAACAAAGCCGCGGATGAGTACATCGCAAAAGGGTTTGTTACCAGCGCCAGCTCGCCAAAAGCCCTGGCGGAAGCGCTGGGGATGGATCACCACCAGTTCCTGGCAACGCTGGAACGCTACAACGGCTTTGTGGAGAAACAGCACGACGATGATTTCGGCCGCACCACCGCGCTGCGTGCGCCAATCAACGAAGGGCCGTTCTACGCCATTCAGATTGCACCGGGCGTTCACCACACCATGGGCGGCGTGACCATTAACACAGAAACCTGCGTGCTGGACAGCAACCACAACGTATTGCCGGGAGCGTTTGCTGCGGGTGAGGTTGTCGGGGGCATCCATGGCGGTAACCGCATCGGCGGTAACGCGGTGGCAGATATCATTATTTTTGGTACGCTTGCAGGACATCAGGCGGCTATGCGTTCGAAAACACGGTAAGGCTCCTGTTTCCCCGGCGGCGCGGTGCCTGCCGGGGCTACATCTGAGGACTCATGAAATGCCTGATAGCCATCGCGTTTACAGCTACTCCGCCGTTCTGATGGGATCGCCCATCCTCCTGAAACTCTTTTCCCATGACGAAGCGCTTGCCTCTCGCGTGTTTCGCCTGATCAAACAGTACGAAGATCTGCTCACCGTTAACCGAGCGCACTCCCAGGTAATGGACATCAACCATGCGGCCGGTCAGCATCCGGTTGCCGTCAGTCGCCCGGTGTTCGAGCTGATCCGCTGCGCGAAAGCGGCCAGCCTGCTTAAAGACAGCGCCTTTAACCTGGCGATCGGCCCGCTGGTGAAGCGCTGGAAAATTGGCTTTAAGGGGGACGTGGTACCGCCCGCGGACGAGATCGCCGCCTTGCTGGGCATCACGCATCCTGCGGACGTGGTGCTGGATGAAGCCAACAGCAGCGTGTTCCTTACTCGCCAGGGAATGGAGATCGATCTGGGGGCCATTGCTAAAGGCTATATCGCCGACAGGGTGCGGGATTACCTGCATAAAGAGGGCGTTGAACTTGGGCTGATCAACCTTGGCGGCAACGTCCAGACGTTAGGCTCGCCGGAGGGCGGCTGGCGCGTTGGCCTGAAAAAACCGTTCGCCGGTGACGCGCTGATTGGCGCCATGACGGTCGAAAACCGGTCGGTGGTGACGTCAGGCACCTATGAGCGCTACTTCGAGCTGAACGGCAAACGTTATCACCACATACTTGACCCACGCACCGGCTACCCGCTGGATAACGAACTGGACAGCGTGACGATTATTTCGCCAGACTCCCTCGACGGCGATATCTGGACCACGCTGATCTACGGCATGGGCGTGGAAAAGGGCTGCGCCGCGCTGCGTTCGCGCCCCGATATTGAAGCCATCTTTGTCACCAAAACAAAAGAAGTGGTGATCTCCTCGATGCACCACTTCCGTTTTACCCTTCTGGACGACAGCTACCGAATTACTGGCAGTACTGTTTGAGTAGGCCGACCTGTTCCGGCTGCAAACGGTAGCGATATACCGGCCGGCCGGTAGCGCCGTAGTGAATGCTGGTGAACAGGATATTAATTTGCGCCAGCCAGATCAGGTATTTGCGGCAGGAGACGCGGGAAATGTTGACCGCATTCGCCAGATCGTCGGTGGAAAACTCTATCTCCGGATGGCTGTCGATCCACTGGCAAATGGTGCGCAGCGTCTGCGGCGTCAGGCCTTTCGGTAATTTTTTGCTGTCGGCCAGCTCCGGCGCGCCGCCGTGGATCAGCCTGTCGACGTCGGCCTGTTCATAATACTGATGCGATCCCATCAGGCTGCGCTTTGCCTTCCAGCCGTTCAGCGCCTCTTCAAAACGCGGGAACTGGAACGGTTTAATCAGGTAATCCACCACGCCATAGTGCATTGAGGTCTGGATCGTTGCGGCGTCGGAGGCCGACGAGATCATGATGACGTCAATCGGGCGGCCCGACGCGCGGATGATGGGCAGCAGATCCAGCCCGTTATCCTGCTGCATATAGACATCCAGCAGCACCAGATCGATCGGCTGGCCTGGGTTGGCGATCAACGCCTCGGCCTGGTTGAGCGTGGAAGCGACGCCGCAGCAGCTAAAACCCTCAACGCGGTTAACATACAGACGGTTGAGGTCGGCTACCATGGCGTCATCATCGACAATTAACACATTTATCACGCGATATTCCTCTCGCTATCCCAGGGGATCTGAACAAAAAATTGGGTAAATACGCCAGGCTCCGACTCGACGGTAATATCTCCGCCCAGATTCTGGATCTGCTGACGCGCAAGGAACAGCCCAACGCCGCGGTTTTCACCTTTTGTTGAGTAGCCCTTTGTAAAAATAGCCTCCAGCCGCTCGGGATCAATGCCGGGACCGTCATCGCTGACCTCACCGCTCAGCCAGCCGTTCTGATAATGCAGCAGCAGGCCGATCTCGCCTTCCGGCTGGCCTTCCATCGCATCCAGGGCATTTTCGATTAAATTGCCCAGCACGGTGATCAGCACCGCAACCTGCTCTTCATTGGCGGTGTCAGGAAGCTGACTCTCCTCCGCCAGCGTCAGGGTCACTCCGGCCTCTTTAGCGCGGTTAATTTTACCCAGCAGGAAGCCCGCAATGACCGGCGATTTAACTTTGCGCTGTATTGCGCCGATATCCGTCTGATAATTCTGCGCGGTCTGGATGATGTACTCCTCCAGCTTATCGTAGCGCTTCATGTGCAGCAGGCCGAGGATCACGTGCAGCTTGTTCATAAACTCGTGCGTATGAGCGCGCAGGGCATCAACGTAGCTGACCATGCCATCAATACGCTGCATTAACTGGCTGATTTCGGTCTTATCGCGGAACGTGCTGATCGCCCCGATCACCTGATTCTGGCTTTTCACGGGGACCATGTTGCAGAGCAACAGCCGCCCGTTACAGCCGATCTCCTGATCCTGGCGGGCAATGCCGGTCCTGGATACTTCGCGCAGGCTGGCCAGCAGCGGTTCACTGCTGCTTTCGGAGTGCTGGCCTGAGGTCAGGAGTAATATTTCTCTGGCGGTGTGGTTAATCATCGTCACGCGCCCGTGCATATCCACGGCCATCACGCCTTCGCGCAGGGACTGCAACATGGCCTGGCGCTGCTCAAAGAGAGCTGAGATTTCGTAAGGCTCCAGCCCAAAGAGGATACGTTTCAGAACCCGGACCAGACCCCATATCGCCACTGAGCTCATCAGAACGCTGAATAAGATGGTCCACACGGCGTTGAGCCGCCCGCGGGCAATCTGATCTTCAACTTTATTCAGCGAAATACCCACCACCACCACGCCGATCTGGTCGTGCTGGTCGTCATAGACGGGCGTAAAGACGCGCAGCGCTTCCGCGAGCGCGCCGCGGTTAACGGAGACATTCTCTTTCCCTTCCAGGGCGGGCGTCAGATCGTCGCCAATAAAATGCAAACCTAACAGCGCTTCGTTTGGATGGGAATAGCGGATCCCACGCAGGTCGGTGACCACGGTAAACAGCAGGTCGTTGCGCTTCGTCACCGCCTCGGCAATCGGCTGGATGATGCCAGCCTGCGGCGATTCCATCAGGCCACGCTTGATCTCCGGGCTGTCGGCCAGCGTCCTGGCGATACCCAGCGCGGTATCTTTCACGTCATCACGCGTGGCGCGGGTGATCTGCACAGAGTACAGCGCGAAGACCACCAGCAGCACCGAGCCGATAATCGCGCACACCATCAGTGTAACCAGCGTATTCAGCTTCATAGGGCGCTTGCGCGTCGGGGGGAAGGGCTGCAAATCGCTCATTAACACTCCGCGATGAATAAGAAAGGGCTAATTATCGCTGATGACGGGCGTTTCATAAAGCCATGTAAAGAGAGGCGTTTCGTGAGCCTCCTCTCAGGTGACCTATATAAAACACTTTATAGTGTGAGGGTACTCATAATAAGGAGGCAGTTTATGAGCATTATGCTTACCGGTACGGCCAGGGAAAGACGGCACGCCAGCACGATGAACATCGACAGATTATCGACGCTGGATATGCTTAACGTCATACACCAGGATGACGCGCAAATCTCTTCTGCACTTACCCCTCACTTAAGTATGCTGGCCCGCGTGGTGGATAACGCGGCGGCGACGCTTAGTCACGGCGGACGTCTGGTGCTGACCGGCGCGGGCGCGTCCGGACGCGTGGCGGAGCAGGCGGCAGAAGCGTTTGCGCCGGGCAAACACCCCGTCATTGCGTTAACAGCAGGTGATAACGCCGGAAGCTACGCGAGCGGCGTTGCCGACCTTCAGACGATAGAATTTGGCGAGCATGACATGATGCTGGCGCTGTCCGTCAGCGGCAAAACCCCATGGGTATGGGGCGCGATGCGTCATGCGTGGTCTCTGGGCTCAACGGTTGCGCTCATTACGGAGGATGCGCAAAGTGAAGCGGCGCAGCTGGCGAGTATGGTCATTGCTCCCGATCTGGGCGCGGATGTGGTGGCCGGGTATACCAACGCTAAAGCAGGCATTGCGCAAAGCATGATCCTGCATATGATCACCACCGGCCTGGCGGTACGTTCCGGACGGGTGTACAGCAACCTGCGCGTTGATCTGGAGGCAAGCAACACCAGATGGGCCGAACGTCAAATTGCCATTGTGATGGAAGCAGGGGGATGTAACCGGGCGCAGGCGAAGGCCGCGCTGGAAAGCTGTAACCACCAGTGCAAAACGGCGGTACTGATGGTGCTGACGGGGCTGGATGCCTGGAAAGCGCATGAATTGCTGGCGCAGAATAACGGGTTTGTTCGCCTGGCCTTGCAGGAAGCGCCGTAATATTTCAGCGTCAAATAAAAAAAGCCCGCATCGCGGGCTTTAATATTGAGAGGGATTAGAACTGGTAGGTCATGCCTACGCCAACGATGTCATCGGTAGAAATACCGTTTGCTTCGTAGAAGCGTTCATCGTTGTCCAGCATGTTGATTTTGTAGTCAACATAGGTGGAGAAGTTCTTGTTGAAGCTGTAGGTCATGCCCACGTCGATGTAGTTAACCAGATCCATATCGCCTTTCTGACCCTGCGGGTTGCCAGCGTAGCCTGGATAAGTCATGTCCTTACCTTTAGAGTAAACCCATGCCAGGGATGGACGCAGACCGAAGTCGAACTGGTACTGTGCCACTGCTTCGAAGTTCTGAGTCTGATCCGCAATACCATAATCGCCGTATGGGGTCATGTTGCGGGTTTCAGCGTACATCATCGCCAGATAGACGTTATTGGCATCGTATTTCGCGCCAATGGTCCATGCTTCGGCTGTTTTACCGCCGGCGTAGAGTGCATTGTTTTGACCTGCACCTTCTTGTGCGTTAGTACGGTCGGAAGAAGAGTACGCAGCACCCAGGCTCAGACCAGACAGATCGCCAGAGAAGTCATAGGAGGTGGACATACCGAAGCCGTCGCCGTTCTGGAAACGTACGTCGTTATGGCCGTTTTTGGTGCCTTCCTGGTTTTCATTTGCGTTAGCACCTTCGTTAGCACCCTGATATTGCAGTGCAAAGTGCAGGCCGTCGACCAGACCGAAGAAATCGTTATTACGGTAAGTTGCCAGACCGTTAGCACGACCGTTCATGAAGTTATCGGTCCAGGTGTAAGAATCTCCACCAAATACAGGCAGCATATCGGTCCAGGCTTCTACGTCATACACGACGCCGTAATTACGGCCGTAATCAAATGAGCCGTAGTCGCCAAATTTCAGGCCAGCGTATGCCAGACGGTTGAAAGATTTATCCCCTGCGCCTTCGGTGTCGTTAGCGTAGGTTTTATATTCCCACTGGCCATAGCCTGTCAGGTCGTTCGTGATCTGCGTTTCGCCTTTGAAACCCACCTGTACATAGGTTTCATCGCCGTCGTCGCCTGGGTTGTCGGAGAAGGTATGACGCGCATCAACCTTACCGTACAGGTCAACTTTGTTGCCATTCTTGTTATACATTTCCGCCGCATTTACTGCGCCAGCCATTAATAACGCGGGTACGAGAATTGCCAGAACTTTTCTTTTCATTATATATTCCCTTTAAATATAAATTGTCTGAATATATGTAATTACCCTCCGTAACTACATGGCTGATACTATTCTATGGATTATTATTTAGGTTCAAAAATAAATGTAATTAAAGTGGTAAAAATTTTACAAAATATTTCTTTTTATCTCTTTATTTTTCATATGAATTAATTCGTTAAAAATATAGCGGGTAATTATTATTAAGTATTTCGTAATTCTATTTATAAAGGATTTTAATTCGGGTGTATTATAATTCACTCACTTTTGAGCAACAGGACAGGATGATGGAACTTGCGCAGTGGCAACACCGTTTTGAGCGCTGGCTCGACGAAAATCATTTTACTGATGATGCGGCGCACGATATCGCCCATTTTCACCGCGTCTGGATGACGGCGCAGGGTATTATGGCTGACGAGGATAGCGATCCGCTGGTTGTGCTGACCGCATGCTACTTCCATGACATTGTCAGCCTGCCGAAAAATCACCCGGAACGTAGCCACTCCTCGCGGCTGGCAGCGGGAAAAACGCGCGAGATCCTCAGTCGCGACTTTCCTGATTTTCCGCCGGATCGTTATGCAGCCGTTGAGCATGCTATTGAAGCGCACAGCTTCAGTGCCGGTATCGCGCCGCAAAGCCTGGAGGCCAAAATTGTGCAGGATGCCGACCGGCTGGAGGCGTTAGGCGCTATCGGCCTGGCGCGCGTCTTTGCCGTCTCCGGTGCGCTGGGCGCCGCGCTGTTTGATGCCAACGACCCGTTCGCCGGAACACGAGCGCTGGATGATAAAGCCTTCGCGCTCGACCACTTTCAGACCAAACTCCTGCGCCTGCCTGACACCATGCAAACCGCGCGGGGGCGCGAACTTGCGCGTCACAATGCCGATTTTCTGATCCAGTTTATGGCGAAGCTGAGTGCCGAATTACAGGGCGATTACCTCGGAACCGACAGCCAGATATTGACCCATTTCCGTCGCAGTGTGCGATCCTGAACTGTGGTACTCTGTTTTCTGTCTTTATTGTCCGGTTAAGAGAATGCAGGAAAATCGATCAGTGACTGTGCCCGCGCCTGAGCGGGTTGAGAAATCAACGGCAGCCGTGCAGGCACTCCTGCGTCAGCTGCTGGAAATGTATGATGCTAAAACGCTGGCAAACCAGCTGGTGGCCCATGGCGAGAGCCACTGGAGCCCGGCGATACTCAAGCGGCTGCTGATAAGCGACAGGGCAGGTCACCGCCTGAGCGATGGTGAGTTCCGCTATCTGCAAAATTTGCTGCCGCGTCCGCCTGCTGCGCATCCAAATTATGCCTTTCGCTTTATCGATCTCTTTGCCGGTATCGGCGGCATTCGCCATGGCTTTGAAGCTATTGGCGGGCAGTGTGTATTCACCAGTGAATGGAACAAACATGCCGTCCGTACCTATAAAGCCAACTGGTATTGCGATCCCGACGCGCACCAGTTCAACGCGGATATTCGGGATGTCACGCTGAGCCACAAAACCGGCGTCAGCGATGAAGAGGCCGCCGAACACATTCGCAATACCATTCCGGCGCACGATGTGCTGCTGGCGGGCTTTCCGTGTCAGCCGTTCTCGCTGGCTGGCGTGTCGAAGAAGAACGCGCTGGGACGCGCACACGGCTTTGCCTGCGATACGCAGGGCACACTGTTCTTTGATGTTGCCCGGATCATTGATGCCCGCCGCCCGGCAATTTTTGTCCTGGAGAACGTCAAGAATTTAAAGAGTCATGACGGCGGCAAAACCTTCCGCATTATCATGCAAACGCTGGATGAACTGGGTTATGACGTGGCGGATGCAGAGGACATGGGGCCGGACGATCCGAAAATTATCGACGGCAAACACTTCCTGCCGCAGCACCGCGAACGCATCGTGCTGGTGGGCTTCCGCCGCGATCTCAATCTGAAAGGCGATTTTACGCTGCGTGATTTGCCCTCGCTGTATCCGGCGCGCCGCCCGACGGTGGCCGATCTGCTGGAGCCCGCCGTCGATGCGAAATTCATTCTGACCCCGGTGCTGTGGAAATACCTCTATCGCTATGCCAAAAAGCATCAGGCCAAAGGCAATGGCTTTGGGTTTGGCATGGTCAATCCGCTTAATCCTGACAGCGTGACGCGTACGCTGTCGGCGCGCTATTACAAAGATGGTGCGGAAATTCTTATCGATCGCGGCTGGGATAAGGCGCTGGGCGAAAAAGATTTTGACGATCCCCAGAACCAACAGCACCGACCGCGGCGCTTAACGCCGCGCGAGTGCGCCCGCTTAATGGGCTTTGAGACGCCGCAGGGCTACAGTTTTCGCATCCCGGTATCAGATACCCAGGCCTATCGTCAGTTTGGCAACTCGGTGGTGGTGCCAGCCTTTGCCGCGGTAGCTAAACTGCTGGCCTCACGCATCAGCAAGGCCGTTCAGCTTCGTCAGAGCGAGGCCGTCGATGGCGGACGTTCACAATAAGGCCACGCGCAGTAAAAACATGCGTGCCATCGGCACGCGTGATACCGCGATTGAAAAACGGATCGCGGGCCTCCTGACCGCCGTCGGGTTTGAATTCAGGGTTCAGGATGCCACGCTTGCCGGGCGTCCTGATTTCGTCATCGACGCGTACCAGTGCATCATCTTTACCCACGGCTGTTTCTGGCATCATCACGACTGCTATCTGTTTAAAGTCCCGGCGACACGCACCGACTTCTGGCTGGAGAAGATTGGCAGAAACGTCGAGCGTGATAAACGCGATGTTTCTCAGCTTTACGCTCAGGGCTGGCGGGTGCTGATTGTCTGGGAGTGCGCGCTGCGTGGAAGAATGAAGCTGAATGACTTGGAACTGACGGAGCGGCTGGAAGAGTGGATCTGCGGCGGCGGTCAGGCCGCGCAGATCGATACCCAGGGCATTCACCCGATCACGGTTTCTCCACCTCACACCTCGTGACAATCGGTTTCGCGGGCAGCAAATATTTACCCAGCGTGACCAGTACCACGGCAAAGACAATCACACCCAGCGCCAGCCATTCAATCGTCGACAGCACTTCGCCCGCAAAACCGGTACCCAGCAGCACGGCAACCACCGGGTTAACGTAGGCGTAGCTGGTGGCAACCGCCGGTGAGACGTTGCGAATCAGGTACATATAGGCGTTGATGGCGATAATCGAGCCAAACAGCGCCAGATACCCGACGGCCAGGAAACCTGAAAGGTCTGGCATCGCCGTCAGTTTTTCACCCGTCAACGCGGAGGCCATCAGCAGCACAATGCCCGCCGCGAGCATCTCAATCGCACCTGCCATCATCCCGGAGGGCAGCTCGATGCGTGAACCGTAGACCGAGCCGAAGGCCCAGCTCATGGAGCCGATCATGATCAGAACGGCAGCCCAGGGGTTCCCGCTCAGGTTACCGCCGCTGTTCAGCAGGATGATACCCACAAGCCCAATCGCGATGCCCAGCCATTCGAGCTTACGGGTGCGGATCCCGAAGAGGCGACTAAAGCAGAGCGTAAACAGCGGCACGGTTGCGACGACCACGGCGGCGATGCCCGACGGCACGTTCTGGTGTTCGGCGACGGTTACCGCGCCATTGCCCACCGCCAGCAGCAGCAGGCCAATCAGGGCGGCGTTAAGCAGGGGACGCCGCGGCGGTAGTCTGTGGCCGCGCAGCAATAAAAACGCCATCAGCAGCACGCCGGCCGTAAGGAAACGAATACCGGCCATCATCAGCGGGGGCCAGCTTTCCACGCCTATACGAATGACAAAATAGGTGGACCCCCAGATGATATACAGGGAAAAGAGTGCTCCAATGAGCGGTAATAAATGCCGGAAACGCATAGTCCCTCACGACGAAATAAAAAGTTCGCTCATAGTTAACGCCAAAACTATCAGCCTGGCGAGTGCTTTAATTGTGTTGTTGATGTGAAATTTTTGTTGACGTGAGGTGCCAGTTTCCGGGCGGTGAGTTTTGTTCCATACTATTCACTTAATTAGCAAAAAAAGAAGGAAAGAGATTTTGGCAGGAAGTAGCTTATTAACATTACTGGACGACATCGCCACCTTGCTGGATGACATTTCGGTTATGGGAAAACTGGCGGCGAAAAAGACCGCCGGGGTACTGGGAGATGATTTGTCGCTTAACGCGCAGCAGGTCAGCGGCGTGCGGGCGAACCGTGAGTTGCCGGTGGTGTGGGGCGTTGCGAAAGGGTCCTTTATTAACAAGGTGATCCTCGTTCCGCTGGCGCTGCTGATTAGCGCCTTTATACCCTGGGCCATTACGCCCCTGCTGATGATTGGCGGGGCGTTCCTGTGCTTCGAGGGTGCCGAAAAAGTGTTGCATATGTTCGCTGCACGCAAAGAGAAAGACACCCCGGAAATGCGCCAGCAGCGTCTGGAAGCGCTGGCCGCACAGGATCCAAAAACGTTTGAACGCGATAAGGTCAAAGGCGCGATCCGCACGGACTTCATCCTCTCAGCCGAGATTGTGGCGATTACGCTGGGGATCGTCTCAGATGCCCCTCTGATGAACCAGGTGCTGATCCTGTCCGGCATTGCGATCCTCGTGACGATAGGGGTTTATGGCCTGGTCGGGCTGATCGTCAAGCTGGACGATATCGGCTTCTGGCTGGAAAAAAAATCCAGCGCAATTGCGCGCGGCATTGGGAAAAGCCTGCTGGTGCTGGCGCCGTGGCTGATGAAAACCTTGTCGGTGGTGGGAACCCTGGCGATGTTCCTGGTCGGCGGCGGAATTATCGTGCACGGTGTTGCTTCGCTGCATCACATGATTGAACATTTTGCGTCAGGCCAGGGAGCGGTAGTTGCTGCAATTCTGCCCACACTGCTTAACCTCGTACTGGGCTTTATCGTCGGTCTGATTGTGGTAGCCGTTGTTAAGCTGGTTGAAAAAGTACGCGGGAAATCGCATTAATTATTGCTGACCCCGGATGCAAAAAGACCATTCCTCGTCTAAATTGAAAACGTTTCACCCTGATACAGGAGGCAGGTATGGTCTTTTTGATCAGTGATGAAGTTAAGCCCAAAAATGGTGGTCCAGGTATGATCGTCACCGGGTATTCCAGCGGAATGGTGGAGTGTCGGTGGCATGATGGATACGGCATTAAGCGGGAGGCTTTTCGCGAAGACGAGCTTCAGCCTGCTAATAAAAGGCAAAAACGCGACAAGGCTTAATCACACAACGCCCGGCCTTGCCGGGCGTTTTTACTGGCAGAAGACTTATCATATCGGATGGTGAGCGACAATCAGGGAGTGTGTGTGCAGCACGATACCTTTGTTGTAAAACAATCTTTTTTGCAGTGGCTGCATAAGCGTAGCAATCCCCGTTTGATTGTTAACTTCTGTTTTATCGTTGTCCTGATCTTTTCCACCCTCCTGACCTGGCGCGAGGTTGTGGTACTGGAAGATGCTTATATCTCCAGCCAGCGTAACCATCTGGAAACGGTTGCCAGTGCGCTGGACAGACAGCTTCAGTTCAGCGTCGATAAGATATTGTTTTTTCGCCACAGCATGCGTGATGCGCTGGAAACGCCGCTGGCGTTTGGCGTGCTGCATGATGCGGTAAAGCGTTTTGCGCATTTGCGCACGTCCCCCAGCTGGCAAATTGCGGTTGATAAACAGCGCACGTTACCGATCAACGGTGTTTCGGATGCCTTCGTTGAAAAGACGACCCTTCTGAACCGTGATGATGAGTACCTTGATAATGAACTGTCCGCCGCGCTTGAAGTGGGGTATTTGCTGCGTCTGGCATCCAGCCCTTCCCGCAACGAAGAGCGCGTGATTTATGTCTCTCGCGCCGGATTCTTTCTGGAAACGGATACGCCGGGAAATTCCAGCGATATCGTGCAGCGCTATTACCATCTGGTCACTCAGCCCTGGTTTACCCAACAGTCCGAGCGTGAAAACCGTGCGCGTGCCGTGCGCTGGTTTATCTCGCCGCCTTCCACCTTTGTCGGCAAAAAGCCGCTGATCACCGCCAGCGTGCCGGTTTATTACAATCACGTCTGGTATGGCGTGGTGGCGATGGATTTCACCTTTGCCACCCTGCGTCGCCTGCTGGTGGAAGCCGTGGGCGATAACCCGGAAGGGGAATACCAACTGTATGACAGTCGGCTTACCCAGCTTGCAACGTCTGAATCACCGGCTGCGGACGTTAATCATTTTGACGCGCGCGAATTAGCGCAGATAGCGCACGCGATAGAATCGGATTCCGAAGGCGGCATTCGCCTGGGGAGTCGTTTTGTGAGCTGGGAGCGTCTCGACCATTTTGATGGCATCGTCCTGCGCGTGCACACCCTGGATGAAGGGGTGCGCGGTGATTTCGGCAGCATCAGCATTGTGCTGGCATTGCTTTGGGCGCTGTTCACCGCGATGCTGCTCATCTCATGGCTGGTGATCCGGCGCATGGTCAGTAATATGTATTCGATGCAGAACTCGCTGCAATGGCAGGCCTGGCACGACCCTCTGACCCGGCTGAATAATCGTGGGTCGCTGTTCGAGCAGGCGAAAATGCTGGCGAAGCAGTGTGAACAGCAGTCGCTGCCTTTCTCGGTCATTCAGATCGATCTTGATTGCTTCAAGAGCATCAATGATCGGTTCGGGCATCAGGCGGGTGATAAGGTGTTGTCCCATGCCGCGGGTCTGATTGCCAGCACCCTCCGGACTAAAGATATTGCCGGACGCGTCGGGGGCGAAGAGTTCTGTGTGGTGCTACCGGGCATGACGCTTGAAGAGGCGGCGGACGTCGCAGAGCAGATCCGCGAACGTATCGACAGCAAAGAGATCCTGATTAAGAAAAGTACCACCCTGCGCGTAAGTGCGTCGTTTGGCGTCTCTGGCGCGCAGGAGAAGGGCAATTATCACTTCGAAAATCTGCAATCCACCGCCGATGCCCGTCTGTATGAGGCGAAACAGCGCGGGCGTAACCGGGTCATCTGGCAGGATCACGTCAAAAAGTAATCAAGCCCCTCGCACCAGCCGGTCGGCCCAGTGTGCTGAGTGTGATAAACCCGGGCGGGATCGTTGTTCTTAAGGCTGACGCCCTCCCGGTTGAAGCCTTTCACCACGACGGCAAAGCCTACGCTGTCCAGCAGCGGGGCATCATTCGGGCCGTCGCCCAGGCCCAGCGTCGTCGGTTCGGAACCCTCGTGCAGGCGATACTGGTCCACAAGCCAGTGAACCGCCGCGTCTTTGCCGCAGCAGGTGTCCAGGATATGCCAGAAGCGTGCTCCCTGGACAATCTTCAGCCCCTGCCGGGCGAGTTCGGCGGCAAAGCGTTCCATTTGTTCATCACTGTCACGCCAGATCAGCGTCACGGAAGCCTCGTGTTTACGCGCAAGCACTGAGCGGGGACAACTCAGCCCAGTCCATCCGGCGACCACGCGCTCATCTACGTCATCGAAGGTGGTGAATTTAAGATGCATTTCCTGACGTACCCGGGCAATACACTGCCGGATATCGTCATGCTTCTTTTCTGAGATGAACCGTGCGGCGTTTTCCCACCGTACGTCAGGCTGGATCACCGCGCCGTTTTCCGCAATATAGGGCAACCCGCCAAGCCCCAGCTCCTGCTGGATGTCATCCATCTCGGACGCGGTTTTGCTGCTGCACAGAATGACCGGTACCTGTTCATCCATTAACTTTTCCAGCCAGGGGGCCGCAGGCCGCCAGTCGAGTGTGTGAAAATCCAACAGCGTGCCGTCGAGGTCGGTAAAAACAAGCAGAGTCTCCTCAAACGAAGGCATAACGTCTCCCGGGTGATGATTTCACCTAAGATAAATCTTAAAAGAACAGGCATTGACGCGCCGTTGAAGTGGAAACGATCCCGACAAACCCACAGGCGGCGCATGTTTATACTCATAACCAAAATTCACATGTATAAAATATAATATTCGCTAAGAGAATATATGCTTGTAAGACTATTCCGTTGGGGATAATGTCTTACCTGCATCAGATTTCCTGGTGTAACGAATTTACAAGTGCTTCTTGCATAAGCAAGTTTGATCCCGGTCATCCCCATGACCGGGATTTTTTTCGCCTTAGCGGTTCGTCTCCGAGACGCTAAAGTCATGGATATCCAGCTCGAATGCTTCAGCCAGTTCACGGTAGGTATGGTAATCCCTACCATTGACCACGACACGGTCGGAATTATCCTCCGCGCGATGAACTTCGGACTCACTGATTTCATTGATGGCGGCAAGCAGGGCATCGACATCCACTTCAACCTCACGCTTAATGGTGTCGCTGTACTCTTTGTCGGTCTTCATGGCGGGTTCCTCATTTAATCGTCTCAACAGTTAAGTATAGACCGCACACAAAAACGCCATTCGCGCCAGGTGGCGATGCCAGGCAATGCAATTTGTTCTACACTGGCTCAAAACCACAGGAGGAATGTATGAAGGTCAACGATCGGGTAACCGTCAAAACGGACGGTGGGCCGCGCCGCCCGGGCGTGGTGCTGGCTATAGAAGAGTTTAATGAAGGCACAATGTATCTGGTGTCGCTGGAAGATTACCCGCTCGGCATCTGGTTCTTCAACGAACTGGGGCACCCGGATGGGATCTTTGTGGAAACGGCGGAATAGGGCGGCGTCGGGGGCGTCTTCTCCCCGGCTCCGGCTACTGAAAAGCAAAATCTCTGGCCAGGCCAGAGATCAAGGTAGGGTACAACATGGCCGTGCAAATTAGCGCATATTAACGAAAATCCCATTCGTCACATTATCTGTCAGGCGTACGACATGGTATATGACTTGCTTATTATGCGTTTTAATTTTCCTTTTAATATTTCCTTTGTGTGACGATACTGTTTTTGCCTTGATATTCATCTGGTCTGAGATCTGAATTGTCCCTTGTCCAGCCATCCACATTCTTAGCATACTTGATTCAGTTCTGCTTAATGATAGGGTGGGTAAGTTAACCGCCCCTACATTCTTAACTTCTTTATTCAAATAATCGCCCAGGATATCATCAAGCGACTCTGGTTTAATCGATTTCGAACTGATTAATAAGTTTTTACGCACCAACAAATACTCATCGAAATGAATATTGGCGATCGCCATAAAAACAATAAACAGGGTCTTAGGATGCTGATTAATGATCTGCTTAATGTGCTGACTGTTAGCGGGGTCGTGAATGAAACAGTCCTCATTAATAAACACCACGCCGGGCTTGTGGGCGTCACAAGCGGCTGCGAGTTCTTCAACGGTGTGTGCATCGTTGATGTCTCTCTTTCTTACCCCTCTGCTTGCTAAGTACCCGGTTAACCCTAGCCGGGTGTAGCTGCATAAATCCATAATGATCGTTGACATGGCATACCCTCACTCAATGCGTAACGATAATTCACCACCTGCCTGAGAGCTCATAAACAGCCATACGGGATGGAAAAAATCTAATAAAACCTGTGAGCATGACAAAGACTTTCAGGCGAACTCACTATCCCGTAAAGTTACGTATAATTTGCCAGGAATCATCTTAAAGTAAAGTAAATATTAAGTATTGTGAGGTGGTTAGAAACATTTAAACCGCGTCAGATATATCCTGGTAGATGTTTTTCGAGATTATTTTTAGGAATATCCTCAGAAAGACATTGCAAACACTGGGGGTTATTATTTGCGTGGAAGTTCGCTGACAATATCCGCTAACAGATTGAATATCTCGCTGAATAAATGCTCGCAGAAGGGGGCTATAAGTGGCATCAATAATGACATTAATAAAAGGCCAACCGTCAAAGTCACCGGAAAGCCGATGACGAATACCGACAGCTGCGGAGCCATTCGGTTGAGTAAACCTAATGCGAGGTTAACGGTGAGCAGCAGGGTAATGATCGGCAGCGCCAGCATCAGCCCGTTGAGGAAGATCAGCCCGGCAGCCCGCACCAGCGCCAGAAACGCGTTGCTGTTTACCGGGTTGTCGCCAATCGGCAGCGTGTGGAAGGTGTCCACCAGCATCGAGATGAGCCACAGGTGGCCGTTGAACGAGAGAAACAACAGCATCGCCAGCAGGTCGATAATACGCGCCAGCACGGGCATATTCAGATGGCTGCCCGGGTCAACGAACGTCGCGAAAGACAGGCCCATCTGCAAACCGATAAGTTCACCCGCCGTTCGTACCGCGGCGAAGGCGAGCTGCATCGTAAACCCGACCGCCACGCCAATCATCACCTGTTGCAGGGCAATCCAGATCGCATTCGGGGAAAAGATCGGGATATCCACCGCTGGCAGGGTAGGGGCAACGATAATCGTGATAACCATGCCCAGCCCAATTTTGACGCGTTTAGGCACCGACTTTTCACTGAGTATGGGGGCGGTGGAGATCAGCGCCATGATGCGCAGCATCGGCCAGAAATAGATCCCGAGCCACTGAACAAACTGATCGCTGGTGAAATGCAGCATCGTCCGTCAGCCGATGATGTAAGGCAGATTGGTGAACAGGTTGCGCATATAGTCCAGCAGCAAATTGAGCATCCATGGCCCGGCAACGATAATCGCCACGAAGACGGCAATGATCTTCGGGATGAACGACAGGGTCATTTCGTTAATCTGCGTGGCGGCCTGGAGAATACTGATAATCAGACCGGTGACCAGCGCAACCAGCAGCAGGGGCGCGGCGACGGCAATCGCGACTTTCATCGCCTCCGTGCCCATCATCATGACCGACTCAGGCGTCATTGCGCGCTCCTCAACTGTAGAAACTCTGCGCCAGCGAGCTGACCAGCAGCTGCCAGCCGTCGACCAGCACGAACAGCATGATCTTAAAGGGCAAGGCAATGGTTGCGGGCGGGACCATCATCATCCCGAGCGCCATCAGGACGCTGGCGATCACCAGGTCAATAATCAGGAACGGAATGAAAATGGTGAAGCCAATCTGGAACGCCGTTTTCAGCTCACTGGTCACATACGCCGGGAGCAGAATACGCATCGGCACCGCTTCCGGCCCCTGTAACTCACCGGTGTTAGCGAGACGGGCAAACAGGGCCAGATCCGCTTCGCGCGTCTGGCGAAGCATAAATTCACGTAATGGCTGCGCGCCCTTTTCCAGGGCAACCTGCATGGAAATTTTATCTTCGCTGAACGGCTGGTAGGCCTCGGTGTAAATCTTGTCGATCACCGGCGACATAATGAAAAAGGTCAGGAACAGGGCTAAACCCAGCAGTACCTGATTGGGCGGCGCGGACGGCGTGCCGAGCGCGTTGCGCAGCAGGCCAAACACAATGATGATGCGGGTGAAGCTGGTCATCATTAGCAGGATCGCCGGGATAAAGGTCAGCGAGGTGATGAATACCAGCGTCTGCACGGACAGGGACCAGCTTTGTCCACCGTTCGCCAGCGGCGCGGAAACCAGCCCCGGCAGTTGCGCATACACAGAGGGCGCGAACAGGCCCAGGCCTGTCAGCGTAAGGAATAACAAACGGCGCATCAGGATCTCCCGGGACGCTTGAGCAAACTCTTCATTACGGACTGGAAATCCGCAGGGGCCTGGGCGTTAGCCTCCACCGTGACAGGCGCAGGGGGGAGCGTGTGAAGGACGTTAATGCTGGAGGCGGTCACGCCCAGCACCAGTCGTGCATCTTCCACCTCCACAATGACCACGCGCTCGCGCGGTCCTAGCGGGGTGCTGGCGCTGACCTTCAACCCGCGGGTACCGGCCGTTTTCCCCGCCAGACCGAAACGCTTTGCCAGCCAGGCGGCGATAAGGATAAAGGCAATAATACCGAACAGCGCGCCGCTCACCTGGAGCAGCGGTGAGCCGGGTACGGCGGAGGGCGCGGACAGTGTTGCCTGGGTTTTCATACTTAACGACTCAGACGACGCATGCGTTCGGAAGGGGTAATGATGTCGGTGATACGTACGCCGTATTTATCGGCCACCACCACTACTTCGCCCTGTGCAATCAGGTAGCCGTTGATCAGAATATCCAGCGGCTCACCCGCTAAACCGTCAAGCGCCACCACGGAACCCTGCGTCAGGCGCAGCAGCTCTTTAATGGTCATGCGGGTGCGACCCAGCTCAACGGTCAGCTTGACCGGAATGTCCATAATCAGGTCGATGTCCTGCAACGTGCCGCTGACGTCGCCGCCGCCTAACTGCTGAAAGACCGCGTCTGCCGCGCTTTTCGTCGGCGTCGTTTTCTGCTCGTTTAACGCGTCAGCCCACAGATCGTCCAGTGCTCCGCTGTTTTCATCGGACGGATTGTTCATGTCACTCATTTGGGCTGTTCCTCATTCAGCGAATTCAAAATCGGGTTGATCAAGTGCTCAACGCGTAACGCATACTGGCCGTTAATCGTGCCGTACTGGCTTGTCAGCACGGGTACGCCATCCACATGGGCAATAATGCGGTCAGGTTTATCTATCGGCAAAACGTCGCCGGGTTGTAATTTCAGGATCTGCGATAACCGCATGGAGATGTCGGCGAAGTTGGCCACCAGCTCCAGCTGCGAATGCTGCACCTGACGCACCAGGTTTTCACGCCAGTTCTGATCTTCGTGACGTGAGTTCTCCAGCGGCGGGTTCACCAGCAGTTCGCGCAGCGGTTCAATCATGCTGAACGGCAGGCAGATGTTGAACTCGCCCGTCAGGTTGCCGATCTCGACGTGGAACGGGGTGTTCACGACGATGTCATTCGGGGAGGTGGTGATGTTGGTAAACTTCACCTGCATCTCGGAACGCACGTACTCCACTTCCAGCGGGTTAATCGCTTTCCACGCGTCGCTGTAGGATTCCAGCGCCAGCTTCAGCATGCGGTTAATCACGCGCTGTTCGGTATGGGTAAACTCGCGGCCTTCCACTTTGGTCGGGAAACGGCCATCGCCACCGAACAGGTTATCCACCGCGATGAACACCAGGCTTGGCGAGAACACAACCAGGCCGGTACCGCGCAGCGGTTTCAGATGGATCAGGTTAAGGTTGGTTGGCACCGGCAGGTTGCGGGCAAACTCATGATACGGCTGAATGCGGATCGCACCGACGGTGATATCCGGGCTACGACGCAGCAGGTTAAACAACCCCATACGGAATTGACGTGCGAAACGTTCGTTGATGATCTCCAGCGCCTGTAAACGCTCGCGCACCACGCGACGCTGGGTATTGGGATCGTAGGGACGAATATTATCGTCGCCGGTCAGACCCGGTTTCGGTTCGTCACTTTTATCGCTGTCGCCGTTGAGCAGCGCATCGATTTCTGCCTGAGAAAGAATACTGTCGCCCATGTCGTTACCGCAGAATGAAGGCTGTATACAGAACGTCAGTGACTTCCTGCTTAGGTTGGCCGTTTACCAGCGGGGTCGCCAGCGTCTGTTTGATGGCATCGACCAGCTTTTGCTTGCCCACATCGGTGGCGAGCGCGGAGGCATCCTGACGAGAAAACAGCAGCAGCAGACGGCTACGCACTTCTGGCAGGTAGTCGTTCAGGCGTGCACGGGTCGCTTCATCTTTCAGACGCAGCGTAATACCCACGTAAAGCACGCGATCCGCATCGCCCAGGTTCACGGTGAACGTATCCAGCGGGTAGAAGACCGGCGCCGGCGGAGGCGGCGCTTCAGCTTTGGCGGCCGCGCTGGAGGGTTCCTGCTGCATACGCCAGTAACTGTAGCCTGCGGTGGCGCAGGCCGCGAGGGTAATCAACACCAGCAGCGGGATCCAGATGGAACGCTTGCTTTTTTTGGTGATAGCGGAGTCTGTCATCTGATACGAGCTTCCTGTTTCGGTACAGCTTAATACGGTGATTATCCCGTGTCCGGCTTAGGTCAAAGCGTGGAAAAGACAGGGATAATCACGTTACCTCTGGCGTTTAGGCAAAGATGTCTACGGCACGGCTGCCGCGCGCGGCGGATTGCAGGGCGGCAGGGGCAGGCAATAACTCTTCGTTCTCATCGTTAAACCCGCCATGCTGGCCGGAACGCGAAGCGTGCTGTTGCTGCCCGGATGAGGACTGCTGTTGCCCGGCAAAGCCCTCGCTGCTGACGCTGCTTTGGGAAAGCTGAATGCCGTTTTCCGCAAGCTGCGTGCGCAGGATCGGCAGGGCCGCTTCCAGCGCCGCGCGGACGTGGCTGTGGGGCGAAACCATCTGCAACTGCGCCTGGTTGTCATCCAGCTTAAGCGAAATTTGCACCTGACCCAGATCCTCCGGGTGCAGACGCAGCTCTGCGGTCTGCTGTCCCTGCTTTGTGAACAGGGTGATGTGCTGGCTCAGATTCTGCTGCCATTCGTGCGTGCCCAGCGGCTGGCTTAACACCGGCGCTGTCGCAACGGTAGCGGCAGGCTGTGAAGGCGCCAGGTGACTGACGATCGGGGCCAGCGTCGCGGTTGGGCTGGCGGCAGACGACGCCGCGCTCGCTACGTCCTGCTTCTCTGCGACGGCGGCGACGGCTGGCGTAACGGCTGCCGTGGCGGGCAGCGATGTGTCGCTGTCCTGAACCGGCATTTTTTCCTGACCCGTTAACGCATGGCTAAGCGGCTGATGCTGGCCGTTGTCCGTCTGGGCTAGCGCAGAGGGGAGGGCGGCACGGGGGGCGATCTCCCCGGTGCTCGCAGGTTGCGTCGCTACCGGGATGGTGGTCTGCTGGTGCGGTAACATCGCCATCAGCGCGCTTAACCCGGCCAGCTCCTCTTCTTCAGTCGTGGTCTCGCTGTTTGTTTTCGCCTCCGGCTGGGTCAGCGTCTTCAGCGCATCCGTATTCGCTGCGGGTTTCAGGCCGGAGACGAGGCTTTGCAGGGAGACGGCGGTATCTTCACCAGTCAGGGTCTCCTGACGGGAGAGCAGCTCGGCAATTTTGGCCTGGAGCGTGGTATCACCGTTTTTTTCCTTTGCCGCTGTCGACAGCTTGCTGCCCGCCGCTTTCAGGTCCGCCAGCGTCAGCGGGGCATCTTTGCCTTTGCCGGTGGTCTCGGTCAGCGCGCCCGCCAGCAGAGAGAGAAAATCTTGCGCGCCCTCAGCGCCTTTCCCGGTCAGCGTGCCGCCGGACGGGTCGCTGTCGGTCATCAGCAGTTGTTGCAGTGTGATCATTCTGGTTTCCTCATTGATGCGCGCTGGGCAAACTCATCCATTTTTTTCTGATCCAGACGGTTTTCCGCCAGGGTCGAGGCTGCAATCTGCCGGTCCTGTAAGGTTTGCCAGGCCTGCAACCGCTGTTTTTTCTCGCGCCAGAAATTCAGCGCGGTATCGACTTTTTGCGTCCACTGGTTAAGCTGCTGGCGATGCTGCTCAATCGCCTTTTCCAGCGTCTGGATAAACTGCTGATAGTTAATCCAGCGCTGGCTACCAATGCCCTGCGTCATGTCGGTGTTAAGGTTGGTGCGATATTCATGCTGATAGTCGATTAACATCTTCAACTGTTCTTCAGCCTGCTGGCACCCGCGTCGCATTGCGCCAAGCTGCAATGCGGCATCATCAACTTCTTTTTCAGCCAGATCTTTCAGCGTTGATAACGCACTGTTCTGCGCCATGACCTTCGCCCTCCACCTGTGTTACACCTGCGGGAAAATCAGCTCCAGTGCCTGGAGGGAATCTTCCCAGTCGGCGCGTTCAAAAATACCCTGTTGCAGAAATGCCTCCAGCTGCGGCCACAGGGCAATCGCTTTATCGAGCATCGGGTCGCTGCCTTTGGCGTACGCCCCGACGCTTACCAGATCGCGGTTGCGCTGGAAGCTGGAGAGCAGTTGTTTGAAGTTACGCACGCGGGCGTAGTGTTGCTCGGTGATCAAGGCCGTCATCGCACGGCTGATCGAGGCTTCAATATCAATTGCCGGGTAGTGCCCGGCTTCGGCCAGACGGCGCGACAGCACGATATGGCCGTCGAGAATCGCTCGCGCGGAGTCGGCAATCGGGTCCTGCTGGTCATCGCCTTCGGTCAGTACCGTATAGAACGCGGTGATGGAGCCTCCGCCGCTGATGCCGTTCCCCGCGCGCTCAACCAACGCCGGGAGCTTGGCGAAGACCGACGGCGGGTAGCCTTTGGTCGCGGGCGGCTCGCCGATGGCCAGCGCAATCTCACGCTGCGCCATCGCGTAGCGGGTCAGGGAGTCCATAATCAGCAGCACGTGCTGGCCCCGGTCGCGGAAATCTTCCGCAATACGCGTGGCGTAGGCGGCACCCTGCATACGCAGTAGCGGCGACACGTCCGCAGGCGCGGCGATCACCACCGAGCGGGCGCGGCCCTCCGCACCCAGAATGTTTTCGATGAAATCTTTGACTTCGCGACCACGCTCACCAATCAGGCCAACCACGATAACGTCCGCCTGGGTATAACGCGCCATCATGCCGAGCAGGACCGATTTACCCACGCCGGAGCCGGCAAACAACCCCATACGCTGGCCGCGTCCCACGGTGAGCAGGGCGTTAATCGGCCGCACGCCGGTATCCAGTACGTGCTCGATTGGCGTGCGTTGCAGCGGGTTGAAGGGTTGGGTGATCAGCGCGCCGGTTTCGGTGGTATCAGGGGAGGGCAGGCCATCGAGCGGTTTGCCGCTTCCGTCCAGCACGCGGCCCAGCAGCGCCGGACCGAGCGGGAGCTGTTTGCCGCTTTGCAGGCCGTCACCGCTGATGTTTTTCGCGTAGACGCGGGCGCCGGGCAAAATCCCTTCCACTTCTTCAAGGGGCATCAGAAATAGGCGCTGACCGTTGAACCCGACCACTTCGCTTTCCACTTCACGCGTCTCCCCCCCGTCCTGACGCTCAATCACGCAGGTGGCGCCGAGCGGAAGTTGCAGCCCCGTGGCTTCCAGGACCAGACCGGTGGCGCGGGTCAGGCGTCCATAACGACGAACGGATGGCAGCTGCGCCATCTTCGTTTCAAAATTATCGAGCGTGTTAAGCCAGCGCGTAAGGCGAGCGGTCATCAGATGACTCCCGGTGCCGCCAGGCGGCACAGTTCCTGCCAGCGGGTCGCGACGCTGGCATCCAGATCGCCCTCATCCGCCGAGACCTTACAGCCTCCGTGATGGAGCGACGGATCGCCGCGCAGCCGCCAGCCGTGCAGGCTCAGCGTCGCGCCGAGGCTCTCTTCCACGCGCTGCAAATCATCAGGATGAACGCGCAGCTGCGGTTTGCCGCTGAACAGCGGCTCCTGCTGGAGCAGCCCCTGGATCTGCTTAATCAGCGCGGCGTTATCCACTACCGGCGTCTGGCCGATCACCTGACGGGCCGCCTCCAGCGCCATCTGCATCAGGCGCGAGGCAATCACGCTGTCGAGCGCATCCAGCGTGTGCTGAAACTCGCTCACCAGCTGCTGCATGCGGGCATGCAGCGGCGCCTGCTGCTGGCGCGCCTGCTCGATGCCCTGCTCTAAACCTTTCGCCAGCCCTTCCTGATAACCCTGTGCGTGCCCGGTCTGACGGCCTTCGTTCATCCCGGCGTTGAAGCCCTGCTCGTGCGCCTGCATTTGCATCTGGGCCAGCATCTGGGCGCGCTGTTCCTCTTCACTCAGCTCGGGGATACCCGCCCCGGCGTCGCCCTCGTCGGACGACACAACGGCAGGGGTGAACTCTGCGGTGGGAGGGGAGAGGTCGTCAGGCGTCCAGCGCTTCCACGACAGTTCATCAGACATAGGTGTCGTCTCCGCTGCCAATCACCATCTCGCCGGTTTCTGCCAGACGACGAACAATAAGCAGGATCGCTTTCTGTTCGTTTTCCACCTGAGACAAACGCACCGGGCCACGGTTGGCCAGGTCGTCGCGCAGGATATCGGCCGCACGCTGGGACATGTTGCGCAGGAATTTCTCGCGCAGCGGCTGCTCGGCGCCTTTGAGGGCGATAAGCAGCGATTCGGAGTCCACCTCCTGAAGCAGGCGCTGGATACTGCGGTCGTCCACTTCGACCAGGTTTTCGAACAGGAACATCTCGTCGATAATTTTCTGCGCCAGCTCGCCGTCGAACTCGCGTACCGCCGTAATAACCGCCTCTTCCTGCTGCGTTTTCATCAGGTTGATGATTTCCGCTGCCGTTCTCACGCCGCCCATTTTGCTGCGCTTGAGGTTCTGGCCGTCGAGCAGGTTGTTCAGCACTTCGGTCAGCTCCGCCAGCGCGGCTGGCTGGACGCCGCCGAAGGTGGCGATACGCAGCATCACGTCGTGGCGCAGGCGCTCGTCGAACAGCGCCAGAATATCGGCTGCCTGACCCCGTTTGAGGTGGACCAGAATGGTGGCGATAATCTGCGGGTGCTCGTCGCGAATAAGATCGGCGGCGCTTTGCGGCTCCATAAAGTTGAGCGTTTCGATCCCGCTGGCGGTGTCGCGCGTTTCGAGAATATCTTCCAGCAGGCTGGCGGCGCGCTCTTCGCCCAGCGCCTTAACCAGCACGGAGCGCAGGTATTCGTTGGCGTTGACGTTGAGCGCGGCAAACTGCTCGGCTTCCTGCTCAAACTCCGCCAGCACTTCTGTCAGCTGCTTGTTGGAGATCTGGCGCACGTTGGCCATCGCCGCGCTGAGGATCTGCACTTCTCGCTGGGAGAGGTGTTTAAACACTTCCGCCGCGCGATCTTCGCCAATGGTCATCAGCAGGATGACGCTCTTATCGGTGCCTGTAAGCGTATTACTCATGTTCGTTACCCATCCAACCGCGGATGACCAGCGCGACGACGCGCGGATCGTTATCTGACATTTCGCGAATGCGCTGGCTCATCACCTCTGCGCCCATACGCTGGTTAGCACGGCGCTGCTGCATCTGTTCATCTTTGCTGAGACGAACTTCAACCGCTTCTTCCTCGTCCGGACGCGCGTTCTTCTGTTCCAGCGCGGCTTTCTCGGCTTCAGCACGGCGCTGTAGCTGAGGACGAACGCCCTTACGCCACAGCAGCCACGCGACAATCAGCACCAGCAGCCAGCGGCCTGCGGACATCAGCTGATCGAAGAACGCCTGCTGTTGCCAGAACGGCAGTTCGCCACCGGTCTCATCCACCGGGTTGAACGGTGAGTTCACAACGTTGAGGGTATCGCCACGTTTTTCAGAGAAGCCCATCGCTTCGCGGGTTAAATCTTCGATCTGCTTCATCTGCTCCGCTGTGAGCGGCAGCGGTTTACCGTCCGGCAGCGTTTTGTAGTTCACCACCACGGCAACAGAGAGACGCTGAATATCGCCCGTGTTCAGTTTGGTATGGCGGATAGTCCGGTCGACTTCGTAGTTGGTCGTTTCGTTACGGCTGCTGTTACGCGGGCCGGTACTGTTCGCAGTCGAGGTCGTCTGCTGATTCGTTTGCTGACCGTTCTGCGGGTTTGCCGGCGGGGTGGAGATTGGCGCGGCGTTGGCAGGCGCAGGCTGGTTAGAGAGCGCGCCCGGCACACCGCCAGGATACTGTCCGCCGACCTGTTCCGTCTCATTGATCTGACGCGAGCGTAACACGGCGCGGGAGGCATCCCCGTTCGGAGCGTACTGCTCTTCGGTCTGTTCTTTATTCGAGAAATCAATCTGCGCGGTGACCTGCGCGTGTACGTTGCTGCTGCCGACCACCGGGCCCAGAATCGCTTCGATGCGACGCTGGAGACGGCCTTCCACGTCGGCGGCGTATTTCAACTGGGCGTCGTTGAGATCGCGCCCTGCGGTGTTGGACTGCGTCAGCAGATGACCACTCTGATCGACAAGCGTAACGTTACCCGGCGGCAGACCGGCCACCGCACTGGAGACCAGGTGCGTGACGGCGCTGATCTGCCCTTCATCCAGCGCACGGCCAGGTTCGAGGTTAACGGTCACAGAGGCCGAAGGGGACTTTTGTTCACGGACAAACAGGGACGGCTTAGGCATCGCCAGGTGCACGCGGGCACTTTTCACCGGGCCTAAGGTTTCAATCGTACGGGCCAGCTCACCTTCCAGTGCGCGCTGATAGTTAACCTGCTCGCTGAACTGACTGATGCCGAATTTTTCCTGATCCAGCAGCTCAAACCCAACCGCGCCGCCTTTTGGCAGCCCCTGCTGGGCGAGACGCAGACGAAGCTCGTGCACTTTATCTGCCGGTACTTCAAGCGCACCACCGTTATCGGCAAAGCGATACGGGATGTTCATCTGGGTCAGCTGGGTGACGATGGCGCCGCCATCTTGATCGGAAAGGTTGCTGTAGAGCGTGCGGTAATCCGGACTTTTTGCCCATAAGACCATCGCGACAACGATCGCAATGGCGGCAGCGCCTGCCACAATCAACGGGATCTTAGGGTTGGCGCGAAGGCGGTTCATCCACTCGAGTGATTTATTCTGCGGCGCTGTCGATGCTGCTGTCGCACTCATTGCGCACCTCTTAAATCCTGGTGGTTTACGTTATTCGTGTAGAGAAACAAAACTGACTCCCGGGTCGGCAAACACGACAAAAGTTCCATACTGATGGCCCTGCCATTATTTGATGATTCGGGATTTTCTATGCGTCAAATAACCTGGTTTTTTAACGCTATTTACCGCCATTATCTTATTGACAAGCTGTTAGTCTTGACCTCGTAAAAAACCATCAAGGGGAGAGTCATGGCTATACAGGGCATTGAAGGGGTACTCAGTCAGTTACAGGCAACGGCGATGACCGCCCGTAACCAGAGCGTGGCTGACCAGCCGCCGGGCGTCAGTTTCGCCGGTCAACTGCATGCGGCGCTGGACCGGATCAGTGACAAGCAAAACGCGGCCCGTACCCAGGCTGAGAGATTTACCCTTGGCGAACCCGGCGTGGCGCTCAACGATGTGATGGCCGATCTGCAAAAAGCGTCGGTGTCTTTGCAGATGGGGTTGCAGGTGCGTAACAAGCTGGTGTCGGCATACCAGGAAGTGATGGGGATGCAGGTTTAATCAATACCTATATTACGCTGGCAGCCTGATGGCTTTAATGCCACAATATTTTTTTCTTCGCATGCAGGAAAGATGATGAAAAAAGTAGCAATTGTGGCTGCGATGCTGACGTTAGCGGGATGTGTTCAGGTCGATAACTATCAGGAAGTAATTAAGCACCCGGTACCTTCGCAACTGGCAGGTTACTGGCAGTCGAAAGGGCCGCAGAGCGCGATGGTGAGCCCGGAAGCGATCGCCACGCTGGTGGTGACGCCAGAGGGGGATACGCTGGATTGCCGTCAGTGGCAGCGCGTTATCGCGGTGCCGGGTAAGATCATGCTGCGTTCAGATGATTATTATAACGTGACGCGTAAGCTGGATGTCTATCCGCTGGAGCGTGATGGAGCGGCGCTGGAGTATGACGGTATGGAACTGTACAAGGTTGACCGTCCAACGGTGGAATGCGCAGATTACCTGAGCAAGAATCCGCTGGAGAGTAAGCTTCCGTAGCGGTAAAAGCAAAACGGCAATCATATTGCCGTTTTTAGGGTTTGCTCCCTCTCCCGGTGGGAGAGGGTCGGGGTGAGGGCATCAGACCGCACTTTCCCAGCACTACAGCGCGTCCTCAATCACCCAGACGCTGACGCTGCCCCCGTTACAGAAGAACGTCCCTTCGCCATCCGCCGCCGTGGTCACGGTTTCCTCGCGGTTGCCTAAAAAATCACGCCAGGTCTTATTGCCGTAATTCTCCCCGAGGCAGATCGTCTTCTCGCCGTCATCGCCATTCGACAGCACCACCACACAGCCCGGGTGTTCCTCAGTCCCGCTGCGGCTGAACGCAATACAGTTTGGATGATCGAAAAACAGCGTCTGCACGCCGTGGGCAAAACGCTGCCGGGCGAGGATAAGCTCGTGGAGTTGTTCAATCACCGGCATATCGATGTGATACGTCTCGCCATCCCCGCCGGTGTCGTCATAGCTGGCGCCAAAAAGATCCGGGTAGAACACGCTCGGCACGCCGTTTTCACGCAGCAGGATGAGCGCGTAGGCCAGCGGTTTGAACCAGGCTTCAACCGGGGCTTCCAGCGCCTGCAAGGGTTGGGTGTCGTGGTTGGCAACCAGCGTCACGGCATGGAACGGATCGGCTTCCACCAGCGTACCGGTGAAAATCTGGCTCATATCGTAGTCGCGTCCCTGGCGTGACGCTTCGTGAAATTTCATTTGCAGCGGCGCATCAAACAGCATGGTTTTACCGTCCACCTGATTGATGTAGTGCTGCAATTTATCCACTTCGTGAGACCAGTATTCCGCCACGATAAACAGCGGCTGCGGGGCCACCTCCTGAACGTGCTCAATCCACTCTTTGTAGAACCAGGCCGGGATGTGTTTTACCGCGTCCAGGCGGAAGCCGTCGCAGTGGGTTTGCTCCATCACCCAGCGCGCCCAGTATTTGATCTCCTCCGTCACCGCGTGGTTGCGAAAATCAATATTTTCACCCATCAGGTAATCGAAATTGCCCATCTCGTCGTCGACCTGATCGTTCCAGCCTTCGCCGGTGTAGTCGTTCACGATTTTGAAGATACCGTCCTCATTGGGGTTTTCAATGTGGTCGATACCGCTGAAGCATTTGTAATCCCAGATGAACTGCGAATACTGCCCGGCCCGAACGGGGAAGGTGTAGCGCGTCCAGGCTTCACATTCGATGATCTCATCGCTGATTTGGGTGCGATCCTGAGCATCCACGCGCTGCACGCGGACGGGTTCCTTTTCATCGGCCCCCATTTTATGGTTGACCACCACGTCCAGAAGCACCGCAATCTGGTTGCTTTTTAAGGCGTTGATGGCCTCCAGCAGCTGGGCTTTATCGCCGTATTTGGTGGCGACGCTGCCTTTCTGGTCAAATTCACCGAGGTCGAAAAGGTCATAAGAGTCATACCCGACGGAATAGCCGCCGGATGCCCCTTTGTAGGCCGGCGGTAACCAGACCATATTGATGCCGATTTCGTTCAGGTTGGGGGCTAATGCCGTGACTTCTCGCCACAATTCGCCCCCGGTGGGGTAGTACCAGTGAAAACATTGTAAAAGTGTTGGGTTGCGCATGCACCATCTCCATGAGGTCGCGAAACTCAAGTATGGAGCAGGTTTGGCAGAAATGCCTGGCGAACGAAACGGTTAACGTTTGCCCGCCAGTTAAATGGCTAATTGATATCGCTATTACTTTGCGGAACCAGGACATGACCGCCCTGGTTACCGTAGGTGGAGAGAACGGTTTTCTGGATGGAGGATTGCCCGACCAGCTTCGCCAGCTCATCCATTCTGGCTTGCAGCAACGTTTTTACCTGGCCTTCGTTGTCCAGGATCACCCGCAGCGTCGGGCGAAGCTGCTCCTGAATCTGCATCGAAGGTTCACTTTCCTGAGTGAGACGAGCCAGTGAGTGCACCGCATTAACATAGTCGGTTTCACAGATGATCAGATCATCCCATAGTCCCTGCCGGGCCAGTCGCAACATCAACTGGCTCTGCTCAAGGAGTTGCTGATAAAGGGCATAAAGTTGCGGTGCGTTACTCATTAGACGGCGTCCTGGACAAGAGTTGGTATACCTGCTGCCTCCTTCCAGCCATCCGCAATATTGCGCAGTAAATTTTCCACCTCTTCGATGGCACTGGCATCATTGCGAAGGTTGGCCTGAAGCAGGCGACGAACCATATAGGCATAGAGAGCGATCAGGTTTTGTGTTAACTCGTCTTTACTCTCTTCATCCAATCCGACCTTCAGGCCATTTTCGATGATATTAATCGCTTTGGAGAGTGCCAACCCTTTTGCCGGGATATTACCGTCTGCTAGGAACAGACGCGCGCGTACCAGCGCGCTGAGGGCACCATCAAATAGCATGATAACCAGTTGCTGCTGGCTGGCGCTCATCACCGCGCTTTCAACTTCTATCTTTGCGTAGGCTTGCGTGCCTTTTGCGCCGTACATGTTATCCCCCTCGGGTCTGATTATCTGTTACTACTTGTTGGAAGACGTATTTTCGAACTGCTGTGTAAGGTAGCTGCTCGTAGAGTTCAGCGAGTTCATCATGACGTCCAATTGCGTAAACTGTTCTTTATAACGCGCTACCATGGTGTCGATACGCTCGCTGGCCGCGTTGTATTGCTTAGTTAAATTGTTCAGGGTTTTACTGACGCCATCTTTTGCAGCCTGAATGATGCCGGTGCTGGAGAGCCAACCAGTCAGATTCGTCCCAACAGTGGTAGTGATCCCCGATGTCTTACCGTCGCCTACCAGCAGATCCTTCATACCAGCGGAATTTGTCTTCATTGCTGCGCTAAGTTTGTCATCATCCACTTTTAGTTTGCCGGTGCTTGGGTCTGTCGTAATGCCAGCTTGTGCCAGGGTCTTAATATTGGAACTGGTGTGAGGGTTATTCAGCACGCTTTTCAACTGAGTCTGAATAGTGCGTAGTGTACTGTCGCCTAACAACGCGCCGTTGCTGGTATTCTGTGCGTCTGAACCCGCATCCACAGCAGTATATTTTGTGAGGCTGCTGAAAGTATCTTGCAGGGAGTTATACGCCGTAACCCAATCGTTTATCGCTTTGGTCGCTTTAGTGTTATCGGTAGTGATCGTTAAGGTCTGATTACCGGTAGTCACGTCGTTCAGGTTGAGGGTGATATCTTCCAGCGCATCACTAATGGTATTGCTGCTGTTTTCAATATCAACGTTATTAACTTTCAACAGCGCATTTTGAGCCGTAACGCTTTCCAGCATACCGTTAGCGGTGTCTGCGCTATTACCGTTGTAGCCCATGAAGGACTCAAGTGCCGTATCACCGCTGACACTAATGGTCATGGCATTGTCTTTACCGGTATCTTTCGACGTAATGGACAGACGATACTCACCATTTCCGACGTTAATAATGCTGGCACTTACGCCGGCATCCGCTTTGTTGATTGCATCTCGGATACCCGTTAGAGAACTGTTTTCTGCACTGATATTAATGGTGACAGGTTTCTTGTCACCACCTTGCTGAATGGTGATGGTGCTGTCTGCTGTCGCAATCGCCGTTTTATTATCGCTTTGCGTTTTTGCTGTTGTCAGGGTTTGCGCCTGCGCCAGCTGCGATACGTTAATGGTGTATTTACCCGCAATCGCGCTGCCGGTGGTTGTGGCACTGAAGGCTGTGCTGCTGCTGGCGGTGGTAGTCGCTGTAAACAGATCGGCTTTGCTAAGTGCAGTATTTGCCGTCTGGAAGGATTCCAGTGCACTTTTCAGCGTGCCGTAGGCACTAAGTTTTGCTGTATAGGAAGTTTGCTGCTTAGAGATCGGCGCCAGCTGTGCTTTTTGTGCAGCGGTCAGACTGTCCAGAATGTCACCTAACTGCAAACCTGAACCGACTCCCAACGTAGAAATACTTGCCATATTTATTCCTTAATGTAACGACACGTAGAACGAATAGTGGGGTTATCGGCCTCAACTCAAGAAAGTTTACGGTTATGTTCTTTTTTTTAATGGCGAGAATAACGCTAATAGAGAAGAGTATTTCTGTGGCTAAAAAAAATGACGCGATCCTGAAAAAAAATCTAAAGGTTGTTTTGGACCAGACGATAACACCATTGACGGCGATGAAGCCGAAGGGTGGAAACCCAAATCTAACCCACAGATTTGATGAACAACAGGAAACGTAATCATGGCACAAGTCATTAATACCAACAGCCTCTCGCTGATCACTCAGAACAACATCAACAAGAACCAGTCTTCAATGTCTACCGCCATTGAGCGTCTGTCATCCGGTCTGCGTATCAACAGCGCAAAAGATGACGCTGCGGGCCAGGCGATTGCTAACCGCTTCACCTCTAACATCAAAGGCCTGACTCAGGCTGCACGTAACGCTAATGATGGTATCTCTGTTGCGCAGACCACTGAAGGTGCTCTGTCTGAAATCAACAATAACTTGCAGCGTATCCGTGAGCTGTCTGTGCAGGCTTCCACAGGCACCAACTCCGATTCTGACCTGGCATCTATTCAGGACGAAATTACATCTCGTCTGGATGAAATTGACCGTGTATCTGAACAGACTCAGTTCAACGGCGTGAACGTGCTGGCTAAAGACGGTTCAATGAAAATTCAGGTTGGCGCTAACGATGGCCAAACTATCGAAATCGACCTGAAAAAAATCGACTCTTCTACCCTGGGTCTTAAGGGTCTTAACATTCAGACTGCAAATGTTTCAACTGGTAAAGAGCTGACTACCGTTCCTACCGATGTGACATTAAACACCACTGCGTTTAATACTGCTGTCGATGGTTTAGAAACGGGTAACACTACTGCTACTATCGTAAAAGGTGAAGACGGTAGTTATTTTGCAAAAGTAACAGGTGCAACTACTGATGCAACCAAAAATGGTTATTACTCAGTTAGCATCGACAACGCCTCTGGTGCAGTGACTCTGGGTTCCAAAGTCGCAGACCAAACTTCTGTTAAATCAGATGATGTTGCGCTGACCAAAGTTACTGTAGACAAAGCTATCGACATGACCGATGCCTCTGTCGCTGCCATCCCAGGTGCAAAACTGTATCAAGTGACCAATGCTGCGGGCGATAAAGCTTATGCATTAAAAGGCACTGACAACAAACTCTATGCAGCTGATGTCACCAACGGCGTTGTAACAGCAAAAACTATCAACTATACCGATGCAGACGGTGCCGCTGTAACAGGCGCTAATGTAACATTGGGCGGGACTAACGGCCTGACCGAAGTGGTAACCGTAGGTTCAGGCGAAAATGCCAAAACTTACAAATCCTCTGACCTTGGCGGTGCTAATCTCCAGACTCAAACTCTGTCTGCAATCAAAACGTCTACCAGCAATCCTCTGGCAGCGCTTGATGATGCGATTTCAAGCGTAGACAAATTCCGTTCTTCACTGGGTGCTATCCAGAACCGTCTGGATTCTGCTGTAACCAACCTGAACAACACCACCACCAACCTGTCTGAAGCGCAGTCCCGTATTCAGGACGCCGACTATGCGACCGAAGTGTCCAACATGTCTAAAGCGCAAATCGTTCAGCAGGCCGGTAACTCCGTGTTGGCCAAAGCTAACCAGGTTCCTCAGCAGGTTCTGTCTCTGCTGCAAGGCTAATCGCCTGATTAAGCTCAAACCCCGCTTCGGCGGGGTTTTTTCTGTCCGCATTTACGCGTAACCCCCCAAATAACCCCTCATTTCACCCACTATTCACCCGATTAAAACCCCTCCAGAATCGGATAATCATGCCGATAACTCAACTAACGCAGGGCTGTTTATCGTGAATTCACTCTATACCGCTGAAGGTGTAATGGATAAACACTCGCTGTGGCAGCGTTATGTTCCGCTGGTGCGTCACGAAGCATTGCGCCTCCAGGTGCGTTTGCCGGCGAGCGTGGAACTGGACGATCTGCTACAGGCGGGCGGTATCGGGTTATTGAATGCAGTTGACCGGTACGACGCTCTGCAAGGAACGGCATTTACGACTTACGCAGTGCAGCGTATTCGTGGTGCGATGCTGGACGAGCTGCGCAGCCGCGACTGGGTGCCGCGCAGCGTTCGCCGCAACGCGCGCGAAGTGGCGCATGCGATGGGGCAGCTGGAACAGGAGCTGGGGCGCAACGCGACGGAAACCGAAGTAGCGGAGCGTCTGGGCATTCCTGTTGAAGAGTATCGCCAGATGTTGCTCGATACCAATAACAGCCAACTCTTCTCTTATGATGAGTGGCGCGAAGAGCATGGCGATAGCATCGAGCTGGTGACCGATGAACACCAGCAAGAAAACCCGTTACACCATTTACTGGAAGGGAATTTACGCCAGCGCGTGATGGAAGCGATTGAAGCTTTACCGGAACGTGAGCAACTGGTGTTAACCCTCTATTACCAGGAAGAGCTCAATCTCAAAGAGATTGGCGCCGTGCTGGAGGTGGGCGAGTCACGGGTGAGCCAGCTGCACAGCCAGGCCATTAAACGCCTGCGCACAAAACTGGGTAAGTTATAGGTGAGTTATTCGCCTTGGAAATGCCGCACAACGTATTGACAACCAGGAGTTATCATGACGGTGCAGCAATCTAAAAGACGGCCTTTAAGCCGCTACCTGAAAGACTTTAAACACAGCCAGACGCATTGCGCCCACTGTAAAAAATTACTCGACCGCATCACGCTGGTTCGTCGCGGTGAAATCGTGAATAAGATTGCGATTTCCCGCCTCGACACGCTGATGGATGAAGCCGCCTGGCTTGAAGAGCAAAAAGAGTGGGTAGCGCTTTGCCGTTTCTGTGGCGATCTCCATTGCAAAGAGCAAAGCGACTTCTTCGATATTATCGGCTTCAAGCAATTCCTGTTTGAACAAACGGAGATGAGTCACGGCACCGTGCGTGAATACGTGGTTCGCCTGCGCCGCCTGGGTCAGCATTTGACCATGCAAAATATCTCCCGCGATCTGCTGACGACCGGATACCTGGATGAAAATCTGGAACCCTGGTTGCCCGCCACCAGTACCAATAATTACCGCATCGCGCTGCGAAAGTACGCGCAATATAAAGTCCAGATGCCGGGCGTCATAAAGCAGAAAGTCCGCGCCGGAACAACTTCTGATATATATTAAAAAAGAATAAGATGTAGCGCAGCCGCCTTTGACGTTGCAGGCGATTTCTCTACACTACTCAAAAATTCCACTGTATCGGGGTACTTATGAAATTAGCACTTCTGGGTCGTCAGGCGCTGATGGGGATGATGGCCGTTGCGCTGGTCGCGGGGATGAGTGTGAAAACGTTCGCGGCAGAGAATCTGCTCAACAAAGTTAAAGAGCGCGGCACGCTGCTGGTTGGGCTGGAAGGAACCTATCCTCCGTTCAGCTTCCAGGGCGACGACGGTAAACTGACCGGTTTTGAAGTGGAGTTTGCGCAGGAGCTGGCAAAACACCTCGGCGTTAAAGCCTCCCTGAAACCCACCAAATGGGACGGGATGTTGGCGTCACTGGATTCCAAACGTATTGACGTGGTGATTAACCAGGTAACCATTTCTGACGAGCGTAAGAAGAAGTATGACTTCTCCACGCCGTACACCGTGTCCGGTATTCAGGCGCTGGTGAAGAAAGGTAACGAAGGCAGCATCAAGTCCGCAGCGGACCTGAAAGGTAAGAAAGTCGGCGTCGGTCTGGGCACCAACTACGAAGAGTGGCTGCGCCAGAACGTGCAGGGCGTGGACATCCGTACCTACGATGATGACCCGACGAAATACCAGGATCTACGCGTAGGCCGTATTGACGCCATTCTGGTTGACCGCCTGGCAGCGCTGGATCTGGTGAAGAAAACCAACAATACCCTGGCTGTCGCGGGTGATGCGTTCTCCCGTCAGGAGTCCGGCGTGGCGGTGCGTAAAGGTAACGAGGATCTGCTGAAAGCCATCGACGGCGCCATTGCTGAGATGCAGAAAGACGGCAGCCTGAAGGCGCTTTCTGAGAAGTGGTTCGGCGCAGACGTGACGAAATAAGTCTCTGACTGACAAAAAAAGGCGCTTTTAAAAGCGCCTTTTTTATTTCTCGCGCGTCTGCGTGCATAATGAAATAACAATTGTTTGCGTGACCGGAGGAACCATGTCACTACAGAATTTAACGCGCTTTCCCCGTCTGGAATTTATCGGCGCACCCACGCCGCTGGAGTATCTGCCGCGATTTTCTGACTACCTGGGGCGCGATATATTCATTAAGCGTGACGATGTGACGCCCATGGCGATGGGCGGAAATAAGCTGCGCAAGCTGGAATTTCTCGCCGCCGATGCCCTGCGCGAAGGCGCGGACACGCTGATCACCGCCGGGGCAATTCAGTCTAACCACGTTCGCCAGACGGCGGCAGTGGCGGCGAAGCTGGGACTCCACTGCGTAGCCCTGCTGGAGAATCCGATCGGCACGCAGGCAGAGAATTACCTGACTAACGGTAACCGTCTGCTGCTGGATCTGTTCAACGTGCAGGTTGAAATGGTCGACGCGTTGACCGACCCGGCTGCACAGCTCGACGAGCTGGCGACGCGTCTGGAAGCGCAGGGTTTTCGTCCGTACGTGATCCCGGTTGGCGGCTCGAATGCGCTGGGTGCCCTCGGCTATGTTGAGAGCGCGCTGGAATTCGCTCAGCAGTGCGAAGGCGCGGTAAGTTTATCCTCGGTGGTGGTGGCGTCCGGCAGTGCGGGAACCCATGCCGGTTTAGCGGTCGGGCTTGAGCAGCTGATGCCAGACGTCGAGCTGATTGGCGTGACCGTTTCCAGAAGCGTTGCGGACCAGAAGCCGAAAGTCGTCACCCTGCAACAGGCGGTGGCTGAACAGCTTGCGCTTCAGGCGAAGGCGGAAATAGTGCTGTGGGATGACTATTTCGCGCCGGGCTATGGCACCCCCAATGATGAAGGGATGGAGGCGGTTAAGCTGCTGGCCCGTCTCGAAGGTATTCTGCTCGACCCGGTCTATACCGGCAAGGCAATGGCGGGCCTGATCGACGGCATCGCCCGCAAGCGCTTTAAGGATGAAGGACCCATTTTGTTTGTTCATACTGGCGGAGCGCCTGCGCTGTTTGCCTATCATCCTCATGTCTAAAAATCAGGTAGAAAAATAATAATGCAAGAAAGTATTCAACTGGTTATTGATTCGCTGCCGTTCTTGCTTAAGGGCGCGGTGTTTACTTTACAGCTCAGTATCGGCGGGATGTTCTTCGGGCTGGTGCTCGGGTTTGTGCTGGCACTGATGCGCATGTCGAACATCTGGCCGGTGCGGTGGCTGGCGCGGTTTTACATCTCCGTGTTCCGCGGAACGCCGCTTATCGCCCAGCTGTTTATGATTTACTACGGTCTGCCACAGTTCGGTATTGAGCTGGATCCGATCCCGGCGGCGATGATAGGCCTGTCGCTGAATACCGCGGCGTACACCTCTGAAACGCTGCGTGCGGCGATCTCCTCCATCGATAAAGGACAGTGGGAAGCGGCGGCCAGTATCGGGATGACCCCGTGGCAGACGCTGCGCCGGGCGATCCTGCCCCAGGCGGCGCGCGTGGCGCTGCCGCCGCTGAGCAACAGCTTTATCAGCCTGGTGAAAGACACCTCGCTTGCGGCGACCATTCAGGTGCCGGAGCTGTTCCGTCAGGCGCAGCTGATCACCTCGCGCACGCTGGAAGTGTTTACCATGTATCTGGCGGCCTCTCTGATTTACTGGGTGATGGCGACGGTGCTGTCCGCTCTGCAAAACTATTTTGAAAACCAGCTTAACCGCCAGGAGCGTGATCCAAAATGAGTGCAATTGACGTTAAAAACCTGGTGAAAAAATTCCATGGACAAACGGTGCTGCATGGCATTGACCTTGAAGTTGAGCAGGGCGAAGTGGTGGCCATTATCGGCCCGAGCGGATCAGGCAAAACCACGCTGCTGCGCAGCATCAATTTACTGGAGCAGCCCGAAGGCGGGACGATCCGCGTGGGTGATATCACCATTGATACCGGGAAACCCATCAGCCAGCAAAAAGGGCTGATTCGCCGCCTGCGCCAGCATGTCGGCTTCGTGTTCCAGAGCTTTAATCTCTTTCCGCACCGCACGGTGCTGGAAAACATTATTGAAGGGCCGGTCATCGTCAAGGGGGAACCTAAGGAAGACGCGACGGTCCGCGCCCGCGAGCTGCTGGCGAAGGTTGGGCTGGCAGGGAAGGAGACGAGCTATCCGCGTCGCTTATCTGGCGGGCAGCAGCAGCGTGTCGCCATTGCGCGCGCGCTGGCGATGCGCCCGGATGTGATCCTGTTTGACGAACCCACATCCGCGCTCGATCCTGAGCTGGTCGGGGAAGTACTGAACACGATCCGACAGCTGGCGCAGGAGAAACGCACGATGGTGATTGTGACGCATGAAATGAGCTTCGCTCGCGACGTTGCCGATCGGGCTATTTTCATGGATCAGGGGAGAATAGTTGAGCAGGGGCCGGCTAAAGCGCTGTTTGCCAATCCGCAGCAGCCCCGAACCCGTCAGTTCCTTGAAAAATTCTTAATGCAGTAGCATTTTAGCGTTCAATTTGCTCCAGATGCCGCTTCTGGAGCAAATTATCCTCCCTTAAACTCCGTTCTGTTGCTTTTTTATTCCGCCTGATGTGGATAAGCCATCGCCAAATTAAAGATAATCTGCCTGTGGCCGATATTTTATATAAATAATCATGCTTTATGTGTTAGGTTATATTCACCATAATAATGATTATCTTTATCAGAGGCTTCATTCAGTAAGTATGAGGGATATAGACTTTTTCACCTGGCGACGGGAATGCTTCCTCCGGTTTCAGGAAATGACCTGTGCCGAAGAGGTATATCAGGAACTTCAGCGACAAACGCAGGCGCTTGAATTCGATTATTATGCGCTTTGTGTTCGACACCCTGTGCCATTTACCCGCCCGCGAACCTCCGTCCATTCCAGTTATCCGCAACAATGGATGGCGCAATATCAGTCCGAGAATTATTTCGCCATTGACCCGGTGCTGAAGCCCGAGAATTTCATTCAGGGACATTTGCCCTGGACGGATGAATTATTCACGGATGCCCAGCAATTATGGGACGGCGCGCGGGACCACGGATTACGCAAGGGAATAACGCAGTGTCTGATGATGCCAAATCATGCGCTCGGTTTCCTCTCCGTGTCATGTACCAGCTTACAGGCACACTCGATATCCAGTGAAGAAGTTGAGCTGCGTTTACAAATGCTCGTCCAGATGGCGCTCACCACACTGTTACGCTTTGAACATGAGACGGTGATGCCGCCTGAAATGAAATTCAGCAAGCGTGAGCGGGAAATTCTGAAGTGGACCGCAGAAGGGAAGACGTCGGCAGAAATCGCCATCATTCTCTCCATCTCGGAAAATACCGTCAATTTCCATCAAAAGAATATGCAGAAGAAATTCAACGCACCGAATAAGATCCAGATAGCGTGTTATGCCGCGGCGACGGGGCTTATCTGACTGATATCACGTTCTGCGTGTCAGACGAGAAAACGGCTGAATGCTTTGCATCCAGCCGTTTTTGTTACTGGCGGTAGGCTTGTTTAATTTGCTTAACCGTATTGGCAAAAACAGCGGATTCCGCCTGGTCTTCCATCTGCGCGATCTGTTTTTCCATTTTAATGATCACACGACCAGCATCAGCCTGGCCCATCGCTTGTAGCATAAGCGTCAGCAGCGACTTCAGGCAGTTTACTTCCTGTGCCAGTTCCTGGTTATTCTCGGCAGTGGCAAATTCAGGTGTGCTCATTTATTTTCCTCATTATAAAACAGCGCATGAGCGCGACGATGAAAGTTAAGGCGGCGGAGTATACCACAAGCTACGGCAAAAAATGCAGTGGTTGTTTTTTATACTTATCGCGCAGTGATTATTGGGCGGCGCGGATTATGAAGGTACTCTGTCCAATATGTTAGCGACAATTAAATGTTTATCCCCGGTTCGCCATTCGTTAATTGTTGTTACAAAAAATCGCGCGCTCTTTTTCGTTTGAGTTAACAACTGTTTTAGTAACTTTTCGAATGTCGATGCTTTAAAATAGAGGTAAAAGCCCAGCGGGCAAGGGTTTTCTTTCCACTTACTGTACAGCTTAATTTCCAAAAACGAGACCAGAATCGAATAGCCGATTTTTTAGCGTTTTAATCTTGCATGGAAAACCGTTAATATAAACCCAATTAGCAGTCAGTAGCGTTATCCCTATTCTGGAGACATTTCCTTTGATCAACGTCCTTCTTGTTGATGACCACGAACTGGTGCGCGCAGGGATACGACGCATTCTTGAAGATATAAAGGGTATTAAAGTTGCCGGCGAGGCGTGCTGTGGCGAAGATGCCGTTAAATGGTGTCGCGCTAACTCCGCAGACGTGGTGCTGATGGATATGAACATGCCCGGTATTGGCGGGCTTGAAGCCACGCGCAAAATCGCGCGCATGTTTGTTGATACCAAAGTTATCATGCTGACCGTCCATACCGAAAATCCGCTGCCTGCCAGGGTTATGCAGGCGGGTGCTGCCGGGTATCTCAGTAAAGGCGCCGCGCCGCAGGAAGTCGTCAATGCGATCCGCACCGTACACGCCGGGCAGCGCTACATCGCTTCTGATATTGCTCAACAGATGGCTCTGAGTCAGATTGAACCGGAAAAAACGGAATCTCCGTTTGCCAGTTTGTCTGAGCGCGAATTGCAGATTATGCTGATGATCACTAAAGGTCAGAAGGTGAATGAGATCTCAGAGCAGCTGAATCTCAGCCCGAAAACGGTCAACAGCTATCGCTATCGAATGTTCAGTAAACTGAACATTCACGGTGATGTCGAACTGACTCACCTGGCCATTCGCCATGGTTTGTGCAATGCGGAGTCGTTAATAAGTCAGTGAGTGAAGCGTTCGATTCAAAAGCATTTCTGAAAACCGTCACCAGCCAGCCAGGCGTCTACCGTATGTACGATGCTGGCGGTACGGTTATCTATGTCGGTAAGGCGAAAGATCTGAAGAAACGCCTTTCCAGCTATTTCCGCAGCAACCTTGCCTCTCGTAAAACCGAAGCGCTGGTCGCACTTATACACAACATTGATGTCACCGTAACGCATACGGAAACGGAAGCGCTGCTCCTTGAGCACAACTACATTAAGTTGTATCAGCCGCGCTACAACGTTCTGCTGCGCGATGACAAATCCTATCCGTTTATCTTCCTGAGCGGCGACACGCACCCGCGGCTGGCGATGCATCGTGGCGCTAAGCATGCGAAAGGTGAATATTTCGGCCCGTTCCCGAACGGTTATGCCGTGCGGGAAACGCTGGCGCTTTTGCAAAAAATCTTTCCTGTTCGCCAGTGCGAAAATAGCGTTTATCGCAACCGCTCCCGGCCATGCCTGCAATATCAGATTGGCCGCTGCCTGGGGCCGTGCGTTGAAGGGCTGGTGAGCGAAGAAGAGTACGCGCAGCAGGTGGAATATGTCCGCCTGTTTTTAGCCGGGAAAGACGATCAGGTGCTGACGCAACTGATTGCCCGTATGGAAAAAGCCAGCACGGCGCTGGAATTTGAGGAGGCCGCACGCATCCGCGACCAGATTCAGGCGGTGCGCAGGGTGACCGAGAAGCAGTTTGTTTCCAATACGGGCGACGACCTCGATGTTATCGGCGTAGCCTTTGACGCCGGTCTGGCCTGCGTTCATGTGCTTTTTATTCGTCAGGGCAAAGTGCTCGGCAGCCGCAGCTACTTCCCGAAAGTGCCGGGCGGCACTGAGCTGGGTGAAGTGGTGGAGACCTTCGTCGGCCAGTTTTATTTGCAGGGCAGCCAGATGCGTACGCTGCCCTCGGAGATCCTGCTCGACTTCACGCTCGATGATAAAACCCTGCTGGCGGAGTCGCTTTCAGAGCTGGCAGGCCGCCGGGTGAATGTTCAGACGAAACCGCGCGGCGATCGCGCGCGTTATCTGAAGCTGGCGCGAACCAATGCCGCCACGGCGCTGACCACCAAACTGTCCCAGCAGTCGACCGTCAGCCAGCGTTTAACCGCGCTTGCTACGCTGCTTAAGCTGCCGGAAGTGAAACGCATGGAATGCTTCGACATCAGCCATACGATGGGTGAGCAGACCGTGGCGTCGTGTGTGGTCTTTGATGCCAACGGTCCGCTGCGGGCAGAGTATCGTCGCTATAACATCACCGGCATTACGCCCGGTGACGATTATGCCGCCATGAACCAGGTGCTGCGCCGTCGCTATGGTAAAGCGATTGAAGAGAGCAAAATCCCGGACGTTATCCTTATCGACGGCGGGAAAGGGCAGTTGGGGCAGGCGAAGGCGGTATTTGAATCGCTCGACGTGGAGTGGGATAAGAACCATCCGCTGCTGCTAGGGGTAGCGAAAGGGGCAGATCGTAAGGCTGGCCTGGAAACGCTGTTCTTTGAGCCGGAAGGCGAGGGCTTTAGCCTGCCGCCGGATTCCCCTGCGCTGCATGTGATCCAGCATATCCGCGATGAGTCGCACGATCATGCCATCAGTGGGCACCGTAAAAAACGGGCGAAAGTGAAAAATACCAGTACCCTTGAGACGATTGAAGGCGTCGGGCCAAAACGTCGCCAGATGCTGTTGAAGTATATGGGCGGATTGCAAGGATTACTCAACGCCAGTATGGACGAAATTGCAAAAGTGCCGGGTATTTCGCAAGGGCTGGCAGAAAAGATCTACTACTCGTTGAAACATTGAGGGCTCTGTAGCAACATAGAGCTAAATTTTACTGACAACAGACAGTTACCGTCATCATGCGATTTAATATCCCTACGTTGCTCACTCTTTTTCGCGTTGTGCTCATTCCGTTCTTCGTCCTGGCATTTTACCTGCCGGTCGTCTGGGCGCCTTTTGCCTGTGCGCTTATTTTCCTGATCGCTGCCGTGACGGACTGGTTTGACGGTTATCTGGCGCGTCGCTGGAACCAGAGTACCCGCTTTGGCGCGTTCCTCGATCCGGTTGCGGATAAGGTGATGGTGGCAATCGCGATGGTGCTGGTGGCGGAACATTATCATACCTGGTGGGTAACGCTGCCTGCCGCGACCATGATTGGCCGTGAGATTATTATCTCTGCCCTGCGCGAGTGGATGGCGGAGCTGGGTAAACGCAGTAGCGTGGCGGTGTCCTGGATCGGTAAAGTTAAAACCACCGCACAGATGGCGGCGCTGGTATGGATGCTGTGGCGTCCGAATGCCTGGGTAGAGTGGGCCGGCATTGGTCTGCTGTGGGTTGCGGCGGTGCTGACGCTGTGGTCAATGCTGCAATATTTGAACGCTGCGCGCGGTGATTTGCTTGAACAGTGATCGTTTCGGCTTAATTTTCAGCAAACGATCCTGAGATGCAAAAAATAACGTTGACTCAAAACGTCATATCAGTAGAATGCAACGCATCGAACGGCGGCACAGTTAGCCGGACGACAATGAAATCAAGTGGTTAGGAAGTAGTTAAATAGTTACTTGATGACATGCGGGAATAGCTCAGTTGGTAGAGCACGACCTTGCCAAGGTCGGGGTCGCGAGTTCGAGTCTCGTTTCCCGCTCCAGATTAATGCATCGGCAGCTTGCGGGTGCAGGTCGAAAGACAACAGATTTAAGGCGCGTTAGCAAAGCGGTTATGTAGCGGATTGCAAATCCGTCTAGTCCGGTTCGACTCCGGAACGCGCCTCCACTTTCTTCCCTGGCCGGATGGTGGAATCGGTAGACACAAGGGATTTAAAATCCCTCGGCGTTCGCGCTGTGTGGGTTCAAGTCCCACTCCGGCTACCATGGGAAAAAGCAGAATAATCAAAGCAATAAGCAGTGTCGTGAAACCACCGAAAGGTGGTTTTTTTGTGCCTGCCATTCTGCTAATCAACAACCTTCATTTCTGACCCTCACGTAATAAAACAACGATCCTTTTCAACGGAATTAAACAGATACCCATTATGCTATCGTGTAGCGGGCGCGATTTGCAGTGTGAAGATTTGCAGGTTTGCGATCCTGATTCCCCATGCCATCACCTCATTTAAGGGACGCTATGTCTTTACCGCCATTGTATGCACTGCGTGCGTTTGAAGTTGCTGCGCGGTTGAACTCCTTCAGTAAAGCCGCTGAAACGCTCAATATTACGCCGGGCGCGGTCAGCAGACATGTTCGTACCCTTGAACTGTGGTTCGACTGCGAGCTTTTCAAAAGGCAAGGTCCTCGCGTGGAGGTCACTGAAGCCGGGCGAGTGCTTGCCGGGCAGCTGAACGAAAGCTTCACGAGCATTGAATGGGCCTGCCGGGCATTTCGCAGTGAAAACCACCTGCTGCGGTTAAAAGCGCCCAGCACCCTGACCATGAGATGGCTTCTCGACGTGCTGCGATCTTTTCGCAACAACCATGCAAAACCACAGGTTGAGATTGCCAGCGTCTGGATGGACATTGACACCGTTGATTTCAATCTTGAGCCCTACGATTGCGCCATTCTTCTCGGCAATGGGCGTTTTGGTGACACAACGGAAAGCCAACTGCTATTTCATGAATGGCTTATCCCGGTTTGTACTCCATCGCTTATCGAACCGGCCCGGCAGCGGCTTCCGCAATGCGATCTGATCCATCCTTCACCGGACAGACGTGACTGGCGGCGCTGGCTGCGAAGAACAGGATTGTTCCCGGGGCTCGATATGAGCAGCGGTATGGTGTTCGATACCCTTGAACAGGGAAGTATTGCCGCGATGAACGGGCACGGCATCGCTATCGCCGACCTGCATCTCACGCTTGATGCCCTGAAAAGTGGCCTGCTGGGCCTGCCTTTCAGGGAAGCTATCGCGACGGGGGATGGCTACTACCTCGTCTGGCCAAAAAATTCACTCAAAAGAGAGAGCATTCAGCATCTTCTGGCCTGGCTGCAAAACCATACCCCGGTCGTTCCGGCGCTGGATATCGATTATCTGGCATACGATGACAGTCGGATTTATTAATACCGTTATGAATAAGATATATTTGCCATCTTTTTATAACGTTCTGGCAGAGCGCTGTTCAGGTTGAGCACCTTATCCAGAATATAAAATGCTGGCGTGTTTTTCTGCTGTTCAGCGTCAATGATTGCCGCACGTAATAGCGTGGCGGCAGACGAAATCTTGTGAAAATAGTCCTCAGACTCCTGCGTCTGTAATTCACCAGAGGTGGCATAACGCACGTCCGGCCAGCCAGAGAAGTTGAGCAGCGGGAGAGGGTTGCCTGCTTCGGGCTGGCAGGATGAAAGCAACGCAGCTGCTTTTTGGGGATCGCGATAGGCAACTGAAAGCATATACGCGCGCTGCGAAAACGGTAACAGGGCGTCAGAATGATTTTTGGTGGAGATAAGCAGGGTCATAAAATTCGCTAAATCGCCATCTGATGGAGTTTCAGATGGCGATATAATTTTCATTAACTGAAATAAAGCATCAAGTGTCATGTTTGCCCCGGTTCCTCTCATTATGACTATTCAGTTTGCGCCTGAATGTTTTAATTGGCCCACCGTCAGGGTAGGTCGAGAGGATAATATTGGAAGGCGTGCGTTTTTGAAAAACGATTAATAATGACAATCACTGTGAGTTTTTCTCACTATAACTTTTTCGTTTCACACGCCCCCCAGATACGCCTTCCTCACCTCCGGATCCTTCAGCAACGCCTCGCCGCTGCCGCTTAACCGAATCTGGCCGTTAACCATCACATAGCCGCGGTCGGACAACTTCAGCGCGTGGTGCGCATTCTGCTCGACCAGAAAAATCGTCATTCCGTTACGGGCCAGTTCGCGCAGCGTCTGGAAAATCTGTTTAACCACGATTGGCGCGAGGCCGAGGCTGGGTTCATCCAGCAGCAGAAGTTTAGGACGGCTCATCAGCGCGCGGGCGATAGCCAGCATCTGCTGTTCACCGCCGGAGAGCGTCATCGCCCGCTGGTTACGTCGCTCCTTGAGGCGGGGGAAGAGGTCGAACATGCTTTGCATATCTTCCGCTGCATGCTGATTGCCGACGGGGATTGTCCCCATCAGCAGGTTCTCTTCTACAGACATATCCGGGAAAATGCGTCGTCCCTCAGGTGCCTGCGCGATGCCACCGGTGGCAACATAGTGGGTGGATTTGTGGCTGATATCCTCGCCGCAGAAGAGGATCTGCCCGTTGCGGATCCGGGGCTGACCAAAGACAGACATCAGTAATGTTGACTTCCCCGCGCCGTTAGCGCCAATCAGGGCCACAGTTTCCCGTTTGTTAACCTCAAGCGAAACCTGCTTCAACGCCTGGATCACCCCGTAGAAAACATCCACATCCTGAAACTGAAGCATCGGTTCGCTCACAGATTTACCTCGCTTTCGTCGGTGCCCAGATACGCGGCAATCACTTTTTCATTGTGCTGGATCTCAGCCGGTTTACCTCTGGCAATCACATCGCCATGATCGAGCACAATGATGTCATCTGAAATGCCCATCACCATCCCCATATCATGCTCGATCAGCAAAACCGTGATGTCATGGTGGTCGCGCAGGAACCGGATGATCTCACTCAGCTTGTGCGTTTCCACCGGGTTCAGGCCGGCAGCAGGTTCATCGAGACAAATCATCTCCGGGCCGGTACACATGGCGCGGGCGATTTCGAGGCGTCGTTGCTGGCCATAGGACATTTCCCCGGCCAGACGGTTCGCGCAATCCACCAGATCCACCACCTCCAGCCAGTAAAACGCCCGGTCCAGCGCATCGTTCTCTGAGCGACGATACGCAGGGGTGTTCAGCACCCCCGCCAGCAGATTGCGGTTGACGCGCATGTGCTGTGCCACCAGCAGGTTTTCCACAACGGACATCTCGCGGAACAGGCGGATGTTCTGAAACGTGCGCGCAAGACCCGCGCGGTTCACCAGATGCGTGCCGCCAAACATCTTATAGAACAGGCGTTGACCAAGCTGCGCCGGGTTGAGCCAGTCGCCCGGCTGGAATTTCTGGCCGAGCACCTGAATGACATTGGTGGTTTTATTTCGTGCATTGAACAGAATGTTGCCGCCGGAGGCCCGGTAGAAACCGGTCAGGCAGTTAAAGACGGTCGTTTTTCCCGCGCCGTTAGGCCCAATGAGTGCGGTAATGGAGCCGCGTTGCACCTCAAGATTGACGTCGTTTAAGGCCTTGATCCCGCCGAAGTGCATCATCAGATGTTCTACACGTAAAATCGTTGCGTTCATGGCGCCACTCCTTTACGCACGGCAAATCCGCTGCGGTTGATGCGGATCAGACCGCGAGGACGCCAGATCATCATCACCACCATCAGCATGCCAAACAGCAGCACGCGATATTCCGCAAAGCTGCGCAGCAGTTCCGGCGTGACGGTCAGCACAAAGGCGGCCAGTACGACGCCGACGGTGGAGCCCATCCCGCCCAGGACCACAATGGCGAGGATCAGGGCCGATTCAAAAAAGGTGAAAGAGGTCGGGTTAACAAATCCCTGGTAGGTGGCAAAAAACACTCCGGCGATACCTGCCGTCGATGCGCCCAGGGTGAAGGCCGAGAGTTTGACCAGAACGTGATTCAGCCCCATTGAACGGCAGGCAATCTCATCCTCACGGAGCGCTTCCCACGCCCGTCCAATGGGCATTCGGGTCAGCCGGTGTTTAATGTACAGCACCAGCATGACTACCAGGAACAGCACCGCATAGATGAAGATAAACTTCAAGTTGGGGTTATAGGTCAGGCCGAAGAACTCGTGGAAGGGGACGCCGCCTTCTTTGGCGCGTCGGCCAAACTCCAGGCCAAAAAAGGTCGGGGCAGGGGCTGAAACGCCGTTAGGCCCGCCGGTGAAGGTGAGCCAGTTGTTCAGCACCAGGCGGATGATCTCGCCAAACCCGAGCGTGACGATGGCGAGATAATCCCCGTGCATGCGCAGCACCGGAAAGCCGAGCAGGGCGCCCGCGCCCGCGGCCATTAGCGCCGCCAGCGGCAGCATGCTCCAGAACCCAAGCCCCAGATACTGATACCCGAGCGCTAGCCCGTAAGCGCCGATGGCATAGAAGGCGACATAACCCAGATCCAGCAGCCCTGCCAGGCCAACAACAATGTTCAGCCCAAGACCGAGCAGGACGTAGATCAGTCCGAGAATGGCAACCGTCAGAACGTATTTAGTGGCCACAAACGGGAAGCAGATCGCCAGCGTGACAATCAGCGGAATGATCCAGCGCATGCGGCTTTTATACGCCGGCGGCCGGACATACACCCCCGCATTGTCGGATTCAAACCGTGCCTGTAAACGTCTTCCGGCCGCCGTAGCTGAAAAGGCGCTCAGTAAAAAGCGTCCCACCATCACCGTGCCTACAATCCACGCCAGCCGCTGGCCGTCAAAGGTAAAGCTGTAACCATCCAGTATCACGCCCGCAATCGGGCCGAAAATAATCAGGGCGATCATTCCGGAAAAAATCGAGTCCAGAATGCAGCGCTTCAGGGAAAAACCGTCAGAGGTCATCGCGTTGTTCCTTACACTTTAGCCACGACAGGGCGGCCCAGCAGCCCCTGAGGACGGAAGATCAGAATTAAGACCAACAATCCAAACGAGAACACGTCTTTATAATCCGAGTTCACCATCCCGGAGAATTGCGCCTCTGCGACGCCCAGAATCAGCCCGCCAAGCATCGCACCGGGCAGAGAGCCGATGCCGCCCAGCACCGCCGCCGTAAAGGCCTTGATGCCGATAACAAACCCGACGTAAAAATCAAAGGTGCCGTAATTCATGGTGATTAGCACGCCCGCCAGCCCGGCCATGGCTGCGCCGATAACAAACACCAGCGAAATAATTCTGTCGGTGTTGATACCCAGGATGGAGGCCATCTTACGATCCTGCTGTACCGCACGGCACATGCGTCCTAAGCGGGTACGGTTGATAATCCAGGTCAGCACCAGCATGCCCGCGAACGAGGCGATGAGAATAAAGACTTTGGTATAGGTTATCTGGACAAACCCTTCGCCGAGGTGAAAACGCAGCACGCCATCAAGCATGGTGGGCACGCCCTGCTGGCGCGGGCCCTGGCTGAGCTGGACGTAGTTTTGCAGTATCAACGACATCCCGATGGCCGAAATCAGCGGTGCCAGACGCGTCGAGTTGCGTAGCGGCTTATAGGCGATGCGCTCAATCGTCCAGCCGTAAACCCCGGTGACCACGATGGTGAAAACCAGCGTCCCCAGGATCAGCAGCGGAAAGGAGTGGAGTCCAAAAAACGCCAGCAGGGCCAGGCCAATGGCCGAGAGATAGGCGGAGATCATATACACTTCGCCATGGGCGAAATTGATCATACCGATGATGCCGTACACCATGGTGTAGCCGATGGCGATAAGACCGTAGACCGAACCCAGCGTTAAGCCATTAATTAATTGTTGCAGGAAGAATGTACTCATGGTCGCGCACCTGAATAAAGGGTTACGCCGACAGTCAGACCTGCCGGCGCTGAGCAGATTCCGTCCCGTTATGGCACTTCTTTATATTTGCCTTTGTCATCCCACTGGTAGACCACGTAGTCAGAGACTTTGAGGTCACCTTTGCTGTCCCAGGCTTTTTTACCCATCACCGTGTCGACAGGGTTGGCCTTCAGCCACTCACTGGCTTTTGCGGAATCCGTACCTTTCGTGGCCTTGAATGCCGCCGCGATAGCCTGCACAGACGCGTAGGCGTAGAGGGTGTATCCCTCTGGTTCAAATTTACCAGCGCGGAATTTCTCGATGACGGCTTTTCCGTCCGGGATCTGGCGCGGATCTTTACCGAAGGTCATGTAAATACCGTTGGTGTACTGCGCCCCACCGGCGGCGGTGACCATCTCTTCATTGACGATACAGTCTCCCGAGAAGAACTTCGCCTGCACGCCCTGTTCACGCATCTGGCGAACCAGCGGGCCTGCTTCCGGGTGACAGCCCCCGAAGAACACCACGTCCGGTTTTTGTGCGCCAATTTTGGTCACCAGCGCGTTAAAGTCTTTCTCCCCGCGGGATAACCCTTCGTACATCACCTCCTTCACGCCGCGTTTCGCCAGCGCCGCCTTAGTGGCGTCCGCCAGCCCCTGACCGTAGGTGTCTTTATCGTGGATGATGACCACCCGTTTGGCTTTCAGCTTATCAAGAATGAAATCGCTGGCGACCTGGCCCTGCTGGTCGTCACGTCCGCACATGCGAAATATATCGCTCATGCCACGTTCGGTAATCAGCGGGTTCGTTGAGCCGGGGGTGATGGAGAGGATCCCGGCATCGCTGTAGACCTCGGAGGCGGGCATGGTCGACGAGGAGCAGAAGTGGCCGACGACCGCTTTCACTTTATCCTGATCGACTAAGCGGTTGGCAACGGCGACGGCCTGTTTGGGCTCGCAGGCGTCGTCGCCCTGAACCAGTTTGATTTTCTCACCGTTGATCCCACCGGCGGCGTTAATGTCTTCCGCCGCCTGCGTAGCGCCATGCCAGTATTGATCGCCGTAGGTTGCGTTCGGGCCTGTGAACGGCCCGGCCACGCCGATGACGATATCGGCCTGCGCGGAAAAGGCCGTCACCAGACAACCGGCCAGCACCAGGGAGAGGGGAGTTTTGATAAATTTCAGCGACATTATTATGTTCCTTAGCAAAGAGGTTTTTGCACCAGGTATAAACCCGAACGCCTGATGGCATCGTAAATCCAAAAACAAGAGCGAGAACAAAATGCACTTTAGAAGCAATCTCATGCTTAATACGGCGAGGATCCCACGCACCGCGAAGCGCGCAGAACATTAAGCAAAAAGGTTGCCAGAATGGTTAATCCCTTGACCGGGTCACAACACGTTGAGTATAGAGCGCCGTTTTATGCGCCTTTGCGGGATGAGATGAATTTACAGCGGAGATCACATCTCCTTAACAACAAAGCCCATAAGTTGTGCAACGGTCACGATTTGCACGTTTTTGCAGCAATAAAGACCTAAACTTCAGATAGGCACGCGCGGCGATATATGTCAGGATCGTTTTTTTTATCAGGAGTATCAGCAATGGCTGAAGGCCCATTAAATGAAAGCGAGATGGCGTGGCTGGAAGAGACATTAATCTCTTACGGTCACGACGATGCATCCGTGATTGACGTGTCCGAACTGGACGGCATGCTTACCGCAGTACTTTCCGGTCCCGTTGTGGTGGAGCCCGACACCTGGCTGGTGGCGGTCTGGGGTGGTGAGAAATATATTCCGCGCTGGAAAAACGATCGTGAGATGAACCGTTTTATCGATCTCTGCTTTAAGCACATGAACGATATTGCCGAGCGTTTGAGCGAATACCCGGATCAGTTTGAACCGCTGTTTGGCTATAACGACGTTGACGGTCAGAGCTATACCGTGGTGGAAGAGTGGTGCTATGGCTACATGCGCGGCGTGGCGCTGACGGACTGGTCATCCCTGTCGGAAGCGCTGGAAGCGGACCTGGCGGTGATTGCCCTGCACGGGACGGAAGAGAACAGCGAGAAGCTGGATGCGCTGACCGAAGAGGAGTACATGGCCAGCATCGAGAGCATTCAGCCTGCGGCGCTGCGTTTGTATAACTACTGGGTGGCTAACCCGCAGCAGCCGGAAGCGAAAAAGCCGATCGTGAACGGGTCGAAGGTGGGGCGTAACGATCCGTGCCCGTGCGGGAGTGGGAAGAAGTTTAAAAGCTGCTGCCTGCATTAAATCATTAATTACTGTGGCCTGAATGGGGCACGGGTGTTGAGTCCCCGCTAAAATCGGCGAACCGGAGACCAGATGACAAGGGCTGGACGCCATGGATGGCGGCCAGAGGCGAATCGAGACAGGATGTCGAGTTGAGCCGACCGCAGGCAGATGGTCGGGAGGTGAGCGCAGTGCGAAGCACCGATTTTCCGCGGGGCCGCGGGGATTGATAAGGGGGCCGCGGCGGCCCCCTTATCCCGTTCACATGCTGTGAAAAAATTATATTCTGTTGATCTTAAGGTGAACGGAACAGTACCTCAGGACCTGTATAAATAAGTTATCCCACTTCCGGCAGCATCCCCGCTGCAATCAAAATCTGCACCAGAATAATCACCACCCCACAACCAAACACCGCGCAAAGCATTGGCGTACCGCCCGCTACGCGATACCCCTGCTGCGGATGTTGCTGGCGGCTCTTCCACGCCAGCAGGGAAGGCAGCAGCAGGGCCAGTACCGATAACGCCACGCCAGCATACCCCAGCGCCATCACAAACCCGCGCGGGTAAAAGAGCGCGAAGGCCAGCGGCGGCAGGAAGGTCATCGCCCCCGTCTGTAAGCGTCCGGCAACGGTATTGCGACGCTGGAACAGATCCGCCATATAGTCAAACAGGCCAAGCGCTACGCCGAGGAAGGAGGTTGCCAGCGCCAGGTCTGCAAACAGATGTACCGCCAGCTCCACGTGTGAAGAGGCCACCACGTTACGCAGGGCAACCAGGAATCCATTCAGACCAGAATGCTCTGCCATCAGGCCGATAAAGGTATTGGAATCAATACTGCCCAGCGTCACCAGCTGCCAGAACAGGTAAGCAATCAACGGAATGGCGCTGCCGATAACAAAGACGCGGCGCAGCTTGCGAATATCACCGTTCATATAGCTCACGATGCTCGGCACGCTGCCGTGAAAACCGAAGGAGGTGAAAATAACCGGGATGGCCGAAAGCGCCAGACCTTTCTCCAGCGGGAGGGAGAGCAGGTTAATCTTGTGAACATGCGGTGCCAGCAGCACCAGCATCACAATCAGGAAGAGAATTTTGGCGCTGAACAAAAAACGGTTAAACAGATCGACCAGCGATGTGCCCGCACAAACCACGCCGCCACCGATCAGCGTAAAGACAATGGCGCCTGTTTCCGGTGAAAGTGACGCACCGAAGCCGTCATTGATACTTGACGCAATCAGCTCCCCGGCGCCGCTGATGTAAGCGGCAGTCAGGGCGTACATCAGGAACATCATGCTGAAACCGGTGATCCACTGCCCGTAGCGTCCAAGATAGCGTGCAGCCAGGGAGCCTAAGCCAGTATCGGCAGGGACATGCTGATAAACCTCCAGCAATAATAGCGCGGTGTAACACATCAGGGCCCACAGACCGCCCAGCAGCGCTACGGTAACCCCAAACCCGACGCCGGCGGCAGCCAACGGCATGGCCAACATTCCTGCGCCAATTGTCGTTCCGGCGACGATAAAAATACTTCCCAGAGTTCTGTTCTTCACGCTTTCCTCTACAACGCTTCCATACCGCGACTCATTCTGCGGCGCAGAGTAAGGGAAAAGCACCATCTCGTCAAATCACCGTTACATAGGGTGTAATAATTAATTTACAAAAAGAAAAGGGTAACCTGCGCCAGCGCAAAGCGTGCCGTAGAGGGAACGTTTAGTCTGCTTTTTATTTGCGAGAGGTAACCATGTCAATTCACGGACACGACGTGCTGAATATGATGATTGAGTCAGGTGAGCGCTATACGGAGGAGAGTCTGGTTGAGGCGATACATGCCCGCTTTGGCGAAGCGGCGCGTTTCCATACCTGTTCAGCTTCGGAGATGACGGCCGCGGAGCTGGTGGCGTTTCTGGCGGCGCGCGGAAAATTCATTCCAGCAGCAGACGGATTTTCCACTCACGAAAGTAAAATCTGCCGCCATTAAATAATGCGGTGCTGAAAACTCAGCACCGCTTTTCTGTTAATTCTGGGTATCGAGCGTCGACAGCTCTTTATCAATGAAGTACAGACCTTCCCCGGATTTACCTGCCAGAGATAATTTATCCAGCACGGATTTAAACAGCTTCTCTTCTTCGTGCTGTTCAGCCACATACCACTGAAGGAAATTAAAGGTTGGATAATCTTGGCTGGTCATGGCGGCATGAGCCAGTTCATTAATTTTCTGGGTGATCAGCTGTTCATGCTCATAGGTGGCGCGGAACAGTTCATCAAGAGAGCCGTATTCGGCAAAAGGCGATGCCACGTTATCAATGCGCGGCAGGCTGCCGGTGTCCGTCAGGTAATCAAACAGACGCTGCATGTGCGTCATCTCTTCCTGGGCATGACGACGCAGGAAGGCGGCCGCCCCTTCAAAGCTGTGATAGCTGCACCAGGCGCTCATCTGCTGATAAAGCAGGGAAGAAAAAAGCTCAAGATTCATTTGCGCATTGAGCTTGTCGATCATTTCAGTTTTTAACATGGTGCAGCTCCGGTTTATTAATTCTGGTTCACGATGAGCGACACTATAATTTGTTATTTAATTATTTGCAAAAAGTAAAATAAATATTTATTTATTAAAAATACGAATGGGAATAAAACGCATTGCCGTCATTTATATTTATTAATGAGAATTGTTTTAGTTCTTGTTAAATAAACTGCCAGCGTGACTGGCAGTAGCGGTTAATACCACGGATTCTGGCTGGAAGAGGTAACAGCATATCCCTGACATTTATACTGAATGGTCACACTTTCGTTCAGACAGAGTGAACCGCTGATCAGGGTGCAGGTTTTAATTGGCTGCCCGTAGGCTGACGCAGTGGCGTAGCCCATATGTTGACAGGCTTTGGTTGCCGTACCGTTATTAACATACTCATCAGACCAGGCGTTTTGCAGCATGGCCTGGCCATAGTCGAGGCGCACAATTCCGTTTGGGGCATCCGTACTGCTGACTTCTGCCTGACGGTTGATACTGCACCCGGCGAGCAACAGGATCGTTCCGGCTATGATTACACGTTTCATGGTTCACTCTGCGTGACGGGAAATACGCCATTGTAACCAACGCGATGGTACGCAATGGCTGGAATAGCCGGAGGATCTGCCCTCTCACTGTGCAACGAGCCGGGCCACCGCGCGAAATTGTGAGCGCATCTTTGTTTTTTAAAACAAGTTTTCACTTAATTTGAAAGTGCGTTTGTTTGATAGTAAGGTTAAGTTGAAAAGGTATCCACAGCGGGATCGCCCGCCATGCATTCAGGAGAGACAAGATGAAAATTGCACTGATGATGGAAAACAGCCAGGCCGCTAAGAATCCCATCATCCTTAATGAGCTGAAAGCCGTTGCTGATGAGAAAGGTTTTCCGGTCTATAACGTCGGTATGAGTGATGAGAACGATCATCATCTCACCTATATTCACCTGGGCATCATGGCGAGCATTCTGCTTAACGCTAAAGCCGTTGATTTTGTTGTTACCGGCTGCGGTACCGGGCAGGGCGCGCTGATGTCCCTGAACATCCATCCGGGTGTGATTTGCGGTTACTGCATCGATCCTGCGGATGCTTTCCTGTTTGCGCAAATCAACAACGGTAACGCGCTTTCTCTGCCGTTTGCGAAGGGCTTCGGCTGGGGGGCAGAACTGAACGTACGCTTTATCTTTGAGAAAGCCTTTACCGGACGCAATGGCGAAGGCTATCCACCAGAGCGTAAAGAGCCGCAGGTGCGTAACGCCGGGATCCTGAACCAGGTGAAAGCGGCGGTGGTGAAAGAAAACTATCTGGATACCCTGCGAGCAATCGATCCTGAGCTGGTTAAAACCGCCGTATCAGGCCAGCGCTTCCAGCAGTGCTTCTTCGAGAACTGCCAGGACAAAGAGATTGAAGCCTTCGTGCGCGGTATTGTTGGCTGATTTACTTTGCCGGGCGGTGCGTTGCCTGCCCGGCAGATAGCGTTACTTTTTCGATGAGACCGCGCTGCCCGCATCTTTAGTCAGCCGCAGCGTGTCAACCATTCCCACCAGGCAGATCAGCGCGATTGCCACAAATGCCAGCCGGAAGCTCATTCCCGGCATACCGGCAATCCCCATCGCCTCACTGACTTTTTCCCCGATACGAATACCAATCGCCCCGAGCGTGATCCCAAGCCCCACGGCAAGCTGCGTTGCGGTTGAAAACAGAGTATTGGCATAGCTCATCTGCGCCGATGGCACATCCGCAAAAGCCAACGTACTGATGGCTGTAAACTGAATCGAACGGAAAACGCCGCCCAGATAAAGGATCAGCATGATGAGCCACGCGGGCGTCTGCGGCGTAAGAAACGCGCAGGCCAGCAACGCCAGGACATTCAACGCACCGTTAATCAGCAACAGCCGCTTAAACCCCAGGCTGCGGATCAGCGGCGTCGTCGCCGGTTTAATGGTGAGATTGCCAACGAAAACCGCCAGCACCAGCAGGCCAGAATGGAACGCGTCCATGCCAAAGCCGACCTGGAACATCAGCGGTAACAGGAACGGAACCGCGCTGATGGAGGCGCGAAACAGCGATCCGCCGTACAGGGTGACGCGAAACGTCGGCACCTGCATCGCATCGAGCCTGATCATCGGCCAGGTTGCCCGCTTAAAGTGACGCAGCGCCAGGCTTAAGGCGACGACACCGACGATAAACAGCGTGGCGGTTAATCCTGTTCGCAGAGGCTCTGCGCCCATCAACTCCATCGCATAAACCAGGCTCACCATGGCAAGGGTGGTGACAACAAAACCCGGTAAATCAAACGGTCGGCGCGTATCTTCATGCAGGTCTGGAATGATGCGCAGTGCCAGCAAAATGGCGATTATCCCCAGCGGCACGTTAATAAAGAAGATCCAGCGCCAGTCGGCATAGCTGGTAATGAACCCACCCAGCGGCGGGCCGATGATCGGCGCGACCAGCGCAGGCCACGTCAGGGTGGCGATTGCCGTGATGAGCTGATGTTTTGGCGTGGTGCGTAGCACGGCCAGGCGACCTACGGGCACCATCAGCGCGCCACCCATGCCCTGGAGGACGCGCATCGCAACGAACTGATCGAGCGTGGTGGACAGGCCGCAAAATACCGAGGCCAGCGTGAAGATCGCCAGCGCGAGGGCAAACACTTTTCGCGCGCCGAAGCGGTCGGCGATCCAGCCGCTGGCGGGGATCAGTACGGCCAGGGTGATCAGATAGGCGCTGATGCCGATATTCAGATCCACCGCCTGGTCGCCGAAGCTTTTTGCCATATCCGGCAACGCGGTGGCGATCACCGTCCCATCCAGAAACTCCATAAAGAAAGCACCGGCCACCAGCAGCGCCGCAGGCGATAATCCACGGCTCTCTTTGCCGGATACGTTTTCACTCATTCTCTTCCTGCCCGCTCAAAAAATTTTATAAACATTTACTGGAATTTATAAGCCTGTAACGTGCGGATTTATCATGGCTTTTTTTAACAAACCAGCAGCACTGAGGGTTTAATAACCGTGACGCAGGTCACAAAATGGTTGATTTTTGTGATGGTGGTCATATTATAAGCGTATTGACAATAACACCTGCATAACACGTTACTGGAGCAACATAATGAAACTGCGCAAAATCCTGAAAAGCATGTGGGCAAACTACTGCACAACGTTTAAAGACGTCCCACCGGGCGCGATGTTCTGATAAAAAAACCTGCTTCGGCAGGTTTTTTTATGTCTGCGGACGACGAGAGGGAGATGGAAGGGCGTCTGTTTTGCTACTATGGCGGCCTTTGAATAAGGAGAACCCCATGTCACAAAACCTGAGCGCCGATCAGGAACTGGTATCTGACGTCGTCGCCTGCCAGCTGGTTATCAAACAAATCCTTGATGTGATTGACGTTATCGCGCCGGTTGAGGTACGCGAAAAGATGTCGACCCAACTGAAAAACATCGATTTCACCAACCATCCTGCTGCGGCGGACCCGGTTACGCTCCGCGCGATCCAGAAAGCGATTGCGCTGATTGAACTCCGATTCACACCGCAGGGTGAGTCTCACTAAAATAAACCGATGTTTTAAAATTAGAAACTCTTTTCTGCTTTTACGTCGAAGGGCGACAGAGCCTGTCGCCCGCAGAAGGATCAGAAGAACGTCTGCACCAGCAGATAGCTCACCACGCAGGCACAGCTGACGCCAATCAGCCCCGGCAGAATAAAGCTGTGGTTGATGATGAATTTACCGATGCGGGTGGTGCCGGAGCGATCGAACCCGATACAGGCCAGATCGCTCGGATAGGTGGGCAGCACAAAGTAGCCGTAGGATGCCGGGAAGAAGGCCACCAGCATTTTCGGATCGATGCCCAGCATCAACCCCATCGGGGCGACCGCGGTCAAGGCCGCAGCCTGGCTGTTGACCAGTTTTGATACCAGGAACAGCACGATGGCATACGTCCAGGGATGACTCTTCACCACCCCCTCCAGCGCCATTTTCAGCTCGTCGAGATGCGCCTGAAAAAAGGTATCGCTCATCCACGCCACGCCAAACACCGAGAAAATCGCGACCATCCCCGCCTTAAATACCGCCCCGTTTGAAATGGCCGACGCATTTACCTTGCAGGTCATCAGCATAATGGCCCCGGCGATCAGCATCATCATTTGAATGACAAGGTTCATCGACAGGGCCGTCATTTTGCCTTTGATCTCAAACGCCGGACGCAGCTCGGGCAGCGCACCCAGCAGGACCACTACGGCAATCCCGGCGAAGAAGATCCACGTGGACCAGTAGGCCTGTTTCGGGAAACGTTGATCCATCAACGTCTCCGTTCCTCCATAGATAAACTCCCGCTGTTTCGGATCTTTCAGCTTTTCCTGAAATTCAGGATCGTCTGCGAGGTTTTTCCCGCGACGCAAGCTCCACAGTGCCGCAATGGCGACGCCAGACAGTGAGGCCGGTACGGAGACCGCAAGAATTTCAAGGATCCCCCACGCGTGGCCGATACCGTGCTGCGCACCAAGAATCGAGACCAGCGAAACGACGGCCACGGAAACGGGGGAGGCGGTGATCGCCATCTGAGATGCCACCGAGGCCACCGCCATCGGCCGTTCCGGGCGTATGCCTTTTTTCAGGGCGATATCCGCGATAATGGGAAACATGGTGTAGACGACGTGCCCGGTCCCGCACAGGAAGGTCAACATCCAGGTGGTAAACGGTGCGAGAAGGGTGATGTGCTGGGGATGTTTACGCAGCAGGCGCTCTGCAAACTGCATCATTACATTCAGGCCACCGGCGGTCTGTAGCGTGGCCGCACAGCCGATGACGGCGAGGATCGTGAGCATCACGTCAACCGGCGGTTTACCGGGTTGCAGACCAAAGACAAAACTCAAAACAAACAGGCCGATGCCGCTTATCAGCCCCAGGCCCATCCCGCCGAAGCGGGTGCCTATCAGCAGGCAGAGGATAATGACAATAAACTCAATGGTGATCATGATGCTCCCTCGTTAATGAATGTAATTAAACAAATCATTACACGATGCATGGTTATTCATTGGGAGCAAGATCTGATTTGTTAAATGTCAGCAAAAGCAGGGAGTTGGTACCCACTCCCTGACGGACTGAGGGATCCCCAGTAATTTGAAAGCAAAAGCGATAACGTTGCCTTCAGAATAACTGAAGGCTTTCAGCGATGCCTCGGTCCGGCTGTAAATCGCTGAGGTGTTTCCTGTAGGCCGGGGCGAGGCGCAGGGATGCGCCGAGAGGGCGGGCTTTACAGGGATGTTACCTCCGCCCGTCCCCGATAAGCCGGAAGGAATAAGCCGAAGGTACCGCGAAGCGGCGATTTTCCGCCGGAAGCCCGGGTCGCCAGGGTGGTGGCGACTGAGCCACCCTGGCACGTTCACCGGTTATGCCGTGACAGAGTAGCAAGGAACATAAAGTGAACGGAATGACCACCAGAGCCGTATGTTCCCCCTCACCCCAGCCCTCTCCCTCAAGGGAGAGGGGGCCGTCTGTGCAGGCATTATTTTGTGGGGAACTCTCAGCCCTGACGGGAGCGGGTGAAGGACTTAGTGGTGTTGCACGGTAGCAATGTCGAGAAGATGGCGGTCCGTCTGCTCCAGACAAATCCCCGCGCGTTTCGCGTTGCGGATTTCATCTGCGAGCGTCTTCAGCATCATGCCATCCTGCTGCTGCTCTCTGTCCATATCACGTAAAAACTTGAGGGTAATGGTGTCCCGTTGCGCTTTGGCTTCATCAGCCAGTTTGCTCAGCTTCGCACAACGTTGCTCATACTCTTCGAGCGTTTTCTGAAACAGTTCTTCCAGAGAAGTGTAATTATCTTCAATCGTTTCAAGCTCTTTGACGGTAGGGTTTGCCCCGACAGCTTTCAAAAAGTTAAAGACGCGCATCATGTGCGTGACGTTACTTTGCGCCTGAGTACGAAAGAAGGTGGCAGTGCCGTTGAGGCTTTTTCTGGAACACCACGCGCTCAAATGCAGATGCAGATTTGAAGCATAAAACTCCAGGTTCATCTGGGCATTCAGTTTTTGCATCATCGTTTGGGTAGTCATTCTCATATCCTTATTGACTGTGGGACTTGATGTCCGCTACTTAACCTGACCCGGCAGGTATTGACGATTGAATGGCAGAAATAGATTTCTGCAAGGTAAAAAACTCGAAAATTCACTTCCTGTGTTCGATTAAAATAAGCATACGCTTCTCTTTGACTTAAGAAAACTCTTAATTGGGCTGTGTTTACCATACATTACAAATTTAAATATAGCCCAGAACAGAAAGAGGGTTAAGAGATTGGATTTGATATAACTTGTTGATTTTAATGGGTGTGAAATTAATATCGCTCATTTTTATCGTTTCAGGAAACGTTCTTTGGCGGGAAATTCTGTAAAAGTGTTAAATCAGAAATAATATCTGCAAATATATCCTGTCGTATCAAATTTGAGCTAAATCAATTTTCACTCAATATACGGTTCTGTGATCGCGTCGCAAGATTGTGATCTGATAAAGAGTGAAAATGAAACACTGTTTTACATCGTTTCATTCGTTGAGGTTTATGATGGCTAACGTTGCGGTGCTGCTGGCACCCGGTTTTGAAGAAGCAGAAGCGATTATCACGATTGATATTCTGCGGCGTTTACAGATTGAGGTGGAGACGCTGGCCTGTGCGGAGTCCCGTGCGGTAGTGAGTTACCACAATATCCCCATGGTGGCTGACAGTACGTTAACGGAGCGCATTAATACGCTGTATGACGCAGTCGTGTTGCCCGGTGGGCCGCAGGGGAGCGTCAATCTTGCGGCTAGCCAGGAGGTGCTCCGCTTTGTTTCCGCCCATGACGAGCAGGGCAAACTCATCTGCCCGATCTGCTCTGCGGCCGCGCGGGTGCTGGGCGGTAACGGGCTACTGAAGGGGCGTCGCTACGTCTGTTCCGGCGATCTCTGGCAGAGCGTTGATGAGGGAGTATATGTGGATGCGCCGGTCGTGGTGGATAATAACCTCATCAGCGGCAAGGGGCTGGGGCACGCTTTTGACTTTGCGCTGGCGCTCTCTGCTCGTCTGTTGGGTGACGACGCCCCCGTGCGCGATCATGCTGAACACATCTATTACCGCTGGTAATTTTTTCTGCCGGGCGCTAAGGCGTCCGGGTTACAGGGATTTCTTAGCTGACCTTATGGATAATCCTGCTTAACTCCTTTCCATTTGTAGGACAATTACGTCCTTTTTTATGTCATTTTTCGCTGAATTTATGTACGCAATTACTGTAATTCTGCGGTGTGATGTCGCTCTCTTATGGATGATTAATTTCCCGCTAAAACTATCTCCAGCAATAACGCTTATGACGAGGTAAGCGCTAATGCCTTGTTTTAAGTCCGATTAAATAAGTTGTTCGCCATTATTCCCTACAGATAAGAATGCTAAAGCTGGAGTTTACCATGCACAAATTTACTAAAGCGCTGGCGGCCATCGGCCTGGCTGCCGTTATGTCACAATCCGCTATCGCTGAAAATTTAAAGCTCGGTTTTCTGGTTAAACAGCCGGAAGAGCCGTGGTTCCAGACCGAATGGAAATTTGCTGATAAAGCCGGAAAAGATTTGGGATTTGAGGTAATTAAAATCGCCGTACCTGACGGTGAGAAAACGCTGAACGCCATTGATAGCCTGGCGGCCAGCGGCGCGAAAGGTTTCGTTATCTGTACGCCGGATCCAAAACTGGGGTCAGCGATTGCCGCGAAAGCGCGCGGTTACGACATGAAAGTGATTGCGGTGGACGATCAGTTCGTGAACGCCAAAGGTAAACCGATGGATACCGTTCCGCTGGTAATGATGGCGGCCACTAAAATCGGTGAGCGTCAGGGCCAGGAGCTCTACAAAGAGATGCAAAAACGCGGCTGGGATGTCAAAGAGACCGCCGTGATGGCCATTACCGCTGACGAGCTGGACACCGCCCGTCGTCGTACCACCGGGTCCATGGACGCCCTGAAAGCGGCTGGCTTCCCGGAAAAACAGATCTACAAAGTCCCGACCAAATCCAACGATATTCCGGGCGCCTTTGATGCGGCGAACTCCATGCTCGTCCAGCATCCGGAAGTGAAGCACTGGCTGGTGGTGGGGATGAACGACAACACCGTGCTGGGCGGCGTGCGTGCAACGGAAGGCCAGGGCTTTAAAGCGCCGGACGTAATCGGGATCGGCATCAACGGCGTTGACGCCGTGAGCGAACTGTCAAAAGCGCAGGCGACCGGCTTCTACGGCTCTCTGCTGCCAAGCCCGGATGTCCACGGCTATAAATCCAGCGAAATGCTCTACAACTGGGTGACCAAAGGGGTTGAACCGCCGAAATTCACTGAAGTGACCGATGTGGTGCTGATCACCCGCGATAACTTCAAAGAGGAGCTGGCGAAAAAAGGACTGGGCGGTAAGTAATACGCTGTGATTGCGCCCCTCACTCACCGTGAGGGGCCAGACGTACACACTACAGGAATCACGGAGTCGTTATGCAACAGTCTGATCCGTATCTCTCTTTCCGCGGCATCGGTAAAACGTTCCCCGGTGTAAACGCGCTGACCGATATCAGCTTCGACTGCTATGCCGGCCAGGTTCACGCCCTGATGGGGGAGAACGGCGCGGGAAAATCCACGCTGCTAAAAATTCTCAGCGGCAACTACACGCCCACCACCGGCACGCTGGCTATTCGCGGCGAAGAGGTGGCCTTTGCCGACACCACGGCAGCGTTAAATGCGGGCGTCGCTATCATCTATCAGGAGCTGCATCTCATTCCTGAAATGACCGTGGCGGAGAACATCTATCTGGGCCAGCTTCCGCATAAAAGCGGCGTGGTCAACCGCTCGCTGCTCAACTATGAAGCGGGCTTGCAGCTCAAGCACCTTGGGCTGGATGTCGATCCGCAAACGCCCCTTAAGTATCTCTCCATCGGCCAGTGGCAGATGGTGGAAATTGCCAAAGCGCTGGCACGTAACGCCAAAATTATCGCTTTTGACGAGCCAACCAGTTCGCTCTCGGCGCGTGAAATAGAAAATCTCTTTCGCGTGATCCGCGAGCTGCGCAAAGAGGGCCGCATCATTCTGTACGTTTCTCACCGAATGGAAGAGATTTTTGCCTTAAGCGATGCCATCACCGTGTTTAAAGATGGCCGCTACGTGCGCACCTTCACCGATATGCAGCAGGTCAACCATGACCAACTGGTGCAGGCGATGGTCGGACGCGATCTGGGGGATATTTACCACTGGAAACCGCGCGAGTATGGCCCTGAGCGTCTGCGTCTGGATAACGTCAAAGCCCCGGGCGTGCGCACGCCCATTTCACTCTCGGTGCGCAGCGGCGAAATCGTCGGGCTGTTTGGCCTTGTGGGGGCAGGGCGCAGCGAGCTGATGAAAGGGCTGTTTGGCGGCACCCGAATAACCCAGGGCCAGGTTTTCGTCGACGGGAAAAAGGTCGATATTCAGAAGCCTGCGCAGGCGATTAACGCGGGGATTATGCTCTGCCCGGAGGATCGAAAGGCCGAGGGCATTATTCCGGTGCACTCGGTGCGCGACAACATCAACATCTCTGCCCGGCGCAAGTTCATCCGTGCGGGATGTCTGATTAACGACGGCTGGGAGGCGAGCAACGCGGATCACCATATCCGTTCGCTGAACATCAAAACCCCCGGGGCTGAACAGCTGATCATGAACCTGTCCGGCGGCAATCAGCAAAAAGCCATTCTGGGGCGCTGGCTGTCGGAAGATATGAAGGTCATTTTGCTGGATGAGCCAACGCGCGGTATCGACGTGGGGGCGAAACACGAAATCTATAACGTCATCTATGAACTGGCAAAACGCGGTGTGGCGGTCCTGTTCGCCTCCAGCGATCTGCCTGAGGTGCTGGGCGTCGCCGACCGCATTGTTGTGATGCGTGAAGGTGAAATTGCCGGTGAATTGCTGCATGAACAGGCGAATGAACAACAGGCGTTGAGTCTCGCCATGCCTAAAGTTAGCCAGGCTGTCGCCTGAGTAAGGAGTCAATGATGTCCTCTGTTACTACATCCGGAGCGCCGAAGTCGGCTTTCAGTTTTGGCCGCATCTGGGACCAGTACGGCATGCTGGTGGTCTTTGCTGCCCTGTTCGTCGCCTGCGCGATTTTTGTGCCGAATTTCGCCACGTTCATCAATATGAAGGGGCTGGGGCTGGCTATCTCCATGTCCGGCATGGTGGCCTGCGGAATGCTATTCTGCCTGGCCTCCGGCGATTTTGACCTGTCGGTTGCCTCGGTGATTGCCTGTGCTGGCGTCACCACTGCCGTGGTGATCAACATGACCGAAAGCCTGTGGATCGGCGTGCTGGCCGGGCTGCTGCTCGGCGTGCTGAGCGGCCTGGTGAACGGGTTTGTCATTGCGCGCCTGAAGATTAACGCCCTGATTACGACGCTGGCGACCATGCAAATCGTGCGTGGTCTGGCCTATATCATCTCCGACGGGAAAGCCGTGGGGATTGAAGACGAGCGTTTCTTCACGCTGGGCTATGCCAACTGGCTGGGGCTGCCTGCGCCAATCTGGCTGACGGTAGGCTGTTTGATCCTGTTCGGTTTCCTGCTTAACCGCACCACGTTTGGCCGTAACACGCTGGCGATTGGCGGCAATGAAGAGGCGGCGCGTCTGGCGGGTGTTCCGGTCGTACGGACCAAGATCATTATCTTCGTGCTTTCCGGGCTGGTATCGGCGGCGGCGGGGATTATTCTGGCGTCGCGTATGACCAGCGGCCAGCCAATGACCTCCATTGGTTATGAGCTAATCGTCATCTCAGCCTGCGTTTTAGGGGGCGTTTCCCTCAAGGGCGGCATCGGAAAAATCTCATATGTGGTGGCGGGGATCCTGATTCTGGGGACCGTGGAGAACGCCATGAACCTGCTTAATATTTCTCCGTTCTCTCAGTACGTCGTACGCGGCCTGATCCTGCTGGCGGCGGTGATCTTCGACCGTTACAAGCAAAAAGCGAAGCGTACCGTCTGATTTATTTTTAGCCATCAATATGCTCAACTATTAACCATAGTTGACCCCCTGACCGGCCCGCCAGTTTTGCTGACGGGCCGGTTGCCAAATGGCGAGCACCGTCACACTGTCTATACTTACATGGCTGTTTTGTTCACTGTAAGGAGGATTAGGGTGGCTGACTTGTTAACCGCACCGCCTGTACTGCCCGGAAAATTTGCTTTCTTTTTTGACCTCGACGGGACGCTCGCCGGGATTGAACCGCATCCGGAAGACGTCGTTGTACCGGACACGGTGTTAGAGAATTTGCAGCAGCTCTCCCGACAGAACGAGGGGGCACTGGCATTGATTTCAGGGCGCTCAATGGCCGAGCTGGACGTGCTCGCCAGTCCTTATCACTTTCCGCTGGCCGGTGTGCACGGAGCGGAGCGCCGCGATATCCATGATCAACTGCATATAGTTTCACTCCCCGACACGCTGATTCAGGCGCTGCATACGCAACTCTCTTCGGCTCTGGAAATGCTTCCCGGTACGGAACTGGAAGCCAAAGGCATGGCCTTTGCGCTGCACTACCGTCAGGCGCCCCATCATGAGGCGGCGATCTTTGCGGTGGCAAGAAGCGTGGCGGAAGCCCATCCGGAGCTGGCGTTACAGCCGGGTAAATGTGTGGTCGAGATTAAACCGGCAGGAATTAATAAAGGCGCTGCCATTGCAGCGTTTATGGCGGAAGCGCCGTTCAAAGGGCGTACGCCAGTCTTTTTTGGGGATGACCTGACCGACGAGGCCGGGTTCAGGGTGGTAAACCAGGCCCAGGGCATGTCTGTTAAGGTTGGATCTGGTGAAACCATTGCCGGATGGCGGCTGGAAAATGTCGCCAGCGTCTGGCAGTGGATATCTGACGTCGCTAACCAGCAACAACAACAAATAGCGCAAAACAACGGGAGAAATCATTATGGGTCGCTTAGTCGTCGTCTCTAATCGCATCGCACCGCCGGATGATAAAAAAGCCAGTGCCGGTGGCCTGGCGGTCGGGGTATTAGGTGCCCTCAAAGCCGCGGGTGGTCTCTGGTTTGGCTGGAGCGGGGAAATCAGTAATGATGAGAAACCGCTAAAAAAGGTGTCACGGGGCAATATCACGTGGGCCTCCTTCGCCCTTAGTGAGAAGGACTACGATGAATATTATTCCGAGTTCTCAAACGCCGTGCTGTGGCCAGCGTTTCACTATCGTCTGGATCTGGTGAAATTCCAGCGTGAATCCTATGAAGGCTACATGCGCGTAAACGCGCTGCTGGCAGATAAACTGCTGCCGCTGATCGAAGATGACGATATTTTATGGATCCACGATTACCATCTGCTGCCCTTCGCCAGGGAGCTGCGTAAACGGGGTGTGAAGAACCGGAGCGGCTTCTTCCTGCATATTCCGTTCCCGACCCCAGAGATCTTTACGGCGCTGCCGCAGCATGATGAAATTCTTGAAGCATTGTCTGATTACGACCTGCTCGGTTTCCAGACGGAAAATGACAGGCTGGCGTTCCTCGACAGCGTGTCGGGTAAAACCCGGCTGGTCACTCACGGCGGCAAATCTCACACCGCGTGGGGACGAAATTTCCATACCGAAGTCTACCCGATTGGTATTGAGCCAGACGAAATCGCCGAGCAGGCCTCTGGTCCGCTGCCGCCGAAGCTTGCCCAGCTCAAGGACGAACTCAAGCACGTTAAGAATATCTTTTCGGTTGAACGACTGGATTATTCCAAAGGGTTGCCGGAGCGATTCCTCGCTTATGAAACCCTGCTGGATAAATTCCCGCAGCATCACGGCAAGATCCGCTATACCCAGATAGCGCCGACCTCGCGCGGTGAGGTTCAGGCTTACCAGGATATTCGTCACCAGCTGGAGACCGAAGCAGGGCGCATCAACGGGCGCTATGGTCAGCTTGGCTGGACTCCACTTTTCTATCTGAATCAGCACTTTGAGCGCAAAATCCTGATGAAAGTGTTCCGCTATGCGGACGTCGGGCTGGTCACCCCGCTGCGCGACGGGATGAATCTGGTGGCAAAAGAGTATGTAGCAGCACAAGATCCTGCTGACCCGGGCGTGCTGGTGCTGTCCCAATTTGCCGGTGCGGCAAACGAGTTAACCTCGGCGCTGATTGTGAACCCTTACGATCGCGATGATGTGGCAAATGCCCTGAACCGCGCGTTAACCATGCCGCTTGCGGAACGTATTTCACGTCATTCAGAAATGATGGAGACCATCGTTAAGAATGATATCAACCGCTGGCAGGCGCGTTTTATTGACGATTTGCGCGCGATCCAGCCGCAAACTCAGGAAGGTGATCTGCAAAAAAAGATCGCGACCTTCCCTAAACTCGCCTGATTTTCTCCGGGGGCATTAATTGCCCCCGAGAGGCACCAGCAGGACATCCACCTGGCTTGACGAAACGATGGATTTTGCCGAGCATGCCGCCCGGGAAAAAAAGCTCTGGTTATGATTTCCGCAAATGACCAGGTCAACATTCTGTTTCTGACAAATGTCCAGAATATGTCCACTTAACTCGCCGGTGGCAATCACCGTCTGGTGGACAGGATATTTTGCCCGCTCAACCAGCTCGCGCAGAAATTGCTGCGTTTCCTCCTGAAGAACCTCACGAATATCTTCCAGCATTGGCGCTGCCAGTTGATTATACATTTCGGGTTCAGCAGCCAGGGTAATCAGACTTATGCGGGCATTATTCGGGCGGGCAATGGAAACGGCACGGGCGACGAGTTGATGACTTTCGGGGGAAACCGCAACAGAAACAAGAAGATGGGAGTAACTCATCACACACTCCTTTTATGTCAGAATGACACCTTTCTCAAGCTTTACCGCGAATCTGCCGCTTCTGCAAGAGGCACATGCGACAATAGTGTGAAGCTTATCATAATTATTCATTAATTATTCTTATAAGAAGAATAACGAAATGGGGACGCTAAATGAAAGTAATTAACAACTTAACGTAAATCACACATTTAGCCTTCCGTGCTGTTAAATCGCGTTAACCGATCGTCAACGCAAGCGTGATGGTTACCCATGGAAACTTTTTTCTCGAAAGGAAAACTTAAGCTGCTGTTTTTACTTAATTAACTCCGCCTCTTCTCTGGCGTTCGCGCCCGTTGTGACGCGAAAGGGCAGTGCTTCTTCGACGTAGCAATTTTCATACCCGATCCCCTCATCCCTCTGCATGAGTATTCGTTCCATAAGAATATAAACAAGGTTCAGTTGCTCAATAAATAGTCAAATTACAAGTCACGCTGATGGATTTATGGGTTACATTCGCGTAAATTATGTGACAGAGATCACATTTTTTTAAATTCCAGAGGGGGCTGCATTGTATGTGTCAAAACTGACGAGTAGAGTTTGCGTCGAATTAGGAAAAATCTTAGTTATTTGTAAGAAAAGATAAAATGTGTAACCGACATTTTGGCCATGTTAACCGGTCACGCGCTTTACGACGTACAAACCTAAATTCAACTATGCATTTGGCCTTTTCTTTTTATACCGGGTGATTTCCCGGCGACATCACGGGGTGCGGTCTTTCCGCATAAAAATAATAGTTGGTTATTCGGGATGGGAAAAATGCATACATCCGAGTTGCTAAAACATATTTATGACATCAATTTGTCGTATTTATTGCTCGCGCAGCGTTTGATTAGTCAGGACAAACCGTCAGCGATGTTTCGTCTGGGTGTTAACGAAGAGATGGCAACCATGCTGGGTGGATTAACCCTCCCGCAAATGGTCAAGCTGGCTGAAACCAATCAACTTGTCTGCCAGTTCCGTTTTGATAACCCGCAGACCATTACGCGTCTGACTCAGGAATCCCGCGTGGACGATCTGCAACAGATCCACACCGGTATTCTTCTCTCCACCCGCCTGCTCAACGAAATCAGCCAGCCTGATGACGTAGCCCGGAAGAAAAGGGCTTAACAATGAGCGAAAAAAGCATTGTTCAGGAAGCCCGTGATATCCAGCTGGCGATGGAACTCATCACGCTCGGTGCGCGTTTACAAATGCTGGAAAGCGAGACGCAGCTGAGCCGTGGTCGTCTGATCAAGCTGTACAAAGAATTGCGTGGTAGCCCGCCGCCAAAAGGCATGCTGCCGTTTTCGACTGACTGGTTCATGACCTGGGAGCAGAACATTCATGCTTCCATGTTCTGTAACGCCTGGCAGTACCTGCTTAAAACGGGCTTATGCAGCGGCGTTGATGCCGTGATCAAAGCCTACAAACTTTACCTTGAGCAATGCCCGCAGCAGGAAGAGGGACCCCTGCTGGCGCTGACCCGCGCCTGGACGCTGGTGCGTTTTGTTGAAAGCGGAATGCTTGAATTGTCCCGCTGCAACTGCTGTGACGGCAATTTCATTACCCACGCGCACCAGCCTGCGGGCAGCTTCGCCTGTAGTTTGTGCCAGCCTCCATCCCGAGCCGTAAAAAGACGTAAACTTTCCCGGGATGCTGCCGATATTATTCCACAACTGCTGGATGAACAGATCGAACACGCTGTTTAACCCGAACCTGTGGGCAAGATTCCAGCAGCGGTAAGCGATTACCGCTGCTTTTTTTTACCCTGCGTTCAGGTCATGCGCTCGAAATGAACGTCCTGCCATAGTCACTAGCGGAAGGATGATGTCGTGCTTATCTTATTAGGTTACCTGGTAGTTCTCGGTACAGTTTTCGGCGGTTACATGATGACCGGCGGGCACCTTGGAGCACTCTATCAACCGGCTGAACTTGTCATCATCGGCGGTGCAGGGGTAGGGGCTTTTATCGTTGGTAACAACGGCAAATCGATCAAGGGCACGCTGAAGGCAATTCCGCTGCTGTTTCGTCGCTCGAAATACACCAAAAGCATGTATATGGATCTGCTGGCGCTGCTCTATCGCCTGATGGCGAAGTCACGTCAGCAGGGGATGTTCTCGCTGGAGCGGGACATCGAAAACCCGAAAGAGAGCGAAATTTTCGCCAGCTACCCGCGTATTCTGGCCGACGCGATGATGCTCGATTTTATCGTCGATTACCTGCGACTGATCATCAGCGGCAACATGAACACCTTCGAAATTGAAGCCCTGATGGACGAAGAGATCGAAACCCACGAGAGCGAATCCGAAGTACCGGCCAACAGCCTGGCGCTGGTGGGCGACTCGCTTCCGGCGTTCGGCATCGTGGCGGCGGTCATGGGTGTGGTGCATGCCCTGGCCTCGGCGGATCGCCCGGCGGCTGAGCTGGGGGCGTTGATTGCCCACGCGATGGTGGGGACGTTCCTCGGTATTTTACTGGCCTACGGCTTTATCTCCCCGCTGGCGAGCGTGCTGCGCCAGAAGAGCGCCGAAACCACCAAAATGATGCAGTGCGTGAAAATTACGCTGCTCTCAAACCTCAACGGCTATGCGCCACCGATTGCCGTCGAATTTGGTCGTAAGACGCTTTACTCCAGCGAACGTCCGTCGTTTATCGAACTGGAAGAGCACGTGCGCGCGGTGAAAAACCCTAACCAACAGACGACAACTGAGGACGCATGAAAAACCAGTCCCATCCGATCGTCATCGTAAAAAAGCGCAAGCATAAGGGGCACGGGCACGGTTCTCACGGCTCCTGGAAGATCGCGTACGCCGACTTTATGACCGCCATGATGGCCTTCTTTCTGGTGATGTGGCTAATCTCCATCTCCAGCCCGAAAGAGCTTATTCAGATTGCGGAATATTTCAGAACGCCGCTGGCGACGGCGGTTACCGGCGGGCCGCGCATTTCTAACAGCGACAGCCCGATCCCCGGCGGCGGTGACGATTACACCCAGCAGCAGGGTGAAGTGAAAAAACAGCCTAACATCGACGAGCTGAAAAAAAAGATGGAGCAGGCGCGTCTGAAAAAACTGCGCGGTGACCTGGATCAGCTGATTGAAGCAGACCCTAAGCTGCGCGCGCTGCGTCCGCATCTGAAAATTGACCTGGTACAGGAAGGGCTGCGTATTCAGATCATCGACAGCCAGAACCGGCCGATGTTTAAAACCGGCAGCGCCGACGTGGAGCCCTACATGCGCGATATTCTGCGTGCGATTGCACCGGTGCTGAACGGTATTCCAAACCGCATTAGCCTGTCCGGACACACGGATGATTTCCCGTACGCCACGGGAGAGAAAGGATACAGCAACTGGGAGCTTTCTGCCGATCGCGCCAACGCCTCGCGTCGCGAGCTGGTGGCGGGTGGGCTTGATGATGGCAAGGTCCTGCGCGTGGTCGGCATGGCTGCAACCATGCGCCTTACCGACCGCGGACCGGATGACGCCATCAACCGTCGTATCAGTCTTTTAGTGCTGAACCAGCAGGCGGAGCAGGCCATCCTGCATGAAAACGCCGAAAGTCAGAATGAGTCACTGGACGATTTAAAACAGCCTGGGGCCGTCCCTTCGGCTGCCGTTCCAACATCGCCACCAGCCAATCCGAGGTGATAGCGTGAGCATGGATATTACCGATTTTTACCAGACATTTTTTGATGAAGCCGACGAATTGTTGGCCGATATGGAGCAACATTTGCTGGATCTGGTGCCCGAGGCACCGGACTCAGAACAGCTCAATGCCATCTTCCGTGCGGCGCATTCCATTAAAGGCGGTGCCGGAACGTTTGGATTTACCATTTTGCAGGAAACCACCCATTTAATGGAAAACCTGCTGGATGAAGCACGACGCGGTGAGATGCAGCTCAATACCGACATTATCAACCTGTTTTTGGAAACGAAAGATATTATGCAGGAACAGCTCGACGCCTATAAAAGTTCGGCAGAGCCTGATGCCGCCAGCTTTGAATACATCTGCAACGCGCTGCGTCAGTTAGCGCTGGAAGCCAAAGGTGAGGCGTCTGCGCCCGCTGTCCCTGCGGCAAAACTGAGCGTTGTTGACGCCGGGGCCGAACCCGATACGGCGCCTGACGCGCCCGCAGGAAAACTGCGCGTGGTGCTGTCACGTCTGAAGGAGAACGAGGTCAACCTGCTGGAAGAGGAGCTGGGGAACCTGGCGACGCTCAGCAACGTGGTGAAGGGCAAAGACAGCCTGGCCGCGACGCTTGACGATGGGATTGGCCAGGATGAGATCGTGGCGGTGCTCTGCTTCGTGATTGAAGCGGATCAGATTGCGTTTGAAACCGAGGCGGCGGCCGTTGAAGCGCCTGCTCCGGCAGAGAATACCCCTGCGGTAGTTGCCGCTGCCCCGGCCCTGAAAGCCGTGCCAAAAGAGACGGCCGCTCCGGCCCGCGGTGAAAAACCGGCGGCGCGTTCCAGCGAGTCCACGAGCATTCGCGTGGCGGTGGAGAAAGTGGATCAGCTGATCAACCTGGTGGGTGAACTGGTCATCACCCAGTCGATGCTGGCCCAGCGCTCCAACGAGCTGGACCCGGTGACCCATGGCGATCTCATCACCAGCATGGGCCAGTTACAACGTAACGCCCGCGATTTACAGGAATCGGTGATGTCCATCCGCATGATGCCGATGGAATATGTCTTCAGCCGCTTCCCGCGCCTGGTGCGCGACCTGGCCGGCAAGCTCAACAAACAGATCGAACTCACGCTGATGGGCAGCTCCACCGAGCTGGACAAGAGCCTGATTGAACGCATTATCGATCCGTTAACGCACCTGGTGCGTAACAGCCTCGACCACGGCATCGAGCTGCCGGAAAACCGCGTAGCAGCTGGAAAATCGCCCGTGGGCAACCTGATCCTGTCAGCGGAACATCAGGGCGGCAACATCTGCATCGAAGTGACCGATGATGGCGCGGGCCTGAACCGCGAGCGCATTCTGGCGAAGGCGATTTCGCAGGGAATGGCGGTTAACGAAAACATGACCGACGAAGAAGTGGGCATGCTGATTTTTGCCCCGGGCTTCTCAACCGCAGAGCAGGTCACCGACGTTTCCGGCCGCGGCGTGGGCATGGACGTGGTGAAACGTAACATTCAGGAGATGGGCGGTCACGTTGAGATCCAGTCTAAGCAGGGCGCGGGCACCACGATTCGCATCCTGCTGCCGCTGACGCTGGCCATTCTTGACGGCATGTCCGTTAAAGTGGCGGACGAAGTCTTTATTCTGCCGCTGAACGCGGTGATGGAGTCCCTCCAGCCGCGTGAAGAAGATCTGCATCCGCTGGCGGGCGGCGAGCGCGTGCTCGAAGTGCGCGGCGAGTACCTGCCGCTGGTGGAACTGTGGAAAGTGTTTGAAGTGGACGGGGCAAAAACCGAGGCCACGCAGGGTATCGTTGTGATCCTGCAAAGCGCCGGACGCCGCTACGCGCTGCTGGTCGATCAGCTGATTGGTCAGCATCAGGTGGTGGTTAAGAACCTGGAAAGTAACTACCGCAAAGTGCCGGGGATCTCTGCTGCCACCATCCTTGGTGATGGTAGCGTCGCGCTGATCGTCGATGTATCGGCACTTCAGGGATTAAATCGTGAACAACGTGTGGCGAACACAGCCGCCTGATTAAGTAAAAGGTAATAACATGACCGGTATGAGTAACGTAACGAAACTGGCGGGCGAGCCATCTGGACAGGAATTCCTGGTTTTCACTTTAGGGGATGAAGAGTACGGTATCGACATCCTGAAAGTGCAGGAAATTCGCGGTTACGACCAGGTAACGCGCATTGCGAATACGCCAGCGTTTATCAAGGGTGTGACCAACCTGCGCGGTGTGATTGTGCCTATCGTGGACCTGCGCGTGAAGTTTAGCCAGGGCGATGTGGAGTACAACGATAACACGGTGGTGATCGTCCTGAATCTGGGGCAGCGCGTGGTGGGGATCGTGGTGGATGGCGTGTCTGATGTACTGTCGCTGACCGCCGATCAAATCCGTCCTGCGCCGGAGTTTGCGGTCACGCTGTCGACGGAATACCTGACGGGGCTGGGTGCGCTCGGCGAGCGTATGCTGATTCTGGTGAATATTGAGAAGCTGCTGAACAGCGAAGAGATGGCGCTGCTGGATATTGCGGCGAATCACGTGGCATAAAATAAAGCCGGGTGGCGCTGACGCTTACCCGGCCTACGTGTTCGAGCCATTCGTAGGCCGGGTAAGGCGAAGCCGCCACCCGGCTCTTTTGTATCCTTACGCCTCCTGCTCCACCAGCGCTGATTCCGCTTCCCGCGCCCCTTCATTCTGCGACAGCATCGCCGTCGCAATCCCGTTCCCCAGCACGTTAATGGCCGATCGTCCCATATCCAGGAAATGGTCAATCCCCATCAGCAGCAAGATCCCGGCCACCGGAATGTTAAAGCTCGGAATAGTTGCCGCCAGCACCACCAGCGACGAGCGCGGTACGCCCGCAATCCCTTTCGAGGCCAGCATCAACGTTAACATTAGCACCGTCACCTCGGTGAAACTCAGGTGAATGTTGTATGCCTGGGCGATAAACATCGAGGCGAACGAGCAGTACACCATGGAGCCGACCAGGTTAAACGAGTAGCCGATCGGCAGGACGAAAGAGGCGATATTACGTGAACAGCCGAAGCGCGCTAACTGCTCCAGCGTTTTCGGGTATGCCGCTTCTGAGCTGCTGGTGGTAAACGCGACCAGCACCGGATCTTTCAGCATCGCCACCAGACGGAAAATCTCTTTTTTCAGTACCATGTAACCTACCGCCAGCAATACCAGACAGGTCAGAAGGATCGCCACATAGTAACCGCCAATGAACGAGGCATAGTTCAGCAAAATGCCCAGACCCTGAGTGGCAATCACGGACGAAATCGCGGCAAAAATGGCCAGCGGCGCAACGTACATCACATAGCCCGTCACTTTCAGCATAATGTGGGAGACCACATCCAGCGCCGCCACCAGCGGGGCGTTGAATTTTTGACCTAATGACGCGCCGCCGATGCCGAAGAACATCGAGAAGACCACAATTTGCAGGATCTCATTGTTCGCCATAGCGCCGGCAATGCTGGTTGGAATAGTGTGTGACAGGAAGGCTTTCAGCGACATCCCGCTAACGGCCAGGCCGGTATCAACCGTCTCTGTCGGAATGCTCAAGTTCAGACCGCTGCCGGGTTGTTCAAGGGTAACAATAAACAGCCCCACCAGAATGGAAAGCACGGATGAGCTGATAAACCACACCATCGCTTTACCCCCGACGCGCCCAATCGTCGACGTTTCACCCAGCTTCATAATGCCCACCGTCAGGGTGCTGAACACCAGCGGGGCAATCACCATCTTAATCAGCCGCAGGAAAATATCGGTCAGCAGGGTGATGTTCTCCGACCAGGCCTGTATCGCGTCGGGCGAAGCATACTCATGGATTGCCGCACCTGAAAGAATGCCCGCCAGCATGAAAATCACGATGAAGAGCGTGAGTTTGTTTGCACTTGCCACAAAAAGATCCTCTATGCGCTAAAAGAGTTTCCTGCGTCAATGCATACAAAATTTTTATTTAAGCGCAGGAAAATATTCGGGGCATAAATTGAAGTAAAGCTGCGTGAGTTACAACTTGTTTTTAATTTTTATGAAATTCGTTGTTTTTACGATGACGATATATTGTGACGAGGATCACATTACAGGCGATATATCCTCAAATTAAGCAAGAATAATGCCCGTTTTATTTTGCTAACTCTTTGTAATGTTTGTTAATAGTCTGTTAATTGGAGGGCGGGTGTCTCACTTTCGCTGAAAGTGGTTGAAGCGTGAACCATAAACTAAATTCTCAGTAACCGCGCCGGGGAATGTTTAAGCGGGGCTAACATACTGAACAGTATGAATAAAATAGGGTAAGCGGACCATTATTTCTTCTGGAGGGTGGTAAATGAAAAGAACACATCTTTTTATCTGCGCGGGTACACTGCTGACGGCGGCGACTGTCGGTCAGGCGCTGGCAGTCACCAGTAGCGGTACTATCGGGGCGACGCTGACGCTGACGAACGGTTGTTTGATCAACGGCTCGCCAACGCAAAACGGCATTAACTTCGGGACACTCGATTTCGGGACCCATCCTGCGACATTCTCCACCCTGACAACCCAGTTAACCGGGGCCAGCGGCGGAAACACCTTTACCATTCAATGTACCACTGCCAGTTACACGGTGGCGATCACCGGCAACACCAACGCGACCGCACCCGGAACCGTTGTCGGCACCCCCGGCACACCCTCCCGCTATCTGGTGAACACCGCCAATGCGGCACAGGGCGTGGCATACAGCCTCTATAGCGACAGCGGGTACAACAACGTGATCGCTAACAACGCCGCGTTGCCCGTTGCCTCCACGGCGGGCGGGGTGGACAGCTATACCCTCTACGGACGCATAACGGGCGGTGGCAATAGCGTAACGGTTGTACCGGGAACCTATACCGACACGATTAACGTCAGCGTCACCTACTGATTCAGCCATGAAGGCATTGTGTTTATGTCTGCGCGAAAGCGCAGAGGGCGTCGTGCACCCTTTTTTGGCCCTGATCGTCGGGCTGATGATGAACTGCGACGCCGGGGCGGTGACCTCCCAGTCCTTCAGGGTGAGCGCGACGGTAGTACCAGGGTGCTCGGTGAGTACCGGCACGGGCGGGCGCTTTGGGACGCTGGATTTTGGAACCCGTAACGGCGTGGACAACACGCCGGTCAGCACCAGCTTTGTCGCCGACGGCGCGTTGTCCATCGCCTGCACGCCGGGCGTGGCGCTGAGCATGAGCATTGACGGCGGCCAGAATTACAGCTCGGTGCGACGGATGACGCGTTCAGGTGGGACCGAAGTTGTTGGTTACCGGCTCTTCAGCAGCAGCTCTCTGGCGGCGAACAGCGAAATTGGGGTTAACCAGGCCATACCGATTACCTATACCAACAGCAATAACATCGCGCTGCCTCTTTTTGGCGTCGCGCTCCTGACGGGGTTTAGCCTGCCGGGAACATATTCAGATCAACTCACCGTGACCTTGTCATGGTAGGAAAGGGAGAACATCGATGAAGCCATTTTTCAGACGATCAGGCCTGGTGGGTCTGTTGGGGGCAACGGCTCTGGCAGCGGGCCAGGCGCAGGCAGCGGCAACCATTCTTTTGTGGCCCATCGATCCGTGGCTTTCGGCAGAGGCCAGAGCAACTGAATTGTGGATCCAGAATCAGGGCAACAGCGCCACGACAATGCAGGTGCGTATTGTGCGCTGGAAGCAGGAGGGCGGATATGAGCGTTACACCGCCCAGCAGGATGTGGTTGCCAGCCCGCCGATCGTGACCATCGCCAAAGGCAGTAAACAGCTTATTCGCCTGATCAAGCAGGGGACGATCCCGTCGGGGGTTGAGCAGGCCTACCGCATTATTGTGGATGAAATTCCCCAGCCGGATGCCAAAGCGGAACCGTCCATGGGCCTCAAACTGCAAATGCGCTATTCCATTCCCTTATTTGTTTATGGGCAGGGGATCCCCACCCTCAACGAAGGGGCGCACCACGCGCTGGCGAATACTCAACAGCTGAGCTGGCGGGTCGTTCAGGAAGGGGGGAAACCCGCGCTTCAGGTCCGTAATCAGGGGGATGTGCACGTCCGGCTCAGCCAGGTTGCGGTTGAGCAGGGCGGGCAAAAACGCACGGTTGCCGAGGGGCTGCTGGGTTATGTGCTGCCAGGCAGCACCCGAAGCTGGCCGCTTCCGGCTGGGATTTATCAGCCGAACCGGATGAGCGCGCAAATTAATGCCAGGGATACGCAATGGCAATCGACGCCCGTCAACTGAAACCGGCGATGATGATCCTGCTTTGCGTCAGTACCAGCGCCTTTGCCGAAACCGGCGACGACAGTTTACCGCCGCCGCCGGATGCACGGACGATAAACGGCGAAGCAGTATTCCAGCTCGCCCTGGTGCTGAACCACTATGACACGGGTCTGGTGGTGCCGGTGACGCAGCGTGAGGGCGCCTGGTTTATTTCGGGCGCGGATTTGCTCCGCGCCGGGCTGCCGCCCGCGCATGTGCCAGCCGGAGAGGTGAATCTCTCGACGCTTACGTCGGTACGCGCAGAGTACGACAGCACGGCCCAGCGCCTGTTGCTGACGGTCCCCCGGGACTGGGTCGCGGCGCGGGTCACGCCTTTCAGTGAGCAGAGCACGCAAAGCAAACCGCACTATGGCCGCGGCGCGCTGCTCAATTACGACGTTTATACCAACCATTCCGAACACACGGGCGGCCAGGCGTCGGTCTGGCACGAGTTCCGCTATTTCAATGAGGATTATTCATTTTCATCGACGGGTTACGCCCGGCAGAATTTCACCGGTAACAGCGGGCAGCAGGAAGGGTACGTGCGTTATGACTCTACGTTACTGATCACCAACGAAGAGGATGCCACCACCTGGTCCGCCGGGGACGTCATCAGCGATGCGCTGAGCTGGAGCACCAGCGTGCGCATGGGCGGGATCAGCTACGGGCGCGACTTCTCCCTGCGTCCGGATCTGGTGACCTGGCCGCTGCCGGCGTTTTCCGGCGAGGCGGCTGTCCCGACCTCGGTCGATCTCTTTATTAACGGCTACCGTTCCGGCTCCACCCGCCTTCAGCCGGGGCCGTTTACCCTCACCAATCTGCCGTATATCAACGGTGCTGGCGATGCAGTACTGGTTACCACTGATGCGCTGGGTCGTCAGGTGAGTACCACGCTGCCGTTTTATGTCAGCAGCGATCTGCTTAAGCAGGGGTTAAGCGACGGCGCCGTGACGCTGGGCAGCCTGCGGCGTAACTACGGTATTGAGAATTTTGACTATGGCCCGGCGGCGGGCAGCGGATCGTACCGCTACGGGGTGACCGACTGGCTGACGCTGGAGGGGCATGCGGAAGGGGCGGAGTCGCTGGCGCTTGGCGGCGCGGGCACGGTACTGAAGCTCGGGCGTTTTGGCGTGGTAAATACCTCGTGGACCCAAAGCCGCATGCGCGGCGACAGCGGCGGCCAGATAAACTGGGGCTATCAATACAACACCAGCGAGTTTAGCGTAGCGACCCAGCATACCCGACGTGATCGTGGTTTTGGCAATCTCGCCCTGTACGATCAGCCCACCGTTTATGATGAAAATGATAACCCCGTTGCCAGCCTGAGCCGCAATACCGACCAGTATTCCTTAACCTTTAACCTCGGCGGATACGGCAATATCGGCGCGGCGTGGATCGGCGTTGAGAGTTTTGACAGCCAGAAAACTGAACTGCTCAACCTCTCCTGGAGCCGTAATCTGTGGGGCTCAAGCAGTATTTATCTGGCTGCCAGCCGTGACCAGCAGCGAGGCGACTGGACGGTTGCGTTGTCGTTGCAGGTTCCCCTCGGCGAACGTGACAGCGCCGCCGTCACCTTTGAAAACACCCCTGACGCAGGCAGCACTCAACGCATTAACTACAACCACTCGATGCCTTCAGACGGCGGCTTTAGCTGGAACATGGCCTGGGCCAACCAGTCGCGGTCGAGTAACTATCAGCAGGCCACGCTCGGCTGGCGGAATAACAACGTGGAGCTACAGGGCGGCGGCTACGGTGAGAAGGGCATGATGACCTGGTGGGGCGAGGCGATGGGCTCTGTCGTGCTGATGGACGGTGAGCTGTTTGCGGCGAACAAAATCAACGATGCGTTTGTGGTGATCAGCACCGACGGACATCCGGATGTTCCCGTCAGCTACGAAAACCAGCCGGTCGGAAAAACCAATAACAAAGGCTATCTGCTGGTGAGCGGCGTTTCCGCCTATTACCCGGCAAGTTACCGCATTGATACCCTGAACTTACCCGCGGATACCCGGCTGAAAGAGACCGAGCGTCGGGTGGCGATTCGTCGGCATAACGGTTATCTGGTGGATTTCCCGATGGAGCAGGAGCGGGTTGCCAGCGTGATCCTGCACGATGCGCAGGGCAATGCGATCCCGGTAGGAAGCCAGGTCAGACGCGCGTCCCGCAGCAGCGCGGTTGTCGGCTACGACGGCCTCGCCTGGCTGGAAAACCTCAACGACGTGAATCCGCTCGAGGTCATCACCCCGGAGGGTAAACGCTGTACGGCAACGCTGACCGTTGGCGCAAACCCTGAACATAAGCTGCAAACCTACGGTCCGCTGACCTGTCGGGAGGCGCCGTGAGACGCCTGTTAATCGCGCTCCTGCTGCTGTGCTCCGGCGGCAGCTGGGCGGCCTGTACCGTCAGTACGGTGAATGCCTCGTTTGGCAGCGTCACCTCGTTCGCACTCAGCGGCACCGGGGAAGTGGAAACGACGGGCACGCTGGTGGTGACCTGCGATACCGTTCTCAACCTGTTAACTAACGACTCGGTGACGCTGAATTACACCTCGGCATCCGTCTTCGCGAATAGCCGGGCGACCATGAAGCGTACGGACAACGCGGCTATTACCGATGTCATCCCTGCGCGGCTGTGCGGGACGTCCGGCTGCGGCGGAAACAGTGAAATACAAATCAGCAAAGCCTATACCTGGAGCGGAAACACGCTGCTCGGGCTGCTGGGTTCAAGGCGCTACAACATTCCCCTTTATTTCCGGACCGTAATGGGGCAGAACGTCACCGCCGGGCCGTATCAGGTGTTGTTAACGTTCAGCATTAACTACAACGTGTGCGCCGTTGGCGCGGTCGGAGCGTGCCTGACCCCGCAAACCGGCACGGCAACCACCTCGATCCTCCTCAACATGACCGTCACCAACGATTGCAGCACCATGACCACGCCGGACGTGAATTTTAACAGCGCGCCGCTGGTGCAAAATTTTCCCACTGTTTCACAGTCGGTCGCCGTCACCTGCACCAAGGGCAGCACCTACACCATAGGCATTAATAATGGGGCAAACGCCCTGAACAACGTGCGTCGTATGGTCAGCGGCAGCAACTTCATGAGTTACGACATCTATAAAGAGGCGACCAGCAACCGCTGGGGCGGCAGCGGCAGCGAGCGCTGGGCCAGCGCCAGCTCATCGCAGGTCAGTACGGACGGGCTTTTACGTACCTACAACTATACCGCCAAAGTTCTGACCAGCCAGGCCACGCCGCCTGCCGGAACCTACACCGACACGCTGATTGTCGACGTCGCATTCTGACTCCCGCGCTTTTCCCTTTCGCAAATGTAAAGTTCCTGTGGCCTGTGCCGATAACACCGTTAATAAATCTATGAGAAGGTGTTGTATGTTGAACCGTATCCGCGTTGTCACAATGCTTATGATGGTGCTGGTCATTTTCGCACTTCTTCAGCTTATTTCTGGCGGCCTCTTTTTCTCGTCGTTAAAACAGAACCAGGACAGCTTCGCGGCCTCGAACGATTTGCGAATGCAGCAAAGCGAACTGACCACGACCTGGGATCTGATGTTGCAGACGCGTATCAACCTGAGCCGCTCGTCTGCCCGCATGATGATGGACCCGAATAACCAACAGAGCAGCGCAAAAACGGAACTGCTGAAGAATGCGCGCGCCACGCTGGCAGACGCGGCGAAACATTACGACGCCTTCAAAAAAATCGCCCCTCAGCCAGCAATGGCGCAGGCGAGCGCGAACATAGATGAAAAATATCAGGCCTACTTCGCCGGCCTCACGGAGCTGGTACAGTTCCTGGAGCAGGGCAATATGGACGCCTATTTCGCGCAGCCGACCCAGGGAATGCAGAACGCCCTCGGCGCGGCGCTCGGCGAGTACGCCAAAGCCAGCGGCGAACTTTATCACTCCGCCTTTACGCAAAGCCAGAACGACTACCGTTTCGCGAAATGGCAGATGGCGGTTCTCGCCCTCGCGCTGGTCATCGTGCTGGTGGCCGTGTGGTACGGCATTCGTCATATCCTGCTTAACCCGCTTGGCCGCGTCATTGCCCATATCCGTGATATTGGCCGGGGCGATCTCACGAAAACGCTGACCGTTTCTGGCCGCAATGAGATCACCGAGCTGGCAACCAGCGTCGACCATATGCAGCGTTCGCTGATTGATACCGTCGCCAACGTGCGCGAGGGGGCGGATGCCATCTATACCGGCACGAGTGAAATCGCGATGGGCAACAACGATCTCTCGTCCCGTACCGAACAGCAGGCATCCGCACTGGAAGAGACGGCGGCCAGCATGGAGCAGCTCACCGCGACCGTGAAGCAGAATGCCGACAATGCCCGCCAGGCGTCGCAGCTTGCAGAAAGCGCGTCCGACACCGCCCAGCGCGGCGGTCGGGTGGTCGACGGCGTGGTGAAAACCATGCATGACATTGCCGACAGCTCGAAGAAAATTGCCGACATCATCAGCGTAATCGACGGCATCGCCTTCCAGACCAATATCCTGGCGCTGAACGCGGCCGTTGAAGCGGCGCGTGCGGGCGAGCAGGGGCGCGGGTTTGCCGTGGTCGCCGGCGAAGTGCGTAACCTCGCCAGCCGCAGCGCCAATGCGGCGAAAGAGATCAAAGCCCTGATTGAAGACTCTGTTTCACGCGTGGATACCGGCTCGGTGCTGGTGGAAAGTGCGGGTGAAACCATGAATGACATCGTGAATGCCGTGACGCGCGTGACGGACATCATGGGTGAAATCGCCTCTGCATCGGATGAGCAGAGTCGTGGTATTGACCAGGTCGCCCTGGCGGTATCGGAAATGGATCGTGTGACGCAGCAAAACGCCGCCCTGGTGCAGGAGTCCGCTGCCGCGGCCGCTGCGCTGGAGGACCAGGCGAGCCGCCTGAAAATGGCCGTCTCGGCGTTCCGTCTTACTTCAAAAACGACAAATACGGTCAGCTCGCGGTCGGCGTACAGCGAAGCAACCCCGGCACCCGTGACAACACGTACGCGCGCAGCGGTGACCGGACAAGATGAAAACTGGGAAACATTTTGACTGACAATTAAACCGCGGCTGCTTGCCGCTTGATGGGAGCGTGGATGTTAAATCGTATTCGTATCTCGACCACACTGTTTTTGATTCTGATCCTGTGTGGGGTTTTGCAGGTTGGCAGTAACGGGTTGTCTTTCTGGGCGTTTCGCGATGGCTATCAGAATTTGCAGGAAGTTGAGACGAGTAATCAGCAGCGCTCCGCACTGGCACAAACGCGTGCCGTGCTGTTGCAGGCAAGCACGGCGCTGAACAAAGCAGGGACGTTAACCGCGCTGAGCTATCCGCCGGAGGATATTAAGGCGCTGATGGTCGTGGCCCGCAGCAGCCTGAAGCAGGCCGACGCGCAGTTTAAGGCCTTTACGGCGCAGGAGGCGGTCAGTGAGAAAGAGAAAGCGCTGAAAGTCGCCATGAAAAAGACCTTTGATGTGTGGTACGGCGATCTCGACCATCAGGCGACGTGGCTGGAGAACAACCAGCTTTCTGACTTCCTGACCGCGCCGGTGCAGGCGTCTCAGGCGGCGTTCGACGGCAGCTTTAACGCCTGGCAGCAGGATATTAACCAGTTTGTGGCGCGTGCCGGTGCGGACAGCCGTACCAGCTACCGCATGTCAGGGGCGATTTTCCTGACCATGGTGATCCTGGCCGCCCTGCTGACCGGCGGCTCGCTGTGGTGGTCGCGCAAAATGATCGTCCAGCCGCTGGCCATCGTCAGCAGCCACTTCGACAGTATGGCGAAGGGCGATCTGGCGCGTCCGGTGGCCGTGTATGGCAGGAATGAAATATCAGCGATTTTCGCCAGCCTGAAGGCGATGCAGGGGTCGCTGCGGGAAACGGTAAGCAACGTTCGCCAGGGCAGTTACGCCATGCATACCGGGATCTCCGAGATTGCGGCAGGCAATAACGATCTCTCATCCCGCACCGAACAGCAGGCGGCATCGCTGGCGCAGACGGCGGCCAGCATGGAGCAACTGACCGCGACGGTAAGCCAGAACGCCGATAACGCGCGTCAGGCGTCCGACTTGTCAAAACAGGCGGCGATGACGGCGAAACGTGGGGGCGATCAGGCCTCTCACGTCGCCAGCACGATGCAGGAGATTGCCGCCAGCTCGCAGAAAATTGGCGACATTATCAGCGTCATCGACGGTATCGCGTTCCAGACCAATATTCTGGCGCTGAACGCGGCCGTTGAAGCGGCGCGTGCCGGGGAGCAGGGGCGCGGGTTCGCGGTGGTTGCCGGTGAAGTCCGAAACCTCGCCAGCCGCAGCGCCAATGCGGCGAAAGAGATCAAAGGGCTGATAGAAGAGTCGGTCTCCCGCGTTCAGCAGGGCTCCGCGCTGGTGGATACCGCCGCGCAGACCATGCACGAGATTGTCACCTCCGTGACGCGGGTTAACGACATTATGGGCGAGATTGCCTCGGCGTCTGATGAACAACGCCGTGGTATTGAGCAGGTGGCGCAGGCCGTTACACAGATGGATCAGGTTACGCAGCAGAACGCCTCACTGGTGGAAGAGGCGGCGGCGGCTACCGATCAGCTGGCAAACCAGGCGGATCACCTTACCGGGTTGGTCGCCGTATTTAATGTGAAAGAGCACGTTGAAGCAGTAACAGAAGTCGGACGGTCACAGGCCGTGCCCGTTGTATCCTGAATGTGATTAAGAAGGCGCTATGACATCACCCATGCCCTCAGGGCAAACGTCATTATTGTTGCAGATGACACAGCGCCTCGCGCTGTCCGACGCGCATTTTCGTCGGATATGTCAGTTAATCTACCAGCGTGCGGGGATCGTGCTTGCGGACCATAAGCGAGACATGGTCTACAACCGGCTGGTGCGGCGCTTGCGTACGCTGGGGCTGGATGATTTTGGCCGCTATCTGAGCATGCTCGAAGCGAACCAGAACAGCGCCGAATGGCAGGCATTTATCAACTCATTAACCACCAACCTGACCGCGTTTTTCCGCGAGGCGCATCACTTCCCGGTGCTGGCGGAACACGCCCGTCGCCGTAGCGGAGAGTATCGCGTCTGGAGCGCGGCGGCCTCTACCGGGGAAGAACCGTACTCGCTGGCCATCACCCTGGCGGACACCCTGGGCATGGCGCCGGGCCGCTGGAAAGTGTACGCCAGCGACATCGATACCGAAGTGCTGGAAAAAGCCCGTAACGGCGTTTATCGCCAGGATGAGCTTAAAACGCTGTCTCCTCAGCAGCTACAGCGTTACTTCATGCGCGGTACCGGCCCGCATGAAGGACTGGTGCGCGTACGCCAGGAGCTGGCGAACTGCGTGGAATTTGCTCCCGTTAATTTACTGGATAAGCAGTACAACGTGCCGGGGCCATTCGACGCCATTTTTTGCCGTAACGTGATGATCTATTTTGATAAAACGACGCAACAGGACATCCTGCGTCGCTTTGTTCCGTTGCTCAAGCCTGACGGTTTACTGTTTGCCGGGCACTCGGAAAACTTCAGCAACCTCGTGCGTGAGTTTAGCCTGCGTGGGCAAACGGTATATGCGCTGAGTAAGGAAAAAGCATGAGTAAAATCAGGGTATTGTCTGTCGATGATTCAGCGCTAATGCGTCAGATCATGACCGAAATCATCAATAGCCACAGCGATATGGAGATGGTGGCGACAGCGCCCGATCCGCTGGTCGCGCGGGATTTAATCAAAAAATATAACCCCGACGTGCTGACGCTGGATGTTGAAATGCCGCGCATGGATGGCATCGATTTCCTGGAAAAATTAATGCGCCTGCGCCCGATGCCGGTGGTGATGGTGTCATCTCTGACCGGTAAAGGTTCAGAAATCACCCTGCGCGCGCTGGAGCTGGGGGCGGTGGATTTTGTCACCAAGCCGCAGCTCGGCATTCGCGAGGGGATGCTGGCGTACAGCGAGATGATCGCCGAGAAAATCCGTACCGCGTCGCGCGCAAAACTCGCGGCCCACAAGCCGATGGCAGCTCCGGCAACCCTGAAGGCAGGGCCGTTACTCAGCTCGGAAAAGTTGCTGGTCATTGGGGCGTCAACCGGAGGAACAGAGGCAATTCGCCATGTACTCCAGCCATTGCCGCTCTCAAGCCCGGGTATTCTGATCACGCAACATATGCCGCCAGGGTTTACCCGTTCGTTCGCGGAGCGCCTGAATAAGCTGTGCCAGATCAGCGTGAAAGAGGCGGAAGACGGCGAGCGCGTGCTGCCGGGTCACGCCTATATCGCCCCGGGTGACAAGCACATGGAGCTGGCGCGCAGCGGGGCGAACTATCAAATCAAAATTCATGACGGGCCGCCGGTTAACCGGCACCGTCCGTCGGTGGATGTGCTGTTTCATTCGGTGGCGAAACATGCGGGGCGCAACGCCGTTGGGGTGATCCTGACGGGAATGGGCAACGACGGCGCCGCCGGAATGCTTGCGATGCACCAGGCTGGCGCCTGGACGATTGCGCAGAATGAAGCAAGTTGTGTGGTGTTCGGCATGCCGCGCGAGGCCATCAATATGGGTGGCGTAAGCGAAGTGGTCGATCTTAGCCAGGTAAGCCAGCAGATGCTGGCGAAAATCAGTGCCGGACAGGCAATACGTATTTGACTCAGGAGTATTATTTTATGGCGGATAAAGAGCTTAAGTTTTTGGTTGTGGATGACTTTTCCACCATGCGTCGCATTGTGCGCAACCTGCTGAAAGAGCTGGGCTTCAACAATGTTGAAGAAGCAGAAGACGGGGTGGATGCGCTGAACAAACTCCAGGCTGGCGGGTTTGGTTTTGTGATTTCCGACTGGAACATGCCGAACATGGACGGTCTCGAACTGCTGAAAACCATCCGCGCGGATGCGGGCATGGCCTCTTTGCCGGTGCTGATGGTGACCGCAGAAGCGAAGAAAGAGAACATTATTGCCGCTGCACAGGCGGGCGCAAGCGGCTACGTGGTGAAGCCATTCACCGCGGCGACTCTGGAAGAGAAGCTCGGGAAGATCTTCGAGAAACTCGGCATGTGAGGTGATGGATATGTTGCAACCTGCTATGAAACCCGTTGAAGAACATTCGCCGAGCGACATTATTGCCCGCATTGGTAGCCTGACCCGCATGCTGCGCGACAGCCTGCGTGAGCTGGGGCTGGACCAGGCTATCGCCGAAGCGGCGGAAGCCATCCCTGACGCGCGCGACCGTCTGGACTACGTCGTACAGATGACCGCGCAGGCGGCCGAGCGTGCGCTGAACAGCGTTGAAGCCTCGCAGCCGCACCAGGATGCGATGGAGAAGGGGGCGAAAGCGCTGAGCAAACGCTGGGATGAGTGGTTTGAGAACCCTATTGAGCTGGCGGATGCCCGCGAACTGGTAACGGATACCCGTCAGTACCTGGGTGACGTGCCGGGCCACACCAGCTTCACCAATGCCCAGCTGCTGGACATCATGATGGCACAGGATTTCCAGGACCTCACCGGCCAGGTGATCAAGCGCATGATGGATGTGATTCAGGAGATTGAACGTCAGCTGCTGATGGTACTGCTGGAGAACATACCGGAACCGGCTGCCCGTCCGAAACGCGAGAACGAAAGCCTGCTCAATGGTCCACAGCTTGACACCAGCAAAGCGGGCGTGGTGGCAAGCCAGGATCAGGTGGACGATCTGCTGGACAGTCTTGGTTTCTGATTGCCCGTTTTGCCTCAGGTCGTTAACGCGGCCTGAGGCAGCTCAGAATAAAAACAGCGAAAAGAGCCCGAATAAACGGGCTTTTCCCGCCATTGGATTTTCTCTGCGCTGGCATGATACCCGTGAATTAATGGGCTGCGAGCAGGCACAGTGGCAGAAGAGAACGACGACAAAACAGAAGCCCCCACACCCCACCGACTTGAAAAAGCCCGTGAGGATGGGCAGATCCCCCGATCCCGAGAGCTGACATCCCTGCTGATCCTGGTGGTGGGCGTCTGCATAATCTGGTGGGGCGGGGAGATGCTCGCCCGCAGACTGGCGGGAATGCTTTCTGCTGGCTTACGTTTTGATCACAGCATGGTCAATGACCCCAATCTGATCCTCATTCAGATCATCAACCTTGTGAAAAGCGCGATGCTCGCCTTGCTGCCGCTGATCGCGGGCGTGGTCATCGTGGCCCTGGTTTCGCCGGTCATGCTCGGTGGCCTGGTGTTCAGCGGAAAATCGCTGCAACCGAAATTCTCTAAGCTCAATCCGTTCCCCGGCATTGCGAAAATGTTTTCCGCGCAAACCGGGGCTGAGCTTCTTAAAGCGATCCTGAAATCGCTTCTTATGGGCAGTACCGCCGGGTTTTTTCTGTGGCACCACTGGCCGGAGATGATGCGCCTCATCAGCGAGTCCCCGATGACGGCGATGAAGAATGCCCTGAACCTGGTCGGGTTATGCTCGCTGCTGGTGGTACTCAGCATTATTCCGATGGTGGCGTTCGACGTTATCTTCCAGATCTATTCCCATATCAAAAAGCTGCGAATGTCGCGTCAGGACATCCGCGATGAATATAAACAGATGGAAGGCGACCCGCACGTTAAGGGCCGTATCCGCCAGATGCAGCGCGCCGCCGCGCGTCGGCGCATGATGGAAGATGTGCCGAAAGCCGACGTCATCGTCACCAACCCGACTCACTATTCCGTGGCGCTTCAGTACGACGAAAACAAAATGAGCGCGCCGAAAGTGGTGGCGAAAGGGGCCGGGCTGATTGCGCTGCGCATTCGTGAAATCGCCACGGAAAACCGTGTGCCGATCCTGGAAGCACCGCCGCTGGCTCGCGCGCTGTATCGCCACGCGGAAATTGGACAACAAATCCCGGGCCAGCTCTACGCCGCTGTCGCAGAGGTGCTGGCCTGGGTGTGGCAACTGAAACGCTGGCGTTTAGCGGGCGGTCAACGACCTGTAAAACCTGAGAACCTGCCGGTGCCTGAAGCACTGGATTTTTTGAACGAGAAGGACACTGATGGCTAATCTGGTGGCAATGTTGCGCCTGCCCGGCAACCTGAAATCGACGCAATGGCAGATCCTTGCCGGACCGATTCTGATCCTGCTAATTCTGTCGATGATGGTGCTGCCGTTACCGGCATTTATCCTCGACCTGCTTTTCACCTTCAACATTGCGTTGTCCATCATGGTGTTGCTGGTGGCGATGTTCACCCAGCGCACGCTGGAGTTCGCCGCGTTTCCAACGATCCTGCTGTTCACCACGCTGCTGCGCCTGGCGCTGAACGTTGCCTCCACGCGTATCATCCTGATGGAAGGGCACACCGGCGCGGCGGCGGCGGGCAAGGTGGTCGAAGCCTTCGGTCACTTCCTGGTGGGCGGCAACTTCGCCATCGGTATCGTGGTGTTCGTCATTCTGGTGATTATCAACTTCATGGTTATCACTAAAGGGGCGGGGCGTATCGCTGAAGTGGGCGCGCGCTTCGTGCTCGACGGGATGCCGGGCAAGCAGATGGCCATCGACGCGGACCTGAATGCCGGGCTGATCGCGGAAGATGAAGCGAAAAAACGCCGTGCCGAAGTGACCCAGGAGGCAGATTTCTACGGCTCCATGGACGGTGCGAGTAAGTTTGTGCGCGGTGACGCCATCGCGGGCATTCTGATCATGGTGATTAACGTCGTCGGCGGCCTGCTCGTCGGCGTGCTGCAACACGGCATGGACATGGGCCACGCGGCGGAAAGCTATACGCTGCTGACCATTGGTGACGGTCTGGTGGCGCAGATCCCGGCGCTGGTGATCTCCACCGCGGCGGGCGTGATTGTGACTCGCGTCAGTACCGATCAGGACGTGGGCGAGCAGATGGTGGGGCAGCTCTTCAGCAACCCGCGCGTTATGCTGCTCTCCGCGGCGGTGCTGGGCCTGCTCGGTATGGTGCCAGGCATGCCAAACCTGGTATTCCTGCTGTTCACCGCTGCGCTGCTGGGGCTTGCCTGGTGGATGCGTGGCCGTGAAACGCAGCCTAAGGCAGAGCCAGCGCCAGTCAAAATGCCTGAGAACACCCAGGCGGTGGAAGCCACCTGGAACGACGTACAGCTCGAAGATTCGCTGGGGATGGAAGTGGGGTACCGCCTGATCCCGATGGTGGATTTCCAGCAGGATGGTGAGCTGCTTGGCCGTATCCGCAGCATTCGTAAAAAATTCGCCCAGGATATGGGCTTCCTGCCGCCGGTGGTCCACATCCGGGACAATATGGATCTCCCGCCCGCGCGCTACCGCATCCTGATGAAAGGGGTGGAAATCGGCAGCGGTGATGCGTACCCCGGCCGCTGGCTGGCGATTAACCCGGGCACCGCCGCAGGCACGCTGCCGGGTGAGCAGACGACCGACCCGGCCTTTGGTCTGGCGGCAATCTGGATTGAGAGCGCCCTGAAAGAGCAGGCGCAGATTCAGGGTTACACGGTCGTTGAGGCCAGTACCGTGGTGGCGACGCACCTCAACCACCTGATTGGCCAGTTCTCTGCGGAACTGTTTGGTCGTCAGGAGGCGCAGCAGTTGCTCGACCGCGTAACGCAGGAGATGCCGAAGCTGACCGAAGATTTGGTGCCGGGCGTGCTGACCTTAACCACCCTGCATAAAGTGCTGCAAAATCTGCTCGACGAGAAGGTGCCCATTCGCGATATGCGTACCATCCTTGAAACGCTGGCCGAACATGCGCCGCTGCAAAGCGATCCGCACGAATTGACGGCGGTGGTGCGCGTGGCGCTCGGACGCGCCATTACCCAGCAATGGTTCCCGGGAACCGGCGAAGTGCAGGTTATTGGCCTGGATACGCCGCTGGAACGTCTGCTGCTTCAGGCGTTGCAGGGCGGTGGCGGGCTGGAGCCGGGTCTGGCGGACAGATTACTGGCGCAAACCCAGGAGGCGCTGGCGCGTCAGGAGATGCTGGGCGCGCCGCCGGTGCTGCTGGTGAATCACGCGCTGCGCCCGCTGCTGTCGCGCTTCCTGCGCCGGAGCCTGAACCAGCTGGTAGTGCTGTCGAATATGGAGCTGTCCGATAACCGCAATATTCGCATGACGGCGACCATAGGAGGGAAATAATGCGTAAGTGGCTGTGGATCTTACTTTTCCCGCTGGCGGCGCAGGCCGCAGGCGAGGGGGCATGGCAGGCCAGCAGTATCGGCTTGACGCTCAACCATCGGGGTGAGTCGATCTCCTCCCGTCCGCTGTCCGCCTCTGAGCCCGTGTCCGGGCAGATGACGCTGGTGGCCTGGAATTACACCCTGACGGGACCCACACCGGCCGGGTTGCAGGTGCGGCTGTGCTCGCTGACCCGCTGCGCGGAAATCGAGGGTCAACGTGGCACTACCCAGGCCTTCAACGGGGTGTCTGCTCAGGAGCCTTTACGCTTTATCTGGGAAGTGCCAGGCGGTGGACGTCTCATCCCGGCGCTGAAGGTTCAGCGCAACGAGGTGCTCGTCAACTACCGCTAACTGCCCGCCTTTTCGCCAGTCTCCAGGCATTTCTGAAGGCTGGCTCGCAAAAATGACCTTCCCTTTTGATACAAAAGAAACGCTGTTTTATAAATCAGTGACACGCGTATTGACACTCTTTGCGTTTTTGCCATTCACCACTTTGTGATGGCAGAAACAGAAAGGTATCAACAGGTCGATACTTTTACTGTAGCCGTGTAAAAACTCCCGGACGAGGTTGCTTACAGGGAGTCTCCCAAAACTGATTAGGGTTGACGGCAATGAAAACACGTAAAATTGGACTCGCAAATTATTTTGCTTACGGGTCAGGGGACTTCCTCGGGGCGGGGACTACCGCCCTGACGGCCGCCTGGCTTTTGTATTTTTATACCACCTTCTGTGGACTCACACCGATTGAAGCAACCTTTATCTTCGCTGCCGCAAGGGTGCTGGATGCGGTTGTCAGCCCGTTAATGGGCTTTTTGACCGATAACTTTGGCACCACCTGGCTGGGCAAGCGTTTTGGCCGTCGTAAGTTCTTCATCCTGCTCGGTATTCCCTGCGTTTTCAGCTACTCGCTGATGTGGGTAGGGGACATGAGTTTCTGGTACTACCTGCTGACCTATCTGATCTTTGATATCGTCTACACCATGATCCTGGTGCCATACGAAACGCTGGTGCCGGAGATGACGGACGATTTCAAACAGAAAACCAAATTCTCCGGGGCGCGTATCTCAATGGCGCAGATGTCCGCCATTCTGGCCTCCTTCCTGCCGGGGATCCTGCTCACGCATTTCGGCAAAGACAACGCGATCTCCTTCTTCTATGCAAGCCTGGTCTTCTCCGTACTCTGCGCGCTGATGCTTACTTTCGTCTGGTTCTTCACCTGGGAGCGTCCGCGGGAAGAGTGGTCTGAAGCGGCCCTGCGTGCTGAAGAAGAGAAGAAAAAGCTGACCCTGGGCCAGAGCCTGAACCGTCTTTTTGTCGAATTAAGTTCGACGCTGCGCATCAAGATTTTCCGCCAGCATCTGGGAATGTACCTTGGCGGCTACATCGCCCAGGACGTCTTTAATGCGGTGTTCACTTATTACGTGGTATTTGTGCTGATGCAGGAGGCGTCAATGGCGTCCAACCTGCTGGGCACGATGGCCATTTTCCAGTTCCTCGCCGTGATCGGCATGATCCCGCTGTGCATTCGCTTCGGACCTGCGCCGTCTTACCGCATGGTGGTCGTGCTGTTTGGTCTGGCTTCGCTCTCTTACGCGGTGCTTTATTACGCGGGCCTGAGCGACGTTTACGCTCTGCTGCTGCTGATCTCTGCGGTTGCCGGTCTTGGCCGCGGGGGTATCAACTACGTACCGTGGAATACCTACACCTACATTGCTGACGTGGACGAAGTGATCACCGGTCAGCGTCGCGAAGGGATCTTCGCGGGCATCATGACGCTGACCCGTAAAGCGTCTCAGGCCGGTGCGGTGATGCTGGTGGGGATCGTGATGCAGATGTCGGGCTTTGTCAGCGGGCAAAAAGTGCAGCCTGCGGAAGTGAGCCACACCATTCTGATGATCCTGAGCGTTGGCACTATTCTGGTGCTGTTCTGCGGCTTCCTTGTCTCCCTGCGCTTCAAACTCAATTTGCAGACCCACAGCACCCTGCGTGAAGAGACCACGAAAATGCGCGAGTCCGGCCATGCGATGCCAGAGGCGGTGACCCCGCAGGCCCGCGCTACCGTGGAGATGCTGGCCGGTATGCCGTATGAATCCCTGTGGGGCAACAACAACATCGGTTATCTGAATCGCAATAAGCCGGCGGCCCCTTCGCTGAAGGATCGTGCGGTACTGAATTCGACATACAACAGAGGTTAAGATGATGAAAGTTTGGCCTGTCAAACATAGCCCGTTACTGCGTCAGCCTGAGCGCTTTATCGCCAGGGATGAGCTGAAATCGCTGATTCAAAAGGTGACGCATAACCTGGTCAGTATCCACGACAAAACGGGTGAGTTTTTGCTGCGGCTGGACGACGGGCGCGTGATCGACACCAAAGGCTGGGCCGGATGGGAATGGACCCACGGCGTCGGTTTATACGGTATCTGGCAGTATTACTGCCAGACCGGTGACGAAGGCATGCGCGAGATTATCGACAGCTGGTTTGCTGACCGTTTCGCTGAAGGCGCAACCACCAAAAACGTGAATACCATGTCGCCGTTCCTGACGCTGGCGTATCGCTACGAAGAGACCAAAAACCCTGCCTGGCTGCCGTGGCTGGAAAGCTGGGCGGAATGGGCGATGAATGAGATGCCGCGCACCGAACATGGCGGCATGCAGCACATCACCCTGGCGGAAGAGAACCATCAGCAGATGTGGGATGACACGCTGATGATGACGGTGCTGCCGCTGGCGAAAATCGGCAAGCTGCTGAACAAGCCGGAGTACGTCGAGGAGGCGAACTATCAGTTTCTGCTCCACGTACAGAATCTGATGGATCGGGAGACCGGGCTGTGGTTCCACGGCTGGAATTACGACGGCAATCACAACTTTGCCCGGGCCCGCTGGGCGCGCGGCAACAGCTGGCTGACCATCGTGATCCCGGATTTCCTCGAGCTGGTGGATCTGCCGGAAAACAACGCCGTTCGTCGCTATCTGGTGCAGGTACTGAACGCGCAGATCGCCGCACTGGCAAAATGTCAGGACGAGAGTGGATTGTGGCATACGCTGCTGGACGATCCTGATTCTTATCTGGAGGCGTCGGCCACGGCAGGGTTTGCCTACGGCATTCTGAAAGCCGTGCGCAAGCGTTATGTCGGCGCAGAGTACGCAGAGGTGGCGGAGAAAGCGATTCGCGGTATCGTGCAAAACATCTCGCCGGAAGGGGAGCTGCTGCAAACGTCCTTCGGGACGGGGATGGGCAGCGATCTGGCGTTTTACCGCCAGATACCGCTGACCTCGATGCCGTATGGACAGGCAATGGCGATTCTGTGTCTGACGGAATATTTGCGGAAATATTTCTGATAATAAAAAACCCGGCGCTCGCCGGGTTTCTTTTTTACATACGTTCTACGGTTTCGATACCCAGGGTATCCAGACCGAGCTTCAGTGTCTTCGCCGTCAGCTGCGCCAGCTTCAGGCGGCTGTGACGCACCGCTTCGCTCTCAGCAGAGAGGATAGGGCAGTGTTCGTAGAAGCCAGAGAACAGACCGGCCAGATCGTACAGGTATGCACACATAACGTGCGGCGTACCGTCACGCGCGACCACGGAGAGCGTCTCTTCGAACTGAAGCAGGCGGGCAGCCAGCTGTGCTTCACGGTCTTCGGTAAGGGTCACCGTGGCATTCGCCAGCACGCTTTCGTCGATATTGGCTTTACGGAAGACGGAGAGTACGCGGGTATAAGCGTACTGCATGTATGGCGCCGTGTTGCCTTCAAACGCCAGCATATTGTCCCAGTCGAAGATATAGTCGGTGGTACGGTTCTTGGAGAGATCCGCGTATTTCACCGCGCCGATCCCAACCGCGTTAGCCAGTTTCTCCAGCTCGTCAGCAGGCATATCCGGGTTCTTCTCGGCCACCAGGCGACGCGCGCGTTCCAGCGCTTCATCCAGCAGATCGGAAAGCTTCACGGTGCCGCCCGCACGGGTTTTGAACGGCTTACCGTCTTTACCCAGCATCATGCCGAACATGTGATGTTCCAGCGGCACGGAATCCGGCACATAACCCGCTTTACGCACGATAGTCCACGCCTGCATCAGGTGCTGGTGCTGACGGGAGTCGATGTAATACAGCACGCGGTCCGCATGCAGGGTTTCGTAACGGTATTTCGCACAGGCGATGTCGGTGGTGGTGTAGAGATAGCCGCCATCCTTTTTCTGGACGATCACACCCATCGGTTCGCCTTCCTTGTTTTTATACTCATCAAGGAACACCACCGTTGCGCCTTCGCTTTCCACCGCCAGATTTTTAGCTTTCAGGTCCGCCACAATGCCTGGCAGCATCGGGTTATACAGGCTTTCACCCATCACGTCGTCACGGGTCAGGGTCACGTTCAGACGGTTATAGGTGAGCTGATTCTGGGACATGGTAATGTCCACCAGCTTGCGCCACATCTCGAGGAAGTACGGGTCGCCGCCTTGAAGTTTCACCACGTAGCTGCGCGCGCGCTCGGCGAAGGCTTCATCTTCGTCATAGTGCTTTTTGGCTTCACGGTAGAAACCTTCCAGGTCTGCCAGCGCCATTTCGCCTGCGTTTTCCTGCTGCTGCTTTTCCAGATACGCGATCAGCATGCCGAACTGCGTGCCCCAGTCGCCTACGTGGTTAGCGCGGATCACCTTGTGACCAAGGAACTCCAGGGTACGCACCGCCGCGTCACCGATGATGGTGGAGCGCAGGTGACCGACGTGCATCTCTTTCGCCACGTTTGGCGCGGAGTAGTCAACCACCACGGTCTGCGCATCTGGCTGAGCCACGCCCAGGCGGTCAGACTTCAGCGCCGCGTCAACGTGGCTTGCGAGGAATGCAGGCTCAAGGAAAATGTTGATAAAGCCTGGACCGGCGATTTCGGTTTTGCTGGCGATGCCGGTGAGATCCAGATGCGTCAGTACCTGCTCAGCGAGCTGTCGCGGCGGCATGCCCAGTTTTTTAGCCACTGCCATCACGCCATTAGCCTGATAGTCGCCAAACTGTACTTTCGCTGACTGACGAACCTGTGGTTCGCAATCCGCAGGCGCACCTGCGGCAATCAGTGCCTGACTGACTTTTTCTGAGAGAAGAGCCTGAATATTCACCTGGATACCTTACGTTTTTGATGCGGGTAAAAAACACCCACGCCAGTTTAAGAATTTAGGGCGGGAGTATACTGCAAATGCCTGCGGGCGTCAGCCCTGCGGGGGGCGAAGATCGCTCAGAATCCAGGCGAAGACGGTATGCATAATCATGCAGTCGAAAAAACCGTGATTCTGCGGTTGGTCGACAGAGGGCAACAGAGTAAATTAGCGGCTTTGCGACACGAAACGAGACTGACCTATGGCGAACTGGCACACCATTGACGAACTGCATGATATTTCCGCAGATTTACCGCGCTTCACCCAGGCGTTCACAGAACTTGCCACCCGTCTCGGGCTGGATATCGCGCCGCTTGAGGCCGATCACATCTCTTTGCGCTGCCACCAGAATGCCACCGCCGAACGCTGGCGGCGTGGCTTTGAGCAGTGCGGAGAACTGCTGTCGGAGAATATCATTAACGGTCGCCCGATCTGCCTGTTCAAACTTCACGCGCCGGTAACGGTGGCGCACTGGCAATTCACCGTTGTGGAACTGCCCTGGCCAGGAGAGAAGCGTTATCCGCACGAAGGCTGGGAGCATATCGAAATTGTTCTGCCTGGGGAGCCCGAGACGCTGAACGCCCGTGCGCTGGCGCTGCTTTCCGACGAGGGGTTAAGCCAGCCGGGTATTTTCGTCAAAACCAGCTCGCCAAAAGGGGAGCGCGAACGCTTACCGAACCCTACGCTTGCCGTAACGGACGGCAACGTGACGGTGAAATTCCATCCCTGGACTATCGAGCAGATCGTCGCCAGCGAAGCGTAAGCATTGTGAGCGTCGATCCAGACACCAATCGGGCAACGTGCCACGATGGTACGTTGAGTGAAATTTAAGGAGGATGACATGGCGCTGCTGGAAATTTGTTGTTACAGCGTGGAGTGTGCCGTCACTGCGCAACGGCAGGGGGCCGATCGCATCGAGCTTTGCGCGGCACCGAAAGAAGGAGGATTAACCCCGTCCTTTGGCGTGCTGAAATCAGCCCGTCAGGCCATCACTATTCCGGTGCACCCGATTATTCGCCCGCGCGGCGGTGATTTTTGTTATACGGCGGGTGAGTTCAGTGCCATGCTTGAGGATATCGCCCTCGTCCGTGATTCCGGTTTTCCGGGGCTGGTGATCGGTGTGCTGGACGTAGACGGAAACATCGATCTTCCGCGTATGCGTCAGGTCATGCGCGCCGCCCGGGGGATGGCGGTCACTTTTCATCGTGCGTTCGATATGTGTCAGGATCCGATACAAGCCTTTGATACGCTGGCAGAACTGGGCGTGGCGCGCGTTCTGACGTCGGGCCAGCAGTCCTCGGCTGAAAAAGGACTGAAATTAATTACGGAACTAAAAGCACATTCCGGTGTTCCAATAATCATGGCGGGCGCAGGAGTACGCGCCAGCAATCTGGAACTGTTTTTAAACGCAGGGGTGGAAGAGCTGCACAGCTCGGCGGGTAAATGGATACCTTCACCCATGCGTTATCGCAATACAGGGTTGTCAATGTCGACGGATGCTGAAGCGGATGAGTACTCGCGCTACGGTGTGGATGGAGAGTCGGTTGCGGTAATGAAATCGTTGATTGAACGTCATCACGTGTAGCAACGTACCGATTTTTACCGCGCATCATGTCGCCCAATATGATGCTTGCTTGTACCAGGCCCCTGCAAATTACACAGGGGCCTTTTTTTCTTTTTTGCCCGGTGGCGCTGCGCTTACCGGGCCTACGAAATCACGCGTAGGCCGGGTAAGGCGCAGCCGCCACCCGGCTAAAGGCTACGGCTTGGTCGCAATCAATACCGCACGCATCGGGGCCGGATAGCCTTCGACGGTTTTACTGTGATCGTCCGGGTCGAGGAATTGCTCCAGCGATTCGGTGATCATCCAGTCGGTGCGGCGCTGTTCCTCAACCGACGTCACGCACACATCGGCGATGCGTACATCGACAAACCCACATTTCTCCAGCCAGTTCTTCAGCGCCAGCGCGGAAGGGATGAAGTAAACGTTGCGCATCTGCGCATAGCGATCGCCCGGCACCAGAACGGCATGTTCATCGCCTTCGATGACCAGCGTTTCCAGCACCAGTTCGCCGCCGCTGACCAGCTGATCTTTCAACTGCCAGAGATGCTCCAGCGGGGAACGACGGTGGTACAGCACGCCCATCGAGAAAACGGTATCAAACGCTTTCAGGGCAGGGAGTTGCTCGATACCCAGCGGCAGCAGGTGCGCACGCTGGTCGTTACCCAGCAGCTTACGCACCGCTTCAAACTGGCACAGGAACAGCTGCATCGGATCGATACCGACGGCCAGATGCGCGCCTGCGCCGATCATGCGCCACATGTGATAGCCGCTACCGCAGCCCACGTCCAGAATGGTGCGCCCGGTCAGGTCGGATAAATGCGGCAGAACGCGATCCCACTTCCAGTCAGAGCGCCACTCGGTGTTGATATTTACACCGTACAGCGAGAACGGCCCTTTGCGCCACGGCATCAGGTTACGCATCAGCGTTTCGATGCGGTTGATCTGCCCGGCCGGGAGCGGCTCTTCGCTCTCCGCCGTCACGCTGTGCAGTAAATCCAGACGATGAGGCGTCAGTTCAGGCAGAAACTCCACGGCGTTGGACCACTGCTTCAACAGACCATGCTGCTGATCGCGCTGCCAGGTGGCAATTTGCGCAGGCAGGGTTTCCAGCCAGTGGGAAAGGTGGTTTTTGGCAATCAGCTGATAGAAATTACCGAACTCGATCATGCTGCGTCTCCGGCTTTAAGCGCCACCAGAGAACCAAAGTTAAAGCACTGGAACCACAGTTCGCTGTGTTCAAATCCGGCTTTGCGCAGGCGCGCTTTATGGGTTTCTACGGAATCCGTCAGCATGACGTTTTCAAGCATGCTGCGCTTCTGGCTGATCTCCAGCTCGCTGTAGCCATTTGCACGCTTGAAATCATGGTGCATGTTGAACAGCAGTTCGCCCACGCTGGCGTCTTCAAAGCTGAATTTCTCAGACAACACCAGCGCGCCGCCCGGGTTCAGGCCCTGATAAATTTTATCCAGCAACCGCTGACGATCGTCCGGTACCAGGAACTGAAGGGTAAAGTTCAGTACCACCATCGAGGCGTTCTGGATGTCGATATCGCGGATATCGCCTTCTACCACCTCCACAGGCGTAGGGGCTTTATACGCATCAATGTGGCGACGGCAGCGTTCAACCATAGCCGGTGAGTTATCGACAGCCACAATCTTGCAGCCTTCGTGATGAACGTTACGACGAATGGACAGCGTTGCCGCTCCCAGCGAACAGCCCAGGTCATAGACCTGCGTGCCGGGTTGAACAAAACGCTCCGCCAGCATGCCGATCATGGAGATAATATTGGAATAACCGGGAACAGAGCGCTGGATCATATCCGGGAAGACTTCGGCTACCCGTTCATCAAAGGTCCAGTCGCCCAGGCTGGCGATAGGCGCGGAAAAAAGCGTGTCGCGATCTGACATAACGTAAAAATCCGGGAAAAATAAAGGGGCATATTGTGCGCTAATGGAAGGAGAAAACCAACTCCCACGGCATATACCAAAGGTTAGCCAGCACCATCAGCAAAAGCGAGCACCAGGTCGCGCTCATGCCGGAACGACGCCAGCGGATCAGGCGGTGGTGAAAACCATAATAATGCATCAAACGCCCTGCTATCAGCAGTAGCCCACAGACGTGCACCATCCAGGTTTCTGCGCCATCCATCTCCATTAACAGCAGCAAAATTAACGCGACGGGAATGTACTCGACCGCGTTGCCGTGAATGCGGATTGCGCTTTGTAGCTCAGAAAATCCCCCGTCACCGTACGAGACGCGGTACTGCATTCTCAGGCGCACAACATCAAATGAAAACTTAATCAGCAGTAATGCACCTAACACCGCATACAGCGCGCTGACCATACTAACTCCCTGTTTTTGGCAGATGGCACGTCTCTATGATAGGGGGTGATTTCAGAAAAGAGAAGATTGTTGTGGGATGGACGGCGCGGGGCCAACCGACGGAACTGCCTGCTGCAAGGCCTGCCAGAGAGCATCGACCAGTTCAGGCGCCTGTGCGATATCCGGCGTATGTAAAAAAAGGTACGGCGTGGTGGTGTGCTCCCATTTCGCCAGCGTTTGCAGCCAGACGGCGAACATCTCCTCATTTTGCTGCATGTTATCGCTGCCGATAAACCGGACCATCGGGTTCTGTGCCGTTACGATCGCGTGGACGGACACTTTAGGTTTTTTGCGCTGGGCATCAACAACGGCTTCGCTGTGCGGGATTGCGCTATGTACGGGGCGGCTGTCGAGGATCACGCGGTTGACCGATCGTTCATGCAGGCCGCGATTGAGCGCTTTCTCCGCGTCGCCCTTGGCAAAGAATTCCGGATGCCTTACTTCTACGCCGTAGGTGAAGCCATGCGGCAGGGCGTCGAGAAACTGCCAGAGGGCAGGCAGGTCGCGCGGGCTAAACGTGGCGGGAAGCTGGAGCCAGTACTGGCCAATACGGTTGGCCAGAGGCGACATCCGGGTGAAAAACTCGTGGGTTAAATCATCGCAGTTGCGCAGCGCGGCGTTGTGGGAGATGGTCGCCGGGAATTTAAAGCAAAAGCGGAAGTCGTCGCTGGTTTGCTCGCGCCAGCGTTCGACGATCTCCGCGCGGGGCAGAGCGTACAGCGTGGTATTGCCCTCCACGCAGTTAAAGTGTCGGGCATACTCTTCAAGGCTGGTAATACCCAGGCGCACCCATTTCGGGTGCGACCACTGGGGCAGGCCCACGTACATCATAGCGCGCTGAGGATCTCATCCGTGCTGCGCACGCGACCGATACGCGGGAAGATATGGGTCATGCTGCCCTGGTGCTGATCCGCAGAGGCTGCGCTGCACGCATCTTCCGCGATCACCAGGTTAAAGCCCAGCTCCCAGGCGTTACGGGCGGTGGATTCCACACCGATGTTGGTGGAGATCCCGCACAGAATAATCGTGTCGATCCCGCGACGGCGCAGCTGGAGCTCCAGGTCGGTGCCGTAGAATGCGCCCCACTGGCGTTTGGTGACTTCTATATCGCTGTCGCGTTTACCGAGCGAGACAGGATATGTCCACCAGTTGTCCGGCAGCGCCTGCGCCGGGGCCTTGGCATCAACCGGCTGCTTTAACGCTTCGGCGAAATCAGCGGACCAGCCGACGCGCACCATAACAACAGGCGAGCCGCTGGCGCGGCATTTTTCTGCCAGGCGCGCAGCGCGGCTGACCACATCGTCAGCGGTGTGCGGACCACCGGCAAAAGGCAGAATGCCTTCCTGTAAATCAATGACCACAAGGGCGGTTTTGGTGGCATCAAGTGTAAACATCGTCACTCCCGTCAAATGATTGCTTTTCTACACCTTACGACGTGATGGCCTGTTATCGGTCGGATAATTTTGTTAATTTTTGTGAGAATAGGCAATAAGAGTTCAGCAAACGCGCGTCAGGCCGTGCTTCGCTCTTATCGTGCGGCAGAATTTCCAGTATAATAGCCGCCTTTTTTCATCCAGTTGTGACATACAGAAAGCTGCGACATCGTAGCCTGCGAGACAGGCGACAATCAGCCTGCGGCTAATTAAGGGATATCTCATGCGTACAGAATATTGCGGGCAGCTGCGTCAGTCCCACGTCGGGCAGCAGGTCACCCTGTGTGGTTGGGTCAATCGTCGTCGCGATCTTGGTAGCCTTATCTTTATTGATATGCGTGACCGCGAAGGTATCGTTCAGGTGTTCTTCGATCCGGATCGCGCTGATGCGTTGAAGCTGGCTTCTGAGCTGCGCAATGAGTTCTGCATTCAGGTGACGGGCACCGTGCGTGCGCGTGACGAGAAAAACGTCAACGCCGACATGGCGACCGGCGCTATCGAAGTGCTGGCGTCCGATCTGACGATCATCAACCGCGCGGAAGCGTTGCCGCTGGACTCCAACCACGTCAACACCGAAGAAGCGCGTCTGAAATACCGCTACCTGGATCTGCGTCGTCCGGAAATGGCTCAGCGCCTGAAAACCCGTGCGAAAATCACCAGCCTGGTGCGCCGTTTTATGGATGACCACGGTTTCCTTGATATCGAAACCCCGATGCTGACCAAAGCCACGCCGGAAGGCGCGCGCGACTACCTGGTGCCATCCCGCGTCCATAAAGGCAAATTCTACGCGCTGCCGCAGTCACCACAGCTTTTCAAACAGCTGCTGATGATGTCCGGCTTCGATCGCTACTATCAGATCGTGAAATGCTTCCGCGACGAAGACCTGCGCGCTGACCGTCAGCCAGAATTTACCCAGATCGATGTGGAAACCTCCTTCATGACCGCTGAGCAGGTGCGTGAGGTGATGGAAGCCCTGGTGCGTAGCCTGTGGAACGACGTGAAAGGCGTTGAGCTGGGCGATTTCCCTGTCATGACCTTCGCGGAAGCCGAGCGTCGCTACGGTTCCGACAAACCAGACCTGCGTAACCCGATGGAGCTGGTGGACGTGGCAGACCTGGTGAAAGCCGTTGAGTTCGCGGTCTTTGCTGGCCCGGCTAACGATCCGAAAGGCCGCGTGGCTGCCCTGCGCGTTCCGGGCGGTGCTGCCCTTAGCCGTAAGCAGATTGACGACTACGGCAACTTCATCAAGATCTACGGCGCGAAAGGTCTGGCCTATATTAAAGTGACCGAGCGTGCAAAAGGTCTGGAAGGCATCACCAGCCCGGTGGCGAAATTCCTGAATGCGGACATCGTGGAAGCGATCCTTGAGCGCACCGGCGCGCAGGACGGCGACATGATCTTCTTCGGCGCAGACAACAAGAAAGTGGTTGCGGATGCGATGGGCGCGCTGCGTCTGAAGCTTGGCAAAGACCTGAACCTGACCGACGAAAGCAAATGGGCGCCGCTGTGGGTAATCGACTTCCCGATGTTTGAAGACGACGGTGAAGGCGGCCTGACCGCGATGCACCACCCGTTCACCTCGCCAAAAGAGATGACGGCGGCAGAGCTGAAAGCGGCGCCGGAAGACGCGGTGGCAAACGCCTACGATATGGTCATCAACGGCTACGAAGTGGGCGGCGGTTCCGTGCGTATTCACAGCGGTGAAATGCAGCAGACCGTGTTCGGCATTCTGGGCATTAACGAGCAGGAGCAGCGCGAGAAGTTTGGCTTCCTGCTGGACGCCCTGAAGTACGGTACCCCTCCGCACGCGGGTCTGGCCTTCGGTCTTGACCGTCTGACCATGCTGCTGACCGGCACCGACAACATCCGTGATGTGATCGCCTTCCCGAAAACCACCGCAGCGGCGTGTCTGATGACTGAAGCGCCAAGCTTTGCCAACCCGGCCGCGCTGGCTGAGCTGGGCATTGAGGTGGTGAAGAAGGAAGAGAAAAACTGATATGGCATATAAGCGTCCCGTTTCGGTTCTGGTGGTCATTTATGCAGAAGACACGAAGCGGGTGCTGATGTTGCAGCGGCGCGACGATCCGGATTTCTGGCAGTCGGTTACCGGCAGCCTGGAAGAGGGAGAGACCGCGCCGCAGGCCGCCGCGCGTGAAGTAAAGGAAGAGGTCGCCATTGACGTTGCTTACGAGCAACTGACCCTGAAGGACTGTCAGCGCACGGTGGAGTTTGAAATTTTTAGCCATTTACGTCATCGCTATGCACCGGGCATTGAGCGCAATACGGAATCGTGGTTCTGCCTTGCGCTTCCCCATGAGCGGGAGATCGTGTTCACGGAACACCTGACCTACCGCTGGGTGGATGCGGCGGATGCCGCCGCACTGACCAAGTCGTGGAGCAACCGGCAGGCGATTGAAGAATTTGTAATTAACGCTGCCTGAGAAGGCGCGATTTTTGGAGAACTTTTTATGGCAGGTCATAGTAAGTGGGCCAACACCAAACACCGCAAAGCGGCACAGGATGCCAAACGCGGTAAAATATTTACCAAAATCATTCGTGAGCTGGTGACAGCGGCGCGTCTGGGCGGCGGCGATCCGGCCTCTAACCCACGTCTGCGCGCAGCGGTGGATAAAGCCCTGTCCAACAACATGACGCGTGACACCCTGAACCGTGCCATCGCACGTGGCGTGGGCGGTGATGAAGACGCGAACATGGAAACCATCATTTATGAAGGTTACGGTCCTGGCGGTACGGCGGTGATGGTTGAGTGTCTGTCCGACAACCGTAATCGTACCGTTGCGGAAGTGCGTCACGCGTTCACCAAAACCGGCGGCAACCTGGGCACTGACGGTTCTGTAGCGTACCTGTTCAGCAAAAAAGGCGTCATCTCCTTCGAGAAAGGCGACGAAGATGCGATCATGGAAGCGGCGCTGGAAGCCGGTGCGGAAGACGTGGTGACCTATGACGACGGTGCTATTGATGTTTACACCGCATGGGAAGAGATGGGTGCCGTGCGCGATGCGCTGGAAGCGGCTGGCCTGAAGGCGGATAACGCTGAAGTCTCCATGATCCCGTCTACCAAAGCGGACATGGATGCGGAAACCGCACCGAAACTGCTGCGTCTGATCGACATGCTCGAAGACTGCGACGACGTGCAGGAAGTGTATCACAACGGTGAAATCTCTGATGAGGTTGCAGCGACTCTCTGATGAGAGCCTGTAAACCGTTTACGGGAGACGCGTGATGTCGATTATTCTCGGGATTGACCCCGGCTCACGCGTCACCGGCTATGGCGTTATCCGTCAGGTGGGACGCCAGCTAACCTACCTCGGCAGCGGCTGTATTCGCACCAAAGTGGACGATCTGCCGTCGCGCCTGAAGCTCATCTATGCGGGCGTGTCGGAGATCATCACCCAGTTCCAGCCGGACTATTTCGCCATCGAGCAGGTCTTTATGGCGAAAAACGCTGACTCGGCGTTAAAGCTCGGTCAGGCGCGCGGCGTGGCGATTGTTGCCGCCGTGAACCAGGATCTGCCGGTGTTTGAGTACGCGGCCCGTCAGGTTAAGCAGACGGTGGTGGGCATTGGTAGCGCGGAGAAAAGCCAGGTGCAGCACATGGTGCGTACCCTGCTGAAGCTCCCTGCGAACCCGCAGGCCGACGCCGCGGATGCGCTGGCCATTGCGATTACCCACTGTCACGTCAGCCAGAATGCGATGCAAATGAGCGAGTCGCGGCTCAATCTGGCGCGAGGCAGGTTACGATAATGACAAATCAGGCTGGATGTTTATCCAGCCTTTTTTTATTATGTCGGCAGTTAATTTCTTCCAGAACGCAGGAGCGTCACGTGATAGGCAGACTCAGAGGCATCATCATTGAAAAACAACCCCCGTTAGTACTGCTGGAAGTGGGTGGCGTGGGCTATGAAGTCCATATGCCAATGACCTGCTTCTATGAGCTGCCGGAGGCGGGCAAAGAGGCGGTTGTCTTTACCCAGTTTGTGGTGCGTGAAGACGCTCAGCTGCTGTACGGCTTCAATAACAAACAGGAACGCACCCTGTTCCGCGAATTGATTAAAACCAACGGCGTCGGGCCGAAGCTGGCCCTGGCGATTCTGTCCGGTATGTCAGCGCCACAGTTTGTGAACGCCGTTGAGCGTGAAGATCCGGCTGCGTTAATTAAACTTCCTGGCATCGGGAAGAAAACCGCCGAGCGCCTGATTGTCGAGATGAAGGACCGCTTCAAAGGTCTGCATGGCGATCTGTTCACGCCGGCAGCCGATCTGGTGCTGACTTCCCCGGGCGCGCCTGCATCTGATGATGATGCCGAGCAGGAAGCGGTTGCCGCGCTGGTGGCGCTGGGCTATAAACCTCAGGAGGCCAGCCGGATGGTGAGCAAAATTGCTAAACCGGATGCCAGCAGTGAAACTCTGATTCGTGAAGCGCTGCGCGCTGCATTGTGAGGTAAAGGATGATTGAAGCAGACCGCCTGGTATCGGCAGGCACCATTCAGCCAGATGACGTGGTGGATCGCGCGATCCGTCCCAAACTGCTGGATGAGTACATCGGCCAGCCGCAGGTTCGTTCTCAGATGGAGATTTTCATCCAGGCGGCAAAGCTGCGCGGCGATGCGCTCGATCACCTGCTGATTTTTGGTCCGCCGGGGTTAGGTAAAACCACCCTGGCGAATATCGTCGCCAATGAAATGGGCGTTAACCTGCGTACCACCTCCGGCCCTGTACTGGAGAAAGCAGGGGACCTGGCGGCGATGCTGACCAACCTCGAACCGCATGACGTGCTGTTTATCGATGAGATCCACCGTCTTTCACCGGTGGTGGAGGAAGTGCTCTATCCGGCAATGGAGGATTACCAGCTGGATATCATGATCGGTGAAGGTCCGGCCGCGCGCTCGATCAAAATCGATCTGCCACCGTTTACCCTGATTGGCGCCACGACCCGCGCCGGCTCGCTGACCTCTCCACTACGCGACCGTTTTGGTATCGTGCAGCGTCTGGAGTTTTATCAGGTGCCCGACCTTCAGCATATTGTAGGGCGCAGCGCGCGCTACATGGGGCTGGATATGAGCGAAGAGGGGGCGTTTGAAGTGGCGAAGCGCTCCCGCGGTACGCCGCGTATCGCCAACCGCCTGCTGCGCCGGGTGCGTGACTTTGCCGAGGTGAAGCACGACGGCACCATATCGGCCGAGATCGCCGCCCAGGCGCTGGATATGCTGAATGTCGATGCCGAAGGCTTTGACTATATGGACCGTAAGCTGCTGCTGGCGGTGCTGGATAAGTTCTTTGGCGGGCCGGTAGGGCTGGATAACCTGGCGGCGGCAATTGGCGAAGAGCGTGAGACTATCGAGGACGTGCTGGAGCCGTATCTGATCCAGCAGGGCTTCTTGCAGCGTACCCCGCGTGGTCGTATGGCAACGGTGCGGGCGTGGAATCATTTCGGCATTACGCCGCCCGCGATGCCGTAAGCAGCGATAAATTGTAGCCCCGGTAAGCGAAGCGCCACCGGGGACATGCTGACTACTGCGCGGTCTTTTTCATCATACTGAAAATAAACAACACCGCCGCGCACAGTACCACCGACGGCCCCGCTGGCGTGTCATAAAACGCCGAGAAGGTTAACCCGCCCGTCACCGCAATCATTCCGATAATCACCGCGATACCGGCCATTTGCTCCGGCGTTCGCGCAAAACGGCGCGCAGTGGCGGCAGGAATTATCAGCAGCGACGTGATGATCAGCGCGCCAACAAATTTCATCGCCACGCCGATGGTTAACGCCGTCACCAGCATCAACAGCAGCTTCACGCGCTGAAGCTTCACGCCATCAACAAAGGCCAGATCCGGACTGACGGTCATAGCCAGTAAATTCCGCCACTGCCACAGCAGGATCCCGAGCACCACTGCCACGCCAATGGCAATAGAAATCAGATCTTCGGGCGTGACGGCCAGCAGATCGCCAAACAGGTAGGCCATCAGGTCCACGCGGATGTTTGACATCAGGCTCACCACCACCAGGCCCAGCGACAGGGCGCTGTGCGCCATAATGCCGAGCAGGGTATCAATTGCCAGATGAGGACGTTTTTCCAGCCAGACCAGACCGGCAGCCAGCAGCAGCGTGACGACAATCACCGCATAAAACGGGTTCACGTCCAGTAACAAACCAAACGCCACACCCAGCAATGAAGCATGGGCCAGCGTATCGCCGAAATAGGACATTCTGCGCCAGACGACAAACGAGCCGAGTGGACCCGCGGCGCAGGCAAGCATAATCCCGGCCAGCCAGCCGGGCAGTAACAGTTCAATCATGAGTGTCCATTTCCCCGACGCAGGACGATTCGTCCCTGTAAATCATGGCGGTGATTGTGATTATGACGATAGATGCCCAGCTGCTCGGCGCCACGATGGCCAAACATAGAGATAAATTCCGGATGCATTGACACCACTTCCGGCGTGCCGGAACAACAAATGTGATGGTTCAGGCACAGCACTTCGTCGGTTTTGGCCATCACCAGATGCAGATCATGGGACACCATCAGCACCGCGCAGTTTAGCTCCCGACGGAGCTGGTCAATCAGATCGTACAGCGCAACCTGACCGTTGACGTCAACACCCTGCGTCGGCTCGTCCAGGACCAGCAGCTGAGGGCTGCTGAGCAGGGCGCGGGCAAGAAATACGCGCTGGGTTTCACCGCCCGACAGCTTTTGCAAGGGCGCCTCAACAAGATGTCCCGCCTGAACGCGTTTCAGCGCCGGGAGGATATCCGCTTTACGCGTACCGGGACGGAGGCGCAGGAAGCGGCTCACCGTCAGGGGCAGGGTGGCATCGAGGTGTAATTTTTGCGGCACATAGCCGATACGCAACTTGTCTTGGCGGACGATAACACCTGCATCAGGGGCTACCAGGCCTAATACGACGCGTACCAGCGTCGACTTGCCTGCACCGTTAGGGCCGAGCAGCGTGAGTATTTTGCCGGGCTTCAGATTCAGCGACACCTCAGAAAGGACGCGGCGCTGGCCGAATGAGACCGAAACATTTTCAAGAGAAACTAAAGTCGTCATGTCAATTTAAGCTTGCAGAAGTCATCGAATGTTATAATATCACATTCCACGCATTCATTACGATGATTAGTCGCATTATGTTACAGAAAAATACGCTTCTTTTCGCAGCTTTATCCGCTGCTCTTTGGGGTACAACAGCACAAGATGTTAACGCCGCCGTTGTCGCTTCGCTTAAACCGCTTGGATTTATCGCCTCTGCCATCGCGGATGGGGTCACTGAGACCCAGGTTCTGCTGCCTGATGGTGCTTCCGAGCATGATTATTCCCTGCGTCCATCTGATGTAAAACGCTTACAGAACGCGGACTTAGTCGTCTGGATTGGTCCTGAGATGGAAGCGTTCATGCAGAAGTCAGCCAGTCAGCTTCCCGCTGAGAAACAGGTGACGATTGCCGGGCTGTCCGGCGTGAAACCGTTACTCATGAAAGGAGCTGAGGACGAGGGTGACGAACACGACCACGACCATGCTCACGGTGAAAAAGGTGACGACCATCACCATCACGGCGAATACAACATGCATCTCTGGCTCTCCCCAGAGATAGCGCGGCTTACAGCGGTTGCAATCCACGACAAATTAGTGGAACTTATGCCGCAAAGTCGAATCAAACTCGACGCCAACCTGAAGGATTTTGAGGCTCAATTAGCCGCAACCGACAAACAGGTGGGTAACGAGCTCGCACCGCTTAAAGGAAAAGGGTACTTCGTTTTTCATGATGCCTACGGGTATTACGAGAAACATTACGGTCTGACCCCGCTGGGGCATTTTACCGTCAACCCTGAAATTCAGCCTGGTGCGCAGCGTTTACATGAAATCAGAACACAGTTGGTTGAGCAAAAAGCGACATGCGTTTTTGCTGAGCCACAGTTCAGGCCAGCGGTCGTAGAAGCCGTGGCCAGGGGAACATCCGTGCGCATGGGAACCCTTGACCCGCTAGGTACGAACATCCAGTTGAGCAAAGCGAGCTATTCGCAGTTCCTCAGCCAACTGGCGAATCAGTATGCGAGCTGCCTGAAAGGAGATTAATGAGGAAGTGAATACGTGCAACAGATAGCCCGCTCTGTCGCCCTGGCATTTAACAATCTGCCTCGACCCCACCGCGTTATGCTGGGGTCGCTTACAGTTCTCACATTAGCGGTCGCCGTCTGGCGGCCCTATGTTTACCACCCGAGTTCCGCCCCAATCATTAAAACCATCGAACTGGAGAAGAGCGAGATCCGCTCTCTGCTGCCTGAGGCCAGCGAGCCTATCGATCAGGCCGCTCAGGAAGATGAAGCGATTCCCCAGGATGAGCTGGATGACAAGATCCAGAATGAAGCCGGCATTCATGAATATGTTGTTTCTACTGGCGATACGCTGAGCAGCGTCCTGAACCAGTACGGTATCGACATGGGCAACATCAGCCAGCTCGCCGCATCCGATAAAGAGCTGCGTAACCTGAAAATTGGTCAGCAGCTTTCCTGGACCCTAACGCCCGACGGCGATCTGCAACGTCTGACCTGGGAGATGTCCCGTCGCGAAACCCGCACCTACGATCGCACTGCAAACGGTTTCAAAATGACCAGCGAATTGCAGCAGGGCGACTGGGTTAACAGCGTCATGAAAGGAACCGTCGGCGGCAGCTTTGTTTCCAGCGCACGCGATGCTGGCCTGACCAGCGCTGAAATCAGCTCGGTGATCAAAGCCATGCAGTGGCAGATGGATTTCCGCAAACTGAAAAAAGGCGATCAGTTCTCTGTCCTGATGTCCCGCGAAATGCTGGATGGTAAGCGCGAGCAGAGCCAGCTGGTGGGCGTTCGTCTGCGTTCAGACGGCAAAGACTACTACGCTATTCGCGCGGAAGACGGTAAGTTCTATGACCGCAGCGGTACGGGTCTGGCAAAAGGCTTCCTGCGTTTCCCAACGGCGAAACAGTTCCGCGTCTCCTCCAACTTCAACCCGCGTCGTCTGAACCCGGTAACTGGCCGCGTAGCGCCGCACCGTGGCGTTGACTTCGCCATGCCGCAGGGCACGCCAGTGCTGGCGGTAGGGGATGGTGAAGTAGTCATGGCGAAACGCAGCGGTGCTGCTGGCTACTACGTTGCTATTCGTCACGGTCGTACGTACACCACCCGCTACATGCACCTGCGTAAACTGCTGGTCAAACCGGGCCAGAAAGTGAAACGTGGCGATCGCATCGCGTTGTCCGGTAACACCGGCCGGTCGACGGGGCCGCACCTGCACTACGAAGTGTGGATCAACCAGCAGGCAGTTAACCCGCTGACGGCAAAACTGCCGCGCACCGAAGGGCTGACCGGCAAAGATCGCAAAGATTACCTGGCGCAGGTGAAAGAGGTGATGCCGCAGCTGCGCTTCGACTAAGCTCTCCTGATTTAAAAAGCCGGCGTCAGTATGCGCCGGCTTTTTCTTTTGTGCGCGGGCGGCAGCCTCGCTACACTATCCGAATATATTTTTGCGTCACCAGACCCTGGAACCCGCATGGAAACCAAAAAAAACAATATTGAGTACATTCCCGAGTTTGAAAAATCTTTTCGCCACCCGCGTAACTGGGGCGCCTGGCTTGGCGTATACGCGTTTGCTGGCATGGCGTTGCTACCTGCTTCCCTCCGCGATCCGGTGCTCGGCAAAGTGGGGCGCCTGGCAGGGCGCTTAGGTAAAAGCGCACGCCGCCGCGCGCAAATAAATCTGTTGTACTGTTTTCCGGATAAAAGCGACGCCGAACGCGAAGCAATCATTGATGACATGTATACCACCGCGCCACAGGCCATGGCGATGATGGCGGAACTGGCGCTGAAAGGGCCGGAGAAGATCGTCGAACGCGTTGACTGGAAAGGGCTGGAGATCATCGACGAGATGCGTCGCAATGATGAAAAGGTGATTTTCCTGGTGCCGCACGGCTGGGGGGTAGACATTCCGGCGATGTTAATGGCGTCGCAGGGCCAGAAAATGGCGGCGATGTTCCATAATCAGGGAAACAAAATCTACGACTTCGTCTGGAATACCGTGCGCCGTCGCTTTGGCGGGCGTTTGCACGCCCGAAACGATGGCATTAAGCCTTTCATTCAGTCGGTACGTCAGGGTTACTGGGGCTACTATCTGCCCGATCAGGACCACGGCCCGGAACACAGCGAGTTTGTCGATTTCTTCGCAACCTATAAAGCCACACTACCCGCGATTGGTCGCCTGATGAAAGTCTGCCGCGCCCGCGTGATCCCACTGTTCCCGGTTTATGACGGTAAAACGCATCGCCTGAGCATTGAGGTACGTCCGCCGATGGACGATCTGCTGACCGCAGACGATCACACCATCGCACGTCGCATGAATGAAGAGGTGGAGGTGCTGGTGGGGCCGCATAAGGAGCAATATACGTGGATCCTGAAGCTGCTCAAAACGCGTAAACCTGGCGAAACAGAGCCGTACAAGCGTAAAGAGCTTTTCCCGAAGAAATAGGAAACCTTCACCCCTCTCCCCTTAGGGGAGAGGGGAGCGGAGCTTACTCTACGGTCAGTACGCGGGTGGTATTGGTTGAGCCGATGGTGCTCATCACGTCACCCTGCGTCACGATAACGATATCACCGGATACCAGATAACCTTTGTCGCGCAGCAGGTTCACGGCATCGTGCGCGGCGGCCACGCCGTCGTTGGTGCTGTCGAAGTATACTGGCGTCACGCCGCGATAAAGCGCCGTCAGGTTCAGCGTACGCTCGTGACGGGACATGGCGAAGATCGGCAGACCGGAGCTGATACGGGACGTCATTAGCGCGGTACGGCCAGATTCGGTCATGGTGATGATCGCCGTGACCCCTTTCAGGTGGTTGGCTGCGTACATCGCGGACATCGCAATCGCTTCTTCCACATTGTCGAACTGGATATCCAGGCGGTGCTTGGAGACGTTAATGCTTGGGATCTTCTCCGCACCCAGGCAGACGCGCGCCATGGCGGCCACGGTTTCCGCCGGATACTGGCCCGCTGCGGTTTCTGCTGACAGCATCACCGCGTCAGTACCATCCAGCACGGCGTTCGCCACGTCCATGACTTCCGCACGGGTCGGCATTGGATTGGTGATCATGGATTCCATCATCTGGGTGGCGGTGATCACCGCGCGGTTCAGCTGACGCGCGCGACGGATCAGCGCTTTCTGGATACCGACCAGTTCAGGGTCGCCAATTTCCACGCCCAGGTCACCACGGGCAACCATCACCACGTCAGAGGCCAGGATCACGTCGTCCATCGCGTCCTGATCGCAGACCGCTTCAGCGCGTTCCACTTTCGCAACGATTTTCGCATCGCAGCCTGCATCGCGCGCCAGGCGGCGAGCATAGTTCAGATCTTCGCCGCAGCGCGGGAAGGAGACGGCCAGATAATCCACGCCGATCTGTGCTGCGGTCACGATATCCGCTTTGTCTTTATCGGTCAGCGCTTCGGCAGACAGGCCACCGCCGAGTTTGTTGATGCCTTTGTTGTTGGAGAGCGGGCCGCCGACGGTCACTTCGGTGAATACCTTCATACCATGAACTTCCAGCACTTTCAGCTGTACGCGTCCGTCGTCCAGCAGCAGGATGTCGCCAGGCACAACGTCAGCAGGCAGACCTTTGTAGTCGATACCCACTTTTTCCTTATCGCCTTCGCCTTTGCTCAGGTTGGCATCCAGCAGGAATTTATCGCCGATGTTGAGGAAGACTTTGCCTTCTTTAAAGGTCGATACGCGGATTTTTGGACCTTGCAGGTCACCGAGGATAGCAACATGGCGGCCCAGTTTAGCTGCGATTTCACGCACTTTGTCGGCACGTAATTTATGGTCTTCTGGCGTACCGTGAGAGAAGTTCATGCGCACCACGTTGGCACCCGCGGCGATAATCTTTTCGAGGTTATTATCGCGGTCGGTGGCCGGGCCTAAGGTGGTGACGATCTTGGTTCTGCGAAGCCTTCTGGACATGTAATACTCCGTTGACTGAAACAACTTTGGTGTTGCGTGAACATAGAATCGGCCTTCATCTATCGCAAGGCAGTAGCGAGGGGACCGAATGCCGTAAATCGTACATCGTAGTTATTAGGGAACATCGCTCTTTATAAGCAATTCTTTATCAAAACGCGATTCTTTCAGGGCTTCCTTGACCCGCTTCAAGTTATCCCGGAATTTTGCGCCCCGGCGTAAGGTAAAACCGGTCGCCAGCACGTCGATGACCGTCAACTGCGCCAGGCGGGAGACCATCGGCATGTACATGTCGGTGTCCTCCGGTACGTCCAGGGTAATGGCGAGCGTCGCTTCCCGGGCCAGCGGCGTACCTGCCGTCGTCAGGGCGATGACCATCGCATCGTTGTCACGCGCGAGCTGCGCCAGCTCCACCTGGCTCTTGGTGCGGCCCGTATGGGAGATGAGTACCACGACATCATCTTCACTACAATTCATACAGCTCATGCGTTGCAGCACAATGTCATCGGAGTAAATCACCGGCACGTTAAAGCGAAAGAACTTATTCATGGCGTCATGCGCCACGGCGGCGGACGAGCCAAGGCCAAAGAAGGCAATCCGTTTGGCCTGCGTGAGAAGATCGACCGCGCGATTCACTGAACTCATGTCCAGAGACTGGCGAACGTGGTCGAGCGTGGCCATAGCCGATTCAAATATTTTTGCGGTGTAAGCATCAACGCTGTCGTCTTCATCTACATTGCGATTAACATACGGGGTGCCGTTTGCCAGACTTTGGGCCAGATGCAGTTTAAAATCAGGAAAGCCGCGCGTGTCCAGACTACGACAGAATCGATTGACCGTCGGTTCGCTGACGCCCGATTCCTGTGCCAGAGCGGCGATGCTTGAATGAATCGCCTGAGCGGGCGCGGCGAGAATAACTTCAGCCACTTTGCGCTCGGATTTGCTAAGGTGTTCCAGTTGAAACTGGATTTTTTCCAGCATGTTCATTGTTAACAAGACGCTCATGAGGGCATAAACGATTTCATAAAGAGATGAAATCTTGATTCGATTTAGCCGATATTACCCCCGGGACTCCCGAAAGGGTAATCGTCGACAAGAAATGTTGTTGTTTTTTTTCATTACTTGATCGACGTCGGGTTTTGCTCTGACCCTGTTGCGCAAAGAATCGACGTTTGTTGCGTCATCAGACGGGCGTAATGGCCCGGGCGACGAAAAATCACCGTATCGCACGCGACGTTAAGCGCTAATGGTTTCAGGAAACGCGTAAAAGCAGTACAGTGCATTGTAATAAAATTACAACGATACCTGGCAGAGTACCAGGCGATCTAACTGAGGAGAATGACATGGCGGTAACGCAAACAGCCCAGGCATGTGACCTGGTCATTTTCGGCGCGAAAGGCGATCTTGCACGCCGAAAATTGCTGCCTTCCCTGTATCAGCTCGAAAAAGCGGGCCAGATCCATCCCGACACCCGAATCCTTGGGGTAGGGCGCGCAGACTGGGATAAGGAGGCTTATACCAAAGTCGTGCGCGAGGCGCTCGAAACGTTCATGAAAGAGAAAATCGATGAAAGCCTTTGGGATAAGCTGAGCGGGCGTCTCGATTTCTGCAACCTGGACGTCAACGATGTAGGCGCCTTTACCCGTCTGGGGGAAATGCTTGACCAGGAAAATCGTGTCACTATTAACTATTTCGCGATGCCGCCAAGCACCTTCGGCGCCATCTGCAAAGGTCTGGGCGAGGCGAAGCTGAACGCCAAACCGGCGCGCGTGGTGATGGAGAAACCGCTGGGTACGTCGCTGGCGACCTCGCGTGAAATCAACGACCAGGTGGGCGAGTTCTTTGAGGAGTGTCAGGTTTACCGTATTGACCACTATCTGGGCAAAGAGACGGTACTGAACCTGCTGGCGCTGCGTTTTGCCAACTCCCTGTTCGTGAACAACTGGGACAACCGCACTATCGACCACGTGGAAATTACCGTGGCGGAAGAGGTGGGCATCGAAGGCCGTTGGGGCTACTTCGACCAGGCCGGCCAGATGCGTGACATGATCCAGAACCACCTGCTGCAAATTCTGTGCATGATTGCCATGTCTCCACCGTCAGATCTGACGGCCGACAGCATTCGTGACGCCAAAGTGAAAGTGCTGAAATCACTGCGCCGTATTGACCGCTCCAACGTGCGTGAGAAAACCGTGCGCGGCCAGTACACCGCAGGTTTTGCCCAGGGGAAAAAAGTTCCTGGCTATCTGGAAGAAGAGGGCGCGAACAAGTCCAGCAACACCGAGACGTTTGTGGCGATCCGTGTGGATATCGACGACTGGCGCTGGGCCGGTGTGCCGTTCTACCTGCGTACCGGTAAACGTCTGCCAGCAAAATGCTCCGAAGTGGTGGTCTACTTCAAAAATCCGGAACTGAACCTGTTCAAAGAATCCTGGCAGGAACTGCCGCAGAACAAACTGACCATCCGTCTGCAACCGGACGAGGGCGTGGATATTCAGATCCTGAACAAAGTGCCGGGTCTTGATCACAAACACAACCTGCAAACTACCAAGCTGGACCTGAGCTACTCTGAAACCTTCAACCAGACGCATCTCGCCGATGCTTACGAGCGTCTGCTGCTGGAAACCATGCGTGGTATCCAGGCGCTGTTCGTCCGCCGCGATGAAGTGGAAGAGGCGTGGAAGTGGGTCGACTCCATCACTGAAGCGTGGGCAGCCGATCAGGACGCGCCAAAACCGTATCAGGCGGGAACCTGGGGACCTGTCGCCTCCGTTGCGATGATCACCCGTGATGGCCGCTCCTGGAACGAGTTTGAATAACCACCTTCTCTAGCCCAAAGGTGTTATTTTACCGGTAACATGATCTAACACAGCAAGTGGCATAATTTTTATCTTTTAAGCTCCGCGTGGATTCACCCGCGGAGCTTTTTTTATTACACTCCCTTCAGACATTTTGCCCCTGTGCTCCGGATATCAGGCGTTTCAGCGTTGTTAACAACCGTCAGAAACTGTGTAAACTCCCGAGCCTGGACAGATAAATTAGAGGAGCTTTTATGAATCCGACATTGTTACGCGTAACACAACGTATCGTTGAACGCTCGAAAGAGACCCGTGCTGCCTACCTTGCCCGCATCGAACAGGCGAAGAGTGAAACTGTCCATCGCTCTCAGCTGGCCTGCGGGAATCTGGCCCACGGCTTTGCGGCCTGCCAGCCTGGTGATAAAGACGCGCTGAAAAGCATGTTGCGTAACAATATCGCCATCATTACCTCCTATAACGACATGCTTTCAGCCCACCAGCCGTATGAGGCCTACCCGGCTATCATCCGCAATGCGCTGCACAGCGTGAACGCGGTGGGCCAGGTTGCAGGCGGCGTGCCGGCCATGTGTGATGGCGTAACCCAGGGCCAGGACGGTATGGAGCTGTCCTTGCTGAGCCGCGAAGTGATCGCCATGTCGGCGGCAGTGGGCCTCTCTCACAACATGTTTGATGGCGCGCTCTATCTGGGCGTGTGCGACAAAATCGTCCCGGGGCTGGTGATGGCCGCGCTGTCGTTTGGCCATCTGCCAGCGATTTTTGTGCCGTCAGGCCCGATGGCTAGCGGTCTGCCAAACAAGGAAAAAGTCCGTATCCGCCAGCTGTATGCCGAAGGAAAAGCGGACCGTCAGGCACTGCTGGAAGCGGAAGCCGCGTCCTATCATGCGCCGGGCACCTGTACGTTCTACGGTACGGCCAACACCAACCAGATGGTGGTGGAGTTTATGGGTATGCAGCTGCCGGGCTCGTCGTTCATCCAGCCGGATGCGCCACTGCGTAAAGCGCTGACCGAAGCCGCAGCCCGTCAGGTGACGCGCCTGACCGGTAACGGCAACGAGTGGATGCCAATGGGCAAAATGGTGGATGAAAAAGTCATCGTAAACGGGATTGTCGCCCTGCTGGCGACCGGCGGTTCAACCAACCATACCATGCACCTTGTCGCGATGGCGCGCGCGGCGGGCATTCTGATCAACTGGGATGACTTCTCCGATATCTCCTCCGTGGTACCGCTGATGGCCCGTCTGTACCCGAACGGTCCGGCGGACATCAACCACTTCCAGGCCGCGGGCGGCGTGCCGGTGCTGATGCGCGAGCTGCTTAAAGGCGGCCTGCTGCATGAGGATGTCAACACGGTGGCGGGCTTTGGCCTGCATCGCTATACCCTTGAACCCTGGCTGAACAACGGTGAGCTGGACTGGCGCGAAGGGGCGAGCGACTCGCTCGATCCTCAGGTTATCGCAACCTTCGAACAGCCGTTCTCTCCTCACGGCGGCACCAAAGTGCTGAGCGGTAACCTTGGACGTGCCGTGATGAAAACCTCTGCCGTGCCGGAAGAGAATCAGGTTATTGAAGCCCCGGCGGTGGTGTTTGAAAGCCAGCACGACGTTTTACCTGCCTTTGACGCGGGTCTGCTTGATAAAGACTGTGTGGTCGTGGTGCGTCATCAGGGACCAAAAGCGAACGGGATGCCAGAATTACATAAACTTATGCCGCCGCTTGGTGTATTATTGGACCGCCGTTTCAAAATCGCACTGGTAACCGATGGACGCCTTTCAGGGGCATCCGGTAAAGTGCCTTCAGCGATTCATGTCACCCCGGAAGCCTACGACGGCGGCCTGCTGGCGAAAGTGCGTGATGGTGACATGATCCGCGTTAACGGTCAGACAGGCGAGTTAACCCTGCTGGTGGATGAAGCAGAGCTGGCGGCGCGTCAGCCACATATTCCTGACCTGAGCGCGTCACGCGTGGGTACCGGACGCGAAATGTTTGGTGCGTTGCGTGAGAAACTCTCCGGTGCGGAGCAGGGCGCAACCTGTATTACGTTTTAAGACGACTTGATTTTAACGATCTGGCGAGAGAAAACTCTGATGAAAAACTGGAAAACAAGTGCAGAAGCAATCCTGACCACTGGCCCTGTCGTGCCGGTTATTGTGGTAAACAAACTGGAGCACGCTGTCCCAATGGCGAAGGCACTGGTTGCGGGTGGCGTTCGCGTTCTGGAAGTGACCCTGCGTACCGCCTGTGCGATGGATGCGATCCGTGCTATCGCCAAAGAAGTGCCGGAAGCGATCATTGGTGCCGGTACGGTTCTGAATGCGCAGCAGCTGGCGGAAGTGACCGAAGCGGGCGCACAGTTTGCCATCAGCCCGGGGCTGACTGAGCCCCTGCTGAAAGCCGCAACCGAAGGTTCTATTCCGCTGATCCCGGGTATCAGCACCGTTTCTGAACTGATGCTGGGCATGGACTACGGCCTGAAAGAGTTCAAATTCTTCCCGGCTGAAGCGAACGGCGGCACCAAAGCGTTGCAGGCCATTGCGGGCCCATTCTCCCAGGTGCGTTTCTGCCCAACGGGCGGCATCTCTCCGGCCAACTACCGTGACTATCTGGCGCTGAAAAGCGTGCTGTGCATCGGCGGCTCCTGGCTGGTTCCGGCGGATGCGCTGGAAGCAGGCGACTGGGATCGCATCACTAAACTGGCTCGCGAAGCGGTAGAAGGCGCGAAACAGTAAGTTTGTTTGCCGGGTGGCGGCTGCGCCTAACCCGGCCAGCCAGACAGTTAAAACGGGCCTTTCGGCCCGTTTTTTTATCCTGCTACGCTGACGTTCGCAGCCGCTCTTTTTGCTCTCGCGACGGCTTCGTCCACATTTTCCCCGGTCGCTAATGCCACGCCCAGACGACGGCTTCCGTCGATCTCTGGTTTGCCGAACAGCCGGACCTGCAAGCCTGCGCCAACCGCACCTTCGACGTTATCAAAGGTGACATTCTGGCTGGTCAGCTGCGGCAGGATCACCGCCGAGGCTGCCGGGCCGTACTGACGGATGCCGCCAACCGGCAGGCCGAGGAAAGCGCGTACATGCAGCGCGAACTCGGAGAGATCCTGTGAAATCAGCGTAACCATCCCGGTATCGTGCGGACGAGGGGAGACTTCGCTGAAGATCACCTCGTCGCCGCAAACAAACAACTCCACGCCGAACAGGCCGTAGCCGCCCAGCGCCAGCACCGTCTTGCGGGCGATCTCCTGTGCGCGTGCCAGCGCCAGCGCGCTCATCTGCTGCGGCTGCCAGGATTCGCGATAATCGCCGTCTTCCTGCCGATGACCAATCGGGTCGCAGAAATAAACGCCATCCACGGCGCTGACGGTGAGCAGGGTAATTTCAAAATCAAACTTCACCACGCCTTCCACGATGACGCGCCCGGCCCCGGCACGGCCGCCCTGCTGGGCATAGTCCCAGGCGTTGTCCAGCGTGCTGCTGTCGCGGATAAAGCTCTGCCCTTTGCCGGAGGAGCTCATTACCGGCTTAATGATGCACGGGTAGCCAATCTCCTCTACGGCCTGGAGAAACGCAGCTTTATCCCCGGCAAAACGGTAGCTGGAGGTCGGGAGCTGTAATTCTTCTGCCGCCAGGCGACGAATGCCTTCCCGGTTCATGGTCAGTTTTGCCGCAGTGGCGCAGGGCACCACGCGCTGGCCTTCCTGTTCAAGGGCAATCAACATCTCAGTGGCAATGGCCTCAATTTCAGGTACCACGAAATCCGGTTTTTCGTCGGCAATTAACCCCCGCAGCGCATTACCGTCAAGCATATCGATGACGTGCGAGCGATGCGCGACGTGCATGGCGGGCGCATTCGCGTAACGGTCCACCGCAATCACTTCCACACCTAAACGCTGGCATTCAATGGCCACTTCTTTACCCAGTTCACCCGATCCCAACAGCATGACGCGCGTCGCGGCGGGACGCAGCGCGGTTCCTAAACGAGTCATAAAAATCCCCCTGAAAAAGATGCGGGCAGTATAAACGAAAACGTTTGCGTCTGTCTTGTATGGGGATAACCGGACAGCAGGGAAATTTGCGCTTCTTTAGTACTGACAGACATTTCCTGACACCCGCTCGCTTAGGCTGTGAAGGTTACGCACTGTTACGTGAGGAAAAATATGTCAGGCTGGATGAATCAACTGCAATCCCTGTTGGGACAAAAAGGCTCGTCGTCCGGCGAGCAGGGTCTGAGCAAGCTGCTGGTGCCGGGTGCGCTCGGCGGGCTGGCCGGTTTGCTGGTTGCCAATAAATCATCGCGGAAACTGCTTACCAAATACGGTACCGGCGCGCTGCTGGCGGGCGGAGGGGCTATTGCAGGCTCCGTCTTATGGAACAAATACAAAGACAAGGTGCGCAGCGCGCATCAGGATGAACCGCAGTACGGGAAGCAGGTATCGCCGTTAGATTTACGCACCGAGCGGTTGATCCTCGCCCTGGTCTTTGCGGCCAAGAGCGACGGGCATATTGATGCCAGTGAACGTGCCGCAATTGAACAGCAGATGCGGGAAGCGGGCGTTGAGGAACAGGGCAGGGCGCTGGTGGCGCAGGCCATCGAACAGCCGCTTGATCCGCAGCGTCTGGCGCAAAGCGTGAAAAACGAAGAAGAGGCGCTGGAACTCTATTTTCTGAGCTGTGCCGCCATCGATATCGATCACTTTATGGAGCGCAGCTACCTGAACGCCCTGGGCGATGCGCTGAAGATCCCACAGGACGTTCGTGAGGGAATTGAGCAGGATATTCAGCAGCAGAAGCAGACCCTCGTGGGCTAGAAGGTCATGTTTCGCTTGCATCATACGTGTGTTTTGCCAACCTTATAGGATGTAAAACGAAAAAGTAAGAATGCCATGCCTCCAAAAGCCCGACGTACTCCTTATGCGATCACCACGCATGGCGATACGCGTATCGATAACTACTACTGGCTGCGGGACGATTCTCGTTCCCGGCCAGAGGTGCTGGACTATCTGCACGAGGAAAACGACTATGGCCGCCAGGTCATGGCCAGCCAGCAGGCGCTTCAGGATCAACTTCTGAAGGAAATGGTGCAGCGTATCCCCCAGCGTGATGTCTCTGCCCCGTGGTGCAAAAACGGTTATCGCTATCGCCATATTTATGAGCCGGGAAACGAATATCCCATCTACCAGCGCCAGTCTGTGCTGAGCGCCGAGTGGGATGAATGGGAGATCCTGCTGGATGCCAACAAACGTGCTGCCCACAGTGAGTTTTATACGCTGGGCGGCATGTCCATTTCCCCCGATAACGCCATTATGGCGCTGGCTGAGGATTACCTCTCCCGCCGCCAGTACGGTTTGCGTTTCCGCAATCTTGAAACGGGAAACTGGTATCCCGAAATGCTGGATAATGTCTCCCCCGATTTCGTCTGGGGTAACGATTCAGAAACGGTCTACTACGTTAAAAAGCATGTCTCAACGCTGCTGCCTTATCAGGTCTGGCGTCATACGGTGGGGACCGATTCCGCCGACGATGAACTGGTGTATGAGGAAAAAGACGAGACGTTCTATGTCAGCCTGCACAAAACGTCGTCTCGCCACTACGTGATCATTTTCCTCTCCAGCGCCACCACCTCAGAAGTGCTGCTGCTGGATGCAGAGCTGCCGGATGCGCAGCCTCTGTGCTTCCTGCCGCGCCGTAAAGATCATGAGTACAGCCTGGATCACTTCCAGCACAGCTTTTACCTGCGTTCGAACCGCGAGGGCAAAAACTTTGGCCTTTATAAAACCAAAGTGCGCGATGAACGCAAATGGGAAGTGTTAATTCCCGCGCGCGATCAGGTGATGCTGGAGGGGTTCACCCTGTTTACCGACTGGCTGGTGGTGGAAGAGCGTCAGCGCGGACTGACCAGTATCCGCCAAATCAACCGCAAAACCCGCGAAGTGGTGGGCATTGCGTTCGATGACCCGGCTTACGTAACGTGGATCGGCTTTAACCCGGAACCGGAATCGTCCCGCCTGCGGTACGGCTATTCGTCGATGACCACCCCGGATACGTTGTTTGAACTGGATATGGACACCGGGCAGCGTCAGGTGATTAAACAGGCTGAGGTCCGGGGTTTTGAGTCGGAAAATTATCGCAGTGAGCATCTGTGGGTGACCGCACGCGACGGCGTTGAAGTCCCAGTGTCGCTCGTCTATCACAAGGCGCACTTCAACAAAGGTAAAAACCCCATCCTCGTCTATGGCTATGGCTCCTATGGCTCCAGCATGGACGCCGATTTCAGCAGCAGCAGGCTGAGCCTGCTCGACCGCGGTTTTGTTTATGCGATTGCCCATATTCGCGGCGGCGGCGAGCTGGGTCAGCACTGGTATGAAGACGGAAAATTTCTCAAAAAGAAAAATACCTTTAATGACTACCTTGATGTTTGCGATGCGCTGATCGCGCAGGGTTATGGCGATCCGCAGCTCTGCTTTGGCATGGGGGGCAGCGCCGGGGGCATGCTTATGGGCGCCGTGATCAACCAGCGGCCTGAACTGTTTAAAGGCGTTATCGCCCAGGTGCCGTTTGTGGACGTGGTGACGACCATGCTGGATGAGTCCATTCCACTGACCACCGGGGAGTTTGAGGAGTGGGGGAACCCGCAGGATGAAACCTATTATCGCTACATGAAAGAGTACAGCCCGTACGATAACGTCGAGGCGAAAGCCTATCCGCATATGCTGGTGACCACCGGCCTGCACGATTCCCAGGTACAGTACTGGGAGCCCGCGAAATGGGTGGCGAAGTTGCGTGAGCTGAAAACTGACGATAATTTGCTGCTGCTGTGTACCGATATGGACTCGGGGCACGGAGGGAAATCAGGGCGATTTAAATCCTATGAAGGGGTGGCGCTGGAGTACGCCTTTTTGATTGGCCTGGCGCAGGATACGCTGCCAGGCCGGGCGGGGACTCAGGCTTCGCCTAAATAATGCTTCAGCGTCAGGCGCAGTTCCGGGCTCATTCTGTCGAGGTTGTTGTACAGCCAGCGCAGATAGCCCGGATCTTTGTCCGCCACTTCCGATACTGGCTTCCCGCGATATTTTCCGAACGTAAAGGTGGTCAGTAGCGCGGGGCGCCCGGTAATGGTCGCCATATCGTCTGGCGTCCAGCCGGAAGTATTCATGATATCAATCAGGAGCGCTGCGGTGATGTAGCAGTCATAAAGAGCGCGGTGATGATGCAGCCCTTCCGGCGTCCGCACGCTGAGTTTACGCGACTTATACAGTGCCATATTGCTGTATTTGATCCCCGGCCACAGACGGCGCGCCAGCTTCATAGTGCAAATCCATTCGCCGGGCATCTCCGGCAGCACGCGGCGGTCAAAGCTGGCGTTATGGGCGACATACCACTGGCTACCGTGGTAAAGAGGGATGATCTCTTCAATCCACGGCTTATCCGCCACCATCGATTCCGTAATGCGATGTATCGCCATCGCCTGCGCACTGATGGGACGATCCGGGCGCACCAGATGGCTCATTGGGTTGACTATCTTTCCGTCAATCACGTCGACAGAAGCGACTTCCACAATTCCACCCTGCAAATCACAGGTTTCGGTATCGATAACGCGCAGCATTGATCGCTCCTGATCCTAAAATGCCTAGCCTAATGGAATGATATCGCCTTGCCAACCCTGTTGGCCTAAAGAACCGGTTAGCAGCAGTTCTCCCTTATCGGCACGTACAATCAGCTGACCTTTTTCATCCCATAACGCGCTACCGCCGCGCGCGTTCGCCATTAATACCGCGATGGCGTACTTGTGCGCGAAGCGTTGTAACGAACCGATGGATTGCCGCCAGCGATGCTCGCCCACGGCCAGGCTGCTGGTGAACAGCGTTGCCTCCGGGTCCAGTTCCGGGGCGTCAGCCTGGTTATCCACGATGGTTAACCGTTTATCGCCAGGAATAACACCCGCACCGTTGCCCTGCGGATAACGCCGAATGGTCGACAGGTTAGGGGTGAAAAGCGCGAGTCCTTTCTGGGGCTGGCCGTGTTGCTGGAGCGTAATACCAGCAATCACCGTGATGAAACGTGACTGGGCGGCGTGAAGGAGGGGGGCAAGCTGCAAATCGTCAGGGGGTGGGGGTAAGGATGTTCCGCCTGGGCCGGTAAGCGAAAGCTCCGGAAAGACGATCAAATCGCACCCATGCCATGCAGCCTCGGCAATAAAGTGCAGGTGATGTTTTACGTGCTCATCAACACAGTTGTGCCGCGGGGCATACTGAGCCGCGGCAATATTCCATCGTGACATCGTGACTTCCTTATACACTAAGTCGCTGGGATTTTAAGATTACACCTAAATTTATCAGGGTTTTCTTATCCTGCCACATAACGCGTAAGGAAGTGTAACGAGACGTTAAGCTTATTTAACTTTAGGTTCGTACGGCAGGCGCGAGAGATTGACGGAGGCGAGGCGATGCGCAATGAGACGTTCGCGAAACCAGTCGCGCAGATGCGCGGGTTGTTCACGCTCTACCACTTCAGCCACGACGGGCATGTTGTAACGCTCTTTGAATGCGACCCCCGCGGCGGCGAGATCGACATTCACTTTGTCCATCTCGTCCTGAGGAAGGGCGGCCAGATTAACGTTCATTTCCTTCTCCTTTTTCTGCGGCGGCAACGTTACCGCGATTGTTCAACGATGACAAGGGAGCAAAGGATGTTCCTCGACTCGTTAATTATACAGAGTTATTCTTTAGCATTCAGGCATAACGAAAAGGAATGATTGTGATGCATTTTACCCCTTCCCGTGTCGCGTGCGCGCTGGCATTTCTGCTCTCTTCAGCCATCACGCCCTCAGTTCTGGCCCATGCGCATCTTAAGCAGCAATCCCCGCAGGAAAATACCGTTGCGGTCGCACCAGAGGTCATTACCCTGAACTTCTCGGAAGGCATTGAGCCTGCCTTCAGCGGCGTGGTGGTGACGGACGCACAGCAGCACAAGATCCAGACCGGCGCGGTGAAGCGTGACGAGAAGGATAACGCAAAGCTGATTGTTCCTCTTGAGAAACCGTTGACGTCCGGCACCTACACGGTGGACTGGCATGTGGTCTCCGTGGATGGCCACAAAACCAAAGGCAGCTATCACTTTAGCGTGAAATAGCATGCTGACCCTGAGCTACGTCGCGTTACGCTTTATCCATTTTGCTGCGCTGATGCTGCTTTTCGGCAACGCGCTCTACAGCGTCTGGTTTGCGCCGTCTTCGTTGCAGCGCCTCATGACCCGGCGTTTCCAGCGGCAGCAGAAACTCGCGGCCTTAATCAGCCTGATAGCGGCTCTGCTGATGTTTGGCCTGCAAAGTGGGTTGATGGGCAACGGCTGGGGCGATGTCATTCGTCCGGCGGTCTGGCGCAGCGTGCTGGGAACGCAATTTGGCGGCGTCTGGTTGTGGCAAATGGTGCTGGCCGCTGTGACGGCGGGCGCTGCATGGCTTACCCCGCAAAAAGGCTCACGGCTGTTACTGCTCGCGATGGGGCAGCTGGTGCTGCTGGCGGGCGTGGGACATGCCGCGATGAACGGTGGCGCACCGGGAGCGTTGCATCGTCTCAACCATGCGCTTCACCTGCTCTGCGCCGCGACCTGGGTGGGTGGTTTACTGCCGCTGCTGTTTTGCATGCGTCTGGCGAAAGGCCGCTGGCAGCCAGCCGCTATCTTTACCATGATGCGCTTCTCCCGCGTGGGGCATTACGCCGTGGCAGGCGTGCTGCTGACCGGGATAATCAATACGCTCTTTATTGTTGGCATAAACGTGCCGTGGCAGGCGCCTTATGTCCAGCTGTTGTTGTTCAAATGTGCGCTGGTCATGATGATGGTGGCAATTGCGCTGGCGAATCGGTATTTTCTTGTGCCACGCTTTCGCCCGGAGGCCGGGCGGGAACAACAGATTTTTATCAGGATGACACAGGCAGAGGTGGTGCTGGGCGCGCTGGTACTGGCCGCCGTCAGCCTGTTCGCGACCTGGGAACCCTTCTGACAAGGTTAAATAACATATGAAAAAGACACTGCTTTCTCTTTTACTTCTCACCTGTGCCAGCAGTGCGTTAGCCGCGCCGCAGGTCATCACTGTCAGCCGGTTTGAAGTGGGTAAGGACAACTGGGCATTTAATCGTGAAGAAGTCATGCTTACCTGCCGTCCCGGTAACGCGCTGTATGTCATCAATCCCAGTACGCTCGTGCAGTATCCGTTAAATGACGTGGCGGAGCAGCAGGTTGCCAGCGGGAAAAGTAACGGACAGCCTGTCAGCGTGATCCAGGTAGATGACCCGGCAAACCCCGGGCAGAAGAAGAGTCTGGCACCGTTTATTGAGCGCGCTGAAAAGCTCTGCTAGCCGTCAGGTTTCCAGTAAAAAAAAAACCGCAGGTGCTTGTAAAAGCTCTGCGGTTTTTCACATTTAGTGATGTTCTGACGCTTTTTTTCAGACCACTTTTACTGTGGACTGGAAAACCTGACGTCGTCATCTATTCTTAAAGGGCAAGGCGATTGAGCCTGCATTAATGCCAACTTTTAGCGCACGGCTCTCTCCCAAGAGCCATTTCCCTGGACCGAATACAGGAATCGTATTCGGTCTCTTTTTATCTGCTTGAAAATAAACGATAAAATCCGGTTTTCGTCTCAGCAGAAGGTTCACTTCCTGTGCGCCTGCTTCAAACATACCACAACCCGGCAGGCGTAAGTCCAGTCCTTTTTGGCTGTTTTGTTAAATTTTTGTTTGTATTTTGCCTGAGACGACTGCGGGATCAATGCGCGCATGTACGGAAGCCGCAATATCATCAAGTAACGCAAAGCGGCGACGGTATTCGGCGCGTTTTTTGCTGGCAATCTCCTCCAGTGCTTTACGCTCCATCTGAAGCGGCAACTGCCAGCAGAAGGGGGAGAGTTTCTTTCCGTTCAGGCCTTCCCAGAACTCGTCGTAGCTGGCGTGAAAATGACGGCCTTTGCTCAGACGGTAGCGCAGCGCGCGGAAAACATGGCCTTCATCGCTGACGGCAAAAATCGCGCTAATGTTCGAGCGTGAGGCAAGCTGGAAGATCACCTCCATCAGCACGCGTTTCGGGAAAAGCCCATGGCAGGCACGGGTAGCCTGCTTAATCACCTCCCGTGAAACATGACGACGTGGACCCTGAAGGCCGCCGATCACCAGCACCGTACGGCCGTTACTGCGTGCGACACAGAACGTCAGGCTGGCAAGCAGCGTATTGTCATTGTCGTGCAGCCAAAGCGTGCTTTCGCCTTCGCGTTCGGCCTTACCTGCGGACGAGGCGTGGACGGTATAGATTTCGCCGTTTTTTGCCTCGAACCGGACAACCGGCACCTCTTGCGGGCTGGTCAGCGCGTGGGCGAGGGCGATGTTTTTCAGACTATCAATCCACTGATAGTGGCTGACGATAGCATCGGCCCGATCGTTTGAGTTCAGGCCGCGCATCAGATACTGGCGGTGAGTTTTGCTCGGCAAGGTAATTTGAGAGGTGAGCAGCCTGTCGAAATCATCGCGCCCGGACAGGGCCTCCAGCATGCGATGGGTGGAGGACCAGAATAAAAGCGAGCGCAGTAGGAACTTTAACCGGTAATCACGTTTGTGCCAGATTGGGCCGGGAACGCGTTTTCCTCTCACCAGTTCAGAAATAATATTTGTGCGATGCGGATAAAAAACATCGTTTTGCAGGTGTATGTTTGACACGTGAAAATCCCTCTTTTTATTCCGCTCTATTTTAAAGGCCAGGGAATAAGGGATTAATAGCGCAGCGATCTTTATTTCCGGCTGGTTTATGGTTTGTTTGGATTCGCAAAATCCAACGCCAGCTCATGACATTTTCTGTGGCAGCTATACTTCTTACAGGAGGCGTTATGTATCAGAAAATAGAGGGAGAACACTGGCGTCATGTCTGGGTTGTCAGCGATATTCATGGTTGCTATCAGTGGCTTATAGATGAGCTGAAACGACGGCATTTTAATCCTGATACGGATCTGCTGATCTCGGTGGGGGATATTATCGATCGCGGGCCTGACAGCGTAAAATGTTTACAGCTGATGCAGGAAAACTGGTTTTATGCGGTACGCGGTAATCACGAGCAAATGGCGTTAGATGCGCTTGAAAATAATGATTTTAGTCTCTGGTCGATAAATGGCGGTAACTGGTTTACCGGGCTTAAGGACGCTCAACAAAAACAGGCGAAGGGTTTACTCGATGCGTGTCGGGACTTACCGCACATTATTGAAATAACCTGCAAAAACGGTCTGAACGTGATTGCTCATGCGGATTATCCCTCCGCTGAATATGGCTGGCATAAGCCGGTGGATGCCCAGCGCGTGCTGTGGGATCGCGACCGGTTAATGGGCTTTATGGTGGGCAAAGGGCAGGGCATTAGCGGCGCGGATCACTTCTGGTTTGGACATACGCCTGTGGACAAACGCTACGATTTTAACAATCTGCACTACATTGATACGGGGGCAGTATTCGGGGGCTTTCTGACGCTGGCGCAGCTTCAGTAATAAATAACCCGCCTTCGGGCGGGTTCTCTTTGAGTCAGGCAAGACGCAAGACCCAGGCATCGGTTTTACTGTCGTAATGCTCACGGTACAGAACGGAATGTTCCCCATCAAGGATCGCCGGGACGCTGGTATCTGCATCCCAGGCGTCCAGCTGCATGCACAAATCCGGATCGGATTTGCAGGGAATACTTAACGTTCGTTCGCCTTGTGATTCGCCGCGCAATTCAGCGTCGTCGATTTCAAAAGCGCCAATGCGTACGCTGGTTTTCGTCATAATGCTCTCCGGTTTGTTGCCCAAAATCTGGTATGACCAGTGCAGTCACCCATTTTTGATCCTAGACAAGGAGAGCGAAATCGCCAGTAAAAAAATGCGCTTTTTTTCAGGCGCTGCGGTTGTTACCGGTAAACAGGCGGCCATCGCGTACCAGTTCGCGCGGATAGCTGTTTTTCAGCCGCGAGCCGACTTTTTTCGCCAGCCCCAGCGGATAGCCCTGATACGCCACGATGACTTCATCCTGTGAGGGGCCGTCTTCCGGGTAAACGTCACGACCGCGATACCACTCTTCCGCTTCCTGATGCGTCAGGGCAAAGGTGTTCTCACTGCCGGCCAGCGCAATGACCGCTTCGTGCTGCCAGCGATAGCCTTTGTTGTGGATCTCCGCCAGGCGAATACCGAGGCGGGAGAAACGCACCTTACCAATCAGCGGTTCGATGTTGACCGGGAACAGCCACAGCTCTTTGTCACGCATCCAGAGGCGCAGGCTCTCATCCCAGTGCAGGCCGACTTTGCTCGCAGCCGCTTGCGCCTGTGCCGCCTCACGGCCTTTGACCGGCGTGAACGGGAAGTTGCCGACCTTAAACTTAGGGGCAGGCAAGGGATCGACGGCGCGGGTTTTACGCAGACGGGCAACAAAGAAGCCTTCGCAATCGTAAATCTGCGGGAAGACATGCAGGAAGCCTTCAGGCGTGGCCGCATGACTGGCCGAGTCGAAGAGGGTGTCCAGCGGCAGAAACTCGACGGCATCCGCATAGCGTTGCTTGAGCCACAGGCAGACGTCCTCGTTTTCATCGCGATTCAGCGTGCAGGTAGAGTAAACCAGCGTCCCGCCTGGGCGCAGGGCATGAAACGCGCTGTCGATCAGTTCGCGCTGTGTGGCGGCGATCTCCAGGTTGCTTTCAACGGACCAGTTTTTTAACGCATCAGGATCTTTACGCACCACGCCTTCGCCGGAGCAGGGCGCGTCGAGCAGGATGGCATCAAAGGCTTCCGGCAGGGCAGCGCCAAACACGCGACCATCGAAGTGCGTTAACGCGACGTTGTGGATCCCGCAGCGGCTGATATTGGCGTGCAGGACTTTAACGCGGCTGGCGGAAAATTCGTTGGCGAGGATCGCGCCGCGGTTATTCATCCGGGCGGCAATCTGCGTGGTTTTAGAGCCCGGCGCCGCCGCGACATCCATAACCCGCTCAGGCTGGTTCCCGTCGGCAAACAGCGCAGCAACCGGCAGCATGGAGCTGGCTTCCTGAATATAAAACAGCCCGCTCAGGTGCTCGGCGGTGCTGCCGAGCGGCAGGCTCTCCTCGTCATCCCGTTCGATCCAGAAACCCTCTTCACACCACGGCACTGGCGTTAATTGCCAGCCGTAGGGGGAGACGAGATCCAGAAACGCCCCGGCGCTGATTTTCAGCGTATTGACGCGAATACTCCGGCGCAAAGGGCGCTGGCAGGCGGCAACGAAATCGTCGAAAGAGAGATGAGCTGGAAGCGCCTCGCGCATCTGTGCGAGGAATTGTTCGGGAAGAAATACGGAGTTTTGAGCCACGGGCACACCACAGGGAAACATTCAGGTGCGCAGTGTAACATAAAGGCTCCGGCGCGTTGACACCGGAGCCTGCGAGATTAACGCGGCAGCGCCGTTCCCCATTCGCGCCACTCTTTCGGTTCACTTTCCAGCAGCAGGAAGTGTTTACCTGCCTGCGCCTTAGGCGCCAGAGGCGTGCCAGGCGGCGTCGCGAAGGCAATGCCGCCGCGAATGAACTGATTAAAGGTCCCCGTTTTGACCACGCCACCGGTCAGGCCGAAGTCCAGCGAGTAGCCTGAAGCGAGCCAGAACACCGAGTTGTTGCGCACCAGATGCTGATAACGCTGGCTGATGCGCAGGCCGACCATCACGCGATCGGACAGATTACCCAGCGTCAGGCTTGTTACTGTCCCTACTTCAATGCCGCGGAACAGGACCGGCGTACCGATGCCCAGCGAACCGGCTTCCGGCACTTCAACCACAATGCTCAGACCGTCCAGATAACGGGAGTCGGTGATGGTGGCCTCCTGCAACTCAAATTCACGACGTGCGTTGCCGCGACCCGGTTCAACGTTAATGTACGGCTGAAGTATGGTATCGAGATGCTCAACCCCTGCGGCAGAAATTTGCGGCGTAACTACCGAGAAGCGCGAGCCTGCCCGGGCGAACGTCTGCACATATTCCGGATAAAGCACGGCGGTCGCCTGCACTTCATTGCGTGCGGTGATCAGCGTCAGCTTCTGGATCTGCCCGATATCAATGCCGAGATAGCGGATGGGCATGCCTTCTGCCAGTTTACCGGCATCAAAGGTGTGCAGGGTAATCTGCCCCCCGACCGCGCGCGCCGCGGTTTCGGACGGGAAGAGGATCCGCTTGTCACCTTTACGCATGTTGCCGCCGGCGCCGCTCAGGTTATCGAAGCTGATCGCACCGCGCAGGGCACGGGAGAGAGGCGATGCCTGTACGGTCAGCCCGCTGCCGTTGAGCTGCACTTTCGCGCCACCCTCAGCCCAGAACACGCTGTTTGGCGTGAGCAGCTTGCGGTACTCCGGCTTGATATGCAGTTCGATATCAAACGCGTCCGCACGAGGACGAACGGTGATCACTTCCCCCACCTCAAACTTACGATAAAGCACGACGGAGCCTGCCTGGACATCCGGCAGCGTTTCCGCGCTTAAGGTCAGCGTGGTGGTCGGCAGGTCGCCGAGGCTGTTTTCAATGGCTTTGTCCAGATTGGCGAACAGCGGATAACTCTCGCGCAGCGCACCTTTGCTGCCCGGCAGAATGCGGATCCCGCCGTTAACCCACTCGCTGGCGCTGGCGCCGAGGAACTCAACCCCGTCCAGACCCACCTTCACGTCGACCCGGCTGTTAACCACAAATTTACTGTCGCCGTGGACCAGGTTGCCATACTGCGGATCGATGGCGGCGGAGAAGGAGACCCCTTTTTCCGACAGCTTACGTTCGAGGACCTGGCCCACCTGCACACCGTGCAGGATCAGCGGTTGCCCGGCCTCGATACCGTAGCTTTCCGGCGCATTCAGCGTAACCGTCAACACGCCCGGTTTTTGCAGCAGGGCTTTACCCGCCGGCGCGATAACAAAGTTTTTGTTCGGCGCGCCTTCACCGGGGATCAGCTCAAAGGTGCTTCCCGTCAGCAGAGAACTAATGCTGGCGTCGCTGAGGGAGAGCTTCGGATTACGCAGTTCAATGCGCGTTTTTTCCCGCAGGAGATCCACCACACTCGGATCCACCGTCATTTCGCCGGTAACGGAACCGCCCGCATTGAGGGTTAATTTTGTCAGTTGCCCGACCTCTAAACCCTGGTACATCAGCGGGGTCGAACCGGCTTTCAGGCCTTTGGCATCCGGCAGGGTCAGCTTGACGATGACACCGCGCTGGCTGTGCGCCAGGTCGGCGTACAGGCCAAAGGTATCTTCTGCGGCGGCAGGGCTGGAGTTAGCAGGTGAGTCGAAGGCGATAGCGCCATTCACCAGCGCCGCCAGGCTCTCAAGCTTCACTTTCGCACCGCTTAAGCTCAGGTCAGCATCGACGCCTGAGACGTTCCAGAAGCGGCTGCCTTTTTTCACCAGGTTGGTAAAACGGCGCTCGATGAGTACATCAATGGTCACGCCATCTTTGTTCGGGTTAATGGCGTAGTCGTAAACGCGGCCTACCGGAATTTTGCGGAAATAGACCAGAGAACCACTGTTCAGCGAGCCCAAATCCGGCGCGCGGAGATGGATCATCAAATCGCCGTTATTCAGCCGATATTTCGGCTGGGTATCCAGCGCAACAAAGTGATCCTGTGGCTCACCTTTGCCGGGCATCATGCCGATATAGTTACCGCCCACAAGCGCATCCAGTCCGGAAACGCCGGCCAGGGAGGCTTTAGGCGTGACCAGCCAGAACTGCGTTTCGGCACGCAGGGCATCCTGCATATCAGACTTAATGCTCGCCCGGACCTGGATTTTGTTCAGCCCTTTGCCAAGGGAAATATCCTGCACGGTACCCACTTCCACCCCCTGGAAGCGAACGGGGGTACGTCCGGCGACAATGCCGTCCGCAGACTGGAAATCAATCGTGATGGTACTTCCGCGATCTTCATAGCTCGTCCAGATAAGCCAGCCTGCGATCATCAGCGCGATGACAGGCAGCAACCAGAATGGCGAAATGCGGCGTTTTGTTTTAATTCTCGCTTCAGTCGGCGAAGCGGGCGTTTCCTGACTCATGTGCGTCCCAAAGTAAGCGGCTGTCCAGCCATTCCACTGCAAGAATAGTCAATATCACCGCAGAGCCGAAATAAAAAGCTGCGGGTCCCATGGTAAAAGCAAGTAACTGATCGCGATTGATGAGCGACATCATCAGCGAAATCACGAACAGATCCAACATCGACCAGCGACCAATCCAGGTCACAAATCGCAGAAGCAGGATGCGGGTGCGTAGTCCTTGTTCGCATTTAAAGTGAATGCTGATAAGCAGCGTAAACATCACCACCACTTTGGTAAAGGGCACCAGAATACTGGCGATGAAAACAATGGCGGCGACCCCCACGTTACTGTGCGCCAGAGAGATAATCCCCGAAAGGATAGTATCTTCCTGACGGGCGCCGTTCACATAAATTACGGAGATCGGCAGCATGTTGGCCGGGAATAAAAATACCAGGGAGGCGATTAGCGCCGCCCAGCACTTTTGCAGGCTGTTGTTGCGTCGCAATCTTAACGGAATGTGGCAGCGTGGGCACCTCCCGCGTTTATCCGGAAAACCGGTGTAATGGCAGCCCAGGCAGACGCGCAGGTTTTCATCAGGCCGGGTCGCGGGGCGCTGCGGGTAAAATCGCTCCCAAAGCTGTTCAACATTCAGATGAATCAGGGTCAAAATACTCAGCAGGACCAGTGAAATAAACGCGAAAAGGCCAATGCCGGGTTGTAAAAACGCATAATCCTGCACCTTGATGGAGGCCACGCCAATGCCTACCAGATAGATGTCCAGCATCACCCACTCCTTGAGCTTTTCCAGCATGAGCAGGACAGGGCGCAGGTTCATCCCCAGAATGTTGCCAAACCACAGGTAGGCAATTGCCGCGACCAGCACCAACGGCGCGCCGACGACGCAGAACAGCACCATGGCGGCCGTAAGCGGATCGCCCTGGCGCGTCATCTGCCAGATCCCCTGCAACACGTTAGCGTCAATACGCACGCCAAGCAGGTAGAGCTTTAACAGCGGCTCGGTCCAGGCGAAGGGCATCAGCAGCAGCATGGTGACCGCCATTGCCGCCAGACGCGTCAATGACCAGTCCCGGCCATCGCGGATTTTGGCATCGCAGCATGGACAAAAAGCACTTTGGTGCGATTTCATCTTCGGCAACATAAAAAGCGTATCGCACTGGGGACAACGCTGATAATGTGCACGGGGCAGAGCCTGGCTTACCGTACGGACAACGATCTTTCGTGTCGGCGTAATTTGGGGTGTTTTTAGGGCCATCAGTCGCACACAGATTAGTATTGTTGAAAGTTATAATAACTCATGAACGGATTCATCTTGAGCATGAGCGCATTTAATGCTTATTTTAATAGGCTATGCGGTAACTATGTAAGATAACTAAGTGATTGAATAATGAACAAAACAGAATTCTACGCGGATCTGAATCGCGATTTTAAGGCATTAATGGCAGGGGAAACCAGTTTCTTAGCCACTCTGGCAAATACCAGTGCGTTACTGTTCGAACGCCTTTCTGACGTGAACTGGGCGGGCTTTTATCTGCTGGAAGGTGACACGCTGGTGCTGGGGCCTTTCCAGGGTAAACTCGCCTGCGTACGCATCCCGGTAGGTCGTGGCGTGTGCGGTACCGCAGTGGCGACCCGTCAGGTTCAGCGTGTCGAAGATGTTCATGCGTTTGACGGCCACATTGCCTGCGATGCCAGCAGCAATTCTGAAATCGTACTGCCGCTGGTGGTTAAAAATCAGATTATTGGCGTTCTGGATATCGACAGCACGGTCTTCAGCCGCTTTACTGCCGAGGATGAGCAGGGGCTGCGCGCGCTGGCCGCAAACCTGGAAAATGTTCTGGCAGAGACCGATTATCATAAATTCTTTGCGAGCGTCGCAGGATAATCAACGGATAACGTAGCATTTACTGATAGCGTCATTATAATGTCGCCTGTTCATGCCTGCGCTTGTTGGCAACGTCCGTTGTAATCAGGAAATTTCATGGAAAATCAACCTAAGTTGAATAGCAGTAAAGAAGTTATCGCATTTCTGGCCGAGCGTTTCCCGCAGTGCTTCAGCGCTGAAGGTGAAGCGCGTCCTCTGAAAGTCGGTATCTTTCAGGATCTGGTCGCGCGCGTTGAGGGGGAGATGAACCTCAGCAAAACGCAGCTTCGTTCTGCCTTGCGCCTTTATACCTCAAGCTGGCGTTACCTGTACGGTATCAAGCCGGGTGCGACCCGTGTCGACCTTGACGGCAACCCGTGCGGTGAGCTGGACGAGCAGCACGTAGAACATGCGCGTAAGCAGCTTGAAGAAGCCAAAGCTCGCGTGCAGGCACAGCGTGCGGAACAGCAGGCGAAAAAACGCGAAGCCGCAGCGGCAAACGGTCAGGAAGACGCCCCTCGTCGCGAGCGTAAACCGCGCCCGGCACCGCGTCGTACTGAAAATAACGATCGCAAACCGCGTGCTGACAAACCCGCAGCTAAAGCCCCACGTGCGCCGCGCGAAGAGCCGCGCCACACCCCAGTTTCTGACATCAATGCGCTGAGCGTAGGTCAGTCTCTGAAGGTGAAAGCGGGTAACAACGCGATGGACGCCACCGTACTGGAAATCACCAAAGATGGCGTTCGTGTACAGCTGACTTCTGGTATGTCAATGATTGTACGCGCAGAACACTTGTTGTTCTGAAACGGAGGCCGAGCCTGGCATGAACACTTTTTTTAAGCTCACCGCGCTGGCTGGCCTGTTTGCTATAACAGGCCATGCTTTCGCTGTGGACGATATTACGCGTGTTGATCAAATTCCGGTTCTCAAGGAAGAGACTCAGCACGCGACGGTGAGTGAGCGCGTGACGTCGCGCTTTACTCGTTCGCACTATCGTCAGTTCGATCTCGATCAGGCCTTTTCGGCCAAAATCTTTGACCGTTATCTGAACTTGCTGGATTACAGCCATAACGTACTGCTGGCCAGCGATGTCGAACAGTTCGCTAAACGCAAATCCGAAGTGGGTGATGAGCTGCGCTCCGGAAAGCTCGATCTGTTCTACGATCTGTACAACTTATCGCAAAAGCGCCGTTTTGAGCGTTATCAATACGCGCTGAAAGTGCTGGAACGTCCGATGGACTTCACCGGCAACGACACCTTTAATCTGGACCGCAGCAAAGCGCCATGGCCGAAAGACGAGGCTGAACTGAATGCGCTGTGGGACGGAAAAGTCAAATATGACGAACTGAGCCTCAAGCTTACAGGCAAAGACGAGAAAGAGATCCGTGAGACGTTAAATCGTCGATACAAATTCGCTATTCGTCGTCTGGCGCAGACCAACAGTGAAGATGTTTTCTCGCTGGCGATGACCGCGTTTGCGCATGAAATTGATCCGCACACTAATTATCTCTCTCCACGTAACACCGAACAGTTCAATACCGAAATGAGCCTGTCTCTGGAAGGTATCGGTGCTGTGCTTCAGATGGACGATGACTACACCGTAATCAACTCCATGGTGGCTGGTGGCCCTGCGTCGAAAAGCAAAGCGATCAGCGTAGGCGACCGTATTGTCGGTGTGGGTCAAACCGGAAAGAGCATGGTGGACGTGATTGGCTGGCGTCTTGATGATGTTGTTGCGCTGATCAAAGGGCCGAAGGGCAGCAAAGTTCGCCTGGAGATCCTGCCAGCCGGTAAGGGGACTAAAACCCGTATCGTTACTCTCACCCGTGAGCGTATCCGTCTGGAAGATCGCGCGGTGAAAATGTCGGTGAAAACCGTGGGTAAAGAGAAGGTTGGCGTTCTGGATATCCCAGGTTTCTACGTCGGCCTGACCGATGATGTGAAAGTGCAGCTCCAGAAGCTTGAAAAGCAGAATGTCAGCAGCGTGATCATTGACCTGCGCAGCAACGGCGGCGGGGCATTGACCGAGGCCGTCTCGCTTTCCGGGCTGTTTATCCCGTCTGGGCCGGTGGTACAGGTGCGCGATAACAACGGTAAAGTGCGTGAAGATGCCGATACCGATGGTGTGGTCTACTATAAGGGTCCGCTGGTGGTGCTTGTCGATCGCTTCAGCGCCTCTGCATCGGAAATCTTCGCTGCTGCCATGCAGGATTACGGCCGGGCATTAATCGTCGGCGAACCGACGTTTGGCAAGGGCACCGTTCAGCAGTACCGCTCTCTGAACCGTATTTACGACCAGATGCTGCGCCCTGAGTGGCCTGCGCTGGGCTCAGTACAGTACACCATTCAGAAGTTTTACCGCGTCAACGGCGGCAGTACGCAGCGCAAAGGCGTGACGCCGGATATCATGATGCCGACAGGTACCGAAGAGACGGAAACGGGCGAGAAGTTTGAAGATAACGCGCTGCCGTGGGATAGCATTGATGCCGCGACATTCGTGAAATCGGGTGATATGAAACAGTTCGGACCGGAACTGCTGAAAAATCACAACGATCGCATCGGGAAGGATCCGGAATTCCAGTACATCATGAAGGACATCGCGCGTTTCAACGCTTTGAAAGCGAAACGGAACATTGTGTCTCTGAACTACGCCCAGCGTGAGAAAGAGAACAATGAAGATGACGCGACACGTCTGGCGCGTATCAACGATCGCTTCAAACGTGAAGGCAAGCCTCTGCTCAAAAAACTGGACGATCTGCCTAAGGATTACCAGGAGCCCGATCCGTATCTGGACGAGACGGTGCATATCGCGCTTGATCTCGCGAAGCTGGAAAAAGAGAAACCCGCTCTGCAACCTGCTCCGACAAAATAATCCCCCAACAGGCACAAGAAATTGTGCCTGTTTCTTTATGTACCTCCTCCTTCCGTCAGGCGGATTTCCAATTGTGTAAAGTTGTGTCTTTCTGGTGACTTACGCCGTCTGGATGCTTGAAAATAGCCGTAATACCCATACGATGTGGGTAATCGCATAGTGCGTTTTGTTAAACTGAGGTTAAAAGAATATTATGATGCGAATCGCGCTCTTCCTGCTCACCAACCTGGCGGTGATGGTGGTATTCGGGCTGGTGCTAAGCCTGACGGGAATTCAGTCGAGCAGCGTTCAGGGTCTGTTGATTATGGCGCTGCTGTTTGGTTTCGGTGGCTCTTTCATTTCACTGCTGATGTCGAAGTGGATGGCATTGAAATCTGTGGGCGGTGAAGTTATTGAGCAACCGCGTAACGATATGGAGCAGTGGCTGATGAGCACGGTTGCTCAGCAGTCAAGGCAGGCGGGCATTGCCATGCCGCAGGTAGCCATCTACCACGCGCCGGATATTAACGCGTTTGCTACCGGTGCGCGTCGTGACGCGTCCCTGGTGGCCGTCAGTACCGGCCTGCTGCAAAACATGAGCCGTGACGAAGCGGAAGCGGTTATTGCTCACGAGATCAGCCATATCGCCAATGGCGATATGGTCACCATGACCCTGATCCAGGGTGTGGTGAACACCTTCGTTATCTTTATTTCTCGTATTCTGGCACAGATTGCTGCCGGGTTTATGGGTGGCAACCGTGATGAGGGTGAAGAGAGCAACGGCAACCCGCTGATCTATTTTGCTGTTTCAATGTTGCTGGAGCTGGTGTTCGGTATCCTGGCAAGCATCATTACCATGTGGTTCTCCCGTCATCGTGAGTTCCACGCGGATGCCGGTTCCGCGAAACTGGTGGGTCGTGAAAAGATGATTGCTGCGCTGCAACGTCTTAAAACCAGCTACGAGCCGCAGGAAGCAAACAGCATGATGGCCTTCTGCATCAACGGCAAATCAAAGTCGCTGAGCGAGCTGTTTATGTCTCACCCGCCGCTGGATAAACGTATTGAAGCGCTGCGTAGCGGCGAATACCTGAAGTAACGTAATCGGGTTGAAAAGAACCGGGCTGGAGCCATTCTCCGCCCGGTTTTTTTATGCCTGCGCCTTTGGCTGGGTGACGCGAAGGCCGCTAATGACAGCCGCGAGGGTCGCCAGGGTCCCTGCGGTAATCAGCGCAACCTGTGTCGCATTCTGCCCGGCAAGGTTAAACATCAACGCCACCAGTGCGGCCCCGGTGCTTTGCCCTAACAGTCTTGCCGTGCCCAGCATCCCGCTGGCGCCACCGCTGCGATGACGTGGGGCAGAGGTGATAATCGTGTGGTTATTAGGGGACTGGAACAGACCAAAACCGGCCCCGCACAGGATCATGCGCCAGATAATATCCAGATCCCCCGGCGAGGCGGGCAGGAGCGCCAGCGAAAACAGTCCCACCGCCATGACAACCAGCCCAATCGCCCCCAGAAGCCCGGCATGGACGCGCTCAATAAGGTAACCGGCCAGCGGGGCCATCACCATGGTTGCCAGCGGCCAGGGCGTGAGCAGCAAGCCTGTCTCCACTTCCGAACGGCCGATCACGCTCTGCAAAAAGAACGGCAGCGCAACCAGCGCCAGCATCTGGGCGCAGAACGAGCAAATGGAGGTACAAATGGATAGCGAAAACAGCGGAATACGCAGCAAATCCACCGGCAGTAACGGCACGGGCAGCGCCAGCTGACGTCGTACAAAGAAAAAGCCGATGATAAGCATGGCAACGATTTCTGCGGCAATGAGCGACAGAGACTGTCCCTGCGCAAATCCGCTCAGCGCGGTAATCAGCAGGCCAAAAGTCAGCGCGTTCATCACGGCGCTGGGCAGATCGAAACGTGGCATGGTACTTTTCGGACCATTTTCCGGAAGATAGCGCAGGGCGAAGAAGATCGCCACAATGCCCAGCGGCACGTTAATGGCAAACAGCCACTGCCACGAGGCAACGGACAGGATGGCGGCGGCAATCGTTGGGCCGGCGGCGGACGACACGGCCACAATAAAGGAGTTAATGCCCATGCCGCGCCCCAGGTGGCGTTGAGGATAAATAAGCCGTATCAGGGCCGTGTTCACGCTCATTAGCGCCGCGCCGCCAAAGCCCTGCGCGATACGCGCCAGCGTAAGGGTGTGCAGTGAATCTGAAAGGGCACAGAAGAGCGAGGTGAGGGTAAAGACCACCAGCCCGCACTGGTAAACCCGGCGATAACCAAACATATCGCCCAGGAAAGAGAGTGACAGAAGGGAAATCACAATCGCTATCTGGTACGCGTTCACAATCCAGATGGAGCTTGCCGGCGAAGCATTAAGGTCTTTGGCAATGGTAGGAAGAGCCACGTTGGCAATCGCACCGTCAAGGACAGCCATCGAAATACCGATGACAATAGTGGCAATTGCCCCGTACCGCTGCGGTAAGGGCAGGCCATCAGAAACGTTTTTTTGCATGGGGAAAGAATGACTCAGCGTGAAATTATTTTCAGAGTAACAATTTTAGCATCGTTATTTCGGTTTTATGTCGCAGATTTGTAACGAAGTAAACCCAGATAGATTGCAGCACGCATCACACGAATTTATAATAAAAACCGGTTCTGATTTTTATAAAACACTCTCCATGAGGTGATAAATGGCAATCGCAGATTTGGATAAGCAGCCAGATTCTGTTTCTTCCGTGCTGAAGGTGTTTGGCATCTTGCAGGCGCTCGGAGAAGAGCGTGAAATTGGTATTACAGAGTTGTCGCAGCGTGTGATGATGTCGAAAAGCACCGTTTATCGCTTTTTGCAGACGATGAAATCATTGGGTTATGTCGCGCAGGAAGGAGAATCAGAAAAATATTCTCTGACCCTGAAACTGTTTGAACTGGGCGCCCGCGCCTTGCAGAACGTGGATCTGATCCGCAGCGCTGACATTCAGATGCGTGAACTTTCACGACTGACGAAAGAGACAATTCACCTCGGTGCGCTGGATGAAGACAGCATTGTTTACATCCACAAAATTGACTCCATGTACAACCTGCGCATGTATTCACGCATTGGTCGTCGTAACCCGCTGTACAGCACCGCAATTGGTAAAGTACTGCTGGCCTGGCGCGATCGCGAAGAGGTGAAGCAAATCCTTGACGGGGTGGAGTACAAACGCAGCACCGACCGCACGATTACCAGTACGGAAGAACTGCTGAGCGTGCTGGATAAAGTGCGTGAGCAGGGTTACGGGGAAGATAACGAAGAGCAGGAAGAGGGGCTGCGTTGCATCGGTGTGCCGGTGTTTGACCGCTTCGGCGTTGTCATTGCGGGCCTGAGCATTTCGTTCCCAACGCTGCGTTTCTCTGAAGAGCGTCTTCATGAATATGTGGCGATTCTGCATACCGCAGCGCGCAAAATTTCAGAGCAGATGGGCTATAACGATTATCCGTTCTGATCGACGCCACCAATAAAAACGCCGCACTTTTGCGGCGTTTCTGTAAGCGAAGTTCAGCGCTGATTAACCGTTATCAACCACAACAGATGATTTACGCAGCACAGGACAGTTGGTTAACCCGATGATCCCGCTGTCGGAATGGATGTACTGAGCCGTGCTTATCCCCTGGGCGGTAAGATATTTACACTGGATACCCAGACCCGCGGCATTTTCTTTGCTCCCCATTAATACGCCGTACCCACTTAATAACAGGCCGATCCAGACAATGGCCAGTACAATTACTGTACGAATAAGTAAACGCATCGTTGCCTCTTTTTTCTTTGTTGTCATAGAGTAAGCGTAACGGCTTTACGCAGTGAAACAAGTGCACGATTCCGAAAAGCGTCTGTTGAAGGTACAGTTAGCCCCTGTTTAAGATAACCGTGATAACCTGGCTGTATCAGGTCATAAGACGGAGTGTGGAGTGAAAAAAATACGCTGGGTAATTCTGATTATAGTGTTGATAGCATGCGTGGTGCTGTGGACGCAGACTATCAATGTGATGTGCGATCAGGATGTACAGTTCTTTAGCGGCATTTGTTCAATCAATAAGTTTATCCCCTGGTAGAGACCATTTTTACGCTGAGTGATGTCCTTACGCGGCGGCAGTGGTAAAATGGCGGTTTTTACTGAGGTGGTGAAATGGGTGAGTTACTGAATTCGGGGCTGCTGAGCATTGCATCCCTGGTAATGTCTTTGTTGGTGCTGGTCGTTGGGCTGGTGCTGTGGTTTTTCGTTAACCGCGCCAGCTCCCGCACAAACGAGCAGATTGAGCTGCTGGAAGCATTGCTCGATCAGCAGAAACGGCAGACTGCGCTGCTGCGTCGTTTGTGCGAAGCCAACGAGCCGGAGGAGAAAGCGGTACCGAAGGACGCTGTTGCTCAACAACAAGACGAGGAAGACTTCATTCGCCTGGTAGCTGAACGATAGTCTGCCTGGAGCGGGGAGGTGGCCTGACGTACGGCGTAAATCCCCTCCCTTATCAAATGCATCCCACAACTTCCCGGCATTTAATTAAGCAGCAGTTAACTCATGTTTTAGCACACTGAAAACTGGCGAATATTTATCCTTATTTAACAAATTCAGTTTCGTTGAATAAATAGTGTGCTTTATCTTTCCTGAAGTGTTTTATTTTTATCGAAACGTTTTGCTTGCCTTGTTTTGAGGCAGAGTCATAAAAATTTCATTATTTTGGTGCAGAATAACACTTATTAAATGGTGGTTTTTAATACAGTTAGCAAAATGTAATTAACATCGTATATTCCCTGACACATGTTGGTGCGTTGCAATGTTTTCAGCATAACTTTTCACAAAATGTTCTAACTCAGTCATTCCTTTAAAGAAATTCTGGGATTGGGATGGACGCTTTGAAATGATTGAGCTATGTTTAAAAAGTCTTTGATTACAGGGCGCGTCAACGCACCCTGCGGGCAGTGAGGTCAGGTGGCGCTTCATTTGACAATTCGCATAACTGTGCAGATTGTTATGGAGTAACGTCTGAATTTGTGCGGCGGATCGAGACACGTTTAAAAATGGCTTGCCATATTAAACGTTGTGTGTGATAACACGTTTTGGGTCAAACGAGGTACAGTTCTGTTTATGTGTGGCATTTTCAGTAAAGAAGTCCTGAGTAAACACGTTGTCGTTGAATACCGCTTCTCTGCCGAACCTTATATTAGTGCCTCAAGCAGTAATGTCTCAGTTTTATCTATGTCAAAGCCCGCGGGCTAAGAAAACACTCTAAGGAATTTTGCAAATGGCAAAGATTAAAGGTCAAGTTAAGTGGTTCAACGAGTCTAAAGGTTTTGGTTTCATTACTCCTGCTGACGGCAGCAAAGACGTGTTCGTACACTTCTCTGCAATCCAGGGTAACGGCTTCAAAACTCTGGCTGAAGGCCAGAACGTTGAGTTCGAAATTCAGGATGGCCAGAAAGGCCCAGCTGCGGTTAACGTAACTGCTATCTGATCGAATCACTGCTGACTGAAGCGCTCAGCGCTTCGATCTCAGACATAAGCCTCGCCGATGCGGGGCTTTTTTTATACGCTTATTTTTCAAAATATTACGTAATCTTCCTCTGTTATTATCTTGTTGCAAACCCGCGAGATTATTAGCATTGTTTTCCCGCCTTATTATCCGCTTTTCTCGTTAAATCAGGGCGTTGATTAACAGCCCTGGGGTTAAGGTGAAAAAAAAGACAATAACCACCACCGGAAATTTTACTCCGGCACGTTTTGCACTTCTGTGTCTCGCCATCTTTTGTAGCCTTGCGTTTCTGCTGGGCCGCGTAGCGTGGCTACAAATTATCAAACCGGATAATCTGGTGAAGCAGGAGGATATGCGCTCCCTGCGCGAAGTGGCGATAGACGCCCCGCGTGGGATGATTGTTGACCGTGAAGGGCGACCCCTTGCGGTGAGCGTACCCGTCCAGGCCGTCTGGGCCGATCCCAAAACAGTGCTGGAAAAAGGGGGGATCGGTTTTGACTCGCGCTGGCAGGCCCTGGCAAATGCCTTACACCTTTCTCTGAGCACGCTCGCATCGCGAATTAACAGTAACCCGCACGGGCGATTTATTTACCTGGCCCGTCAGGTTGATCCCGCCCAGGCAAAGTGGATCGATAAGCTGCGTCTCCCCGGCATCAACCTTCGCGATGAGTCCCGCCGCTTTTATCCTGCCGGGCACGTGGCGGCGAACCTGATTGGCTTCACCAATATTGATGGTCAGGGCATTGAGGGCGTCGAGAAAAGCTTTAACACGCAGCTTACCGGGAAGGCAGGCGTGCGGCTGGTCAGGAAAGATCGCTACGGACATGTGGTGGAGAACCTTACGGAGGTGGCTCCCGTACCTGCACATAATATTCAGCTTAGTATCGATGAACGCCTGCAAACTATCACCGAAGACGCGCTGGATAATGCCGTGGCGTGGAACAAAGCCGAGTCAGGCGCGTCGGTGCTGATTAATATCCGGACGGGCGAAATTCTGGCGATGGCGAGCTTCCCCGACTTCAATCCCAACAACCGGGAAGGGGCAACGCTGGATGATTTTCGCAATCGCGCGATCAGCGACACCTTTGAACCTGGCTCGACCGTTAAGCCTCTGGTGCTGATGACGGCGCTACAGCAGGGGCTGGTACAGCCTGACAGCGTGATAGACACGCATCCCTACACCATTGATGGTCATCGTATTCGTGATGTGGGCTACTACCCCGAGCTGACGATGACCGGGATTTTGCAAAAATCCAGCGACACAGGCGTATCCCGTCTTTCGCTGGCGATGCCCGTGCAACGGTTACTGGATACCTATAAAAACTTTGGTTTTGGCGAGAGTACCGGGCTTGGTTTAACGGGAGAAAGCGCAGGTTTACTGCCGCAACGAAAATTCTGGAGTCAGTTAGATCGGGCGACCTTTGCCTTTGGGTATGGCCTGATGGTAACCCCCCTCCAGCTGGCGCATGTGTATGCCACCATCGGCAGCTACGGCATTGAACGGCCTCTGTCCATCACCCGTATTGACCCGCCGGTGATTGGCAAGCGGGTGATGCCCGAGGAAATTGTTCACGAGGTGGAACATATGATGGAGAGCGTTGCGTTACCCGGCGGTGGCGGGGTCAAAGCGGCGGTGCGTAACTATCGCGTGGCGATAAAAACCGGGACGGCCAAAAAAATCGATGAACATGGTAAGTATGTGGATAAATACGTCGCCTATACCGCAGGCGTTGCGCCTGCCAGCGATCCCCGTTTCGCGCTGGTGGTGGTGATCAACGATCCGCAAAACGGTGCCTACTATGGCGGGGCCGTTTCTGCGCCCGTGTTCAGCGAAATTATGGGTAACGTCCTGCGCTTGGAAAACGTGAAGCCAGACGGGCTGCCGGCAGATTCTGACCATCTGATCGTGATGCGTCACCCAGCCGTTTATAACCCTGGCGAATAGCGGTACACTTCGCCTTTTGGTTTACGCCTGGAGCTGTCATGTCTTTCAGTTGTCCCCTTTGCCACGCGCCGCTGACGCGCGCGGAGAAAACGTTTATCTGTCCACAGGGACATCAGTTTGACCGGGCGAAAGAGGGCTATGTAAATCTTCTGCCGGTACAACACAAGCGCTCCCGGGACCCGGGTGACAGCGCGGAGATGATGCAGGCGCGCCGGGCGTTTCTCGATGCCGGGCACTATCAACCGCTCAGGGATGCCGTTGTCGCCTTACTCCGTCAATATCTGACAGAAGGCGCATCCGCCATGCTGGATATCGGCTGCGGCGAAGGTTACTACACCGCCACGTTTGCTGACGTGGCGGCTGAGAAGGGTGCCGAAACTTTCGGGCTGGACGTGTCGAAAGTGGCTATCCGTGCGGCAGCCAAACGCTACTCAGCGGTAACGTTCTGCGTGGCCTCCAGCCACCGCCTGCCGTTTGAAGAAGCGAGTATGGACGCCGTGGTGCGTATCTATGCGCCGTGCAAGGCAGAGGAGCTGGCGCGCGTCGTTAAGCCTGGCGGCTGGGTTATCACCGTCACGCCAGGGCCGCGTCATCTGCTGGAGTTAAAAGGGCTGATCTATGATGAAGTTCACCTGCATGCGCCGCACTCTGAACAGCTGGCGGGCTTTGCGTTAAAGCAGGCGCAGTCGGTAGCGTATGAAATGACGTTGCAGGGAAGTGAAGCCGTGGCGTTACTGCAAATGACGCCGTTTGCATGGCGGGCAAAACCAGAGGTGTGGGAAACGCTGGCAGCGCAGACAGAATTTCGCTGCCATACGGATTTCAGCATCCATTGCTGGCAGCGCGAAGGTTAACCCGCGAAGTGTGCCCAAAGGATTTGGGCACCAATCCCGATCAACACGATACCGCCCAGAATTTCGGCGCGTTTGCCTAAGAGTGGGCCAATGAACCGACCCACCATCATCCCCAGCGTTGACATGATCAGCGTGGCGCAGCCAATCGCCAGCGCGGTGGCGATAATATTGACCTGCAAAAACGCCAGACCGACACCCACGGCCATTGCATCCAGGCTGGTTGCGATGGCGGTTGTCACCAGAAGCCAGAAGCCGTGGCGTTGCAGCGGCGCATCATCTTCATCGCCGTTACCACGAAAGCCTTCAATCACCATGCGTCCGCCGAGGAACACCAGCAGCACGAACGCAATCCAGTGATTCCACTCCAGCACGAACTGGCTGGCGAGCATCCCCAGACCCCAGCCGATAAGCGGCGTCAGCGTTTCGATAGCACCAAAGATGAGACCGGTACGCAGGGCGTCGGAAAATTTAGGTTTATGGAGGGTGGCACCTTTACCAATAGAGGCGGCAAATGCGTCCATGGACATGCCAAAAGCCAGAAGGATCGTAGCGGAGATATTCATAAGAGCGTCCAGACCGGGGATATCCATATGACACATCACTGCCCCCAGTAAACAGCAGTTGATGTATCTATGGTCTCGCCTGATCGCTTTTGGCACAGTAAGTATGCTGAAAACGATCCGTACGCGCCACGTTTTTCAACGAGTATGTTGACACGTACATTTCCCGCAGGCAGGAAATCGGCTACTCCCCAACGACGGGCGCAACCTTAACATATTTTGAGAATATAAAACAACAACGAAGATGGCTTTATATAGCCACTATGTTGATAACGATTTTCATTTAGATTTATGCGTGAAAATATCGTTAAAAAATATAAGGCAATTAACAGAGGAGATATAGCACCGGCTATATTGCTGGTTTAAGAATAATGCAATATATAGCCGATGCTATAATATTAACTCATTGAGTTTTAACGAGTAATTTGCAGATCTTTTCCAGGTCATCAATATTTTTGACCCGGATGAGCAGGCGGCGTTGTTCTAATTGCATCACCAGAACCCCGTCTTCGGATAAATTCATCTCTTTAATACGGTTATATTCTATCCAGACATTGGCGAAGAAGAATCCGTGTTTTTTAAAAATGAGTTTTGGCGAGCGGATCCAGAACAGGTAAATCGCCATTAATGCCAGCGCACATAATAACCATGTGGTTAATATTGCGCCGTGGCTGGTCACATTATTGTAAATCAGGATGACTACCAGACCGGCGAAGATAAACGCATCAATGCGTCCACGGCGTAAGAGGGGAAGGGTCAGCAGCGTCTCGCCGTGGCGGCGAGGCATAATGAACTCGTCATAGATCGCGTAAGCCAGAAGGGCAACAATAAATAAAACCAGTACGGTGTCCGTGACAGTCATTCATCCTCCAGATAAAAAGACCGGGGGCAAGCCCCCGGTCGGTAACGCATTTTATTACAGACCCAGCAGGCCGACGGCGTAGCCCGCGATACCGATGACGAAGAAGCCAACGATGATCCACAGCGGGTTCACTTTCTTACGCAGCAGCCACATACAGGCGAAGGTTAACAGCAGCGGTACCAGGCCCGGCATCAGCTGGTCCAGAATCGTCTGCACGGTGGTAACGCGCGTCTGACCATCCTGACCAGTGATCGTCGATACCACCAGCGGGATGTTCACGTGCGTCCACTTGTTAACCAGCGCCCCCATTACAAACAGGCCGAGGATTGACGCCCCCTCAGTCAGTTTTTGCAGGAAGCCGCCGCCCATATCCTTAACGATATCCACCCCTTTACGATAGCCGTACGCCACGCCGTAGTAACGGGTCAGCAGACGCACCGCGTTGAACAGGATGAAGAACAGCAGAGGACCGAGCAGGCTGCCGCTCATGGCGATCCCGGCGCCCAGCGCCGCAAAGACCGGACGCACGGTACCCCAGAAGATCGGGTCGCCCACGCCTGCCAGCGGCCCCATCAGACCAACTTTGATACCGTTGATGGCACCATCGTCGATCTCAGCCCCGTTCGCACGCTGCTCTTCCATTGCCAGCGTCACGCCCAGAACCGGCGCCGCAACATAAGGATGGGTGTTGAAGAATTCCAGGTGACGCTTAATTGCCTGACGGCGTGCTTCGTTGTTTTCCGGATACAGGCGTTTGATGGCCGGCACCATGGAGAAGCAGAAGCCGAGCGCCTGCATACGTTCGAAGTTCCATGAACCCTGAAACAGGTTAGAACGGATGAACACGCCACGAATATCACCCGGAGTGAGTTTTTTCTCAGTGGTAGTTTTTGTCATATCAACCATTTCGCTCACCTGTTAGTCCAGTTCGTTATCGAGATCGTTGTTACCAGCAGCCTGCGCAGGGGCACCCGCGACACGGTTGTATTTCGGGCTGAGCTGGATATAAAGAATCGCCATCACCGCACCAATCACACCCAGCGCAACCAGGTTGAAGTTGGTGAACGCAGCGGTAACGAAGCCGAGGTAGAAGAATGGCATCAGGTAGCCTGCACGCATCATGTTGATGACCATCGCATAACCGACCACCACGATCATACCCCCGGCGATATTCAGACCGCTGGTAACCACTTCAGGGATCGCATTCAGCATGCCCTGAACTTCGCTGGTACCGACAGAAATCGCCACGATAACCGCAGGGATTGCGATACGCATCGCTTGCAGGAACAGGGAAGAAACGTGGATCCAGGAGAGCGCGGTGAGGTTGCCGTTTTCGGCCGCCTTATCCGCCGCGTGCTGGAAGGCAACGGTAATAGTACGGACGATAATGGTCAGCACCTGACCCGCTGCGGCCAGCGGGATGGCCAGCGCGATACCGGCACCAATACTCTGATGACCAGCGATAACCAGAACGGTTGAAATAATGGACGCCAGCGCGGCATCTGGCGCAACTGCCGCACCGATGTTCATCCAGCCGAGGGCGATCATTTCCAAAGTACCACCGATGATGATACCGGTTTTCATGTCACCGAGAACGGCGCCAATCAACGTACAGGCCACCAGAGGGCGGTGGAACTGAAATTCATCAAGTACGGACTCCATACCCGCAATACATGCGACGATGAACACCAGCACAATCTGAAGAGTAGTAATCTCCATTGCACTTCTCCTATTACATAAGCTCTATATGAAAAACCGGCCCGGGCTTATTTCCCCACTTTGCCGATCAAATCCATCATTTTCAGTTTCTGGTCCGTGGAAACCTTACGGGCTTCCAGTTCGATACCGCGTGCATTCAGTTTGTTGAAGGCCTCGATATCTTTCGCATCCACTGAAATCGCGTTGTTGACCTGCGTTTTGCCCTGACGGAATGCCATACCGCCAATGTTAACGGAGGTGATTTTCACGCCGCCTTCAACAATGCGTTCGACGTCTGTCGGGTTGGTGAAGAGAAGCATCACGCGCTCACCCGCATATTTCGGGTTGTTGTAAACGCGGATCATTTTGGCGACATCCACGACGTGCGCGGTGACGCCCGGCGGTGCAACCTGGGTAAGAAGGGTTTTACGGACAGTGTCGGCGGCCACTTCGTCACTGACCACGATGATGCGTTGTACGTTGGTCTCTTTGGTCCAGCGTGTTGCCACCTGGCCGTGGATCAGACGGTCATCAATACGCGCAAGGCCGATAACCATGTAATCGTTCGGACCCATTGGCTTCGCCGGTGCTGCCGCCCTTGGTGCAGCAGGGGCAGGGGCCGGTTTTTCAACCGGCTGCGCTTTCAGCGCCTTCACGCCTTCGCGACCGGTTTCCACCGCCAGTGCCACCAGTTCATCAAAACCTGGGTTGTCGTCACGCGCCATGAAGGTTTCCACCAACATCGGGATATTCACCCCGGCGACGACTTCATAATGCTCTTTATCGACGACAATGCGGCTGGCAGCGTTGAACGGGCTGCCGCCCCATGTATCCACGAGAAACAGCACGCCTTTGCTGGTATCCAGCTTCTCAAGCTGAGCAGTGTATTTTTCAATCAGCGTCTCGGCATTTTCACCGGGAACGAAATCGATCCAGCCGACGTTTTCCTGCTCGCCCAACAGCATTTCTGCCGTTTTGAGTAACTGCTCCGCAGCCCAACCATGTGTGCCTATGACAATAGCAATGGTCACTTGCTACCTCCTTTTATTATCATGTATACGTCTGCCAGGCAGGCGTACTGAGAATCGTATTGGCGAACCGAATCGATTCAGATAAGGGTTAGAGTTCAAAAAACTAAGACTTCCGCGAATTATTTTAGATAGTGAAAAAATAATTTATGTGATGAAGATCCGTAATTTAGCTACGCCTTACAGATTTTTCTTTAAGTTAATCCGCGTGTGTTACAGAAGTTTGCAAAGGAACGTAAATCTTTGCTAAAAACCAATTGTCTCTGATATGTTTAGCGTCCGTTTAATTATTCAGGAGTATAGGGCTACAGCCCACTATATGGACCGTCACCGACGTCAGTCATCTTCCAGGCCATTCCGCGCCTTATTCATCGGCGATCTTCGCCACGCATCGACTCTCATTCCCTTTGAAATGCCCGAAATTAGCGGGGCACCGTTTTGTCATTCCTTTAGCAGGAGCGTGTCATGGAATTCTTAATGGACCCGTCAATCTGGGTAGGCTTGCTTACGCTGGTCGTGCTGGAGATCGTTCTCGGTATTGATAACCTGGTGTTTATCGCCATCCTCGCGGATAAGCTCCCGCCGAAACAGCGTGATAAAGCCCGTCTGATCGGCCTCTCGCTGGCGCTGATCATGCGTCTGGGCTTGCTGTCTGTGATCTCGTGGATGGTTACCCTGACGAAGCCGCTGTTCACCGTCATGGATTTCACCTTCTCCGGCCGCGATTTAATCATGCTGGTGGGGGGCCTGTTCCTGCTGTTCAAAGCCACAACAGAGCTGCATGAACGGCTGGAGAACCGGCAGCACGATGATGGCCACGGTAAGGGTTACGCCAGCTTCTGGGTGGTTGTTCTCCAGATTGTGGTGCTTGATGCGGTCTTCTCTCTGGATGCGGTGATTACGGCAGTCGGCATGGTGAACCATCTGCCGGTGATGATGGCGGCGGTGGTGATTGCGATGGCGGTAATGCTGCTGGCGTCAAAACCGCTAACGCGTTTCGTCAACCAGCATCCGACGGTCGTTGTGCTGTGTCTGAGCTTCCTGCTGATGATTGGTCTGAGCCTGGTGGCAGAAGGGTTTGGCTTCCATATTCCGAAAGGCTACCTGTACGCCGCGATTGGCTTCTCGATTCTGATCGAGCTGTTTAACCAGATTGCGCGCCGTAACTTTATTAAGCAGCAGTCGAATCAGCCGCTGCGAGCCCGTACCGCAGATGCGATTCTGCGACTGATGGGCGGACGTCGTCAGGTCAACGTGCAGGCTGATAACGAGAACCGTAACCCGGTTCCGGTGCCGGAAGGCGCGTTTGTGGAAGAAGAACGCTACATGATCAACGGCGTGCTTTCGCTGGCTTCCCGCTCCCTGCGCGGCATTATGACGCCGCGCGGTGAGATCAGCTGGGTGGACGCCAACCTGAGCGTCGACGAAATTCGTCAGCAGCTGCTCTCTTCGCCACACAGCCTGTTCCCGGTCTGCCGGGGTGAGCTGGATGAGATTATCGGTGTGGTACGCGCGAAAGAGATGCTGGTGGCGCTGGAAGAGGGCGTTAACGTCGAGGCCGTAGCGGCCGCGTCGCCCGCCATCGTGGTACCGGAGACGCTGGATCCGATCAACCTGCTGGGCGTATTGCGTCGTGCCCGCGGGAGCTTTGTTATCGTCACCAATGAATTTGGTGTGGTACAGGGCCTGGTGACGCCGCTGGACGTGCTGGAAGCCATTGCCGGTGAATTCCCTGATGCGGATGAAACCCCGGAAATCGTTGCCGACGGTGACGGCTGGCTGGTGAAAGGCACCACCGACCTGCACGCGCTCTCGCACACGCTGGGCGTCGAAAACGTGGTCAATGATGATGAAGACATTGCCACCGTCGCGGGGCTGGTGATTGCCGTTAACGGGCAGATCCCGCGTATTGGTGATGTGCTGGAGCTGCCGCCGCTGCAAATTACCATCGTCGAAGCCAACGACTATCGCGTTGATATGGTGCGTATTGTTAAAGAGCACTCTGCACACGACGAAGAAGAGTAACGCTATCTAGCGTAACGGCAGTAAGGGCACGATGTGTCCGTTGTGACGGGCTGGCGGAGAGTGACTTTCCGCCAGCCATTTCGGAAACTCGCGCAGCGGCATTGGCCGCGCATACAAGTACCCCTGCAAAATATGTACGCTGTGACGGCGCAGGTAGCGTGACTGCTCCTCGGTTTCCACCCCTTCCGCAACCAGTTCAATATTCAGCCGCTGACCCAGCGCAATAATAATATCCGTTACCGTTGAGTTCACGGCGTCGGTGCCGATCGCGGTGGTGAAGGATTTATCAATTTTCAGCACATCCGGATGCAGTTTTTCTAGCCATGAAAGTGAGCTGTTGCCGGTACCAAAATCATCAATCGCAAGTTTCACCCCTTTGCGGTGCAGCTCCCGCACTATGCGGTAATCCACATCCAGCAACGCATCGCGTTCGGTTAACTCCACGATCAACTGTTGAACAGGGCTGGCGTTAAACCAGATGCGGTTGAGATCCTGGATCAGCGCAGCGCGGCGAAAATGGCTGGCGGCCACGTTAATGCCGATATGGAAATCGCGCGAGGCCGGGAAATAGCCTATCTGCCGCACCGTTTCGCTGATGACGTAGCGGGTAAGCGGAACAATCAGGTTATGTTCTTCGGCCAGAGGGATAAAGACATCGGGCGAAATCCATCCCTGACGCGGGTTGTTCCAGCGCAGGAGGATCTCGACGCCGACGCATTCCCGGGTGCGGGCATTCACCAGCGGCTGGCAGAAGAGCTCAAACTCCCTGGCCGCAATTCCCATATTGATTTCCCAGGTGAAACTGATGCGCCGCGCGGTGGCGAGCCAGGCGATATAGCCCATCAGTAAGCTGAGCATTAACGCCAGCGGCAGCTGGGTGGGCAGATTTTTTAACGCCATTTCGCCAGGCCCGGGGCCGCTCACCGTGACGCTGAAAGGGTAATGCTGTGACGATTGTTCCAGCAGGGAGGCGTTTTCATCGAAGGTCGGCGTAGTCGTCACCTGCTGCCCGTCGCGCAGGAAGTTATCTCCTACTCTCAGGACAACGTCGGTGATCTGCGGCCGCTGCGGCTCGAGAATCATTTTAGTGATGAGATCGATATTCACCACCTCCATCACCCCGTCGTTGCCGTCGCTCGCGAGGGGAGACCACTGAATCAGTACCGGGCTGCCTTTTACCAGCCACCGATCGGTCAGCAGCAACAGCCTGGATTCACTGACCGGCAGTTCCGGCACAAACTCACTGACGGGCACATTACGGCTGCCAAAGACGCTTGAGCAATACAGTATTCCGTCTTGAATGAGGGCGATGGAGCGTACGGTCTGGAGGATCGCCGCCTGTTTTCGCAGGATCAGATTTGCTTCGGAACAGGGTATGCCAACCAGTGAAAGTAGCGTTTCCCGCTGGGCCTCTAACGAAAGAAGCACCTTATCAAGCGCACGCACGGTGTGGTGGGTAAAGTCGTGGATCCGATCCTGATTTATGTTGCGCTGTGAAATAAAGCGAATACCCAGCGTCAGGACGAGCGTAACGAGCGCAACCGTGACACAGACGATAACGCGTTTTCGGCGATAGTCTTTAATGATCGTTTGTGCAGTTTGCATGAACGGTCGCCTGTTAAGCACCGGCCGGAAAAGCCAGACGCAACAGTGACAGTGTAGTGGGGAATACGTGAAGCGACGAGACGAGAGGGGAAAATTCGCCCATCCGTTGCAGATGGGCGAAAGGAAGGCTTAGTCGCACTGCACCTTAATGGCCAGACCGCCGCGCGAGGTCTCACGGTACTTCGCGTTCATGTCCTTGCCGGTTTCGTACATAGTTTCAATAACCTTATCCAGCGACACGCGTGGCTCGCTGGTACGGCGCATCGCCATACGTGAGGCGTTGATCGCTTTGACGGAGGCGATGGCGTTACGCTCAATGCACGGCACCTGCACCTGGCCGGCAACCGGGTCACAGGTCAGACCGAGGTTGTGCTCCATACCGATTTCCGCCGCCACGCACACCTGCTCAGGGCTGGCGCCCAGCAGTTCCGCCAGACCCGCTGCTGCCATAGAGCAGGCCACGCCCACTTCACCCTGACAGCCTACTTCGGCACCAGAGATGGACGCATTCATTTTGTACAGCGCGCCGATAGCACCTGCCGCGAGGAAATAGCGGATATAGATGTCCGGCGTCACGGGCTCAATAAAGTGATCGTAATAGGCCAGCACCGCCGGAACGATACCGCACGCGCCGTTGGTTGGCGCCGTCACGACGCGACCACCCGCTGCGTTCTCTTCGTTAACCGCGAGGGCAAACATGTTCACCCAGTCGACCACGTTCATTGGGTCATTGGAGAACTTGTCGGTAGTGACCAGCATGCGGCGCAGAGCAGAGGCACGACGCGGCACGCGCAGTGGCCCAGGCAGAACACCCTCGGTGTTCATCCCGCGGTCAATACAGGCGCGCATGGTTTGCCACACGTTAGCAAAATAGTCTTCGATCTCTTTCTTGCTGTGCAGCGCCAGTTCGTTCTGCATCACCATGCCTGACAGGGACAGACCGGTCTCTTTGCAGTAGCCCAGCATCTCGGTGGCCGATTTAAACGGATAGGGCACATTGACGTCGCCCGCGCTCTCTTTACCAAAGTGTTCTTCGTCAACGATAAAGCCGCCGCCGATGGAGTAGTAAGTTTTGCTGTAGATCTCTTTTTCGCCACTCCAGGCGTGGATGGTCATGCCGTTTTCATGCAGCGGCAGGTTGTCGCTACGAAAACGCATCCCGTCATCCTGCGGGAAGTCCACTTCGTGCTGGCCGTTAGCCAGCAGCAAACGACCGCGCGTTTCCACGTCGCGGATAAATGCCGGAATGGCATCAATATCAACTGTGTCCGGCATATTGCCCGCCAGACCCATAATAATGGCGATATCGGTGTGGTGGCCTTTACCCGTTAATGACAGTGAACCGTAAACGTCTACGGCGACACGGGTAACGCTTTCCAGTAATCCTTTTTCGACCAGATCATCGACGAACTGTTTACCGGCCTTCATCGGCCCTACAGTGTGGGAAGAAGATGGACCAATCCCCACTTTGAACATGTCGAATATACTAATCACTTTCACACTCCTGACAGGGTTACTGGGGTTCCAGTAACGATGTTATAACTGCGCATAGTGTAAGAGGGAACACCAACCTCGGCTTAACTATTCACATGAATTAAACTAATGGTTAACGATGGTTTTGCTAATAGCGCGACGCCGATCGCAAACCTGCCAGAAAAGGGTGGAATGTAAAGTATAGTCAAGGCTTCAGGCCGATTTGCAGGGCCAGCTCACGAATGATGCCTGCCGTCATGCCCCAGACAAAATAATGCTGATACCACGACAGCCAGACCCGATGATCGTGTCCGCGGCGGTGAATATCCAGCGGGTGATAGCGACCCAGACGAAGGGCCTCTTCCAGCGGCATTTCGAATACCGCTGAAACTTCATCGACGCTGGCGTGATACTGAAGATCGGGCGGAATAATGCCAACGACCGGCGTGACCTGAAAACCGGTTACGCTGTCCACTGGCGGCAGCACGCCGATCACCTCGACCGCCTCCGGGGGGATCGCCACTTCCTCATGCGCTTCGCGCAGTGCGGCGGCAATCAGGGATGCATCGGTGCTGTCCACCGCGCCGCCCGGGAACGCAACCTGACCGGCGTGTTTTCGCATATGCGGTGAGCGCTGGGTAAGCAACAGACCCGGCTGCTCACGACGCACGACCGGGATCAGCACCGCCGCCTGACGTTGATTCAGCGTGGCGCGGTTAACCTGGGGCCGCAGAAGCTGAAAGCGCGACAGAAAATCATCCAGCGTCAGGTTGTCTTTCTTCACCGTGAGTTCTCCAGTTGTTTCAGGATACGATTCACTTTATCAAAGGTTTCCTGATATTCCGCCTCCGCCTGGCTGTCGGCCACAATGCCACCGCCTGCGGAACAGTACAGGTTACCGTCGCAGGCCGTCAGGGTGCGAATAGTGATGCTGGTATCCATGGTGCCGCACAGACTCACATAGCCGATGCTGCCGCACCAGGCGTTGCGGCGATGCGGTTCCAGTTCGTCGATGATCTCCATCGCCCGGACCTTCGGCGCGCCGGTAATGGAGCCGCCCGGAAACGCGGCGCGGAGCAGATCGCAGGCGGTTCGCGAGGCCGGCAGACGTGCGGTGATGGTGCTGACCAGATGATGCACCGCCGGGAATGGCTCCACGACGAACAGCTCCGGCACGCGCACGCTGCCCGGCTCGGCGACGCGGCCAATATCATTGCGCATCAGATCGACAATCATCAGGTTTTCAGCGCGATCTTTCGGCGAGGCCGCCAGCGTCTCCGCCTGCTGACGGTCGGCGTCGGCATCGGCAAGGCGCGGCAGGGTGCCCTTTATCGGGCGGGTCTGAATCATACCGCCAGCCAGGTGAATAAAACGCTCAGGTGAAAGGCTGAGGATGGCGCCGTGTTCAAGGCGTAAAAATGCGCTGAACGGGGCCTTATTGCTGGCATTGAGGCGGGTAAACGCCTGCCATTCGTCTCCCTCGTATGCCGCCTGGAAACGCTGGGCGAGGTTGACCTGATAACAGTCGCCGCTGTGAAGATACGCCTGCACGCGGGAGAATTTTTCCGCGTATTCCTCCGCGCTCATGTTCGAGCGCCAGCCGGAGCTTAGCATAAAGCGTTCCGGGGCGGCGGGCCGTTGCGCCTCAAGCCAGGACAGACGCGCCTGCACGTCCCGGTGGCTTAGCAGAGAAACCGTCTGCTTACGGTGATCCACGATCAGCGCCCAGTCATACAGCCCCACCGCCATATCCGGCAGGGAAATATCCGCCTGCGCATGCTCGGGCAGCGTTTCGAAACGGCGACCCAGATCGTAACCAAACAGGCCCAGCGCGCCCCCCTGGAAAGGCAGATCCGGATCCGGTGTGGCAGATAAGCCCAGAGCATGGATCTCGTTCTGAAGCCGCATCAGCGGATCGTCCGTTGGCGACAGCGCATCGGTCGTCAGCGTTTTAACCGGGTCGGCCACCAGAATGTCAAAGCGGCTGTAGGGGTGATCCGCATGCCCGGAGTGCAGCAGCATGGCAAAAGGAAGGTGGCTCAGACGGGCAAACCAGAACTCGGCGGCGTCTGTACGCCAGGGCAAGGTCATAACAGTGGGGAAGCGCATGTTCATGTATGGCATACTACCGGGCAGCGTGAAATAATTAGCGCGAATAATTTAGCAGGAGTTAACGATGTTTGCAGGTTTACCTTCTCTCAGCCATGACCAACAGCAGAAAGCCGTTGAACGTATTCAGGAGCTGATGTCCCAGGGGATGAGCAGCGGACAGGCAATTTCCCAGGTCGCGGAAGAACTTCGCGCCACCCATACCGGCGAGCGGATCGTGGCGCGCTTTGAGGATGAAGATGAAGAATAACCGGCTTACACTGCCGCGATAATCTTGATCTCAACCTTATATTCCGGTTTCATCAGCGTGGCCTGTACGGTGCAGCGTACAGGCGCGTGACCCGCCACCACCCACCCATCCCAGGCTTTATTCATCGCCGCGAAATCGTCTTTATTCGCCAGAAAAATCGTCGCATCCAGAATGCGGGATTTATCGCTGCCCTGTTTTTCCAGTACGGCGTCGATCTGCGCCAGGGTGTTGGCGGTCTGCTCGAAGGCGTCAGCGTCCAGATTGGCAGGGACGCCGGTGTAGTACAGCGTCTGGTTGTGGATCACCACATCAGACCAGCGGGCTTCGGCATCAATGCGCGTAATTGTCATAAACGTATCCTCGTTATCTTTCGTCGTCAGGCGGCAAGACTGCCATAATGTTCCGCCGTCGTCACTATTTGGGGTGGCACCGGAGAGAAGGGGCTGACATAATCCCTGTGCAAAAATACAGTGAGAGAACACCGTGGCAGACGATTTTTCCCCAGAAGGTCAGTTAGCACAGGCTATTCCCGGCTTTAAACCGCGCGAACCCCAACGTCAGATGGCGCATGCCGTCGCGCACGCCATCGACAAGGCGCAGCCGCTGGTCGTGGAGGCCGGCACCGGTACGGGGAAAACGTATGCTTACCTCGCTCCTGCGCTGCGGGCGAAAAAGAAGGTGATCATCTCTACGGGATCAAAAGCGCTCCAGGATCAGCTCTACAGCCGCGATTTACCCACGGTGGCGAAAGCGCTGAAATACAAAGGGCGTCTGGCCTTGCTGAAAGGGCGTTCTAACTACCTGTGTCTGGAGCGTCTTGAACAGCAGGCGCTGGCGGGCGGCGACCTGCCGGTACAAACCCTGAGCGATGTGATCGTCCTGCGCGCCTGGGCCAACCAGACGGAGGAGGGGGACATCAGCACCTGCGCGAGCGTTCCGGAAGACTCCCCGGCCTGGCCGCTGGTGACCAGCACCAATGACAACTGCCTCGGCAGCGACTGCCCGCTGTATAAGGACTGTTTTGTGGTGAAAGCGCGTAAAACCGCGATGGACGCCGACGTGGTGGTGGTGAACCATCACCTGTTTCTTGCGGATATGGTGGTCAAGGACAGTGGTTTCGGCGAGCTAATCCCGGAGGCGGATGTGATGATCTTCGATGAAGCCCATCAGCTACCGGACATCGCCAGCCAGTATTTTGGTCAGTCGCTCTCCAGTCGTCAGCTTCAGGATCTGGCGAAAGATATTACCATTGCCTATCGCACCGAACTCAAAGATACCCAGCAGTTGCAGAAGTGCGCGGACCGCCTGGCGCAATGCGCACAGGATTTCCGCTTACAGCTTGGCGAGCCGGGCTATCGCGGCAACCTGCGCGAACTGCTCGCAGACAAAAATATCCAGCGCGCGCTGCTGCTGCTCGATGATGCCCTTGAACTCTGTTACGACGTGGCGAAGCTGTCCCTCGGACGTTCAGCGCTGCTGGACGCCGCTTTCGAGCGCGCCACGCTCTACCGTGGGCGGCTGAAGCGGCTGAAAGAGATCAACCAGCCGGGCTATAGCTACTGGTACGAATGTACCTCGCGCCACTTCACCCTGGCGCTCACGCCGCTGACCGTTGCTGATAAATTCAAAGAGGTGATGGCGCAAAAGCCCGGCACCTGGGTCTTTACCTCGGCCACGCTGTCGGTCAATGACGATCTGCACCACTTTACCGAGCGCCTCGGCATTGAGCAGGCGGAATCCCTGCTTCTGCCGAGCCCGTTCGACTATGAGAAACAGGCGCTGCTGTGCGTGCCGCGCAATCTGCCGCTGCCTAACCAGCCGGGCGCGGCGCGCCATCTGGCGGCCATGCTGAAGCCGATGATTGAGGCCAACAACGGGCGCTGCTTTATGCTCTGCACCTCACACGCCATGATGCGCGAACTGGCCGAGCAGTTCCGCGCCACCATGACGCTACCGGTGCTGTTGCAGGGGGAAACCAGCAAAGGCCAGCTGCTCCAGCAGTTTGTCAGCGCCGGTAATGCCCTGCTGGTGGCGACCAGCAGCTTCTGGGAAGGGGTGGACGTGCGCGGCGATACGCTCTCGCTGGTGATTATCGATAAGCTGCCGTTCACATCGCCGGACGATCCGCTCCTGAAAGCGCGCATGGAGGATTGCCGTCTGCGCGGGGGCGATCCGTTCGACGACGTCCAGCTGCCGGACGCGGTCATCACGCTTAAACAGGGGGTAGGGCGACTGATCCGCGACGTCACCGACCGCGGGGTGCTGGTGATCTGCGACAACCGCCTGGTGATGCGTCCCTACGGCGCCACCTTCCTCGCCAGCCTGCCGCCCGCGCCGCGCACGCGGGATATTAAACGCGCGGTCCGCTTCCTGGCGAACCCGACGGCGGAGTAATTCTTCCCGGAGTGTGTTAAGATGCGCGCCATTTTGTGACTGACCATTGCGAGAGCGCGACGACTGATGCGAATTCTGGCTATTGATACCGCGACAGAGGCCTGTTCCGTTGCCCTGTGGAACGACGGTACGACTTTTGCTCATTTCGAAGAGTGCCCACGGGAACACACCCAACGTATTCTGCCCCTGGTAAAAACCATTTTAACCGAGGGCAACACCGCCCTGACTGACCTCGACGCGCTGGCCTACGGCCGTGGTCCGGGCAGCTTTACGGGCGTACGTATCGGGATTGGCATTGCGCAGGGGCTGGCGCTGGGCGCTGACCTGCCGATGATCGGCGTCTCAACGCTTGCGACCATGGCTCAGGGCGCCTGGCGCATGACCGGGGCCACCCGCGTGCTGGCTGCGATTGATGCCCGCATGGGGGAAGTCTACTGGGCGGAGTACACCCGTGACGAAAACGGCGTCTGGCACGGCGAAGAGACGGAAGCGGTGCTTAAACCTGAAGCCGTCACCGGGCGCCTGAAGCAGCTCTCCGGTGAGTGGGCGACGGTCGGAACCGGCTGGCCGGCATGGCCTGAGATGGCGAAGGACACCGGCCTTACGCTGGTGGACGGTAACATGCTCCTGCCCGCCGCAGAAGATATGCTGCCGATTGCCTGTCAGCTGCTTGCCGCAGGAAAAACCGTGGCGGTTGAACATGCTGAACCGGTTTATTTACGAAACACCGTCGCGTGGAAGAAACTTCCTGGCCGCGAGTGAATCTCAGTAACAGGAACTGAGAAAAAGGAGTCGCATCATGGCGGTTCAGACTAAAGTTGTACGCTTTCTTATGGCAGGCGCGGTTGCCATAGCACTGAGCGGGTGCGTCACCGTTCCTGATGCGATCAAGGGCACCAGCCCGACGCCACAGCAGGATCTGGTACGCGTGATGAATGCCCCGGAGTTGTATGTCGGGCAGGAAGCGCGGTTTGGCGGCAAGGTGGTTGAAGTGTTAAACCAGCAGGGGAAAACCCGACTGGAGATTGCCACTGTCCCGCTGGACGACGGCGCGCGGCCTGTTCTGGGTGAAGCCTCGCGCGGGCGGATTTACGCTGACGTCAGCGGCTTCCTCGATCCGGTAGATTTCCGCGGGCAGCTGGTAACCGTCGTCGGGCCGATTACCGGTTCGGTGGCGGGGAAAATCGGCAATACGCCATACAAATTTATGACCATGCAGGTGAACGGCTACAAACGCTGGCGTATCGCCCAGCAGGTGGTGATGCCGCCACAGCCAATCGATCCGTGGATGTGGGGACCGCATCCGTATCGTTACGGCTACGGTGGCTGGGGTTGGTACAATCCAGGCCCTGCACAGGTTCAAACAATCGTAACTGAGTAACTTACTGTTATTGTTAGGAAAGAGACAGCGGCTCAGCCGCTGTCTCTGTTTTTTTACGGATAAAACGAAAAAAAAGAGTGACGCGCTTCGCAACCTGCAATCTGAACAATTAATAAACTGGTACGCTGAGTTAATATAATGTTAACAAACTGTTTATTATCGGGGCTGTGATGACGACGAACACTCATTTCAGAGGTGATGCATTGAAAAAGGTTTGGCTTAACCGTTATCCCGCGGATGTCCCTGCGGAGATCAATCCTGACCGTTATCAATCCCTGATTGAATTATTTGAACACTCGGTACGGCGTTACGCTGACCAGCCTGCATTTGTGAATATGGGCGAAGTGATGACCTTCCGTAAGCTGGAAGAGCGCAGCCGGGCGTTTGCAGCCTATTTACAGGAAGGGTTGGGCTTGCAGAAAGGGGATCGCGTCGCGCTGATGATGCCAAACCTGCTGCAATACCCGGTGGCGCTGTTCGGGATCCTCAGGGCAGGGATGATCGTGGTTAACGTTAACCCGCTCTATACCCCGCGCGAGCTGGAACATCAGTTGAATGACAGCGGCGCGGCAGCGATTGTGATTGTCTCCAACTTTGCCCATACGCTGGAAAAAGTGGTTGAAAAAACCCAGGTTAAGCACGTCATCCTGACGCGCATGGGCGACCAGCTCTCTACCGCGAAAGGTACGCTGGTCAACTTTGTCGTTAAATACGTTAAGCGGCTGGTGCCGAAATACCACCTGCCGGATGCCATCTCCTTCCGCCGCGCCCTGCATGCGGGCTACCGGATGCAGTACGTGAAGCCAGAGATCGTGTCTGAGGATCTGGCCTTCCTGCAATACACGGGCGGCACCACCGGCGTGGCGAAAGGGGCGATGCTGACCCACCGTAACATGCTGGCGAACCTTGAGCAGGTTAATGCCACCTACGGGCCGCTGCTGCATCCAGGCAAGGAGCTGGTGATCACCGCGCTTCCGCTGTATCACATTTTTGCGCTGACCATGAACTGCCTGCTGTTTATCGAGCTTGGCGGGCAAAACGTACTGATCACCAACCCGCGCGACATTCCAGGGCTGGTCAAAGAGCTGGCGAAATACCCGTTCACCGCCATGACCGGCGTGAACACCCTGTTTAACGCGCTGCTTAACAATAAAGAGTTCCAGCAGCTCGATTTCTCCACGCTACACCTCTCTGCGGGAGGCGGGATGCCGGTTCAGCAGGCGGTGGCCGAGCGCTGGGTGAAACTCACCGGACAGTATCTGCTGGAAGGCTATGGTCTGACGGAGTGCGCCCCGCTGGTCAGCGTTAACCCGCATGATATCGACTATCACAGCGGCAGTATCGGTCTGCCGGTCCCGTCGACGGAGGCAAAACTGGTGGATGATGAGGATAACGAAGTGCCTCACGGTGAGCCAGGAGAGCTGTGCGTCAGAGGGCCGCAGGTGATGCTGGGCTACTGGCAACGTCCGGATGCCACGGATGAGATCATCAAAGACGGCTGGCTGCACACGGGCGACATCGCGGTGATGGATGACGAAGGCTTCCTGCGCATCGTCGATCGCAAGAAAGATATGATCCTGGTGTCAGGGTTCAACGTCTATCCGAACGAAATCGAAGACGTGGTGATGCAGCACAGCGGCGTGCTGGAAGTGGCGGCGGTGGGCGTTCCTTCCGGCAGCAGCGGTGAAGCGGTGAAGATATTTGTGGTCAAGAAAGATCCTTCTCTGACCGAGGATGCGCTGATAACGTTTTGTCGCCGTCAGCTGACGGGCTATAAAGTGCCGAAGCTGGTGGAATTCCGGGATGAGCTGCCGAAATCCAACGTCGGGAAGATATTACGACGAGAATTACGTGACGAAGCCCGTGCCAAAGTGGACAATAAGGCCTGAGCTTCACGTTAATCGCCCAGACGCCGGTTAATCCGGCGTTTTTTATGGGCGCAAACAAAAGAGAGTCCGATTTGAATTACCAGATGATCACTACCAACGACGAGCTGGCTTCGCTGTGCGAGGTGACGCGTGAATTTCCCGCTATCGCCCTGGATACGGAATTTGTCCGCACCCGAACGTACTATCCGCAGCTGGGTCTGATTCAGATGTATGACGGCAAACACGTGTCGTTGATTGACCCCCTCGGCATTACCGACTGGGCGCCAATGCGCGAGCTGTTGCTGGATACCGCCGTGACCAAATATCTGCACGCGGGCAGTGAAGATCTGGAAGTCTTTCTCAACACCTTTGGCATCATGCCGCAGCCGCTGATTGATACCCAGATCCTCGCGGCGTTCAGCGGTCGTCCGCTCTCCTGGGGTTTTGCGGCGATGGTGGAAGAGTACACCGGTCTGACGCTGGATAAGAGCGAATCGCGTACCGACTGGCTCGCGCGTCCGCTGACGGCGCGTCAGCTTGAATACGCCGCGGCAGACGTCTTTTATCTTCTTCCAATTGCCGGCCAGCTCATGAAAGAGGCTGAGGCGTCCGGTTGGCTGTCTGCCGCACTGGACGAGTGCCGCATGACGCAGCAGCGTCGCCAGGAAGTGGTTGGTCCGAAAGAAGCCTGGCGTGACATCACCAACGCCTGGCAGCTGCGCACCCGTCAACTGGCCTGTCTGCAATTGCTGGCTGACTGGCGTCTGCGTAAAGCGCGTGAGCGCGATCTGGCGGTTAACTTCGTGGTGCGTGAAGAACACCTGTGGGCGGTGGCGCGCTATATGCCGGGTAGCCTTGGTGAACTGGACAGCATTGGCCTTTCCGGAAGTGAGATCCGTTTCCACGGTAAAACGCTGCTCGCGCTGGTAGAGAAAGCTCAGCAGCTGCCAGAGGACGCACTGCCAGAACCGCTGCTTAACCTGATGGATATGCCGGGCTACCGTAAGGCGTTCAAAGACATCAAAGCGCTGGTGCAGACGGTGGCGGGGGAAAGCAAACTGAGTGCCGAACTGCTGGCTTCACGTCGTCAGATTAACCAGCTGCTGAACTGGCACTGGAAGTTGAAACCGCAAAATGGTTTACCGGAACTGGTCGCCGGATGGCGGGGGGAACTGATGGCCGAACGCCTGAATACCCTGCTGGAAGGGTATCCGCGCTAAAGAATTGTAGCCCCGGTAAGCGCAGCGCCACCGGGGAAATTGCCGGGCGGCGCGATGCTTACCCGGCCTACAAAACCACAAACGGATTAACGCGACTCTTCCGCTTCCGGAAGCGTCACGTTCAGCTCCAGAATCGAAATATCCCCGTCTTTTTGCTCCAGCTGAACGGTGACCATTTCCGGGTCAATCTGCACGTATTTGCAGATCACTTCCAGAATGTCTTTGCGCAACTGCGGCAGGTAGTGCGGTTCGGCGTCGCTACGACGACGTTCCGCCACAATGATTTGCAGACGTTCTTTTGCGATGTTGGCGGTGCTTTTTTTCCGCGAGAGAAAAAAGTCCAGTAATGCCATAACTTATCCTCCGAACAGGCGTTTGAGGAAACCTTTCTTCTCTTCTTCAATGAAGCGGAAAGGACGTTCTTCTCCCAGCAGACGGTCAACGGTATCCGCATACGCTTTACCTGCGTCTGCCTGTGTATCCAGGATCACGGGCTCGCCCTGGTTAGAGGCGCGCAACACGGACTGATCTTCCGGGATCACGCCAACCAGTTTGATGCGCAGGATCTCCAGCACGTCTTCCATGCTCAGCATGTCACCTTTGTTCACCCGGCCAGGGTTGTAGCGGGTCAGCAGCAGGTGCTCTTTGATTGGCTCCTGGCCATTTTCCGCGCGACGGGATTTCGAGGCCAGAATGCCGAGAATACGGTCGGAGTCACGTACTGACGAGACTTCCGGGTTGGTGGTGATGATGGCTTCATCCGCGAAGTAGAGCGCCATCAAAGCCCCGGTTTCGATACCGGCCGGGGAGTCGCAGACCACGAAGTCGAACTCCATCTTTTTCAGATCGTCGAGCACCTTTTCCACGCCTTCGCGGGTCAGGGCGTCTTTATCACGGGTCTGGGACGCCGGAAGAATGTAGAGGTTCTCGGTACGCTTATCTTTAATCAGCGCCTGGTTAAGGGTGGCATCGCCCTGAATGACGTTCACGAAGTCATACACCACGCGACGCTCGCAACCCATGATCAGGTCCAGGTTACGCAGACCGATATCGAAGTCGATTACGACGGTTTTCTTTCCCTTCTGGGCCAAACCAGTAGCGATGGCCGCGCTGGAGGTGGTCTTGCCAACGCCTCCTTTACCCGAAGTCACAACAATAATGCGTGCCATAGAAATTCCTTGTTAAAAGGGATCAATTTAACGGTTGAACGGTCAAAGCGTTATCTGCCAGTTGCAGACGGGCCGCTTTGCCATAAAATTCGGCTGGGATTTTATCGCTCAGCCAATATTCACCTGCGATAGACACCAGTTCTGCCGTCAGGTGAGTACAAAAAATTTGTGCTTCTCGATCGCCGCTGGCGCCCGCAAGCGCACGCCCACGCATCATACCGTAAACGTGAATATTGCCATCTGCAATCAGTTCTGCGCCCGCACTGACGTGGCTTGTAACAATCAGATCACAGTTTGGCGCATAAATGCGCTGACCGGAACGAACCGGCAGATCAATCAATCGCGTTTTTGTGACTGGGGCTACATTTTGCGCCGGAGGCGGGGGAGCGGGAACGGTTGCAGGCGTTGCACGCGGGGCTTTTTCTTTGCCCTCGTTTAACAAGGGCAAACCCGCGCGTTCAATTTCGGCTTTTAACTCTGCGTCTTTGCAGCCGCTAATACCCACGATGCGCAACCCCGTGGAGACGACGGCCTGCTGGAGTCGCTTCCAGTTAACCGGCCCCTCAAGGTCGCTTACATTGACGACGACAGGAGCATGCTTAAGAAAAGCGGGAGCCTGCGCGATTTTGTCTTCTAACGCCTGACGAATAACCTCGGGTTTTGCATCATGCAAATGAACCACTGATAAGGTGAAGCTACTGCCTTTAAGCTCGATGGGCGTATTTGACATCCTGGCCTTACTCAATTTGCTATTAACCGCAACACATCGCCGCGATATTCCGAAGAGTATCAGGCATGTTATAGTCAGGAGTATATTGAGGCAAGCAACCACCCGTTAATTCAGAGTAAAAACATGTTTTGTGTGATCTACAGAAGTACCAGCCGCGACCAGACCTACCTTTATGTCGAAAAGAAAGACGATTTTTCCCGCGTGCCTGAAGAATTAATGAAAAGCTTTGGCCGTCCGCAGCTGGCGATGCTGCTGCCGCTGGACGGCCGTAAGAAGCTGGTGAACGCCGATCTTGAGAAAGTCAAAAAGGCGTTAATCGAGCAGGGCTATTATTTACAGCTTCCGCCGCCACCGGAGAATTTATTAAAACAGCACCTTGAGCTGAGCGGAAAGAAATAAGCCCGGGTCCTTCCGGGAACAACTCATCAACCGATTAGGGGTCGACCATGTATCAACATCATAACTGGCAAGGTGCATTACTGGATTATCCCGTCAGCAAAGTGGTCTGCGTGGGCAGCAACTATGCAAAACATATTCAGGAGATGGGCAGCGCCGTGCCGGAAGAGCCGGTTCTGTTTATTAAGCCAGAAACCGCACTGTGCGATATTCGCCAGCCGCTGGTTCTGCCGCAGGGACTGGGCTCGGTGCATCATGAAGTGGAACTGGCGGTGCTGATCGGCGCGACGCTGCGCCAGGCAACTGAAGAGCATGTAGAGAAGGCGATTGCGGGTTACGGTGTCGCGCTCGACCTGACGCTGCGTGACGTCCAGGGCAAAATGAAGAAAGCGGGGCAGCCGTGGGAAAAAGCCAAGGGTTTTGATAATTCATGCCCGATTTCCGGTTTCGTTCCGGTGAGTGAATTTACCGACGATCCGCAGAACACGCCGCTCAGCCTGAAGGTCAACGGCGAGATCCGCCAGCAGGGAACAACCGCTGACATGATCCATAAGATCGTTCCGCTGATTGCCTACATGAGCCGCTTCTTCACCCTGAAACCTGGCGACGTGATCCTCACCGGCACTCCGGAAGGTGTGGGGCCGCTGCTTAGCGGCGACGAACTGGACGTCAGTTTTAACGGCCTGTCGCTGAAAACCCGCGTGCTGTAAAAGCACCTTGCCGCCTGAAAAGGGCGGCAAAACTTGCATCAACGTGCCAGACTCGTTATAAGGTGCGCTCTATTTTGACGTGTGGACATCCCGATGAACGACATTCCTTTCTGGCAAAGCAAAACTCTCGACGACATGACCGACGCGGAGTGGGAATCGTTGTGTGACGGCTGCGGGCAGTGCTGCCTGCATAAGCTAATGGATGAAGATTCGGACGAGATCTATTTCACCAACGTAGCCTGCAAGCAGTTAAACATCAAAACCTGCCAGTGCCGCAACTATGAGCGCCGTTTCGAATATGAGCCGGACTGCATCAAGTTAACCCGTGAAAATCTGCCGACCTTTGAGTGGCTGCCGCATACCTGCGCGTATCGCCTGCTGGCGGAAGGAAAGGATCTGCCCACATGGCATCCGCTGTTGACGGGGTCGAAAGCGGCGATGCACGGTGAACGTATTTCCGTGCGCCACATTGCGGTGAAAGAGTCCGAGGTGCGCGACTGGGAAGACCACATTATGAATCACCCTAATCGGTGATAATAAAAAACCCGCCGAGGCGGGTTTTTTATTGTGCGCAATTTTGTCGGGTGGCGCTGCGCTTACCCGACCAACAAAACTGACGTTGCCGTTTTGCTTTTACCTTCCAAAAAGATCGCGTTTCTTTGGTTTGAACGGCTGGGCAATCAGCACCAGCAGCGCCACCACAAAGTAGGCGACAAAAATGCCCACCAGCCACTGCGGCATCTCCAGCGTCAGGAACTCCCACTGGCGTACAGAGCAGTCACCGGAGGCCACAAACACCTGCGGCAGCCATTTATCCAGCGGCAGCCAGCTCGGGAAGCGGGCGGCAAAATCGCAGGTCATAAACGGCGACGGGTGAAGCTGCATCTGGGTGTGCTCCCAGGCAAGCGCAATCCCTTTCCCGGCGCTGTATAGCCAGATGGCAATTGCCGCATAGCGTAACGGTGATTTGGGTGCAATCGCACCTACCAGACCCGCGCCCATAATGCCGAACAGCGCACAACGCTCATAAATACACAGTACGCAAGGTTTCAGCCCCATCACATGCTGAAACCACAGCGCGACCATTTCCAGCGCAAAGGCGGTCAGGGCCATCAACAACCACGCTCCGCGACCGCGTGAGCACTGGTTCAAAAATCGCAACATAATCATTTCCCTGGAACATGCTTAGACAGCGCAGTGTAAACGAATTTTAATGCGCCGCAAGTATACCTGCTTGCAATAACCATTGCGTACAGGGAACGAGAGTAATTTTGATGCACAGCAAACCAACCAGGGTAAGCACCAGCGTATACGGCAGCGCCATCCAGACCATTCTTCCATAAGAAAGTCGTATGAGTGGTGCCAGCGCCGAGGTCAGCAGGAAGAGGAATGCCGCCTGACCGTTCGGGGTTGCCACGGAGGGGAGGTTGGTTCCGGTGTTGATCGCCACCGCCAGCAGCTCGAACTGTTCACTGCTGACAATCCCTTGCTCCATCGCGGCTTTGGCCTCATTGATGTATACCGTCCCGACAAAGACGTTATCGGATATAGAGGACAACAGACCGTTAAACAAATAGAACAGCGTTAGCTGCGAATCTGGCGTAGCCTGAAGCACAAACGCGATGATCGGCGCGAACAGATGTTGGTCAATAATCACCGCCACGACCGCGAAAAACACCGCCAGCAGGGCGGTAAACGGCAGCGCTTCGGTAAAGGCTTTTCCGATAGCATGTTCGTCCGTAACGCCGCCCAGGCTGGTTGCAAGGATAATTACCGACAGGCCAATCAGCCCCACCTCGGCAAGGTGGAAGGCCAGCGCCGCGATAAGCCACACGCCGATGAAACCCTGTGCAATCAGGCGCAGCGTCTCCTGGCGCGTGCGTTGTTTGCGGCTCTGCTCGTCAAACTTATGCAGCTCCTGGCGGACCTGATCGGGCAACTTCGCGCCATACCCAAAGAGGTTGAATTTTTCGACCAGCACACAGGTGGCTAACCCGCAGACCAGCACGGGCACGCTGACGGGCGCCATGCGCAGGAAAAATTCGCCAAAATGCCACTCAGCCGCTTTGGCGATAATCAGGTTTTGCGGCTCCCCGACCATGGTCATCACGCCGCCCAGCGCCGTCCCCACGCCCGCATGCATCATCAGGCTGCGCAGAAACGCGCGGAACTGTTCCAGCACATCGCGGTTGTGCGCCTCAACGTGACTGTCGTCCTGCAAGTTATCGCCAGGACGAGACGAGGCCACCCGGTGGTAAATCCCGTAAAAGCCGACGGCGACGCTGATCACCACCGCAACGACCGTCAGCGCATCCAGGAAGGCAGAGAGGAAGGCCGCGGCGAGGCAAAACGCCAGCGAGAGCAGCGTTTTCGACGGAATGCTCAGCAGCAAACGGGTGAAGATAAACAGCAGAAGCTGCTTCATAAAGTAGATCCCCGCCACCATGAAGATCAGCAGCAGCAGGACTTCAAGATTCGACGCTATCTCGTTTTTAACATGCTCCGCGCTGGTCATTCCAATGACCACGGCTTCCAGCGCCAGCAGCCCGCCGGGCAACAGCGGATAGCACTTCAGCGCCATCGCCAGGGTAAAGATAAACTCGGCGACCAACATCCACCCGGCAACGAAGGGATCCAGCAAAAAGATAACGGGATTAACGACCAGGAATACCAGTAAAGTAAGTTTGTACCAGTCAGGTGACTGACCTAAAAAGTTGCGCCACAGCGCGCGCCCAAATGAAATTTCCACGACAGACGTCCTTTACCCGTCAAATAAGACAAGACATCAGTATACGCAAAAATGGCGGCAGAGCGGGGGATTAAGCCATTTGTAAATTTCATAAAAATGAAACGGCGATCCCTCTTTTCTGTCTCTGCTGCGCTATCTGCCTCTGCGCGCCTCTGGTATGATGAGTGCAATTTGCTAAAGCTGTGTAATGGAAATCTCACTATGGTCATTAAGGCGCAGAGCCCGGCGGGTTTCGCGGAAGAGTACATCATTGAAAGCATCTGGAATAATCGTTTCCCTGCGGGATCAATTCTACCTGCTGAACGCGAACTCTCTGAACTGATTGGCGTCACCCGTACCACGCTGCGAGAAGTGCTCCAGCGTCTGGCGCGCGATGGCTGGTTGACGATACAGCATGGCAAACCCACTAAGGTGAACAACTTCTGGGAAACGTCCGGGCTGAACATTCTGGAAACGCTGGCGCGTCTCGACCACGAAAGCGTACCGCAGCTGATTGATAATCTGCTTTCCGTGCGCACCAACATCGCCACCATTTTCATCCGCACCGCGTTTCGTCAGCATCCTGAAGATGCGCTGAAAGTGCTTGCCACCGCTAATGAGGTGGAAGACCACGCGGATGCCTTTGCGACCCTGGATTACAACGTGTTCCGCGGTCTGGCGTTTGCTTCCGGCAATCCGGTTTACGGTCTGATCCTGAATGGAATGAAAGGGTTATATACGCGCATTGGTCGTCACTACTTTGCTAACCCTGAAGCCCGCAGCCTGGCGCTCGGCTTCTACCATAAACTGAGCAAACTCTGCACCGAAGGGCTGCACGATCAGGTCTATGAAACGGTGCGTCGTTACGGCCACGACTCCGGTGAAATCTGGCATCGGATGCAGAAAACGCTGCCGGGCGATTTAGCGATTCAGAGTCGCTGAAAGAAAAAACCTCTCGATTGGGAGGTTTTTTTTCGCCGGGTGGCGGCTTCGCCTGACCCGGCCTACAGGTCCCGTAGGCCCGGTAAGCGTAGCGCCACCGGGCAAAAAATCCCACTACAGCGTATTCAACCGCGCCGGACACCGGTCCAGCAGCTCCACGCTGCCATCTTCGTTCTGCTGCTCCAGCAACACGTCAAATCCCCACAGGCGATGCACATGCTTCAGCACTTCCTTACGCCCCTTATCCAGCGGCGCGCGGTTGTGCGGAATATAGCGCAACGTCAGGGAGCGGTCGCCGCGCAGATCCACGTTCCAGACCTGAATGTTCGGTTCAAGATTACTCAGGTTGTACTGGGATGACAGGCGCGAGCGGATCTCGCGATAACCCTCTTCGTTGTGGATCGCGGAGATCTCCAGGTAGTTGTTGCGGTCATCATCCAGTACGGTGAAGAAGCGGAAATCACGCATGATCTTCGGCGACATGAACTGGCTGATAAAGCTCTCATCCTTAAAATCACGCATCGCGAAGTGCAGCGTTTCCAGCCAGTCGGAACCGGCAATATCCGGGAACCAGTATTTGTCCTCTTCGGTGGGCGACTGACAAATACGCTTGATATCCTGGAACATGGCAAAGCCAAGCGCGTACGGGTTAATGCCGCTGTACCACGGGCTGTTATATGCCGGCTGGAATACCACGTTGGTGTGGCTGTGCAGAAACTCCATCATAAACCGCTCGGTGACTTTTCCTTCGTCGTACAGGTGGTTAAGAATGGTGTAGTGCCAGAAGGTCGCCCAGCCTTCGTTCATCACCTGGGTCTGCTTCTGCGGATAGAAATACTGGCTCACCTTGCGCACGATGCGCAGGATCTCACGCTGCCACGGCTCCAGCAGTGGGGCGTTTTTCTCCATAAAGTAGAGCAGGTTTTCCTGCGGCTCGGAAGGGTAGCGACGCGCCTCGGCGACGGTTTTCTCCTCTTCACGTTTCGGCAGGGTGCGCCACAGCATATTCACCTGGCTTTGCAGATACTCCTCGCGGCTCTTCTGCCGGGCTTTCTCTTCCTGCAATGAGATCTTCTGCGGACGCTTATAACGATCAACGCCGTAGTTCATCAGCGCGTGGCAGGAGTCCAGCAGCTTCTCCACCTCGTCCACGCCGTAGCGCTCTTCGCAGTCGGTAATGTATTTGCGGGCGAAGATCAGGTAATCGACGATGGAGCTGGCGTCCGTCCAGCTGCGGAACAGATAGTTATTTTTGAAGAACGAGTTATGTCCATAGCAGGCGTGCGCCATCACCAGCGCCTGCATGGTAATGGTGTTCTCTTCCATCAGATAGGCAATACACGGGTTAGAGTTAATGACGATTTCATACGCCAGTCCCTGCTGCCCGTGCTTATACAGCCGCTCTGTCTCAATGAATTTTTTGCCAAACGACCAGTGCGGATAGTTAATTGGCATCCCGACGCTGGAGTAAGCGTCCATCATCTGTTCCGAGGTGATGACTTCAATCTGATGGGGATAGGTATCCAGACGATAGAGTTTGGCCACCCGGTCGATCTCCGCCAGGTAGACATCCAGCAACTCGAAGGTCCAGTCGGGTCCATCGCTCAGACGGGTGCTGTCCCTGGACATGGAATCTAGTGTAGCCATTAGCGCGCCCTCGTTGTTGGTCGCTCTCTCTGACTGGAGAGCCTCCTTTCAAGCATAGATCACCCCATTCAAATACGCGGGGAGCAGAAATTTTTTCTTTGCGATTTCGCGTTTTCGATACGGCAAATAAAGCGGTGCTCACAGAATTTTCTACTGGTTAAAAAAAACGCGCAGCAGGAGATCCCAAATAAGCGCCATCCCCTGATACAGCGGGATATGTGAGTTGAGTCACCATAAAAAAGTCATATGTTGAATAATATTTTCAACTAGGTTATCAATCTGTAATTAGATGATTGTTCTTTTGCTCATAATGGAGTGGCTATGCGTGTTGTCATACTGGGAAGTGGTGTCGTTGGCGTAACCAGCGCCTGGTATTTAAGTCAGGCGGGACATGAGGTTACCGTTATCGATCGCGAATCCGGTCCGGCGCTGGAAACCAGTGCGGCGAATGCGGGGCAAATCTCTCCGGGCTACGCTGCGCCGTGGGCGGCCCCGGGCGTTCCGCTGAAGGCGATCAAATGGATGTTTCAGCGACATGCGCCGTTGGCGATAAGTCTTGACGGCACGCAGTTCCAGCTTAAATGGATGTGGCAGATGCTGCGCAACTGCGACACCCGCCACTATATGGAAAACAAGGGGCGTATGGTGCGGCTGGCGGAATACAGCCGCGACTGCCTGAAGGCGCTGCGTGCCTCAACGGGCATCGAATATGAAGGGCGTCAGGGCGGCACGCTTCAGCTGTTCCGTACCGCGCAACAGTACGAAAACGCGACCCGCGATATCGCCGTGCTTGAAGATGCGGGCGTACCGTATCAGCTGCTGGAAGCCAGCCAGCTGGCGCAGGTGGAGCCAGCGCTTGCCGAGGTCGCGCACAAGCTGACGGGCGGTCTGCGTTTACCGAACGATGAAACCGGCGACTGCCAGCTATTCACCCAGCGTCTGGCGCGCATGTGTGAGCAGGCCGGGGTGAAATTCCGCTTCAATACTTCTGTCGACAAACTGCTGTCGGAAGGTGAGAAGATTTACGGCGTGAAGTGTGGGGAAGAGGTAATTAAAGCCGATGCCTACGTGATGGCGTTTGGCTCCTACTCAACCGCGATGCTGAAAGGGATTCTGGATATCCCGGTCTATCCGCTGAAAGGCTACTCCCTGACCATCCCGGTGAAAGAGGACAGCGGCGCGCCGGTCTCGACCATTCTTGATGAAACCTACAAAATCGCCATCACCCGCTTCGATAACCGGATCCGCGTCGGGGGCATGGCGGAAATCGTGGGCTTCAATACCGAGCTGCTCAAACCGCGTCGTGAAACGCTGGAGATGGTCGTGGGCGATCTCTTCCCGCGCGGCGGCTTCATTGAGCAGGCGACGTTCTGGACCGGCCTGCGCCCAATGACCCCGGACGGCACGCCTATTGTGGGCCGTACACCATACAAAAATCTGTGGACTAACACCGGCCACGGCACGCTTGGCTGGACCATGGCCTGCGGTTCGGGCCAGCTGCTGAGCGACCTGATCTCCGGACGGACGCCGGCAATTCCGTTTGACGATTTGAGCGCCGCACGCTATCAATCAGGGTTTACCCCATCGCGTCCACAACACCTGCACGGCGCGCATAATTAAGGAGTCGTCATGTCCCGTCCCATTCTGGCCCAGCTGGATTTGCAGGCGCTGAAGGATAACCTGCAAATTGTTCGCCGTGCTGCGCCGGGTTCTCGTGTCTGGTCGGTGGTGAAAGCCAACGCCTACGGTCATGGTATCGACCGTATCTGGAGTGCGCTCGGCGGCACCGATGGTTTTGCCTTGCTGAATCTGGAAGAGGCCATCCTGCTGCGCGAGCGCGGCTGGAAAGGACCGATCCTGCTGCTGGAAGGATTCTTTCATGCGCAGGATCTGCCTCTGCTGGATAAGTACCGCCTGACGACCAGCGTTCACAGTAACTGGCAGATCAAGGCCATCCAGGACGCGAAGCTGCATGCCCCGCTGGATATCTATCTCAAAGTGAACAGCGGGATGAACCGTCTGGGCTTCCAGCCTGAACGGGTGCATACGGTCTGGCAGCAGCTTCGTGCGCTGAAAAACGTCGGTGAGATGACGCTGATGGCGCACTTCGCCGATGCGGAAAAGCCGGACGGCATTGCCGATGCCATGGTCCGCATTGAGCAGGCGGCAGAAGGTCTGGACTGTCCGCGCTCGCTGTCGAACTCAGCGGCAACGCTCTGGCATCCCGAGGCGCACTACAATTGGGTACGTCCGGGGATCGTTCTGTACGGCGCGTCACCCTCAGGTCAGTGGCAGGATATTGCCAACAGCGGCCTGAAGCCGGTGATGACGTTACGAAGCGAGATTATCGGCGTGCAAACCCTGAAAGCGGGCGATACGGTGGGCTATGGCAGCCGCTATCGGGCAGCAGGTGAACAGCGCATCGGTATCGTGGCGGGGGGCTATGCAGATGGTTATCCGCGCATCGCCCCAAGTGGCACGCCGGTGTGGGTCGATGGCGTGCGCACCGGCACGGTAGGTACCGTCTCCATGGACATGCTGGCCATCGATTTGACGCCGTGTCCCCAGGCGGGGATCGGGTCACCGGTTGAGCTGTGGGGCAACGAGGTTAAAATTGATGATGTGGCCGCTGCGGCGGGCACCGTCGGGTATGAGCTGATGTGCGCGCTGGCGCCAAGAGTGCCTGTTGTGACGGTGTAACATGTGTGTGTGCCGGGTGGCGCTAACGCTTACCCGGCCTACAAAAGCCCGAACGTAGGCCGGGTAAGCGTTAGCGCCACCCGGCAAAAAAGCAGCTACTCCGCCTCCTCCTCCATCGGCCTTACGCCGACTTTGCGCACCGCGTTATCTTCTTTCTCCGCTACCGTCCAGATCATCCCGGCAAACTCCACCTGGTCACCGACGACCGGCGCAGCTCCTAATAATTGCTGAATAATCTCACCCAGGGTTTGCTGGTTATCTCGATTCTCCAGTCCACCTTCCAGGCCATAAATCAGCGCCACATCCGCAAAGCGGGCGCTGGCTTCGAGGATAAAATCGCCGAAGAAACGCTGATCCAGCGCCACCGGGGGCGACTGGCTGAACAGCTTGCCGAGGGCCGGCAGGTCGCGCTCGCGGCCAATCACGCAGAGGATATCGTTCTCACGCAGCCGCGTGCTGCCGGTCGGGTGAAGCAGGGCGTTATCCCGGAACAGGGCGGCAATGCGCGTTTCAGCGGGCATATGCAGATCGCGCAGGGACGCGCCCACGCACCACTTATCGGCGCTTAGCTGGTAGACAAACTGTTCCCAGGGATTCTCAGGGTGAATATCCAGCCCCACGCGGGAGACCGGCCAGCCAATGGGCGGTACCACCACTTTGGCTTTTTTCGCCGCCCAGCCCAGCGACGTCCCCTGGAACAGCAGCGACACCAGCACCACGAAGAAGGCGACGTTGAAGAACAGACGGGCGTTGTCCAGCCCGGCCATCATAGGGAACACTGCCAGAATAATCGGCACCGCGCCGCGCAGCCCCACCCAACTGATAAATATCCGCTCACGCAGGTTAAACCCGCGGAACGGCAGCAGCCCGGCAAACACCGACAGCGGACGGGCGAAGAAGATCATCCAGGCCGACAAAAGCAGCGCCGGTACGGCGATAGGCAGCAGGTCCGACGGCGTCACCAGCAGGCCCAGCACCAGGAACATGGCGATCTGCGCCAGCCAGGCCAGACCGTCGAAGTTCTGCAAGATGGCGTGACGGTTGCGAATCGGTCGGTTGCCCAACAGGAAACCGCAAAGGTAAACCGCCAGAATACCGCTGCCGTCCAGCGCGGTGGTGACGGCAAAGATCAGGATCCCGCCGCTCAGGGCCAGCAGCGGATAAAGGCCGGAAGGCAGCGTAATACGGTTAATCGTATGCTGTAACAGGTAACCGCCGCCGAGACCAATGATAATCCCGAGGCCAAACTGCTGGAGGATGTGCCAGGCGAACATCCAGCTCAGGCCGGTTTCGTGCTGCTGGATCATCTCAATCAGGGTAATGGTCAGGAACACCGCCATCGGATCGTTACTGCCGGATTCAATCTCAAGCGTGGAGCCAACGCGTTCGTTCAGCCCCTTGCCGCCGAGCAGTGAGAAAACCGCCGCCGCATCGGTAGAGCCGACAATCGCGCCAATCAGCAGGCCTTCCATTATATCGAGGTTAAACAGCCAGGCCGCCATCATGCCGGTCAGGCCGGAGGTGATCAGCACGCCGACGGTCGCCAGAGACAGCGCCGGGCCTAAGGCAACGCGAAACGAACTTGCCTGGGTGCGCATTCCGCCGTCCAGCAGAATCACCGCCAGCGCGAGGTTACTCACCATATAGGCGAAAGGGTAATTATCGAAGGGGATACCGCCGATACCGTCGATCCCGGCAAGCATGCCGATAGCCAGGAAAATGACAAGAATAGGTATGCCAAGACGCGATGAAAATGAACTTAATAAAATGCTAAAGGTTACCAGGATGGAACCCAGAATGAAGAGACTGATTATCGCTGTGGCACCCAATGTCGTCTTACTCCCACCTCAATGTGAACGCTGTTATTAAAACCCTAACATAATAACAACGTTAACTGCGTTTTATTGAGGGGGAATAACGGCTTTTTTATGCCTTTAAGACCGGATGACCGCTGATTGTTAACCGACTGCCTGAATTATCGTGTACAAGGTGCGCCTGGGCACCCAGCGGCAGGGTAACGGTTTGCTGCTCATGGCCGAAATCCAGACCGGCGATCACCGGGATATCCAGCCGGGAACGAATGAAATCAATCATCGTCTCCAGGGAATAGCCCGCATCGTAATCGTTGGGGGCTGAACCACTAAAACTGCCCAGCACAATGGCCGACTGCCGATCCAGGATCCCGGCGTGATACAGCTGCAACAGCATACGTTCGACGCGGAACGGGTGTTCGTTGATATCTTCCAGCACCAGTATGCCGTCCGTGATCTGCGGCAGCCACGGCGTTCCAATCAGCGACACCAGCATCGCGAGGTTGCCGCCCCACAGCTGTCCTTCACATTCCCAGTGCGGTCCATTGCCTTGCCACTCGATGGTGAACGTCGGGTTTTGCAGGGCGCGCCAGAAATGGTCCTGCGTAAACGCATCCAGCTCCGGCGCACCAAAGTTGCCGGCCAGCATCGGGCCGCTAAAGGTAATGACGTTATGCAACGCAAGCAGGCCGAGCTGGATCGCCGTGAAATCGCTGTGTCCGCAGATTAACAGCGGATCCTGCTGCTGGCGCGCGGCCAGCCCGGCCCAGTCGACGCTCTCCAGCAGCCGGCTTGCGCCATAGCCGCCGCGCACGGCCAGCACAATAGTGTTTTCACCTTCCAGCGTCGCCAGGTTGTTGATATCACTCAGTCTCTGCGCCTCGGTACCGGCAAAACGCTGCATGCGGCGGGGGATAATTGTCTGATTTTTTACCTGATGGCCCATTTCCAGCAGGCGCTGAACGCCCCGCTGTGCCGCCTCCTGGTTGATGCAGTAGCCTGACGGTGCGATGAGATGAAACTGAGGCATGGCAATTCCTTGCTGAATGAGAATCTAATTGTCTATATCATGCCGCTTATACGCCGCCTGCTTCAAGGGGCGACGTACCGCGATGACCGGCTATAAGGATAGATGACGTGAAATTGAGATGGTTTGCTTTTTTGATTGTGCTGCTCGCTGGCTGTAGTTCAAAACATGATTATCAAAATCCCCCCTGGAACCCTGAAGTGCCGGTAAAGCGGGCCATGCAGTGGATGCCGATCAGCGAACAAGCCGGGAAGGCCTGGGGCGTGAGCCCGCGTCTGATCACGGCGATCATTGCCGTGGAGTCCGGCGGCAACCCGACGCTGGTGAGTAAATCGAATGCGGTGGGGCTGATGCAGTTAAAAGCCTCGACGGCGGGAAGAGAGGTCTATCGCTACATGGGCTGGAAGGGACAGCCATCCACCAGCGAGCTGAAAAACCCGGAACGTAATATCTCTATGGGAACCGCTTACCTGAGCATTCTCGAGCATGGCATTCTGAAGGGGATTGACGATCCGGAAGTGATGCAATATGCGCTGGTGGTGTCGTACGTTAACGGAGCCGGCGCGCTGCTCCGAACCTTCTCATCCGATCGCAAAGAGGCGATAGAAGAGATTAACGATATGGATAAAGATGAATTCTTCGAGCACGTGGTGAAGAATCATCCGTCAGCACAGGCTCCACGTTATATCTGGAAAGTACAGAAAGCGATGGACGCCATGTAACGCCTTTGTCGGGCGGCAGTATGCTGCCCGACGCCTTTCAGCGCACTTTGTTCGCGCGTTCCCGCGCTTCACGCTCCAGTGAGAAGATGATGCGCTGTAGTTCGCGTTCGGCGCCTGGCCCGACATTCAGAAAGCGAAAGCTCAGTCGCGGCGTGGTAATGGTTTCGTTTTTGCTGTCCACCACCTTACGCTCGCTGATGGCAATCAGCTGGGCGTCAAACCAGAAGCGTCCCCATCCGCCCATATCCAGCTCAATCTGACTAAAACGCATGCCTTCCACCAGTCCTTCCGGCTTCGGCGTATCCATTAACGCGCCCATCCCGCCCAGTGACAGGTCGAAGAGACGAAAGCGGATCTCTTTTTTGTCCGGCATTTTTGCCTTACAGAAATAGGCCGGGTGAAGCGGGGCGCTGATGCGAAAAAACTCGCGGCGTTGCACGAACCAGAGGTTAGCGGGCAGGGGAGCGATAAACGCAGGCAAACCCTGGTACGCGATCGTGGTCAGGCGGGGCAGTATAAACTCGACTTTAGCCCCCTGCGTTTCGGCCATCACCGAGAGGTTTTCTGCCTGGAGCGCGGCACGGTTTTCTTCGCTCTGGCTACCCAGATCCACGATCAGGTGTTCTGCCGTCACGTCCAGGATCTTGCTGATAAACTGGCTGGTTGACCAGTTGATGCGCAGCGGCACCTCGCCCTTTTTCAGGTCGCGTAACACCCCTAATACAGCCAGCGGATTTTGTTTCAGGAACTGCTCACTGTAGCTACTCACGCCAGATGGCTCCTCGATAGATGACAGACTGTCTCTGGGTTATCGGCACGCTGGCATGAAACTTAATACAAACGATCTGTTTTTCTCCGCCGATATTGATTTGCTAATGGAAATGATAATAATTGGCGTTCCCAATAGCATCTAATAACAAGACGACACTATGAGCACCTCACGTTTTGCGTTATGCGCGTTGGCAGGCGCCGTCACGCTGGCATTGCAAACACAGGCTTTTGCAGAAGAACCCACCATCGTGGTGACCGGTACAGAGCAGGGCAGCGCGCTCCCTGCCTGGACCAACAGCGCCACGAAATCAGCCGTCGCGGAAAGTAAAACGCCCCAGGTGATCAACACCATCGCCGCTAAAGAGATTGAGCAGCGGCACGCCAGTTCGGTAAACGAGATCCTGCGCTATGCGCCGGGCGTTTCCACGGAGGTGCGCGGGAGCACCTCTTACATGAGCGAGTACAAAATCCGCGGGTTCAACGTCGAGCAGGAGTTCTACAACGGCCTGCAACTTCCCTATAACGTCACCGGGAACACTAAAGCGCGAATCGATCCGCTGCTGATTGAGAGCGTCGATATCCTGAAGGGGCCGTCATCCGTGCTGTATGGCGGTGGCTCCCCGGGCGGGCTGGTCAATATTCAGAGTAAAAAGCCGCAGAAAGAGGCGAAAACAGAACTGGGCTTTAACACCGGAAACCGCAATCTTAAAGAGGGGTACCTGGATTCCACGGGGCAGATTGCGACCAGCGACTGGAACTATCGCCTGCTGGGTAAAGCGACAGAGAGTGACGAACAGGCGCACACCACGCGCTATGAAAACTATCTGGTGGCCCCCTCCGTGACCTGGCAGCCGGATGACAAAACGCGCCTGACCATTGACGCGCTGGCGCAAAATACGCCGAGCCTGACGCCGTCTGATCCGATGCCGCTAAGCTATCTACGGTCTAAATACGCCGATCGTCGTGACTATGCCGGGGATGAGTGGAGCGGCTTTAAGCAGCGTCAGTGGATGCTGGGCTACAGCTTTGAACATGAGTTTGACAGTGGCTGGGGCTTTAGCCAGAAAGCGCGCTACTTTGACGTGGACACCCACCAGCGCAGCGCCTATTCAACCGGGACGGGCAGCGAGGTCTACCAGCTTAACCGCTTCGCCTATACCACGGATGAAGATTTACAGAGCTTCAACATTGATAACCAGGTCACCCGAACCGTCGCGCTGGGGGACTGGAAACATCATCTGCTGGCGGGCTTTGACTACCAGAAGCTGAACTCTCACTTCCATTATCGTTACGCCTCGTCCACACCGGGTATCGATATGCGTAATCCGGATCACTCGCAGATCGATAACGATGCGCTGGGGCTTGAAACCGCGCAGAAAAACCGTCTCAGCTATCAGCAGAATGGCTATTACCTCCAGGATCAGATTGCGTTTGGCGGGCTGAACGTGCTGGCCAGCCTGCGCTATGACGACTACCGTTCTGTCACCACCAACTATCTGCAAAACGGTGACAAAGCCTGGGTATCGCAGGATCGCCTCACTAAGCGACTGGGCGCGCTTTATGCCTTTGACAATGGTCTCTCGCCGTTTATCAGCTATTCGGAAGGGTTCGCCCCGGTATCGCCGCAGGGCACGCTGACCGCGAAAGACGTTAAGCCCACCACCAGCAAGCAGGTGGAGGGTGGGGTGAAATACCTGCTGGCGGATTACGCAACCACCTTCACCGCCTCGGTGTTTAACATTCGTCAGAAAAATGTGGTGACCAGCGATCCGGGCTTCCTCAACTATCGCCAGACCGGGGAAGTGGAATCGAAAGGCGCGGAGCTTTCCGCTATGAGTCGTCCAACGGATAACCTGACGCTGATTGCCAACTATGCCTACACCCACGCCATCAATACCGAAGATGACAAGTACCAGGGCAAACGACCGACGCAGGTCCCTGAGAACGCCTTTAATCTGTGGGGAGATTACACCTTTGACAGCACACCGCTGAGAGGGTTAACGCTGGGGGCAGGGGCACGCTACACCGGGCCGATGGAGATCTCGCCAGCCAACGACGCAGGCAAGCTGGGCGGTACGACGCAATACGATCTGGCGGCATCTTACCGCATGGGCGAGCTGGCGCCATCGCTGGAGGGGCTGACGCTGAAAGCGAGCGCGCAGAACGTCACCAACAAAGAGACGCTCACCTGCTATGACGCGACCAACTGCTGGATAGGCCGCGACCGCACGTTCCAGGTCGGGGCGAGTTACAGCTTCTGAAAAAAGCCCGGTGGCGCTTCGCTACCGGGCCAATCTATTGCACGGAACCGTCCCCTCGCCCCACCGGGGAGAGGGTCAGGGTGAGGGGCGCTACTGCGCCGCCTGTTTCGCAGGTGCAACATCATCGTTTGCCGCAGGCTGATTCTCCGGTACGCTGTCGCACGGCTTCTCTTTCGGGCAGACCATGTCCAGCATCCTGAGCGTCACGCCGTTACTCCAGCCGAAACCGTCCTGCAACGGATACTCACCGCCGCCACCGCCGGTACCGGTCGAAGAGACATCGTACTTCTCAACCAGTTTCTTCTCGCGATCGTAGGTATGCTGAACGTTTTTCAGGAAACGCCAGGTTACGTCCATCGCCACTTTCTGCTGACCATAGTTCTGCAACCCTTCCACCGCTACCCACTGCAACGGCGCCCAGCCGTTCGGCGCATCCCACTGCTGCCCGCTGTTGATGGTGGTGGTAGAAATACCGCCCGGTTTCAGCAGGCGTGACGACGCGGCTGCGGCCACTTTATCGGCGCGATCCTGTGATGCGGCCTTCACATACAGCGGGAAGAGGGCTGCGGCCGTCAGCTGATTACGCACCTTCCCGGTTTTCAGATCGTAATCCGCATACCAGCCCTCTTTATCGTTCCACAGGTGGCTTTCCATGGCTTTCTGACGTGCGGAGGCCAGCGCGTCATATTTACTTGCACTGGCGTTATCGCCGTCTTCCTGACTGGCGCGGGCCAGCAGTTTTTCCATCTTAAACATCAGCGCATTCAGATCCACCGGCACGATGCTGGTGGTGCGGATGGTACCCAGCTTCTGTGGATCGTCCATCCAGCGGGAGCTGAAATCCCAGCCCGAGGCCGCGGCAGAGCGCAGATCGCGGTAAATCTCGGTGGCCGGACGGTTAGGGTTATTTTTGGCGGTGGTCACGTCATCCAGCCACGACTCAGGGCGCGGCGTGTCCCGATCGTCCCAGTAGCGGTTGAGGATCGAGCCGTCAGCCAGTTTCACCACGCGTTTGTTCGCCTGACCAGCCTGGAGCCCATCAGCCCCCTTCATCCAGTAAGCGTACTCTTTCTCCATCTGCGGACGGTATTTCTTCAACGCGTCGCTGTCATGCGTGGCCAGCAATTCCACCATCAGCGAGAAGAACGGCGGCTGAGAGCGGCTCAGGTAGTAGCTGCGGTTACCGTTAGGGATATGGCCCCAGGTATCAAGCTCGTAAGCGAAGTTGTCCACCATGTCGCCGATCTTATCCCAGTGGCCGCTCTCGGCCAGCCCCAGCATGGTGAAATAGCTGTCCCAGTAATAAACTTCGCGGAAGCGTCCTCCCGGCACGACATAGGGCTTTGGCAGGGGCAGGAGGGAGTCCCATTTGTTCGCTTTGTCAGTGGTGCGGGTCAGTACAGGCCACAGATCGTCTATGTGTTCGCGCAGGCTCTGCCCTTCAGGGGGAACGTATTTCTCACCTTCCTTCGGCAGGATAAAGTTCATCTCTACGAAGTGGCGCAGGTCAAAACCGGACTGGGTATGCTGCATCCGGTAATCCGCCAGGATGGTTAGCGGGTCGCTTTTGGGAACGGCATCCGCGAAGGTTTTCTGATCCGGGAACAGTTTGTCGCTCTGTACTTCATTAAAGAGGGGGCCAAGGAGAATATCAGGTGAGCTTTGCTGGCTCGTTGGCTGGTCTTCAGCATAACCAAATGCGGTAACACCGAGTAGGGCGCCTGCCAACGTAAGGTGTAACAAGCCAGGGCGTAGCATTCGAGTTTTTATCATCGGTTCATCTCCATTCGTCGCTGGGCAGCGTCACCGCTGTCGTCAATCACCTGAAAACCTTAGACGAATATTGCCCGCTTCGCGTGTTAGATATCCCATTTTGCGCATTACCAGACAATTTACCGCCGCGCCCGGACGTGAGAAGCTCGCCGAAAACTATTTACTCGGGGAATGTTTTCTGGGGAATGATTTTAATTAAATATCCTGTCAGGGCACACTATGAATATTGGCCAGACTTATGGGTTGCAACCTTTTTTAATTCTGTGAACGGGGTTGTGTTTCTTTATTACATTCCGCGAATAACTTTCCGTGAAGGTCACACAAAGTAAAAAACATAACCGACATAACAAAAAACATAATAGCCTGCCGAAAAGCATTTAGACGAAATAGAGTGGCCCATCACTTCGGGTATTCACTTTTATTTCAGGATGGATTCTATGCAATTAAAAAAAATGGTTGTCCTCGTGGGGGCACTCTGTTCTGGCTCTCTTTTTGCGGCACAAAGCGCGACGAGCGTAGATGAAAAACTGGCGCAACTGGAGGCGCAAATCGAGGCGTTGAAACAACAGCAGGCGGCCAGTCAGCAGGCTGCTCCCGTGGTCGTCCAGTCAGAAGAGCCCGTCAATAAAGACGCACCACCGAAGCTGACGCTTTCGGGCTTTGGAGATATAAAATTTTATGGCGATGTGGAATTTAATATGGATGCTGCCAGCAAAACCGGCAGTCTGACTTCTGTTAAGCAAAGTGCTAATAGCGACTGGGCACCGGGAGATAAAGAACGGTGGGATATTAATGGTCGTATTTTGCTGGGGTTTGATGGTTATCGAAAAATGGATAACGGCCATTTTTCCGGATTTTCTGTACAACCACTGGGAGATTTGGCAGGGCAAATGTACCTTGATGATGCGGTATTTTTCTTTGGCGCAGAAAACGACTGGGAAATTAAAGTTGGACGTTTTGAAGCCTACGATATGTTCCCGCTCAACCAGGATACCTTTGTTGAATACTCAGGCAATACAGCGGACGATCTTTATAGCGACGGCTATGGTTACATTTATATGCTGAAAGAGGGGCGTGGCCGTACCGACAGCGGCGGTAACTTCCTGATGAGTAAAACGCTGGATAACTGGTATTTCGAGCTGAATACGCTGTTCAAAGACGGCAGCGATCTGTACGTCGACCAGCGCTACCATGGCGCGGAACTGGAAAATGATAAGAACGTCGCCTATGTCCGGCCAGTTATTTCGTGGCAGGACGGCCCGTTCTCAACGGCCGTCGCCATGGAAACCAATCTGGTCAACAATGCTTATGGCTATCGGGATGACGCGGGTCGTTGGGTCGATCAGTCTGACCGCACCGGTTACGGATTCACGATGACCTGGGATGGTCTGAAAGCCGATCCAGAGGATGGCATAGTCGTGAATCTCAACACAGCGTATCTTGACGCCGCAGACGAAACGGACTTCACCTCCGGCGTCAATGCCCTGTGGCGTAACGCTGAGCTGGGCTATATTTATGCACATAACGAAATCGACGAATTTAACACTTCAACCTTTGACGCAGAGTGTGAGAATGATTGCTGGATCACCGATCCGGGTGAGTATGATATTCACACTGTCCATGCGTCATACCTTATTCCCAACGTAATGAAGATGAAGAACTTTAACATTTACCTGGGCGCCTACGCTTCGTGGGTGAACGCGTCGCCGAAAAAGGGAAGCGATAAGAACGACGATCGTTATGGCGGTCGTGTGCGGTTTAAATATTATTTCTGAAGAGTGTCATGATGCCCCCCTGTTAGCAGGCAGAGGGGCCATTTTGCAGGCCGGGTATGCGCAAGCGTCACCCGGCAATACGATCGGCTACAACCCTTTCTTATCCATCAGCACCGCCAGATCCACCAGACGGTTCGAGAAGCCCCACTCGTTGTCATACCACGACAGGATCTTCACCATATTCCCGCCAATCACCAGCGTTGAAAGCCCGTCGATGATGGATGAGCGTGGGTCGCCCTGATAATCACGGGAGACCAGCGGTTCATCGCTGTAGCCCAGGATGCCTTTCAGCGGCCCGCTGGCGGCAGCCTGACGGAACGCCTCATTCACCTCTTCGGCGGTCACGTTGCGGCTCAGCGTCACCGTCAGATCGACAATCGACACCACCGGAACCGGCACGCGCAGGGAATACCCGGTGAGTTTACCGTCAAGCTCGGGGATCACTTTCCCGAGCGCTTTTGCCGCGCCGCTGGAGTAAGGCACAATGGATAATGCTGCCGCGCGCGCGCCGCGCAGATCTTTTTCCGGCTGGTCATGCAGCGCCTGGCTGTTGGTGTAGGCATGCGTGGTGTTCATCAGCCCGTGCTCAATGCCAAACTGCTGGTGCAGCACCTGCGCCGCTGGCGCCAGACCATTAGTGGTGCAACTCCCGTTGCTGACCACAAAATGCTGGGTCGGATCGTACAGCGTGTGGTTCACACCCATCACCACCGTCAGATCATCATTTTTAGCCGGGGCGGAAATAATGACGCGTTTTGCGCCGCCGCTCGTGATATGCACCGCCGCTTTTTCACGTTCGGTGAAGAAGCCGGTTGCTTCAATTACCACCTCAACGCCTGCGTCTTTCCACGCAATGTTTGCCGGGTCGCGTTCACTGAATACGGTGATGCGTTGCCCGTCAACCTGTAGCGCGCCGTCCGCCGCTTCCACAGGCACCGGCAGCGTGCCGAGCAGAGAGTCATATTTCAGCAGATGGGCGAGGGTTTTACTGTCCGTCAGATCGTTAATGGCCACAATCTGGAGATCCGGGTTGCCCAGCGCCGCGCGCAGGACATTACGTCCGATACGGCCGAAACCGTTAATACCGACCTTAACCATGATGCACTCCTTATCTGTGTTGTCTGGAGTTACTGTAGGCGTCAGGTCGTATGGCGTAAATGACAAAAAAGGATCATATTACGCCATTCTGCGGCAGTGGAAGCGCTGGCGGTATTCGCCCGGCGTGAGATGAAGCTGCTTTTCAAAAACGCGGCGCAGGTTGATGCTGGTACCAAACCCGCTTTTTTCGGCAATGATCTCAAGCGGATCCTGGGTCTGCTCCAGAAGCTGTCGGGCGGCGGCCAGGCGCGCTTCGGTGACATAACGGGCCGGAGGCACGCCCACGTCACGCGTAAACACGCGGGTGAAATTGCGCGGGCTCATGGCGACCCGTTCGGCCAGCCTTTCGACGCACAAATCTGCGGTGAGGTTTTGCAGGATCCAGCTTTGCAGTTCGCTGACTGGTCCGGTCGCGCCGGACTGCTCCAGATTATAGCGGCTGAACTGTAGCTGGCCGCCAGGCCGACGCAGGTACATCACCATATCCTGCGCCACATTGCGGGCGAGGGTGAAGCCGTAATCATCCTCCACCAGCGCCAGCGTCAGGTCAAACCCGGAGCTGACGCCGCCGGACGTCCAGACGGGGCCATCCTGAACATAGAGCGGGCCGCCCTCAACGTTGACCGCAGGATAGCGGGTTTTCAGGGTTTCCAGAAGCCGCCAGTGGGTCGTTGCCCGGCGCCCATCGAGCAGTCCGGCCTGTGCCAGCAGCAGGGCCCCGCCGCAGACAGAGGCGACGCGGCGCGCATGCGGCGCGGCCAGGTGCAGCCAGTCCACCACGGCGGTGCTCTCCTGCTCATTCATGCCGCGACCGGTAATGATGATCGTGTCCAGCGGCTCGCGCGGATCCAGCTCCGGCAGGCGATAGTCCGCCAGCAGGTTTAAGCCGGACTGGCCGTGGATCACCAGGTGAGGCTGGGTGGTGGCGATAATGATGCGGTAGCGGGGCTGCTCAAGGCCGTCCGGGTGCAGCCGATTGGCCTGCATCAGAATGTCGGCGATACCGGCGGCCTCAAACAACATGCCACCGTCAGGTACGATAATCAGGATCTTCTTCATGTCCTGAAAAGTACCTTTATCACAAAATAAGTCAAGCGGCAGACGAACACCGTCGCAGAGATAAATGAGGCGTGCCGGGTGAAAGTGTGGAACGGAAGATGTTGGGAAGAAGTAAAAGAAATATGTAGTAACGGTAAAACTTCTTGCGTGTGGTTCACTGTCAACGCCGCTGAAATCCCCAGTTTATGGGCTGCAAGGGAGCGCGCTGAACAATAAAAGAACAAAAAGATGTAGCCAGACTTAATTATTAAGCTGCAAAAAATAAACCCTGAGGATAATTTTGGGTAGGTTATTTCGGGTCGCGAAATTAAATCCCTGCCATTTTCTTCGCCGCCATTTGTTAATGCGGGGCGCTCGTGCACAATAAAAGTTATCTTCTGAATGCAACAATGAAAATATCCCAGATATATCCCACAGCGCACAGAAAAAAGGGAATTCTACTAATTATGGTAGTGGCGATAATAAGGGGTTACGTTAATGATAGTGGTTCTCTTTTGCCTGTTTAGCCATTAATTTTCATACAGTTACGAACTAAATCTGTCTAAGAAAAAGACGATTTTAGCTAAGTACGCATTTTTTATGAGATTAATCCTATAATGCATTGGGCGTATCATTAAACGCCATTAAGCAGGCGGGAAATATTGAATTGATGACAAGCTCATGTAAACTTGTCTACCGTTTGTCAAAATATGTCAGGAGCATGCTGGGCCCATTTCTGTCGGGCTCGTGCGGTAGCTATGCCTTAAAATAGTTACCTGCTGAAAATATCCCGACTATTTTAACAATAGCACCTAAGTCAAATTTTATCCCCTCTCTTCATCCTCTAAATATCGCTACGGAAAAGCATATGAAACTGCGCGTATTGTTATCACTTCTGTTTGTTATGGCGGTGGCGGGCTGTAAGGCGCCGCAGAAACCAGCGATCACCGATGATACGATTGTGACCAGCCAGGTGAATGGCGTCACGCTGACGCACCGTCACGCTGTTACCCCTCCGGCGGAGTTCACTCAGGTGAATGAACCGTACCGTGCCATGTACCCGGCATCCCTGATGAGCCGTCCTGACTACGGCGGAAAAGTGATCCGTACGCTTGAGACCGGTAAAACTTACGTCGTGCTGGGGCAGGTTGAACATTTCTGGATGGCGCTGGCCGATGAAGGGAGTGAACAGCTGATTGGTTATGTGCCGATGCGTGCCGTAATCAAGGCTGACCAGTACGAAGCGACCGTACGTAAACAGGCACTGCGCCCGAAAGCGCGCAAGAAAACCACCTGTGTTGATGTCGATGGCAACAGCAAAGCCTGCAAAGACAGCGCGAACGGTACCTGGATCCTGAACTAAACGGGTTTCACGAGCATATTTTTATGAATAATAAAAATTTTCATCGGATGTGGTTCCCTTTTTTTGCGTTGATTTTCGCGCTGATCGGTGGTTGTACGTCGTCTTCACACAGCGACCCCTCCCGCTACAATCTTCAGTTTCAGGCTCATCCTCAAATCAATGATTCTGCGCCGCTTAAGGTCAGAGTGTTGCTGCTGAAATCCGATGCGGATTTCATGTCCAGTGACTTCTACTCCTTACAGAACAACGCGTCAGCCACGCTTGGCGCGAATCTGCTGAACAGCGATGTGTTCTTCCTGATGCCGGGCCAGCTTTCGAAAACCCTGAGCGGACAAAGCTCACCGGAAGCGCGCTATATCGGCGTGATGGCGGAATACCAGGCGCTGGACGGCAAAAAATGGCGCGTCTCACTTCCTTTGCCTGTTCCCGGCGAAAACGCGATTTACCAGTTCTGGAAATGGTCCGCAGATGAACTCCAGGCCAGCGTCTTTCTTGACGTAAATGGTATCCGGGTCATCAGCCAGTAACGCCCTTCATAACAGGAAAGAGATCATCATGACGAAAGCAGAAAAGGTCGTCTGGACCGAGGGCATGTTCCTGCGTCCCCACCATTTCCAGCGGACAGAAAGTTACCTCCTCAACCACGTTCGTGAGTGGGGGGCCTTGCAGCGATCGTATCTCTGGGGCTTTCTCGACCTTGAGCTGGATGAAGCGATGCTACGCCAGGGGTGTATTGCCCTCAGCTACTGTAGCGGTTTGCTGCCTGACGGCACCTTTTTCCAGGTTCGCAGCGACCGCAATGGTCCGGCCCCGCTAAAAATCCCCGATAATCTCACCAACGAAAAGGTGGTGCTTGCGCTGCCGGTTCGTCGCGGCGGCCGTGAAGAGGTGATTTTCAGCGAGGAGCCGTCTTCTCTGGCGCGTTTTATTACCTTTGAACAAGAGGTGGAAGACGACAACGCCATGTCGGTCGGGGAGGCGACGGTCCAGTTTGGCCGCCTGCGTCTGACCCTGATGCTGGAGAAAGATCTGACGGCAGAATGGACCGCCATCGGCGTGGCGTACGTCACCGAAAAGCGCAACGACAACCACGTGCGGCTGGATAACAGCTACATTCCCCCAATGCTGAACGCCAATAACAGCCCGCAGCTCTACGGCATGATCAACGACCTGCACGGCTTGCTGGTGCAGCGTAGCCAGCAGATCGGCGGTCGACTGCGCCAGCCGGGGCGTTTCAATACGTCTGAGATGGTTGAGTTCACGCTTCTCTCGCTGATCAACCGCCACCTTGGCGACGTCTCACATTTAAAAACGCTGCCGCTGCTTCACCCGGAAGCGCTCTGGCGCAGCTGGCTGCCGTTTGCCACGGAGCTCGCCACCTGGACGCCGCAGCGTACCGCAGAGAGCATACTGCCGGTCTACGACCATGACGATCTCGCCGTTTGCTTCAGCAAACTGATGCTGATGCTGCGCCAGGGGCTGTCGCTGGTCATGGAAGATCATGCCATCCAGCTGCCGCTGCACGAACGCTCCCACGGGCTGAACATCGCCACCGTGCCGGAGACCAGCATGGTCCGCGAATTTGGCTTCGTGCTGGCGGTAAAAGCCAATGTCCCCGGCGAACACCTGCAAACCCATTTCCCTGCCCAGATGAAGGTTGCGCCAGTGTCGAAAATTCGCGATCTGGTTCAGCTCCAGCTGCCGGGCATCATGCTTCGGGCAATGCCCGTCGCGCCGCCGCAGATCCCGTGGCATGCAGGCTACAGCTATTTCGAACTCGAGAGGGGCAGCGAACTGTGGCACGAGATGGACAAGTCCGGGGCATTTGCGCTGCATCTCGCAGGGGAATTCCCGGGTCTCGATATGGAGTTCTGGGCCATCCGTAGCCCGACAGAATAATAAAGCGAGCGCTTAATATGCAGGAACGACAGGATACCGGCAGTGATGCCGTGTTTACCGGAGCCAGTGGGAACAATCAGCTGGTGGCGGCCGCCAATCCGCTGCTCAATGCGATTCCGCAAATCCGTCATTCGGTTTCCCACGACGATCAGGTCGGGCTGCGCCAGCGCCTGATTGACGAAATTCGCCGTTTCGAAGTGCGATGCCAGCAGGCGGGCTTACCGTATGAAGTGATTGTCGGCGCGCGCTACTGCCTCTGCACGGCGCTGGACGAAGCCGCCGCGCTGACCCCGTGGGGAAGCAGCGGCGTCTGGTCAAGCAATGGTCTGCTGGTGACGTTTCATAACGAAACCTGGGGCGGTGAGAAGTTTTTCCAGCTGCTGGCGCGTCTGTCGCAGAATCCGCGCGAACACATTCTGCTGCTGGAGATGATCAACTACTGTCTGCTGCTCGGCTTTGAAGGTCGCTACCGCGTGCTGGACAATGGCCGGACCCAGCTTGAAACCATCAAACAGCGCCTGTGGCAGATGATCCGTGGCGTGCGCGGCAGCTACCCGCCGCCGCTCTCGCCGCACCCGGAAGATCGCCCCGTACTGCGCAAGCTCTGGCGGCCGATGATCCCACTCTGGGCGTGCGTGGCGCTGGTCGGCTTTATCGCCTGCCTGTTCTATATCGTGCTGAACTGGCGTCTGGGTGATAACACCAGCCCGGTGCTGGCGAAAATTTACCAGTCCCAACTGCCGGAAACCACCATCCAGCAGCCTGCGCGTCAGCTGCCGGCGGTGCTGAACCTGCGCGGCTTCCTGAAACCAGAAATTGATGCCGGTCTGGTGGCCGTTAAGGATGAGGCGGATCGCAGCGTGGTGATCCTGAAAGGGGACGGACTCTTTGCCTCGGCCTCAACGGTGGTGCGCGATCGCTATGAGCCGGTCATCGACCGCATCGCCCAGGCGATGAATAACGTCAGCGGCAAAATTCTGGTGGTGGGGTACAGCGACAACGTGCCGATCCGCAGCGCACGCTTCGCCTCTAACTATGAACTCTCGCTTGAGCGCGCCCGTTCGGTGCAAAAACAGCTCCAGGGCAGCCTCTCGCAACCTGAGCGCGTCAAAGCCGAAGGGCGGGGCGAGATCAACCCGGTAGCGCCAAACACCACGCCTGAAAATCGCGCCCGTAACCGCCGCGTGGAAATTACGCTGCTGGTATCGCCTGACAATACCCAGGCCGAGCTGAACGGATTGCCGCAAGGAAACTAAGGATGCTGACTACTCTACTTTCTATACTGACCAATCGCATTCTGTGGAGCTTCCTGGGCGTAACGGCGCTCGCGGCGGTCATCTGGATGATTGGCCCGCTGTTGTCCATCGTGGATACCCGGCCCCTTGAATCAGAGCAGAACCGCGTCATCAGCATTGCGGTGGTCTACCTGATTTGGGCCCAGAGCCACATTCTGCCGCGGCTGTATAACGCCTGGCTGAACCGTAAGCTGATGGACAAGCTCAACGAAAATACCTCCAGCCCGGAAGCGGCCGATCCGCAGAAACGGCTGAACAGCGAGGAGCAGATCCTTGCCGGGCGTTTCGATGAAGCCGCCCAGATGCTGAAAAAAGCCCACTTCAGCAAAGCGGGGCACGGCGCGCAGTGGACGCAGCGCTTCAGCACGCAGTACCTCTATCAGCTGCCGTGGTACGTCATTATTGGCGCGCCGGGTTCCGGTAAAACTACCGCGCTGGCCAACTCCGGGCTGCAATTCCCGCTGGCGGACCGCTTCGGTAAAACCGCGCTGCGCGGCATTGGCGGCACGCGCAACTGTGACTGGTGGTTTACCAACGAGGCGGTTCTGCTGGATACCGCGGGGCGCTACACCACTCAGGAGAGCGAGCAGGTTCAGGACGCCGGGGAGTGGCTGGAATTTATCAACCTGCTGCGTAAATACCGCCGTCGCCAGCCCATTAACGGCGTGATTATCACCATCAGCATTTCCGACCTGCTTTCGCAGTCCGCTGAGGCCTCGCGCCAGCAGGCGGTCAACCTGCGCCAGCGTCTCTCCGAGCTGCATGAACAGCTGGGTATTCGCTTCCCGGTGTATGTGATGGTGACCAAAGCGGACCTGCTTAAAGGCTTCCGCGCCTGGTTTGCGGATTACGACAAAGCCCAGCGCGACCAGATCTGGGGCTTTACGCTGCCGTGGGAGCAGACCAAACACGCCGATTACGACCTGATGGGCAACTTCCAGCAGGAATTTTCCCTGCTGCAACAGCGTCTGGATGCCGGCCTGCCGGAAACCATGCTCAAAGAGCATGACGCCAAAACCCGTGCGGAAGCCTATCTCTTCCCGCAGGAATTCGCCGCGCTGCGTCCGCTGCTGGCTGACTACCTGAGCACGGTCTTTGCCCGCTCAAACTTCGAAACAGAATTTTCGCCGCGCGGCATCTACTTTGCCAGCGGCACTCAGGAAGGGATGCCGTTTGACCGCGTGATGGGCGAGCTGAACCGCGCGCTCTCCTTGCCCGAAGGGGAAGAAAGCACGCGCTGGGATTCGGTGAGCAAAGAGGCACCGATCCCGGGCGCGAAGGGCCAAAGCTTCTTCATTAAAAACCTGCTGCAAAACGTCATTTTCCAGGAAGCGGGCATCGCCGGGGAAAACCGCTGGTGGGAGCTGCGCAACCGCGCCGTGATGTGGTCCGGCTACGCGGCGCTGCTGGCCCTGCTGGTGATCCTGGGTGGCCTGTGGCTGACCAGCTACGCCAAAAATAAAGCCTATCTGGAAGAAGTGGATGCAAAAGTGCCGATGCTGGAGCAGCAGAGCAAGGCGCTGCAAAACCAGCCCCAGCGCGATCTGTTTGCGCTTCTGCCGCTGCTTAACAGCCTGGTGGATCTACCGAAAAGCGATGCCTTCGACGTTAACGACCCGCCGGTTTCCCGCCGCATGGGGCTTTATCGCGGGGATGACGTCAGCGATGCCTCGCAGTCTCTGTATCAGAAGGCGCTGGATCAGATGCTGCTGCCCGCCGTGGCAATGCACATTACCACCTGGCTGCGCAACGACAACGGCAGCGACGTGGAGTACAGCTATGAGGCGCTGAAGGCCTATCAGATGCTCTACCAGCCGAAGCACTATGACGGCAAATTCCTGCACTCGTGGGTGATGCTTAACCTGCAACGCAACCTGCCGCAGAACGTGACGCAGGCGCAGCTTCAGGAGCTGGAATGGCACCTGACCCAGCTGCTGGAGCCAAAAATCCAGGCTTCACCGTATGCGCAGGATGAGGATCTGGTGGCACGTGAAAGGGCGCTTATCAAACAGCAGCCGCTCTCAACACGCGTATATGGCCGCCTGAAACGTCTGCTGGAGCATGATGAGAACCTGAAGCCGGTTTCGCTTTCAGATCTCGGCGGCCCGCAGAGCGAGCTTGTGTTTTCCCGTAAAAGCGGCAAGCCGGTGAGTGAGGGCGTACCGGGTCTGTATACGCCGGACGGCTACTGGAAGAGCTTCAACGACCAGATCGACAGCGTGACCATCGCCCTGCACGAGGACGATGCCTGGGTACTGGGAGCAACCACCGCCCAGGAAGATAAACAGCAGATCGATAACGCGGTGCGCCAGCTCTACATGCGCGACTTTATCGTCAACTGGGATCGCTTTCTCGCTGACATTCAGCTCAACAACAGCGCCGATCTTTCCCAGCGCATTAACACCGCGCGCCTGCTTTCAGGCACCAACTCGCCGCTGCGCCGTCTGGTGCTTAACCTGAGCAAGGTGCTGACCCTGTCGCGCACTGCGCCAGCGCCGGAAGATGCGCAGAAAGCGGAAGACCAAAGCAACCGCGCCACCCGCACGCTGGAAGCGCTGTTCAGCAACGGTGACAACGCCCCGACGCAGGGCGCGGTTGTGACGCAGGCGCCTGAGCAACTGGTGACTGACCACTATGCGCCGATGATTGAGCTGGCGCAGCCGCTGGAGAAGGGTGGCAAGACCATCGTCTTTGACGATTTTCTTAAGCAGGTTGACGAGCTTTATCGTTACCTGACCGCCGTTCAGGATGCGGCAAACAGCGGTATGCCTGCGCCGGGCGGGGATGCAATCAGCCGCCTGCAAGCCAGCGCGGGCCGTCTGCCGGGCGGGCTGCAAACCATGTTCAGCAATATGGCCGTCGGCGCCAGCAGCGACACCCAGCGTCGCGATCTGGAGAACGTGCGTAAGCGCATCAACGTGGAAGTGGGTGGGTTCTGCCGTCAGGCGATTGCCGGGCGTTATCCACTGGTGCGCAGCGCCAGCACCGAGGTGACGCCGGACGATCTCGCCCGCATGTTCGCGCCGGGCACCGGACTGATGGACACCTTTTTCCGCGACAACCTGACCAACAAGGTGGACACCACCCAGGCGAACTGGCGCTTTATGCCGGGCATCGACGGTAAAACGCTGCCGGGCAGCGAAGGGCTGTTGCGTCCGTTCCAGCAGGCGCAGTCTGTCCGCGATGCCTTCTTTGCCAACGGCGCGACCACGCCATCCTTTAAGGTCACGGTGCGCACCGTGCGGATGGACAACACCATTCTGAACCTGACGCTGGACGTGGACGGCCAGCTGCTGCGCTACAGCCACGGTCCGCAGGCGGTGCAGATCATGAACTGGCCGGGGCCGGGCGGGACGAACCAGGTGCGTATGCAGCTCGGTCTGACCAATGGCAGCACCGCAACGCTGGTAACTAACGGTTCCTGGGCGCTCAACCGCTTTTTCGACAAGGCGCGCACCAGCCCTGGCGCGGGTAGCCTGAGCCGTCAGGCGACCTTCAACGTCGACGGACATCAGGTCACGCTGGAGTTTGCCCCGAACAGCATCCGCAACCCGTTCCAGCTTCCCCGTTTCACATGCCCATAACCGCAAGGACAGCCGTATGACGAATACCCCTGCGATGAACCGTTATAGCTGGTATGGCAAATTACCCAGCGCCGGAGATTTTTTGCAGCGTCGCTTTCCGGATACCCTGCAACGCCAGTGGTCGCACTGGTTCCAGGTCGGCCTGCTGGCCTGGCAACAGGAAGAGCAGCGCAGCGGCGAGCGCCCGTTTTCAAAAGCCCCGGTGTGGAACTTTGTCGTCCCGCCGATGCTCGGTAGCCAGATGATTCAGATGGGCTGCCTGCTGCCGGGCCGTGACAGCGTAGGCCGCCACTATCCGGTATGCCTGCAACTGAGCTTCACCCCCGCCGAGTGGTCATCCCGCCTGCTCGGGCAGGCTGAAAGCTGGTACCAGCAGCTTGGCCGTCTGGGGCTGCACGCGGTGCGTAACAGCTATTCTGCCTCCCAGCTGGATGAAATGCTGATGACCATCCCGGCGCCCCAGCCGGTTGAGCCGCAAAAGCGTTCCGACATTCTCGACGTGATTGGCTATGACGACGATGGTCAGAGCACGCTGGGCTGGCCGCAGGCGGCGGAGTGTTTTGATCCGCTGCGCCAGACCAGCTACTGGTGGACAAACCGCTGCGACGGCTATCCGCTGTACACCCACGTCCACAGCGGAAACTTCACCGGGCAGCTCTTTACGCTGCTGTTCGATCCGGCAGGCGGCGCCCGTCCGGGCCGCCACGGTCTTTACCCGCCTATGTTTGAATAAGCAGGGATCTTATGAATATCGATGAATTTCTCGCGCCGATAAGCCCCGATAACCCCTGCGGTGAAAATCTGGAGTACGACGCCGATTTCCAGGCCATGGGTCAGGCCAGTCAGGGCAAAGCCGAGCAGCAGTTTGGCGACACCATCATTCCGGCAGAGCCTGCCGACTGGAACACGGTGGAAAAACTCGCCACCAGCCTGCTGGGTCGCACCAAAGATCTTCGCGTCATGCTGGCGTTAACCCATGCCTGGACACGTCGTCGCGGGCTGGCAGGTTACGCCGACGGGCTAGTGCTGGTGCAGGAAGCCCTGTCCCGATACTGGGAGCAACTTTACCCTCTGCTGGAAGAGTATGGCGAAACCGATCCGTTCTACCGCATCAACGCCCTCGCCGGGCTGAGTGATAAATCTGACCTGACGGTCGCGGTGCGTAACGCCTCACTGCTCCGCTCAAACGGCGATGAGATTTCGCTCCGTGACGCCCAGGCGCTGCTTGACGGCAGTAAAACCGAGTGTCCGGATTATCCGGGCGGTCGTCCACGACTGATCGATGAGCTGGCCCGGGGCGATCAGCCCGGCACCGAAGCGGTAATCGTGATCAACGAACGCCTGTTGGCCATCCGCGAACTGCTTACCGGCTATCTCGGGGAAAGTGGCGTACCGGAGATGGAACAGCTGTTGAAAACCGTCGGACTGGTTTCCAGCGCCTGTCAGGTGACCGATATCAGCAAGCTGCTGCCGAACCGTGACGCGCAGGCTGAACAGCACGCCGAGCCGCAGCCGGTGGCCGCGTCGCCCGTTCAGCAGGTGACGGACTGGCGCAGCGTGCAGGTGACCAGCCGCGCCGACGCCCAGCTGATGCTGGAAAAAGCGAAACAGTATTTTGCGCAGTACGAACCCAGCCATCCCGCACCGCTGATGATTGAACGGGTGCAGCGGCTGTCTGAACTCAACTTTATGGACATTATTCGCGACCTGGCGCCAGACGGCGTTAACCAACTGGAAAACATCTTTGGACGCCGCGAATGACGCGTCCTGGCATTATGACGACAGGCATGGAGTCTGCCGTTTCACCTTCACCGCGCATCTTTGATGGAGAACATCATGGCAATGAGTAACAGTGGACAGAAATTCATCGCACGCAACCGTGCTCCCCGCGTGCAGATCGAGTACGACGTAGAGATCTACGGCGCAGAACGCAAAATTCAGCTGCCGTTTGTGATGGGCGTTATGGCCGATCTGGTTGGCAAGCCGGTGGAAAATCTGCCAGCCGTCGACGAGCGTAAGTTCCTGGAAATCGACATCGACAACTTCGACGAACGCATGAAGGCGCTGAAGCCGCGCGTGGCGTTCCAGGTGGATAACACCCTGACCGGCGAAGGTAAGCTCAACGTCGATCTGACCTTCGACAGCATGGACGACTTCCTGCCGGACGCGGTGGCCCGCAAAGTAGAGCCGCTGAACAAGCTGCTGGAAGCCCGTACCCAGCTCTCCAACCTGCTGACCTACATGGACGGTAAAAACGGTGCGGAAGAGCTGATCGCGAAAATTCTCCAGGATCCGACGCTGCTCAAATCCCTGAGCCAGTTGCCAAAAAATGACGAAAGTGCGAAAGGTAGCGAGGAATAATCGATGAGCAACCAGACTCAACAACACGATCAGCAGGCGGGCCAGGCGTTCAGCCAGGACGAGTTCAGCGCGCTGCTGAATAAAGAGTTCCGCCCGAAAACCGATCAGGCGCGCTCTGCCGTAGAAAGCGCGGTTAAAACCCTGGCGCAGCAGGCGCTGGAAAACACCGTAACCTTCTCAAACGATACCTACCGCACCATTCAGAACCTGATTGCAGGTATTGACGAGCAGCTTTCACAGCAGGTGAACCAGATTATTCACCACGAGGAGTTCCAGAAGCTGGAGAGCGCCTGGCGCGGGCTGAGCTACCTGGTGAACAATACCGAAACCGACGAGATGCTGAAGATCCGTTTTATGAGCATCTCCAAGCAGGAGCTGGGCCGCACCCTCAAGCGCTACAAGGGCGTGGGCTGGGACCAGAGCCCGATCTTCAAAAAAATCTACGAGCAGGAGTACGGCCAGTTCGGTGGCGAGCCGTTTGGCTGCATCGTGGGCGACTACTACTTCGACCACAGCCCGCAGGACGTTGAGCTGCTGGGCGAGATGGCGCGCATCGGCTCTGCGGCCCACTGTCCGTTCATCACCGGCACCGCGCCGGGCGTGATGCAGATGGAGTCCTGGCAGGAGCTGGCTAACCCGCGCGACCTGACCAAAATCTTCCAGAACACCGAATACGCTGCCTGGCGTTCACTGCGTGAATCAGAAGATGCCCGCTATCTGGGCCTGGTGATGCCGCGCTTCCTGTCGCGTCTGCCGTACGGCATTCGCACCAACCCGGTCGACAGCTTTGATTTTGAAGAGCAGACCGACGGCGCGAACCACAACAGCTACTCGTGGGCAAACGCTGCCTATGCGATGGCGGCCAACATCAACCGCTCCTTTAAAGAGTACGGCTGGTGCACCTCGATTCGCGGCGTGGAATCCGGCGGGGCGGTGGAAAACCTGCCGTGCCACACCTTCCCGAGCGATGACGGCGGCGTGGACATGAAGTGCCCGACCGAGATCGCCATCAGCGACCGTCGTGAAGCGGAACTGGCGAAAAACGGCTTTATGCCGCTGGTTCACCGCAAAAACTCCGACTTCGCCGCCTTCATCGGCGCGCAGTCCCTGCAAAAACCGGCCGAGTACCACGACCCGGATGCCACCGCTAACGCGCGCCTGGCCTCCCGTCTGCCGTACCTGTTCGCCTGCTGCCGTTTTGCTCACTACCTGAAGTGCATCGTGCGCGACAAAATCGGCTCCTTCCGCGAGCGCGAAGAGATGGAACGCTGGCTGAACGACTGGGTGATGAACTACGTGGACGGCGACCCGGCTAACTCCTCCCAGGAAACTAAGTCCCGCAAACCACTGGCGGCGGCGGAAGTGCAGGTGCAGGAAATCGAAGACAACCCGGGCTACTACGCCGCGAAGTTCTTCCTGCGTCCGCACTACCAGCTGGAAGGTCTGACCGTTTCCCTGCGTCTGGTATCTAAACTGCCGTCGCTGAAGACGAAGGACGCGTAATGACGATTGCCGGCCCGAAGGGGCCGGCCATCTGAGCGGAAGAGCTTAGCTTATTTCTGTCAGTGAATAAGGATAGACGGTGAAACATATACTTTTGATCGCGACCAGTTTGCTGGCAGTTTCTACTCTCGCAAGCGCGGACGCTGGAAATTACAAATACCCTCAAGCGGAAGCATTGCCTCAGGATGACACATCAAACTTCCAACGCGATCCGACGCTGTTAACAGGGTACGATTTAGATCTGAGTGCAGAGCGTTTTGCTAAAGCCTGGCTGTCGAAAACGAATGAACGTGAACGCATTAAGGCAAATATGTATCTTCTCGGCGTAGTCGACGCGTCTGAGGGCACTGCATGGTGCAAGGGCAGGCCTTTTTTGCCAAATACAATACATGAGTTTCTCTATTCTCGTTTTGCGAACTTATCGAAACAGCAAGGCGAGGAGCGCGCTTCAAAAATCATCATTGACGGCATGAAAGAATTACGCCCGTGCAAAAAAGGAGAGTGACAAATGAGACCATTATACGAACAACTTAAACGTCAGCATTACTCTTCAAATCACACACGCGCGGGTTTTGCCTCGGGTGAACAGGTTTTTTCAGAAATTGGCTACGATTATTCGACGATTATCAAGCAACAACCGGCATACGAAAATACCTGTGCGGTAAGAATGAGCCTGGCATTGTTAAAATGCAATGTTGAATTTACAGGGCGTTTACCCATAAAGACCGGTCCCTATAAGGGAAAAACAATCGAGCCTGGCGCAAAATTACTTGCCGATCAGCTTTATAAATCCCATGTGTTTGGCAAGGCAGAAATCTTTAAAGACCGCGAGGCTGGTGCACGCTCAATGTTGGGCCGAAAAGGTGTTGTTTTCTTCAATAAAATTGATGGGTATGGCGGTGGTCATATCGACCTTATCGAGCCTCTGAGTAATAATTCGTTTATATGTAACTCCGATTGCTTTCCGTACTGTCAGGAAATCTGGTTTTGGGAATTAAAATAATTATATTCAGGTGTCTAAAGTCCGTATTTCTTTTGCTCACTTGCTTATCTTTTTCTGCTCGCGGTGACAACCCTTACGTTGATTTTTATCAGCAGCAAACATACCGGCAGGTGGTAAAAGATTTTGTCCTGGCGCGCTGCCTTGCGCAGGTGGCAGATAAAGGCAGTCAATTTTCTGCTGATGCGGCCCGCAGTGCGAGTGCATTTATTGAATGGATACCGTTTGATGCTGAAAACGGTACTGACAAAGTTAACGCCATTATTGGGAAGTATAAAAACCAAATTAATGGTTTCCACTCGGAGCGCAAACCTGATGTAAAAGGCGTAACCTTAAATTGTCTACGTCTTTATCATAGCGACGAACTGAATAAACTGGTTCCGCAGCTCATCATTGGCGATCCTGATCGTACCTGGATTCAGGATAATCCGCAGTAGTAAAAGACTTCACATTCTTTCCTTTCATTCAGGGGGAATGTAAGACTGTCAAATGACACGGGTCGTTTGATATGAGGCAGAGGTAAAATATGGACGGTTTTATTCAGCCCCATGCTTTCCTGTTTGCCATATAAGGGCTTTTTCGAAAGCAATATTGTTCATCCACGAAGAGTAGATATTATGGCTATTGATATGTTTCTGAAGGTCGAGGGTGTTACGGGCGAATCTAAAGATTCTAACCACACCGGCTGGACTGATATTACCTCTTTCTCCTGGGGCGCGTCCCAGCCAGGTAATATGAGCGTTGGCGGTGGCGGCGGTGCCGGTAAAGTGAACTTTAACGATCTGCACGTTAACGCTCTGATCGACAAATCCACTACAGCAATCCTGAAACACTGCGCAAGCGGTAAACACCTGACCAAAGTTGAACTGTCCGTCTGCAAAGCGGGTGGTCAGCAGGTTGAATACACCCGCATCACCCTGGAAGACGTTCTCGTGACTTCCGTTCAGTACACGGGTGCAGACAACGGCGATACCGTTGGCGTGACCTATGCATTCCAGGCTGCGAAAGTGAAACAGCAGTACTGGGAGCAGACCACTGCCGGTGGTAAAGGTGCTGAAAGCAGCGCTGGCTGGAACATCAAAGAAAACAAAGAAGCGTAATTGCGCGCGTGACCGGGGAGTTTTCCCCGGTCATTATTTATAGAGACTTAATTTCGTTTGCAAAGGGATGTCAATATGAGCGTAAAATCAACGGTTGCTCCTGGTTATTGTGTTGTTCAGCAGGCTGGTACGTTAGATTTCCAGGCAAGACTACTGTTCAATAAACCAGACAGTGAAGCGGCACGTTATTTTATGCAAGTGAACAGGGACACACGGTGGTTAAAACCCGGGCAAATATTGATCCTTAATGCTCCGGGTGCTGAAAATGCGGTTCAGCTAAAACAATTACAAAATGCAAAGCAAAAGGTTAATGGAGCATTGGCAGAACTGAATACAGATGAAGCTAATTTCTTTAACAAGCATTTTAGTACCATCGCAGCATTAACTAATTTTATGGATAAATCTCTCGGGGTGGTTGCTGATGCAGGTGAAAGGTACTTTAGCGAAATAGAAAAGAAATTAAAAGCTATCGAACTGGCTTATCAAAATCAATACAGAACGCAAGGCACATTGATCGGGCAGCAGTTTTTTGTTGAAAGGCAAAAACTTTTTTCTGAGCTGGATGTTTTATTAAATAAGCTGTCCAGACTAACGCTGAAACTGAAACCTTATGAAGAAATCAAGCACGCTTTAGGTTTATCAAGCAGGTCAATTGTCCACGAATGGAGTACTGCGGGTGTTGCCTCGATACGAGGGTATTCAACATATGTAGACAATGCTTCAAAAGCTGCCCGTTTTCTGAAAATGGGAGGATGGCTTGCTATCGGCTTCGCTGGTGCAAACACAACCAATGAAGTTTACGATGCCTGTACAGTAGGTAGAGAGCAGAGTTGTTCAAAAGTCGCCGTTAAGAAGTACAGTCAATTTGGCGCCAGTCTTGCGGGCGGGATTTATGGCGGAAAATATGGCGCCATGGCTGGGGCTGGCGTATGTGTTGCATTGGGCGTGGCAACAGGTGGTGTAGGGTTGCTCGCGTGTTCTGTGGTAGGAGCCGCTGCGGGTGGATACATTGGTGGCGAAGTTGCCGGTGGAGCAACTGAATATGTCATGGATAAGCTATGGTGAATTTAGAAAATATTCTTTTATTTCTGATTATTGTTTTATTTTTACTTGTCGTAATTATGGACTTCATCAGTTCCCGTTATTTTAAAAAACACGAGGCCGAATATAATCAGCTTCTTTCAGAATATAGGCAAAAAGGCTACGATCTCGATCTGGTGACAAATTACGCATCATTTTTTGGTTCGCTGGCGAACTATCAAAAAATAATCTGGTTTGTTCGTCTTCGCAAAGGCGTGAAGATGAAATTTACCAAAGACAGAAATGTTCAGGACGATGCCTATAAATTCGTTCAGGCTTTACCGGAAGAGAGAATCGGCTGGATATTAAAACTGCATCGACGCTATAAAGCTCAGGCCTTACTTTTTACGCTATGGCTGCTTATCGGCATTATTTTCCTGAATGTAGTCAAATAGCTTTAATCAGCCCTTAACCCCCAAACCCCGCCGTTCTCACCCCCGAGAGCGGCAGCGTTTGAGCGCTAATCATACCAGCAGGAATACGCCATGCGATTCACGATTATTTCTACGAAACCCGGTCATCAGCCGCCGCAAAGCAGCTGTGATTTTTATGCCCCGGGCGGCACCATTGGGCGCGGTACGGATAACAATCTGGTGCTGCCGGACAATGACCGCACCATCTCGCGTTTGCAGGCCATCGTTCACGTCGACGCCAGTGGCGAATGCCGCGTCACGAACCGCGGCAGCGTTACCCGCGTGGTACTGAATGATATCCCGCTGGAGCGTGGGCGTCAGGTTGAGCTTCAGGATGGGGATATTCTCGGTATTGATGATTATCGCATTGAAGTCAGCGAACTCATTCATGACACCCAGCCCGTAAGCCGCATGGCGGCCAGCATGCAGCAGGCGCGCCCAGTGGCGACACCTGCACCAGCGCCGCAACCGAAACCGGCCAGCGCCGCGCCTCGCGGAAAAGCTGAACCTACGGCCGTGCCGTCGGAAATCTGGGACAGCCTGATGCAGGAGTTTTCCATCTCCGACAGCATCTCCAGCAACCGGGCAAAACCACAGCCCGCGGCCTCCCACGACCCGTTCTCTCAGCCTGCGGCCCCGGAGCGGAATGCCGAAGATCCGCTGGCAATGTTTAACGACGCCGAACCGTCGCTTGAACGTAAAAACGTTGACCCGGACACGCTGTTTAGCGATGAAGCGTTGTTTAAAAAAGAGAGCATCTTTGACGATGTCACCCCTTCAACGCTGGTACAGCCGGACGAAAGCAAACCTGCCCAGCCAAAGGAAGAGGCGTCGGACGAACTCGATCCGTTAGCCCTGTTTGGCGGGTCGGCGAGCGCACCTGCCGCGCGTCATGATGACCCTCTCGGCCTGATGGGCGGCGCGCCGTTAACCCATCCGGATGAAATCGTGGCCGATAAGCCGGAGCCAAAGCCTGAACCGCAAGCCGCACAGGAAGAGGATGCGCTGGCCAGCTCACCGCTGTTCGATCCGGAACCGACTGAACCACAGGACGCGCCGCGCGCGGAAGAGGAGCCCGCGCGCCCCGATTACGCTGGCTTCACCATGCCAACGCCGCAGGCCGTGGCGCGCAGCAACGCGCAGGCGCCTAAAGGCCGCCTGCGTATCGACCCGGTTAAAAACGCTGCATCGCCTGCTGCCTCCGCGCAGACCGGCGAGCGGGGCGAGGTGCTTCAGGGCGAACTGCTGGAGGCGCTGCTGGAGGGCATGGGCCTGAGCGAAATGCAGCCGGTACCGCAATTCGACCGGGAAAATATGCGTCAGCTGGGGCAGATCCTGGGCATGTTCTCGCAGGGGACCGTGGCGCTGCTCTCCTCGCGCTCCATCCTCAAGCGTGGGGTGAAAGCCGATATGACCATGGTGCTCGACGATGCGAACAACCCGTTCAAACTGTTGCCGACCGGGAAAACGGTGCTGATCCAGATGTTCGGCACGCCGATGCCGGGCTTTATGCCGCCGACCAAATCGGTGCGTGATGCGCTGATCGATCTCCAGGCACACCAGCTAGGGATGATCTCTGGTATCCGCGCCATTATCGCCGCCATGCTGCAATCCTTTAACCCGGAACAACTGGAAGAGCAGGCGAAGCAGAACGGGATGACGTCACGCCTGGCGCTGCCGGGCAGCCGTAAAGCCGCGCTGTGGGATTATTTCGTTCGCAGCTATGGCGAGACGGCGGGCGAGATCGAGGACGACTTCCATACCCTGTTTGGCGAAGCCTTCCTCCATGCCTATGACATGGAGGTCAATCAGTACAAAGACTCACAAAGCGGATCGGAAGAAAAATGAATATCGCAACGGCTTCTCTCTCCCGCCAGGGGACGCGCGCCAGCAACCAGGATCAGACGGGAGAAACCATCGGGGAACGTTCAGCCTGCTTTGTCGTCTGTGACGGCATCGCGGGCCTGCCGGGCGGCGAGGTGGCCGCTGAGCTGGCCCGCAACAGCATTATTTCCCGCTTTGACGGCGACAAGCACCTGAATGCGCAGCATATTCGTGACTACGTCCAAACGGCGAACCGCACCATCCTCAGCGAACAACAGGCCGTGCAGGACTATCGCCGGATGGGCACCACGCTGGTCAGCCTGTTTATCGACAGGGATTACCGTCTGGCTTACTGGGCGCACGCCGGAGACAGCCGCCTGTACCTGTTTCGCCGCGGCTGGCTGTGGCATGTCACCACCGATCACAGCCTCGTCCAGCAGATGAAAGATGCCGGGCATCAGACCGACGATCTCAACAGCAACCTGCTGTATCTGGCGCTGGGTATTGAGAATGGCGGACCGGAAGCGAGCTACAGCGATGTCGTGCAGGTTGAGGACGGTGATGCCTTCCTGCTCTGCACCGACGGTTTCTGGCACGGCGTCAGCGAAGAGCAGATGAAGCAGTCGCTGCACATGGTCAATACGCCACAGGAGTGGCTGACCTTAATGAACCAAATCATTCAAAAGAATGCCGAACAGGAGGGCAATGCTCAGGATAACTATACCGCCGTGGCGGTGTGGATGGGCAACCCTCAGGACACCACTTTGCTGCATACGCTCTCTGACGCAGCACAATTTCTTCCCTGCGGAACTGATTAGACACACAAGGATTGATATGAAACTTTGGCTATCGGGTTTGGCTCTTCTGACGGTGGCGACCACCGCACAGGCTGAAAACTTCCGCATCGTGCAGTCTCCTGCGCAGAAGCTGGATATCTGGATCGACAACATTAAAGACAATACGCCGCAAAGCTGGTGTAAGGCGGACGTGGCGCTGCGTATCGTGGCGAACGGCAAGAAAGAGGTTTCGGTGCTGGAAAACTTCGTGCCGCGCCTTGGCTCGCTGCTGGAGCACCAGTGCAGCAAGCTGAATACCCTGAACTGGACGCTTAACGATCCGGAAGGCACGACGCTTGCCCGGGGCACAGCGGCTAAAGCGCAGGACTGGGCGCTGGTGGTGAAGCAGCAGGAAACGGCGGCGGCAACGACCACCACCTCAGGCGCGCTGCTGCCACCTGACCAGAATCCGGAGACGCACACCGTGGCGGCAGATCGTACGCCATGGCAGGAGTTCACCCTTCAGGACGGTTGCCATCTGCGCACCTTCTGGGAGGGCGGCTCCTCCGCGCCAGCGCTGTTTATTCCGGATTCCGACACCACCCGCTGCGGCAACGGCAGCTGGCTCAGCGGCCACACCGTGGTGACGCAGAACCGTAACGGGACGCAGAAAGCGATTCCGGTCACCTACATTCACGGCTTCCCGGTGATGGGGCTGAACAACGCGGTCGATCCTGAAAAGGCGCTGATCACCTCCGTCAACAAAGAACGCATGGTCTTCAGCACCCCGAACAGCGACCAGAGCTGGATGATCCTGCCGTACGACAGCACCCTGAACGGCTGGAAGAGCAACGGCACGGTGGCGGTGGAAATCACCCGTGAGATCGCCAGCGACGACGCCAGACTCCAGGCGCGTATCGCAGAGGTGAAGAAGATCTGGAGCGCATGGGTTGCACCGGGCGCGGAGCTGAACGTTGTTCTGATTGACACGCTGCGCCCGCAGTTGCGCGATCCGGCAGTGGGCGCCTGGCGCGCGGCGAATTAAGGAGGGGCTATGAATACGCTTTATCAACGTCTGGCGGGCGAGTCGATTAGCGACGCGCTGCTTCGCCTGGAAGCCGATATCAAAGCCCGTCCGGCGGATGCCGATCTGCGCGCCGCGTTTGTGCAGTTTCTGATCCTCAGCGGCAACTGGGCGCGCGCCCTGACCCAGCTGAAAAGCTGGCTGGCGCTGAAGCCGCAGGCAAAACCGACCGTAACGCTGCTGGAGCAGGCCATTCAGGGTGAACAGCAGCGGGCGCGCGTGTTCGCGGGAGAGGTACGACCGACAATGCCCGAGGCGCAGTGGCCGTGGCTGACGACGTTAGCCCAGGCGCTGACCGAAAGCGCAGGGCAAGCGCAAACGCTGCGCCTGGCGGCACTCGAACAGGCCCCGGCAAGCCGCGGGCAGGTCACGCTGGAGAATGAAGAGAGCCACACCTTTGAATGGCTGATGGACGGCGATGCCCGTCTGGGGCCGGTGTGTGAAACCCTGGTCAATGGCCGTTATTTCTGGGTGCCGTTCTGCGCCATCGACGCGATCCGTTTTCAGGCTCCGGCCAGCGTGACCGATCTGGTGTGGCGTCATGCGCTGGTCCGCCTCACGGACGGCACCGAGCAGGTGTGTCAGATCCCGGCGCGTTATCCGTTTGCTGACGGGGTGCCAGACAGCGTTAAGCTGGGGCGCACCACCGAATGGCTCCCGCTGGACGATGACGGCGCCCTGTATGAAGGCATGGGACAGAAAGCCTGGCTGAGCGAGCAAAGCGAAAGCCCGCTGCTTACCCTGAGCCTGGTGACATTTACCTCGGATGGTGCGGATGAGTAATCCCGCTGGCGAAGGCGATCTGCTGCGCAGCGGCTGGCAGGCCCGCAGCAGGCAGGAGAAAGTGGGGGCGCGCGACAAAATGCAGCCCTCACTGCTGGATCGCCTGACGGATAACGATCCGGAAAAAAAACGCGAGTCCGCCAACAGCAATCTGATTACCCACGCCGCGCTGCGTCGTAACGTCCTGCGGGATTTACAGTGGTTGTTTAACACCATTAACCACGATGCCTCCAGCGATCTGAGCGGGCTGATGCAGGTGAGCCGTTCCGTCGTGAATTTTGGCGTGGCGCCGCTGGCGGGGAAAAGAATGTCCGATATTGAATGGCACGACATTCAGCGCAAGCTCACCGAAGCGATTATTAACTTTGAACCGCGGATCCTGCCGCAGGGGCTTCAGGTTCGCTGCGTGTCCGATACCTCCTCGTTAGATCTGCACAACGTTCTGTCTATCGAAATCAAAGGTCGCCTGTGGTGCGTGCCGTATCCGCTGGAGTTTCTCTTTCGCACCGACGTCGATCTTGAGAACGGCCATTTTGAACTGAAGGATGCGGGGTAATTATGGAAAGCAAACTGCTCGAATATTACAACCGTGAACTGGCCTATCTGCGCGAGATGGGCGCAGAGTTCGCCGAGCGCTACCCGAAAGTGGCGGGGCGGCTCGGCATGCGCGGCATCGAAGTGGCGGACCCGTACATTGAGCGCCTGATGGAAGGTTTCGCCTTCCTGACCTCCCGCGTGCAGATGAAAATGGACGCCGAATTTCCGCGCTTTTCACAGCGTATGCTGGAGATGATTGCGCCAAATTATCTGGCGCCTACGCCGTCGATGGCGATCGCTGAAATTCAGCCCGACAGCAGCCGCGGCGACCTGAGCAAAGGCTTTATTGTGCCGCGCGGCACCATGATGGACAGCCTGGCGCTGAAAAAGACCGGCGTTACGTGCAGCTATACCACGGCGCACGAGGTGAACCTGCTGCCGTTAAAAATTGAGCGGATCGAGCTGGGCGGCGTTCCCGCCGATCTGCCGCTGGCTCAGCTCGGCCTGAGCCAGCGGGGGATCAGCAGCGCCTTACGGATCCGCATTGCCTGCGATGGCCCGCAGCATCTCGGGCACCTGGACTTTGACCGCCTGGAGTTCTTCTTAAGCGGCCCGGACATCGAGGCGCTGAAGCTGCTGGAGCTGGTGATGGAGCACCACGCGGGTATTGTCTGCCAGACGGTCAGCAAGCAGCCCCAGCGCCAGCTGCTGTCGTCTGACGCCCTGCGTCAGGAAGGCTTTAATGCGGACCAGGCGCTGCTCCCGGACGATCTGCGCAACTTCGACGGCTATCGCCTGTTGCAGGAGTACTTTGCGTTCCCGGCGCGTTTTCGTTTCATCAGCCTGAGCGGGCTGGGCAAGCTGATCCAGCGCTGCGAAGACGAAAAAGCGTTTGATATCTTCATTCTGCTCGACAAGAGCGACGATCAGCTGGAGCGCGTGGTGGATGCCAGCCACCTGGCGCTGCACTGCACGCCGGTGATCAACCTGTTCCCGAAAGTGGCGGCCCGGCAGAAGCTGAGCGAAAGCCAGCATGAATACCACCTGGTGGTGGATAACATCCGCCCGCTGGATTATGAAATTTATGCCGTGAAAAAAATTTATGCCAGCGCGGATGGTCAGCGGGACGACCAGACGTTTCGTCCTTTCTGGAGTACCTGGAGCGGAGACGCGGGCAACTACGGCGCCTATTTTTCCCTGCGCCGTGAGCAGCGCGTTCTCTCCGAACACGCGCTGCGCTATGGCACCCGCACGGGCTATATCGGCTCGGAGGTCTTCGTCTCGCTGGTGGATGCGCAGCACGCGCCGTGGCAGGAGAATTTGCGCTACATTTCCGCCGAGGTGCTGTGCACCAGCCGTGACCTGCCGCTGATGCTCCAGCAGGAGCTTGGGCAGTTTATTATGGCCGACTCCATGCCGGTGAAGGCGTTAACCCTGCGTAAAGGCCCGACGCCGCCGCGTCCGGCGCTGGCCGAAGGGTTCAGCACCTGGCGGCTCATTAGCCAGCTGCAAATGAACTACCTCAGCCTGATGGACAGCGAAAACGAAGAGGGCGCAGCCGCGCTGCGTCAGCTGTTAGGGCTATACGCCAACCTGGCCGAGACGCCGGTTGCTCGTCAGGTGGATGGCGTTCGTCACTGCGTGCTGGAGCCGGTGCACCGCCGCGTGCCTGAACCCGGCCCGGTGGTGTTCGCCCGCGGGATCGGCATCACCCTAACGGTGGACGAACGCGCCTTTTCCGGCGCCAGCCCGTGGCTTTTCGGCAGCGTGCTGGAACGCCTTTTTGCCCGCCTGGTCTCCATCAACAGTTTTACGGAGTTCACGCTCAAGAGCCAGCAGCGTGGTGAAATCGGCTACTGGGCGCCGCGCATGGGTAAAAGGGCGCTGGTATGAGTGAAGTTGCCCCTGCAACGCTGCGCGTGCATCGCCTGACGCCGCTGCCCGATGCGTTCTGGCGCGGAGTGCGCGAGACGCCGTGGCGCTACGATCTGTTCCAGCTGTTAAGACGCATTGATGCCCAGGGCGGTGAGCGTTACCCGCTGGGGCGCGCGCCGCTGCCTAAATTTGAGCCGCTGCGTATTGGTCAGCAGCCTTCAATGGGCTTTGCGCCGTCAACGGTTGCTGAGGTCCGGCAGCGGGAAGAGAACGGACTGCATGACGTTTCCATACTGAGCTTCGGCCTGTTTGGTCCTAACGGCCCGCTGCCGGTGCACATGACTGAGTATGCCCGCGAGCGTATTCATCATCATCAGGATCACAGCCTCAGCGCGTTTGCCGACCTCTTTCACCACCGCCTGACGCTACTGTTCTACCGCGCCTGGGCGGACGCGCAGCCTGCCGTTTCACTGGATCGCAACGACAACAGGCGCTTCGAAGGGTATCTGGCATCGCTGATTGGCATGGGGCAGCCTGCCCAGATGTCGAAAGGCAGTCTGAGCGCGCACGCCCGCTTTACCCACGCCGGGCACCTTACCCGCCACGGACGGGACCCGGAAGGGCTGGAGAAAATCCTGCGCAACTATTTCAACGTGCCGGTCAGGCTGGTGGCCAACGTCCCGCAGTGGATGCCGCTCTCAACGCGGGAGCAGGCACAGCTGGGCGAGGGGCGGCGTATGCCGCGCATGGGAGAGTCCGCTTTTCTCGGCATTGCGGTACGCGACGTGCAGCATAAATTTCGGCTTGAGATTGGCCCGTTGAGCGCAGACGACTACAACCGTTTTCTGCCGGGCGAAGGGTGGGTGACCGAGCTGCGCGACTGGGTGCGACAGTACGCCGGGGTGGAATTTGAATGGGAAACACGGGTGATCCTGCGCGCCGATGCGGTGCAGGGCGCCACGCTCGGTAGCGCCGGGCGATTAGGGTACAACACCTGGCTCGGCCTTCAGCCTCAGCCTGTTCCGCGTGGCGATCTGGTGTATCGCGCAGAGCGATAATCCTTCCGTATACCGAATCATTGTTAATGGAAACTAACATGTCAGAAATTAGCCGTGCCGTGCTTTTCGGCAAACTGGATACGCTGTTATTTACCTCTCTGGAAAGCGCGACTGCCTTCTGTAAGCTGCGCGGCAACCCGTACGTTGAGCTGGTGCACTGGCTGCATCAGCTGATGCAGCAGCAGGATGGCGATCTGCAACAGGTCATTCGTCACTTCGCCCTTGATGAACAGCAGCTGACACGCGATATCGTGGCGGCGCTGGATGCCCTGCCGCGTGGCGCGAGTTCCGTGTCTGATCTTTCCGAGCATATCGACAGCGCCGTCGAGCGCGCCTGGGTCTACGGCTCGCTGAAGTTTGGCGTCAGCCGCATCCGCGGCGGCCATTTGCTGATCGGCATACTGAAAACGTGGAATCTGGCTAACGTGCTGAAAAGCATTTCGGCGCAGTTCACCCGTCTTAACGTCGAGGTGCTGATCGAGCAGTTCGACGCCATTTGCGCCAGCAGCAAAGAGAGCCAGCAGGCCGCCGCCGCTGCGGACGCGCCTGCCGGGGCAGTACCGGCTGCGCAGGGCACGCTGGCGCAGTATGGTCAGGATCTGACGGCGCGCGCCCGGGAAGGGAAAATCGACCCGGTGGTGGGGCGCGATGAAGAGATCCGCCAGATGGTCGATATTCTGATGCGTCGTCGCCAGAACAACCCCCTGCTGACCGGGGAAGCCGGCGTCGGGAAAACGGCGGTGGTGGAAGGGCTTGCGCTGCGTATCGCTGACGGCGACGTGCCGGAGCCGCTGCAAAACGTTCAGCTGTGGCTGCTGGATATCGGCATGCTTCAGGCCGGCGCGGGCATGAAAGGGGAATTTGAGGCGCGCCTCCAGGCGCTGATTAACGAGGTGCAGTCCAGCGCCACGCCAATTATTCTGTTTATCGATGAGATCCACACCCTGATTGGCGCAGGCGGTCAGCAGGGCACCGGCGATGCCGCTAACCTGCTCAAACCTGCCCTGGCGCGCGGGCAACTGCGCACCATCGGCGCGACCACCTGGGCGGAATACAAAAAATACATTGAGAAAGATCCGGCGCTGACCCGCCGTTTCCAGACCGTACAGGTTCACGAGCCGGACGAAGCCAAAGCCGTGCTGATGTTGCGCAGCACCGTGTCGCCGCTGGAAACTCATCATCAGGTTTTACTTCTCGACGAAGCGGTCAGCGCGGCAGTGAAACTGTCGCATCGCTATATTCCTGCGCGTCAGCTGCCGGATAAAGCGGTGGCGCTGCTGGACACCGCCTGCGCGCGCGTGGCCGTCAGCCAGAGCGCGCCGCCTGCCCAGCTGGAAGACTGTCTGCGTCACCTGGCGGCCCTGGACGTGGAGCTGGAGATTGCTGAACGCGAAGCGCGCGTGGGGGCGGGCGATCCGGCGCGTGTGGCGGCCTTAACCGCCGAACGTGACGCGTTCGAAACCCAGCGCGAAGCCCTGGCTCGTCGCTGGGAAGAAGAGCGCACGCGGGTACAGGAGATTATCCGTCTGCGTGCCGCGCTGTTTGCGGCGGGTGATGAGGATACGGCTGAACTGCGCGGCCAGCTGGCAGAACAGCAGCAGGCGCTGAAGACCTTACAGGGTGACGAACCGCTGCTGTTTGCCGCGGTGGATGAGAACGTGGTGGCTGCGGTGGTCTCAGACTGGACCGGGATCCCGCTGGGCCGGATGGTGAAAAATGAGATCGACGCGGTGCTGAATCTGGCCGACACGCTGAACCAGCGGGTTATTGGTCAGCGTCACGGTCTGGATCTGATTGCCCGTCGGGTAAAAACCTCGCGGGCGAAGCTTGACGATCCGAACAAACCGGTCGGCGTATTCATGCTCTGCGGGCCATCCGGCGTGGGTAAAACCGAAACCGCGCTGGCGCTGGCGGAGTCGCTTTACGGCGGCGAGCAGAACGTTATTACCATCAACATGAGTGAATTCCAGGAAGCGCACACCGTTTCGACGTTAAAAGGTGCGCCTCCGGGCTATGTGGGCTATGGTGAAGGCGGCGTCTTAACCGAGGCCGTGCGCCGCCGTCCCTACAGCGTGGTGCTGCTGGATGAAATTGAAAAAGCGCACCCGGACGTGCACGAGATCTTCTTCCAGGTCTTCGACAAGGGCTGGATGGAGGACGGCGAAGGGCGTCACATTGATTTCCGTAACACCATTATTATTCTGACCTCTAACGTCGGCACCGACCTGATCGCAGCCATGTGCGCCGACCCGGAACTGATGCCGGAGCCTGACGCGTTAAGCGGCGCCCTGCGCCAGCCGCTGCTGGAGGTGTTCCCGCCTGCGCTGCTGGGCCGCCTGCTGGTGGTGCCGTATTACCCGCTGAGCGACGAGATGCTGGGGCAGATTGTGCGTCTTCAGCTCAGGCGCATTCAGCGTCGTCTGGAAGAGAATCACAACATTATTTCTGAATTTGACGACAGCGTGGTCGAACAGATTGTTCAGCGCTGTACCGAGGTTGAGTCGGGCGGGCGTATGGTGGATGCGATTCTGACCAATACGTTGCTGCCTCAGATGAGCCAGATTTTACTTACCGCCAGCCGCAGCGACGAGCAGTACCGACGTCTGCATGTCACCTGCGAGCAGGGCGAGTTCCACTGTCAGTTTGCCGCGTAATAATCATCAAGAGAACTGTAAAAGATGACGGATAATGATAACAATCGGACTGTCCCAAACGCGCTCCCGGTCGGGTACCGTTTCAATGAGTTTGAGATAAAAGAGGTGATTGGCGGCGGCGGATTCGGCATCGTCTATCGCGCCTGGGATCACCAGCTCGAACGCACTATCGCTATCAAAGAATTTATGCCTTCCTCCCTCGCCGTGCGCGGCGAGGATATGACGCTGGTGCTGCGCAGCGAGCGCTTCGGCAAAGCGTTTTCTGCCGGTTTGAACAGCTTCATCCAGGAAGCCCGCCTGCTGGCGCGCTTTAACCACCCGAACCTGCTGCACGTACTGCGTTTCTGGGTGCAAAACGACACGGCCTATATGGGGACGCTGTTTTACAGCGGTACCACGCTGTCGCGTCTGCGCGAAGAGAAACCGGAGCTGATTAACGAGGCGTGGATCCGCCGCATGCTGCCAATGCTCTTCGGCGCCATCAAAACGATCCACGACGAGGGTTATCTACACCGCGACATCTCGCTGGATAACATTCAGATTCAGGATAACGGCCTGCCGGTGCTGCTCGATTTCGGATCGGCGCGCCGCACCATCGGTAATCTCTCGGATGAGACGGAAACCATGCTGCGTCCGGGCTTCGCGCCTATCGAGCAGTATACCGACGACAATGAAAGCGAGCAGGGGCCGTGGACGGATATCTACGCGCTCGGCGCCGTATTGCGCACCCTCATCGTGGGCTCTCCGCCACCGGTCAGCGTGGTGCGCTCGATTCAGGACACCTGCAAACCGCTGGTGGAGCTGATGCCGCAGGGGTATTCCATCCCGTTGCTACAGGCCATCGACAAGGCGCTGGCGCTGCATATGGAAGACCGTCCGCAATCCATTGAGGAGTTCGCGGCGCTGATCGAGATGCCCGTCGCCGGTATCGACGAGGTGCTGACCGCGAAGAAGACCGGCACGATGCTGGTGCCGGTGGAAGAGGAGACATCTGCTTCCGCGCTGGACTGGCGACGTTACAAGCTTCCGGGGCTGGTGGCTGCGGGCGTGCTGGTTGGGGTGGTTGCCGGTGCGATGCTGTTCGGCGGCGACAGTCAGGAAACGCCAGCGCAGACGGCGCAAACGCCTGCCGTGAGCCCTCCGGCTGAGACCTCCGCCCAGGCGGAAACCAGACCGGCAACGGCAGACGTGAGCGAGCCGGTTGCGCCACCTGCTTCGGCGCAGCAGAGTGCGCCGCCTGTCGACGCCAGCCCGGTCGCGTTGGTCTACATTCGCATGCTTGATGGCGAGACGCTGAAGGTGAACGGCGAGTCTAAAGCGCTGCGTCCGGGGAATAACGGTTACGCATCGCTGAAATTGCCTGCGGGCGAGACCCGCATTGAACTGGAAGGCAATGGAAGAACGCGTACCCAGACGCTGGATATTGCGAAGCCAGGCACCTGGCTGGTGAATCCGTAAGCCTGCGGGTAACAGGACGGAGCGAATGTATAACATCAAGTTTGTCTATCTGTTCCACGAGAACGTCTCGCCAGCGCTGTTTGCGAAAATAATCCGCCCGTCCGTTGCCGGACAGTGGATTATGTCGGTTCCCGACCATTCGCTGCGCTCGCTCTTCACGCGCTACGATCTGCTGCGCACGATCACCGGTGCGAATCCTTATCAGTCCGGGCGCGATACCCGCACGCTGATCGCGCAGGACTTAGAGATGGGCAGAGTGGTTGCCATTGACGAAAGTTTTCGTGACTGGTCATCAGTAACGGAAATTTTTTATATCAATGCCAAAGGGCAACTCCAGGCTGCCTCGCTGGTCGGCCTGGGCTGGTATCCGGTGAGTACGATTGTCGACCGCTACGAAACCATGGTGAGAACGTACGGATCTCGCCCTGCGCCAACGGTACTGCCAAAACAGGTGGTGAAATCTAAAACGGCACAGGTGCCGGGTGAACCTACTCCGGGCAAGGACGGTAAAACCTATGCCGGACAGCTTCAGAAGATGACCAAAGCAGAGCGCTGGCAGGCGCGTAAAGATCTGATTGCGAAGGGGAGTAATAGCCTTTATCCGGATGCCCAGATTGCCGCGAAGCGTCTGGCGGCGAATAATATCGCGGTGGAAAAAGCGAAGCTTGCGGAAAATATTTATAAGACCGTGAACCCGCTGGAAACCACACCGGGCGTGCCGGAGGGGTGGACTGATATCAGTAATGACGATGCGCTGTTAGGAAAGTTCGGGCTGAACAAATCAATGCTCTTTGACGATGATACGTCCCCCAATTTTCTGGCGCGCGTCTATCAACCGAAGCCGGAAGTGTTTGGTACAGATATGAACCCCACACTGGTATTCAGGGGATCGCGCGAGCCTGGTTTCGCCTCTCTGTCTGATAATGTCTCCTCTTTACTGACCAAAGGGGAGCTGGCGCCGGTGGTAAACGGGGCTGACTGGTCGAATAACTTCTCACAGGGCATGGGTATGGCTTCAGATTATTATAAAAAGGCCGTGAGTATCGGTAAGGAGCTGGCAAGGTCAGGCCAGGATATTGATATTGCCGGTCATTCCCTTGGCGGTGGCCTCGCCTCTGCAACCTCTATGGGCAGCGGGAAAGCGGGGTGGACGTTCAACGCCGCCGGCCTGAATGCCGGAACCGTAGAAAAATACGGCGGCAAGATATTAGGCAGTACGGATAATATCCAGGCTTATCGGGTTGAAGGTGAGCTGCTGACGAAGATTCAGGAAGTTAACCCCTGGGAGGATCTGAAAACGATGAAAGGGCATGTCCCTTCGTGGATCCTCAAAGAGGAAATCTCTGCGCTGAGCCCTAATGCTGCCGGAATACCCCACGATCTTCCCGGTGGAACCGGAAGCGCGCTGGACCGCCACGGGATTAATCAGGCGATTGATTGCATAGAGCAACAGAAGGACGAGGATATTTCGATAATCGGGAGTCGATTGTGAAAAAACGGTTGATGGCTTTTGTCGCGTTATGTTTTTTATTCATGATTCAGGGGTGTAAGCAGGATATGGACCTTAATCCACAGGACTACTTCAGCGGTCAGCAGCTTGAACTGGCGAAAGCGATTGAAGAAGGTGATGTCGACGCGGTGAAGACGCTTGCACCAGACAGCGATCTTAATAAACCGGGAAAGCAGGATATGACCCTGCTTTTTTGGGCCATCGGCAACGCGATTAATGATAAAAAAACATCGCCCCATTTAAAGGTGATTACGTTGCTTGTTAAGGCCGGCGCAGATCCGCTCCAGCCTCGACCGCAGGGAAAAAGCAGCCCTGCCGAATTTGCCCTGAAGGGGGACAGCGCAGACTGGATCAACGCTATGCTGGACGGTGGCCTTTCGCCCAATGTGAAAGATAAGGTCTTCCACGAACCCATCATCTTCCAGTCGCTAAAAGCGAAAAATACAGAGACGCTGGAAGCCATGCTCGATAGCGGAGCAGACGTCAATGCAACCAATTCACTGGGTAAAACGTTGGTGTTTGATGCGCTGGATAACCAGGCTTACGATCATGTCTTGTTACTGCTCGATCGTGGAGCGGACCCGTCAGTTAAGGCTAAAAATGGCTGGTCAATGAGCAATGCGCTTGCGGACGCGCTGAGTGGACTTGATCGAGGCAGTGAGCAATACGAGAAGTTAAACGAAATAAAAGAGAAACTTATTCAGAAAGGGGGCGTGTGGCCACCTGCGCCGGTTAAGTGATTGCTCAACTTTCATGAAAGCCAGAGATAAGGTTTTTTCCGGAGTTTCCATAAGCCTGCACTCTTTGGATTTATAAAAACGAAAGTTCGTACCTCCAGACAAATCAACCCAGCATTGCATCAATCCAAAACCACCTCGTCGAAATTAGCTTTACGTTCATTAACGTTCCCAGCATAAACCATTACGGAATAAAGATTATGCTCAACCGAATTACCGTCCAGCTCCCGGTTGAGGGGCTGCTTTTCTGGAAACTCTCCGGCCGCGAGGCGATGTCCGAGTCGTTCGCGCTCACGCTGACCCTGCTCGGTACGGACGCGCGCATTGACCGCAGCAAGCTGCTGGGCCAGCCGGTCACGGTGACCATCCCCACGCAGAACCTGCTCACCCCCCGCTATATCAACGGCAAGGTGACGCGCGTGGCGGTGAGCGCCGTGGAGCTGACGGGCACCCGCTACGCGGTGTACCAGCTGACGGTGGAGCCGGACCTGTGGCCGATGAAGCGCGACCGTAACCTGCGTATCTTCCAGGGCCAGACGGTACCGCAGATTGTCAAAACCCTGCTGGGTGAGCATCAGGTTAACCTCGAAGACAAACTTACCGGCAGCTACCGGGTGTGGGACTACTGCGTGCAGTATCAGGAATCGAGCCTGGACTTTATCAGCCGCCTGATGGAGCTGGAGGGGATTGCGTACTACTTCAGCCACGAGGCGGACAAGCATACCCTGGTACTGACCGACGCCGCGACCCAGCACCAGCCGTTCAGCGGCTATGAGGTCATTCCTTACCATCAGACGCCGTCCGGCGGCAGTACGGATGAAGAGGGCATCAGCCAGTGGGCGCTGGAGGACAGCGTCACGCCGGGAATTTACAGCCTCGACGACTATGACTTCCGCAAGCCGAACGCGTGGCTGTTCCAGGCGCAGCAGAACCCGGCGTCCCCGAAACCGGGCAGCATCGACGTGTACGACTGGCCGGGCCGCTTTGTGGAGACAGGGCATGCGGAGTTCTACGCCCGAATCCGTCAGGAGCGCTGGCAGGTGGAGCATCAGCAGATTCAGGCGACGGCCACGGCGGCGGGCATTGCGCCGGGCCACATCTTTACCCTGACCAACGCGCCGTTCTTCAGTGACAACGGCGAGTATCTGGTGACGGCGGCGGGTTACCACTTCGAGGAGAACCGCTACGCGAGCGGTGAGGGGGAAACCATTCACCGCACCGATTTCACCGTTATCCCGGCGTCGGTGTCCTACCGTCCGGCGCAGAGCACGGCGTGGCCGCGCACCTACGGCCCGCAGACGGCGAAAGTCGTGGGACCGCAGGGGGAGAGTATCTGGACGGACAAATATGGCCGCGTGAAGGTGAAGTTCCACTGGGACCGTCTGGCGAAGGGCGATGACACCAGCTCCTGCTGGGTGCGCGTGTCGAGCGCCTGGGCGGGCCAGGGCTACGGCGGGGTGCAAATCCCGCGCGTCGGCGATGAGGTGGTGGTGGACTTTATCAACGGCGACCCGGACCGTCCGATTATCACTGGTCGCGTGTATAACGAAGCAAGCATGCCGCCGTGGGCGCTGCCGGCTGCCGCGACGCAGATGGGCTTTATGAGCCGCACGAAAGACGGTTCAGTCGACAATGCCAACGCCCTGCGCTTTGAGGACAAGGCGGGTGCAGAGCAGGTGTGGATCCAGGCCGAGCGTAACATGGACACCAGCGTTAAAAATGATGAAACGCACAGCGTCGGCGGCGCGCGCAGCCATTACGTGAAGAAAAATGAGCTGCATCGCGTGGAGGCTAATCAGATCCAGGCCGTGAAAGGCGGAACCGAGATCCTGACGGGTAAAGGCAAGCTGGATGCGGCGGTAGAGCAGTATGTTATTGCTTCCGGGACGAAGCTGCGGCTGGTCTCGGGCGAGAGTGCTATTGAGCTTAACGCTAACGGCAAAATTAACCTGATCGGCAAAGAGTTCAACTTCTTCGTTGAAGGGGACGGCTATATCACCACGGGCGGCAAGCTGCACCTGAATACGTCGGGCACCCAACCGGGCACAACGGCGCCGGGGTCAGGGCATAAAGGGGATATTGATGCGGCGGTGCAGGAGAAATTTACGCCCCCGGAAGAGTAACCGCTTTCTGTCTGCCGCCGGGTTGTCCGTGGCGGCACGTAAAACCCTTTAGCAATTTTAGACGCGAGTTCACCGATGAAATACACCCTCCAGGAAGGTTCCTTTACCCTTTTTCCTGCCGCCTGGCAGGACAACAGCATGAACATCATTCGCGATGACGAAAGCGGGCTGTCCGTGGTGGTCAGCCGCGGCGTTATCCCGGATGGCAGCGACTACGAACAAGAGTTTCACCGCCAGTGGGACGTGCTGCGTCCTCAGATGGGTGAGATCGCCCAGAGCGAATTTCAGCACGTAAAAGCCGGGTCTGCCGGCAACATTGATGGGGTAGAAGTTGAGACCACCTTTGACCGTAACGGCCAGCGCCTGTGGCAAAAACAGCTGGCCGTGCAGACGCCAGGCAAACCGGTACTGATGATTTTTACCCTCTCGGCCTTAAAAGCCTTTACGGAAGAGGACGAGGCGCGCTGGAGCGCACTGAAGCAGAGTCTGACGCTAAACGACAACCGGAATGTGTAAGGCATGAGCGATAACAACGCGGCCCGTAAGGGCGACGAGATTATTCACTCCAGCATTTTTGCTGATATTACCAGCATTGTGGCGGAAGGCGCTGCCTATGCGGTGATTGGCGCGGCGGTGGGCGCGGCAGCGACCGTGGCGGCCCCACTGCTGGGAGCCGGGGCAGCAGCAGCAGGCGTGGCGGCAATTGGCTCCAGCTGTCTGTTGAGCGGCATTATTGGTGGGGTTCTGGCGAACGTCGCCGGGATCACCGACGATATCAGCAACGCCGCTGAAGGGCTGGGTAACGCGCTTTTCCCGCCGTCGCCCGCGGGCAAAATCACCACCGGTTCGAGCAATGTTCTGACAAATAAACTTCCCGCTGCGCGCGCCGCCGGGACGTTAACGCCTGCCGATACCCCGTCCCCTGAGCCGCAGTCGCCGGGCAGCTTTGCCGACTACGCGGGCATGCTGCTCTCCGCTGCCGGACAGTTCGGCAGCGAGATGTGGCAGCCGAGCGTCGCCTCTGCCGCCGCAGGGACCTCGCCGCTGGAAGAAGACAAGGTGGCGTGTGATAAACACTCCGGGCCGCAGTATCTGGCGGAAGGCTCGAAAAGCGTCTTCATCAACGGACAGCCTGCGGTGCGCGCAAAAGATCGCACCACCTGCGAGGGCACCGTTTCCGACGACGTCTCCCCGAACGTGATCATAGGCGGCGACACGCTCACGGTCCGCGATATCAAAAGCGGTAAAACGCCGGGTCTGGCGCTGGGGATGATTGCGCTCTCCCTGCTGCGCGGGCGGCCAGGCAAGATCCTGAAAAACATGCCCTGCGCGCTGGCTGCTGCCGGTGGCGGGATGCTGGCGGATATGGCCGTCAACGCCGTGTTCGGCTCCTCGCACCCGGTTCACGCCGCTACCGGCGTGAAGGTGCTGAATGACGACGACGAACTCGATTTCTCGCTGCCAGGGCGCTTTCCGCTGCGCTGGCAGCGCAGCTACAACAGCCTGACCACCCGCGAAGGGCTTTTCGGTCTGGGCTGGGCTACCACCTTTGACAGCTATCTGGCGCTGGAAGAAAACAACGCCACCTGGTTCGATGAAACCGGGCGCGAGCTGAGCTTTGAACTGCCGCCGGTCGACCGCGCGTTTTACAGCATCAGCGAAGGCATCATTATCCGCCGCAATGAGAGCGGCGACGTGGCGATAGCTGACGATGACGGCGCGGTGTGGCGTCTGTATAAACCGACCCGCGCTAACCCCTCCATCCTGCGCCTGGCCTCCCTCAGCGACGAGTACGGCAACGCGTTGCTGACGGAATGGGATGAGCACGGGCGGCTGGTCGGTCTGCACGATGAGCCGCGAGCGATCGATGTCACCCTGCGCTATGACGATGAACGTTTCCCGCAGCGCGTTACCGCTGCCAGCCATTTTGACGGCAACCAGACATGGCCGCTGATGCAGTGGGGGTACGACGCGCGCGGCCAGCTGGCCAGCGCAACGGATGCCTCCGGCGTGGTAACCCGTGAATACCGTTATAACGATGATGGCCTGATGGTCTGGCACCGTCTGCCGGGCGGGCTGGAGAGCGAATACCGCTGGCAAAAATTCGACCACTGGCGCGTGGTGGAAAATCGCACCAGCACCGGCGACGGCTGTCGCTTTACCTACGATTTAGCCGCCGGGCTGACGACCGTCGATCACTACGACGGTCAGACGCGAAAGCATTACTGGAACGCGCAAAACCTGATTGTTCGCTACGTTGACGAGCGCGGTGAGAACTGGCGCTACGAGTGGGATGACAACGAACTCCTCACGCGTCGCATCGATCCGCTGGGTAATGCCGTTACCTTCGTCTATGACGAGATGGGCAACCGGGTGCAGGAGATCGACGCCGACGGCAATACCCGCACCACCACCTGGCTGGAGCACCGTGCGCTTCCGGCGTCCATCATCGAAGCCGACGGTAGCGCCACCCGGTTCCTGTATGACGAACATCACGGGCTGAAACGCGTGGTGGATCCGATGGGGCAGACCACGCTGCTGCGTCGGGACGAGTTTGGTCAGGTTGTGGAAGAAGTTGATGCCGCCGGGAACAGCCGCTACCAGGAGTACAACGAAGCCGGGCAGATGGTGCGTGCGACGGACTGTTCTGGCCGCGTGACACAATACCGTTATCATCCGCTGGGCTGGCTGGTGGCTGAGATAAGCGCCGACGGCGAAGAGACGCGTTACCGCTACGACGCCGCGGGGCGTCCGGTGCAGCTCGACCGATCAGAAGGCTGGACCGAGTCGCTCAAATGGAACGAACGTGGTCTGCCGGTGAAGCATGCGGGCGCCGACGGGAAAGAGAGCGAGTTCAGATACGACGAGGCAGGGCGCTTAACCGCCACCCGCAATACGCAGGGTGAAGAGGTGCGCCGCCGCTGGGACAGCCGCGGACGGCTGGTCGCCATGGAAAACGAAAACGGCGAAGCGTATCAGTTCCGCTGGGGCGCAGACTCGCTGCTGCTGGAAGAGGTGGGACTCGATGGCGTGGCCTCGCAGTATCGCTACGATGCCTGCGGACGTACGATAGCGCACACCTTTGCCGCCGGACATCCGGAGGCCATCACCCACGCTTTCGCCTGGAGCGCGAGCGGCCAGCTGGTCGCCCGCACCACGCCGGAGGGGCAGACCCGCTACCACTACACCCCGTCCGGCCTTCTGAGCCGGATTGGGCTGCATCCCGCGCTTTCAGAAGATGCCTGGAGCTCCGAGGCCGAGCAGGAGCTTGTGTTTGAGTATGACTCGCTCGGGCGCGTCACGCGCGAAACGGGCGAACACGGGGAGCTGGCGTGGGAGTATGACGCGCTGGGTAACCGCACCTCCGTCACGCTGCCCGATGGTCGGGAGCTGAAACAGTTCTACTACGGTAGCGGGCATCTGCTCAGCATTGCCCTTGATAAGCTGTCGGTCACCGACTTTACCCGCGACGAACTCCACCGTGAAACCAGCCGTACGCAGGGGCTGCTGACCACCCGCAGCGAATACGACCGCCTTGGCCGACTGCATCGCCGGGACGTCTTTACCGGCAATGCCCAGCGCCCGTCGCCGCGCCGCTGGTCCCGCCGCTGGGATTACGACTATCGCAATAACCTGGTGCGGGAAGAGCGGGACGATAACCCGTTCAGCTGGTACCGCTGGCAGTACGACAGCGCCGGACGTCTGCTGGTTCAGGACGGCACGCTGCCCGGCCAGGAGCAGTGGCGCTGGGATGCTGCCGGTAACCCGCTCGAAGGCTCTGCTGAGAAGGTCACGCACAACCGTCTGACGCACCTCAACGGCATTCGCTGGCGCTATGACATCCACGGCCGCACCGTGGAGAAGGATAACGGCCAGACCCGCTGGAACTACCGCTACGACGGCGAGCACCGCCTGACGGAGGTCATCAGCCAGCCGCGGGACCGCAACAGGCCGCAGACGCAGGTCAGCTTCCGCTATGACCCGCTCGGGCGACGCATCAGCAAAACGCGCCGCCAGATGCTGGGCGGCCAGCCAACCGGCAAGCCGGTCACCACCCGGTTTGTCTGGGAAGGGTTCCGGCTGTTGCAGGAGGTGCACGGGGATGTGCCGCTGACCTACGTCTACAGCGATCAGGACAGCTACGATCCGCTGGCACGTATTGACGGCGTTGATGCCCCGGAAATCTTCTGGTTCCACTGCCAGCCCAACGGCACGCCGGAGCGGATGACGGATATCGAAGGGCAGGTGCGCTGGGAAGGCGTGAACAGCGCCTGGGGCAAACTGCTGCGGGAAAGCGAGACGAAGGTATCAGGATATTCTCAGAACCTGCGCATGCAGGGGCAATACCTGGACCGTGAGACAGGGCTGCACTACAATCTGTTCCGGTATTACGACCCGGACTGCGGACGATTTACGCAGCAGGACCCGATAGGGCTGGCGGGGGGGATAAACTTATATAAATATACTGTTAACCCTCTTACCTGGATAGATCCACTGGGATTAGCTGGTTGCACTTTAACAAAATCGAAGTCAAAAAATTACGAATACGTTTTGAAATTGAAACGCTCTGAATATCCAGCAACGTTTGGTCACATATCAGATGCGATCGATTTAGGACATGCAAAGGTTGTAACAATCCAACGAGGCACTGCAAAAGCTAACAGGAAAACGAGTCTTAAAAATATCAAAACTAAGCCAGGATACGATCGTGATGAATGGCCTATGGCGATGTTTAAAGAAGGCGGTGATGGTGCTAGTGTAAGATATATAGATCCTAGCGATAACCGTGGTGCGGGTTCAAGCATTGGTAATGTTTTATCAGAACTGCCAGATGGTACAAGAATAAAAGTCGAGGTAATATAATGAGTGATAAAAACACACAAAAAGTTGACCTACTGATTTCACATAGTCAAATATTGCTACGATCACGAGACTATGATGAAAAACTGAGTCAGTGGGGTAAAGGTAATGTATCTCAAGGCGCTGTGATTCATAAAGATTATGTTATTTTTGATCCTTTACCAGAGGACGCATTTGGAGCAAACGTAAATATCAAAATAGAGAATGCTTTTAATTTAGATGAAAATGCTCAACGCTGCATTGTAGTACCATTTTTTATTACAGATAAAAATAAGCTTCAGGTGGCTTCTGCGACAGAGAAATTTGACATAAACATAAATGTAACCAACAAAACGTATTCGCTCTATTATGAGATTTGTGAAGGGGATGAAATTTATTACAATTTCACTCTTGTGCCGGAAAAAGACACTGTCACAGCTAAGTTTTTATTAGACGACCCTTGGGGCGGAAAAAAAGATAATCCACTCAAAGAAGGTGTTTTTTAACGTTAATAATAACTAAATAAGAACGAAAAAAAATCCACGCCAAAGCGTGGATTTTTTTCATTCAAAACAAATCAAACGTTAAACAAGAAGTTCATCACGTCGCCATCTTTAACGATGTAATCTTTCCCTTCCGCACGCATCTTGCCTGCTTCTTTCGCGCCTTGCTCACCCTTGTAAGTGATGAAGTCTTCAAACGCGATAGTCTGCGCACGAATAAAGCCTTTCTCGAAGTCGGTGTGGATTTTACCGGCCGCCTGAGGCGCAGTCGCACCTACAGGGATGGTCCACGCACGCACTTCTTTCACCCCAGCGGTGAAGTAGGTTTGCAGGTTCAGCAGCTCATAGCCCGCGCGGATCACGCGGTTCAGGCCCGGCTCTTCCAGACCCAGCTCGGCCATGAACTCTTCACGGTCGGCGTCGTCCAGCTCAGCGATGTCGGATTCAACGGCAGCGCAAACCGCCACAACTACAGAACCTTCAGCCGCAGCGATTTCACGCACTTTGTCGAGGTACGGGTTGTTCTCGAAACCGTCTTCGTTGACGTTGGCGATGTACATGGTTGGCTTCAGGGTCAGGAAGCTCAGGTATTTGATCGCCGCTTTGTCTTCGTCAGTCAGGTTTTTCAGCGCGCGCAGCATGCCCGCGTTTTCCAGCTGTGGCAGACATTTTTCCAGCGCAGCCAGTTCCGTTTTCGCGTCCTTGTCGCCGCCTTTGGCTTTCTTCTGCACGCGGTGAATGGCGCGCTCGCAGGTGTCAAGGTCAGAGAGGGCCAGCTCGGTGTTGATGACGTCGATGTCGTCAGCCGGATCCACTTTGTTGTTAACGTGGATAATGTTGTCGTTCTCGAAGCAGCGCACAACGTGGCCGATCGCTTCGGTTTCACGGATGTTGGTCAGGAACTGGTTGCCCAGGCCTTCACCTTTGGATGCGCCTTTTACCAGGCCCGCGATGTCCACGAACTCCATGGTGGTTGGCAGAATGCGCTGTGGCTTCACGATTTCCGCGAGCTGGTCCAGACGCGGATCGGGCATAGGAACAACACCGGTGTTCGGCTCGATGGTACAGAACGGGAAGTTCGCCGCTTCAATACCTGCTTTGGTGAGCGCGTTGAACAGGGTGGATTTGCCAACGTTTGGCAGACCGACGATACCGCATTTGAATCCCATTTCTAAATCACCTTAATATCTTGATAATCAATCCGTTAACGATAACCGATTGAAGAAAAGTAAATAACTACGCCTATTATACACGTAACCCGCGCGACGCGCGGTAAAAAAGCCCCAGGGCGCCGTTTATTGCGCTTTGAAAGCGTGCAGTCGATTGGTGGCTTTCGTCAGGCCGTCCTGAAGCCAAATCTCGGTGCAGCGGGCCGCTTCGTCCACCGCTTCGTCAATCAACTTCTGCTCAGAAACCGGGGGTTTACCCAATACGAAACCAACAACTTTGTTTTTATCGCCCGGATGGCCGATTCCCACGCGCAAACGGTGGAAATTAGGGTTATTACCCAGTTTGCTGATGATGTCTTTCAGACCATTATGGCCGCCATGACCGCCGCCCAGTTTGAACTTCGCCACGCCTGGCGGCAGGTCCAGTTCGTCGTGGGCCACCAGGATCTCATCCGGATTGATGCGATAAAACGTTGCCATGGCCGCCACGGCTTTGCCGCTCAGGTTCATAAAGGTGGTTGGCACCAGCAACCGCACGTCAGCACCCGCAAGATTGATGCGTGAGGTATACCCGCAAAACTTGGGTTCTTCACGCAGGGGAGCGCGCAAACGCTCCGCCAGCAGATCAACATACCAGGCACCGGCGTTATGGCGGGTAGCGGCATACTCTGCGCCCGGATTGGCGAGGCCGACAATCAGTTTAATCGTCACGATTTACTTCCTAATGGGTTCCAGATCTGGCGCGTAGTTTACTGTCTGGCGCGCCGCTTGACAAAGTTCTGCCTGCTGTACACCGAAATGCGAATAATTTCCTCTTTGAACAATTAGAATTTCAAGCTGTTCAATGTCTTATTTGTAAATTTTTGTCCGGGAGTTATCAGTAAATGTGATCATTCACGCAACTCATATAAGAGGCGTTGTCTATACTTTACACACAAGGAGAAGGGGCTTTTCCCCTGACAACCCAAAGTTCCGGAGGTGACATATGAAACGCAAAAACGCTTCAATGCTCGGTAACGTGCTAATGGGGTTGGGACTGTTCGTGATGGTCGCCGGTGTCGGTTATTCAATCTTAAACCAATTACCGCAGCTTGACCTCCCACAATACTTTGCGCATGGCGCGGTGCTGAGTATCTTCCTTGGTGCGGTATTGTGGCTCGCCGGGGCGCGCGTGAGCGGACATGAGGAAGTCTGCGATAAATACTGGTGGGTGCGCCATTACGATAAACGATGCCGCCGCGACCAGCGCAAGCATAGCTAGTCTGTAGAAATAATGAACATAAAAAAACGACTCTCAAATGAGTCGTTTTTTTTATGTGTTGGCTTTTCGGAACGATTATAGATCTGCTAACGCAGCTTCACGGTTAGGGTAGAAGGACAATCGGCCAGGGATCCGCTGCACGCCCGCGCGCGCCATGGTGCGCAGGGGCTGGAATTCGAGGTTACTCACCCGCAGTTCACAGCCTTCCGGCAGGCGGGCGACAAAGCGCTGGAAGGCATCCAGACCGCCGGCATCCAGCACCGGGACGGCATCCCATTTCAGCACCACAATCCGTTTGCCCGCAATGCGGGATTCCAAATCGCTGAACAAACCTTCCGCTGCGGCGAAGAACAGCGGACCAATCACGCGCAGCACCAGCACATCGTCAGGCACCTCAACGTTAACCGGGGAGAGACGCGTCATCTGCGCGATGCGGCGCATAAACAGCAGCGAGGCCAGCACAATGCCGACGCTGATGGCGATAACCATATCGAACAGTACGGTCAACGACATGCAGATCAGCATCACGATAATGTCGTCTTTCGGCGCACGGCGCAGCAGGTTAACCACCTTATGCGCCTCACTCATGTTCCAGGCCACCATCAGCAGCAACGCAGCCATGGCAGAGAGTGGAAGCCATGAAAGCAGCGGGGCAAGGATCAGCAGCGCCATGATCACCAGCAGGGAGTGAATGACCGCCGAAACCGGTGATGTCGCGCCCGCACGTACGTTCGCGGCGGAACGGGCAATCGCAGCCGTAGCGGTAATACCGCCGAAGAACGGTGCAACGATGTTCCCTAAGCCCTGGCCGACCAGCTCGCTGTTGGCTTTGTGCTTAGTGCCGGTCATGCCGTCGAGCACGACGGCGCAGAGCAGGGATTCAATCGCTCCCAACATTGCCATGGAGAACGCGGCAGGCAGCAGAGCGCGAAGGGAATCCCAGCTTAGGGTGAAGCTTGAGCCCGGCATGTCCCACGGCAGAACCAGCTGCGGCAGCAGCTGCGGAATGCCGCTGCCCTGTGAGCCGTCCGCCAGAACATAGTGGAACTGGGAGCCAATGGTGGCGACCTGTCCACCGAGCAGGTTGACAACGCCCATCACCGCGCAGCCCAGCAGCAGAGCGGGCAGATGCCCCGGGAGACGAATGCCTAAGCGAGGCCAGACGATAAGTGTGCCGAGGGTAACGATGCCAATGGCTGCATCGCCCAGGTTGGCCGTCGGCAACGCCATAAACAGCGCGCCCACTTTCTGTAAATAGTGCTCCGGAACATGGGCCATTTGCAGGCCGAGGAAATCCTTAATCTGCATGGTCCCGATGGTAATCCCAATCCCCGAGGTGAACCCCAGCGTTACGGAAAGGGGAATATATTCAATCAGGCGACCAAAGCGGGCCAGACCAAACAGAATTAAAAAGATGCCGGACATTAGGGTGGCAACCAGCAGGCCTGCCAGACCAAACTGTTGGGAAACCGGGTAGAGGATCACCACAAAGGCGGCAGTCGGGCCGGAGACGCTGAAGCGGGACCCGCCCGTCAGCGCAATCACAATCCCCGCAACGGCCGAGGTGTACAGCCCGTACTGCGGCGCGACGCCGCTACCAATCGCCAGCGCCATCGCCAGCGGGATGGCAATAATCCCGACGGTGATCCCGGCTATCAGGTCACGAACAAAGCGTGACGATGTGTATTTCTCTTTCCAGCAGGCGTCGATGAGGGCGCGAAAGGGCAGAACATGTGAGGAGGTTACGTTTTTCACAATTATCTATCATCCGTGTGCGCATCATCTGTCATGTGAATGGCAGGTGAAGGAGGCATAAGTCATACAAATAAATACTATAAACAAAAAAACCCGCCGTAGCGGGTTTTTTGGCCGTGTTCGATCAGTGTTCGAACATTGCAGAGATCGATTCTTCGTTGCTGATACGACGAATCGCTTCGGCCAGCATCCCGGACAGAGTCAACGTACGCACGTTTGGCAGCGCTTTGATCTCGTCGCTCAGTGGAATGGTATCGCACACCACAACTTCGTCAATGACGGAGTTACGGAGGTTGTTTACCGCATTGCCGGAGAAGATCGGGTGAGTGGCGTAAGCGAATACGCGTTTCGCACCACGCTCTTTCAGCGCTTCAGCGGCTTTACACAGCGTACCGCCGGTATCGATCATGTCGTCCACCAACACGCAGTCGCGGCCAGCCACGTCACCGATGATGTGCATCACCTGAGAAACGTTAGCGCGCGGACGGCGTTTGTCGATGATCGCCATGTCGGTATCGTTCAGCAGCTTCGCGATAGCACGAGCACGTACCACGCCGCCGATGTCCGGAGAAACCACAATCGGGTTGTCCAGATTCAGTTGCAGCATGTCTTCCAGCAGGATTGGGCTGCCGAATACGTTATCAACCGGCACGTCGAAGAAGCCCTGGATCTGCTCTGCGTGCAGGTCAACCGTCAGTACGCGGTCAACGCCGACGCTGGACAGGAAGTCAGCGACAACTTTAGCGGTGATTGGCACACGCGCGGAACGGACGCGACGGTCCTGACGTGCATAGCCAAAGTAAGGAATAACAGCAGTGATACGGCCAGCAGAAGCACGACGCAGCGCGTCGACCATAACAACCAATTCCATCAGGTTGTCATTCGTTGGAGCACAGGTGGACTGGATGATGAAAATATCACCACCGCGTACATTTTCGTTAATTTGTACGCTGACTTCGCCGTCGCTAAAGCGACCTACAGCGGCGTCGCCGAGGGAAGTGTACAGGCGGTTGGCAATACGTTGTGCTAGTTCCGGGGTGGCGTTACCAGCAAAAAGCTTCATATCAGGCACGAGAAGAACCTCAGGCATGCGTCCAGTGGTGGATAGCGTTCGCCGCAAACTGCGGGGCCTAAGCAAACGCTATCCAGGCGGTGTATTAAAGAGCGCGATGCAACGTCTGGAACAGGGTGACGTTGTCACCGAAACTCAGTCTGCGCCAGAATGGCCTGCTGTAGGGGGGAGGTGTTCATCCCGCGTGCTACAAAACCATGCAGCCAAACCGGCGCTTGCTCAAGCACCTGACGGGCGGCGGTTTCGGTGTCAAATTCAGCAAAGACACAGGCCCCTGTACCGGTCAGGCGCGACGGCGCGTATTCTAACAGCCAGGAAAGCACCGCATCAACCTCGCGAAAACGTTTTCTTGCGATATCCTCGCAATCGTTGCTGAATTCACAATTTAATAACGTTTTTATTGACCGTGCCGGGGTATTTCTTTTCAGGTCAGGATCTTTAAAGATGACCGGGGTAGGAATGCTCACGCCGGGGTGAACGATCAGATACCATTTTTCCGGCGGATCGACCGGCGTGAGGATTTCACCGACACCTTCAGCGAACGCCGCGTGGCCGCGCACAAACACCGGTACATCGGCGCCCAGCGTCAACCCTAACGCTGCCAGTTCGTCCGTCGTCAGACCGCAGCCCCAGAGGTGGTTAAGCGCCACCAGTACAGTTGCGGCGTTTGATGAGCCGCCGCCAAGACCGCCGCCCATCGGCAGGCGTTTGTCGATACGGATATCCGCACCGCTTCCCGCCGGCAGACGACCCGACGTCGACGCTGTGTTCATCAGCAGGCGGGCAGCGCGCACGATCAGGTTATCGTCATGCGCCACGCCGTCGACCGGCGTCAGCAGGCAAATCTGCCCGTCCTGACGCGGTTCGATGGAGATGGTGTCGCCGTAATCGACAAACTGAAACAGCGTTTGCAGGGTGTGATAGCCGTCAGCGCGCTGCCCGGTAATGTAGAGAAACAGGTTCAGTTTTGCGGGAGAGGGCCAGTGGGTCATCATTTAACGATCCAGTTGTCCATTTTCAGCTTGATACGCTGGCTACCCTGCGTCAGCTCCATATTGGACGGCAGCGACGGTTGCGTCTTGCTGTCATACGCGCTGTACACCACTTTCCAGGTTTTACCGCCCTGGGTGTAGTTCACCTGGCTCAGACGGTATTGATCGTCGAGCGTATAGTCGGTTGCGTCACCCGGCAGGCCGAGGATCCACTGGCGCAGACTATTGAGCGGAATCGGCATCCCGGTCAGCTTGCCAATCATCTCTTCGGCGTCGGTTGCCGTGTAGTGCTGGCCTTTGTTATCGGTGATCTGCGCTTCGCCAGGCTTCGCGTTAAGCTCCAGCTCGGTGCTGCCCAGCGGGTTCAGCAGCAGCAGGCGATAGTTGTCCTGACCCGTTTGCTGCCAGAAGAAGCGAGCATAAACTTTTTGTTCGTCAGAGAGATAAGCAAATGCACCGCGGGTCTGGTACTGGCTTAATTTCAGCACGTCCTGCTGGTGCTGACGCCACTGCGGTGAGTCAGGGCTTTTGCCCGGGCCTTTCGGCTGATGAACGGAACAGGCGGTCAGAACCAGGGCCGCCAGAGGCAGCAGGCGAATCATTCGGGTCATAATGATGACAAATCCTTGAGATACGTTGCAGTTATAACTGTTAATGCTAGCGTTGAAGGGTGCCACCGTCTACGTTCAAATTATCTCAAAGCGTGGCGTAAGCTATTACTCCGAAAGGGGGCAGTCTCTTTTATTGATCTCGCGCATCCTGTATGATGCGTCCTGCTAACCTTATTAACGCTGGTACTACTCCCGCTCAACATGACCCTATTAGCACTCGGTATTAACCACAAAACGGCCCCGGTTTCACTGCGAGAACGCGTTACGTTTTCGCCGGATACGCTCGACCTGGCGCTGGACAGCCTGCTTGCACAGCCGATGGTGCAGGGTGGCGTGGTGCTGTCGACGTGCAACCGTACCGAGCTGTATTTGAGCGTAGAAGAGCAGGACAACCTGCACGAGGCGCTGATCCGCTGGCTGTGTGACTACCACAACCTCAACGAAGAAGAGCTGCGCAACAGCCTGTACTGGCATCAGGATAACGATGCGGTCAGCCATCTGATGCGCGTGGCCAGCGGTCTGGATTCGCTGGTGCTGGGCGAGCCGCAGATCCTCGGCCAGGTGAAAAAAGCTTTCGCGGATTCCCAGAAAGGACATCTGAAAGCCAGCGAACTGGAGCGAATGTTCCAGAAGTCATTCTCCGTGGCGAAGCGTGTGCGAACCGAAACCGACATTGGCGCCAGTGCGGTTTCGGTTGCTTTCGCGGCCTGTACCCTTGCCCGTCAAATTTTTGAATCCCTGTCGACCGTCACCGTACTGCTGGTGGGAGCGGGCGAAACCATCGAGCTGGTGGCGCGCCATCTTCGCGAACACAAGGTGAAGAAGATGATCATTGCCAACCGCACCCGCGAACGTGCGCAGGTGCTGGCGGACGAAGTGGGCGCTGAGGTGATTGCGCTGAGCGACATCGATGAACGTCTGAAAGAGGCGGACATTATTATCAGTTCTACCGCCAGCCCGCTGCCGATTATCGGGAAAGGGATGGTCGAGCGTGCGCTGAAATCCCGCCGCAATCAGCCGATGCTGCTGGTGGATATCGCCGTTCCGCGTGATGTCGAACCGGAAGTGGGCAAACTGGCGAACGCCTACCTGTACAGCGTGGATGACCTGCAAAGCATCATTTCGCACAACCTTGCCCAGCGTAAGGCGGCGGCTGTGCAGGCGGAAACCATCGTTGAACAGGAAACCAGCGAATTTATGGCCTGGCTGCGCGCGCAAAGCGTCAGCGAGACCATCCGCGAATACCGCGGTCAGGCGGAGCAGGTGCGTGATGACCTGACGGCCAAAGCGTTAGCGGCCCTTGAACAGGGCGGCGACGCGCAGGCGATTATGCAGGATCTGGCCTGGAAACTGACCAACCGCCTGATCCATGCCCCAACCAAATCTCTTCAGCAGGCTGCCCGTGACGGGGACGATGAACGCCTGACTATTCTGCGCAACAGCCTCGGGCTGGAATAGCGCCCTATACCCATTTTCTAAGACAAGGTGCATTTACGCCTATGAAGCCTTCTATCGTCGCTAAACTGGAAGCTCTGCACGAGCGCCATGAAGAAGTCCAGGCGCTGCTCGGTGATGCCGGGACCATTGCCGACCAGGAACGTTTTCGCGCGCTGTCGCGTGAATACGCGCAGTTAAGTGATGTTTCAAAATGCTTTACCGACTGGCGACAGGTCCAGGAAGATATCGAAACCGCGCAGATGATGCTCGACGATCCTGAGATGCGCGAGATGGCGCAGGAAGAGTTACAGGATGCGAAAGCGCGTTCAGAAGAGATGGAGCAGCAGCTTCAGGTGCTTCTGCTGCCGAAAGATCCGGATGATGAGCGTAACGCCTTTGTGGAAGTCCGCGCCGGTACCGGTGGCGACGAAGCGGCGCTGTTCGCCGGGGATCTGTTCCGTATGTACAGCCGGTATGCCGAATCCCGTCGCTGGCGCGTGGAGATCATGAGCGCCAACGAAGGCGAGCATGGCGGCTACAAAGAGGTTATCGCCAAGATCAGCGGCGACGGCGTGTACGGTCGACTGAAATTTGAATCCGGCGGTCACCGCGTGCAGCGCGTGCCTGCGACAGAATCTCAGGGACGCATTCATACGTCAGCCTGTACGGTGGCGGTGATGCCGGAGCTGCCGGAAGCGGAACTGCCGGATATCAACCCGGCAGATCTGCGCATCGACACCTTCCGCTCTTCAGGGGCAGGTGGTCAGCACGTTAACACCACCGACTCCGCTATCCGTATTACTCACCTGCCCACCGGGATTGTGGTTGAGTGTCAGGATGAACGTTCCCAGCACAAGAACAAAGCTAAAGCGTTATCCGTGCTGGGCGCCCGTATCCACGCGGCGGAAATGGCGAAACGCCAGCAGGCGGAAGCCTCTACCCGCCGTAACCTGCTGGGCAGCGGCGATCGTAGCGACCGTAACCGTACCTATAACTTCCCGCAGGGTCGCGTAACCGACCATCGCATCAACCTGACGCTCTACCGTCTGGATGAGGCGATGGAAGGCAAGCTCGATATGCTGATTGAGCCTATCGTGCAGGAATACCAGGCCGACCAGCTGGCGGCACTATCCGAGCAGGATTAATGGATTTTCAGCGCTGGTTACGCCATGCCGCCAGTGAGCTTTCTGCAAGTGAAAGCCCGAAGCGCGACGCCGAAATTCTGCTTGAGCATGTGACGGGTAAAGCCCGCACGTATCTTCTGGCTTTCGGCGAAACCGCTCTGACCGCTGAACAGCAATCGCAGCTGGAGGCGCTGCTTGCCCGCCGTAAAACCGGCGAGCCGGTGGCGCATCTGGTTGGCGAACGCGAGTTCTGGTCACTTCCGCTGTACGTTTCAGCGGCCACGCTGATCCCGCGCCCGGACACCGAGTGTCTGGTGGAGCAGGCGCTGGCGCGGTTACCGGCGCAGCCGTGTCAGATCCTCGATCTCGGTACTGGCACCGGCGCGATTGCGCTGGCGCTTGCCAGCGAGCGACCGGACTGCACCGTGACGGCGGTAGACGTGATGCCTGATGCGGTCGCCCTCGCGCGGCGCAACGTTGAACGGCTGGGGCTGAACAATGTTTCCGTTCTGCAAAGCAGCTGGTTTGCCGCGCTTGAAAGCCGCATGTTTGAAATGATTGTCAGCAATCCGCCCTACATCGACGAAGACGATCCGCATCTCGCGCAGGGCGACGTGCGTTTTGAACCTTTGACCGCGCTGGTCGCTGCGAATCAGGGACTTGCGGATCTCGATCACATTGTGACAACGTCACGACAACATTTGCTTCCCGGTGGCTGGCTGCTGGTGGAACATGGCTGGACGCAGGGAGAGGCGGTGCGAGCGCTGTTTACGCGTGCCGGATACGCTGCCGTGGAAACCTGCCGGGATTACGGCGGCAATGAACGTCTGACGCTGGGGCAGTGGTCATGAGCCTGTTTACGCTGCTGATCTCCGTTCACCTGATTTCCGTTGCCCTGACCATTGGCTTTTTCATTGCCCGCTACTGGTGGCGCTACAGCAACAATCCGCTGATTAACGCCCGCTGGGTACGCATCGCCCCGCACTGTATCGACACGGTGCTGTTCCTTTCCGGAGCCGGGTTAATGTGGAAAACCGGCTATCTGCCATTTACTGATAAAGGCGCATGGCTGACTGAAAAGCTGTTTGGCGTTATCATCTACATCGTTTTGGGTTTTATCGCGCTTGGGCGTCATCGTCCGCGCAGCCAGCAGACAGGGTTTATCGCCTTTTTGCTGGGTCTGGTGGTGCTGTACATCATCATTAAACTCGCCACCACAAGAATACCGTTACTGGGGTAAGTCATGAGGTCCTTAGCCGATTTCGAATTTAACAAAGTGCCGCTCTGCGATGGTATGATCCTGATTTCAGAGATGATCCGCGACGATTTTACGTCACAGTACGTTTACGCTGAACTGGAGAATCTGGTCAGCCTGGCGCGCGAAGAGATCAATCAGGCACGTCCGCAGGACTGGCAATTAGAGAAGCTGATTGAGCTTTTCTACGGCGAATGGGGTTTCTGCGACACGCGAGGCGTGTACCGCCTGTCTGACGCACTGTGGCTGGACCAGGTGTTGAAAAATCGTCAGGGCAGTGCCGTCGCGTTGGGCGCCATTTTACTGTGGGTTGCGCACGAGCTGGATATTCCACTGGTGCCGGTCATTTTCCCGACGCAGATGATTTTGCGGGCGGAGTGGCTGGACGGTGAGATGTGGTTAATCAATCCGTTTAACGGCGACACGCTGGATGAGCATACGCTGGACGTCTGGCTGAAAGGCAACATCAGCCCGATAGCTGAGCTGTTCAATGAAGATCTCGATGAAGCCGATAACGCCGAAGTGATCCGTAAGCTCCTGGATACGCTGAAGTCTGCGCTGATGGAAGAGCGTCAGATGGAGCTGGCTCTGCGCGCAAGCGAAGTGCTGTTGCAGTTCAATCCGGAAGATCCGTACGAAATCCGCGACCGCGGCCTGATTTATGCGCAGCTCGACTGCGAGCACGTGGCGCTGAATGATTTGAATTATTTCGTCGAGCAATGTCCGGAAGACCCGATCAGCGAGATGATCCGCGCGCAGATTAACGCGATCGCGCATAAACACATTACACTGCATTAATCTTAATTCCGATTCACACCTGAATAAGGCGATCCTATGAAACAAAAAGTGGTTAGCATTGGTGATATCAACGTGGCAAACGACCTGCCGTTCGTGCTGTTTGGCGGTATGAACGTTCTGGAATCCCGCGATCTCGCTATGCGCATCTGCGAACACTACGTGACCGTGACCCAAAAGCTGGGCATCCCGTACGTGTTTAAAGCCTCTTTTGACAAAGCCAACCGCTCCTCCATTCACTCCTACCGTGGCCCGGGCCTGGAAGAGGGGATGAAGATTTTCCAGGAGCTGAAACAGACGTTTGGCGTGAAAGTGATCACCGACGTGCACGAAGCGTCTCAGGCACAGCCCGTGGCTGATGTGGTAGACGTGATTCAGCTTCCGGCGTTCCTCGCTCGCCAGACTGACCTGGTAGAAGCGATGGCGAAAACCGGTGCCGTGATTAACGTGAAAAAACCGCAGTTCGTGAGCCCTGGCCAGATGGGTAACATCGTCGACAAGTTTATCGAAGGCGGTAACGACCAGGTGATCCTCTGCGACCGTGGTTCAAACTTCGGTTATGACAACCTGGTTGTAGATATGCTGGGCTTCAGCGTGATGAAGAACGTCTCTAACCAGTCCCCGGTGATTTTCGACGTGACCCACTCCCTGCAATGCCGCGACCCGTTTGGCGCCGCGTCTGGCGGGCGTCGTGCGCAGGTGACCGAACTGGCGCGCGCCGGTATGGCAACCGGCCTGGCGGGTCTGTTCATTGAAGCGCACCCGGATCCGGCTAACGCGAAATGCGACGGTCCATCCGCGCTGCCGCTGGATAAGCTGGAGCCGTTCCTGAAACAGATCAAAGCGATTGACGATCTGGTGAAGAGCTTCGACGAGCTTGATACCAGCAACTAATAAAAAAACCCGCTTCGGCGGGTTTTTCTTTGCCCGGCGGCGCTACGCTTGCGCGGGCCTACGGGTTTCGTAGGCCGGGTAAGCGCAGCGCCACCCGGCAAAAAAATTACGCAAATATTGTCATCAGATACGCAATAAACAGCGCCATATGCGCCGCGCCGTTCAGCACATTGGTGCGGCCGGTGGAGAAGGATATCTGGCACAGCAGCAAGGATGCCACCATCACAATCATCTCTGGCGCACCCAGCGCAAACTGCAATTCATTTCCCGTCATAAAGGCAATCAACGTCACCACCGGAACGGTAAGGGAGATGGTCGCCAGAACCGAGCCGAAGAACAGATTCATCGCCCGCTGCACCTGATTATTGAGCACCGCTTTCAGCGCTCCCAGGCCTTCTGGCGACAGGATCAACAGGGCCACCAGGAAACCGGTAAAGGCGACCGGCGCGTTCAGTTCAGTTAATAGCGCCTCCAGCGGGTTCGCATTCATCTTGGTGACCGCAATAACGGCAATCAGATGCACGATCAGCCAAACCGTATGCCACGCGCTGCTGTGCGCCGACGGCTTACCGTGATGCGGGTCATCGTCGTCGCCGTCGTCTTCATGCTCGTAAACAAACAGGCTCTGGTGCGTTTTGGTCTGGATCAGCAGGAACACGCCGTACATTGCCGCGGAAATCAGCGCCACCAGCAGCGCCTGACCGGTGGTGAAATTTGCACCCGGCAGCGCCATCGGGAACACCAGCACAATAATCGCCAGCGGGAACAGGGCGATCAGGTACTGTTTAATGCCAAAGAGGTTCATGTACTGGGTGGCAAATTTGCGACCACCTAATAAAAGTGAAAAACCGACCAGGCCGCCGGTAACAATCATAATGATGGAGTAGAGCGTATCGCGCATTAGCGTTGGCGCGGCGTCGCCGGTGGCCATTAATGCGGAAATTAAACTGACTTCAAGAATCACAACCGAAAGGCTTAAAATTAATGACCCATACGGCTCTCCAAGACGGTGGGCTAACACATCCGCATGGCGTACCACGCTAAATGCACTGGTTAAAATACCCACCAGAGCCAGAATATTGATCCCCACAACCACTGGCAATGACTGACTGCTTCCACAGAAGAGCAGCACAGCCAGTGCCAGAACCGGGAAAATGAGAGAGGTCTCCTTGTGGCGGGTTTTTACCGCCTCGTGTGTTGCTGTCATGTGTTTCTCCAACAATGCAGGTGCTTGTAATTATAGATAGATTTTAAAGGTATTAAATTAACAGAAATCTGTTAAATACCCTGTATTTTTTACTTAATTTTACCCTTTATTATAATTTTTATGTCTGAGGCTTATAATGCCTTATCTCTGTTAAATATTAGTTTAATAACAATGAATTGCATTTTTATATTGTTCATTTCTTTCTGTCGGGTGGCACCCTCGCGTATCGTCGTCCACACTTATCTTTTAGCCAAAAGAGAGGTTAACAATGCCATACAAATCGAAAAGCGAATTACCGGATAACGTGCAAAACGTATTGCCTGCCCACGCCCAGGATATCTACAAAGAAGCCTTTAACAGCGCCTGGGATCAGTACAAAGATAAAGAAGATCGCCGGGACGATGCCAGCCGTGAAGAGACCGCGCATAAGGTGGCCTGGGCCGCCGTGAAAAATGACTATGAGAAAGGGGACGATGATAAATGGCACAAAAAGAAATAGCCGCCAAATAACACGCTGCCTCCATTTTGACATTTCAGGCGGTTGACCTGCCGCTGTATTGCATCTGGCCCGCGAATTGCTTATCGTTGCTCAACTGCTGTTAAAATGAACAGCACAGAATGCCGGGAAGGCGAATTACAGATGTCGCAAGGAAGCATGCAGTGGCGGAGGTGGAATGTGTTAACGCGTGATTTCTTGATGAAGGCAGATTGTAAGACGGCATTTGGTGCTATTGAGGAATCGCTTCTGTGGTCGGCTGAACAACGTGCGGCGTCGCTTGCGGCAACGCTGGCCTGCCGCCCGGATGATGGCCCGGTCTGGATCTTTGGTTACGGCTCGCTGATGTGGAACCCGGCGCTCGAATTTGTTGAATCGGCAACCGGAACGCTGCCTGGCTGGCACCGCGCCTTCTGTTTGCGCCTGACCGCCGGACGCGGCAGCGCGTGTCAGCCTGGCCGCATGCTTGCACTAAAAGAAGGCGGGCGCACCACGGGCGTGGCATACCGGCTGCCGGATACCACGCTGGAAGATGAGCTGACGCTGCTGTGGAAGCGCGAGATGATCACGGGCTGCTATATGCCCAGCTGGTGCAAGCTGGAACTGGATGACGGGCGCACCGTCAACGCGCTGGTGTTCATTATGGATCCGCGCCACCCGCTGTATGAAGCCGATACCCGAACCCAGGTGATTGCCCCGCTGATTGCCGCCGCCAGCGGACCGCTGGGCACTAACGCCCAGTACCTTTTCTCGCTAGATCAGGAGCTGACGCGTCTCGGCATGCAGGACGACTGTCTGAGTGAGCTGGTGGTGAAGGTGAAAGCGCTGCTGGAAGGGAACCCGCTTAGCAATACGCTGCGGCCGGGTTTTGCCTGATAATACGCCCGGCTGACCGGGCGTTTACGGTTATGCCGCCACGTAACTTACGGAATGTTCGAGCGACTGGCTGTGGCTGTCGATCAGCACATCCCAGGTGCCGGTGTAAGGCACCGTCAGCCAGGCCTTATCGTCCTGAACGGTAAGGATATCTGCCTGCGATTGCTTCTGTCCTTTTGTACTCATCAGATGGATGCGGCAACGCTCTGAGCAACGCACCACTACCGTATCCCCGCCAAACAGTTTCAGACTCGTTTTAACTCGTGCCATTTTATACCCCGTCGTTTTTGCCCATCCCGAGCGTGATGTTGTTCACAATTTACTCATTGCATAACACCAAAGGGGCAGGGGTGGGATGCTGATTTCGATCAAAAAATGGCGCAACGATTAAACAAAAATGACAAAATCCCTGAAACCTTTCAGCGGACGCGCGTTTACCCTGCTTAACGCGCGCCCGGGAAAAATTATATGCGGAAATGGCCAGCGGTCTCAGCAAGGTCGCCCGCCTGGCTTTGCAGCGCGCTGGCCGCCGCAGCAGACTGTACAACAAGTTCGGCGTTCTGCTGCACCATGCGATCCAGGTGAGTCACCGCGTGGTTAATCTCATGGATCCCTTTCATCTGCTCGCGGGTGGCAATGGATATTTCACGCATAATGCCTGACACGCTCCCGACGCTGGCGCGGATCTCATCCATGCTGTCGCCCGCAAGGTGCACAAACCGGGAGCCGGTTGCAACGCTTTCGGTGGTGGAATCAATAAGGGATTTGATCTCCTTCGCCGCCTGAGCGCTGCGGCTGGCCAGGTTACGTACTTCCCCCGCAACGACCGCGAACCCACGGCCTTGCTCCCCGGCACGCGCCGCTTCCACCGAGGCGTTAAGCGCCAGGATATTGGTCTGGAAGGCGATGCCGTCAATGACGCTGGTGATATCGCCGATTTTCGCGGAAGCCAGTTCGATGGACTGCATGGTGCTGATGGCCTGAGCGACGACGTCGCCGCCGCGGGATGCGGCGGCAGAGGCCTTGCTCGCCTGTTCGTTCGCTTCTGCTGCCGACTCGTTTGACTGCGTAACGGAGGCCGTGATCTCTTCCACGGCGCTGGCGGTTTCGCGAAGGCTTGATGCCGCCTGCTCGGTACGCCCGGAAAGATCCTGATTACCTGCCGCAATCTCATGCGCGGCGTTTTTCACTGAGGCGCTGGCATCACGCAGCTGGACCATCACCACAGAAAGCTTATCGCTGAAGGCGTTAAACGCCTGCGCAATTTGCGCCACTTCATCGCCCCCCTTATCCGGCAGACGCTGCGACAGATCGTTAGTACCGTTGGCAATGCTGTTCATCGCGTCACGGATACCGGACAGCCGCTTAAGCAGGCGGGCAATCAGGAGGTGCATGAGGGCTCCGCTCAGCAGGGCGAGGATCGCCAGAGACAGTGCAGATGCTTTTAGCAATGACCGCATCCCGGCGGTGGCATCGCCGTTATCGAGCGCCACAACCAGCAGCCAGTGCGTCCCCGGTACGGCGGTGGCCAGGAACGTTTTTTCGCGTCCGTTAAACGTTCCGTCAACCAGGTTGCCGCTTTTCAGGGTGGCAAAATCGGTCCCTTTGATCGTCTCCGTAAAAGGCTTAAGCGTCAACGCAGGATCGCTGCCGGCAATAACGGTGCCGTTGCTGTCCAGAAGCAGTCCGCTGCTGGCCGGGGTCGGGTGAATACCGCGCACGTTAGCCACCACGCTGTCCATCGCCACATCGCCCGCCACCACCGCTTTCAGGGCGCCTTGATCTTTAACGGGTACCGCGAACGTCACCACCAGTTTCCCGGTGCCCGCGTCCACATAGGGTGCAGTCACTACCGGGCCATCAGCGCTGACGGCCTGCTGATACCACGGGCGAAGGGTGGGATCGTAATCAGCGGGTACCCCGGTTGGGTCAGAAAATTTAGCCGTTTTGCTGGCATAACCCACGTAGACGTTGGTGAATCCACCCGCCAGCGCAAGCTGTTTAAACACCGGAACCGGATCGTCGCTGAGCGCGACTGGCTGCGCCGAGGTGATGATGGTCATTTTGTTGTTCACCCAGTCGGCAATTGCCATGTTGTGGCTGGCGCTGGTGCTGGTCAGAATATCGCGCTGCGACTGCTGATTATCCTGGCGCGTGACCTGAAAGTTAATAATGGTATTAAGAAGAAGGGCGACGACCAGACAGCCTGTCGTCGCGGCAATGATGCGGGCGCGTATGGATCTGAACATAAGTGTAATACCTGCTGTGTTGTTTCCATGCCTATCGGCAACGGTGCAGGTAAACTTGATGCTGAAACCGCGTCCATAAGAAAATAATATTTTTAGCGGGTTATTATTAAAAAGTTAATACTTTATCGGCGGAAAGCGTCCATTCAGCCAGCTCGACCAGCGTGCCAATTTCCACGCCATCAATCAGCGGCAGCCCGGTAATGCCGCGCCCGTCGGTGCAGGTTTTGCACAGTTTGACCGCAACGTTTTGCGCGGTCAGGATCTCCAGCATTTGTTGAATGTTGTAGCCCTCTGCGGGTTTCTGCCCCTTCAGCCCGGCCGTGACGGCATCGGACATCAAAAAGAGGCGCAGCTCCAGCTCACTCTCCTTATCGCGCAGCGCGATTGCCAGGCGCAGGCTGTTAAAAAGGGATTCACTGCCGTAGGCCGCACCGTTGGCGACGATCACAATCTTCTGCATGTTGACTCCTGTTCTTTGAAAAGGCACGAATATTGCTTCTCGTACCGAAGAATACGTATCGGGGAGAGAAACGATGACGATAGTGGCTGGCAGTTCCCCTGGCGCAACCGAATGGTTCCAGCGTGCGAGAATGTTGCGCGAGGAACAGCTCGGCAGACTGGCGCAGCTGGGCGCACTGGTGAACGGCATCAGTCGACTGGTGCATATGCTACAGTGCGAGCGCGGTGCGTCAAATGTCTGGCTCTGCTCGCAGGGCAAATTGTACGCGCCTGAATGCAAGGCCAGCAGGGCCCTGGTGGATGAAAACCTCGCCGCATTGCACCTTCAGTTTAACGAACCGCTGCCGGGCAGCGCCCTGTGCGAACGTATTGCCAGCGCACTGCACGGCCTTGAGACGCTAACGGCGCTGCGTGATGGCGTTACAGGTCAATGCGTCACCGCGCCGCAGGCGATGGAACATTACAGCCGCATACTGCGTCATTTGCTCAGTATCGTACCCCAACTCAGCGACAGTATTGACGATCCGCACATCGCGGGCCGATTTGTGGCCCTTTACAGCCTGATGCAGGGCAAAGAACTTGTGGGACAAGAGCGGGCGCTGGGGGCTATTGGTTTCACCCAGGGATTCTTTGACGATGAAACCCGCCAGCGGCTGGTGGATCGCATTGATGGCCAGCAGGCCTGCTTTGAGGTTTTTATCTCCCATTGCACTCCAGACGTGCAGGAGTCATTTACCCTCAACTGCCTGCCGGGTCTGGAGACTGAAAAACTCAGGCGTGAAGCGTGCACCCGCCAGCCTCCGGCAGATAACGGCGATACCGCCCTCAAATGGTTTGCCCTGCAAACCGCGCGCCTTGAGCACCTGCGCACGCTGGAGGAGGTGGCAATTGCCGATCTAATGACGGCAGTTGAGGAGCGCCGCTATAGCGAAAACCTGCACGCAGACGATGAACACGACGATATCCTGGCGCGATTTCCGGATAAACCGCTGCTGCCGCTGGTGCGCCAGCAGGCGCGTGAAATTGAGCAACTCTCCCGTCAGCTTGCTTCCCTGCGCGACACGCTGGAGGAGCGTAAGACCATCGACAAAGCCAAAAGCGTGCTGATGACGCACCAGAACATGAGCGAGGAGCAGGCGTGGACCGCCCTGCGCAAAATGGCGATGGATAAAAACCAACGCATGGTAGATATCGCCCGTGCGCTGCTTACGGTGAAAAATCTGTGGAAGATACCCCCTGGGGAGTAGTTGCACAGTCAGTGGGCAATTTATGCCTGATTGAGGTGCGTAATACAGCGCTCTTCTTGCAGAAACCCCGTAACGCCGGGGATGAAAAGCTGGCATTACCTTTGCATTAACAGATTAACCATTTTCGACGATGCGCCAACGGCGGTGCATGCGTCTTCAGGATAAAGGCGTCCAGCGGTGCTTCAGCACCGTCGGGCGCTTTTTTTTGCCTTTTTTCAGGAGCAATTATGGCGGATTTGTCGAGACGGCGGTTATTGCAGGCCAGCATGCTGGCGAGTGGTGCGATGCTGTTGCCGGGTGTCATGCAGGCCGCATGGGCGGCGGGGTCAGATAAGCCGGAGCAGGATACCGTGCGTATCGGGTTTATCCCCCTGACCGACTGCGCGCCCGTGGTTATCGCGGCCCTGAAGGGGTTCGATAAAAAACACGGCATTACTATTGTGCCGACCAAAGAGGCGAGCTGGGCGGCGGTGCGCGACAAGCTGGTGGCGGGCGAACTGGACGCCGCGCACATTCTTTACGGCCTGCTGTACGGTCTGGAGCTGGGTATCGCGGGCAAGCCGCAGCAGATGGCGAACCTGATGACCCTCAACCAGAACGGTCAGGCCATTACGCTCTCCAGCGATCTGGCGAAGAAGGGCGTTCGTGACCTCGACGGGCTGAAAAAGCTGATTGCGCAGCAGGCGCCGGGAACCTACACCTTCGCGCATACCTTCCCGACGGGAACGCACGCCATGTGGCTCTACTACTGGCTGGCCAGCGCGGGGATTAACCCGTTTGACGACGTGCGCACCGTGGTGGTGCCGCCGCCGCAGATGGTGATGAACATGCGCATTGGCAACATGGTCGGGTTTTGCGTCGGCGAGCCGTGGAACGCGCGGGCGATTAACGACCGCATCGGATTTACCGCCGCCACGTCGCAGTCCATCTGGGCCGATCACCCGGAAAAAATCCTCGGCACCCGACGCGACTGGGTGGCGAAAAATCCGCACACCGCACGGGCGCTGGTGAGCGCCGTGATGGAAGCCGCGCGCTGGATCGAGGCGTCAGCGGAAAACAAACGCGAAACCGCGCAGATCCTCTCGCGCCGCGCCTGGCTCAACTGCAAGGAACAGTATCTCACCGGACGTATGCTTGGCGAGTACGACAACGGGGTCGGTCAGCGCTGGCAGGATGCGCACCCGATCCGTTTCTTCAACGAGGGTGCCGTGAGCTACCCGTATCTCTCAGACGGGATGTGGTTCTTAACCCAGTTCCGCCGCTGGGGCTTGCTCAACGCCGCGCCGGATTACGCGGGCATTGCACAGCGCATTAACCAGACCGCGGTCTGGCAGGATGCCGCGACCGCCGTGGGCGGCATGTCCACACCGTCATCACCATATCGCAGCAGCACCCTGATGGACGGCACCGTCTGGAACGGCACCGATCCGGAAGGGTACGCCAACCGCTTCGCCATTCACCGTAAAGGGGCCTGAGTATGCAGCATCTGCAAAATACAAAACCACAAGAGACGTCAGAGAGCGGGGAAGTGATTGTCCTGCCTCCGCTACAGGTTCGCCGTCGTGCGCCAGCGTTTACGCGTCGGATGAATGATTTTTTACAGCGCGTCATCCCGGCGCTGCTCGGTCTCGGCCTGCTGGTGGTGCTCTGGCAGCTGGCAGCGATAAACAGTAAAGGCTTTCCGACGCCGCTCAGCACGCTCGATTCGGCCATGACCCTGTTTGCCGATCCGTTTTATCGCGACGGGCCAAACGATATGGGCATTGGCTGGAACGTGCTGGCGTCGTTGCAGCGCGTCGCCATCGGCTTCGGTCTGGCAGCGATGGCGGGCATTCCGCTGGGCTTTTTGATTGGCCGCTTCACCTTTTTCTCGCGCATGTTCAACCCGCTGATCGCGCTCCTGCGTCCGGTCAGCCCGCTGGCCTGGCTGCCTATCGGCCTGCTGCTGTTCCAGAAAGCGGAGCCTGCATCGAGCTGGACCATTTTTATCTGCTCTATCTGGCCGATGGTGATCAACACCGCTGAAGGGGTACGCCGTATTCCGCAGGACTACCTCAACGTGGCCCGGGTGTTGCAACTCTCAGAGTGGACCATCATGCGCCGCATTCTTTTCCCCGCCGTGCTGCCTGCGGTGCTGACCGGGGTACGTCTTTCCATTGGCATTGCCTGGCTGGTGATTGTCGCCGCCGAGATGCTCACCGGAGGTTTAGGCATTGGCTTCTGGATCTGGAATGAGTGGAACAACCTCAACGTCGAAAACATTCTCATCGCCATCGTCATCATTGGCGTGGTCGGGTTGCTGCTGGAGCAGGGGCTGATGCTGATCGCCCGTCGCTTTAGCTGGCAGGAAAAATAAGGAGTGAACATGAAACCGTTAATTCAGGTCCAGGCCGTGAGCCAGCGTTTTTCCACCGCCAGCGGCGAGTTTCTGGCGCTGCAAAACGTCTCTTTTGATATCCACGAGGGCGAAACCGTCAGCCTGATTGGTCACTCCGGCTGCGGCAAATCGACGCTGCTGAATCTCATCGCCGGGATCACGCTGCCGACAGAAGGCGGGCTGATTTGTGACAACCGCGAAATCGCCGGGCCGGGGCCAGAGCGTGCGGTGGTGTTCCAGAACCATTCGCTGCTGCCGTGGCTGACCTGCTTCGACAACGTGGCGCTGGCGGTGGATCAGGTTTTCCGTCACACCATGAGTAAGGCCGAGCGCAAAGCGTGGATTGAGCACAACCTCGACCGGGTGCAGATGGGCCACGCGCTGCATAAGCGCCCCGGGGAGATCTCCGGCGGTATGAAGCAGCGCGTCGGGATTGCCCGGGCGCTGGCAATGAAGCCGAAAGTGCTGCTGATGGATGAGCCGTTTGGCGCGCTCGATGCGCTGACGCGCGCCCATCTTCAGGATTCGGTGATGCAGATCCAGCAGGCGCTGAACACCACCATCGTGCTCATCACCCACGATGTGGACGAGGCGGTACTGCTCTCTGACCGCGTACTGATGATGACCAACGGCCCGGCGGCCACCGTGGGTGAGATCCTGCGCGTCGATCTGCCGCGCCCGCGCAACAGGGTGCAGCTGGCGGATGACAGCCGCTATCACCACATGCGCCAGCAGATCCTCCATTTCCTCTACGAAAAACAGCCGAAAGCGGCGTAATGAGGGGGCACGATGCGACTGGTCATTATCGGTAATGGTATGGCGGCAACCCGGCTGATTGCGTCGCTCACCGGGCGTGTTCCCGGTCGTTTCGCTATCACCGTCATCGGTGACGAGCCTGAGCAGGCGTACAACCGCATCCAGCTTTCACCGGTGCTGGGTGGCGAAAAGCAGGCGGAGCACATCTGTCTGCACGATGAAGACTGGTACACGGCACGAGGCGTGACGGTGCTGCGAGGAGAAAAGGCGCTCGCAGTAGACGTCAACGCGCGTGAAGTGCATACCTCTGCTCGCACGCTGGGCTGGGATGCGCTGGTGTTTGCCACCGGGTCTACCCCTGTAGTGCCGCCGATCCCCGGCGGCGATGCACCGCATGTGTTCACCTTTCGCACCCTGGCAGAGACCCGCGCCATCCAGAATATCTCCGGGCCGGCGGTAGTGCTGGGCGGCGGCGTACTCGGCGTGGAGGCAGCGGCAGCGCTGGCGCGAAACGGTGACAACGTCACGCTTATCCATCGCGGCACGTGGCTGATGGAACAGCAGCTGGATCAGCAGGCGGGACTGCTGCTTGACGAGGCGCTGGCGAAGCGGGGCGTACGCTGTGAACTCGCCTCCGGCATCACGGCCATCACTGACGATGCCGTGACGTTGCTCGGCGGACGCCGCATCGCCGCCACGCGCGTGGTGCTGGCCACGGGCGTGCAGCCCAACGTCGCGCTGGCAAAAGCCAGCGGCATTCGCTGCGCGCGCGGCATCGTGGTGGATCAGCAGATGCAAACCTCCGTGCCGGATATCTACGCCATCGGCGAGTGCTGCGAAATTGACGGCCAGACGTTTGGCCTGGTGGCCCCCTGTCTGGCGCAGGCGGATATTCTTGCCGCGCGGCTGGCCGGGGAGGTCACCGCGCCGTTTACCCTGACCGACAACGGCGTGTGCCTTAAGGTAACCGGCGTGGAGCTGTTCAGCCTCGGACGCGCGACGGCGCAGGCGGACGATGTGGTCTGGAGTTCATGGGACCCGCTGACCCGTCACTATCGACGTTTACTGATCCATCAGGGGGCGCTGGCTGGCGTGCTGCTGCTGGGTGACTGCCGCAGCGCGGCAACCTTTACCGATTTACTGGCAACGGCTGCGCCCGCCCACGCGGACTGGCTGTTCGATCGTTTCACAACGCAACCGCAGGTTGCAGGACAGAACGCTATGACAAAACCTACTCTGGTGGTGGTTGGGCACGGTATGGTCGGCCATCATTTCCTCGAAGACTGCGTTAACCGCAATTTGCATCAGCAATATCAGATTATTGTTTTTGGCGAAGAGCGCTATGCGGCCTATGACCGCGTGCATCTGTCGGAATATTTTGGCGGACGCAGCGCGGACTCGCTCTCGCTGGTGGCGGGGGAGTTCTTTGCCGATAACGGCATTGAGCTGCGCCTCTCGCAGCAGATCGTCGCTATCGATCGTGATGCACACGTAGTGCGTACCGCCAGTGGCCATGAGACTCACTGGGACAAGCTGGTGCTGGCGACCGGCTCGTACCCGTTCGTACCACCCGTTCCGGGCAACGATCTGCCGGGTTGTTTTGTCTACCGCACCCTCGACGATCTGGACAACATTGCGGCCCATGCGGCAGGCTCTCGCCGCGGCGTGGTAATTGGCGGCGGCCTGCTGGGGCTGGAGGCTGCGAATGCGCTTAAGCAGCTCGGGCTGGAAACCCACGTGGTGGAGTTTGCGCCTAACCTGATGGCGGTGCAGCTCGACAGCGACGGCGCGGCAATGCTGCGTAAGAAAATTGAGGCGCTGAGCGTAGGGGTACACACCAGTAAATCGACGACGGAGATTGCCACCGCAGACGACGGGCTGGTGCTGCGCTTTGCCGATGGTGAACAGCTGGAAACGGACATGGTGGTCTTCTCTGCCGGTATTCGGCCGCAGGACGCGCTGGCGCGCAGCAGCGGGCTGGCTGTCGGCGAGCGCGGCGGGATCTGCATTGACGACGGCTGCCGGACCTCGGATCCGGATGTGCTTGCCATCGGTGAATGCGCGCTGTGGGAGGGGAAAATCTTTGGCCTGGTGGCACCGGGCTACCAGATGGCGCGCGTGGCCGCCGCTGTGCTGGCGGGTGAGGAGAAGCGCTTCACCGGCGCGGATATGAGTACCAAACTCAAGTTGCTGGGCGTGGATGTGGCGTCGTTTGGCGATGCCCACGGGCGCACGCCGGGCGCGCTGAGCTACCAGTGGACGCACGGGCCGCAGCAAATCTACAAAAAGATTGTGGTCAGCCACGACAGCAAAACCCTGCTGGGTGGCGTGCTGGTGGGCGATGCCAGCGAATACGCCACGCTGGTGCAGATGATGCTCAACGGCATCAGCCTGCCAAAAGAACCGGAAACGCTGATCTTACCCGTATCGTCAGGCAGCGCGCCGAAAGCGCTGGGCGTGGCGGCGCTGCCGGAAAGCGCGCAGATCTGTTCGTGTCATAACGTCAGCAAAGGGGATATCTGCCAGGCGGTAAGCGCGGGTGCGACGGATATCGGCGCCGTTAAGCAGTGCACCAAAGCGGCGACCGGCTGCGGAGGCTGTAGCGCGCTGGTGAAGCAGGTGATGGAGTTCCAGCTTGCAGAGCAGGGCGTGGAGGTGAAAAAGGATATCTGCGAACACTTCCCGTACTCGCGTCAGGAGATTTATCACCTGGTGCGCGTCAACCATATCCGCACCTTCGACCAGCTTATCAGCCGCTACGGTCAGGGACACGGGTGCGAGATCTGTAAGCCGCTGGTGGGATCGGTATTGGCTTCCTGCTGGAACGAGTATCTGCTGAAACCGGCGCATCTGCCGTTGCAGGACACCAACGACCGCTATTTCGCCAACATCCAGAAGGACGGGACCTATTCCATCGTGCCGCGCATGCCCGCCGGGGAAGTGACGGCTGATGGGCTGATCGCCATCGGCCAGATCGCGAAACGCTATAGCCTTTACAGCAAAATTACCGGCGGGCAGCGTATTGACCTGTTTGGCGCCACGCTAGAACAGTTGCCGGAAATCTGGCAGGCGCTGGTGGAGGCCGGGTTTGAGACCGGACATGCTTACGGGAAATCCCTGCGCACGGTGAAATCCTGCGTCGGGTCGACCTGGTGCCGCTACGGCGTGCAGGATTCCACCGGCCTCGCGGTCAGGCTGGAGCACCGCTACAAGGGGCTGCGCGCGCCGCACAAAATCAAAATGGCGGTCTCCGGCTGTACCCGTGAGTGCGCAGAGGCGCAGAGCAAAGACGTAGGGGTGATTGCCACGGACAAAGGCTGGAACCTCTATCTGTGCGGCAACGGCGGGATGAAGCCGCGCCACGCGGATCTCTTCGCCAGCGATCTGGACGACGAAACGCTGATCCGCACCGTTGACCGTTTCCTGATGTTCTACATTCGCACGGCAGATCGTCTGCAACGCACCAGTACCTGGATGGATAACCTGGAAGGCGGCCTCGACTATCTGCGCGAGGTGATCCTCAACGACAGCCTGGGGATCGCCCTTGAGCTGGAGCAGGAGATGGCCCGGGTGGTGGAGACCTACCAGTGCGAATGGCAAACCACCCTTAACGATCCTGACCGCCTGGCGCTGTTCCGCACCGCGGTGAACGTCCCCGCCGCGGAGGAGAACAAGCGCTGGCAGGAAATTTGTAATATCGACGAGATCCCGGAGCAGGCGGGCATTGGCGCGCATCTTGGGCGCAAACCGATTGCGTTGTTCCGCTTTGGCAAAACCGTTTATGCCCTCGACGATCGGGAGCCGGGCAGCCGCGCGAACGTGCTTTCACGCGGCATCCTCGGCGATGCGGCGGGGGAACCGGTGGTGATCTCGCCGCTCTACAAGCAACGTATTCGTCTGCGCGACGGGTGTCAGGCTGAGAGCGGGGCGCCTGCGGTGCGTGCCTGGCCGGTAAAAATCGAAAACGGCAAGGTGTGGGTTGGAAATGAAGAGCTGGTGATGCGCGCGGAGGCCTCATGACGGAAACCCGGACAACGTGCCCTTACTGCGGGGTGGGCTGCGGCGTGGTCGCCAGCGCAGACGGTGAAAAGGTGAGCATTCGGGGGGATGAAACTCATCCGGCGAATTTCGGTCGTCTGTGCGTAAAAGGATCTGCCCTTGGGGAAACCACGGGGCTACAGGGACGACTGCTGCGCCCGGTTGTCGATGGCCGGGAGGTGGCATGGCCGCAGGCGCTGGGCGAAGCGGGCGAGCGGCTGCGGAACATCATCAACGAATGGGGGCCGCAGGCGGTGGCGTTTTATGCCTCCGGCCAGCTGTTGACCGAGGATTACTATGCCGCCAACAAGCTGATGAAAGGCTTTATCGGGGCGGCGAACATTGATACCAACTCGCGGCTGTGCATGTCATCGGCGGTGGTGGGCTACAAACGCGCCTTCGGTGAAGACGTGGTGCCGTGCAGCTACGAGGACGTGGAAAACAGCGATCTGGTGGTACTCGTTGGCTCGAACGCGGCCTGGACGCATCCGGTGCTGTATCAGCGGCTGGTGCAGGCAAAACACAACAATCCGCAGATGAAAGTGGTCGTGATCGATCCGCGTAAAACCGCCACCTGCGATATCGCCGATCTCCACCTCGCGCTCAGACCCGGCAGTGACGCCGGGCTGTTTGTGGGGTTGCTCAATCTGATTCAGGGGCGCGGCGAGTGGCCGATCCCTCGCGTGGCGGCGTTTTGCGATCTGCCTTCAGACGAGATTGGCACCTTCTACGACTGGTTTGTCACCGCGCCACGCGCGATCACGCTCTACACCATGGGGATCAACCAGTCCTCCAGCGGCAGCGACAAGTGCAACGCCATCATTAACGTGCATCTTGCCAGCGGAAAGTTCAACCGCCCTGGCTGCGGCCCGTTTTCGCTGACCGGACAGCCAAATGCCATGGGCGGGCGGGAAGTGGGGGGACTGGCGAACCAGCTGGCGGCGCACATGAACTTCGAGCCGGACGATCTCTCGCGCGTGGCGCGTTTCTGGGGAACGGAACGGCTGGCGCAGACCCCGGGCCTGATGGCGGTGGAACTGTTTGACGCCATTGCCCGCGGCGAGGTGAAGGCGGTGTGGATCATGGGCACCAACCCTGCCGTGTCACTTCCCGACAGCCACGCGGTGTGCCAGGCGCTGGCGGCCTGCCCGCTGGTCATGGTATCTGAGGTGATGCAGGAGACGGACACCAGCCGGTTTGCCCATATCCGTTTTCCCGCCCTGGGCTGGGGCGAGAAAAACGGCACGGTGACCAATTCAGAACGCCGTATCTCCCGCCAGCGCGCCTTTCTGCCTGCGCCGGGCGAGGCCAGACCGGACTGGTGGATCATCGCCCGGATCGCAGACCAGCTCGGTTATGGCGATGCCTTCGCCTGGGAACACCCTCAGGAGATATTTTGTGAACATGCGGCGCTAACGGCGTTTGAAAATAACGGCGAACGGGCGCTAAACCTGCGCGAACTGGCGTCGCTGTCGCGAGAGGCGTGGGACGAGCTGGCGCCGTATCAGTGGCATGCCGGTGATTTCCCGCAAAGAACGCTTGTTCCGGTTGACCCCTCCCCGCATGGGGCAGGCGTCGACGAATTGTACCCCTTGATACTGAATACCGGGCGGATCCGCGATCAGTGGCACACCATGACGCGCACGGGGTATGTTCCGCGTCTGATGCAGCATATCGATGAGCCTTTTGTTGAGATGAACGCAACCGATGCGGCGCGCGCCGGGCTGACTGACGGCCAGCTGGCGCGGGTAAGCTCCCCGCGCGGAGTGATGGTTGCCAGAGTACGTATCTCCACCGCGCAGCGTGCAGGCGAGCTGTTTGCGCCGATGCACTGGAACGCGCAATTTGCCAGGCAGGGTAAGGTCAATGCGCTGGTGGAAGGGCGGGTTGATGCCGGGTCCGGCCAGCCGGAGAGTAAACAAACCGCGGTGAGGATCATGCCCTGGCTACCCGCCTGGCAGGGTGAACTGTATGCCCGCGAGCTGCCAGCGCTACCGCCGTCGGTCTGCTGGTGGCGTAAAGCCTCACGTCTGACGGTGGCGGGGGAGCAGCCGTTGCTGTCGTGGATCATGGCGTACGCCAGCGGTCGGGGCTGGCAGTTACAGGTGGCACAGACGGGAGAACGCAGCAGCGTGCTCGCCTGGCATCACGGTGAGCTGATGCTGGGCTACTGGGAGGGCCATACGCTGCCGGCGCTGGCGCATGCGTTTATTGAAGAAGCCTTTGCTGCTGCGCCCGTCCAACTTGCTGAACGCCATGCGCTGCTGCACGGGCAACGGCCGGACGAAGATGCCGATCCCGGGCGAATTATCTGTAGCTGCTTCAGCGTGGGTGAAAATACGATACGTAAGGCAATAGCCGGAGGCTGTGATTCTGCCCCAGCGCTGGGCGTGAAGCTGCGCTGCGGCACGAACTGTGGTTCCTGCGTGCCGGAGCTGAAAGCGCTGTTGGGATAATAGTGAAAGGGCGTCGGGTGGCGGCTTCGCACCGGTACGAATTTGTAGGTCGGGTAAGGCGAAGCCGCCACCCGACAAATCTTTTCAGGATATTCCTGAAATTTCTCTTAAGACTGGTTTTCAGGGCTTATGGCGTTAACATAATAAGTGTTTGTTCATAAACACAGGTTCTGATTGACGACGTTGAAGGCTGTATCGTCCCGCATCCGTTTTTTGCTGTTACTCCCCCTTTTTACGGCTGGAGCCGTTCATGGTGCGCCGAAATCCTTCGTGCAGCAGGCGCAAAATCCGTTTGATAACAACGGCGATAGTCTGCCGGATCTCGGCATGGCGCAACCGACCAGCGAAGGCGAAAAGCATCTGGCTGAAATGGCTAAGGCCTTCGGTGAAGCCAGTATGACCGATAACGGCCTGACGGCCGGGCAGCAGGCGCGACAGTTCGCGTTTGGCAAGGTGCGGGATGCCGTGAGCGGGGAAGTCAACGAGCAGATTGAATCCTGGCTTTCACCCTGGGGAAACGCCAACGTCAATGTGCTGGTGGATGACGACGGCAACTTTAACGGCAGCAGCGGAAGCTGGTTTATCCCCTGGAACGACAATACCCGCTATCTGAGCTGGAGCCAGCTTGGGTTGACGCAGCAGACAGACGGGCTGGTGAGTAACGTCGGGGCAGGTCAGCGCTGGGTTGCCGGAAACTGGCTGCTGGGCTACAACACTTTTTACGACAACCTGCTGGAAGACAACCTGCAACGTGCCGGGCTGGGCGCAGAGGCGTGGGGTGAAAACCTGCGCCTGTCGGCCAATTACTACCAGCCGTTCGCTGGCTGGCAGCCGCGTTCCGACATCCGCGAGCAGCGCATGGCGCGCGGATACGACGTAACGGCCAAAGCCTGGCTTCCCTGGTTTCACCACCTGAACACCAGCGTCAGCTTTGAACAGTATTTTGGCGATAACGTCGATCTGTTTAACAGCGGTACGGGGTATCACAACCCGGTTGCGGTCAACCTGGGGCTGAACTATACCCCCGTACCGCTGGTCACCCTGACGGCTGCCCATAAGCAGGGGGAGAGCGGCGTTAGCCAGAATAACCTCGGGCTGAAGCTCAACTATCGTTTTGGCGTGCCGCTGGCGAAACAGCTTTCCGCCGGGGAAGTGGCGGCGACGCGCTCGCTGCGGGGCAGCCGCTATGATTCACCCGATCGCGATAATCTGCCCGTGATGGAATTCCGTCAGCGCAAAACCCTCTCGGTATATCTGGCCACGCCGCCGTGGGATCTTAAGCCAGGCGAAACGGTGATGCTGAAGCTGCAAATTCGCAGCACGCACGGTATCCGGCAGATCCACTGGCTGGGTGATACCCAGGCGCTCAGCCTGACCTCACCGGTAAACGGCAACAGCAGCGATGGCTGGAGTGTGATCATGCCTGCATGGGATGATTCGGAAGGGGCGAAAAATACATGGCGGCTTACGGCCGTGGTGGAAGATAAGGATGGGCAGCGTGTCTCCTCCAATGAGATCACGCTTTCCGTGGTGCAACCGCTCGTCGCAATGCCTGCCGACGATCCACGGTGGAAGTTGCTGCCGGATGAGTAAGTTAAAAAATGCGCTCCTGATGCACCCAGACGGCGGCTTCGACGCGGGATTTTAACTTCATTTTTTTCAGCATGTGTTTGACATGCACTTTGACCGTGCTCTCGGTGATGTCCAGACGGCGGGCGATCATTTTGTTCGGCAGCCCCTGGGCAATCAGCTTCAGAATGTCACGCTCGCGCGGGGTCAACTGGCTGACGTCACGATCAGACGTGGCGCGGTTCGCACGCAGGCTGGCGGCCAGTACCGGCGTTAACGCTTCACTCAGCACCATCTCGCCTGCGGCAGCCTGTTGCAGCGCCTTAAGCAGATCTTCCGGCTCCATATCTTTCAGCAGATAGCCGTCTGCCCCTCGCTTGAGGGCGGTGACCACGTCTTCTTCATGGTTTGAGACACTGAAGACCACCACCCGGCCAGAGAGGGATTTCTCCCGCAGCTTGTCGAGGGTTTCCAGGCCATTCATGCCCGGCATGTTGAGATCGAGCAAGATCAAATCAGGATCGAGCGATTCGGCAAGTTCAATACCCTGTTCGCCGTTACTGGCTTCCCCGACGACGGTGATATCTGGCGCCATGCTGACAAGCTGTTTAACGCCAGTGCGCAGCATCGGATGATCGTCAATCAACAGGATAGATGCCGGTTCCTGATTAGTCATGGTTTTCTCCTTGAGCAGTTATGAGGGGCTTTTCGGGTATAAAGGTGACCACAACTTCGGTGCCACCTGACTCTCCCCGGCGAACCTGGCAATCACCGCGCAGGCTTTGCGCGCGGTCTCGCATAATAATTAAACCATAGTGGTTCGTTCGTTCGGCATTTTCCGGCACGCCGCGGCCGTTATCCTGAACCCTGAGCTTCACCTGATTATCCTGGCAGCTGACGGTGACCGTGACGGCCGTCGCCTCGGCATGCTTGAGCACGTTGCTCAGGGCTTCGCGGGCAATTTGCAGCAAGTGGATCGCCTGGTGAGAGGGGACAAAACGCGGTGGCAGCTGGTAATCCAGCTTCACCGGGAAGCCCAGCCGGGCGCTAAACTCCTGACAGCTGGATTCCAGCGCAGGGCGCAGCCCCGGCTCTGTGAGCTGCAAACGGAAGGTGGTCAGCAGCTCGCGAAGCTGAATCCACGAGGTGTTAAGCTCGTTGCGGATCTGGCTGAGCAGCTGTTTGCTGCTCTCGGGCATGCCTTCATCCTGCATTTGCAGGCAGCTCACCTGCATCTTCATGCAGGAGAGGGACTGGGCGATGGAGTCGTGAAGCTCGCGGGCGATGGTGGCACGCTCCTCCATCACGATCAGCTGCTGCTGTTTCTCCTGGTGGCGGTCGAGCGCCAGCGTGGCCGTAAGCTGCTCAACAAGCGTATCGACCAGCTGCTGCTGGTCGTGGCTCAGGTGACGTCCGGCGGGCAGGGTGGCCAGCAAAATACCGTACTGGGTATGGCTGTCCATCAGCCGCCACTTGAGGGTCGTGCCGCTGGTGGTAAGTGGCGGCAAGCCGCGCGGGCACAGATGACACCCTTTATCGTCGCAGGAGATGTCCGACTGACAGGTAAATTCCTGATGGTTTTCCTCATCTTCAACGTCGTAAACCCGAAGCTCAAGATCGCGGAGCAGAGTCAGATTTTGCAGGCCGTTCAGTACCGGCGAGAGACGTTCGCAAAGCGGGACCTGCATATGCAGGCGACGGTTCGCCTGCCAGAGGAAAGAGAGGATCTCGTTTTTCTGCTCAAGCCCGGCGGTTTTCTCCTGGACGCGTTGTTCCAGTACCGCGTAGCTTTCTGATAGCTCTGCCGACATGGTGTTGAGCGCCTCGCCTAGCATCGCCATTTCGTTGCGCCCGCTGATGTGCGTGCGCTGTGTAAAATCGCGCTGTGTGACGGCGCGGGCCATCGCCAGGAGCTGTTTCCAGGGGTTAAGCAACCGCGCGCGCAGCCAGATAACCGTGAAAATCAGCAGCAAACCCATAAACAGCGCCATTGCGCGGTGAACCATCACCACACGGTCAATGCGTAACTCTGTGGTGCGATCGAATGAGGAGACAAGATGATCGATGCGTGACACAAACCCGGCGACGTCCCGGGCGACCGTTTCCCGGTCTTCCGCCCGCTTTAACCCAGGCTCCAGCTGGGTATGCCAGTAGCCCTGAAGCGCCTTAAGCTGAGATTTCTGACCGTCACGGATGGCGGCTCTTTCCAGTTCAGGGCTGAATGCGGTACGCTCCATTTCGTCGATAAGCGGTTGGTCAGCCTGCGTCAGCGGCACCGACGCCAGCAGCCGGTAACTCTGCATACGTAGCGAGCCTGCCTCGTTGATGGCATGCGCGTTACCCTGTACACCCTGTACCAGCCAGCCAGAAATAGCCATGCCGGTCACACCGATAGCGGTGGACAGCAGAACAATAAGCGCCAGCTGGTTAACCAGCGTCAGCGGAGATAAACATCTTTTTAACATAGAGTTGCCGGGCTCCTGACGTGACCTGATTGCAGGAATGGCGCTATTCTGGTGCATACCCTGGAGTATACCCATACCAATAAAGGATTACCTCTAAATTGCCAGAGGGGTAACGGTTAGTGGGTGGACGAAGCAGGGATGCGTCAGCACCGTGAAAAACCACACCTTTTTTACGTTTTGCATCTACTCATTAAGTGTGATGGCTTTTTTTTCGCCGCAAAACCTCCCACTTTTCCTTTGATTTATATCAACTTACCGCCGCTCTAAAGCCCTAATGTTTGCAGCATCATTCGAGAATCAGAGGTGTCTATGAGTCACTCTTCCGCTCCCGAAAGGGAAACTGGTGCCGTTATTACAGACTGGCGTCCAGAGGATCCGGCGTTCTGGCAACAGCGCGGCCACCGTGTAGCAAGTCGTAATCTGTGGATTTCCGTTCCATGTCTGTTACTGGCGTTTTGCGTCTGGATGTTGTTTAGTGCGGTTGCGGTTAACCTGCCAAAAGTGGGCTTTACCTTTACCACCGATCAGCTGTTTATGTTGACCGCGTTGCCGTCGCTTTCAGGCGCACTGCTGCGCGTTCCTTACGCGTTTATGGTGCCGGTCTTTGGTGGTCGTCGCTGGACGGCTTTCAGTACCGGGATCATGATCGTACCGTGCGTGTGGCTCGGTTTTGCGGTGCAGGATACCTCCACACCGTTTAGCGTATTCGTGATTATCTCTCTGCTGTGCGGTTTTGCGGGGGCGAACTTTGCGTCCAGTATGGCAAACATCAGCTTCTTCTTCCCGAAAGCGAAGCAGGGTGGTGCGCTGGGCATTAACGGCGGCCTCGGTAATATGGGCGTGAGCGTGATGCAGCTGATTGCCCCGCTGGCGATCTCTGTCTCCATCTTTGCGGCCTTTGGCGGCGGCGGTGTGACGCAGCCCGACGGTTCCGTGCTGTTCCTGCAAAACGCCTCCTGGATTTGGGTACCGTTCCTGGTGGTCTTTACCCTGGCGGCGTGGTTCTTCATGAACGATCTGTCCGCGTCCAAAGCGTCACTGAGCGAGCAGCTGCCTGTGCTGAAGCGTGGCCACCTGTGGGTGATGGCGCTGCTGTATCTGGCGACCTTCGGCTCGTTCATCGGTTTCTCCGCAGGCTTTGCCATGCTGTCTAAAACCCAGTTCCCGGACGTGCAGATCCTTCAGTTTGCCTTCTTCGGTCCGTTTATCGGCGCGCTGGCACGTTCGCTGGGCGGGATGATCTCCGACCGTCTGGGGGGAACGCGCGTTACGCTGGTGAACTTTGTTGTGATGGCCATCTTCTGTGCGCTGCTGTTCCTGACGCTGCCTGCGGGTGGTGAGGGGGGTAACTTCTTTGCCTTCTTCGGCGTATTCATGGTGCTGTTCCTGACCGCCGGGCTGGGCAGTGCGTCTACTTTCCAGATGATCTCTGTCATCTTCCGCAAGCTGACCATGGACCGCGTCAAAGCGCAGGGTGGGAGCGACGAGCAGGCAATGCGTGAAGCCGCCACCGATACCGCTGCGGCGCTTGGGTTTATCTCTGCGATTGGCGCGATTGGCGGCTTCTTTATTCCAAAAGCGTTCGGTATCTCACTGGATCTGACGGGCTCTCCGGCGGGTGCGATGAAAATATTCCTCGTCTTCTATATCGCCTGCGTGGTCATCACCTGGCTGGTATATGGCCGTAATACCAAGAAAAACAAGTAAGCTTGATTATCCGTTTGCGCGGCCTGAGTGCCGCGCTTTTTTTAATCGCTAAATAGTTACAACATACTAATAGCTTTTCCTGTGGTCATACGCAGGTAACGCTGTGATCGCCATCGCTTTACAGGTGTTTCTACCCCTTAATACCTAAGATGTTAAATTTTGCCTCGCTTATTGTACGATAAATAAAATATATCCATATAAATCATAAAGTTAAAAAATATTAACGACTACCGCTTTGGTGGTATTTGATCTAATACCCCCCCTCAGAGTCCCCCTTCGTCTTGATCGTTATCAATTCTCACCATCTTTCATAGCGTTACCTTCGCTGCAAATCAGCAATGTCGATTTAGAGAGCCACAGGCTCCACACAGGAGATACCCGATGAGCAAATTTTTGGACCGGTTTCGCTACTTCAAACAGAAGGGTGAAACTTTTGCCGATGGGCACGGCCAGGTTCTGGATACCAACCGGGACTGGGAAGACGGTTACCGTCAACGCTGGCAGCATGACAAAGTTGTCCGTTCTACCCACGGCGTAAACTGCACTGGCTCATGTAGCTGGAAGATTTTCGTTAAAAACGGTCTGGTGACCTGGGAAATGCAGCAGACCGATTATCCGCGTACCCGTCCGGATATGCCGAACCACGAGCCGCGCGGCTGCCCGCGTGGGGCCAGCTACTCCTGGTATCTCTACAGCGCCAACCGTCTGAAATACCCGCTGATGCGTAAACGCCTGATGAAAATGTGGCGTGAAGCGAAAGTGCAGCACAGCGATCCGGTTGATGCCTGGGCCTCCATTATTGAAGATGCCGACAAAGCGAAAAGCTTCAAACAGGCGCGTGGTCGCGGTGGTTTCGTTCGTTCTTCCTGGAAAGAGGTGAACGAGCTGATTGCGGCTTCTAACGTCTACACCGTGAAAACCTACGGTCCTGACCGTGTGGCAGGCTTCTCGCCAATCCCGGCGATGTCGATGGTCTCTTACGCCTCCGGCGCGCGCTACCTGTCACTCATCGGCGGTACCTGCCTGAGCTTCTACGACTGGTACTGCGACCTGCCGCCAGCGTCGCCTCAGACCTGGGGCGAGCAGACCGACGTGCCGGAGTCCGCTGACTGGTACAACTCCAGCTATATCATCGCCTGGGGCTCTAACGTTCCGCAGACCCGTACCCCGGATGCGCACTTCTTTACCGAAGTACGTTACAAAGGGACCAAAACCGTCGCCGTGACCCCGGACTACGCCGAAATCGCCAAACTGTGCGACCTGTGGCTGGCGCCGAAACAGGGTACCGATGCCGCAATGGCGCTGGCGATGGGCCACGTCATGCTGCGTGAATTCCACCTCGACAAGCCAAGCCAGTATTTCACCGATTACGTGCGTCGCTATACCGACATGCCAATGCTGGTGATGCTCGAAGAGCGTGACGGCTATTACGCCGCAGGCCGTATGCTGCGTGCCGCGGATCTGGTGGATGCGCTGGGTCAGGAAAACAACCCGGAGTGGAAAACGGTCGCCTGCAACAGCAACGGCGAGCTGGTGGCGCCAAACGGTTCTATCGGCTTCCGCTGGGGCGAAAAAGGCAAATGGAACCTGGAGCAGCGTAACGGCACCACGGGTGAAGAGACGGAGCTGCGTCTCAGCATGCTGGGCAGCCAGGATGAGATCGCCGATGTCGGCTTCCCGTACTTTGGTGGTGAAGGTTCCGAGCACTTCAACAAGGTTGAGTTGCAAAACGTTCTGATGCACAAGCTGCCGGTGAAGCGCCTGCAACTGGCGGACGGTTCTACTGCTCTGGTCACTACCGTCTACGATCTGACCATGGCGAACTACGGCCTGGAGCGCGGCCTGAACGACGAAAACTGCGCGACCAGCTATGATGACGTGAAGGCTTATACCCCAGCCTGGGCGGAGCAGATCACCGGTGTGCCACGCGCCCAGATCACCCGTATCGCCCGCGAATTTGCGGAAAACGCCGACAAAACCCACGGTCGCTCCATGATCATCGTCGGTGCCGGTCTGAACCACTGGTATCACCTCGATATGAACTATCGCGGCCTGATCAACATGCTGATCTTCTGCGGCTGCGTCGGGCAGAGCGGCGGCGGCTGGGCGCACTACGTGGGCCAGGAAAAACTGCGTCCGCAGACCGGCTGGCAACCGCTGGCGTTTGCCCTTGACTGGCAGCGTCCGGCTCGTCACATGAACAGCACCTCCTACTTCTATAACCACTCCAGCCAGTGGCGCTACGAGACGGTTACCGCCCAGGAACTGCTGTCGCCGATGGCGGATAAATCCCGCTACAGCGGCCACCTGATTGACTTCAACGTGCGCGCTGAGCGTATGGGCTGGCTGCCGTCTGCGCCGCAGCTGGGTACGAACCCGCTGCGTATTGCGGAAGCGGCGAAGAAAGCGGACATGTCACCGGTGGACTACACCGTTAAATCCCTCAAAGACGGCTCAATCCGCTTCGCGGCAGAACAGCCGGAGAACGGTAAAAACCATCCGCGTAACCTGTTCATCTGGCGCTCTAACCTGCTGGGTTCTTCCGGTAAAGGCCACGAGTACATGCTGAAATACCTGCTCGGTACCGAAAACGGTATTCAGGGTAAAGATCTCGGCAAGCAGGGCGGCGTAAAGCCGGAAGAGGTGGAGTGGAAAGACAACGGTCTCGACGGCAAGCTGGATCTGGTGGTAACGCTGGACTTCCGTCTGTCCAGTACCTGCCTGTACTCCGACATCGTGCTGCCTACTGCCACCTGGTACGAAAAAGACGATATGAATACGTCGGATATGCATCCGTTTATTCATCCGCTGTCTGCGGCCGTTGACCCGGCATGGGAATCAAAAAGCGACTGGGAAATCTACAAAGACATCGCGAAGAAATTCTCTGAAGTCTGTGTAGGGCACCTGGGCAAAGAGACCGACGTGGTGACGCTGCCAATCCAGCACGACTCCGCTGCCGAACTGGCGCAGCCGCTGGACGTGAAGGACTGGAAAAAAGGCGAGTGCGACCTGATCCCGGGCGTGACCGCGCCGCACATTATTCCGGTTGAACGCGATTACCCGGCAACCTACGAGCGCTTTACCTCTATCGGCCCGCTGATGGAGAAGATCGGTAACGGCGGTAAAGGCATCGCCTGGAACACCCAGAGCGAAATGGACCTGCTGCGCAAGCTCAATTACACCAAAGCAGACGGCCCGGCGAAAGGCCAGCCGATGCTGAACACGGCAATTGATGCGGCAGAGATGATCCTGACCCTGGCCCCGGAAACCAACGGCCACGTGGCGGTGAAAGCGTGGGCGGCCCTGAGCGAGTTTACCGGTCGTGACCACACGCACCTGGCGAAGAATAAAGAGGAAGAGAAAATCCGCTTCCGCGATATTCAGGCCCAGCCGCGCAAGATTATCTCCAGCCCGACCTGGTCTGGCCTCGAAGATGAACATGTGTCCTATAACGCCGGATACACCAACGTTCACGAGCTGATCCCATGGCGCACGCTTTCTGGCCGTCAGTCTCTGTATCAGGATCACCAGTGGATGCGTGACTTCGGTGAAAGCCTGCTGGTTTACCGTCCGCCAATCGACACCCGCTCCGTGAAAGCGGTGATGGGCGCGAAATCGAACGGTAACCCTGAGAAGGCGCTGAACTTCCTGACGCCGCACCAGAAGTGGGGTATCCACTCCACCTACAGCGACAACCTGCTGATGCTGACGCTGTCGCGCGGGGGGCCAATCGTCTGGATGAGCGAAGCGGACGCCAAAGATCTGGGTATCGAAGATAACGACTGGATCGAAGTGTTCAACAGCAACGGCGCCCTGACGGCACGTGCGGTGGTGAGCCAGCGTGTACCGGCCGGGATGACCATGATGTACCACGCGCAGGAACGTATCGTTAACCTGCCGGGGTCTGAGATCACCGAGCAGCGCGGCGGTATTCACAACTCCGTGACCCGTATTACGCCGAAGCCGACCCACATGATCGGTGGTTATGCCCAGCTGGCCTACGGCTTTAACTACTACGGCACCGTAGGATCGAACCGCGATGAGTTCGTGGTGGTACGTAAGATGAAGAATATTAACTGGTTAGATGGCGAAGGTAATGACCAGGTACAGGAGAGCGTAAAATGAAAATTCGTTCACAAGTCGGCATGGTGCTGAATCTGGATAAATGCATCGGCTGTCATACCTGCTCAGTCACCTGTAAAAACGTCTGGACCAGCCGTGAAGGTATGGAGTACGCCTGGTTCAACAACGTGGAAAGTAAGCCGGGCACCGGCTTCCCGACCGACTGGGAAAACCAGGAGAAGTGGAAGGGCGGCTGGATCCGTAAAATCAACGGCAAACTGCAACCGCGCATGGGTAACCGTGCCATGTTGCTGGGAAAAATCTTCGCTAACCCGCATCTGCCGGGCATTGATGATTACTACGAGCCGTTTGATTACGACTACCAGAATCTGCACAACGCGCCGGAAAGCAAACACCAGCCGATCGCCCGTCCTCGCTCGCTGATCACCGGCCAGCGCATGGACAAAATTACCAGCGGTCCAAACTGGGAAGAGATTCTGGGCGGCGAGTTTGAAAAACGCGCCAAAGACCAGAACTTCGAGAACATGCAGAAGGCGATGTACGGCCAGTTCGAAAACACCTTCATGATGTACCTGCCGCGCCTGTGCGAACACTGCCTTAACCCGGCGTGTGTGGCGACCTGCCCAAGCGGCGCCATCTACAAGCGTGAAGAAGATGGCATTGTGCTGATCGACCAGGACAAGTGCCGCGGCTGGCGTATGTGCATCACCGGCTGCCCGTACAAAAAAATCTACTTCAACTGGAAGAGCGGTAAGTCTGAGAAGTGCATCTTCTGCTACCCGCGTATCGAAGCCGGTATGCCGACCGTCTGCTCAGAGAGCTGCGTAGGTCGTATCCGCTACCTCGGCGTGCTGCTGTACGACGCGGACGCGATTGAAAATGTCGCAAGCACCGAGAACGAGAAAGATCTGTATCAGCGTCAGCTGGACGTCTTCCTCGATCCAAACGATCCAAAGGTTATTGAGCAGGCGCTGAAAGACGGTATTCCGCAGAGCGTGATTGATGCCGCACAGCAGTCTCCGGTGTACAAAATGGCGATGGACTGGAAGCTGGCCCTGCCGCTGCACCCGGAATACCGCACGCTGCCGATGGTCTGGTACGTGCCGCCGCTGTCTCCGATTCAGTCTGCGGCGGACGCGGGTGAACTGGGCAGCAACGGCATTCTGCCGGACGTGGAAAGCCTGCGTATCCCGGTTCAGTATCTGGCCAACCTGCTCACCGCAGGGGATACCCAGCCGGTACTGCTCGCGCTGAAACGTATGCTGGCGATGCGTCACTTCAAACGTGCCGAAACCGTTGACGGCGTTAACGATACCCGCGCGCTGGAGGAGGTTGGTCTGACCGAAGCGCAGGCGCAGGAGATGTACCGCTATCTGGCAATCGCTAACTACGAAGATCGTTTCGTGGTGCCGAGCAGCCACCGTGAACTGGCTCGCGAGGCCTTCCCGGAGAAAAGTGGGTGTGGCTTTACCTTTGGCGACGGTTGCCACGGGTCAGACAGCAAATTCAACCTGTTCAACAGCCGCCGCATTGACGCGATGGATGTGACCAGCAAAACGGAGCCGCACCAATGATTGAACTCGTCATTGTTTCGCGTCTGCTCGAGTACCCTGATGCTGCGCTTGTGCAGCATCAACAGGAACTCTTTGATGCACTCGCGTCATCTGAAAACCTGGATAAAGAGGATGCCCAGAAGCTGGGCGTTTTCCTCCGCGATCTGCTGGCACGCGATCTTCTTGATGCGCAGGCGGACTACAGCCAGCTGTTTGACCGGGGCCGTGCCACGTCTCTGCTGCTGTTCGAACACGTTCACGGTGAATCCCGCGACCGTGGTCAGGCGATGGTGGATCTGATGGGCCAGTACGAGCAGCACGGTTTGCAACTCGACAGCCGCGAGCTGCCGGATCACCTGCCGCTGTATCTGGAATATCTGGCGCAGTTGCCGAAAGAGGAAGCGCTGGGCGGGTTGCAGGACATTGCTCCCATTCTGGCGTTGCTCGGCGCGCGTCTCCAGCAACGTGAGAGCAGCTATGCAGTCCTGTTCGATCTGCTGGTGAAACTGGCTAACGCCTCGGTTGACAGTCAAAAAGTGGCGGAAAAAATTGCGGATGAAGCCCGTGACGATACCCCACAAGCACTGGATGCCGTCTGGGAAGAAGAGCAGGTGAAATTCTTTGCTGACCAGAGCTGTGGCGAATCTGAAATCTCCGCGCATCAGCGTCGTTTTGCCGGAGCGGTGGCTCCGCAATATTTGAATATCTCTAACGGAGGACAGCACTAATGCACTTCCTGAATATGTTCTTCTTTGACATTTACCCGTATATCGCGGGCACCGTATTCCTGGTGGGAAGCTGGCTGCGTTATGACTATGGCCAGTACACCTGGCGTGCTGCCTCCAGCCAGATGCTGGATCGTAAAGGGATGAACCTGGCGTCAAACCTGTTCCACATCGGGATTTTGGGAATTTTCGCCGGCCACTTCCTGGGGATGCTGACCCCGCACTGGATGTACGAAGCGTGGCTGCCGATTGAAGTGAAGCAGAAGATGGCGATGATTGCCGGCGGCGCCTGTGGCGTGATGACCCTGGTGGGTGGTCTGCTGCTGCTGAAACGACGTCTGTTCAGCCCACGCGTGCGGGCTACCACGACCGGAGCGGACATCCTGATCCTCTCCCTGCTGATGGTGCAGTGTGCGCTTGGTCTGCTGACCATTCCATTCTCTGCGCAGCATATGGACGGCAGCGAGATGATGAAGCTGGTTGGATGGGCACAGTCTGTCGTGACCTTCCGCGGGGGCGCTTCTGAGCATCTGGACGGCGTGGCGTTTATCTTCCGCGTTCACCTGGTGCTGGGTATGACCCTGTTTGTGCTGTTCCCGTTCTCTCGCCTGGTGCACATCTGGAGTGCGCCGGTGGAGTACCTGACGCGCAAATATCAGGTTGTGCGTGCTCGTCGCTGATTCGCTGTATTAATACAACCCCGCATTTGCGGGGTTTTTTTTGTCCCCGATCCAGGGGGGCGTGCGGATGCCGGGTGGCGGCTGCGCCTTACCCGGCCTACAGACCCTATTCGTAGCCCCGGTAAGCGAAGCGCCACCGGGGAAAACAGGCAGGGAAGGATTACTCCCGGCATCGAGAAATATGGAGCATTGTGCTTGAGTGAGTGCTTAAGAATCTGGAAGTGATGGTGGTGGGGGAAGGATTCGAACCTTCGAAGTCGATGACGGCAGATTTACAGTCTGCTCCCTTTGGCCGCTCGGGAACCCCACCAGGGGTAATTCATATTTTGAGGTAAAGCTGGAGATGGTGGTGGGGGAAGGATTCGAACCTTCGAAGTCGATGACGGCAGATTTACAGTCTGCTCCCTTTGGCCGCTCGGGAACCCCACCACGGGGTAATACTTTTAACTGGCCTGCTTCCTGTTGGAAGCGGGGCGCATCATATCAAATGAGACGCCCCTGTAAAGCATTCCTTTAGGAAAATGAAGCTGTTTGCCTGCTTTTTATCCGTAAAGGCGTAAAGCTAATCAATTCATTTTCCGAGGGATTAAAGAATAATCGTTCTGTTGCCGTACACAAAGACGCGCTGAGCAAGTACCTGATACAGCGCACGGCTCAGTACGTTCTTCTCAACGTCACGGCCAGCACGCATCATATCTTCTGCCGTATAGGTGTGATCCACGTGGATCACGTCCTGCATGATGATTGGACCTTCGTCCAGATTGTCATTCACGTAGTGCGCGGTTGCGCCAATGATCTTCACCCCACGCTCGTATGCCTGGTGATACGGACGCGCGCCAATAAAGGCTGGCAGGAAGGAGTGGTGGATGTTGATAATCTTGTTCGGGAAGCGCGCCACGAAGGATGGCGTCAGCACGCGCATATATTTCGCCAGCACCACGTAGTCCGGGTTATGCGCTTCAATCGCAGCTGCCATCAGGTTGTCGTGCTCTTCACGGGTATGGCCTTCGTGACTGACCAGTTCAAACGGAATGTCGAAACGTTCTACCAGCGTACGCAGCGTCTCGTGGTTGCCAATGACGGCGGCAATTTCGACGTCCAGGCCACCGTAGTTGGCTTTCATCAGCAGATCGCCCAGGCAGTGCGCCTCTTTGGTGACCAGAATGACAATGCGGCGACGGCCCGCCGGGTTCAGCTCGCGCACCGAGCCTTCCGGCAGGGCGCTGTCCAGATCGGCAAGCAGGGTTGTGTCGTTGAAAATGCCTTCCAGTTCGGTACGCATAAAGAAGCGACCGGTACGGTGGTCAACGAACTCGTTGTTCTGCACGATATTCAGTTCATGCTTGTAGCAAATGTTGGTAATTCGTGCGATCAGCCCTTTTTGATCGGGACAGATAGTGCGCAGAACTTTACGTTGTAATGATTGCATCGCCGGGAAATCCTGTTTATGTATTTGCGAAGTCTGAGTTGTCAGGCATTACTGCCGCAACACTTTTTAAATTTTTTTCCTGAACCACAGGGGCAGGGATCGTTACGACCAAATTGCGGACGTGTGCCGTCAATATAATACCATTGCCCGCTGTCCTTTAAGAACCGTGAGCGCTCAATGATGGCGCCGGGTTTGTTTTGTTCGCTAAAGCGGGCGACAAAACTGACATAGCCCTCGTTGGCATCGCGGCCGGGAGCGGCTTCAAAGACGGTGAGGCCCAGCCAGACGGTGTTGGCAAATCCGGCTTCAATCTCTTGGCGAAAATCGGCAGCATGGCAGGACGGATGCCAGGTTTTAATCAGGTAGTCTGCGTTTTTGATCACAAAAGCAGTATACCGCGAGCGCATAAGGTGTGACGGGTCTGGTGCAACCTGCTCGCCAGAAAGATATCGCTGGCAACATAGGCTATACTCCAGAGCGCTACCACAGGGGCAGAGTTGAGACACGATTCTCTTCCTGGAACAAAAAATAAGGCGTTAAACGCTTAAGGTAGCAATATGTTAACTGAGCAGGTGCGTTGACGCTATGTCGGGAATCCAGGGGAAGTAAAACAGGGCTAATGAGAAAGGTAAAAATTGGACTGGCGTTGGGCTCAGGTGCAGCCCGGGGTTGGTCACATATTGGCGTTATCAATACCTTAAACCAAATGGGGATTGACGTTGATATTGTCGCAGGATGTTCAATCGGGTCGCTGGTCGGATCCGCGTACGCCTGCGGTAAGCTCCCGGAGCTTGAAAGCTGGGTGCGCTCCTTCAGTTACTGGGATGTGCTGCGCCTGATGGATCTCTCCTGGCAGCGTGGCGGCCTGCTGCGCGGCGAACGCGTGTTCAATCAGTTTCGTAAGATAATGCCCCTCGCTGACTTCAGCCACTGCCAAATGCCTTTCGGTGCCGTTGCAACCAACCTCAGTACGGGCAGGGAGTTATGGCTCACTGAAGGGGATATTCATCTTGCCGTTCGCGCATCCTGTAGCATGCCGGGGTTAATGGCGCCTGTGCCTCACAACGGCTACTGGCTCGTTGATGGGGGCGTAGTGAATCCTGTACCCATCTCTCTGACCCGCGCCATGGGGGCGGATATCGTTATTGCCGTGGATTTACAGCACGACGCACACCTTATGCAGCAAGATTTGATGCCGGTTAATCTTCAGAGCGATGACGCGGAAGAAGAGAAACTTGCCTGGCATGCGCGATTACGCGGCAGAATAGGGCGCCTGACCGCCCGTCGCGCGGTGACCGCGCCGAACGCCATTGAAATCATGACGACCTCTATTCAAATCCTTGAGAATCGCCTGAAGCGAAACCGTATGGCTGGCGATCCTCCGGATATTCTTATTCAACCCTATTGTCCACAAATCTCTACCCTTGATTTCCACCGGGCTGAGGCCGCCATAGCAGCGGGCTCGTTAGCCGTCGAAAAGAAAATAGATGAATTGTTGCCTTTTGTGCGTACAGCACGTTGAGCACTTTTTTGATTACTTCAGCAAAATCTGACAGGCGATAGTACCAATAGCATGCCACTATTGAGTAACTGTCAGCCAGGGGAGGAACCATGACACAGCCATTGGCCGGAAAACATATTTTGATAGTAGAAGACGAGCCCGTTTTCCGATCGCTACTGGATTCGTGGTTAACCTCACTGGGGGCAACCACGTCCCTTGCCGAAGATGGCGTCGAGGCACTGGAAAAAATGGCCAGCATGGCGCCTGATCTGATGATCTGCGACCTTGAGATGCCGCGCATGGACGGATTAATGCTGGTGGAAAACCTGCGTAATGAAGGTTATCAGACACCGATACTGGTGATCTCGGCCACCGAAAATATGGCGGATATTGCTAAGGCGTTGCGTTTAGGTGTGCAGGATATTCTGCTCAAACCGGTTAAAGATTTGAACCGTCTGCGTGAAACGGTGTTGGCCTGCCTGTATCCCAATATGTTTAATTCCCGGGTGGAAGAAGAAGAACGTCTTTTCCAGGACTGGGATGCTTTAGTCAGTAATCCGCTCGCGGCCGCGAAGCTGCTTCAGGAACTTCAGCCGCCGGTGCAGCAAAATATCTCTCATTGCAGAGTAAATTATCGCCAGCTGGTAGCGGCTGACCAGCCTGGGCTGGTGCTGGATATTGCGCCGTTATCAGATTCTGACCTCGCTTTTTATTGCCTGGATGTTACCCGGGCGGGAGATAACGGCGTTCTGGCGGCCTTATTACTCCGGGCGCTGTTTAATGGATTGCTACAGGAACAATTATCCCATCAGGGGCAACGACTTCCTGAGTTAGGCAGTTTACTAAAACAGGTCAACCAACTTTTTCGCCAGGCCAATTTGCCGGGGCAGTTCCCGCTTCTGGTTGGCTATTATCACAGCGGGTTGAATAACCTTATTCTGGTGTCTGCGGGTTTAAATGCCACACTGAATACTGGCGAACACCATATTCAGGTGAGTAACGGCGTGCCGTTGGGTACGCTGGGAAATACTTACCTTAATCAAATTAGCCATCGCTGCACCTCCTGGCAGTGCCAAATTTGGGGTGCCGGAGGGCGGTTACGCTTAATGTTGTCCACGGAGTAAGCAGTCAGATTTTATTTTTCAGATTGCTTTACCTGTGTTTTTGCTGGCAGTGCTACTATCGCTGCAAGTTTCATGCGTATTTGTCTTAATTGATCGGCAACGCGTTCTTTTCAGACCCGTATTAGTGGCTGAGACTGTATACTCAACGCGTTATTCAATGCATAAAAGTTCAAAACTTGAACAGTTCAGGAGAATTTCAATGGCTGCCCTTAATTCGAAAGTCAGAAAGGCCGTTATCCCGGTGGCGGGATTGGGTACCAGGATGTTGCCAGCGACGAAGGCAATCCCAAAAGAGATGCTGCCTCTGGTTGATAAGCCATTAATCCAGTATGTCGTGAATGAATGTATTGCAGCAGGTATCACCGAAATTGTGTTGGTGACGCATTCATCTAAAAACTCTATCGAAAACCATTTCGATACCAGTTTCGAACTCGAAGCAATGCTGGAAAAACGCGTTAAGCGCCAGTTGCTGGAGGAAGTGCAGTCTATTTGCCCTCCACACGTTACCATTATGCAGGTTCGTCAGGGCCTGGCGAAAGGCCTGGGGCACGCAGTATTGTGTGCACACCCGGTAGTGGGTGATGAGCCGGTCGCGGTTATTCTGCCTGACGTGATTCTTGATGAGTACGAGTCCGATCTTTCCCAGGAAAACCTGGCGGAAATGATTAAACGCTTCGACGAAACCGGCAGCAGCCAGATTATGGTTGAGCCAGTCGACGACGTGACCGCTTACGGCGTGGTTGACTGCAAAGGCGTTGACCTGCAACCTGGCGAAAGCGTACCGATGGTTGGCGTTGTTGAAAAACCTAAAGCGGACGTCGCGCCGTCTAACCTTGCTGTCGTTGGTCGTTACGTACTGAGCGCTGAAATTTGGGCTCTGCTGGCGAAAACGCCTCCGGGTGCGGGCGATGAAATCCAGCTGACGGATGCTATCGATATGCTGATCGAGAAAGAGACCGTGGAAGCCTACCATATGAAAGGTAAGAGCCATGACTGCGGGAATAAGCTCGGTTATATGCAGGCATTCGTCGAATATGGTATTCGCCATAACAGCCTGGGTGAAGAATTTAAAGCCTGGCTCAAAGGTAGCGTGGGTATTAAGTAATAAACTCACAGCCCAGTGAACAAGACCGGTGGAGCGATGCCCACCGGTTTTTTTATGCCTGTCGCTCCGTAATTGGCGGGGGATTGTCAAGGACGTTAAATAGGGAGCCTCACAATATGACAGAATGTAAGGAGATGTTCGGGCGAATATTACAGGCATAAAAAATCCCGCATTAAGCGGGATTTTTCAGAATCTTTCCAGATTAATCCTTGATCAGGAAGTCATCCAGTTGTTTACCTTGTTCGTCCATTGCTTTCTTGATTACAGCAGGAGTACGGCCCTGGCCGGTCCAGGTTTTCTCTTCGCCGTTCTCATCGATGTAGCTATATTTAGCAGGACGTGCCGCGCGTTTTGCTTTGGTACCGGTTTTAGCCGCAGCCATGCTGTTCAGCAATTCGTTTGGATCGATACCATCGGCAATCAGCATTTCACGATACTGTTGCAGTTTACGTGTACGTTCTTCGATTTCAGCCGCAGCAGCGCTTTCTTCTTCACGACGTTCGTTAACTACAACTTCTAATTTTTCGAGCATTTCTTCAAGCGTCTCAAGGGTACATTCTCTTGCCTGCGCACGAAGAGTACGGATGTTGTTCAGAATTTTAAGTGCTTCGCTCATTGTAGTAATCTCAAACTTATAATGGGGGTGGGTTTGTTGTCCTAATAATAGAGCCTTAATTTCACTTGTGCAATAGGTGGGAATGTAAGGAATTCAAAAAATACAAAATAAACGACGCTATTATTAATTACGCTAACTTAAATTTCATTGTTTGTTGGGTCTGTGAGATATCGTTTCAAACGGCAAAAGCGCGTCATTTGCGTGTATGTTTTGTGACTTTTACCTCAGGAATTATAGTTGCGATTGATAAATATCAGCCTTTTGTATTACCCCGAGTAAGCGCAGCGAAGACAAGAATAGTTAATAAATAGTGAATTTTAATGAACGAAGAAGACACTATAAAAAGAAGTGTTATCTCTGGTTGCGGACTCACCTTATTGTCAGTGTTTAATGCCTTTACTGCCTGTTTTAACGCATTATTTTGCGCCACTCGCGAAGGATTTACTGATGCATGGCAGGCTGGAGAGCGCAGCCCGCCGCTGATGACGGTACAAAATATGGTACAATGATCCATCGGGAATATTACACATTGATTAGGGTTCTTCGGCCAATGGCACAACTTTATTTCTACTATTCGGCAATGAATGCAGGGAAATCGACGGCGTTACTGCAATCCTCATACAATTATCAGGAGCGGGGGATGCGTACCGTTGTTTATACCGCCGAAATCGACGATCGCTTTGGGGCAGGGAAGGTGAGCTCAAGAATAGGGCTCTCGTCGCCTGCAAGGCTGTTTAACCCTGAAACGGACCTGCTGGAGGACATTCGTGCCGAGCATGCCTCTAAGCCTGTCCATTGCGTGCTGGTAGATGAAAGCCAGTTCCTGACCCGAGAGCAGGTCCACGCACTTTCAGAGGTCGTTGATGAGCTGGATATTCCCGTTCTTTGCTATGGATTACGTACCGATTTTCGTGGGGAGTTATTTGCCGGCAGTCAGTATCTGCTCGCCTGGTCGGATAAGCTGGTTGAGCTGAAAACAATCTGCTTTTGTGGCCGCAAGGCAAGTATGGTTCTTCGCCTGGACCAGTCGGGTAAACCCTATGCTGATGGCGAGCAGGTGGTGATAGGAGGCAATGAACGTTATGTCTCGGTCTGCCGCAAGCATTATAAAGAGGCGCTGGCTGTAGGCTCGCTGACGGCGTTACAGGGCGACAATCGAAAATAATAAGAATGTTTCACGTATCCTCAGATATAAAAAAACCCGCCAGCGGCGGGTTTTTTGTCACACTGTCAATCAAGCGTTTTTCTTCGCTTTCTTGTCAGCCTTTACAACTGCGGGGATTTCAACTTTTACGGCAGCGACATCGCTTTCAGTGAAGTTACGACCGTAATAAGTATCCAGCAGGATCTGTTTCAGTTCGGAAATCAGTGGGTAGCGCGGGTTAGCACCAGTACACTGGTCATCGAATGCATCTTCAGACAGCTTATCTACGTGAGCGAGGAAGTCAGCTTCCTGAACGCCTGCTTCGCGGATAGATTTAGGAATACCCAGTTCAGCCTTCAGGCTCTCCAGCCATGCCAGCAGTTTCTCGATCTTCGCGGCAGTACGGTCGCCCGGTGCGCTCAGACCCAGGTGATCTGCGATTTCAGCATAACGACGGCGCGCCTGTGGGCGGTCGTACTGGCTGAATGCAGTCTGCTTGGTTGGGTTGTCGTTGGCGTTATAGCGGATAACGTTGCTGATCAACAGGGCGTTCGCCAGACCGTGAGGAATGTGGAACTGTGAACCCAGCTTGTGCGCCATGGAGTGACAGACACCCAGGAAGGCGTTAGCAAACGCAATGCCCGCGATGGTTGCCGCACTGTGTACACGTTCACGCGCAACAGGGTTTTTCGAACCTTCGTTGTAAGAAGCTGGCAGGTTTTCTTTCAGCAGTTTCAGCGCCTGCAAAGCCTGACCGTCAGAGAACTCAGAGGCCAGTACGGAAACGTAAGCTTCCAGAGCGTGAGTTACCGCATCCAGACCACCGAACGCACACAGTGATTTCGGCATTTCCATGACCAGGTTGGCGTCAACGATAGCCATATCTGGCGTCAGTGCGTAGTCAGCCAGCGGGTATTTCTGACCGGTTGCGTCATCAGTCACAACGGCAAATGGCGTCACTTCTGAACCAGTACCGGAAGTGGTGGTGACGGCGATCATTTTCGCTTTCACGCCCATTTTCGGGAACTTGTAGATACGTTTACGGATATCCATAAAGCGCAGCGCCAGTTCTTCGAAGTGAGTTTCCGGATGTTCGTACATCACCCACATAATTTTCGCGGCGTCCATTGGGGAACCGCCACCCAGCGCGATGATCACATCAGGTTTGAAGGAGTTCGCCAGTTCAGCGCCTTTACGTACAACGCTCAGGGTTGGGTCAGCTTCAACTTCAAAGAAGACTTCAGTTTCGACGCCAGCCGCTTTCAGAACAGAGGTGATCTGGTCTGCATAGCCATTGTTGAACAGGAAACGGTCGGTCACGATGAGCGCACGTTTGTGGCCATCAGTAATCACTTCATCCAGCGCGATTGGCAGAGAGCCGCGGCGGAAGTAGATAGATTTCGGAAGTTTGTGCCACAACATGTTTTCAGCTCGCTTAGCAACGGTTTTCTTGTTGATCAGGTGTTTTGGACCAACGTTTTCAGAGATGGAGTTACCACCCCAGGAACCACAACCCAGAGTCAGGGAAGGTGCGAGTTTGAAGTTGTACAGGTCACCGATACCACCCTGAGAAGCAGGGGTGTTGATCAGGATACGTGCCGTCTTCATCTTCTGACCGAAGTAAGCAACACGCTCAGGCTGGTTATCCTGGTCGGTGTACAGGCAAGAGGTGTGGCCGATACCGCCCATCGCCACCAGCTTCTCTGCTTTATCTACCGCGTCATCGAAATCTTTCGCACGGTACATTGCCAGCGTCGGGGAGAGTTTCTCGTGAGCAAACGGCTCACTTTCATCAACGACTTTCACTTCACCAATCAGAATCTTGGTGGTAGCAGGGACGCTAAAGCCAGCGAGCTCAGCGATTTTATACGCAGGCTGACCTACGATAGCCGCGTTCAGCGCACCATTTTTCAGAATCACGTCCTGAACGGCTTTCAGTTCTTTACCTTGCAACAGGTAGCCGCCGTGGCTGGCGAAACGTTCACGAACGGCGTCGTATACCGAATCAACCACGACAACAGACTGTTCAGATGCACAGATAACTCCGTTATCGAAGGTTTTAGACATCAGCACAGAGGCAACAGCACGCTTGATATCAGCCGTTTCGTCGATCACCACAGGGGTATTACCTGCGCCTACGCCGATGGCTGGTTTACCGGAGCTGTACGCTGCTTTAACCATACCAGGACCACCGGTCGCCAGAATCAGGTTAATGTCAGGGTGATGCATCAGGGCGTTGGACAGTTCAACAGAAGGTTGGTCGATCCAGCCGATGAGATCTTTTGGTGCACCCGCCGCAATGGCAGCCTGAAGCACGATATCTGCTGCTTTGTTGGTGGCGTCCTTCGCACGTGGATGCGGGGAGAAAATGATTGCGTTACGTGTCTTCAGACTGATGAGAGATTTGAAGATGGCGGTAGAGGTTGGGTTAGTGGTTGGAACGATACCGCAAATGATGCCGATCGGTTCTGCGATGGTGATGGTGCCGAAAGTATCGTCTTCTGACAGCACACCGCAGGTTTTCTCATCTTTATAGGCGTTGTAGATATACTCTGAAGCAAAGTGGTTTTTGATCACTTTATCTTCAACGATACCCATGCCGGATTCGGCAACGGCCATTTTAGCGAGAGGGATTCGAGCATCAGCAGCAGCCAGAGCGGCCGCGCGGAAGATTTTATCAACCTGTTCTTGGGTGAAATTGGCATATTCACGCTGGGCTTTTTTTACGCGCTCGACGAGGGCGTTCAGTTCAGCGATATTGGTAACAGCCATAATGCTCTCCTGATAATGTTTAAACTCTTTTAGTAAACCAGCGCTCGATACGTCTGACAGTATAGTCAGAGCCGATCCCACTTGCGTAACACACAGTAAAACAAAGGATTACTCACTGCTCCAGCTCACTAATTTACTAAAAGAGCCTTACCTTAGCATCATACCTTTTTGATAGGTGATCTCCCTGGCGGCGTAACCAAGATTACTCACTTCTGAGTACGAAAATTATGATCGAGATCAATTTTGTCCTAAGCTGATACCTTTCAGCAGGGTTATTTTGTGCTAATTATTCTACTGTTAAATAATTAAGTAACTATTGGAAGCAGCGATATCATTGATTACACAAATGTTTAACATCATGAATTGATAACGTTTAAGAACAGATTTCTGGTGAAGTATGCGGCTAAAAAGCGTATCTTCAGCGCGGATTTATCATGACACGCAGTTTCTCCCTGGCCATGCTCAATTGCGGAGCTTAATGTGATTCAAACGCTCTTTGATTTCCCTACATATTTCAAGTTTTTTATCGGCTTGTTTGCTCTGGTTAACCCGGTAGGGATCATCCCTGTCTTCATTAGTATGACCAGCTATCAGACGGCTGCGGCACGAAATAAAACCAACCTGACGGCAAACCTGTCGGTGGCGATCATCCTACTTACCTCTCTTTATCTCGGGGACGCCATTCTTCAGGTCTTCGGCATCTCGATTGATTCGTTCCGTATAGCAGGCGGGATCCTGGTGGTGACGATTGCCATGTCGATGATCAGCGGCAAGCTGGGGGAGGATAAACAGAACAAGCAGGAAAAATCAGAGACAGCTATCCGCGAGAGCATCGGGGTCGTGCCACTGGCACTGCCGCTGATGGCGGGCCCGGGGGCGATCAGTTCCACTATTGTCTGGGGAACGCGCTACCACAGCCTGATGCACCTGATTGGCTTTTCCGTCGCTATTGCGCTGTTCGCGCTGTGCTGCTGGGGTGTATTTCGTATGGCGCCATGGCTGGTTCGCTTGCTGGGACAAACGGGCATCAACGTGATTACCCGTATCATGGGTCTGTTGTTAATGGCGTTGGGCATCGAATTTATCGTTACCGGTATTAAAAGTATATTCCCCGGGTTAGTACACTGACTTTCATTTGAAAGAGCGGAGCCAGCGGCTCCGTTTTTTTTACGTGATTATCTGCAAATCATATAAATAAAGTTGAAATAGGCGCCAGTCATAATAAGTTCTACTAATAATCCTCTTCTGTTGTTTTTCAAGGGGTTGTTTATTTTCATTTCCCCTTGCCGCGCATAAATCCCTCAAACCCTCTGTTATTTTACTCACATGATACTCTGGGGCTTGCTGACAGATAACCGAAATGATATTAGTAATTTCGGCGCTGACTCAGACGAATGTGCTAAATAATAATCAATTGTTAAATTATCGTGAAAAATCGTTCAGCCAAGCTTTGTCGTCGCGTTTGTAGCAACAAAATTTCTTATCTGTATGAATTACATCTCTTTTTGTTGATTTCGGCGTAAGCCAGGGTTGGCACCACAGTTATGCCAGCCATCGTAAAAGAGAAATGCTTAACAAATTTGCAAAATGTATTGGCGAGAGTTGGCACCATTTGGTACTTTCCGGCCTTATATTTTGCAGCATTAAACAAGTTGATGAGAACTATTTTCATATAGCCCTCACATAAGATATCCAACGCATCTCTCTGACAGGGGAGAGGTGTAAAGAATCGACGCAAGACCGCCGTACGAGCGGTCAGTAATAATGAAGTCGGTGATAGCAAGAAGTAAAAAAAGAACCTGACAGTAGCAAAAAAAACTCCTGCGCTGTACAGGCCCCAACAGGGGATTACACAACTGGCGAAGGTCAGTCATTATAATGAGTGGAGTATCAACACAATGTCCATCATCACAAAAAAAAGTCTGGTAGCGGCGGGGATTTTAACTGCGCTAATCGCGGGCAACGCTGCAATGGCTGCGGACGTTCCTGCTGGTGTTCAGCTGGCTGAGAAGCAAACGCTGGTACGTAATAACGGTGCGGAAGTGCAGTCTCTTGATCCGCACAAAATTGAAGGTGTTCCAGAGTCTAACGTTAACCGCGATCTGTTTGAAGGTCTGCTGGTGACTGACGTAGACGGCCACCCGGCTCCGGGCGTGGCGGAAAAATGGGACAACAAAGATTTTAAAGTCTGGACCTTCCATCTGCGTAAAGATGCGAAATGGTCCGACGGTACGCCGGTTACCGCCGAAGATTTCGTCTATAGCTGGCAGCGTCTGGCGGATCCGAATACCGCCTCCCCGTATGCGAGTTACCTCCAGTATGGCCATATTGCCAATATCGATGACATCATCACGGGTAAAAAGCCAGTTACCGACCTGGGCGTAAAAGCCATCGATGCCAACACCTTTGAAGTGACGTTGAGCGAACCTGTTCCGTACTTCTATAAGCTGCTGGTTCACCCGTCCGTCTCCCCGGTACCAAAATCCGCAGTAGAAAAATTTGGTGAAAAATGGACGCAGCCTGCGAATATCGTGACCAACGGTGCATATAAGCTGAAGGACTGGGTCGTTAACGAACGTATGGTGCTGGAGCGTAACCCGCAGTATTGGGATAATGCGAAGACCGTTATCAATCAGGTCACCTACCTGCCAATCTCTTCTGAAGTGACGGACGTAAACCGCTACCGCAGCGGTGAAATCGACATGACCTATAACAATATGCCGATTGAACTGTTCCAGAAGCTGAAAAAAGAGATCCCGAAAGAAGTTCACGTCGATCCGTATCTGTGCACCTACTATTACGAAATTAACAACCAGAAAGCACCGTTCACCGACGTACGTGTTCGTACCGCACTGAAGCTGGCTCTGGATCGCGACATTATCGTGAATAAAGTGAAGAATCAGGGCGACCTGCCGGCTTACAGCTACACCCCGCCTTACACCGACGGTATGAAGCTGGTTGAACCTGAATGGTTCAAATGGTCCCAGGAAAAACGTAACGAAGAAGCGAAAAAACTGCTGGCTGAAGCTGGCTATACCGCCGACAAGCCGCTGACCTTTAGCCTGTTGTACAACACCTCCGATCTGCATAAAAAGCTGGCTATTGCCGTCGCGTCAATCTGGAAGAAAAACCTCGGCGTGAACGTGAAGCTGGAAAACCAGGAATGGAAAACCTTCCTCGATACGCGCCACCAGGGAACCTTTGACGTGGCACGTGCAGGATGGTGTGCGGACTATAACGAACCGACCTCATTCCTGAACACCATGCTGAGCGACAGTTCGAACAACACCGCACACTATAAGAGCCCGGCGTTTGATAAGCTGATTGGCGAAACCCTGAAGGTGGCAGATGACGCCCAGCGCGCCGATCTGTACGCGAAATCAGAACAACAGCTCGATAAAGACTCTGCGATCGTTCCGGTTTACTACTACGTTAACGCCCGCCTGGTGAAACCATGGGTAGGGGGTTATACCGGTAAAGACCCGTTGGATAATATTTCCGTTAAGAATCTTTATATTATCAAGCATTAATGGCAATACGTGGGGCGAGCGAGCTTGCCCCACTGTGTCTATTTTGTAACATTCATCAGGCACACGCCAGAAGGTACGGGCAATGTTGAAATTTATCCTGCGTCGCTGTCTTGAAGCGATTCCAACGTTATTTATTCTAATTACAATTTCCTTCTTCATGATGCGTCTTGCACCGGGCAGTCCTTTTACCGGTGAACGCACGCTTCCGCCAGAAGTTATGGCCAACATCGAAGCGAAATACCATTTAAACGATCCTATCACCACGCAGTACTTCAACTATCTGAAGCAACTTGCACACGGTGATTTTGGTCCGTCATTTAAATATAAAGACTATTCCGTTAACGACCTGGTGGCGTCCAGCTTCCCGGTATCGGCTAAATTAGGGGCTGCTGCATTTATCCTGGCCGTTGTTCTCGGTGTCACTGCGGGCGTTATCGCTGCGCTAAAACAAAATACCCGATGGGATTACGCCGTAATGGGGGTCGCAATGACCGGGGTGGTTATCCCCAGCTTCGTTGTCGCGCCGTTGCTGGTCATGATATTCGCCATAACCCTGAAATGGCTCCCCGGGGGCGGCTGGAACGGCGGGGCGCTGAAGTTCATGATATTGCCGATGGTGGCATTATCTCTGGCCTACATCGCCAGCATCGCCCGTATTACCCGCGGTTCAATGATTGAGGTCCTGCACTCGAACTTCATCCGTACCGCCCGTGCGAAAGGGCTGCCGATGCGCCGGATTATTTTCCGTCATGCCCTCAAGCCTGCACTGTTACCGGTACTCTCCTATATGGGTCCGGCTTTCGTCGGCATTATCACGGGTTCAATGGTGATTGAAACCATTTATGGCCTGCCGGGTATCGGGCAGCTGTTTGTTAACGGGGCGCTTAACCGTGACTATTCGCTGGTGCTGAGCCTGACGATCCTCGTGGGCGCGCTGACCATTCTGTTTAATGCCGTTGTCGATGTGCTGTATGCCGTTATCGACCCGAAAATCCGTTACTAACTGGAGCACGCCATGATGTTGAGTAAGAAAAACAGCGAGGCGCTGGAAAACTTCAGTGAAAAGCTGGAGGTCGAAGGTCGTAGCCTTTGGCAGGACGCCCGCCGTCGTTTTATGCATAACCGTGCCGCCGTTGCCAGCCTGGTCGTGCTGGTGCTTATCGCGCTGTTCGTAACCCTGGCGCCAATGCTCTCTCAGTTCACCTATTTCGATACGGACTGGGGCATGATGTCCAGCGCGCCGGATATGGAATCCGGGCACTATTTCGGCACCGACTCCTCCGGGCGTGATTTGCTGGTGCGTGTGGCGATTGGCGGCCGTATCTCCCTGATGGTTGGCATCGCGGCGGCGCTGGTGGCGGTGATTGTCGGCACGCTTTACGGCTCGCTTTCCGGTTACCTCGGCGGGAAAGTGGACTCCGTGATGATGCGTCTGCTAGAAATCCTGAACTCCTTCCCGTTCATGTTCTTCGTCATTCTGCTGGTGACCTTCTTTGGTCAAAATATCCTGCTGATCTTCGTGGCGATCGGGATGGTGTCCTGGCTGGATATGGCGCGTATTGTGCGCGGCCAGACGCTGAGCCTTAAACGTAAGGAGTTTATCGAAGCCGCACAGGTTGGTGGCGTTTCTACCGCCAATATTGTGGTGCGTCATATCGTTCCTAACGTGCTGGGCGTGGTGGTGGTATACGCCTCCCTGCTGGTGCCAAGTATGATCCTGTTTGAATCTTTCCTGAGCTTCCTGGGATTAGGTACGCAGGAGCCGTTGAGTAGCTGGGGCGCTCTGTTAAGTGATGGCGCAAACTCCATGGAAGTGTCACCGTGGTTACTGCTGTATCCGGCGGGCTTCCTGGTCGTCACCCTGTTCTGTTTCAACTTTATCGGCGATGGCCTGCGTGATGCCCTCGACCCGAAAGACCGTTAAGGAGCGCCGTCATGACCATTATTGAAACGGCAACCGCGCCACAGGCGCAACAGCGGACCAGCGCACTGCTGGACGTTAAAGACCTCCGCGTGACGTTTAAAACCCCTGACGGTGATGTTACTGCCGTTAACGATCTCAACTTCGACCTGCGTGCCGGTGAAACGCTGGGCATTGTGGGCGAATCCGGTTCCGGTAAATCCCAGACCGCATTCGCGCTGATGGGCCTGCTGGCGTCAAACGGCGTGATCGGCGGTTCGGCGACGTTTAACGGGAAAGAGATCCTGAATTTGCCGGAACATGAGCTGAACAAGCTGCGCGCCGAGCAGATTTCAATGATTTTCCAGGATCCGATGACGTCCCTGAACCCCTATATGCGGGTGGGCGAACAGCTGATGGAAGTGCTGATGCTCCACAAGGGGCTGGGCAAAGCCGAAGCGTTTGAAGAGTCCGTCAAAATGCTGGATGCGGTGAAAATGCCTGAGGCACGCAAGCGCATGCGCATGTATCCGCACGAATTCTCCGGCGGTATGCGCCAGCGCGTCATGATCGCGATGGCATTGCTTTGTCGGCCAAAACTGCTGATCGCTGATGAACCAACCACCGCCCTGGACGTGACCGTCCAGGCGCAGATCATGACGTTGCTGAACGAGCTGAAGCGCGAGTTCAACACCGCCATCATTATGATCACCCACGATTTAGGCGTCGTTGCCGGGATCTGCGACAAAGTGTTAGTCATGTATGCAGGCCGCACGATGGAATACGGTAATGCCCGCGATGTGTTCTATCAGCCAGCCCATCCGTACTCTATCGGGCTGTTGAATGCCGTTCCGCGTCTTGATGCGGAAGGGGAGTCGCTGCTGACTATCCCGGGTAACCCGCCAAACCTGCTGCGTCTGCCAAAAGGCTGCCCGTTCCAGCCGCGTTGTCCGCATGCGATGGAAATCTGTAACAGCGCACCGCCGCTGGAAGCGTTTGCCCCAGGCCGTCTGCGCGCCTGCTTTAAGCCGCTGGAGGAGCTGGTATGAACGCGATCGACGAAAAAAGAAATGTGCTGCTCGAAATCGCTGACCTGAAGGTCCATTTCGATATCAAAGACGGTAAACAGTGGTTCTGGCAGCCTGCCAAAACCCTGAAAGCGGTGGATGGCGTCACGCTACGCCTGTACGAAGGCGAGACCCTGGGCGTGGTAGGCGAATCCGGCTGCGGCAAATCGACGTTTGCGCGTGCGATCATCGGCCTGGTGAAGGCCACCGACGGGAAAGTGGCCTGGCTTGGCAAAGATCTGCTGGGGATGAAGCCGGATGAATGGCGCGACGTGCGCAGCGACATCCAGATGATTTTCCAGGATCCACTTGCGTCCCTGAACCCGCGTATGACCATTGGCGAAATCATTGCCGAGCCGCTGCGCACCTATCATCCGAAGATGCCGCGCCAGGAAATTCGCGATCGGGTGAAAGCGATGATGCTCAAGGTGGGTCTGCTGCCTAACCTCATCAACCGCTACCCACACGAGTTTTCCGGCGGTCAGTGCCAGCGTATCGGTATCGCACGCGCGTTGATCCTTGAACCAAAACTGATTATCTGTGATGAGCCGGTTTCGGCGCTGGACGTTTCCATCCAGGCCCAGGTGGTTAACCTGCTACAGAAACTGCAACGGGAAATGGGGCTGTCGCTGATCTTCATCGCCCACGATCTGGCGGTGGTAAAACACATTTCGGACCGTGTGCTGGTCATGTATCTGGGCCACGCCGTAGAGCTGGGCACGTATGATGAGGTGTACCACAATCCTCTGCACCCTTATACCAAAGCGCTGATGTCTGCGGTTCCCGTTCCGGACCCCGATCTGGAAAAAAATAAAACCATTCAGCTTCTGGAAGGTGAACTGCCTTCGCCAATCAACCCGCCTTCAGGCTGCGTATTCCGTACTCGATGCCCAATAGCCGGGCCGGAATGTGCAAAAACACGGCCGGTTCTGGAGGGCAGTTTCCGACATGCGGTTTCCTGCCTGAAAGTAGACCCGTTATAATCGCAAGGGCTGACATGATGTCAGCCCTTATTTTTCGAGGTTAATGTGTCGCGATTATTCACGTCGGCCCGCCAGCGGCTGTATCACCTTTTATTTGATCCTGAAACGGTTTCCGGTCGCCGCTTCGAAGGTCTGTGTGGTTTATTTGCGCTGATTAGCGTCATTATTATCTTTATCGAATCCGGCGCCGGAACGCAGTACCACATGACGTATGAGGAGTGGCACGTTTTCGTCTGGCTGGAATTGATTGTCACGCTGGTGTTTACTGCGGAATATGTGCTGAGGGTCATTAGCTGGCCAAATCCGGCGAAATACGTTTTCAGCTTCTGGGGATTTATTGATTTAGCCACCATCCTGCCGCTGTATGTCATGTGGCTGTGGCCTGAGATCAGCCTGAATTATGTGTTTGCCTGGCGTGCAATGCGGGCGATTCGTGTGTTACGGATTCTCAAACTGCTGCGCTTTATGCCGTCGCTGCGGGTTTTTTGGGTTGCCATTGTCAGCGCCCGCCACCAGCTGATTCTCTTCTATTCGTTTATTGCTATCGTGATGATCGTTTTTGGCTCCCTGATGTATTTAATCGAAGGGCCGAAATACGGGTTTACCACGCTTAATGCGTCTGTTTACTGGGCTATCGTCACGGTGACCACCGTGGGCTATGGCGATATTACCCCGCATACGCCGCTCGGACGTATTGTGGCATCGGTTCTTATCCTGATCGGCTATTCTGTGATAGCGATTCCGACGGGGTTAATTACCACCCATATGAGCAGCGCCTTCCAGAACAGCAAGCAGCAACGCAAATGTCCGAATTGTCAGCAGGGGAATCATGAACCCGGCGCGCGGTTTTGTCACCGCTGTGGAAATGCCTTACCGGATTAAATAAAAAAGGCTGCGCGGGCAGCCTTTTTTATTATTCGCGCCAGAGGATATGGCACAGTTTGTGATCTTTCTCGCGGCACAGCAGGACGCGAGCAAAGATGTCGTTAATTTCTCCGCCGTCTTCATCTGCCAGGCCAATCACCACCTCGGCGAAGAAGTCCGGGTTGAGATCAAAATCGACATGTTCGGCCCAGTCTTCAGCCGGATCGAACAGCTCAGCACCGCCACGCTCTTCGAATTGCAGGTTGAAAAGAATGACGTCAGCAGGGTCGAGATTATCGACCGCCAGCTCGAGAAAAATATCGTAGGCCTGTTCGAGCGTTTCGTCTTCGGTCAGGCGATTGTTCAGATCCATTTCCATGATGACTACCTGTTAAACATCGTTGGGCACGTTTTACAGCAACGGACTAAAGAAGTAAAACAGTCGTTCGGCAATTCGCTGCCAGAGCGGACGTTTCGCCCACAGTCTGGCGTCCAGCAGGCGTGAGCGGGAGATATAATCGTCCTGAACCGCCGCCAGATCGCCACCGAACCCGGCGTCATCAATGACCAGCGTAATTTCAAAATTCAGCCACAGACTGCGCATATCGAGGTTGACGGTACCCACCAGGCTCAGCTCTCCGTCCACCAGCACGCTCTTGGTGTGTAACAGGCCGCCTTCGAACTGATAAATTTTAACGCCTGCGGCCAGCAGCTCACTAAAGAACGCGCGGCTTGCCCATCCCACCAGCAGCGAATCGTTCTTGCGCGGCATAATAATGCTCACATCCACTCCGCGCTGTGCCGCTGTACAGATGGCATGCAGAAGGTCGTCGCTGGGAACGAAATAGGGCGTGGTCATGATCAGATATTCCCGCGCGGAGTAGGCGGCGGTAAGCAGTGCCTGATGGATCAGATCTTCCGGGAAGCCAGGACCGGAGGCGATAGTGTGGATAGTGTGCCCGCTGGCTTCCTCAAACGGCATGATATTGCCATCCGGCGGCGGGGGAAGAATGCGTTTCCCGGTTTCAATTTCCCAGTCGCAGGAGTAGACGATGCCCATTGAGGTCGCGATCGGTCCCTCCATCCGCGCCATCAGATCGATCCATTGCCCCACGCCGGAATCCTGCTTGAAGAAGCGGGGGTCAACCATGTTCATGCTGCCGGTGTAGGCGATATAGTTATCGATCAGAACCATTTTCCGGTGCTGGCGGAGATCCATGCGACGCAGAAAGACGCGGAAAAGATTCACTTTCAGCGCCTCGACCACCTCGATACCGGCGTTGCGCATCATGCCTGCCCACGGGCTACGGAAAAAGGCCACGCTGCCGGCGGAGTCCAGCATCAGGCGGCAGTGGATACCGCGACGTGCAGCGGCCATTAGCGATTCGGCGACCTGGTCCGCCATGCCGCCCGGCTGCCAGATATAAAACACCATCTCGATATTATGCCGGGCGAGCTGGATATCACGGATCAGCGCCTGCATCACATCATCAGAAGAGGTCATCAGTTGCAGCTGATTGCCTTTTACCCCAGCAATCCCCTGGCGGCGTTCGCACAGCTTGAACAGAGATGCGGCCACGCTACTGTTCTCTTCAGCGAAGATATGCTTGCAGGCTTTAAGGTCGGCAAGCCATTTCGCCGTGGAGGGCCACATGGCGCGGGCGCGTTCGGCGCGGCGTTTACCCAGATGAAGTTCACCGAAAGAGAGATAGGCTATGATGCCCACCAGCGGCAGAATGTAGATAATCAGAAGCCAGGCCATGGCGGAAGGTACCGCTCTGCGTTTCATCAGAATGCGCAACGTCACCCCGGCAATTAACAGCCAGTATCCTAAAATGACCAGCCAACTCACCACGGTGTAGAAGGTTGTCATAAATAAAAAATCCTTTTGAAAGCGTATTGTTATGAGTTTACGCATCAGGATTCATCTGGCAAATAAAAACGGCAGATAAAAGCGCTGGTTTGCCGCCTGCTTAGGCATATAATGGCATCTCTGTTAGAGAAAGAGTTGTAGACATGAAGCGCAGTAGAACTGAAGTTGGGCGCTGGCGCATGTTGCGACAGGTGAGTCGTCGTAAGGCTCGTTGGCTGGAAGCACAATCCCGCCGCAATATGCGTATCCACGCCATCAGAAAATGTGGCCTGAACAGACACCGTAACGCGCTGTTGTTCGCGGTCCAGGACATCTGAAAAGCATGAAGGGCACCGTAAAGGTGCCCATTAAACATCCAGGCTATCAATTTTTGCAGTCTCTTCCCATCTGCTTCCGCGATATACTAACTTCCCATAACGTCATGATATTAAAAGATGAATCCTTATCTCTGGATTTTTATTGTACTTTTGGCGCTGGATGCGCTCAGGGAAGATTTAGGACTTTCGTCATTTTCCTCATTGGCAGATTATGTTTTCGCATGGGGAATACATTTTTATTAAAGGAAAAAAGGATGAACGGAAAAGTAATGGCAGCACTCTTTGGGATTGCGATATTAAGCGGTTGTGCCAGCAGCAAAACCTCACCCGAACGGCACGCGTTTTATTTCGTGTCGCATCAGTCCAGCTTTACTGGCGGCAATTACACCTCCAGCGTGCAGAAAAATTATCAGCTGAACGTGGCGCAGTTCCGCGAGCTTTATGCCCGGGGCAAAGCTGACCGCGCGGAAGGGCGGACTGAGGCTGAAGCCAGTGAATACGCGCAAAGCATTCGCGATCAGCTAAAAGAAAATGCGAAGTCGCAGGAATTGTTCGCAGGCAACGCGAAGGATAAATGGTCTTCGGACATGGACAGTAAAGACGCCCTATTATTTGGTAACGAACTGGCCGCGACTTATCTTGATGGCTATAACGGCGTACAATAGCGCAACTGATTCAGGGGATACCGTAATTACCGGTATCCCCGCTGTTTTTGAGCGAAAGGAGTGAGACGTGTTTGCGGAGTTTGGTGTACTGAATTTCTGGACCTATGTTGTCGGCGCATTTTTTATCGTGCTGGTTCCAGGACCGAACACCTTGTTTGTGCTGAAAACAGGGATTGGCCACGGCGTTAAGAAAGGCTATCTGGCAGCCACCGGTGTGTTTATTGGTGATGCCGTGCTGATGTTTCTGGCCTGGGCGGGCGTCGCCGCGTTGATCCAGACCACTCCGGTTTTATTTAATATTGTCCGCTATCTGGGCGCGTTTTATCTGCTGTGGCTGGGCGGAAAAATGCTCTGGTCCGTTATGACGCGTCAAAAAAATGCGCACGAAAGTAGCGCCGAACCGGCAAGCGCAATCCTTAAGCGTTCGCTGGTGCTGAGCCTGACGAACCCGAAAGCGATTCTCTTTTACGTGTCGTTCTTCGTGCAGTTCATTGATGTCAATGCGAAGAATACCGGCACGTCGTTCCTGATCCTCGCCACAACGCTTGAGCTGATCAGCTTCATGTACATGAGCTTCCTGATTTTCTCTGGCGCGTTTGTCACGCGTTACCTCAAAACCAAAAAGAAACTGGCGAAGCTGGGGAACGGGCTGATAGGTCTGCTGTTTGTCGGATTTGCGGCGAGGCTGGCGTCGCTGCACTAAATGAAGAAAAGGCTCCCGAGGGAGCCTTTCGTTTCAGAATACTTTTTTATACGGACGAACCGTGACTTTCTCGTACACGCCGGCTGCGACGTACGGGTCTGCTTCTGCCCAGGCCTGCGCGGCTTCCAGAGATTCAAACTCGGCAATCACCGTGGAGCCGGTAAAACCCGCCGCGCCCGGATCGTTGCTGTCAACGGCAGGCATCGGGCCTGCGGTCAGCAACCGACCTTCATCCTGTAGCAACTGTAAACGCGCCAGATGAGCAGGGCGAACGGAAAGACGTTTTTCCAGAGAATCAGGTACATCTTCAGCGTAAATCACGTAAAGCACGGCAAAGCTCCTTAACCGGTAAAAGTGACAATTACGTTATGTGAAAGCGCAAATGACTGCAATGTAAAGATAATAACAATGTTAAAACCCTGATCTGGATGCCCCTTTTTGGCCCTCATGTACGCTTAAATTGCGCCAGGACAAAGTGTCTTATTGAATATGATTGCTATTTGCATTTAAAATCGAGGTTCGGTTTTTTAACGTTGATGATTATGACTTCGATGACCCTTGATTTACCTCGCCGCTTTCCATGGCCGACGCTGCTTTCCGTCGTTATTCACGGAGCTGTCGTGGCGGGTCTGCTCTATACCTCGGTTCATCAGGTTATTGAAATGCCAGCGCCTGCGCAGCCAATTTCTGTGACCATGGTATCGCCTGCGGATCTTGAGCCGCCGCAGGTTGCGCCGCCGCCACAGCCCGTTGTTGAACCCGAGCCGGAGCCAGAGCCCGAGCCGGTTCCTGAACCGCCGAAAGAAGCGCCGGTGGTGATCCATAAGCCGGAGCCGAAACCTAAGCCGAAGCCAAAACCCAAACCGGTCAAAAAGGTGGAAGAGCGTCCGAAACGCGAAGTGCGTCCGGTTGAGCCACGCGCCACGCAGCCGGTTGAAAATGCCGCCCCGTCACGTCCGCTGATGAATAACACCACGACCGCGACAAAACCGACGGTAACGGCGCCCGCGGGCCCGCGCGCGCTGAGCCGTAACCAGCCGCAGTACCCGGCACGTGCCCAGGCGTTACGTATTGAAGGGCGTGTACGGGTGAAATTCGACGTTACGGCCGATGGACGTGTCGATAACGTGGAAATCCTGTCCGCACAGCCGGCGAATATGTTTGAACGCGAAGTTAAATCGGCCATGCGCAGGTGGCGCTATGAAGCCGGTAAACCCGGCAATGGGTTGATTGTGAACATTGTCTTCCGCCTGAACGGCGGGGCACAGATGGAATAAAAGAAGCCTCCGCAAGGAGGCTTTTTTTTACCTGAGGATCAGCTCCGTGGGAGCTGGCGGGGCTTACCGTCGCTATCCACCGCCACATAGATAAATAATGCCTCCGTCGCCTTATAGCGCTGACCAATCGGCTCAGAAGAGACTTTTTTCACCCATACTTCAATGTTGATGGAGACAGACGTATTGCCGCGTTTTACGCAGCGTGCGTAACAGCACACCACGTCCCCCACCGCGACAGGGCGCAGAAAGGTCATGCCATCGACCCGGACTGTCACCACGCGCCCGTGTGCAATCTCTTTTGCCAGGATTGCACCGCCCATATCCATCTGCGACATCAACCAGCCGCCAAAAATATCGCCATTGGCATTCGTATCCGCAGGCATTGCCAGTGTGCGTAAAACCAGTTCGCCCTGTGGGGCGTCATTTGTTGTCATTGTTTTTAAACTCGTAACTGAAGACTTCAGGCGGGATGCTACTATGATTTCTGACTGGAGAGAATAGGGTTAGCGCCCGCAGAGCAGGCGCCAGCGGGTCAGAAGGACAGGGTCACGCCTGCGTAATACGCACGGCCTGGTTCGTTATAGGTCGATGCACCGTCATTTTCTCGGTAAATCTGCTTATCAAAGAGGTTGCTGATCCCGGCATTCAGGCGGAGATCTTTTGTCAGCTGATAATTGCTGCCGATCCCAACGATGGAATAGGCGCCAATCTCTTTATCTGACATCGCATTCTGCTCTTTGCGGATTTCAGCATTTTCTCTTGGCTTCTGGCGGCCATACATCGTCCAGCTAAGGTTCGCTGAAAGTTTGCTGCTAACCTGCCAGTCGAGCATCGTGTTGACGGTATATTTTGGAATAATCGACAGAGGGTTGCCGGTGTCTTTACTTTCAGACTGAATCATATACGTCGCATTGGTACGCCAGGTTAGCGTGTCGCGGATAACCGGGACGGTGAGGTTGCCTTCCAGCCCCTCAACGACAGCCTTTCCTCCGTTCTGCCACTGAAGGATATTTGCGCCGCTGCTTGTCTGGCCCAGCACATCCGTTCCTGAAACGATCTTGTTTTTGTAATCGTTGCGGAACCAGGTTATGCCAGCCTCGTAGCCTTCCAGCGCAAAGGCCAGGCCAATCTCTTTGTTCACGCTGATTTCAGGATCCAGATCCGGATTACCTAACAGGTAACAGCTTCCTTCGGAAACGTTGTTCGGGCAGCCATTGCCGCGGGTGGAAAGCAGATAGCCTTCGCTGGATTGATACAGGTTTGGCGCTTTAAATACCCGAGCGATACCCGCTTTAACCTTGAACATGTCACCCAAATCCTGAGAGAGGTTCAGGCTAGGACTCCAGTTGCTGCCAAACTGATTGTGATAATCAAAGCGGAGCCCTGGGATCAGGTTGGTGCCCTGGCGCGCTTCAATATTGTCCTCAAGATAGATGCCAGTGAGGTCAGCGCTGTTTTTGCTGTTGCGCTCAGAAGCCGTATCGGGAACGCCGTTAATCACTTCTCCCGACACATTTGTCGCCTGCATTGAGGCCGGATCGTTCAGTTCATCACGGTTCCATTCTGCACCCACGGTTAGCGTCTGTTCGACCAGCCAGAAGAAAGGAATGTTCAGTTCACCCGTTGAACGGTATGACTCCAGCCGGCTGGTATCGTATTTATCGCTATTGATCATCCCCTCAACTTTGCCCGTAGAGCCTTCTTCCAGGCGGGTGTTGTTGGTCTTTTCATAATAAACACCGAACTTTGACTGACCCCAGTCCCAGATGCCGTTGTGCGTAATACCATAAGACTGGCGGTACATTCGGTTCGTTTCGTGTCCATACAGGGACGACACCAGACCGTCAGGGCTGACGTTGCTGTTGCTGTATTGAGTATCACCCGCGTAGATATTGCCCTGGCGGCTGTAGCTATAGTCGAAATCGATAATCTGCTGTGGCGTGAGTTTCCAGGAGAGCAGGGCATTGATGTCCTTGTTGCGCACGCCTTCACGTCCGGCGGCGTAAGAGCCGTTTTGCGCGGTGTTGATGTCCTGAGCATCTGCGTCGGTTTTATTGATATTCCCGTACAGGCGCATCGTTAACGCATCGCCCGCGAGGGGGCCGCTCAGATCAAAATTAGCGCGTTTCGTCGCTCCCTCTTTATCATTTTCAGGCTGGTTAGTGTACAGGGAGAGCGAGCCGTGCCAGTCGTTGGTCGGGCGTTTGGTAATGATGTTGACGACGCCGCCGGCCGCCCCCGAACCATAGCGGGCGGCAGCTGGTCCCCGGAGCACTTCAATGCGCTCAACCATCTCTGGCGGAACCCAGTTGGTATCCCCGCGGGTGTCGCGCTCCCCGCGCCAGCTGTAGCGCACCGAGTTACGTGACGTCACCGGCACACCGTCAATCAGAATCAGCGTGTTCTCCGGCCCCATACCGCGGATGTCGATCTGGCGGTTGTTGCCGCGACTGCCTGTCGCGCTGTTTCCGGTGAGGTTAACCCCGGGCATTTTGCGAATAATTTCTGAAAGATCGTTAACCGGTGGATCCTTTTCAATGTCCTTTGCCGTGATGATGGATACCCCCGGCTGTTGCTTCAGCGCCTCTTCAGCGGTGGCCTGAACAACCATTGTTTCACCATCGGCGAGAGGATCTTCCGCTGCGTGCGCGCTCTGGTATAGCGTTGAAAAAATGGCGAGCGTAAGTGTAGCCGGGGCAAATCTTATTATGTTATTCATCAACTCATTTCCATTTGTTAAAAATGCGATGACGAATATTAATGATAGTCATTCTCATTACAATAAAGTGACAGCAATCTCCATAAAATCTTCATGATTCAGACATTTTCGCAGGAAGGATGTAGAGAAAAGAGAAGGCGGGAAAAGAGGCCAGACCGCGTGGCGATCTGGCCAGAAGGATCAGTGCTTGTCATCCTGCGGCATGTGGCGATAAATATAAACGCCGCTGAGCAGGGTGAAGATAAGAGTCAGCGCCGTCAGGCCAAACACCTTGAAGTTGACCCAGATATTCTGCGGCAGCCAGAATGCGATATAGATATTCGCCAGACCACACAGAATAAAAAATAGTGCCCAGGCGATATTCAGACGCCCCCACACAGCCTGCGGCAGGGTCAGTTCTTTCCCCAGCATGCGCTGGATCAGCGGCTTCTTCATCACCCACTGGCTGATGAGGAGTGCGCCCGCAAACAGGCCGTAAATCACCGTGACCTTCCATTTGATAAATTCATCATTGTGGAAGAACAACGTCAGACCTCCAAACACCGCCACCATCAGGAAGGTGATGAGCGCCATCTTTTCAACTTTGCGATAGCGAACCCAGCTGTAAATCAGCACCACAGCCGTTGCCACAATCAGCGCCAGCGTACCGGCATAAATGTCGTACAGCTTATAAAAAGCGAAAAATACGATCAGCGGTAAAAAATCAAGAAACTGCTTCATTCTGCGATCCCAGTTACTGACGAATTAACATGTACAGGCGGAACAAATAGACCAGCAGCACGGCTGAAATCAGATTGCTCAGCGTATTGGCGACAACCGCTCCGACGTTTGGCGTTAACACCGCAAAATTCGGCGCAAACAGCAACAGCAGAGTTTTGGCCAGCAGCCAGCTGATAACGGCCGGGGCGACCAGTCGCATATTGGCCCATGCGAGCCTGATGCTGCTGCGCATGGCGGTGAAAATGCCCATTTTGTCCTGCACAACCATTACTGGCGCGAATGAAAGCACGATAGCCAGCAGCACGCCCGGAACGACAACCAACATTATCCCCATCTGGACCAGCAGCGTGGTCAGGAAGATGAGGATAAACAGTTTTGGCAGCACCGGAGCGCTGGCCCCGATTGCACGTAACGCGCTGACGCGTTGGCCGGCAGACACCAGCTGGATCATCAGCAACACGCCACCCGCCAGAATGGCGTTGCCAATCAGGCCCGAGAAGGTAGATGCCGCAGATGCGCGCAGCAAGATTTGCTGTTGCTCTGGCGTCATATTCTGCACAAGGTCAAACAACCCTGCGCTGCCTGCAAGATTTTCCCCCTGGCTCAGCGTGGCAATCTGTTCATCACTGGGTGAGAACGCATGACCCAGCACCACCGTAATAAAGGCGCACAACAACGCGATCAGTAAAAAGGTAATGAACTGATTGCGGAAAAAATTTCCCGTGTCACGGTAGACAGACTTCGCCGTGATAGACATGCACTCTCCTTGAGTATTGCAGGTGTTAATTAGCCGGCAATTGTACACCGGATAACACGCTGGTGGCAGCATCAAGGCTTGTATGGAAAAGCATATCTTTGTAAAGCGGCGGTAATCCATAGCGGGCGCGGGCGCGATTGCATGCCTCATTGACCTGCCCATCCTCTCCCGACATCGCGAAAGTGCGACACGGGCTGGGGCGATCCGCGTAAATGGAACAGCGGGTGGATACCCCAGGCTCACCTTGCAGTGCCACACAGCGGCTCTGTTTTTGGTTGGTGCCGCGCATACAGCGCAGAAAAGGGGTTAAGGGTTCAGTGAGATCAACCGGAACGGTGCCGCCGCCATCGCTGGCTTCAGCCCAGTAGAAAGAGACTCGAAAATACGCACAACAGGCTCCGCACGTCATGCACGGGTTATGATCACTCATGGCACACCTGCAAAAGTAGAACGCATCAAATCACATTGTGAGAGCGATAAATTATCCAGCCGCTACAGGAAGCGCAAGAGAGGGAAAACAGAAAATTTTGTAACCATGAGATGCCAAAAATTGACGCGGTAACAACTTATTGCTTTATGAGGTGTCACCAAAAATTAACCTAGATCAATGAATGTTAACTTACTGGTTTTAATGTGATCTGTGTTAGATCACTTATTACTCATTTGTGAGTATATTCTCCTCCGCAATTAAAACCACAACGATGGAGCGGATATGAAAAAATTAGCGGTGGCAGCCCTTATCTTAAGCAGTCTCTCTGGCGGCGCGTACGCGCATGAAGCAGGCGAATTCTTTATTCGTGCCGGTTCGGCAACGGTACGTCCAACGGAAGGGTCCGATAATGTACTGGGTATGGGCGGGTTTAACGTCAGCAATAACACCCAGTTAGGCCTGACGTTTACGTATATGGCAACGGATAACGTTGGCGTCGAGCTTTTAGCCGCCACGCCATTCCGTCACCGCGTCGGTTTAGGACCGACCGGGGACATTGCCACGGTTCACCATTTGCCACCAACGCTGATGGCGCAGTGGTACTTCGGCGATTCCAGCAGCAAGGTGCGCCCTTATATTGGTGCAGGCGTTAACTACACCACCTTCTTTGATGAGAAATTTAACGATACCGGTAAAGAGGCCGGGCTCTCCGATCTCAGCCTGAAAGACTCGTGGGGTATGGCGGGGCAGGTTGGTCTGGATTATCTGATTAACCGTGACTGGCTGATCAACGCCTCGGTCTGGTATATGGACATTGATACGGACGTGCGCTTTAAAGCTGGCGGGCAGCAGCAAAGTATCAATACCCGACTGGATCCGTGGGTATTTATGTTCTCAGCAGGCTATCGTTTCTGACAGAAGATATATCCCCTGTCAGCCGGTGATTGCTGTATGGTGGTTGTTCCATACACCTGGCTGGAGGGGATATCCCCAACATCAAATTTGAGTGTCCGGTTTGTGCAGGTAAACAGTTTCAGTTCACGACGTTCAGCCCAGCACATAGCCTACCTCACGGTGCTATCTGTTCCGTTTGCGGAACACGTCTCACCATTCATTCATGCCTGCCGAAGCTCAGACGACGACGGTGGCCAAAGCCAGTAAACTAGAAAAGGCCTCTGAGAGGCCTTTTTAGATCGTGAAGTCACTTCTGAATTAAATAACGAATGGTTGGTCCGTCCTGCTGGATATCCAGCACGGTATAGCCGTGATTTTTGGCATCAAGAGGAATGTTATTGATCGACTGGGGGCAATCGCTCACCACTTCCAGAATTTCACCTTTCTTTAGCTGCGGTAGCGCTTCAAGCGTGGCGACGGCCGGGTAAGGGCAAGGTTCACCCACCATATCGAGACGATAATCAGGCACGATCTCTTTCATGCGGCATTCTCCTGAGTTTCAGTTTTGGCGGTGGCGCGTCGGAAGAAGCGCTTCTCTTGTGCAACAACCAGTAAGAAGGCGATAAGCAGCAGGGCGTAGGTCACCAGGAGTCCTCCGAGTGGACCAAAGGTTTTCAGCAGGTTGACCTTGTCCCAGTTTGTTGCCAGTACCGGAGAGACGTCATCCCAGTAGTAGGCCAGAATGGTAGCGCCAATCACGTTACCCAGACCCACCCACCAGTAATGCACCTGGCCTTCCACAGCGCGATACATCCAGCCGGTTTCACACCCGCCCGCCAGCACGATGCCAAAACCAAACAGCAGCCCGCCAATGACGGCATTTGGGCCCGCCCACATGATTTTCGATTCCACGCCGAGCTGAACGTAGCTGAAGATGCCGATCGCGCTCACGGCCATACCGGCAATGATCGCCTTCGCCATCATGGTGCGTCCGGTGATCCACATATCGCGAAACGCGGAGGTAAAGCAGATCTGCGCGCGTTCAATCAGCAGACCAAAACCGACGCCGAACAGCATGGCCAGGCCAAGTTTTGGCTGATTCATCGCCGTGCAAATCGCCCAGGCAACCATGGCAAAAAAGACCAGCATACCGAGGCGGAAGCGACGACGCGCCTGATCGGGTTTTTGCGTTAACGGAGAGGCAGCGCTAACTTTCGTCATTTTCACCGGAATGCGGAACAGCGGCAGCAGGGTGAATTTAGCACCGAAGTAGGAGCCGATGGCGGTGGCGACGGCAAAGAACCAGGCATGCAGCGAGAACTGCGGAATACCGGTAAAGAACGCGGCCAGATTACAGCCCATCGCCAGGCGGGCGCCAAACCCGGCAATGATGCCGCCGACCACGGCCTGCATAATGCGGATGCGGCTTTTCGGCATGCGCAACTTAACGTTGTTGGCCCACAGCGCGGCCGCAAAACAGCCGCCGAACATGCCAATGATCATCATCCCGTCGATGCGGGTCAGCGGTGTGCCCTCAAGATGGATCAGTTTGAAGTAGCCCCACTCTTCGGCATGGACGCCTGCCAGCTGTAATAGCTGCCCACCCCAGCGGGTAAACTCGCCCGTAACAGCCCAGAAGGTGCCGGTAATACCGAAATAATAAGTAGAGAGAATGCCTGCCGCGATAACGGCCGGAACAGGTGACCAGAACTTAACCAGGTAAGTCTGTTTGAAGGAATGCCATGACATGAATAACCTCTGAACTCAGAAGGGTAACGCTAAAAAGAGCCCAGATCATACGCTTACGCGAAAGTTTGGAAAGTCATTCACACCGAAAATATCGACAGGATCAATTTTGACCTGCTTCTTTCAGGAAGAGAGAAGGGAAAACCGCCTGACGCCGGGGCCAGACGGTGTTAACGGTTACGCCTTGCGCGTGGCCGCTTTCATGGATGTGACGAATGCGTGTAACTCAGCCAGCATCTGCTCTGGCTTATCCACGTTCTTCTCGATAATTTTCACGATAGCCGAACCGGAAATGGCTCCGGCGGCTTTCGCGTCAATCGCCGCAGTAACCTGATCCGGTGAAGAAATGCCAAAGCCCTGAAGCGGCGGTGCAGCATGGTATTCTGCCAGCTTCTCCACCAGATGATGCAGCGGCAGCGCGGCTTTGTTTTCCGCACCGGTGACGCCCGCACGGGAGAGCAGGTAGGTGTAACCTCGTCCGTAAGAGGCAATCTGGCGCAACAGATCGTCATCGGCATTCGGTGGACAGATGAAAATCGGCGCGACGTTGTGGCGCATTGCCGCCTGACGGAATGGCGCAGACTCTTCAACGGGCACGTCAGCCACCAGCACGGAGTCAACGCCCACGCGGGCGCATTCTGCGTAAAACGCATCAATACCGCGGCTGAACACCAGGTTGGCGTACATCAGCAGGCCGATCGGAATGGTCGGGTGCTTCTGACGGATCGCCGCCAGCATTTCAAAGCACTGGCTCGGCGTCACGCCCGCGGCAAACGCGCGTAGCGTTGCGTTCTGAATGGTCGGGCCATCCGCCAGCGGATCGGAGAACGGAATACCGAGCTCCAGCGCGTCGGCACCGGCATCAATCAGGGTGTCGATAATCTTCAGCGACTGCTCCGGGCCGGGGTCGCCCAGCGTCACGAAGGGAACGAAGGCGCCTTCCTGGCGAGCTTTCAGTTGAGCAAATGCGTTGTCGTAGCGTTCCATCAGATTTCCCCTCGTGCTTTCAGAATATCGTGAACGGTGAAGATATCTTTGTCACCGCGACCGGAAAGGTTTACCACCAGCAGCTGCTCTTTTTCCGGGTTTTCCTTCATCATTTTCAGCGCGTGCGCCAGCGCGTGGGAAGACTCCAGCGCCGGGATGATCCCTTCATTGCGGCACAGCGTTTTGAAGGCCTCCAGCGCTTCGTCATCGGTGATGGAGACATAATCCGCGCGGCCGGTGCTGTTGAGGAACGCGTGCTGCGGCCCTACGGACGGGAAATCCAGCCCGGCAGAGATTGAGTAAGACTCTTCAATCTGCCCTTCATCGGTCTGCATCATCGGGGCCTTCATGCCGAAGTAGATCCCCACGCGGCCATGCTTCAGCGGCGCACCATGCTCGCCCGTTTCAATACCGTGGCCGGCAGGCTCAACGCCAATCAGCCCAACGCTGGTTTCGTCGATAAAATCGGCAAACATGCCGATGGCGTTAGATCCGCCGCCAACGCAGGCGATCACCGCATCCGGCAGGCGACCCTCTTTTTCGAGGATCTGCGCTTTAGTCTCTTCGCCGATCATGCGCTGGAATTCACGCACGATGGTCGGGAACGGGTGCGGGCCCGCGGCGGTACCGAGCATGTAGTGGGCGGTTTCGTAGCTGCCAGACCAGTCGCGAAGCGCTTCATTACAGGCATCTTTCAGCGTGGCAGAACCGCTGTGCACCGGGATCACTTCCGCTCCCATAAGACGCATACGGAACACGTTTGGCGACTGGCGCTCAACGTCCTTCGCCCCCATGTAAATGCGGCATTTCAGACCGAGCAGGGCGCTGGCGAGCGCTGAGGCCACACCGTGCTGTCCCGCGCCGGTTTCGGCGATGATTTCGGTTTTACCCATCCGCTTCGCGAGCAGCGCCTGGCCAAGCACCTGGTTAGTTTTATGCGCGCCACCGTGCAGCAGATCTTCACGCTTAAGATACAGCGTAGTTTTAGTGCCTTCGGTCAGGTTGCGGCACTTTGTCAGCGCCGTCGGACGACCGGCGTAGTTTTTCAGCAGGTCGGTAAACTCCGCCTGAAACGCCGGATCTTTCTGTGCGCTCACGAACGCTTCTTCCAGCTGGCGCAGCGCGGGCATCAGGATTTGTGGGACATACATCCCACCGAACTCACCAAAATACGGGTTAAGTAATGTCGTCATCTTCTCTTCCTTAATATGCACGCAGAGTTTTAAATACCGATGCCAGCTTGCTGGCGTCTTTAATGCCCGGTTGGGACTCTACGCCTGAATTGAAATCGAGGCCTGCGCAGCCGGTTTTGGCCGCTTCCACACAGTTATCGGGGCTTAATCCCCCCGCCAGCAGGACATTGTCCAGCACTTCGCCACGCAGCAGTGACCAGTCAAAACGCTGCCCCGTGCCGCCCTGGCCGTTGTCGAGCACGTATTTATCAACATGCTTCAGGTTACGCGCGGGCAGGGTGGCGCCAACGCTTTGCGCTTTCCAGATCTGAACCTGAGGCGCCAGAACATGTCGCAGAGCATCGATGTACGCCTGATCTTCATCGCCGTGCAGCTGGACCGCACTCAGGGATAACGCGTCCGCTTTTGCCGCAACGTCGTTAATATCCGCATTGCGGAACACGCCCACGTAGCTCAGTGGCGCAGCCGCGATCACCTTGCGCGCCTGTTCTTCATTTACTGTGCGAGGAGAGGACTCGACAAAGATCAGACCACCATAGATTGCGCCCGCTTCATATGCGGCCTGCGCATCCTGTTCACGGGTCAGGCCGCAGACTTTGTTCTCACCCAACAGTACGCGGCGCACGGCCGCGTTAAGGTCTTCGTGTTCCATCATTGCGGAACCTATCAGGAAACCGTTGGCAAAGTGGCTGAGTTCGCGCACCTGAGCGTAGCTGTTAATCCCGGATTCGCTGATCACCGTGACGCCCGCGCCCAGACGCGGCGCAAGCTGGCGCGTACGGTTGAGGTCAATCGACAGGTCGCGCAGGTCGCGGTTGTTAATGCCGACCACTTTGGCTTCCAGCGCGATGGCGCGCTCCAGCTCCTCTTCGTTGCTCACTTCGGTCAGCACGCCCATATTCAGGCTGTGCGCGACGGCGGAGAGCTGGCGATACTGCTCGTCATCCAGAACGGAGAGCATCAGCAGGCAGGCATCTGCCTGGTAAAAGCGCGCCAGCCAGATCTGATACGGGTCGATAATAAAGTCTTTGCACAGAATCGGCTGCGGCGCGATGCCGCTGACAACGGGCAGAAAATCGAAGCTGCCCTGGAAATATTTCTCATCCGTCAGCACAGAAATGGCAGACGCATGATGCTTGTAGATACCGGCAATACGCGCCGGGTCGAAATCGTCGCGGATCACGCCTTTGGACGGAGACGCTTTTTTACACTCCAGAATAAACGCGGTACGCGCGCCCTGGAGCGCATCATAAAAACGACGGCTGCTCGGAACGACGTCATTCTGAAAACTGGCGAGCGGCTGCTGTTGCTTACGGGCTTCCACCCAGATGGCCTTATCGGCGACGATTTTCGCTAAAACGGTCTGCATTATTTACCCTCTTGCCGCAAGTGCGGTAACGCGATCGTAAGCTGCACCGGAGCGCAGTACGTCCAGAACTTTTTGGGCGTTGGCTTTCAGATCTTCCTCGCCATGTAAACGCATCAGCATGGCTACGTTGGCCGCCACGGCGGCCTCATGGGCGGCCTCACCTTTACCTTGTAATAAGCGCGTGAGAATGTCACGGTTTTCTTCCGGCGTGCCGCCCGCCAGGGCGTCCTGATGGTACGGGGTCAACCCGAAGTCAGCGGCCTCAAGCTGATAGTTCAGCACTTCGCCGTTATTCAGTTCCGCCACCAGCGTGGGCGCATGCAGGGAAACTTCATCCATCCCGCCGCTGTGTACCACGGCGGCGCGTTGGTAACCGAGGACGCGCAGCGTCTCCGCAATCGGCAGGACCAGTTCCGGGCTGTAAACGCCAATCAGCGCCAGCGGCGGGTGCGCCGGGTTAATGAGTGGACCGAGCACGTTAAACAGCGTACGGGTTTTGAGCTGCTGGCGAACCGGCATCGCGTGGCGGAAACCGGTGTGATACTTCGGCGCGAACAGGAAACAGACGCCCAGGTCATCCAGCGCTTCACGGGAACGCTCGGCGTTCATGTCCAGGTTGATACCGAAAGCCGCCAGCAGGTCGGACGATCCTGAACGGCTGGACACGCTGCGGTTGCCGTGTTTCGCCACCTTCAGACCGCATGCCGCGGCCACAAAGGCGCTGGCGGTGGAAATATTGATACTGTTACTGCCGTCGCCACCGGTCCCGACAATATCGGCAAACGGATAGTCCGGGCGCGGGAACGGGGCGGCATTTTCCAGCAGCGCGGTTGCCGCGCCGGCGATCTCCTGCGGGCTTTCGCCACGTACCTTCATGCTCACCAGCGCAGCGGCCAGCTGCTCAGGCTTCAGCTCGCCGCGCACGACGGCGGAGAACAGCTGATGGCTCTCCTGCTGGCTCAGGGTCTGAGCCTGATACAGTTTTTCCAGAATCGGTTGCAGGGTGTTGGTCTGCTCCAGCTTTTGTAGCGCCCAGTCGAGCGTTTGCTCCAGCAGACGCGCGCCGTTGGACGTCAGGATAGATTCCGGGTGGAACTGCATCCCGCAGACGCGATCCGCATCGTGACGCACCGCCATCACCATCCCTTCAAACGAGGCGTTAATGGTCAGCCCGGCCGGAATGTTGCTGCCGACCAGCGAGTGGTAACGCGCTACCGGAAGCGGGTTCGGCAGACCGGCAAACATCGCCTGACCGTCATGTTCAATACTTGACGCTTTACCATGGAGGATCTCCCCCGCCTGACCCACGTAACCGCCGTAGGCTTCGACAATCGCCTGGTGGCCGAGGCAGATGCCGATAATCGGCAGCTTGCCGCGCATACGGGTCAACAGCTCAGGCATACAGCCTGCTTCGCTCGGTGCGCCTGGGCCCGGGGAGAGCATCAGCACCGGGTTTTGCATGGTCGCCAGACGGTCAATTAGCGTCTGGGCCGGAACGTGGTTGCGATAGATAACGACATTGTGACCATTCGCACGCAGCTGATCTGCCAGGTTGTAGGTAAAGGAGTCGATATTATCGAGCAGCAGAATGTCAGCCATCAGAAAATCTCCTGTGCATGGTGTGCGGTAGCAATGGCGCGCAGTACCGCGCGCGCTTTACTGCGGGTTTCGTCGGCTTCCGACTGCGGAACAGAATCCAGCACAATTCCGGCCCCGGCCTGGACGGTGGCAATGCCGTCCTCAACGTAGGCGGAGCGGATCACGATGCAGGTATCAAGGTCACCGTGAGCGGTGAAATAGCCCACGGCACCACCGTAGCTGCCGCGACGGCGTCCTTCCGCTTCGGCGATCAGCTGCATGGCGCGGACTTTCGGCGCGCCGCTCAGGGTGCCCATGTTCATGCAGGCGCGGTAGGCATGCAGAACGTCGAGGTCGTGGCGCAGTTCACCCACCACGCGGGATACCAGGTGCATGACGAAGGAGTAGCGGTCGACTTTGGTCAGGTCCGCCACGTAGCGGCTGCCTGGGGTGCAAATACGTGCCAGATCGTTACGCGCCAGGTCAACCAGCATCAGGTGTTCGGAGAGCTCTTTATGGTCGGTACGCATTTCCAGTTCGATGCGGCTGTCGAGATCGCGGTCCAGGGAGCCATCGGAACGACGGCCGCGTGGACGGGTTCCCGCTATCGGGTAGATCTCAATCTGGCGGCTGGTGGCGTCGTACTTGAGGGAGCTTTCCGGCGACGCGCCAAACAGGGTGAAATCATTGTCCTGCATAAAGAACATGTACGGGCTTGGGTTGCTCTTTTTCAGCACATCGTAAGCCGCCAGCGGCGACGGGCAGGGCAGTGTGAAGCGACGGGACGGCACTACCTGGAAAATCTCCCCGGCACGAATCGCTTTTTGCATCTGACGTACCACCGCGCCGTACTGATCGTCGGTCTGACTCACCTCGCAGGTCATCTTTTCAACACGCTGCACCGGGAGCGCGGGCGGTGCTTCTGACATCTGCTGTTGCAGTTGGGCGATGCGCTGCGCGAGGCGATTTTTCTCAGACTCAGACGGAGTGAAGAGGCTGGCCTGGATGCGGGTATATTTTTTCTGATGGTCGATCACCAGCAGGGTTTCGGCCAGGTAGAAACAGTAGTCCGGGCAGCGGTTTCCCTGCTCGGTTTCCGGTAAATCTTCAAAGCCAGCAACCAGGTCGTAAGCAAACAGCCCGCCAAAAAACATTGCTTCGCGCTCAACTTCCGGCACGGCCACCAGATTTTGCAGCAGGCGAAAGGCGTCAAAAACGGAGAGCGAGCAGAGGCGGGCATCCTCATCCAGCAGCTGGCTCACCGGCGGGAAATGCAGAATACGCAGGTCCGGGTGGCGTTCATTTTCAATGCCTGAAGGCAGCGCCGCATCCAGCAGCGGCAGGAGCGACGCGCCATTGTCAGACAACGCCCTGATAGTGACGGTGTCACCTAACGCGGTAATGCGCAGCGCGCTGTCAACCAGCAGCAGGCTTTTGAGGTCGTCCTTACTGTCGATATCAGCTGACTCCAGCAGCAGCGTCGCGGGACGTGCGCCGCACACCTGATGAAACAGCGCGGTAGGGTTATGGCGATAGGCCGCCTCGCAGGTCAGCAGTTCGAGATGAGGTTTGGCTGTTTGCATGTTGTTGTTCTCATATTCTGTTCAAAAAAAAGCCCGCTGGGTAGCGGGCCGGGTATCTGTTTGCATTTCGCAGACGCGTGACACTGCCCGAAGATCAGGAAGTACGCCACCAACCGTGCAGAGCGAAATGTGCTGTCATTTTCAGATACCTTTCTCGTGTGAACTTGCGTACTAGTTAACTAGTTCGATGGCGTGTTGTCAACCCCTGATTTCAGTATTTCACGGTTAGTCGGTATCATAGGGGCTTCGGATGTCTCCAACCTGTTATGGGAAGTGCTTTGAGCGATACCACCTACGCCGTAATTTATGATTTACACAGCCATACGCAGGCTTCAGATGGCCTGCTGACACCCGAAGCTCTGGTCCATCGCGCCGTTGAAATGCGTGTCGGCACACTGGCAATAACCGATCACGATACCACTGACGGCATTCCCGCCGCGCGCGCCGAGATTGCCCGCAGCGGACTGGCGCTGGATCTGGTGGCCGGGGTTGAGATCTCGACGGTCTGGGAAAACCACGAAATTCATATCGTTGGCCTGAATATCGATACAGAACATCCGGCCATGCGTGCTTTTTTGCAAGAACAAAAAACACGCCGCAATCAACGCGCGGAGATGATTGGCGAACGTCTGGAAAAAGCGCATATTCCCGGTGCGCTGGAAGGCGCGCGAAAGCTGGCGAACGGTGGGGCGGTGACGCGCGGCCATTTCGCCCGTTTTCTGGTGGACGCCGGTAAGGCGACGACCATGGCGAATGTCTTTAAAAAGTATCTGGCGCGCGGGAAAACCGGATACGTTCCCCCACAGTGGTGTACAATAAAACAAGCTATTGATGTGATTCATCATTCTGGCGGTAAGGCCGTGCTGGCCCATCCGGGGCGGTATAATCTTTCTGCTAAATGGCTGAAAAGACTGCTGGCACACTTTGCCGAATGCGGCGGTGAGGCGATGGAAGTTGCCCAGTGTCAGCAGGCACCCAATGAGCGTTCGCAGCTCGCGACCTACGCCCGTCAGTTTGGTCTGCTTGGGTCACAGGGTTCAGATTTCCATCAGCCCTGCGCGTGGATTGAACTGGGGCGCAAGCTCTGGTTACCCGCGGGCGTTGAGCCTGTCTGGCAGCTCTGGGAACAGCCACAGCAAATTGAAGAGAGGGAAGTATGAGTCAGTTTTTCTATATCCATCCGGATAACCCCCAGCCACGTCTGATTAATCAGGCCGTGGAGATCGTCCGCAAAGGCGGCGTTATTGTCTACCCAACCGATTCTGGCTACGCGCTGGGCTGTAAAATTGAGGATAAAGGGGCGATGGAGCGCATCTGTCGCATCCGCCAGCTGCCGGATGGCCACAACTTCACCCTGATGTGTCGCGATCTCTCTGAGCTGTCGACCTATGCTTATGTTGATAACGTGGCCTTTCGTCTGATTAAAAACAACACGCCGGGTAACTACACCTTCATTCTGAAGGGGACAAAAGAGGTGCCGCGTCGTCTGTTGCAGGAAAAACGTAAAACCATCGGTATGCGCGTGCCGTCGAACCCGATTGCCCAGGCGCTACTGGAAACCCTCGGCGAGCCGATGCTCTCCACATCGCTGATGCTGCCGGGCAGTGAGTTTACCGAGTCCGACCCGGAAGAGATCAAAGATCGTCTGGAGAAGGTGGTGGAGCTGATTATTCATGGCGGCTATCTTGGTCAGCAGCCGACCACCGTGGTGGATCTCACCGAAGACGCGCCAGAAGTGATTCGTGAAGGCGTGGGCGATGTTAAGCCTTTCTTGTAAGGGTGTAAGCAGATATACTACGCGGCCATCAAAGCAGGGCGCCGCCCTGTTTTTGACCTGATTCGACGCCTGTGAAGGCGCACAAGATAAATATTAAATCTTTTGCAATCAATTAGTTAATGTGTCTCGGTTAATGGTTATTACCAGCTTGTGTGACAGCCATTAGCTACATCTCGACTCTCATCATGTATGTACACGTTTCCCTACCATTCCTGTCTTCGTTGGTACTGTTCCTTACTTGGTATTAATACGACAAATTGGAAAGCCTCATCGATTCTCTCGCTCAAAGACAACGCTCATTTGTCGAAATTATGCTTGATAGTAAACGCGAAGACTATCCCATCTGGAACAATACCTAACTGTAATTATCCTCTCATCATATGCACGTGTTAGAACTTCCTGTTCCGGAAGCTGGAATACATCATCAGATAGCGTTTCAGATTGCGTAATGTCATCAGATTCATTAGCGTTTGTGGTCGCATCCTTTTGTTGCGAATGTAGTACAGGGTGAAAAGCTGATATTTTTTACTCGATACGTCTAATTTTGCTTTGTGCTTCCGGTAAAAATCCAGATAACCTGAAAACTTACGTCCTGAGCAGGTGATGCGGACCTCACCGTGATTGACATATAGCACCTGAGTTATCACGTCCAGTTTGAAAGGATCGCCATAGGTTTCAGCCAACCGGTAGAATGCATCATAATCCTGAGCGGCGGTCAGGTGTTCATCAAACAGAACCTGCTGCATCCGGCTGGTTAAAGTAAGCATCTGGTTGCCGATAATATTCCGCTTATCAAACAGGTTCTTTTTATAGGGAGGTTTAGGGTAAACCTGTAATTCATTAAGGTGCTTGTATCCGGTGCTGTCGCAAAGGTAATCATCAGCGTATAAGAAGCTGTGCTGTTGAAGTTTATGTTGGCAGGCAAGAAAGGAGGACAGGCGTGTCGGCAGCCATTCATCATCATCATCCAGACCCGTTATCAGATATCCCTTGGCCATTCGTATCGCCTGATTCCGGACGGCACAGGCTCCGGAATTAAATTCATTGCGGATGTAGGTAATGCGCGGGTCATTCAGATCGGCGATATAAGTCTGAAGTTTATCAAATGACGATGAGAAATCATCGATAATAATGAGTTCCCAGTGTGTATAATCCTGTTTCAATACTGATTGTATAGCCCTGATCGTCAGTGTTTCACGGTTCCAGGTAGGCATATAGACGGAGATGAGCGGTCGGGATGAAAGCGTGTCGCTGCTAATATCCACACGCTCTGTCAGTGCCCCAGTAAAAGTAGCTTTTTGTATGTCACTCCCTGAAAAGTCCACTCCGGTACAGTTCGCGTGACTGAAAATCGCCCCTTCCGTTTTACAGTGGCTGAGATTTGCCCCTTTCAGAGAGGCATATGAGAAATCGGCTCCCCGAAGATCGCTGAACGAAAGATCGCAACCCGATAAATTAATATTACGCAAGTTAAACCTCCTAAGATCCATAAACCGCAGGTCCGAACCTGCCAGATCCGACTGGTGACGAGGGTTCTTAAGGTCAATGTGATGATATTTCAGCAGTTTTTTTTGAATTCTATTTTTGCTGTTCATGTTCAGCTTACTGTGAGTATCGATAATAAATTAGGCTTGCAGTTAATCACTCCCCATATCATTCTGCAATTGTACCCATTCATTTTCAGAAATATTCCCAAAGACAAACTGACGTTATGTAACATTTGTTTATAGTCGTCTGGCGTTCGCCAAGGATGGCAAAACTGCCAACGTCAGCACATTCAAACTTTTCATGGTGATCACCATTCTAAAGAAAACTCCTCTGTTAAATCGTCCTGCACGTCCTGACCGTACCCGATGTAATACATGGTTGAACGTGGATCTGTCTGCCCCAGGAAATGGGCGATAGTTTCAATAGCTACACCATTTTCGAATAGGATTCGCCCCCGACTTTTTCGCGGCGTATGGCAGCCCACGTTAGAGAATCCGGCTCTACGTCCCATCTTCCCAAATTCAGTGAATACCGTGTTACGGGTTACTGCGTTGCCTTTACTACGTAGATCGCCCTTGCTAAAGATGAAATCCGTCTTCACTGGCATATCGGCTTGCTCTGCCTTACGTTGCGCTACGGCTGACAGCATCGCGGCTGTCACCTTTGGCCTCACTACGTTTCCGGTTTTCTCCTGCTTCACCTTAAGGTGAGATTGCCCTTCTACATCTTCGTACCGGAGTTTGAGCACATCAGAGATACGTAGACCGCTTTCATACATAAACACCCACAAGCAATAAAACAGGTTGCTTCTGGCGTTGCGCTGTAGCTCTGCTGCTACTGCCTTAACTTCGTCTGCACTCTTTAGCGCCTGACTAATACCTTTCATCTTTACCCCTCCTTATGTTCGTTTCGGTGAAAACATCATTGATCAGAAATTGATCATTTTCAACAGGTTGTACGATACGTATGTTTAAGAAGAGCACAAAATGATCAAAATGTGTGCGCGGTTGCTTGAGTTGCTTAACGGCGTGATCAAGGCCGCCCCAATTCTGCCGCCCGTCAGTACCAAATATCTGTAACTGATTGAAAAATAAAAATAAATTAAATTTCATCAATGATTCATGAAACTGTGGTTATGTCAAGAAATTTATTTTCGATGACGGGGAGTTACCCCTGTTTGCACGGTGAAGTGATGGAAAAGTGCACTGATTGAATAAAATCATATAGTTACAAAATACACTTTACGAAAGTGTATCGAAGCGGGGCGAAATTGCACGATAGATGATAATGATTCTCATCTGAATTGATTGCATTAAGAAACGATTAGAATGCTAACCAAATGACGGGTTTCAGCATGGAAAAAAAGCGAATTGTTACTTTATAACATAAAACGAGAGAACTCGTTCGACAAATCTGGCACGGGTGCAAAGTAGTTTTCATGACAAATGGCGCTGTATTCAGCACTACACAACGGTTTAGCTAAGTGGGGCATTCTTACAATGAAAGTGAACAATCTACTTTGGCTTACATCTACACCGATTCTTTACCTGTCATTTAAGATAGGTTTTGGCGTTAATAATTTATGGTTTTGATAGAGATAACCTAAGATTTTCCTCTGGCTGTTCTTAGGATTGTTGCATGTGCGATTCGTAGTGAGCAGGGCGACGGTCTACCGTTGGGTGAAGGTCTGATCGGTACTTTGGATAACCCTCAAATTGAGGTGTATTTGCACCTGTGATAATCGGATAGCCATCAAATTGAGGGATAAACTCAAGATATAACCCTCAAAATGAGGGATAGATTGGCAGGATAACCCTCAAATTGAGGTGCTATACAAAGAGATTCTAAAAGCGATCTCTAAAAGAGAGCTTTTAGAAGATCTTGTGAAAGATTCGCTTTGCTGGCGTGTGTCGCCTGGCAAGTGACCTGATTCGCCTTTGGGTGGCTACTCGGTCAGCCGCTCACGACGCAGCGATCAGCGCATCTGTCTGTGATTGTGCCAGGGCTTCGCCCTCGTGAAACGAGGCACAGAAGCTATGCGCCGTGTGCGCAATGTCTTTCGGCATAACTTCTGCCTGTCTTCCATGCTCCGCATTTCATCCATGCAAAGTTAGCCCACGGCTAAGGCTTCACTGGTCGCTGATAGCTCCAGTTCATCCAGCCTCAATCCAATACCATCACCTACTATCCTGATAACTAACGTTATCCCTCAGTAGTTGTGCTATTGGTTTCGGTAAGTGCCAGAGGGCGGAAGTGATGCGAATAGAACGCCTCAGACGCGCTGTAAGCGGTTTTGAGATGGTAGGGAATGCAGATACTACTGATATCACAAAAGCTCTCAGAACGCGATACAGGAGGTTTTGTTAGTGTGAGAAGGGGTTGAACAAATAGCCTGAGTGTGTTAAAATTTTAATTCACTTAATTTTGAAATTAGCTATTGACTTTGAAATCATTTCATGTTATAGTAAGTTTTGTCGGGTGAGGAAAGCATTCATCCCGTCATCTTATTAGGCATCCAGCCTGACCCAAACAATCCAAATCACACCGCACTATCAGGCAACGTTAATAACGTTCTCCCCTGGACGGTGTTTTCGTTTATCTCACGCAAGGAGAATCAACATTAAGTATTTTAATCCAGAACTTGTCTTCGAGGCTTTGAAAACTGGAGACAAGACCCGCAAGGCACTTAACAGCCAGCGAGCAGCAGCACAGCGTCAAGGATATTTGGAACACGCTGAAAGATTGCGTAAAGGAATCGAACTTTACGATCAATGGAAAGCTGAACAGGCTGAAACCACCGCCAACGAATAAACCAGAAGGAGAAACCATATGAGCGACATTATAAACGCAACCCCAAAGGGGAAGGCATTCACTACTCTGAAAATTGATGATTCAACGTTTCAAGCCCTTTTTAAGGCAGCGAGAGCGCAGAGAATTACCGTAAGAGAATACATTCTTTCTATTCTTGACCAGCACGCGGAGAAATTAACAGAGGGCAAGTGATCCCAAACTCACCTATTAACCGCGCAAGCGGTGACGACAAACAAGGAATAATAACCAATGACCAAAATAAAATACATCGATACTAACGATTTCGATTATGTTCCATCTGAAACAGCATTTCTCGAATGCACCAGGATCACCAATCTGAAATCAGGCATTACAGAGTCACTCACAAACAATGACAAAGATTTTTACGTCAGGATGCGGCATCGCTACTATTACTTCGTGAAAGAGTTGGGCGGTACTTATTACGATAACGTCGATCAGCTTGGTCAAAGTATTGGTGTCAGCCCAGCAACGGCAACACGTATTGTTGCAAAGCTGAGAAAGATCGGTCTTATTTCCAGTGATAATCCAAAGCGATCCAATCAATGGACTGTTACACCGCTCACGCCGGAAAACTTCCTCTTAGAACGTGATCGTAACGCGCTGGAAGATAAAGCCGATCCTGATTGGGTGGATTGTATGAAACATCCAGTTTTTGGCAATGCCAAAGAAGACGTAGCGCCAGAGGTGCAGGAAGAAAAGCAACCTGTTCCAGAAGCCGATCCGATGTGCGAGTTTGACGATATGCCGGAAGAAGAAGCGCCAGCGCCGGAAAAAGTGGAGCCAACACCGAAGCCAAAGCCCACGAAGAAACCAACGCCAAAGAAAGCACCAGCCAATCAGCAAGCCATTTCCCCATTCGAGTTTAAGAAACCACGGGACGAGCGTTTAGATGGGTGGAACTTTGAAAGATTAAACGACACATCTTATCGGCACCAGACGTTTAATGACTTTGATCTGCCTTATCTCGTTTTATTCGAGAGTCAGGGGAAGCTAACAAACCCGAAAGCCATAGAACATCTGAAAATGAAGAGAAATCTCTTCGAAAGAACAGGGCGCTTGTAGCCATTAATAACCAGGAGGATTATGATTCAATACTTAGTAAAATACGGCGTTGACCGTATTCAGATTAACGACGCTGGAAAGCGCGTATTAGAAACCCTGCAATACTTTTACAGATCCAAACCAACCAAGATCCGACTTGGTGACATTATCGAACGTTCTGGATGTTCGCAGGGCGGTGTGATGTTCTGGCTTCACACGTTAAAATCATTCGGTGTGATCGACTTTAAAGAAACTGGCTATTTTGACGTAACAGTAAAATCAATGATCTCGGATTATGAGATCATCTACTCAAACAACTAATAAAATCTACGGGAAACTTTTATGATCATCGCTATGTATTGGTTATTTGCATTTTACGCAGTATGGACATTAACGAGAAAAAAAGGAGTTTCCCCTCTACGAGGAATGAATGGGACGAAAAGAACGAAATCCAATTAAACGGATAGAACAAGCAACACGCGTCAGCAAACGTAAATACACCTCTTCTCTACAAGACCTCGCACGAGAGTCTATTCCAGGAGAATGGATCACCGAAATAATAGAATACCCTGCAACGGTGCCCGTAGGGGCAGAGTATGAACTATTGCAGGATGTTTTAGCATCTTCGGATAACGTCTTCTATAAACCACGCCGCCGCCGTGAATACCGTGTTGATTCATCGAATCTTAAGAAGTGGCAGCTATACGCAGAAAACTATATTGACTGGGTGGGGTATTCCCAAACTAACGGCTTATCTCACCACATACAAGATTTTGACATTCTCTTTGACGACAAGGAAAACAATGAATAATAAAACTATGGACATCGTGAACATCGTGAACACCCTAATTAACTCTTTCCACGACATTTGGCATTTACCAGCCCTGCGGCTTGTTAATAAGGCGTGGCGTGAGAGAACGCCCTCCGCGCTTCTGGAAGCGATACAATACACTGAACAGGCAATTACCGCCCTTGAACACTGGAGCGCTGCTGTAGAGCACCTGGTGCAGATGAACGGGGATACCGTCACCGTGGATCAGGCGTGGCGCATTGCGAATGACCTTGAAGAGCTTGCTTGCTCCCTGCAATACATCACCGCCGAACTTGCGGAACTGGCAGGAGTCATTGCCGAGAAATACGCAGTAAGTGAACTTGAATAAAAATGCAAGGAAAGTGAATAAAATGTTGGTTTAGGTATTGACAAATTAACAGAAATGTTATAGAATAAGAAGTAGGGATAGTATTCGAATCACTTCTCCCTCCTGAATGCCGTTTCCCATAGTGGCACTCTTTCCATTCGAATGTTCTCTCTGAAAGTGTTGGTTCTTTCTTCTTTGTCTTGTTTAGTTCCGAAGGAATGCGCGGGATGTAATGTCTCGTTGTGTTGGTATTGCATCGCAATCACCGCGCATCTCCGACTTTTTCAGAAAGAGCATTCGCTCTTTACTCATTCATTCCGTTAGGGTGAATGTAGTCAGACTGAATAAATGCCGTCAGTGGTAGTTACGTTCAGGCTGGCAATCTCTTATTACTATTCCAGTGGTGATATTGAGATTCCATTCCCACTTCTCGCCATGACAGAAGGGCTTCTGTTTTGAAGTGGGAGCAATGACGGGCGATCCTTCTTCTGTTATTCGTAACAGTTGCGCCCTTCATTATTTTAGATGTCATTCTTTAACATCATGATCCTCCGAAACGAAAATGATTTTAACAGAATGCTTTCTAACAAGGGCATATCTCCTGGCGACTTCGGTCGCCTTTCTTACGCTCAATGCGTAACAGAAAAGTTAATAAAACGCGAAGGAACAACATGTTTCTATTAAATAACAAATCGCGTGTACTCAAATATAAAAATGATGTTCTCACCGTCAATCCTTAGATGATTGAGATGGTGGCTCAGTATGCTGGTTGTTCGGTTGATGAAGTGATCAAAGCGATGGATACGTATTTTCCTGACGAATCACCAAAACAAGAAACAACTATTCAGGATTTGATTGCACGTAAAGTAAATAAGGAATCAACCAAACAATGATTATTGACCTATCAGAAGTCTTTCCGGTACGTAAAAGCTACACAGATATTGTGAGTGCTGCGACCGACAATTTTGCAGCAGTAGACAGTAAAGTGTTCGCTTCTCTTCCTGCTGATGTGCAGTGCGGCGATGTGCTCGATAGCACTGGCGCTCTCTATACCTCTGGGAATGTGGCTTATGTCGTCGTGTCCGACTTCGTTCAAGCTGGAAGTAATAAGCCTGTGAACGTCCTACGCGCTCCCAACGTTGGATCATACGTTGCCCTCAAGATCGACAATCTCAACGCAGCTAACCACGCAGCAGCGATCAGCGCATTACAGGCGCAAGGCTTCGCCACTCGTGAATTTTTCACCTCTTAAGCAAGGAAGATAATAATGATTATTGGAAATGAGCGTATCGACCTTTCCCCGTTATTCCAGCTAACCAGCACCAGAAATTTCCTACTCAGTTCTCTAAATCTCTTTGATGGTGTAGGCGTTTCTTCTCATAAAGTTAGTGTGTCCCGTCTGCTGGAAGATAACACCAGCCTGTTCAACCAGCCTACGGCGCGTTTCTCAAACGAGCATAACGTAACATCCCGTCAGAGCGGCAAAGAATGGCTGATCGAGCTTCCCTTCTTTATGAGGGAGGATCTTATTGTTCCGGCAGATATCCAGGGCAAGCGCAAACCAGGAAGCGACATTCAAGAAACAGTGACGGACATTTACAGCGATTACATGGGTAAACACGCTGTAGCGTTTATGCGTACTCGTGAAAGTTACCTCGCACGTTCTCTGTTCTCTGGTCAGGTTTATACACCTAAGACAGACGATCTGTTAATCGACTTTGGCGACCTGTTCGGCGTAGCCCCGATGAATGCCACTCTTGATCTGTCAGCTACAGATAGCAGCACTCTACGTGCGATTGACGACATGGTGAGTCAAATCACCGAAGCGGCACAAAGCCAGGCGTCGGCAGTGGAGCGAATTATTGTTTTCGCCAAGGGTGGATTCTATAGCGATCTGCGTTTCAGTCCTGCGATGGAGGCGGCTTTCCGCTATGTCAGCCCACTTGATGAAGGGAACGTAGTGTTCCAGCATCGTGAACTACTTCCAGGTGTAAGCACCTTTTCGATCCCTGGCTCAAATGTAGATGTGATCAAGGTGACAGATCCGCTCCTGATCGCACAAATGGGTGATGCCGACGCTATCGCCATCCCGCAATTCGCTAAGGGAAGTGGTATTTACACCAATATCTACGGCGCGGCTTCGTCAACGTTCGAACTCCTTAATGCTGCACCTGCGGAAGTTTATAGCTGGAGCTTCGAAAGTGAGCGCGGAAACACGATCAACGTGATCTCGGAAAACTCAGCACTGCCAGTTAACCACGGCCTGAACTTCTCCGTTCACATTAAAGCCTCAGAATAACGAGCGATAGACGGTAGTTCTTCCCGTCTGAAATAAAGAAGAGCTTTTAATCAGGGGCGTAGGGAACTGGAACACGCAAAGCAAATGCGCCAGCCCTTGCCCCTTTTTATTTCCAGAATATGAGGAAAGATAGATGCAAGTGATTTTAAAAAGCGCGGGGCTTCACCTCGCCGTAAATGCTGAAACAGCAGAAGAGTTATTAAATCTGGCGGGAGTGTGTCGTGTGCTTGAAATAGATCACGGTCATCTACGTCAGTTATTACATCGTGGGCGTAGTGTATCAGATGCACTTAATTATCTGGTGAGTAAGAAAGGCGGTGGCGATGCTTGATATTTCGGTCAGTCAGATCCGCAATACGGTTACATTCGTGGTGGATAAGCAGAGCATTGCTCTGGCTAAAGCCGCAGCGGATAACCTTCAAAAGCACTTCCAGAAAATAGCCGATCCTAAGATTCGCTTCCAGGCTCAGAAGCAGCGCAGACAGAAAGCTCGTCAACAAGCCGATGATGCGCGTTTTAATGATAAACCTCGTGATACGAAGGAAATGAAAGCCCAACGTGCGGCGCAGAAGCAGAAAGCCAGGGATGAAAAGGCCAATCTGAAAGCGAAGCAGCAGCTACAGAAGCGCCAAGAGACAGCCGAGCTTAAACTTCGCCATGCAGGGCTACAAGTGTCAGGAATTAAAGGTAAATACGGACTTGATCCTAAATCTCAATATGAAGCGTTACGTTTCATACGTCAGCAAACAGAGGAATTTGCCAAAGGCAATCTGACCAGTGCCCGTATGAACGCATCTATTCGTGAGCGTGTAACCCTGTTACGCAGAGAAGCCGCACAGCAAGCCAAAGTGACACAGGCACAGCGTACCCAGTATGCCGCAGCAGCCACTAAGCTAAAGGCTCAGAAGGGCGGGAATGCTCCTATCGTCGGTGGTGGGGTATTAGGAAGCCTTGCGTTAACGGCTGGCTCCCTCGGAGTGGGGCAGCGAATTGTTGACAAAGGGAATGAAAATCTTGACCTGGTGCGACAGTCGGCTCTTGTTAAGACAAATCCTAATGCAATCAAGACAATGGTAGCCTGGGGGCAGCAACATGGGGTTGACTCAGCTAATACATCTAAAGCCGTTGATAATATGAAAGATGTTCGTGAACGCCTCGCCATGACTGTTAACGATGCTCAAATGAAGAATGGCGAATGGAAGGGTGGGGATGGTGGCATTACGTCGATAATGAACAAATTTGGATGGAGTAAGGATCAGATTTCCAAGTTCCAAGATTCACCACTCGATTTTGTTCAAGCTACAGTGAATGAAGGGCAACGCCGTGGTATGTCACAGGCTCAGATTGGTACGCTGATTGAGAGTTTAGGTGATGACCTGATGCACTACACAGATATGTTCATGAATAACGGAGCTGAGTATAACAAGACGCTGAAACAGCTTGTGGAAAGTGGTCAAACTCTTAACGACGAGCAAATCAAACAAACCTACGCTTACGGCGATCTGTCTGTGGCAATGGGTAATCTGATGAATGGTGTGGATAATTCTTTATTCACCGGATTCATGAAAGGCTTCGCTGATGGTGGTGATGACCTTGTGAAGAACACCAAAGTGATTACTGAATCGGCTGGAATGCTCGGAGAGGGGTTAGGCAATCTCTCGAAAGAAATCACCGGATTTGTGGGTGAGATTTCCAGTGTGGTGAGTGATATCAATGCTGGGCTTCGCTCTCGTTTCCCAGAGTGGTTTAGCAATGCTAACAAACCAGCGGCACAGAGTTTGTATGATGGTGCTGTTACAGGAAGTGCCAACAGTGCTGCCGATTGGGTGCAGGACAAGACAGGGTTTAATACCCGTAGTGTCGGTCATGCTGTTAAAGGTTGGTTAGGAATAGATGATAAGCCTACAGGGACAGCGGTAGAACAGTACGGCCTGAATGGTGATTCTCTGCGAGGGGGAGCGCTTCGTGATTCTGCTATATCATCCCTAACCAGCACCAATAGTGCGCCATCGTACAACCTTGCACCTGTATTCAATCTCAATCTTGAAGCGTCTGTTCCGCTCACCATTGCCAGCGATAGCTCAAGATTAAGCGATTACATTGATTTCCAGGCGAGAGCCTCACAAGCAAGTTTCGCACAGTCACTAACCTTGTCAGCCTTGAGCGGTCAAAGCAGTACAGGCGGGTGATACATCAAAGGGGCGTAAGCCCCTTTTTTGATGGTTTCAACACTACAGCAATAAATCCACGTTTTTAAAAGGGACAGATTTAAAAAGATACCCCTGTAATCCCCAAATCCCCACCTCACGCAGTAACCCCATATGATCTCTATTCTCAATCCCTTCAATAATAATTTTGTCACAGTGTTTTTTGATTGATGCAATCAGCTGGTTGAAGGTTGGTTTCTGCACCTGTTCATTAAAGAAGCAGCGATCTACCTTTACAACCTCAAAGTATCCTTCCATCAAACTAACTACATTCGCGTTTCCTGCGCCAAGGTCATCGAGCCATAGCCCATTTACACCCTGGCTCAGCGATTTTAATAAGGGACTTTTCAATCCCTTATCCAAACCAGGGAAATGCTCAGAAAGTTCAAGTTTGATGAATGGCATCGATTCGAAAGTTTGTCTAAGTATGTAGTCATGACGTATCAGAAAAGCCATTTGCTGATCAATGTTCAGTGTACAAAATAGATTCTTTTGCTCGAACCACGTTTGCTTAATGGCAATGTTTCCACATTGTTCGTATAGGAAAAGCCGCTTCCTATCTAAATCCCAAGATGAAATTACGAACTCAGGGTGAAGGGGACGTCCATCTGAGGTAATGAAGCGAGTGAGAAGCTCAACGCCTAACAACCTCTCGTCAATGCTCACAATTATTTCCGCGATAAATTGAGTCTGCATGTGTTTACTCCATGAATGTAACAGACTGATAATGATGCATTTAAAAATGCTGATCAATAAAAGCGATCAATTAGCAATATACGATTGATAATAACGATTGATATAAGCGATTGAAATATGGGGGGAAAATAAATTTCAGATCATTCCTAATCATGGGTTAGGGGGCTGAGGATTTATGTGTTCTTGAGCGGGAAGATATAAATGGGGCATCAGCCCCTTTTTTAGTTCTGGAAGTCAACTACACATAACAGGTCTTTAAGCGGTGGGCGATGCGTGTAAATAGAGGTGACGCCTAAACTTTGGGTTCGGGAATGACCAACTACAAACTGCATCAAAGGTAAAGACACGCCCCCAGATGCAAGGCAATGGCTTACGAAGGTGTGACGAAGACTATGTATGCGCCTTTTTAGCCCAAACTCATCATAATCAGGGATACCTGTTTCATTCATCAACTTACCCCATTCGACTGTTGCTGTGGTGTAGTTAGGTAAGTCACTGAAAATCAGATCACCATCGTTTAGAGCATCGGCAAGACTGAGTAAACCTGACTCTAAAACCTTATTGAGTGGTATCTGGCGTTGGGCATGTTCGGTTTTCCCGTCTTCTATATAAATGTACCAGCGTGAAGTTTCTTCATCTAAACGGATGTCCCGCTTTCTGATAGAGGCAATCTCGCCACGTCGAGCACCAGTATAAATGAGGGTGAGGAAGTACCATTTGCGCCAATCGTTATTTTCCAGTGAGAACAGCTTGGTTTTAAGCTTACTCAACTCAGTGTTGCTGAAATGACCTCTCCGATTAGGCTTCACCTCATATGTGATTCCATCGGTTGGGGATTTCTCTAACTGGTCTTTGGTTTCGACGAGGTAAGTTTTAAAAAGCGAGCGCCAGATCTTGAGATGTTTTTCAACATGCTGACTACTGATCAGATCTTCCTCTGGTACGTCATAATCAATGCATTCAGGCAAAGATAGGCGCTTGTATGGCAGCTTAGTACGAGTAGGTAAGTTTTCGGTCACTTTCAGCGCTTCACGAATATCTTGCTTAGTAACCCGATCAATCGGTTTATCACCAATAACGTAAATCAGCACATCAAAGAAACGCTGGTTCTCGTTAGCGATGCTTGCTCGCCATTTTTGACCTTTTTCTTCAACATACTGCGTCCATGCTTCGGAAAGTTTGATTGCTTGGCTTGCGGTATCTTTAACTTCCGTTGAAAAAGCCTGGTTTGTTTCAACCCTACTTTGGGGTGAAGATTTTAGTTTCTGCTCTTCTAACTGATTTTGCAGTGTTGCAATGAGTTGGCGATATCGTAGCAAATCTTTCGAATAGAATGCTTCATAGGCTTGCGCGACGGTCGCGCGGCTCATATCAAGTGCAGCACCTACTTGATTCGCAAAGGGCAAATCTCCCTTGGAAAGTTCAAGTTTCTTCATGTGAAGACTTGCAAGCACTTCGTTTGCTGTCTGATCGCTACCATTAACCACGCGTTGGAAGTGAGCTTCCGAATAGCCTTGTGCGGCTTCTACCGTATCTGAAGCAGATAATAGACAATTAGGATGTATGTTTCTGTGCCACTGTCCTAACTCCGGCAGACGCTCCACCTCTGCAATATCTCTTTCGAGTGCATGTAGAAGATAGTTGTCAAAGTCCTGCTTAGTGGCAGCTCGGTAGCCTTGCATTTTGCGTTTGAACTCTTCGAGGCTCATCGTTCCATTCTGCACAAGGGGAATGAAAGGGCGGATCTGATTCATGATCACTTCTGCTTGCTTTCGGCTATCAGTACCGAGACTCAGACGCACAAAACTTGTTGAATCATTTAGTCTAAAGTTAGTGTAGTATGTGCGCCCACGAATCATTGTGTGTGACAGCTTGTGTGACACGTTGTTTGCCATGCTGTGTACCATGAAAGAGTTACAGATCAGTGAGTTAAGTCGATTTATTGGCTAACTCGTTGTTTTAGAAAGTATACCAGACGCCTGTGAAGGCGACACCTGAGGAAGCTCAATGAGCGAGAAGTTACAGAAAGTGCTGGCGCGCGCCGGCCACGGTTCGCGCCGTGAAATCGAAGCCATTATTGAAGCAGGCCGCGTGAGTGTGGACGGTAAAATCGCCACGCTCGGTGACCGCGTTGAAATCGTACCGGGGCTGAAGATCCGCATTGACGGCCATCTTATCTCCGTGAAAGAGTCTGCTGAACAGATCTGCCGCGTACTGGCTTACTACAAGCCGGAAGGCGAACTGTGTACCCGCAACGACCCGGAAGGTCGCCCGACGGTGTTTGACCGTCTGCCAAAATTGCGTGGCGCCCGCTGGATTGCCGTAGGGCGTCTGGATGTGAACACCTGCGGCCTGCTGCTGTTCACCACCGATGGTGAACTGGCAAACCGTCTGATGCACCCGAGTCGTGAAGTGGAACGTGAATACGCCGTTCGTGTTTTCGGCCAGGTTGATGAGAACAAACTGCGCGATCTGTCGCGTGGTGTTCAGCTGGAGGACGGCCCTGCGGCGTTCAAAACCATCAAGTTTACCGGTGGTGAAGGCATTAACCAGTGGTACAACGTTACCCTGACAGAGGGACGTAACCGCGAGGTGCGTCGACTGTGGGAAGCGGTCGGTGTCCAGGTGAGTCGCTTGATTCGCGTCCGCTATGGCGACATTCTGCTGCCGAAAGGCCTGCCACGTGGCGGCTATACCGAACTGGATCTGACGCAAACCAACTACCTGCGCGATCTGGTTGGCCTGACGCCAGAAACCACGTCGAAAGTGGCGGTAGAGAAAGATCGTCGTCGCATGAAGGCGAATCAAATCCGCCGTGCGGTGAAACGTCATAGCCAGGTCAGCAGCAATCGCCGCTCTGGCAGCCGTAATAACAACGGTTAATTGAAAAGCCCGGTGAATATACCGGGCTTTTTTTTCAGTAATCAATCCCAATTTGCGCTTTGATACCCGCATCGAACGCATGCTTAACCGGACGCAGCTCGCTGACGGTATCGGCCAGCTCCAGAATGTCCCGATGACACCCGCGCCCCGTGACGATCGCCGTCTGGTGTGCAGGGCGGTTCCTGAGGGCCTCCAGCACGGCTTCCAGCGGCAGGTAGTCATACGCCACCATATAGGTGATCTCATCCAGCAACACCATGTTCAGCGACGGGTCTGAAAGCATTCTTTTGGCATGCTCCCAGACGGCGAGGCAGGCTGCGGTATCGGTTTCCCGGTTCTGGGTATCCCAGGTAAAACCGGTTGCCATTACCTGAAACTCAACGCCATGCGGCTCGAGCAGATTACGCTCGCCGTTGGGCCATTCACCCTTGATAAACTGGATCACGCCCACTTTCTGCCCATGCCCGACTGCGCGGGTGGCGGTCCCAAATGCGGCGGTGGTTTTGCCTTTGCCGTTGCCGGTGAACACGATTAGGATACCGCGCTCGTCCTGAGCGGCCGCCACGCGTGCATCAACCTGTTCTTTCAGACGCTGCTGGCGCTGCTGATGACGATCATCACTCATTGCGATATCCCCGGTTTGCGGCCTGGCTGGGCATCGAAGGTCAATCCGGTTTTGCGACGGCTGTCGTCACCCATCAGCCACAGGTAAAGGGGCATGATATCGGCCGGGGTTTTAAGCTTCTGCGGATCTTCTGTCGGGAAGGCGCTGGCGCGCATTTTGGTGCGCGTACCGCCTGGATTAATACAGTTAACCCGCAGGTGGCGGCTTTGGTACTCTTCGGCCAGCACCTGCATCATTCCTTCGGTGGCAAATTTTGAGACGGCGTAAGCCCCCCAGTTCGCACGCCCCTGACGCCCCACGCTGGAGGAGGTAAATACCAGCGAGCCGGAATCGGAGTTGAGTAATAAAGGAAGCAAGGCCTGGGTCAGGAAAAACGTCCCGTTGACGTTAACCTGCATCACCTGCTGCCAAATCTCCGGATCCTGTTCATCCATCGGGCGCACTTCGCCCAGTAACCCCGCGTTGTGCAGTACGCCGTCCAGACGCGGATAATGCGTGCTGATACGCTGGGCAAGGGCCTGACATGACGCTGACGTACAGGTCAGCAGATCGAGCGTATACCAGGGCGTGGGGGTACCGCCGGCGTTTTCGATTTCACGGGCGACGGCCTTGAGCTTTTCTTCATTACGTCCCAGCAGAATAAGGCTCGCACCGTATTCAGAATAGGTCAGCGCCGCTTCGCGACCAATCCCGTCGCTGGCACCGGTAACCAGAATGATGCGGTTCTGTAGAAGGTTTTTTTGTGGCTGATAATGCACGGTGGCTCCTCAGGCGCATTGGGCGTGACTTGCACCTTTATTTATGACTTTTCGGCTTTATGCCCGAAACAGCGTCAGAATTCAATCAGTCTACAGGACAGAACGCTGGGAAATTAACAATTTGCAAAGATTTAAACCAGAAGCGGGGGATTCCTGAAGCCGCCTCGCAGAGGTAATGTCCAGAGCGAGACGCCTGCGCAGGGCTGTTGTACACTGGCGTGAAAGATTCGTGGTTAAATCAAGGTGGAACGCGTGGAATTACTTTCTCAGTATGGGTTGTTTTTGGCCAAAATCGCGACGGTGGTTATTGCTGTCGCGGTGATTGCCGTCCTGATTGTCAACCTGACGCAGCGTAAGCGTCAGCGTGGTGAGTTACGCATTACCCGCCTGAGCGAGCAGTATAAAGAGATGCAGGAGGAGATGTCTCTGGCGCTGCTTGACGATCATCAACAGAAGCTGTGGCTAAAAGCCCAGAAGAAAAAACATAAGCAGGACGCCAAAGCCGCGAAGGCGAAAGCTAAGCTCGCCACGCCACAGGCTGACGCAAAACCGCGCGTCTATGTGCTCGATTTTAAAGGTAGCATGGATGCGCATGAAGTCTCCTCTCTGCGTGAAGAAGTGACGGCGGTGCTGGCCGTGGCGACAGCCCAGGATCAGGTGGTGGTACGCCTTGAAAGCCCGGGCGGCGTAGTGCATGGGTATGGACTGGCGGCTTCGCAGTTACAACGTCTGCGGGATAAACAGATCCCACTCACCGTTGCGGTAGATAAGGTCGCGGCGAGTGGCGGCTATTTGATGGCGTGCGTGGCGGATAAAATCGTCGCGGCACCGTTCTCCATTATCGGCTCGATTGGGGTGGTCGCGCAGATCCCTAACTTCAATCGTTTCCTGAAAAATAAAGAGATCGACATCGAACTGCATACGGCGGGTCAGTACAAACGTACGCTGACGCTGCTCGGCGAAAATACCGAAGAGGGACGGCAGAAATTCCGGGAAGATCTGAACGAAACCCACCATCTGTTCAAAGATTTCGTGCACCGCATGCGCCCAACGCTGGACATTGAGCAGCTGGCTACGGGCGAACACTGGTACGGCACGCAGGCGCAGGAGAAAGGGCTGGTGGATGAAGTGGGTACCAGCGATGACCTCCTGCTCAACCTGATGGAAGGCCGTGAGCTGGTGGGGGTGCGCTTCACCCGACGTAAGCGCCTGCTCGACCGTTTTACCAATAGCGCGGCAGAAAGCGCGGATCGCCTGCTGCTACGCTGGTTGCAGCGCGGCCAAAAGCCGCTGCTGTAAAGAAAAACGCGAGGCAGATGCCTCGCGTTTTCGTTTTAATCGACCAGGTGGTACTTCTCTGAGAGGGTATGCGCCAGGTATTTAAACATGTTAAACACGGCGGTGCTTTTCGGGGTGGGTAGCCCTTGTTCATCAAGGAAGTATTCACCGCTGAACACCAGCACGCCATTACGTTGTTCCACGCCAGTCGCTTCAATTCCCGTCAGGGTGTCTTCATGGTCGCGAATGAGTTTGTTTGCTTCGATAAGCAAAGAAGCTCGGTCAATGGGTTGGGTCGTATTCTGCATATTCCACTCCTTAAACAGTGACAATAGTCTACGCCTGGGTCGCTTCGGGGGCAAATTTTCCCTGTTATCCGAGGGGATAAGAAACAGGGGCTGGCTGGCGGGATTTGCTTTTGCATGCTAATAAAGTTGCGTAACGAATTTTATCAGGTACAGTGTGCGCTTTCGTCATTCTGGCAACAGAATTGCTTGACATTCGACCGGGAATTCGTCACGAATGAACTTTGATGTGAGAAAAATACCCGAAAACTCAATGACCTGGATGTCGCCATTCTGACGTTCGGTAACACATAGGGGTTGATATCCCCTGACGATGTCGCAATATCAATGGCTCGTCGTCAGCGGAAGGGAAATCAACGTGCGGCGTATTCCTGGAAGAATTAAATTAGGTAAAGGTGAATATGGGTAAAGCTCTCGTCATCGTTGAGTCCCCGGCAAAAGCCAAAACGATCAATAAATATCTGGGCAATGACTACGTGGTTAAGTCCAGCGTTGGTCACATTCGCGATTTGCCGACCAGTGGCTCAGCCAGCAAAAAGAGCGCAGACTCTACCTCCACCAAAGGGGCTAAAAAGCCTAAAAAGGATGAACGTAGCGCGCTTGTCAACCGCATGGGTGTTAACCCATGGCACAACTGGGATGCACATTACGAAGTGCTGCCAGGCAAAGAAAAAGTCGTTAACGAGCTGAAACAGCTTGCTGAAAAAGCAGACCACATTTATCTCGCAACCGACCTTGACCGCGAAGGGGAGGCCATTGCATGGCACCTGCGGGAAGTGATCGGGGGTGATGACAAACGCTACAGCCGTGTAGTGTTCAACGAAATTACAAAGAATGCGATTCGTCAGGCGTTTGAAAAGCCGGGTGAACTGAATATCGACCGTGTTAACGCTCAGCAGGCGCGTCGCTTTATGGACCGCGTTGTAGGCTACATGGTCTCGCCGTTGCTGTGGAAAAAGGTCGCTCGCGGCCTGTCTGCGGGGCGTGTGCAGTCTGTGGCTGTTCGTCTTGTTGTTGAGCGTGAACGCGAGATCAAAGCGTTCGTCCCGGAAGAGTTCTGGGAAGTGGATGCGAATGTCACCACGCCGGGCGGCGATGCGCTGCCGTTGCAGGTGAGCCATCACAACGACAAACCGTTCCGTCCTGAAAATCGCGATCAGACCATGGCCGCCGTGGCGCTGCTGGAAAAAGCGCGTTATCAGGTTCTGGATCGTGAAGATAAACCAACCAGCAGCAAGCCTGGCGCACCGTTTATCACGTCAACTCTCCAGCAGGCGGCAAGTACCCGTCTGGGTTACGGCGTGAAGAAAACCATGATGATGGCCCAGCGCTTGTATGAAGCGGGTTACATCACCTACATGCGTACTGACTCCACCAACCTGAGCCAGGACGCTGTCAACATGGTGCGTGGCTATATCGAGGACAACTTCGGTAAGAAATACCTGCCGGACGGGCCTAATCAGTACGCCAGCAAAGAGAATTCTCAGGAAGCGCACGAAGCGATTCGTCCTTCTGACGTTTCTGTTCTGGCTGAATCGCTGAAAGATATGGAAGCGGACGCCCAGAAGCTGTATCAGCTGATCTGGCGCCAGTTCGTAGCTTGCCAGATGACGCCAGCGAAATACGACTCCACCACGCTGACGGTCGGCGCGGGTGATTTCCGCCTGAAAGCGCGCGGCCGCATTCTGCGCTTCGACGGCTGGACAAAAGTGATGCCAGCGCTGCGTAAAGGCGATGAAGACAGAACGCTGCCTTCAGTCAACAAAGGTGACGAGCTGTCGCTGGTTGATCTGGTCCCGGCTCAGCACTTCACCAAGCCACCTGCGCGCTTCAGCGAAGCATCGCTGGTGAAAGAGCTGGAAAAACGCGGCATCGGTCGCCCGTCCACCTATGCGTCAATCATTTCGACCATTCAGGATCGTGGATACGTTCGCGTCGAGAACCGTCGTTTCTATGCTGAAAAAATGGGTGAGATTGTCACCGACCGTCTGGAAGCGAACTTCCGCGAGTTGATGAACTATGACTTCACCGCGCAGATGGAAGACAGCCTCGATGAGGTTGCCAGCCATAAGGCAGAGTGGAAGAAAGTTCTCGACAGCTTCTTCAGCGATTTTACCAATCAGCTTGAGAAAGCCGAGAAAGATCCTGAAGAGGGCGGCATGCTGCCTAACCAGATGGTACTGACGAGCATCGACTGCCCAACCTGCGGCCGTAAAATGGGGATCCGTACCGCGACCACGGGCGTGTTCCTCGGTTGCTCTGGCTATGCGCTGTCGCCGAAAGAGCGTTGCAAAACCACCATCAACCTCGTGCCGGAGAACGAAGTTCTCAACGTGCTGGAAGGTGACGATGCGGAGACCAACGCACTGCGCGCCAAACGCCGCTGTAAGAAATGCGGCACGGCGATGGACAGCTACCTGATCGATCCAAAACGCAAACTGCACGTTTGTGGCAATAACCCGACCTGCGATGGTTATGAGATCGAAGAAGGTGAGTTCCGTATTAAGGGCTATGACGGTCCAATCGTTGAGTGTGAGAAATGTGGTTCCGAAATGCACCTGAAAATGGGACGCTTCGGTAAGTACATGGCATGCACCAACGACGACTGTAAAAACACGCGTAAGATCCTGCGTAACGGTGAAGTTGCGCCGCCGAAGGAAGATCCGGTTCCGCTTCCTGAGCTGCCGTGCGAGAAGTCAGACGCGTATTTCGTGCTGCGTGACGGTGCTGCCGGGGTATTCCTGGCGGCCAACACCTTCCCGAAATCGCGCGAAACCCGTGCGCCGCTGGTAGAAGAGCTGTACCGCTTCCGCGACCGTCTGCCGGAGAAACTGCGTTACCTGGCCGATGCGCCACAGCAGGATCCGGAAGGCAACAAAACCGTGGTGCGCTTCAGCCGTAAAACGAAGCAGCAGTACGTGGCGGCAGAGAAAGAGGGCAAAGCGACCGGATGGTCAGCCTTCTTTGTCGACGGGAAATGGGTTGAAGGCAAGAAATAATCTTCCCTTACCGTAACTTACCTGTAAAAGGGCCGGACTTCCGGCCCTTTTTTATTACGTAGTTATTATTTTTTGTTCCGTACTATACAGCCTGGCTATAAATGATATAGTGGTTATAGTTAACCCGTTTCTTATTATCAAATCGTCTTAAGCGATTGACGCATGCGCTAAATCGGATGGTCTGGCATGAAATTACAGCAGCTTCGCTATATCGTTGAGGTCGTCAATCATAACCTCAATGTCTCTTCCACCGCAGAAGGTCTTTATACCTCTCAGCCCGGCATCAGTAAGCAGGTGCGTATGCTGGAGGATGAGTTAGGTATTCAGATATTTGCCCGCAGCGGTAAGCACCTGACTCAGGTCACCCCGGCAGGACAGGAAATCATACGCATCGCACGGGAAGTGCTCTCCAAAGTCGACGCCATTAAATCCGTCGCCGGGGAACATACCTGGCCGGATAAAGGCTCTCTGTATATTGCCACCACGCATACACAGGCGCGTTATGCGCTTCCCGGGGTGATCAAAGGCTTCATAGAACGCTATCCCCGCGTTTCCCTGCATATGCATCAGGGCTCACCGACGCAAATCGCAGAGGCCGTGTCTAAAGGCAATGCAGACTTCGCTATCGCGACGGAAGCGCTCCATCTGTACGATGATCTGGTCATGCTCCCGTGCTACCACTGGAACCGCTCTATTGTCGTGACCCCGGATCACCCGCTGGCGGGGAAGGGCGAAGTGACAATCGAAGAACTGGCGCAATACCCGCTGGTGACCTATACGTTCGGCTTTACGGGCCGGTCTGAACTGGACACCGCGTTTAACCGCGCCGGATTAACGCCACGGATTGTCTTTACGGCGACGGATGCGGACGTCATAAAAACGTATGTGCGTCTGGGCCTGGGCGTTGGGGTTATTGCCAGCATGGCGGTGGATCCTGTCTCAGACCCGGATCTGGTGCGTCTGGATGCGCATGATATTTTCAGTCACAGCACCACCAAGATAGGTTTTCGTCGCAGCACGTTCCTGCGCAGCTATATGTATGATTTTATTCAACGCTTTGCGCCACATTTAACGCGCGATGTGGTGGATACAGCTGTGGCGTTACGCTCCAATGAAGACATCGAAGAGATGTTTAAAGACATTAAACTTCCCGCCAAATAATCACTCCCGGTATCTTTCTCCTGCGGAAAGATACCGTCATTCCGCTTTAAACCTGAATTAGAATTATCATCATCTACGCCCACTGTCATATATCGTCATAACCCATTTGATGACTATGGTTTTACTGTCGCAAATTTGCGACAAAAGTAGAAACTAATTTACAGCTGTGCAAATTATTCTTTTCAATTATTTATTTCTGGTCAAAAGATTGAATTTTCCCGGGCTCGGATACGTAAATTCACTGGCTTTTCGGCTAAAGTTTCTTTAGGATTTATCTCATCAGATGATTACTTGTGCCAATTGTTTGGTCTCTAAATGATAAGCGATATCGATTGTATGAGGTTAGCAATGCCGTCAGGAAGTGAAGAACCGCAAAGGGATCCCGCGCTTAAGCGTAAAGCCTGGCTGGCGGTCTTTCTTGGCTCTGCCCTGTTCTGGGTGGTGGTTGCTCTTCTTGTCTGGAATTACTGGGGTTGATTATGGTCATGACGGTGCGTACAGAAGCGAGAAAAGAGATGTGTCAGCTTCGTGACAATGCTCACAAAGCCCGTAAGGCGCCAGCAACCAGCGTGCCAGCTTCCTGGAAACTGACGCCGCAGCAGCAGGCCTTTATTGATGTGTTCGCGGAAGACGAACCCAAAAAACAATAATTTTGATTTTTGCGTAATGATGCAAATAGTCTGAATATAGACTGTGCACTTTTGTACTCCTTAATAAATACACATCAGCAATATAGAACGAGGGCAGACCTCGCAACCTTAAATAATTAAAGTCTGGTGTCCCTATGATGAATAACATGACAACCGTAAAATACTGGTCATGGCTCGGCGTATTCTCAGCGTCGATCCTCTTCTGGTGTCAGCTCCTCTGGCTGGCCTTGCACTAAATCGTAAAACCTCGCCACGGCGGGGTTTTTGTTTTATCCCTCGCGTTGGACCATTCCTAAATTTATCAATTTGGGTTGTTATCAAAACGTTACGACATCTTTGTGTTATCTTTAATTACAGCCCTGATGATTGTCAGGACATCCCTGTTTTTAAGGAGGAGCTTATGTCGTTAACCCTACGCGAAGCCAGTAAGGACACATTACAGGCGGAAAATAAAACCTGGCGCTACTACAGCTTACCGCTGGCTGCCAGAACGCTTGGGGACATTTCGCGGTTACCCAAGTCGTTGAAAGTCTTACTGGAAAACCTCTTGCGCTGGCAGGATGGCGACTCGGTTACCGAGGAGGATATCCAGGCTCTGGCAGGGTGGCTGAAAAATGCTCATGCAGACAGAGAAATTGCCTATCGCCCGGCCAGAGTGCTGATGCAGGATTTCACCGGCGTGCCAGCGGTGGTGGATTTAGCTGCCATGCGTGAAGCCGTTAAGCGTCTTGGGGGCGATACTGCTAAGGTTAACCCCTTGTCCCCGGTAGACCTCGTCATTGACCACTCCGTCACCGTCGATCACTTTGGTGACGACGATGCTTTCGGCGAAAACGTCCGTCTGGAGATGGAACGTAACCATGAACGCTACGTTTTTCTGAAATGGGGTCAGCAGGCGTTCAGCCGCTTCAGCGTTGTTCCACCGGGCACCGGCATTTGTCACCAGGTCAACCTGGAATATCTCGGCAAAGCCGTCTGGAGTGAATTGCAGGATAAAGAGTGGGTGGCTTACCCTGATACGCTGGTGGGCACAGATTCACACACCACCATGATTAACGGCCTTGGCGTTCTGGGCTGGGGCGTCGGTGGTATTGAAGCGGAAGCGGCCATGCTCGGCCAGCCGGTATCAATGCTCATTCCCGATGTGGTGGGCTTTAAGCTGACCGGTAAGTTATCCGAAGGCATTACCGCCACGGATCTGGTTCTGACGGTCACCCAGATGCTGCGTAAGCATGGCGTGGTGGGTAAATTCGTTGAATTTTATGGCGATGGTCTGGATTCACTGCCGCTGGCGGACCGGGCCACCATCGCCAACATGGCGCCGGAATATGGCGCGACCTGCGGCTTTTTCCCGATTGATAGCGTTACGCTGGAGTATATGCGCCTCAGTGGTCGCAGCGAGGAGCAGGTGGCTCTCGTTGAGGCCTACACCAAAGCGCAGGGCATGTGGCGTAACCCGGGTGACGAGCCGGTATTTACCAGTACGCTGGAGCTGGATATGGGCACCGTTGAGGCAAGCCTCGCAGGGCCAAAACGTCCGCAGGACCGCGTCGCCCTGAGCAACGTTCCGAAAGCCTTTGCTGCCAGCAATGAGCTGGAAGTTAACGCCGCACAAAAAGATCACCGTCCGGTGGACTATGTTCTGAACGGGCATCAGTATCAGCTCCCTGACGGCGCCGTGGTGATCGCCGCTATCACTTCCTGTACCAACACGTCCAACCCGAGTGTGTTAATGGCTGCCGGGCTGCTGGCAAAAAAAGCGGTAGAGCTGGGGCTCAAGCCACAGCCTTGGGTTAAAGCCTCCCTGGCGCCTGGTTCGAAAGTGGTATCCGATTACCTGGCACAGGCCAGACTCACGCCTTACCTCGACGAGCTGGGCTTTAACCTGGTGGGCTACGGCTGTACGACCTGCATCGGTAACTCTGGTCCACTGCCTGAACCTATTGAAATGGCGATCAAGCAGGGGGATTTGACCGTTGGCGCGGTACTTTCCGGTAACCGAAACTTTGAAGGGCGTATTCATCCGCTGGTGAAAACCAACTGGCTGGCCTCGCCGCCGCTGGTTGTAGCCTATGCGCTGGCCGGAAACATGAACATTAACCTGGCGACCGATCCGATTGGTCACGATCGCAAAAATGAACCGGTCTATCTGAAAGACATCTGGCCATCATCGCGCGAAATTGCGCGCGCGGTAGAGAAAGTTTCCACCGAGATGTTCCGCAAAGAGTATGCGGAAGTGTTCGAAGGCACAGCGGAGTGGAAAGCGATCGACGTAGTGGGTTCCGATACCTATGACTGGCAGGATGATTCCACCTATATTCGCCTGTCGCCATTCTTCGACGAAATGCTGGCGGAGCCTGCACCGCTGAAAGATATTCACGGCGCGCGCATTCTGGCGATGCTGGGCGATTCCGTCACCACCGACCATATCTCCCCTGCGGGTAGCATCAAGGCGGACAGTCCGGCAGGTCGGTATCTGCAAAGTCGTGGCGTGGAACGTCGCGATTTCAACTCCTACGGTTCGCGCCGCGGTAACCACGAAGTGATGATGCGCGGGACCTTTGCCAACATCCGCATTCGCAATGAAATGGTCCCAGGCGTGGAAGGGGGTATGACGCGCCACCTGCCGGATACAGAGGTCATTTCAATTTATGACGCAGCCATGAAGTATCAGCAGCAGGGTACGCCGCTGGCCGTTATTGCCGGTAAAGAGTACGGCTCCGGTTCCAGTCGCGACTGGGCGGCAAAAGGTCCGCGTCTGCTCGGGGTTCGCGTGGTGATTGCCGAATCCTTTGAACGTATCCACCGCTCAAACCTGATCGGGATGGGGATCCTGCCGCTGGAGTTCCCGCAGGGCGTAACGCGTAAAACGCTGGGTTTGACCGGGGAAGAGCAGATTGATATCAGCGGTCTGCAAAATCTGCAACCGGGTAAAACCGTTCCGGTGAAGTTAACGCGCGCAGATGGAACGACAGAAGTGCTGGATTGCCGGTGTCGTATTGATACGGCAACAGAGCTGACCTATTACCAGAACGACGGCATTTTACATTATGTGATTCGTAAGATGCTGGACTGATCAAACTCGCCCGGCACATGTGCCGGGCGTTTTGCATTTACTCGCTCAGCAGATGCCCCATTTTGGAAGCTTTGGTATCGAGGTAGTGCGCGTTTTTCGGGTTGCGGCCGACAATCAGCGGTACGCGTTCCACAATATTGATGCCCGCTTCAGTGAGGATTTCCACTTTTTTCGGGTTATTGGTCAACAGACGCACTTCGTCCACGCCCAGCAGCTTGAACATATCCGCGCACAGGGTGAAATCTCGCTCGTCAGCAGCAAAGCCGAGCTGATGGTTCGCTTCGACGGTATCGTAGCCCTGATCCTGCAACGCGTAGGCGCGGATTTTATTCAGCAGGCCGATATTGCGTCCTTCCTGACGGTGATACAGCAGAACGCCACGTCCTTCCTCTGCGATATGAGAAAGGGCGGCTTCAAGCTGAAAACCGCAGTCGCACCGCAGACTGAACAGCGCGTCACCGGTCAGACACTCTGAATGAACGCGGGACAGCACCGGCGTTTGCCCCGAAATGTCGCCGAACACCAGGGCGACGTGATCTTGCCCGGTTGCCAGTTCTTCAAAACCCACCATCAGGAAATCGCCCCATGGGGTTGGCAGTTTGGCTTCTGCCACACGTTTAAGCTGCATGTGATTCTCCAGACCAGGCTGACACGTTTCGTGCCTTTGCCCCATTATGCTTTCTGTATCGGACTATTTTGCCACAAGCCCGGCAACTTCACCTAATCACCACCACGCTTTACAAACGTTAAACGCACAATCCGACATATCCACCAGAATGATGAAATTCAGTTATGATTGTGGTGCTTAGTGAAAAAGGAGAGGACATGCTTTCAATTGCCAGACGAACGGCCGCAGGAGCCGCCGTATTGCTCGTTATACCCCTGGTCGTTTGGTTCTCCGGCTGGATGTGGCAGCCCGGACAAAACGAGACGTGGCTGAAAGCCTTATACTGGATAACCGAGACGGTCACCCAGCCGTGGGGGATTATTACGCACGTGCTGCTCTGTGGCTGGTTCCTGTGGTGCCTGCGCTTTCGCCTTCGCGCGGCGCTGGTACTGTTCGCTATTCTCGGCGGCGCCATACTTATCGGGCAAGGGGTGAAGTCGTGGGTCAAGGATCGCGTGCAGGAACCCCGTCCTTTCGTCGTCTGGCTGGAAAAAACGCATCATGTTCCGGTGGATGAGTTCTACAATTTAAAGCGTAAAGATCGCGGTGCGTTGGTAAAGGAGCAGCTTGCAGAACAGCAGGATATCCCGACCTTTTTACGCAAACACTGGCAAAAAGAGACCGGCTTTGCGTTTCCTTCCGGGCATACGATGTTTGCTGCCAGCTGGGCGCTACTTGGCGTGGGACTGCTGTGGCCGCGTCGGCGTACCCTCACGATTGCGATTTTGCTGGTCTGGGCGACAGGCGTAATGGGCAGCCGGATGCTGCTGGGGATGCACTGGCCGCGTGATTTGGTGGTGGCAACGCTGATCTCGTGGGTACTGGTGACGCTGGCGACCTGGCTTGCACAACGTTTTTGTGGACCATTGACGCCGCCGCCGGAAGAGAAGGAAGAAATAGCCGAAAGGGAGTCTGGCGGAACCTGAAGGTTGATATTCCGCATTTTGACCATAAATCCATGTAGGGCGCGTTACTTTTTCCATTTCGCGCCCGCCACTAAAATGGTAGCTTATAAGGCTGATTGCATTGAGTTGAACACGCTTTATACGCTCGAACCACATAACGGGAAGTCATGTGAAATATTTACTCATTTTCTTACTGGTGTTGGCGATTTTTGTCATTTCAGTCACATTGGGCGCGCAAAACGATCAACAGGTAAGTTTTAACTATCTGCTGGCGCAGGGCGAGTACCGGGTGTCGAGCCTGCTGGCGGTGTTATTCGCGGCGGGTTTTGTCATCGGCTGGCTTGTATGCGGCCTGTTCTGGCTTAAGGTTCGTGTTTCTCTTGTTCGCGCTGAACGTAAAATTAAACGACTTGAACATCAACTTACGCCTGCGTCTGACATTCCGGCGAGCTCTGGTGTGCCGGTAGTCAAGGAATAATCGAATATGCTGGAGTTGTTGTTTCTGCTTTTGCCTGTCGCCGCAGCCTATGGCTGGTATATGGGCCGCAGAAGCGCGCAACAAACAAAACAGGATGAAGCAAACCGACTCTCCCGTGACTACGTAGCGGGGGTGAACTTCCTGCTGAGCAATCAGCAGGATAAAGCGGTGGATCTGTTCCTCGACATGCTCAAAGAGGATACCGGCACCGTAGAGGCGCATCTCACCCTGGGAAACCTGTTCCGTTCGCGCGGAGAGGTTGACCGTGCCATTCGTATCCACCAGACCCTGATGGAAAGCGCTTCGTTGACCTATGAGCAACGGTTGCTGGCCGTGCAGCAGCTTGGGCGGGATTACATGGCCGCGGGGCTTTACGATCGCGCCGAGGATATGTTCTCTCAGCTGGTGGATGAGACGGACTTCCGTATCGGTGCGCTTCAGCAGCTTCTGCAAATCTACCAGGCCACCAGCGACTGGCAAAAAGCGATTGATACCGCCGAACGGCTGGTCAAACTCGGTAAAGACAAACAACGCGTCGAAATTGCCCACTTCTATTGCGAGCTGGCTCTCCAGCAGATGGGTAGCGATGACATGGATAAAGCCATGGCATTGTTAAAGAAAGGCGCTGCGGCCGATCGCAACAGCGCGCGCATCTCGATCATGATGGGGCGGGTCTTTATGGCTAACGGTGATTACGCCAAAGCCGTGGAGAGCCTGCTTCGCGTTATCGATCAGGACAAAGAGCTGGTCAGCGAAACGCTGGAAATGCTGCAAACCTGCTATCAGCAGTTAGGTAAGCAGGACGAGTGGGTTGCGTTTCTGCGTCGCTGCGTTGAAGAAAACACCGGTGCCACAGCCGAGCTGATGCTGTCCGACGTCGTTGAAGAGCACGAAGGGAGTGATACCGCCCAGGTATACATTACCCGTCAGTTGCAGCGTCATCCTACCATGCGGGTATTCCATAAGCTGATGGATTACCACCTTAATGACGCAGAAGAAGGGCGCGCTAAAGAGAGCCTGATGGTGCTGCGAGACATGGTAGGTGAACAGGTGCGGAGCAAACCGCGCTATCGTTGCCAGAAATGCGGCTTCACCGCCTATTCGCTTTACTGGCATTGCCCTTCCTGCCGGGCGTGGTCCACTATTAAGCCAATCCGAGGTCTGGACGGGCAGTGATTTTTTAAAACTCCGCATTTTAGTTACAACATACTAATTGTTGTGGTAATTTCGTCAGCACCGTGCGGTCTGAGGTTCGGCAGGAAAAGCATTCGATTCTGTTCATTTACCCCGAGGGCAGGTAGAATGCACGCCGTTTATCTGTTCCGCGCCGCTGCGCGCCCATAGACGAAAAGGGCTGGTCATGACGTCTGTTACATCCTCCACTTCCCGCGTAGTTACCGATTCTCCCGTAGTTGTTGCTCTGGATTACAATAACCGTGACGCCGCACTGGCCTTTGTTGATGGCATTGATCCCCGCGATTGCCGTCTGAAAGTAGGCAAAGAGATGTTTACGCTGTTCGGCCCGTCAATCGTCCGCGATCTGCACCAGCGTGGCTTCGACGTTTTCCTCGACCTGAAATTCCACGATATTCCGAATACCACTGCGCACGCCGTTGCTGCGGCGGCTGAACTGGGTGTGTGGATGGTTAACGTTCATGCATCCGGCGGGGCACGCATGATGACGGCTGCGCGCGAAGCGCTGGTGCCGTTTGGTAATGACGCTCCGCTTCTGATCGCCGTCACCGTGCTGACCAGTATGGATGAATCCGACCTGTGCGACCTGGGTGTGACGTTGTCACCTGCCCAACACGCGGAGCGTCTGGCGCGCCTCACGCAACAGTGTGGTCTCGATGGCGTGGTCTGTTCGGCTCAGGAGGCGGTTCGCTTCAAATCTGTGCTAGGCCGCGACTTTAAACTGGTAACGCCAGGTATCCGTCCGGCAGGCACCGAGTCTGGGGATCAGCGACGCATCATGACGCCAGAGCAGGCGCTGAGCGCGGGTGTAGACTATATGGTGATTGGTCGCCCGGTGACGCAATCCGCTCATCCGGCAGAGACCCTGAAAGCGATAAATGCATCACTGAAAAAGGGGGCATAATGCGTGACGCCAACAGTCGTCTGGTCTATTCAACGGATACCGGGCGCATTGAAGAGCCAAAAGAGAAAGCTGAACGTCCAAAAGGCGATGGCATCGTGCGAATTCAGCGCCAGACCAGCGGCAGGAAAGGTAAAGGGGTTTGCCTTGTCACTGGCATTGATCTGGATGATGCAGACCTGGTAAAGCTCGCCGCTGAACTTAAAAAGAAGTGCGGATGCGGTGGGGCAGTAAAAGACGGCATTATTGAGATTCAGGGTGATAAACGGGATTTAATTAAAGCGCTGCTGGAAGCCAAAGGAATGAAAGTCAAACTGGCGGGCGGCTAAAATAAATGAGCCACGGACATTGCCGTGGCTCTTTTTTTTACGTGCGTAAGTCAGACCTGAAAATACAAAATATATTATTATACCGGTGAGAGCCGTTATGGTGATTATTTGCCCACCTGGTGACCGATAACACCACCTACGGCAGCACCACCTAATGTTCCCAGCGTACTACCATCCGTTAATACTGCACCACCAAGCGCACCAGCACCGGCACCAATCGCGGTATTACGGTCACGTTTAGACCAGTTAGAGCAAGCGCTCAGGGACATTGCTACAGTGATTGCCAGAACAGCGGCGGCTAATTTTTTGCTGGTAAAGGTCATAATACTTTCTCCTGAATTATCGATTCACGGAAAGGAATGCACTTTAAGTATAGACAATATCCATACTTAAATTCTGTTCCCGTGAAACCTGGTCGCGCAGGCGTTTCATCATCACGCAGGTGATAGTCACTTCCTGTTATATCGCTAATATTAATTTTACGTGTTTAGAACGGTTTCAACAGGTAAAAACTCTTAAAGGCAGGGTCAGAATACTCTCAGAGAAAGGTTTAAGTGCGCCCATTATTCGGGCGCAGCAGGATAATCAGGCCGTTTTTTTCACAATATCGACAGTCAGGCCGTCTTGTTCTAATTGCTGGCGATATTCATCGCGCAAACGCTCATCCGTAATCACACGGCTGAAGCGTGAAGCCGGACCCATCGTATAAGGGTGTACGGCGCCAAACTTAGAGCTGTCGGTCAGCACTATCGCTTCACACTCTTTGGCGAGCACTGCGTTAACCACGTCTGAACGCATCATGTCGCGACCGGTAAAGCCGGTGTCGGGCTGCCAGCCGTCAATACCAATGAATGCTTTACTGAAGTGAACCTGCTGAACATATTGACGCGTTAATGGCCCCACCATGCTTTCGCTTTTCTTCTGGTAAATGCCGCCCAGCAGTATCACCTCGCACTGAGTTTCCTTCAACAGATGGGCGATATAGCTGCTTACGGTGATGATGGTAACGTCTTTTTGATCGGCGAGCGTGCGCGCCAGAAGAGCGTTACTGCTGCCATTTTCAATAAAGACGGTCTCACCGTTATTCACTAAGGATGCAGCAAACTCCGCCAGCTCCCGCTTGAGCGCATAATTGTTCATCATGCGGGTTTCGACGTCGTCGCTGTCCAGTGGAACGGCATATCCGTGTGCACGCCGCAGGTAGCTCTGTTTTTCCAGCAGATTCAGATCCTGACGAATGGTGACTTCAGAAACGCCGGTGGCTTTAGCGAGATCGACCACGCTTACGCGTCCCTGATCGATCACCATCTGCAAAATGATTTGTTGTCGGGAATTCATAGCATCCATTTAAAAGGCAAGGGCGGAAACGACGTGGCTACACTTCCCACGGGGCTTTAGGTTGAGTGGATTCTGGAGCGTTATCAGCGCCGTTCTCAGCCAGCAGTTCAGACTTGAGGATTTCAAGGTTACGGATAGCAGAGTGATAATCGCCTGCGACAAGAATATCCAGCACAGTATCAATACGCTGTGCCACGGCTGTTGCATCAATGTTAGACATAAGCTCACCCTGAAGCGAAAAGTTAATATTATCAATGATGCAGAAAATTGATTCAAAAGAGAAGGTAAAAAATGCAATAACCAAAGTTCATAAATGAAAGTGATAAATTTGGCCCCCGTATGCTGCGGGTTGTAGGGGTGGATTAGTCTAAAACTGCGCGCAACGCGCTTTTTTATAAGAGGAATTCGACTATGACAGTTATCAACCAGACAACCTGCACATTGTTTACTGATGCTGAACGATTCACTCAACTGGCGGCTTATTATGAGGCCGAACGGCGTACGGTGTGGATGATGTTACGTGCCACGCCACGGCCTTGCTTCAATCATGCGCTGATCGAGGAGATCATGAATCTCTCCTGGCTGGTTCGACAGTCCGGATTTGTCGTTGATTTTTGGGTCACCGGATCGCTGGTCCCCGACATCTACAATACCGGCGGTGATTTACAGTTCTTCGTTGAGTGCATCAAAAACAACCGACGCGAAGCGTTACGCGCCTATGCCCGGGCCTGTGTGGACTGCGTTCATGCCGCCTCGCGAGGGTTTGATACCGGAGCTGTCACGCTGGCTATGGTGGAAGGAAGCGCGTTAGGGGGCGGGTTTGAAGCCGCGCTGGCGCATCATTTCATTCTGGCCCAGCGCGATGCCCGATTAGGCTTTCCGGAAATCGCGTTCAATCTGTTCCCGGGCATGGGCGGCTATTCACTGGTGGCGCGTCGTGCCGGCATGAAAATGGCGGAGGCGCTGATCTACAAAGGTGAGACGCATACGGCGGAATGGTATGAGCAGCATGGTCTTGTGGATCTCTTATTCGAGCCGTTACAGAGCTATGTTTCGGTGCGGACGTTTATCGACACGCTACAGCCGAAGCTCAACGGCGTAAGGGCCATGCTGCGTGCGCGTACGCGCGTGCTGCCACTTCCGCGAAGCGAGCTGATGGACATTACCGAGGATTGGGTTGATGCCGCCTTCTGCCTTGAACCGAAGGATATCGCCTACATGGAGCGGCTGGTTATGCTGCAAAATCGCCATCAGGCGACGGGCTTACGCAAAGCCAGCTAACGGACATTTCTGGCCTGATAGCGCTTTAGCCATCGCTCGAATGCGGCAGCGGGCATGGGCTTAGCAAAAAGATAACCCTGCCGTTCGTTGACGCCATTCTTCGTCAGAAAGGCGTCTTCTTTTGCACTTTCCACCCCTTCAGCAATGACCTGCAAATTTAACGCCTGCGCCACGGCGACTATCGCACGCACCAGCGACTGTGAAATGGACTGCTTATGGATGTCCCGCACGAAAGCCTGGTCAAGCTTAATGGCATCGATAGGGAAGCGCGCCAGCTGCGACAGGGAAGAGTACCCCGTACCAAAGTCATCCAGGTGAATTTGCGCTCCCAGGCGGCTAAACTGCTGGATCACTGACAGGGCCAGCTCTTCATTTTCAATGAGACAGCTTTCGGTCAATTCCACGTCAATCGGGCAGTATTCAAAACTCAGGTCTTTCAGCGCCTGCTTCAGGTCGCTGAAGATGGTCTGGTCCGCCAGCTGACGGGCGGAGACGTTGACCGCGACGCGAAGGTTGATCCCCTTGTCGCGCCATTTCGCCACCTGGCGCACCACATCAAGCATAACCCAGCGGCCCAGGGGCACAATCAGCCCTGACTCCTCAGCATAGGAGATAAATTCCATCGGCGGGATCAGGCCACGCTCTGGCGACTGCCAGCGCACCAGCGCCTCCAGACTTCTGACTTCGCCGCGCCAGGTTATTTTGGGTTGGTAGTGGATTAACAGCTGATCGTTATCCAGCGCTTTACGCAGGTTGGTATCCAGCCACAGGTATTCAAATACGCGCTGGTTCATCTCTGGCGAGAAGACGCAGAATTTGCCCCGGCCATTTTCTTTGGCGGTGTACATGGCGGTGTCGGCATTACGAATGACGCTTTCGCGATCGTTACCGTGCTGGGGCGCAAGCGCGATGCCCAGCGAGCAGCCGGTGTAAACCTCTATCAGCCCGATGCGGAAAGGCTGACGAAGTCGGGTCAGTATGCGCGATGCCATGGCTTCCAGCGCGCCCTGCGAGGTATCGGTGGCCAGCACGATAAACTCATCCCCACCCAGGCGCGCCAGGGTTTGTCCTTCGTCCAGGCAGCTCAGGATCGCCAGCGCAACGGCCTGTAGCAGCTGGTCGCCAAACATATGCCCATAGGCATCGTTCACTTTTTTAAAGTTATCCAGATCGAGATAAACCACGCCTACCTGGGTGTCACCCCGAGCGGTGATGGCATCAGAGATCAGCTCATGGATGGCGTTTCGGTTAGGCAAACCGGTAATCGTATCCGTATTGGCGAGTACGCGCAGGCGCTCCTGGGCCCGACGCTCTTCGGTTATATCGGTACCTGAACAGATGAGGAAGATTTCATTTTTCCCGCTGCCGCTGTGAACAAATTTATTTCTGAAGAGAAACAGGCGCTGCCCTTTGCGGGTCTTGATCCAGCGTTCAACTTCGTACGAGCTGCCGTTACGAAAAAAACCGGTGATGTTGCGTTTGGAGGCCGCGGCTTCGCTACGGCTCATAAACAGTTTGAACACGTTTTGCCCGATAACTTCCTGTTCCTTCAGGCCCGTATATTCTTCACTTAAACGGTTGAAGCGCTGAATATTCCCGTTCTGGTCGAGGATCACAATCACGGAGTTAGCCTCGGACACTACCTGTTCGGCGAAGGAGAGCCCCTGCGCCAGGTCCCGCGCCACGGAAGGAGTATCGTTCCAGGCTGATGCCGTTCCTGCCCACTCATTTTTGTTAATTTTACGGCCGACAAGATGAACGGGAACGTCCACACCGTACAAGGGCAGGGTCATGGCAATGCTGGAGGTTATCACGGTGAGCTGGCGGATCAGCGCGGCCTGCTCATCATCCAGCGCCACCACCTGAATGATGTCAGCGCTTTCACTGGCAGCAAGATGCAGAGCATTGCTGTCTGCTGTCAGTCGCCACCAGGGGCTATGCGTACCCATGTAACGAAACAGCAAATTCTGCTCCAGATCGTCCATCACGTTTTCTCCCGCGGCTGCTGAGTAGCGCACAAATTATTCATTTGCAGTCGACAATGACGGCTCTCTTTTACTGTAGATAATTCTGGCGAAATGTGGCGATGGGAAACAGAAAAGTGTGAGAAAAAACGATGATTTTGCGGGAGATAATACAGAAGAGAACTCCCGGCCACCCCTTAACGGAACGGCCGGAAGTTTACGCGGTTATCAGGCGACAGGGCGCGCGATAATACTGCGGGTTTCCATGCGCACTTCAGCGATGGTGACATCAATCACGTCAGTGACCTTGTAAACCGTTTCGCCTTTAATTTGCACGGTCCCGTTTTCCTGGCTACAAACCAGTTCGTCGCGAACGGCATGCAGGAACGGGGCAGGAATAAAGGCAACGGCGCCATTATCCACCAGACGAACGCGCATACCGCCGCGGCTGATGTCAATGATTTCAGCCGGGAAACGGGTGTCAGTCCCTGCCTTATCATTCAGGAAGCGCGCGTATAACCAGTCGCCGACATCACGCTCCGCCATACGGTTGAGACGGCGACGTTCTGCCATCTGCAACGTCGTATCATCCTGTGGGCGGGCAACAGATTCCCCTTTGATGATCGCTTTCAGCAGACGATGGTTAACCATATCGCCGTACTTACGGATCGGGGAGGTCCAGGTCGCGTAAGCCTCAAGGCCAAGGCCGAAGTGCGGGCCTGGCTCGGTGCTGATTTCCGCAAAGGACTGGAAGCGGCGAATACGGCTGTCAAGGAACCCTGAAGGCTGCGCGTCCAGCTCGCGGCGCAGTTTGCAGAAACCTTGCAGGGTCAGCACTTCCTCAGGATCGACGTGTACGTCATGGGTTTTCAGCAGGGCAGCCAGCGCTTCGGTGTTCGCCGGATCAAACCCGGTGTGCACGTTGTAAATGCCAAAGCCTAATTTGTCGCGCAGCACGCGGGCGGCACAAATGTTGGCGGATATCATCGCTTCTTCAACGATGCGGTTGGCAATACGGCGCGGCTCAGCGACGATATTCAGCACTTCACCTTTTTCACCCAGCACAAAACGGTAGTCCGGACGATCTTTGAAGACCAGCGCGTGAGTTTGACGCCATTCGCTGCGGCTCAGGCAGACGCGGTGCAGCAGACGAATTTGTGCGGCAATGTTGTCGGACTCGGGTTTCCAGCTGCCCGTGTTCTCCAGCCAGTCGGACACGTCGTCATAGGCCAGCTTGGCTTTGGATTCGATGGTGGCGGCGAAGAATTCAATATCTTCTTCAATGGTACCGTCAGCCGCAATGGTCATCCGACAGGCCAGCACCGGACGCACTTCATGCGCACGCAGCGAGCAAAGATCGTCGGAAAGTTCACGCGGCAGCATCGGAATGTTAAAGCCCGGCAGGTAGTTGGTGAACGAGCGCACTTTGGCCATCTCGTCCAGCTTGCTGCCTTCGACAATCCATGCGGTAGGGTCGGCGATGGCGACGGTCAGATGCAGTTTGCCATCGGCTGTCTCTTCGGCATACAGCGCATCGTCCATATCTTCGGTGCTGGCGCTGTCAATGGTGACAAAGTCCAGCGCCGTCAGATCGCGACGTTCCAGACCTTCGTCCTGCATTTCAGTCGCCACGCCCTCAGGCGCTTCTTTTTCGAGATTGTGGCGCGCCAGCGTCACCCACCATGGGACGAAATGGTCGTCGCCGAAGGTAATGTATTGGGTAAGCTCGGCGTAAAAACCGCGATCGCCTTTTAAAGGATGACGGCGCATCTCAGCAACCGCCCAGTCACCCTCAACAAAATCATGCTCAACGCCACGCGCGGCGCGGCACGGAATAGCATCTTTCAGGAGAGGATGGTCCGGCACGACAGAAAGACGATCGTCTTTTTTATGCACTTTCCCGACAAAGCGGGTCAGGAAAGGTTCGATCAGTGCTTCCGGCTCGGCAGACTCTCGTTCCTTTTCGGTATGAATAACGGCCGAAATGCGGTCGCCATGCATCACTTTCTTCATCTGAGGAGGCGGAATGAAGTAGCTCTTCTGCCCGTCAACTTCAAGAAAGCCAAAGCCCTTTTCCGTGGCTTTTACGACCCCTTCTGCACGCGGCGTCTGGGAATGCAGTTGCTGTTTAAGCTGCGCTAGCAGCGGGTTGTCCTGAAACATAATGTTCTATTTTCGTAGCCATTGAGCGGCTGACAGTTTTACGCGAATCTCACTGCTACAGCAAGCGCTCTTTAGGTAAAGAGTATGGTTATTCCTCTTTGCCGAGCGCCACGCGCAGACGGTCCAGCCAGCCATAAAATGCATCTCGGGTAAGCAGGTTGATGGCCTTCTCTGGCGAGAGACCTGACCCGGTCAGGGGCGTTAACTGGGCGGCGCTAAAGCGATCCGGAGAGGCGACAAGCAGCGCACGAGCGGCTGAGAGCATCGAAGACGCGGGGCCTTCACTTCGCGGATGGTTAAGCAGAATTTCGCCCGTCAGATCAAGCAGCATCGGCTCATGACACAGCACAGGAGTAAGCGCTTCAAGCGCCGGTTCCGCCTGCCAGCGTGAGAGCGCCTCAAGCTGAAGCGCACTGGCATATTTTAGCTCAACCGCGGGTAGGGTGGCGGTCCATCTGCTGAAGCTGACCGGCAGCGTATGGGGCTGAATGTGATGCCCGGGCAGCCAGCGTACCGGATGGCCAAGCAATGCCTGAAATACCGCGACCACTCGCGCCTGAAAACCGACAAAGCCGATGATCTGGTTGATGAGCACAATGTCATACGTTGTGAGTCCAACCTCATCAAGCTGGTTTTGGGCTTTATCATCGATGACATCGGGTGAGCTGGCTAACTGGCGGGCATACTGGGTAATTTCTGCAAGGCGTCGATTGCTTTCCCGGGAGGAGTCCGGCCCCGGAAGAGGGGCGAGCAGAGCAGCGTAGTGGTTACAGAGCCGCTGAACGCCACACGCCTGGGCAACCGTTAATGCCGTGCTCAGCCTGTCGTAGGCGCTGAGCGTATGCAGACGGTTCACGGGAGTATCAAGCGGGAACAAAAGATGACAGAGGGTTCGGGCAGGCGTAAGCCAACAAGCACAGCTTGCGAGAATGTCATCGGGCAGGGCTAGATCGAGCAAAAAACGGTCGTCGACGTTAGCGGCTTCGGGCACCAGCGGCAGAACGTCCGTCTGCGAATGATTCGACTGGGTTTCATGATACCAGTGGCCTTTGCCGGAAAAACGGCGTTGTTCCATGGGCGTTCCTTGATCTCAAAATGGCGATCAATATCCTGGCGTAAGGCGGATGAGGGGAAAAATATTGTTAGGTGATAACAAATAGCTGAACGGAATAACGAGGGGCGGGGCGGGAGGAAACTCTCTTCCCTGGCGGGAAGAGAGTGACAAGCTTATTTGATTTCCAGCTCGTTCATTGCAGCGATGTTGAAGCCGCCGTCAACGTGAACCACTTCGCCGGAGATGCCCGCGGAAAGGTCAGAGCACAGGAATGCCGCAGAGTTACCCACATCTTCGATGGTAACGGTACGACGAATCGGGGTAACCGCTTCGCAGTGTGCCAGCATTTTACGGAAATCTTTGATACCGGAAGCGGCCAGGGTACGGATTGGACCCGCAGAAATAGCGTTAACACGCACGCCTTCAGGACCCATCGCGTTCGCCATGTAGCGCACGTTGGCTTCCAGAGACGCTTTCGCCAGACCCATAACGTTGTAGTTAGGGATAGCACGTTCTGCGCCGAGGTAGGACAGAGTCAGCAGGGCTGCGCCCGGGTTCAGCATCGCGCGGCAGGATTTTGCCATTGCAACGAAGCTGTAGGAGCTGATGTCGTGGGCGATTTTGAAGCCATCACGGGTAACCGCGTTCACGTAGTCGCCGTCCAGCTGGTCGCCAGGAGCGAAGCCGATGGAGTGAACAAAACCGTCGAATTTCGGCCATGCTTTTGCCAGTTCAGCAAACATGCCATCAATGCTTTCGTCTTGTGCAACGTCACATTCCAGAACAATGCTGGAACCCAGCTGCGCGGCAAATTCTTCAACACGGCCTTTCAGCTTGTCGTTCTGGTAGGTGAACGCCAGCTCAGCGCCTTCGCGATGCATTGCCTGTGCGATGCCGTATGCGATGGACAGTTTGCTGGCAACGCCAGTCACCAGAATGCGCTTACCGGAAAGAAAACCCATAGCTTTAATCCTTATATTCATTGCTTATTTTGCCTTGTAATTCATAGCGTTACAGGCAGTATTTCAAAATCATTCGAAATTAGCTCGAAATTATAGCCCACTCACAGCCCCATGTGTCACGATATTTCTCGCTCCTGCGCCGTGAATGGGCTCACGGAAGAGGTTGAACTGGCTCTTCATCAGGCTGTTTCGTGTGTATTTCAGCAGTATATCACCGCACGCGGGGTTCGCCTCATCCAACCAGCGGGCACCGTGACGCCGCCCTCATGCTGATGTGTCCAGCGCCTTTTGCGCAAAATGATCCGTTTAGCCCTTTAAACGCTTTAAAATTGCGCGAGGGTTGATAACGGCTATGCCATTTTGCGTCTTTATCTGTGTGCGGTAAGAAGGAAGATGAAAAATATTACGTTGGCCGAAAAACTGATCATGCTGTCAGGTACGGTGCTTTTTGCGCTTATGATCGCGGTGAATTCCTTTTGCGTGAATGATAATCCTGGTTTCAGGGTGCCTATGACCACCTATTTGATCGTCATGATTGCGCTGTTCTTTCTGGATACCATTATCTTTATTTTTATCCAGATGCTGTATGCCTCCGACCGAACGCGTTTTTCATTATTCATTCTGAGCCTGGCATTTCTTAGTGGGCTGGTTTATTTTATTGAGACGATCATTGTTATTCAGCTTCCGGAGCATGCTGGTTTTACCCAGGCGGCAAAAACCAACGATACGGCGGTATTCTATTTTTTCCGGCAGCTGAGCTTTATCGTATTACTGGCGCTGGCGGTCCGTATGGAGAAAATCACGATACGATCTACGCTCAGATTCCGAAATAAGATCAGCATGACGTTAGCATTAATGATGTCACTGGTTATGTTTCCGATGCTGGCCCATTATCTCAGCAGCTACCATCCGGCCTGGACATTAACGATTGCAGCATACGAAGATGAACATCATCATACTGTCTGGGATATCAGGTACGTAAACGTTCTGATCCTGCTCTGGTCGGCTTTACTTTGTTATATGATTTCAGTGACACGCCTGGCGTCCGGGATCTGGAACAGTATTATTGTGGTCTGCCTTTCCGCCATCGTTTACAATTTTTTCCTCTTACTGCTTGATACCTACAATCTGTCGCTCTGGTATATCAGCCGGGCAGTAGAGGTCCTCAGTAAATTATTTGTGATTTGTACCTTAATGTTCCATGTCTTTAACCTGTTGAAAATTTTCGGCGATCGGGTTGATCGCGATCCGCTTACTCAGATCTACAACCGTAAATATTTTTACGAGGCACTTCCGCGGATCCGCTCGCTCAGGACAGAAAAGGGGGCCAGCATCATGATGCTGGACATCGACAACTTTAAGTCGATTAACGATAACTGGGGCCATCTTGTGGGGGATCGCGTGATTCTGGCGGTCGTGGATATTATCAAAGACAGCATTCGCGATAACGACATCTTTGCCCGACTGGGAGGCGAGGAATTTGGTCTTCTGCTGCCGGATACGGACAGTAGGCAGGCTATTGCCGTCGCGGAACGTATTCGCCAGAACGTTCAACAGCGCACCGGGCCGGGCTACCATTATGCTCTCCCTGTAAAGGTCACATTAAGTATCGGCGTGTGCTCAGCCATTCAGAATAACGTCAACAGCAATGATATTATGCGTGACGTGGACGAGGCTTTGTATGAGGCTAAGCACAACGGTAAAAACAGAATCGTTACCAGACAGGCGGAATGCAGCTGAGGTTACAGGATGGGGATGAAAACATCAAAATCGACACGCTCATCGCTGTACGCATTAATTTTCATCAGGTAAATACCGTCGCGCAACGTCAGGCGTTTATTTACCATCGCCTTAACGAAGCCAATCTTGTTAAACGCGCTGTAGATTTCCCAGCTACCGCTAAAGGGCATTCTTGCGTATCTCCCACGCACAACGCGGGATTTTTTATTTGTCGCCGTGTCGCTTTGTAAAGCGTACGATATTAATACCTCGACCAGATACGATCGGCTTTTGCCTAACTCGGGGCGGCGGGGCATCAGAATAATTTTATCGATATCATGGCGGTTTTCTGTCAGGAGCTTTTTGATTTTTTTAGTAATATCATGCACCGAGGTATCAAAAAGATGATCGTGCTCGATAATTTCATGCGTATAGACAAACGTTTCATCTAGAAAGCAGACCTCGAGCTCAGGCGTTTCCAGTTCGCTTAATAAAAAAGAGGGCTGTAAGATGTCAAAATTCCACCCTCTGGCACATCTGTACTCAGAGGGTGTCAGCCCCATCATTTTTTTAAAGGCTCTGGAGAATCCCTGGCTGCTCTGGTAATGGAATAAATACGCAATATCCGTCACCGGAATCGACGTCATTCTCAACAGAATAGCGGCACGGCTTAACCTCCGTCGGAGAATATACTCACCTAGAGAGAGCCGATACTTCTCTTTAAACCATGTTTCGATGGTTCTTCTGCTGTATCCAATATCTGCAACCAAATCATCAATGTGTAAAATAGTAAAGTTATTTTCTTCTACCCAGGAGAGAATATAGTTACTGATGCTGTCTTTCATTTGTGCGTCAGTGATAGTTTAACGGTAAATCAGTTTGCTGCCAGATGTTAATTCGCGGGCGTAGGGATCCTGGCGATAACCTTAATTTCGAAATCAAAACCCGCAAGCCAGTTAACGCCTATTGCTGTCCAGTTTGGGTAAGGAGCGTGGGGAAATGCCAGTTTTTTCGCCTCCATGATAACGGGGAACTGGTTTTCAGGATCGGTATGAAACGTCGTGACATCAATCAGATCGTCAAAAGTACATCCCGCGGCTGCCAGGATCGCCCGTAAATTATCGAACGCCAGCTGCACCTGAGCGGGAAAGTCGGGTTCAGGTGTGCCATCGCTGCGGCTGCCAACCTGACCGGAAACAAATAACAGATCGCCAGAGCGGATTGCAGCTGAATAGCCATGCTCTTCATAGAGGGCATGTCGGTTAGCCGGGAAGACGGGATCACGTGAAGGCATGGCTTTTCCTTTTCTGTCAGAGGTATTGTTGTGCTTACGCGGTAGAAGTAACATACGCGATGTATGTGAAAAATGTAATTCACATACGTCGCGTATGTCAAATTATAGTTATCGCTTAATTAAGGAAGTCCCATGGCTACAAAACGTCGCGCTGAAACGGCCCAGGAAAATCGCGAGAAAATGATTCAGGCGGCGCGGAAGGCGTTTGCTGAAAAAGGCTATGCCGCAGCGTCAATGGATGAACTCACGGCAAGCGTGGGGTTAACACGCGGCGCGCTATATCATAATTTCAACGATAAGAAGGGATTACTGGCGGCGGTGGTCGCGCAGATAGACAGCGAAATGGCAGCAAACGCAAAAGCGATTGCCGCCGCCGCCGAAGATGACTGGGAGCGACTGCTGGCGGAGGGCATCGCCTATATCAAAATGGCGCTCGTTCCTGAAGTTCAGCGTATCGTCCTTCTTGACGGTCCGGCTGTTCTGGGCGACCCGGCGCAATGGCCCAGCCAGAACAGCTGCCTTGAGTCGACCCGTCAGACCATCGAAAAAATGATGGAGTGCAACGTAATCAAAAAGATGGATGCCAGAGTCGCAGCCCATCTGCTGAATGGCGCTGCTCTGAATGCGGCTCTGCTGATTGCCGCGAGTGATGAACCGCAGAAGACTCTCCCGCATGCCATAGAGGTGTTTACTCTGCTGGCAAGCGGGTTACGCAGCGGCTAACGATCTTTACGCCACGCGTCCGCCGTCAACGCTTCACCAAAGTGTCCGGCAATCAGGCGTTTCGTCAGGTCATGGAGCGGGGAGGCCAGTACGTCAGCGGTACTGCCGCGCTCGACAACTTCTCCCTGGTGCATCACCAGCACCTGGTCGCTTATGTGCTTCATCATGCCCAGATGCTGAGTCACGTAAATATACGAGATCCCCTGCTTTTCCTGTAACTCCAGCATCAGGTTAATGAGCTGCGAACGCATCGACATATCCAGCGACGCCAGCGCTTCGTCGGCGATGATGACCTTCGGGCGCAGGATCAGCGCGCGGGCCAGACCGAGACGCTGTTTTTGGCCCGGGGCCAGCATGTGCGGGTAATAGCTGACATGGTCGGGCAGGAGGCCTACCAGACGCAGGGTTTCGACAATCCGTTTGCGACGCGCTTCCGGCTCCAGGTCGGTATTCAACCGCAGCGGGAAATCCAGGATCTGGGAAATACGCTGACGCGGGTTCAGGGACGTCGACGGATCCTGAAAAATCATCCGGATGCGCTGACTGCGAAAAGAGTAGTCCCCAAATTCCAGAGGATGATCGTCAATCAGTATTTCACCGCCGCTCGGCTCGACCATACCCGCGAGCATTTTTGCCAGGGTCGATTTGCCCGAGCCGTTTTCACCGATAATCGCCAGCGTCTGCTTTTCGCGCAGCGTAAAGCTCAGCGGTTTAACAGCCTCGACGGTCTGACGGTGAAACAGGCCGGTGCGATAGCGAAAGGTCTTACTCAGGTTACGTACTTCCAGTAAGGTTTCGACCATTTCACTCTCTCTCCATGTTCAGCGGGAAATGACAGGCAAACAGATGATTTTTCGGCCCTGTCAGGCGCGGTGTTTCGATGCATTTGCGCTGAGCATACGGGCAACGCGGACCCAGACGGCAGCCAATGGGCAGCGATTCCAGCAGCGGTATCGCGCCAGGCAGCGTATTCAGACGGCTTTTGTGCGGCATCGCGCTGCCAAAGTCCGGGATCGCCCTGATCAGCGCCTGCGTGTAGGGATGATGCGGCGTCGTCACCAGGTCTTCGCTTGGCGCGGTTTCTACCGTCTGGCCGCAATACATTACGTCAATTTTATCCGCCCACTTGCTCAGCATTTGCAGGTCGTGGCTGATCAACAAAATGGTGGTGTTGTTATTCTGGTTCAGACGCGTGAGCAGGCGGAAAATCTGGGCCTGGGTGGTTGGCTCCATCGCGTTCGTTGGTTCGTCCGCAATCAGCAGACGCGGCTGATTCGCCAGGGCGATGGCAATCATCACTTTCTGGCATTCACCGTCGGTCAGTTCGTAGGGGAAACTGCGCATCGCGTCTTTATGGTCTTTGATCCCGACACGGTGCAACAGCTCAATGGCACGGCGTTTACGCCAGCCGAAACGCTGCCACCAGCGGCCTTTATAGGTCCACCCGGGGATGTTCTGCATCAGCTGTTTCCCGACGCGCTCGGACGGATCGAGACAGGATTGCGGCTCCTGGAAAATCATCGAGACGTTATGGCCCACCAGTTTACGGCGTTCGCGCGGGGAGAGACGCAACAGATCGATGTCGTCGAAGCGCATACGATCGGCGGTCACCCGCCAGTTGTCCTTCGCCACGCCGCAAATGGCCTTGGCGATCAGACTTTTCCCCGAACCCGATTCGCCCACCAGCCCGCGGATTTCGCCCTCTGCGAGCGTAATACTGATGCGATCCACGGCCTTGACCCAGCCTTCGCCCGTTTTAATTTCGATCGTGAGGTTGCGGATATCGAGTAACGGCATTATTGCACCCCCGCATTGATTGCGCGGCGGATCCCGTCGCCCAGCAGGTTAACGAGCAGCACGCTCACCATGATGGCCGCGCCCGGCAGCATGACCGTCCACGGCGCAACGTAAATCAGCTCCAGCGCATCGCCAAGCATAGCGCCCCATTCCGGGGAGGGGAGCTGCGCGCCCAGGTCCAGGAAGCCCAGCGCTGCGATATCCAGAATCGCCATCGACAGGGCGCGGGTGATCTCCGTCACCAGCCCGGCGGCAATGTTAGGCAGCACGGCAAACCACAAAATATTAAACGTGGTGGCGCCATCCAGGCGGGCGGCAACGACATACTCTTTCTCCAGCTCGTCGTGAACCAGGCTGTAAACCGAGCGCACCATGCGCGGCAGAATGGCCAGCCAGACGGCGAACATCGCATGGGTGAGGTGCGGCCCCGCGAAGGCCACGACGATAATCGCCAGCAGCAGCGAAGGAATAGAGAGCAGGGTATCAAGAATATGGTTAAGCACGGCCGACCGCAGCCCGTGGGTTGAGCCGGCAAAAATGCCCAGCGCCAGGCCGCAGATCGCGGCAGCCAGGGTGACCACGAACGCGCCGCCTACCGTAGGTGCGGCGCCGCTCAGCAAACGACTTAGCACGTCGCGTCCGAGATCGTCAGTCCCCAGGAAGAACGAAACCTCCCCGTAGCGCGACCACGACGGCGGTAAAAGCTGATAGCCAAGGAACTGCTGATCGATGCCATACGGCGCAAACCACGAACCCAAAACGCACAGCAACACGAGGCCAATGCAGCCGTAAAAGCCGATCATCGCCGTGGTGTCGCCGTAAAAATTACGCCACACGGTACGTAGCGCACCGGGCGTGCGCTTTTCGCTGTAGACGTTATCGTAAGGCATACCATTCCTTATGCTTCAATGGGTTGGCCATGGCACCCAAAATATCGGAAATAACGTTAACAATAATGACCAGCGAGCCAATCACCATCACGCCGGCGGAGATCGCCGCGTAATCCTGCTGGCGAATGGCGTTGATCATCCAGCGCCCAAGGCCCGGCCAGCTGAAAACCATCTCGGTGATCATTGCCAGCGTCAGCATGGTTGAGAATTGCAGCCCAAGACGTGGGATTACGGGGGGCAACGCATTGTGCAGCACATGGCGACGTAAAATCGTCAGGCGAGACAGTCCGCGCGTGGCGGCGGCTTTCACATAGTTTTGATCGAAGACGTCGATAGTGCTGATGCGCATCAGGCGGATCACTTCGGTCGTCGGCGCGACGGCCAGCGTAAGCACCGGCAGCACCATGTGGCGCAGCGCGCTCACGATCATTTCGTCGCGCCAGACTGAATCAGAAAGCCAGGCGTCAACGATGGCGAAGCCGCTCACCGTTTGCACGTTATACAGCAGGTCAAAACGGCCAGATACCGGCAGCCAGCCTAACGTCAGTGAGAAGAAGAGGGTAAGCAGCAGCGCCAGCCAGAAAACAGGGATGGAAAAGCCAATTAAGGCAAGCGCACTAATAAATTTATCCTGCCATTTATTACGATAAATTCCCGCCAGCATTCCCACCGGGATCCCCACCATGAGGGCAAAGCCAAAGGCGAGTATACACAGCTCCATGGTGGCCGGGAAAACCACTTTCAGCTGTTCGGAGATGAGCTGTCCGTTGATGCTGGACACGCCAAAATCCCAGTGCAGCAGGCCATTAAACCAGAACAGCCAGGCGTCCCAGAGAGATGAGCCCTGAAGCGGGGCGTGCGGCGTAAAGTAGCTCAGGCTAAAGCCGACAAAGGTCAGGAAGAACAGGGTGACCAGCAGTAACAGCAGCCGACGCAAGGTAAATATAATCATGGTTTCTTCACCTCTTGTTCTTTCTCACGGGTCACGCCCGCGAAGGAGGCGTTACCAAACGGGCTGAGTACCAGCCCTTTAATATCGTAACGGTAGGCCTGGAGGCGCAGGGAAGAGGCAAGCGGCAACACGGGAAGTTCTCTGGCCAGAATATTTTGCGCTTCATCGTAGGCCTCAATGCGTGAGGCAAGCTGTTGAGACGCCAGCGCTTTTTGCAGCACGGCATCAAATTCCCGGTTACACCAGTGGGCGTAGTTGGTCTGGGAGTTGATTGCCGCACAGCTCAGCAGCGGACGGAAGAAGCTGTCCGGGTCGTTACTGTCGGTGGACCAGCCAGCCAGCGTTAAGTCGTGATTCATGTCCATCAGACGCGCCTCCTGGAAACGGCCTTCGACAGGCACGATGATCACCTTAACGCCCACCTGCGCCATATCAGCCTGCAACAGCTCCGCCGTTTTTAGCGGGCTGGGGTTCCACGCCTGAGAGCTGGTGGGCACCCACAGCTGTAGCGTCAGGTTTTCTGCCCCCAGCGCTTTAAGCTGTTCGCGCGCTTTCGCCGGATTATATTCCGTAATCTTCGCCTCGCCGTCATAGGCCCAGGAGGCGCGCGGAAGAATAGAGGCGGCGGTTTCCGCGGTACCGTAGTAAATCGACTGCATCAGACGCTGGTTGTTGATCGCTAACGCCAGCGCATGGCGCACGGCCGGATTATTCAGCGGCGGCTTATCGGTGTTAAACGCCAGATAAGCGATGTTCATGCCCGGGCGCAGGGTCAGGCGCAGGCGTGGGTCGTCGCGCAAAATGGTCAACTGGCTGGCCGCAGGCCAGGCAAGCACGTCGCACTCGCCGGTCAGCAGTTTGGAGAGTCGGCCTGTTCCACCTGAACCCAGATCAACAATAACCTGCGGCATCAGCGGCTTGCCGCGCCAGAAACGATCGTGGCGTTGCAGGCGAATGTATTGTCCGGCGCGGTACTCTGCTAACTGGAACGGACCGGTGCCTACAGGCTCACGATCGAGACGTTCCTGACGATCCTTTTTCGTCAGCTGATCCGCGTATTCGGCTGACATGACCGAGGCGTAGTGCGTCGCCAGATGCCAGAGGAAGGAGGCATCCGGGCGATTCAGACGAAACTCAACCGTACGGTTATCCAGTTTGCGAACGCTTTTGACCGAGTCCGCGAATTGCAGACTGTCGAAATAGGGGAAGTTCCCGCCATTAACGTTATGCCACGGATGATTGCGGTTGAATATGCGCTGGAAGGTGAAAACCACGTCATCCGCGTTGAGCTTACGGGTTGGGGTAAACCACGGGGTGTGCTGAAATGCGACATCATCGCGTAGACGAAAGCGGTATGTGGCGCCGTTATCAAGCACTTCCCAACTTTCAGCAAGCTCCGGAACCAGCCGATAGGTATAAGGATCGACGTCGAGCAGGCGATCGTAGAGCTGTGCGGCCAGCGTATCGACAATCAGGCCACTCCCCGCTTTTTGCGGATTAAAAATATCAACTTGACCGCTGACGCAGTAGACGAAACCACTATCACGGATATCAGGAGGCACAGCGCGATCGGGCGCAGCAAAGGCCAGATTGCTGAACAAACCGAGTGCAAACAGGGACGATAAAACCAGGCGCATAGTTTTTAAGGTTTTTAGATTCGATCTGCAAAGTGTATCGCACTTACGCCTGCTTCGTAAAAATGTCTGGGGGTAAGTGCTGATAATGTCAGCGCATTTGATGTTTTTTGAGCAATGCCCTTAACTGATGGTAGGTCAGGCCCAGCAGTTCAGCTGCCCGTTTCTGATTATATTTCGCCTCTTTCAGGCTCTGCTCAAGCAGCTGTTGCTCCTGCTGATGCTGGAACTGGCGTAAATCGAGCGGCAACGCCGGAGCCTGCTGGCGCGTCGCCGGAGCAGGGAGCTGTTTCTCCTCGCGCCGAAAAGGATCGAGAATAATGTTGTCCAGTTCGGTCTCGCTGCTGCCATGCCGGTAAACGGACCGTTCCACCACGTTTTTCAGTTCACGAATATTGCCCGGCCAGTGGTAACCGAGCAGGGTCCCGGTGGCCCGTTCGCTGAAGCCCGGAAAGAGAGGCAGACCCAGTTCCCGGCACATCTGAATGGCAAATTGATCGGCCAGCAGCATGATATCGCTGCGCCGCTCCCGCAGCGGCGGCAGCTGTACAACATCGAAAGCCAGCCTGTCCAGCAGGTCGGCGCGGAATTTGTCCTCAGCCACCATCGCGGGCAGGTCGGCGTTGGTGGCGCACACCAGGCGAACGTTGACCTGGAGCGGCTGACTGCCGCCAACGCGTTCCAGTTCACCGTACTCAATGACGCGCAGCAGCTTTTCCTGCACCAGCATCGGCGCGGTCGCCAGCTCGTCGAGAAAGAGCGTTCCGCCATCGGCGCGCTCAAAGCGTCCGGGATGGCGTTTTTGTGCGCCGGTGAAGGCGCCAGCTTCATGACCAAACAGCTCGGTGTCGAGCAGGTTTTCATTCAGCGCCGCGCAGTTAAGCGAAATAAAAGGGCCGTCCCAGCGGCCAGACAGAAAGTGCAGGCGGTTAGCGATAAGTTCTTTACCCGTTCCGCGCTCACCGATAATCAGCACCGGTTTATTCAGCGGCGCGAGGCGCGATACCTGTTCAAGCACTTCCAGGAAGCTGTTAGCTTCGCCAAGCAAATTATCTTTATATTCAGCCATGATGAAATTAACCACTCCTTAGTGATATTCACCAGGTGAGAATAGCTGCCGGCTGGATAAATATCAATCACACTCAGTAAAATCAATAAGATAAAAAGTTGGCATGGGATTTGTATTAACTATTCAGCAGGGCATCGCCCGATAACAGAACTATGAGGATTGAATTATGGGTATTTTTTCTCGTTTTGCCGACATCGTGAACGCCAACATCAACTCGCTGCTGGAGAAAGCGGAAGATCCGCAGAAGCTGGTGCGCCTGATGATTCAGGAGATGGAAGACACGCTGGTTGAAGTACGCTCCACCTCCGCCCGCGCGCTGGCAGAGAAAAAGCAGTTAACACGTCGTATCGAGCAGGCGACTGCCCAGCTTAACGAATGGCAGGAAAAAGCGGAACTGGCGCTGCGTAAAGATAAAGAAGATCTGGCCCGCGCTGCGCTGATTGAGAAGCAGAAGCTGACCGACATGGTTGCCACGCTGGAGCATGAAGTGACGCTGGTGGATGATACTCTGACGCGTATGAAGAAAGAGATTGGTGAGCTTGAAAACAAACTCAGCGAAACCCGGGCGCGTCAACAGGCGCTGGCGCTGCGCCACCAGGCTGCAAGCTCATCCCGCGACGTGCGTCGCCAGCTGGACAGCGGCAAACTGGATGAAGCGATGGCGCGTTTCGAATCGTTTGAACGCCGTATCGACCACATGGAAGCGGAAGCCGAAAGCCACAGCATCGGTAAACAGAAAACCCTCGATCAGCAGTTTGCTGACCTGAAGGCCGATGATGAAATTAGCGAGCAACTGGCTGCGCTGAAAGCCAAAATGAAACAAGACAACCAATAATAATTCCTGCGGCACCTGAGCGTGCCGCATCGTAAGACAAGGAGTACACATGAGCGCGCTTTTTCTGGCTATACCCCTGACCATTTTCGTGCTGTTTGTTCTGCCCATCTGGTTATGGCTGCACTACAGCAACCGCTCTTCACGCGGGGAGCTGTCGCAGAGTGAACAACAGCGGCTGGCGCAGCTCTCTGCCGAGGCAAATAAAATGCGCGAACGTATTCAGGCGCTGGAAGCCATCCTGGATGCGGAACACCCGAACTGGAGGGAACGGTAATGGCTGGACTGAATCTGAATAAAAAACTGTGGCGGATCCCACAGCAGGGCATGGTTCGGGGCGTTTGCGCCGGGCTAGCGCACTATCTGGATGTCCCGGTAAAACTGGTGCGTGTGGTCACGGTATTGTCGATTTTCTTCGGCCTGGCCTTTATTACCCTGGTGGCCTACATCATTCTGTCGTTTGTGCTCGATCCTATGCCGGAAGGTGAGCTGGATGCGGAGAACACGCCAACCAGCAGCGATCTCCTGAACGCGGTGGATGAACAGCTGAGTGCAGGGGAGAAGCGATTGCGCGAGATGGAACGTTATGTCACCTCCGATACCTTTACGCTGAGAAGTCGCTTTCGTCAGCTTTAAGAGAGAACTTACATGAAACAAAACTGGCAACAGGCCGGTCAGAAGGTAAAACCCGGCCTGAAAATCGCAGGTAAACTGGTTCTGATGACGGCGTTACGTTATGGCCCGGCCGGTGTGGCGGGTTGGGCGATCAAGTCTGTTGCCCGCAAGCCGGTCAGAATGATGCTGGCGGTCGCTCTGGAGCCGCTGTTACAGAAGCTGGCAAAACGCGTTTCCCGGCGCTACCTGTCACGCTAGTTCCTCCCGCATAAGCCCTTTCTCGCCCAGAGAAGGGGCATGACTTTCCCTTCTGCGTTTCTTCTGCTTTTCTGCTTTCTTTGCGGCAGCTCACAATAATGCGTTGCGCTGCGCTGAGATTGCTGCTTTCTGCCCCCGGGTCCGTTGACAGATATTTTTCATGGGAGTAGATTGCCACTCCGTGGGACCGCTACCATGGAAAATAATGTGAACGCAAAAATTAAAAAACTTATCAATCATATTTACGGTGAATCATTTTCAGATGCACACCTTAACGTGTTATTAACTAAGCTTGAAAAAGCGGCGGTTAATATTACTGAAAAGCGTAAGTCAGGCTGGGATGAAAAAGACGTTGTGCTGATTACCTATGCCGATCAGTTCTCTGCGAAAGGGGAGAAAGCGTTGCCGGTATTTACCCGGTTCTATAATGAATGGCTTTCTCGCACGTTTTCCCATGTCCATCTGTTACCGTTTTATCCGTGGTCTTCGGATGATGGATTTTCCGTTATTGATTATCACGAGGTTGCACCTGAAACCGGAACCTGGCGAGATGTCGCGGAATTAAAACAGTCTGCCAGCTTAATGTTTGACTTTGTTTGCAACCATATGTCAGCGAAAAGCGAATGGTTTGCTAATTATCTGGCGCAGAAGCCGGGCTACGAAGATTTCTTTATTTCTGTCGATCCCGAAACCGATTTATCGGCGGTGACGCGTCCACGCGCATTACCGCTGCTGACGCCGTTCACGCTTCATGATGGCAGCGTTCGTCATCTGTGGACCACATTCAGCGATGACCAGATCGATCTCAATTTCGCCTCGCCGCAGGTGCTGATTGCCATGGTTGACGTTCTGCTCCATTACCTCATGGAAGGGGCGCGTTATATCCGTCTGGATGCGGTCGGGTTTATGTGGAAGATCCCGGGAACTACCTGTATCCATCTGGAACAAACCCATTGCCTTATCCAGCTGTTCCGCGCCATTACGGACGCCGTGGCGCCTGGAACGGTGATCATCACTGAGACAAATGTTCCCCACAAAGACAATATCTCTTACTTCGGTGATGGTGAAAATGAAGCCCAGATGGTCTATCAGTTTTCCTTACCGCCGCTGGTGCTGCACGCCGTTCATCGTCAGGATGTTAAAGCCCTGTGCCAGTGGGCGGGGTCACTGACGCTGCCTTCAACTCATACCACCTGGTTTAATTTCCTGGCCTCGCATGATGGTATCGGTTTGAACCCGTTACGCGGCATCCTTCCGGAATCAGAGATCCTCTCGCTGGTCGATAAGCTTCAGCAGGAAGGCGCGCTGGTCAACTGGAAAAATAATCCTGACGGAACGCGAAGCCCCTATGAAATTAATGTCACCTATCTTGATGCGTTGAGTTTGCGAGACAGCTCAGATGATGAGCGCATTGCGCGGTTCATCCTGGCGCATGCTGTGTTGTTAAGTTTTCCTGGCGTACCGGCTGTATATATTCAAAGCATTCTTGGTTCGCGTAACGATTATGAAGGTGTCGAACGTCTCGGATATAATCGCGCGATAAACAGGAAGAAATACACCGCAGGTCAGGTTGATCGGGAGCTTAATAATAATAAGAGTATACGTTATCAGATTTATTCTCGTTTGAGTGAGCTTATTGCTATTCGTCGCGGCGAGCGTGCGTTCCATCCGGATAGTCAGGCTATTTTTGACGCAATCGGTGAACATATTCTTAAAATTGTTCGTGTTGCTGAAAATGGCGAGCGAATGACAGCATTATTTAATTTTAGCAATAAAATGCAGACCGTTTATGGACAAACGCTCTTTGGTACGGAATTACTCTCAGGACAAAATATTAGCGGTACGGAACTGACCCTCAATCCATGGCAGGTAATGTGGATTAAAGAAAACTAAAAAGGACCCTAAAATGAAAATGCCCAAAATTGTGCTGTTATCAGCACTGGTTTCGTGCGCCCTGTTATCAGGCTGTAAGGACGATAAAGCATCTCAGGTCACCATTGAGTTTATGCACTCGTCGGTAGAACAGGAGCGTCAGGCGGTTATTACGAAACTGATCGAAAAATTCGAGAAAGAGAACCCGACTATTACGGTGAAACAGGTACCCGTTGAGGAAGATGCCTATAACACCAAGGTCATTACGTTGGCCCGTACTGGCGCGCTACCGGAAGTGATTGAAGTCAGCCATGACTACGCCAAAGTCATGGATAAAGAGCAACTGCTGGACCGTGACGCGATCGGCAACGCGATTAAAGCCGTCGGTGAAGATACCTTTTACGACGGCATTTTACGCGTTGTTCGCACTGAAGACGGCAAGGCATGGACGGGGGTGCCGGTTAGCGCCTGGCTGTCCGGCGTCTGGTATCACAAAGACGCGCTCGCGGCAGCGGGAATCGATGAACCGCACAATTGGGAGCAACTGCTGAAAGCCAGTCAGGTGCTCAACGATCCGGCGAAAAAACATTACGGTATCGCGCTTCCAACCGCAGAAAGCGTCATGACGGAGCAGGCCTTCTCGCAGTTTGCGTTGTCAGGCGGAGCCAACGTCTTTGATGCAAACGGCAACGTGAAAATCGATACCCCTGAAATGTCGAAAGCGCTGGCGTTTTATCGGGCACTGGCTGCGAACACCATGCCGGGATCGAATGATGTCATGGAGATCAAAGACGCCTTCATGAACGGTTCTGCGCCGATGGCCGTTTACTCCACCTATATCCTGCCCGCGGTCTACAAAGATGGCAATCCGGCCAACCTGGGGTTCGTGGTCCCGACGGAAAAATCATCAGCCGTGTACGGCATGATCACCTCGTTGACGATCACGACCGGCCAGACCGAAGAGGAAACGCAGGCGGCAGAAAAATTTGTGACCTGGATGGAGCAGGCTCAAAACGCGTCTGACTGGGTGATGATGTCCCCTGGCGCGGCGCTGCCGGTGAACAAACTCGTGGTGGGCACTGAGAGCTGGAAAAACAACGACGTGATCAAAGCCTTTGGTCAGCTGCCTTACGAGCTGATTGCGCAGTTCCCGAACGTCCAGGTATTTGGCGCCGTAGGCGACAAAAACTTTACCCGCATGGGAGATGTTACCGGGTCCGGCATTATCAGTTCCATGGTGCATAACGTGACGGTGGGACGAAAAGATCTCAATGCGACGTTAAGCAACAGCCAGAAGAAACTGACTGACCTGATATCACAACGATAGGAGCGCTTTGCGAAGGGAATTATGAAGACGTTGTTTTCTGGTCGTTCAGATATGCCTTTCGCCATGCTGCTGTTGGCCCCCAGCCTGATTTTGCTGGGGGGCCTGGTGGCCTGGCCAATGATTTCCAACATTGAAATCAGTTTTTTACGTTTACCGCTGAACCCGCGTATTGATGCGGTGTTCGTCGGCCTGGATAACTACATTCGCATTCTGGGCGATGCTGCGTTCTGGCACTCCCTGTGGATGACGTTCTGGTATACGGCGCTGGTCGTGCTCGGCAGCACCGGGCTGGGACTGGCCGTAGCGATCTTCTTTAACCGTGAATTCCGCATGCGGAAAACGGCACGTTCACTGGTGATTCTGTCCTACGTGACGCCGTCTATTTCACTGGTATTTGCCTGGAAATACATGTTCAACAACGGCTACGGGATTGTGAACTATCTGGGCGTTGATCTGCTGCATCTCTACGATCAGGCGCCGCTGTGGTTCGATAATCCTGGCAGCAGTTTTGTGCTGGTTGTGCTGTTCGCCATCTGGCGTTACTTCCCGTACGCCTTTATCTCGTTCCTCGCGATTTTGCAGACCATTGATAAATCATTGTACGAAGCGGCAGAGATGGACGGAGCAAATGCCTGGCAGCGTTTTCGTATCGTGACGTTGCCCGCCATCATGCCGGTGCTGGCCACGGTGGTCACGCTGCGAACCATCTGGATGTTCTACATGTTTGCGGATGTGTATCTGCTCACCACCAAGGTCGACATTCTGGGCGTATATCTCTACAAAACCGCCTTTGCGTTCAATGACCTGGGTAAAGCAGCCGCCATTTCCGTTGTGCTGTTTGTGATCATCTTCGCTGTCATTCTGCTGACCAGAAAAAGGGTAAACCTCAATGGCAACAAATAAACGCGTTCTGGGCCGTATCGGTTTTTATCTGGGACTGGCGCTATTTCTGATTATCACGCTGTTTCCATTTTTTGTGATGTTGATGACGTCGTTCAAAAGCGCGAAAGAGTCGATCTCGCTGCACCCGACCATTCTGCCGCAGGAGTGGACGCTACAGCACTACATCGACATCTTTAACCCGCTGATTTTCCCGTTTGTGGATTACTTTCGTAACAGCATGGTGGTGTCGCTGACCTCCTCGGTCATTGCGGTGTTTCTCGGCACGCTGGGCGCGTATGCGTTATCCAAACTGCGCTTTAAAGGGCGCACGACGATCAATGCGAGCTTCTACACCGTCTATATGTTCTCCGGGATCCTGCTGGTGGTGCCGCTGTTCAAAATCATCACCGCGCTCGGCATTTATGACACCGAACTGGCGCTGATCATCACCATGGTGACGCAGACGTTGCCTACCGCGATCTTTATGCTGCGCAGCTATTTCGACACCATCCCGGACGAAATCGAAGAAGCCGCGATGATGGACGGCCTGAACCGCCTGCAAATCATCTTCCGCATCACCGTGCCGCTGGCGATCTCGGGTCTGGTGTCGGTCTTTGTCTACTGCTTCATGGTGGCGTGGAATGACTATCTGTTCGCCTCCATTTTCCTGTCCAGCGCCAGCAACTTCACGTTGCCGGTCGGGCTGAACACGCTCTTCAGTACGCCAGATTACATCTGGGGTCGCATGATGGCTGCATCGCTGGTAACGGCACTTCCGGTCGTCATTATGTATGCCCTGTCTGAACGTTTCATTAAAAGTGGTTTGACCGCCGGCGGCGTGAAGGGCTGAGGCGGCCGATTTTAACAAGGAGTCAGTCATGAAAAAATTAGTTGCGACAGCGCCTCGTGTAGCGGCGCTGGTGGAATACGAAGATCGTCCTGTTGCAGCACACGAGGTGAAGATTCGTGCCCGTTATGGCGCCCCGAAACACGGTACTGAAGTCGTGGATTTCCGCGCGGCAAGCCCGTTCATCGATGAAGAGTTCAACGCTGAGTGGCAGATGTTTACCCCGCGTGAAGAAGGTGCAGCCCGCGGTATCGAATTTGGTAAATTCCAGCTGGGGAACATGATCGTCGGCGACATAATCGAATGTGGTGCGGACGTGACCGAATACCAGATCGGCGACAGCGTCTGCTGCTACGGCCCGTTGCAGGAAACGGTCATTGTTAACGCGGTGAACAACTATAAGCTGCGCAAAATGCCGCAGGGTGCATCCTGGAAAAATGCCGTTTGTTACGATCCGGCGCAGTTCGCCATGAGCGGCGTGCGTGATGCTAACGTCCGCGTAGGGGATTTCGTCGTGGTTGTGGGGCTGGGCGCGATTGGTCAGATTGCGATTCAGCTGGCGAAAAAAGCCGGCGCGTCAGTGGTTATTGGTGTCGATCCTATCGAACATCGCTGTGAGATCGCCCGCCGTCACGGTGCAGACCACTGCCTGAACCCAATCGGTACCGATGTTGGTCTGGAAATTAAGAAACTGACCGGCAAGCAGGGCGCGGATGTGATCATCGAAACCAGTGGATTTGCAGATGCGCTGCAATCTGCGCTGCGCGGTCTCGCCTACGGCGGAACGATCTCCTACGTGGCCTTCGCCAAGCCGTTCGCGGCGGGCTTCAACCTTGGTCGCGAAGCACACTTCAACAACGCCAAAATTGTCTTCTCCCGCGCATGCAGTGAACCCAACCCGGATTATCCGCGCTGGAGCCGCAAGCGTATTGAAGAGACCTGCTGGGAATTGCTGATGAACGGTTATCTCAATTGCGAAGATCTGATCGACCCGGTCGTCACCTTCACCACCAGCCCGGAAAGCTATATGAAGTATGTCGATCAGCACCCGGAACTCAGTATCAAAATGGGCGTCACTTTTTAAGCTAAGGACAGCAAATCATGAAAATCGCAACACAAAACCAGGCCTTTTTCCCGACCGCTATCATGGAAAAATTCGAATACATCAAAGCGATGGGATTTGATGGCTACGAAATTGATGGCCGGCTGCTGGTGGAAAACCTCGACGAAGTAAAAGCGGCTATCAAAGCCACCGGCCTGCCGGTCACGACGGCCTGTGGCGGATACGACGGCTGGATCGGGGATTTTATCGAAGAACGCCGCCTGAACGGTCTACAGCAGATTGAACGCATTCTGGAAGCGCTGGCAGAAGTGGGCGGCAAGGGGATTATCGTTCCGGCTGCCTGGGGGATGTTTACCTTCCGTCTGCCGCCAATGACTTCGCCACGTAGTCTGGACGGCGATCGCAAAGCGGTCAGCGCTTCCCTGCGCTGGCTGGATGAGGTGGCAGCGCGCACCGGTACGACCGTTTACCTGGAGCCGCTGAACCGCTATCAGGATCATATGATCAACACCCTGGCCGATGCGCGTCGTTATATCGAAGAGAACGGCCTGAAGCACGTGCAGATCATCGGTGATTTCTACCACATGAATATTGAAGAAGACTCCCTGACGGAAGCGCTGCATCACAACCGCGACCTGCTGGGTCATGTGCACATTGCTGATAACCACCGCTATCAGCCGGGCAGCGGCAGCCTCGATTTCGCCAGCCTGTTCGATCAGCTGCGTGCCGATAACTATCAGGGTTACGTCGTGTACGAGTGCCGGGTGCGTGCCGACGATCCGGCTCAGGCCTATAAGGACTCTCTCACTTACTTGCGTGAATGCTAAGGATGACGAGCGTGATGAGTGCTTCTACACCTTTGCCTCTGCGCGTCGCCATCATTGGCGCCGGGCAGGTTGCAGACAAAGTGCATGCCTCGTATTACGCCACGCGCAGTGATGTTCAAATGGTGGCTGTCATGGACAGCCGCCTTGAGCAGGCACAGGCGTTCGCGGAACGTTATGCTATTCCATCGGCATGGCAGGACGCTCACGAGATGTTGCAGGAAGTAAAACCGGATGTGGTGAGCGTCTGTTCGCCTAACCGGTTCCATTTTGAACATGTGATGGCGGCTCTCGAAGCAGGCTGTCATGTGATGTGTGAAAAGCCGCCGGCGATGACGCCGCACCAGGCGGATGAGATGCGTCTCGCGGCGCGCAAGGCCGGAAAAGTCCTCGCGTACGATTTTCACCATCGCTTTGCCCTGGATACCCAGCTCCTGCGCGATGCGGTTATGAACGGAACGCTCGGTGAAATTTACTTCACCTCCGCGCAGGCGCTGCGTCGCTGCGGTGTGCCGGGGTGGGGCGTGTTCACCAATAAATCGCTTCAGGGCGGCGGGCCGCTGATCGATATCGGCATTCATATGCTGGATGCCGCGATGTATGTGCTGGGCTTCCCGGCCGTGAAGCGGGTAACCGCGCACAGCTTCCAGAGACTGGGGAACCGGAAACACACCGGCCAGTTTGGCGAATGGGATCCTGCGCAGTTTACCGTGGAAGATGCCCTGTTTGGTACGATTGAGTTCTGCAACGGTGGCATTCTGCGTCTGGACACCTCTTTTGCGCTTAATATCCGCGAGCAGTCGATCATGAACGTCTCTTTCTGCGGTGAGAAGGCGGGTGCAACGCTGTTCCCGGCACACATTTATAACGACGAAGCCGGTGTTTTGCAGACGCTGATCCAGCGTGAAGAAGCTGACGATCGGAGACATCTACGCAGTATGGACGCGTTTGTTCGCCACGTATTGGGCGAGCCGGTCATGATTGCCGATGCGGAGCAGGGGCTGGTGATCCAGCAATTAGTCGCGGCGTTATATGAAGTCGCGGAAACAGGGGAAAGCGTGACGTTATGCTGAACCAGTCTGTATTAACCGATCCGGGCTTTTGCCCGCATAGCCTGAATAAGTACGCGTCCATTATGGCCTGCGGCAATGGCTACATGGGCATTCGCGCCACGCATGAAGAAGATTACACCCAGCAGACCAGAGGCATGTATCTCGCCGGGCTGTATCATCGCGCGGGACGCAATGAAACCACTGAGCTGATCAATCTGCCGGATGTCACCGGGGTTGAAGTTGAGCTGGACGGCGTCAATTTCACGCTCCTTTCAGGCGAAATTCTTGAGTGGCAACGCGAGCTGGCCTTTGCTAACGGCGAACTGAATCGTAACGTTGTCTGGCGTTCGCCGGACGGAAAACGCTATCGCCTCGAGAGCCGTCGTTTTGTTTCGCTGGACCAGTTGCCCTTAGTGGCAATGCAGCTCTCGATCACACCGCTTGACGGCGCCGCTCAGGCCGTGCTGAAAACCGGCATAGATGCGACACAAACGAACAGCGGCAGGCAGCATCTGGATGAAATCTCGGTCAGGGTCTTTGACCAGCACTACATGCAGGGTGTGTATGAAACGCAGGACCGGGCGTCTGAAGTTGTTGTTTCGGCGTTTTGTCAGCTCTCCGCTAAGAGCGACAGTTGTTTCACCGCCAAAAATCGTCGCCTCAGCGTTCATCATTCTCTGACTATCTCGCAAGGTGACACTGTCACGCTTGAAAAAATCGTCTGGCTGACGCATCGCTGCGATAAATCGCTCTCGCAGGAGTCTTTCGCCCGCAACGCGCTGGCCGATCTCAAAGTCTGCGCGGCAAGAGGCTACGATGCGTTGCTTGAGAGCTCAGCGTACGCCTGGGAAGCGGTCTGGCGTGATGCTCGGGTGGAAGTGACTTGTGCAGAACAGCAGGATCAGCTGGCGCTGGATTACGCCGTCTGGCATCTGACGACAATGACGCCTGCTCATGATGAGCGAAGCAGTATTGCGGCGAAAGGGCTGACGGGTGAGGGGTATAAGGGACACGTCTTCTGGGATACCGAAATTTTCCTGCTGCCGTTCCATCTGTTTACCCGTCCACAGATTGCCCGCAGTCTGCTGCGCTATCGCTGGCTCAATCTTTCGGGCGCGCGTGAAAAAGCACGCCGTAACGGTTGGCCGGGCGCGTTGTTCCCGTGGGAAAGCGCCGCCAGCGGACAGGAAGAGACGCCAGAATTCGCGGCCATTAACATCCGCACCGGGGTTCGCCAGAAGATCGCCTCCGCACTCGCTGAACACCACATCGTGGCAGATATTGCCTGGGCCGTTGTCGCTTACTGGCAGGCAACACACGACGATGCCTTTATGCGCAATGAGGGCCTGACGCTGCTGATGGAAACCGCTTCGTTCTGGATGGGACGCGCGACGGAAATTAATGGTCGTCTTGAGATCCATGACGTGATCGGACCGGATGAATACACCGAGCATGTCAACAACAACGCCTACACCAACTATCTGGCCTGGCACAACGTTGCCTGCGCGCGTCAGTTTATGGCGATGTTTGGGCGTGAAGATGCGCGTTTTACGGAGAATGCCGGGACGTTTCTGGCGCGCCTGTGGCTGCCAGAGGCCGACGCAGAGGGTGTGATCCCGCAGGATGATACCTTCATGGCAAAACCTGCCATCGATCTGAGCCGCTATAAAGCCAAAGCGGGTAAGCAAACCATTCTGCTTGATTACTCTCGCGCGGAAGTGAACGAGATGCAGATCCTGAAGCAGGCCGACGTGGTGATGCTTAACTACCTGCTGCCGGAACGGTTTACGCCGCAGCAATGTGCCGCCAATCTGGCGTTCTACGAGCCACGCACGATTCATGATTCATCCCTGAGTAAAGCCATTCACGGCATTGTGCTCGCACGCTGCGGTGACACTGACGGGGCGTATGCCTTCTGGCGTGATGGTATCGCCATCGACCTGGGGGACGACCCGCACAGCAGTGATGACGGTATTCATGCCGCCGCCACCGGTGCGATCTGGTTGGGCGCCATTCAGGGATTTGCTGGCCTGCACATTAGCGAAGGGGAGCTGCATCTTGCGCCGAAGCTGCCTGCTCACTGGCAGAAACTCGCCTTCCCGCTGCGGTGGCGGAACGCAACAATGCACGTTACCTGTGAAGATGACCAGTTAACCATTGAAACCACCGCACCTGTCACGTTGACGCTGTGGGGTAAAACGCTGCACGTATCAGGGCGAAAGGTCTGCGCGCGTAAGGACTTTCTTGCATCTGTTAATGGGACCGCTACCACGGAGGGGCGCCATGACGCTTAACGCTGTTGTATTCGATCTGGACGGGGTGATCACCGATACCGCGCATCTTCACTTTCTGGCCTGGCGCGCCGTGGCGGAGGAGATTGGTATCACCTTCGATGAAGTATTTAACGAACAGCTGAAGGGAATAAGCCGTATGGACTCCCTCCTGCGCATTCTGAAACATGGCGGGAAAGAGGGGATGTTCAGTGACGAGCAGCGCCTGGCGCTGGCGACGAAAAAAAACGCGCTTTACGTCCAGTCGCTGGCATCACTGACGCAGGATTCACTGCTCCCGGGGATTCGCGACGTGCTGGCGGATATTCGCGCCGCGAAGGTCAAAATTGGCCTGGCATCCGTATCGCTTAATGCCCCCGGGATTTTGCACGCGTTGGGTATTCATCAGGCTTTCGATTTTTGCGCCGATGCGTCGCGCATTTGCCGCTCAAAGCCGGACCCGGAAATCTTCCTTGCGGCCTGTAAAGGACTGAACGTACGTCCTGAAGAGGCCATTGGTATCGAAGATGCCGCCGCAGGGGTAGATGCGATCAACGCCGCAGGAATGCTGTCGGTCGGGATTGGGCCTGGCCTGAACCATGCGGGATTACAACTTCATTCAACGCAGGAACTGACCTGGGAACGCCTGACGGCGTTCTGGGCATCCCGGGCGTATTTATAAGGAATTAATAATGGCTCAACTGTCTCTGAAACACATTCAGAAAATCTATGATAACCAGGTCCACGTGGTGAAGGATTTCAACCTCGAAATTGAAGACAAAGAATTTATTGTCTTCGTCGGTCCATCGGGCTGTGGGAAATCCACGACGCTGCGAATGATTGCCGGCCTTGAGGAGATCAGCGCGGGTGAACTGATTATTGATGGGGTTTGCATGAATGATGTTCCCGCCAAGTCCCGTGATATCGCGATGGTCTTCCAGAACTATGCGCTCTATCCGCATATGACGGTCTACGACAACATGGCGTTTGGCCTGAAAATGCAAAAAATTGCGCCCTCCGTCATTGAAGAACGCGTTAGCTGGGCGGCACAGATCCTGGGCTTGCGCGACTATCTCCAGCGTAAACCTGGCGCGTTGTCCGGCGGTCAGCGCCAGCGCGTGGCGTTAGGCAGGGCGATAGTGCGCGAAGCGGGGGTCTTCCTGATGGATGAGCCTTTATCCAACCTCGATGCCAAACTTCGTGTGCAGATGCGCGCTGAAATCAGCAAGCTGCACCAGAAGCTTAACACCACCATGATTTACGTGACGCACGATCAGACGGAAGCCATGACGATGGCGACCCGCATCGTGATTTTAAAGGACGGCATCATTCAGCAGGTGGGCGCGCCGAAGCAGGTCTACAACGAGCCGGCGAATATGTTCGTTGCAGGGTTTATTGGTTCGCCTGCGATGAACTTCATTCGTGGCGCGATCGACGACCGCTACTTTGTGACGGAAACGCTGCGCCTGGAGATCCCGGAGGACAAGCTGGCCGTACTGAATGCGCAAGGTTACCAGCGTAAAGCGGTCGTCTTTGGGATCCGTCCGGAAGACATTCTCACCGCACAGCGAAGCGGTGAAAACATCACGGCGAAGATCAGCGTTGCTGAGCTGACCGGGGCTGAATTTATGCTTTATGCCACCGTGGGTGGGCATGAACTGGTTATCCGTGCGGGAGCGGCGGATGATTACGTTGCCGGAGATAATATCGGCATCCAGTTCGATATGAATAAGTGCCATTTCTTCGATGCTGATACTGAAACAGCTATTAGATAAGAAAGGTGTTCGCCGGAAATGAAAGTTTCCGGTTTTTTGTGTGTTAATTATAAAGGAATATTTTAATGAGTACTCTACTAAGAAGTGCTGCGCTCGTCCTGTGCGCAGGGGTGAGCTGCGCGCAAGCAACAGAATCAGCCAAACAGTGGGAATTTAATATTGGCGCCATGTATGAAATTGAAAACGTCGAAGGTCAGGCCGACGATAAAGATGGATTATATGAACCCTCCGTGTGGTTTAATGCCACATGGGATGCCTGGACCATTTCGCTGGCTATGTATCAGGAAGGGCCGGTCGATTACAGTAGCATGACGCGCGGCACCTATTTCGATCGTCCTGAAGTAGAATTACGCTATCGTTTTATCGGCACCGATGATTTTACGTTCGGCCTGACCGGTGGCTTCCGTAATTATGGCTATCACTTTAAGGATGAGCATGGTGCTAAAGACGGTAGTGCTAATATGCAGCGCTATAAAGTTCAGCCTGACTGGGATATTAAACTAACCGACGACTGGCGTTTTGGCGGCTGGTTTGCCATGTATCAGTTTGCCAACGATCTGGAAAAAACCGGCTATTCTGACAGCCGCGTCGAGACCGAAACCGGTTTTACCTGGACAATTAACGAAACGGTTTCGGCAAAAGTTAATTACTATTTAGAGCGCGGTTTTAATATGGACGGCTCACGAAATAACGGTGAATTCTCCACTCAGGAAATTCGCGCCTATCTGCCGATTTCATTGGGTCAGACGACGCTAACGCCTTATACCCGTCTGGGACTCGATCGCTGGTCAAACTGGGACTGGCAAGACGATCCTGAGCGTGAAGGACATGATTTCAACCGTTTGGGTATGCTGTACGCCTATGATTTTAACAATGGTTTATCCATGACGCTGGAATATGCCTACGAATGGGAAAACCATGACGAAGGGGAAAGTGACCGCTTCCACTATGCCGGTATCGGCGTGAATTACGCGTTTTGATAACACTTCACCAGGGGCGTTTGCCCCTGGTTTTTAGCGTAATGAAGCCGCATCTGAAAAATGCGTTTCAACCAATATCTTATGCGGGGCAGGTTTACCCGCTATGCACCTGAACAACACATCGCAGCTCTCTTCGCCCAGCTTTCTGGTGGGGATATCAAAGCCGCCAGGCGCAGGGGTTAAAATGAGAGATAGCATTGGGTCGCTGTATCCTGCCATTGCGACCTGTTCCGGGATCGTCAGGTTTAGCGCATCCGCGGCACGATAAAGACTCAGCAATTTCATGCTGTCCGTCGCAAAAACCGCATCGGGCGGGTTGTCTGAAGAGAGTAGCTGACAGGCCGCCTGAAGCGCGCTTTCATGGGTGTATCCGCCATCAATAACCCAGTCCGGGTTAATTGCAATACCCTGCTTCTCAAGGCTCGATTTATAGCCCGCCAGGCGATCGATAGAAACGTGATAATCGAGCGGGGCATGCAGGCAGGCAATTTTAGTGCGACCATGTTTGATAAATGAGTCGGTTAATATGGCGCTGTCGCGGAAATTATCCGTGTCGACAGAATAGATATTCTGGTAATTACCTTCCACTTTACCAATAACGACCACGGGCACGCCATATTCGTCCAGCGTCGCGAAAAAAGACTCGTTCGCCGGCGAGCTTAGCATGATGATCCCCTTGATCATCTTCTGCTTTATTTTACCCACGCATTTTTGCAGATCATCTTCGCTGCTTTTGGACGTTTGTAAAATAACATCAAAACCCTCTTCTTCTGCTTTTGCCGTAATGGCATGTAGTACATCAGAGAAAAACGGATTGCCTGCGGTGGTTTTGGTTGAACGGGTCGAAATAACCATAATGGCGTCGAAGCCAGAAGAGGTGAGTGCGCGGGCAAGTTTATTCGGTTGATAATTTAATTCTTCTATCGCCTTCAACACCTTTTCGCGCGCTTCAGGAGAAATATTCGTTTGTTTATTCAGAACGCGCGACACGGTTGATTTCGAAACGCCAGCAACGCGGGCAATATCATAGATGGTGGGTGACATACACCTTACTCACTCCAGACGGACAGCAATTGCGCCCATCTTACTGGAGAGAAAACGGCAATAGCAATAATTAAGAATTGATAATCAACGATCTGCCCCAATTTACTGTATTCTGAAGTGACTTTTTTCAGGGTTCCAGGCAATGAAGGACGGCGATGAAGCGACTTAAAAACGAATTCAATTCTCTGGTGAACCGTGGCGTTGATCGCCATCTGCGTCTTGCCGTGACGGGGCTGAGCCGCAGCGGTAAGACAGCATTCATTACGGCGATGGTCAATCAGCTGTTGAACCTGCATGCAGGGGCGCGCTTGCCACTGCTTAGCGCAGTGCGCGAGGAGCGGTTGCTTGGGGTGAAACGCGTACCGCAACGTGATTTTGGCATACCCCGTTTCACCTATGATGAAGGTCTGGCGCAGTTATACGGGGAGCCTCCCGCCTGGCCCACCCCGACGCGTGGCGTGAGCGAAATCCGTCTTGCGCTTCGTTTCCGCTCGAATGAATCCCTGATGCGTCACTTCAAAGAAACGTCCACGCTCTATCTCGAAATTGTGGATTACCCGGGAGAATGGCTGCTCGATTTACCGATGCTGGCGCAGGATTACCTGAGCTGGTCCCGACAGATGACCGGTCTGTTGCAGGGGCAGCGGGCAGAGTGGTCGACCAAATGGCGCCAGCTTTGCGAAGGACTGGATCCGCTGGCACCGGCGGATGAAAACCGTCTGGCCGTCATAGCCGAAGCCTGGACGGATTACCTGCATCAGTGCAAGCAGGAGGGGTTGCATTTTATTCAGCCGGGCCGCTTTGTTCTGCCGGGTGATTTAGCCGGTGCTCCCGCGCTACAGTTTTTCCCGTGGCCGGACGTTGACAGCATCGGTGAATCGAAACTGGCGCAGGCGGACAAGACCACCAACGCCGGTATGCTCCGCGAGCGATACAATTATTACTGTGAAAAGGTGGTTAAGGGCTTTTATAAAAATCACTTTTTACGCTTTGACCGCCAGATCGTGCTGGTGGACTGCCTGCAACCGCTTAACAGCGGGCCGCAGGCGTTTAATGATATGCGGCTGGCGCTTACGCAGCTGATGCAAAGCTTTCATTATGGCCAGCGTACGCTGTTTCGCCGTTTGTTCTCGCCGGTCATCGACAAGCTGCTGTTTGCCGCCACAAAAGCTGACCATGTGACGGTCGATCAGCACGCCAACATGGTATCCCTGCTGCAACAGCTGGTGCAGGATGCCTGGCAGAATGCGGCCTTCGAAGGGATCAGCATGGACTGTCTGGGGCTGGCGTCCGTACAGGCAACGCAGAGTGGGTTGATTGACCTGAATGGCGAGAAAATTCCGGCCCTGCGGGGCAACCGTCTCAGCGACGGGGAGCCGCTCACGGTCTATCCGGGGGAAGTTCCGGCGCGTCTGCCGGGCCAGGCTTTCTGGCAAAGCCAGGGTTTTCAGTTCGAAGCCTTCCGTCCGCAGAGCATGAACGTTGACCAGCCATTGCCGCATATCCGTCTGGATGCCGCGCTGGAGTTTTTAATTGGAGATAAATTGCGATGACGGAACCGTTAAAACCACGCATTGATTTTACCGGCCAGCTTGAGCAGTCCCCGCATGAGGCGTTTAAAACGGCGCAGACCTTCAGCGGGCCGCAGGCCGACAACTTTGCTCCCGTGCTGGCAGACGAACCGATGGTTGAAGAGGGGCAGGCGGAAGCGGTTGTTGATGCGGCACTGCGCCCGAAACGCAGCCTGTGGCGCAAGATGGTGACCGCCGGGTTAGCCCTTTTTGGTGTGAGCGTAATCGGTCAGGGCGTGCAGTGGGGCGTCAATGCCTGGCAAACGCAGGACTGGGTGGCGCTGGGGGGATGCGCCGCCGGGGCGTTGATTGTTGGTGCGGGCGTTGGCTCAGTCGTCACCGAGTGGCGTCGCCTCTGGCGTTTGCGTCAGCGTGCCCACGAACGCGATGAAGCGCGGGATCTGCTGCACAGTCACGGCACAGGAAAAGGGCGTGCTTTTTGTGAAAAGCTTGCGGCTCAGGCCGGGATTGATCACTCTCACCCGGCGCTTCAGCGCTGGTATGCGGCGATCCACGAAACCCAGAATGACCAGGAAGTGGTCACGCTCTATGCCCACATTGTTCAGCCGGTGCTGGATGCGCAGGCTCGTCGTGAGATCAGCTGCTCGGCGGCGGAATCTACCCTGATGATCGCCGTCAGTCCGCTGGCGATGGTGGACATGGCCTTTATCGCCTGGCGCAACCTGCGCCTGATCAACCGCATCGCCAGATTGTATGGCATCGAGCTTGGCTATTACAGCCGGCTGCGCCTGTTCAAACTGGTATTGCTGAATATCGCCTTCGCCGGGGCAAGCGAACTGGTACGGGAGGTCGGGATGGACTGGATGTCGCAGGATCTTGCGGCGCGTCTCTCTGCCCGGGCGGCGCAGGGGATTGGTGCCGGTCTGCTGACGGCACGCCTGGGCATCAAAGCGATGGAAGTTTGTCGTCCACTCCCCTGGATCGATGGCAATAAGCCGCGGCTGGGGGATTTCCGTCGCGAATTGATTGGCCAGCTTAAAGAGACGCTCAATAAAAAACCTGCTCAGTGAGGTTTTGTTTACTAATCGTGCGGGCTGTCAATATTTGTTGACAGCCACCTTCCCGAATACCGTTATCTGACATATCATTTTATTGTTATTGGCTTAAACGGTGAATTTCCCATGCGTCTGGAAGTCTTTTGTGAGGACCGTCTCGGTCTGACCCGCGAGTTACTCGATCTTCTTGTTTTACGTAGCATTGATTTACGTGGCATAGAGATCGACCCTGTTGGGCGAATTTACCTCAATTTTGCCGAAATTGAATTTAATACCTTCAGTAGCCTGATGGCGGAAATCCGCCGTATCGCTGGCGTTACGGATGTACGCACCATCCCCTGGATGCCGTCCGAGCGGGAACATCTTGCGCTGAGCGCGCTGCTGGAAGCAATGCCGGAGCCGTTTCTCTCTCTCGATCTGAAAAATAAAGTCGAGCGCGTTAACCAGGCCAGCTGCCAGCTGTTTGCGCAGACTCAGGAAAAACTTATCGGGCACCACGCCACGCAACTGATCACCGGGTTTAATTTCCAGCGCTGGCTGGACAGCAACCCGCAAAATACCCATAGCGAGCATGTCGTCATCAACGGACAGAATTTCCTGATGGAGATCACGCCGGTCTACCTGAAAGGGGAAAATGCCGCGCGGGTGCTCACCGGCGCGGTGATCATGCTGCGCTCCACGGTGCGCATGGGACGCCAGTTACAGAATCTTTCCAGCCAGGACGTCGGCGCATTCAGCCAGATTATTGCGGTGAGCCCGAAGATGCGTCATGTAATCGACCAGGCGCGCAAGCTGGCAAATCTTACGGCGCCGCTGCTGATTACCGGGGATACCGGTACGGGGAAAGATCTGCTGGCGCATGCTGTGCACATGGCCAGCCCGCGTGCGGCAAAACCGTATCTGGCGCTGAACTGCGCCTCTATTCCTGAAGATGCGGTGGAAAGTGAGCTGTTCGGGCATGCGCCGGAAGGTAAAAAAGGCTTCTTTGAACAGGCGAATGGCGGCTCGGTGCTGCTGGACGAGATTGGCGAAATGTCGCCACGCATGCAGGCGAAACTGCTGCGTTTTCTCAATGACGGCACGTTCCGCCGTGTGGGGGAAGATCATGAAGTACACGTGGATGTGCGCGTCATCTGCGCCACCCAGAAAAACCTGGTGGAGCTGGTGCAGAAAGGGGTATTCCGCGAAGATCTCTACTATCGTCTCAACGTTCTGACGCTCAATATTCCGCCGCTGCGCGATTGCCCGCAGGACATCATGCCGTTGACAGAACTGTTCGTGGCCCGTTTTGCCGACGAGCAGGGCGTGCCGCGTCCGAAGCTCTCTGCCGACCTGGGCACCGTGCTGACGCGTTACGGCTGGCCGGGCAATATTCGTCAGCTTAAAAATGCGGTCTATCGCGCATTAACTCAGCTTGAAGGGTATGAACTGCGCCCTCAGGATATTCTGTTGCCGGATTACGATGCCGGGACGGTCTCGGTAGGCGAAGAGGCAATGGAAGGCTCGCTGGATGACATCACCAGCCGTTTCGAGCGTTCGGTGTTAACGCAGCTTTATCGCAGCTATCCGAGCACGCGCAAGCTGGCTAAACGTCTTGGGGTGTCACATACCGCGATTGCGAATAAGCTGCGCGAGTATGGGTTAAATCAGAAGAAGGGTGACGAATAAATAAAAAAGCCTCTTTGCAGAGGCTTTTTTACGTTTAGGCTTTAAGCGCCTCAAGTGCAGCGGTGTAATCCGGTTCGGTAGTGATTTCGTTAACCAGCTCACTGAAAACAACGTTGTCGTTTTCGTCGATCACCAGCACCGCACGAGCAGCCAGACCTTTCAGCGCGCCTTCGGAAATGGCAACACCGTATTTTTCCAGGAAATCCGGGCTGCGCAGAGTGGAAAGGGTGATGACGTTACTCAGGCCTTCAGCGCCGCAGAAGCGGGACTGGGCAAACGGCAGGTCAGCAGAAATGCACAGCACTACGGTGTTGTCCATTTCGGTCGCCAGCTGGTTGAATTTACGCACTGATGCAGCACAAACGCCAGTATCGATGCTTGGGAAAATGTTCAGGACTTTACGTTTGCCAGCAAACTGGCTCAGCGTGACGTCAGACAGATCTTTAGCCACCAGAGTAAAAGGCTGTGCTTTGCTGCCAGACTGTGGGATGGAACCTGCAACAGCAACCGGGTTGCCCTGGAAATGAACGAGTTGTGACATAGATATCTTCCTGTTTACAAATAGTTAACGTCGTGGCTAGTGTATGTCATCCGCAGTTAGCACGGCAAACCAATTTTCTGCCTTTCCGGCCTGCAAGGAGTCAGTGATGAGAAGCGTTAAGGTCTATGAAGAAGCCTGGCCATTGCACACCCCGTTTGTGATCTCGCGTGGCAGCCGTAATGAGGCCTGTGTGGTCGTGGTTGAATGTGAAGAGGACGGCGTAAAAGGCGTCGGGGAATGTACCCCTTATCCTCGCTACGGAGAAAGCCTGGCGTCAGTCATGGCGCAAATTATGACGGTAGTGCCCGAGTTGCAGGCGGGCCTAACGCGTGAGGCTCTTCAGCTTCGGTTGCCGGCCGGCGCGGCACGCAACGCGATTGACTGCGCACTCTGGAGTCTGGAAGCGGCGAAACAACAAAAACCGCTGCCTGCGCTGCTGGACGTTACGCTGCCGCAATCGATCGTCACCGCGCAAACGGTGGTCATCGGTGAACCAGAGCAAATGGCCGCCAGCGCTCAGGCGTTGTATGCCACCGGTGCAACATTATTAAAGGTGAAGCTCGACGATCGTCTGATTAGCGAACGCATGGTCGCCATTCGTGCGGCGGTGCCTGATGCCACTCTTATCGTCGATGCGAACGAATCATGGCATAGTGAAGGGCTGGCAGCTCGTTGTCAGCTGCTTGCCGATCTGGGCGTCGCCATGCTGGAGCAACCCCTATCGGCAGAAGACGATGCCGCCCTGGCGAATTTTATTCATCCGCTTCCCGTCTGTGCAGATGAAAGCTGTCATACCCGTGAGAGCCTGTCAGCTCTCGAGGGACGCTACGAAATGGTGAACATTAAGCTGGATAAAACAGGTGGATTAACCGAAGCCCTGGCACTGGCACAAGATGCGCAGGCGCAAGGCTTTGCTCTGATGCTGGGCTGCATGTTGTGCACGTCAAGAGCGATCGGCGCTGCGCTCCCGCTGGTGAACAGCGTGCGTTTTGCCGATCTTGACGGCCCAACCTGGCTGGCGGTTGACGTATCACCCGCCCTGAATTTTACCTCCGGTGTACTTCATCTTTGAGGCTGCCAGCGCAGGAGATCTGTCATCGCCCGCAGGTATTTTTCGCTCGCTTCATCCGAGGAGATGGGCGGAAACTCTGCGGTGATACAGTGAAGGCTAAGGTCTGCGCACCAGCTGCCAAACGACCCGGGTGTTTCATAGCCAACGCTGCTCACCAGAGGTAGAGCAAACGCATCCGCCAGCCACTGCCCGAGCGCCGTATTACGAGGATCTTCAATACAGGCGAGGGGATCGTGGAAAGAGACAACCCAGGCCGGGTGGATCTTATGAATAAGCTGGCACAATGCCTGAGTCTCCGGTTCGGAACCGGGTTTGTCTCCCGTGAGCAGGACAACATCTCGCTCCTGCGCCGAACTGTTCCAGCGATACACCGTTTCACCGGCGCGCCAGTTTGCCGCCGGGAAGTTCCTGTTCAGGTCAACGCCGCGTGCATTCGCCCGTAATCCAAGCTGACAACCGTCCGGGTTGACGGTCAAAATCACATGATGACGTCGTAAATCGGGGGCCAGCGTACGTAGCGCGCACGAGAGCGTCACGACAGACGAGTTTTCATCGCCATGCGTGCCCGCAATGATTAAGCCGCTATTGCGATCGGCCTCGGGTGCCGGAAACCAGATCAGCGGCGCGCCTAAAAACGAGCGTCCGTAATGTTCAGTCCCGGGCGGGAAGGCGCCGCGTTCCGTTCTTGGTCGGGTAGTTGCCATAGTAAACCCTGATGATAAAGTCACTTCTGGCAGTGTTGTGCAAAAGCCGCGCTTAATCAAATAGTTTCCGTGTGTGGAAAATTGCCTGACATCAACTTTCCGGAGGAAGCATTTGCATTTCTCCGTTTCGAAACAAATAATTACGCATCTGCCTGTTACCTGACATCATTAAGGGGATCGTATGAAGCATCCTGTTTCGCTTCTTTGTACTGCGCTGTGGCTGTGCGGGCTTTCTTCACTTTCATATGCCGCGGAGGTTCCCGAAGGAACGGTTCTCGCGCAAAAGCAGGAGCTGGTTCGACATATCAAAGATGAGCCCGCTTCGCTCGATCCGGCAAAAGCGGTGGGGTTGCCCGAGATACAGGTGATCCGCGATCTCTATGAAGGGCTGGTGAATCAGAACGAAAAAGGGGAGTTAGTTCCCGGCGTGGCGACGCGCTGGCAGAGCAATGATAACCGCGTCTGGACATTCACGCTGCGGGATAACGCTAAGTGGTCCGACGGTACTCCGGTGACGGCACAAGATTTTGTCTATAGCTGGCGTCGTCTGGTTGATCCTAAAACAACGTCACCTTTCGCCTGGTTTGCGGCGCTGGCGGGCATTAACAATGCCCAGTCCATCATCGACGGCAAAGCTGCTCCGGATACGCTCGGCGTGACGGCGGTCGATGCTAAAACGCTGCGCGTGCAGCTGGACAAACCGCTACCCTGGTTCAGTAATCTGACGGCTAACTTCGCGTTTTATCCTGTTCAAAAGGCCAATGTGGAGAGCGGTAAGGAATGGACGCGCCCTGGCGCGCTCATTGGCAACGGTGCTTATGTGCTGAAAGATCGCGTGGTGAATGAAAAACTGGTGGTTGAGCCGAATTCTCATTACTGGGATAACGCCAGGACGGTGCTTAAAAAAGTCACCTTTGTGCCGATCAACCAGGAGTCCTCAGCGACCAAACGCTATCTGGCGGGCGATATCGATATTACAGAATCGTTTCCGAAAAACATGTACCAGAAGCTGCTTAAAGATATTCCGGGTCAGGTATATACACCGCCACAGCTTGGGACCTATTACTACGCGTTTAACACGCAAAAAGGCCCAACCGCGGATGCCCGCGTACGTCTCGCGCTCAGCATGACTATCGACAGACGTATTATGGCGGAGAAAGTCTTGGGGACCGGTGAGAAACCGGCCTGGCATTTTACTCCCGATGTCACTGCGGGTTTTACGCCGGAAACCTCACCATTTGAGCAGATGTCGCAGCAGGAGCTGAATGCGCAGGCGAAAACGTTGTTGCAGGCGGCAGGCTATGGCCCTCAGCGTCCGCTAAAATTAACGCTGCTGTATAACACGTCTGAAAACCACCAGAAAATCGCGATTGCCGTTGCATCCATGTGGAAGAAAAATCTGGGTGTTGACGTTAAGTTGCAGAATCAGGAGTGGAAAACCTACATCGACAGCCGCAATACCGGGAATTTTGACGTCATCCGTGCATCGTGGGTAGGGGACTACAACGAGCCGTCGACATTCCTGTCGCTGCTGACCTCCTCCCACAGCGGGAATATCTCACGATTCAACGACCCTGCTTACGATAAGATTATTCATCAGGCGACGCTCGAAGCCACTGAAAAAGCGCGTAATGCCGACTACAACATGGCCGAGAAGATCCTCACCGAGAAAGCACCGATTGCCCCTATTTATCAGTACACCAATGGACGTCTCATCAAGCCATGGGTTAAAGGTTATCCGATAAATAACCCAGAGGATGTTGCGTACAGCCGTACAATGTATATTGAAAAGCATTAAAAAGAGGTCAGGGCGCTACGTGATTATGGTAAACATCCATTAACCGCATAAGCGCCCGCTCTCAGGGGGTATGATTTTACAGCCTGGTTAATACCGAATATCCCCTTCCTATCAGCCCATCACTCATTGTCATGATGAATATCTTCAGAGAGATTCTTCCTCCCGTTTATCGAAAAACGCGTAGTCATTTATTCGCCATTCCAGTAGCAGTGTAGTCATTACTTTTTTTAAGATTAAATTTGTCCGATACAGGATTTTTCATATTCAGGCCATTTATTGAATTAAAACCTTATTTCTCTGCACTGTTAAGGGACGCGTTAATAAATGCATTGATGTAAATCAATTATTCAACCTCATGGAACAATAAGTTCAATATTTCCAATCAAAGCAGTCATTTCTGCCAAATTAATGTGAATAAATAGTTAATTTTTACTGTGTGTCATGTATCTATGGCATTTATGAGTACAATAATTTAGTGGAATATTCTTAAGAAAAGTCTAATAGTAGATCTTTGATCTGATAAGTTGATTTTAAATGGGCTTTTGCTCTAATATGGTTTTGTAAAGAAACGTCACTCACTTAACATTTATTTCTTTTAAAGAAAGGGACTGCTATGGCCGATTCATTCCAGAATGAGGTGCCCAAGGCACGCATAAACTTAAAGCTGGCTCTGCATACAGGTGGCGCGCAGAAGAAAATCGAACTGCCGCTTAAACTCCTCACCGTCGGTGATTTCAGTAATGGAAAAGAGAATCGCCCATTATCGGAAAGGGAGAAAATTAACGTCAATAAAAATAACTTCAACAGCGTACTTTCGGAATTTAACCCGGAAGTGAATCTGACGGTTCCTAACACAATGGCCGGGGATGGTTCGGAAGAAAGCATAAAACTGAATTTCTCCGATATTAAGGATTTCGAACCTGAACAGGTTGCCCGCCAGATCCCCCAGCTCCGCGCCATGCTGGCCATGCGTAATTTATTACGCGATCTCAAATCCAATCTTCTTGATAACGCCACTTTCAGAAAAGAACTCGAGAAAATTCTTAAAGACCCGGCGCTGTCTCAGGAATTACGCGACGAAATGAGTGCACTGGCCCCGAAATAAGCGGCATGTGTAATTTAATGGATTAACCGGGAATATGCTGATGTCTGTAAATACTGAAACCGCCTCCGCGCAGGGGCAGACCACCGTACTGGAAAAAGAGGGCGTTTACGCCTCCCTGTTTGAAAAAATCAACCTGACCCCGGCCTCCAGCCTGGGTGATATCAATGCGTTTCTGGATGACGCCGCGCTTTCTGACGCTCCGGCGGGTGAACGCCTGACGGCGGCGATGCAGGTGTTTATGGACTGCATCCGCAAATCCGGTCAGCCGGTGGAGAAGCTCGACAAAACGCTGATTGACCATCATATAGCTGAGCTGGATTTCCAGATTAGCCGTCAGCTGGATGCCGTAATGCATCACCAGGAGTTCCAGAAGGTGGAGTCCCTGTGGCGCGGCCTGAAGCAGCTGGTGGACAGCACCGACTACCGCCAGAACGTGAAAACCGAAATTCTGGATGTGTCGAAAGAAGATCTGCGTCAGGACTTTGAAGACGCGCCGGAACTTATCCAGAGCGGCCTCTACTGGCACACCTATACCGCCGAATACGACACCCCGGGCGGAGAGCCGATTGGTTCCGTGATTTCATCCTATGAATTTGACGCCAGCCCGCAGGATGTGGCGCTGCTGCGCAACATCTCTAAAGTGTCAGCTGCCGCACATATGCCGTTTATTGGCTCTGTCGGGCCGAAATTCTTCCTGAAAGACTCCATGGAAGAGGTGGCTGCAATTAAGGATATCGGCAACTACTTCGACCGCGCGGAATACATCAAGTGGAAATCGTTCCGCGACACCGACGACGCCCGCTACATCGGCCTCGTGATGCCGCGCGTGCTGGGGCGTCTGCCGTATGGCCCGGACACCGTACCTGTACGCAGCTTTAACTACGTTGAGCAGGTGAAAGGCCCGGATCACGAGAAATACCTGTGGACCAGCGCGTCGTTCTCCTTCGCGTCAAACATGGTGAAGAGCTTCATCAATAACGGCTGGTGCGTGCAGATCCGTGGCCCGCAGGCGGGCGGGGCGGTGAAAGACCTGCCTATTCATCTGTACGATCTGGGTACCGGCAACCAGGTGAAAATCCCGTCTGAGGTGATGATCCCGGAGACCCGCGAGTTTGAGTTTGCCAACCTCGGCTTTATCCCGCTCTCGTATTACAAAAACCGCGACTATGCCTGCTTCTTCTCGGCGAACTCCGCGCAGAAACCGGCGCTGTATGACACCGCAGATGCCACGGCCAACAGCCGCATCAACGCCCGTCTGCCGTATATCTTCCTGCTGTCGCGTATTGCGCACTACCTGAAGCTCATCCAGCGCGAGAACATTGGCACCACCAAGGACCGCCGTCTGCTGGAGCTGGAGCTGAATACCTGGGTGCGTAGTCTGGTGACGGAAATGACCGATCCGGGCGATGAGTTGCAGGCTTCTCATCCGCTGCGTGACGCGAAGGTGGTGGTGGAAGATATCGAAGACAACCCGGGTTTCTTCCGCGTGAAGCTGTTTGCGGTGCCGCACTTCCAGGTGGAAGGCATGGATGTGAACCTGTCTCTGGTGAGCCAGATGCCGAAAGCGAAAGCGTAACGTAAGGCAGGAAGCATGAAAACGGAACAACCGTTATGGGGCAGGGGCCAGATGGTCTCTCCCCAGCACTTCCAGCAACAGGCCGCCTATGCGGCCTGGTCTGCGGAATGTATCGCCCGACTGGGTCTCTCCCATCCCTGGGGGGTGATTAATGCCACTTTCGAACCGGATGTACTGAAGTTGGGCCGTCTACAGGCCCGTCATCTGCACCTCCGGTTCCCTGACGGGACATTAATCGATACGGATAATGCTGACGACCTGCCACCGGTGCTGGCGCTTGAGAGTGAAACACAGGACGTGGTGGTGGTTCTGGCTCTTCCGCTGCTGCGCGCGAATGGTGGCAACTGCCTTAAGCCCGATGAGGTGGCCGCGCGTCCTGTTCGCTATCGCCAGCGCTGGCGGGATGTCCGCAACCTTTTTGGCGATGATACCCGCCAGATTGCAGTGATGCGGCCAGAGCTGACGTTGCGATTTGCCCATCAGAACAACAGCGATTACCTGACCTGTCCGGTTGCCCGCCTGCAACAAGATTCGCAGGGGAACTGGGCACTTGATGAGACATACCTTCCGCCGCTGTTGGCGTTACTGGGCAGTCGCTGGCTGATGACCCAGCTGGAGCAACTGTTGACGCAACTGCGCGCCCGTCTGGGCCGCCTGATGGACATGCGCCGGGAAAGTAATGAGCGCATGGCGGATTTTGCCGTAGCCGATGTTTCATTGTTCTGGCTGCTCAATGCCCTGAACAGTGCTGAGCCCGTGCTGGGTCAGTTTCAGCGCCACCCGCAAAGCCCGCCTGAGCGTCTCTATCCGGAGCTGGCAAGGCTTGCAGGCAGCCTGTTGACATTCTCGCTGGAGCATCAGGTCAGTGCGATCCCGGCATGGCAGCATGAGCAGCTGAATAACGTCTTCCCGCCGCTGTTTGATTTACTTGGCGATCTTCTGGAAGCCAGCCTGCCGTCGCGGGTGGTGGCAATTGAGCTTGAGCATGATGACCGGCTTCACTTCTGGCAGGCCCGTCTGCATGATCCACGTCTGCGCGAAGGGGCTGATTATTACCTCTCCGTGCGTTCACCGATGCCGGTGGCACAATTGCAGGAGCAGTTCCCGCGCCAGTGCAAGGTCGGCAGTCCCGATCATGTCAGGAGTATCGTCAATTCATCGCGGGTGGGCGTCCCTCTGATGCCGCTGCGCCATGTGCCGGCAGCCATTCCACTACGTCTGGAAAATCAGTATTTCAGCCTTGATGTCTCTCATCCTCTGGCCATCGAAATGTTCCAGAGCGGCACCTGTATGTTTTACGTTCCGGGAATGCTCGCCGAGCCTGAACTTGAACTCTTTGCGGTACTGAGAACATGAATGATCGTAAACGCGCTACTGCCGCGTTCATTGATATTGATGCCCTGTTACAGGACACCTGGCTACAGGTGATCAGTCTGCGTCACGGCCCGACATTCCAGGACGGGGAAGGTCGTACGCTTTGGGAGCGCTGCATTGATGATGTCGGGCGTGTGCAGCGAGAACTGAAAGCGAGCGAACTCGATGAAGCCAGCTGCCAGCATATTCTTACGGCACAGTGTGCGCTGCTTGATGAGGCGGTCAAAGGTCGCGGTGTAGAGGATGACGCCTGTATACAGTGGTATGACATTCCCTTACAGGGATACTTTCTTGGCACCATGGACGCCGGTGACACGTTATGCGATCGGATGCGTGATGTGCTGCGTGAACCGGCTCCTGACCACGCCGTTGTGACCTGCTTCCAGCGAGTCATGATGCTCGGATTCCTCGGCAACTTCCGCTCCCTGAACGATCCTGAGCGGCAGAAACTCATGAATGCACTGAATGAATATGTTGCGCCGTTCAGCTATTCACAACCCCATCCCGTTCTGGCGGAAAGCCATGCCGGACGGGGGATAGGGGGTTGGCTGGCATCATGGCCTATGCGCATTGGCCTGAGTGTGGTGGTGGTCACCGCATTATGGTGGGGACTGGATTGCTGGCTGGATCAGACACTGCTTACCCTGCTGCCGGGAGCCGTGAAATGAGCCCTGCACAACAGCGCGGGCTTGCGCTCTGGGCTGCCCTGCTGAGTGCAGTGGTCTGCCTGTGGTTTCTGCCAGCATCCCGTCTGGTTTCCATTCTCGTCCTGCTGGCGGTACTGGGACTCATCATAGCGTTCTGGGCTGTCGCCTGCCGTCGCGTGCAGCACGATTTCACCCTGTGTCTGGAGGACCTGCCTGAAGCCAATTATTGTCAGCCCGTGGTACTGGTCTGTGGCGATCTGCCGCTTGCCTGGCCGCATCAGTCACCTGTGCTTACTGTCACGCAGGGCTGCTGGATCCGTGTGGAGGATCATCTGGAACTGGAGCAGGCCGCCCGTCAGGTACTGTGGTTGCGCCCCGACTGGGGACGTCAGCTGTCAGTGATGGTCAGTGTTTGTCCGCAGCAGCACCCTGACAGTGAGCGCCTTACCAGTCGTTTGCTTGCCCTGCGCTGGCAGATTAGCCGGTTGCGTAAAGCAACCGGCCATTCTGTGCCACTGGTTCTGAATGGACAGGTCGGCAGTGCGATGATGAATGACATGCTCTGGCAGACGGCGATCCTGGGGGAAGGGGTAAAGGTCTGGAGTGGGACTTCAGCGCCTGGCTCAGTTGCTGAATGGGTTAATACTGGCGGAACGCCTGCGATGCAGCAACAGGTGCTGATGAACAGCCTGATGAGCTGGTTCCAACAGCACGTCCAGGCTGTCCTTATGGATGAAAACCCCGATATTCCTGTCATTGAACCTGTTGCGGTTCTGTGGGGATTGGGTCCGATCCTGGCCGGAAGCATGGCCACCTCTGTCTGGACAGCGTGGTTGTCCCGCCATACTGCGATGCAGCAGGTGTCTGGCTGGCAGCCGGCGGGAACGGACAGTACGGTTATTTCCCTGTTCCCGAATTTTGTCCTCCCTTTACTGCCAGAAGGACGAGGCCTGACACCGCATGGACGAACCTGGCGCGGTGCGCTCGGAATCTTCACGCTGGCAGCCATTGCTGCGCTACTCAGCAGTGGCTGGAATAATCGCCAGCTGCTGCAACGCGTGAGCTTCGATATTGCACGCTATGAACGTATACCGATGAATGACTCCGGGCCGAAAGCTGACGCCGTTGCCGTGCTGCGCGAGGATGCGGCATTGCTGGACGACCATGCACGTAACGGTGTACCGGCCCGGCTGAGTCTGGGTCTGTATCAGGGCGGACGTCTGCGTATGCCAGTGCTGAATGCGATTCGCTCTTATGTGCCTCCGCCTCCGCCGCCTGAACCGGAACTCAAACCGGCACCGAAAATCATCCGCCTCGACAGCATGTCGCTGTTCGATACCGGAAAGTGGGCGCTTAAACCCGCCTCAACAAAGCTGCTGGTGAACTCGCTTGTGGGGATCAAGGCGAAGCCCGGCTGGCTGATTGTGGTGGCGGGCCATACCGACAGCACCGGGGATGACCAGTCCAACCAGGTGCTGTCGCTTAAGCGCGCGGAGTCGGTGCGCGACTGGATGCGGGATACCGGCGACGTGCCGGAGAGCTGTTTTGCGGTGCAGGGCTATGGTGAAAGCCGTCCTGTCGCCACCAACGACACGGCGGAAGGCCGGGCGCTGAACCGCCGTGTCGAAATCAGTCTGGTACCGCAGGCGAATGCCTGTCAGGCGCCGGGCAAGACCCATGCGTCATCGCAGGATGATGGCGCTGATAACAATGTAACGGAGTAATTAACATGGCAATTCCAGTCTATCTGTGGCTGAAGGACGACGGCGGCGCGGACATCAAAGGGTCCGTGGACGTTCAGGATCGTGAAGGCAGTATCGAAGTGGTGGCCCAGGAGCACAACCTGTACATCCCGACCGATAACAATACCGGCAAGCTGACCGGCACCCGTATCCACACGCCTTTCCTGTTCACCAAGGAAATCGACTCCTCCAGCCCGTACCTGTACAAGGCGGTGACGACCGGCCAGACCCTGAAATCTGCTGAGTTCAAATGGTACAGAATCAATGACGCAGGCCAGGAAGTGGAGTACTTCAACACGAAGCTTGAGAACGTGAAGCTGGTGAAAGTGAATCCGAAGATGCATGACATCAAGGACCCTGCTTTCGAGAAGCACAACCACCTCGAGCAGATTGAACTGCGCTACGAAAAAATCACCTGGACCTACAAGGACGGCAACATCATTCATTCCGATTCCTGGAACGAACGCGCCACTGCGTAAGAGCCCTGAGCAGACGGTCAGCCGTCTGCTTTTTTTGCTGAGCGCCTGCACTGACGGGTGGTCAGCAAAGAAAAACACAATCTGCCTGCCCGACCTGATGCGCTTTGGGTTCCTGAATAACAGGGAACAGCGACGGGCGGTAGCGTGTCCGGAACTGATAAAGAGAGAGTCTCATGGAAAATCCAGCCATCCTGTTACGCCGTCTTAACCCTTACTGTGCCCGCGCAATGGAAGGGGCCGCTTCCCTGTGCCAGACCCGCGCCCATGCGGAAATCCTGCCTGAGCACTGGCTGCTGAAACTGCTGGAGCAGGGTGAGGGCGACCTGACGGTGCTGGCGCGGCGCTACGAATGGGATATGGATACGATATGGCAGGATATGCTGGGTTTTCTGGACAGCCTGCCACGGTCGGTGCGCAGCCGTCCGCAGCTTTCGGAGGGCGTGCAGTCCCTTATGCAGGACGCCTGGCTGCACGCCTCGCTGTCGGGGGAAGAGCATATCCGCAGCATTCACCTCCTGATGGCTCTGGTGGAAAAACCGAAACTGCTGCGCTGCGACGGCCTGTGGCCGCTGCTGACGCTGGCGCAGAGCCAGCTTGAGCGCCTGCGTGGACTTCTGGATGCGCAGTCGGATGAACGACCGGAGGTGCAGCAGGAAGCGGAGCTTACGCAGGGGGATGAGGTGGAGTTTGTCGGCCGTCCGGTGAATGCGGATATAACAGGAGAGCTGAACCCGGCGTTGCAGAATGCGCTGGACAGGTTCACCCTCGACGTCACCGCCCGCGCCCGTGAGGGCAGAATCGACCCGGTCTATGGCCGCGACAATGAAATCCGCCAGATGGTGGATATTCTTTCCCGGCGCCGCAAGAACAACCCGATTCTGGTCGGCGAACCGGGCGTCGGCAAGACCGCGCTCGTGGAAGGACTGGCGCTGCGCATTCATGAGGGCAATGTGCCGGACGCGCTGAAGCCGGTCTCCGTGCGCACCCTTGACCTCGGCCTGTTACAGGCCGGGGCGGGTGTGAAGGGGGAATTCGAGCAGCGCCTGAAAAACATCATCGACGCGGTGCAGCAGTCACCCCTGCCGGTTCTGCTCTTCATTGACGAGGCGCACACCATTATCGGCGCGGGCAACCAGGCGGGCGGCGCCGATGCGGCCAACCTGCTGAAACCGGCGCTCGCCCGCGGTGAGCTCAGAACCATCGCCGCCACCACCTGGAGTGAGTACAAACAGTACTTTGAGCGCGACGCCGCGCTGGAGCGTCGTTTCCAGATGGTTAAAGTTGATGAGCCGGACGACGACACCGCCTGCCTGATGCTGCGCGGACTCAAGTCACGCTACGCGGAGCACCATGGCGTGCATATTACCGATGAAGCGGTTAAAGCCGCCGTCACGCTCTCCAGACGCTATCTGACCGGACGCCAGCTTCCGGACAAGGCGGTGGATTTGCTGGATACCGCCTCTGCCCGTGTCCGTATGAGCCTCGACACTATTCCGGAGCCGCTGACCCGCATGAAGGCGCAGCTCACGGCCCTTGCTATGGAGAAGCAGGCGCTGCTGGAGGATATCGCGGTGGGCAATACCGCCCACGGCGAACGTCTGACCGCCATCGGAGAGGAAGAAGTCGCCATCATTTTGCAGCTCGACGAACGGGAAACCCAATACGGCCAGGAGCTGGCGCTGACGGAACAACTGCTGGCCTGCCGGGCTGATATCTCCCGCCAGGCGGAGATGGCGGACCTGCAACAGCAACTGAGCGATATACAAAAGCATACCCCGCTGCTGGGGCTGGATGTGGATGCGCGTACCGTCGCCACCGTTATCGCCGACTGGACGGGCGTACCGCTCTCTTCCCTGATGAAGGACGAGCAGACGGAACTGCTGAGCCTTGAGCACAGTCTGGCGAAACGCGTCGTCGGTCAGGACAGTGCGCTGAATGCCATTGCGCAGCGCCTGCGCGCCAGCAAAACCGGTCTGGCGCCGGAGAACGGCCCGCAGGGCGTGTTCCTGCTTGTGGGGCCGAGCGGCACCGGCAAAACCGAAACCGCCCTGGCGCTGGCCGATGAACTGTTCGGCGGCGAGAAGTCCCTTATCACCATCAACCTTTCGGAATACCAGGAGCCACACACCGTCTCGCAGCTCAAGGGCTCACCTCCGGGCTACGTGGGTTACGGTCAGGGCGGCATTCTGACCGAAGCTGTCCGTAAGCGCCCGTACAGCGTGGTGCTGCTGGATGAAGTGGAAAAGGCGCACCGGGATGTGATGAACCTGTTCTACCAGGTCTTTGACCGGGGCTTCATGCGCGACGGCGAGGGGCGGGAAATCGACTTCCGCAACACGGTGATTCTGATGACCTCGAACCTCGGCAGCGACCTTATCATGCAGCTGCTGGAGGAACAGCCGGAGGCGACAGAGCCGGACCTGCATGAACTGCTGCGTCCTGTCCTGCGGGACCACTTCCAGCTTGCGCTGCTGGCGCGCTTCCAGACGGTGATTTACCGTCCGCTGAATGCAGAAGCCATGCGTACCATTGTGGAGATGAAGCTGGCGCAGGTCAGTAAACGCCTCAACCGTCACTACGGTATGAAGACCGATATCCACGAAAGTCTGTACGACGCGCTGACCGATGCCTGCCTGCTGCCGGACACCGGGGCCCGTAATGTCGACAGCCTGCTGAACCAGCAGATTCTGCCGGTCCTGAGCCAGCAACTGCTGATGCATATGGCAGCGGGGCAGAAGCCGCAGCATCTTACGCTGGGCTGGGATGAGGAAGAGGGCATAGTGCTCGAGTTTGACCGGACAGAAGGAGTGCACGCATGAGCAATAATCCTCCGTTAAGATTCAGCCACAGCCATCACCTGCTGTCGGTGAAGGACTGCGATGCAGGGCTTGATGTGCTGGAGTTTGAGGGCGATGAAGCCCTGAGCACACCGTTCAGCTACCGTATTGAGTTCACCAGCACGGACCATGCCATCAGCAAAGAGATGATGCTGATGAAAGCGGCTTCCCTGACGCTTCAGGCCCCGGTTGACCAGGGTTACGGCATCAAAATACAGCAGCCGGTGCGGGTGATTCAGGGCGTGGTCACGGGTTTTGAACGTCTGGGTACCTCAAAGGATGAAACCCGTTACGCGGTGACGCTTGAGCCGCGTCTGGCCCTGCTCAGCCGTTCGCACCAGAACGCCATCTACCAGGACATGTCCGTCCCGCAGATTGTGGAGAAAATCCTGCGCGAGCGCCACGGCATGCGTGGCCAGGATTTCCTGTTCTCACTGAGTAAAGAGTACCCGCGCCGCGAGCAGGTGATGCAGTACGGTGAGAGCGACCTGCACTTTATCACCCGCCTGCTGGGTGAGGTCGGTATCTGGTTCCGCTTCACCACCGACACGCGCCTCAACATTGACGTGGTGGAGTTTTACGACAGCCGGCAGGGGTATGAGAAAGGCCTGACGCTGCCGTCGGTGCCGCCGTCAGGGCAGCACTCGCAGGGTGTGGACTCGGTGTGGGATATGGAGTGCCACCATAACGTGGTCCAGAAGGAGGTCAGCACCCGCGACTACAACTACCGTCAGGCCACGGAGGACATGAACACCCGGGTTGACGCGACCGGCGGGGATGTCACCACGTACGGTGAGGCCTATCACTGGGCCGATAACTACCTGACACCCGGCAGCGCGTATGACCGCAACCCGGCACCGGAGTCCGGTGCGTTTTACGCCCGCATCCGTCACGAACGCTACCTGAATGGCCAGACGCAGACCGTTGCCTTCACCAGTTGTCCGGTGCTCTCTCCGGGTATGCTGCTGACCGTCACCGGCGGGTACGAAGTGGCAGACGTGTTTGCGCAGGGCGTGGTTGTCACGGCGATGCACAGCCATGCGCAGCGTGATGCGGACTTTTGCGTCAGGTTTGACGGTATCCCGGACAGTCCGGATTTCAGTTTCCGCCCGGAACCTGGTTCACGTCCGGTGATGGCCGGTACCTTACCGGCCCGCGTCACCAGTACCACTGAAAATGACATCTACGGGCATATCGATAAAGACGGCCGCTACCGCGTCAACATGCTGTTTGACCGTGAGAACTGGGAGACAGGGTTCGAGAGCCTGTGGGTCCGTCAGTCCCGGCCGTACGCCGGGAATACCTACGGCCTGCACCTGCCGCTGCTGGCGGGTACCGAGGTGGCGATTGGTTTTGAGGACGGCAACCCGGACCGGCCGTACATTGCCGGTGTGCTGCACGACTCGGCGCACGGCGACCACGTCACCAACCGCAACTACAGACGCAACGTGCTGCGCACGCCGGCGAACAACAAAATCCGCCTCGACGACGAGCGCGGGAAAGAGCATATCAAGGTCAGCACGGAGTACGGCGGCAAGAGCCAGCTGAATCTAGGCCACCTGGTCGACAGCGAGAAACAGCAGCGCGGTGAGGGGTTTGAGCTCAGGACGGACAGCTGGGGGGCCATCCGGGCGCAGAAAGGACTATTCATCTCGGCGGACGGGCAGGCGAAAGCGAAGGGACTGCAGCGTGAAATGCAAGCTGCGCTCAAAGAACTTGACGCTGCCAGAGAGGTGACTTCTGGATTACGTCACGTTGCTCAAGCAGCCCAGGCGGAATTAGCCGATCTTGAGAAACAAACAACATTAATGAATCAGACGCTTAGCGATCTTAAGCAGCAAGCGTTACTTCTGTCTGCCCCTTCAGGAATTGCGCAGGTCACCCCCGCGAGCATACAAGTCTCGGCAGGGGAGAATCTAATTGTTACCGCAGGTCAAAATGCAGACATTAGCATTGCCAAAAAATTAACCCTGGCGGTGGGCGATATTCTGAGCTTATTTGCACACAAACTGGGAATAAAAATGTATGCCTCGGAGGGCAAAGTAGATATTCAGGCACAGTCGGACGCGCTGAATTTATTTGCTAAAGAAAAGCTTTCTGTTGCCAGTTCTGACAACAGCGTTGTCATATCAGCCAAAAAAGAAATCCTTTTGGTTTGTGGGGGGGCATTTATACGGTTAAGTGACGCGGGGGTTGAAGTTGGTACTGGCAAAAACGTCACGTTGAAATGTATTGCGGTTCAACAGCAGTCTGCGGCGACGTTAAATTCAACGCTTTCGCTACCTTCTGGTTGCAAACCTGGAGTAATTTCTGCAGCCCAACAGCAAGGGGCTGTGGTGATGCTTAGCTAATACTTGAGGAAAAAGATGACTACAAAATTAGCCGTTTTAGGTGACAGGACGAGTAATGGGAAAATAATTACTGCAACTGCGAATTATTTTAGTGATGGAAAACAGGTGGCACAAAATAATGACAAAGCCATCTGTACTGTCTGTAAGGGAACATTTCCCATCCTGGCCACTGCAGTTGGTATCGTCAGTAATGGCATAGTTCTGGTACAGGATCAGGACCGTGTGCTTTGTCTATGTTCCGGCCATAAAGTGATCGCAGGCTCTAATTTTTTCACTGGTTGAATAAGAATTTTTTATTTACAGGCTTAATTAAAAAAAGGATGTGAATATGGCATGCCAGGGGTTATGCACAACGAAAGGCCTGACAGTACTGCCCGTGCGCTATGCTGTTGTGCCGGAAAATATTAATGCTAGTTTACCGGGATGGGCGAATGATCCGTGCATCACCGGGGTAACGATCGCCAGTAATGAAAAGTACACACTCCGCGCGCTTCGCCAGGGCTACCTTTACGTTTTTTATGAAAAAGGAAAGCAGGGCACCAATTACTGGCAGTGCTACAGCGTTGCGCCGGACGGCTCACTGTGGCTGCAACAGGTGGCGTCTAATCCTGTACCGGTGGATAAAGCGCTGTGCGAAACGGGCGAGCATATCGCTCAAAACGTCGAGTTCATGAGCATTGAATCCCCGGATAAGTGCGGCAATGTGTGGTTTGCGTTCAGTCAGTATCCGTGGGAGCAGGAAACGCTCGATCGGTATCGCACCAGGCCAGAAGAGCGCACTGAGAGAATGCAGAAAGTGATGCCTTCGGTGGCGGGATCTCAGCGCACAAAAACAGGGACCGACGTTACCGGGGCAAGCCTGAATCAGGTACTGGACTATCAGGTTCCTTCTGTTTCTGGTCTGCTTCCTGGTCCGGATGATGCGAAAGTGGTAAACGTCAGCCGGGCATCGTCACTCTGGGATCCGACGGTGGATGATCCCTGGCGGGTTAATAATGATGTGGTGAAACTGCAGTCCAGTCTGTATCCGTGGGCAAAAAACCGCAGTGGCATGGCAGACGCGACGGTCACGGCCATGGAAAACCGAAGTGAGGGGATGACGCCGCTGCTGCTTCCACTCTGGGATCCGGTGGGGATTGTTCATGAACTTAACGGATGGAGCCAGGATGTGCTGGGGCGCCAGGCGCAGTTTCTGCAGGAACGTGAGCTTGAGTTCGCCACCAAAACAAATCTCGATGCCGTCAGAACGCTGCTGGAAAGCAATGCCGAATCTCGGGAGGACGCAATGCGGAGACGAAGAACTGATGGTCCCATGCTGACAGACGAATATCTGGATTCGCGTCTGCAGGCGCTTGAGAAAAGGTATCAGGGTAAGCCTGATGTGCTGGCACAAATCAGGGCAGATGACAGGTTAGTGAGAAACTGGCATGCGCAGAACGTGACGGCATCATACCCGGAGAGTGTGCTGATGAGTCCACCCGAACCGCTGGCTGCTCACCAGCGACGGGTTGCCGCGATACAGGCGCAGGTCGATGAGGAGCTGGCGTTAAATCTGCCTAAACCCTCGCAGGATTTCAGTGGAGTCCGGGCCCGGAGCTGGGCACCCTATCAGAAAAAGCTCAACGCAACCCGACAGGCGAACTTTGATACATGCTACACGAACCTGGTTGATTCGGTTAACGCTATCTTCCAGAAGCGTATCGTCAGCGTGGTGAACTGGCTCAGTGCACCGGTACTGCTGGCAACGTTGGATGATTTCCACTGCGAGGCACAGCGGGCAGGGCTGTTCTACCAGTCAGCGGTGGGGATGGCCATGCACGGGATCAACAGTTGTCCGGCAGGGGCGGCAAAGATAGACGGCTGGTGGAATGAGTACAGCACTAAAAATCGCGGGAATCTGCTGTGGCGGCATGTGGCGGCCAATAACCCGCAGCTAATCAGTGAGCTGGAGCCGTATCTGGCGACGGTGAAAGGGAAAAAGGACGAGGACGTGACGCCTCTGACGGCGACCGCCATGACGGCAGCCCTGATGCAGCAGGTCAGCAATATGAAAAAGCTGGAGGGGTATTACCAGAAATCGATGAACAGTGTCGTGAAGGGGCTGAGGGAAAATGCCAGCAAACTGGAAGTACAGCTCTTCAACACGGATGCGTTTATCGTCACGGTGGGAGACAGGGTAAGCCGCATTCTGCGGGTGGATAAGGCAGGCGAGAAGCTGGCGACCACGGCGTTCAGGCTGATATTTATGATAAGGGCGGGAATACCTTCAGAAGAAGTTCACTCGTTAGTGAATGCGTATCTGAAAGATGCCCCGGCGTTACGTCAGACGGTGCTGGAAGGTATATGGCGCAGTGGACGTTTTATGGCGAGCGGGAATGAAGTCGCCGAGATTAAACAGAGAATGAGCAGCAGGCTGGAAGAGCACTTTGCATCAGAAAAGGGCAAGGCCGAATACCGGCTGGCGGGAATAAACAGTCTGTTGCTGGTGCTGAATGCGATGGATTTTATCTACCTGTGCGGACAGGTAAGGGATGAAAAGAAGCCGCTGGCGAGCCTGCTGGCCAGCGGGCTGGCGATGGTGAGTCAGGGGACGTCGGTTATTTTGCCGGCAATAGAAAAAGGTCTGGAAGCGCGTGAGCTTACAGTGGCCTGGGTCAAGGGGGTTGGGGCGGCAGCGGGTGGAACTGCGTCTTTAATTTCGGTGTTTGCTGATGGTGCAAGTACTTACGAAGAGTTGCAAAGCAATCGTTTTTTACTTTCCTCTGTATTGCTTATTAAAACAACAGTTGATGTCCTGGCAGTCACAAAATCAGTCGGTCTTCTGCTGGAACAGTTTAGTCAACCGATAGCTAAAAAAGTAGCTGGGAAAATTACAGGTTTTTTGGCTTGGGAAATTTTAGGGATCCGAATACTTGCAGTACTGATGACCTGGGAAGTGATGGTTGCGATAACTTTGTTACAGGTGGTTGTGACCTGGATATCGGACGATGAGCTTCAGATATGGTGTAGAAAATGCGTGTTCGGTACAGCACCTTTCAACCGCAGTCTGACAGACCAGAATAAAGCCCTGGAAGGGGCGATAAAGGATATTTCATGAATTCAGTTGAAAATCAGCAGATATGCTCCCGTTTTGTTGAGCCAGAAAAATTAGCAGACCTGCGTACAAAGCGAGAGATTGAGGTGATGAACGGCAGGCCGTGGACACGTGAGCTTCCGCCGTCGCCGGTATTGCCGCCTTATGGTCCTCTGGAGAAAATATCAGGGAAACTGCAGTCTTTCCGTAGCGAATATTTTCGGGAGTATTTTGATGCAGTTGCCTACCGGACCAGCATGTTGCCGGAGATATCAGATGGCCAGCGCGGAGCTGCCGCCGCTGCAGCGATAGTTGCAGGGAGCCCGGGTGTCGGGGCTGTAATGATGGCTGAAAGCGAGTCATCGAATGATTCGGCGGAATATGTGCAGGGGATGATTAATGGCCAGCCGTTTCGCGGCTGGGTGGGTGTCACCCGACTTCAGACTGGCGATGATGTGGACATGATTGTTGAGTGGCAGCATGACCATTATGAGGTCTATGCCATTGCGTTACCGGAAGAGCGGATAGTGTCAGTATGTCCGAAATGTGATATGGGGCATATTGCGCATATGCTGTGGCGCATTAAAAATATGTTCATTCTAATCACCATATTGATGGTGGCTTTTGTTTCTGTATGTGTATTTATCTCTCTCTCAAAAGGAAATCCAAATGGTGTCTCTTTATTTGAGAGGTTTTATCTTTTCCTGGTAATGGCTTTTGTGGTGTCTTCTGTAATTTCGGGGTTGATTGCATTCTTTGCATATAAAGCCTGTGCGCCAACACGCTGCAAACTGGCGGAGGAGATATTTCAGTTGCTGGGGATGAGACGTGTTGCAACAATCAATCTCAATAAAATAACAAAAAAACATGAGCAGCAACTAAAAGATAATGGGAAGTGGTATGAGCCGGGTGATAAAAGCAAACCAGCCTGTCCCAGTGGGAAATTCATTTATTCAGATGAAGGCTGGTTTTACTACTAGACAGAAAAAAACATTGTTATTTTGGTTACCCCCGGCAGGAATCAAGGTAAACCAGCATGCCCAAGTTTGAAATTTACCTATTCAGGAGAAAATTGCTATCGCTACTGAGAGGGGGCGGCTCAATATGAATAAGATAATGATGTTTTATGAAAGTCATAAATATAAATTAATTGAAATGTGTTTCTGATATTATTCTGGTGGGGTTGATTATGGATGGTATATTTTTTAACGATATACATGAAGAAATTACCAATGCTGCTTTTGGGGAAAATGGGAAATGTTTTCTACTGATAGATGCATCTTTAGAACAGTATCATTCATCACTTTTTTTGCCCAGTATTCTTAGAGAATATAAATCTTACCCTGTAACATTCCGCCAGGATGAACTTCAGGGGGCTTTACCACTTTACCTTTTCCCTCTTAGTGCCTCCAGCGAGAGAGATGGCCAATTGTTTAAGAATAGTATTTACAATTCATTGAATGAGTTGAAAATAGAAAAACTTGAGTCCGGGGAAGGGCGCAGCGTCTGTGCGTGGATTTCGACGGATTTAACTGGGGAGCAGCTTGCTGAACAGGTCGCTTTGTCCGCCGTACAGTCGATTCAATCAGTTGGTAATATATTACTTCGCTATTAGGACCCATCAGTATTTGGTTTGTTAATGTATACGCTGGATAAATGGCAAAAGCAACAGCTATTAAGCAATATTAATACATGGTCTTATATTGATGGAGGCGGAATAGCTCAGGTGGCGAATGGTGATGGTAAATGCAAAAAAAAATTAAACTACTCACTTGGATTAACAGAGCAAAATGCATTCGAAATGGGCCGGATTTCAGTTGTTAATAATATTTTGCGAGCATATCGGAAAATGAGAATGCCGCATAAATTTAGTGAGCGTGATGTGATGAAATTATTGAGTCCTGCGCTAGATTATTATTATTCAACTTTCTCTACATCCGCTAAGGATCTTATTGATTTTGGGCTTGACGTGTTGAGCGCGCAGCGACTATTTTATCAGGATGAGGTATTTAAGAAGATCATATTTAGTAATCGCAGTAAAGATCTTCAGTCATACTCAGATATTAAATCCATAATTGACAGTATGGCATGTTAAGAAGTTTTTTCTCTTAAAGAAAATGTGCTGTTAACAATGATGGAGAATGATATGAATTGGCCTGTACAAATAATCCCTCCAGTCGATAAGATTCCTGGAATTAAATGGAGTAAATGGTTTTTTTCTTTCATAAGTATTTTGTTGACTGTGGTGGTTAGTTGGGTTGGGGCTAAAATTATTTTGCCTGCTGAAGATAATGAGTTGTTAAAATTACTTACCCTGTTGGTTTTTTCGGTGCCCCTAGCTTTTTCTGTCATAATTCCCGTTAGAACCTATTACCATGGTTTGTGTTTGTCGGCATTCGAAGCAAGAGAGCGCGAAGCAGCATTGGTCAGGAAAGACTGGACTGAATGGGCAAGTCAAAAATTTTATGTTTCCGCTTATAAAGCGTTTCTCCCTTCTGTAATATCGCAAACCGATATGGCAATGTCTCATTCGGTTGAAATATATAATAACCAGCGATTGAAACTACGGGGCCATAACGATGATTTATATACTGAAGAACAACTGATTTACGAACTGTTGGCGTCTGTCAGAACAAGGCTGTTACGGTTGAGTGAATCATGTATATTTGATGTTATATTTACCTATGATAGTAATTATATTACTTTCTCAATATTTAAAGAGTGCTGGGCTGCGATCGGGTTTGATGAAAATTGCTTGCGTAATTATTACTGTTGGAGTAAAGCATTAGGGCAGGAATTTGATACATTATCCAACATCTCAAAAAATCGGGTGTCAATAATAATATCTGCAAACATTGAAAGTTTTGAAAAATACCCTCCTAACTCAACAGAGTTCGCTTCAATATTGCTGGTGACTCATCAAGAGCAACCACCTGAAAAAGCCAATAACGGTATAGCCTTGCGACCAATGGTATGCAACAAAAATCTCACCAAACAAGAGGTCATCCACATGATGACTTACCAGTCAGATGTCCTTAAAACGACAAGAGTACTTTTTAGCAATATGAGTGCAGAGGAAGCTTCAGAAGTTTCGGGGATATTAAGACTCTCATCTTTATCTATGAATGTTGAATGGGAGTGTGAGAGAATGTATTTAAATTTGATGCTGGGTAATTTAAATGAGCACCATTTTTGGTTGGTGTTTGCTCTGGCACTTTTCATATCAGAAAAAAACAATGAGCCGGTTTTAATGGTCACTGGCGTTGGTGATGAATACCTTTTAAATGTCATTAAGCCATTTGATAATAGCAAGGAGCATTAAATTGAACACCTCGGCAAAATGGAGAGTGATTGGCCTTGTATCCTGTCTCATTATTTTTGGTGTACTGACTTTTATAGGATGTTACTACTATGGGGATATCTTTGGATGGGTATCCTCAAAAGAAAAAGTGAGCCTTTGGTTCTTATGCATGTTTTTAATTTCTGTGTTCCTGATGTTGATGAACTTCGGTGTATGGTTCCATCAAAAAGAGTATCGCTTTCAGCATATCGCGGGAGGGAAGTCCGTCACAGCTAATGTTCTTAATAACTATAAAAAGTCCAGTAAAAAGGATCCTGTAAAAGCTCATTTATGCCGACGCTATAGCTTCTTCTGGCAAAACAAGATCCGCCTGCTGCTGATCACCGGCGATGAAGCCGCGATTGAGCAACTGCTACCCGGCCTGCAAAAGCAGCAGTGGCTTGAAGGCAACCGCACCGTGCTGATTTACGGCGGCAGCCTGGCATCGGAGCCTGACCGCGAAAAATACACAGCGCTGCGTAAACTACGCCGCGGGCGCCCGCTGGACGGGATTATCCGTTTACTGCCCGAGTCGCTTAAGCTGACCCCACATATCAGCGACAGCGATTTACGCGGCCTGGAAAAAATCAGCGAACTGCTGCGTTATTCCGCTCCGGTCTGGCTGTGGCAACTGTGCAGCAGTCACTGGTCGCAGAGTACGCGTCCTGAGCAGGCGGTAGGTGCAAGCTTTCCACCACGCGCAAAAGAAGACGATGTAATCCGCCAGCTGGAACTGATGCTGCCGGCCCTGCGGGCGCAGGGGATGAGTCAGGTCGCGGAAAACAGCAGCCACGACTTCCTGCTGCGCCTGAGCCAGCACCTGAACGACGGTGCTATTGCCCGCTGGGCTCAGCAGTTGCAGCCATGGCTCTTTGTTTCTCAGCAGCGCGTCCCGCTACGTGGTCTGATGTTCAGCCTGTCGGAGAAGAAACCTGCCGGAATGTCAGCGGGAACAGCCGACGCTGAGAATTATGGATCACAGCGTCATGCCCTGACTCTGCCAGCAACCTGGCAGGGTATTGTCGACGACTGCACCCGCGTACGTGGCCGTCGTGTCGGTATGCCGTGGGAACGAGCGCTGGCCTGGGCACTGATGGCCATCATCAGTTTCTGGGGGGTAGGGACGCTGCTGTCGTTTGCGGTCAACCGGTCACAAATCGTTTCTGTTGCACAGCAGGCTCATGCTCTGGTGGAGCACACTTCTGTATCGGATTACCAACTGACGGCCCTGCATGCTCTGCGTAATGATGCCGGTCGTCTGCTGCACCATATTCAGGACGGCGCGCCATGGTATCAGCGCTTTGGTCTGGACCATGATCAGCAGTTGCTTGACGCAATGCTGCCCTGGTACGGGGTGGCGAACAACCGTCTGATACGTGACCCGGCAAATGAAGCGCTTAAGCAGAAGCTCATTGCGCTGGTCAATTCGGCACCCAACAGCGACCAGCGGACACAGATGGCGAAACCGGGTTATGACCAGCTGAAAGCCTGGCTGATGATGTCCCGTCCGGATAAAGCTGATGGTGCATTCTACGCGCAAACCATGAAAACCGTGCAGCCGACGCGTTTAGGCATCTCAGCTGGCCTGTGGCAAAGCCTGTCACCGGATTTGTGGGCTTTCTACATCAACGAACTGCCAGCGCAGTCACAGTGGAAAACCACACCGGATGAGCAACTGGTCAGCCAGAGCCGCCAGGTGCTGTTGCAGCAAATTGGACGGCGCAACGCGGAAAGTACGCTGTACGAGAACATGCTCAAATCCGTGCGTCGTAACTTCGCCGATGTGTCTCTGGAGGACATGACCGGCGGTACCGATGCCCGTCGCCTGTTTACCACCGATGAGGTGGTGCCGGGCATGTTCACCCGTCAGGCCTGGGAGGGAGGTATTCAGCAGGCCATTGAGAAAGCGGCGAACTCCCGCCGCGATGAAATTGACTGGGTGCTGAGCGACAGCCGGAAAGCCGTCTCCTCAGACCTGTCGCCGGAAGCACTGAAAGCACGTCTGACGGAACGCTACTTCACCGACTTTGCCGGTAGCTGGCTGAGCTTCCTCAACAGCCTGCAACTTAATCCGGCAAACAATATTGCAGACGTCACCGACCAGCTGACGCTGATGAGTGATGTTCGCCAGTCACCGCTGATTGCCCTGATGAACACCCTCGCCTGGCAGGGGCAGACCGGCCAGAAGAGTGAAGGCCTGTCGGACTCCATCATCAAATCGGCTAAAGACCTGGTAGGCGGGAAGGACAAACCGGTAATTGACCAGTCAGCCTCAGGCCCGCAGGGCCCACTGGATGAAACCTTTGGACCGTTGCTGGCACTTATGGGTAAAAACAAAGGCAGCAATGTTATGTCGGCTGACAACTCACTGAGCCTGCAAACGTATCTTACCCGTATCACCCGTGTGCGTCTGCGTCTGCAACAGGTCGCCAGCGCCTCTGACCCTCAGGAAATGATGCAGAGCCTGGCGCAGACCGTGTTCCAGGGCAAAAGCGTGGACCTGACCGACACCCAGCAGTACGGCAGCCTGATTGCTGCAAGCCTGGGCGAAGAGTGGAGTGGTTTTGGCAGCACCATGTTTGTGCAGCCACTGACCCAGGCCTGGGAAACTGTGCTTCAGCCATCGGCAGCGAGCCTGAATGACAAATGGAGTCGCTCCGTGGTGGCGAACTGGCATACGGCATTTGACGGACGTTTCCCATTCGCTATCAGCAAGAGTGATTCCTCTCTGCCAATGCTGGCTGAGTTTGTGCGTAAGGACAGCGGACGCATTGAGCGCTTCCTGACCGCGGAACTCGGCGGTGTGCTGCATAAGGAGGGCAGCCAGTGGGTGCCAGATAAGGTTAATAGCCAGGGGCTGAGCTTTAATCCAGCCTTCCTGCGGGCGATTAATCAGCTCAGCCAGCTATCGGATATCTTATTTACCGACGGCAGTCAGGGCATCAGCTTTGAGCTACAGGCGCGTCCGGTACCGCAGGTGGTAGAAACGCAACTGACTATCGATGGACAAAATCTGCACTACTTCAACCAGATGGCAGACTGGCAGAGCTTCCGCTGGCCTGGTGACACCTACAAGCCCGGAGCCATGCTGACATGGACCACCGTCAATGCGGGTACACGTCTGTTTGGTGATTACAGCGGAACCTGGGGCTTTATTCGCTGGCTGGATGAAAGTAAGAGAGAGCAGCTTGACCGCAGTCAGTGGATGATGAGTTTTACCGCCCCGGATGGTCATACCCTACAGTGGGTACTGCGTTCACAACTGGGCAGTGGGCCGCTGGCGTTACTGGCACTCCGGGGTTTTACGCTGCCAGATCAAATATTCAGCGTCGACAGCGCGGCTATGGCGCAGGCGCTGATGACCAACACAGAAAACAGTGACATGGACGGAGTCGAATAATGGACGCTTTGCAGAATCTGGTTGTTGCCTGCCAGGCGGATGAAACCTTGCTGCGACAGCAGGCGCAGTCACGTATGGAAAGCTGGCAGCGCTGGCTTACCCCTATCAGTGAGATCAATCCTACTGGAGAAGACCCGGGTTATGACGATGATTTCCAGCGTATCCGGGAGGAGGTCAATAAACTTTCCGGCATTGATACCGGGCTGATTTGCCAGCTGGCTGAAAAGGTGCTGATCACTGTGGCCAAAGATGTCCGGGTTGCTACTTACTATTGTTGGGCGCGCTTGCACCAGGACGGTGAAACCGGGTTTGCTGCAGGGCTTGAGTTACTGGCGGGATTACTAACCCAGTATGGAACACAGCTCCATCCTCAGCGCGAGCGAAGCCGTAAACCGGCGCTGGAGTGGCTCGCAGGCTCTCGTCTACTTGACAGCCTGTTACTCTGGCCAGAAGTGGTACGCGACGATGCCCAGCGTACGACCGGTGCGTTGCTGCTCATCCGAGACAGTCTTGAAACTGAGCCTGAAGCGTCACGTCCAGATCTGAGTGCCCTGTACAGCGCGCTGGGATCCCGCCTGATGAAAGCCGGTGGCGTGGATGCGGTAATACCTCAAAACGCCAGCAGTCAGACACGCGCTCATCCAGCAGCTCATACGGCAGAACAGGAAACGCCAGTGCTGAGCCGCATCACGTCCGGTCAGGATTTGCTGGCTCAGGCCCGAACCCTGACGGGATATTTGCGTGAGCAACCTGATGGCTGGCTTGCCGCACACCGGCTGATGAAAAGTCTGCGTCACGACACGCTAAGAGCAATCCCGGCACCGGATGCCGAAGGGAAAACGCGCATCGAACCGCCGCGGGCTGACCAGCGGGCAATGCTCAAACGGCTGTATTTGCAACAGAGCTGGCTGGAGATACTGGAACAAGCGGACAGCACTTTCTCGCGTGGCGCCAATCATCTCTGGCTGGATTTGCAGTGGTATATCCATCAGGCCCTGATTAAATCAGGCCAGGATGTGCTGGCCGATATCATTACCGCTGACCTGAAAGGGCTGCTGCGGCGACTTCCCGGACTTGAAACGCTGGCCTTCAATGACGGCACACCCTTTGCTGATGAGGTCACGCTGCACTGGATAAACCAGAGCGTGCAGGACGAGATGTCCAACTGGCGGGATGAGTCTGTCAGTGCCTTGAGTGAAACTGGCAACGATATTCTGGCCCTTGAACCGGAAGCTTTGGAGAAAGCTGACACGGATGGTCTGGATGCCACACTCCACTGGCTGCAAACGCGCCCGGGTACCGACACCACCAAAGACAAATGGTTGGTGCGTCTGCTGATGGCACGTGTGGCTGAGCAGAAGGGTAAGAATGAACTGGCGCTGCATCTGCTGGGTGAGCTTGACGGTGCAGCACAGGCCATCACCCTCACTCAGTGGACGCCAGCGCTGTTGTTTGAAGTGAAATCGCGCCGCCTCAGGCTGCTGCGTATGAAAGCCGCCCGCAGTGAAACCGATAAGTCACGGCTTCAGCCAGAGATGGACCAGCTTCTGGCGGGCCTGATTGCCCTTGACCCGGCAGGCTGTGCGGTACTTTGCGGGTAAAGCGACTGACATACCTTTAAAACACACATATTCAGGTTCTTATGGACGACTTAACCCTGCGTTATTACGACGCTGAAATGCGCTACCTGCTGGAAGCCGGCGAAGAATTTGCCCGCGCTCACCCGGAGCAGGCAGCAATGCTCAATCTCGATAAAGCGGGCGCGCGCGACCCATACGTGGAGCGCCTGTTCGAGGGCTTTGCCTTCCTGATGGGCCGCCTGCGTGAGAAGCTTGATGACGACCTGCCTGAACTAACTGAAGGGCTGGTCAGTCTGCTGTGGCCGCATTACCTGCGCACTATTCCCTCGATGTCGGTGGTGGAGTTCACTCCTGTCTGGCGTGAGATGAAAGAACCGATGCGTATTGCCAGAGGTTTCGAGGTCAATTCGCGGCCGATCGGTGAAAAAGGCACGCGTTGTCGCTACACCACAACTAAAGAGATAACCCTTCAGCCACTGGCGCTGGAGCATGCCCGCCTGTCGACTGATCCTGACGGGCGCTCTGTCATCATCCTGCGCTTCAGTTGTAGCCATCTTGCTGACTGGAGCCGTGTCGATCTCAGCCAGATCCCGTTCTATTTCAATGCTGACGCACCGCTGGCCTGCGCTATGCATGAAGCTTTTACCATGAATACTGCGCGTCTGTGGCTGCGCATGCCGGGTGACACGGACAGAAGGCCGATGGACGGGTATTTCACCGCACTGGGGTTTGGTGATGATGACAGGCTGTGGCCGAAGGGGGACAGTAGTTTCAGCGGTTACCAGTTGCTGCTGGAGTACTTCACCTTTCGCGAGAAATTCATGTTTACGGGGCTGCGCGGGCTGGAGAGCGTGGTCTTTCCGGCTGAGATCCCGTGGTTTGAAATCGACGTGGTGCTGGCGGAACGCTGGGAGCATAACTTCAGCTTTACCGAAAAGCACCTGCGCCTGAATTGCGTGCCGGTCATTAACCTGTTCCCGCTGGAATCCGATCCGCTGACGCTCAATTCTCTGCAAACCGAATACATGCTGCGCCCGATGCGCGTGCAGGATGGCCATACCGAGATATATACCGTGGATTCGGTGATGTCATCGAGCCAGCACACCTACGTGCCGTTTTCGAGCTTCCGTCATAAGGGAGGAATGATGCGTCATGAAGCACCGGAATATTACTACCACACCCGCGTGCGCCGCGGTCCGTCCGGCCTGCATAACACCTGGCTCATCCTTGGCGGCGAAGCATTTGATAATCATACCGTCCCGGAAGACGAAAGCCTGTCGCTGACGCTCACCGGCACCAATGGTCAACTGCCACGACGTGCGCTGCAGAGCACCGTGCTTGATACGGTGATGAAAACCACTTCGGTCAGCATTGCCGTGCGCAACCTGTGTGCGCCGACGCTGCCTTGTTACCCACCTGCGCAGGACCGTTTTCACTGGCGCGTACTGAGTCACCTTGGCAGCGGATTTCTGTCGATGATGGATAATGCCGACGTGCTGCGCGGTACCATGGCGCTGTATGAATGGACCGACAGCGAGATGAACCGTCGCCGTCTGGAAGCCATCCTCGAGGTGAAGCACAGTGAAACGGAGCGCTTTGAACAGGGCTACCTAGTCCGTGGCGTGCAGATTGAAGTCACGCTGGACAGCAATGGCTTTGCCGGACGCGGCGACATCTGCTTATTTGGCGAGATGATGAGCCGATTCTTTGCGCTATACACTGACATCTACTTGTTTAACCGCCTGATTATCATTCTGCAACCGACCGGAGAACGCCTGGAATGGGAAGAGAAGCACAACCGCCGCATTCCCGGCTGAGCCCACGGCTGGAAGCCGACCTGCATCGTATTAACTTTTACCGTTTATGCCAGTTGCTGGAGAAGCGTAACCCGGGCAGGCCGCTGATGGGCTCGACCAGTCACCCGGGCGATGACCCGGTACGCTTTGCCCCGCATCCGGGCATGGGATTTCCGGCCAGTGAGCTGAAAGCCGTGGAGTATGATGAGGATGATGACAGCCGGCCACCACGTATCCGCACGACCTTTATGGGAATGTACGGTGTCGACTCACCCCTGCCGATGGCGTATCTCGATGACATCGCTCAGCGTCGGGAAGGGCATGACGCACTACAGGGTTTTCTGGATATTTTCAGCCATCGCATTCTGACGCAGTTTTACCGTATCTGGCGTAAATACTCTTATCCGGCCACCTTTGAACCCGGTGGTACGGACAGCATCTCGCAGTCATTGCTGGGCCTGGTGGGATTGGGTATTCCCGGCACAGCAGACCACATCGCCACACCGGTATCTCGTTTTCTGGCTCTGCTGGGTGTTCTACAGCAACCGGGCAAAACTCAGGAGGGAATGCAGGCGCTGGTGACGTTGCTGGCCCCGGATACCACCGTGAAGGTCAGTCCATACTGCCTGCGGCCGGTGGAAATGGGTCAGCCGCTGGGCTTTTACGGTGATGACGATTTTCTGCTGGACGGCAACACGCCACTGGGTGACGAAGCGATGGATGCGGGTAGCCAACTGCTGGTTGCGCTTACAACGGATAATGAACAGGAGGCACAGGGCTGGAAGCCGGACGGTCTGCTGTATCAGGACTTTCTGGTGATGCTTCGTGTCTGGCTCGGCTGGCGTTTTAAAGCAAAGATCACCCTGACCACACGGACCCGACTGCTGGCCGTTCCGCCGCTTGGCGAAGGCCCTTTCTGGCTCGGGATGAACGGCGTGCTGGGTGCTGATGAGGGGGAACTTAAAGACGATATCCCACCGACCTTTACGACGGAACTGGGCTATTACACTGGCCTGAAGCCGGCAATACCACAACAAGGAAACCGACGTGTTACGTACAAGTTTGATTAAATCCGCAGGCTGGTTGCCTGCACTGCTGGTGTTCAGCCTGACGGGGTGCGGGATGACGCAGGGTATCACCGATGGCACCAAATCGGCATTTAACGCCGTGTTCTACAAAAAAATTAAGATGCTGCACCTGGATTTCACGGCGCGTGAAGCGCTAAACACCGATTCCCGCGAAAGTAACTCACTCTCCGAGCCGGTGGTAGTTCGTGTCTATCAGCTGAAAGACCGTAAAATCTTCGATAAAACGGTTTACCAGCAACTACTGAACGATGGCGAAACTATTCTGAAAACCGACCTGATGGCGACCCGCGATGTGGTCGTAAAACCGGGCGGTGATACAAATCTTGATATGCCAATGGAAGAAGAAACGCAGTTTGTCGCGATAGTCGGCCTGTTTCGTCACCCGGACCTGGTAAACAATACCTGGAAGCAGGTTCTAAAACGTGAAGATCTCGATCCGGATAAGCCGCGCATTCTGGAGGCCGGGAATAACCACCTGACGTTACAGCCATTGAAGGATGACTGATGCCTAAGGGACATAATACGCCATCGCTGTATGAAATGCTGAGCGGCAATTTCTCAGGTGGCCTGAGCCTCAACCAGGTCAGCGAACAGAATCAGGTGATTTTATCAGTACTCGATAACATGCAGCGCATCCTCAACTGCCGCGCCGGTACGCTGGCTCACCTGCCGGACTACGGCCTGCCGGATATGACAAAAATCCTCCAGGGAATGCCCGGTACCGCCCATCAGCTGATTACCACACTGTCGGCCATATTGCTGAAATATGAGCCGCGCCTGAGCCGGATTAACGTGGTGATGCAGGAACAGATTCAGCCCGGTGAACTCCGCTACGCCATTGATGCGGAGCTGAAGGGGGTCGGGCTGGTGCGCTACGGCACGGAATTTATGCCCGAGGGCAGGGTATTAATCCGTCATCTGAAACAACAGCAATACCTCGATGCACGAGCCGCCATCTAGTTATTACTCAGGTTAAAACAGTTATGACAATAAATTCTGAACGCCAACTTAAAACCGGCGGGGATCCGCGCACACTTGCGGATTACGCTGCCTTGCGCGAAGAAATGAACAAGCTCACCCATCCGGCACGCCCGGATGTTAACTGGCAACACGCGGAAACGCTCTGTCTGTCACTGTTCGAGCATAACGGTGTGGAGCTACAAACGGCTGCCTGGTATACGCTCGCCCGCACGCATCTCGCCGGACTCTACGGCATGAATGAAGGGCTGGCGCTACTGGCTGCACTGGTCGTCCGTCAGTGGGGTAGCCTCTGGCCACAGCCTGTCCATGCGCGAGTTGAAATCCTCAGCGCACTGAGCAAACGCCTGCAACAGGTGGTGCGAACGCTGACGTTGACGTATGCCGATTTAGGACAACTTTATCAGGCTGAGGAGAATCTGAACGCGCTGAGTGACATGTTGCAGCGCCTCGAACTTAAGCATGCTGCTCAGCTTGATGCTCTGCGCACGATGATGCAGAACGCAGCAGTGCGTCTGGAAAACAGCGAAAATACGGGCGTAAGTCTGCCGGGTAACGCGGTAGGGGCCGCGGAACTCCACCTCACAGAACCGACAGAGCGTTGTAAATGGGTTTATGTGGTTCAGCCCGAGCCGTTGCCGAATAAAGAGCCTCCTGTACCCGCGAAGCAGTGGAAGCCATTTGCTGCGGGTATGTTGTTCATGCTGGTGGCAGCCAGCATTGTCGCAGTGGGATGGCAGACGATGCATGCGCCAGATTCAGTACAAACTCAGCTGGCCGCGTCCCTGACTCCTTTACCTGATGGACTCTCTACAGCACAGTTGCAGGCGCTGCAACAAACGTCACCGCCACCTGAACCGGGGATCAGCAAGACACAGCAGCTGTTAGCGCAGCTTTTACACCTGAAACCAGACTGGGCAGTAAGCTACGGCGACCGTCTGGTGCAGCAGGCGCTGACGCTGTGGCCTGAAGAGGCCAAACCCCTGGCGCAACAGTGGCACAAGCAGATTAGCGTTGCCGGACTTGCAGAGTCAGAGCTGAATGGCTGGCATCAGGGAATGACGCAGTTACAGCAGTTGACGAACAGGCTAAACGCGCTGGATGAACAGAAGGGGAAGTACATGACGGTCAGCGAACTGAAATCAGCCGTGTTTGCCATGTCGCAGTCCTTCAGCCATACCGTTCCGCTTGAGGAGCAGCTTCGTCTGCTTTCCATTTTACCTGCCGGGCAACCCGTGTCAGCAGCGCAGCTAAACCAGGCCGAACAGCATCTTCAGCAGTTGATTGCCAGCTATGCCTTGCTGAAGCACCAAAAAGAATAATGAGACTGGCGAAAAACACGGAGTTGACATGTCAGCAAGAGAGCGTTTTTTTAAGAAAGTGCAACAGAATATCGGGGACAAACCAATCTATGTTAATACGGCTGAGGCCGAAGTCAGGGCGTTTTGTGAGAGGATGGAGGATCTTGCGCAGCAAATCATTACATGGTTTGAAGGTTCTGGTATTGAAATATTTTTATCTAAAAAACATATCACCGATTTAAGTACGGTTGGCTACAGCCTCAGTAGCGGTATATGTCGTTATGCCATTACGACGATCATTTTGCAAAATGGGGATCGCAGCGTCACCATTATGCCAGAACAGGTGATCAGGGGGCCGGAGAAGGGGTGTGTGACGATGAGTATTAATGTCCCCGATAGTCTGTCGGGGGCGAGGATATTCCATTTAAGCATGGCGCCTGATACAGGCTGGTATATTCGTCGCGGGCATCAAAGTGCAAAAGAGAATATTCTCATGAATGAGGACTGCTTTTTCCAGACTATCGACTATCTGGCCTGAACGTAAGCCACTCTAACGGGAGGGGAGCGTATTAACTACGTTAACTTATTAAGCACCACTAAACAACGGCGCCCTACAGTACCCCTCCTTAAATATATAATTGCCATTTTTGAAGGGGTATCAGCAACCAAACGACAAGCCAGGCATTTAGCGTAAAACATGCTTTTTGTCCGCCTTAAGTAAAACTGCGAAAATCAAACTGCAAAACAACAAACCAGCGACGAACGTGAGGACAAATTCGTATGGCAATGCTATAACCCTTAATGCCAACCAAAATATAATGTCCCAGGAAAACGTATGCTAAGAAATATTAGTGTCAGAACGTTCATTGTCTATTTCCTTTTATGTGTATTTTTGGTAAGTGATGGAGTTATAGCGCTATTTTCACGGAATTCTTCGCTTTTTATTGCAGTCATAATTGTACAATTCATCGCCTTATTTTTGCTTTGGGCGTACATGACAAAATATCTTGTGACGCCGATCAATACGGTGAAAAAAAGTATTGAAGAAGTGACGTCAGGCAAACTTGGCGTGTCGATACCTGAATTTGGCAACAACTGTGCGGGACGACTGATCCCGGGGATTAACAGTCTCTCCAGCAACATTGCAACGCTGGTCCGTGAGATCCGCGCCTCCTCGCAAACCGCGATGACCCTGTCAGATCAACTCTCTTCACGCAGCGCGCAGCTTTCCGTCAAAACAGAACAGCAGTCAGCTTCGCTGGTGCAAACGGCAGCAAGCATGGAAGAGATGGCTGCAAGTACAAAAAATAATGCCGACAATACCCGTTTAGCCAGCGAGCAGGCGAATATCGCGACGTTACAGGCGCGTAAAGGCGGAGAATTAATGGGGCAGGTCGCGAACAATATGCAGTCGATTACCGACTGCGCCCAGCAAATGACAGAGATTATCTCGCTGATTGACGGTATCGCTTTTCAGACCAATATTCTGGCGCTTAACGCCGCCGTTGAAGCGGCAAGAGCGGGCGACCATGGTAAAGGGTTTTCTGTGGTCGCGGGTGAGGTGAGAAGCCTGGCGCATCGTAGCGCCGAAGCGGCAAAAAATATTAAGTCACTGATTGAAGTTACCAGCCATAACGTGACGCAGGGCGTTAACGTGGTCTCTGAAGCCGAAAAAAACATGCATGACATTGTTACCGGTTCGGGCAATGTCAGCAGACTGATGGATGAAATATCCGCCTCAACATCAGAACAGGAAAAAGGTATTTCACAAATTACGCAGGCATTGTCAGAGCTTGAACGCGTAACGCAGAGCAACGTGTCAATGGTTGAAGAACTCAATGGATCGTCAGATGTGCTGCGCAATCAGGTGATTGAGCTTCAGACACGAACACGTAATTTCCGTCTGGAAAATGAGTTCCAGACTGATAATGCATTAAAAAGCCGCGAATGGGCGGTGAATTCCTGAACGTATTCAGGACGATGCCTCACATAATTATTGCTTAACCCTCGGCGAAAGCTAGACTGACACCGAAAGAGATAAAACGGTGGAGGCGCTGTGGAGAGCATTAAAGGGTCTGAGGTTAACGTACCTGACGCAGTTTTTGCATGGGTGTTTGATGGACAAGGCGGCGCAAGGCCGCTTGAAGATCAGGATCACATCGACAGCGAACATCCATGCTGGCTGCACCTCAACTACACGCACCCGGACAGCGCCGAGTGGCTCGCGTCCACGCCGCTATTGCCCAACAACGTTCGGGATGCGCTGGCGGGAGAAAGTCTCAGACCCCGCGTCAGCCGGATGGGTGAGGGGACGCTAATTACGCTGCGTTGTATAAACGGCAGTACGGATGAGCGTCCGGATCAGTTGGTGGCAATGCGTGTTTATATGGATGAACGGCTGATTGTTTCCACCCGCCAGAGAAAAGTGCTGGCGCTGGATGACGTCATTAACGATCTGAAAGAGGGCACCGGACCTACGGATTGCGGCAGCTGGCTGGTGGATGTGTGTGATGCGCTGACCGATCATGCCAGCGAGTTTATAGAAGAACTTCACGATAAAATCATCGATCTGGAAGATAACCTGCTCGATCAGCAAATCCCCCCACGTGGTTTTCTGGCGCTGCTGCGTAAGCAGCTCATCGTGATGCGCCGCTATATGACCCCTCAGCGCGACGTTTATGCGCGGCTGGCCAGCGAACGCATGAGCTGGATGAACGACGATCAACGCCGCAGAATGCAGGATATCGCTGACCGGCTCGGACGTGGACTGGACGAGATTGACTCATGTATTGCCAGAACGGCAGTCATGGCGGATGAGATAGCCCAGGTGATGCAGGAGTCGTTAGCCAGGAGAACGTACACCATGTCGCTGATGGCGATGGTCTTTTTACCGAGTACCTTCCTGACGGGGTTGTTTGGCGTAAACCTCGGAGGAATCCCCGGCGGTGAATATCACTATGGCTTCACCACGTTTTGCGTCATGTTAGTGGTTTTGATTGGGGGTGTTGCATGGTGGTTGCATCGTAGTAAATGGCTGTAAATTTACGCTTTTCTGTGGCAGAGTCGGCTTCAAAACGACATTTTAATTGAGCGAAATCAATAAACTCCGACCATGTTAGGTGCAATATTACTCCCGCAGGTGAATGCAACGTCAAGCGATGGGCGTTGCGCTCCATATTGTCTTACTTCCTTTTTTTGAATTACTGCATAGCACAATTGATTCGTACGACGCCGACTTCATAGTCGGCTTTTTTTTGCCTCCTGTTTATCTGCGTCTACCCTTTAGGAGTAAGCACCCTAATCTGGAGGAAAAGATGAGTATGCTACTTGCCCTGCAACGCCTTAACACCTGGCAGTCCGATCCGGTGCCCATCGATCCGACGCCGATACCCGATCCTGTCCCACGTCCGCAGCCGATGCCGGATCCGCCGCCCGATGAAGAACCGATTAAATTGTCGCATCGTTAGCGCAGATCTGCGAGGATACGCGCCATCTGACTGCAATCATTACCACGAGAGTATATTGTGACCGCTTTTTCCACGCTGAACGTTCTGCCTGAAGCCCAACTGACTAACCTGAATGAGTTGGGCTATCTCACTATGACCCCTGTCCAGGCCGCCGCGTTGCCGGCTATCCTTGAAGGCCGTGACGTGCGCGTGCAGGCGAAAACCGGCAGTGGAAAAACGGCTGCATTTGGGCTAGGCCTGTTACAACACATTGATGCAACCCTGTTTCAGACCCAGTCCCTGATACTCTGCCCGACGCGCGAGCTGGCCGACCAGGTCGCGGGTGAGCTGCGTCGTCTGGCGCGTTTTTTGCCTAACACTAAAATTTTAACGATCTGCGGCGGGCAACCGTTCGGTGCGCAGCGCGATTCCCTTCAGCACGCGCCGCATATCATTGTGGCAACGCCGGGCCGTCTGCTCGATCACCTGCAAAAAGGCACCGTTTCACTCGATGCACTGCAAACGCTGGTGATGGATGAAGCTGACCGCATGCTGGATATGGGCTTCAGCGATGCGATTGACGAAGTGATCCGCTTTGCCCCAGCCACACGCCAGACGCTGCTCTTTTCTGCCACCTGGCCAGAGGCGATAGCGGCGATCAGCGGGCGCGTGCAGAAGAACCCGCTGACCATTGAAATCGATACTGTCGATGCGTTACCGGCGATTGAGCAGCAGTTCTTCGAGACATCGCGGCACGGCAAAATTCCACTGCTACAAAAATTGCTGAGCCAACACCAGCCAGCGTCCTGCGTGGTGTTCTGTAATACCAAAAAAGATTGTCAGGCGGTGTGCGATGCTCTGAATGATGCCGGACAGAGCGCATTATCGCTGCATGGCGATCTGGAACAGCGCGAGCGCGATCAGACGCTGGTGCGTTTCGCTAACGGCAGCGCTCGCGTGCTGGTTGCAACGGATGTGGCGGCCCGTGGCCTGGATATTAAATCGCTTGAGCTGGTGGTGAATTTCGAACTGGCATGGGATCCGGAAGTGCATGTCCACCGCATCGGGCGTACCGCGCGCGCAGGTAACAGTGGTCTCGCCATCAGCTTCTGCGCACCTGAAGAGGCGCAGCGCGCCAATATTCTTGCGGAAATGCTGCAACTAAAACTCAACTGGGTGAATGCCCCAGGTAATATCAGCATCGCTCCGCTGGCGGCGGAGATGGCCACCCTGTGCATCGACGGCGGTAAAAAGGCCAAAATGCGTCCCGGTGACGTTCTGGGGGCGTTAACTGGGGATATCGGTCTCGACGGGGCAGATATTGGCAAGATCACGGTCCATCCTGCGCATGTCTACGTAGCGGTTCGCCAGTCGGTTGCACATAAGGCCTGGAAACAGTTGCAGGGCGGGAAGATTAAAGGGAAGACCTGCCGCGTTCGACTGCTGAAATAAGCTTAAAACGCGTCTCAGAAATGATATCTGAGACGCTGCCAGGTTACTTGACTTCTACCACGTTCAGGCGCAGTTCATCGAATTGCGCATCCTCTTCCTCTGGCTGCCAGCCAGCAGGCTGCATCGGGATCTCTTCGCGGTCAAACGCCAGATCCCCGCCATTCACCACCTCTGAACCGTGGTTAATCCCTTTGAAATCGAACAGTTCAACGTCGGCGAGGTGCGAAGGCACCACGTTCTGCATGGCGCTGAACATGGTTTCGATGCGGCCCGGATAGCGTTTATCCCAGTCACGCAGCATGTCGCCAATGACCTGACGTTGCAGGTTCGGCTGTGAGCCGCACAGATTGCACGGAATGATAGGGAAGGCTTTGGCCTGGGAGAAACGCTCAATGTCTTTCTCGCGGCAGTAGGCGAGTGGGCGGATCACGATGTGTTTCCCGTCGTCGCTCATCAGCTTCGGTGGCATTCCCTTCATTTTGCCGCCATAGAACATATTCAGAAACAGCGTTTGCAGAATGTCGTCCCGGTGATGACCAAGCGCAATCTTGGTGGCGCCCAGTTCGGTTGCAGTGCGGTACAGAATGCCGCGACGCAAACGTGAGCAGAGCGAGCAGGTCGTTTTGCCCTCTGGGATCTTCTCTTTAACAATGCCGTAGGTATTCTCTTCTACGATTTTGTACTCAACGCCCAGGTTCTCAAGGTACTCCGGCAGGATATGCTCCGGGAAGCCCGGCTGTTTCTGATCGAGGTTAACCGCGACCAGGGAAAAGTTCACCGGTGCGCTTTGCTGTAGATTGCGCAGGATCTCCAGCATGGTGTAGCTGTCTTTACCGCCCGACAGGCAGACCATGATGCGATCGCCTTCTTCAATCATATTGAAGTCTGCAATGGCTTCGCCCACGTTACGGCGCAGTCGCTTTTGCAGTTTATTCAGGTTGTACTGTTCTTTCTTGTTAATTTCTTGATTTTGTTGCATCTATTCGTTACTCAGATCTCAAATGGGGCACAGGGTGAGGAAAACGATTTCAAAGCGTCAGCTTCGTGTTCATCTCTTCTATCCATGTAGCATAGATTTCATACACCATCTGCGCATTTACGTGCCCCACCTGGTTAGCGATAAAAGACGGGTTTGCGGCTACCGGTAAAAACCAGCATGCGAAAGTGTGTCGTGTATGGTACGGATTGCAGCGCCGAATGCCAGCACGATTTACAAATGAGCTCCACAGGAGAAGTTTGGTTAAGACTGAAGGGTTGTCTACACTTACAGCTTACGCAGTAAAAACGGAGGTGAAAATGACTGACCGTCCCGTTAATGGTGACCATCCTGATTATAATCCCAGCCCGGATAACCCGGACAAGGATGGAAAAAAACCGAAAGATGATCCTGGCTCAGCGCCTGAATCAGGCGATAAAGATCCAGAGTAATGACCTGCCGCCTTTTCGAAGGCGGTTTTAACACCCATTCGGCCTCTCTATGCGCACCGCTATTCATGTTGTCCTCTTCAACGTTGTCTGATAACCGCTCAGAACCCCTACTGTTTTGCCTGGCGAACAGCTGAGATAAAGCACGGATCTCATTCCCGCGTACCAGCGCGTTTTACATTTCTCCTGCTACGCTTTTGAGGGGGACAAGGGAGCGCTTCTATGAAAAATAAAGACGAGCAGACAGGATTAGTTGGGCTGGCGATTGGTGCCGCCGTTATCGGGCTGGTTTCATCCCAGAAGATCATCAACCGTGAAAGTATTGTCGCTGAGCTGGTAAGGCTCGGCAGGCAGAAGGGGGATGGTGTCGAAGATGAGGTCTTTTTAAAAGCGGCTGAGTTAGTGAGAAAAGGAGTATAACGATGGCTGACATTCGTCATGCACAGTGTCATTGTGGGGCGGTGAAATTTACGGTTGAGCTGTCGGACGGCCTGAATACCGCTCGTCGATGTAGCTGCTCGTTTTGCAGGATGCGTGGGGCGGTAGTGGTTTCAGCGCCTTTGACGGGCATTAAGGTGACGCAGGGCGCGGACACGCTCACAGAGTACCGTTTCAACACCGGCACGGCGCGCCATTTCTTCTGTTCGATTTGCGGTATTTACACGTTCCACCAACGACGTTCCAATCCCAATGAATATGGTGTGAATGTCGCCTGTCTGGAAAATGTCACGCCATTCGACTTCCCGGAAGTGGCGGTAATGGATGGAGTAAATCACCCTATGGATGGCGACAGCGGGGTAATTGGTTATCTCTCTTTTCGCAAAGAACAGGCGAAACAGCGATAAAATTAGCCCGCAGATCGCTGCGGGCTAACGGGATTAGAACTGGTAAACCAGACCTAACGCTACGATGTCATCCGTACCGATACCATTGTTTTTGTAGAACGAATCATCTTCATCCAGCAGGTTGATTTTATAATCAACATAGGTGGACATGTTTTTGTTGAAATAGTAGGTAGCACCGACGTCAGCGTATTTCACCAGATCTTTATCGTCCTGGCCATTGCCCAGGTCTTTACCTTTGGACTGTAAATAGGAAATAGCCGGACGCAGACCGAAATCGAACTGATATTGTGCGGTGACTTCAAAGTTCTGGGTTTTGTTTGCCACCGCATCTGCATTGTCGCCGTACGGCGTCATATTGCGGGTTTCGGAATACATTGCCGCCAGATAAATGTTGTTGGCATCGTATTTCAGACCTGCGGTCCATGCATCCGCAGTATCGCCGCCGGCGGTAGTGTAATTTACCTGATCGTTGGTACGGTCAGATGAAGTAAATGCTGCACCTGCGCTGAAGCCCATGCCGAAATCGTAGGTTGCGGATATACCGTAACCGTCACCATTTTCATGACGTGTATCACGACCGTTGTTGGTCCCTTCATTGGTAGAGCAGAAATTCTCGTCGCAGTTATTACCTTCATTATTACCCTGATACTGCACCGCGAAGTTCAGACCCTGCACCAGACCAAAGAAGTCGGTGTTACGGTAGGTAGCCACGCCGTTTGCACGACCGGTCATAAAGTTATCGGCATAAGTATAAGAGTCGCCACCAAATTCTGGCAGCATATCGGTCCAGCCTTCAACGTCGTACAGGACGCCATAGTTACGGCCGTAATCGAAGGAGCCGTAATCGCCCACCTTCACACCCGCGAAGGCCAGACGCGTCCAGGACTGATTGTCAGAACCTTCGGTGTTGTTTGCCTGAATGTTGTATTCCCATTGTGCGAAGCCGGTCATCATGTCGTTGATTTGGGTTTCACCTTTAAAGCCCAGTCGCATATAGGTTTGATCGCCATCTTTAGACGCGTCGTCAGAGAAATAATGCAGACCATCTACTTTGCCATACAGATCCAGTTTATTGCCGTCTTTATTATAAATTTCAGCTGCGTGAGCGGCGCCAGCCATTAACAAAGCGGGGATCATCAGTGCCAGTACTTTTCTTTGCATTTTGATTATTCCTTTGCAGTTATTTTTTTATTACTTCGTGAACTTTCCGGGCTGGAAAGCTGTCCCATGCTAAATCACTCTGACGGCGGATGAATAAAATATAATTGTTACGGGTTAAGTAAAATCTAAACTAAATGATGCGGTAGAAATAACGATTGATGCCATGAATGAATTATTATAATCAATACAAAATAAAAATTATTAATTACGTGGAAAACAAGGTAACCTTCACGCCGTTATATGCCTTTAAGATTTTTTCATCCATAATTCACGTGAATATTGTTCAGAACATTGAGGCAATTTTCACCGATCTTCTGGATTCGCCCGGTGCACGTGCATCGGGCTTTTTTTGGCAAAAAAATGCCCGGACATGCCGGGCATACAGGTTATTCGCTGGTCGATTTTTCGGCTTTCCCCGCCAGTTGCGCCAGGAAGTCATACCGCTTCTGTAGATCCGCTGCCGCATCCTTCCATAGCTGCTCTGCCACTTCTGGCTGTTGAGCGTTCAGCCTGCGGAAACGCTGCTCCTGAAGTAAGGTTTCGGCAAGGGCGTCTGACGGCGGACGCGAATCCAGCGCCAGCGGCAATTTCCCTTCATCGGCACGGCGCGGGTCGAAGCGGTACAGTGGCCAGAAGCCGGTTGCGGTGAGCTGACGCATCTGGTCGTGGCTGAGCGCCAGATCGTAGCCATGCTCCTCACACGGACTGTAGGCGATAATCAGCGACGGCCCTGGATACGCTTCCGCTTCCTGAATGGCTTTCACCGTCTGGTTGAGCTGCGCCCCCAGCGAAATCTGCGCGACGTAGACGTGTCCATACATCATCATGCTGACGCCCAAATCTTTACGCGCCTTGCGCTTGCCGTGCTCACCAAATTTCGTGACCGCCCCCAATGGCGTTGCTTTCGAGGCCTGTCCGCCGGTGTTGGAATAGCACTGAGTATCGAGCACCAAAATATTGACGTTTTCGGTCAGGCTCAGGACATGGTCAAGACCACCGAAACCAATATCGTAGGCCCACCCGTCGCCGCCGATCAGCCAGACAGATTTTTCAACCAGCGCGTCAGCATCAGTGAGGAGTTGTTCAGCCCCTTCAACACCCTGAAGCGCGTTGCGCAGTTCAGCAACCTGCGCGCGACGAACGTCAGGTGTGGCCTCCGCATGCAGGGCATCATTCAGTTCTGCCGGGATCTTATCGGCAAACTGTGCGAGCAGACGCATTACGCGGGCGCGGTGCTGATCGACCGTCAGACGGAATCCCAGACCAAATTCTGCGTTGTCCTCGAAAAGCGAGTTTGCCCACGCCGGGCCGCGACCGTTCGCGTCGGTGGTGTATGGCGTGGACGGCAGGTTACCCCCGTAGATCGACGAGCAGCCCGTCGCGTTGGCAATCAGCATTCGGTCACCGTAAAGCTGAGTGAGCAGTTTGATATACGGTGTTTCGCCGCAGCCGGAGCACGCCCCGGAGTACTCGAAGAGCGGGGTGATGAGCTGCGAGGTACGAATGTCAATGCGTTCCAGCTTGTTGCGATCGATTTCGGGCAGGTCGAGGAAGAAATCATAATTCACTTTCTCTTCTTCAACATGTTCAAGACGCGACATCATATTGATGGCTTTGATTGACGGGTCCTGACGATCTTTCGCCGGGCACACCTCAACGCACAGGTTACAGCCGGTACAGTCTTCCGGCGCCACCTGTAGGACATATTTCTGACCACGCATATCGCGGGATTTTACATCCAGCGAGTGCAAACTTTCCGGCGCGCCATCTAACGCTTCTGGCGACACCACTTTGGCGCGAATGGCCGAGTGCGGGCAGGCCGCCACGCAGTGGTTGCACTGGGTGCACAGCTCTTCTTTCCAGATGGGAATCGCTTCGGCAATGTTGCGTTTTTCCCAGCGGGTCGTGCCCATCGGCCAGGTTCCGTCAGGCGGAAGCGCAGAGACGGGAAGGGTGTCGCCCAGTCCGGCAAGCATCGCCGCCGTGACGGTTTTGACGAAATCCGGGGCGGCGTCAGACACCACTGGCGGCCGGTTCGGACTGCTGGCATTGACCGGCTGCAACGGCACCGCGAACAGCGATTCGCGGGCCAGCGCCAGCGCCTGCCAGTTGCGCTCAACCAGTTCCTGACCTTTGCTGCTGTAGCTTTTGGCGATTGCACCCTGAAGCTCCATCAGCGCGCTGTCGCCCGGCAGAATATTGGTCAGGTGGAAGAACGCCATCTGCATAACCGTATTGATGCGCGCCGCCAGGCCGCATTCGCGGGCGATCTTCGCGGCGTTAATGACATACAGGCGCGCCTGTTTCTGGTTAAGCACCGCCTGCACTTCCTGGGGCAGGCGTGCCCAGACCTCGTCGGCGCTGTAAGGGGTGTTGATCAGGAAAATACCGCCGGGCTTCAGGCGCTCGGCCATCTGATATTTATCAATGAACTGGAGCTGGTGACAGCCAACAAAATCCGCCTGAGAAATCAGGTATGCCGAGCGGATCGGGTGTTCGCTGACGCGCAGGTGGGAGACGGTCAGTCCGCCCGCTTTTTTGGAGTCATAGACGAAATACCCTTGCGCATACCACGGCGTAGAGTTGCCGATAATTTTGATGTTGTTCTTGGTTGCCGAGACGCTGCCGTCGCTACCCAGACCGTAGAACAGCGCTTCCAGTTTCGCAGTCGAGGGCAGGGTGTTTTCCGGCAAGGGCAGAGAAAGGTTAGTCACGTCATCATAAATGCCGACCGTAAAGCGCGGCTTCGGTTTTGCCTCGCGGAGTTCAGCAAATACCGCCAGGACGCACTCCGGTCCGAACTCTTTGGAAGACAATCCATAACGCCCGCCAATGACGCGCGGCAGCGTTTCGCGCTCACCGCGGTTAAACGCCTCAGCCAGAGCGGTCATCACATCCAGATAAAGTGGCTCAGCCTGTGCGCCAGGCTCTTTGGTGCGGTCCAGTACCGCCACTGCACGCGCGCTGTCCGGCAGGGCTGCGAGCAGGTGTTTCGCTGAGAAGGGACGGTAGAGGCGAACTTTGAGCACGCCAACTTTTTCACCACGCGTCAATAGCTCATCAACCACCTCTTCACAGGTGCCAATGGCGGAGCCCATCAGGACGATCACGCGCTCGGCCTGCGGATGACCGTAATATTCAAACGGCTTATATTCGCGGCCCGTCGCAGCGGCAAAATCGTCCATCGCCTGTTCAACGTGTTCATAGACCGCGTTGTACCACGGGTTTGTCGCCTCGCGGGACTGGAAATAGGTATCCGGGTTCGCAGAGGTACCCCGGATCACCGGATGTTCCGGATTGAGGGCGCGAGCGCGATGCGCATCGATGTCAGCCTGCGGCAGCAGATTAAGAATAGTGTCGTCCGGTAGCGGAACGATTTTATTGATCTCGTGGGACGTACGGAAACCATCGAAGAAATGAATAAATGGCACTCGGCTTTTCAGCGTGGCGATATGCGAAATCAGCGCGAAGTCCTGCGCTTCCTGCACGCTGCTGGCGCAGAGCATAGCGCAGCCGGTCTGACGCACGGCCATCACATCTGAGTGGTCGCCAAAAATAGAGAGAGCGTGAGTGGCTACGGTGCGTGCGGCAACGTGCAACACAAACGGCGTTAATTGCCCTGCCAGCTTGTAAAGCGTGGGGATCATCAACAGCAGCCCCTGAGACGACGTGAACGAGGTCGACAGGGCACCGGTCTGCAACGCACCATGCACGGTGGCAATGGCACCGGCTTCGGACTGCATCTCTACAACCCGCGGGACATCGCCCCAGACGTTTTTTATCCCATTACCAGCCCAGGCGTCAGCCTGTTCAGCCATCGTGGAGCTGGGAGTGATGGGGTAGATGGCGATCACTTCGCTGGTACGAAACGCAACAGACGCGACTGCACCATTGCCGTCAATAGTTTGCATAGGACAACACCCTTACATTGCGCAAAAAGAGGGGCCTGAAAAACGACGACAGACCCTGAATATTATCTGTGTATTTTAGCAAAGCTCAGGTTTTACGATTTTCGCTTTTGTGTCCTTGGTATGCGCTGTATCAATGACTCGATGGCTACTCGCGTTAAAAAATTGCGAGAAATTGTTACCAGGGCGCATAAATACGCACATCCGCTCTCGACGATGCGGCGCGTGATGCCTATTATGCATAGGTTTCGCGTTAATTATGGGGAGGAAGGTATGCGTTCAGCATTTTGGGTCGGATGTGCCGCGTTACTGTTGTCGGCATGCAGCAATGAACCTGTACAGCAGGCGACAGCGGCACACGTTACGCCAGGTATGCGGGCGGCTATGTCCAGTTCAGGTCAGGCCAACTGCGCAATGATCGGCGGTTCACTCTCCGTTGCCCGTCAGCTCGATGGCTCCGCCATCGGCATGTGCGCATTGCCAAATGGCAAACGCTGTAGTGAGCAGTCGCTTGCCGTAGGTTCGTGCGGAAGCTACTGAGTTATTCAACTCGCTTAAACATCAATGTTTTATTGGCTGTCGCCAGGGTTAACTGGTCTTCGGTCAGGTCTACCTGTGCGCCTGTGCGTAGCATATCGGCGATGGTCTGATCCAGTTCATTTAGCTGCGGCTCGGTGCAGAGTTTCCGCGTCATTGCCAGCGTTTTGACCGTCAAATCTCCTTCGGACAGTTTCCCCTGGCCGTTGAAGCCGTTGCACATTGTGCCGGAGACGACAATGTTGTTAATCAGGCTGATATTGGGTTGCGCACTGAAGCGAATTTCAGGCTGGGTTTTCCCGCCTTTAACCGCTTTGCCATCCACATTTTCCAGAACGAAACGATGATTCTCTAGCTGTTCGGTCTGAACGGAGGCTTTACCAGGATTAACGCATCCAGCCAGTGCGAGGCTGATTAAACTTACTGCCGCGAGCTTTTTCATTTTTTTTCTCAAACTATCAATACCGTAAATATTTTTTCAGTGTAACCATACCCTCCTGAGTGTTAATGGGGTTTATCTGAAAGTGCGGGAAGGGACCGGGCGGCGGCGCACCCGGTCAGTGAGTTAGTGCGATTTAAATCCGGCTGCGGCCATCAGCATTTTAAAGAGCATACTTACGCAGGCCAGCGCCAGGACGCTGCCGCCCCAGATGATGGCAAGCCACATCAAACGTTTCCATACAGGTTGTTGCATCAGTGATAACCCTCCCCATGCTGTACTTTTCCGCGAAAAACGTAATAACTCCAGAAGGTGTAGACCAGAATCACGGGAATGATCAACAGTGCACCCACTAACATAAAGCCCTGGCTTTGGGCTGGCGCAGCGGCCTGCCAGAGGGTAATGCCCGGCGGGATGATATGCGGCCAGATGCTGATCCCAAGCCCGCTAAACCCAAGAAAAACCAGCCCTAATGTCATGATAAACGGCAGAGTATGGCTCGCAGGATCGTTCAGGCAGCGCCACTGGCACAGACTCAGGATCGCAACCAGCGCAGGCACGGGCAGCAGATAAAACAGATTCGGCAGCGTAAACCAGCGCGCAGCAATAGCTGGTTGGGCGAGAGGGGTCCAGATACTGATTACTGCAATGAATACCAGAAGCAGGAGCAGAAGCACTTTCGATACCTGACGCATCCGCTGTTGCAGGGCATTTTCGCTTTTCATTACCAGCCACGTTGAACCTAGCAGCGCGTAAGCCACTACAAGACCCGCACCGCAGAAAAAATTGAACGCGGTAAACCAGTCAAACGGACCACCGCTGTAAGCGCGACCAGTGACGCTGAACCCATGGATGACCGCGCCGACGGTGATGCCCTGGCTAAAGGTCGCCACAATTGATCCGCCAATAAAGGCCTTATCCCAGAACGGGCGGTGCGCCGGAGTGGCCTTGAAGCGAAATTCGAAGGCGACGCCACGAAATATAAGCCCGATCAGCATTATTGTCAGTGGAATGGTTAGCGCGTCGATGATAACCGCATAGGCGAGAGGAAAGGCGCCAAACAGGGCCGCACCGCCAAGCACCAGCCAGGTTTCGTTGCCATCCCAGACGGGAGCCACGCTATTGACCATCACGTCGCGGTCGTCCGCATTCGGCGTTGCCGGAAACAGGATGCCTATCCCCAGATCAAAACCGTCCATCACGATATACATCAACGTGGCGAAAACGATAATCACGAACCAGATAATGGAAAGATCGATACCCATTACGGTTACTCCTTGAATTCAGTGGTGACGGCAGAAAGCGGACGAGCAGGGCGGCCATCGGATTCAGTCGCGAAGGATTCATGGGGCTGCGGCCCTTTTTTAATCAGACGCACCATATAGCTGTAACCCACGCCGAATACCGCGGTATAAACCACGAAGAAGGCCAGCAAACTGACGCTCATGTGCAGATCGCCATGCGCGGAAACCGCATCCTTTGTACGCTGTAGACCATAGACGACCCAGGGCTGGCGGCCGACCTCCGTTGTTACCCATCCGGCGAGGATCGCGATCAGCCCGGACGGCCCCATCAGCAGGGCAAACCACAGGAAGGAACGTAAGGTATAAAGGCGCTGTTTATAACGCAGCCAGATTGCCGTCACGCCCAGGAGCAGCATCAACATTCCCAGGCCGGCCATGATGCGGAAAGACCAGAAGACAATGGTGGCGTTCGGGCGATCTTCTTTTGGGAACTCCTTCAATGCCGGAACCTGTTTATCAAGACTGTGGGTCAGGATCAGGCTGCCGAGAGCGGGAATTTCCAGGCCAAAACGGGTCCGTTCCTGCTCCATATCCGGCCAGCCAAATAGCAGCAGTGGGGTAGGCTCACCCGGCGGATTCTCCCAGTGGCCTTCTATGGCGGCTATTTTCGCTGGCTGGTGTTTTAAGGTGTTAAGCCCGTGCATATCACCCACCAGCGCCTGGACGGGTGCCACGATCAACGTCATCCACAACGCCATGGAAAACATGGTGCGAATAGCGGGCGTATTGTTTCCGCGCAGCAAATGCCAGGCCGCGGAGGCACCGACAAACAGCGCGCTGCTGAGAAATGCCGCTATCGACATGTGCAGCAGGCGGTAAGGGAAGGAGGGGTTAAATACCACGGCAAACCAGTCCACCGGAACGACCTGACCGTTGATGATTTCATACCCTTGCGGTGTCTGCATCCAGCTGTTTGACGAGAGGATCCAGAACGTAGACATGAGGGTCCCCAGTGCGACCATGCAGGTCGAAAAGAAGTGCAGCCCTGGCCCGACCTTATTCCAGCCAAACAACATTACCCCGAGGAACCCCGCCTCAAGGAAGAACGCGGTAAGCACTTCATAGGTCAGCAGGGGGCCGGTAATACTGCCCGCGAACTGCGAAAACCCACTCCAGTTAGTGCCAAACTGATAAGCCATCACCAGGCCGGAAACCACGCCCATCCCAAAGTTGACGGCGAAGATCTTCGACCAGAAATGGTACAGCGAGCGCCAGACGGGATTTTTTGTTTTCAACCACAGCCCTTCCAGCACGGCGAGATAGCTCGCCAGGCCAATGGTTATCGCCGGAAAAATAATATGAAAGGATACGGTAAAGGCGAACTGTATTCGCGCAAGATGAAACGCATCTAAACCAAACATGCACTGCCTCAATGTTAAACGGTGTACTGTTATGATAGAGAGGCGGCAAATGAGATATCAGAAGCAGAAATCGATAATTTATCTATAACAGTTGTGGGAAAAGCTGAACTTTATCTGGCTGATATAGGTAACAAGGAAGAATAAAAAATTTCTTTTTATGATTTTTACGCATTAAACAGCTTGCTTTGTCGCCAGCAACATGCGTTAATGGATTTCTGGTTTTGAATCCAAATAAATATCTGACGTAGTTTTATAAAGCAGTTCTCATCACGTTGTGCCTCTCCGCAGCCTCTCTTGGGTCTTTATCTACATTCCGATTAGTTTTGTATCGAACCATTTATTGCCTGATCGGCTCATGAGTAATTTACGTTTTTACGTTTACAGGAGAATCCTATGACTTCTTATATCCATTTCCGCTGCCCATGCTGTCATGGCTCGCAGTACCGCACCTCAGCTTTTGATGTGTCTGACAAAAATCCGTTCGGCGCGAAATGCATTTTCTGCAAATCGTCGATGATCACGCTCGACCACCTGGCCGCAGCGCGTTCTGCTCAGAATCACATTACAGAGTACCGCAAGTAATCTGCCGCGTTTCCTATAACAGTTAGCAAAATCTTCTCTTTTTCTCCTGCTGATATACACTGTCAGCAATAAGGAGAATCTGATGAAAAAATACCAGCGTCTGGCGCAACAAATTATCTCGCAGATTGAGCTTGGCGTATGGTTGCCGGGCGATAAGCTGCCTTCTCTGCGAGAGCAGGTGGCAAGCAGCGGCATGAGTTTTATGACCGTGGGCCACGCGTATCAGATGCTGGAAAGTCAGGGGCGCATTGTTGCCAGACCGCAGTCAGGCTATTACGTTGCCGCCCGCCCGATCACACACCAGCCTGCACCGCCCGCGCAGGTGATGCGCGATGAAGTGGTCGACATCAACACCTATATTTTCGACGTGCTACAGGCCAGCCGCGACCCCTCCGTTGTCCCTTTTGCCTCGGCGTTTCCCGATCCGCGCCTTTTCCCGCTTCAGCAACTCAACCGATCGCTGGCTAACGTCAGCAAAACGGCTACCGCCATGAGCGTGATCGAAAACCTGCCGCCGGGTAACGTCGACTTACGTCATGCCATTGCCCGTCGCTACGCTCAGCAGGGAATGAATATCTCCCCGGATGAAATTGTGATTACCGCGGGCGCGCTTGAGGCGCTCAACCTCAGTTTGCAGGCTGTGACTGAACCAGGGGACTGGGTTATCGTTGAAAACCCCTGTTTTTATGGCGCACTCCAGGCGCTTGAACGTCTGAAACTGAAAGCGCTGTCGGTTGCCACTGACGTGCGTGAGGGCATCGATCTCAGTGCCCTTGAGCAGGCGTTAAATGATTATCCGGTGAAAGCCTGCTGGCTGATGACCAACAGTCAGAACCCGCTCGGCTTCACGCTGAGTGCAGAGAAGAAAGCTCAGCTGGTGGCCTTACTCACCCGGCATAACGTCACGCTGATTGAAGACGATGTTTACAGCGAACTCTACTTTGGCCGCGAAAAGCCGCTTCCGGCAAAGGCCTGGGATAAGCAGGATATGACGTTGCACTGCTCCTCATTCTCCAAGTGTCTGGTGGCCGGTTTCCGTATTGGCTGGGTGGCGGCGGGAAAACATGCGCGCCGTATTCAGCAGTTGCAGCTGATGAGTACGTTGTCCACCAGCTCTCCCATGCAACTGGCGCTGGTGGATTACCTGGCGACCAAACGTTACGACGCCCACCTTCGCCGTCTGCGACGCACGCTTGCTGAACGCAAACAGCAGGCCTGGCAATCGCTTTTGCGTCATATGCCTGCCGGCGTCAAAATCCATCATAACGACAGCGGCTATTTTTTATGGCTGGAACTGCCTGAACAGCTGGATGCGGGGCGGTTGAGTGAGAAGGCGTTAACCCATCAAATCAGCATTGCGCCCGGCAAGATGTTTTCCACCTCCAATATCTGGACACCGTTTTTCCGTTTCAATACCTCATGGGGCTGGGGCGAGCGGGAAGAGCAGGCGGTCATCCAGCTGGCGGGGTTAATCCGCGAAATGATGCTGCACCCAGTCACACCTTGATGAAAATTCCTGAAGCGACATAACGCGCAGTCTACCTTTAGTAAGGGAGCGCGGATTGGTAACGTGACGTTGTCACGTTTCTGCCCGCCAGAACGTGTGCTGACAGCGAAAACAATGTCGATTTCAACAGGACGATGCTATGCAAAATCAATTGCTGATTAATGGTGAACTGGTGACCGGCGAAGGTGAGAAGCAGGCGGTTTATAATCCTGCCACGGGTGAAGTGCTGCTGGAGATTGCTGAAGCGTCGGCAGCACAGGTGGACGCTGCCGTCCAGGCTGCCGATCGCGCGTTCACAGAGTGGGGACAAACGACGCCGAAAACGCGCGCCGAATGTCTGTTGAAACTGGCTGATGTGATAGAAGCCAACGCTGACGCGTTCGCAAAAGTGGAGTCCCTTAACTGCGGGAAACCGCTGCACTGTGTTCAGGGAGATGAGATCCCGGCCGTGGTCGATGTGTTTCGCTTCTTTGCCGGGGCCGCCCGCTGCCTGAACGGGCTGGCTGCCGGAGAATACCTCGAAGGACATACCTCAATGATCCGCCGCGACCCGGTTGGCGTTGTCGCCTCTATTGCGCCCTGGAACTACCCTCTGATGATGGCGGCGTGGAAGCTGGCGCCCGCGCTGGCGGCGGGAAACTGTGTCGTCATCAAGCCGTCTGAAATTACCCCGTTGACGGCGCTGAAGCTGGCGGAACTGGCGAAAGATATCTTCCCGCCAGGCGTGCTGAACGTGCTGTTTGGTCGCGGAAAAACCGTAGGAGATCCGCTGACCGGCCACGAAAAAGTCCGTATGGTTTCTCTCACCGGCTCTATTGCTACCGGAGAACATATTATCGGGCATACCGCATCTTCAGTTAAACGTACCCATATGGAATTGGGCGGAAAAGCCCCGGTCATTGTCTTTGACGATGCAGATTTGGATGCCGTGGTTGAAGGCGTGCGTACGTTTGGTTTCTACAATGCTGGTCAGGATTGTACCGCAGCCTGTCGTATCTATGCCCAGAAGGGGATTTACCCCGCGCTGGTCGAAAAGCTGGGCGCAGCCGTTGCCAGCCTGAAAATGGGCGCGCCGGACGATGCGTCAACCGAGCTGGGACCGCTCAGCTCCGCAGCGCATCTTTCCCGCGTTTGCGCTGCCGTGGACGAAGCCAAAACCCTTGGACATATCCGCGTCGTCACCGGTGGCAGTAAAAGTGAGGGGGCAGGATATTACTTCCAGCCAACGCTGCTGGCCGGGGCGAAGCAGGAAGATGCGATCGTCCAGCGAGAAGTGTTTGGCCCGGTGGTCAGTGTGACAGAATTTGAGGATGAAGCGCAGGTGCTGAACTGGGCTAACGATTCGCAATACGGCCTGGCCTCGTCCGTCTGGACAAAAGACGTCGGACGCGCCCATCGCCTCAGCGCACGGTTGCAGTATGGCTGCACCTGGGTCAATACCCATTTTATGCTGGTGAGCGAAATGCCGCACGGCGGGATGAAGTTATCCGGTTATGGCAAAGATATGTCGGTCTACGGACTTGAGGATTACACGGTAGTCCGGCATGTCATGATCAAACACTAAACCCTCATGCCCGGCGCAGTGCCGGGCGATTCAGCTTACCAGCCACAGACCTCGTGTTCATTTTCCGTATCGTAGGCGCGAACGGTGTTCACCAGATCCTTCACGACATCTGCCGCGACGTCCGGGATCAACAGCTCCATTGGCGCTTCTGTTTCATAATCCACCGACACGCCGTTGCTGTTGTTGGTGACGGTCACGGTATAGGTAGCCTTACCCATTATCTACTCCTTATGCGTATTGACCACTTTACCGATGCCCGCACCGCTGAGCGTGACGGCAGGATCCGCAAAAAAGTCGATATTAAAATAGGTGTCGTCGGTCAGTAGCTCAATGCGGTGCCATTTTTGCGGTGGGGAGATGCCAAAAGAACCGGCCTCAATAACCACTTCCAGATCGGGCTCGGTGGCGTCGCCATCGGCAAAGCCAAAGTAACGCACCGCACCCTGCATGACGGACAACCGACCGTACACGCCGGCTTTGGTGTTGTGATGGGTAAAAAGCGCTTTTGGGGCGGTCTCTTTATTCCAGAACGGCGTCGAGCGGGTATGAACAAAGTTTTCAGGAATACGTAACATAATAGTTTCCTTCATGTTGGCGGGCGCTTAAAGGGACTTAAGCACCTCAGGTTCAACAAAGAATTCAATATTGAACAGGGTGTCGTCGGTCATCACCTCAATGTGGTGCCATCTCTCTGGCGGGAAAACGCCGAAACGACCCGCTTCAATGACGAGCTCGCTGTCAGGCTCAGAGGTAAATTCATCAGCATAGCCCAGATAACGCACTGCGCCACGCATCACCGACAGGCGAGGGTAAACGCCCGGGCGCGTGCCCGTATCAAGGTGACGTTTAAAAATGCCGGCGGGGGCCGTTTCTTTGTTCCAGAAAGGCGTGGAACGGGTGTGAATGCAACTCTGCGGAATGCGTAGCATGTTTCCTCCCTTAAAAGCCTGCTGTTATTAAACTGCTTTCTGCGGGGATGAATTTATCAATAAGTGCATTTAATATGCATCTTATCAATAATAACCGTTTTGCTTTACCCGGCGTTGTTACACAAGGTACTCAGTTGTTATTATCCTTAGTATTTAAGTGGTTATGATGTAACGAAAAAACTTGATCTGTGTCAACATATGACGCATATTGCGTGCGGTTATTTTTCGGCTCAGGTAAACAGAATGACGTTGTATCAAAAGATGTTGGTGTTCTACGCAATCATGGCCTCCATCTGCGCATTAATCACCTGGTTCCTGTCTAAAGATCGTAAACGTATTCGCCTGTTGAGCGCATTCCTGGTGGGTTCCACCTGGCCGATGAGCTTTCCTGTTGCCCTGTTGATCTCTCTTTTCTGAAGCACGCTTCCAGAATCGGCATCCAGACATAGCATTCCATACATTGAGGCTGTATAAATATACAGTCCGTCATACATGGAGTGCTTATGAACAGTTTCTATTCGCAGCAAGCAGGCTGCACTGTGCGCTGGCAGGATCTTCCCGGTTTCGGTGACCCGGTTGTGTTTATCCACGGGTTGGGCTGTGCATCGTCGTATGAATATCCTCGTATTGTCTGTGATACCCGTTTCGGGGGGCGCAGAGCCATTCTGATCGATCTTCCCGGTAGCGGTTACAGTGACAAACCTGACAACTACCGTTATCGCACGAGCGAACAGGCGCAGGTGGTGGTTGAACTGTTAAACCATCTCGCCCTGGATAGTCTCTGGCTGTATGGTCATAGCATGGGGGGGAGTATCGCGATCGAAACGGCAGCACTGTTAACGTCGCGCGTTAAGGGCCTGATAGTATCTGAACCCAATTTTCATGCGGGTGGCGGGATGTTCAGCCGAGCAATTGCGGCCCAAACGGAACAACATTTTCTGGCTCAGGGCTATGATGACATGCTGCGGGCGGAAACGTCGCCGTGGGCTGGAAGCCTTCAAAGCAATGCCCCCTGGGCCGTCTGGCGCGGCGCAACAAGCCTGGTCGAGGGCGTTAAACCTGACTGGGCACACCTGTTCTTGTCATTGAGCTGCCCGGTAATGTTAGTTTTTGGTGAGCGCTCCCTGCCTGATGACGATTTTATTCGCCTGCAACAAAACGGCGTTGCTGTAAAAATTATCCCTGATGCGGGCCATTCAATGTCCTGGGAAAACCCGTCAGCGTTGGCTCAGGCTTTGTCTGGCTTCATAAACGGCTCATGAAGGGGTAGCCCGCATTGCTGCGGGCTGCAATGATTAAGACAGCAAGGCAGACAAGGCTTTCCGCGCAGCAGGCTGAACGTCATACGGGCACTGATAATCCATGTTTTCAATCGCGCGGGTGTAGAGCGCAACCAGCCAGTCATAAACATAGGCTGTCGCCGCATGGACAGGCTGCTCGCCAAGTCGGGTAAGACGGGGAGAAGCGCTGCTCACAACTGGCGTCACAAAAATTGGCTGACCTTTGCGGATCCGGCTTGCAGGCCGTTCAGAAACGGGCGTCATTTCATAGCCAAGCCAGCTAATGAAATTGCCTGTCGCGGCATGCAGCTGCGCGGCACTGCTTTTATCTTTTTCTGCAATGCGTTGCAGTTGCAGCGGCAGATCCAGCCGGTAGCTGGTAACGATCAGCACATCCGCAATCTGCTGTAATACCTCTGCGTCCAGGCCCAGACGGGCAGCCGCCGCGTCGTTGCGACTCCACTGACGAAGATGGTTAACCCACACGTTATGGGCCAGCCGCGCCTTGTCTTTGGTCTGCAACGCGCCTGGATTTTCCTGCGTCTCTTCCGCAAACAGATCGATAACATCGTTAAACAGGCCGTTGACCTGTTCCTCACGAGGCTGGTGAACGGTCAGCAGCGTCTCAAACGCGTTTAACGGCGGCAGAAGCCCCTCAAGCAGTTCACCATGACGAGCGGCACTGCCTTGCAGCGTTCGGACCATTTTTTCGGCCTGTGCCCGCCCTGCGCCTGGCTCCTGAGTGAGAGGCGCGACATATGGGCGCATCAGCGTCGACACCGACTCTTGTAACAGCCTTTTTAGCGCGCGGAGACGCTTCTGGCGCTGTGCCGGCAGGGTAGCCTGCGACAGCCACTCAATCACCCGCTGCATGCTGTGGGTATCGAGCGCCTGGAGCGTGCCCCAGCGCAGGCCCGGCTGGCCCAGCAATTGCTGCACCGCTTCGTCCAGATTCTGCTTTGTGGTAAACCGCGCATCATGAGGGGTAATGGCCCAGACCAGCCCCGGCAACGCGGATTCTTCAACCGGCTGCGTCTCTTTGACCCAGTTTTGCAGGAGCCTTGCCGTTTTCGCGGTCTGCTGGTGGTGCGCCGTCGCATTGCAGATAACCAGGACATCCGGCTGAATGTGCTGACGATAATGATCCAGCAACCACAGGCATTTTGCCTGCATCATCAGCGGCGTGTTTTCCTCAGAAATGACAGGGATATCAATGACGTCAACGTTATCCAGCACGCAGTTCTCAACGGGCAGCACCACTTCGCGGGTCAGAGATGCCAGTACATCGACGGGCAGGCTAATGGCGTTAAGCAGCTCGCCGTTTTTTACCGGATGAAGCAGTGTTTCCTGTGCTTCCGGCAGGGTAAACGCCCCGTGCGTAAGGAAGCCTTCGCAGGGCAGACCAAAGCTGTCCACCAGCAGACTCAACGGCGCCGCAAGCGCGCTGGCATGGCTGGTTTGATGCAGCACCTGGGCGAATTTAAGCCACTGCTGGGTTAACTCCTGCTGCTCACCCCACAGCAGAGACCAGACGCTGGCGCGGGTGCTGAGATCAAGCGACGGAACCAGCAGGGCAAACTGGTGCCACAGGGCATCATCAATATGCTGCTTAGCGCCGGGTACTACGCTTTGCCAGAACCGGGCAATGGTCGCGACTTCCCGCGCCGTCATTCCCGGCACGCTCTGCGGTTGACGCAGCGCCCGCCACTTCTCAAGCCGGGCTTCAATCACCGATTTATCCACCGCGCGGATCTGCGGATCCAGCGTGGTGCGCGCGATAAACAGCTGTACCAGCTCGGCCTCCGTTACCAGGCGCAGGCGTAAGGGAAACGCGTCGTCTGCGACCTCGCGGGACGCTCTGCTGAAACGCACGGCCATGTTGGTCGGTGCATGCCCGGGGTTAATATGCGAGAAGTAATCAAACGTGCGTTGACCCGGCGTAACGTTCAGCCGTTCGTCCCCGCTGCCGCAAAGTGCAGCCAGCAGGTGCGCTTTCGCGGCCTGCGAGTGGCCATATAAGCCGATACTGCCCTGGCTGACAAGGGCGCAATCGAGCGCCTCTTCACGCGCGCTTACTGCGTTAAGGCGGGCAAGCAGGGCGTCGGCTTCGTTATCCAGCATCGGGGCGTGCTGTCGCGTCTCGTTGATCCACCCGATTAAGGCCTGAGTGGTGGCAGTCGTCGCAGTCATTTGAGGTATACGCTCCCGCTGTCGATCCAGTAGTGGCTGCCGCTGTGTCGGCGATCGGCCAGAGTATTCAGTTTAAAGGTCAGGGCATCCGGCGGCACTGGCGTGCCGTCCTGTAGCCAGGCATCACTCAGCTCGAAAGATTCCGGGCTTTCCTGCTTAGTGCCGCCACGCAGCTTCAGGCGCACGTTCAGTACGCCGTCGCCCGCAATGGCTTTCGCCAGCTCGGCTGAGTTGATGCTCAGGGTATAGAGCGGCGTCGCGGGCCAGCGGGCATTGGCCAACTGCCGGAAGCCGAGCGTAACGTTGCCGCGCAGCGGGAAGTGCAGACGGGCGTCCAGTTTCGCGCCGGGTTTATCGAGGTCGATATCGTGATACCAGACGTTCTCGTCCCGCAGGGTATTGATCGTGTTATCCAGCACGCCCAGATAGCGCACCGTAGAGTACGCGCCGATATCCGCTGCTTTAAAGTTAAATCGCGGCAGACGAAGATCCAGCGCCAGGCTACAGAGCATCGCTCCCACCGCAGCGGTGGATTTCGGGTTGCCGATCCGTCCCTGCTGGCTGAACGGATACCATTCATGAACCTGGTATTTATCCAGCCAGACGATGCGGTTGACGGGCACCGGTTGCAGGTGGCGAATCAAGGCCTGAACGCCCGGCAGACAGCCCGGCCGTCCCGTGATAAGCAGGATATCGCAGCTGTAATGAGAGATCGCCTCACATACCGCATGAAGCGGGGCGGCAAGCGTGAACTGACCCGCCAGCATGGCGTCCCGCATCTCCCGGAAGCTGACGTGCAGCGGTACGCTGAACAGATCAAAGTGTTCTGAGCCGGCAGGCAACGCATGGTCGATCGCCTGCTGGAGATAATTCATCACGTTGCGCGTCGGTTTTTGCGCAAGCAGATCGCCAAAGTTGGCATGCAGCCCGGCCAGCGGATCGTCAACATCGCTCGATTCCCACGCCGCCAGGATCGCGTGACCGATCGGCATAAAGAGCTGAAGCGCCGTCTGCTGGCGCAGGACCGCCTGGGTATCTATCCGCCCGGAGTCACCGAACAGGGATGCCATCAGCTGGGAGGCATCGGCTATGCCGGATTTCTGAAGCTGGGTTTGCAGGGCGGGCAGAACGTAGCGCTGGATCACGTCCAGCAGCGTGTCGTCGCCAGCGACCTTGAACCCTTCGCGGAACAGCAGCTGCGGGGTGATTTTGACGTTATTCCCGGAACCATCATCTAACTGATAGTGCGTGATGGCCATATCCGTCGTGCCGCCGCCGATATCAATCGAGGCCACGCGTAGCGCACGCCCCGGCTGGACGCCAGGCTCAGGCGCGCGATCCGGACGGGCGAGGGAGGCGAAAAAGGCCTCGGTCTGGCCACCAAAATGGGAAATGGCTTCGTTATACAGCCACACCAGCTGGCCGCAGCTGGCCTCGTCCCACTCCATCTGGATCTCAGGGACCGGCACCACGCTTTTTTCCTGCTGCTTGCGGCTGGCAAAATCTTCATCCTGCGGGTGCCAGCCCATCGCCTTCCAGACGATGGCGATGGCTTCGAACATGCGGCGACGGAAAATCTCGCGCTCCTGTTTCGGCATTGCCGAAGGCAGGGTGAGGATCAGCGTCCGCAGCTGGCGGGGAGAGGCCGGGAAGCCGAGCCGCAGGCGGGTGGCCACGCTGTTAATCTGGCCAAGCGCCTGAGCCAGCAGCTCGCAGAGCATGTGCGTCATCAGGGTGCTGCGGCTGTACTGCGGAGAGAACACCGGCAGGCGCTCATCCTGCGGCAGCGTAAAGAGCGGTTCCCCGTCGTCGTTCATCAGGTTCATTAGCGGAAACGCAGTTGCCAGCGGTTCGCGCTGGGTTTTGCTGTTCATCTGGCTAAAGCGCCAGTCCTGCACCACCGGCGTCTCGTCCCACAGATAGCGACGTGGGCTGGAGATGCCGCTGTTGCCTTCCGTGCCCAGACGCTGCATCGCCAGCTTACGCGCTTCATCACCCACGCGGACAATCGACGGCCAGACGAACGCATCCTCCCGGCCGCTTTCCACGGAGAAGTGCTGTTTGCCAAAACGCGCTTCAGAAAACTCAAGTCGGCTGGTAAACAGCGGCTCATTCAGGAACTGCGGCTCACTCAGAGATCGTACCTGAAGTTCAGCCGTCTGACGCAGGCCGTCGTTGGCATCACCATGATCTTCAATAATCACGCCGCAGGTATGGGTGTTGCCTACGTCAAGGATCAAATCGACAGGAATAGCAGGGGTGCTCAGGGTATGGGTGACAAACTTCACTTCCGGCACGGTGAGTTGTTCACCGAGCATGGAGAGCAGGTTGAGCCAGTGCGCCTGATATTCAAAGCTGCGCATGGCCTGATGCAGCTCGCGCTCGGAGCGTTTTTCAACCCCGTCGGCAAACTGCGTGAAGGCTTCGCGCAGCCAGCCGTCAATCCAGGTCTGGTCGAGGAAACTCTCAACCTCACTGTCGCGCCAGGCGAGCGCGAAACGCGTGCCGTTCAGGATATCGTTTTCAACCGGCGACAGGGCAGACGTCGCATGCTCTGCAATCTGGCTGTCGAGCGCGACGGTGACCCGGTGCGTATTGCCAGCTGCGTCGGGCGTGGAAAGCTTTCGTACCTGGACGCGCGCCCAGTTATCCGGGCCTTCAACAAACGTCCGTGGCGGGTTAAAGCGCAGGAAAGGGATCGGCAGCCAGACGCCGTCCAGCACGGTCAGGGAGTCATGCAGTGGAATGGTGCTTTCAGGCTTGACCACTTCCGGCTGCCCGCCATCGGTGGCAGGGAGCGTGTACCGGCCGTTAACCAGGTCAAAATCCAGACGCAGCAGCGGGCCATTTGCCGTTTTACGCACGAAACGCCCGTTGCTGGCGGTGTCCTGCGGAGTCAGGCCAAAATCGAGAAACTGCACGCCGCTGTTAGCAATCAGCGTCACGCTCTGTTTATAGTCGCAAAGATTAACCAGCATAGGATCAAACACCTGCTTTCTTGAACGTCAAAGGAACGACGGTGTTGGCATCGTAACGTGCGGTACATTCCGCCACATCGCTGGCACCTGCCTTACAGGTCACTTCCGGCATCGGATAGCGTGAACCGTCGGTGCAACGAGCGTTTCCGCGCGTTTTGATCAACAGCTCGCCGTTGCTGTGTAATCCGGAAAAGACGTCTACCCGGCAGACAATGTTGTCGCCATGCACGACCCGGGCGAAACCTTTATTGTTCTGGATCTGGTAGCGCAGCGACGGCGGTTTGCCGGTGAGTGGATCCTGCACATCGAGAAACGCGCGCCAGGTGCCGTTCAGGAAGCGCGTTAACCCCGCTTTGACCTGGTTTGCCTCCATCACCATCGCATCTTTCGGTATCGCGGTAATGACCACCGGTTCGGCTGCCGGGGCAGGCGTTTTCACCTTCGGCTCTACCACTTCGGCCTGGTGCAGCGGGAGTTTCAGTTCAAGCGGCTCAACCGTCTTTATGGGGGCCGGAGCAATGGCGACGGGTACTGGCGCTGGTGTGGCAACAGGCGCTGCGATCGGGGCCTGTTTTGGCCAGAGCAGCGGGGTGGCGATGGCTGCAATAATGACGGCGGCAACCGGCAGCAACCACAGGGGGGAGCAACGTTTTTTCTGTATGGCCGCCGGTGCGGGCTCTGGCGGCGCGGCGTTCATGCGCACCGGCTCTGGCGTATACAGCTCATCGTCGGTGATACGGACGGTAGCCGCAGGCGTAATAAGCGGCGCGTCGGCCTGCTCAAAAGTCACCACCGGGGCCGGTTCTGGCTCCGGTTCAGGTTCAGGTTCGTTAATCATCTCGGGTGCAGGTTCAGGGATCAACGATTCACGCAGGCAGTCCAGCACGTCGTCGCGCGCGTTTTCGTTAAGGTTGACGAAGCCCCAGAAGCAGATCACCGGCTTGCCATCCACGAGGAAAACAAAGTTTTCACCGGGAAACTGAAAGGCTTTTGAGAGCAGAGAGCCAAACAGTTGCTGCGCCGTTTTCGGTGACTGAAGGCATTTTTTACTCAGCGACTCCACGCTGGCGAGCGTGTTTTCCAGATAGCGCAGGGCGCGATAACGATCATCTTCATCCGCCGCCTTCCAGCTGGAGACGGTTCCCTCAACCGGGGAGTACCAGTCAACGCGATCGCCGCCGTCGTTGACCTGAGGAATGGCCAGGCAATCAACAATAGCCTGCTGTTTGCGCAACCGAAGCGCTTCGCGGATTTGCAGCGCTGATTCAAAAACGGCCTGTCCGCCGCCGCCAACGGCCTGAAAATCATCCAGATTACCGCTGCGTAAAAGTGTTTTTGCCACGATTTGGTCCTGTAGACTTCTTCACGCCATTACTGTAACGAAACAGGTAAGCAAGCAAACGGCGGAGGAGACGACAAAAGGGACGATTTCTTGCGGCATTGATCGTGACGGTTGTGCTTGACGAATAATGAACCTTAAGGCAAATCGGTTTCTGCGGGCTGATGCTAAAACCAGCGAAATGTACGGCTTTAGAATAACCTGATAGTGATTCGTTATTTGTCAGGCCAAAACGTCTGTGCTGTTATTACTGTTCACTATAATAAAACCGAAAGGGTAATAACCATGTCTACAGGGAAAACCGTGCTCGCCCTCACGCTGAGCGCGCTGCTACCGGCAAGCGCCGCATGGGCGGCAAACAAAGACACCATTATCTACTGCTCCGAGGCATCGCCGGAGTCGTTTAACCCGCAGATCGCCAGCTCTGGCCCCTCGTTTGTCGCCAGCTCGCAAACGCTGTATAACCGTCTGATTAACTTCGACCCGGTAAAAAACACGCCGGTGCCTTCTCTGGCCGAGTCGTGGACCATTTCGCCAGACGGCAAAACATACACGTTTACCCTGCGTAAAGGGGTAAAATTCAACAGCAATAAATACTTCAAACCGACCCGTGATTTTAACGCTGATGACGTTATTTTCTCCGTTATGCGTCAGAAAGACCCTAAGCATCCCTATCACAATGTTTCCCAGGGCAATTACGAATACTTTAATGACGTGGGCCTCGACAAGCTCATTCAGGATGTGAAAAAAATCGACGATTATCACGTCCAGTTCACGCTGAGCGAACCCAACGCGGCGTTCCTGGCCGACTGGGGAATGGACTTCGCCTCGATCCTCTCTGCCGAGTACGCGGACGCGATGCTGAAAAAGGGGACACCTGAAAATGTGGATACCTGGCCAATCGGCACCGGGCCGTATGTGCTTCAGCAGTACAAGGTGGATTCGCTGATCCGCTACGTCGCCAACCCGAACTACTGGGAGGGAGAGGTGCCGACCAAACACCTGATCTTCTCCATCACGCCAAACGTTGAGACGCGTCTGGCGAAGCTGCAAACGAACGAATGTCAGATCATTCCTGCGCCGTCGCCAGTGCAGTTTGAAGCGATCAAGAAAAACAAAGACCTGACGCTGCACTCGGTGGATGCGCTGAACGTGGGGTACCTGGCGTTTAACACGGAGAAAAAACCGTTTGATAACGTGCTGGTGCGCCAGGCGCTGAATTACGCGACGGACAAAAAGGCCATTGTGAACGCGGTCTTTATGGGGTCTGGTACGGTCGCTAAATCGCCGATCCCGCCGAACATGCTCGGCTTTAATAAAGACCTTAAGGATTACGGCTACGATCCGGAAAAAGCGAAAGCGCTGCTGAAGCAGGCGGGTCTGGAGAAGGGCGCGGAAGTGACCCTCTGGTCCATGCCGGTTCAGCGTCCGTACAACCCGAACTCGCGACGCATTGCGGAGATGATCCAGGCTGACTGGGCGAAAGTGGGCGTGAAGGCGAAAATCGTCTCTTACGAGTGGGGGGAATATCTCTCCGGCATGCGTAAAGGCGAGCATGATTCCGCGCTGTTCGGCTGGATGTCTGATAACGGCGATCCGGACAACTTCGCCGATGTGCTGCTGGGTTGTAACAGCATCAAAACCGGATCTAACGCCGCGCGCTGGTGTGATAAGGGGTATGATGAGCTGGTGCAAAAGGCCAAACTGACCAGCAACCCGGACGAACGTGCGAAGCTGTATGGCCAGGCACAGGAGATTTTCTACCAGCAGGCACCGTGGATTGCGTTAGCTAACGGCAAAACGTTCTACGCGACCCGCAGCAACGTGACCGGGTACAGCGTGAGTCTGATGGGCAGTGACTTCTCGAAAGCGAAGCTGAACTGATCGTATTCTTGCCGGGTGGCGGCTATGCCTTACCCGGCCTACAGTTACCACCCGTAGGCCCGGTAAGCGTAGCGCCACCGGGCATTTGGAAAGGAGTGACAATGTCACATTTAAACGATGTTATCGCCCGCGTCGATGCCGCCATCGAAGAGAGCATAATTACCCACATGAACGAACTGCTGATCGAATTAAGCGACGATGCAGAGCTCAGCCGTGAAGATCGCTATACCCAGCAGCAGCGCCTGCGTACCGCGATTGCGCATCATGGTAAGCAGCATAAAGAAGAGGCGGAGGCGCGCCTTGCCCACCTCACGCAGGGTGGGACTATCCTGTAAGGGTTAAAACTGGCGCCGTGCCACCAGCCAGGCGCCGACCACCAGCATCACTGCGCCGCAGACCGGGCCAACCAGCGCCCTCAGGGGGACACCGTTGCTCTTGAGGATGTCCATCACCAGGCCGCCAATCAGCTGGCTTGCTACCAGCACGGCAATGGTCGTTGCCGCGCCCACATTCTGATACCCGCTAATACTGGCAAAGACAAAAAATGACCCCAGCAGGCCGGGGATCAACGTCCACCAGCGCACCGTTGACGCCAGTTCGCTAAACCCCGCCAGGCCATTTTTCACCAGCAAAATGCTGACAAACAGCACAATCCCCACCAGCGAGTTCAGCAGCATGGCGATAAGAATAGTGGAAGAGGATTGCGTAATGCGCACCATCAGGGTGTTTTGTACCACCAGCCCAATCCCGGCGGCCACCAGAAACGCTAACGTCAACGATTGATTCATGGCAGAGCATCCGGATCGCTGCGCTCATCGAGCTGGAGTTGCATAAAGGTTAAATCCAGCCAGCGACCGAATTTGGTTCCCACCTGCGGCATATTACCGGTGGTAACAAAGCCCAGGGTTTCGTGCAGATGAATCGACGCCTGGTTCTGCGCCTCGATACCGGCAACCATCACATGTTTACCAATCTGGCGGGCTTCCTTGATTAATTCCGTCATCAGCAGCCGACCGATGCCTTTGCCCTGGTGATCGGGATGAACGTAAACCGAGTGCTCCACCGTATGGCGAAAACCGTCGAACGCTCGCCAGTCGCCAAATGAGGCGTATCCCGTCACAACACCTTCTTCTTCACTGACCAGCACCGGATAACCCAACAGCGTGCGCGCCTCAAACCATGCAATACGGTTATCGGTGTCGACAGTTGTATCGTTCCAGATGGCGGCGGTGTGCAGCACCGCATGGTTATAAATTTCACCGATAGCGGCACAATCTTCTTTGCAGGCATGACGAACGATCATGGTTAACCTCTGGCTGTGTTGTTTACTATAGTAGTACGATTCACTCACAATATTACACAGTTCTTGTGTTGCATCGCTACGACAAAATCCCTATTTTTTTGTCACCAAACTGCCCCGAAAAACCATCCGTACACTATAGTATGACGTCATGAACACAATGACAGACAATATGAATCAACGCATTAGCGCCCGCATACGCCTTGAACGCGAGTCGCGGGGCTGGTCATTAAGCGAACTGGCCGAACGGGCAGGTATTTCACGCGCCATGATCCATAAGATTGAACGGGGGGACAGTAGCCCAACGGCGACGCTGCTTGCCCGGTTATCCGGTGCCTTCGGTATTAGCATGTCTACGCTCATTGCGCGCGCGGAAATGCAGGAGGGCAAACTGTTACGTCTGGCGAACCAGCCCGTCTGGCGCGATCCGCAAACCCACTATTTACGTCGTCATGTGTCGCCGCGCAGCGATATGCCTATTGACCTCGTCCAGGTGGAACTGCCCGCGGGCAGCGATGTGCCGATGCCCGCCTCCTCTTATGCGCTGGCGCGACAGCTGATTTGGTTGCAGGCAGGTGAACTGGTCTTTCTGGAGGGGGACACCCGCCATGAAATGAAGGCCGGAGATTGTCTGGAACTCGGGCCGCCGAACGACTGCCGGTTTATTAACGAAACGGATGAATCGTGCCTTTATCTGGTCGTGCGGCTTAATCAGTCCGGCTCATAATGCAAAGGCGATCCGCAGGATAACGTGCCAGACTTGAATGACATTTTCAGCTGTAAGGAGCGATGAATGAGTCAATCAACTACGCAAAACCGACGCTGGGTACTGGCTTCCCGTCCACACGGCGCACCGGTTGCCGAAAATTTCCGCCTGGAAGAGCAGCCGATCCCCTCGCCCGCAGAGGGGCAGGTGTTATTACGCACCGTATGGCTCTCGCTTGATCCGTACATGCGTGGCCGTATGAGCGATGCCCCATCCTATTCACCTCCTGTCGAGATTGGCGCGGTGATGGTGGGCGGCACGGTAAGCCGCGTCGAGACCTCCCGCCATCCGGATTATAAAGAGGGCGAGTGGGTTCTGGGCTACAGCGGCTGGCAGGAGTATGAACTTTCCGACGGGAAAGGACTGGTCAGGCTGGGCGAAAACCCGTCGCACCCTTCATGGGCACTCGGCGTGCTGGGAATGCCGGGCTTCACCGCGTATATGGGGCTGCTTGATATCGGCCAGCCTCAGGCGGGGGAAACGCTTGTCGTGGCGGCAGCCACGGGGCCGGTCGGCGCAACGGTGGGGCAGATCGGTAAAATCAAGGGGTGCCGGGTTATCGGCGTGGCCGGCGGGGAGGAGAAATGCCGTCATGCGGTCGACGTGCTCGGTTTCGACGCCTGCCTGGATCACCATGCGGATGATTTTTCCGAACAGCTGGCGAAAGCCTGCCCGCAGGGCATTGACGTGTATTATGAAAACGTCGGCGGTAAAGTCTTTGACGCCGTACTGCCGCTCCTGAATACCTCCGCGCGCGTACCTGTTTGCGGACTGGTCAGCGGCTACAACGCGACCAACCTGCCGGATGGTCCGGATCGCTTGCCGCTGCTGATGGGGACCATCCTCAAAAAACGCATCCGCATGCAGGGCTTTATCATCGCTCAGGACTATGGTCATCGTATCGACGAGTTCCAGCAGGAAATGGGACGCTGGGTGAAGGAAGGCAAAATTCACTATCGCGAGCAGGTCACCGAAGGGCTGGACGCGGCGCCGGAGGCGCTGATTGGGCTGCTGGAAGGGAAAAACTTCGGCAAGGTCGTGATCCGCGTGGCGGCGGACTAAACAGAGCATCGGTTATGGCGGGCAAAGTCCGCCATAATTATTTGTGAAGATACGATATATTGTCTTTAATTAATCCATAAGCATTGCGCGCCATCGGCCCAGCTGAGCCAGAAGTGGTAAACGTAATATTAATTGAACAATTTTTATTTTAACGCGCGCCCTTCATACCAGGCATGACGATACAGGATATATCAAACCGGCGATGTTTTTTTAAACAGTCGCTGAAAATGGCATTTTGTTTTGGCTACGGGAATTAAACATGCTTGATTTGGAAAACCTGGAAAAAGCACAAAGAATCAGTCTGACGATGCAAGTTGAGAACAGTTTAAAGGGAGCGTTAATTACGGGCTCATTAAAACCTGGGGCTCGACTCATCACGAAAGAGATTGCGGATAAATTAGGCACCAGCATCACACCGGTGCGCGAAGCCCTGCTGCGCCTGGTGTCGGCAGGCGCATTACAGGCCACGCCTGCTCAGGCGTTTTTGGTGCCAGAGGTTACGCTGGAGCGTTATAACGAAATTAACGCCATTCGAAAACAGCTTGAGCCGATGGCCGTTGCGGCGGCGTGTCAGAATATGACCGAGACCAAACTGGATGCATTACGCGCGCTGTCAGATAACTTCAGCACCGCCATGCATCAGGGCGACGTGCAGAAGGCGATCCATGCCAACCGCGTGTTCCGGTTTACGCTTTATCAGTATGCCGAAATGCCGACCCTGAACTCGCTGATTGAGCAGCTCTGGGTACGGATTGGTCCGTGTATCAACTACCTGCACGAAGAGATGAAAGATATCCCTGCAACGACTTACCATTATGCCGATCTGCTTTCTGCGCTTGAGCAAAGGGACGTGACGGCCAGTCGGGAAGCGATCGACCGAGCCATTGATGAAGCTAATATCCTCCTGCAACGGCAATACTACAGTTAAGGATCGCACTGGCGCACTTATTTTTTTATTCGTTTTAAACTTCCCTGAGTATATTCCCGGCGCTTAAGGCTACCGGGAATGATGTTATTTTTTACCGGCAACGTGCGCTGCCGGAAAATGTTTTACTCAAAGCGATAAGAGACCGACAGGCCCACTCCATAGTTACGGCCAGGGGCGGGTTCGTAATAGCGATTGTAGCCAGCGTTAACAATCTCTGAACCGACGTACTCTTTATCAAACAGGTTATCGACGCGACCAAAGATGTCCATTCCCCATTTGCCGTAATTGAGTTTATACCCGGTATTCAGACCGACCACGGTATAAGAGGGCGCTTTGGCGGTATTGGTGTCGTTTGCCATCACGTCGCTCATGTAGCGGGCATCTGCCCCCGCGTACCAGCCTTCCTCAGGCTCCCAGCCAAACGACGTATACCCCATGTTACGGGCAATCCCCGGCATCCGGTTGCCGCTACAGTCTGCATTGCTACAGACGTTGGTACGGTAGGTCGCATCGAGATAGGTCCACGCCATTTTCAGCTTCCAGTTTTCGGCAAACTGCTGGTCGAGCGCAATTTCCACACCCTGACGGCGCGTTTTCCCCGCATTTTTGTAGGTAGTGCGACCATCTTTGTTTTCGTCCACCACGATCTCGTTGTCGGTATCCGTGCGGAACAGCGCCGCCGTCAGGATGCCATTGCCGATGCGGGTTTTGCTGCCAATCTCATAGGTGTTATTGGTTGACGGTTGCAGATTAATATTGAGGCCGCCTTTGCCATCAGAACGGTAGGAGAGTTCGTTGATGGTCGGGGTCTCAAATCCACGTCCCGCCGCGGCATAAAGGTTCCAGGCGTCGGTCACGGCGTATTTCACCGCACCAGCCGGGAGCCATTTATGGTAGCTGGCGTCACCGCTGTCATCGCCGTTTTGCGGGGTAATGTAATGATCGTTGGAGTCAAACCAGACGGAGCTGTAACGCACGCCCGCCTCAACGGACAGCTTTTGCGTGAGCTGCCACTGGGTTTGCAGGTAGGGATCAAGGTTCCACATCAGGTTACGTTCGTCACGGCGTTTGTTACCCTTCACGCCAAAATCCGGCACGCCGTTGTTCATCACGAAGTTTTCATACCCGCGGCGATTTTCACTCATATTTTCGTAGTTAAGGCCGGTGGTAAACGTTACCGGCACCAGCAGCTCGCCGCGGTGGGTCCAGCGGGTATCAATACCCTGATAGTGGCGCTGCATATCAATTACGCCGCCCGAATGCGCTGGATTTTCAGTCTGCGTGGTATCCGGAATGGACTGGTACTGGGTCATTTCACGCTCACCGGCGTACATCATCACGCTGAGGTCGTCCTGTTCGCTCAGCTGGCGGTCGTAGCGGATCCCGGCCTGGGTCTGCTTAATGGTTTTACGCGTATTGTATTGATCGCCACGGGGTGACTGGCGCGGGTTGTTCTGCCACTCCTGATAACTCAGTCCGCCCGGATCGTTGGCTTTCATGTCCACGCTGTTAAAAATCAGCGTTAGCTTGCTGACATCATCAATGCGCACGCCCAGTTTCGCGTTGGCGAGGTTTTTCCGTGCGCCGCTGTGGTCGCGATAGCCATGGGTGGTGAAGCGGGTGGTGGATACCGCATAGTCCACATCCCCAGCCTGAGTCCCGTCGCCCACCGCACCGGTGGCCTTCATGCCGTAACGCCAGGTGCCGTAGCTGCCGTAATAGCTGCTGGCTTCAATTGTGGCTGGCTGTTGTCCGGTCTGGGTGTTGATGTTGATCACGCCGCCGGAGGCATTGCCGTACAGGGCAGAGAAGGGGCCGCGCAGCACGTCGACGCTCTGAATGCTGTTGAGGTCAATGTTAGACGTCTGCCCCTGGCCGTCGGGCATGGTTGCCGGAATGCCGTCCACGTACATGCGGATCCCGCGTACGCCGAAGGTCGAACGCGCGCCGAATCCGCGAACGGAAAGTTGCAGATCCTGAGCATAGTTCTGGCGGTTCTGGATTTGCAGGCCAGGTACGCTCCCAAGGGATTCAGAAAGGTTGATGCGCGGTGTGGCATGTCGCATATCCTCGCCGCTCACCACGCTGACTGCGGCCGGGGTGTCCAGTTCGGAGACGGTTTGCGGCGTGGCGCTGACGATCAGGGTCTGTTCATCCGCGGCCATCGCACTCAGCGGGCCAAAAATGACGGGAACGAAGAGCAGTGGTAGTGATGCCTTACGGGCAGTAATAATTTTCATGGAGTAAACCGGTTAAGAAAAATTCGAACCAAATCAACTGGAACCTGTGTATATATGTTAAATCCTTTGTAAATGTTATGAAAACTATAACCGCACATTTCGTGAATGTAAGGTTTTGAAGGAAAGAAATACTCCACATTCAACTCATTAATGATTACTATTCTCATTAAAATAACGGCAAAGCGATGACTTTGCCCACCGGAAGTGATGTCAGCGGTAAATCTCCTCATTTAAAAAGGAATTGTTATGTCTTTACGTCATCTGTGCTCGCCGCGCCTGCGTGGGTCTCTGCTGTTGGGCTCTTTACTGTTTGCCGGTACGTTCCAGGTTCATGCCGCTGAAGAGATGCTGCGCAAAGCGGTCGGCAAGGGCGCGTATGAAATGGCCGTCAGCCAGCAGGAAAACGCGCTGTGGGTTGCGACGTCACAAAGCCGCAAAACCGATAAGGGCGGCGTGGTCTATCGTCTGGATCCGGTCACGCTGGAAGTGACGCAGGCGATTCATAACGATCTCAAGCCGTTTGGCGCCACGATCGATAACGCCACCCAGACGCTGTGGTTCGGTAACACCGTCAACAGCGCCGTGACGGCGATTGACGCCAAAACGAGCGAGGTGAAAGGGCGCCTGGTGCTGGACGATCGCAAGCGTAGCGACACGGTGAAGCCGCTTCAGCCGCGCCAGCTGGTGGCCGATGACACGACCAATACGGTATACATTACCGGCATCGGCAAGCAGAGCGTGATCTGGGTTGTTGATGGCGCAACGCTGAAGCTGAAGGACACCATCACGAACACCGGCACGTTCAGCACCGGGCTGGCGCTGGATGCGAAGGCAAAACGCCTGTATACCACCAATGCGGACGGCGAGCTGGTGACCATTGATACGGCAACCAACAAAATCCTTAGCCGTAAAAAAGTGCAGGATGACGGAAAAGAGCACTTCTACCTGAACCTGAGCCTGGACACTGCCGGCCAGCGTGCGTTTGTGACGGATTCAAAACAGCCAGAAGTGCTGGTGGTGAATCTGAAAGATGGTAGCGTGATGCAGAAAATCGCCGCGCCAGCATCGCTGGCCGTACTGTTTAACCCGGCGCGTAACGAAGCCTATGTGACGCACCGCGAGGCGGGCAAGGTGAGCGTGATTGACGCCAAAACCTACAAAGTGACCAGGACCTACGATACCCCGGTTTACCCGAACAGCCTGGCGCTGTCTGCGGACGGTAAAACGCTGTACGTAACGGTGAAACAGAAATCAACCCGTCAGCAGGAAGCGACCCAGCCTGACGATGTGATTCGTATCGCGCTGTGATGGTGGAATTGCCCGGTGGCGCTGCGCTTACCGGGCCTACAAAACCATGACATGTAGGCCGGGTAAGGCGAAGCCGCCACCCGGCTTTTTTATTAACGCGAGGTTTCTTCTACCAGCGGTGCGTCGTGCTTTTCATCGTCGTGATGAAGCGGCGCGGTGCTGTGGATCTCGTGAACGCGCTTACGCACGCCGAACCAGCCAGCAATCAGCAGAACCGCCAGCAGTGGAATCGTCGCGATGGTGTAAGTACCGTTCGGGTAGTCAAACGCCATCAGTACCAGCACGCTGAACAGGAACAGCAGGGTGAGCCAGGAGGTCACCGGTGCGCCCGGCATCTTGAAGCACACATCAGCCGCTTTGCCTTCTTTGATCGCTTTGCGCAGACGCATCTGGCAGACCACAATAAAGGCCCAGGAGGCGATAATCCCCAGTGCAGCCACGTTCAGAACGATCTCAAATACGCGGGACGGCACCAGATAGTTCAGGAACACGCCAAAGACGTAAACCACCAGCGTGGCCAGAATCCCCGCATAAGGAACCTGCTGCCTGCTCATCTTCGACATAAACTTCGGCGCAGAGCCTCCCATCGACATGGAGCGCAGGATACGGCCCGTCGAATAGAGCCCGGAGTTCAGGCTGGAGAGCGCGGCGGTCAGTACCACGATGTTCATGATGCTGCCCACGTACGGCACGCCCAGCTTAGAGAAGAAGGTTACAAACGGGCTTTGCCCCGCCTGGTATGCATTCCACGGCAGCAGCAGCACCAGCAGCACCACGGAACCCACATAGAACAGACCGATACGCCAGATCACGCTGTTGATGGCTTTTGGCACCATCGTCTGCGGATCTTTACATTCGCCTGCCGCCGTACCGACCAGTTCGATGGAAGCAAAGGCGAACACCACCCCCTGCACCAGCACCAGCGCAGGCAGCAGGCCGTGCGGGAAGAAACCACCGTTATCGGTAATCAGATGGAAGCCGGTTGCGTTACCGTCCAGTGGTTTACCGGTACCGAGGAATACGGTTCCGACCACCAGGAAGATCACAATGGCCAGCACCTTCACCAGTGCGAACCAGAACTCCATCTCGGCGAACCATTTCACGCCTATCATGTTCATGGTCCCGACAATTGCCAGCGCCCCAAGGGCGAAAACCCACTGCGGCACATCGCCAAACGCGCCCCAGTAGTGCATGTACAGCGCAACGGCGGTGATATCGACGATACCGGTCATCGCCCAGTTAACGAAGTACATCCAGCCCGCGACATACGCGGCTTTTTCACCAAGAAACTCGCGGGCGTAAGAGACAAAGCTGCCGCTGGAAGGGCGGTGGAGTACCAGTTCGCCGAGGGCGCGAAGGATGAAGAAAGAGAAGATCCCGCACACCAGATAGACCAGGGCGAGAGCGGGGCCAGCCATTTGCAGACGTGCGCCTGCACCTAAAAACAGACCTGTACCGATAGCGCCGCCGATGGCGATCATCTGCACCTGACGGTTGCCCATCGCCTTGTGATAGCCCTCTTCATGAGAGTTCAACCAGCGACGTTTCGCAGCATGATGATCGGCTGCGCTTTTATTGCTTGTTTTCATTGAGTTACCTGTTTGCCTGTCTGAACCATTAACGTGATAGTCCTGCCTGGCAGATGTCGAAACAAACGATTGCTTCTGCGCAGACACATGCTGCCTTTCCAGTCATTCTGTGTATGGATAAGGCAAAACATGGCGAGGCATCCTACCCGCAATTGATAAGCGACGCAAAATATAACCGTGCCGAAAGTGATGCACGTCGAAGGAAATCATGTGGTCAGAGCAGACGGGGATCACAACGCGCTGAATCGTGGCGTTTTTTTAGGCAAAAAGGTCGGCGAATGCTGATTTAATCATCAGGTTTACTTAATAGTTACTTATAGGTAGAGACTATGAATGCCGCAGGGCTGCAATGAGTAATGCAAAGGCGGTAGTGTGCTGGCGGCGGCTCGGATAATACAGATGGTATCCCGTAAAAGCCGGGCACCAGGCTTCAAGCACACGCACTAACCGGCTCTCAGCAAGGGCGTCCTGAACCGCATCTTCCGGGACGTACGCCAGCCCCAGACCGTTTTCGGCGGCATCGATGCGCTGCGGCAGGCTGTTGAGGATCAGCTGGCCGTCAACCCGCACGCGCAGCTCACGTCCGTCCCGTTCAAATTCCCAGGCATATAATCCGCCGCGTGTGGGCAGGCGCATATTAATGCAGCGGTGCTGATCAAGCTGCTCCGGCGTTTCCGGTACGCCGAAACGTTGCAAATACTCTGCCGACCCGACGACCGCCATGCGCATGTCCGGCGCAATACGAACGGCAATCATATCTTTCGCCACCTGCTCACCCAGACGCACCCCCGCGTCAAAGCGGCCATCGACAATATCAGTCAGCCCATTGTCCACCGTGACTTCAACGTTGATGTCAGGATACTGCGCCATAAAGGGTTTAAGCACAGGCCACAGCACCGCAGACATGGCGTGCTCCCCGGCGGTAAGGCGAATATTCCCGGCAGGTCTGTCGCGGGTATCACGCAGCGCGGTGAGTTCCTGTTCGATCTCCAGCAGATGGGGGCTTAAGCGCATGAGGAGTTGCTCGCCGGCCTCGGTAGGGGCCACGCTACGGGTGGTGCGGGTTAACAGACGGACTTCCAGCCTCGTTTCCAGATTGCGCATTGCGTGGCTGAGCGCCGACTGAGATACTCCAAGCTGCGCCGCGGCGCGGGTAAAGCTGCGCTCCCGGGCGACGACCATAAAGGAAAGCAGATCGTTGAAGTTGTCTTTTAACATGGCGGTTTACTCGATTTATGAAATGAATTCATGGTTCCTTTCTGATTATGCACTCTAATGCTCCCCATGGCTTTACGCTACTGTTAACGCAACAGCAAACGAGGAGTTAATCATGAAAATTATCCGTAGCGGTTCGTTACCTTCCGTTCAGGGGCCAGAGGCCTGGTTTACCGGCTGCGTGCGCATTGACGCGCCTTTCCAGGCGACTGAACCGGCAAAAGTCGGCGGCGCGACCGTCACCTTTGAACCCGGCGCACGTACCGCCTGGCATACGCATCCTCTTGGACAAACGCTGATCGTGACGCAGGGGCGCGGCTGGTTACAGGAGTGGGGGAAAGAGGCGGAACCGCTGAATCAGGGTGATATCGCCTGGATCCCACCCGGCGTGAAGCACTGGCACGGCGCAAGCGCGCAGACGGCCATGACCCATATAGCCATCGCAGAAGCCGTCGACGGGAGTCCGGTGGCATGGCTGGAGAAGGTCACCGACGAGCAGTATCCGAACGAGTAGTCTGGCGTTTCGTAAACAAATTATTAACGTTATGATTCGATCCGTTTTCTTCAGCATGTGCAGGCGGAACGGTGAAAATCAATATCATAGGCACCAGCGGAAGTGGGAAAAGTACGTTTGGCAGGCGAATCGCGGAGGCGCTGGCTATCCCTTACATTGAAATGGACAGGCTTTACTGGCGAGCGAACTGGCAGGGAACACCGGATGATGAGTTTCTTGCAACCCTGGAAAAAGCGCTCGCCGCCTCGCCTGACTGGGTCCTGGACGGGAATTACAACCGCACACGCGACGTTAAGTGGCGCGACGTCGATCTGGTGGTGTGGATAGATCGTGGGTTTATCCGCACGCTCTGGCAGGCGGTGACGCGGGCCTCCAGACGCGCCTGGCACAAACAGGAGCTCTGGCCCGGCACGGGGAACCGCGAAAGCTTTCGTCGGTCGTTCCTTAGCAAGGACTCTATTATCATCTGGACGATCAAAACCTGGCGCAGCAACCGCAAACGATATGAGGCGGATATACAAAACCCGCAGTACGCACACATTCGCTTTCTCCGCATTACCCGACGGCAGGATGCGGAAAGACTCATTACATCGCTCAAATCACGCCGATGACAGACTCTCTATTGCCGTTTTCCGGCAATCCAAATGTAAATTAATTGTTTCTCAGAGGTGAAATCCACCTTTAATAATGACGACATGTTAAGTCAAACGAGAACGCAACATGTCATGGCGAATCAGCATTCTGGATAAAAGCCCCGTCGCAGAACACGAAACAGCCGCCGATGCGCTGGCGCGAACCTTAGCACTGGCGCAACAGGCAGAAACGCTGGGTTATCACCGCTTCTGGATTGCCGAACACCACAATACCCCGCAGCTTGCCAGCCCCTCGCCGGAGCTGCTGATTGCCTGGATCCTCGGGCAAACAAAACGTATTCGCGTGGGCTCAGGCGGCGTCATGCTGCAACATTACAGCCCCTATAAAGTCGCCGAAAATTTTAACGTACTGGCCGCCATTGCGCCGGGCCGGGTTGATCTGGGCGTTGGCAAAGCGCCCGGCGGTCTGCCGCTCTCTACCCGCGCCTTGCAGCACGGCCTTAATCCGCAGGAAAAAGGCAGCTTTGCTGAACAACTGACGCAGCTCGATCGCTGGATCCGCCCTGAAAATCAGTCAGCGGAGGAGGACGTTCGCGCCACGCCGCTGCCGCCGGTGCCTGCCCGGGGGTTTCTGCTGGGCGCCAGCACAGAAAGCGCGCTGCTGGCGGCCTCCCTCGACTGGCATTTTGTCTTTGCCGCCCATCTGAACGGCGATCCTGAGCTGCTGCGCGAGGTCGTCACAGCCTGGCGTCAACACAGCGTCCGGGAGGTGATTGTGGCCGTGCAGGCCATTGTTGCCCCAACCCAGGCTGAGGCCGATGCGCTGGCGCAGAAGGTTGAAGTGTGGGGCGTGGAGCTGGCAAACGGACAGCGCGTCACCGTCGCCAGCGAAGAACAGGCCTACGCCTTTGCGCGGCAGGCGGGGAGTGAACCGGTGCGCATCGCGCGTCGGGCGCAGTCTCTGCTGGCCGGAACGGCGGCGTCGGTGCTTGAACAGCTCAACGCGTTGCATCAGCAGTGGGGGATTGACGAATTTATCATCGACACGCCGGTCGCTGATGGCGCAACGCGCGTACAGTCCCTGCGACTGCTGGCCGAGGCGCGTCCTGACAGGGAGGTTACCGTATGAGCTTTAGCGAACAACTGATTGCCTGGCGCCGTGAGCTGCACCAGAACCCTGAACTCTCTGGTCAGGAGGTCGAAACAACGGCGCGCCTGCGCGAGTGGCTGACGGCAGCCGGGATTGCCCCGCTGCCTTACGATCTCCAGACCGGGCTGGTTGCGGAGATCGGCACGGGCAACGCACTGGTTGCGCTGCGCGCCGATATCGACGCGTTACCCATCGACGAGCGCAGCGGGGTGCCGTTTAGCTCCCGGCGTGCCGGGGTGATGCATGCCTGCGGACACGACATTCACACCAGCGTGATCCTCGGCGCCGCGCTAAAGCTGAAAGAGCGGGAAGCCTCGCTCAACGGTCGCGTGCGGATCCTGTTCCAGCCAGCGGAAGAGAATTTCGGCGGAGCAAAAAGCATGGTGCGGGCCGGGGCGTTACGCGACGTACGCGCGATTTTCGGGATGCATAACGAGCCGTCACTGCCGGTCGGCGAGTTTGCCACGCGCGGCGGCCCGTTCTATGCCAACGTTGATCGCTTCGTTATTCACGTGACCGGCAAAGGCGCGCATGCCGCACGTCCCCATGAAGGCAACGACGCCATCGTGCTGGCAAGTCAGCTGGTAACCGCGCTGCAAAGCGTAGCCAGCCGTAACGTCAACACGCTGGATTCGGTTGTTCTGAGCGTGACGCGCATCGCCGGGGGGAATACCTGGAACGTGCTGCCGGAAAGCGTTGAGCTGGAGGGCACGCTGCGCACGCACCGCACGGAAGTGCAGCAGAACGTGAAAGCGCGCGTCGGTGAAATCGCCGCCGGATTTGCCAGCGCCTTTAGCGCGCAAATCAACATCACCTGGTACGCCGGGCCCACCGCGCTGGTGAACGATGAGCACTGGGCCGGGTTTGCCACCTCGGTCGCGCGCGAAGCGGGATATGAAACCCGGCATGCGGAACTGCACATGGGCGGGGAGGATTTCGCGGTCTATCTGCAAAACATACCCGGCGCGTTTGTCAGCATTGGCAGCAACAGTCCGTTTGGGTTACATCACCCGGCATTTAACCCGGACGAAGCATTAATCGAACCCGCTGCCTGCTATTTTGCACAGCTCGCGGAAAAAGCCCTGCAACACGTTTAATTAATTTGAGGTGAATATGTCTGCACATCGTCAATTGCGGCTGGGGACCATTTTGCATGGTGCATCCGGAAATATGTCTGCCTGGCGCCATCCCGCGGCGGTCGCGGATGCCAGCATTAATTTTGATTTCGTTAAAGAAACGGCTTTAAAAGCAGAAGCGGGCAAGCTCGACTTTATATTTGTGGCCGACGGTCTTTATATTAACGAGAAATCCATTCCGCATTTTTTAAACCGCTTTGAGCCGCTGACGGTGTTGTCCGCGCTGGCGAGTATCACCTCGCGCCTGGGGCTGGTCGGCACGTTATCCACCTCGTACAGCGAGCCTTTCACCGTTGCACGCCAGTTCGCCAGCCTCGATCACCTGAGCAACGGACGCGCGGGCTGGAACGTGGTGACGTCACCGCTGGAAGGGTCAGCCAGGAACTTCTCCCGCGAAAAACACCCGGAGCATGCGCTGCGCTACCGCATTGCCGATGAGTATCTCGACGTGGTGAAGGGGCTGTGGGATTCCTGGGAAGGGGATGCCTTTATCCGCAATAAAGAGAGCGGAAAGTTCTTTGATGCGTCGAAACTGCATACTCTTGATCACCACGGTGATTTCTTCCAGATTTCCGGCCCGCTGAATATTGGCCGCACGCCGCAGGGACGTCCGATTGTCTTTCAGGCTGGCGCGTCCGACGACGGTAAAAAGCTGGCGGCAAAACACGCTGACGCCATCTTTACCCACCATGACACGCGGGAAGAAGCCCAGGCTTTTTACCGCGATGTTAAACAGCAGCTGGAAAGTCACGGCCGCCGCGCAGAGGATTTACATATATTCCAGGGCGTCAGCGTGATTGTTGGAAACGACGCCGATGACGTAGAAAACCAGTATCAAACTACGGCGGCACTGGTCTCCATTAATGATGCGCTGAATTACCTCGGACGTTATTTCGAGCATCACGACTTCAGCCAGTATCCCCTCGACGCGCCGTTCCCGGATATTGGCGATTTGGGCAAAAACAGCTTCCGCAGCACCACCGATGAAATCAAGCGTAACGCCCGTGAGCGCAACTTAACTCTGCGTCAGGTCGCGCTGGAAGCCGCATCGCCGCGCCCGCGTTTTTCCGGCACACCGGAGCAGGTGGCCGATGGTTTACAGGCCTGGTTCGAAGAGAAGGCGGCGGATGGCTTCATCATTCAGGGCGGCACGCCGGACACCTTCCCGCGCTTTGTCGACCAGGTGGTGCCCGTTTTACAGGCGCGCGGCCTGTTCCGCACCGACTATCCCGGCACCACGCTGCGCGAAAGTCTGGGCTTAGACGAGCCCAAAAATCAGTTCACACAACAATAAAAGAGAAAAATGCTATGCAGAAATCATCGCTTATTCTGGCGCTTGCGCTGGCCTTTACCCCTGCCGTCTGGGCAGAGAACGTCAATATTAACGGCACCGGCGTGAGCATTGAGGCCAATAAAACGCCGATCAATACCGCCAAAAACAGCGATGCGATCGCGCAACTGCCGAAAGACTATCGTTTTGCCGTGCCGGGGAAATTTACCGTGGCGGTGGCGGGACTGAATCAACCGCCACTGACGGTCTTTTCCGACGACAACAAAACTCTGCTGGGAAGTGAGGTCGACATCGCGCGTCTGGTAGCGGACAGCCTCGGACTGGAGCTGAACGTGGTGCCCACCTCCTGGGAGGATTGGCCGCTGGGGGTTGCCTCCGGGAAATACGACGCGGCTATCAGCAACATCACCGTCACTAAAGCGCGCAAAGAGAAGTTCGACTTCGCCACCTACCGCAAGGATTCACTTGGCTTCTACGTGAAATCCACCAGTCCGATCAACTCGCTTGTGAAGGCAGAGGATATCGCCGGGCTGCGCATCATCGTGGGTTCCGGCACCAACCAGGAGGCCATCCTTCTGGCATGGAACGAAGAGAACCTCAAAAAAGGGCTTAAACCCTTTACGCCGATCTACACCAAAGACGACGCGGCCCAAACGCTGGCGCTTCAGTCCGGACGCGCGGACGCCTACTTTGGCCCGAACGTGATCGGTGCCTGGAAAGCGGCGCTTAACGGTAAAACCAAACTGGTCGGCAGCGTCGACGGCGGCTGGCCGAAGGCGGCGCATATCGCGGTGACGCTGAAAAAAGGCAGCGGCCTGGTCGAGCCGGTTCAAACCGCGCTGAACGGCGCGATCAAGAACGGAGATTACGACAAAGTGCTGAACCGCTGGGGGGAAGGCGTGGAGCGTATCCCCAGTTCCGAAGTTAACCCGGCGGGTCTGGGCGATTAAGGAGGCGCTATGCGCGAACAATTTCGTGACGTTTCGCCGGAAGATGCCGATCTTCAGCCCATTATCGAGGGGCTTTTCGGTGAGTACGCCGCTCGTTACGGCGACTACTTTTCAAAGGATGCGGAAGTCGAGCTGACAGAGTGGTACCTGGCGCCGCAGGGGCTGTTTATCGTCCTGGAGCGCGATGGCGAGATCATCGCCACCGGTGCGTACAAGCCCTTCGACGAACATACCGCAGAGATCAAACGCATCTGGACGAATAAAACGCTGCGCCAGCAGGGGCTGGCCGCGCGCGTGGTACAGGAGCTGGAGCGCCGGGCGGTGCTGGCGGGCTACAGCCGCATCTACCTGACCACGGGGTTTCGCCAGCCGGAGGCGGTGCGGCTCTATCTCAGCCAGGGGTTCCAGCCGCAGTTCGATCTTAACCGTGATCCGGAAGAGTATAGCCAGCCGCCGTTCGACGGTCGGCTGCGTTTCACCAAGACGCTGATCCGCGAAGCGCTCAGCAAAACCGCATAAGGAGCGACGATGAGCAACGTTGAAACCATAAAAGTGGTCCCGGCACGTTATCCGCTGCGCGCTGCTGGCGCCGTGGTGGCGCTGTTTGTGCTGGCGGTCGTAATCCAGTCCGTGGCCTTTAATCCGCGCTGGGAATGGGCGGTATTTGCCCGCTGGTTCTTCGACCCGGTGATCCTCGAAGGCGTCGGACAGACGCTGCTGCTGACGTTGATCAGCACCGTACTGAGCGTGGTGATTGGCGGCATGCTGGCGCTGGCGCGGCTCTCGTCATCATGGCTATTGAGCAGCCTGGCGTGGGGGTACATCTGGCTGTTCCGATCGTTGCCGCTGATCGTGGTGCTGATTATCCTCTATAACTTCTCCTATCTCTACGACACGCTCTCTCTCGGCGTGCCTTTTACCGGCATTACCTGGGGCAGCTTTGAAACCATCAATGTTCTCGGGCAGTTTTCTACCGCCATCGTGGGGCTGACGCTGGTGCAGAGCGCCTATACTGCGGAGATCATTCGCGGGGGCTTCCTTGGGGTCGACCACGGTCAGTATGAGGCGGCCGCTGCGCTGGGGCTGCCGGCGTGGCGTCGCACGGTGCGCATCATTCTCCCCCAGGCGCTGCGCACCATCCTGCCGTCCGGGTTTAACGAAATCATCAGCCTCGCCAAAGGGACGGCGATGGTTTACGTGCTGGCGATGCCGGAACTGTTCTACACGATCCAGATGATCTACAACCGCTCACAGGAGGTGATCCCGCTGTTGATGGTGGGGGCCGTCTGGTATCTGGTGATCACCACCGTACTGTCTGCCATCCAGCATGTTATTGAGCGTGGACTTGCCCGCAGCGAGCGCCGCTCCGCCGTAAACCACAACCGGGCGACCAGTCGCGCGCGTTCCGTCACCGCTTCGCCAGCACAGGAGCCTGTTCATGCAAGCCTCTCCTGAAGGACACATTTCCATTACCGGCGTCAGTAAGTTTTTTGGCCGACATAAAGCGCTCGATAACGTCACGCTTGAGATCCCGCCGGGCTCCGTGACGGTGATCCTTGGCCCCTCTGGATCGGGAAAATCGACGCTGCTGCGCACCATTAACCATCTGGAGCGCGTAGACGAAGGCTTTATTCAGATTGACGGGGATTACATCGGCTATCGCCGTCAGGGTGACAAACTCTACGAGCTAAAAGAGAAAGAGATCCTCAAACAGCGCGTCAACGTTGGGTACGTGTTTCAGAACTTCAATCTTTTTCCGCATCTCACGGTGCTGGAAAACCTGATTGAAGCACCCATTGCGCATAAAAAGTTCAGTAAAAAAGAGGCTGTTGAAAACGCATACAGCCTGCTGGATGTGGTCGGACTGCGCGATAAAGCTGATGCATGGTCGCGTCACCTCTCCGGCGGCCAGCAGCAGCGTATCGCCATTGCCCGCGCGCTGGCGCTGCGCCCGCGCGTGATGCTGTTTGATGAACCCACCTCGGCGCTGGATCCAGAACTGGTTGGCGAAGTGCTGGACGTGATTAAAAAGCTCGCCCGTTCCGGCACGACGCTGGTGGTGGTCACCCATGAGATCGGTTTTGCCCGGGAAGTGGCGGACCAGGTGGTATTTATGGTCGACGGTAAAATTGTGGAGCAGGGCAGCAGCGACGACGTGTTAAACCGACCGTCGCATCCGCGAACGCGCCAGTTCCTCTCAAAAGTGCTGTAAGGAGCGCAGATGAAATATGGACTCCTGGCGGGGCTGGTCTTCACGACGGCGAGCTACGCCAGCATTGATTTAAAGGCCAACGAACAGCCGCTGCCGGTGACGGTTGATCAACAGGCAGTGGCGAAAATCCCGGCGAACTATAAATTTGTTGAGCCGGGGACCCTCACGGTGGTGATTTCAGCGCTGAATTCTCCGCCGCTGGCGCTGCTGGCCAGTGATAACCGCACCCGTATTGGCAGCGACCCGGATATCGCCCGGTTGCTGGCGGGCAGTCTGGGGCTGAAGCTGAAGCTGGTGCCAACGGCGTGGGAAGACTGGCCGCTGGGGATCACTTCCGGGCGCTATGACGTGGCGTTGGTGAATATCGCCGTCACCGAGCAACGTAAGGCGAAGTTTGATTTTGCGACCTATCGCGTCGATTCCCTCGCCTTCTCGGTGAAATCCACCAGCAACGTACAGTCGATCACCCGTGCGAAAGATCTGGCCGGTAAAAAGGTGATTGTCGGGTCAGGCACCAATCAGGAACGTATTCTGCTGGGCTGGAACGAAGAGAATAAAAAGGCCGGGCGCGAGCCTGCGTTGCCGTTTTATCTGACCGACGACGCCTCAGGCACTCTTTATATTCAGTCCGGCAGGGCGGATGTTTTCTTTGGACCGCAGTCCGTTTCGGCCTACAAAGCCGCCTTAACCGGCAAAACCCGCGTCGTGGGATTAGGGCCGAAGAAAGCCTATGTCGCCACCACAACCAAAAAAGGTAATGGGCTGGTGTATGCGTTGCAGGCTGCGCTGGACGGTGCGATTAAGCGCGGGGAGTATCAAAAGGTGCTGGCGCGCTGGGGGGAGGCGGGCGAAGCGGTGACGTCTTCTGACGTTAACCCGCCCGGGATAACCTACTAATGGTGCTCTACACTTAGGGTTTTCATCCCTGAGGGGGCAACATGATCAAACTCTATGGCGTACCCGGCTGGGGATCGGCAATCAGTGAAGTGATGCTGACTCTGGCAGACATCCCGTATCAGTTCGTCAACGTGGACGGGTTTGACCAGCCCGGCCCGCAGCGCGAATTGCTGTTGAAACTGAACCCGCTGTGCCAGGTGCCGACGCTGGAACTGGAAAACGGGGCGATCGTGACGGAAACCGCAGCGATCGCCCTGATGGTGCTCGACAGACGTCCCGACCTCGCGCCGCCCGTAGGGCAGGCCGAGCGCCAGCAGTTTCAGCGCCTGCTCATCTGGTTTGTGGCGAACGTCTATCCCACCTTTACGTATGCAGATTACCCGGAACGCTGGGTGCCTGATGCCCCGGAACAGCTGAAGAAAAATTGCATTGAGTACCGAAAATCGCTCTATCTGTGGTTCGACAGCCAGCTCAGCGCCTCGCCGTTTGCGTTTGGCAAACAGCTGACGCTGCTTGACGTCTATATTGCCGTTGCGCGTACCTGGGGGCCACGTCATGAGTGGTTTGCCACTAACACGCCTAATATTACCGCCGTCGCGGATGCCGTCTGCGCGCTGCCGGAACTGCACAAGGTGCTAAAAGCTAACGATATAATCTGATAACGTGGAACGCTCACCTATAAAAGGAGCCCTGCCCATGCCACACGTTGATATCAAATGTTTTCCACGCGATCTGACTGACGAACAAAAAACGGCCCTGGCGGCGGATATCGCCGAAGCGATCGCCCGTCATCTGAACAGCAAAGATCGCTCAATCTCCGTGGCGCTTCAGGAGGTTCAGGAAGCTGACTGGAAGGCGCAGGTCTGGGATACCGAGATCGGCCCGAAACTGGATGAACTGATTAAGAAGCCCGGTTATTCGATGTAACTTGCCTGCCGGGTGGTGCAATATCACCCGGCGCTCCTCGCTTTTATTCCCTTTCGCAAAAATCGATAATAAAAACCATAACGATTCCGCTACAATTCATCCTTCCGAACAATATTCGTTAAATCAGCAGGTAAGCACTGCAACTGCACCAGATTAAGTACAAATTAGTAAAAGGATAATTTTTCCATGACAAAATTACCTCAGTTTTCACTCGCCTTTATTCATCCTCGTTACTGGCTCAGCTGGGCAGGCATTGCCGCGCTCTGGTGCACGGTTCAGCTTCCGTACCCGCTGCTGTTGAAAACAGGTCACGGGCTTGGGCGTCTGGCTATGCGCCTGCTTCCACGCCGCGTGGAGATCGCCAGACGAAATCTTGAGCTTTGCTTTCCTGATATGAAAGAGGACGAGCGCGAGGGTTTACTTGAGCGTAATTTTGAATCGGTTGGAATGGGCGTCATCGAAACGGGGATAGCGTGGTTCTGGCCAGACTGGCGCGTACGGAAACACTTCAGCGTGACCGGCTACGAACATATGGAACAGGCGCGGGCGCAAGGAAGGGGCGTGGTGCTCATTGGCATGCATTTTCTCACGCTGGAATTAGGCGCACGCATCTTTGGCATGCTCAACGCGGGTATTGGTGTGTATCGTCCCAACAATAATGCGTTGCTCGACTGGCTGCAAACGCGCGGTCGTCTGCGTTCCAATAAAACCATGCTTGACCGCTATGACCTGAAGGGCATGATCCGCGCGCTGAAGCAAAACGAGATCCTGTGGTATGCCCCGGACCACGATTATGGCAAAACGAATAGCGTGTTTGTGCCGTTTTTTGCCGTCCCGGACGCCGCGACAACTGCCGGGAGCTACATGCTGGTGAAAAGTGCCAGACCGGCCGTGATCCCGTTTGTACCGCGCAGAAAAGCAGATGGCACAGGGTATGAGCTGATTATTCTGGAAGATATTAGCGATACCTTGCAGGGAGGCGACAAAGCGTCGGTGGCCACGCAAATGAACAGAGCGATTGAACGCGCCGTGATGATGGCGCCTGAGCAATATATGTGGCTGCATCGCCGGTTCAAAACCCGCCCTGAAGGCCAGCCGGACCGGTATAAACGCAAAAAACAGGTCGCGTCTACTGCAAGAACCTTTTCTGCCAGCGATATTTCGGACCGGTCGAGTATCCAGCAGTAGCCCGGCAGGGCGGATGCCGGTGCGCTCCGCCCTTTATAAATCCTGCCGCGCTGGATAGAATTACCGCATCCATATTGACGGGATGCCCCACATGACCGGAAGAGTCGATTATCATCTGGAAAAATACCTCCTCACCGAAGCCGGTGAGCCGGAACGTCTGACGCGCCAGTGGGCCGAGGTGATGCGCGAGTGTCATGACCAGAGATCCGGGGCAGAAGAGCGGCTGCGTCTCGCGCTGCTGAACGTGGATTATGTGACCAGCTTTGAGCTTCCCTTCCGGTTACTTCTTACCCGCGCACCGCAGCTGATTGATGGCATCAGAAATGAGTTTCAGCTCAGTCAAAAAAATGTCCTGTTCAACGGCAAGCGGTTTGGCTGCGTCTACAGCCTTAAACGGGATTTGAACGGCATTCCCGATGAATTTACCTACCACCTGAAGACCCGTATTCAGCGAATCGATGCGTCCGGCGGATCGGAAGTGCCTTACCGGCAAATCGCTCAGCAGGTGAAAGCCCCCCGCGAGCGCCTCCAGCTGGCGCTGGAGCAGGGGCTTACGGTCACCGCGCTTGACGGGCTTTTCTGGTTTGGCCTCCAGCGCATAGCCGCCGACGTGCAGAGGTTAAGGAAGACCGGGATGAGGATAGTGACGTCCGATACGGAGGTGTTCGACACCCTTACCGGAACAACACGGCGCATTCCGGTTTATCGTCTTGAGGACGCTGCCGCTACTTAGCCTGGAGCAGGATCGCCAGCAGCCCAGGAAAGCGGGCGTCCAGATCTTCTCTTCTCAGTGAGATCATATTCTCGCGCCCCTGCGGGCGCTGCCAGATCACGCCGCTGTCGCGCAGCACGCGCCAGTGGTGAGTCATAGTAGATTTCACCACCTCTTCCGGGCGCAGCGCGTTACAGCTCAGTTCGCTGCCGTCGGCCAGCCTGCGGATAATCGCTAATCGCAGCGGGTTGCCGAGGGCGAACAGCACATTTTCCAACACTATTTGTTCAGGTTCCGGGTGGTTTGGGATCATCGTTTTCCTGCGTCTCGCGTGAGATTGAGCTATATCAACAATAGGTCAACCGTTAAAAAATAGTTCGATAATACTCGTACAATGGGACTATTATAACAAACGAACGAATACGCGACCATCCCGGTCGTCACAAACCAGTCATGAAGACTTAAGGAAATATCATGCCCCGACCCATTCCACTCGAACGTTATCGCAACATCGGTATCTCCGCGCATATCGATGCGGGCAAAACAACCACCACTGAGCGCATCCTGTTTTACACCGGGATGAGCCACAAGCTGGGTGAAGTACACGATGGCGCGGCAACCACCGACTGGATGGCGCAGGAGCAGGAGCGCGGGATCACCATTACGTCGGCGGCGGTAAGCTGTTTCTGGCCCGGTATGGACAGAGGCTTTGAACCGCACCGCATCAATATTATCGACACCCCCGGGCACGTGGATTTCACCATTGAGGTGGAACGTTCCATGCGTGTGCTCGACGGCGCGGTGATGGTCTATGACTCCGTCGGTGGCGTGCAGCCGCAGTCGGAAACCGTCTGGCGTCAGGCGAATAAATATCACGTCCCGCGTCTGGCGTTCGTCAACAAAATGGACCGCCCGGGTGCGGATTTCTTCCGCGTGGTGCAGATGATGCAGGAGCGGCTGAAAGCCAATCCGGTCCCGATTGTGATCCCCGTGGGGGCAGAAGAACACTTCACCGGCGTGGTGGATCTCATCAAGATGCGCACCATTCTGTGGGACGATACGACGCAGGGCATGGCGTTCAGCTATGCGCCAGTGCCTGACGATCTGCTGAGTACCGCCCAGGCGTGGCGAGAAAAAATGGTTTCGGCTGCGGCAGAAGCCAGCGATGAGCTTATGGATAAGTACCTTGAGACGGGCGAACTGGATGAAGCGGAAATCATCCAGGGGCTGCGCGTCCGGACCATCTCCGGTGAAATACAGCCCATGCTGTGCGGCAGCGCCTTCAAGAACAAGGGCGTGCAGCGCATGCTCGACGCGGTAATTGAATTGATGCCGTCCCCACTGGACGTGCCCGCTATTGATGGGGTTGACGAAGACGGACAGCACGCCGAGCGCCACCCAAGCGATGATGAACCGTTCTCGGCGCTGGCCTTCAAGCTGATGAGCGATCCGTACGTCGGCCAGCTGACCTTTATCCGCGTCTATTCCGGCATACTGCGTAAAGGCGACGCGGTGTACAACCCGGTGAAGGGTAAGAAAGAACGTATCGGGCGCATCGTGCTGATGCATGCCAACGATCGCCATGAGGTGGACGAACTGCGCGCAGGGGATATCGCGGCCTGTGTCGGGCTGAAAGACGTCACCACCGGTGACACGCTGACCGACCCGAATGCGGTGATCACCCTTGAACGGATGGAGTTCCCGGACCCGGTTATTTCGCTGGCGATTGAGCCGAAAACCAAGGCCGATCAGGAGAAAATGGGGATCGCCCTACAGCGCCTGGCGGCGGAGGATCCGTCGTTTCGCCTGCACACGGACGAAGAGTCCGGACAGACCATTATCTCCGGGATGGGCGAGTTGCATCTGGAGATCATCGTTGACCGCATGAAGCGTGAGTTTGGCGTTGAGGCGAACATTGGTCGTCCGCAGGTCACCTACCGTGAAACTCTGCGTAAAGCGGTGAAGGATATTGAAGGTAAATTTGTCCGACAGTCCGGCGGGAAAGGGCAGTACGGTCATGTGGTTCTGAGCCTTGAGCCGTTAGCCGCCGGGAGTGGTTTTGTGTTTGAAGATGCCACCAAAGGCGGGGTGGTGCCGCGGGAGTACATCCCGTCGGTGGAAAAAGGCTTGCGAGAAGCCATGAATACGGGAGTGCTGGCGGGCTATCCGGTGGTGGATGTGAAAGCGACCCTGACGTTTGGTTCCTACCATGACGTTGACTCCTCGGAGATGGCCTTCCGCATGGCGGCGATCCTCGGCTTCAAAGAGGGCGCTAGGCGGGCGGATCCGGTTATTCTTGAGCCGGTGATGCACGTTGAGGTGGAAACGCCGGAAGAGTACGCCGGGAACATTATGGGCGATCTCTCCTCCCGTCGCGGCCTGGTGCAGGGAATGGCAGAACAGTACGGCAGCCAGATTATTCGCGCTGACGTCCCGCTGGCTGAGATGTTTGGCTACGCCACCACGCTGCGCTCGATGTCCCAGGGTCGCGCGACGTATACGATGGAATTCCATCATTTTGCGGAAGCTCCGCGGAATGTGGCGGATGAGATTATTGCGAAGCGTGTGAAGTAATAAAAAGCCCTCTTCCTCAGGAAGAGGGCTTTTCTTTTTTGAGGTGCGTTAATCCAGCGCCTTCACCATTTTCCCGCTCGCGACAAACGTGCCCGCTCCCAGATGATGCAGCGTATTCAGTTTATCCCCGTCAAACTGCCAGCGTCCGGCGACAAATGCGCGTTCATCCGCCGCGGCGGAAACCACTTCGCCAAACAGGGTGTCATATTTCTCTGCCGCAGAGGTTACAGGTAATAACCGGCACTCCATCCACGCCAGACATTTCTCTTCTATAACCGGCAGGCCAAGCTCAGGGCCATAAATAACCGGGATCCCGTAGCAGTTAAATTTATCCTCGTCTCGCCCGCTGACGCTGCCGACCGCCCAGGTCCAGTTGGCTGCCGCCACGCCGGGGATCACAATGCCGAATTTCCCGCTGCGTTCGATCAACTCCCGTGACCACGCGCTTTTGTCTACCACAATCGCGATACGCGGGGGCTCAAATTCCACCGGCATAGACCATGCGGCGGCCATGACGTTGCGACGATCGATGGTCTCATCCCGGCTGGTGATGAGCACGGTTGGACCGTGATTCAGAAGACGGCTGGCATGGCGTAATTCAACAGGGCGAAAGTGGTTCATAGGATCTCCTCATGTACACGATGAGTATGACGAAAAAGCACTTTTGCGCATATGCATAAGGGAAAATAGTTTATAAACAGGGGATATCACATCCTGGAGCAAATCATGTCCCCATTTCTGAGTGCTTATTTCGCCCGCACGGGCTGGCAGCAGCCCGTGCAGGTTGATATCGATACCCTGCGGGGGCTGCATTTACACCATAACTGCGCAATCCCTTTCGAAAATATCGATGTTGTTTTGCCGCGGGAAATCCATCTGGACGACGGGTGTCTGGTGGATAAACTGGTCACCGCGCGTCGGGGGGGGTATTGCTTCGAGCAAAACGGCCTGTTTGAGCGGGTGTTGCGCGAAGTCGGTTTTACGGTGCGCAGCGTGCTGGGGCGGGTTGTGCTGGCTAATCCGTCGCAGATGCCGCCGCGTACGCACCGGTTGCTGCTGGTTGAGCTGAACGGCGAGCGCTGGATCGCCGATGTGGGATTTGGCGGACAAACGCTGACGGCGCCGATTCGTTTGATCGCCAACGAGGAACAGGAAACCCCGCACGGGAGTTATCGTTTGCTGAGCGAGGGTAACGACTGGGTACTGCAATTCCGCCATCACGAGCACTGGCAGTCAATGTACCACTTCGACCTGGCGACCCAGTGCTTCAACGATTACGTGATGGGAAACTTCTGGTCGGCGCACTGGCCGCAGTCCCATTTCCGTCATCACCTGCTGATGTGTCGCCACCTGCCGGACGGGGGCAAGCTGACGCTGACCAACTTTAATTTTACCCACTGGCAGAACGGGCATGTGGAGGAGCAGATCCATTTGCCGGATGCGGAGGCGCTGTATAAGCTGATGCAGGCGCGGTTTGGCCTGGGCGTTGATGACCCGAAGCACGGCTTTACCCTGGCCGAGCTGACGGCCGTGATGGCGGGGTTTGATACGCATCCACAGGCAGGGAAATAGCCCGGTGGCGGCTACGCCTTACCGGGCCTACAGCGGCTTGAAACGTAGGTCGGGTAAGGCGAAGCCGCCACCCGACAAAATCAACGGCGCGATCTCACCACCTGATAGCGACGGGTAAAATACTCAAACGGCGCGCTCCAAACATGCACCAGACGGGTGAACGGGAAGATAAGGAAGATCGTCATCCCCAGCACCAGATGCACGCGGAAGATCGGTGCGACGCCGCTCAGCATTTCTGACGAGCCTCCCTTAAACGTCACGATCCCCTGCGCCCAGCCGACCAGCTTCATCATCTCGCTTCCGTCAGGATACTGGGCGGAGAAAGGAATGGTCGACAGCCCAAGGATGCACTGAAGCAGCAGGATACTCATGATGATAATATCCGGCGTGGTGGACGTGGCACGCACCCGCTGGTTGAACAGGCGGCGGATCAGCAGCATCGACCCGCCAATCAGCGTCAGCACCCCGCAAATCCCCCCCGCAATCATGGCTAACTGCTGTTTAACCGCGACGGGTAAAAACCAGGCGTACATCCAGTGCGGGGTTAACATGCCGAACAAATGCCCGAAGAAGATCCCCAGAATGCCAATATGAAACAGGTTAGAGCCCCAGTTCATACCGCGCTTGCTGAGCATCTGGCTCGACGAGGCGCGCCAGGTGTACTGCCCGTAGTCGTAGCGCAACCAGCTGCCAAGGAAAAACACGGTGGCGCAGATGTACGGATAAATGTCATAGAAAAACACGTTCAGGTAATGTGTCATTTTGGGCCTCCGGCGCTGACGTCCACGTACTGCGGCGCGACGTCCTGGCTAAAGCGTCGTTGATATTGCTGCATCGGCGAGCTGTCGCACGATGTGGCGTTGTCTTCAATAAACTTCACCTGTTCCTCTTCCCACACGGCGTCCAGCGCCTGACGGGTATCATCCCGTTTTTCACCGGACACCTGTTTCGCCACGCTGTCGCTGGAAAGGCGCGTTCCGGCCAGCGTCAGCAGGGCGTCAAACAGCTGGTAATGCGCTACCTCGCGCTGTTTCAGGCGGCCACCAATCAGCGCCAGGATCGGCGCGACGTTTTGCAGCCCTTCACGCGCCTCGTCATCGCTGACGATACTGAGATATTCCAGATAGAGCGGCAGATAGTCCGGCAGCTCGCGGCAGTCAAGCTGAAGGCCGGCTTTCTCATACTGGCTCATCAGGTCGACCATCGCCTGACCGCGATCGCGGGACTCGGCGTGAACGTGTTCGAACAGCAGTAGCGAGGTTGCGCGCCCGCGTTCAAACACTTCGCACCATTCGGCCTGCTTATCCAGCAGCGGGGCGCTCAGGTGCTGCTGCGCAAACGGCAGCAGCATGGGCGCGTCCTGTTCCACCAGGGAAAGCGCTTCGTCACGGTTTTCCCACAGCAACTCATCGGGATACTCAATGAGCAGCGCGATGATTTTGAGGATCTGCATTATTCTCCCTCCCCGTGTTCGCGCACTTCGGTGATGTTGATCGCGTCGATGCGGCTGCTGTTGAAGAGGTTGAATTTGGTGTCGGAGCCGTGGCAGCCGTCGCCGAAGGTGAAGCCGCAGCCGTTTTTCTCCGGGAAGGCGTCGCGCGCCATTTCGCGGTGGCTGGTCGGGATCACGAAGCGGTCTTCGTAGTTGGCGATAGCCAGATAGCGGTACATCTCCTCAACCTGCGCTTCGGTCAGGCCCACTTCTTCAATGGCGCGGGTGTCGGTCACGCCTTCCACGGTCTGGGAGCGTTTGTAGTGGCGCATCGCCATCATGCGCTTCAGGGCGCGCAGCACCGGACCGGTATCGCCCGCGCTGAGCATGTTTGCCAGGTACTGCACCGGAATGCGCAGGCTTTCTACGGCAGGCAGCACGCCGTCGCTCTGCGGCAGACCACCCGCGTCCGCGTAGGACTGAATCGGTGACAGCGGCGGCACATACCAGACCATCGGCAGGGTGCGGTATTCCGGATGCAGCGGCAGGGCAAGCTTCCAGTCCATCGCCATTTTGTAAACCGGGGAACGCTGTGCCGCGTCGATGACGTTCTGCGGAATACCCTGTTTCAGCGCTTCCTCAATCACCGCCGGATCGTTCGGGTTAAGGAACACGTCGCACTGGCGCTCGTACAGATCGGTTTCATGCTCGGTGCTGGCCGCCTCTTCAATGCGGTCCGCGTCATACAGCAGCACGCCAAGGTAGCGGATGCGCCCGACGCAGGTTTCCGAGCAGACGGTCGGCTGGCCGGACTCAATGCGCGGGTAGCAGAAGATGCACTTCTCTGACTTGCCGCTCTTCCAGTTGAAGTAGATTTTCTTGTACGGGCAGCCGCTGATGCACAGACGCCAGCCGCGGCATTTGTCCTGGTCAATCAGCACAATGCCGTCCTCTTCACGCTTGTAAATCGCACCGCTCGGGCAGGTGGCAACGCAACTGGGGTTCAGACAGTGCTCGCACAGGCGCGGCAGGTACATCATGAAGGTGTTTTCAAACTGGCCGTACATCTCCTTCTGGATCTTCTGGAAATTGCGGTCGCGGGCGCGTTTTTCGAACTCGCCGCCCAGCAGCTCTTCCCAGTTGGGCCCCCATTCGATTTTATCCATTCGCTTGCCGTCAATCAGCGAGCGCGGGCGGGCGGTAGGGAGGTGATCGCCCTCTGGCGCGCGGTGCAGATCCTGGTAATCGAAGGTGAAGGGTTCATAGTAATCGTCAATCTGCGGCAGGACGGGGTTAGCGAAAATCTTCGACAGCACGCCCATTTTGCCGCCGAGGCGCGGGGTCAGCTTGCCGTGAATACCGCGGATCCAGCCGCCTTGCCACTCATCCTGATCTTCCCAGTTTTTCGGATAGCCGATACCCGGTTTGGTTTCGACGTTATTGAACCACGCGTACTCCATCCCTTCGCGCCCGGTCCAGACGTTCTTACAGGTGACCGAGCAGGTGTGGCAGCCAATGCATTTATCGAGATTCAGAACCATGCCAACCTGTGAGCGTATTTTCATTTTTTCGCCTCCTGTACCTGATCCCGACCTTCGCCGTCCAGCCAGTTAATGTTTTTCATTTTGCGGATCATGATGAACTCGTCGCGGTTCGAGCCGACGGTGCCGTAATAGTTGAAGCTGTACGCCAGCTGCGCGTAGCCGCCGATCATGTGGGTCGGTTTCGGGCAGACACGGGTGACCGAGTTGTGGATCCCGCCGCGCCGTCCGGTTACTTCTGACCCCGGAATGTTCAGAATGCGCTCCTGAGCGTGGTACATCATGGTCATGCCCGGCGGTACGCGCTGGCTGACCACTGCGCGGGCGGTGAGGGCGCCGTTGGCATTAAAGGCTTCGATCCAGTCGTTGTCCTCAATGCCCAGCTCGCGCGCGTCGGTTTCGCTGATCCAGACGATTGGCCCCCCGCGCGACAGGGTTTGCATCAGCAGGTTTTCGCTGTAGGTGGAGTGAATGCCCCATTTCTGGTGCGGCGTCAGGAAGTTAAGCGCTTTTTCCGGGAATCCGTTCGGCGGGATTTCGCGCATATGGGTAACGCTGCGGGTGTCAATCGGTGGACGATAGGCCACCAGACTCTCCCCGAAGGCGCGCATCCAGGCATGATCCTGATACAGCTGCTGGCGGCCCGAAATCGTGCGCCACGGGATCAGCTCGTGAACGTTGGTATAGCCTGCGTTATAGGAGACGTGTTCGCTCTCAAGGCCGGACCACGTCGGGCTGGAGATGATTTTGCGCGGCTGCGCCTGAATATCGCGGAAGCGGATTTTCTCATCTTCTTTGTTCAGCGCCAGATGAGTGTGATCGCGTCCGGTCAGTTCGCCGAGGGCTTCCCAGGCTTTGACCGCGACCTGACCGTTAGTTTCCGGCGCAAGGGCGAGGATCACCTCTGAAGCGTCAATGGCGGTCTCGATGCGCGGACGACCTTTCGCCGGGCCGTCAGGCTTGACGTAGTTGAGCTTGCCGAGGAAATCGACCTCATTCTGGGTGTTCCACGATATGCCTTTTCCGCCGTTGCCGAGCTTGTCCAGCAGCGGCCCAAGGGCCGTGAAGCGCTCGTAGGTTTCCGGATAGTTGCGCTCGACGACTGCAATGTTTGGCGCGGTTTTGCCGGGAATCAGATCGCACTCGCCTTTGCGCCAGTCCAGAATATCAAAAGGCTGCGACAGCTCCCCCGGGGAGTCATGCTGAAGCGGCTGTAGCACCACGTCAGTTTCGGTGCCGAGATGTCCGACGCACACTTCAGAGAAGACTTTGGCGATGCCCTTGTAAATCTCCCAGTCGCTGCGGGACTCCCACGCCGGGTCAACGGCTGCGGAAAGCGGGTGAATAAACGGATGCATGTCCGAGGTATTCATATCGTCTTTTTCATACCAGGTGGCGGTGGGCAGGACGATATCCGAGAACAGGCAGGTGCTGGACATACGGAAATCGAGCGTCACCAGCAGATCCAGCTTGCCCTCAATGGCGGCGGTTTGCCATTCCACTTCCTCGGGCTTCACGTCGTCTGTTGAGCCTAAATCCTCACCCTGAATACCGCTCTCGGTGCCAAGCAGGTATTTCAGCATGTATTCATGGCCTTTCCCGGACGAACCGAGCAGGTTAGAACGCCAGACGAACAGGTTGCGCGGGTGGTTCTTACCGTTGTCCGGCTGTTCGCAGGCGAAGCGAATATCACCCGATTTTAACGCCTGCACGGTGTAATCCTGCGGCGACATCCCGGCGGCGTCGGCGCGAGCTTTCACGTGCAGCGGGTTGAGGTTGAGCTGCGGCGCGGAAGGGAGCCAGCCCATGCGCTCGGCGCGGACGTTGAAATCAATAAGGTGACCGGTAAACTTCGATGCGTCTGCAAGGGGAGAAAGCAGTTCCTGTGCGGTGAGCTTCTCATAGCGCCACTGGCTGGCGTGGTTGTAGAAGTACGATGTGCTGTTCATCTGGCGCGGCGGACGGTTCCAGTCCAGCGCGAAGGCCAGCGGCAGCCAGCCGGTTTGCGGGCGCAGCTTCTCCTGGCCCACGTAGTGCGACCAGCCGCCGCCGCTCTGCCCGACGCAGCCGCAGAAGACCAGCATGTTGATCATCCCGCGGTAGTTCATGTCCATGTGGTACCAGTGGTTCACACCGGCCCCGAGAATGATCATCGAACGACCGTGAGTTTTGTGCGCCGTGTCGGCAAATTCACGGGCGATTTTTTCTATCAGATAAGCGGGGACGCCGGTAATTTGTTCGCCCCAGGCCGGGGTGTAGGCTTTTATCTCGGCGTAGTTTGTCGCCGCGTTACTGTCTTCCAGACCGCGATCGAGGCCGTAGTTTGCCAGCACCAGATCGTACACGCTAACCACGCGTCTCTGGCTGCCGTCGGCCAGCGTCAGGGTTTTACTCGGTACGCGGCGCGTCAGCACCGGCTCCTGCTTCACGCTGCGGAAATGCGGATTCTCGTTGCCCCCGAAGTAAGGGAAGGCCACGTCTGCCACGCTGTCGTGGGTGATGAGCAGGGAAAGCGTCAGCTCGGTTTCCTGTCCCGCAGCCAGCGACTCCAGGTTCCATTTGCCTTTTTCACCCCAGCGGAAGCCGATGGAACCATTCGGCGCCACCAGATTTCCGGCCACGTCAAAGGCGATGGTTTTCCACTCCGGATTATTGGTTTCACCCAGCCCGTCGGCCAGATCCGACGCGCGCAGCATGCGGCCCGGCACCACGCGACCGTCAGCCTGTTCATCCAGCAGGACCAGCATCGGCATGTCGGTGTAGCGGCGGCAATAGTTGAGGAAGTACTCGCTCGGGTTATCGAGGTGGAACTCTTTAAGGATCACATGGCCCATCGCCATGGCAAGGGCGCTGTCGGTACCCTGTTTGGGGGCCAGCCACTGGTCGCTGAGCTTCGCCACCTCCGAGAAGTCCGGCGTAATGGCGACGGTCTTGGTGCCCTTGTAACGCACTTCGGTAAAGAAGTGGGCGTCCGGGGTGCGCGTCTGCGGCACGTTCGACCCCCAGGCAATGATATAGCTGGAGTTGTACCAGTCCGCGGATTCCGGCACGTCGGTCTGTTCGCCCCAGGTCATCGGCGACGCCGGTGGCAGATCGCAGTACCAGTCATAGAAGCTCAGGCAGGTGCCGCCGAGCAGGGAGAGATAGCGCGTACCGGCGGCATAAGAGACCATCGACATGGCCGGGATGGGGGAAAAACCGGCTACCCGATCCGGGCCGTAGTTTTTGATGGTCCAGACGTTGGCGGCAGCAATCAGCTGGTTAAGCTCTTTCCAGTTTGAGCGGATAAAACCGCCTTTTCCGCGCGCTTTCCTGTAGCTCTGCGCTTTCTGCGGATCGTTCTGGATGGCATCCCAGGCCAGCACCGGATCGGTATGCTGCGCCAGCGCCTCGCGCCAGAGTTCGATCAGCCTGCGGCGTACCAGCGGGTACTTGAGACGGTTGGCGCTGTAGAGATACCAGGAGTAGCTTGCGCCACGCGGGCAGCCGCGAGGTTCGTGGTTAGGCAGGTCAGGGCGGGTGCGCGGGTAGTCGGTCTGCTGGGTTTCCCAGGTCACCAGGCCATTTTTGACATAAATCTTCCAGCTACAGGAGCCGGTGCAGTTAACGCCGTGGGTGGATCGCACAATCTTGTCGAACTGCCAGCGCTGACGGTAGCTGTCCTCCCAGTCGCGGTTGGTGTGGTACACCTGCCCGTGCCCATCGGCGAAACTGTCGCCTTTTGTTTTGAAGTAACGGAAGCGGTCCAACAGTTTGCTCATGACATTTCTCCTGCTTCGATAGCATGGCCGGAGGGTGAGACATCACGCTCCGGCGAAGAGGTAGTTATTATTTTTGTGAGGATTTGCGGCCGTACACCAGCCAGGTGACGAGCACGCAGACGATGTAAAACACGAGGAAGACTTTCATGGCGCCCACCGGGGAACCGGTCATCGCCAGGGATGTGCCAAAGGCTTTGGGAATAAAGAACCCGCCTACCGCACCGATGGCAGAGATAAAGCCCAGCGCGGCAGCCGTTTCGGTCACCGCTTCATGCTGTGCCTGTTCGTCGCTCCCGCCCTGTTTTTTCACGCGGTCGAGGGTGATTTGGCGAAAGATAATCGCGATCATCTGGAAGGTCGAGCCGCTGCCCAGGCCTGCGGTGAGGAACAGGCCCATAAAGACCAGATAGAAGGCCATAAAACTGCCTGAACCAGACCCGGGGAGCGTCAGGAAAATCAGGGCGCTAAAGATGGCCATAAAAACGAAGTTGATCAGCGTCACCCGTACGCCGCCCAGCCTGTCTGAAATCATTCCGCCAGCCGAACGCGCCAGAGCGCCGATCAGCGGGCCAAAGAAGGCGAGGTGGAGGATATTTACGTCCGGAAACTGGGTTTTCGACAGCATAGCAAAGCCTGCCGAGAAACCGATAAACGAGCCGAAGGTTGCCAGATAAAGCAGGCTAAGCAGCCAGAGGTGAAAGCGCTTAAGCACCGGAAGCTGGCTGGCAATGGACGCTTTCGAGCTGGCGATGTCGTTCATGCCAAAAAACGCCGCAAGGGTAGCAAGAATCAGCAGCGGGGCCCAGATCCACGCCGCGTTCGCCAGCCACATCGTCGAGCCATCCTCCTGGGGGACGCCGTGAACGCCGAGGAAGGTAAACATCGGCAGAAAAATCACCAGCGGCGCAACCAGCTGCATCACGCTCACGCCCAGGTTACCCAGCCCGCCGTTAATGCCCAGCGCGCTGCCCTGTCTGGCTTTCGGGAAGAAGAAGCTGATGTTTCCCATGCTGGAAGCGAAGTTGGCGCCGGCAAAACCGCACAGCAGTGCGATGATGATAAAGACCCAGTAAGGCGTGGCGGTATTCTGGATGGCGATCCCAAGCCAGACACAGGGTACGACCAGGATAACGGTACTTAACACGGTCCAGTAACGTCCGCCAAATATCGGCACCATAAAAGAGTAGGGGACACGCAATATCGCGCCGGAAAGAGAAGGTAATGCCGTTAGCATAAAAAGCTGATCGGTGCTGAAATTAAATCCGACCTTATTAAGATTTACCGCAATAGCGCTAAACAACATCCATACACAAAACGCGAGAAGCAAACACGCCACGGAAATCCACAGGTTTCTACGTGCGATATGTTTCCCTTTATTCTCCCAAAATTGCGCGTTTTCCGGTTTCCAGTTACTCAACAGATGCTGATTACTCTTCTCGCTTTGATGTGACATATCACCCTCTTGCTTACCCAAATGGAGAGAAAAAAGAAGTGAAAACAGAAAGATACCTTTCGGCAGTTTGTAGAAATTTTTGGATGTTATGGGATACATCTGAAAGGATAGATAAAAAAGCGAATCCCTGAGTTTGGAATGGGAATCAGGGTTCGCTTTATGTGTTACTAATTGTAACTATTTGCGGAAATTAATACCCCGATGGGAGTATTAATACAATTCGAGGGAAATAAGCTTATCCAGATGCTTATTAAATGCCGCGTCGTCCATTTCAGGCATATTTAATACGTATATGCCATCCAGGCCACATACCAGACCAATTAAACGCCAGGCGATATTTTCCGGCTGGTCAGCAAGCGTAAAGGCGTTGGCCTCCGCCCCAGCGCGGATAATCGCGACCGTTTCCTGGTGCCACATCTCCATAGTCAAAACGTAGGCGCCTTTGATATCGCTATCCCGGCTGGCGAGAATTTGCGCCTCCCGCCACAGTCGAATGTAGGGCTCAAACCCGCCGTCATCGCTGCCGAGCATGGCATGCAGGCGCTCGCGCCAGCCGGCGTTTTCGCCAACGATTTCAGCATCCAGCAAATCGCGGATCAGCCGGACAAACGCCAGCGACTTAAGCTCGCCCGCCGACGCAAAGTGGTGATGCACCTGCCCGGTGGCGACGCCCGCTTCGGTGGCGATGCGGCGCACGGTCATCGCAGCGAATCCTTCGGTCAGCGCCACGCGCATCGCGGCCTGGAGGATCTCTTCCCGCCGCTCGTCCTTGCTCAGATAACGCATAATTTCTCACTCTCAATGGCAACGAAACGAGTGTAACAAAGAGCTGGACAAGTGTTCAACTTTACGTAGGATCGCATTCTGGACATGTGTCCAGTTTTTAACTGAAAAGGAAATTTATGTTTCGTCAGTGGTTAGCGTTAGTGATTATCGTGCTGGTGTATATCCCGGTGGCGATTGACGCGACGGTGCTGCACGTGGCGGCGCCAACATTGAGCATGACGCTGGGTGCCAGCGGCAACGAATTGCTGTGGATTATTGATATTTACTCGCTGGTGATGGCGGGAATGGTGCTGCCGATGGGCGCGCTGGGCGATCGCATAGGTTTTAAGCGCCTGCTGATGATCGGCAGCGTGCTGTTTGGCCTGTCATCGTTAGCGGCGGCTTTTGCGCCGTCCGCGGGCTGGCTGATTGCCGCCCGCGCGTCGCTGGCGATTGGCGCGGCGATGATCATTCCGGCTACGCTTGCAGGGATCCGCACCCTGTTTATTGACGTGCGGCACCGTAATATCGCCCTCGGCGTCTGGGCTGCCGTTGGGTCGGGCGGCGCGGCGTTTGGCCCGCTGATTGGCGGCATGCTGCTGGAGCACTTTTACTGGGGGTCGGTGTTCCTGATTAACGTGCCGATCGTGCTGATCGTGGTTTCGCTTGCTGCGCGCCTGGTGCCTGCTCAGCAGGGGCGGCCCGAGCAGCCGCTCAATATCAGCCATGCCATTATGCTGATTGTGGCGATTTTACTGCTGGTCTATAGCGCCAAAATCGCCCTGAAAGGGGTGCTGTCGCCGTGGATGGTGGCCTGTACGCTGCTTACCGGGGCGGTGATGCTGTTTATCTTCGTCCGTATCCAGCTGCGCGCGCGCGTGCCGATGATCGACATGCGTCTGTTTTGCCATCGCATTATTTTAAGCGGCGTGGTCATGGCGATGACCGCCATGATTGCGCTGGTGGGCTTTGAACTGCTGATGGCGCAGGAGTTGCAGTTCGTGCATGGTTTTACGCCGTTTGAAGCAGGGATATTCATGCTGCCGGTGATGGTGGCGAGCGGATTTAGCGGGCCGATCGCGGGTGTGCTGGTCGGGCGTCTGGGGCTGCGCATTGTCGCGGCCGGAGGCATGGGGCTTAGCGCGGTCAGTTTTATCGGCCTGTCGACGCTCGATTTCAGCACCCAACAGTGGCAGGCGTGGAGCCTGATGGTGCTGCTGGGCTTCAGTGCCGCCAGCGCACTGCTGGCATCGACGTCAGCGATCATGGCTGCCGCGCCGAAAGAGAAAGCGGCCGCCGCAGGCGCGATCGAAACCATGTCCTACGAGCTGGGTGCTGGTCTGGGGATCGCCATTTTCGGTCTGCTGTTAACCCGCAGCTTTTCGGCGTCTATTGTACTGCCGCAAGGGCTGAGCGCGTCGCTGACAGATAAAGCCTCGTCGTCCATCGGTGAAGCGATGAAGGTGGCGCAGGAGCTGTCGCCGTCTCTGGCCGAGCCGGTGATGAAGGCGGCGAAAACCGCGTTCATCACCTCGCACAGCGTGGCCCTGGGCAGTGCGGGAGGCATGCTGCTGATTCTGGCGGTCGGGATCTGGTTTAGTCTGGCGAAGGTCGGAGGGCAGCAGTAATAAAAAAGGCCAGCCGCGAGGGCTGGCCTTTTGAACTAACAGATCTTAGAACTGGTAGGTCAGACCTACAGCTACGATGTTGTCGGTAGCCACTTTGGCATCTTTGGTGAACTGGCTGTCATCCACGAGGTTGATTTTGTAATCAACATAGGTGGACATGTTTTTGTTTAAGTAGTAGCTCGCGCCAACGTCAACGTATTCAACCAGGTCCTGGTCGCCATAAGAACCGATGTCTTTACCTTTGGATTTCAGGTAAGCGATGGACGGACGCAGACCGAAGTCAAACTGGTACTGAGCCACAACTTCGAAGTTCTGCGCTTTGTTGGCAACGTGACCGTTACCGAACGCCGTCATGTTGCGGGTTTCAGAGTAGGTGGTTGCCAGGTAGATGTTGTTCGCATCGTACTTCAGGCCAGCAGCCCAGACTTCTGCGTTTTCGCCACCGGCGTTCAGGTTGCTTGCAGCACGAACCTGACGGTCGGTACGGTCAGATTTCGCGTAGGTCGCACCCACACCGAAGCCGTCGAATTCATAGGTAGAAGACAGACCCCAGCCGTCACCGTTGGATTCGGTGATATCGTCACGGTCGTTTTTACCCTGGTACTGAGCAGCCACGTTCAGGCCGTCAACCAGACCAAAGAAGTCGGTGTTACGGTAGGTTGCAACGCCAGTGGTACGGCCGGTCATGAAGCCGTCAGTCTGCGTCCAGGTATCGCCACCGAACTCTGGCAGAACGTCAGTCCATGCGCCGATGTCATAAGCCACACCGTAGTTACGACCGTAGTCGAAGGAACCGAATTCATCGAATTTCAGACCAGCGTACGCCAGACGGGTTTTGTTGCCGTCGGAACCTTGAGCTTCAGAGCGATTGCCCTTGAACTCATATTCCCACTGACCGTATCCGGTCAGCTGATCGTTGATCTGAGTTTCACCTTTGAAGCCCAGACGAACATACGTTTTGTCGCCGTCGCTACCAGCATCATCAGAAAAATAGTGCAGACCAGTAACTTTGCCGTACAGATCCAGTTTGTTACCGTCTTTGTTAAAAACTTCAGCCGCGTTAACAACGCCAGCTGCCAACATGGAAGTCACTGCCACTGCAACTAATTTAAGTTTCATCTTAAATAATCCTTATAATTTTATTTAGGTATTTCCTAAGCCACCTGAGCGATTTTTAAACGAGGCTTATCGTCAATGGCAGACTATTTTTAAAATTCCGTAGACTGCTTTCAATAATAAGTTTCAAAATATTAAAGATAATTTCAATTAGTGTGATCCTGATCGGATAAATTGCCCTTAAATCGGCCAGTCAGGTTAATATATAGACATAAAGTGATTATTAACCAATCAAGATAATATGGCTGTGAATAGTTGACGGACGTTTTAGTTTTTTGGTGGGATTAAAAGGGTTTGGCAGGGAATGTCAAAGCATGTGTCAGGATAACCTTTTTTAAAACAGTTGATTATAAATTTCTCGGGAAACCAGAACCTGTTTTCTAACAGAAATATTCAGAAATAAACTATTGCACTTTGTGCTATATAGCGCGGGAATATTGGCGCTGAATTAATTACCTGCGTTGTCAGTTTATGTCAATTTCCACAACGACTCTGGCTTTCTTACAGCACTCTATACAGAAATTTAATTACTCTCTAATGTTACGAATTATATTCGAGGGTGTGATCACATATTAAAATATTGTTAATATTTTGCCGGGTATATTCGGTACCCGGCAAAAATAAAAATGCTATTTGCGGGTGGCATACCAGCACAGTAACGATCCGGCGCACACCATCAATGCCCCTTGCCAGAATGAGAGTGAAAGCGGAGAACTCAGCAGAATAGCCGCCAGTGCGGCGGAAAGAACTGGCGTGAAATAAGAGACAGCCGCAAGCACCGTGACGTTACCGTGAAGAATACCGATATTCCAGGCGGCGTAGCCAAAGCCAAGCGCAACCCCGCACATCAATAGCTTCACCACAACCGGGACGCTGAACACCATTTCGGGCTGATCGCTGACGGCATATTTGACCCACAGGCTCAGGGCGGTCAGCAGGACGAAAAGGGTAATGCCATTTTGCCCTTTGGCATACTTGCTGGTGACGGTGCAGTAGGCGGCCCAGATAAAAGCGCCAGCAAACGCCAGCCCATAACTTAGCGGACTGGAAACGACGTTCTGCATGATGTCATTCAGTTGCAGACCGTTTTCGCCACCTAAAACCCAGCACACCCCCAACAGCGAGATGAGAAGCCCAGGGATCACCCACAGGGTGGTTTTTTGCCCGTTGAACAAAATCGCGAACGCAATCGTCAGGCTTGGCCACAGATAATTGACCATACCGACTTCAATCGCCTGTGAGCGCGTCGCGGCATACCCCAGCGACAGGGCCAGGCACATCTCATAGCTGACAAACAGGATGCTGCCCGCAATGAGATAGCGCATGGAAAAACGCCGAAGATCGGGAAAACCCACCGTCACCAGACACAACAGCCCGCTGACGGTGTAAATCATCGCCGCGCCGCCCACCGGGCCCAGTCCTTCACTGACGCTGCGGATGAGACCCACCATGGTGCTCCACAACAATATGGCCGCCAGGCCTGTCAGCGTTGCTCTTTTTCTGTCCATTACCCTGCCAGTCTTCTAAAAATCAAAGGGAAAACTTATAGCATCTATTTGCTACACCTGGCGAATTTTCAAAGAGCCTGTTAACCCGAAAGGATTAGCAAATCGTACCGGCAGTGACTATTAAGGGGGCGAAGTCTGGCGACCTTGATTTGACGCAAAAAAAACAGGGGCTTTGCTGTTAGTTTGCGGCGCGAAGTCTTATCAGATAACGAGGACAGCAATGGACGTCAGCCGCAGACAATTTTTTAAAATCTGCGCGGGCGGTATGGCCGGAACAACAGCCGCAATGCTGGGATTCGCTCCCAAAATGGCGCTGGCTCAGGCACGCAACTATAAACTGCTGCGCGCGAAAGAGATCCGTAACACCTGCACATACTGCTCCGTGGGTTGTGGGCTATTAATGTATAGCCTGGGTGATGGCGCAAAGAACGCCAAAGAAGCGATTTATCATATTGAAGGGGACCCGGACCATCCGGTGAGCCGCGGGGCGCTTTGCCCGAAAGGGGCGGGGCTGCTGGACTACGTCCACAGTGAAAACCGTCTGCGCTACCCGGAATATCGTGCGCCGGGCTCTGACAAATGGCAGCGTATCTCCTGGGACGAAGCCTTCTCCCGAATTGCAAAACTGATGAAAGCGGATCGCGACGCCAACTTTATTGAGAAGAACGAGCAGGGCATCACGGTAAACCGCTGGACCTCCACCGGGATGTTGTGTGCCTCTGCGGCAAGTAATGAGACCGGCATGCTGACGCAAAAATTTGTGCGCTCCCTCGGCATGCTGGCGGTTGATAACCAGGCGCGCGTCTGACACGGACCAACGGTAGCAAGTCTTGCTCCAACATTTGGTCGCGGTGCGATGACCAACCACTGGGTTGATATCAAAAACGCTAACGTCGTGGTGGTAATGGGCGGTAACGCCGCTGAAGCCCATCCGGTGGGATTCCGCTGGGCGATGGAAGCAAAAAACAACAACGATGCGACGCTGATCGTCGTCGATCCGCGCTTTACGCGTACGGCATCGGTGGCTGATATCTATGCGCCGATCCGCTCCGGTACGGATATTACGTTTCTTTCCGGCGTGCTGTTGTACCTGATTGAAAATAACAAAATTAACGTGGAATACGTTAAGCATTACACCAATGCCGGCCTGCTGGTACGGGAAGATTTCGCCTTCGAAGATGGCCTCTTCAGCGGCTATGACGTCGGGAAACGTCAGTACGATAAATCGTCCTGGAACTATCAGTTCGACGAAAACGGCTACGCGAAACGCGATGAGACCCTGAGCGATCCGCGCTGCGTGTGGAACTTGCTGAAACAGCACGTTTCCCGCTATACGCCGGACGTGGTGGAAAACATCTGCGGTACGCCGAAAGCGGACTTCCTGAAAGTATGTGAAGTGCTGGCTTCCACCAGTGCCGCCGACAGAACCACTACATTCCTGTACGCGCTGGGCTGGACGCAGCATACCGTGGGCGCGCAGAACATCCGTACCATGGCGATGATCCAGCTGCTGCTCGGCAACATGGGGATGGCCGGTGGCGGCGTGAACGCCCTGCGCGGGCACTCTAACATTCAGGGCTTAACCGACCTCGGCCTGCTGTCGACCAGCCTGCCGGGTTACCTGACCCTGCCGTCCGAGACGCAGACCGACTGGCAAAGCTGGCTTGACGCCAACACGCCAAAAGCGACGCGTCCGGACCAGGTGAACTACTGGAGTAACTATCCGAAGTTTGCCGTCAGTCTGATGAAATCGTTCTACGGCGACGCGGCGCAGAAAGAGAATGACTGGGGCTTTGAGTGGTTGCCGAAATGGGACCAGGCTTACGATGTCATCAAGTATTTCAATATGATGGATAAGGGCGACGTCACGGGGTATATCTGCCAGGGCTTTAACCCGGTAGCGTCATTCCCGGATAAAAACAAAGTCGTTCGCAGCCTGAGCAAGCTGAAGTACATGGTGGTTATCGATCCGCTGGTCACCGAAACGTCTACGTTCTGGCAGAACCACGGTGAATCAAACGATGTCGATCCGGCAGCGATTCAGACCGAGGTGTTCCGCCTGCCGTCGACCTGCTTTGCGGAAGAGGACGGTTCAATTGCCAACTCTGGCCGCTGGCTACAGTGGCACTGGAAAGGTCAGGATGCGCCCGGCGAAGCGCGTAATGACGGCGAAATTCTGGCCGGGATTTACCATCGTCTGCGCGAGATGTACCGCGCCGAAGGCGGCAAAGGCGCTGAGCCGCTGCTGAAGATGAGCTGGAACTACAAGCAGCCGGATCATCCTGAGTCCGAAGAGGTGGCAAAAGAGAACAACGGCGTGGCGCTGGCCGACCTATACGATGCCAACGGTAATCTGGTGGCGAAGAAAGGACAGCTGCTCAATAGCTTCGCGCTGTTGCGTGACGACGGTACCACGGCCTCTTCCTGCTGGATCTACACCGGCAGCTGGACGGAGCAGGGTAACCAGATGGCCAATCGCGATAACGCCGATCCGTCAGGCCTGGGCAATACCCTGGGCTGGGCATGGGCGTGGCCGTTAAACCGCCGCGTACTGTACAACCGTGCCTCCGCAGACGTGAACGGTAAGCCGTGGGATCCGAAACGCATGCTGATCGAGTGGAACGGCACGAAGTGGACGGGGAACGATATCCCGGACTTCAACACCGCCGCGCCGGGCAGCAACACCGGGCCGTTTATCATGCAGCCGGAAGGGCTGGGACGTCTGTTTGCTATCGACAAACTGGCGGAAGGGCCGTTCCCGGAACACTACGAGCCGATGGAAACGCCGCTCGGCACTAACCCGCTGCACCCGAATGTGGTCTCCAGTCCGGTGGTACGCATCTATGAAGACGACGTGCTGCGTTTAGGTAAAAAGGACAAGTTCCCTTATGTCGGCACCACCTACCGCCTGACCGAGCATTTCCATACCTGGACCAAGCACGCGCGGCTTAACGCCATCGCGCAGCCGGAACAGTTTGTGGAGATAAGCGAAACGCTGGCGAAGGCGAAAGGCATTGCCAACGGCGATCGCGTGAAGGTCAGCAGCAAGCGCGGCTTTATTCGCGCGGTGGCGGTGGTCACCCGTCGTCTGCAAACGCTGAACGTGCATGGCCAGCAGGTGGAAACCGTCGGTATACCACTGCACTGGGGCTTTGAAGGGGTAGCGCAGAAAGGCTACATCGCCAATACCCTGACGCCAAACGTCGGCGATTCCAACTCGCAAACGCCGGAGTATAAAGCGTTTCTGGTCAACATCGAGAAAGCGTAAGGAGCGATTAAATGGCGATGGAAACACAAGACATTATTAAACGCTCCGCGACCAACCCGATAACGCCCGCGCCTCGTGCGCGGGATTACAAGGCAGAAGTCGCCAAGCTGATCGATGTCTCCTCCTGCGTGGGCTGTAAGGCCTGCCAGGTGGCCTGCTCGGAGTGGAACGATATTCGCGACGAGGTGGGGCACTGCGTTGGTGTCTATGACAATCCTGCTGATCTGAGCGCCAAGTCCTGGACGGTGATGCGCTTTAGCGAAACCGACCAGAATGGCAAGCTGGAGTGGCTGATCCGTAAAGACGGCTGTATGCACTGTGAAGATCCGGGCTGCCTGAAGGCATGCCCGTCTGCCGGGGCAATCATTCAGTACGCCAACGGGATCGTCGACTTCCAGCAGGATAACTGCATCGGCTGCGGTTACTGTATTGCAGGTTGTCCGTTTAATATCCCGCGACTCAATAAAGAGGATAACCGGGTCTATAAATGCACGCTGTGCGTCGATCGCGTCAGCGTCGGCCAGGAGCCTGCCTGCGTGAAGACCTGTCCTACCGGGGCGATCCACTTCGGTACCAAAAAAGAGATGCTGGACGTGGCACAGCAGCGGGTGGATAAGCTCAAAGCGCGCGGCTATGACAAGGCCGGGATTTATAACCCGCAGGGTGTCGGCGGTACGCACGTCATGTATGTTCTGCACCACAATGACCAGCCGGAGCTGTATCACAATCTGCCGAAAGATCCGGCGATCGATACCTCAATCAACCTGTGGAAAGGGGCGCTTAAGCCGCTCTCAGCAGCGGGCTTTATCGCCACCTTTGCCGGGCTGATTTATCACTACATCGGTATCGGGCCGAATAAAGAGGTGGATGACGACGAGGAGGAGCATCATGAGTAAGTCGAAAATGATAGTGCGCACAAAATTTGTCGATCGCGCCTGTCACTGGACGGTGGTCATCTGCTTCTTCCTGGTGGCGGTATCCGGCATATCGTTCTTCTTCCCGACGCTACAGTGGCTCACGGAAACCTTCGGGACACCGCAGATGGGGCGCATTCTGCACCCGTTCTTCGGCGTGCTGATTTTCGTGGTGCTGATGTTTATGTTCGTGCGTTTCGTTCATCACAACATCCCTGACAAGCAGGATATTCCCTGGATTAAAGGGATTGTTGAGGTTCTGAAAGGCAACGAGCATAAAGTCGCGAAGGTGGGCAAATACAACGCCGGGCAGAAGATGATGTTCTGGACCATCATGAGTATGATTTTCGTGCTGCTGGTGACCGGAGTGATTATCTGGCGTCCGTATTTTGCCCAATATTTCCCGATCCAGGTGGTGCGTTACGCACTGCTGATCCACGCGACCTCGGCCATTATTCTGATCCACGCCATCCTGATCCATATGTATATGGCCTTCTGGGTGAAAGGATCGATTAAAGGCATGATTGAAGGGAAGGTGAGCCGCCGCTGGGCGCAAAAACACCATCCGCGCTGGTATCGGGACGTCGAGCGTCTTGAAGCGCAAAAAGAGAGTTCGGAAGGGTTGAAGTAAACCTCGCGCCGTCGACATTGTCCGGCGGCGCTGCACTTGCGCGGCTCTGAGCTACGTATTGGTAATTAACGCATCAATTCCTGCAAGAACACTACTTCTTGCACTGCGCAGATTACATACATAATTCTTATTATTAAGTTTCTTTGTCTCCACGTGTGTGATGTTGGCTGTATTAAGAAAATATGTCTGGAATTCAATGTTCACCAGTGGCGTTGCAGCGTTTGAATGTCCTCTTAAATGATTGTGATAGCTTAACGGTACAATAAGTCTCGTTGATAAGTCGTCATAAAAATCGTGCTGAATAATCATAAAATAGGGCTGATATTCACGCGTTCTGTCTGATGGGTTGCGATAAACGTCAAACTGAAAACACATCAAAGCCCTCCAAAATAAGGGTCATCCGATAATAGCCCTGCTTTGGCCGTTAATTCATTCATCGCTTTAATAAATCCCTGATCCTGTTGATGCTGTCGCTTGTGCTCTGCTGTTGTAGAGAGTGGGCGAGGCTTTTTCCCCGTAAAAGGCTTTGTTGTAACACATCTTTCTGTGCGGTTCGGTTTCATGTTTTCTCCTTTGTTGGTGCGGTCATTATCAACCGCAGCCAACAAAAAACAATACTGTTTCCCCTGGTAATCTACATTATGCGAGCCGTCTTCCAGTAATATCAAAATCGCTCTGCAATATACCGGAAGGGATATTTTGTAGGCTTCACTTTGCCGATCTTGCGTTTCGGTAAATCCACCTTGTCTACGTGAATTTCTTTATAGGGGATCTGGGAAAGCAGATGCGAAATAATATTCAGCCGCACCCGTTTTTTATCTTCTGAGCGCGCCACAAACCACGGCGCCCAGGCGGTGTCGGTCGCTTTAAACATCGCGTCGCGGGCGAGGGTATATTCATCCCACAGATTGAAAGATTTAATATCCATTGGAGACAGCTTCCAGATCTTGCGACCATCATTGATGCGATCGCGCAGGCGTCGCTCCTGCTCTTTTGGCGTTACTTCAAGCCAGTATTTCAACAATATGATCCCGGCATCGACCATCGCTTTTTCCATTACCGGCGTTCCATCAAGAAATTTTTCGGCCTGCTCTTCGGTACAGAAACCCATGACTCTTTCCACGCCCGCACGGTTGTACCAGCTGCGGTCAAAAATAACGATTTCCCCGGCAGAGGGCAGATGGGGAACGTAACGCTGAAAATAGAGCTGACTTTTCTCTTTATCGGTGGGGGCCGGTAACGCAACAACGCGAAACACCCGAGGGCTGACGCGTTCGGTGATGGCTTTGATAGCGCCGCCTTTACCGGCGCCGTCTCGCCCTTCAAAAACAATACAGACCTTTAACCCTTTGGCGACCACCCATTGCTGGAGCTTAACCAGTTCAACATGGAGGCGGCGAAGCTCTTGCTCGTACGCTTTAGTTTTGAGCGGCGCGTTTTTAACGACATCATCAACAACATGGGTTTTCTTCTTACTGACCATGGTGGGTCTCCCTTTGTATCCGGTCGCGGGATCGAGGCCGTACTAAGAGTGTAATCGGCCTGAATGAATGGATTAATGTGTCAGAAATCTGATTTGAACTGGTTCACCATACAAGTTTAATCAATAATGCACGCTGCATATTTTTTAACAGTGGTCGCGGTATGAAAAAGACAATTTTTTCGTTAGCACTGGGTACCTTTGGCCTGGGGATGGCTGAGTTTGGCATTATGGGCGTGCTCACCGAGCTGGCTCATGATACGGGCATTTCGATTCCCTCCGCCGGAAATATGATTTCGTTTTACGCTTTTGGCGTGGTGATCGGCGCGCCGATTGTGGCGCTGTTCTCCAGCAAATTTTCGCTGAAAACAACGCTGCTGTTTCTGGTGGCGATGTGCGTCGTCGGTAACGCGCTCTTTACCTTCTCTGACTCCTACGTGGGACTGGCGGCGGGGCGCTTAATCTCTGGTTTCCCGCATGGCGCGATTTTCGGAGTGGGGGCGATAATCCTGTCAAAAATCGCGCCGCCGGGTAAAGTGACGGTCGCTGTGGCCGGGATGATTGCCGGGATGACCGTTGCCAACCTGCTTGGCGTGCCGCTCGGGACGTGGCTGGGACATGAATTTAACTGGCGTTACACCTTCTTTTTGATTGCGGTCTTTGACGCGCTGGTGATCCTGTCTGTTCTGCTGTGGGTGCCTGACATTCACGACACGACAACCACCCGGCTGGCAGAACAATTCCACTTCCTGAAGAAACCGGAACCGTGGCTGATTTTTGCCGCTACGATGTTTGGCAATGCCGGGGTGTTTGCCTGGTTTAGCTTCGTGAAGCCGTTTATGGTCAACGTGTCAGGCTTTTCTGAGGGCGTCATGACCGCGATCATGATGCTGATGGGGCTGGGCATGGTGCTGGGAAATGTCTTCAGCGGCAAGCTGTCGTCACGCTTTAGCCCGCTGCGCATTGCTGCCACCACCGACCTGGTGATTGTGGCTTCGCTGCTGGCGTTGTTTGCCTTTGGCGAGCTTAAAACAGCTTCACTGGTCATGGGATTTGTCTGCTGCGCCGGGCTGTTTGCGCTCTCTGCGCCTCTGCAAATTCTGCTGCTGCAAAATGCGAAAGGCGGCGAGATGCTGGGGGCCGCAGGCGGGCAAATGGCGTTTAACCTCGGCAGCGCAATTGGCGCCTATTTCGGTGGATTGATGATTACGCTCGGCTTTAGCTGGAGCTATGTCACGCTGCCGGCCGCGATTTTATCCTTCTCTGCGATGACCTCTCTGCTGATGTATGGTTATTTATGTGCCAAAAAGCGTCAGGCCAACGCAGGTGCGCTGGCCTGATTACACACTTTGCCCGCTGGTCGCGGGCGCAGAAGGGGACTAAACGAATTTCGCCAGCGGGTCAGCGGCGGCAAAAGCGACCGCTTTGTCTGCTGCTGGCGGGTAAATCAGTTCGTTGGTGATGGCGACTTTGATCTTTTTGCCTTCCTCGCGCACGGATTTAACGCGCTGTTCCCAGCCCTCGGTGTATACCGCGCCCCAGCCACCCAAATCCAGACAGGTGACGTAGTTCACCTGACGGTAAGGGTACGGCTCCAGATTTAACAGGCTGGCCGCCGCGTTGTGTCCGGCGAATTTCCCCAGCTGGATCGCGTGCTGGCAGGTCATCAGCGCCGTGTTGCCCGCATCGTCCGTTTTGGCGTGCGCCATATCACCCGTCGCGTAAACCTCCGGATGCGCAGGAACCTGCAACGTGTCGTTGACGATCAGCCGTCCCTGAGTATCGCGTTCCCCGTCAATTTGCAGGCTGAGGAGGTTAGCTTCTACCCCTGCCGTCCACACTACAGTGGCGCTGGCAATGCGCTCTCCGTTTTTCAGCGTTACGCCGCTGGCATCGATGGCTTCAATTTCACTGTTTAAACGCCATTCAACGCCGAGCGCGTTGCTTGCTTCTTCAATTGTGTTACGCAGCGCCTCGCTATAACGCCCGCCGATGGTTGCACCTCTTTCAACTACGATTACTTTAGTCTTTGTATCAGCGCCGAAGCGAGTACGGAGTCGGGCAGGGAGTTCCGTTGCCAGTTCGATGCCGGTAAAGCCGCCGCCACACACGACCACGGTATTACGCTCCGGGGTGGAGGGGCGCGAAACCAGCGAATCAAGATGCTGCTCGAATAATCTGGCGGAGTCGAGTTGGTCGATATCAAAGGCGTATTCAGCCAGACCGGCAACAGGAGGACGTTTAGTCTGGCTACCGGTTGCGAGGATCAGACGTTCCCAGGTGACGTCAGCAATCGCGCCGTTTGAATCGCGATACAAAACGGTTTTAGACGAGGTATCAATACGTTGTGCTTCGCCCGCAATAAAGGCGATACCCAGCTCAGCAAACAGTTCGGTCAGCGGCGCGACCATCGTCGACACGTTCTCTTCATAAAAGCGTGGGCGAACGCGCAGCTCCGCAACAGGGGCCAGCACGGCAATGCTGAGGCTATTCTTACCCGCCAGAGCAGAAAGGCGCGCGGCGCTGACCGCAGCCCACATACCGGAAAACCCACTACCCACAATTAAAATCTGCTTTTTCATACTCGATCCTTTAGTGCGTCAGGCTGTATGTCTGACATAACTGCCACTATACTTGTCGGAGTTAACTGCGACAACTTCTTTCTGAGTTAAAAATCGTTATAATGCAGCGAACAATGACCCGGAGTGAGCCATGGCGTTTTACAGTTCTGGTGTGGAATATGGCATTCATAGCCTGATGTGTATGGTGGATGCAAAAGGCAATGAACGTGAGATGAGCGTCCGGGAGATGGCGGCCTTGCAGGGCGTGCCGTACGACTATCTTGGAAAAATCTTCACCCGTTTATCACGCGCGGGGCTGGTCATCAGCACCGAAGGCAAAGGGGGAGGCTTCCGGCTGGCGCGTCCGGCAGAGCTGATCAGCGTGCTGGACGTGGCGCATGCCATTGACGGCGAGAAGAATATGTTTGAGTGTCGGGAAGTGCGTCAGCGCCTGGCGGTGTTTGATGAAACGCCACCTGCCTGGGTCTGTAACGGCCCGTGTGGGGTGCGCTCGGTCATGGACAGCGCGCAGCAGCGGATGGAAGAGGAGTTAGGACGCCATACCATCCTGGATCTGGCGCGGAAGATGTATCGAAAAGCGCCGGACACGTTCCAGATCGAGGTTCAGGAATGGATTTCCGATCGCCGTTCGTCCACGTGAAAAGCCGGGCAGGGCAGAGCCGCTACCCGGCCACCGCGGTTAAGAACGTAAATCAATCACCATACGGCCACGGATCTGGCCCTGTTCCATTTCTTTGAAGATGGCGTTGATATCTTCCAGTGGGCGCATTGTAACTTTCGGTTTCACCTTACCTTCAGCCGCAAACTGGAAGGCTTCGAGCAGATCCTGACGGGTACCCACCAGGGAACCCACTACCTGAATCCCATCCAGGACCAGACGTGGAATATCCAGGCTCATCGCTTCCGGCGGCAGGCCTACAGCCACCACGCGGCCTCCGGCGCGAACTGCGTCAACGGCAGAGTTGAAGGCCGCTTTCGCTACCGCCGTCACCACCGCCGCATGTGCACCGCCGGTTTTCTCCTGAATCACTTTTGCCGCATCTTCACTGCGGGAGTTCACGGTTAAGTCTGCGCCCATGCTGGCAGCGAGCTTCAGCTGCTCGTCATTCACGTCAATGGCGATAACTTTCGCATTGAAGACATTTTTAGCGTATTGCAGCGCGAGGTTGCCCAGACCGCCCAGGCCGTAGATCGCAATCCACTGGCCGGGTTTGATGTCAGAGACTTTTACCGCTTTGTAGGTGGTGACCCCGGCGCAGGTGATGCTGCTGGCCGCCGCAGAGTCCAGCCCGTCCGGGACTTTAACCGCGTAATCCGCGGTTACGATGCACTCTTCCGCCATGCCGCCGTCAACGGAGTAACCCGCGTTTTTCACGTCACGGCACAACGTTTCGTTGCCGGTATTACAATATTCACAGTGGCCACAGCCTTCGAAGAACCACGCCACGCTTGCACGATCGCCTACTTTTAGCGACGTGACGCCCGGACCAATCTCTTTGACGATACCAATCCCTTCGTGGCCGAGGATCACCCCGGTTTTGTCGCCAAAATCGCCATTCTTAACATGGAGATCGGTATGGCAAACGCCACAGCACTCCATCTTCAGCAGCGCTTCACCATGTTTGAGCGCGCGTAAGGTTTTTTCTGTGACATTAACCTGATGATCCTGAGTGACAACAGCAGCCTTCATGTGTTTCTCCTTTCATGATGAGTATCTGCATAGCAGGTCTGATTACCCATTAAGGATTAATACTTTGGCGCTGTAATGCAAGGCAACCGCAACATAATGTCATTATTTGATGCATTTTCGGATTAAGAAAAGGCTGTACCCCTCATAAATTGGGGTGAAAAACACTGGCCCGGCGACGTCACCGCCGGGCTCAGATTTACAGTTGCGCTTCTATCACCTCAATCTCTTTTCGCCATTGCGCCTGTAACTGCGGTTTTTGATGTTTTGGCTTGCGCGCCAAATCTTCTTCCAGCAGCGTTTCCAGGGCAACCAGGCGTTCGAGCAGATCGTCAGACGCTGAAGAGGGTGCCTTCAATGCGTTATTCGATGCCTCAGGTACAACCGGAGCGGTGTCCTCACGCAGGCGCTCAAACACCGCCTCCGCATCGTGCCATTCGCTCAGCCTGCCGTCCTCAATCAGCCAGAAGCGGTTACAGCTCTGGCTAATTAACTGACGATCGTGGCTCACCAGCAGCACTCCGCCTTCAAACTGTTGCAGCGTTTCCGCCAGCGCCTCTTTGCCTTCCATGTCCAGGTGATTGGTCGGTTCATCCAGCATCAGCAGGCTATAACGGGCAAGCGTCAGGCCGACGAACAGCAGGCGCGAACGTTCCCCGCCGCTCAGCGTACTGACTTTTTGCCCGTGACGCGCCCACGGGAACCCGGCACTGATGAGCGCCATTTTACGGGTCTGCGGATCTGGCGCGAAAGGCTCCAGCGCATCAAGCAGCGCCGCATCATCTGGCAACTGGTGCAGCGTCTGGTCGTAGTAGCCGGGTGAGACGCGCGGATGACGCTTAAGCCGCTCGTCCGCGATCTCGTCGCGAAAATGTCGCCAGATAAGCTTCAGCAGCGACGATTTTCCGCAGCCGTTACGACCCACAATCGCCACGCGATCGCCGCTCTTCAGCCGCGCGCTGTCGAGAGTAAACAGGTCTGGCAGACCCGGCGCCGGGGGGACGCCGAGGTGAGTCATTTCCAGCAGGCGGTCGGCGCGAAGCGCGTCCCCGCGCAGGGTTAAGGTCCACGGGCTTCCCGCCGTCAGTTCCGTCTGGGTCTCTTTCAGGCGTTCGACCTGTTTTTCCATCTGCTTAGCCTTACGGGAGAGATCTTCGTTGTCATAGACCTTGCCCCAGGTCGCGAGACGCCGTGCGCTGGCCGTCACGCGGTCGATCTCTTTTTGCTCTGCCTTATGGCGCAACGCATCGCTTTCGTCTTTTGCATCGAGCGCCAGACGGGCGGCAGTGCAGGGAAGGGCAAAGGCGTGCAGCGTTTTATCGCGCAGGATCCAGCTGCCGTTGGTTACCGCGTCCAGCAGTTGCCTGTCGTGTGAGACCAGCACAAAGCTGCCGGACCAGTTTTGTAGAAACTGCTCCAGCCACAGCAGGGTCGGCAGGTCAAGGTGGTTGCTCGGTTCGTCCAGAAGCAGCAGATCCGGATCGCTTATCAACGCTCGTGCCAGCAGCAACCGCGTATGCTGGCCGCCGCTCAGCGTGGCGGAGGTTAACGCCGTTTCCTGCGTCGTGAAGCCCATTCCGGCCAGCAGCGACTCGGCTTTCCAGCGCAAACTGTCGCGCTCACCGATCGGCAGCTGCGCCAGCACCGCATCCAGCATGGTCAGGGGATAAAGGGCCTCCGGCAGATGTTGTTCCACGCGCGCCAGCAGGCAATGCCCCGCCAGTGAAACGGTTCCGGCAGCAGGGGACTGCGTCCCGTCGAGGATTTTCAGCAGCGTACTTTTTCCGCAGCCATTATCACCCAGCAGGCCGATGCGATCGCCTTTTTTCAACGTAAAGGAGAGAGAGTCGAAGAGCGTGCCGAACGCTGTATCAACGCGTAAAGAATGTGCAGTGAGTAAAGTGCTCATTGTTGCTTACCCAGGAGTTACAGGCATGTTTATGCCTCGTCAAACATCGCTGACGATAACTCAGTAAGCCCGAGAGAAGGGATTTCAGGGGTTGGTGTCTTCGCTCAAGCGGAAGTTATCGCAGCACGATACCGATAACGCTTGAGCTGGTGCGATCACCAAATGTATGTGAAACATTGAAAATTTCACAGTACAGCATAATTGGCCTCCTTATATATTCAGTAGGTTAATGGATGAAGGGAGTGTAGCGGGGGAAAATGGGTTTGGCTAGTGGGAGGTGCCGTATATTCCCCTCACCCTAACCCTCCTCCCCTTTGGGGAGAGGGCTGGGTGAGGGGCAATGCTTAAATAGAAGTACGACGATAGCTACGGTATTCCGGCATCCAGAAGTTATCGTCAATCGCCTGCTGCAACGCATCGGCAGAGGTTTTCACCGCGACGCCTTGCTGCTGCGCCATTTTGCCTACCGCGAAGGCAATTGCGCGGGACACTTTATGAATGTCTTTCAGCTCCGGCAGTACCAGGCCTTCACCGTTATTCACCAGCGGTGAGTGACCTGCCAGCGTTTCGCTCGCGGACATCAGCATTTCGTCGGTGATGCGTGACGCGCCGGAGGCGATAACCCCCAGACCAATACCCGGGAAGATATAGGAGTTATTGCACTGTGCGATGGGATAGAGTTTGTCCTTCCACAGCACCGGATCAAACGGGCTGCCGGTCGCGACCAGTGCCTTACCTTCTGTCCAGGCGATGATATCCTGCGGCGTTGCCTCCACGCGTGAAGTCGGGTTAGACAGCGGCATCACGATAGGGCGTTCGCAGTGCTTGTGCATCTCGCGAATAATCTCTTCCGTGAAGAGGCCGGTCTGCCCGGATACGCCGATCAGAATGTCCGGCTTCACGTTGCGCACCACGTCAAGAAGCGAGAGCACTTCGTTATCCGTATCCCAGTTTTTCAGGTTTTCACGCTTCTGCACCAGTTTGGTCTGGAACGGGAGCAGGTTTGGCATACCGTCGGTCAGCAGGCCAAAACGGTCCACCATAAAGACGCGGGAGCGAGCCAGCTCTTCGCTTAAGCCTTCGCGCTGGGTCTGGGCAATAATTTGCTCGGCGATGCCGCAGCCCGCGGAGCCTGCACCCAGGAAGACAATTTTCTGATAGCTGAGCTGGCTGCCTGCCGCACGGCTCGCGGCAATCAGCGTCCCCACGGTCACTGCCGCAGTGCCCTGAATGTCATCGTTGAACGAGCAGATCTCATCGCGGTAGCGGTTCAGCAGCGGCATGGCGTTTTTCTGTGCGAAGTCTTCGAACTGCAACAGCACGTCCGGCCAGCGGTGCTTCACGGCCTGGATGAAATCATCAACAAACTGATAGTACTCGTCGTCGGTAATGCGCGGGTGACGCCAGCCCATGTACAGCGGATCGTTCAGCAGTTGCTGGTTGTTGGTCCCCACGTCCAGCACAACCGGCAGCGTGTAGGCCGGGCTGATCCCGCCGCAGGCGGTATACAGCGAGAGCTTACCGATGGGGATCCCCATCCCACCAATGCCCTGGTCGCCAAGGCCCAGAATACGTTCGCCATCGGTTACCACGATCACCTTGATGTTGTGATTAGGCACGTTTTGCAGAATGTCGTCCATGTTGTGACGGTTCTGATAGGAGATGAACACGCCGCGGGAACGTCGGTAGATCTCTGAGAAGCGTTCACACGCCGCGCCGACGGTTGGGGTGTAAATGACGGGCATCATCTCTTCGAGATGGTTCTGCACCAGGCGGTAGAAGAGGGTTTCGTTCGTGTCCTGGATATTACGCAGGTAGATGTGCTTATCGATTTCGGTTTTAAAGCCCTGATACTGGATCCAGGCGCGTTCCGCCTGTTCTTCAATGGTTTCAACCACTTCAGGCAGCAGACCCAGCAGGTTAAAGCTGCTGCGCTCTTCCATGCTAAAGGCGCTGCCTTTGTTCAGAAGGGGAAACTCCAGTAAAACCGGACCGGCGTAAGGAATATAAAGGGAACGATGTTTTTTCAGTTTGTTGTCCATGTCACTCACTCTTTTTAAGAAGATCCGTCCCTGACACTGCTGTTTGTCATCTTTCTGGCCTGTGCTACGGGGTGCGGTCGGGCGGTATTATAAAGGAGCTAAATATTAATTACCGCAACACATAAACAAAAACACCACCGGGGTAACCGATGGTGTTGTGGATTTCGTACTGGAACTTACTTGCCTGCCTGACGTTTCCTGCCGGTGGCGTGGGTCACTTGCGTTTCGCTCCCCTCTTCAATAACCACTTTGCGCTGGTTAGAGAGCTTGTAGTTCAGTCCCAGAATGTGGCGTGCCTGACGGTTCGATTTCATATTAACTCCTCAATCCCGTTGATAGTTTTAAGGACAAGTTTGCTCACGCAAACGAAATGTAACCCCTTAGGTTGCAGATCCAGCTTAGCAGGTTTTTACAAAGGTGCATTTTGCCCGCTGACCACATAGTTGATGGTTTGCTGGTAGATGTCACTGAGGATGTCATTGTCTGTGGCTTCCACCCACCTGGTCAGTTCCATCAAAATGTCATCTTCGGTAACAACACCGTGCTCCGCCTGGAGACCCTGCGCAATCGCGTTAACGAGTTCGGGTTGTGCTGCTGTGGTATGTGCCGGGTAATAAGTAAACATGCTGCCTCCGTGTCGTTGTCTGTTTAATGTTACGGCGTGCAAAATCGTAATTCGCATTCAGATTGGCAAATATTTTCGCCGTTGTGGTTCAGATTCGTCCTGGAAATAAAAATATCATCTCCCGTAGCACAGAAATAAAATTCAGGGTTTCCAGCGGCGTAAATTTGTCGTTTTTTCATAAGGCATGGGCGTTGGCCAGGAAATCAACTCTACAATGCTGCCCCAGGGGGTTTGCCCATAGCAGAAAGCATTACCTTCACCTTGCTCATCCGGAAACGTGAGCGGCTTTGGCGCGGTAAACATCTCCCCGCCAGCAGCGGTGAAAGCGGCTATCGCCTTATCAAAATCATCAACATAAACAGCAAAATGCTGGAGGCCAAAGTCGCTGGCGCGGGCGGGCATTCCCTGTTCAGGGCCATGCATTTCGAAAAGTTCTATGCCGGGTCCGTGGGGCATGACGAGCATGCGAATGGCGTGAATTTTTGTGCCGGGAAATAATTTTAAGGTGTGCTGCTGGGCGGGCTGATCAATATTATCGGTTTGCGCATCGACAGAATGATATAAAACCTGGGCGTCGAAAGCGCGTTCAAAAAATAGGGTGGCTTTTTCAATGTCGGGCACCGTAATACCGATATGGTCGATGCCCCTTACTGAAGATGGCATAGTTAACTCCTGCTATAAAAAATTTAAATATAGCAGGAGATAATCAGGCTATTACCACTTCATTTCGCCGGTATTCACTTTGGCACTCAGTTCCAGCGAACTGGCTTCCGCCAGATTCGGCCACTGTTTTTTCATTGTGTTGATGACGCCGGTTGACGCTTTATCTGCCGTGAGGGCCTGTTCAAACTGCTGTAGATAGCGACGGGTAAAGTCGATAGCGCCGGTACCTGCTGGCGGTGTCCCCAGGTAGTGGCCCGGAATAACGTGTTCGGGCTTAAGGGCTGCCATGCTATCCAGCGTCTGCTGCCACTGTTTGCGGTTTTCCGGCGTTTGGGTATCTGCCGTCCAGACGTGAATGCCCCATGAGACGCCCGTGCCGCCGAGGATGGTTTTTGCGGATGGGATCCAGACATACGCCGCATAGCTCTCAGGCTCTTCAATATTCACTCTCTCACCGTCAATCATAAAGGTGGTTGAGGCAAGCACTTGCGGCACGTAGAGCTGCGTCGGCGCGCCGTCTTTCATCTGTGGCCCCCAGAAGGCGAGCTTCGCGTCTTTTGTGGCCTTGATATGGTCCACCACCTGTTGCGTGGCGACAACTTTGGCATTAGGGAAGGCTTTCACCAGCGGTTGCAGGCCGAAATAGAAATCCGGATCGCCGGAAGTGATCACGATTTTGTTCAGCGTTTTACCGCTGTGGCGAATTTTTTCTACCAGCGCTTCGCCATCTTTCACGCTGAACTGGGCGTCAAACAGTACCGCCTCTTTCGGGCCAGACACCAGGGTGGAAGAAACGGCAAAAATGCCTTTTTCCTGCGGGTTGTACGTATCAACGGTCAACGGCGCGGCAAAGACGGCCGGAGTGAAAAGGGTTGTCAGCAAAGCAAGGCGGGGGATGGTCATGGTCATGTCTCTGTTCTTCAGGAAAGTCTCTATTGTACGGATCTCTTCATTTGCCAGAATTCCTGAAACAGGAGATGCTTAGTTTCATAAATCGAGCAAATGGAGGTCAAAATGGATCGCGTTATTGCCGCCCAGGTGTACAACCGCATCTGTGAGCTGGGGAGTTTAAGCGCGGCGGCGCGGGCGCTGGGGATCTCCCGTCCGATGGTGAGCCGTTATCTGGAGCAGATGGAGAAGTGGGCCGGGGCGCGGCTGGTGAACCGCTCCACCCGCAAGCTGACGCTGACGGCGGCGGGAGAGAAGGTCCTGCAAAAGACGCGTACGCTCTCGCAAATTTCTCAGGAAATTGAAGATCAGTCAGTGAAGGATTTACCCTCAGGCACGCTTCGCGTCGCCTGCGCGCATTTCACCGCGATGCAGATTATCGCTCCGGTGCTGCCCGATCTGTTGCAGCGTTACCCTCAGCTGCGCATTGAGCTGGATGTTAATAACCATCCGGTAAGCCTGGTGGGCGAGCGAATTGACGTGGCGATCCGCATCACCGATAACCCCGAACCGGGCATGATCGCCCGCCGACTGGGAGAGTGTCGGTCCGTACTTTGCGCTTCGCCGCACTACCTTGCCAGCCGGGGCGTTCCAGAGCAGCTGGAGGATTTAGCCCGGCACAACTGCCTGCATTACAGCTTTTTTGCCGGTCAGTCGTGGCGTTTTTTGACGCCCGAAGGGGAGCCGATCACGACAGCGGTCAGCGGCAATCTCAGCGCCAGCATCTCGTCACTGCTGATGGAGGCGGCGATAAACCACTGTGGTATTGCCATGCTGCCCGAGCGCGAGGCTGACGCGGCGCTACGGCAGGGCAGCCTGGTGCCGGTGCTCAGCGCCTTTACGCCAAAACCAATCGGTATTTTTGGTATTTATCAGTCGCGAGACTATCAGCCTGCGGCGCAGCGTGTGTTCCTCGACGCGCTGGCAAACCACCTTGCCACGCGCTCGGACTAATCTGTCTTCCCTGCAAAATGGATTATGCGTCCTATACTTATCCCTTTGTAAGCCAAAAGGAGAGCAAGAATGACGATTCATAAGCACGGTTCAGCACACTGGTCTGGCGACATCAAACGCGGCAAAGGGACGGTCTCAACAGAAAGTGGCGTCCTTAACCAGCAACCTTACGGCTTTAACACCCGCTTCGAGGGCGAAAAAGGGACCAACCCGGAAGAGCTGATTGGCGCAGCGCACGCGGCCTGTTTCTCTATGGCCCTGTCGCTAATGTTGGGCGAAGCGGGTTATACCGCCGACTCCATCGATACCACGGCGGATGTCTCGCTGGATAAAACCGACAGTGGTTTTGCCATCAGCAAAGTGGCGCTGCAAAGCAAGGTGACGGTACCGGGTATCGATCCGCAGCAGTTCGACGGCATTATTCAGAAAGCGAAGGCGGGTTGTCCGGTGTCGCAGCTGTTGAAAGCCGAAATCACGCTGGATTACAAACTGAACTGATATCTGGCCGGGCAAATGCCCGGCTAACCTTTCACCGCCGCAGGGAAGACCTCGGCAAGCCACGCAATAAACACTCTCAGGCGATGTGTTAAATGCCGACTCTGTGGATAGACCACGTGAAAAGGATACGCCTTAGGACGCCAGTCGCTCAGGATCTCTACCAGCGCGCCCGTTTCCAGATGCGCTCTCGCAGCATAGCCAAACGTCTGAATAATCCCTAAACCCGCCAGCGCCGCGGCCAGGTGTGCGTTGCTTTCATTGACTCCAAGATGGTGCGGAACGCTGATCTCCAGCGGTTCATCCCGATCGAGAAACCGAAACGGGAATGCGCGTCCGGTAACGGGGGAAAGGTAGCTAATCAGCTTATGGCCGTTGCGCAGCTCCTGCGGATAGGCAGGGATGCCGTGGGTCTTAAGATAGCCCGGCGTCGCGCAGGCTATCATCCGGGCGTCACCGATATGCCGGGCGAAAAGCGAAGAGTCATCCAGCGGGCCGCCGCGGATCACGCAGTCTACGTTTCCACTGATTAAGTCTACCGGACGGTCGGCTACCCCCAGGTTGATGCGCAGGTCCGGGTAGCGCTGAAAAAAATCCGGCAGCAGGGGGATCAACACGTCCCGGGCGGTTGACCCCCCCACGTCGATACGCAAATGGCCTTTAGGCGTGCAGCACGATGCGCGAAAGGCGGTATCAATGTCCTCTATATCAATTAATACCCGCAGCGCTTTCTCGTAGTATTCCATGCCTTCTGCCGTCGTGACCACCCGGCGCGTAGTACGATGCAGCAGCCGTGTTTCCAGGTGCGCTTCAAGTGATTTTACCAGCTTACTCAGCGTAGCTATCGGCATGTTCAGGGAGTCTGCCGCTCGGGTAAAGCTTCCGGATTCAACCACCCGCGTAAAGGCGCGCATTGCCATTAGCTGATCCACACAGATCTCCTCTGATTATTTCCTGCTGTGAAAATTCATTTTCATTTTTGCCCGTTTATCACGAATCCCGCAAGATCTAAAGTCTGCCTGACGCGGGCAAACGCTCCTCTTTTACATCACAACAGAAGGTTATGAGTATGAATACAACGCTTGCAGGAAAAATCGCTCTGGTGACCGGCGGCAGCACCGGTATTGGTCTCGCAACGGCACAGGAGCTGGTGGCGCAGGGAGCGAAGGTCTATATCACCGGACGTCGTCAGGCCGAACTGGATGCTGCGCGGGCAGACATTGGCGCCGCGGCGGTAGCTATCCGCGCGGACGTCTCCAGAATGGCCGATCTGGATGCGGTTTACGCGCAGATTGCTAAAGAAGAGGGACAACTCGATATTCTGTTCGCCAACGCCGGGGGCGGCGACATGCTGCCGCTGGGCGCCATCACCGAGGAGCAGTTTGACCGGATTTTTGCCACCAACGTGCGCGGCGTGCTGTTTACCGTCCAGAAAGCGCTGCCGCTGCTCTCCTCTGGTTCATCCATTATCCTCACCGGATCGACGGTTTCAATTAAGGGGACGGCGAATTTTAGCGTCTACAGCGCCAGTAAAGCCGCCGTGCGTAACTTTGCCCGCTCCTGGGCGCTGGACTTACAGGGCCGCGGGATACGCGTCAACGTCGTCAGCCCTGGCCCCGTGAAAACGCCCGGTCTTGGCGATCTGGTTCCCGAAGAACAGCGTCAGGGATTATACGATGCGCTGGCGGCCCAGGTGCCGCTGGGTCGCCTGGGCGCGCCGGGCGAAGTCGGAAAAGCCGTGGCGTTTCTGGCGTCCGATGCCGCCAGCTTTATAAACGCCACGGAGCTGTTTGTCGATGGCGGGATGGCGCAAATCTAGCGGTTACGCCAGCAGCGTACGCTTCGGTCTCCGGCTGCGGGCTGAAGCGGCTGCGGCCGTTCGCATCCTTCAGCTGCCAGCGGGCAGCGGTCGCGGAAGTAGCAGCCATCGGGCAGGCGGCGATTACCGGGGAGATCGGTTTTGCGTAATGCCAGATCTTCGTCCAGCGGTTCTCCGGTACGGGGAACGGAGTCAAGCAGCAGCTGCGTATACGGATGCCGTGGCTTGCCCAGCACCTGGTCCGCCGGACCCAGCTCCACGATCTGCCCCAGATACATTACCGCCACCCGGTCGCTCATGTGCCGGACCACCGAGACGTTGTGCGAGATCAGCACGTAGGTCAGATTTCGCTGCTGTTGCAGGGCAACCAGCAAATTGAGGATCTGCGCCTGGACGGAAATATCCAGCGCGCTGGTGGGTTCATCCAGCACGATGATGTCCGGATCCGAAGAGAGCGCCCGGGCAATAGCGATGCGCTGGCGCTGTCCACCCGAAAACGCATGCGGCAGGCGGTCAAGATATTCCGCCCGAATGCCCACCTGCTGCGCCAGCGTCTCAGCCAGCTGACGACGCTCCCGTTCGCTGCGGCGTTGCTGTATCCACACCGGCTCGGTGATGATGCGCCAGACGGGTAAACGCGGATCGAGGGACGAGAGTGGGTCCTGAAATACCATCTGCATACCACCTGCCGCATTCGCGCGCTGACAGGCACCGGTACTCGGTTTGAGCATGCCCATCAGCAGCTGCGCCAGCGTGCTCTTTCCGCAACCAGATTCCCCCACAACGCCCAGCGTTTCGCCGCGATGGATCCGGAGATCCATGCCGTTGAGGGCGTGTACCTGCTCCGTCACACGCCCCAGCCAGTTTTTGCGCGCAGGAAAATTCACATGCACGCTATCCAGTTCCAGCAGTACCTCAGACATGGCGTGTCTCCTGTTGTGGGTACCAGCAGGCAGCCTGCTGGCCTTCTGCGCCCGTGGAAATTAAGCGCGGCGTTTCGCTGCATTTCGCTCCGGCAGCAAAACAGCGCTCGCGAAAAGCACATCCGCGCGGGAGGTGGCTGAGGTTAGGCACCGTGCCGGGAATGGCCGGAAGGATCTCGCGCGGTTCACCATTTTCCGGGGCACACCGCAGCAGGCCAATCGAATAGGGGTGTACAGGATGGTGGATCAAAGTCTGCGTGATGCCGCTTTCGATCACGCTGCCCGCGTACATAACGTACATCCGGTCACAAAGCTGCGATACCACCGCCATATCGTGACTGATAAACAGCACCGACGTCCCGCTGGCGCGCGCTTTGTGTTTCAGCAGACGCAGCACCTGACGCTGAACGGTCACGTCCAGCGCGGTGGTCGGCTCATCGGCAATGATCAGCTCCGGCTCGCAGGAGAAGGCAAGGGCGATCATCACCCGCTGGCGCATGCCGCCAGAAAGCTCAAACGGATAGCGATCCATCACCTGCGCCGCATCCGGGATTTGCATCTCGCCCAGCAGGGCGATCGCCTTCTGCTGCGCGTCGCGACGGGAAAGCGACTGATGCTGGCGGATCACCTCCACCATCTGCCTGCCAATCCGGCGCGTGGGGTTGAGCGCCGTCATCGGTTCCTGAAAAATCATCGCCACCCTGGCGCCGCGCCACTGACGAAGCTGTTTTTCCGACGCATTCAGGACATCTTCCCCGAGCAGCGTGACCCGGCCATGGTGAACATGGTAACTGCCTTCCGGCAGCAGGCGCATCGCCAGCATTGCAGTGACCGATTTTCCCGAGCCAGACTCGCCCACCACGCCGACAATTTCACCCCGGCCAATCTCCAGCGAAACGTGATTGAGCGCGTGGACGTCACCGCGAAAAATGGGGAAGCTCAGGTGCAAATCTTCAATTGATAATACGGAATCACTCATGACTGCTTCCCTCCTGATTTGGGATCCAGCAGGTCGCGAAGACCATCGCCAAACAGATTAAACCCAACTGCCGTGATCAGAATTGCCGCCCCCGGAAACGCGCAGTACCACCACTGGTCAAGCACGTAGTTACGCCCCACGGCCACCATCGCGCCCCATTCGGCGGTGGGTTGCTGCGCGCCTAATCCAATAAAGCCCAGCGTGGCGGCCATCAGAATGGCGCTGCCGATATCCAGCGATGCTTGAACGATCAGCGGCGGCAGGGCGTTACGCAGGATATGCCAGCTGATCAGGTGCCAGCGCGATGCGCCAAAGGTGCGGGCGGCCTGTACGTAGGTGAACTGGCGCACCACCAGCGTTTGCCCGCGTGCCAGCCGCACGTAAAACGGAATGCGTACAATCGCAATCGCCAGCATTGCGTTAAACAGGCTTGGGCCGAGCGCGGCGGCCAGCGCCATCGTCAGCACCAGCGAGGGGATGGAGAGCATAATGTCCATGATACGCATAATGATGGCGTCGCCGCGCCCGCCGAGTACGCCGGACAAACAGCCGAGCAGAGAACCGATGCCGCCCGCAATCACCACCACCGCCAGCCCCGCCGTGATGGACTGCTGGCTGCCCACCAGCACGCGACTGAACAGATCCCGGCCTACCTCATCGGTGCCAAACCAGTGCTGGGCTGAAGGCGCCTGCAATCGCGCGGTCAGATCCAGCGCGTTCGGATCGTGCGGGACTATCCACGGCGAGACCACCATCATCAGCAGCATCACGATCATAATCACCCCGCCGATCAGCGTGAGCGGGCTTTTGCGTAACATCCAGAACAGCTTTGCCCAGTTGATGCGCTGTTTGGCGGTGCTGACGGGGACGGGCGTTTCCTGAGTTAACATCATTCGGCACCTCCGCGCCCGATTCGCGGGTCGATCCACAGATACAGCAGATCCACCACCAGATTGACGAAGACATAGGCCAGCGATACCACGACCGCGAAGCCCATGACGGCAGGGAAGTCCAGCGCCTGAATGGAGGTCACCACCCAGGCTCCCATTCCCGGCCAGGCAAACACGGTTTCGGTAAGGACTGCCCCATACAGCAGATCGCCCAGCGCCAGCCCGAGCACGGTAATGGAGGGGATCATGGCGTTGGGTAAGGCGTAGCGCAGCACGATGTACCAGCCCGGCAACCCGCTCGCGCGGGCGGTACGAATATAATCCTCGCTCAGCTGCTCCAGCATCGCGGAACGCACCTGACGCGCCACAATACCCAGATGCACAAAGGCCAGGGTCAGGGAGGGTAGAATCAGGTGCTGTAGGGCGTTGAAAAACACCTCCCCGTTGCCTTCCAGCAGGGCGTCCAGCAGATAAAAGCCGGTAACTTGGGCAGGCGGATCGAGCCAGTCGTCCAGCCTGCCGCCGCCGGGCAGAATTTGCAGTTGCCCGTAGAACAGAACGATTACCCCCAGTCCCAGCCAGAAGGCAGGCGTCGAGATGCCCGTCATCGCCATCAGTCGCACCAGGTGATCCAGCCAGCGGTTACGGTACACCGCCGATAAAATGCCCAGCGGTACGCCAATCACCAGCGCCAGCAGCAAAGAGCAGAAGGCCAGTTCCAGCGTGGCGGGGAAAAAGGCTTTCAAATCTTCCGCAACGGGGCGACCGGTGCGAATGGAGGTGCCCAGATCGCCGTGCGCCAGCGCCTCTACATAGCGGCCAAACTGAATATAGAGCGGTTGATCCAGCCCCAGCTGCTGGCGGATGCCCTGCACGATTTCATCGCTGGCGCGGTCACCGGCCAGCAGGCGGGCCGGATCGCCGGGGATCAGGTGTGAAATAATAAAAGTAATAATACAGACACCGGCCACCACCAGGATTAACCCCCAGCAGCGCTGGCGCACGATGCTCCAGAACGTCATACACTTCCCCCCGGCGTGGGCCGTTACTTACTCATGGTGGCGATGTTAAAGACCTGCTCAAGCATCGGATTAAAGGTGAAGCCTTTGACCTCTTTGTTCATCGCCAGCTGGTAGTTCTTCTGGAACAGATAAACGTAAGCCGCCTCGTCAATCACCACTTTCTGCGCCTGCTGGTAATCTTTGGTGCGTTCCGCCTGATCGGTGGTTTTCAGTGCCGCCTGCAACAATGCATCGACCTCTTTGTTCTCATAGAATGAGCGGTTACCCGGCAGCCCTTTTTTGTCCGATTCGAACCAGTAGTTCATGAACATGTACGGGTCAGCGAAGTCCGGGCTCCAGTTACCAATCGCAATGTCATAATCACCTTTGCCGACGCGGTCGCGCATGGTGGCGTTCGCCAGTTTCTCGAGCTTGACGTTAATCCCCAGCTTGCCCAGGCTCGCCTGCGTGGAGAGGGCGATAGGCTCCCAGTTCGGGTCGTTATCGGAGTAGAGGAACGTCAGGCTGGCCGGTTTATCGTTGACTTTCTCCAGCGCCGCTTTGGCCTTAGCCTCGTCAAAGCTGTACTGCATGGCGTTCGTATCGAAGCCCCACATGCCCTCCGGGATCGGGCCGCGCATCTGCTTGCCGTTCCCGCTGAGAATGCCTTTCACCATCCCCTGATAATCGGTGGCCCAGGAGACCGCGCGGCGCAAATCCACCTGATTCATCGGAGGCTTACTGTTGTTCAGATAGAGGTAGGTCACCCGCAGGGACGGGTATTCCGCCACGGCCACTTTGCCTTCCTGCTTCAGAGCGGCAAGCTGATCCACCGGCAGGGCGTCGGCGATATCCAGATCGCCACGGGAAAGTTGCAGGCGACGCGAGGCGCTTTCACCGATAATCTTCACCGAGACGCGCTTGAAGTGCGGCTTTTCACCCGGCCAGTGTGGGTTGGGCACCATCACCAGCTGCTGACCTTTCCGCCAGCTTTTCAGCATAAACGGTCCGGAACCCGCGGTGTTTTGCGCCAGGAAACCGCGCGCGTCGTCGGCGGCATTGGCTTTCAGGACCGCCGGGTTGACGATCGACGCGCCGTCATTGGCCAGCGTGTAGAGGAACGGGGCGAACGGCTGGCTGAGGGTGAATTTCACCGTATGCTCATCCACCGCGTCCACTTTCAAATCTTTCGGGAACGCTTCGGAAGGTCCCTGATTAATTTTCAGCAGACGTTCAAACGACAGCTTGACCGCTTCGGCGGTCACCGGCGTGCCGTCCGAAAATTTTGCATTATCTGCCAGGGTGAACGTCCACTCTTTCTGGTCGTCAGACGCCTTCCAGCCCGTCGACAGATCGCCTTCCACCTCCGTGGTGCCAGGCTTGTATTTCACCAGACGCTGGTACGAGGGGTAGGTCACCGTCCAGTCGTTGTTATCGATAGTGACCGCCGGATCCAGCGTTTGCGGATCGGCAGCTTTCCCAATCACCAGCATATCTTTTGGCACCGCCGCCAGCGCGAGAGGGGCGCTCAGGGCGAGCGTAGCGGCAATCAGGGTTGTAAGCAGCGTAGTTTTCATGGCCGGGCTCCAGAATTAGAGTGAGTATGTGGTCGGATAACAGGCGAACTGGTCATCTAACAGCGGGTAGCTGGCGGCGTTCGGCAGTTCGAAATGCCACCACTCGCTGCTGATGCCCACAAAACCGCCGCCGTACATCACGGCGTTCAGGAGCAGACGATTTCGCTGCGCCTCGGGCGGAACGGAAGGGTGCCAGGCATGAGAACGGTCGTGCATTTCGTCAAACCCGGCGCCCATATCCAGCACGTTGTCGTGTTCATCCATCAGCGTGACGTCAATGGCGGTGCCCCGGCTGTGGTTAGAGCCAATTGCGACATCCACCACGTATTCCGGATTGGGGCAGGCATCCCAGAGTTGCGACTGCGCCTGCTGGGGGCGGTAGGCGTCGTAAACCACCAGCTTCAGACCGGCCAGCGCGGCGATGCTGATCGCTTTCGCCAGCGCGGTGGCGGCATCCGTATGCAACAGGCACGCGGCGTGCTGGTAGATCGGGCGGCCAGTGATGTTATCGGCGGTCGCGTATTTCAGATCGATATGCAGCGTGGGAAAGGTTTTCGCCACATCAATCAGTTGACTCTCTTCAGGCATAGCTCCGCTCCTTTAGCGTTCAAATTGACCAAACTCTTGCTGTAGTTGTCGGTTGATTGCCAGACGTTCCGGCAGCGCATCGCCCAGCGCCTCCACAACGCCCGACAGCAGCAGGTTGAAGAGACAGCTCACCGGTGCCAGCGAATCCCAGAAATGGCCGGTATCGGTCTTCACCTGGAGCAAATCAATCGGGTAATCCCGCGCCCACGGGCACCAGATATCGGTGATCAGCGCCATCGCCAGGCCTTTTTCGCTCGCCACGCGGCAGTACTGGCGGGCAATGGCGGAGTAGGCGCGGGTATCCGTCAGCACGATATACGGGTTAGAAAAGCCGGAGTTAAGCGACTCCACCCAGCTACCGGAGAGCCCTTCGGAATAGCTCACCCGCGGGCGCAGATACTCAAGATGGCTGAAGAACGCATTGGCGATCCCGCGCGTGGACTGGATCCCCAGCACGAAGACGGCGTCGGCATGGGTAAGTTGCTGGACCACCTGCCTGAACGTTTCGCTTTGCGCCAGCTGGTAGACATGGGCAATGGCGTCCACCTCCAGCGACAGGGAGTGCTGAAGGCGATCCGACAGCGGCTGTTGCTGCTTCCAGGAGTCGAGACGCTCGTTAATGCCCCAGGGCTGGTGGGGATTGCGCAGGCTTTTTTTGGCGTCGTCCAGGTTGCGATAGCCCAGCTTGCGCAGAAAGCGTCCGACGGTGATCCCGCTGGTTGCCGTGGCCAGCGCCACGCTCTCTGCCGTTTCAAAGGGGATCTGCCCGACGTGCGCCAGCATCCAGCTTGCCACCCGTTTTTCGCTCGGGGTGAGCTGGCTAAAGGTCGCTTCGATACGGCTCAACACCTCAGGTTTGGTCGTCATACCGCCTCGCTGTTAACTGGCTGTCAAAGGCCGGGTTTCTGTTACCGGATTAACAATGCAGGACGCGTGCCATGTTCACATTGCGGCGAAAACGCGCTGTGCAGCAAAGTTAATGCAATATTTGTTTAACAGATGCTCAACATTTGTGCAGCGTAGTTCACTTTTGGTGCAGTGTCCGGCCTGAGCGGTATCTATTTGGTGAATACGTCAGCCTCTTCACATTTTTTGGTAAGATGAACGCTCTGTGGATAAGGGAGGGAGCCTCACATGGCGAATTTGCCCTGGCGGGTCAGCGTGCGCCTGATGGCTCTCGCAAAAAAAATAGCGATGGTCATCGGGATCATTGTGCTCGTGCTGCTGGCGGTGCGGGTTTATCTTTCGCAGCAGGGGCCGGCCTTGCATCACTGGCACACCTGGCGGGCTGACGAAATGTCCGTGCAGGAGATGGATAACGCGACCTTCGCAGCGTATGTCGCGCGGGAAAACGCCATCTTCACCGCTCTCGACGCTGAGGTGACGGCGAATGTCACACCCGCAGAGCGCACGCCGCTGAACCGTTATTACCGCCAGAGCCTGGTGTGGCCAGGACACTTTTCCCCGGATGCAAACCGGTCGTTCGTGCTGATGCCTGCCGGAAAGCCGCGCGGGGCGGTGGTATTGCTACACGGTCTGACGGATTCGCCCTACAGCGTCAGGCATCTGGCTGTGAATTATCAACAGCACGGCTTTGTGGCCGTAGTGCCTCGTTTGCCCGGACACGGCACGGCGCCGGGCGCGCTGACAGACGTTGACTGGGAGGCTTGGCTGGCCGCATCGCGCCTTGCGGTTCGTGAAGCGACACGCCTGACGGGGAACGATCTCCCCCTGCATCTGGTGGGCTACTCCAACGGCGGGGCGCTGGCGATGAAATACGCCCTCGACGCTCTTGATGCGCCTGAACTGCGTAAACCTCAGCAGATCGTTTTGCTCTCACCGATGATTGGCGTCACGGCGTTTGCGCGCTTTGCCGGATTCGCCGGGCTACCGGCCATGTTACCGGCGTTTGCCAAAGCCGCGTGGCTCAATATTTCGCCGGAATATAATCCTTATAAATACAATTCGTTCCCGGTGAATGCAGCACGTCAGTCCTGGCTGCTTACCCAGGCGCTGCATGAGCAGATAAACCGCGATGTTCATGATCACAAACTGGCGCAGCTTCCGCCGGTGCTGGCGTTTCAGTCGGTCATGGATTCAACGGTCAGTACCCGCGCCGTGGTCAGCGGGCTGTTTGACCAGCTTCCGGCAAACGGCAGCGAACTGGTAGTTTTTGATATCAACCAGGCCGGGAGTTTCCGTCCACTGTTCAGGCCATCATCCTGGACGGCGGTGGCTGACCTGCTGCCCGAGGCAAAAAGGCGTTACAGTGTCACAATTGTGACCAATGCCAGCCCCGACAGGTTTGATATGGTGGCAAAGACGACGCCAGCGGGTAGCACCCGGGAAACGGTGATGCCGCTGTCGGTCGCGTATCCGCAGGAGGTTTATTCCCTGTCGCATGTTGCTATTCCGTTCCCGCCTGATGACGATCTGTATGGCCGCCATCCTGAGGTGAAAAACCACTACGGTATCAGCCTGGGGACGATAGCCCTGTGGGGAGAAACATCGGTTCTGAGCGTTGGCAAAGATGCGCTGATGCGCGTGACGTCGAATCCGTTCTACGATTATATGCAGACGCGGATCGACAGCCGTATCGGGGAGAATTAAGCCCAACGTGGAATAGATTAGGTCACACCGGGGAACTGTGTTAAACAGTACCGTTCAGGCGTATACCCCATACCGGACCCCGTTTCTGTGCTGACAACTCTTATTTATCGAAGCCAGCTGAGCTTAACCTGCACCTCCGCAGCGTTAAGCGCGCTGGTTGAACAGGCCAGGATCCGTAATACGGAGCAGGGCATCTCAGGCATTCTTCTCTCCCGTGGACGTGACGTTCTGCAAATTCTCGAAGGCACGGAACAGAGCGTCGTCGCGCTTTTTAACACCATCCGTGCGGATGACCGGCATACCGGCGTGGTGGAGCTGATGCGCGATTACGGCCCGCGCAGACGTTTCGAAGACGTGGGAATGCTGCTGTTTGACCTGGATGTTCAGACCCCGAAAGCGGTTCTGGCGTCGGTTCTGCATTACAGCAAGCTGGAAAGCTATCTGACTTCTGAGGATCGGGTCTTCAAATTTATTCAGACCTTTATCACCGGCAAAACCGCTATCCCACCCGCTTCGGACTATGAGCCTGATAAATGGACGCTTTCGCGAGAGCGCGCGCCGTTTGGTAAAGGGTTAGGTCTGCTGGCGGGACAGCCCTGCCAGTTTGCGCTGCAACCCATTGTCGAGCCGTCCGAAGGCAAAATCAGTTCTCTCGAAGCGCTTATACGCGGAAACGACGGCGGCAGCCCGGAGCATTTCTTCCGTAGTCTCGATCGTGAACAGATTTACGAAGTCGACCTGCAAACCAAAGCCTGGACCTTTGCGCTGGCGCAAAAGCTCGGCATCGGCAGCCACAAACTGGCGGTGAACCTGCTGCCAATGTCGCTGGTTAACGTGCCGGGCGCGGTAGAGTTCCTGGTAACGCAGATCAAAAAGCACAATCTACAGCCAGAGCAGGTGATCATTGAAGTCACTGAGAGCGAGATGATCTCTGGCTTCAACCAGTTTAACAGCGCCATTAAACAGCTGCGCGCGGAAGGGGTTGGGCTGGCGATAGATGATTTTGGTTCCGGCTATGCTGGTCTTTCACTGCTCACCCGGTTTCAGCCGGATAAGCTCAAAATCGACAGAGAGATCGTCAGCGATATCCACCTGAGCGGGCCCAAGCAGGCGATTGTGAAGTCGATAATCAGCTGCTGCACCGATCTGGAGATTACGCTGGTCGCAGAAGGCATTGAGAAGATAGAAGAGTGGTGCTGGCTTGAATCCGCCGGTATTCGCCGCTTCCAGGGCTTTTTGTTCGCCCGCCCGCAGCTCAATGGCGTAGGTGATATCCACTGGCCCCATCGGGTGGGTTAAGCAAATTTTCCCTCGCCATATTTCCCCGACACCCTGCCTGTGCTTAAATAGCTAAACCGGTTTAACATGATTTAGCTAAGAAGGTGATATGGAGACGATCTGGGTACTTGGCGATGCCGTGGTGGATCTGTTGCCCGACGGAGAGGGCAAACTGCTGCAATGTCCTGGCGGCGCACCGGCCAATGTCGCGGTAGGGGTTGCGCGTCTGGGCGGCAGAAGCGCCTTTATAGGCCGGGTGGGCGACGACCCCTTCGGGCGTTTTATGCAAAAAACGCTTGCGGATGAGCAGGTTAATACAGAATGGCTGCGCCTGGACCCGCAGCATCGCACCTCCACGGTGGTGGTGGATCTCGATAACGACGGTGAACGTTCCTTTACCTTTATGGTTCGACCGAGCGCTGATTTATTCCTCGACTCTGCCGATCTCCCGCCATTCCGCGCCGGGGAGTGGCTGCACGTCTGCTCTATCGCGCTCAGCGCCGAACCCAGCCGTTCCGCGACGTTTCAGGCGATGTCCGCTATCAGACTGGCGGGGGGATTCGTCAGCTTTGACCCCAATATCCGCGCCGATCTCTGGCACGATGAAGTCGTGCTGCGTCAGTGTCTTGAGCGGGCATTAGCCTGTGCAGATGTGGTGAAAATCTCGGTGGAAGAACTGGCGTTCTTAACCGGAAATGCGCAGGTCCATGAGGGGCTGGCGGCGCTGATGCGCACCTGTCCGGCCAGGCTGGTGCTGGTGACGCAGGGAAAAGAGGGCGTCACCGCCTGGCAGAAAGGTGCGTTGACGCACTATCCTGCATCACCCGTGGAATGCATTGATACCACCGGCGCGGGGGATGCTTTCGTCGCCGGGCTGCTGTTCGGTCTGGCTCGTGATGGCCAGGCCCGTCTCTCAGAGGTCATCACGCTGGCGCAGCGCTGTGGGGCGCTGGCGACAACCGCAAAAGGGGCAATGACCGCGCTGCCTTATCATCACGAACTGTAATTCACCTCTCCAGGCCTCCGGTCGGCGGCCTGAATTGTCGCCTCGATCACACTTACTAAAACGGTTTAGCAAAAAACGTTGCCGATTCAAAATTCAACGGTTTAGTATCATCATCCTAAACCGGTTTAGCAATTTAGCACTTTCACCGATAGTTATTAGGGATGCGACAAAATGTATAAAAAACGCAGACTTGCCGTGATGATAGGCATGCTGGCCGGGAGTACCTCTGTTTTTGCCCAGACGGATATGACACGTATCGAAGCGCGCCTGGCAGCGCTGGAGCAGCGTTTGCAGGAGGCGGAAACCCGCGCGCAGGTTGCTGAAAAGCGCGCAACGGCAGCGGAACAGAAAACACAGCAGTTGGTGGCTGCGCAGCAGGAAGCGCAGACCTCCACACAGGCGGTGGCGCAACGTACTACGGTGCTGGAAGAAAAAGCCGACCGGACAGGCGGTTTTGAATTTCACGGTTACGCCCGTTCCGGCCTGCTGATGAACGACGCGGCCTCCAGCAGCAAAAGCGGCCCTTATCTGACGCCCGCCGGGGAAACGGGCGGGGCCATCGGGCGTCTGGGGAACGAAGCTGATACCTACGTTGAGCTGAATGTTGAGCACAAACAGACCCTGGAGAATGGTGCGACGACGCGCTTTAAGGCGATGCTGGCCGACGGTCAGAAAACCTATAACGACTGGTCGGCAGACAGCAGCGACCTGAACATTCGTCAGGCCTTTGCCGAGCTGGGCAATTTGCCGGACTTTACCGGTGCGCTGAAGGGCAGTACCTTCTGGGCGGGTAAGCGTTTTGATCGCGACAACTTCGACATTCACTGGCTGGATTCCGACGTGGTGTTTCTCGCCGGGACCGGCGGCGGCGTCTACGACGTGAAGTGGAACGATACGCTGCGCAGTAACTTCTCCCTTTATGGCCGTAACTTCGGCAGCGAAGAGGAGATCGACAACAACGTTCAGAACTACATCCTCAGCATGAATCACTTCGCCGGGCCGGTGCAGATGATGGTCAGCGGCTTACGGGCAAAAGATAATGACGACCGTAAGGACAGCAACGGCGATCCGATTAAAACCGACGCGGCCAATAACGGGGTACATGCGCTGGTTGGTCTGCATAACGAGAGCTTCTACGGCCTGCGGGAAGGTTCCGCCAAAACGGCGCTGCTTTACGGCCACGGTCTGGGCGCCGAGGTGAAAAGCATTGGTTCAGACGGCGCGCTGCTGTCAGAAGCCGATACCTGGCGTTTTGCAAGTTACGGTGTCACGCCGCTGGGCGGTGGCTGGCACATTGCGCCCGCCGTGCTGGCGCAAAGCAGTAAGGACCGCTACGTGAAGGGCGACAGCTATGAGTGGGTCACGCTCAATACGCGTCTGATCAAAGAGGTGACCCAGAATTTCGCCCTCGCGTTCGAAGGCAGCTATCAGTACATGGATTTAAGCCCGGAAGGCTACAAGGATCGCAATGCGGTTAACGGTAGCTTCTATAAGCTGACCTTCGCCCCGACGTTAAAGGCGGGCAAAATTGGCGATTTCTTCAGCCGTCCGGAGCTGCGCCTGTTCGCCACCTGGATGGACTGGAGCAGCAAGCTGGATAACTACGCCAGCGATGACGCCTTTGGCAGCAGCGGCTTCAACGCGGGCGGGGAATGGAACTTTGGGGTGCAGATGGAAACCTGGTTTTAACCCTTCACGCTCCCGCATCGCGGGGGCGTTTCGAACACCATAAAAAGAGGTCAGGAAGAGGTATCTATGGATTTTAATCATATTGCGCGCGAGCTTATTCCGCTGCTCGGTGGCAAAGAGAACATTGCCAGCGCGGCACATTGCGCCACGCGCCTTCGTCTGGTGCTGGTCGATGATGCGCTTGCCGACCAGCAGGCTATCGGCAAGGTTGAAGGCGTGAAAGGCTGTTTTCGAAACGCCGGGCAGATGCAGGTGATCTTCGGCACCGGGGTGGTGAATAAGGTTTACGCCGCGTTTATTCAGGCGGCAGAGATTAGCGAGTCCAGTAAATCGGAAGCGGCGGATATTGCGGCCCGCAAGCTGAACCCGTTCCAGCGTATCGCGCGTCTGCTCTCCAACATCTTCGTGCCGATTATCCCGGCGATCGTGGCCTCGGGTCTGCTGATGGGCCTGCTGGGGATGGTTAAAACCTACGGCTGGGTTAATCCGGATAACGCGCTCTATATCATGCTGGATATGTGCAGCTCGGCGGCGTTTATTATTCTGCCGATCCTGATTGGTTTCACCGCCGCGCGGGAGTTTGGCGGCAACCCGTATCTGGGGGCAACGCTCGGCGGCATCCTGACTCATCCGGCGCTGACCAACGCCTGGGGCGTAGCGTCCGGCTTCCACACCATGAACTTCTTCGGTCTTGAAATCGCCATGATTGGCTATCAGGGAACCGTCTTCCCGGTGCTGCTGGCGGTGTGGTTTATGAGCATTGTGGAAAAACAGCTGCGCCGGGCGATCCCGGATGCGTTAGATCTGATCCTGACGCCGTTCCTGACCGTCATTATCTCCGGCTTCATTGCGCTATTGATTATTGGCCCGGCGGGACGCGCGCTGGGCGACGGGATCTCCTTCATTCTTAGCACCCTGATTGCCCACGCGGGCTGGCTGGCCGGGCTGCTGTTTGGTGGGCTCTATTCGGTGATTGTCATTACCGGCATTCACCACAGCTTCCACGCCATTGAGGCCGGACTGCTGGGTAATCCGTCGATTGGCGTTAACTTCCTGCTGCCGATCTGGGCGATGGCGAACGTGGCGCAGGGCGGGGCGTGTCTGGCGGTGTGGTTCAAAACCCGCGATGCCAAAATCAAAGCCATTACCTTACCGTCGGCGTTTTCCGCGATGCTGGGCATCACCGAAGCGGCAATTTTTGGCATCAACCTGCGTTTTGTGAAGCCGTTTATCGCGGCGCTGATCGGTGGTGCGGCGGGCGGTGCCTGGGTGGTGTCGGTGCATGTCTACATGACCGCCGTTGGCCTGACGGCGCTTCCCGGCATGGCGATTGTCCAGGCCAGCTCGCTGCTCAACTATATTATCGGCATGGTGATTGCCTTTGGTGTGGCGTTCACCGTCTCTCTGCTGCTGAAATATAAAACGGACTCTGAATAATGACCTTATCTTCCCGCTGGCCTGCCGTGTTGCAGGCCGTTATGCAAGGCCAGCCGCGTGCGCTGGCGGACAGCCACTATCCGCAGTGGCATCCCGCGCCGGTGACAGGGCTGATGAACGATCCGAACGGGTTTATCTGGTTTGCCGAGCGCTACCATCTGTTTTATCAGTGGAACCCGCTGGGCTGCGATCATCGCTACAAGTGTTGGGGGCACTGGAGCTCAGCAGATCTGGTGCACTGGCAGCACGAGCCAATGGCGCTGATGCCTGACGAAGAGTATGACCGCAATGGCTGTTACTCCGGCAGCGCCGTGGATAACAACGGCGTGCTGACCCTGTGCTATACCGGCAACGTTAAGTTTGACGATGGCGGCCGCACCGCCTGGCAGTGTCTGGCGGTGCAAAATGACGATGGCACGTTTGCCAAACTGGGACCGGTGTTGCCCCTGCCGGACGGGTACACCGGGCACGTCCGCGATCCGAAAGTATGGTGGCATGACGGGCTGTGGTACATGGTGCTCGGCGCGCAGGATCGACAGCAGCGCGGCAAGGTGCTGCTGTTTACGTCAGCCGATTTACACACCTGGGCGTCCTGCGGCGAAATCGCCGGTCACGGCGTCAACGGACTCACGGACGCGGGCTATATGTGGGAGTGCCCGGATCTGTTTGAGCTTGATGGCACACACGTCTTGATCTGCTGCCCGCAGGGGCTGGCGCGCGAACCGCATCGCTATCTCAACACCTATCCGGCCGTCTGGATGCGTGGGGCATTTGATTATCAAACGCCTGCATTTGCGCACGGCGAGCTGCATGAGCTTGACGCCGGTTTCGAATTTTACGCGCCGCAAACCACGGTGGCAGAAGATGGCCGCCGCATCCTCATCGGCTGGATGGGCGTGCCGGACGGCGAAGAGATGCTCCAGCCTACGCGGGCGCACGGCTGGATCCACCAGATGACCTGTCCTCGCGAGCTGCGCTACCTCGACGGTAAGCTCTGGCAAACCCCGGTCCGTGAGCTGGAAACGCTGCGCGAGGATGAACATCTCTGGCAGGGACGCGCCAGCGATGCCCCGGTGCTGGCGGGAGCGCGTCTTGAGTTCGAACTGAGCGCATCGAGCATGAACGTGGATTTTGCCGGCGCGTTGCGGCTGATTGTGGATGATGAGGGGATCCGTCTGGAACGCGCCAGTCTGAAAACCACAGACACACTGACCCGCTACTGGCAGGGCAATGTTCATCATTTACGCGTGCTGTGCGACTGTTCCAGCGTCGAAATTTTCATCAATCACGGTGAAGGCGTCATGAGCAGCCGCTATTTTCCTGACCATCCGGCCCAGGTACGCTTCGAAGGTGCGTCCGATATCACATTACGCTACTGGTCGCTGCGCAGCTGCATGATAGAATAGAGGTTTTGGCAGCCGGATCTAAGTCGTTGTGAGAAAAACAAAACGCGTCACCATTAAAGATATCGCGGAGCTCGCGGGGGTATCAAAAGCCACCGCCAGCCTGGTTCTGAACGGCCGCAGCAAAGAGTTTCGGGTGGCGGAGGAGACACGCGAGCGTGTGCTGGCGATTGCCAAAGAACATCATTATCAGCCCAGCATTCACGCCCGTTCGCTGCGGGACAACCGCAGCCACACCATTGGTCTGGTGGTGCCGGAAATCACCAACTACGGGTTTGCCGTTTTTTCTCATGAGCTGGAGACCCTCTGCCGCGAGGCGGGTGTTCAGCTGCTGATCTCCTGTAGCGATGAAAATCCGGGCCAGGAGACGGTGGTGGTTAATAACATGGTGGCCCGCCAGGTGGACGGGCTGATTGTCGCCTCCAGCATGCTCAACGACGCGGACTATCAAAAGCTGAGCGAACAGTTGCCCGTTGTACTCTTTGACCGTCATATGAACGACAGTTCTCTGCCGCTGGTTCTCACCGATTCAATTACCCCAACCGCCACACTGGTGGCCGACATTGCGCGCCAGCATCCGGATGAGTTCTACTTCCTCGGCGGTCAGCCGCGGCTTTCCCCGACGCGTGACCGTCTTGAAGGGTTTAAGCAGGGGCTGCGTGACGCTGGCGTCGAGTTACGTCCGGAGTGGATCATTCATGGTAATTACCATCCGAGCTCCGGCTACGAAATGTTTGCCGAGCTTTGCGCACGCCTGGGCCGCCCGCCAAAAGCCCTTTTTACCGCCGCCTGCGGTCTGCTGGAAGGGGTGTTGCGCTATATGGGGCAACATAATCTGCTGCAAAGCGATATGCGTCTGGCCAGCTTTGACGATCACTATCTCTATGATTCTCTGACCATTCCTGTCGATACCGTTCGTCAGGATAACCGCCAGCTCGCCTGGCACTGCTTTGATCTGATTGGCAAACTGATTGAAGGGGAAACGCCGGAGCCGATCCAGCGTAAGCTGGATGCCACCCTGCAACGGCGATACAAGTCCGTGGAGTGACAGGGTAACGTCTTAGGGTGACATCAATAACTTTAATTAATTAAAGATTGGATTCAGCCGATAACCAAAGGGAAATTATATCCCTGAGGTGTGTTATGTCGTTGAAAAAATCATCCCTGATTATCCTGTTTTCCCTGCTTTTCTTCTTTGTGGCCAGCACTATCACCAGCGTTGGGCTCATCATTAAAAGTAATACTTCGCTGGATAATGTGAACAAAGAAATTCAGGTGGTTCTGTCCATTATTGATCCCATTAACCACAGCCGAACCCTGCGGGTCAGGGTTATGGAGTATGTGAAAATGGTGGAAGCGGGGGACGCTACCGATCTGTCTGCGAAACTGGCCTCGGTTAAAGAGGCGCTGACCAAAGCCGATAGTGCATTTTCGGCGTTTATGGCCTCGCCGCGTTTGCCGGACGAAGCCCCGCTGGTCACTGCCTACCAGGAGGCGTGGCAAAACTACCGTAACCAGGGACTGGCGCCTCTCATCGCCGCTGCCGCCGCTCACGATGTGTCGCGGTTCAACGCTCTTATTCCCGTGGTGTCTCAACTCGATCGCCAATATGAAATTGTGCTCGATCAGGTTCTCTCCGTTCACCAGAAGTACGCCAAAACGCTGAACGAGGATGCGAGCCATAATTTCGTGTCGGGTCTGGTTATTATCGCCTGCATTGCGGTGCTGTTCGTGGTGGTGATCTTCGCCGTCAGCCTGCTGATGAAACGCGTGGTCTTTGCGCCGGTGAACCTGGCGCGCGAGCACTGTCGCCAGATTGCGGCCGGGAAGCTGGACGTACCGGTACCGATCAAGCGTGATTCCGGGAATGAAATCAATCACCTGATGTCCTCGATGGAGCAGATGCGCCAGGCGCTGCTCTCCACCATTTCTCAGGTGCGCGACGCAAGCCACACCGTGACGCATGCGGCGCAGGAAATTGCCTCCGGCAATATCGACCTGGCCTCCCGTACCGAGCAACAGGCTTCGGCCCTGACCCAGACGGCCGCCAGCATGGAAGAGCTGAGCGCGACGGTGGCGAATAACACCGACAACGTTTTCCAGGCCGGTAAGCTGGTGCAGGATGCCGTGAAAAATGCCCATACCGGTGAAGCGGTAACCCGTGAAGTCATCGAAACGATGAATTCTATCGCGTCCAATTCGAAGCGTATTGAAGACATCACCAGCGTCATCAACAGCATTGCTTTCCAGACTAATATTCTGGCGCTAAACGCGGCCGTTGAAGCGGCGCGTGCTGGCGCGCAGGGGCGAGGATTTGCCGTGGTAGCAAGTGAAGTGCGCACCCTGGCACAAAAAAGCGCGGTGGCGGCGAAAGATATCGAAAGCCTTATCGCCCAGTCTGTTTCCAGCGTGAAAAATGGTGCACAACTGGTGAATCGTTCGGGAGAGGTGATTGATTCTATTATCAGCTCTGTTAATAAAGTGCATACGCTGATGGAACAGATTTCGGTTGCCTCAGAAGAGCAGAGCCGCGGGATTGGTCAGGTTGGGCAGGCCGTAACGGAGATGGACGGTGTGACCCAGCAGAACGCGGCGCTGGTGCAGCAATCCGCCGCCGCCGCGGCCTCGCTGGAGGAGCAGGCGCAGCAGCTGTCCCAGAGTATCTCGAGCTTTAGTCTGCCTGCTACGGCGTGATGTTCAGAGAGGCTCCTGAGGGAGCCTTTTTAATGTCTGCATGTAGCCGCTGCATAATCTCCTTCAGCCATTACTGTTATCCGTACAAAGCCGCTATGACATAAATTTTATCTTTCCCCGGCAATATTTCTGTTCCTCATCCGTCTACCTCATCAGAGACCATAATCATTCAACATAAACGAGGTACACATGAGAAATTTTGATATGCACGGAAAAGGTCACGGGCGTGGTTTGGGCCGCCATCGTATGGGTAAGGGCATCGTGATTGGCGCAGTCCTGTTCGTGGTGCTTGGCCTGCTGGTCATGTCCCTGTGGAACGCGTTGCTCCCGGCCATCCTGGGGGTTAAAGCCATTGGCTTCTGGCAGGCGCTGGGGATCCTGCTGCTGAGCCGCATTCTTTTCGGTGGGCTGGGTTTCCGTCCTGGTATGTTCGGTGCGCACCGCCGTATGCACGAACAATGGATGAATATGAGCCCCGAACAACGTGAGGCCTTCATTCAGCAGCGTCGGGCGGGATTTGGGCGCCACGGTCATTGCCGGTGGCACGATGGCCGGGATGAAAAGCGAGATGATAACGGTGCGAAAGCGCCGGAAGCCGAGTGAGCGATATGAAAGCCGGTGAGGCGGGGGAATCATTACTGATCTCGGCACTCAATGCCTGCCGCGCGCGGCTAAAAGCCTTCATTCGCGGACGGACTGCGGTTCGTGATGATGTCGATGATATTCTTCAGGAAGTGACCTGGCAGTTGATGAAAGTGGAACAACCGGTCGAGAACGTCGCCGCCTGGCTGTTTCGCGCCGCACGAAATGAGATGATCGACCGGGCGCGAAAAAAGCACGAGGTTTCACTGCCGGGGTACCTGACAGCAGATGACGAAGACTTTCCTGAGCAGGAGATTGCAGAAACGTTATTCGGCGTACCGCAAACGCCGGAGGAGGAGTATCTCAACATGCTGCTATGGGAGGAGTTGGGGCAAGCCCTGTCGGAACTGCCGCCACCTCAGCGCGAGGTGTTTGAAAAAACGGAATTTGAGGGCTACAGCATGAAGATGCTGGCAGAGGAAACAGGCGACAGTGTGCAGGCGTTATTATCCCGCAAACACAAAGCCGTGCGATTTTTGCGTAGTCGCCTCAAGGATATTTATGAAGCGTTGACAGGACAATAAACTTCGACCACTCTGAAAAACAATATCTTAGAGGGGTCGTTATGCTTCAACGGTTAGCAAAGAAAAAGGTGCTGTTACTCTCTGCTCTGATGGTTTCAGGGCTGGTCAGGGCAGAGGAGTCGCTTCCGGATGTGGTGAAGCACTTCAGTGAACAGCAGGACATCAAAATCATCAAGAAAATTGACGCCCCCGGCGGCGCGCCAGCGTGGCTGGGGAAATATCAGGACATGGGCGTGACGCTCTTTCTGACCCCTGACGGAAAGCACGTCGTGTCTGGCTATCTGTATGATGAGAAGGGAACCAACCTCAGCGAGGCCTTTTTCCAGAAAGAGATCTACGCCCCGATGGGCCGCGAGATGTGGAAAAAGCTCAATGCGGCGCATCCCCTGAAAGAGGGCGCGGAGAGTGCCCCGCGCAAAGTCTTCGTCTTTGCCGACCCGTTCTGCCCGTACTGCAAGCAGTTCTGGGCTGAAGCGCAGCCGTGGGTGAAGGCTGGCAAGGTTCAGCTCAATACGCTGCTGGTTGCATTTCTTAACCCGAACAGCGGGCGTAACGCCTCCGCGATCCTGAATGCGAAAGATCCGGTGTCGGCCTGGAAAACGTACGAGCTGTCCGGCGGGAAAAAGCTGCCGAAACCTGAAGCTGCGGCTTCCCGGGAAACCGTTGAGATCCTGCAAAATCACCAGACGCTAATGGACAGTCTCGGCGCGAATGCCACACCGGCTATTTATTACCTGAATGAGCAAAACGAACTGCAACAGGTCGTGGGTATGCCAGACGCAAAACAGCTTGAGGCGATGTTCGGGCCGAAGCCGTAAAAGAAAGGCAGAAACAGAACGTTTCTGCCTTTTTTCAGTCAATTACCCCAGCGTCCCCGGAGGTAATTTACCGCCTCCTGCGTCTGCGGCTGGTTAAGATAGTCTTCACGGAACAGGATGGTGCCCTTAACGTCTGGCAGTGAATCGTTGAGGTCGAGCTGTTTTTTCAGCTCCGGTACGCCGCCGTTCACCGTCCAGTCCGGTTCGTTTCTGGAAGGCGCGCCCACTTTGTAGAACGCGATCCCGATATACAGGCGGGTATGGGTCGGTTTCACCACGTCAGCCCACCATTTTGTCAGCACATCGTAACGTGCCGCGTCGCGGGCGAAGGGCCAGTAGATCTGCGGCGCAATGTAATCCAGTAAACCCTGCTGTACCCATTTGCGCGTGTCAGCGTAGGATTCATCATAGGCTGCGGCACCGCGCGTGTCCGAGCCTGCCGGGTCGAAGGAGCGATTGCGCCAGACCCCCGCCGGGCTAACGCCAAATTCGATCTCAGGTTTAGCCTGCTTGATCGCCCTTGAAACCTGCACAATCAACTGCTGCGTATTGTGTCGACGCCAGTCCGCTTTTGACGCAAATCCTTCGCCATAGCGCCTGAAGGTCCAGGCATCATTCAGGGTGGACCCCGGCGTCTCGGTGTAAAAATAGTCATCGAACTGAACGCCGTCGACAGGGTAGTGATTTACCACTTCCATCACCACCTGGGTTATCCAGTCCCGCACGTCGGGAATGCCCGGGTCGAGAACAAAACGATCCCCCGAGGTGCGGATCCACTCCGGATGCTGGACGTACACGCTGGAAGGATGAAGCGACGAGGTGCGATTAAGCGCGGCGATGGTCGACGGCTTCGTGTTGGTGGAAACGCGGTACGGGTTAAACCAGGCATGAACCTTCATCCCGCGCTTGTGCGCTTCATCCAGCATAAACTGAAGCGGATCGTAACCGGGATCTTCCCCGATAGTCCCCGTCAGGGTATCTGACCAGGGCAGTATTTTAGAGGCCCACAGCGCCGTACTGTCCGGTTTTACCTGAAAGAAGACGGTGTTGATCCCAAGTTTTTTCAGCTTATCGAGCTTGTCCGTCAGCGCCCGCTGTTGCTGGGCGATACGCTGGTCCGCGCTACGGCCATTCACCGATGACACGGGAGGCCAGTCGAGACGGGAGACGGTCGCCAGCCAGATCCCGCGCATGGGTTCGTTAGTCTGCTGTAGAGGTTTCGCCTGCGGCAGCGGGGTAACGAGTGATTTGGGTGGTTTGGAAGTGCAACTTACCAGTAAAAGCGCGCAGCCAAGCAGCGCGCCAGTCCGTTTTACGTGTCGCATCATTTGCGTGTTAGCTCCTGGGTGTCCGGCTATCCGTCCAGGGATTAAACGCCGGTTCGTCCTGTTCCCCGTTACCGTCATCGTGAAGAGAGTCGAGGTAGAGGGCTTCAACTTCCGCCCGCGCCCATGGGGTGCGGCGCAGGAACTTCAGACTCGATTTAACACTCGGGTCCTTGCGAAAACAGTTGATTTTGATTCGGTTGCCCAGTTCATTCCAGCCATATCGCGCAACCAGCGCGTTTACCTGCATTTCGAGGGTGACGCCATGCAAAGGATCGTTGGAAATATGTGCTGTCATAGGCGTCCGGTAGTCTCATTTTTTATGGGGATGTGATAAACGCTCAAAGGTTACAAGAAAGCAGGGGACGCGGCAATTTCAGCGTGAGGTTCTTCACCCGTGAAGGGTGAAGAAGATTTTCCGGTTAACGCTATTTTTTAAACAGTTCAGGCGCCCACGGCGTCGGGTCTACCTCCATAAAGGGCGCACGCTCAAAGCGGGACTTCAGCGCCCAGGGCACCGTACAGTCGAAAATCGTTTTGCAGGTGATCCCGTTGCCACGAATGGAGGGGCTGTAGTCCGGCGTCTGAGACGGATCGAGCTGGTGTCCGCGGATCCCCGGCAGATGGGTGATGCTGACATCGCCCTGCATACGGGTGGTCATCGCCCACAGGATGTCGTCGCTGTCGAAAATATCCACATCTTCGTCGACGAGAATAATGTTTTTAAGCTCGGAATAGGTGGCTAACGCGATGAGTGCCGCCTGACCCTGACGCCCTTCGTCAGAGGGCTGGCGTTTTTTCACCTGCAATACGCCAAGAAACTTGCCGCCGCCAGCGGTATGCGCATAGACGTTTTGCAGAAAACCGGGGATGGCTTCTTCCACCGCATTACGGATGCTGGCCTCCGTTGGCAAACCGGCCAGCGTGGTGTGCTCCTCGCCCGGTCCTACCAGGGTTTGCAGGATCGCCTGATGACGCATCGTGACGGCCTTCACTTTGATTACCGGTAAGGAGGGGTTAGCCTCCCCGCAGTAGCCGGGAAATTCCGGCATCGCGTGCCCGGTGTGGGTATGCTGATCTTCTTCTACACGCACGCCCGGCAGCAGTTCGCCTTCGATGATAATTTCCGCACGCGCTATCGCTTTTTCATTTACGGCCACACCCTGCACCAGCTCTACGGGGGTCTGACGTAACGCGCCGGCGACCCCCAACTCGTTGTAGCCGAAGGGCGTGGTAGGGGCTTCGAAACAGGCGCCAATATAGATAGCGGGATCGAGACCCATATTGATCGTGACCGGCAACGGTTTGCCCGCCTCCTCGGCTTTCTTACGGAACACTTCAATATGGCGGCCTGCGGCAAGGAACATGGAGAGCTCATCGCGCTCCTGCACGCAGAGACGGTGAATAGTGACATCGGTCAGTGAGGCATCTTCCGGATCGCTTGCCAGCACCAGCCCCAGACAGAAGAACGGACCGGCATCTATCGGCGTGTTGGTCGGTGCCGGAAGCAATTTACGCAGATCGAAGTCCGGATCGTCGGCATAAAACACCTGTTCCTGACACGGCGCCTGTGCCGCCGGAACCACAACGGGAGCAATCGGGTTTTTCACGGCCTGGCCGACATGTTTTGCCAGTTCAGAGGGCTCGCAGCCCAACAGGAGCGCCGCCCGCTCGCGGCTGGCGTGCATTCCGACCAGAATACGGGAGTCGGGATATCCCTTAATAGCGTTAAACATCATCGCCGGGCCAATGCGCGTCGGACGTTTTACCGTGCCGCCAGCACCAATATGCCGGTACACACCCGCCAGCTCCGCGTCAGGATCGACAGGATGGCTGGTTTCAAGGTATTGACCTTCATGGCGTTTGAGCAGTTCGATAGCACTTCTGAGATCGTTGATGTGGTTTTTCATATTTCCCTCCTCGGATGAAGGCTTCCATTCTTAACCGGACGAAGAGGGCTATCAATTGCATCATTTATGCTATTTTAATATGAATTTTATTATCAATAATAAAGACATGGTATGCAGTTTCGACTGATGCGCAATTTTATCGTGGTGGCGGAAGAGCTTCACATGCATCGGGCGGCGGAGCGCCTTAACATGGCGCAGCCAGCGCTGAGCCAGCAGATAAAAACGCTTGAAGATCGTCTTGGGGTCTTGCTCTTTAGCCGGGCGAATCGTCGCCTGACGCTGACGCCAGCCGGTGAGGCATTTCTCAGTAAAGCCAGAGTCGCGATTTTAATGACCGATCAGGCGATTCTGGATGCCAGACAGACGGCCAGAGGGGAACAGGGCGTGCTGAATCTCGGATGTGTTTCAAGTGCGATATTCGACAGTAAGCTACCCGCCGCGCTGCGGCTTTTACATGAGAAATGGCCCGCCATCAGCCTTTCCATGATCACGGGTAACGTGCAAACCCTTTATACCGGCGTGCAAAGCAACCAGCTGGATGTGGCCATTATTCGTGCCCCGTTACCGCTATTGCCTGACGATCTACAAAGCCGTCCATTTACAACGGAAAAGGCCGTGCTGGCCTTACCTCGTCAACACAGCCTGGCGGGCTCCGCCGCGCTGACGCTTGCGTCGGTGAAAGAGGAGAAGTGGATCGCCCTGCGCGACCCGGAGGGGATGGGGCTGGAGCAATATTTCTACGATGCCTGCCACAGCGCGGGCATACAGCCTGACGTTGTGCAAAATGCCACCGATGTCCCCACGGTGATAAGCCTCGTCTCGGCAGGGTTTGGCATCGCCATGCTGCCCGCCTCAGCGAAGGCGATATGTGTACAAAACGTCGTCTTTGTGGATATTCTTGACCGACTCCGGGAGAGCGAGCTGACGCTGGTTTGCCACCGGATTATTCGCTCTGAGGTACTGAAAAAATTGATGAGTATCCTCGATCACACCTGACGTCCGGCGGCCTGAAGAAGCTGTTCACGTAGCCAGCGGTTAGCCGGATCCTGGCTGTTTTTCGGGTGCCAGTACATACCGATGACGATCGGCGGGAGATCCAGCGGCGGCGGAAAAATATCAAGCGTTTGCGTGAACCGTAGCAACATGCGTCTGGGTAGGGTGCAGAGCAAATCGGTACCGGCAACAATCGCAGGCGCCATCGCATAGCTTTGCGTCGACATCACCACGTTACGCTGGTGGCCAAGCCCCGCCAGATGCTGATCGACAAAGCCCGCGAACGGGTCGCCCTCGGATGAAACCACCAGGTGGGAAAGGCTGCAATAGCTTTCCAGATCCATCGGCCCCGTACCGCGCGGATGGCCTTTACGCTGGGCGGTGGCATATTCATCGTCAAACAGCTTGCGTCTGACCCATGCATCGTGCGCCCCCGCGTTAACGCCGACATAAATATCCACATCGCCATTTTCCATCTGCGCTGGCAGCAGCGGGGTTTCCGGGAGCGAAAACGCAGGCGGATGCCTGGTGCTGCGCTGCTAATCTGATTCTGCAACTCTGCCCCCAGCATCAGCGCCGGGTTCTCGTGCAGGGCAATCACAAAGGTGCGGGTGCTGTTATGCGCGTTGAACGTGGTGGGTTCAAGCATCGCCGGCTGGCTGATGCCCAGCCGCGCGGCGGCATGGGTGATATTCTGATCCCTGAGTAACGCATCCAGCGTCAGGATCAGGTCCATATCCATATCGGAGGAGGGCATCTTATTGTGCGTCATAGCTTGCTGCCGTTGTTCAACAGGGAAGGTTAGCCATTGCCAGAAAAGCAGTCACTGCATTACCTGGCTCCTGCATGCGGCTGATCATGACCAGATTTGCGGTCAACGCCTGAGCATTCAGGTTGCGGTAAATCAGTCCGGGTATTTGCACCTGTTGCAGGGGGGCGGGAACCAGCGCCAGACCGAGCCCGGCTGCGGCAAATGCCAGAACGCTTAGCGTACTGTTTGAACGATGTGCCACGCAAAAACCATCCCCGAGCTGCTGCGCCAGCAGCACAGTCAGATTTTCATTGGCGTCATGCGCGTCGTACAGGACCAGGGGATGACCGGCGAGCATTTCAACGGAGAGGTGCGGATGGATGGCTAAGGGATGATCGTCACACATTGCGATTATCATCTCCCAGTTTCCGGTTTTCTGCACCCTGATCTGCGGATCGGCTGTCGTACTGTTATCCGGTGTATAACCGACATCAATATGCCCTGCGAGGATCGCAGCTACCTGTTTCTGGGGAGCGATTTCCTGAATGGTGACTTCTGCATCCGGATGGGTTTTACGGAAGCGACGTACATCGGTAATCATTTTGCCACTAAAAATGGCGTTCCCGGCAAAACCGACCCGTACACGTCCTGTCTCTCCCCGTATCGCACGCTGGACTGCCAGACGCGTGTGTTCCATCTGTTCCAGCATCAGTCTGGCTTCGCTGAGAAGAAGCGATCCGGCCTCAGTAAGTTCCACACGACGGCTGGAGCGGATAAACAGCGGACCGCCTAACTCGGTTTCAAGGGCTTTAATCTGCATGCTGAGCGCAGGCTGAACAATATTGAGTCGCTCAGCCGCGCGTCCAAAATGCTCTTCTTCTGCAACAGCCAAAAAATAGCGTAAGTGCCGGAGTTCCATTGCCACCCTGACTCATCATTAAAAATGATTGTTTAGTAAAATATATATATTTGAGTATAAACCGCTTCACGGCCAAACTGAACGCATCAACTCATACAGGAATCAAACAATGCAAACTCACCAACTGCAAGACCGTCAGGATCTTAACGACCTCATGAATGGCTGGATGCACCGCGACCTGGGCGAATGGGAGCAGCTGCGTAATCTTTTTCATCCGGACGGCACAATCGAAATTACGTGGTTCGAAGGGCTCGCGAGCGATTTTGTCGAGGGTTCCATGCGTATGGGCGCTTCAGATTTGCGCACAAAACATATGATTGGCTCGCCCGTCGTCACTTTTAACGACCGCGGCGACAAAGCGATTCTTGAAACCAATGCGATGATCATCGCTGAGAATATAAAACTTAATATTGGATGCGAATGCCACAATCGTTTCTACGATCTGGCAGAAAAGAGAGAGGGCGTATGGAAGCTGTTCCATCGTCAGAGCATCTACGACATGGGTATTTTCACCTTTCCTCTGGGCCCGGTTGAGATTGATTCAAAAATTGCTGCCAACTATCCGCGGGAATATGCCGCGCTAGCTTATCTGCTGGAACAAAGCGGTTTTCCCCTCGGCCGCGTATTTGCCACGCGTGACAGTGAACTAGAAGCGAATATGAAAGCGAACGCAAAAAAATGGCTGGCTGTCTGACAGGTTGAGCGCAGGGCCGAACAGATTTCGCCGGCTGGTTAATACCCGGCCGCGGGGCCCTGGGCGTGAGATAGCGGTCCCAGGTTGAAATATTTAGCCTGGGACGCAGAGACTCTCTTATTGCGCGTCCCGGTTGGTATAGGTCACCGGAACCCACGCGTAGCCTTCCCGCTCACCTTTCTTCACATACCCGATCCCGGGGAAAGGCAGATGTGGCGCCGCAATCAGATCTTTGTTTTTCACAAACTCAGCGAACGCTGCGTTGCGTACCCGGGCGGCTCCGTCCTGATCCTCATCGTAAGCAATCGTCACGTTGGGCTGTGGGAACTGAACCGCGGCAACGTGAATGATGTCGCCGACAAAGGTAATTTTTTCACCTTTGCTCTCCAGCGTGTAGAACGCGGACCCTGGGGTGTGGCCCGGGTGAACCGTACCACTGATGCCCGGCAGAAGCTGTTCCGTCCCGGAGAAAGTCTTCACTTTTCCGGCATCCAGATAGGGCTTTAAGGTCTTGTGCGCGACGTCGAAGTAGTTCTGGTCATAGCCAGATTTTTTCTGGTTCTCGTCGTTAAAGAAGAAATCGATATCCGGTTTGCCGACATACACCTGTGCGCGGGTAAATACGCGCTGACCGTCTTTGACCAGGCCGCCTGCATGATCGGAGTGCGCGTGGGTGATCAGGATATCGGTGATGTCCTGCGGCCTGATGTCCTGCGTCGCCAGGCTTTCAATCAGCCGCCCGCCTTTGCCGGGGCCAAAGAGCTGACCGGAACCGGTATCCACCAGAATTTTGTGGCCGGGGATGGCGATATAGAACGCGTTAATCGATGCTTCCACCGGATTGGCCTGGAAGTTTTTGGCCAGTAACGCATCGGTATTTTCCGCCGTCGTCCGGCGCAGTAAGGCGTGCAGGTCCTGCGGCACGCTGCCGTCCGTAAAGGCGGTGACAATCGTATCGCCAACCTGAACGCTGTAGCCGCCGGCCTGCTGTTTCACCACATGCTGCGGAACGCTGGCCACCGCGTGGATCGCGGGAAAGAATAAAACCGAACCGGTCAACAGGGTTGATAACGCAAGTTTTTTCACAGTAAACATGATGGGCTCCTCAATAGTAAGTTCATCATAGTTCAACTGAGATTTTTGAGAACAGCAGGGAAGTGAATGTGACCTATCCATGAAATGGATAGGTCTGAGAGGATGCTTTACAGCACGCCGGTACCGCCATCAGAGCACCATACTTGTCCGGAGGCGTATGAGCAGGTATCTGAGGCAAAAAGCACATACAGCGGTGCGATTTCAACCGGCTGGCCCGGTCGGCCCAGGGGCGTATCTTCCCCGAACTTCTGAACTTTGGACTGCGGCTGACCGCCGCTGGACTGAAGAGGCGTCCAGTATGGACCTGGCGCGACGGCATTCACCCGAATGCCACGCGGCCCCAGCTGCTGAGCCAGAGACTTGGTAAAGGCCACGTTACAGGCTTTGGTCTGCGCATAGTCCACCAGGATCGCGCTCGGTTTAAACGCCTGAACGGAAGTGGTGTTGATGATCACGGCGCCTTCCTGCAAATGGCGCAGCGCAGCTTTAGTGATCCAGAAGGGGGCATAGACGTTGGTTTTAAACGTCGCGTCGAAATCTGCCGTGGTGAGATCGTCGATCGATTCGCAGTACTGCTGGCGTCCGGCGTTGTTCACCAGGATATCCAGGCCACCCAGTTCCGCGACGGCTTTTTCCACCAGCGTATCGCAGAACGACTCCACGCGAATATCGCCGGGAATGGCGACCGCTTTACGGCCTTCGGCCCGAATCAGCGCAATGACCGATGCCGCATCGGACTCCTCTTCCGGGAGATAGCCAATAGCCACATCTGCACCTTCACGGGCATAGGCGATCGCTACCGCGCGACCAATTCCGGAATCACCGCCGGTAATCAGCGCTTTTTTTCCTGCCAGTTTGCCTGATCCGATATAACTTGTTTCACCGTGATCCGGTATTGGCTTCATTTCCGATGCCAGCCCGGGGGCCCTTTGCGGTTGTTCAGCAAACGGTGGACGAGGGTAATGCAGCGTGTGATTATTTCCTGTAGACATACCGGCCTCCTTAATAGTGAATTCCAAGATTAGTCGTTAATTAAACGTAAGCGGGCAAAATTGACAAATTCAGACAAATCTATCTTCCGGTAGCGGATATAAAATATTTTCTCAAGCCAGCATGTAATACCAGAAAAGGGCGACCTCATCTTTTTCCGGCAGGGCGTTGTAAAGGTAGCGATCGTAACCGCCGAGAATAAACCCATAGTGACGATAGAACTGACAGGCAGAAACATTAACGTTCTGCGTCTCCAGCCGTAACCCGGGCGCATTGAGGCTTCGCGCCCAGACGTGGGTGGCGGACATCAGCTTGTGCGCCGCGCCCGTACGGCGTTTTGAACGCTCCACGGCAATGTAATCCACCGAAATAAATTTATTCCAGTTGCAGGACGCGGTAATAAAACCGGCGATTTCACCGTCATCCGTTTCGGCGATAAGAAATATTGAATCCGGATTAACGCAATGATTTTCCAGCGTCTGGAGATCAAGTTCATAGGTTTTAAGATAAGGTTCGGTCAGCGCCTCGATATGCAAATCACCATTGAGAAATGGCTCTCTGGCAATCTCATCAACCTTGAAAGAAAAATCACAACATTCAAGGCGGGCGAGGTCTGTACTTAATCCTTTTCGAATATGCATAGTATTCCTTAAGTGGGAGTTATAAATAGATAATAGACGAAGCGGCATCCCCTGCTGGCATAACACTCTGTAGATCCTGGTCTAAGCTTGTATTTCGTTCCGCGTAAAATGTGGTCATTCGAGGACAATGAATGGAATTCAGAACATGTCGCAGGCACTGGGGTGCTGAGTTTATTTCCGATGACGTTGTACGTTTTCGCGTCTGGGCAGAAGGGCAGAAAGATCTCACATTACGTTTAACCGATACCGACATTCCCATGGCGGCGGTGGGCGACGGTTGGTTTCAGATTGACGTGCCCGGCGTCAGGCACGGTACGACCTATCAGTTTGTTTTACAGGATGGAATGGCGGTGCCGGATCCGGCCTCACGCGCGCAGCAGGCTGACGTCAACGGCCCGTCGGTGGTGATCGACCCGCGTCGCAGCCAGCCCACTCAGCGGGAATGGCAAGGACGACCGTGGGAAGAGACGGTGATCTACGAGCTGCATATCGGCACCTTCACCGGGGAAGGAACCTTCAGGGCGGCCATCGACAAACTGCCTTATCTGGCCGGGCTGGGTATTACGCAACTGGAAGTGATGCCCGTGTCCCAGTTCGGGGGCGCGCGCGGATGGGGGTATGACGGCGTACTGCTGTATGCCCCGCACTCGGCTTATGGCACACCGGATGATTTTCATGCCTTCATTGATGCCGCCCACGCGCTCGGGCTTTCCGTGGTGCTGGATATCGTACTCAACCACTTTGGCCCGGAAGGTAATTACCTGCCGTTGCTCTCGCCAGCGTTTTTCCATCAGGATCGTATGACCCCGTGGGGCAACGGTATTGCCTATGAGGTTGAGGCCGTCCGGCAATACATCGCCGAGGCGCCGTTATTCTGGCTCTCGGAGTATCATCTTGACGGTCTGCGCTTCGACGCCATCGACCAGATCCATGACGACGCTGAGACCCATATTCTTCCCGAGATAGCGCAACGGATCCGCGACGCATTTCCGGATCGGCATATCCATCTGACCACCGAAGACAGTCGCAACGTGATTTTCCTGCATCCGCGCGATGAGCATGGTCAGACGCCGCTTTTCACCGCCGAATGGAATGATGATTTTCACAACGCCGCGCATGTCTTCGCGACCGGGGAGTCACACGCCTATTATCAGGATTTTGCCTTTGAGCCGGAGAAAAAACTGGCGCGGGCGCTGGCAGAGGGCTTTGTCTACCAGGGGGAAATCTCGCTTCAGACCGGAAAATCGCGCGGGGTAGAGTGTCGCGAGCAACCTCCGCAGTTTTTTGTCGATTTTATTCAGAATCACGACCAGGTCGGCAACCGTGCCCAGGGGGAGAGGCTTATCTCTCTGGCAGGCGCGGATAAAACGCGTGTGCTGTTCGCGGCGCTGCTCATGTCGCCACATATTCCGCTGCTGTTTATGGGCGAGGAGTATGGCGAAACGCATCCGTTCCTCTTTTTCACCGACTTCCACGGCGACCTGGCGAAAGCCGTGCGGGAAGGGCGCGCGAAAGAGTTCACCGGCCATGCCGGGCACGATGAAACCGTACCGGACCCCAATGACGTAAATACCTTTATGCGGTCCAAGCTTGACTGGAACAAGGCAGACACGGAGGAAGGCAGGGCGTGGCTGCACGCTACGCGCGAACTGATTGCGCTGCGTCAGCGCTTTATCGTCCCGCTACTGAAACAGCGGGGCGCCGTGGAGGGTAACGTCCTGCAAACGGCGCTCGGCATGGTTGCCGTGAGCTGGCGTTTCCCGTCCGGTACGCTGTCGCTGGCGCTGAATATCGGCAAAAAGCCGCTCGCCTTACCGAACCTGCCCGGAAAAACGATCTTTAGCTGGCCGGAGGCAGTCGATAACCTGCCGCCAAACAGCATTGTTGTTCGCTTAGCTGATGGAGAAGCAGCGCTATGATCCCTTCCTCTACTTACCGAATTCAGTTTCGCAACGGCATGACCTTCGATCGCGTGGTGGACCTGATTCCGTATATGAAAGACCTTGGAATTAGCCATCTTTACGCGTCGCCTGTTTTCACCGCAACCACGGATTCCACCCACGGCTATGACGTGACCGACCCCAACGAAATCGACCCGGCGATTGGCGGGCGGGAAGGGTTTGACCGCATGGCGGCGGCGCTGAAACAGGCGGGGATGGGGCTGATTCTGGATATCGTTCCTAACCATATGTCGACCTCGCTGGAAAACCGCTGGTGGCGCGATGTTATAGAACAAGGCAGGCAGAGCCGCTATGCGGCGTATTTTGATATCGACTGGTCCCGACCGCTGACGTTGCCGTTTCTTGGCGACACCTTTGAAGCCGAGCTGGAGCGGGGGGCTATCACCTTAAAACGTGACAGTGTCACCAACAGCGCGGCGCTGGTTTACTATGATACCGCCTATCCGCTTAATCCCGGCACGTATGCCGAAGGCAAGAGCATCGCTGAGATCCACGAGGCGCAAAGCTGGCGGCTGATGTCCTGGCGGGAAGCGCCGAAACAGCTTTCATGGCGGCGCTTTTTTGAAATCACCGGGCTGGTCGGCGTGCGGGTAGAGGATGAGGCGGTCTTCGCAGACACGCACCGCCTGATCCTTGAGCTTGTTCACGCCGGGGTTGTCGATGGCCTGCGCATTGACCATGTGGACGGGCTTGCCGATCCGCTGGGCTATTTGGAGCGCCTGCGTGCGGCGACCGGACCGGATTGCTACATCACGGTAGAGAAGATCCTCGCCAAAGGGGAACAGCTTCCTCCGGAGTGGCCGGTCTCGGGTACTACGGGCTATGAGTTTATTGCCTCGCTGGCGGAAGTGCTGGTGGATGATACCAACCTCTCGCGACTGGAGACGCTCTACGACGAGACGCTGGGTACGACCGTGGACAGGCAGGCGGAACTTCGCAAAGCCAAAGGGCTGATGACCGATCGTAATTTTGAAGGTGAATTTACCACGCTGCTCAAAATCGCCAGCGAGCTGGCCGGGCATAACGGCGCCGAAATGGAGCATGAGGATATCCGCCATGCCCTGCGCGAGCTGCTTATCGCGTTTCCGGTGTATCGCACCTACGGCACCGGAAAGGGGCTGACGCCACCGGATGTGGCGCTGCTCAGCCGCGTGGTCGCCAGCGTCAACGCCTCTGAACCCGCTCTCAGCCTGATCGTGCGTATTCTTACCGGCGATCTGCCGGAGGATGACCACGCGCTGGCCTCGCTTTTCCGCACCCGTTTTCAGCAACTGACCGGGCCGCTGATGGCGAAATCGGTAGAGGATACGCTGTTCTTCCGCCATAACCTGGAGCTGGCCCTGAACGAAGTCGGCGCCGACCCGACGCCGCGCGCATTTTCACTTTCCCGTTTTCACCAGGAGATGCGCATTCGTCTTGCCCGCCAGCCCGATGCGCTGCTGGGAACCTCCACCCACGACACCAAACGCGGCGAGGATGCGCGAGCGCGACTATACACGCTGACGGAAGCGCCAGATCTGTGGGGGGAAAACCTGGCGCGCTGGCGCCAGATGAACCAGACGCAGGTTCGATTCCTCAACGACGGCACCGCGCCGAACGCCGCCGACACCTGGATGATCTTCCAGGCGCTGGCGGGCGTCTGGCCAGCCACGCTGTCACCTGACGATCGTGATGGTCTTAAGTCACTGGAAGAGCGTTTCCTCGGCTTTATTGAGAAAGCCCTGCGCGAGGCCAAGCAGCGTACCGACTGGATCGACAGCAACGAAGGGTACGAGAGCGTGGTGCTGGACTACGTGCGCCATCTGCTCTCCCCGGATAACACCCTGTTCCTGCGTGATTTCAGTGCCGCACTCCAGCCGTTTATTCGGGCTGGGTTAATGAACAGCCTGAGCCAGACGGTGATCAAGCTGACTGCGCCAGGCGTACCGGACATCTACCAGGGCAGCGAAGGGCTTAACTTCAGCCTGGTCGACCCGGATAACCGCCGCGAACCGGATTTCACCGCGCTGGCGGAAAACCTCAGCGTAGCGGATGGAACCATTTTTAACGATGCGCAACGCTGGCGAGACGGCAGCGTGAAGCAGTACGTCACCGCCACGCTGTTACGGCTGCGGCCGCATTACCCCGCGCTTTTCCGCTACGGCGACTGGCTGCCGCTGAAGGTGACCGGCGAGCGGGAAGAGAATCTGATCGTTTATGCCCGCATAAAAGATGACGAGGCGCTGATCGTCGCCGTGCCGCGTCTGGTGTTTGACGTCACCGACAATGCGATGCTGTGGGCCAATACTACGGTGGCCATACCCCAGGAGCTGGCCGGGAAGCACTACCGGGATCTGTTTACCGGTGAGCGCCGCCTTCTGCCAGAGACGCTGGATTTAACGTCTGAAAAGGGATGTTTGTTGGTTCTGCTTACCTGCGACTAATCGAGGAGAACAAAAATGCCAAAGGATACAACGTTTGAAATTCGGGCCGGTCATGGCCAGCAGTTGGGCGCAAATTATGACGGGAAAGGGGTGAACTTCGCTCTGTTTTCCGCCCACGCGGAGCGGGTAGAGCTGTGTCTGTTTGATCCTTCGGGAAAAACAGAAATAGCCCGCCTGGAACTGCCGGAATATACCCATGAGGTCTGGCACGGCTATGTGCCGGATCTGAAACCGGGGGCGCTGTATGGTTACCGTGTGTATGGCCCTTACGATCCGGAGAACGGTCACCGCTTCAATCCCAATAAGCTGCTTATTGACCCCTATGCCCATGAACTGGTGGGTGACATTGAGTGGAACGATGCCCACTTCGGCTATGAGCTGGGACACGATGAGCTGGATCTCAGCTTTGATACGCGAGACAGCGCGCCGTTTACGCCCAAATGTAAGGTCATCGACCCCAATGCCGTCGACTGGCAAGACTCCCGCCGACCCGATATCCCGTGGCCGCATACCGTGGTTTATGAGAGCCACGTAAAAGGCTTTACCCAGCTTAACCCGGCTATTCCGCCTGAACTGCGCGGTACGTTTGAGGGGATGGGGCATAAAGCGTCGGTGGAGTACATCAAAAGCCTCGGGATTACCTCGGTCGAGCTGCTGCCGGTTCACTGGTTCCCTGACGATCAGCACCTGCTCGATCGCGGTCTGAAAAACTTCTGGGGCTATAACTCGCTCGGTTTCTTTGCGCCAGCGTCCCGCTATTACGGCCCGGCGGGGATCCAGGGTTTCCGCGACATGGTGCGTGCCTATCATGACGCGGGCATCGAGGTGATCCTCGACGTGGTCTATAACCACACGGCGGAGGGCAACGAGCTGGGGCCAACCCTGTCGTTTAAGGGAATTGATAACTTCTGTTATTACCGCACCATGCCGGATCAGCACCGGTATTACATCAACGACACCGGCACCGGGAACACCGTTAATACTTCACACCCGCGCGTATTGCAGATGGTCATGGATTCCCTGCGTTACTGGGCGGAATCGATGCAGATTGATGGTTTCCGCTTTGATCTCGGGACCATTCTCGGACGTGAGCCGGAGGGGTTCGATCCGCGCGGCGGCTTCTTCGATGCCGTGACCCAGGATCCGGTGCTGTCGAAGCTGAAGCTCATCGGTGAGCCGTGGGATATCGGCCCCGGCGGGTATCAGGTGGGGGGCTTCCCGCCTGGCTGGGGTGAGTGGAACGACAAATACCGCGATACGGTACGTGAATACTGGAAGGGGGATAACGTCTCTAACGATTTTGCCGCCCGTCTGTTAGGGTCCGGTGATTTGTACGATCTGCGCGGGCGTCGTCCGTGGGCCAGCGTCAATTTTATTACCGCGCATGACGGCTTCACGCTGAACGACCTGGTGTCGTACAACGAGAAACATAACGCCGATAACGGGGAAGATAATAACGACGGACATAACGATAACCGGTCGTATAACTACGGCGAAGAGGGGCCGACGGAGAATCCGGATATCATCGCCACCCGCGAGCGGCAAAAGCGCAACTTCCTCACCACGCTCTTCTTCTCTCACGGCACGCCGATGCTGCTGGCAGGCGATGAGTTTGGCCGGACGCAAAAGGGCAATAATAACGGCTATTGTCAGGACAGCGAGATCTCCTGGGTAAACTGGGAAGGACTCACTGAAAACGACGAGAAGCTGCGCGACTTTACCCGTCGGTTGATTGCCCTGCGCGCGACGCAGCCGCTGCTGCGACGTGAGAACTGGCGCGACGGGCTGGAGATCCGCTGGTTTAACGCCGGTGGCGGACCGCAGCAGTCGGAACAATGGGACGAGGGCTCCACCCTTGGTCTTGCCATCAGCCGTCCCGATCTTGAGCAGGAAGAGGGCGTCTGGCACGACGTGCTGATGCTGTTTAACCCGTTTGAAGGCACGGTGCCATTCCAGATCCCGCAGTTTGGCGAAGGGGGTTGGGTGCTAGAGCTTTCGACGGCGGATGAGGCCCCCACAGGGGAAATCATCACGGAATCCGTCGATTATGAACTGGCCGGGCGGAGTATGACGCTTTTCCGCCGTCCTTAAAGCGAGGCCGCCGCGCGTGCGGCGGTATCATACAGGGAGGAGATCGCGCGGAGTAACTGCGCGGTCTCGCCAATTGATGCTCCCGGAATGCCGCTTTCCGCATGAATGTTGATCAGGCAGGCCTCCCGCACCTCCCGGTACTTCATGCACAGCGCTTTTCCCTCCTCCGTGGTGGAGAAAAAAAGCTCTTTTCCGGCTTTCTCGCTGGTGACATATCCCGCCTTGACCAGCTTTTTCAGCGCATACGTCACCACGTGGGTATCTTCCACGTTCAGCACAAAGCAGATGTCGGCCAGCTTTTTCTTGCGGTTGCGGTGATTCACATGGTGCAGAAGCGAAACGTCAAAGGCCCCCATATCCGGTTCACCCGCAGCGGTCATGCAGCGCACCATCCATTTGTTAAACGCATTGCTGGTCATGATCAGCGCATATTCCAGCTCTGATAATTCAGCACACCGCTCTGAGACGAGATGACGGGAGGAGACGATTCGCCCGTCCGCAATATCGTCGTGGTTTAACGCTGTCGTCTTTTTCTTTACTGTCATAACGATCCTTCCCCCGAAATGTAAACCCGTCGATAAAATAAGAACATTTTATTGATAAATTGTTTACATGTTTTTGACGTTCAGATATAGCTTTTTAGTGCAGGTTCTGTGGAGCCTGACGCAAAACACAACATCGCGCGCCGTAATGCACCGGCTTCGCTCTGCTGCGAAGTATAAAAAATAGCCGTCGGCGCGCAACGCTCACTTTGGATAGGGTAACGTTTATGGACAGTTCTACACTGTTGCCACTTATCGGGATTCCGGTGGTGATTATTGGTTTTGCACTGCGTTTCAACCCGCTGCTGGTTGTCGTGGTGGCGGGGCTGGCGACGGGCCTGCTGGTTGGCATGGATTTCGGTATGCTGCTGGAAACCTTTGGCGAAAAGTTCGTGAATAGCCGATCGCTTGCCACCTTCATTCTGATCCTGCCGGTGATTGGCCTGCTGGAGTACTACGGGCTGAAAGAGCGCGCCCAGGCCTGGGTCGCGAAGATCGCCAGCGCCACCTCGGCGCGTATCCTGATGCTTTACTTTGTTGCCCGCGAAGGGACGGCTGCGCTGGGCCTGATGTCCCTTGGCGGCCACGCGCAAACGGTGCGTCCGCTGCTGGCGCCGATGGCGGAAGGGGCGGCCCTGAATGAATACGGCGAACTGCCGCAGACTATCCGCGACAAAATCAAAGCCCATGCCGCCGCGTGTGACAATATCGCGGTTTTCTTTGGGGAAGATATCTTTATCGCCTTTGGCGCGGTACTGCTGATTGACGCGTTCCTGAAAGAGAACGGGATCGAGGGGATCGAACCGCTGCATATCGGCCTGTGGGCCATTCCGACCGCTATTGCGGCACTGATCATCCATATGACGCGTCTGCTGCGCCTCGACGCCAGCATTCGTCGCGACGTGATGGCCTGGAAAGCAGAGCAGGGTACGCAGGAGATCGCACCATGATGACCCTCATCACCATTAACCGCGTGTATTACCTGATCGGCTTCGTCGTGATGCTGCTGGTTGTGATGACCCTTCGCGACCGCGCTAACCCGAAACGCTATACCACGGCGCTGTTCTGGTTTCTGTTCGGCGGGATCTTCCTGTTTGGCGATCTGATGGTGCAGGAGCTGGGTAAGTCGCTGGCGTATCGCATTATTGGCGGCGCCGTTATCGTGATTGCGCTGCTGGCCGGTTTCGGGCTGGTCGGGAAGGGGCATTATAAAATGTCCACCGAGGAGGAGCGTGTTGCCTCGTCGAACCGGCTGAAAAACTGGCTGTTTTTACCGGCACTGATGATCCCCGTGGTAACGGTCATCGGGACGCTGTTTCTGAAAGGCGTGTCGATTGGCGGCGTTTATCTGCTCGACCAGAAACAGCTTACGCTGGCGGCGCTGTGCGTGGCCTGCGTGGCGGCTATCCTTACCGGCTGGTGGCTGACAAAAGGTACGCCGCTGCATGCGGTGCGTCAGTCGCGTCGGCTGGTCGATACCATTGGCTGGGCGGTGATCCTGCCGCAGATGCTGGCCATGCTCGGCGGGGTGTTTGTGGTGGCGAATACCGGCGAATCGGTACAAAAGGTGGTCAGCCTGTTTGTGAACCCGGACAGCCGCTTCATGCTGGTGGTGATTTACTGCGTGGGGATGGCGCTGTTTACCATGATCATGGGTAACGCTTTTGCAGCCTTCCCGGTGTTAAGCGCCGGTATCGCTCTGCCATTCCTGATTAACGTCCATCACGGTAACCCGGCGCCGCTGCTGGCTATCGGCATGTACGCTGGCTATTGCGGCACGCTGATGACGCCGATGGCCGCCAACTTCAACATTGTGCCCGCCGCGCTGCTGGAGCTAAAAGACAAATATCAGGTTATCAAGATCCAGATCCCGACCGCGTTAACCCTGCTGGTGGTGAACGTGTTCTTAATGTATTTCCTCGTGTTTCGCTAAGGAGCTGCAATGGAATTAACGCAACATCAGGCTGACGCCTTCGCCAGAATGCCGTTGACCTATTTACGTCAGGAATACCCGAACCACATTATGCATCTGCTCAACGATGACGGCGACGTTCTGCCGCCTCGCGAGCTGCACCCGATCTTTTACGGCTGTTTTGACTGGCACTCTGCGGTGCACGGCTACTGGCTGCTGCTGCGCTGTCTGCGTCTCTGGCCCGAACTGCCGTGCCGGGAAGAGATCATCACTCTGTTCGAAGAACACCTGACCGACGAGAAGGTGGCGAAGGAGCTGGCCTATTTTACCGCGCCGTTCCGCGCGTCGTTTGAGCGGCCTTATGGCTACGGCTGGCTGCTGGCGCTGGCGCAGGAGCTGAAACAGTCGTCACTGCCACAGGCGGAGCGCTGGTACCAGACGCTGCAACCGTTAACGCGGGATATTCGCCAGCGGTTGGTGGATTACCTCAGCAAGCTTACCTATCCCATCCGCGTCGGAACACATTACAACACGGCGTTTGCGCTCGCGCTGGGGCTGGATTATGCCCGGGCGGTGACGGATGACGGGCTTGAACAGGCGATCCTGGACGCGGCGACGCGCTTTTATCATACGGACACGCAATATCCGGCGCATTATGAGCCGGGCGGCGACGAGTATATCTCCGGGGCGCTGACCGAGGCGTTACTGATGAGTAAGGTGGTAGAGAATTTCCCGGCCTGGTTCGATGCGTTTCTGCCTGAAGTGGGTGCCGTTTCAGCGCTGATGAACCCGGCTGAGGTAAGCGACCGCACCGACCCGAAAATCGCACATTTGGACGGGCTTAACCTCAGCCGCGCGTGGTGTATGAAGCACATTGCCCGTGCTCTGCCGGAAAACCACCGGGCGCAGCAGGCGTTACAGGATGCCGTTGCGCGCCATCTCTCGGCAAGCGTGGAGCATGTTGTCGGCAGCCACTACAGCGGCGGCCACTGGCTGGCGAGTTTTGCGCTGCTGGCGCTGGAGTAGCGCTTAGTTATATTTTCGTGCTCATCCTGTTTCCGCAGGATGAGTGATTTTACGCAACCGGCTCGCGCTGACGACGACCGCTACCGCAGAAGCTGCGGCGGCGACCCACAGCGCAACATGAATTGACCTTTCATCTGCGGCCAGCAGAACGGCCACGGCGGCGGCGCCCAGACACTGCCCGAACGTGCGCATAATGGATAAAACACCGGATGCATAGCTCGCATGCTCACGAATAACGTTGGAGAGCATTTCCCGGTTATTGGGACTCTGAAAGCAGCCAAACCCCACTCCGCACACCAGACTCCGCAGGCAGATATCCCACACTGAAGGGCGGTCGGGTAATGTTGCCAGCAGGATCAAACCGACGACAAAAATCATCAGCCCCAGGGTGGATATCGCCGGGGCTGAAATCGTGTCTGCCCACCGGCCTGCATGCGGCGCAATCAGTACGATCCCTAGCGGCCACGGCGTAAACAGCAGGGCAGACAACACCGGGCTGTAGCCGTATTCGCTCTGAAACAGGAAGGGCAGCGCAATAAAGGTGATCCCCTGGCTGACAAAAGCAATCATCGACGTGAAGGCCGCGAGGGTAAAACGTTCATTTTTAAACATCATCGGCGGCAGTAAGGGGTTATCCGCGCGGCGGATCTGCCAGATAAACGCCATGCCGCTCAGCGCAGCGAGCATTGTCCAGCAAAGGCTACCGGGATGATAGTCCTGGAGACTGTTCGCCGCCATGATCGTCGACCCCAACAGCAGCGCCGACAATATGGCGCCCGGGGTGTCGAAAGGCGCTTGCTTTCGAACCGCATCCCGCGGCAGCGCTTTGACCGCCAGCAGTAAGGCGAGGGTGCCGGGAACAACGTTTATCGCAAACAGCCATTGCCAGCTCAGGGTGTGAAGGATCGTCCCGCCCAATACCGGGCCGATAGCGGAGCTGGAGGCGATGAGCAGGGCGTGCAACCCCAGAATGCGGCCAAGCAATCGCCCGGGAAATACGGACCGCAGGATTGCGGGGGCAATACTCAGCGTCGCCGCGCCGCCGATCCCCTGAAGCACGCGCATACCGATAAGCACTTCGGGTGTATTCGCCAGCGCGCAACCCAGTGATGTCAGGGTAAAGGTCGTCAGACCTGCCAGAAATACGGGGCGATAACCCAGGCGGGCCGCAAGCGCCGCGAATATCGCCAGCGTCATCGCAGCCGCCAGCAGATACCCGTTGGCGAACCAGACGGCAATACTGGCAGGTACCTGCATCTCCTGAGCCATGGAGGGCAGGGCAATGTTGATCATGGTGCCATCAAACACGCCCATTAAGGTGGTGGTCATAATTGCGGCCATCACCCGTGCGCGCGCCGGGCCGGGAAGTCCTTCGTCGCCGGGTTGACTGGAAAAGAGCGTCATTATGTTGTCCTCTGAGAAGAGTGTATGGATGACAAAACTATAAAGATGGCTTTTACAGGGCGGAAGGCGCACCATTTGCACTTTATCGTTGCACGAAACGCCTTATCTGAATGAACAGGAATGAGCGCTATGACCGATCCTGATTTTAATTTACTGATTGCACTAGACATATTGCTGAGCGAAGCGAGTGTCGCAGGTGCCGCCCGTCGGCTGAATCTCAGCACCTCGGCCATGAGCCGGACATTAAGCAGGTTACGCGACGTTACAGGCGACCCGATCCTGGTGCGCGCCGGGCGTAGCATGGTACTGACCCCGTGGGCCGAAGCGACCCGGGATCGCGCCAGGCGTGCAGTGCACGAGGCGAGGGCGGTATTGCAGCCCTCAACTGAAACGTTCAGCGCGCAAAGTCTGGCGCGTCTTTTTACCATCAGGGCAAACGATGGTTTTGTGATGGCGTTTGGGCCTGCGCTCATAGCGGCTGTGGCCGACGCCGCGCCGGACGTCTGTATACGCTTCGCGCCTAAGCCGGAAAAAACGTCGCGCTATCTTCGGGAAGGGCTGGTTGATCTGGAGATTGGCGTCCAGAGCAATATGGGGCCTGAAATACGGCTGCAACGGTTGTTTGAGGATCGGTTTGTGGGCGTCGTGCGTAAGGGACACCCGCTGGCTAAGCAGGCAGAAATAGGCGTGAAGGATTATGTCGCCTGGGGCCATGTGGTAGCGTCACCCGAGGGCGCGTTGCACGGTTCCGTTGACGATGCGCTGGCCGAACTGGGGACAAAACGTAAAATCGCGAGCGTCGTACCGGGATTTCCGACGGCGCTGTCCGTGGCGCTGGAATCAGATCTTATCGCCATGATACCCGCGCTCTATTTACTCAATCAGCAGGTAACGGACCAGGTACACGTTTTCGAGCTGCCGTTCAAAAGCCGTCGTATTACGGTATCGCAGATGTGGCACCCAAGAATGGAACGCGACCCTGGTCACCGCTGGCTGAGAGAGCAAATTCTTGCGATATGCGGTGTGGAGAGGTCAGACATAATTTCGGGCTCTGTATAGCGATTGCTATACACACCGCTTATGCTATGCTTGTAAAGCAATTGCTATACAAGAGGTATACCTATGAAATCAGATGTTCAACTCAATCTCAGAGCCAAAGAATCCCAGCGGGCGCTTATTGATGCCGCCGCAGAGATCCTCCATAAATCACGCACGGACTTCATTCTGGAGATGGCCTGTCAGGCAGCCGAGAATGTGATCCTCGATCGGCGTGTATTCAATTTTAACGATGAACAGTATGCCGAGTTCATTGACATGCTAGATGCCCCGGTCGCGGACGATCCGGCCATAGAAAAACTGCTGGCAAGGAAACCGCAGTGGGACGTGTAACAGCACCAGAGCCGTTATCCAGCGTTCATCAACTGGCGGAGTTCGTCAGTGGAGAGGCCGTGCTTGACGAATGGCTAAAACAAAGAGGTCTGAAAAACCAGGCGCTCGGCGCAGCCCGAACGTTTGTCGTTTGTAAAACGGGCACGAAGCAGGTCGCGGGATTTTACTCGCTGGCTACCGGCAGTGTTAACCATACGCAAGCGACGGGGAATCTGCGGCGTAACATGCCGGATCCCATTCCCGTGATTATTCTTGCCCGTCTGGCTGTCGATGTCTCGTTACGCGGAAACGGGTTGGGAGCCGATTTACTCCACGATGCGGTTTTACGCTGTTATCGGGTAGCTGAGAATATCGGGGTGCGAGCGATCATGGTTCATGCACTCACTGAGGAAGCCAAAGCGTTTTATATCCACCATGGTTTTAAAGCATCGCAGACTCAGGAACGGACACTGTTTCTCCGGCTTCCCCAGTAGAGGCAAAGGGAAGGGGTGGAATGCGATGGGCTTATCTGACGAGGGATAGGCTTCATAATATCCAATTTAACATAATATACATTATGCGCACTAAGGTTGTAACAGCAAAATTGTAATGTCCGTTCTGGGATAAGGATAAGTTAAGTGTACATCACATAGATTCACCATCGAGGGATTCTTATGACGGCACACGCAGCGGAGTTTTTCACTATGGACAAAGTTAACCGACTCAAAATCATTCAGGACGTTGTCGTCCAGCCTCTGACCACACTGATGGCCGCGCAGCGCCTTGATATTTCAGACAGTCACAGCCAACGCCTTCTGTTGCGTTACAATGAATCTGGCCCACTGGGTATGGCTGGCCGTCGTCGCGGGAAACCCGGCAATAATCAACTACCGGATGGTCTTGCCCGGTACGCATTCAATATTATCCGCGAACGCTATACTGACTTTGGGCCTACGCTGCCAGCGAGGAACACGAAGAACTGCACGATGTTCACCTGTCAAAATATTGGGAAGTACATTGAGGTCTGGCATTACCCGGATGGCCGGAAAGAACTCAGGCTAAACGGAGTCATCCTTCCCTACTCCACTTATAATCGTATTCAGGAAATTGATTAGGCTGCTATCGTGGACAACAAGCGCCTCGGGCAGATTCCTTAGTTTATTAAGCTGGTTCAGGACAAACGTTAGAAGATTATTTATACTCTGAATTCTTTTTCCGGTAGTGAGTGACCTGTATGGAAGAAAGATTAATGCCCGACATGAGCGAAGAACGGAAGTTCTGAATGCTACTAACATTGAGATGACTTGAGTCATAACAAGCAAGTCAACATAGTTGGCTTAAGGATAATGATCAATTTCAGCTGATAACTAATAAATGGAAATGTTTTACTATAATAAAATGTGGTTTTGAGGGGTTAGGGAATGAACTTATATGAAATTTTATAGCATAGATTATCTACAAATGCAGTCTAATATCAATGACTATTTAAAATACATAGTTATATTTAGTACTTTATTTATCTTGATCGTTGTTTTTAGCCTGTATATGCGTCATCGCCTGCAAACCAAATATCGTGACTTAACAATCATAGTTTTCTTGTTTTTGCTCTTCATTTCTGGTGTTCAGTATGCTGATTATACTGATAGTCAAAATATACATTCCCAATCCTCGCAAATGGTTAATTTTGTTAGGCTCCTATCACAAAAAAATGATGTGAATGTAAATGCTATATTTTCCAGTTCCGTACAACTCTCTGATGGCATTATCGTTAAAATTAGTGATGTTTTTTATCGCGTCAATTTGAGCCCGGATCAAAAAACATACAATTTAGTAGAGGTTTCGTTAGTAAACCCAGAAATAGAAATCATAACAAACTGAGGTGTGGAAATGATAATTTATTTACCTATCATTATAAAGTTGGGCTTGGGGATACTGTGTTTAATTGTTCAAATAAATCTTATGGGAAAAGGAAATCTGGCCCCCTCATCTGCAATGGACCAGGTTCAAAACTATGTGCTGGGGGGAATTATAGGAGGCGTAATTTACAACGAATCTATATCGGTTCTTCAATTTATTCTGGTACTAATCATATGGACTCTTTTGGTCTTCGCTCTTAAATTCCTGAAGGAAAACAATCGATTAATTAAAAGGATAATTGATGGGAAACCGATTACCTTAGTACACAATGGCAGTGTTAATGTTAAGGAGTGTTTACGGAATGGTGTTTCTGCAAATGATCTAATGTTCAAATTAAGAGCAAATGGAATTTATGAGATAGAACAACTAAAACGCGTCGTTCTCGAACAAAATGGGCAATTAACCATCATACAAAGTGGCGATGAAAATATACGCTATCCAATTATAGTGGACGGTTTGGCCAACCATGACCTGCTAGAAATCCTTAATAAAGACAGTGAATGGTTAGAAACTGAAGTTACAAAGAAAGGCTTCAGTAAAATTAGTGAAGTATATTTAGGTGAGTACTTGTCAGGTAGGATTAATTTATACGGATATGAAAAATAACATCCAAACAATAACACCATTTTATCAGGAGGCAGCCATTTCTGGTGTGCCTCCGCCTGAGAATATTGACATTAACGTCCGCTCCTGGCACAGAGCAAATATTTGAGCTTTGCGCTGCCCCGGGCATCTGAACTTGGCTTTGAAAATGATGTGGAGACTCAATATTAATCTAAAACGTTATGATTAAGAGATCATATTTTTTGTTCTCGCCAGCAGGAATGCCGTAACTGAGGTGGCGTCAGTGATTTTGCCGTCACGTATTAATTGAGCAAAGGCACTAATTTTAAGTTTTTTCACCGTCAGGCCGTATTCTTCCTCCTCCAGTTGCTGGCCGGTAAATGTCAGCTCCGTGGCAAGGTAAATATGATAACCCTGGGCTGAATAACCCTGTGCGAGCTTTTGATAACCGACGTACTCCATTTTCCCGGCGTTTAACCCGGTTTCTTCTTTAAGCTCGCCTCTGGCAACGTCTTCAGGTGCAGCGTCGCGAGAACATTCCCAACTTCCCTGAGGGAGTTCTGTGGTTCTCTGGCCCAGAGGGTATCGGTATTGTTCAACCAGATAGATTTCATCATTCTCAACCGGAATGATGACCACGAAATCATCTTTTTCAATGACGGAATAAAGCCCCTCGCTCCCATCGGCTCTCAGAATCCGGTCTTCCTTTAGCGACATCCAGCGGTTACGATAAATCTGTCTCGATTCCAGTGTTTTTATCTCTTTCTTCACGGTAAGCCCCTGATTTCTTTGCTTGTAGCTCTCTAACAGTAACGTTAACGCCTTCACCGTGCAATACATCAACGCTCATAACTGTCGTTACGGTCTTGCGTGTTCTCCACGGCAGTCACCTGCACATCCTTAAAGCGCAACCCATCCACACCGGAAATTTTCCCGAACTCTGACGCGTCAATCAAAATTCCGTCCAGCGTTAACTTGGTCACAGGACGCTCCGGATACCCCTCAATGAAAAATGCCCGCGAGAAATATTTGTTGTCTGAGCGACGCGCCGTCATATTTTTAATCGTCAGTCCGCTGACCGCAGTAAGACCGGCTTCGCCCTCAACACCTTCAGCCAGCTTGCGCCAGTGTTCTGGTTTATCAGATAAATTTCCCCGGTCGCCATAGCTGTACTGCGGAAACCAGTTCAGCTGGATCAGCACCGGAAAACGCACGTCCATAAGCCGTAAATTTTGGACGGTGATATCACGGATAAACCCGCCCCGGTTGCGGGCCGACTTAATGCGAAACCCGACGCCCGTACCGTTAAACGCGTTATCTTCTATCAGGACGCGTTCAATGCCGCCTGTGGTTTCGCTCCCCAGCGTGATCCCGGACCCCTTATTCAGCGTACATCCGCGAACCACTATATCCCTTGCGGTACGTGCTTTTTGCGCCGCTTCGCGTCCTCGTCCTGATTTTATGCAGATATTGTCGTCATTACAGGAAACAATGCAGCGTTCAACCCGCACCTGTTCACAGGAATCGATATCAATCCCGTCGGTGCTCGGCCCCGCAGAATTGCTGATTTTCACGCCCTCAACCGTGATATGGCGCGAATAACAAAGGTGCACGTTCCAGAATCCGGACTCCCGACTGGTAACATCACGCAGCAGAATGCTCTGGCTTTCAAAGACCAGAATATTGCGCGGGCGCTGACAGTCGTAATCAACCACCCAGCGCAATCCTCTGGCGCTGTAATCGCCGACCATGCCGCTGCGCTCGTCATCGCCCCAGAAGCGTTGCCACCAGATAACACCCTGCCCGTCTATCGTGCCTGTACCGGTAATACTGACGTTTTCACAATCGATGATATTAATAATGCCTGCCGGCCAGCGCATATCAATGCCCGCCACCCGGGTGTTTATCAACGGATAATCAGCCAGATCCTGGCTTCCAACGAGCTGTGCGCCAGCGTCCAGGCGAAGCGAAACACCGCTTTTCAGGAACAGTGCTCCGGTCAGAAAACGGCCTTGCGGAATAACAATGACATCGTTCTGTTGAGCGCTATTTATGGCCTGCTGAATGGCAGACGTTGACAGGCGTTGCGCGGTTGGGTCCGCGCCGCACGTCAGAATGGAGACCGCTTTCATGGCTTGTCCTTAAACAGATGAAAGCCTTAGTCTAGAAATCCGCGTGAAGGATAACCTTTGTCTGTTTGACAGCCACGCGGTCAGGCTGGCAAAAAAGCAGATATTTACTGGCTTGCGATCACCGCAACGCCCTTTTCTTTCAGAGCGCTCACCCAGCGTTCATCCGTTGTGTTTTCAACAACCATCGTATTCACCAGCGACAGGTCGCCAATCACAAACGCCGAGGCCGTGTTGATCTTTTCCGGTGAGGCCAATACCACCGTTTCCGCCGCTCTACCGGAAAATGCACGTTTGATGCACGCTTCTTCGTAATCTCCGGTGGTCAGCCCGGCCTCAGGATGGACGCCGGTGACCCCCATGAAGAACAGATCCGCATGAATATTATTGATGCCTTCAATAGCGGCCGCGCCGACCGTGACGATGGAGTGTTTATACAAACGACCACCAATCAGGATCACCTCTATGCATGGATGGTCGACCAGCCCCAAAGCGATACCCGGGCTGTGCGTCACCACGGTTATCCGTAAATCGGGTGGTAAGAACGTAATAAGTTCGGAGGTGGTCGTCCCGCCATCAATGATCACCACCTGCCCCGGTGAAATGAGCTGCGCGCCTCGCCGTGCCACGCGTTTTTTTGCATCCATTTTAACGGACTGACGCTCGGCAAAAGGCGCAATCGCTGACGATGCTGGCAGTGCGCCGCCGTGAACACGCTGCAAACGCCCTTCTGCCGCCAGTTCACGTAAATCCCGGCGGATAGTGTCCTCAGACACCGAGAAAAAGAGGCTGAGCGCAGTAGACTGGACCTGACCTTCCGCCTCCAGTTTTTCCAGAATCAACTGTTTACGCTGGCTTGTGAGCATGAATTATTCCTGTTGTTGCACGATATGCCTTGTATTTGCACGATAGTGCTGTTTATGATGCTTACTCTACGAGAGGAGAGCCAAACGTGCAATCAAAACGTGCAGATATACGCATTATCAACAGCGAAACGTTGTCCGACAACTGGTATAACCTGAAAAAATATACTTTTGACCTCCAGCGCAGCGATGGCGACTGGCAGCGACAAGAGCGTGAAGTGTATGACCGGGGGAATGGCGCGACGATCCTGCTCTATAATCGCGACAGCAAAACCGTCATTCTGACGCGTCAGTTCCGTTTCCCGGTGTTTATAAATGGTCACGAAGAGGATCTCATTGAGGCGGCCGCCGGGTTGCTCGATAACCTTGACCCGGAAAGCCGGATTAAGGCCGAAGCGGAAGAAGAAACCGGGTATAAGGTGACGCGCGTAGAGAAAATTTTTGAGGCCTATATGAGCCCGGGCTCGGTTACCGAGAAACTCTACTTCTATCTGGCGGAATATCACCCGCAGGATCGGACCAGCGCGGGCGGCGGCGTTAAAGCAGAGGGAGAAGATATCGACGTACTGGAAATGACGCTGGACGACGCGCTTCGGAGCATTGAAAATGGGCAGATTGTCGACGGAAAAACCATCATGCTGCTCTATCACCTGGCCCTGAAAGGCATTTTATAATCTCACCATTAGCCAGATACCTGCCCCGGCGCAGGTATTTGCCTGTGCTATTCTTGCTGAACACCTCAACATGGAGATGCGAAAATGGCCGACTGGGATCCCTCTCTTTATCTACAGTACAGCGCAGAACGCACACGTCCCGCCGCTGAGTTGCTCGCCCGGGTGCCGCTTGCTGACATAACCTCTGGCGTGGATTTGGGCTGCGGGCCAGGCAACAGCACCGCGCTGCTGAAACAGCGCTGGCCTTCTGCGCAGATCGCCGGCGTGGATAATTCCCCGGCCATGCTGGAGGAAGCCCGACAGGTCCTGCCAGACTGCCACTTTGTTGAGGCGGATATCCGGCACTACAAACCTGACCAGCCGCTCAGCCTGATCTACGCCAACGCCTCACTGCAATGGATCCCGGACCATTACCACCTTCTGCCACACCTGGTTTCACTGCTCCAGTTAAACGGCGTGCTGGCGGTGCAAATGCCTGACAACTGGCTTGAGCCGACGCACGCCCTGATGCGTGAAGTTGCCTGGGAACAGGGCTACCCCGATCGTGGCCGCGAGCCATTGCCGGGTATCCATGCCTACTACGATATTCTGACGGAAGCGGGATGCGACGTGGATATCTGGCGCACCACCTACTTCCATCAGATGAGCTCTCATCAGGCGATTATTGACTGGGTCAGCGCGACGGGGTTACGGCCGTGGTTACAGGAACTCAACGAAAGCGAGCAGAAAAACTATCTGAAACGCTATCTTGAGCTGCTGAAAGAGCAGTATCCGCTCCAGGAGAACGGGCAGATACTGCTGGCATTTCCGCGCCTGTTTATGGTGGCTCAGCGGGTTCCGTAAGCCGGATCAGGAACGCGCTTCCTTGAGCAACAGCTGAATCACAGCCTCCTGCTTGTCGTAGTTCCCCTCGCCAAACGCGGTGTAACGCAGTTGCCCTTTCGCATCGAAATAGTAATGCGCAGGCCAGTACTGATTTCCGAACGCGCTCCAGATTTTGTAGTTATTATCCGTCACTACGCGGTACGGCAGCTGCCATTTGTTGACCGCGTTTTTCACCGATGATAACGGCTTTTCCCAGGGGTATTCCGGGGTGTGGACGCCAATCACTACCAGACCTTCAGACTGATATTTCTTCGCCCAGTCACGCACATGCGGAAGCGTATGCTGGCAGTTGATACAGTCCCAGGTCCAGAAATCGATAAGCACAACTTTCCCCCGCAAGGCCTCAGACGTGACAGGGTCACCGTTTACCCAACCCGTACCGCCGCTTAATGACGGTAGCTGGCTGCTCGGCATCGTGTCAGCGACCGGTTGCAGTTTCACCTGCGTGGAGGTGGGTTGCGCAAGGCTCAACAGGGCATTTTCCAGCTGGTCGGCAATACCGTTGGCACCTTTCAGGGCTGAGGTCATCCCGCTGGCGTTGAACGCAACGGCGGCTAACATCATCACTCCCGCTCCCTGACGCAAACGTGCCATCAATGCGGATTTGGCTCTCAGAGGGGTTATCAGCTTACGGCCCCCCGCGACAAGCAGCCCCAGCATCAACGCGCACCCGCTGCCGTAAGCGGCTAACAGCGCTCCGGTTGCGATGGCCGAGTGGCCCGCAATATTAATGCTGAAGATCGCCCCGAGAATCGGTCCGGCACAGGGGGACCACAGCAGCCCGACGGCCAGCCCTGCCAGAAAAGCCGAAACCAGGCCGCGTCGCTGCATGCTGTGGGTGTTGAGAACGTTTCCCGCGCTAACCGCCGGGCGGCCAATGCGCTGAGCGAACTGCGGAAAGATCAGGGCCAGGGCGGCAATGCTCAATACCAACAGCGCAATCCAGCGACCGATAATGGTGGCGTCAGCGATCCACTCGCTGGCAACCGTTACTACCATCGCCACCAACGTGAACATCACAATCATTCCCGCCAGAAGCGCCAGAATGTGTTTGCGCTGCCCCTGAAAGCCGGCGAACAGCAGAGGAATGACGGGAAGCGTGCACGGACTGAGCAGACTAATCATGCCGCCTAAAAAAGCGATTATCATAAACATAACGACCTCACGATACGGTTGCTGCGAAGATGCAGTGAGGTCATTTCATCGTACGAATGTGTTCAGGCCGTGTGTGAAAAGCTGGATTTTGTCTGCCTGCGTATCGGCGCGGGGTGCAGATACACAGGCGTACAATTAACCGCGCGGAAGGGTCACGCTTACGGCCAGCCCTCCCTCTGCCCGGTTTGCAAGATGCAATTTCCCGTCAAGCTGGGCGGTGAGCTGCGCGGCAATGGCGAGGCCTAACCCGGTGCCGCCCGTTTCCCGGTTGCGCGACGTTTCAACTCGGTAGAACGGCTGTAACACCGCCTCCAGTTCTGCCTCCGGGATGCCAGGGCCGTTATCCATAATGCGGATCGCGACCTGCCTTTCATTTTCATCAATCTCTATTACCGCGCTATCGCCAAACTTTAGCGCATTATCCAGCAGATTGGTCATTACCCGGCGCAATGCCTGGGGACGAGTGACGATCGGCAGACGCGCATTGCGTGCATGAAACTGCACGTTTTTACCAATGTCCTGATAATCACTGGCGATGCTGTTAACCCACGCGTTCAGCTCCAGCTTCAGCGTGGTCTCTTCCAGGGATTCTGATGACCGGGCATAGGCAATCCCCTCCCGTACCAGGCGCGACATATTATCCAGGTCGCTCAGCAGCTTATCGCGGAGTTCGGGCTGATCCGCCATTTCGATCCGCAGCTTCATGCGCGTGATGGGCGTCTGGAGATCATGAGAAATGGACGCCAGAATCTGCGCGCGTTCACGCAGATACGTCTGTATCCGCGACTGCATCTCATTAAAAGCGTGCGCTGCCTGGCGCACCTCAACCGGACCTTTTTCAGTCATCGGAGAATGGGCCGCAGGATCGAGGGAATCAACCGCGCGCGTGAATTGCAGGAAGGGCCGGACAACCTGGCGCACGGCAACCCAGGAGCAGAGCGCGACAAGTAACAGCTGAAGAACCAGCACCACGGGTAACCAGCTGGCGACAGGCGGCATGCGTGGGATCAGATCGATAGTGAGCGGTGCGCCGTCGCGGAGCGTCAGATGGGCCTGAATATGGGAAATCGGCCCTGGCACCGCCGTAAACTGAAGCGGATATTGGGCTGAAAGCGTCTCTTTCAGGGTGCGAATCGCATCCCGCGAGCGCTTGTCCGTTGGCGCGGCGCCTGCCTCGCCGGGGCCAAGGATATAACGATAATTACCGCGACTGAGCCGTTCCAGCCACTCTGGCCGCTCTTTGGCCGGAAGCCGGTCGAGAATGGCCACGCTGGTCGCCACGTCGTTCTCAAGATTGCCCAGCATAACCGTACGCGCGCTGCGCATTCGCTCAACCATGACCAGCGTCAGGCTGAGCGCGTTAGCCAGCAAGAGTCCAAGCAGCACAATGATCAGCAGCCGGGCCAGTAAGGTGCGGGGCCATAGCGTCATTCATTGGCCTCGACGATGGTCACCGGCATGGTAAAAACGTAGCCTTCGCTGCGAACGGTTTTAATGTAGGCGGGCGTGCGGGCATCTTCATTCAGACGCTGTCGCACGCGGCTCACCAGGAGATCAATCGAACGCTCAAACAGCTCGGCATCACGTCCCTGCGTCAGGTTCAGCAGCTGGTCGCGGGTCAGCACCCGTTGAGGATGATCGAGGAATACGCGCAAAAGGCGATATTCCGCCCCGCTGAGCGCCACAACCATACCCTCGTTATCAATCAGATGACGCGCCACGGTATCCAGCTGCCATTCACCGAACACCACCAGGCGCCCTGCCTCGGTCACCTGAAGATTAGGCGGCATAGTACGAAAACGACGCAGGATGGCTTTGATTCGCGCCAGCAGTTCGCGGGCCACAAACGGTTTCACCACGTAATCGTCGGCGCCCATCTCCAGCCCCAGGATGCGGTCCGTGTCCTCGTTGCGCGCGGTGAGCATCAGGATCGGCAGATCCTTATGCCTGCTGCTGCGCAGCTGTCGACACAGCGTCAGGCCATCATCGCCGGGCATCATCACGTCCAGCACCACCAGGTCGATATGCTGTTTGTCGAGCACTACGCGCATCTCTTTCCCGTTCGCCGCGCCAGAGGCGTGGTAGCCGGATTTCACGAGGTAATCGACAATCAGCTCACGAATATCCCTGTCGTCATCGACGACAAGGATGTGATCAATATGCTCCACCGCAGGCTCCCTGATTAAGAGGTAACGGATTGAAAATAGCACATATCAGAGCTTATCCGCGTCGACAACGGCGTTAACAAAGTCCTGCGGATCTTCCTGCGGCGGGTTGTGGCCAACCGTTGCGCCGAAAGTCCGGTGCTCATATTTTCCGGTGAATTTCCCCGCATAGGCTGCGGGTGCAGGATGTGGTGCCCCGTTGTTACCGCCCTCGATGGTGATGGTCGGCACCGTAATGTTCGGCAGCGTAGCCAGCTTTTGTTCGTAGGCGTCATATTTCTGCTCCCCCTTCTCCAGCCCCAGACGCCAGCGGTAATTACTGAGCGTGACGGCAACGTGGTCCGGGTTATCGAGGGATTTGGCGCTCGCATTGAAGGTGGCATCGCTGAATTTCCAGTCAGGCGAAGCCTGGGACCAGATCAACCGGGCAAAATCGTGCGTATTTTTAGCATAGCCTTCCGCACCGCGCGGCGTGGCGAAATAGAACTGATACCACCACTGAACCTCTGCCTTCGGCGGTAAAGGCTGTTTGCCAATCGCCTGGCTGCTGATCAGGTAGCCACTCACCGAGACCAGCGATTTCACCCGTTCCGGCCAGAGCGCCGCAACGATATCCGCGGTACGCGCCCCCCAGTCATAACCGGCAAACACCGCCTGTCTGATATTCAGGGCGTCCATCAGGTTGACGATGTCTTTTGCCATCGCCGCAGGCTGGCCGTTTCGCGGCGTTTTTTCAGAAATAAAGCGCGTGGTGCCGTACCCGCGCAGGGACGGCACAATGACACGATACCCCTTCGCAGCCAGCGCGGGGGCCACGTCTGCATAACTGTGAATGTCGTACGGCCAGCCATGCAGCAGGATCACCGGTTGCCCCTCTTTTGGCCCGATATCGACGTAACCGACGTTCAAATCGCCAGCGTTAATCTGTTTAACCTGGTTAAAGGCCGACGCGTAATCCTTACCCGTCGCTTCTGCCTGACAGGACATCACGATGCCAAGTGAAACGGTCAGGGCGACGGCTGAGTATGCGAGTTTATTAAACATGATGTTATCTCCGGGTAAGTTCAGTTGACGGAGATATAACACCATGCGTTTGTATAGGAGATGTGTGCGGATGCGGTTTTATTGCATACCTGTGTATGTATCACAGACGCAGATACAGTGTGATACAAACCCAGGTATGAAACGACTAAAGCGAGATTCGGTACCGGACGTAATCGTCGGCTTCACCATAGTGGTCATACAGCTTACGCGCCGGATTGTGCATGCGGGTTACCCAGTAGAGTTTTGACCACCCTTCCCGCTTACCCTCATCGATCAGGGCGTCGATAAGCGCTTTACCCGCCCCTGCGCCACGTTCGGCAGCGTCAACAAATAGATCTTCCAGATAGGGGTAAGTTTGGATATCGAAAATTATGTACGTTAAGGTTAATTTTTTGCCATCACGTCATTAGTATATTCACAAACAGACTCGCCATTATTGACTGTATGCTGGAGATTCAGCTCCGTTAAGTAGCCGTCTGCCAGATACAAAACCCGGTCTGCAGAGGCTATGGTTTCCGGGCGATGGGCTATCAGCAGAACAGGAAGCCCCAGTTGACGTAAGGTCTGGCTTATCCGGATTTCACTCTCAACATCAAGGTGGCTGGTCGCTTCATCCAGTAACAGGAATCCCGGTTTCTTGTACAACGCCCTTGCCAGCAGAATGCGTTGTTTTTGTCCTCCGGAAAGCCCTCCGCCGGTTTCACCAATCAGCGTCTGATACCCCATCGGCATTGCCATAACATCGCTGTCGATAAGTGCCAGTCTTGCGCACTGGATCATTCGTTCATAATTTCGGTCATCACTGAAAAAAATAATGTTATCTGCTACAGAACCTTTGAAAAGATGGTCATCCTGCAGTACGGTACCGATACGCTGACGAACCTGAAAATAATCCGGATGCGTATGCAATATGCCAAATGCCCTGATCCTGCCCTCATCAGGGATGTGGATCCCAAGGATAAGCTTCACCAGTGTCGTTTTCCCGCATCCGGATTTACCTGTAATGGCAACGACTTCTCCGGGATTGAGTGTCAGCGACACCCCGCCGATTATCGGATTTTCCCCTCCCTTGTGGCTGAAGATGATGTGCTCAAGTACTAGAGGAGCATGAGCATATTCATCCATCTCCCTGCGGGATACAGAAGGAATGTGCGAAGCGTTGTTATGCTCACGAAAAGGCTGTTGCTGAAGGCCTTCTGTCGGGGTCAGTACAATATCAGCCAGTCGTTCGTTGTAAACATCGAGCATACGCCAGGAAAAAAACTTATCAGTCAGGCTACTGATACTGGAAGAAAAACGCGTCTGATAGGATAAATAAGCAACCAGCATGCCGACGGTGAAGGTTCCATTCAATACCTCCCCGGCGCCTTTCCACAAAATGATTGCTGATACCACGCTGCCGGTAAGAGTGTGAGCAATGTCATAGCACATCAGCAGACGGCTCTGACGCAACTGCGTATTTCTGCGGGCAACGTTGAGATTCAGCCAGGCGGCCTCACGATGTGCCGTCACACCGTTAATTCTCAGGCTGAGGATCCCGTTGAGTGTTTCAAGAAAATGCCCGGACTCCTTGGCACCTGCATCCCAGGCATCTTCTGCCGACTGTCGAAGGGACGGATACCACAGTGCCCTCAACACACCATAGAAAATGGCTGCAAGTACGGCGATCAATGTCATTTCAGGACTGTACAGCAGCATCATGCAAAGCGCAGTCACCACGAGCAACACATCCAGAATACCTTCCAGCACTTGCGTAGTCAGCGCCTGCTGGATGGTATCTACCGCCTCAAAACGAGCATTAATACTCCCCTTACTGCGTGCATCAAACCAGGCCAGAGGAAGATGGACCAGATGATGGAAAACCCGTGCTGTCCACTGCATGTTAAAATTGACGGACAGTGTAATACTCGCCCACTGGCGGGCCAGTGACAGCAGCATCTGGGTCAGTGACATCAGCAGAAGCGCAATAATAATGACGGTCAACAAACTCTGGTCGGCAGCCACCAGGACTTCATCAATCACCAGCTGGTTGAGAAGCGGGCTTCCCAGTGTCAGGATTTCGAGTGCCACGGCAAAAACGATAATTCGCGACATTGCCGACAACAGACCCGGTGTTTTACCTGTCAGTTGGCGCAGATGGATTTTTTTCCTTTCATCCCGAGCGGTAAAATCACTGGCTGGCATCAGCTCCAGCGCGACGCCGGTGAAATGTTTTCCAGCATCCTGTAGGGAGAGCGTTACTTTTCCCTTTTCCGGATCATGAATAACCAGCCTGCTTCCGCGAACTTTATGTAGCACAACAAAATGATTCATGTTCCAGTGGAGAATACACGGGAGAGAAAGGGATCTTAGGTCCTCAAGCTCCAGCCGAACTGCCCGGCTGGATAATCCGATACCGGCCGCACATTCAGTCAGTCTCTGCAGGGTCATCCCTTGTGAGCTGATACTGAAACGTTCGCGCAGTGTGGGTAAGTCTGTTTGCAGACCATGCCAGCAGGCCATCATGACCAGGCATGCCAGACCACATTCCGCTGACTCTGTCTGTCGGGTGAGAGGAAGCTGTTTTCTCCCGGTCCATTTAAGTGTATCCATCACAGCTTTCCTTTCAGGCTCCAGAGCGGCTCAGTCAGCCACTCCCACAAATTGCGGGTATCCAGGCTGACATCCCCCTCAAGAACCATGCCGGGGCGCAGGGCTTCCTGTTTCCCATAAGCCAGAATAAAAGTATTTTCAGGTTCAACGATGACGCGGTAATGACCTTCATTCTCCTTCCAGGTCACAGGAGATACGGAGAGTAAATCAGAAGATGTCAGCGTTGTATGGCTTATTTCACGGATAGTCCCGTACTGCACACCAAACTTCTGATAGGGGAAGGCAGAGAACCGCAGGGCAACACGCTGCCCCGCCTGAATAAAGCCAGCATTCTGACTGGTAGCATAGAGTTCTATCTGCAAACGGGCATTGTCGGGAATGAGGGTCATGACAGGTTCAGATGCCCTGACAGACTGTCCCTGTCTGACCAGCACGGCAGCAACGGTTCCGGATACCGGTGAAGTCAGCGTGAAATTTTCCTTACCTGCCAGTTCGTCCTGCTGTTGCCTGATCACCTGCAACTGCCTGTCCATTTCAGCCTTCCGGCTTTCACCCTGAACGATGAGATGGTCAAGGTCGTCTTTAGCAGCCTCCATCGCGGTGTGCAGTTGCAGAAGCCCCTGACGCTGATCCTCAACGTTTTGCTGTGACGTTGAAACGTCAATCTGCTTCTGCTGGTATTCGATATCTGATACGTAATGCGTATCAGCAAGTTTCTTATAGCGCTCCATAACAGACACGGCCAGCGCAGCCTGATGCACGGCAAGTGACAGACGCTTTTCTGCACTTTTAACCTGAGGTTTCAGGGAAACTATTCGCTGTTGTATGGCATGCTGCTGCTGACTGTTGTCACGCAATTCCAGGGTCTGTTGAGAAGTCAGCATTGTAAACTGAGTTTGTAGGGAAAGTCTTATAGCAGCGAGTGTACCTGCCCCCTGTTCGTTGAAATGTTCACCGCTGATATGATAAAGAGTCTCACCGGCAATAATGTGTTGACCTTCTGAGGCGGTCAATTTGGTTACGTAGCCAGCATATTGAGGAGTGATTTTTACCAGCCCGGATGAGGGCATAACGATTCCGGAAAGGTGAGCCTTACGTGTATAGCTACCATAAAGAATAAAGAGTATCAGGCACAGAAATATGAATAACGTTGTGAGTGCGCTTACTGATAAACCGAATGACGCAGGTAAAACAATCTCACCATAATCAGAATCTGTTTGATGATTTAAAGCCTCTTCCCTGAAGATATTCATATCCCAAATACCCTTCAAAAATTTAACGACAAAACAAAAGCATTCATGCACGAATGAATTATAATAGGATAAAAAAGCCCTCTGCTTCTTATTCTAACTATTAATAGCAATATTGACACCAAAAAAAGAATGGATTGATCTAAAATGTTATAATACTGTCCATGCATCAGACAAAAAGACAATGAAGTCAATATACATGGGATAATATACTTTTTATTAAAAATTGAGTGGAAAACACCGAAGATACAGCCCCTGTATATAATCTCCTCATAATATGGGACTACGAAGGTGGCTATTATAAATGCTATAAAACTAATATGGGAAGGTCCATAATGATATAAATTATCCCTGTAAAGATAAACATTATACTGAACCAGCAAAATGACAAACAACACAACAATAGAAAATTTTATTGAAGCTAAATCTCTACTTGGGCGTAATTTAAAACCATCCAACTTCCTTAAGTAAAAAATATACAAGAAAAATGCAATTGAAAATTCCGCAATAAACAATAAGAAAAATGACACATCGAGAGTAAGATAGCGGAGGGTTATGGATGGCGATAACGTAATTATTATTGAGATAACAGACGCAATAAAAAGAACAATTACGTTTTTCTTACTATAAATGAATGGATAGACATGCCTAAAGATTATCATGTTCAACCTATTATTAATTCATATTTTATATAAGAATCAACAAATATGGCTATGATATCGTAATCATTTTTTGATATCATGCACTTTAACTTCAGTGAACATTTGTAATGATTCTATTCTGCAACACAACAATTTTTATCGGAGTGTGCTTTATTTACTTTTAAACCTATTCATCAAGTTAACGCCCCATCGAGTTACTGCTATTAATACAATCAACGCAATAAGAAACCTTGATATAATCCCTGGCCGTGATACTTCGTCAAACTCAAGAACTTCAGCGTATTTCAAAAGGGTAAATGCGATAATGAAAAAAAATAAGTAAATTAGGAAATTTAAAAATTGTTTCATGCTTAACCCGATACTTGTGATTACATTAACTTTATCAAAAACAATAGCTCATCATGACTACTTCGAATAATCATTAAATATCGAAACACCTAGAATAACATTCAGTTATAATGAGCTTTTAAATTATTATCACACACAACTCAAATTACTTACCAACGGCATTGTCCGGGGCCGTTGTAATTATTACTTTTATCTTTACTACCACGATCTGAAAAACTTTCTTTTGTGCACTGGCCAGCTATAGCTCCACCAATTACCCCAGCGGTCATACCCACTGGCCCCCCAGGAGAGCCGGCGATTAGACCACCGATGATTCCTGCGCCGCATGAGTCAACGCCCTTGTAAATAGAGCCATTGTTTCCTTTTGAATTACCAGGTTTAGAGCTGGTGTTACGACTACCGGCACCTTCATAATTACCGCTTCCATTGCCGCCACTTACTAATGCTATCTCATTAAGGCTTAATGCTCTTATATTCGACATAAATCATCTCCATTTAATTTAGTTTTGCATTTTGTGCTAAAAAAATATCTTACATTACTTAATGTAAAGAAAGTGTATTTATGTAAGCAAATGTAAATAAGCTATTGAACTTCGTAAACCGTAGCTCCATTTGGGAGCAGTTCAGCTCCTGCATGGGCAGGCCTATAACACGAAATCGACCTGGAGGTACGGTAATGTTCAGGCATCTTTTCTGACGTCCAGCGCGCAATCACTTCTGCGTCGTAACAGATTTTACAGCCATGGCGCATCGCTTCGTTACGGACGTGCCAGAGTGTTTCGGCTTCTTCGGGCCTGGCTTTTCTTGGCATTACATACTCCTTTATGGATAAATCTGAATAACAAAAGCACGACCAACTGGAATGTGATATTGATGAAATATCAGAACCCAAACAAATGATAACGCTCAAATATGGAGATCACCGGATGACGATACCCACGCTTACGACAGAACGCTTATTACTTAAACCCCTTGTTGCCGCCGATGCCGTCCAGATCCAGCAACGCTATCCGCGCTGGGAGATTGTCCGCTATATGGTGGCTTCAGTCCCCTGGCCCTACCCGGAAAACGGTGCAGAAAATTATGTCAACAACGTTGCACTGCCCGATATGGCCAAAGGGATTGCGTGGTTCTGGACGATTCGCCGTCGCGAAGCGCCTGACGAACTGATGGGGTTGATTTGCCTGTATGACGTGGAGGACAACAATCGGGGCTTCTGGCTCGCGCCGGAATTTCAGGGCCAGGGATATATGCGCGAGGCGAGTATTGCGGCCACGGATTACTGGTTCAATACGCTCAATAAATCGGTGTTGCGCGCGCCGAAAGCGGCGGCCAACAGCCGCTCCCGACGTATTTCAGACAGCAGCGGCATGCGGCTCATCAGGACGGAGAAGAAAGCCTATGTCAGCGGCCTGCTGGATTCGGAGCTGTGGGAAATCACCCGCGACGAGTGGAATGCCCGTCAGGTCAGCTGATAATGCTTATCCGGCATCAGTCTTTCAGGGATGTTCTCTTCATCGTTCATCTGCAACAGATCGCGCTCCATCATGTTGCAGATGGCGTCCAGCGGCAGATCGTTATCTTCTGTCCCAAACGGATCTTCCAGCTCTTCCGCCAGCGTGTCCAGCGAGATAAAGGTGTAGGAAATCAGCGCAGAGACAAAGGGCGTCATGTAATGCAGATCAACTACCAGCGCAAACGGCAGCATGATGCAGAACAGATACACCGTCCGGTGCAGGATCAGCGTATAGGCAAACGGGACTGGCGTATTGGCGATACGCTCACAGCCAGCCAGCACGATGGACATATCATTCAGGCGGTTGTTGAGGCTGTGAAACAGAATGTCTGAAAGGTGCCCGCTACGCCGCCGTACGGCCAGCCACTCCCCCATGATCAGCAGGATACGGTTCGCCGGCGAGTTGGCGTCCATCACTTTGCGTAAATCGTCAGGAGCCAGATAGCGGGACAGCTGATCGGCATTGGTTTCTCTGCGCAGGGTCATACGCAGACAGTTAGCAAACGCGATTTGCAGGCGGACAAACTCTCCAAGATGTTTATCATCCGGCAAGGTGTTTTTTACCTCGCGAAACAGCGAGCGCGCCGCTATCATCAACTGCCCCCAAAGCAGACGCGCCTCAACGTAGCGCGAATAACAGGCGTTATTGCGAAATCCCAGGAAGATGGCGATAGCCACGCCCAGAATGCTGAACGGCGCGACGGTAAACCGGATACCCAGCGAGGTGTACCACGGCAGCATGACAATCACGGCGATGGAAAGCAGGAAGTTAAGCAGCAGTCGGGTATAAATTTTGGGAAGTACCGAACCATGCCAGACAAAAATCAGTTGCAGCCAGTGCTGTTGAGGACGAACAATCATAATCAGCTTCAGAAAAGTAAAGAGCGCGGCTATTAAACGTGATCCCCCTCACGGTTGCAAGCATGTTAATAGTTCATTGCATTTTCTGACCTGTTAAGCCTCAACCGCACGGTGCTGCATGTGCTTTTTAAAAAAAGAACGTATAGTATGTTGTAACTAAACAGGGTCTTTAAAAAACCCGGCCAACGCCGGGCATTATGGTTAGCAGAGCGGTTTTACCGCATCGCGCATGCCTTTGCTTAAAATTGCATCCAGATCCAGCGCAACCTGGTCTACCAGTCCGTTCACCAGAGTGAGATCCTGTTCCCAGTGCTCGCTCACGCTTAACACTGACGATACCAGTTCACGGGTAGTGACCTGTTTGTCGTGATGTTGCGTCCACAACTGCTGGTAACGTTCAAGCCAGTGCGCATCGTCCTGCACCGGATAGCGCTCACCGTTGCGCTCGGCACGGTAAAATGCAATCAGCGCCGCCAGAGCAAAGGTCAGACGTGCTGGCAGTTTGCCGGTCGCCTTCTGCCCTGCCAGCAGTTGCGGCAGAATGCGGGTGCGGTACTTGGTCATCCCGTTCAGGGCAATCGACAGCAGCTGATGCTTAATGTACGGATTTCGGAAACGCCCCGTTACGGCACTGGCGAAGGAGTGCAGCTCGTCGCGCGGCAGATCCAGGACCGGAATAATCTCCTCATAAATAGCCTTCTCTACGAACGCGCAAATTTCCGCGTCGTTCATGGCTTCCCCCACCGTATCCAGGCCGGCCTGAAAAGCGACCGGAACCAGCGCCGTGTGCGCGCCGTTGAGGATCGCCACCTTACGCTCTTTATACGGTTTGATATCGTCAACAATCAGGACGTTGAGTGGGTATTTATCCAGGCGCAGTTCAGCTGCAAGTGATTTCGGCCCCTGAATAACAAACAGATAGAAATGTTCCGCCGTGTCGAGGAAGCTGTCGTGATAGCCCAGCCCGGCTTCCAGCTCTGCCACCTCATCACGCGGATAGCCGGTAACAATGCGGTCAACCAGCGTCGAGCAGAAGGTGTTAGCATCATTCAGCCACGTAATGAATGCCGCCGGCAGCGCCCACTCCTGTGCATAGCGCAGCACCAGTTCACGCAGGGCATCGCCGTTGTAGTCGATGAGTTCGCAAGGAATGATAATCCAGCCTTTATCCGCTGCCCCGTTAAAGTGGGTAAAGCGCTCGAACAGCAGACGCGTCAGTTTGGCCGGATAGCTGACAGCTGGCGCATCGTCAAACTTATCCCCCGCGTGATAGCTGATCCCCGCCTCCGTGGTATTGGAGAAGACAAACCGCATGTCCGGGTTATGGGCGAGCTTCAGAAATTCATCGTACTGGCTGTAGACGCTGATTTCACGGTTCACGGAACGAATAAGACGCGCATCGCTTACCGCTTCCCCCTGCTCATTCAGACCACGAATAATCGTGGTATACAGGCCATCCTGGGTGCTCAGCGACGGGGGAAAATCGCTCTGGATCGGCCGCACAATCACCACACCGGCATTGAGATCGGTATGCTCGTTTAAGAGGTCGATTTGCCAGTCAACGAACGCGCGCAGGAAGTTACCTTCGCCAAACTGGATGATACGTTCAGGATAGCGCGCACCGGGGAAATCACGACGGTTGAGTGTGTTCACAATGGAGGTCCTTTATGATTAGTCATACAGCCTGATAAGATTGGTGTGATAACTTATCAAAACTTCAGGACCATAACCCCTGTCTGGATCAACTCAGGACGCGATGGTGAAAAATAATCACAGAAATTTATAGAACACCGAGGTCGCCGTCATGTCCCCGTTCGGCATCAGGGCGTAGCGTGGGATCTCCCCCGCCTTTTGCCAGCCTGCTCTCTGGTAAAACGTCTCCGCGCCGCTGCCGGTTGAGGTATCAAGCACCAGTACCGTAAGCGCTTTTTCACGTGCAACCGCCTCCAGGGCTTCCATCAGCGCCATTGCCGCCCCTTTACGGCGCGCGTTCTCATGAACCAGCAGTTTCGCGACATCTGCACGGTGCGGCTGGTTTTCAGGCTGATCGGTGATCAGCTGGACCGTGCCAACCAGCCCCTGCTCCGCATCAAAACAGCCCAGGACGGTACGCTCGTCGCGCCCGACGCTGTCTGCGACGCCGACCCAGAAGGTTTGGGCTTTCCCGGCAGAAAAAGGCAGCATAAAGCTGACGGAGGCGCCGCCGTTGACACAGTTGACCAGGATATCGTTCAGGGCATCGATGTGGGTGAGGATGTCCTGCCGGGAGAGAGGTTTAATCAGCATGGGAGAGTTCATTTCGCGTCCTTAGGTTGAATCTCTCCACTTTGCTATTAACATTTTTGTAACGCAATAAGCGATGACATAGGATTTTGTTATGTCATTTTTCGCCGTGGTGTTGCCGCTTCATGGCGTACATTTGCGCATCCGCGTGTTTTAGCCATGCCTGCATATCGTTGCGGTGATGATCGAACTCGCTCAGCCCCCAGGAGAACTGTAACGACCAGGGATGCAGCTGACGCGCGTTATACTTTTCCGTTTGTTCCACGAGATACTGCATGGCGATCCAGGCGCCAGGCTCATCGGTATCCGCAAACAGCACCGCGAACTCATCTCCCCCGAAACGTACCAGCAGATCGGCCTCGCGGAACGAGGAACGCATCAGGGCGGCCATCGCTTTCAGAGCTTTGTCCCCCTCCTGATGTCCGAAGCGATCGTTAATGGTTTTGAAATGGTCCAGATCCAGCCAGCCAAGGGTTAAGGGTTCTGCCCGACGCTGCGAAACCGACAGTGCAAACTGCGCAAACTGGTTAAACCCGCGACGGTTAAACAGCCCCGTGAGTTCATCGGTTGTGGCCGCGCTAACGGCCGCAAATTCATCCTCTGCCAGCGCGCTGAGATCGGCCAGTACGGCGGCATCCGCCGCGGTAAACTCACGAGGCGCGTAATCAATAAGACACAACGATCCCACGCACGCCCCGTCACGTAAACGCAGCGGGAAACCGGCGTAAAAGCGCACGCCCGGATCTCCCACCACCTGCGGATTATCCGCAAAGCGTTCGTCCAGCTGCGTGTCACTCACCACCAGCGGCGCGTCACCCAGGATCGTATGACCACAAAACGAGAGATCGCGAGGCTGGGTGGCAGGTACCTGGCCGTCGGCAGACTTCACGATCGCGGCGTGGTCATCCACCAGCGTAATCATCGCCAGCGGCACCCTGAAAAAGCGTGTTGCCAGCCGAGTAAGACGATCAAACGCGGGGTAATTGTCGATCTCAAGCAGACCGGACTCGCGCAGAGCATTCATGCGCTCCGCTTCATTCACGGGAATTTGAGGTGCCTTCATAACGTCTCCTGACGCTGAGCATTAGTAAAAGCGTAGCTTAAACAGAGACATTGTCAGTTCAGGAGGCACGATTTACCTCTATGACCAGCCAATGATGGATTACGTTGACGATATACTGTTGTTGCTGCGCACTCAGCGGCACGCCCTGCGGGATAGCGTGCCACTTAGCCAGACAGCCCCGACAGCAGGTTGCCGTGGCATGCTGGGCGATAAAAACCGGATGGCCGCGCATTGGCGTCTGCTTACCGTCATTCACCGGGTGTGCAGGCGCCAGCCGCGCGGCGACAAAATCAGCAGCATGCTTATCGATAGTCTCCGCGCCCTTATCCCAGCAGTATTGCCGCTCTTTCGTCCCTAAATGAAATCGTGAACGGAACGTGGAGCGAGCCAGGCGCGCGAACAGAGGATCTAACGTGGACATCAGTATACGGACCGTCCAAGGCGTTTGGTCAGCTGTTCCAGCGCCGCCACGCCCGCCAGTGAATTTCCGGTCTCGTCCAGTTCCGGGCTCCAGACGGCAATCGCCATCTCGTGAGGGACAATCGCCACGACCCCACCGCCAACGCCGGATTTTGCCGGCAGCCCCACGCGCCAGGCAAACTCCCCGGCATTCTGATACATCCCGCTGGTTGCCATTAAGGCGTTGATCTGCCGGGCCTGCATCGGGGAGACAACGTCCTCGCCCAGATGCGGGGCATGGCCCTGATGCGCCAGAAACAGAAAAGTCTGCGCCAGTTCGACGCAGTTCATCTTCAGCGCGCAGTAATGAAAATAGTTTTGCAGCACCGTGGCGACGTCATTATGAAAGTTGCCGAAGGACTTCATCAGCCAGGCAATGGCGGCGTTACGTGCAGAGTGTTCAAACTCAGAGCGCGCTACCACCGGATCGTAGGCGATGTCCTGCACGCCGGAAAGCTGCCGCACAATCTGGAGCATCCGCTGGCGCGGCGCGCTCAGCCGGCTTTGCAGCATATCGCACACCACCAGCGCCCCGGCGTTAATAAACGGGTTACGCGGCTTACCCTGTTCGATTTCCAGCTGGAGAAGGGAGTTGAACGGCTGACCGGACGGATCTTTGCCCACCCGCTGCCAGATCTCCTGCTCGTCATACTGGCGCATGGCGGCAACGAGGCTAAGCACTTTTGAGATCGACTGAATCGAAAAGCGCTCAAGCGCGTCTCCCGCCTGAAAACGCTGACCGTCGACAGTACAAATGGCGATACCGAGCTTATTACCGCTGACCGAAGCCAGCGCGGGAATGTAATCGGCAACCTTACCCTGCCCCAGTAACGGACGAACCTGCGCCAGAATCTCGTCCAGCATCTCATTATGGATGACCGCAGCCACACTTTGCTCCTTGCCCTCAGGCTAAAACGGGCAGCGAGTATAACAGACGCTTATACGTCACGTCAGGCAGGGAGACGAAAACGCGAGACGGCCTGCAACAAAAGATCGGACTGCTGATGCAGGCGCTCAGAGGCATTTGACGCTTCGCTAACCAGCACATCTGTCCGACGCGATACCTGATTCAGCGCCTGAAGCTGACGGGTCATCTGATGAATGCTGTCCCCCTGATTCAGGGTAGCCAGCGAAATATCATTCAGCAGGCTGCTCAGATTCGCCACCAGCCCGGTGACCTGTTGCAAATTCTCTTCCAGACGGTTTACCACCTGAGAACCTTCTTCAATGCCCTGTAGCGAGTGGTTAATTAGCGCCTGAATGGTTTGCGTAGAGTGACTGCTTTTTCGGGCCAGCAGCCCCACTTCCCGGGCAACCACCGCAAATCCGCGCCCCTGCTCTCCTGCATGGGCGGCTTCAATGGCAGCATTGAGGGCCAGAATGTTGGTCTGAAACGCCACGCTGTCGATCATCGCGACGATCCCGCGCATCTCTGAGGATCGGTCGACGATCGTCTGCATCGAGCCATTCACCGCTGACATCATTTGCTCCCCCCCAGCGGCAGCCTGTCGGGCTTCATCCGCGCGCGAGCGGGCGAGTTTTGCATAACCCGTGTTCCCCTCAACGTGGGTTTCGAGATCGGCGATGTGTGCGGTCACCTCCTCCAGCTCTTTGGCCTGTCGCGTAGACTGCTGATAAAGCTTCTGATTCCCCTGCGCAAGCGATCCGATATTTTCAACCATGGAGGTAGTGGCCTCGCTGACCTGGGTCACCAGTTGCTGGAGCCCGCGCTGCATGGCGGTAATACTGCCGCTGAGCTGGCTGATTTCACGGTTAAAGCGCACAACGTCAGGCGGCGTGCCTGACAAATCCCCTGCCGCAAGCTGGTTAATATGGATAATCAGACGGCGTAGCGGGGATATCACCCACTTCGCCATTCCGAGCCAGACGGCTATGGCAATGGCCAGTAGCACCAGCGGCGCAAACAGGAACAGCCGTTGCAGACCTGAGAGTTGTTCCATGAGCGACTGACGCCCCTGTATCGTCTGCTTCTCACTCCGTTGCTGATAGCGTGCGAAGTTGTCATTAAAATCGGTCTGAAACGCCTGGGCGGGTACGGCGAAAAAGAGGTCAATGCTGTTGGTTTTCACCAGCCCCTCCGCCTGCTCCCGGATGGCGTCGAAAAACAGCTGATAGCTGTTAACCAGCCCGTCGTCTTTCGGCGGGTTAAGCGCAAGCCAGGCCTGCCATGCCTGCTGTGACGCCGCCAGGGATTTTTGCGCCTCGTCCATCAGGCTATGCCAGCTCCCTTCCGAGCCGGTCTCTTTATCCTGCATAAAGTACACGCCGGCGCGGTTGAGCAGATCGCTGGCCGCCAGCAGGGAAATACGGGCCTGATCCAGCCTGCTCTGCTGCTGCCAGGCCAGCTGATTGCGCTGTTCGTTACGCTGGGCTTGATTCAGGGAGGCGGTGAGCAGGAAGGAGGAAGAGAGTTGCAGGGCGGAGAAAAGGCCAATAATACAAAAGATGCCGGTCAGCAGGCCAAACTGACGAGGAATAAAGCGCGGCGCAAGACGGCGAAAAATTTGCGTTAGGTTCATAATTTTCTTCTGTAACAATACGTTAGACGCGAGCGAGTCTACGAAACGAAAATGACAGAACCATTACGCAAAAATGACAGGAAACGTGAACTGCCGGGTAGCGGCCTGGCCTTACCCGGCAACAAGACTAGACGCGATCCTTCCACACCGTCTGCACATTACAGAACTCATGCAGACCGAAATGAGAAAGCTCTCGCCCGAAGCCGCTCTTCTTCACCCCGCCAAACGCAACGCGCGCATCGCTGGCGCTGTAGCCGTTGATAAACACCCCGCCACACTCCAGCTCGCGCGCAAAGGTTTCAGCCAGCGCATCGTTCGCGGTAAAGACCGTCGCCGATAAGCCAAAATCGCTGTCGTTAGCCAGCTGCAACGCGTGCGCCGCATCGTTCGCGACGGTAATTGCGGCGACCGGGCCAAACAGCTCCTGACGGAAGGCCGTCATCTGTGGGGTGACGCCGCCGAGTACGGTTGGGGCATAATAGTTACCGCTCCCGGCAAGCTTCTCTCCGCCGAGCAGCAGGGTCGCCCCTTCCGCCAGCGTAGCCTGCACCTGCTGATGCAGTTCATCGCGAAGATCAAATCGCGCCATCGGGCCAATATAGTTATCTTCCTCATCCGGTGCGCCCATCTTCAGCGCCTTGACCGCGTCAACAAAGCGTTGGGTAAAGGCGTCAGCCACGCCCGCCTCCACAATAAAGCGTTTCGCCGCCGCACAAACCTGTCCGGTATTCTGATAACGTCCGGCCACCGCCGCGTTGACAGCCAGATCCAGATCGGCATCGTTCAGAACGATAAACGGATCGGAGCCGCCCAGCTCCAGCACGCATTTCTTCAGCGCCGCGCCCGCCTGCGCGCCAATCGCCGCACCAGCCCGAACGCTGCCGGTTACGGTCACCGCCGCGATACGACGATCGTTAATCGCCTGGCTGACGCCGTCATTCGTCGCGTTCACCCAGCCAAAGGCCCCCTCCGGGAAACCGGCATCCGCGAACACCTTCCCGATCAGCTCCGCCGAGCCGAGCACATTTGGCGCATGTTTAAGCAGATAGCTGTTCCCTGCCAGCAGGATCGGCACCGCACCGCGCAGCACCTGCCACAGCGGAAAGTTCCACGGCATAACAGCCAGAATCGGCCCCAGCGGGCGGTACTCAATCACCGCATTATCGACCTGGGTAGATTCCGGGTGCAGCATCGCCGGGCCGTGTTCAGCGTACCAGTCGCAAAGGCTGGCGGATTTAGCCACCTCCGCACGCGCCTGCATAATGGGCTTGCCCATCTCCCGGGAGATAGTCTGCGCCATCTCTTCCGCACGACTACGCAGCGCCGTACCCAGATCGCGAAGTTTTTGCGCCCGGTGCGCCACGCTTTCGCGTCGCCACTGACGAAAACCGGTATCCGCCTGCGCAATGGCACGCTCAACGTCACCGGACGTTGCCCACGGGTAAGCAGCCAGCGTTTCGCCGGTAGCCGGGTTGACAGAGTGGGCATGGGTAGCAGATGAATAGGTCATGATGTTCTCCACGTAATAACAGTTGATTGATTGTGGCCTACTCTGCTATTTCTTAAAAATGAATAATACTCATCACCTTATTCACGAATCGAGAACGGTATGGACTTAACTCAGCTTGAGATGTTTAACGCCGTCGCACTGACCGGCAGCATTACCCAGGCGGCGCAGAAGGTACACCGGGTGCCGTCAAACCTCACCACCCGCATCCGACAGCTAGAAGCGGACCTCGGCGTGGAGCTGTTTATTCGCGAGAATCAGCGCCTGCGGCTTTCCCCCGCCGGGCACAATTTTTTGCGCTACAGCAAGCAGATCCTGGCGCTGGTCGACGAAGCGCGAATGGTCGTCGCCGGGGATGAACCGCAGGGATTATTCTCGCTCGGCGCGCTGGAAAGTACCGCCGCCGTGCGCATTCCGGAAAGTCTGGCGCGGTTTAACCAGCGCTACCCGCGCATTCAGTTTGCGTTGTCCACCGGACCTTCCGGTACGATGATTGACGGCGTGCTTGAGGGGACGCTCAGCGCCGCCTTTGTCGACGGGCCGCTCTCGCATCCGGAACTGGAAGGGATGCCGGTTTACCGGGAAGAGATGATGCTGGTCACCCCTGCGGGTCACGCGGAAGTATCAAAAGCCACGCAGGTGAGCGGCAGCGACGTGTATGCCTTTCGCGCCAACTGTTCTTACCGGCGTCATCTGGAGAGCTGGTTCCATGCCGACCGCGTCACGCCGGGAAGGATCCATGAGATGGAGTCCTATCACGGGATGCTCGCCTGCGTGATTGCCGGGGCAGGCATTGCGCTGATGCCCCGCTCCATGCTGGAGAGCATGCCGGGCCATCATCAGGTGGCGGCGTGGCCGCTGGCGGAAAACTGGCGCTGGCTCACCACCTGGCTGGTGTGGCGACGCGGGGCGATGACCCGCCAGCTTGAGGCGTTTATCGCGCTGCTGAACGAGCGTCAGCCACCAGCGCCCAGTTGTTAATGATGAACGTAGTCCTGGAGTCGAAGGAAAATTTTTCCCTTCATATACAGCGTGGCCTGCCCGCCAATCAGCACGCGGTCGCCTTTCAGCTCGCAGCGCAGATCCCCGCCGCGCAAGGAGACCTGGCGGGCCGACATCTGCGTTTTACCAAGCTTTTCACTCCAGTACGGGATCAGCATGCTGTGAGCTGATCCCGTCACCGGATCTTCCGGCACCCCTTCCCCCGGGCAGAAGAAGCGGCTGACGAAATCATACTCATCCCCCGGCGCCGTAACGCAGACCATTTTCCCCAGCGGGAGCATAGCCGCGATATCCGGCGTCAGCGCTTCCACCTGCCGCTGGCTGTCGAGCACCACCATGTAGTCACGCCCCACACGCACCTCGTCTGCTGCGTTAATGCCCAGCGCGCTGAACAGCACTGCGGGTGGAGTATCAACAACCTCGGTTGACCACGCCGGGAAATTAAGCGTCAGCCAGTCGCCGCTGCGTTGTACCGTCAGATCGCCGACAAAGCGCGTGGTGAAGGTGATTTCCGTATGCGGATAATCCAGGTATTCGAAAATAACGTGAGAAGCCGCGAGGGTTGCGTGGCCGCAGAGGTTAATTTCATCCTGCGTGGTAAACCAGCGCAGTTCAAACCCGTTATCCGTTCGGACAAAGAACGCCGTCTCTGACTGATTATGCTGCTTCGCCATCTTCAGCAGCGTCTCATCCGGCAGCCACGCTTCCAGCGGACACACCGCCGCCGCATTGCCGCCGAACGCCCTGTCGCTGAAGGCATCTACCAGATAAAAATCAATTTCCTGCATCGTTGGTTCCTCTTAGATTTGTTCAGCGCAGAAATACTGTGCCCTTCAGATACAGTGCCGCCTGCCCGCCCATCCGCACGCGGTGGCCTTTGAGTTCGCAGCGTACGTCGCCACCACGGGCAGAAACCTGGCGGGCAAACATCTGTGTTTTGCCAAGCCGTTCACTCCAGTACGGGATCAGCATGGTGTGCGCGGAGCCGGTGACAGGATCTTCCGGCACGGCCACGCCTGGCGAGAAGAAACGGCTGACAAAGTCGTATTCCCCCTCGTCCCGGGCAGTGACGGCCACTTTATGCTCGCCCGGCGTCATGGCGGAGAAATCCGGATTAAGGGCTTCAACCTGCTCGCGGCTTTCCAGTACCAGCACCCAGGCGCGGCCTTTTCGCGCCTCGACGTAGTGGCTGATACCGAGTGCGGTGAGCATCTCCGGTGGCGGCGTCTGTGCCTGCGTCGGGCAGGCCGGGAAGTCCAGCGTCATCCAGTCACCGTCACGGCTGACGGTCAGGCGACCAGAGGCGGTGTCGAAATGAAGGCGTGAGTCCGGATAATCCAGTTCGTTAAACAGAACATACGCCGCGGCAAGCGTCGCGTGACCACAGAGATTAACCTCGGTGAGCGTGGTGAACCAGCGCAACTCGATCCCCCCTTTGGTACACACAAAAAACGCGGTTTCCGACTGGTTATGCTGTTGTGCCATCCGCAGTAACATCTCATCCGGCAGCCACGCGTCGAGCGGGCACACCGCCGCCGGGTTGCCGCCAAAGGAGGACGCGCTGAACGCATCTACCAGATAAAAATCAATCTCCTGCATCGTGTTACCGCCTGTTTTTGTTGTGTTGTTCTTTATCTTCGATGAAAACAACCCCGTTCGCTACCGCTGCATGAAGGTAAATTTTGTGATTCATATCACATAACGGTTGAGTTTTCGCCGTTTAAGGCTTTAAGATCGTCTCCTCATCTTTCAGGCAACGAATCCCAGATATCCCTATGACAACACACACGGTTTCCCGCAGGGTCGCGTGGCTACGCGTGGTCACGCTCGCCATCGCAGCGTTTATTTTCAACACCACGGAATTTGTTCCGGTTGGGCTGTTGTCCGACATCGCCGCCAGCTTCCATATGGAAACGGCACAGGTTGGCATTATGTTGACCATCTATGCATGGGTGGTGGCGCTGATGTCGCTGCCGTTTATGCTGCTGACCAGCCAGATGGAACGCCGTAAGCTGCTGATTGGGCTGTTTGTGGTGTTCATTGCCAGCCATGTGCTGTCATTTATGGCATGGAACTTTACCGTGCTGGTCATCAGCCGCGTCGGCATCGCGTTTGCCCATGCCGTTTTCTGGTCGATCACCGCGTCCCTCGCCATTCGTCTGGCTCCGGCGGGAAAACGCGCCCAGGCGCTGAGCCTGATTGCCACCGGTACGGCGCTGGCGATGGTGTTAGGCCTGCCGATCGGGCGCATTGTGGGACAATACTTCGGCTGGCGCACCACCTTCTTTGCCATCGGCATGGGGGCGCTGATCACCCTGGTGTGTCTGATCAAACTGCTGCCAAAACTGCCCAGCGAACACTCCGGCTCGCTGAAAAGTCTGCCGCTGCTGATGCGTCGACCGGCGCTGATGAGCATTTATCTGCTGACCGTGATTGTGGTGACCGCCCATTACACGGCCTACAGCTATATTGAGCCGTTTGTTCAGGTTGTGGCGGGCTTTAGCGCTAACTTCGCCACCGTTCTGCTGCTGATCCTGGGCGGCGCGGGGATTATCGGCAGCATCCTGTTCGGGAAGCTGGGCAATCAGCACGCGTCTGCGCTGGTAAGCAGTGCGATTGGTCTGCTGCTGGCATGCCTGCTGTTACTGATGCCTGCGGCAGGCAGCGAGAGTCATCTGGCGATCCTCAGTCTGTTCTGGGGCGTGGCAATCATGATTATTGGTCTGGGAATGCAGGTCAAAGTGCTGGCGCTGGCCCCGGACGCCACGGACGTAGCGATGTCGCTCTTCTCCGGGATTTTTAATCTGGGGATTGGAGCCGGTGCGCTGGTGGGAAATCAGATCAGCCTGCATGTATCGATGTCGGCCATTGGTTATCTCGGGGCGATTCCGGCGCTGATCGCGCTGATCTGGTCGGTGCTTATCTTCCGTAAATGGCCGGTCGCGATGGAAGAACAGTCCAGCCACGGTTGACGTTTGTTATGCCGGGTGGCGGCTTCGCCTTACCCGGCCTACGAAGCATTAATATCCGTGTTCTTCATCACCGCCAAGATAACGGAATCTTTCATCTGTCATTTTGGTCTGACAATCATAGATACCGATTCTCGTTGCCAGAGGAGTGGTTGCAGAAGACGCATCGCTTTATATTCATAAGAATTATATCCATTGCGAGTAGGCCGGGTAAGGCGAAGCCGCCACCCGGCAACGTTCTCAATGATACGTCTTAACAATCTCCAGCACGCCGTTAATAATAAACTGCACGCCCATACAGACCAGCAGGAAGCCCATCAGACGGGAGATAGCCTCAATCCCCCCCTTGCCCACCCAGCGCATAATCGCCCCGGAGCTGCGCAATGACCCCCAGACGATAATAGCGATAAGCGCAAAAATGATCGGCGGCGCAACGGTGATAACCCAGTGCGGGAATGTCGACCCATCACGCACCGTTGAGGCGGAACTGATGATCATCGCAATCGTCCCCGGCCCCGCCGTGCTCGGCATGGCTAACGGCACAAACGCGATGTTGGCGCTCGGTTCGCTTTCAAGCTCCTCCGATTTGCTTTTGGCTTCCGGGGATTCGTGCGCTTTATGCGCCGGGAACAGCATCCGGAAACCAATAAAGGCCACAATCAGCCCGCCAGCAATACGCAGACCGGGAATCGAAATACCAAAGGTATTCATCACCAGTTGCCCGGCGTAATAAGCCACCATCATTATGGCAAAGACATAGACAGAGGCCATCATCGACTGCTGATTGCGCTCTGCGCTGTTCATGTTCCCCGCCAGCCCCAGAAAAAGCGCCACCGTCGTTAACGGGTTCGCCAGCGGCAGCAACACCACCAGTCCAAGCCCCACTGCTTTAATCAAATCCAACATAATGCACCGCAGTCCTTATCCTTATTCAACATCGCAATTATAGGGGCAAATCCTCGTCCGGAGCCATCCGACAGCGTAACCATAATTGTCTCGCGTAATTCATAACCCCAGATTATCTGTATGATTTAAAAGCGTACAGAATAAGTTCCTGAAGCGTTTTAGCATTTCGTGGCATCGGTCGATTCATTCAGTTGACTTATACTTGCCTGAGCAATAATATCTGCCGTGACTAAACTACTTGCCAGGGCAACCATTGTGAAAAGCACCAGTGACCTCTTTAACGACATAATTCCACTGGGTCGTCTTATTCATATGGTTAACCAGAAAAAAGATCGCCTGCTCAATGACTATCTGTCACCGCTGGATATCACCGCAACACAGTTCAAAGTGCTGTGTTCCATTCGCTGCGAAGTGTGTATCACGCCGGTTGAGCTGAAAAAGGTGCTCTCTGTCGATCTGGGTGCGTTAACCCGCATGCTGGATCGTCTCGTCTGTAAAGGATGGATAGAACGAAGCCCTAACCCGAATGACAAACGTGGCGTACTGGTGAAACTGACCAGCGATGGCGCGGCCATGTGTGAGCAATGTCATCAATTAGTAGGACAAACACTGCACCAGGAACTGACAAAAAACTTATCGGCAGATGAAGTGGCAACGCTTGAGCTCTTACTCAAGAAAATCCTGCCGTAAACAGAAAAAGAGGTATGACGATGTCCAGACGCAATACTGACGCTATCACCATTCATAGCATTTTGGACTGGATCGAAGATAACCTGGAATCTCCACTCTCTCTTGAGAAAGTGTCTGAGCGTTCAGGTTACTCAAAATGGCACCTGCAACGGATGTTTAAAAAAGAGACCGGCCATTCATTAGGACAATATATTCGCAGCCGCAAGCTGACGGAGATTGCCCAAAAACTGAAAGAAAGCAATGAGCCGATCCTCTATCTGGCGGAACGCTACGGATTTGAATCGCAACAGACCCTGACGCGTACGTTCAAGAACTACTTTGACGTGCCGCCTCATAAGTACCGTATTACCAGTATGCCGGGTGAATCCCGTTATCTGTATCCGCTAAAACATTGCAGTTAATCATCGCCTGTTAAGACGTAACCGAGGAAATCATGAAATTTATCGCCTCCGCCGCCCTCACCTTGCTGGTGCTGGTTTCCGGCCAGAGCTTCGCGGAGCAAACCCCCAATGCGGGGCAGCAAAATAATCGTGACACCATGATTATGCCGTCCACGCAAAACCAGTCGCCCTGGGACTTCAATCACATGGGCGCTGGCAGCGACAAATCCGACGAATTAGGCGTGCCGTATTACAACCACGACCTGTAATTCGTTTTTGCCCCGCTCATGCGGGGCTTTTTTCTGCCTTAACCCCGCACCCGCGTTGCCCGACGCACCCGCAAGCCAAAGACGTTGATATACAGCCCGGCCATAATCAGCCCTGCGCCACACAGTTGCAGCGCGCTGAGCGTTTCATCCAGCAACAGTGCGGCGCTGGCAAGTCCGACCACCGGTACCAGCAGCGATAACGGCGCCACACGCCAGGTTTCATAGCGTCCGAGCAGCGATCCCCAGATACCATAGCCAATGATTGAGGCGACTAACGCCAGGTAGATCAGCGACAAAATCGTCGTCAGGTCGATCTCCACCAGGCTTTTCAACATCGCCTGCGGACCATCCAGAATAAACGACGCGGCCATAAACGGCACGATTGGGATCAATGCGCTCCAGACCACCAGCGATAAGACCGGCGGACGCGTCTCGTGCTGCATTATCAGTTTGTTAAAGATATTGCCGCACGCCCAGCTCAGCCCCGCCGCCAGGGTGAGCATAAAGCCTAGCAGCGCGACATGCTGACCGTTGAGGCTGCCTTCAATCAGCACCAGCACGCCAAAGACCGCAAGGCTAATGCCCGCCAGCTGCTTGCCCTGCAAGCGTTCGCCGAAGACAAATGCGCCGAGAATGATGGTAAAGAACGCCTGCACCTGAAGCACCAGCGAAGCCAGGCCCGCAGGCATACCGAATTTGATGGCGCAAAAAAGAAACGCAAACTGACCAAAGCTGATGGTAAGGCCGTAGCCCAGCAGCAGCTTAAGGGGAATTTTCGGGCGGGCAACGAACAGCAGCGCCGGGAAGGCCACCAGCAGGAAGCGCAGCCCCGCCAGCATCAGTGGAGGCATGTTGTGCAACCCCATTTTGATGACCACAAAATTGAGTCCCCACACCGCGACAACCAGCAACGCTAACAGCCCGTCTTTCCGCGTCATTTTCCGCCCCTGAATTATTAAAATTTTGTAAACACTTCAAGGTAACAGAAAAAATAGCCCCGCGAGAAGATCATTAATTCTGGTACTGGAGAGAAGCACCTGCGGATAAATTGGGTGCTATACAAGCTGCCGATCCCATGATAATCCTGTAATAACACAACAAAAAAAGCATAAGCATTTGTCGGGCAGGAAAATGAAACCATCAATCAGGCGCTCAACCGCAGCGCTGCTGGCATCGTCATTGTTATTAACAATTGGCCGCGGGGCAACGCTGCCCTTTATGACCATATATCTCACACGCGTGTACGATATGAGCGTGGAGAATATTGGCTATGCCCTTACCGTGGCGTTGACCATCGGCGTGGTGTTTAGCCTGGGGTTTGGCATCCTGGCGGATAAGTTCGACAAAAAACGCTATATGCTGATCGCCATCGTGGCCTTTATCGCCGGGTTTGTGGCGATTCCGCTGGTGAATAACGTGACGCTGGTGGTGCTGTTCTTTGCCCTGATTAACTGCGCCTATTCCGTCTTCTCAACGGTGCTGAAAGCATGGTTTGCCGACGTGCTGACCTCCAGCGAAAAGGCGCGCGTTTTCTCACTCAACTACAGTTTCCTGAACATTGGCTGGACGATCGGGCCGCCGATCGGCACCCTGCTGGTGATGTACAGCCTGCAACTGCCGTTCTGGCTGGCCGCCTTCTGCGCCGCACTGCCGCTCGGGTTTATCCATTTCTTTGTGCAGAAAAGCATAGCCTCAGACAGCCCTGAGGAGAAAATGCCGTGGCAGCCCTCGGTGCTGCTGAAAGACCGGGCGCTGTTCTGGTACACGCTCTCCGGCCTGCTGGCGTCGTATGTGGGTGGATCGTTCGCCACCTGCATTTCCCAGTATGTCCTCGCCGCACATGCGGACAGTGATTTCGCAGAAAAGGTGGTGGCCGTTGTGCTTCCCGTCAACGCGGCGGTGGTCGTCACCCTGCAATACGCGCTTGGACGTAAGATCACCGCCAGCAATATCCGTCCGCTAATGACCGCCGCGACGCTTTTTTTCATCCTCGGGCTGGGCGGGTTTATGCTTTCCGGCGAGAACCCGATTTACTGGGGGATCGCGGCGGCGATTTTCACCCTGGGTGAAATTATTTATGCACCGGGTGAATACATGCTGATCGACAATATCGCCCCGCCGGGCATGAAGGCGAGCTATTTCTCCGCCCAGGCGCTGGGCTGGCTCGGCGCGGCGGCGAACCCGATGATCACCGGGCTCATCCTGACCCATCTACCGCACTGGTCATTATTTATCATTATGATGGCCGCCATCATTGCGGCCTGGCTGATGATATTGCGCGGGATGCGCGTGAAAAGTGAAGATAGCGTGTCGGGTGGCGCTGCGCTTACCCGACCGACAAAACCCTAATCGTAAGCCGGGTAAGGCGAAGCCGTCACCCGGCAAAACCAACACCCTAGTGGTGCAACATCTCCTCCACCACCTGCTCTTTGTACATCTCATTCGGGTAGTAGGTCGGCCAGTTATCCATCTCTTTCAGCAGCGCCTCGTGGGAGGTGTTGCCCATAAAGATATGGAAGTGTGAAGAGGCTTTCGGCCCGATGATATGGTCGCTGAACTGCACAAACTTAGGCGCCTGGCTCGCGTTATCCTTGCATTCAAACAGGTAGCGCACGCCTTTTTTCCCCGACGCATAGGTCAGAATTTTGTAGCCGCTGTAGTCGTAGCGGCAGCTGCTCACCGTTTTGCCTCGGTGGAATTCCATCACGTTGTTTTCAATGCCGATGGCGTCCACGTCCGTCGCGTACCCCTTGCGGTAGTAGGCCTTCACCTCGGCAGCGGATTTTTCTCCCTTCTGCGCTTTCTTTTCGAAAACCGGATCCAGCGAACCATCAAGCAGGAACGGATAAACGGACTGCCAGGTCCCGTCCCAGTCAGACAGCGTCCTGTCCCTGACGTCTTTATCCTCAAAGACGCCGTTCGCCGCCTTCTGTTCCGCCTCTGTCATCTGATGACCGTGCGAATGGGCAAAAAGCGAGCCGCTTACCAGCAGCGTTCCCAGAGTCAGCGCAATTTTTGCAAGTTGTGCAGCCACAGCAAAATCCTCATTCCGTTTTATAAGAATGAGGATGTTATATTATAACATTTCAGATCGCAACCAGCCCGCGAACGCCCTCCTGCTCCATGTTCTCCCCGCGCCCCTGCTGGACGATGCTGCCGCGCGACATCACCAGATAGCTGTCGGCCAGCTCTGCCGCAAAATCATAAAACTGCTCCACCAGCAGGATGGCCATATCCCCCCGGTTCGCCAGGCTGCGGATCACCTGCCCAATCTCTTTAATCACCGACGGCTGAATACCTTCCGTGGGTTCATCCAGAATCAGTAACCGTGGACGGCTCGCCAGCGCGCGACCTATCGCCAGCTGCTGCTGCTGACCACCGGAAAGATCGCCTCCGCGTCGGTGCTTCATCTCCTTCAGCACCGGGAAAAGCTGCCAAATCTCCTCCGGTACGCTCCTTGCGTTTCCCGCGGAGAAGCGTGACAGCCCCATCAGCAGGTTTTCTTCTACGGTCAGACGCGGAAAAATCTCCCGCCCCTGCGGAACATAGGCCACGCCGGACTGCACCCGCTGGTGCGGTTTACTGTGAGTGATGCTCTTTCCCTGCCAGACCACCTCCCCGCCTTTCACCGGGATCAGCCCCATCAGGCACCTCAGCAGCGTGGTTTTGCCCACCCCGTTGCGCCCCAGCAGGCAGGTAACTTCCCCGACGACCGCCTCAAAGCTCACCCCGCGCAGAATATGACTTCCGCCGTAGTACTGATTCAGTTCGCTAACCTGTAACATCACCTCTCCTTAACGTCCCAGATAGACGTCAATTACCTGTTCATTGGCCTGTACCTCGCGAAGCGAACCTTCCGCCAGTACCCGCCCCTGATGCAGCACCGTGACGTGGTCGGCGATGGTCTCGACGAAGCCCATATCGTGCTCAACCACCATCAGCGAATGCTTGCCTGCCAGGGTGCGGAACAGCTCGGCAGTGTATTCCGTCTCTGCGTCAGTCATACCGGCAGCGGGTTCGTCCAGCAGTAACAGGTGCGGGTCCTGCACCAGCAGCATGCCGATCTCCAGAAACTGCTTCTGTCCGTGGGAAAGCAGCCCGGCACGGCGATCGCGCTCGCTGCCAAGCCGCAGCAAAACCAGCATCTCATCAATGCGGTCGCGCTGCTCGCCGCTGAGCGTGGCCCGCAGGCTCGCCCAGACGGACCTGTCGGCTTTCATGGCGATTTCGAGGTTTTCCCCTACGGTCAGCGCTTCAAACACGGTCGGCTTCTGGAACTTACGGCCAATGCCCTGACGGGCGATGGCCGCCGGTTCCAGGGCAGTCAGATCGATGGACTGATCGTAAATAGCTTTCCCGCTTTTTGGCCGGGTTTTGCCGGTAATCACGTCCATCAGCGTGGTTTTACCGGCGCCATTAGGGCCAATGATGCAGCGCAATTCTCCGACGCCGATGTTCAGCGAGAGATCGGTCAACGCCTGAAAACCGTCGAAACTGACGTTAATGGCCTCGAGCTGCAACACCGGATCGGTCTGCTCGCGGTAACGGTCGCCCGGTAGCTGGCGGGTAAAGAGTCCTTCAGAGGGCTGCATTAATTCTCTCCCTTACGAAACAGACCGAACACGCCGCGCGGTAAAAACAGCGTCACGGCGATGAAAATCAGCCCCAGAAACAGCTGCCAGTACTCCGGCATCGCCACGGTGAAAAAGCTCTTCGCACCGTTGACCAGCGCCGCGCCAATCACCGGGCCCACCAGAGTGCCGCGTCCACCCAGCGCTACCCAGATGGCCGCTTCAATCGAGTTGGTCGGCGACATTTCACCCGGGTTGATAATGCCCACCTGCGGAACGTACAGCGCTCCCGCCAGGCCACACAGCACGGCGGAAAGCGTCCAGACCAGCAGCTTGAAACCGCGCGGATCGTAGCCGCAGAACGTGAGACGGTTTTCCGCATCGCGCACCGCCGTTAAAATGCGGCCAAATTTACTCTTCGCCAGCGCGTAGCCTGTGCCCAGGGCCAGAAGCAGCAGCACGACCGTTGCGAGAAACAGCGCGATCCGCGTGGTGGTCGCCGTGACGGAAAACCCGAGCAGCGTGGTAAAGCCGGTAAAGCCGTTATTGCCGCCAAAGCCGGTTTCGTTGCGAAAGAACAGCAGCATGCCCGCGTAGGTCAGCGCCTGGGTCATGATGGAGAAATAGACCCCTTTGATCTTCGAGCGAAAAGCAAACCAGCCGAAGACCAGCGCCAGCAGGCCGGGGATCGTCACAATTAACACCAGAGCCCAGGCAAAATGCTGCGTTCCCCACCAGAACCAGGGCAGCTCGCTCCACGAGAGAAACGACATAAACGCGGGCAGCCCGTCCCCGGCCGCCTGGCGCATCAGGTACATGCCCATCGCATAGCCGCCCAGGGCGAAGAATATGCCGTGCCCCAGTGAGAGCATACCGGCATAGCCCCAGACCAGATCGAGGGCCACGGCGACAACTGCGTAGCAGAGGATCTTGCCGATGAGCGTCAACATCCATGTAGAAACGGCCAGCGGATGCGTTGCGGGCAACAGCGCGAGAAAAGGCAGCACCAGCAGCGCCGCAACCAGCAGACTGCCGAAGATTTGCGTGGAGCGCGGTGCCCTGCGCGCCAGTGTTAAAGTCAATGGCTGGCTCATCAGTCTGTCACCCTCCCTTTAAGTGCGAATAACCCCTGCGGACGTTTCTGAATAAACAGAATGATCGCCACCAGAATCAGGATTTTGCCCAGCACGGCGCCCATCTGCGGTTCAAGAATTTTATTGAAGATCCCCAGACCAAAGGCCGCCGCGACGCTACCGGCCAGTTGGCCGACGCCGCCGAGCACCACCACCAGGAACGAATCAATGATGTATCCCTGGCCCAGCTCCGGTCCCACGTTCCCCAGTTGGGACAATGCCACGCCACCCAGCCCGGCAATGCCGGACCCGAGGCCAAACGCCAGCATATCTACCCGTCCGGTGGGGACGCCGCAGCAGGCCGCCATGCTGCGGTTTTGCGTCACCGCCCGCACGTTCAGCCCCAGACGCGTTTTATTCAGAATGAGCCAGGTGAAGAACAGCACCATCAGCACAAACCCGAGCACCACAATGCGGTTCCACGGTAGCGTCAGGTTGGCGAAAACCTGCACCCCGCCGGACAGCCAGGCCGGGTTTGCGACCTCAAGGTTCTGGGCGCCAAAGGTCATGCGCACCAGCTGGATAAGCATCAGGCTGATCCCCCAGGTGGCGAGCAGGGTTTCCAGCGGGCGGCCATACAGATGGCGGATCACCGTGCGCTCCAGCACCATCCCGATACCTGCCGTCAGGCAAAACGCCACCGGCAGCGCCACCACCGGATAAAGCGCCAGCCACTGAGGCATCCACTGCGCCATAACCTGCTGCACCATCCAGGTGGCATACGCCCCGAGCATCAGCATTTCGCCGTGGGCCATGTTAATCACCCCCAGCAGACCATAGGTGATAGCCAGCCCGAGCGCGGCCAGCAAGAGTACCGATCCCAACGACAGGCCCATGAAGGCCTGCCCCAGCAGTTCGCCCCACATCAGCCGGTGCTGAATACGGTCCAGGCTCTCAGCGGCGGCGGCACGTACCCGTGCGTCCGGCTCGGTTTGCGCCCGGGTGAACGGCGTCAGCGTGGCCTGAACGTCCGGATCGTCAGACTGTCCCAACAGTTCAACCGCGTTGAGGCGCGTTTCCGCCTGCGGACTCGCCAGCTGAAGATTTGCCAGCGCCAGCCTCAGCGACTGTCGGGTGACGTCATCCGTTTCGCGGTTAGCCCGCTGTTGCAGAAACCCGAGCATATCCGGCTGGGCGTCACGCTGAAGTTGCCGCGCGGCATGACGCCTTTCGGTGACACTGTCACTGACAAGCTGATGCGTCGCCAGCGCCGTGACGGTTAACACGCGCAGCCGGTTGGTCAGCCGCACGGCTTTGGTCGTTCCTTCGGCGCTCTTTGCCGCGCCCAGGGCAACCATTTCGCCGTCGATGCGGGTAAAAGCCTTCTTCTGGCTGTCGGTGTAGAGGTTCTCCTGTTGCAGCGCTTTAAGCAGCGGCAAACGTGCAGGTTCCGGCGTGGCTGCCCAGCGGGTCAGCATGGCGGTCTGCTGGCTGCGGCTAGCGGCAACGAAATCATCGGCATCCGATGCCTGCACCATCCCTGGCAGCAGTCCGGTAAGCCACACAATCGCAATAATTATGCGCATGGCGTTCATGACGTCTCTCCCTGGTGGTGGCTTAGTTGCTGGCGGTTTTCATCGGCTGGTCAGGTTTTTTGTCATTCCCGGCGATAAACGGGCTCCACGGCTGAGCGCGTACCGGCTGTTCGGTTTGCCAGACGACATTGAACTGGCCGTTGCCTTCGATTTCACCAATCATGACGGGCTTATGCAGGTGGTGGTTGGTGGCATCCATGGTCAGCGTAAAGCCGGACGGCGCGTTGAACGACTGGCCCGCCATTGCTGCGCGCACTTTGTCCACGTCGGTTGTCCCCGCTTTTTCAACCGCCTGCGCCCACATATGCAGGCCGACATAGGTCGCTTCCATCGGATCGTTGGTGACGACGGTATCGGCATTCGGCAGCTTATGGGCTTTCGCGTAGGCTTTGTAGGCCGCGACAAAGGTCTGGTTGGTCGGGTTATCGACGGATTCAAAGTAGTTCCACGCCGCCAGGTTACCCACCAGCGGTTTGGTATCAATGCCGCGCAGTTCCTCCTCGCCCACCGAGAACGCCACCACCGGCACGTCCGTGGCTTTCAGCCCCTGGTTCGCCAGCTCTTTATAGAAAGGCACGTTGGAATCACCGTTGATGGTGGAGACCACTGCCGTTTTACCGCCCGCGGAGAATTTCTTGATACTGGCGACGATGGTCTGGTAATCGCTATGACCAAACGGGGTGTAGACCTCTTCAATATCTTTATCTTCCACGCCTTTCGAGTGCAGGAAGGCGCGGAGGATCTTGTTCGTGGTGCGCGGGTAAACGTAGTCCGTTCCCAGCAGGAAGAAGCGTTTCGCGCTGCCGCCGTCCTCGCTCATCAGGTACTCCACCGCCGGGATCGCCTGCTGGTTAGGCGCCGCGCCGGTATAGAAGACGTTAGGTGACATCTCTTCACCTTCATACTGCACCGGATAGAACAGCAAACCGTTCAGCTCCTCAAAAACCGGCAGAACTGATTTACGCGATACGGAGGTCCAGCAGCCAAACACCACGGCGACCTTATCCTGGCTCAGAAGCTGGCGGGCCTTTTCGGCAAACAGCGGCCAGTTGGATGCCGGGTCAACCACCACCGGCTCCAGCTTTTTCCCGAGCACGCCGCCTTTGGCGTTGATTTCGTCGATGGTCATCAGGGCGACATCTTTCAGGGGCGTTTCTGAAATGGCCATCGTGCCGGAGAGTGAGTGCATGATCCCGACTTTAATGGTCTCTGCGGCCTGGACGCCAAAACTGACCCCCATGGCGACCACGGAGGCGGACAAGGCGAACGCTTTTATAAAGGTACGACGGTGCATATTTTCACTCCTGAAAAAGAAAGCTGTGCGAAGACGTCCGTTACCGCCCGGACGCAGAAAAAGTAACGTCAGTTTCAGGAGAGCAAAAAGGGTGCCAGGTTGCAGAGGCAGGATTTAAACGGGTTCGAAGAGAGGATCTACGGGAAACGACTCAGAATGGTACAGCGCTGCACTGTAATAATGCAGCGCTGTGAACGATGTTACCAGACGTCGCTGGCGATTTGCGTCACCAGGCGAACTTTATCCCACTGCTGGGCTTCGCTCAGGCTGTTACCCTCTTCCGTGGAGGCAAATCCGCACTGTGGGCTGAGGCAAATCTGCTCTTTCGCCACGTAGCGCGCGGCCTCTTCCAGACGCGCTTTCACCCCTTCCGGGTTCTCCAGTTCACCGTGCTTGGTGGTGATTAGCCCCAGAACCACCTGCTGTTTACCCGGGCGCACAAAACGCAGTGGCGCAAAGTCGCCGCTACGGTCGTTGTCGTACTCCAGGAAGAACGCGTCGACGTTCACCGTACCGAACAGCACCTCCGCCACCGGCTCATAGCCGCCTTCGGAAATCCAGGTTGAGCGGAAGTTGCCGCGGCAAACGTGTAGCCCAATGGTCAGATCGTCCGGTTTGCCCTCCAGCGCCTTATTCAGCACCCGGGCATAGGTTCGGGCAAGTTCGTCTGCATCATCACCGCGCTCGCGGATCTGCCGGCGCTGGTCTTCTGAACAAAGGTAGGCCCAGACGGTGTCATCCAGTTGCAGATAGCGGCAGCCTGCATCGTAAAAGGCCCGAATGGCATCGCGCCAGGTGGTCGCCAGATCGTCAAAGTAATCTTTCAGATCCGGGTAGACCGTGGCATCAATATCCTTGCGGCCACCGCGGAAGTGCAGCACGCTCGGGCTCGGAATAGTCATCTTCGGCTGTGCGTTACCGCTGATGCTTTTGAGGTAGCGGAAATCTTCCAGCATAGGATGATCGCCGAAGCCCAGTTTGCCCGTTACGCGCACGCCATGGGCTTTGGTCTGCACCCCGTTGAACTGAATGCCCTGCTGCGAATCATAACGCTCTACGCCCTGTAGCCCGTCAAAGAAGTCAAAGTGCCACCAGGCGCGGCGGAATTCACCGTCCGTTACCACATGCAGACCGCAGGCGCACTGCTGCTCGACAACATGGCGAATGGCCTCGTCCTCAACAGCGCGAAGCTGACCGGCATCGATCTCACCGCTGGCAAATTGCAGACGGGCCTGTTTAACAGAATCCGGGCGTAAAAAACTGCCGACTACATCGGCGCGGTACGGGGCGTGGTGTCGCTGCATGGAAATCTCCTCTGTCTGTCGGCGTTAATTGCCCACAGTGATAATTCATCTCTTGAATCTTTAGACTTCTGGATGTCTAAACGTCCTAAAAAGATGTCATACCGGCTCGCCGCCGACAAACGAGAAAATTTCATCTGTGTTGAAATAAATTCATGTTCACAGGGCGGGTGATGAAGATCCTGCAAACGCGAACCGCTCATCTTCCCAGCCGGTGATGCCCCCGAGCATAATCTTGACCGGCAGACCCAGACGCGCCAGCTTCAGCGCCGCCCTGTCCGCCCCGTTGCAGTGCGGGCCTGCACAATAGACGACAAACAGCGTGCCCTCTGGCCACGCTTTCATCCGCTCGGCGGTGATCTGGCTCCAGGGTAAATGCAGCGCGCCGGGCAGATGCCGCCGGGCAAAATGTTCAGGTTTTCCGACAACGTGCAGCAGAACAAAGTCCTGCTCACCGCTGGATACCGCGTGATGGACATCGGCGCAGTCCGTCTCGACGCTCAGACGACGCAGGAAATGCCCCACGGCTTCCTGCGGCTCAGCAGCCGGAAATTCAGTAACATAGCTCATGAATCTTCCTCATTTGTGGTGTTTGTGTTAACACTACTTTATCCCTTAATTCAGCCCATGAATGCGTCCGCCTATGCCAGAAAACAGCAAAAAGATGACAAACTTAAGACATCCCTCGCCGCGCGCGGTCGTGCTGGCATATGACGGTTTATGTACCTTTGAGTTTGGCGTGGCGGTAGAGATCTTTGGCTTGCCGCGCCCGGAGATGGGCGAGGACTGGTATCAGTTCGCCGTGGCGAGCGTGGATGACGGCGAGCTCCGGGCAACGGGCGGGATCCGTATTCTGGCCGATGGCGATCTGCGTCTGCTGGAGACGGCGGATCTGGTTGTCGTACCCGGCTGGCGAGGGCTGGACGAACCCGTACCCGACGCGCTCTGCCAGGCGCTCCGCGCGGCGCATGCCCGCGGCTGCCAGCTACTCTCAATCTGTTCTGGCGTTTTCGTTCTGGCAGCCTCAGGCCTGCTTGACGGGCGGAAGGCAACCACCCACTGGCGCTACACGCAAGCTCTGAAAGCACGCTATCCCGCTATCACCGTGGTTGAGGATGTGCTGTACCAGGACGAAGGCGATATTCTCACTTCCGCAGGCAGCGCCGCGGGGATTGATCTGTGCCTGCACGTGGTGCGCCGGAATTACGGTATTGAAGCGGCAAACCGCGTGGCGCGTCGGCTGGTGATCCCGCCCCATCGGGACGGCTCGCAAACCCAGCAGCTTAGCCGACCGGTGGCTCAGTTGCGGGAGAGCCAGCGCCTGGGCCAGCTGTTTGATTATCTTCACCAGCATCTGGCCGTTTCCCATACCGTCGAATCGCTGGCCCTGCGGGTGGGTATGAGTCAGCGCACCTTTCTGCGCCGTTTCCAGGACGCGACCGGAACAACGCCCGCGCGCTGGTTATTAACTGCACGATTGCAGCGGGCAAAAGATTACCTCGAAAACAGTCGGCTCAGCATCGACAATATTGCGGAACAAACCGGTTTTGGACAAAGCGGCACGCTGCGCCACCATTTCCGGCAGCAATTTGCGCTTTCGCCCGCGCAATATCGCAAACAATTTTCACAGCCGGTACGATAAACGGGCAAAAAAAAACCGCCATAATCTGGCGGTAAATGCTTGCATGGATAGATTTGTATTTTGGTATCTACGCTCCGGTATTCCATACCGGGATGTGGATCATCTGCAATCTACCACTGTGAGCCTCAACGAAGCATAAACGAATCGATTAACCCGCTTTGGTATTAATTTGCAGATAACGCATCAGCCCCTGCTCTGCACTCTGGCGGGCATCATCATTAATCGCTTCGAGATAAAACGCACGAGAGACCCCATACGGCGCCTGCTCAGATGGGTAAACGGCGAACTGGAAGGTTTTGCCCCTCGCCTTATTGGTACAGCCCAGCTCCCAGCGATCTTCACTTACCTGGGTGCTATTACATTCGACACGTCCGTAATCGCTGGTTAAATACGATCCGACACGGCTTTTTGCTGACTGAATATATTCTGGTTCTTCATTTGAATAGATGCTGGCCGCAGCACCCACCGCAACCACTACGCCCAGAAGTGATAGCACGATTATTTTTTTCATTTATTCGATCCAATCCTTAGCCAGAAAAATCTTATTGTAAATGATTTCCCAATAAATCTAGCTTCTCTTTGCATACCAGAAATGGGAGTTTACAACGGCGATATTGCTTTTAAGAATAGTCTTAAGTGAGTTTTATTGCGACCACAATTTTTGACAGTCTATTTTCTCAAATTTAAACAGTCGAATAATTACTCTATGAAATTATCCCTACGATGACCGTAGCGTATTTTCAGGGGATAAAGGATGTTCAGAAAAGAATTTTCGCTACTGCTGGTGATTAGCGCCCTGTTCTCAGGGCAGATTATGGCGGAGCACAAAGGGCATGAATTTGTGTATGTGAAAAACGCCGACCATCAGCTTCGTCATGAAGCTGACAGCGACGAGTTACGCAGCGCGGCTGAGGAGTCTGCGGAGGGGTTGCGCGAGCACCATGCCTGGCAGAAATCGCGCAAACCGGATACCCACTCTGCGGGTTAGCTGCCTTTACGCTTCGGCAGGGTCTTCATCAAATCGTCAGGGCTGACGGAGGCCACAATGCTTCCCGGAGGCGGCATTTTGAAGATGTGATTCTTCATCTTGCCGATAACGTGCATTTCACACGGACGGCAGTCAAACTTCAGCGTCAGCACTTCATCGCCATTCACCAGCTGCATCGGCGTCGCTTTCCAGCTTTTAATATTGCCTTTCGCCTGTTTCGGACAAAGGTTAAAGGCAAACCGCAGGCAGTGTTTGGTGATCATCACCGGCACATCGCCCTTCTCTTCATGCGCTTCATACGCGGCGTCAATCAGCTGCACGCCGTGACGATGGTAAAACGCACGCGCTTTGTGGTTGTAAACGTTCGCGAGGAACGAGAGATGCGTGTCCGGGTAGACCGGCGCAGGCACCGTTTCGGCCTTACGGCTGCCGCGCGGATAGTTTGCCAGCCGTGCTTCATCCAGCATCTCTGCCGTTTCACGGCGGAACTGGTTCAGCAGGCTGTTCGGCACGAACAGCGCGTCCGGCAGATTCACCTCAATATTGCGCGCGTAATAAATGGTCTGCCCCAGCTTCGCCACGCCATCCTTGAGGTTGCTAAGCGCTTTCTCCGCATTGTTCGCCACCTCGAACAGGCCGTCGAGCGTATGCGTCACGCTGATACCGTCTTCGCAGGTCATGGTCAGGATCAGCTGCTCTTCCCAGCCCCCCAGCGCGATATCCACCGCAATGCGGCGCTCGCTGGAGGTCTTGAGCAAGGCCTGCTGCCAGTTGTGATCCAGGTTACGGTTAAGCGCCGCATTAGGACGGGCTTTATAGAGATCGGCAGGCATTTCGTTCGGCCAGACGCGATAGCGATTTTCGCCGGTTTTCTCCACCGTATTGGCGCGGAAACCCACTACTTCACGTTTGATCATCACGTTGAGACCATCGCCGTTCGCCAGCGGCTCTGTAACCTGAACGTCAAGATGATCTTTCGCCACTTTCAGCACTTCACCCACCGGTAAACCGATAAACTTCGGTGAATCGAACGCGCCAATATCCCCTTTACGGGCATTCACGAAATAGTCCGTGCTGCCGCGGTGGAAGGTCTTGTCCGTCGACGGAATAAAGAAATGCTCTGTACGACCGGCGGACGCGCGCGCCAGGTCACCGCGATCGTCGATGATGGCATCCAGCATCTGACGATAATGGGCGGTGATATTTTTCACGTAGCTCATGTCCTTGTAGCGCCCTTCAATTTTGAAGGAGCGTACACCGGCATCGATCAGCGCGCCGAGGTTGGCCGTCTGATCGTTATCTTTCATCGACAGCAGGTGTTTTTCGAATGCCACCACGCGGCCCTGATCGTCTTTCAGGGTATACGGCAGACGGCAGGCCTGAGAGCAGTCGCCCCGGTTAGCGCTGCGCCCCGTCTGGGCGTGAGAGATATTACACTGCCCGGAATACGCCACACACAGCGCACCGTGGATAAAGAATTCAATGGTCGCGTCGGTCGCCTGGTGGATATCGCGGATTTGGTTCAGGTTCAGCTCGCGCGCCAGAACAATCTGCGTAAACCCGACGTCCGAAAGAAACTTCGCCTTCTCAACGGTGCGGATATCGCACTGGGTGCTGGCGTGCAGCTCAATCGGCGGGATATCCAGTTCCAGAACGCCCATATCCTGAACGATCAGGGCGTCAACGCCGGTCTGGTAGAGATCGGTAATAAGACGCTGCGCGGGCTCAAGCTCATCATCATGAAGAATGGTGTTCAGGGTCACGAACACCTTCGCCCCGAAACGGTGGGCGAACGGGACCAGCTCGGCAATGTCGCGCAGGCTGTTGCTGGCGTTATGACGGGCACCGAAGCCAGGGCCGCCAATGTAGACGGCATCTGCTCCGTGAAGAATGGCTTCACGGGCAATGGCGGCGTCGCGGGCCGGGCTTAGCAGTTCAAGATGATGGGAGTGCAGGCGCATACTTCGTCGTTATCCGTTATGGTCAAAATGGCGGCTATTGTAGTCAGAAGTCTGTGCCAGTGAAACCGTTTTGCGACGCTTTAGCGGGGATAATGGATCAGAGAGTGAAAATGCACCGTCCGGGCGCTGCTGTTGCGGTACGCGTGCGGTTTATCGCCGGCAAAACGCACGCCGGAATCAGCGTATAGCGTGCGCCAGACACCGTCAATCTGCATGTCCAGCTCACCGCTTATCACTACCACGTGCTCGATCACCCCGGCTTCGTGCGGCGTGGACTCACTCAGTGCGCCGGGCGACAGGGTGATGGAGAAATGGTCGAACTTAAGCTGTTCATCCCAGGGGAAAAGCGGTTTCACCACCATCGCCTGCTGCTGCGGATCGAACACCGCCTGCGGTTCGCTTTCTGGAGTGATAAACGCCGAAAAAGGTACGTTCAGCCCGGTGGCGATTTTCCACAAGGTAGAGACCGTCGGGCTGGACTCATTGCGTTCGATTTGCCCAAGCATCGCTTTCGACACGCCCGTCTCTTCCGCCAGTTTCGACAGGCTCCAGCCCCGCGCCTGACGCAGCGCTTTCAGTGTGGTTGCCAGGTGTTGAGTGATATCCATAGTTCCTCCCGTTGCGGCAAAGCATACCACTTGTACGCTATAGCGCACAGTGATACCTTATCCCGGACGTTATAACGCACAACGGAGTTTCCATGCGATCGACTGCCTCTCTCTTTCCTGCCGTGCTGGCCGGTTTTGTTGCCGTGCTGGTGGGCTATGCCAGCTCTGCCGCCATTATCTGGCAGGCGGCTGAGGCGGCTGGCGCCAGTACACAGCAAATCGCCGGATGGATGACCGCGCTGGGGCTCGGGATGGGGATCAGCACGCTGGCATTGTCGTGGTGGTATAAAGCCCCGGTGCTGACCGCCTGGTCGACGCCCGGCGCGGCGCTGCTCGCCACCAGCCTGCAAGGCGTGACGCTGGCGGAAACCATCGGGGTATTTATATTCGCGAATGCGCTGATTCTGCTGTGCGGCGTCACCGGCCTGTTTGCCCGGTTGATGAAATTGATCCCGCACTCGCTTGCCGCCGCTATGCTGGCGGGCGTGCTGTTACAGTTTGGCCTGAAGGCATTCAGCAATCTTGAGGGACACATTTTTCTTTGCGGCAGTATGCTGGCCGCCTGGCTGGTGACCAAAGCCGTAGCGCCCCGGTACGCCATTGTCGCCACGCTGCTGGTGGGCGTGTTCGTGGCATGGGCCGGAGGTGACGTTGTCACGAACAGGATGACGTTATCAGTCATCATGCCGGAATTCATTGCCCCTGCGTTCACCTTCACCAGCCTGATCAGTATCGGCTTACCCTTCTTCCTGGTGACCATGGCGTCGCAGAATGCGCCCGGCTTCGCCACCATGCAGGCATCGGGCTATCCGCTGCCGGTCTCACCGCTGATCGTTGCCACCGGCGGGCTGGCACTGCTGTTATCCCCCTTCGGCGTTTATTCTATATGCATCGCCGCCATCACTGCCGCCATCTGCCAGAGCCCGGACGCCCATCCGGATGCCAGAAAACGCTGGCTGGCCGCGGCGGCGGCAGGCGGGTTTTATCTGCTGGCGGGGGTGTTCGGCGGGTCGATTTCCGGGCTGATGGCCGCCCTGCCGCTGAGCGGCATCCAGACGCTGGCCGGGCTGGCCCTGCTCGGCACTATCAGCGGGAGTTTGTATCAGGCACTGAACCATGAAGCAGAGCGCGACGTGGCGATCGTTACCTTCCTGATGACCGCCAGCGGCGTCACGCTCCTGGGAATTGGCTCCGCCTTCTGGGGGCTGGTGCTGGGAGGGATCTGTTACGCCGTCTTCTCACGCCTTCGCCGCGCGTAGCTGTGACGGCGTGATGCCGGTCATGCTGCGAAAACGGTTACTGAAATGGCTGGCGGAGTTAAATCCGCAGGCCAGCGCGATGTCGGTGAGCGGCGTGGTCGTGTGCTGTACCAGCGCTTTGGCCTTCTCCATGCGGCGCTGCATAACGTACTGATGCGGCGCCAGCCCCATCGACTGGCGGAACATCCGCGCAAAGTGATACTCACTGAGTGCGGCCTGGCCCGCCAGTTCCGCCAGGGTTAAGGGTTGTGCAAGGTTTTCCTCGATAAAGGCCAGCACGTTGCGCAGTACAAACGGCGATAACCCGCCGGTCACCACCGGCAGCTTCCACTGTACGCTGGAATAGTGCTGGACCAAATGCGTCAGCAATAAGGTCGACGCGGTGCTCAGGGTGAGCTGATTGGCGTTTTGCTGCCAGTCGCAGCCGAGCAAAAACTGGCGATAAAGGGCAGTGATTTTCGGATCGCTGCCGAAGATTTTTTCCTCCAGCGTCAGCGATAGCGGTCGTTTATCCCAGATTTTCTCCCCCACGTCCCGCAGGTGTTCATCGGTGCAGTAGAGGTGCACAAACGACAGGTCGTCGCGGATATCCCACGTGGATTCGCTCTCTTCCGGCATCAGACAAAAACGGTCCGGCCCGCCGCCATTTTTCCAGCCACCCGGCGTTTTTTGATAGCTTTCATAGCCATCCGCCACGTACAGGCTAAGGGTGTGATGGTTGCTTTTCACCGTGATCGTGTCGTGCTTGTTGTACCACGCCGCCAGTTGAATGCCAGTATTGAGCGCGACGGTTTCCCGCAGCACTGCATTTTGTTGGCGTAACGTTTCAAAGGTGTCGTAAACGAGAGACATGGCCGTAAACAGGTGATTAATCAGACTGTCAGTCTAAGAAGTGTTGCAGCCTGTTACCAGCCATTGTGCGAGAAAAAAGCGCAAGAATTTGCAAGTCCGGCGCAAGGCGATGAAAGCCGGCCCCCCCTTCTTTCGCCACACTGTTGTTTTTCGCGGTATGAGAAGAGAGACACCATGAACGCATTACTCTATGGGCTGGTCGTTGTTATCTGGGGCACGACCTGGATCGCCATTTTTTTACAACAGGGGCCGGTTGCAGCGCCGGTCTCCATTTTCTGGCGCTTCGCCGTGGCCAGCGCCACGATGATGATCGTCCTGGTCGCCCTTCGCCGCCTGCGCAGGCTGGCGCTGCGGGATCATCTCTATTGCATGCTTCAGGGCTGCTGCGTTTTCTGTTTCAACTTCTGGTGCTTTTACACCGCCGCCGCCCATATCAATACCGGCCTTGAGTCGGTGATTTTCTCGATGGCCGTGCTGTATAACGCCATCAACAGCTTTATCTTCTTCGGCCAGCGCCCACCCGCACGCTTCTGGACGGCGGCAGCGCTGGGGCTTATCGGGATCATTACCCTTTTCTGGAACGATCTGCTCGCCAGCGGCTGGAGCGCGTCGTTGCTTACGGGCATCGGGCTTTCCGCCCTCGGCACCTACGGCTTCTCGCTGGGGAATATGATCAGCATGCGTCATCAGCGAAACGGGCTGGAAACTATGACCACCAACGCCTGGGCGATGCTGTACGGCACCGTCGTGATGGGCCTTATCGCGCTCTTCAGGGGCGATAGCTTTATGCCGGAATGGACGGTGAGCTATATGGGGGGGCTGCTCTATCTTGCGCTGTTTGGCTCGGTGATTGCCTTCGGCGCCTACTTTACGCTGGTAGGCCGCATTGGTCCCGGTAAAGCCGCGTACAGCACCCTGCTGTTCCCGCTGGTGGCGCTGTCGATTTCAACGGTGTACGAGGGTTACGTGTGGCATCTCAACGGGATCGTCGGCCTGCTGTTGATACTGGGGGGGAATATGGTGATGTTTACGAAGCCGGAAACCTGGTTCCGCCGCCTGCGGACGGCATAAAAAAACGGCCTGCGAAAATGCAGGCCATTTTTTATTAATTTGCTGTCTGATGAACATCAAACATGGTGGCATCCGTCGCCATGTCATCCACAACCTGCTTCAGGGTGCCGAAGCCCATTGGCGTATTCTCGTTCGCCAGCTCTTTCCCTTCACCCTTACGAACAACCTTAATCACTGGTTTGTTCGTGGCCGCATCGATTAACTCACCTTCGAAGAACAGATGCGTATCCATGGTACGATGGCCCGTTGCCATCTGCGTACCCGCAACCAGCAGCGCCACAGGCACCACTTCATAGAACTGCAAACCTTCTTTGTCTGAGCTCACACCCGTGATGGCGCCGCGGAAGATCAGGCTATGTTTGCCCGGCGTCGTCACAATCGGCTTACGCTGGCCAATCGCGGTTTTCAGTTTGGTATTGGTATAATTCAACAGCTCATCAAGCGTTTTTTGCCCAAGCTGAGTGGTCGGTTTTGGCGTCGGATAATAGGTTATCGGCGTCCAGATAATGCTGTCGTAATTCGCCTCATTATAGGACGGGTCAACCCAACGCAGGGTTGGCTTCCCGGTTGCAGATTTCATCTCCTGCAAGCCGGAGTAATCTTTTAAAAAGCCTGAATATTGATCGGGGGCTGCGACTTTTGACGCACAGCCGGAAAGGGCCAACAGACCAGAAAGCACTGCAACTTTAAAAAAAGTGTGAGTACGCATGATGGTATTCCATGTTATCTGCAAGTATGCACTTGAAGTTATAACAAAAAACCGGGCGATGTGTTGTGGCAAAAAATGACGAAGACAGCACAAATAGCGAAAAAACTGCCCGACCGAAACCGGGCAGTGAAAATTACTCTTTCAGGTCCACTTGCCAGAACAGGTGTTTGCCGAAGGGATCGATTTCATAGCCCGTGACCTCTTTACGGACTGGCTCAAAAATCGTCGAGTGGGCAATCATTACCGCCGGCATTTGATCGTGCATCATCTGCTGCGCCTGCTTGTACAGCGCCACGCGTTTTTCGCGATCGGTTATCGATTTAGCTTCGGCAATCAGGTTATCAAACGGCTTATAGCACCATTTGGCCGAGTTCGACCCGCCGTTGGCGGACGTACAGGTAAACAGCGGGCCGAAGAAGTTATCCGGATCGCCCGTCGCCGTTGTCCAGCCCATCAGTGCGGCCTGATGCTCCCCGCCCTTCACGCGCTTCAGGTATTCGCCCCATTCGTAGGTCACGATTTTGGTCTGCACGCCCACTTTCGCCCAGTCCGCCTGGATCATCTCCGCTATACGCTTCGCGTTCGGGTTATACGGCCGCTGCACGGGCATGGCCCACAGATCGATGCTTACGCCGTTGGCAAATCCCGCCTCCTTTAGCAGCGCTTTCGCTTTTTCTGGATCGTAATCATAGTCTTTCAGCTCGCTGTCGGCACTCCAGACGCCAGGCGGCAGCAGGTTTTTCGCCGCCGTGCCGGTGCCGTGGAACACCGCCTCAATGATGGCCGGTTTGTTAATCGCCATCGCCAGCGCCTGGCGCACTTTTACGTTATCCAGCGGCGGCTTTTGCGTGTTAAACGCCAGGAAACCGGTATTCAGACCGGCCTTGCTCATCAGGTTGATGTCTTTGTTAGCCTTCATACGCGGCAGGTCCGCCGGGTTCGGGAACGGCATCACCTGGCACTCATTCTTCTCGACTTTGGCAAAACGCACCGAGGCGTCCGGCGTGATGGTGAACACCAGACGATCCAGCTTCGATTTTCCCTGCCAGTAGTCAGGGAAAGCGGTGAAGAGGATGCGGGAATCCTTCTGATATTGCGCCAGCTTAAACGGCCCGGTGCCAATCGGCTGCATATCGACCTTTTCTGGCGTGCCCGCTTTCAGCATGGCATCGGCATACTCCGCCGACAGAATGGAGGCAAAGTACCACGCCAGATCAGCGACAAACGGCGCTTCCGGATGCGCCAGGGTGAAGCGCACGGTGCGATCGTCAACTTTATCAATGGCGGTAATCAGGCTGCCGAACTCCAGACTTTCGAAGTTGGAATAACTGCCGTTGGAGACGTTATGGTAGGGATGATTCACATCCTTCTGGCGCATAAACGAAAAAATCACGTCGTCCGCGTTGAAGTCGCGCGTCGGCGTGAACAGCTTATTACTGTGGAATTTCACCCCTTTGCGCAGGTGGAAGGTGTAGATCTTGCCATCCTCGCTTACCTCCCAGCTTTCCGCCAGGCTCGGCACCAGTTCGGTAGTGCCCGGTTTGAAATCGACCAGACGGTTATAAACCGGTACGGCGCTGGCGTCCACGCTGGTCCCCGACGTATAGAGCTGAGGATTGAAATTTTCCGGCGATCCTTCGGAGCAATACACCAGCGTTTTTGCCGCGACGGTGGAACTGACCGTCAGCGCAGCAAGCGCCAGCGTTATCATTGTGAATGTGCTTTTCATCATTTATTCCTGTCTTTTTAATTCGACGGCTAATTACCTCTTTTGCCATTTCATAAATAACATTAAAGTGATGGCGCAAACACATGAAAAATAAATACAGAAGGAAACACTATGGGCTCAGAACTCTCCAGACAATTAACCCAACGCTTTTTCCGCTATCTCGCCATCACCAGCCAGAGCGACCCGAAAGTCAAAACCCTGCCCTCCACCCCGGGTCAGCACGACATGGCGCGGGAGCTGGCGAAGGAGCTGAAAACGCTGGGGTTAGATGATATTGTGATAGATGAGTTCGCCACCGTTACCGCCGTGAAAAAAGGCAATGTTCCCGGCGCGCCGCGGATTGGTTTTATTACCCATATCGACACCGTCGACGTCGGTTTATCCCCGGATATTCATCCACAAATATTAACGTTTACGGGGGATGATCTCTGCCTGAATAAAGAGAAAGATATTTGGCTGCGCGTAAAAGAGCACCCGGAAATTCTGGCTTATCCTGATGAGGAGATTATTTTCAGCGACGGAACCAGCGTATTAGGCGCAGATAATAAAGCGGCCGTCACCGTGGTCATGACGGTGCTGGAAAACCTCACCGCTGAACATAAGCATGGCGATATTGTGGTGGCGTTTGTGCCCGATGAAGAGATTGGCCTGTGTGGCGCGAAAGCGCTGGATTTGAAGCGCTTCGACGTCGATTTTGCCTGGACCATCGACTGCTGCGAGCTGGGGGAGATTGTTTACGAGAACTTTAACGCGGCGGCGGCTGAAATTCGCTTTACCGGCGTCACGGCTCACCCGATGTCCGCCAAAGGGGTGCTGGTCAATCCGCTGCTGATGGCAACGGATTTCATCAGCCATTTCGATCGCCGGCAAACCCCGGAATGCACCGAGGGGCGCGAAGGTTATATCTGGTTTAACGGCATCCAGGCCGGGCAGAACGAAGCGATACTGAAAGCCAATATTCGTGATTTTGACAAAGATGGTTTCGCCGCCCGCAAGCAGCACATTGCCGATGTGGCGGCGCAAATAGCCGCGCAGCATCCCACGGCAAACGTGGAATACCGCATTGAGGATACCTACAGCAATATCAGCAATGCGATTGGCGAAGACCGCCGCGCGATCGACCTGATGTTCGAGGCGATGGAATCGCTCGGCATCACCCCAAAACCGATCCCCATGCGCGGTGGCACGGACGGGGCGGCCCTGTCAGCCAAAGGCTTGCTCACCCCGAACTTCTTCACCGGCGCCCATAACTTCCACTCGAAGTTTGAGTTTTTACCGCTGTCGTCGTTCGAGGCCTCCTGTCGCACTGCCCTGCAACTCTGTCTGCTGGCCGCGCGTTAAGCGGGCTTGCGTGCGAGCAGGGTGGCGAAGCGTAGCTTGATACGGTTCCCGTTGGCATCGGTACGGTGGAGTTCCCCCACCTCTTCGTTGTACTTGATCAGCTCCCAGCCTTCGTAGTAGTTGCTCAGTTCACCGGTTTTGAAGGCAAACGGGAAGCCGACTGTGCACGGATAATCCTCCGTATCCATGGCGGCAACGATCAGGTTATAGCCGCCTGGTTTAGTGCAACGCTGCATATTGGCGATAAGACCAGGGATGGTTTTCGCTTCGAGGAACATCAATACAACGGTGGAAAGAATAAAATCATATTCTCCGTCAAAGGTCAGGTTGTTCAGATCCTTAATCGCCGTTTGCAGATTCGCGATCCCTTCCGCCGCCTTAATGCGCTCGATGTTATCGATGCTCATCGGGTTTTTATCCCACGCCGTCACGTCATAGCCATTGGCAGCGAGGTAGAGGCTGTTGCGACCATTTCCGCAACCGAGATCGAGCGTTTTTCCCGGCTTAACAATGTCCGCGCTGAGCAGCACCTCTGAGTGCGTGCGGGTCAGCCCATATTTCTCAGTAAAGTAGTTTTCATCGACAGTCATTATTTTTCCTCAGATTGCATAAGCAGTGCCTTATCAGCGCGCACCAGAAGTTTGCCCTGCATCAGCAAGATAAAAGTACGGACCAGCAGCATCGCGATGATGACGTTGGTGAAAATAAACAGGGGAACCGCGAGGGCATGAAAGAACCCTGACGGACTGCTCTGCCCAAGATGTAAACCGGTGGTCGCCAGCGCCGACACCCCGAACGAGAAGCTCCAGAACGACGCGTTAAACGGCTGCGACAGATACCACGGCATCAGACGCAGCATAAACAGGAGTTGCAACAGGCCATAGCCGAAAAGCATTTTGGCGAAGGTGTCCGCTTCGCCGCCGTTGACGCTAAACCAGGCGCTACAGGCCACCAGGGCAGGCGCAAGCTGGATACCGAGCGAGGTACGAAGGGCAGCGGGCAGTTCGCCCGCGCTGCGCAGGCGTTGCAAAATGACCGGCTCCAGGCTCAGCCAGGAAAAGACCCCGGCACCAAGGAACACCAGCCCCGCGTCGTGGAAGCCTAGCGCACCGCAGGCCATCGCGCTGATAAAATTGTTCGCTACCGTCGGCAGATACAGTCCCGGCGTCGTGGCTTCTTCCGGATGCTTGCCGCGCCACAGCCCGGCGCTTTGCCAGGCGGCATACGCAAGCTGGATCACCACGCCCACGCTAAACAACCCCAGCGCCAGCGGGCGATACCACGGCACAAAGCCGATGGCCACCAGCAGCGTTGTGGCAGGAAACAGGCTGACAAAACTGCTCATTACCGGATGCCGCATCTCGGCCAGCACGCTATGTGGAAACCGTACCGCACGGGTAAGAAACGCCACGCTCAGAAGGAACCAGATCCCCACCGCCAGCGCCACCAGGATCTCGCCCGGCCAGCGCGTCACCGGCCAGATGGTGCCGGCGTAACGCCAGGCGAACCCCATGCCTATGGTCCCGAGGACCATACCGAAATACCCGGCGGGCAAGTTAAGAACGCGTTGGTTTTGGTTATGCATTTTTTTTAAACTTTAAAATGTATTTTAAATGCCATTTTAAGGGGTTTCCTGTGCGGACGCCAGCACTTCGAAAAACCAAAACTTTGCTACGTTTATTGAAAGGCTTTTCAGGGATAACACGATGACAAAATATCGGCTTAGCAATGAAACGCGTCTCTGGCGCTGGCAGGACGGATCAACGCCGTGCACAACGCCTCTCAGACAAATTATTGCCGTGAAGGATTTTAACGATGTGACCAGCGGGACTAAAGGCGGTTGGGTTGAGGATGAACACGCGCTCGCCCAGGATGGGGATTGCTGGGTTTACGATGAAAACAGCGTGGTGTTTGCCGGGGCCAGGATATCCGGTAACGCCCGCCTCACCCAACCCTGCATCGTAAGCCACCGCGCACACGTTGGCGGCAACGGCTGGCTTGACGCGGCAGAGGTGAGTCACGGGGCGGTAATAAGTGACAACGTCACCATTCAGCACTCCACCGTACGCGGGGAATGCCGTATCGCGGGTGATGCGCGGGTGCTGCATAACAGCCTGGTGATTGCAGCCAAAGGGCTGACACCCGACCGTGAGCAGATCCTGCAAATCTATGACAGAGCCACGGTCAGCCAGTCGCGTATTGTGCATCAGGCGCAAATCTACGGCGATGCCATGGTGACCTGGGCCTTTGTTGAGCACCGCGCCGAGGTGTTCGATCGCGCCATTATTGAGGGCAACGCGCTGAATAACGTCTGGGTGTGCGACTGCGCCAAAGTGTACGGCAACGCCCGTCTGCTGGCCGGTCTGGAGGATGATGCCATCCCGACCGTGCGGTACAGTTCACAGGTCGCGGAAAACGCCCTCGTCGAAGGCAACTGCGTCATTAAACACCACGTATTAATAGGCGGCGAGGCGTGGTTACGCGGCGGGCCGCTCCTGATTGATGACAAAGTGGTCATTCAGGGGCGGGCGCGTATCAGCGGCGATGTCCTGATTGAGCATCAGGTGGAAATAACGGACGATGCGGTTATCGAGGCGCTGGAGGGTGAAAGCATTCACGTCCGGGGAGCCAAAGTGATCAACGGCGACACGCGGATCACCCGGACGCCGCTGCTGGGGGCGCTATAGCGTGAAGATTCTGGCGTACAGGTTCACGTCATCGTAGCGACCGTTGAGCATTTCCGCTTCCCGCAAACAACCTTCCAGCGTGAAACCGTTGCGCTGCGCCACCCGGTTACTGCTCTGGTTATCCACGCGACACTTGATCACAAAGCGGCGGATCTCGCCGCGCTCAACGTAATAGCGCATAAACGCCTGGAGCGCCTGAGAGAGAATGCCCTGCCCCTGATGCGCTTCGTCGAGCCAGTAGCCGATGTATCCGGCCTTATTCGCAGGCTCGATCGCGTTGAAGGAGAGCACGCCTACCAATTCGTCATTCATAAAAATCAGGAACATTTTTGCGTAACCGCGCTGGTGCAGCATCTGGTTGCTCTGCACGTTACGGCGCGTGTCCTCCTCGCTGCCGACATGCTGCGCCCAGTCGAAGGCGGTTTGCAGCCAGGTTTTGTTTTTGATTACGAGGTTATGCAGATCGGTGGTATAGCGCTCTTCGACGGCGCGAAGCTCGATTTCCTGGTTAACGGGGATGATTTCTGAAGACATGGTGCCTCTTAATTGCCGGGTGGCGCTAACGCTTACCCGGCCTACAAATGCGTCCAGAGCAGGCCGGGTCGCCACCCGGCACAAACCCATTAGGACTAGCGCATGATCCGGTCGTCAACGTAGTTACGTTTGTCCGGCGCGGGCGGGAAGTACTGGTACAGCCAGGTCTCGCTGATGGCATCGCCCTGACAGCGCAGGAACAGGCGCATATCCACCGGCTCGGTGGAGTCAGAGGTTGGATACCAGTCAAACAGAATGCGATATCCGTCGAACGGCTCGACGTAGAGGATCTCCACCTGCTTCGCTTCACCGCTGGACAGGGTGATCACCGGCTCAATGCCCTTCGGTGCGGCGGCCTTCAGATCGCCTCCGACGAAGTCAATGGCAAAGCGACGGGCCCACACTTTCGGGTAATTTTCACCCGGCGCCCAGCCCTCCGGGAAGCCACCCATACCGGTACGGGTGGCGTAGACGTTTGCCAGCGGGGAACGCACCGGCGGCTGCGCGCTCCAGTAGAGACGGTATTTGAAGTCCAGCTCATCACCCGCCTGCACCGGTTTCTCTGGCTGCCAGAAGCAGACCACGTTATCGAGCGTCTCGCCGGTTGTCGGGATCTCCATCAGGGCAATGGAACCTTTCCCCCAGTTGTTGCGCGGCTCGACCCACAGGCTTGGTCGCTTGTTATACCAGCCCATGACGTCCTGGTAATGAGAGAAGTCACGGTCAAGCTGCAACAAACCAAAGCCCTTCGGGTTTTTATCCAGGTAGGCGTTAAATTGCAGCTTTTGCGGGTTGTTCAGCGGCCGGCAGATCCACTCCCCGTTACCGCGCCACATCGCCAGGCGGTCTGAATCGTGGATCTGCGGATGAATGGTGTCGCACATGCGGCGTTCGTTGTTGCCGCAGCTAAACATGCTGGTCATTGGCGAGATGCCGAGCTGCTTGATGTCTTTGCGCGCATAGAGATGGTTTTCAACGTCCATGATCACCTGGCTCTTCTCACAGTGGATCACAAACTTATAGGCACCAGTAATGCTCGGGCTGTCCAGCAGCGCATAGACGGTAAAGGTGGTATCACCCGGCTTCACGGTTTCAAACCAGAAGGAGGTGAAATCCGGGAACTCTTCCGGGGTGTCGGTAAAGGTATCCACCGCCAGACCACGCGCGGAGAGGCCGTACTGGTAGGTATCATCCACCGCGCGGAAGTAGCTCGCGCCCAGGAACGAAACGATATCGCGTCGCGCCAGCTCCGGCGCTTTAAAGACGCGGAATCCGGCGAAGCCGAGGTCGCTCTGCCCTTCAAGCTGGCGGGTATCCACGCCCGTATCGCCGTAGCTGAACAGCTCAGGCCGGAAGTGGATCTCACGCGCCTGAGAGGTGGTTTGATCCAGCGAGAACATGCGCACGCGGCGGCGGAACCCCATCCCCATATGGAAGAACTGGGCGTCCAGCTGACGGCCTTCAATGTTATTCCACAGCGACTGCTTCTCATCGTAACGGATGGCGTTGTACGCCTGCGGCGTCATGGTGGCCAGCGTTTCCGGCAGCGGACGCGGCGCACCGCCCCACGCGGTTTTCGCCAGATCGTGCGCCATGGATTGCAGAACAGAGAAGTCAAAGCGACGGCTCTGACCGTCGGCAATGTCGGAGTCAGCAGCATACGCCGCCTGGGAAAACAGAGAAGCAAGGCCAGAAGTGCCGCTCAGGGCAGCCATTGCCAGGGAACCTTTGAGAAAACGTCTGCGATTCATGCCTGAGAAAACGTCCTTATGGTCGTGTGAATGAGTTTCGCGCGCAGCGAAATGACGGCAAGAAAGAACGCACAGCCTAAACAAAAACGGTTAAGAATCCAATTGTTGGCGGGTGATTATCTGAACAAACCGAGAAATATTTTCTGTCGACCAGAACGGCCTGAAAAAGGGGTAAAGTTATGTATAAAGTGTCCCGGCTGGACATCAACAGCCGGGACCAACGAGGCGGTTATTTTACGCTGACATCGATACCCGGGAAGTACTTATCAGCCAGTTTAGCGATCGTGCCGTCGGCACGTACTTTATCAATTGCGGCATCAAGCTGCTTTTTGGTGGCCTCATCCCCCTTACGCAGCCCAAAGCCGATCCCACTGCCGAGGATGGTGTCGTCCGACACCGGTTTGCCGATAAAGCCAAACCCTTTACCCTGCGGCTTACTGAGGAAACCTGCCTGCCCGGCCGCTGACATGACCAGCGAGGCATCGATGCGGCCATTCAGCAGATCTCCCCAGGCCATATTCTGATCTTTATAAGACACCACGGTGACACCGTGCTTTTCCCAGTGCTCTTTGGCGTAAGTTTCCTGAATTGAACCCTGAAGAACGCCGATGGTTTTGCCCTTCAGCCCTTCGGGGGTAGCCTCTACCGCAGAACCGGCTTTGCCCACCAGCTGGGAGGGAATGCGATAGATGGGCTGGGTGAAATCAATGCTTTTGCGACGCTGTTCGGTGATGTTCATCGCCGAGTTTATGGCGTCGAACTTTTTCGCCACCAGACCGGGGATCAACGCATCAAACGAGGTTTCAACCCAGCTGCACTTCAGCGCGGCGGCTTTACAGATGGCATTTCCCAGCTCTACGTCAAACCCTTCCAGCTCCCCTGACGCATTGCGGCTTTCAAACGGCGGATATTCCGCTTCCAGCCCGTATCGCAACTCGGTAGCGGCAAACGACGAGAATGAACACAACAGTCCCATGCCGACAACTAACGCGCGTAATTTCATCTCAAATTCCTTAACGTGGTGTAACCCGACAAAGGGCCTGGGCACCTGCCCGTAACGTCGCCTCATCTTTCGCAAAAGAGAGACGGATTAACTTATTGTCCGTGCCATCGGCATAAAACGCCGACAGCGGAATGGTGGCAACCCCGTACTCGACAATCAGCCTTTTCACCATCTCGCTGTCGCGCTCGTCGCTAAAGCCTCTGTAATCCGCCAGCAGGAAGAACGAACCGGCACTTGGTAGCAGCCTGAACGGTGAGTCGGCGAGCAAACTTTGCAGCAGATCGCGCTTGCGCTGATAAAACGCCGCCAGTGACAGCCAGGTTTGCGGATCGGTCATGTGTTCGGCAAACGCGTACTGCATCGGCGTATCGGCCGAGAACATTAAAAATTGATGGACTTTACATATCTCATCCATCAGCTCCGCGGGTGCCACACAATAACCCACGCGCCAGCCGGTGACGTGATAGGTTTTTCCGAAAGAAGAAATAATCACGCTGCGCTCCGCCAGCTGCGGGTGCGTCGCCATTCCGTGGTGCGGTTCGCCATCAAAAACGACGTGCTCGTACACTTCGTCAGACAAAATGATGATGTCGGTGTGGCGCGTCAGCGCTGCCAGCTGGTGCAGATCGGCGGCTGAAAACACCTGTCCGCTCGGGTTGTGCGGCGTATTGACGATGATCATCCGCGTGCGCGGGGTAATAGCCGCCCGTACTTCATCCCAGTTCACAGCAAAATCCGGTACCGTCAGCTTAATGGCAATCGGCGTCGCCCCTTGCAGACGCACAATCGGCGCATAGCTGTCAAAGGAGGGCTCGAAATAGATCACCTCATCCCCAGGATGAACCAGGCCGCTGATGGCTGAGTAAAGCCCTTCGCTGGCGCTGGCGGTCACCAGTACCTCACTCGCCGGGTCATAGCGCGTGCCATAGAGCGTGGCAATTTTGTCCGCAATGCGCTCCCTGAGCGGTTGCAGCCCGGTCATGGAGGCGTACTGGTTATGCCCTGCCTCCATGGCGCGGGTCACGCCGGTGATAAGTTTTGGGTCGCAGGAAAAATTCGGCGCACCCTGAGAAAGGTTGATGGCGTTATGCCGGGCTGAAAGCTGGCCGATAACGGTAAAAATGGTGGTTCCCACATCGGGCAATTTGGATCGTGTCTGCACCGGCGTTTTCAAAGTCATCCTCTGTCCCTTCTCGTGGTGAATGCATAACTATTCAAACAACAACTTCATTGCCGGGACAATCGAATTGTTGTCATAATAGCCATAACAAAAACGCATAGCTAAGGTGAGATATGTCGCGTCGTTCATTTCCGCTCAATGCCGTAGAGACGTTCATCGTGACCGCGCGTCACCTGAATCTTACCCATGCCGCCAGGGAGCTTTGTCTGACGCAGGGGGCGGTAAGCCGCAAAATCGCTTCGCTGGAAAGCTGGTTCGGCTTCCCGCTGTTCGAGCGCCATGCGCGCGGCCTGCGTCTCTCCTCTCAGGGAAGCGCCCTGCTGCCGGAGCTGCAATCTGCGTTTGAGCACCTGCTGAACGTTGCTGAACAGGCACGAACGCACCAGACCGTTATTCGTCTGAAAGCGCCTACCTGCGCGATGCGCTGGCTGGTGCCGCGTCTGCTACAGGTGGAGCGCGAACAGCCGGAACTCCAGATTGCGCTGACCACCACCACCGATCATAACGTCAATTTCAAAACCGAATCCTGTGACGCGGCGATTGTGTTTGGGACACACATGAGCGCCGGCGATCTGCTGTTCGAAGAGGCCTTAACCCCGGTGATGAGCCCGGTACGGGCCGGTTCTGCGCTGGAAACTCTCACCTTCCTTCACCCCACGCGGGACAAAACGGACTGGACGCTGTGGCTGGCGAAACAGCCGGGTCCGCCGCCAGCTATGCTCAAAAATCAACACTTCGAAACCATGGATCTGGCCATTACCGCCGCCATTCAGGGGCTGGGCATCGCCATCGCGGATGAAACGCTGGTGGAGGAGGACGTGCGCGCCGGACGGCTGATGCGGCCTTTTGACACAAGCATAAAGACGGGGGCGAGCTACCGGCTGGTATTACGCGACGCACCCGGCCCGGAAAACGGGCTGGATGCGTTTCGCGCCTGTTTGCTCAGTCGAGGCTGACGTGGTGTTTCATCACCCGTTTGAAGAGGCTCATACGGGCACGCATGAAGCGGTTTTCAAGCCGAAAACCTGCATGTTTATTCACACCGATACGTAACAGCACGTCCCGCCCTTTCCGGCAGGCGGGCCAGCGCGTGGGCCCTGCCAGGCTATCGCGAGCCCCCGCATCCCGGGCGAAGTTCACCCAGTAGTCCGCCACCTGAGCGGCGAAGGCCAGATCGCGTTCATTTACATACTGCCGCGAGGGTTCCACCTGTCCAAGGGTATCGAACACGTAGGGCACTTCGTTGCCGTGCCAGGCGCCGTTGATGTACGTCGCGTGCTCCGCTTCGGCCACATAATCAAACCAGTATCGCCAGCACAGGCCGCCCGCCCGCTGCTGCGCCTGCATCACCACGTATCCCATGGTTGTGAAGGCCATGTCGCGGCATACCTGCCTGCCAAGTTCCTCATCGCCCTTCACGCCAGGATAAAGCAGCTTAATCAGCCCCAGGCCAAAGCGCCGCTCGCGGCGAAGCTTCTGGATCTGCCCGGCCAGATCGACCCCGAACACCGACATCACGCTGGCTTCGTCGCTGTTTGACCCAATCATCACCGGTACAGGATGCTGGCGGGCCGCGAAAAAGACGTCGAGCATGGCCTCAGGCAAAACGCAATCCCCCACGATGGGCGCAGGGGCGATATTCAGCGGCGAGGTCAGCGGCCAGAACGCCTCAGGCGGGATCGCGCGAAGCTGTTCCGCGGTGGCATTGTGCAGGCCGAAATGGGCGGCAATCGCTTCGCCTTTATGCATGGCCTGCCCGCGTGGGGTGTCGGGCAGCGTGTACCCGCTTTGCACAATGGCTTTATGGAACAGTCCTCGCGCAAGCGGAGAGGCCATCAGCGACAGCACGCTGCGCGCGCCGGCCGACTCGCCAAATACGGTGATGTTCTCAGGATCGCCGCCGAACGAGGCGATGTTATCGCGCACCCATTCCAGGGCCTGGATCTGATCGAGCAGCGCAAAGTTATGCACCACGCGCTCTTCTTCCCCCTCCAGCGCCGGATGGGCAAAAAAGCCGAGGTGTCCGAGACGGTAATTGATCGTCACCACCACCGTGCCGCGCTTCGCCAGCGCCCTGCCGTTATACGGAGGCAGCCCGCCAGCGCCGAGGGTAAATCCTCCGCCGTGCAGCCAGACCATCACCGGAAGCGGATCGGCGCGTGCGACTGGCGACCAGACGTTAAGGTACAGGCAGTCTTCAGAGAACTGGCCGGGATCGCCGCCGCCCAGCTCCTGACAGCTTTCGCTGCTCTGCCAGCTGGAGGCGGAGAACGCCGTCGCCGGACGTACGCCATCCCAGCGCGCGGGGGGACGCGGGGAGCGCCAGCGCCACTGGCCTACGGGCGGTGCCGCATAGGGAATGCCGCACCACACGTGAGTATCGCCTTCAGTAAAACCAATCAATGCGCCCTGGCGCGTTTCAACCACAGGGGCGGAGGGATTTTCCATACCAACCTTCTTTTTCCATCACACCCTTGCAGAGTAACGGTTTCAGAGCAAACCGCAACGCTGTTTGCTGCGCGCTTCCGCCTCCTCGTAAAGCGAAAACTCGTCGTACACCGCACAGCCGAGCGCGGCTTCGAAGGCATTGCGGCTGGCATTGCCGTGGCTGCGCGCCTGCGTTTCATTGCCAAGATTCGACTGGAAGATCCCCGCCGCACTGACGGGCAGAAAATCCTCGTAGGTGATGGGCTGTGCCACAACCCAGCCGCGTTCGATCAGCGGCTGCGGATCGTCGCCGGGACGAAATGCGTGGCGATGCGCCTCACCTGTCGGGGTCAGACGGTAGCGGAAATAAGCCAGCCGCTGACGGCGCAGGAACATTTCGCTGTCCGGGAAGGCGCTGAAGATCTCGCGCAGGTGAAGCTGGTGGGTCAGGTTGTCTTTGCCGGTCCCGGCCTGATTTAACAGACTGTCGTACAGCTCGCGCCCTTTCGGCGTAAGGGCCACACCGCGCTGCTCAATCTCACCGAAACGCGCGGTATGGGTGCCCTTGTGTTCTCCCGCGAAAAGCACCGGCTCCTCCAGCGCCTTAAAGCTGGTCTGGCGCAGGAGGATCGGCACCTCGCGGCGCGGCGGGCCTTCAATCAGAATTTTCGGCTCAATGCCGTACTTCGGCATTAGCTCCTGCACCCGGTCGATATCCAGCGTGCGCGGCGTGAGATGGTTTATATGACACCCCGGGAAACAGACCACGTCGGCAATCAGGCGATGTTCGTTGCTCAGCGCCAGATAGGTTTCCTGATCGACCGTCGCATGGCGATGCCAGCGGAAGGTTTCCAGGGCTTCCTGCACAAATTCGCGCGCCTGTGCCTCAGTAAAGTGTCCCTGCGCATCATGCAGGTCGATCAGTTCCAGGCAGCGCGGCGTAAAGATGTTGCGCCGGGAGAGGATCTCCGCCGCCCTTTCGCGCAGCGCAACGTTTTCAATCAGCTCAAGGCGCAGCAGCGAGGTAAAAATGCGAAACGGATTACGGCAGAGCGCCGCATCGTCTGTCGGACGAAACGCCGTCGAGTGGACGGGCACGCCCGCCTGGGAGAGATCGTAATAGCTGACCGGGTACATGCCCATAATGGCGAAGATCCGGCGCAGGGTGGAAAGCTCCTGCGCGGTGCCAACGCGGATCGCACCGTGACGTTCAACATTCAGGCGCGCCAGTTCGTCTGCGTTTGCCAGTTGTTCATGTAAAAGTGGGTTATTTTCCAGAACCGCCAGGTTAACGTCCGCCACCAGTTCCAGCAAGGTGCCGTACTGCGGAACTTCCTGCTGGTACATCGCCGACATAGCCTGCGAAAAGTGTTCCCGAATATCATCAGCCGTGATGGTGTTCGCCATGATGTCATGCCTCCAGTGAATACTACCTGGAGTGTAGAGAAGCCCGTTCCTTTCGTTGGGAAGAATTTACGAATTGTGATCCAGGCAGACCAGTGGTCAAAGCGTGGGCATTTTCGAAAAACGGTTGTAACTCAAATAGATCAAATGTTAAAAATATTTTGCTATCAGGTTATCAAATTCAAACATCTTAACTTGTCACCCGCGTCGCTCTGTTTTTAACATCGCCTATGGAAAAAAATGGTCTGTTCAGTCAGCGCATACGCTTGCGCCATTTGCATACTTTTGTGGCCGTCGCTCAACAGGGAACGCTGGGGCGAGCGGCTGAAACCCTTAACCTCAGTCAGCCTGCACTATCCAAAACGCTGAACGAACTGGAACAGCTTACCGGAACCCGCCTGTTCGATCGCGGCCGTCTGGGGGCTCAGCTTACGCTCGTGGGTGAGCAGTTCCTGACGCATGCCGTTAAAGTTCTCGATGCCCTCAATACCGCCGGTCAGGCGTTAAACCGTAAAGAGGAACCGGCCAGCGACATCGTGCGCGTGGGCGCGCTGCCAACGGCGGCGCTGGGCATACTGCCTGCGGCGATCGGCCAGTTCCACCGTCAGCAAAAGCACGCCACGCTTCAGGTCGCGACCATGAATAACACCATGCTGCTGGCGGGCCTGAAGTCAGGCGAGCTGGATCTGGGCATTGGGCGGATGTCCGATCCGGAACTGATGAGTGGCCTGAATTACGAGCTGCTGTTCCTGGAATCGCTGAAGCTGGTCGTGCGTCCGAATCATCCCCTGTTGCAGGACACCGTGACCCTGAGCCGCGTGATGGAGTGGCCGGTGGTGGTCTCACCAAAAGGAACCGTTCCGCGTCAGAATGCGGAAGCGTTGCTGCAAATGCAGGGCTGCACCCTGCCTTCCGGGTGTATTGAAACGCTCTCGGCGTCGCTGTCGCGCCAGCTTACGGTGGATTACGACTACGTGTGGTTTGTGCCGTCCGGCGCGGTGAAGGACGATCTGCGACGCGGTGTGCTTACGGCGCTGCCGGTAACATCGCCCGGCGCGGGAGAACCGATTGGGATCCTGACGCGGGTAGATGCCCCGCTCTCTGAAGGCGCCCAAACGCTGTTAAGCGCCATTCGTAAATCAATGCCTCTCTGACCCTAAACGCAGAACCCGCCGCGAGGGCGGGTCTGTCTTACTCAGAACGTTTCCCAGTTATCACCTGAGACGGCCGCCGCCGGGGTTAAAGGCGCGGATTTCGCTGCGGTTGCAGGGGCTGTAGTCCGTCCAGCCCCTGCCCCGATGAGACGAAACGCGCCAACAGCCTCCGTCAGACGTGCGCCCTGCTCTTCCAGCGAGGCCGCCGCCGCAGAAGCTTCTTCCACCAGCGAGGCATTCTGCTGCGTCACCTTGTCCATCTCGGAAATCGCCTGGCTCACCTGAACAATGCCGCGGCTCTGCTCATCGGACGCCGCTGCAATCTCCAGCATAATATCGGTGACGCGTTTAACCGCCTCGACGATCTCATTCATGGTATTGCCCGCCGCAACCACTTCCCCGGAACCCTGATCGATAAGCGACACAGATTCATTAATCAGGCTTTCAATCTCTTTCGCCGCATTCGCGCTGCGGCTTGCCAGGGTGCGGACTTCACTCGCCACGACCGCAAAGCCGCGTCCCTGTTCACCCGCACGCGCCGCCTCGACCGCCGCGTTGAGCGCCAGAATATTGGTCTGGAACGCGATACTGTTAATCACGGCGGTAATTTCAGAGATCTTCTTCGAGCTGGTGGAAATATTACCCATGGTTTTCACCACGCCGGAGACCATCTGCCCCCCGCGGCTGGCCTTACCGGAGGCATCTTCTGCCAGTTTACTCGCATGATGCGCGTTATCGGCGTTCTGTTTCACCGTCGCGGTGAGCTGCTCCATGCTGGCCGCCGTCTGTTCAATCGCCGCCGCCTGCTGCTCGGTACGGGAAGAGAGATCGGTGTTACCCGCGGAGATCTCGCTGGTTCCACGATAGATCTCCTCCGCCCCTTGCCGCACGGTGCCCACGGTTGTCACCAGCGCGTGCTGCATCGTTTGCAGATCGCGCGTCAGGCGGCCAATTTCGCTGCGTCCGGTCGGTTCGTCCGGCATGGTCAAATCGCCTTTTGCGATATTTTCGATACGCGTAGCGGCTCGCTGGAGCGGGTTTATCACCGTACGGCGCAGCACCACAAAGGTGATCACCGCCAGCGCCAGCGCCAGGCCAAACGCGCCGAACATAAACATCAGCCCCAGCCGGGTGCGGGTGTGAGCCTGTGCCGTCAGCGCGTTGGCGCGTTCGGTGCGGATTTTTATCGCCTTCAGCAGCACCGCGTTATAGGCATCGTCCAGCGGACGCGCGGTCTCATTTTCGTGGTTAATAATGGCTTCAAACATGCCATTTTTGGCATATTTCAGCATCGGCTGCATACCGGCGATGTAGGCGTCATAGCGGGCTTTCAGATCGCCATCCAGCGCTTCATCAGCCGGGGTGCGAACGGTGCGCTTCATATAGGCGGCAAATCCATCCTGCGACTGCCTGATGCGGATCTCAGCCTCAGCGATGTTTTGTTTCATCGCCTCCATCTCCGCGATACGGCTCGCCGCCCCCGCGTGGATCATGTTGATACGGGCGGTACGTAAATGGTTGGAACTGTTTGACAGACCGGTGCGCACCTGGATTTCTGCCGTGACATCCTGCTGATCGTTATCGGCCTGGAGCAGGAAATAGCCTGCCAGACCCGAGCTCAATGCAAACAGGAGAATAATGCCACCGAGAATGGAGGAAAACAGCGGAACCAGCCGGATGTGATGCAAGAAACTCAGCTTAGGCTGCGCCTGCATCGATGTTGTGTTGTCCATGACCGTCGACTCTCTTATAGGTAAGATGCGTAATAACACGCCTGTAAAAGAGTCATCGGCACGCCAGGGAATTAAATTACGTCTAAAAGCGCCGGACAGGTCACACTTTAGAGAAGATCAGGGAAGAAATGCCAGCGGAAAAAACCGCTGGCAGAATAATCAGTTGTCGCCGAAATGGATAACAGTGCGAATGGATTTTCCTTCGTGCATCAGATCGAAGGCTTCGTTGATCTGCTCCAGCGGCAGGCGGTGCGTAATGAACGGATCAAGCTGAATTTTACCGACCATCGCATCTTCAACCATGCCCGGCAGCTGAGTACGGCCTTTCACGCCGCCAAATGCTGACCCGCGCCATACGCGCCCTGTCACCAGCTGGAAGGGACGGGTTTTGATCTCCTGACCCGCGCCGGCCACACCGATAATGATGCTCTCGCCCCAGCCTTTGTGGCAGCACTCCAGCGCTGAGCGCATTACGTTGACGTTGCCGATACATTCGAAGCTAAAGTCCACGCCGCCATCGGTCAGCTCAACGATCACGTCCTGAACCGGTTTGTCGTAGTCTTTCGGGTTGATAAAGTCGGTCGCCCCCATCTCACCTGCGAGCTTAAATTTCTCCGGGTTGGTGTCCACAGCAATGATACGCCCAGCTTTCGCCTGTACCGCGCCCTGGATAACCGCCAGACCGATCCCGCCCAGGCCGAACACCGCCACGGTGTCCCCCTCTTTCACTTTCGCCGTGTTATGCACCGCGCCGATACCGGTGGTGACACCGCAGCCGAGCAGACAGACTTTATCCAGCGGGGCCTGCGGATTCACTTTCGCCAGTGAGATCTCGGCGCACACCGTGTATTCGCTGAAGGTGCTGGTACCCATGTAGTGATAAATGGGCTCGCCGTTATAGGAGAAACGGGTGGTGCCGTCCGGCATAAGTCCTTTGCCCTGCGTGGCGCGCACGGCCTGGCAGAGGTTAGTTTTGCCGGATTTGCAGAACTTACACTCGCCGCACTCTGCGGTGTAGAGCGGGATCACATGGTCGCCGGGCTTCAGGCTGGTGACGCCTTCACCCACTTCCACCACCACACCGCCCCCTTCGTGGCCGAGCACCGCCGGGAATATGCCTTCCGGATCGTCACCGGACAGGGTAAACGCATCGGTATGGCAAACGCCGGTGTGGGTAATTTTGATCAGCACTTCGCCTTTCTTCGGCGGAGCAACATCAATTTCAACGATTTTCAGCGGCTGGCCTGGGCCGAACGCGACAGCTGCGCGAGATTTCATGATGTCTTTCCCTTGTTGTGAGGTGTGTGGGTTTATTTTAGATAAGAGCGCAGTAAATGGCCGACTTCCGCCATCCGCACTGCCCGCTGATCCGGGGTGGTCTCCCCCGTCACCAGCTCATCTTTGAGGTGAATTTCGACCATTTCCCCCATCAGACCATTGGCAGCGCCGCGCACGGCGGCAATTTGCTGCAAAATGGCGAGACAGGGATCGCCCGATTCCAGGGCGCGTTCAAGGGCATCAACCTGGCCCCGAATGCGGCGGACGCGGGTCATAATACGTTTTTTATCTTCGGGTGAATGCGGCATACGCCCTCCTGATACTATAGGGGGGTATTGTATCTGTTAATACGATTTTATGTAAACATGAAGTTTAGTGTGGGTTTTAAGTAGAGCCGTAGGTAATGTGAAAAATCAGCGTCTGGAGTTAATATTGGTGACTCGCTGATATACCAGAAGTGGGCAATCAGGTGCGTCATGAGCGAAAAGTAGATTGGATAAATCCATGGCAGACATGCACTGTCCCTTTAAAATTAACGTGTTGGTTGTTCTTGTTATTAAGTGTAATGCAAGTGTGGTACAGATGAAGTCATACAACGTCATTCTCCCTTAAAAATCCTACTTTTAAAGACTTGTGCAAGCACACTACCCCCCACTAAAGAATGTAGGTGTCATAAGAATACGAAAAAGAATAGACTAATACATGTTGGATATATTTATCTTTGATAACATTTAGCCTGCAGTAAAAAAATAAGTCGGATACAGCATGTTCGGACAGAAAACATTGCTGAAACTGGTTCGGATCCGGTTTATCTAATAGAATTTCTATACACTTTGATAAATATTACTATCACAATTGGGTTTTACAAATTGAATTCGGATCACAACGCTTCATCATTAAGGAATGACTAAGTATGAAAAGAATTGTTCTCGCCTCTTTGGTTTTAGCTTTTTCGTTATCTGCTAACGCAAATCAATTAAGCATTGATGACCAAATTAATAATGCTTGTGCTAAGGCCTTAAGCGGTGACAAAGAACCTTTGGGTAACTTTCCACCAGATAGTTTTGCTGCAACAGTCAGTCCGAAAGTTAAAGATGCTTACAACGAAGTTTTAAAATCTCGGTCCTCTATTGTAAACGATCAGAGTTTACAGAATGCAACCAGTTGCGGCAACCTTGTTAGAGGTAAACTGAAATCAAAAGGTGAGTACACAGAAGAAAAATAATTGCCAGGGTGGAGAAACAGCATTTTTTGTGGAACTGAACGCTTTCTCTATCAGAGTTCGTTCTTAAAAAAACATCGACAAGATAGTTCCGCAGCTGTGTTTTCCACCTCTCACTGGTCACTCAATACCCTAACATCCCATTGCCTGAAGGCACCCTCCGTAATGACAGCGCCCGCCTAAACAGCACAGACGAGGCTGACGATATTTACGCTTTCGTCTCGTCGTGACCAACCCTATTTAGCTCAAAATGTTAAAAATCCGCACTTATATGGCACAATGTGAACAGAAATAACATTCTCGTCACCTAACATATTCGCTACAAACAAAATGGTGGTGTTAATGATTGTACTAAAGAGCTTTTTATTCTTCGTTGGCGCAGCGGCCGCTTGCGCACTTATCGTACTGTGTCTTTGGGTTGATATGCGGTTTGTCGGCCATGATATTCCGGAATTATCACTGACCGAAATTATGCAGGAAACGGTATTAGCGACTATTGTCTTTCTCCATTTTCGTCTGGCGAAAATGGACGAATCCATGCGTTACTGTAATATTCTGGTGGGCGGATTTTTCCTGACAATGCTAATTCGTGAACTGGACGCGCTTTTTGATCTCATTTCTCATGGGAGTTGGGTGTGGTTCGCGCTGATTACGGCTCTGCTGGCGTTAATTCGCCCCGTTATGCATTTTCGCGCTACCCTGGTACAGCTGGCAAAATATACCCAATCCCCCTGGTACGGCATTCTGTTGAGCGGCCTGCTGGCTGTACTGGTCTTCTCCCGCCTCTTTGGAATGCAGGTGCTGTGGCACGACATCCTGGAGCATGGCTATATGCGTGTCGTGAAAAACGCCGTGGAGGAAGGTTCGGAATCATTCGGCTATATGCTGTGCCTGGCCGCATCCCTTGGCTATTACGTTACCTTTCACACTCACGCACGGCAGAAACAGTCTCTTCGCGCTGCGTAGAGAAAGATGGCGAGGGAAATATTTATCAACGACATTTTTTGGACGTTATGGTGGTCATGTAAGAAAGACATGTCCTAAAAAGGGGCAATCTGCCGTCGAATTCAGCGAATTCTCGCTCACTGCTGCAATCAGCGTCTATTCTTAGACTACCAACAAAAGGAGGCTGGAATGTCTGATTTCGACACTGATAAAAATGCACAGTACGCTGGCGATAAAGCCAAAAACAAACTTGATGAATTATCCGGCTCTGCGCAGCAGCAGTTTGGTGAATTCGTTGATTCCCCTAAACACCAGGTGAAAGGTGCAGCGAAAAAATATGCTGCCCAGGCCAGTGATGCCGTCTCGGATGTCACTGAAGCCGTCAGAAACAATCCCTTAACGGGCTTAATCGCTGCGGGTGCGGTAGGTATCGTTCTGGGACTTCTGCTGGGACGTAAATAATTTCAGGCCCTTCGGGGCCTTTCCTTTTCCCCTCTTTCCTGCTCTTTCCCCCCCTATTGTTGATAGTTTTCCTGACAAAAACACGATCCATGTGAAAAGTTGTACAATTTTAATGTACAGATTTGATCGAATAGTATAAATTCAATGCCACTGATGTTACAAAATTGTTTGTTAACGGTGGAAAATTATGCGTCGCAACCATGCTCCCTCTACAGCAGAAAGCGCTATCACCTTGTATTTTAACAAGGATAATGTCCCAACACAGCAGGAAACCCTTGGTGCTATCGTCAGTGAGATCATCAAAGAAAATGTACAACTGAGCAGAATGACAATCTGTACAAAGCTGTTGCGCAGAATTGAAGAGTCAACGTCTGACGTTGAGAAAGCGCACTATAACGGTCTGATAGCCCTCTTCTTCGAGCGTTAACCTGAACACTGTTTTTTTAACTTACTAAGTTAGTCATGCTGAGTGAGAATAGAGCTCCTGAATGCGATGACTAACCCCATGCTACAGCCTCCTGCGTGTAGCAGAGTGAGATTGAAGCTATGCATAGAACTAAATTTGAACGACTTAAGGATGACCTTATCGGTGAGGCCGTATTATCCATACTGAAAGAGAACGGACCTATTACCTTTGTGTCTCTTGCTAATCGCCTGCGGGCGATGGCTAATGTTGAATCAAATGATGAACGTAAAAATGCATTGATTGCCGCTGAAGATGAAGTGCGCCAGCGTGTAACCGGCGTCTCGCACGACCGGGGAAGAGTGATGGGCGATTATGAAATTGGGCGCATGCGCTCTCTCTTTACTCACAACACGCTTCTGACCCCAGACAAGAAACACTAATTTTAACCGAAACGGTGACCACCATGAGTAAAGCGATTATGCAGCAGACGTATAATTTTGAAGCCCTGCACGATAAAGAACTGGCGGAACATTTTCTTAATGCTGGAAAGCATCTCAGTGGTGAGGTTGAAGTGTTGGGCTCGGCAATACGCTGTATTATGCTGACCGGTGACAATCTCTCAAATAAAGAGATTATCCTGCAACTGATTCACGCCCTCGAAATTACCGAGGAGCCCGAAGCCTGCGATGTCATTCGAAACACGCTTGAAATTGTTGTCGGTTTTACGCGCGATGATATCTGATAACAGATTATTGCCCTGGTGAGTGACTGTTTTTGCTGGTGGTCGAAGAGTTAAGTCTGTCGTACCACCAGTATAGTGAAGCCATTAACTAAATAGCCGTACCATTCGATCCAGCTCATCTTCTTTAACCGCCCGGGAAAGATAATATCCCTGGAAGCGCTTAACCCCTAATGCGACAAGTTTTTCAAATTTTTCTTCGCTATCGACGCCTTCCGCAACGCATTCCCTTCCCGTCATGTCGCTGTATATCTGTATCGCTTTAATAATGCTATTGTCATTGTCGTTAGCAACAAAGTGCTCAACTATATCACGGTCAAGCTTCAGTCCATCAACATTAATCTGTCGGATGGGTAACATAGCGTAATTTCTGGAAAAGCAATCATCCAGAAACAGCCGGCATCCCTCGGCGCGTAAACGCTGGAGAGTGACAGGAATATTTGGATCCTTTGTTACATCAATGGTTTCAGCTAATTCGAAGACAAGTTTCCCGGCCCACTGCGGTTTCAGTAACATTTCAACGGCTTTTTTCGCCATTCCCGGCAGCGCGTTCCCAGCAGCCAGTTGAGGAGGAATATTAACCGAAAAATAATATTTTCCATTGTATCTGTTGATACCTGATACGGCCGCGTGAATGACTAACGCCGTCAGCTTGAGCCAAATTTCGCCATTTTTTATCCCATCCAGAAATTGGCCTGGTTTCAGGACCTGACCGTTTTTATGCCAGCGCAGCAGAATTTCAAAGCCTACTCCTTTTTTATCGCTATCGGTAATAATTTGATAAGCCGCAAAGATTTCCCGCTTATGTAACGCCTGCAATATATTTATTTCTGCTTCCGAAAACCCCTGCGCTTTGTTCTTTACTGCACAGACCTCATCCCTTAAGACACGTGCATCGCTAAACCACACTCTGATAAGATATAATTTACTCAACCCCACTTTCCGATGGGTATAAATGGTTTTATCTGACAACCCTAACCTCGCTGACTGCTCTTTTATCGAAATACCCCGATAAAAATTCAGCAATACGGTTAACTCACGTTTTGTTAAACCATGCAGGCTTTCCTTACCTTCCTTCTCAGGTCCTTCACGCAATAAACGTGACGAATCGGCATGCACATCAGAAATACTCTCTACACAATTCATTACCTCTGAAATATTCGCCACCCTGATCCTCGACAACGATCTGGTATTATTAACGAGACTTTTCAGCGTGGCATAAAGCCACCTTTCTGGTATTGCACCATACAGGGTCACGCTACAAATAACCGGCAGTGCATTCAGAACCGAGACCAACCGTTTCAGGCTTTCAAGAAAGGCAGTCACGTCGCGACCAAGAAAAACAGAAATCTCAGGCTGTTGATTTTGCATCATTTTTTGCACATCACCTGAGCAAACTTCATCATCTTCAAAATGGAGCCGCGTGACGTTTACGCCACGAGACTTGAGAAGCAGGCTATACCCCTCGAAGGTGAAACCGCAGGCTGAAATAACGAATCGTTGCTTGTAGCATGTACTTTGCATAAAAGGTAAATTTTGAGACATAACCTGCTCCTGAGAATGTAAATATCATTCCCAAATGTGATTAAAGCCAATATTCTTTGTCGCATTGAATAATTTTACCGCACCCCATTTGGTTAATAAACCGTTATCAATGTTATGCGCGGGAACATCTTTGCGTTAATCAACCCACTCATCCATATGCAGTATAAATATTACTTTCTTTTCATATAACGACAGTAAATATGCACTTCACAAGGTATAATGAAAATTCCGAAAAAGAAGACCGGACACTTCATCTTATCGGCCCAGACAAAAAGAGAAAATGCTATGGATAATCACATTTCATCCAGGGCTTTGCTACATCGAAGGGATGTTATTAAAAACAACCCGCGATTTGGTGAAGCTATAACAGAGCACTACAGAATCAATGATGCCATTTATAAAAAACAACCCTTGTTCTACAAAACGATGCTTCAGGAATCACGCTTCAACATAATACTGTCAATGTGTTGTTTTGTTTTTGGTAATCAGGCTGAGTCAGTTTCAGAGATAAAGGCACTGTGTACCCGCTATAATATCGCCAGTCCTAACAGTGTTATCGCGATCATCACCATACTTAAGACCACCGGGCGAATTAAGACCTGGCGCTGTACCGAAGATCGCCGAAAAACAAAAATCGCGCCAACGGAAAAAGGACTGGATGAGCTGAAACGCTATATGTCTGGGGCATTTACGCCTGTCAGCATTCTTTATCCGACATTCAACATTAATGTTAACCTTCTGGACAATGACATTTTGAGGCACAACTTTTTCCGGCGCGCCGCAGAGTACCTTTTCCGCGGATTAACATTCAGGAAAGTGCTTCCGGAGGTGGGTTTATTTATTGATAAGGATGGTGGCCGAATGATTATGCTCTATCTCTATTTGCAGGCCATTAAAAACAAAACAGCACACGGTGCCATAATAGCGTATTCAGCCAGCACACTGGCAAAAGAATTTTTCGTCTCGCGTATCCACGTCAACCGCATTATCAAATCGGCGCAGGAGGCAGGTTATCTTAAAGATCGCGGCGATGGCCGGATGTCAATTTACCCGGCCTTTATCGAGCTGGTCGAAAATTATGCCGGATTATATTTTGCGTATGTCACACATTACATCAACGTGGTACCAAAAGAACGACGCCATGCTGTCAACATGACGCCTACACTCTGATCTGACGGGCGTTCGGTTTGCTGAACGCCTTTTTTATCGCTCGCGCAGCGCCTCTTTTGCCTTATTCAATGGTTTCAGCAGATAATCAATGACGGATTTACTGCCGGTTTTGATATCAACCGTGGCTATCATGCCCGGGAACACCGGGAATTCCTTGCCCTGCCTGTTGGTCAGATGGTTACTGTCAGTACGAATATAAACGCGATAATAATAAACATCCCGTTTCACCTCGTCCTGAAGGGTATCCGGGGAAATCATCGTCACCTCCCCTTCCAGCCCGCCGTAGATCGAGTAGTCATAAGCGGTGATTTTCACCAGCGCTTTTTGCCCAGGATGGATAAACGCGACATCGCGCGGCGAGATTTTCGCTTCTATCACCATCTGGTCATCAAGCGGTACCAGGCTCATCAGTTTGCCGTTCGGCGGGATCACTCCGCCCACCGTCGTCACGTCAATGTCCTTCACGATGCCACGCACCGGCGCATTAAACGTTAAGCGGGTGAGTGAATCTTCGCGTCCTTTCATGACCGAACGCTGCGCTTCCATTTCCGCGTTCGCTTTTGCCAGTTCTTCGCGGGCGCGAACGTAGTACTGGTTTTTCATTTCGGTGATTTTGCTCTCCAGCTCATTTTTTTGACGTTCAAGGCGTAAGACTTCGACCTTACTGGCCGCCCCCTGCGTCACCAGCGGGCGCGTTAATGCCAGTTCACGCTGCACGAGATCCGCTCCCTGGCGTAAACCCGCCAGCCCTTTTTCCAGGCTTTCGCGACGTGACTGATAAAGCGCCGTTTCCTGTTTGACCAACTCAACGTCGTCATCCAGCTCGGCCGGGAATGTCAGCCCGGTGTCGTTTACCTCAGCATTCAGACGCGCGGCCGTCGCCATCGCGGCGTTTAATCGAGACTCGCTCTCCAGCACGCTGGACTCGGTTTTCGTCCGGTCCAGTTGGGCAAGCTGTTGATCACGCTCGACGATATCGCCCTCGCGCACCATCAGACTGTGGATAATCCCCCCTTCCAGGGACTGGATCACCTGCTCGTGGGAGGACGGGATCACCTTGCCGCTACCCGTCGTGACCTCATCCAGCTGGAACAGGCTGGCCCAGGTAATAAAGACCACCAGCAGGGCAAACAGCGACCATGCCACCAGCGACGAACGCGGCAGGCGCGGCTCCTTGAGCCGGCTGTTAAAGCGGGAGAAATCATTCATGCCACGCCCTCCGTTTTCAGTTTAACCGTGCGCTGCGGCGCCTGCTGCGGGGCCATTCCGTGCTGGCGTAAAATGGCATCACGAGGGCCATCCATCACCACTTTGCCGTTTTCCAGGACGATGATGCGGTCAACCAGGTCCAGAATCGGCAGACGATGCGTCGCCACCACCAGCGTCCGGCGCTTACCGAGCCACTGGTGCAGATGCTGGATAAACTGCTTCTCGCTGACCTCATCCAGCCAGGCGGTGGGTTCATCCAGCAGCAGAATATTCGGCGAGGTGATCAGCGCGCGCGCCAGCAGCAGCGCCTGACGTTGCCCGCCGGAAAGCCCCGTCCCGCCCTCATTGATGATGGTGTTCAGCCCCATTTTCTGCTTGCGCACAAACTCCAGCGCGCCGCTGTTGACCAGCGCCTGATGGATTTCCTCGTCTGTCGCCAGCGGATTACCCATCAGGATGTTGTCACGTACGGAGCCGAAGAACAGCCGCGCCTGCTGGCTGAGCAACTGCATGTCGCGGCGCACGTCGGCCGGGTCAAGATGATTGAGAGCAATATCGTCCAGCAAAATGCTGCCCTGCTGTGGCTCCTGCATTCCCGCCAGCAGATGCAGCAAAGTGCTTTTCCCCGAACCATTCCGCCCGAGCACCGCCACGCGCTCCCCGGCGCGAATGCGCAGTTTGCTGATATTCAGCACGGTAAGCTTCTCTTCTTCATCGTAATAAAACCCAACGTCGTCCAGCCGATAATCACCGCGAAGATGGGCTTTATGCACTTTTTTGCCGTGCTGGGGATCGTCAATCGGGCGCTGCATCAGGTCATCCAGCCCCTTGCGGGCCACCTTTGCCGACTGCCAGCGGGAGAGCACGCCGGAAATCTGCGACAGGGGCGCAATGGTCCGGGACGCCAGAATCGAGGTCCCCACCAGCGCACCGGTGGTCATGTCGCCGCTGATAACCAGATAACACCCCACCAGCAGCACCACGGCGTAGACGATAGACTGCACCTCCTGGGTCCAGGTCAGCAGCAGCCCCGTCAGCCAGCGCTGCTTCATGCCGACGCTCGCGGCAACGTCATTGGTGTTATTCCACTGGTTCTGGAACCTCTGCTCGGCGCGCATTAGCTTGATGTCCTCAAGCCCCTGCACCGCTTCCACCAGCGTGGCGTTACGAATCGCCGATTCACGCATCCCTTCGCTGGAGAGTTTTCCCAACGGGCGCTGCACCAGCAGGCCGGGAATGAGCAGCAGCGGTACGGCCAGCAGCACCACCAGCACCAGCGGGCCGCCAATCATCCACAGAATGAAGACGAACAGCAGGAAGAACGGCAGATCGGAGATAGCGGCAATGGTGGTGGAAGTGATCAGCTCCCGCACCGACTCCAGCTCGCGGATCTGGGCGATAAACGACCCGGTCGATTTCGACCGTGCGCCGTTTTTAATCCTCAGGGCGTGGGCAAACACGCGCTCGGAAATACGCAGGTCGGCGCGTTTCCCTACCACGTCCGAAATATGCACCCGCAGCATGCGCATGATGAATTCAAACACGATGGCGATCATCACACCGCCAAACAGCACCCACAGCGTGGCCTCCGACTGGGACGGCACCACCCTGTCATACACCTGCATGGAAAAGACCATGCCGGAGAGCGCCAGCACGTTGGCGACCAGCGCCACCAGCATTATGTCGCTGTAACGACGCCAGTCTTTCAGCGCCAGCTGCCAGAACCAGTTTTTCTCATAGGGTTTGATGTAATCATCCACGCGCGCATCCGGCGTGGACTCCAGGGGACGCAGCACCATCAGCCCCTTTAACCGCGAACCGAGTTCGTCGCGCGTCAGCGTCGTCTCCAGGCCCCCGTCGCCGCTAAACTGCACGCTGACGTTTCCTTCGTTGTCCATACGGTTGATGACCGCAATTTGCCCGCCGGTGAACTCCGCCAGCAGCGGTAAACGCCACGGATCGAGCGCTACGGCTCCCGCCGCCACCCAACGCATCCCCAGCCCAAGCTGGCGCGCCATCTCCTCCAGCACCAGCTGGCGTGGAGACTGGCTTTCATGGTTAATCGTGACCCGAACATGCTCCGCCGAAAAATCCAGCCGATAATATTTCGCGATGATGAGCATGCCCTGCAACCAGGGTTCGTACTGTGGATGTGTCTTCATAATGCTACGTCCTGTTCAGGGCGATGATTTCGCACTGAAATGATACCTTTCCGGGATGATTAGAAATCGAACACTGTCTAAACGAGCCCGCAAAATAATCTTGTGAAATATAGGGTTATGGCTATTCGTGTAAAGAAACGCAAAAGGCCGCGAGGATCGCTCCCCGCGGCGTTGTTTTACGCAATTAACAGTTGATGATTGGCCAACAGCGTCGCCAGATCCGTCTGCACGCCGTTCAGCGTTACCAGCGTGGTGGGCGTGAACTGACCGCCCGTCCCGTCCAGGTCAACCTGGATCTCGGTGTTGCTGCCGTTTTGCACAACGCGGATGTAGTCGGCGATGTTGCCCGCGCTGCTGTCCAGCGTCGCCACGCCGTTCACGTAGCTCGCCGAGCCGGTGCCGGTATAGCCGCTGTCGGAAAGCAGGTCGCGCAGATCGATACGGTCCGTATCCGCCGTCCCTTCCCAGGTGCCGACGGTAAAGCCGTTCACCACATCGCTACCGTTGCCGCCCGTCGCGTCAGACGCGTTGATCAGCTTATAGAGCAACGTATCGTGACCGCCGCTGCCGATGTTGAAGGTGTCGTTCCCGCCCCGGCCTTCGAACTGGTTATCACCGCTGTTGCCGGTGATCACGTCGTCATAGTCGGAGCCGTTAATCCCTTCAATATTCAACAACCGCGTGGTACCGAATCCGGTGTCCTGCGCCGTTGAGAGGCGCAAATCAACGGTTATCCCAGAGGTGGCATTACGATAATCCACCACGTCCATGCCGCCGGTATTGCTCCAGGTGTCGTAGTCGGAATGGGTATTCCAGCCGCCGGAGCCGTTATAGGTATAGGTACCATCCTCTGCGATAAAGGTGTCGTTATACCCGGTACCGGTGATGGTTCCGCTGTGGCCGCCGGTGGCCGCTTCGGCGGTGAGAACATAACCCTCTTTGCCGTTGCCCGCGTCCAGGCCGGTCCAGGTGACGTTATCCGAGACGCCGTTGGTGATCTTCACGATCTCCGCCGAGTAGGTTTCGTTCGGATCCAGCCCGTAGAAACTCACCAGCGCAGAGGTATCGTTCGAGCCAATGCCGGACTGAGCGTTGATGATCTGCGAGGCCACCAGCACGCCCGCAGCGTTATACAGATTGACCGTATTGCCGTAGTACGCGTTGATGCCTTCGCTATCGACAATGTGCAGATGCATCGCGGTACCGTCAGCGATCTCCGCATTGTTCTGCACCAGCACCACCTTACCGTTCTGCTGAGACACCAGCAGATCCTGCGCACCGTCCCAGTTGTAGTCCACCGCGGCGACACCGGTGACGTTGGCCAGCCCAGAAGCCAGCTGGCTTGAAGTCCAGGTTGAGCCGTAGCCGTTGTTGGTGAACAGGGTCGCCGTCTGTGAGCTGCCGTAGGTGCTGAGCTTGATGATGTCCATCTGCCCGTCACCGTTCCAGTCTACCGCCACCGACAGATAGCCCGCCGTGGCGTTAGAGGCTTCCACCGCGCTTTTGGTCGTGGAAAGCTGCCCGGTACCGTCGTTGTAGTAAATCACCCCGCCGTTGTTGTTGTAGCTGCTGCCGAGGTACAGATCCATGTAGCCATCGCCGTTAAAGTCCGCCCACGTCATGGAGGCCGCCGTGGTGGTATTCGAGGCGTTGGCCACAAACACGTTGGTCAGGTTCTGGCCAATGGAAAGCGTACCGTTCCCGTTGTTGTTAATCACGGTGAGCGAGTACGCCCCGCTGCGGTTGGTGTGCTGCACGATGTCCACGGTACCGTCGTTGTTCAGGTCGACGCCGGAGATTTCACGCCCGGAATCGAACTGGCCGTAGAATCCACCTTCCCCGCCGGTGCCGTCCGGCGACAGAACGCCGTTGGTATTCACCAGGTAGGTCAGGGAGTCCATACCGGCATCGCCGTACGCCAGATCAAGATAGCCATCGCCGGTTTTGTCGTAGGCAATTACGCCGCCGTACCAGATGGTGGTTCCCATCGCCAGCTGGCTGGCGGTGTAGCTGCTGCCATCGTAGGTCCACATCACCTGCGTAGAGCCCGCGTAGGTGTTCTCCGTCGCAAAGATATCCTGCGTGCCGTTACGGTCAAAGTCAGCTGCCGTCTGGCTCACCACATAGTAGCTACGGGTGTTAGTTAACGTATTCCCGGCATAGGTTGAATCATCGCTGCTGGAATAAGACTGTCCATTAGCAATGATATTCCACAGCCCGCTGCTGTTCATGCCGAGAGTCATGGTTGAGTTGTTGCTGTTCCCCGCAGTGGTCGCCCAGTCGGTATTCACCGAGGTGGTATCGATCACCAGGCTACCGGTTGCCGTACCGGTGGTGTTACCGTTGCCCGCGCTACTCTTCACCTGCGCGGTTACGTCGTAACTCGCCACACTCAGGGCATCGCTGTCCGGGATCTGTAGATACCAGGTATTGTGATCCGGGTCGACGACCACCGCACCGCCGGTCTGGGAGGTGTAGGTTTTCCCGTTCACCGTCACCACCAGATATTCACCGTTCACCAGGTCTGCGGAGACCGTACCGCTGACAATCGGCGTGGTATCCGAGGTGGTCTGGGCAGTAATCGCCGCGGTGGTGGTCGGGATGCTGGTATCGACGTTCAGCACAAAGCCATCCGATTCCGTGTAGTTACCGGCTTTGTCGGTGACGCGCAGAATGTAGGTGTGATTCCCGTCGAGCAGGCCGTTGTCCTGATAGGACCAGCTTGCGCTGCCGTTCATCGTGACCTGACCCAGTAAGATCCCGTCCCGGTAAAGCTGCACGATTTCGCCATCTTCCGGAGCGCGGTTAAGCGTACCGTTGATCAGCGGCGAGGTATCGTCCGTCGCGACTGATGCGCCGTACGTGCCTGTACGTTCACCTTCCCCGTCGGTATAGCTGACCACCGTTCCCACCGTGTCAGGCGGCGTGGTATCAACCGTTACCACCTGCGAAGAGGTTGAGCCGACGTTGCCCGCCTGGTCGATGATCCGCACCTGGTAGGTGTAATCCCCGTCCGCCAGATCGCGGGTATCCGTATAGCTCCAGCGCTGGTTAGTGACGGTAGTGTCAATCCAGGTATTACCGCCGTCGAGGCTGATCTGTACGCGCTCGTCGCTGGCCAGCGCGCTGCCCAACGAGCCGTTGATCGTCAGCGAGGTGTCCATGGTGATGAAATCACTCCCGGACTGCCCGGTATCTTCGCTGATGCTGTCAATGGTGATGCCGTACTGCGGCGCCTGGGTATCCACCGTCACGTCCTGCGTGGTGGTGGCCCCAACGTTGCCCGCCTGATCGACAACCCGCACCTGATAGCGGTAGTCGCCGTCGGCCAGGGTGCGGGTGTCGTTATAACTCCACCGGGTGCCGCTTACCGTGGCGTAAACCCAGGTGGTGCCGCCATCCATGCTCACCTGCACATACTCACCCGCCCCGAGTTCGGCCCCGAGCGTCCCGTTGAGCGTGTACGAGGTCGAACTGGTCAGGAAGTCGTTATTGTCGAAGCCGGTATCGACGGTGATGTTATCCACGGTCACCGTAATCGCCGCATCCGGCGCGACCGTATCGACCGTCACCTGCTGATGAGCGCTGGCACCTACGTTGCCTGCCGCATCCACTACTCGAACGTAGTAGTCATAGGTCTGGTTACCCAGCGTGCGGCCGTCCACGTAGTACCAGCTGTTGCCAGTGACGATCACGTTCTGCCAGGTGACCCCGCCGTCGATGCTGATCTGGGCATATTCGCCGTCGGCCAGCGTTGCGCCGAGCGAGCCGTGCAGCGTCAGAGAGGTGTCATTGGTGATAAAGTCGCTGCTGCTCAGGCCGGTATCGTCGCTGATGCTGTCGATAGCGATCGTTTTGCTGGCGTCCGGCGCGACGGTATCAATGGTCACCACCTGGCTGGTAGTGGCGCTGATATTCCCCGCGTCGTCAATCACCCGCAGCTGATAGTTGTAGTCTCCGTCGGCCAGCGTGCGGCCGTCAACGTAGGTCCAGCTCAGGCCGCTGACGCTCACGTCAGTCCAGGTTGCGCCACCGTCGAGGCTGATCTGAGCGTGGTCGCCGCTGCCCAGGGCCGCGCCGAGCGTCCCTTTCAGGCTGATCTGGTTGTCGCTGGTAATAAAGTCGCTGTCGGACAGGCCGGTATCCTGCGAGACGGAATCCACGGTAATGGTCGCCGCCGCAGGCTTCGTCAGATCGATTACCACGTCCTGGCTGTCCGTTGCCCCAACGTTGCCTGCATTGTCGATCACGCGCACCTGGTACTGGTACGTACCGTCGGTCAGGGTACGGCCATCGGTGTAGCGCCAGGTGGTGCCGGTGACGGTCAGGTCAATCCAGGTGGTACCGCCGTCAAGGCTGATCTGCGCCTTCTCGTTATTGCCGAGCTGCGCGGTCAGGGAACCATTCACCACCACCTGGCTGTCGTTGGTGATGAAGTCATTCGCGCTGAGGCCGGTATCGTTTTGCAGGGAATCAATGCTGATCCCCATCGACGGTGCGGTGAGATCCACGGTAACGGTATGGTTATCGCTGGCGCTGTTGCCGATGGCGTTGCTCACCTGCGCGTTAATCACGTACGAACCGCCGTCCGCCAGCGCGGTCACGTCTGCGCTGCCGACCGTATAGCTCCAGGTGCCGTCATTTTGAACGGTAGCCGTGTAGGTTTTACCGTTAAGCGTAATGGTCACCGTCTGGCCCGTTGGCGCATCGGTGGTGCCGCTGATAACCAGCGGCGTGCCGTGCTCGGCGGCGTTGACGATATCATCCTGCGCAAAGGTGTTAATGGCGATGGTCGGCACGTCACCGTTCAGCGTCACGTCGTGCGTTGCGCTGCCCGGGTTACCTGCCTTATCGCTCACCGTAGCCGTAATGGTGTAATCCCCGTCGCTCAGTCCGAGGAAGTCGCGTCCCGGCACGAAGACGGACCAGGAGCCATTTGCCGCCACGGTCGCCTGATAGCTGTGGCCGTTGAAGGAGACGGTCACCGTCTGGCCCTGCTCCGCGGTGGTGGTCCCGCTGATGGTCTGTCCCGCCAGCTGCTCGGCGTCGTTGACGATATCGTCATCGGCCACGGTGCTGATGGTCACGGCTGGCGCGACGGTATCGACCGTTAAGGTATGCGTCGTCTGGCCGTTATTACCCGCCTTGTCGTTCACCGACGCGGTGACCGTCAGCGCGCCTTCGCTCAGGTTGGCAAGATCGGCGGCCGGGACGTCGAGCGTCCAGGTGCCGTCGTTTGCCACAAGCGCAGTGTAGGTTTTCCCGCCCAGCGTGACGGTCACCGTCTGGCCTGCTTCCGCGCTGGAAGAGCCGTGTACGGTGAGCGGCTGCTGGGCTTCCGCCGCATTCAGCACATCGTCGCCCGACAACGTGTTCACGCTAATCACCGGCGCGGTGGTGTCCACGCTGATGGTGTGCGTCGCCGAGGCGCTGTTCCCGGCGCTGTCCTGCGCCGAAACAGAAACCTGGTAGCTCGCGCCGTCGGCCAGGGTGCCCACGTCGGCGGCCGGTACGGTGGTTGTCCAGGAGCCATCGCTCTGGATAGTGGCCGTATAGCTCTTACCATTCAGGGTGATAGTGACCTGCGTGCCGTTCGCAAACTGCGCGCTGGAGCCGTTGATGACCAGCGACGCCCCCGCTTCTGCCGCATTGATCACGTCATCACCGCTGAGGGTGTTGACGGTCAGCGCGACCGATGCGGTATTTACCACCACGTCATGGGTCTGGGTGCTGCTGTTGCCCGCGCTGTCGGTGATTGTCGCGCTGAGGGTCACGGTGCCGTCGGTCAGGGCAGAAATGTCGCTGGCAGGAACGCCCACGCTCCATTTGCCACTGGCGTCAACGGTGGTGGTGTACTGGTTCGAACCTATCGTGATGACCAGCTTATCGCCGACGCTGGCGCCGGTTGCGGTGCCGCTGATGACCTGCGCCTGCCCGTGCTCAACGCTGTTGATGACGTCATCGCCCGCCACGACGTTAAAGCTGACGGTCGGCGGCGTGGTATCGAGCGTAATCGCTTTGCCCGCGCTGCCCGGGTTACCCGCGGCGTCACTCACGCTCACCTGCACGGTGTAGCCGTTATCCGCCAGAGTGGACAGATCGGCGGCCGGCACGTTAATGCTCCAGACGCCGCCCTGCTGAACCTGTGCGGTATAGCTGTTTCCACCGAGGTTAACGGTTACCGTCTGACCGACTTCAGCCGTGGTGGTGCCGGAAATGGCCACGCCCGCAGCCGCTTCGCTGCCGTTGATCACGTTGTCGCCGGCTACCGTGTCAATGGTCACGGTTGGCGCCGTGGCATCGACGCTGTACTCCCGGCCCGCAGACGCGCTGTTGCCGTTCACATTGGTCACGCTCACCTGCACGCTGGCGTCGCCGTCTTTCAGACCCGCAAGATCCGAGGAAGGCACGGTGGCCGTCCAGTTGCCGTCGGCATCGACTTTGGCGGTGTAAGACTTGCCGCCAAAGGTGATGGTCACGGTCTGGTTCTCTTCCACATTGGAGGTGCTGCCGGAAAGCACCAGATCCGCGCCTTTTTCTGCCGCGTTAATCACGTCGTCGGTGGCGATGGCATCAATGCTGATCGCCACGGCTGCCAGATCGACGGTGACGTCGTGGCTGATAGAGACCGGATTGCCCGCCGCGCTCTGGCCTGCAACGGTCACGGTAACCGTGCCCGCAGCCAGGGCCCCGACGTCTGCTGCCGGGATCGCCGCGCTCCAGGTACCGTCTGCCAGCACGGAGGCCGCATAGGTTTTGCCATTGACGGTCACGGTGAGCGTAGTGCCTGCCGCCAGTCCGTCGCTGGAGCCGGTGACAATCAGGTTCTGTCCATGCTCGATGCTGTTAATCACATCGTCGCCCGCGACGGTATCCACGCGCAGGCCCGGCAGGCTGGCGTCGATAGTGATATCGCGCTCGCCCGTTCCCGTATTGCCATGGTCATTAGTGACGGTTGCTGACACCGTTAAATCGCCATTGCCCAGCGCGGTCAGGACGGATTCCGGCACGTTAACGGACCAGGTCAGATCGCTCTGCACCGTCGCGGTATAGGTGTTGCCGCCGATGTTCACCGTCACGGTGTTACCGATGTCCGCGTTCGCCACCTTACCGGTAATGGTCTGGCCTGCGGCCACTTCCGCCGCGTTGATGACGTTGTCCCCCGCCACGGTGTTGATGGTGACGGTTGGCAGCGCGGTATCGACAAGCAGGTTCGCCGTAGTGCTGATGCTGTTGCCCACGCCGTTGGTGGCCGTCGCGCTCAGGGTGTAGCTGGCTTCACCGAGGCCTGACAGATCCGCAGCCGGAACCGTCAGGCTCCAGGTGCCGTCTGCCGCAGTCGTCGCCGTGTAGTTTTTACCGTTCAGGGTCACGGTGACCACGGTGCCTTCCGCCAGGTTGGCGCTGGTGCCGTTGACGCTCAGATCCTGCCCTTTTTCTACCGCGTTCAGGACGTTGTCATCGCTGATGGCGTTGAAGCTGACCGACGGCAGACCGGTATCGACGGTCACATTATGCGTGCCGCTGCCGGTATTGCCCGCCGCGTCGGTGACTGACGCAGTGACGGTCACGCTGCCGTCGCTGAGGCCTGAAATCACATTCGCCGGAACACCCACGCTCCAGTTACCCGCCGCGTCCAACACGGTGGTATACGACTGGCCGCCGATGGTGACGGTGACGGTGTCGCCCGCCGCCGCGCCGGTCGCGGAGCCGCTGACGATCTGCGCCTGATTGTGTTCAGCCACGTTAATCACATCGTCACCTGCAACGGTGTGGATGGTCACCGCAGGTACGGTGACGTCCACCGTCAGGGTGTGGTCAACCGACGCCGGGTTACCCGCCTTGTCGCTGACTGAGGCGGTGACCGTCACGCTGCCGTCGGTTAATCCTGCCAGATCCGCCGCCGGAACGTTCAGCGTCCAGCTGCCGTTCGCGCTGACGGTTGTGGTGTAATCTTTGCCGTTCAGCGATACGGTCAGCGTCTGGCCTGCTTCGGCGGTACTGGTGCCGGAGATTGCCAGGTCTGACTGAGCTTCCGTGGCGTTCAGGATATCGTGGGTGGCAATCGTGTTGATGGTCACGGACGGCGCGGTAGCATCCACGCTGTACTCACGGCCCGCCGAGGCGCTGTTGCCGTTCACGTTGGTGACGCTCACCTGCACGCTGGCGTCGCCATCCTTCAGGCCAGCCAGATCCGCTGACGGCACGGTATAAGTCCAGTTGCCGCTGTCGTCCACGGTGGTGGTGTAGATCCTGCCGTTCAGACTGATGGTCACGGTCTGCCCGGCTTCCACGTTGGTGGTCACACCGGACAGCACCAGATCCGCGCCCTTCTCCGCCGCGTTAATCACGTCGTCGGTGGCAAGCGCATTGATGCTGATGGCAACGGTAGCCAGATCCACGGTCACGTCGTGGCTGATGGTGATCGGATTACCCGCCGCGCTGTCACCGGTAACGCTGATTTTCACGGTGCCTTCCGGCCACGCGCTCACGTCGGTGGACGGGATCGCCGCGCTCCAGGTGCCGTCTGCCAGTACCGTTGCCGCGTAATCTTTACCGTTGACGGTAACCGTCAGCGCCGTGCCCGGCGCCAGCCCGTCGCTGGAGCCTGAAACAATCAGGTTCTGCGCGTGCTCGATGGTGTTGACCACGTCGTCACCCGCCACGGTATTCACGCGCAGGCCCGGCAGGTTAGCGTCGATAGCGATCTCGCGTTCGCCGGTGCCGGTGTTGCCGTGGCCGTTGGTGACGGTCGCCGTCACGCTCAGGCTGCCGTTGCCGAGTGCGGTCAGCACGTCAGACGGCACGTTGACGGACCAGGACAGATTATTCTGCACCGTTGCGGTGTAGCTGTGGCCACCGATAGTCACGGTCACGGTGTTGCCCGCTTCGGCATTCGCCACGGTGCCGCTCAGTGTCTGGCCTGCCGCCACTTCCGCCGCGTTGATGACGTTGTCGCCCGCCACGGTGTTGATGGTGACGGTTGGCAGCGCGGTGTCGACAAGCAGGTTCGCAGAACTGCTCACGCTGTTGCCCACGCCGTTGGTGGCCGTCGCGTTCAGGGTGTAACTGGCCTGACCGAGACCGGCCAGATCCGCAGCCGGAACCGTCAGGCTCCAGGTGCCGTCTGCCGCAGTTGTCGCCGTGTAGTTTTTACCGTTCAGGGTCACGGTGACCACGGTGCCTTCCGCCAGGTTGGCGCTGGTGCCGCTGACGCTCAGATCCTGGCCTTTTTCAACGGCATTCAGGACGTTGTCATCGCTGATAGCGTTGAAGCTGACCGACGGCAGACCGGTATCGACGGTCACATTATGCGTGCCGCTGCCGGTATTGCCCGCCGCGTCGGTGACTGACGCAGTGACGGTCACGCTGCCGTCGCTGAGGCCGGAAATGACGCTGGCCGGGACGCCCACGCTCCAGTTACCCGCCGCATCCAGCACGGTGGTATAAGTCTGGCCGCCGATGGTGACGGTAACGGTATCGCCCGCCGCCGCGCCGGTGGCGGAGCCGCTGATAATCTGCGCCTGATTGTGTTCAGCCACGTTAATCACGTCGTCGCCTGCCACGGTGTGGATGGTCACTGCCGGAACGGTGACGTCCACCGTCAGGGTGTGGTCCACCGACGCCGGGTTACCCGCCTTGTCGCTGACGGCCGCGGTCACGGTGACGCTGCCGTCGGTTAATCCTGCAAGGTCAGCTGCCGGCACGTTCAGCGTCCAGCTGCCGTTCGCGCTGACGGTTGTGGTGTAATCTTTGCCGTTCAGCGATACGGTCACCGTCTGGCCTGCTTCGGCGGTACTGGTGCCGGAGATTGCCAGGTCGGACTGCGCTTCTGAGGCGTTCAGGATATCGTCGGTGGCAATCGTGTTGATGGTCACGGACGGCGCGGTAGCATCCACGCTGTACTCGCGTCCCGCAGACGCGCTGTTGCCGTTCACGTTGGTGACGCTGACCTGCACGCTGGCGTCGCCGTCTTTCAGACCGGTCATATCCGCAGACGGCACCGTGGCGGTCCATTTACCCTCAGCGTCCACCGTGGCGGTGTAGTTCTTGCCGCCGAAGGTGATGGTGACGATCTGGTTTTCTTCGACGTTCGAGGTGGTGCCGGAGAGCACCAGATCCGCACCCCTCTCGGCGGCGTTGATCACGTCATCGGAAGCGATGGCGTCAATGCTGATGGCGACGTTTGCCAGATCCACCGTCACATCATGGTTGATAGTCACCGGATTGCCCGCGCTGCTCTGGCCTTCAACGTTCACGGTGACCGTGCCTGCGGCAAGGGCACTCACGTCCGCAGAAGGGATCGCCGCGCTCCAGGTGCCGTCTGCCAGCACGGTAGCCGGATAGGTTTTACCGTTTACGGTGACGGTCAGCGCTGTGCCCGCCGTCAGGCCGTCGCTTGAACCCGTGATAATCAGATTCTGCCCGTGTTCGATGCTGTTAATCACGTCATCGCCCGCTACGGTGTCCACGCGCAGGCCCGGCAGATTCGCGTCGATAGTGATATCGCGCTCGCCGCTGCCGCTGTTGCCCACGCCGTTCGTGACGCTGGCGGTCACGGTCAGATCGCCATTGCCCAGCGCGGCGAGCACAGATTCCGGTACGCTGACGGACCAGGTGAGATTGTCCTGTACCGTTGCGGTGTAGCTGTGGCCGCCAACAGACACAGTCACGGTGTTGCCCGCTTCGGCATTCACCACTGTGCCGCTAATGGTCTGGCCGGTTGCCAGCTCCGCTGCGTTGATCACGTCGTCGCCCGCCACGGTGTTGATGATGACGCCAGGCAGCACGGATTCCACGTTCACGGTGTGCGAGGTGCTGGAGCTGTTGCCGACGCTGTCCGTCGCGGAGGCCGACACGGTGTAAAGCGCTTCACCCAGTTGCCCCACCTCGCTCGCCGGAACGGTTGTGGTCCATTGGCCATTGGTGTCCACCGTGGCGCTGTACGCTTTGCCGTTGAGCATCACGGTGACCACCGCGCCCGCTGCCAGCCCGGAAGCCGTACCTGTGATGGTCAGATCCTGCGTTTTCTCGCTGCTGTTGATCACATCGTCACCGGACACGGTGTCAATGGTCAGCACCGGCGCGGTGAGGTTGACTTCAACCTCGTGCGTTGTGCTGTTGCTGTTTCCGGCTTTATCGGTCAGCGCCGCGGTGATGGTGTAATCCCCGGCGGTCAGGGCACTCACGTCCGCCGCAGGCACGCCCACGCTCCACCTGCCGGAAGTGTCCAGGGTCGCGGTGTAATCTTTGTTATTGATGGTGACGGTCACCACGTCGCCCGCCGCCGCACCGGTCACGGAACCGGTGACAATCAGCGCCTGCGCGTGCTCGGCGCTGTTGATCACGTCGTCGTCGGAAACGGTGTTAATGGTCAGCTGTGGCACCGTGGTATCCACCAGCACATCGCGGTCCGCAGAGGCCGGGTTACCCGCCTTATCCGCGACGGCTGCCGTGATGGTGTAATCGCCGTCGGTAATCGCGCCGATATCCGCAGACGGTACGGTGACGCTCCAGCTGCCGTTCGCCTGTACGGTGGTGGTGTAGTCCACGCCGTTCAGCGTCACGGTCACGGTCTGGCCCGCTTCGGCGTTGGAGACACCGTTAACGACCAGATCCTGCTGCGCTTCGGCCGCGTTGATGATGTTGTTGTCGCTGACGATCTCGATGGACACCGTCGGCGCGGTGGCGTCCACGTTGTATTCGCGGCCCGCCGAGGCGCTGTTGCCGTTCACGTTGGTGACGCTGACCTGCACGCTGGCGTCGCCGTCTTTCAGTCCGCCCAAATCGGCAGACGGTACGGTCGCCGTCCAGTTGCCGCTGGCATCCACCGTCGCGGTGTACAACTTGCCGCCGAAGGTGATGGTAACGGTCTGGTTTTCTTCCACGTTGGTGGTCGAGCCAGACAGCACCAGGTCCGCGCCTTTCTCAGCCGCGTTGATTACGTCGTCAGAGGCAATCGGATTAATGCTGATGGCGACTGCCGCCAGATCCACTTTCACGTCGTGGCTGATGGAAACCGGGTTACCCGCCGCGCTCTGGCCGTCAACGGTCACGGTGATTGTGCCTGCGCTCAGCGCGCCGACGTCCGCCGCCGGAATAGCCGCCGTCCAGGTGCCGTCCGCCAGCACGGTTGCCGCGTAGGTTTTGCCGTTGACGGTGACCGTCAGCGCCGATCCGCTCGCCAGCCCGTCGCTGGAGCCGGTGATAATCAGGTTTTGACCATGTTCGATGCTGTTGATCACATCGTCGCCTGCTACGGTATCCACGCGCAGGCCCGGCAGGCTGGCATCAATCGTGATGTCGCGTTCGCCGGTGCCGGTGTTGCCGTGGCCATTGGTCACGCTCGCTGTTACGGTGAGATCGCCGTTACCGATAGCGGTTAAGACGTCAGACGCCACGTTAACCGACCAGCTCAGGTCGTCCTGAACCGTCGCGGTATAGGTGTTGCCCCCGATACCGACCATGACAGTGTCACCGCTCGCCGCGCCGCTCACTTTCCCGCTCAGGGTTTGTCCGGAAGCCACTTCCGCCGCGTTAATCACGTCGTCGGTGGCAACCGCATTAATGGTGACCTGCGGCAGCGCGCTGTCGACCAGCACGCTATGGCTGGTATTCGCGCTATTACCCGCGGTATCGGTCACGCTGGCCGTCACGCTGTAGCTCGCTTCGCCCAGTACCGAGACGTTTGCCGCCGGAACGGTGACGCTCCAGTTACCGCTGGCATCGGTGGTGGCGGCGTAACTGATACCGTTCAGGGTTACGGTGATGCGGGTCCCGTCCGGCTGGTTGCTGGTGCCGGAGATCAACAGGTCCTGGCCTTTTTCGGTCGCGTTGATCACGTCGTCAACCGCCAGGGTATTGATGGCAATCACCGGCGTGGTCAGGGAGACGTCAAACGCGTGCGTCGCGCTGGTGCTGTTGCCCGCTTTATCGGTGAGTGTGGCGGAGATCGTCTGATCGCCGTTAGCCAGCGCGCCCACGTCCGCCGCCGGAACGCCCACGCTCCAGTTACCGGCACCGTCCAGCATCGCGGTGTAGTCTTTGCCGTTCAGGGTCAGGGTAATCACATCGCCCGCCTGCGCGCCCGTCACCTTGCCGGTGACAATCAGCGCCTGGCCGTGCTCGGCAATATTAACAATGTCGTCGCCCGCCACAATGTTGAAGGTAATCTGCGGCACGGTAGTGTCGACCAGCACGGACGCCCCCGCGCTGGCCGGGTTGCCCGCTTTATCGGACACGGTCACCGTGACCGCCGCGCTGCCGTCGGCGATCCCCGCCAGATCCGCCGCCGGAACGTCCAGCGTCCAGCTGCCGTTCGCCTGCACCTGGGCGGTGTACTGATTGCCGTTGAAGGTCACGGTGACCGTCTGGCCTGCTTCGGCAGTAGACGTCCCGCTCAGGGTCAGATCCTGCGCCGCCTCTGCCGCATTCAGCATGTTGTCGCCGCTGATGGTGTTGATGGTGACCGCTGGCGCGGCGGTATCGACGCTGAATGCCTGCGAGGAAGAGGCCGCGTTGCCGTTCACGTTGGTGACGCTGACCTGTACGCTGGCGTCGCCGTCCTTCAGGCCGCTCAGATCGGCAGCCGGTACGGTGCAGGTCCAGTCGCCGTTGGCATCGACCGTCGTGGTCCAGGTTTTACCCGCAAAGATAATGGTAACGGTATGGCCCGCTTCAACGTTCGAGGAGGAGCCGGACAGCACCAGATCCTGGCCTTTTTCTGCCGCGTTAAGCACGTTGTCGTCCGTCACGCTGTTGATGCTTATCGCCACCGGGGCGAGATCGACATCCACAACGGTACCGATATTCACCGGGTTGCCGGAGGTATCCTGCGCGCTGGCGCTGATGGTGAGCGACCCGTCCGCCCACCGGGAGACGTCGGCAGCCGGAACCGCAGCCTGCCAGGTGCCATCCGCCAGTACCGAGGCGGAATAACTCTTGCCGTTGATGGTCACGGTGACGGTGCTACCCGCCGCCAGGTCGGTGCTGGTGCCGGAGATAACCAGGTTCTGCGCGTGTTCAATAACGTTAATGACGTCGTCACCGGCGACGGTATCAATGCGCAGGCCGGGCAGCTGGGCGTCAATGGTGACATCCAGGGAAGACGATCCGGTATTGCCGTGCGCGTTCGTCACGCTGGCCGATACGGTCAGATCGCCGTTACCGAGCGCGGTTAACTGACTCTGGGTTAACGGCAGGCTCCAGGTGAGATCGTCCTGTACGGTGGTCGTGTATGTCTGCCCGCCGAGGATAATCGTGACGGTATCGCCCGATGCCGCGTTAGAAACCTTTCCGGTCAGGGTTTGCCCTGCGGCCACTTCCGCCGCGTTGACGATATTGTCGCCCGCGAGGGTGTTGAGGGTAACAACCGGCAGCGAGCTATCCACCAGCACATCGTGCGTGGCAGCGGCGCTGTTGCCCACATTATCGGTGACGCTCGCCGTCACGGTGTAATTGGCTTCACCCAGCGCGCTCACCGCAGAGGCGGGGACGGTAACGCTCCAGTTGCCGCTGGCGTCGGTGGTGGCGGTGTAGTTGATACCGTTCAGATTAACGGTGATGGTGGTTCCTTCCGGCTGGTTGCTGGTACCGGAAAGCAGCAGATCTTCGCCCTTCTCTGCCGCATTGATCACGTCATCCGCGGCCAGCGTGTTAATACCGATAACGGGCGTCACAGTATTGACCACCACATCCACTGAACTGCTGCCGGTGTTGCCGGATTGGTCGGTCACGGAGACGTTAATGGTCCAGGTGCCGTCCGTCAGCCCCTGAACGACGGACGCAGGCAGGCCGAGGCTCCAGTTGCCTGCCGCATCCACCACGGTGGTGTAGTCCACGTTATTGATGGTGATGGTGACCAAATCGCCCGCCGCCGCGCCGGTGACGGAGCCGCTCAGGATCTGCGCCTGAGCATGGGCCAGCTGGTTAACGGTGTTGGTGTCGGTGACGAAATCGTTGATGGTCACCTGCGGCACGGTGGCATCCACCAGCCCAACGCGTTCCGCGCTGCTGCTGTTGCCCGCCACGTCACTGACGGTGGCCGTCACGGTGACATTGCCATCGGTCAGCGCGCCTACGTCGGCGGCAGGCACGTTCAGCTGCCAGCGACCGTCCGCCTGTGCCGTGGTCTGGTAAGATTTACCGTTCACCGTCACGGTGACCGTCTGGCCCGTTTCAGCGGTTGTGCTGCCGCTGAGCACCAGATCCTGCTGCGCTTCTGCCGCATTAATGATGTTGTCGTCGGTCAGGTTATCAAGCGTAATGGCTGGCGGCTGCGTATCGACGATCACCACGCGTGAGGCGTCCGCGCTGTTGCCGTTGACGTTAGTCACGCTGACGCTCACCTGCGCACGCCCGTCGATCAGCGTTTCCATCGCGCTCGCCGGAACGGTCAGGTGCCAGGAGCCGTCCTGCTGCACCTGTGCAGTAAAGGTTTGATCCGCGAATTTCACCACCACGGTCTGCCCGGCCTCCACGCCCTGCGTCTGACCAGAAAGCGTGACATCCGCGCCTTTTTCCGCCGCGTTGAGCATATCGTCAGTGGTTACGGTATCGATGGTGACGGCCACCGCATTCAGGTCAAGCTCGATCGGGTGTTCAGCCGCCACGGTGTTGCCCCAGGCATCTTCCGCGCTGACGCTGACGGTCATGCCTCCCGCCGTCCATGCCTGAAGGTCCGCCGCCGGCACGCCAATCTGCCAGTTGCCGCTGGCGTTAACCGTGGTGACGTATTCGACATTATTGATGGTAACGGTGATCTGTGTGCCTTCGGCCAGATGAGTGCTGGAGCCGGTTACGGCCAGATCCTGCTGCTGCTCGATGGCGTTAATCACGTCATCGCCAGAGATCGTGTTCACGCGCAGGCCCGGCAGTTCGGCGTTGATGTTGATATCACGTTCGCCGGTGCCGGTATTGCCGTGCGCATTGGTGACAGAGGCGCTGAAGGTTAAATCGCCGTCGCCAAACGCCTGGAGGTCGGCCGATGGGATCGTCACGCTCCATTTGAGGTCGCTGCCAACCGTCGCGGTGTAGCTCTTGCCGCCCACGGTGACAGAGACGGTATCGCCCGCCGCCGCGCCGGTGACGCGTCCACTGAGGGTTTGGTCAACCGCCGCTTCGGCGTTATTGACCAGGTTATCCCCGGCAAAGGTGTTGACGATCACCTGCGGCAGCACGGTGTCTACCAGCAGATTCGCCTCGGCGGAGCCGCTGTTACCCACGCTGTCGGTGCCGCTGACGCTGACGGTGTAAAGGGTATTCGCCAGATCCAGCACGTCGGAAACCGGCACCTGAACGGACCAGCGACCGTTCTCAACGGTGGCCTGATAGTTAACGTTGTTCAGCGTCACGGTGACAGCGCTGCCGTTCGGCAGATTACTGGTCCCGCTCAGGCTCAGGGGCTGCATGGCCTCCTGCGCGTTCAGGACGTTATCCTGGCTGATGGCGTCAATCGTGAATTCCGGCGGGTTGCCGCTCAGCGTCACGCCGTGCGTCGCGCTGCCGGTGTTGCCCGCGGCATCAGTGACGGAGACAGAAATCGTGTGGCTGCCCTCACCGAGCGCACCGATGACGGAGGCAGGCACGCCGACGCTCCAGCTGCCGTCCGCCTGGACGGCACCGGTAAAGGTCTTGCCGCCAACGGTCACGGTGACAATGTCGCCCTCCGCCGCGCCGTTCGCCTGGCCGGAAATAATCTGCGCCTGCCCCTGCTCGCTGGTGTTCAGAATGTCGTCGCCCGCGACGGTGTTGATAGTGACCACTGGCGCTGCGGTATCGACCGTGAAATCGGCGGTGGTGGATGACCCGTTACCCGCTTTGTCGCTGACGTTTACCGTCAGGGTGTGCTCGCCGTTAGCCAGCGCCTGTACTTCACTGGCCGGAAGCGTAACGGACCAGCTGCCGTCGCTGCCCACGGTCGCCGTGTGATTTTTGCCGTTCAGCGTGACCGTCACAATCTGGCCCGCTTCCGCATCGGTTTTCCCGGTCAGCGTCAGCGGCTGATTATGTTCAGCCGCGTTGATGATGTTGTCCTGGGCGATCGTGTCGACAGAGATCACTGGCGAGGCGGTATCCACGCCAATCGTCTGGCTGCCGGACACGGTGTTGCCCGCCGCGTCTTTTCCGCTGACGTTGACCGTCCAGGTACCATCGCCCAGCGCCTGTGCGTCGGCAGCAGGGACCTTCACGCTCCATGCGCCGTTTGCCCCCACTTCTGCGGTATAGGTTTTACCGTTGAGCGTGACGGTAAGCGCCGTTCCCTGGGCCAGGTTTTTGCTGGTGCCGGACAGCGTAAAGCCAGCGGCCTGCTCGCTGGCGTTGATCACGTTATCGCCCGCCGTGGTGGCGAGCGTCACGCTGGTATCCGCTGTAGAAACGGTTACGGTAATACTGCCCGCAGAGGTCGATTTACTGCCGTCGATCTGTACGACGGACCAGGTATGTTCCCCGTCCGCCTGGGTCGGGAGTGTTACCGTCCAGGTGCCGTCCTTCGCAACCATGGTGCTGGCGATGGTGCTGCCGTTGCCGTCTTTAACCTGAATGGTCGCGCCCGGCTGCCCGGTACCGCTGAAGGTTGGGGTGTTGTCATCCGTGACCTCTTTTGCACTCAGCACGCCCTGCTTGTCACCCGCGTTGTCCGTGAGCAAAAATGTCGGCGTGGCGCTTTCGACTTCTTTTGTATTATCAATAACCCTGGTTTTGGTTTCGCCATCGCCGCCGTGAGCCAGCAGTGCGCCGATCGCACCGCCCCCTAACGCCGCACCGGCAATCCAGCCCCACGGCGCATCGCTTAAGACGCTTCCCTGCTCCAGGAAAGGTTCAATGCTGCTAATGGGTGCAGCCTGGGCGGTTAATTCGGTGGCGGCAACGCCTGATGCTTCCCCGGCATCGGCAAATGAAATATGCGTCAACGCCTGCTTATCGTTAAATACCAGCTCGGAATGATTATGGGTTTCCGTGTCTTCGACAAAATAATTATTGCAGCGGATCACGCTGCCATCTTTCATATAAATGAGGAGGTCATTCCCCTGGCGGACATAACGCACCACGTCCTGAGCAGAACCCTGAATTTCAATCACGCTCGGTGAGGAAATAGAGACCGAGAGATTCCCCTCTCCGGTTAATTTCGTCTTCTCTGCCGTTTTGCGAATGATGACATCAACAACTTTTGCGGTACTCATATTCTTCTCCTTGCAGGTGCGCGTATTCCTGTGGATATGTCCACCAGAGGGATGTAGCTATCCTTGGGAAAAATCACCCATTATTGTCTGACTTATTTCGCGCAGAAAGGCGCGCCTTTTTTTAACTTAAATCAGGTAATTTCGCGGCAGCGTTTTTCTCTATTCCGATAAGCGGCAAGAGATTATCCACCGCAGAGGCGTAATTAATCGCCGCACTCCAGCCATCGTATTCAGCCATTATTTTCGCTGAGGTGGCAGACCAGACATCCTGCTCCACGCTGAGCAGATCGTTAATGCTGCGCTTGCTCAGGGTATATTCATTTTTGTAGACATCGCGGGCGCGCAACGCATTTTCCAGCTGACGCTTCCCGGCTTCCATTCGTCCACGCGCCCCGGTCCAGTCGGCCTGTGCGACGGAGGCTTTTTGCAGGACATCAAAACGGGCCTGATCGACCTGGGACGATGCCATTGCCCTTGCGCCCTCGGCCTGACGGACGCGCGCCGAGACCGCGCCGCCCTGATAAAGCGGTGCGTCAATATTGAGCTGGATCTGATCATCCCAGTACGCGCGATTATCAGACTCATAGCGGGTGCGGCCCCCTTTCAGGCTTAAGGTCGGCCAGTGCTGAGACCTGGCGGTTTCTACGCCGTACTGGGCTGAACGCTCCATGTTCTGCGCGGCCATCACCGTTGGGATCAGTGAATAATCAATCCGATTGAGAGAATCCGGCTCCACGGCCAGACCTCCCGGAACCGGTGAATAGCGTTCAGCCTGTATGCCAGTTAATACCGCCAGCCGCGCGCGGGCGCTGTTCAGAGACGCATTATACTGCTCTACCGTCGCCTGCATCCCGGCGATACGGGTGCGGGTCTGAAGCTCATCAGAGGTGGAGCTTACGCCAGCATCGGCGCGGAGTTTTGCCAGCTGCTCAACGTTTTTAAGCGCCTGCACGTTCTCTTTTGCCGCCTGCAACAGATCGCTGTAGCGTTTTACTTCCACATAGCTGAGGGCCGTTTTTTCCGCGACGGCAGACATCGTGCTCATCAGCTGGTAGCGATAGCTGTCACGCTGAGCTGAAGACTGGCTGATGCTGTTATTGGTCTTGCCAAAATCGTACACCAGCTGCGTCAGGCTCAGGCCCCAGGCTGCGGAATTTCGCAACGAGCCGCTTGAATCGGTGGTCTGGCTGTGACCCGTACTCCCGTTCAGGGCTATTTGTGGCATCCAGCCACTGCGCGCTTCGTCTATTTGTGCCTGGCCGATCCCCAGTTGCGCTGCCTGCTGGCTCACTGAGGGGTCGCGATCGAGAGCGAAAAGAATACTTTCTTTCATCGTCATTGCCGCAACGGGAGATATCCCCGCCTGGCCGTTATTTGCATTAGCCGCAGTCACCACCAGCGAAATTAAGGTCAGGGAGACAGATAATCTGAGCAACCTGTTATTGCATTTCATCTTCATAATATCCCCCGACTCCAGGTGATAGCCAAATAAATACCCAGGAAGAGGTACAAATAATTCTTCAGAAATCCCTCACCTCTTCTCGATTAATTTGGGTAATAGTTCCCCAAGCCCATTTCAATTGAGATGAGAGCCGTTCAATCTCTTTTTTTCTTTTAAGAATTTACTTAAATATTTATTGATTCGCAGCATAACAAAATGTGATATGAGCAACCACACCCGCAATGTTAATGCGGTGTTACAAATAAGAAAAAAGATGGGGTTTCTGGACAAAACGTTATAAAAGGCCTTTCAGATGAAACAAATAAACCCCCTGTAATATAAAGAAAATTCTAAAATGCCCCGGTGTACATTTTTGCGTTAATTTCACCCCGAATCAGACACAAAGATTTTCAAAGAAATGTCAACTTAAGTAATACACCGAATAAAATTAAATTATTTTACTTTAAAAATAGAAACTAATAGATATATGCACTAATTTATAATTACAAATTAGCTAAACATTCTGGTTAGAGCCAATAATCCGGCAGCTTAAGCCAAATTTTCAAGTAAAACATAGCGATAACAACATACCTAAAAGATACATACATGTTTTTGATGACTGATTAATGCGATATCAATAATCACATCATTAAACTGTTTTTGGATAACATCCCGCACCTGTCGCGATTCCCTTTCCTGCAAAATGCTGTAAACTGCGATTTATTGCGACATTTTGCAGGATACTGCCCCATGCATAAAACCGCCAGACAGAAATATGTGCTTGATATCATTACTGAGCAAGGCCAGGCCAGCATTACCGAGCTGGCAGAGCGATTGCAGGTTTCGGCGGACACCATCCGTCGCGATCTGACCGACCTGGAAAAACAGGGACTGGCACAAAAAAACCATGGCGGCGCCATCGCGCTGAATCTCTCGACGATGACCCGAGTAAGCAGGAATAGCTTGCTCCCTGAAATTAAGCAGCGGCTGGGTAAACAGGTTGCGCAATGCGTGCCTGCGGGCTCGACGCTTTTTCTGGACGCCGGAAGCACACTGCTGGCCGTTGCCTCTTTCCTTCAGGGGCCGCTGACCATCATCACCCCTTCTCTTGATATCGCCCAGCAGGTTAGCGATCGGGAAGATATTGACCTGATCCTGCTCGGTGGAAAGTGGGATCAGAAACAACGCCTGTTTGCCGGAAGCGCCACCCTTTCCCTGCTCTCTCGCTACCGGGCGGATATTGCCATCCTTGGCGCATGCGCCATCCATGCCGAACTCGGATTGAGCGCCAGTCAGGAGGCGGATGCCGAAGTGAAGCGTGCCATGCTGGCCGCAAGCCAGGCGCACTGGGTAGTCGCCGACCATCTAAAACTCAACCAGTGCGAACCGTATCTGGTGTCAGGGTTATCCGAGATTCATCAACTGTTTTTAGATCGTCCCTGGGCAGAGCTCGGGGACCATAGCGCCTTGCAGGTTACCGTTGGCGCGCATTAACGTGGAGAAGGTCATGAATAAAGTGAAGACAATGAATATTGCGCTGATCGGGTATGGTTTTGTAGGTAAGACGTTCCATGCCCCGCTGATCCAGTCCGTCGAAGGCCTGAAGCTGGCGGTGGTCTCATCCCGGGATGAAGAGAAAGTGAAACGCGACCTGCCGGACGTCCTCGTTGTCGCCACGCCGGAAGAGGCCATTCAGCACCCGGATATCGACCTGGTGGTTATCGCCTCCCCTAACGCGACCCATGCGCCGCTGGCCACCCTGGCGCTCAATGCCGGCAAGCATGTGGTAGTGGATAAGCCGTTTACGCTGGATATGCAGGAAGCGCGAGATCTGATTGCGCTTGCGCAAGAAAAACAGCGCCTGCTCTCGGTCTTCCATAACCGCCGCTGGGATAGCGATTTTCTCGGCATTAAGCAGGTGATTGAGCAAGGCCGTATCGGTAAGGTGAAACATTTTGAGTCGCATATCGATCGTTTCCGTCCGGAGGTTCGCGTGCGCTGGAGAGAGCAAAACGTGCCCGGCAGCGGCCTGTGGTTCGACTTAGGCCCGCATATGATTGACCAGACGCTACAGCTTTTTGGTCTGCCGCAGTCGGTACAGGGCAACATCGCCACCCTGCGTGACGGCGCGGAGATTAACGACTGGGCGCACGTGGTGCTGAATTATCCGGAACACAAAGTGGTCCTCCATTGCAGCATGCTGGTGGCGGGTGGCGTTGCCCGCTTTACCGTCCACGGCGATAAGGCCAGCGTGGTGAAAGCGCACATCGATCAGCTGGAAGCCCAGCTGCTGGCAGGCGTCGTTCCGGGTAGCGAAAGCTGGGGTGAAGACAGCGACGCTATGGTGCTGTTTAATGCCCAGGGTGAAGCCAGCGCTATCCCTGCGCCAAAAGGCGACCAGCGGCAGTACTATATAAACGTGCGCGATGCCCTGAACGGCAAGATTGACAACCCGGTCCATCCGGTGGAAGCCCTGGCGGTGATGGCGGTGCTGGAAGCGGCGGTAAAATCTTCGGAAACGGGTTCAACTCTGGAACTTGACTTAACGGCGCAGGAGCGCGCGCAACTGCAATAAGCCGCAAAAAAATGCCCTGCGGGTTAGCAGGGCATTATCGGTTACTGACGCTTTTTCGGCATCATGCGCAGCAGCGTGTTGTCCTTCCAGAAGTAGTGATGCATCAGCGCGGCAAAGGCGTGCAAACCAATCACGAAATACCCCAGATTCGCCAGCGTTACGTGCCACTCCTTTAGGGTATCCACCAGGTCAAAATTCCCCTCCGCCGCATGCGGCATCGTCAGGCCAAACGCAAACCAGTCATTTCCCCGGTTATACATCATCACCATACCGATCAGCGGCAGCGCAATGAACAGCAGGTAGATTACCAGATGCCCGAGATGGGACAGCCCGGTGATCATCGCTTTTGGTTTCGGTTGAATAGGCGGAGCCGGGAATTTGAGGCGGATAAGCAGGCGCGCCACCATCAGCACCAGGATGCTGATCCCGCAGGAAACGTGGATCATATTAATAAGCGGACGATCGGTTCTTGGGAACCACCCTCTGAACTCCATGGCGCAATAGGCCATAATGACTAACAGAAAAACCAACCAGTGAATGCTGATTTGCAGACCCGTATATTTTGTGCGCATGTTGTTTCCCGATAAAGAATCATTATCGCGCCAACATAACCACCTTTCCTGAAAATGTGAACCCCCTCGCATGGAGGGGGCTCCTGATTACGACTGCAAATAGACCACCTGCGTCTGCAAATACTCATTCAGACCGTGTTTGCCATCCGCCCCGCCGATACCGGATTTACGCCAGCCTGCATGGAAGCCCTGCATCGCTTCAAAGTTTTCACGGTTAATGTAGGTCTCGCCGAACTTAAGCCCCTTAATGGCTTTCATCGCGACGTTCAGGTCCTGCGTATAAACAGACGAGGTTAAACCGTAGTCGCTGTCGTTGGCCATGTTCAGCGCCTCTTCCAGGGTGTCGAATGCCACCACTGGCAGCACCGGGCCAAAGGTCTCTTCGTGCATGATGGCCATATCCTGACGTACGTCCAGCAGCAGCGTTGGGGGATAAAAATACCCTTTGCCTTCTGCCGCTTTACCGCCAAGGACCACTTTAGCCCCCTCCTGCACCGCGCGCGCCACCTTCTGCTCCACGCGCTCCAGCGCGGCGGCGTTGATCAGCGGCCCCATGGCAATATCCGTTCGCTCAGCCGGATTGCCAAACTGGACGGCTTTCATTGCCTCGCCCAGACGATTAACAAAGCGGTCGTAGATCCCCTTCTGGACATAGACACGTTCCGCACAGTTACACACCTGCCCGGTATTGATGACGCGTGAATCCACAATGGACTTCACGGCCAGCTCGAGGTCGGCATCGTCCATCACGATGGCCGGGGCTTTACCGCCCAGCTCCAGCCCCACTTTGGTGATGTTTTTCGCCGCCGCAGCCATGATCTTCTCGCCTGCCCCGACGCTGCCGGTCATGCTGACCATCGCCACTTTCGGGTTCCCGGCCAGCTCCTGTCCGACGGTTTCACCCCGGCCCAGCACAAGGTTAAAGACGCCTTTCGGCAGGCCAATCTCATCGACGATTTTGGCAAACGCAATGGCGTTGTTTGGGGTAAATTCGCTCGGCTTGATAACGATGGTGTTACCGGTGAGCAGCGCGGGAGCGAGCTTACGGGCAATCAGGAAGAAGGGGAAGTTCCACGGCAGAATGCCGGTGGTGACGCCCAGGGCACGCTTAAACACCAGAATATTTTCGCCCGGACGGTCGCTCTGAATGATTTCCCCTTCATAACGGCGCGCCCACTCGGCCATATAGTCGATATAGTCAGCGGTAAAGTTCACTTCCACTTCCGCCAGCTGCTGGATCTTGCCGCCTTCGGCCACAATCAGCGCGCTGATTTCACTGACGCGCTCGCGGATCCCGGCGGAAATTTTGCGTAGCCAGCTGGCGCGTTCAATAGCAGGCAGCGCCTCCCAGCCAGCCTGCGCGCGATCTGCCGCGTCAATGGCCTTGCGGGCGTCCTCGGCGCTGCCATCGGGAATACGGGAAATGACCTCTTCCGTGGCCGGATTGATCACGTCAATCCATGCATCACCCTGCCAGGCAACAAACTGTCCATCAATATACATAGGATGTTGTACGGGTACTGTCATAACCTGCTCCTGTAATCACACTGTTTTTAACAAGTAAACTTAATGTTAAAAACTATAATTACCGGGGCAATTGCCTACTCTATGAGTCTGTTTTTGTGAGATATCTCATAAAAGAAACGGGTCAGCCCGTTTCCAAAATCACAAATCGGCAACACAGGATGCCCGTTTGCGTAAAAGATGGCGCAAACGGGCAGAGCATCACAGCAGGGAACGGCTCACCAGCGCGTCGGTGAGAATGACGTCGTTTCGCAAGATCTGCCACGCGGCGTCCACGTCGGCAGGGATATCGACATGGGCAATGAAATCACGTCCCGCCGGACCGTAGCCGTTGATGTCATCCCTGAGTCGCGGAAATTCACCCAGCACCAGCGACAAGTAGCGCTCTACCGGCCATAACCCCTCGACCGGGCCGCTAAACACCAGACCGTCGTCGCTGTTTTGCAGCACGGGCGTCAGGCCGGGATGACTCACCCATGCGGGCGATGCGGCCTCGTCGCGGCAAACGCGGGCAAACGTAGCCATTGTGCGACGCTGCATTGTCGGGTCCTGCACCACCAGCACCCGGGCGGCGTTCAGTCCGGATTGTTTCATCAACGCCCGGCTGAAGCGGGCGTTTTCGCCACAGTTGGTCGACTGATCCTCAACGTGAAGATGCTCGGCCGGAATGTTCCAGAATTCACGGGCGATGTCGGCCAGAATAGCCGCCTCAGCACGTCCGGTGGTGGGTATCCTGTTATAGCGGGGGTGTTTCGCAATCGCGGCGTAGAGGAAGGTCGTCGAGTGACCGATCCCGCCGCTGATGATCAGAGGAACACCCTGTTCAGCCGCGATTTTACAGGCAGCATCAATCGCGGGGATCACCGCATTACCCGCCAGAATCACCAGATCAACGGGCTGGTTGTCCTGATAGTCGTCCTGAGCAAGCCACGCCCCAACGGTATTCACGGCGTCGAGGGTTGTGCCAGGCAGACAGGGAAAAAGTGCCATTGTCATCGTTACCTCCTTACAGCATACAGAGCCTTCGATTATCCCCCTTTCTTCGCGTCATGCTATGGCATGAATGCTGAAAAAACGGGCCGGGATGTGCTCAAAAAGCACTCACATTTGATTAACATGAGAAAATCGTATTCACTTGAATTATGATTTGCGTCAGCCTTAGAATCATTAGCCCGCTCACAATTCAACTTTTTGAAAGGTAAACCCCGTTATGCGCCTGCCCCAACGCGACCCTTATGCTCCTCGCGAGTGGCAGCCACACGAGAAACCCGCCCTGCTGGGTTCCCCTTCCACCCCGGAGCATCCGACGTCGAAACGAATCGCCTATGGCGTGGTCGGCCTGCTGGTGTGTCTGACCGGGGCGCTGGGTAACGCGGTCGTCACCGCCAATCTGCAAAACCTGCAAGGCACCTTTGGCGCCTGGTCGACTGAAATCGCCTGGTTGCCTGCCGTCTATGTCATGACCAACGTCTCCATCAACCTGCTGCTGGTAAAGTTTCGCCAGCAGTACGGTTTGCGCGCCTTTACGGAAGGCTTCCTGGTGTTGTATGTGCTGGTCACCTTTTTCCACCTGTTTGTGAACGATCTCAGCTCGGCGCTGATGGTACGGGCGGCACACGGGATGGTCGCCGCCGCGCTCAGCTCGCTCGGCATTTATTACCAGATCCAGGCCTGGCCCGCGAAGCACCGACTGAAGGCGCTGACCATCGGCATAACCGGGTCGTCGCTGGCGATCCCGCTGGCGCGGCTGTTCTCCACCGAGCTGTTACAGCTTGATGAGTGGCGCGGGCTGTACTTCTTCGAGCTGGGTCTGGCCCTGATCTCCCTGGCCTGCGTGATGGCGCTCAAGCTGCCGCCGGGCGATCGACGCAAGGTCTTCGAGAAGAAAGATTTCATCACCTTCTTTTTGCTTGCGCCCGGCATGGCGCTGCTGTGCGCGGTTCTGTCGTTAGGGCGTCTGGACTGGTGGTTTGAAGCGCCGTGGATCGGCTGGGCGCTGGCTCTCTCGCTGGTGCTGATTGTCTCCGCGATCGTGTTTGAACATAACCGCAACAACCCGCTGCTTAATACCCGTTGGCTCTCCAGCGGCAGCATCGTCCGCCTGGGGCTGATTATGCTGCTGATCCGCATCGTACTGGCGGAGCAGAACACGGGCGTCATCGGCTGGCTGCAATATGTAGGCTTGCAGAATGAACAGATGACCCATCTGGCGTGGGCTATTTTCGCCGGGATCGTCTGCGGTATCGTCACCAGCTGTCTGACGATTAAGCCCACTAAACTGGCCTGGCCGATTATCACCTCGCTGGCGCTGATGATCGTTGCCTCGCTGCTGGACAGCCAGTCCAACAACCTGACCCGGCCGGATCAGCTTATATTCAGCCAGTTCCTGCTGGGCTTCGGCAGCGCGTTCTTCCTTGCGCCTGCGATGCTGGCAGCCATTGGCGGGGTGATCGCCGATCCGCGCAATCTGGTCAGCTTTTCCGTGATGTTTGGCATGAGTCAGAACCTTGGGGGCCTGCTGGGTTCCGCGATCCTCGGCACCTTCCAGACCTGGCGCGAGAAGTACCATTCCAGCCTGCTGGCTGACCAGCTCACCACCCTTAACCCGCTGGTGAACGAACGCATACAGCTTTACACCCAGATGTACAAAAGCCTGGTTGGCGACAGTTCCCTGCTGGGAACCCAGGCCATTACCCAGCTTCAGTCGGTGACGACGCTTGAGGCGAATATTCTGGCTTACAACGATACTTATCTCCTGACGGCGAGCATTGCCACTGCCACGCTGGTCTGGATTTTATGGCGCTTGCTGCGTCTGCGCATCACCGCCCGTATGGCCCTTAAGAACGCCACTGGCAACAAGTAATGACTATTTTTCAGGAGAAGTTATGAGTCAGCAGGATGCCGCCAAAGAGCAGGCCAACACCCGCAAAAATGTGCGCGTCGTTTCCATTTTCACCGCCGCGGCTATCGGCATTGTCGGGGTACTGGTGATCCTTTATGCCTGGCAGCTGCCCCCGTTCACGCGTCATGCCCAGTTTACCGATAACGCCTACGTGCGCGGCCAGACCACGTTCATCAGTCCCCAGGTAAACGGCTACATTACCGAGGTCCATGTTCAGGATTTCGCGCAGGTTAAAAAAGGCGAGCTGCTGTTGCAGATAGATGACCGCATCTATCGCCAGCGCGTCCATCAGGCCGAGGCGCAGCTGGCAATGAAAATTGCAGCCCTGAATAACAACCTGCAACAGCGCAAAAGCGCGGAAGCGGTGATTGCCAAAAACGAGGCGGCGCTGAAAAACGCCCGTGCCCAAAGTCTGAAAACCCAGGCGGATTTGAAACGCGTGAAAGAGCTGACCGCGGACGGCTCCCTCTCCATTCGCGAGCGCGATTCGGCGCTGGCCAGTGCCGCCCAGGGGAGCGCCGATATCGACCAGGCGAAAGCAACGCTTGAGATGTCGCGTCAGGATTTACAAACGGTCATCGTCAATCGCGGTTCGCTGGAAGCGGACGTTGAGAATGCGAAAGCCGCGCTGGAGCTGGCGCAGATCGATCTGCAAAACACCCGGATTGTCGCGCCGCGTGACGGTCAGCTCGGGCAGATTGCGGTGCGTCTGGGGGCGTACGTCACCGCCGGGACGCACCTTACCACGCTGGTCCCGCCGCAGCACTGGGTGATCGCCAATATCAAAGAGACGCAGCTGGCGAATTTACGCGTCGGACAGCCAGTGAAATTCACCGTCGATGCCTTAAACGATAAAGCCTATCAGGGGCGCGTGGAGAGCATATCCCCGGCCACAGGGGTCGAGTTCAGCGCTATCACGCCGGATAACGCCACGGGCAACTTTGTTAAAATCGCCCAGCGCATCCCGGTACGTATTGAGGTACTCGGTGAGCCGGAGGCGTACCGGCTGCTGCGTCCTGGCATGTCGGTGCAGGTGACCATCGACACGCGGGAGGCGAAACAATGACCCTTCGCCCGATAGCCGGCCTGCTGATAATGGCTTTCCTGGCGGGATGCCAGTCGGTAGACGTTGAGCCCGCCAAATCGTCCCTGCACATACCGGCCCAGTGGCGCGCGACGTCGGGGCCAGCCAGCCCGACAGAGCAGCTCTGGTGGCGAAATTTTCACGACAGCAATCTGAATCGCTATGTGGATCAGGCGCTGAAGAATAACAGCGACGTGCTGATTGCCCGCGAGCGGATTAACGAGTACCAGGCCCGGGTGTACGCCGCCGATGGCAGCCTGTTCCCGTCGCTTGACGCGGGCGTGACCGGGACGCGCGCGCGCTCGCAGTCCGCCGCCACGGGGCTTCCGGTATACGGTACGTTGTACAAAGGCAGCCTGACCGCCAGCTACGACGTGGATATCTGGGGCGTAAACCGCAGCACCTCCCGTGCCGCTGAAGCGTCGCTGGAGGCACAAAAGGCGGCGGCTGCGGCGGCTGATCTTACCGTCGCATCCTCGGTGGCCTCCGGGTACGTCACCCTGCTGTCGCTGGACGAACAGCTTCGCGTTACCCGGTCCACGCTGAAGTCGCGTGAAGAGGCGTTCAACCTCGCCAAGCGACAGTTTGAGACGGGATACAGCTCTCGCCTTGAGCTGATGCAATCGGATTCTGAGCTGCGCGCCACCCGCGCCCAGGTTCCACTGCTTCAGCACCAGATTGCGCAGCAGGAAAATGCGCTTAGCCTGCTGCTGGGCAGCAACCCGGGTGACGTTGCGCGCGGTGAAAGCTTTGATGCCCTGACGCCGCTGAAACTGCCCTCCCAGCTGCCGTCGACGCTACTGAACCGACGCCCGGATATCGTCCAGGCTGAACGTCAGCTGATTGCGGCGGACGCGACGCTGGCGGCATCGCGCGCCAGCCTGCTGCCGTCGATCAACCTCACGGCCACGGGATCGGTGCAGGATCGCACGCTGTCGGGATTGCTGGATAACCCGCTACAGCTCTGGAGCGTGGGCGGCAGTATTCTTGCGCCGCTGCTGAACCGTCAGGCGCTGAATGCGCAGGTAGATATCTCTCAGTCCCAGCGGAATCAGGCGCTGTATAGCTACGAAAAAACCGTGCGTAACGCGTTTGCTGAGGTGAATGACAGCCTTGATGCCATCACCCGCTATCAGGAACAGCTTACCGAGCTGCTGGCACAGCAGACGGTCGCGCAGGAGACGCTGAGGATTGCGCAAAACCGCTACCGCAACGGATACTCTTCTTATCTGGATGAGCTCGATGCGCAGCGCACGCTGTTCTCGGTGCAGACCAGCGTGGTACAGGTGAAAAACAACCTGCTGCTGGCGCAAATTGATTTGTATAAAGCGCTGGGCGGCGGCTGGAGCAGTGCCTGAAGACATGCCCGGAGGCGCTGCGCTTACCGGGCCTACATTTCGCACCCGACGATACCCTCCAGGGAGTCAATCTATGCAACAACAGTGGTGTTCAGTAGATACTTACATGATTTCTTCGCTTATTCCTGAGGATGAGGTTCTCCAGAGCGTGCTTGAAAACAACAAACGCGCCGGTTTGCCCGAGCACGATGTTGCCGCTAATCAGGGGCAACTGCTGGCGCTGTTTGTCCGCATGACACAGGCGCGTCGAATACTGGAAATCGGTACGCTGGGTGCGTATAGCTCAATCTGGATGGCGCGCGCCCTGCCGCCGGATGGAAAGCTGATTACGCTTGAAGCGGACCCGAAACATGCCGCTGTTGCACGCCAGAACATTCACCTTGCGGGACTCAGCGATCGTATCGAATTGATTGAAGGCCCGGCGCTAAAGTCGCTCGAGAATTTCGGTGACGTCCCTCCCTTCGACCTGATCTTTATTGATGCCGATAAGCCTAACAACCCCGGTTACCTGGAGTGGTCGCTGCACTACTCCCGCCCCGGCACGGTCATTATCGGTGACAACGTGGTACGTGACGGCGAGGTGATTAACGGGCAAAGCGACGATGCACGCGTGCAGGGAGTACGGAAGTTTATCGAGATGACTGGAGATAACCCGCGCTTAACCGCCACTGCGCTGCAAACGGTGGGCATTAAGGGATGGGATGGGTTTACGCTGGCGATGGTGAACGGGTGAACAAAAGCCGGGTGGCGGCTACGCCTTACCCGGCCTACATGTTTTACCGTAGGCCCGGTAAGCGCAGCGCCACCGGGCAACGGTTTTAGCCGGAAATCTGCTCCATCGCCTGCAAGATACGCTTATCCGAAATGGGATACGGCGTTCCCAGCTGCTGAGCGAAGAAGCTGACGCGCAGCTCCTCGATCATCCAGCGGATCTCCCGCACGTCGTCGTCATCGCGACGCGCCGGCGGCAGTTTGTTGAGCCACTGCTGCCACGCCTGCTGCACGTTTTCGACTTTCAGCATCTGCGCACGATCGCGATGCGGATCGACCGCCATTTTCTCCAGACGCTTCTCTATCGCCTGCAAATAACGCAGCGTATCGCCCAGACGCTTAAAGCCATTGCCGGTGACAAAGCCGCGATACACCAGCCCCGCCATCTGCGCCTTGACGTCCGACAGCCCCAGGGCCATGGTCATATCCACCCGCCCCTTCAGGCGCTTGTTGATATTGAACACGGCGGTAAGGATCTGCTCAACCTGTTTGGCAATCTCCACCACGGTGTCGTTCAGCTCCGCGCGCACCTTTTCATGAAGCTGAGCAAAGCCCTCTTCCGTCCAGACCGGACCGCCGGCCTCGTGGATCAGCTTATCCACACCGCAGGAGATGCAGTCGTCGATCAGGTCCAGCACCTTACCGTACGGGTTAAAGTAGAGTCCCAGCTTGGCTTTGTTCGGCAGCTTCTCGTGCAGATACTTAATCGGCGACGGGATGTTAAGCAGAAGCAGTCGACGCAGCCCGCGCCACATCATCTGCTGTTGCTCCTGCGGATTGTCAAAGAGCTTAATCGCCACGCTGTCGCGCTCATCCACCAGCGCGGGCCAGGCTTTCACCTTGTAGTTCCCGCGCTTCTGCTCGTAGCTTTCCGGGAGCTGACCAAAGCTCCAGATGTGCAGCCCGCTCTGCTCAATGCCGTCATCGGCCACCGCAGAGAGCGTCTCCTGGACTTTACCTTTTAGCGCCTCTTTCAGCTCCGTCAGAGAACGGCCTTCGAGCAGCTTTTTGTTTTTATCGTCCACCACGCGGAATGTGATTTTCAGGTGATCGGGCACCTGATCCCAGTTCCAGTCGTCGCGGTCGATGGTGGTTCCGGTCATGCGGCGGAACTCACGCTCCAGCGCGTCCAGCAGCGGCAGCTCCAGCGGTGTGACGCGGCCTAAAAACGCTTCGGCGTAGTTCGGCGCCGGCACAAAGTTACGCCGCACCGGTTTAGGCAGGGATTTGATTAACGCAATGACCAGCTCGCGGCGCAGGCCGGGGATCTGCCACTCAAACCCGCTCTCTTCCACCTGGTTTAACAGCGGCAGCGGAATGTGCACCGTCACACCATCGGCATCCGCGCCCGGCTCAAACTGATAGGTCAGACGCAGCTTGAGGTTGCCCTGATGCCAGAAGTTCGGATAATCGAGCTTGCTGACCGACTCCGCGCCCTCTTTGATCAGCATGCTCTTTTCGAAGTTGAGCAGGTCCGGGGCCTCTTTGCTGGCTTTCTTCCACCAGCTGTCGAAATGGCGCGCCGAGATCACATCGTGACTGATGCGCTGATCGTAAAACTCAAACAGCGTCTCGTCGTCCACCAGAATGTCGCGACGGCGGGACTTGTGTTCAAGCTCTTCCACCTCGGCGCGCAGCTTCAGGTTTTCGCGGAAGAACGCATGACGCGTCTGCCAGTCGCCTTCCACCAGCGCGTGGCGGATAAACAGCTCGCGACTCAACGCCGGATCGATCTGGCTGTAGTTAACCTTACGCGCGGCCACCACCGGCAGGCCGTAGACGGTGACTTTTTCCGTCGCCATCACCGCGCCCTGCCCGCGCTCCCAGTGCGGCTCGCTGTATGAGCGTTTCAGCAGGTGCTGCGCCACCGGCTCAACCCACTCCGGATCGATACGCGCGGCGATACGCCCCCACAGACGGCTGGTTTCCACCAGCTCGGCGACCATGGTCCACTTCGGCGGCTTCTTAAACAAACCGGAGCCCGGGAAGATGGAGAAACGCGCGTTGCGTGCGCCGGTATATTCCTGCTTATCCGCATCCTTCATCCCGATATGAGACAGCAGGCCAGTCAACAGGGCGATATGGATTTCGCGGTACTCCGCCGGTTCACTGTTCACCGGGATACCCAGCTCTTTCACCACCTGGCGCAGCTGGGTGTAGATATCCTGCCACTCGCGTACGCGCAGATAATTGAGGAAATCCACCCGGCACTGACGGCGGAACTGGTTCGAGGAGAGCGCTTTTTGCTGCTCGCCAAGGTAGTTCCACAGGTTCACAAAGGCGAGGAAATCGGACTCTTTATCGTGGAAGCGACGGTTTTTTTCATCCGACGCCTGCTGCTTGTCCATTGGACGCTCGCGCGGATCCTGAATGGAGAGCGCCGAGGTGATGATCATCGCCTCGCGCACGCAGCCGTGTTTTTGCGCCTCCAGCACCATGCGCGCCAGACGCGGGTCGACCGGCAACTGGCTAAGCTGGCGGCCCAATGGCGTTAGCTTGTAGGCCGTCGCCTGTTCGTCGGTGGTGATGGCCCCCAGCTCTTCCAGCAGCCGCACCCCGTCCTGAATATTGCGCTTATCCGGCGCTTCCACAAACGGGAAGGCGGCGATATCGCCCAGCCCCAGCGCGGTCATTTGCAGGATAACGGATGCCAGGTTGGTCCGCAGGATCTCCGGATCGGTAAACTCCGGGCGCGACAGGAAATCGTCTTCCGAATAGAGACGAATACAGATCCCTTCCGACACGCGGCCGCAGCGGCCCTTACGCTGATTAGCCGACGCCTGCGAAACCGGCTCAATCGGCAGGCGCTGAACTTTGGTGCGGTAGCTGTAGCGGCTGATGCGCGCCGTACCCGGGTCGATCACGTATTTAATGCCCGGTACGGTCAGCGAAGTTTCGGCCACGTTGGTCGCCAGCACGATGCGGCGCCCGCTGTGCGGCTGGAACACGCGGTTCTGCTCGCTGTTCGACAGGCGCGCGTACAGCGGCAGGATCTCGGTATGGCGCAGATCGCGCTTGCTGAGCGCATCGGCGGTATCGCGGATCTCGCGCTCGCCGCTCATGAAGATCAGAATGTCGCCAGAACTCTCGTTGCCCAGCTCGTCGACGGCATCAAAGATGGCCTGAAGCTGGTCGCGCTCGGTATCGTCCGCCTCTTCCACAATCGGGCGATAGCGCACTTCCACCGGATATGTGCGTCCTGACACCTCGATAATCGGCGCATTGTTGAAATGTTTTGAGAAGCGCTCCGGGTCGATGGTCGCGGAGGTGATGATGATTTTCAGATCGGGACGCCGGGGCAGCAGCTCTTTCAGGTAGCCGAGCAGGAAGTCGATGTTCAGGCTGCGCTCGTGCGCTTCATCGATGATGATGGTGTCGTACTGCATCAGCAGACGATCCTGCTGGATTTCCGCCAGCAGGATACCGTCGGTCATCAGCTTAACCATGGTGTTATCGCTGACGTGGTCGCTGAATCGCACCTTGTAGCCGATGCAGCCGCCCGGCTCCGTTTGCAGCTCTTCCGCAATACGGTTCGCCACGGTGCGCGCCGCCAGACGACGCGGCTGGGTGTGACCGATCAGCCCTTTCACCCCGCGGCCCAGCTCCATGCAGATTTTCGGCAGCTGAGTGGTTTTACCTGAACCGGTTTCCCCCGCGACGATCACCACCTGGTGGTCGCGTACGGCCTCAAGAATGTCCTGTTTCTTCTGGCTGACGGGCAGATTTTCCGGATAGGTAATCTCCGGACGTGCGGCTTCACGCAGCACAACTTTCCCTGCCGCCTGTTCAATCTCGTTGGCCATCTCCTGGTAAATGGCCTGTTGTGCATCAGGATTTTTAACCTTCTTAACGCCGTGCAGACGGCGCGCAAACCGCTGTTTATCGCGCAGCATCAGCGAATCAAGCTTTTGCATCAGCATCGGGAAGGTCAATTTTTGGTGTTCTGTCATAGCGTTAACGGGCAGTGCACTGCCGGATAAAATCTCTTTTTAATGATTGGTATAGAGTACCACATCAGCGCTTTTCGCGCCTTATTCAAAAAATTCGAACATAGGCTTCGATATATTGCGCTATCCCTGTGGCAGGATTGTGAATAAAGTGTCAACAAGCAACGGGGCAACCCCCTCAATCAAATACAAAACAGGAATTTCCCATGAGCAAAGTATTAGTGTTGAAATCCAGTATTCTGGCAGGGTATTCACAGTCTGGTCAGCTGTCTGACTATTTCGTTGAACAGTGGCGTGAACAGCACAGCGCGGATGAAATCACCGTGCGTGACCTGGCGGCAAACCCAATTCCTGTGCTGGACGGCGAGCTGGTTGGCGCGCTGCGTCCGAGCGATGCGCCTCTTACCCCGCGTCAGCAGGAAGCCCTGGCGCTCTCCGACGAGCTGATTGCTGAGTTGCAGGCGCACGACGTTATCGTGATCAACGCCCCAATGTACAACTTCAACATTCCTACCCAGCTGAAGAACTACTTCGACCTGGTGGCGCGTGCTGGCGTAACCTTCCGTTACACCGAGAACGGCCCGGAAGGTCTGGTGAAAGGCAAGCGTGCGGTTGTACTGACCAGCCGCGGCGGTATTCACAAAGATACCCCTACCGACCTGGTCGCACCGTACCTGACGCTGTTCCTGGGCTTCATCGGCATTACCGACGTGAACTTCGTGTTCGCTGAAGGTATCGCTTACGGCCCGGAAGTGGCCACCAAAGCGCAGACCGACGCGAAAGCCGCTATCGACAGCCTGGTCGCTGCCTAAGTTTTCCCCCTCTCACCGCCCGGTGGGAGGGTTTTTCTTTTCCCCCGTATTTCGTTATCATCCGCACCCACTCTCCAGCCCGGCGGCCTGATGTCTGTCATTATCGATACGTTTATTGCACCACCCTGTCACGACGACATTGAGATCCTCTGGCAGGACGAGCATCTGCTGCTGATCAATAAACCTTCCGGTCTGCTCAGCCTGTCGGGGAAAAATCCGCAAAACCTCGATTCCGTCCACCACCGTCTTGTTCAAACCTTTCCCGGCTGCACGCTGGTGCATCGTCTTGATTTTGGCACTTCGGGTCTGATGGTCATTGCGCGTAACAAAGCGATCAACGCCGCGCTTTGCCACCAGTTCAGTCAGCGCGCCGTGAACAAGGTTTACACCGCCCTGTTGTGCGGACATGTGGAACAGGACGAAGGGACCGTGGATGCGCCGATTGCCAAAGATCCGGCGCTGTTTCCGCTGATGACGATCTGTGCCCGCACCGGTAAGCCCGCTCGCTCGCGCTATCGGGTGGTGGAACGTATTTACCAGGATACGATAATGCCGCTGACGCGGGTTGAGCTTACCCCGGAGACCGGGCGCACCCACCAGCTGCGCATTCACTGCCAGCAGTTAGGCCACCCTATTCTTGGGTGCGATCTGTATGGTGGTCTGGAATGGCCGGGGGCGGAAGAAACGCCCCGGCTGATGCTGCATGCAAGCGCTCTGAATTTTATTCATCCGCTGAGCGGCGAAACGATAAACGCCCGTCACGCCGCGCCGTTCTGAGCGGGGATTACCACATTAAATCGTCAGGGATTTTGAAGTCTGCGTACGGATCGTCTTCGTCCTGCTCTTCCTGACTCAGGGCGCTGTTTAGCACAATGCTGTCCGCATCGCGCTGGGCAATTTTATCCGCCACTACCGCCGGGATAATCGCGTAATCACAGTCGCCATTCGCGTTAATCACCAGTCGGGCAATCGCCAGACGGCCGTTGATCAGCTGGGTTTGCGTCTGCTTATCGACCTCGATTTTTTTGATAAGGTTGCCGTCGGTAAAGTTAAAGGTAATGTTGCCCTTCGCCACGGTGATGCGGTTCATCTCAATCAGCTGCTTCACCTGCGCCCTGAACTCTTTTGCCAGCACCGCCTGTTTTTGCTGTTCGCTCAGCTGCTTATCACGCTCCAGCTGGGCTTTCTTGTTCTCTTCAACAGCCTCTCTCGCCTCGCGAGCCTGGACGCGGGATTTTTTCGCCGTGCGCTGGACCTTCGCCATCTTTTTACTGCTGACTAAGCCCGCTTTCAGCATCTGCTCTTGTAGGGTGAGTTTTGTCATGTTCGTTTAAACCGGTTGGAAATGTCGGGGGATTATACCTGAATCGCGCAGTTCATGAAGAACCCTCATGTTGCAGTGAAATTAAGTCACTTCCCCTGCGCCAGTGGCTCAGGCATAAATTATGCATTGATAACGTTCCGGCAACATGAACTTAGGATGCATAACCAAATGAGTCAGGCTTTCACATTTACCCTTAAGCGCAGTTGCTTTGATGAAAATTATAACCCGTCAGAAAACACGCGTACCACCACCAACTTCGCCAACCTGGCGCGTGGCGAGAAGCGTCAGGAGAACCTGCGCAATACGCTGGTGATGATCAACAACCGCTTTAACGCGCTGGCGAGCTGGGATAACCCGAAAGCTGACCGCTATGCCGTCGAGCTGGAGATTATTTCTGTCGATATGAATATCGGCGGCGATTTTACTTTCCCGGCCATCGAAATTCTGCAAACGACGATCGTGGATAAAAAAACCCACGAGCGCATCGAAGGCATCGTCGGAAATAACTTCTCATCGTATGTTCGTGACTATGATTTCAGCGTCCTGCTGCTGGAGCATAATAAAAACCGGGCCCGTTTCTCTCTCCCCGAGAATTTTGGCGAGCTGCACGGCAATATCTTTAAAAGCTTCGTTCATTCTGCGGAATATCAGGCGAACTTTAAAAAAGCGCCGGTGATCTGCCTGAGCGTCTCCAGCAAAGACACCTATCGTCGTACCGGTAACCACCACCCGGTGCTGGGCTATGAGTACCAGCCGGACGGCGAGTCGCTAACGGAACAGTACTTCGCGAAGATGGGCCTGAAGGTTCGCTATTTCATGCCGGAAAACAGCGTCGCGCCTTTTGCCTTCTTCTTCACCGGCGATTTACTGCGTGATTACACCAATCTGGAACTGATCGGCACCATCAGCACCATGGAGACGTTCCAGAAGATCTATCGACCAGAAATTTACAATGCCAATTCCGCTGCGGGACAGTGCTATCAGCCCGACCTGAATCAGCAGGATCACTCATTAACCAAAATCGTCTATGACCGTGAAGAGCGCAGCCGGCTGGCCATTGAACAGGGTAAATATACCGAAGAGCGGTTTATCAAACCCTATAAAACCCTTCTTGAGCAGTGGTCTCAACACTTCACGCTTTAATTTAATACGGATAAAAGGTTCTTTTATGAAAACATTGCTCCCGACATCAACGGCTGGCAGCCTGCCGAAACCCACCTGGCTTGCGCAGCCGGAAACGCTCTGGTCGCCGTGGAAACTCCAGGACGAGGAATTACTGGCAGGGAAACAGGATGCGCTGCGTTTGTCTCTGGATGAACAGATTCGCGCCGGGATTGATATCGTCAGCGACGGGGAACAAACCCGCCAGCATTTTGTCACCACCTTTATTGAACATCTCAGCGGCGTGGATTTTGAGAACCGTCAGACGGTGCGCATCCGTAACCGCTACGATGCGAGCGTGCCGACCGTGGTAGACGCGGTGGCGCGACAGAAGCCGGTGTTTGTTGACGACGCTAAATACCTGCGCCAGCTGACTGACAAGCCGATCAAGTGGGCGCTGCCCGGCCCGATGACCATGATCGACACGCTATACGATGCCCACTATAAAAGCCGCGAAAAGCTGGCCTGGGAGTTCGCTAAAATTCTCAATCAGGAGGCCCGCGAGCTGGAAGCGGCCGGCGTCGACATTATTCAGTTCGACGAACCTGCCTTTAACGTCTTTTTCGACGAGGTGAATGACTGGGGTATCGCCGCGCTGGAGCGCGCCATTGAAGGGCTGAAATGCGAAACCGCGGTACATATCTGTTACGGGTACGGCATCAAAGCCAATACGGACTGGAAAAAGACGCTCGGCTCCGAGTGGCGCCAGTATGAAGAGGCATTTCCAAAGTTACAGACCTCGACGATCGATATCATCTCGCTGGAGTGCCACAACTCGCGCGTGCCGATGGATCTGCTGGAGCTTATCCGCGGTAAAAAAGTGATGGTCGGGGCAATTGACGTCGCCACCCAGACCATCGAAACGCCGGAAGAGGTGGCCGATACGCTGCGCAAGGCGTTGCAGTTTGTTGATGCAGACAAGCTCTATCCGTCCACCAACTGCGGTATGGCCCCCCTTTCCCGCCAGGTCGCCAACGGTAAGCTGAAGGCGTTAAGCGCCGGGGCTGACATTATCCGTCGCGAGCTTGCCCGCTAACCTTCAGGTTTGCCAGTACAGTGGCGTACCGAATCGCTCAATATAGTAATCAATCACCGCCCTGACGTTCAGGGGCGGATGACGCGCGTTCGGGTAAATCGCCGCAATCGTCAGTGGCTCCGTATTAATTGAACACTCCATTTCCGGCAGCAGTGCCACCAGCTCACCGCTTTTGAGCCGTTCGCTCACCATCCAGTCCGGGAAAAGCACAACGCCCATGCCGCCCAGCGCCGCAATCAGGAGCGTTTCCGCGTTATTGGAAGTCATCAGCGGTACAATGGGATAGTGAACCCACGCCTCGCCCGGCCGCCGGATCAGCCAGCGGTTAGGCCCGGACGAGCCGCGGTAAACCAGACAGTGGTGACGGCTGAGATCGTCCGGCCCCTCGGGCGCGCCATGTTTTTGCAGATAGTCCGGCGAGGCCGCCAGATGATAGAACTGCTGCCCGAACACCCGGGCGTGAAACGAGGAGTCCGTCAGCGCGCCGATGCGGAAGATAACGTCCGCGGCATCACGGTGCGGATCGATAAAATCGTCGGTGAGGGTCAGTTCAATGGAGAGACGAGGGTAACGCGCCAGAAGCCCCGGCAGGCCCGGCGCGATGTGCCTTTGTCCGAAAAAGACCGGGCCATTGATACGCAGCGTGCCCGACGGCTCGCGGGCGCGTTCATCCAGCTCGCGTCGCGCGTCCTCCATATTCCCGGCCATCGCACGGGCATAGCGCACAAAAAGATGCCCGCTCTCTGTGGGCATAATCGCCCGCGTGTTGCGGTAGAAAAGCTGTTGCCCGAGGGCGTCCTCAAGCTGGTGGATCACGCGTGAGACCTGCGACGCAGAAATCCCTTCCCGCCTCGCCACCACGGAAAAATTCTGCGTTTCATAAACGTCGATGAAGATCAGCAGCGCGCGAATGCTGATATGTCCGGCATCCATCATTAATGCATTTCCTGCAAAGGTGTTTCCTGCATTATGGCATTTTTCTCAATGATGTTCAGACGTAATCTTCTCCGCCTGGAAAAAGGAGAAAAAGCGTTATGCACATTATTTTAATTTTACTGGTGATTGCTGGTGGCATGGGGCTGTCCGTGGAAGCCGGGCTGCTGGGGCCGCTGGGCGCAGAGGTGGGCGACCTGTGGGCGGCGTTCAGCATATTCAGCGTGGGAACGGGGCTGACGTTTCTGCTGATGCTGTTTTTCAGCCCGCGCAACAGTCCCTCATTTTTTGCGCAGCCTTCATGGCACCTGTTGGGCGGCGTGCTCGGCCCGGTTTACGTCATCATTCTCACCATTGCCACGCCTGCGATCGGCATTGCCATGACGATGATCGGCATTCTGGCAGGCCAGGTTTTTAAAAGCCTGATTATTGACCACTATGGCCTGCTGGGTACGCCGCACCGCAGGATCGATACAAAACGCATTATTGCGCTGGGATTTATCATCGCCGCGCTCATTCTCGTGGCGCAGGGGTAACGTTATGACAGTAATTATGATTATTCTGGCGGTGATTGGCGGCGCTACGCTGAGCATTCAGGCTGCCATTAACGGGCAATTAGGCAGCAGCGTGGGGGTATTTAAAAGCGCGTTTCTGACGTTTTCCGTCGGCGCGCTGGTGACCGCCATGCTGATCTTCTTTTTTGAGCCGAAACAGGCGGTCAGCCTGATGGATGTGCCCAAATGGCAGCTTCTGGGGGCCCTGTGCGGCGTGCCCTATATCGTGATTATGGTGCTCGCAGTGCAGCGCATCGGGACCGCCGTTGCCACGGTAGCGGTTATCCTGGGCCAGCTGGCCATGAGCATGCTGATTGATAACTTTGGCTGGCTGAACAATGAAGCCATTCCGTTTTCAGTGAGCCGTTTCGGGGCCGTCGTCTGCCTGAGTATTGCGCTCTTCTTCATCTACTCAAGCAGTAAACCTCAGCCCGAAGAGGATTAACCGCCCTCTTTGCGGGTAAAGAACAGCGTCACCGTGGCGACGGTGACGCCAAATTTCTTCATCTCGGTTTTATTAAACAGACGGGTGCTGTCCTGCAAATACATCCAGTCATCAAAGTGCAGCAGCCAGGTTTTACCGTCCGCCTTCACGTTCATGCTGTAGCGCCAGTTAAGGGCATTGCCCGCCGCCTGGCCTGTCGCGACACCTTCTATGTCACCCGCCGTGCCTTCATAGCGATTCTGCCCTACGCGGCGGATATGCCAGACGCGCTGCTGCTTCTCGCCGTCATCGTAGACAAAATGTTCATTCAGGGTCAGCGTATCGCCGATAACATCCCCGGCGATCTCGACGTGAAAACGACGGATCTGCTTACCGCTGCGATCCTGCACCATCCCCCACGCCTCGGTTTTCCCCTGGAAGTAAGTAAAAATATCAAGCCGTGGCTGCTGCTGACGATACTCTGTCACCTCGGTGCTACATCCGGCCACCAGCATCGTCAGGGCAAGCGCCATTAACAGGAAACGTTTCATTGTGGTCCTCCGATTAACTGCTGACGCAGTTCAGGATACTCGCTCAGCCATGCTTCACTCTGCGGCTCCTGCTGCAAAATGCCCTGCGCCTGCCACTGGTCGCGGGTCGCCTCAACCAGGTCGTCACCATCGATGTCCCGGGCATAGGTGATAATCAGCGCATTATCGCCGTCTAACCCTGTATAGCTGCCGTCGGGCGTCAGAAGCTGAGAGGTATAAACGGTAAATGGCCCCCAGACGCTCGCCGATCAGGTAGGCCACCGGCCCGCCCAGGGTCGCCAGCACCGTCAGCAACCAGCCCGGCAAGGTGGTCGTGCGGGTCAGTTGCGTCCAGACGGTGGCAAACATTAGCCACAGCGCCACCATCCATAGCGGCATCAGGGACGCGCCCGTGAACGCAATCAGCCCCGTCAGCGTCCAGTAGAGATCAAACCCGATGGCCAGCAGAAATACCTGCCCGTAGCGCTTCACACGCGTTCCGCAGTCAGCTGCACCACGCTGATGGTGCGGGCATTAAACCCGGCTTCACAGTAGCCGAGGTAGTACAGCCACATCCGGCGGAAACGGTCATCAAACCCGAGCTTTTCAATCTCCTGCCAGGCGTGAACGAACCGCTGACGCCAGTGCGCCAGCGTGCGGGCGTAGTCCGGCCCCATATCGAAGAGGTTACGCACCACAAAATCGGTATGGCGGGTCATGAGTTCATTCATGGCGGTGATGCTGGGCAAAAAGCCGCCGGGGAAGATGTAGCGCTGAATAAAATCGACGCTTTTGCTGTAGTCGCGATAGCGTTGATCCTGAATGGTGATGGCCTGAATCGCCATCCGCCCGCCTGGACGCAGATGCGCCTGGCAGGTGCGGAAAAATGTTGGCAGGTAGCGTTGACCGACGGCCTCAATCATCTCAACCGACACCAGCTTGTCGTAGACACCGGTTAGATCGCGGTAGTCGCAGAGCAGCACCTCAACGCGATCCTGCAACCCTGCCCGGGCGATGCGCGCGGTGGCCCAGTGGTACTGCTCCTGCGACAGCGTGGTGGTGGTCACCCGGCAGCCGTAATGACGGGCGGCATATTCCGCCATCGCCCCCCAGCCGGTGCCAATCTCCAGCAGATGATCGTTTGCCGTGAGCGCCAGCTGGTCGCACAGCCTCGCCATTTTCGCCTGCTGAGCCGCGGTCAGATCCTGCTCGTCCCCGCTAAACAGCGCGCTGGAGTACAGGAGATGTTCATCAAGGAAATGGGCGTAAAAGGCGTTGCCCAGATCGTAATGGGCGGCAATATTTTCCCGCGCCTGCGCGCGGGAGTTGCGCCGCATCCAGTGCCGCAGCCGCTCCACCGGTTTCCCGAGCAGGCGAAACCCTTTTTCCAGCTTTCCGAGGATTTGGCTATTGCGCGCAATCAGCTCCAGCAGCGGCGTCAGGTGGGGCGTCTCCCAGTCGCCATCCATCCACGCTTGTGCCGCGGCGAGGCTGCCCCCGGTTAAAATGCGCCAGTAGACGCCCGGAGCAAGTACCTGCACCTCAGCGTGAAGCGCGGCGGAGGCGTCGCCGAACTGGAACGTCTGCGCGCCTTCACGCAGCGTCAGCGAGCCACCGTGCAGGCCATTCAGCAGGCGGAAGAGCAACCATCGCGCGACGCGGATGTTGCGCGGGATATCGGGTTCAAGCGCAAAGACGGGATTGGTCATGAGCGTTCACTCCTGCTGAGGGGATGGTTATGCAGCGGCACGCGCTTCAGCCACAGCCTGAGCGCCTGCCAGTAAATGGCGAAAACGGTTTTGAGGGTCATCAACGGGATCCGCACCAGCAGCGAACGCAGCGCCGTGCGCGTCAGCTGCGCCCGGCGTAGCGTCAGGGTGGCATCAAACACCTTCGTCTCCTGATGGTTTTCGATATGCATGCGCAGCGTGCTGTCCGGGCTGTTGAAGCGCCAGTGGTAGATCATATCCATCGGATTAAAGGGCGAGACGTGAAACGCTTTCTCCGTCGGCGGGGCGTCCCGCCCCGCTACCGCGTAGTAATGTCGTTCATTCCACGGCGTGTTACGGACTTCGGCGAGAACCCAGCGCAGGGTGTCTTCCCCGTCATAGCAGTAGTAGAAATTGACCGGGTTGAAATGAAAACCGAAATAGCGCAGCTGAGTCAGAAGCATGACCCGCCCCGCCGGACGTTCGCCGGTCAGATTTTCCAGACGCTCAAGGACACGCGCTTTGAGCGGCGTGCCCAGCGGGTAATCCGCATCATAAAATGCCGCGGGCGCAACGCGGTTACGACGCACGCCGACAGAGGGCAGCGCGTCCAGCTCATCCAGATCGAGCCAGGCCATAAACACGCTGTAGGTAAAGTGGTGCGCTTTCGGCGCAAGCCGACGATGGCGCAATGTACCGTGGTAAAGGCAGCTGTTCATCTCAGTTGCCCTCCCCGGTCGCGATAGCGTTGACCACGTCCAGCGCACTGCGCACGCCATCTTCGTGGAAGCCGTTGTACCAGTACGCGCCGCAGAACCAGCTCCGCTGGCGACCGTTTATTTCGCCGCGCCGGGCCTGAGCTTGCCAGCTTTGCGGGTTAAAAAGCGGATGCTCATAGACAAAGCGGCGCAGCACAAACCGTTCCTCCACCGGCGTTTCCGGGTTGAGGGTGACGCAAAACAGCGGGCAACCCGGCGGCAGTCCCTGCAAGATATTCATGTTGTAGGTGACGCAGGCGCTGGCCTGATCCTGCTCGCTGAGGCGGTAGTTCCAGCTCGCCCACGCGCGTTCGCGCACCGGCAGCCAGCGCGGATCGCGGTGAAGCACCACCTCGTTACGCTGCCAGCCGATATCCCCCAGCACCTCGCGTTCAGCCTGCGTTGGGCTGGCGAGCATCGCCAGCGCCTGAGCGGAGTGGCAGGCGAAGATCACCTGATCAAAAGTGTCTGTTACGCCCTCACGCGCAATATCAACCCCACGATCGTGGCGAATAACCTGCTGCACCGGCGCGTTAAGGTGCAGCGTCAGGCGATCGCCGAGCGTATCCAGCATCGCGCGGATATACTCCCTGGAGCCGCCTGGCACCACGTACCACTGCGGACGATGGGTAATGTCCAGCAGACCGTGGTTTTCAAAAAAGCGTAAAAAGAGCGGCAGCGGAAAGCGTTTCATCTCCTGTAGCGACGACGACCAGATAGCCGCCCCCATTGGCAGGATGTAGTGGCGCGCAAAAAAGGGCGTAAAACGGTGCTGGCGCAGGAACGTTTCCAGCGTGGCGGAACCATCGACTTCGCCCCGGAGCGTCTGTTTCGCCAGCCGGTTAAAGCGCACGATCTCCTTCAGCAGCGTCCAGAAAGCCGGGTTGAGCAGATTACGTCGCTGGGCGAACAACGACGTCAGCGTGTGCCCGTTGTACTCCAGCCCGCTCTGCGGGTTGTGCACCGAAAAGCTCATCTGCGTTTTTTGCCCGCAGATGCCCAGTTCGCTGAGCAACCCCATGAAGCGCGGATAGGTGCGGTCGTTGTAGACGATAAAACCGGTATCGATGGCAAAGCTGCCCTGCGGCGTGTCGACATCCACCGTTGCGGTATGGCCGCCCGGCGTGGCCTGCGCCTCAAACAGCGTGACCTGGTGATGTCCGGCGAGCCGCCAGGCACAGGTTAACCCGGCGATACCGCTGCCGATAATTGCGATTTTCATGGTCGCACCATCCTGCGCAGCAGTGCGCGCTGAAGTACATCGGGCAGGCCGGAAAGCAGGCGCAACGCCAGGCTGAACCCGGCGGGAAACGCGATGTGATCCTTCCCTTTTGCCAGACCGCGACGAATGGCGTGGACGGCGTCCCCCACGCTGACCCGGCCCGGCATCGGGAAATCGTTTTTGCGGGTCAGCGGCGTGTCGACAAAACCGGGTGAAACGACCGTGACGGCAATCCCTTTCGGTTCCCAGTCGAGGCGCAGTGTGTCGGCAAACCAGGTTAACGCCGCTTTAGAGGCGCCATACGCTTCGGCTCGCGGGAAGTGAAGCCAGTGCGCCATCGAACTGACCAGCACCACGCGGTTGCCGGATACCAGCTGCGGCTGCAACGCCGCAAGGCAGTTTACCGGCCCGATGAAATTGGTGGTCATGACCCGCGCCACCAGCTCGGCATCCACCTCGCCGCGGTCGAGATACTCGCAGGTTCCGGCGCAGAGAATCACCGTGTCGGCAGTACAGTCCGCCAGCACCTGGCGACAGGCGTCCCTGTCTGTCATATCGAACAGGCGCACCGTAATGTTGGGGCTGTACTGATGGACGGCTGCCAGACGTTGCGCATCGCGCCCGCAGGCAATCACCCGGTAACCATCGTCGGCAAAAGATTTCGCCAGCCCCGCCCCGATGCCCGAGCTTGCGCCGGTGATCAGAACCGTTTTCATGATTTCACTCTTCGCTTCACGCCGCGCACGGCCCAGCCGAGTATCGGGAGATGTTCGTAAATCATCTCTCCGGCATCGTAGTAATCCCGCTGGCGAACAATGCGATCGTCGCGCATGTCTACCACGGAGCAGCCTGGCAGCTGGCGCATTGCCCCCCCGGCGATACGTGGGTGCGACCAGTGCATCATCCAGGTGACAACAAAGCGATCGCCCTGCTGCAACGGTGCATCGACGGTAAAGCGACAGTGCTGGACGTTAGCCAGCAGATGGGTGAAATAGCGCTGAATCGCGAACACCCCACTGTGTTCGCCAAAGGGATCGATAAGCGTGGCATCGGCGCGATAAATCCCCGCCAGCGCCGAAGGTGGCTGGGTATCCAGCGTGGCGTAGTAATCAACGAACCGACTGATGACGGACGGCAACGTGCTCATGGGTCACATCCTGGGTGTAAACAACGTAGCGGAATCGCATAATTTAAACTTACACAATTAACTTTATTTGTCCAAGTTTGCGCAGATATATTTTTTATTCTTATTATTTTTCAGTTACATGGAATATCACCACGCACAACCATTTTGTGAAAAATATGAATTTCGCCGCCAGGCTGCCGTTTTTTTAGGGATAACCTTAAGGCAAAGGTGCCATTTATCTTCCAGACTTATCCTTTTAATTCATAAGGATGTCACGCGATGAAACATTTACTGATGACGCTCTTTTCCAGCCCGGAATCCTTGTTGCAGGTCATGAGTCACCAGGAAATTATCGAAGCCGTAGAGGATGGCGACCGCATCATCATCGATCAGGATGGAAACGCCTCGGTTAACTACAAAAGCCACGAAGTACGGCAGGACTTTCTGCGCCATGTCAACGCGCTGAAGAGGGCCTGAAATGGGAACGGCAATATTCATGGTATTGATGGTATGCGGGTACTGGTACACCAGCCGCGACCTCTCAACACGGTTTAAAATCAAGCGATCCTTTGGCTGGGACGTCTATTTTCTTGTTGCACTGTATGGCTGTATTTTTGTTCTTCAGGGGGTGATCGCCACCGGCCTGCTGTGGCTGCTGTTGTTCGCCCTCTCCGCCGCCGATAACACGTTCCATTTCACGTCAGCAAAATATGCCGACTGGCAAATTGATTTTATGAACTGGAGCTTCCTGGGGATTCAGGCCCCGGTGGTGGTGATGCTGACCTTCGCGATCCTGTTTTGTCTCTACCGATCGAACTGGGCCGGAAGCGCGCGGCTGGACGGCGATGGCCGGAAAAAATTGTACAAGCGGCTGGCGCAGTCGAGCGGGATTGAACAACTGCTCTATCAGTGCATGGAGGAAGGTGAACTGGCGCACGTCACGCTGAAATCGCGGCGGATCTATATTGGCATGATCCATACCGCCACGCTGGAGTATGAAAAAACGGCCAATATCGTGCTTATTCCGATGCTGAGCGGCTACCGTGACGGGAAGAACATGCAGCTCTGTATCGAACATAACTACAGCAAATGGTATGCCGAGCATGACATTACGCTCGATTCGGAGCCCAAAAGCGCCATGGATTTTCGCAAAGTGATCATGCTGGATCAGATCGAGAGTATTTCGCTGTTCGATCCGGCAAGCGCCAGCGCGCTGGCGATGCGTGAATGAAAAAAATAGCGCCTTATCGTAATAAGGCGCCAGAATTAACCAGGATGAACGCTAAACTTATGGCGTGACAATATTGAACCAGAAGTCAAATGTGTCCATGTAGCTCAGCATCTCTTCCAGCTTCGCTCCGTCTCCGCTCACCTTCACGTCACCCTTATCCATCGCCTGCTTCAGCGTCTCTTTCTTAAGGATGATGTCGTTCAGCGTGGTGCGGTCCAGGGTGATGGTTGCGTCGGCATCCTTCGCCTGCGCGTTGGCGGTATGGTTCAGCACGCCGTTTTCCAGCTCCAGCTTGTATTTGCCGCCATCCTTACCGAGATCGATGTTAAAGACCGCTTTCGCGTTACCGGCCCGCACCCCGTTGATGTGCACGCCCAGGTAGTCGAAGAACATTTCCGGGGTCATCGCCCGCACGGTATCCGGGCTGGCGGTGTTCGGCGTCGGCAGCTTCTTCACGCCATTACGCAGTTCCTGCGCGCCGGTCAGGTAGAAGTTACGCCAGGTGCCCGCTTCCGCCTGGTAACCTAACTGCTCCAGCGCGTCGGCTTCCAGATTACGTGCCGCAGCGTTCTGCGGATCGGCGAAGACAATTTTGCTGGTCACCTGCGCCACCCAGCGGTAGTTGCCCTGCTGATAGTCAGCTTTGGCTTTCTGCATGATGGCATCGGCCCCTCCCATGTATTCCACAAACTTCTTCGCAGCCTGTTCAGGCGGCAGTTCGTCGAGGGTAGCCGGGTTGCCGTCGAACCAGCCGAGATAAAACACGTAGGTGGCTTTGACGTCATGGCTGACGGAACCGTAATAGCCGCGGCTCGCCCACTGTTTTTCCAGCGATTCCGGCAGTGTAAATTCAGCGGCGATCTCGTCGCGGGTCAGCCCCTTGTTTGCCATACGCAGGGTCTGGTCGTTGATGTAGCGATACATATCGCGCTGGCCTTTCATCAGCTTGACGATATTCTCGTTGCCCCAGGTCGGCCAGTGGTGCTGCGCAATAATCACTTCCGCGTCCGCGCCCCAGCGCTCAATGGCGGCGTTGATGTACTTAGACCAGGCCAGCGGATCGCGGATTTTCGCGCCGCGCAGGGAGTAGGTGTTGTGCAGGGTATGGGTCACGTCCTCTGCGGCTTCGATCATTTTCTTCTCTTTGACATACCACAGCATTTCGGACGGGGCTTCTGAGCCCGGCGCCATCATAAAGTCGTAGGTCAGCCCGTCAATCACCTCTTGCTGACCGGTATGGGTAATGGAGTTGGTCGGCGGGATCAGGGTCACCGTACCCGCAGAGGTGGTGGTGCCAAGACCCGCCCCCACCTGGCCTTTTGCATCCGGCTTCAGCAGGTTGCCGTACATATAGCTCGCACGGCGGCTCATCGCATTCCCGGCCATAATGTTTTCGGAAACCGCTTCTTTCATAAAGCCTTCCGGGGCGTAGATCTTCACTTTGCCGGACTTCACGTCGGCTTCGTCAACCACACCGCGCAGGCCGCCGTAGTGGTCGACGTGACTGTGGGTGATCACCACAGCGACGACCGGTTTCTTGCCGCGGTTTGCATAGTAGAGATCCAGCGCTTCTTTCGCCGGTTCAGCGCTTAACAGCGGGTCGATAACGGTGATGCCCTTCTCGCCTTCAATGATGGTCATGTTGGAGAGATCGAGATTGCGGATCTGATACACGCCGTCGGTGACCTTAAACAGCCCGCCAATGTTGATCAGCTGTGACTGACGCCACAGGCTCGGGTTTACCGTATCCGGGGCTTTTTCACCCTCTTTCACGAAATCATATTTCGCCGGGTTCCAGATAACGTTCCCCTGCTCGCCTTTAATCATGTTTTGTGGCAGCGGGGCGATAAAACCTTTATGGGCGTTCTCAAAGTCGGTTTTATCGGCAAACGGTAATTTTTTATACAGGGCGTTATTTGCCTGCCGGGTTGTGGCAGTGGCATCCTGCGGCTTCACTTCCGCAAACGCGGAAAGCGACAGCGACGTCAACACACCGGCAAGCGCCAGATGTTTAGCAATTAGGGTTAATTTCATTGAATGGCCTCGTAGATTAATTGCGCCGCCTGGATATTTACTGTTGGCGGATAATTTTAATGCGAACTCATTGACGACCATTCTAATCAGAATACTTTCTCATCATAGTCCCATATGGGACTGGTTATTTATCGGTTCGTAATCCGGGGGCTATTGCTGCTATACTCGTTACCACGGCAGACGTTGCGGGGAGAGGCTTAGCGTGAATTTTCAGGATATCCATACCTATTATCAGCAACTCAATATTGGGCAATTCTTTCCGCACATGCTTTGTAAAGGCGAGGCCTTAACCGTTGCCGCAAATAAAAAATTCACCGTCGAGCCTGGCTATATCTATTTTTGCACTGAAGGATCGCTGACAATATTAATGCCTGATGATGGCCTAAATATTGGCAATACTATCGAGTATATGCCGATAGGGTTAATGGAAAGGTATTGTCCACTGGCGAAGTATGAATATCGCAGCAGTGCAAAGGTGAAGCTGGTGAGAATAGCCTGGGCCGACTTCGACCAGCTATTTTTCGAGGGCGGGTCTGAGCGCATGCAGGCGCTGGCCACCATACTGACCTACATGTCCATTTTCACCATCGACCTGCACAATGAACGCAGGCAGGTCACCAGCTACCAGACCATAAAACCGATGCTGTACCGCTATCTCTATCGGCAGGAGACCCACACGGGAGAGAATGAGGGCCTGGCGCTGTTTATCATTAAGCGCACTAACCTGTCACGCACGCATGTCTTTCGCGTGCTGGCAGATCTCAAAGCCGGGGGCTATATCACCATGAAGCGCGGAAAGCTGGTGTCGATTGACCGGCCCCTGCCGGAAGCGTATTAAGTTCATCTTCACGCCTTGATCAACGTGCGCGAACGAACGGCCTTATTTATCCCGGCCAGCCGACTTGGGCCGTAAATTCTCATCGAAGACCAGCCGTTTGCGTCCGGGCTCTTCTTCCCGCAGCGGCTCCACCTGATGCAGCGTCTGCTTACAGCGATCCACCAGTACCTGATACTCCCGCGTGCCCTGCTTTTTCCACTCTATTTCCTGCGCGCTTAACTCACGAATCGCTTTCGCCGGACTGCCAAGAATTAAGTGATTCGCAGGCATCTCCGCTTTGGCCTTCACAAACGCCGCCGCCCCGACGATGCTGTTTTCGCCGATCGTCGCGCCGTCCATCACGACCGCATTCATCCCCACCAGCGCATTACGGCGGATAATGCAGCCGTGCAGGATCGCGCTGTGGCCGATATGCCCGTCCTCTTCCACCACCGTGTCCTGCTCCGGAAAACCGTGCATCACGCAGTTATCCTGGATGTTCGCGCCGTCTTTCACCACGATCCGGCCAAAATCACCGCGCAGGCTGGCGTTAGGGCCCACGTAAACACCTTTTCCGAGGATCACGTCGCCAATCAGCACCGCGGTCGGGTGAACATAGCTCTCTTCAGGCACGACCGGCGTCAGACCATCAATTTGATAAACAGGCATACCCTCTCCTTATGTGATATTCAGACCACCAAAACGCTGGTGATAAAGCGTGCCGGGAGCGGGCAGCTCGCCCACGGAGGTTTCCCCCTTCTCACTGACAAACGCCAGGGCTCCCGCCGCCACGCGCTGGTAGATGTTAATGCACAGCTGTCGCGCACTCTGGCCCGCCCAGTGCGCAGGAAGTAACTCCTCCGGCAACAGCGGATCTTTCAGCACCACGCGACGATAAAAATGAATGAGTAACAGCTGGATCTGGAAGCAGCGTTCCGGGGTCAAATCCTCAGGCGGCGCCTCTTTCAGCAGCGGCAGCAGCGGACGGAACGAGTTGATAAACGTTTCGTACATCGCGTTTTGCTCGGTCAGCTGCCAGCACTCTTCCACGCGGGATCGTAGCGCCGCGCGTGACAAGGCCAGCGGCGAATGGGCTTCAAAGAAAATGACGTTTTCCGCCACGCCCGCGTCATGCAGCAGAGACTGCACGTCCGCCAGGTTCTGCGACGGCGAGGCCATCAGGCTCGGCGCCAGCGTGCCGAACCCTTGCCAGATGAGCTGTTTTTTCACGTCCGCGAGCGTGGTTTTATCCAGCCCCTCGGAAAGCAGCAGCAGCCATTTACCATCCCACGCCGGCAGTTCCGCACGGTAGATTTTATTTTCCGCGCGGCGGGTCAAACGCAGCCCCTTGTCGCTGAGACGGTAAAAGCTGCGGCGGCCAATGCGGGACACGTCCAGCCAGCCCTCTTTGTTGAGGCGAAACAGCGCGGTGCGCACAAAGCGCTCCCCGAAACCCATCCCTTCCAGCAGAGCCGCCAGGCTGCCGAGCCAGATCTCTCCGCCGCGATGGGAAAGCGCATCGCCATACAGCGAGGAGATAAGCGACGTTCCGCTGACGGGAACAGAGCTGACTGCGTGCTGGATAAAGGCATCAAGTTTATTCATGTGATTCATTCTGTTGTTATTTTTTTCCTGGATGAATCATAGCATACGAATCTGGGGTGTATCCTCTCCCTAACCCTCTCCCAAAGGGAGAGGGAACTTAATACACCCTCTCCCTTTGGGAGAGGGCTGGGGTGAGGGAAATTCAACCGTTGGCTGCCACTTTACGCAAATCAAACACCCGGCAGGCTTTACCCTCGGAGCGCGGTATACTGCCGCAGTTCACGATCATCACGTCGGTCGAGATCCCCACCATCGATTTAATCCGATGACGCAGCTGATGGCAGACCTGACAGCGCTGTTCATGGGTCAGCGTTAAGCTGCTCTGTTTCAGCTCGACCTTCACCGAAAGTGAATCAAGATGCCCGCGGCGGTTCACCTCCAGCTGATAGTGCGGCGAAAGGTGTTCGAACTTAACGATCTCCTCTTCCAGCTGTGACGGGAAGACGTTAACCCCGCGAATGATGAGCATGTCGTCGCTGCGCCCGCTGATGCGATCCATCCGACGCATGGTGCGTGCGGTGCCCGGCAGCAGGCGCGTCAGGTCGCGGGTGCGGTAGCGGATCACCGGCAGCGCCTCTTTGGTCAGCGTGGTGAACAGCAGTTCGCCCTGCTCGCCGTCGGCCAGCGGCGTGCCGTCATTCGGGTTGACGATCTCCGGGAAGAAGTGATCTTCCCAGATGGTCGGGCCGTCGGCGGTTTCAAGACACTCCATCGCCACGCCCGGCCCCATCACTTCGGAGAGACCATAGATATCCAGCGCGGTAATGCCCAGCCGTTTTTCAATTTCGCGGCGCATCGCCTGCGTCCACGGCTCGGCGCCAAACACGCCGACGCGCAGGGAACAGGCGCTGGCATCGCCGCCCATCTGACGCTCCAGCTCTTCAATCAGGTTCAGGCAGTAAGACGGCGTCACCATGATCATATCCGGCTGGAAATCGCGGATCAGCTGCGCCTGCTTCTCCGTCTGGCCGCCGGACATCGGGATCACCGTCGCTCCCAGACGCTCGGCACCGTAGTGCGCCCCCAGCCCGCCGGTGAAGAGCCCGTAACCGTAGGCGACGTGAATTTTATCCTTCGCGCTGCCCCCGGCGGCGCGCAGGGAACGGGCGACGATATTGGCCCAGTTGTCGATATCATTCTGGGTATACCCCACCACGGTCGGCTTTCCGGTGGTGCCCGACGAGGCATGGATGCGTACCACCTGTTCCATTGGCACCGCAAAGGTATCAAACGGGTAGTTGTCGCGCAGATCCTGCTTGGTGGTGCACGGGAATTTTTGCAGGTCCGCCAGCTCGGTGAAGTCGTCAGGGTGAACGCCCGCGGCATCAAACTTGCGTTTGTACATCGGAACGTTGTTGTAGGCGTGGTGCAGCGTCCACTTCAGGCGCGCGGTCTGCAACGCCTGCAATTCATCAATGGACGCGGTTTCGATCGGATCAAGCTTTGTTGTATTTATCATCGCAGGGTACTCACATTATTGTTCGCTCAAACACGCTCAAGGATCATGGCAATGCCCTGACCCACACCGATGCACATCGTACACAGCGCGTAGCGACCGCCGCGTCGGTGCAATTCATTGCTTGCGGCCAGCGCCAGTCTGGCACCGCTCATTCCCAGCGGATGACCTAGCGCGATCGCCCCGCCGTTCGGGTTGACATGCTCCGCGTCATCCGGCAAGCCCAGCTGACGCAGCACACCCAGCGCCTGTGCGGCGAAGGCTTCATTAAGCTCAATGACGTCCATATCGGTGATACTGAGTCCGGCACGCTCCAGCACCTTGCGGGTGGCGGGCACCGGGCCTAATCCCATCAGGCGCGGCTCGACGCCCGCTGTCGCCATGGCCACAATGCGGGTGCGCGGGGTTAACCCCTGGGCAAGCGCCATCGGCTCGCTGGCGATAATCAGCGCCGCCGCCCCGTCGTTGACGCCAGAGGCGTTCCCCGCCGTCACCACACCGTTCTTACGGAACGGGGCTTTCAGCGCGGCAAGCTGTTCCAGGGTGGTTTCGGCGCGCGGATGCTCGTCCACGCTCACTTCCGTTACCGCACCTTTTTTGCCCGCCACCTGTACCGGGATAATCTCCTGCGCCAGAACGCCATTCTGCTGCGCCCGCGCGGTGCGCTGCTGGCTGCGCAGGGCAAATGCGTCCTGATCGGCACGGCTTATATTTAACAATTCCGCTACATTCTCTGCCGTTTCCGGCATGCTGTCAGTTCCGTATTGCTGATGCATGAGCGGATTCACAAATCGCCAGCCGATGGTGGTGTCGAAGATCTCCGCCTGACGCTGAAACGCCGCCGTGGCTTTGCCCATCACGAACGGCGCACGGGACATGGATTCGACGCCACCGGCGATCAGCAGATCGCCATCCCCGGCCCTGATGGCGCGCGCCGCAAAGCCAATGGCATCCAGACCGGAGCCGCACAGGCGGTTAATGGTGGTGCCGGATACCGTCTGCGGCAGCCCGGCCAGCAGCGCCGACATGCGCGCCACGTTGCGGTTATCCTCTCCGGCCTGGTTCGTGCAGCCGAAGATCACGTCATCTATGCGCTCCAGATCGAGCTGCGGGTAACGCGCCAGCAGCGCACGCAGCGGCACGGCCCCTAAGTCATCGGCGCGCACGCTGGATAATCCTCCGCCGTAGCGACCAACCGGGGTACGCACCCCCTCACAAATAAATGCGTCACGCATCAGACTTCTCCTGTCACACTGCCGCCGGTGCGGTGCGATTTCCCGCGAAAAAGCGCGACGGTTTTCTGGTGTTGGTTCTGAATTTCAATGTCGTAGACGCCGGTCAGTTTGCCCTGATGCTTCACCCGCGCGGTGGCGGTGAGCTTATCTCCGGCAAAGCCCGGACGCAGAAAATCGATGGCGCAGCCTGAGGCCACCGCCGCCAGCCCCTGACTGTTGCAGGCGTAGGCAAAGGCGGTATCGGCCAGCGAGAACAGCTGTCCGCCGTGGCAGGTTTTATGCCCGTTGAGCATCTGCGGGGTGATGGTCATGGTCACCACCGCGTAGCCCTCGCCCATGTCGATAATGTCCATCCCCATCGCCTGCGCGCAGGCGTCCCGTTCATACATCGCGCGGGCGTTATGCCAGGCGTTATGACTCATAGCTACTCTCCAGAAGCGCACGCTGGCGCAGCAGTGAACAGGGGCGATAGCGTTCCTCGCCGTAGTGACGTTGCAGATTCTCCAGCAGCGTTAACAGACGCTGCCAGCCAAGGCGCTCGCCCCAGGCGATGGGCCCGCAGGGATAGTTGACCCCTAAGCGCATGGCGGTATCGATGTCTTGCTCGCTGGCGACCCCTTTTTGCAGGGCGTCCAGCGCTTCGTTGGCAATCATCGCTACCGTGCGCCAGACCAGCAGGCCGGGGTAATCGGCAATCTGTACCACCCGTTTCTCCTGATGCTGCAACCAGTAAATGGCTTTCTGCGTGGCGGCGTGCGGGTTGCCCGGTGCGGCGGCTATCACGGCCACATCCCGCTCGATGCGGTCGACCACCACCACCGGGCAGCCGTGGCGCAGCGCCAGCGACTGCGCGGTTTCACCCTGCGTTTCGATCAGCAACAGATCGTCAATTTCCGTGACACCGTCACTTCTTCGCTGTACGCGCATCGGGCTGAAGCTGTCGCTGACCGGGGCGAGCCAGCTGACGGCGGGTTTCTCCTCCAGCCAGCGGTAAACGCCCTGCCCGCTTTTCTTACCCAGACGCCCCGCCAGCACCAGCTCCTGCTGCACCAGCGACGGCAGAAAACGACGCTCCTGCCAGAAGGCGTTAAACACGGAGCAGGTCACGGCAAAGTTGACGTCCTGACCAATCATGTCCGTCAGCTCAAGCGGCCCCATCGGGAAGCCTCCGCCGTCTCGCAGGGCGGCGTCGATCACCTCGGGCGTTGCCACCTGCTCTTCCAGCGCGCGCCAGGCTTCCGAGTAGAACGGGCGCGCCACGCGGTTGACGATAAACCCCGGCGTGGACTGGCAGCGTACCGGCTGCTTTCCCCAGCTCAACGCCAGCTCGCACAGTGCATCGGCCACTTCGGGAGAGGTCGCCAGCCCGCTGACCACTTCCACCAGCTTCATCACCGGGGCAGGATTGAAGAAGTGCAGCCCGGCGACGCGTTCAGGGTGGTTTATCTCCGCTGCAATCGCGGTAACGGAAATGGACGAGGTATTGCTGGCAAGCAGCGTCTGCGGCGGGCAGATCTCTGCCAGCTGGGTAAACAGCGCTTTTTTTACCTCAAGCCGCTCGGCGGCCGCCTCGATCACCAGATCGGCTTTCGCCAGAGCACTGATAGTCGTCACCGGCGTCAGGCGGGCGAGCATCTGTTCCCCGGCGCCGGCAGAGAGTTTTCCGCGCGCAACGCGACAGGAGAGCCGCTGACGAATGCCGTCGATGGCGCGGGAAATCGCCGCTGCATCAATGTCGTACACCAGAACCGGATGACCGTGGCTGGCTGCCACTTCGGCAATCCCGGCGCCCATGGTGCCGCTGCCAATGACGGCGACCGTATGGATATTCACCATCTTATTTCCCCGTAAAGTTCGGCGCGCGTTTTGCCAGGAACGCGCTGACGCCTTCCCGGTAGTCGTCGCTGCGTCCGGCCAGACGTTGATAGTCGCGCTCCAGATCAAGCTGGGCGTCGAGGGTATTGGTTTCGGCGGCGTTAATCGCCTGCTTGATCAAGCCCAGGCCAAAGGTCGGCTGCGAGGCAAAATGCAGCGCCATCTGCTGTGCGGTGGCGGAGAGCTGGTCGTCGTCCACCACCTGCCAGATCATTCCCCAGGCCTGTGCCTGCTCGGCGCTGAGCTTATCGCCCAGCAATGCCAGCCCCATGGCGCGGGCGCGTCCGGTCACGCGCGGCAGCAGCCAGGTTCCGCCGCAGTCCGGTACCAGCCCGAGCTTGCTGAAGGCCATCACAAAGCTGGCTGAACGGGCCGCAATCACCATGTCACAGCCGAGGGCCAGCGTGGCCCCCGCGCCCGCCGCCACGCCGTTAACCGCGCAAATCACCGGCTTCGGCAGTTTTGCCAGACGGCGCACCAGCGGGTTGTAAAAAGTCTCAACGGACATGCCCAGATCGGGCGCGGGGCCGTTCGGGTCGACGTTACGGTCGTTAAGATCCTGCCCGGCGCAGAAACCGCGTCCTGCCCCGGTGATCAGCAGGCAGCGGATGGCGTCATCGCGCTCGGCCTGCTTCAGGCATTCGGAAAGCTGCTGGTGCATGACGTCGTTAAAGCTGTTCAGGCGCTCCGGGCGGTTCAGCGTAATGGTCATTACGCCCTGCTCAACATGGCTCAGAATAGATTCCACAATTAGCGTCCTTTAAAGTCTGGGGTGCGTTTTTGTAAAAAGGCGTTGATACCTTCCCGGCGATCGTCGGTGGCCGCGAGCAGCGCAAACAGCTGACGCTCCTGCGCCAGCCCGGCCTGAAGCGGGACTTCCTGCGACTGGCGAAGCGCCTGCTTCGCCGCCTGTAGCGCCAGCGGCGAGTGGCGCGCCATCCGCGCCGCCTGCTTCAGGGCGTACTCCAGTGTCAGCGAGGCCGGGTAGACGTCGCTGGCCAGCCCGGCGCTGTGCGCCTGTACCGCCGTGATGCTTTCGCCCGTCAGCACCATTTTGCTGGCCAACGATTTGCCCACGCTGCGGATCAGCCGCTGGGTGCCCCCTGCGCCCGGCATGATCCCGAGGGTGATTTCCGGCAGGCCAAAACGGGCGTTATCGCCGGCAATCACGACATCGCAGAGCAGCGCCAGCTCACAGCCTGCCCCCAGCGCGAAGCCGTTCACGGCGGCAATCAGCGGTTTGGTGAAGGCGTTGATCCGCGCCCACAGCTGCGGACGGATATCGTTCAGGGTGGCGGGCAGGTCTTTCTCCGCCATTTCGTTGAGATCGGCCCCGGCGGCAAAGCAGCGTTCGTTGCCGTACACCACGCAGACGGCGATCTCAGCATCCGCGGCGGCGGCCTCAAGCTGCTCCGCGATTTGCAGGAGCAGCGCATTGTTGAGCGCGTTGCGCGCCGCCGGACGGTTAAGCGTCAGCTGCAACACGCGGTCATGACGGGTGACAATCAGTTCACTCATGCCATCCCCTTCGCATCAAAATCGACGATAACATCGGCGGTTAACGGCAGCGCCTGACAGCTCAGCACATAGCCTGCGGCCAGCTCGTCCGGCTCCAGGCTGTAGTTGGTCGCCATATCGACTTTTCCGCGCAGCACTTTGCATTTGCAGGTGGCGCATACGCCGCCCTTGCAGGCGTAAGGCAGATCCGCCCCCTGACGCAGGGCCGCGTCAAGAATGCTCTCGTCGTCCGCCGTCAGGGTGATCTCCCTGTCGCGCCCGTCCTGACGGACGGTGACCTTCTGCCCGTCGGCCTGCACGCTGGCTGTCCGTTTAACGGCGGTACCCGGCGTGTTAAAGCGCTCAAGATGGATCGCTTTTTCCGGCATACCCAGCGCTTTTAGTGCCGCCTCAGCCTCATCCATCATCGCCGACGGGCCGCAGATGAAGGCTTCATCGTACTGGCGGAAATTCACCAGCGTTTTTGCCAGCGCCTGGAGCTTTTCCCCGTCAATGCGGCCATGGAGCAGATCGCTGTCGAGCGTCTCCTGGCTGAAGATGGCGATCAGCTGCAAACGCTGCGGGTATTTATCTTTCAGGTCCGCCAGCGCCCGGCGAAACATCATGCTCTGGCTGCTGCGGTTGCCGTAAATCAGGGTGAAGTGGCTGTGGGCTTCAGTGGCCAGCGTAGCGGACATAATCGCCAGCATCGGGGTGATCCCGGACCCGGCGGCAATCGCCAGATAGTGGCCTTCGCGTTCGGCCTGCGGCTGGTAACCAAAATTCCCCTGGGGCACCATCACCTCCAGCGCCATGCCCGGTTTGATCTCGTCCCGGGCATAGCGGGAAAAACGTCCGCCCTCGATGGCTTTGACCGCCACGCTGATCTCACCGCACGCGGTGCTCCGGCAGATGGAGTAGCAGCGGCGCAGTTCATCCCCGCCAGGACTGGCTTTCAGGGTCAGATGCTGGCCGGGACGGAAGCGGTACGCCTCCTGTAACGCCTGCGGCACCGCGAAGGTAATGGTCACCGCGTCGCGGGTTTCGGGTTCTACTTTTGCCACTGTTAATGAATGAAACGTTGTCATGGCAGCCTCAAATACATTTGAAATAGTCGAAGGGCTCACGGCAGGTATTGCAGCGATAGAGCGCTTTGCAGGCCGTAGAACCAAATTCACTGATAAGCGAGGTATCGGTGCTCGCACAGCGCGGGCAGCTCACCTCAGCGGGAACGTGGGCATGGCAGCTATGGCCGACAGGCGGGCTGATGCCATATTCACGCAGGCGCCTGCGGGCATCGTCGGTCATCCAGTCGGTGGTCCAGGCGGGCTCCAGTTGCAGCACAATATGTACCGGGCTAAAGCCGTTTCCGGTCAGGGTTTCGCGGATCGCCCCCAGCAGATGCTCCGTTGCCGGACAGCCCGAATAGGTTGGCGTGAAGCCGATGACCCAGCCTTCCCCCTGCGCCTTCACGTTGCGCACCATGCCTAAGTCGGTGATGGTCAGCACCGGCACTTCCGGGTCGGGGATCTGGCTTAACAGCGCCCAAATCTGCGGGATTTGTGCAGGCGCGATGTCGACGAGGCGTTGCATGGCGTCCTCCTTTACCACTGCTGGCCGGGGTAAACGCGCTGGAGATACTGCATCTCTGCCAGCATCGGCCCGAGGTGTTCGGTATGTAGCCCCTTCTTGCCGCCCGTGCGATACGCCACTTCTTCGGGCACGCGGAGGGTGGCTTCCGCCAGGCCAGCAAACACTTCGCGCTCCCACGGGTCCCGCAGGTCGCGCGGATCAACCGCCACGCCGTCATCAATTAGCGCCAGTTCGACGTCGTCGGCGTCGAACAGTTCAGCCGTAAAGCGCCACAGGCTATCCACCGCCTGCTGCATTTTTTGTGCGGAGGTTTCTGTTCCGTCCCCCAGCCGCACCAGCCAGCCGCGGCTAAAGCGCAGGTGGTAGCGTGCCTCCTTAATGGCTTTTGCCGCGATGGCGGCAAGCTGACTGTCGCTGCTATGGATCAGCCGCTCGTAGAGCGCCACGTTCCACGCATCCATCAGATACTGACGGGCAATGGTGTCAGCGAAGCTGCCGTTTGGTTGTTCCACCAGCAGCAGATTGCGGAACTGACGCTCATCGCGGCCATAGGCCAGGGTGTCTTCATCGCCCTTACCCTCCCGTTCAGCGGCGTAGGTCAGGAAATTACGCGCCTGCCCGAGCAGATCAAGGCCGATATTGGCGAGCGCCAGGTCAATTTCCAGCTCCGGCGCGTGGCCGCACCAGGCGCCCAGACGCTGTGAGAGCACCAGACCGTTGTCGCCCAGACGCAGGGCATAAGCAGATACGTTGTTCATCCCCAACCTCACATATGCTCGATGCCATCAGGGATGGTGTAAAACGTCGGATGGCGGTAGACCTTGCTTTCCGCCGGATCGAAAAACTCCCCGCTCTCTTCCGGCTGGGAAGCGACGATTTCACTCGCCTTCACCACCCAGATGGAACAGCCTTCGCTGCGGCGGGTATAGGCATCGCGCGCGTTTTCCAGCGCCATGCGGTCGTCGGCAGCGTGAAGGCTGCCCACATGCCGGTGCGACAGCCCCTGCTTCGAACGGACAAAAACTTCGTATAACGGCCAGTAAACATTGCTCATGGTTGATTCCTCTTATGCGGCCTGGCGGGCGCGTTGTTTTTCCGCGTGGGCCAGAGCGGCTTCACGCACCCATGCGCCGTCGTCCCAGGCTTTACGTTTTGCGGCCAGACGTTCGTGGTTGCAGATCCCGCGCCCGTTGATCACCTCGTCAAATTCCTGCCAGTCGATTTCGCCGAAGCGGTAGTGGCCGCTCGCTTCATCGAAACGCAGGTCGGGGTCCGGCACGGTCATACCGAGCATCTCCACCTGAGGCACCGTGTTGTCCACGAAGCGCTGGCGAAGCTCATCGTTGCCAAAGCGTTTGATCTTCCAGGCCAGACTGCGGGCGCTGTTTGGGGAGTTGTCGTCGTTGGGTCCGAACATCATCAGCGCGGGCCACCAGAAACGGTTGATGGCGTCCTGCAACATCTGCCGCTGGGCTTCGCTGCCCTGCGCCAGCGCCATGCAGGCCTCAAAACCCTGACGCTGATGGAAGCTCTCTTCTTTACAGATTTTCACCATCGCCCGGGCATACGGGCCGTAAGAGGTACGGCACAGCGCCACCTGGTTCACAATGGCCGCCCCGTCCACCAGCCAGCCAATGACCCCGATATCGGCCCAGCTCAGGGTCGGATAGTTGAAGATGGAGGAGTATTTCATCTTGCCGTCGAGCATCTTTTGATAAATGTCCTCCCGGGCGCAGCCCAGCGTTTCCGCCGCGCTGTAGAGGTACAGGCCGTGTCCGGCTTCATCCTGCACCTTCGCCAGCAGAATGGCTTTCCGGCGCAGCGTCGGCGCGCGGGTGATCCAGTTTCCTTCCGGCAGCATGCCGACAATCTCAGAGTGGGCGTGCTGTCCAATCTGGCGGATCAGCGTCTTGCGGTAGGCATCCGGCATCCAGTCCTGCGGCTCGATGGCCGTCTCCTGTGCGATGCGTTGCTCAAAGCGTTGTTCTTGCGTCACATAACCACCTTTGTGATTCGTTAAATCACCACAAATAGCAAAATGGTGAATCATTTGGTTTCTTAAAAGTTACACAAAGGTTAAATATAACCCCAAGAAGCGTTTGTTTATTTTGTGACGACGCTCGCAAGCCTTTTGATGAAAGGCCGATAACGCAAGACTTTCGGGTGGTCAGGCTAAGCAATACAGATCACAACGTTAACAATTCATTAAAACTCAGCTTGATTTTTATGATTCACGATCAAACTATTGATAGTGAAATCACGAAACATCTGGAGAGAAGAAATGCAGCAGTTAGCCAGCTTCTTGTCCGGCACCTGGCAATCGGGCCGGGGCCGCGAGCGCAACATCACCCACGCCATCAGCGGGGAAACGCTATATGAAGTGACCAGCGAAGGGCTGGATATGGCGGCCGCGCGCCGTTACGCCATTGAACACGGCGGAGAAGCGCTCCGTGCAATGAGCTTTATCGAGCGCGCCGCCATGCTGAAGGCGGTGGCCAAACATCTGCTGAGCCAGAAGGATCGCTTTTATGCCCTGTCAGCCCAGACCGGCGCGACGAAGGCCGACAGCTGGGTGGATATTGAAGGCGGTATCGGCACCCTCTTCACCTACGCAAGCCTCGGCAGCCGTGAGCTGCCGGACGATACCCTGTGGCCGGAGGATGAGCTGATCCCGCTGTCGAAGGAAGGCGGCTTTGCGGCACGTCACGTGTTAACGTCGAAATCCGGCGTGGCGGTGCATATCAACGCGTTCAACTTCCCGTGCTGGGGGATGCTGGAAAAGCTCGCGCCCACCTGGCTTGCCGGGATGCCCGCCATCATCAAGCCCGCCACCGCCACCGCGCAGGTGACTCAGGCGATGGTGAAAGCGATCGTCGAGAGCGGACTGGTGCCGGACGGCGCCATCAGCCTGATCTGCGGTGGCGCGGGCGATCTGCTGAACCAGCTCGACAGCCAGGACGTGGTGACGTTTACCGGGTCGGCCAGCACCGGGCAGAGCCTGCGCGTCCACCCAAATATCGTCGCGCATTCCATTCCGTTTACCATGGAAGCAGATTCTCTCAACTGCTGCGTGCTGGGTGAGGACGTGACGCCGGAACACCCGGAGTTTGCACTGTTTATTCGCGAAGTGGTGCGCGAGATGACTGCCAAAGCCGGGCAAAAATGTACCGCCATCCGCCGCATCATCGTGCCGGAAGCGCAGATTGACGCCGTCAGCCAGGCGCTGATTGCGCGGCTTGAGAAAGTGGTCGTCGGCGATCCGGCCCAGGAAGGGGTGAAGATGGGGGCCCTCGTCAACGGTGAGCAACGTGCTGACGTGCAGGAAAAAGTCGATCATCTCCTTGCCGCGGGCTGCCAGATCCGTCTGGGTGGTAAAGCCGATTTGCAGGCGGCTGGCGCATTCTTCCCGCCCACCCTGCTGTTCTGCCCGCAGCCGGACGAAACCCCGGCCGTCCACGCCACCGAAGCCTTTGGCCCCGTCGCAACCCTGATGCCCTGCCGTAACACCGAACACGCCATGCAGCTGGCGCGGGCGGGCGGCGGCAGCCTGGCGGGAACGCTGGTTACGGCAGATACCCGCGTGGCGCGGCAGTTTATTGCCGGTGCCGCGCGCGCCCACGGACGCATTCAGATCCTCAACCAGGAATCCTCGAAAGAATCCACCGGCCACGGTTCACCGCTGCCACAACTGGTGCACGGTGGTCCGGGACGTGCGGGCGGCGGCGAAGAGCTGGGCGGCCTGCGCGCGGTGAAGCACTATCTTCAGCGCACGGCCATTCAGGGCAGCCCGTCCATGCTCGCCGCGATCGGTAAACAGTGGGTCCGTGGCGCGGAGGTGCAGGAAGATCGCGTTCATCCCTTCCGTAAATACTTCGAGGAGTTACAGCCGAGCGACAGCCTGCTGACCCCGCGTCGTACCCTGACGGAAGCGGATATCGTGAATTTTGCCTGCCTGAGCGGGGATCATTTCTACGCCCATATGGACAAAATTGGCGCGGCGGAGTCGATTTTTGGTGAGCGCGTGGTACACGGTTATTTCCTGATTTCCGCCGCGGCGGGGCTGTTTGTCGATGCCGGGGTTGGGCCGGTTATTGCCAACTACGGCATGGAAAACCTGCGCTTTATCGAGCCGGTCAAGCCGGGTGATACCATTCAGGTGCGCCTGACCTGTAAACGTAAAACGCTGAAGAAACAGCGCACTGCCGAGGAAAAACCCACCGGCGTGGTGGAATGGGCGGTGGAGATCTTCAACCAGCACCAGCAGGCCGTGGCGCTCTACTCCATCCTGACGCTGGTGGCGCGCCAGCAGGGTGACTTCTGACGCACCTCTTTCTTGCCGGGTGTCGCTCCGCTTACCCGGCCTACAACTACCTGACCGGGGTGTGATTTACCCCCGCTCTTTTTTTAACCTGGCAAGACTGACAAACAACCTGGCAGATGCAGGCAAACGCTTTTCGTGCGCGCCTGTCAGGATAAGGCTGACACAACACAATAAACACAACAAGATGAGGTCTGCGATGGGAAGCAATTCTTCTTTTTCTGCCCGTAGAACGGCACTGGCCATGGCCGTTGCGCTCTGTTACGCCTGGCAATCCCCTGTTTACGCTCACGGCAGCGAGGCGCATATGGTCCCGATGGACAAAACGCTTCAGGCGTTTGGCGCGGACGTGCAGTGGGATGATTACGCCCAGATGTTCACCATCGTCAAAGACGGTGCCTTTGTGAAGGTCAAACCCGGCGCAAATACCGCCATCGTTAACGGCAAACCGCTGACGCTCCAGGTGCCCGTGGTGATGAAGAACAATAAGGCGTTTATCCCGGAGACCTTTATCAACGATGTTTTTCAGTCCGGTCTTGATCAGACATTCCAGGTTGAAAAAAGCCCCCACCCGTTAAACGCGCTGACGGCTGATGAAATCAACCAGGCCGTAGCCATTGTGAAAGCCTCTGCGGATTTTAAACCCAATACCCGCTTTACCCAGATTGCGCTGGCGGAGCCAGAAAAGGCCAAAGTCTGGGACTTTGTGCTTAACGGCACGGCGGTGGATGCGCCCCGCCAGGCCAATATCATCATGCTTGATGGTAAACACATCATCGAAAGCCGGGTGGATCTGAAGGACAAAAAGATCCTCCGCTGGGAGCCGATCAAAGACGCGCACGGCATGGTGCTGCTGGATGACTTCAATACCGTGCAGCAGATCATCAATGAAAGCCCGGAGTTTGCCGCCGTGCTGAAAAAGCGCGGCATTACCGACCCGAAGAAAGTGATCACCACTCCGCTTACCGTCGGCTTTTTTGACGGCAAGGATGGGCTGAAACAGGAAGACCGCCTGCTGAAAGTGATCAGCTATCTCGACGTAGGCGACGGTAACTACTGGGCGCACCCGATCGAAAACCTGGTTGCGGTGGTGGATCTCGAGCAGAAGAAAATCCAGAAGATTGAGGAAGGCCCGGTCGTGCCGGTTCCGCTCACGCCGCGCCCTTATGATGGCCGCGACCGCGTTGAAACGGTGAAAAAACCGCTGGAAATTATCGAGCCGAAAGGCAAGAACTACACCATCACCGGGGACAGGGTGCACTGGCAGAACTGGGATTTTCATCTGAGCCTGGACTCACGCGTCGGCCCGATAATCTCCACCGTGACCTATAACGACAACGGCAAAAAGCGACAGGTGATGTATCAGGGATCGCTCGGCGGCATGATTGTGCCGTACGGCGACCCGGATATCGGCTGGTACTTTAAAGCCTACCTGGACTCCGGCGATTACGGCATGGGTACCCTGACCTCCCCGCTGGTGCGCGGCAAGGATGTTCCGTCTAACGCCGTGATGCTCAACGAAACCATCCCGGATTACACCGGCGCGCCAATGGAGATCCCCCGGGCGATCGCCATTTTCGAGCGTTACGCCGGGCCGGAATATAAGCATCAGGAGTTAGGTAAACCCAACGTCAGCACCGAACGCCGCGAGCTGGTGGTGCGCTGGGTCAGCACCGTGGGTAACTACGATTACATCTTCGACTGGGTATTCCACGAAAACGGCACTATCGGCATTGATGCAGGGGCTACGGGCATTGAAGCGGTGAAAGGCGTGCAGACGAAAACCATGCATGATGCCACCGCGAAGGATGACACCCGATACGGAACGCTGATCGACCATAATATTGTCGGTACCACCCACCAGCACATCTACAACTTCCGTCTGGATATGGACGTGGACGGCATCAACAATAAGCTGGTGGCCATGGATCCGGACGTCAAACCGAACACCGCTGGCGGACCGCGCACCAGCACCATGCAGGTTAATCAGTATGATATTGATACCGAAAAGCAGGCGGCACAGAAGTTTGACCCGGGCACCATCCGCCTGCTGAGCAATACCAGCAAAGAGAACCGCATGGGCAACCCGGTCTCGTATCAGATCATCCCTTACGCGGGCGGTACACACCCGGTAGCGTCCGGCGCGAAGTTTGCCCCGGACGAGTGGATTTATCACCGCCTGAGCTTTATGGATAAACAGCTGTGGGTGACGCGTTACCATCCCGACGAGATGTACCCGGAGGGAAAATACCCGAACCGTTCCACGCACGATACCGGCCTCGGCCAGTACAGCAAAGATAACGAGTCGCTGAACGACCAGGATAACGTCATCTGGATGACCACCGGCACCACCCATGTCGCCCGTGCCGAGGAGTGGCCGATAATGCCGACGGAATGGGTGCACACGTTACTCAAGCCGTGGAATTTCTTTGACGAGACGCCAACGCTCGGCAAGAAAAAAGAGCAGAAATAACCCACCGACCGGGCGTAATGCCCGGTTTTTCATCCGCTTACTTGCTGAATTACTCTCCCCGATTATAGTTATTGTTACCTCGCTTAATCCTTTTGCATTTCTTGACACACTTTCACCAGGATTCGGAGTCTCCACAAACAACGTCACAGTTTACTGAGAGGTTTTAGGATGAGAATCAATGAGATCGTCAGGAGTCTCGCGCTGGCGGGATGTTTTATTTCTGCCAGTTCCGCCTGGGCCGCAGAAGCACCTAAGGATGCCACCGCAGCAACGCAACAGGCCAACAACGCACTCTTCAACCAGCTTCCTTTCTCCGATAACACCGATTTTACCAACGCCCACAAAGGGTTTATTGCCCCGCTGCCTCAGGACATTATCAAAGGTGAGCAAGGCAACACCGTCTGGGATCCGCAGCAGTACGCTTTTATCAAAGAAGGCGATAAGGCGCCCGACTCGGTTAACCCGAGCTTATGGCGTCAGTCCCAGCTGATTAACATCAGCGGTCTGTTTGAAGTGACCGAAGGCGTTTACCAGATCCGTAACCTCGACCTGTCAAACATGACCATTATTGAAGGTAAAGAAGGCATTACCGTGGTCGACCCGCTGGTGTCGGCGGAAACGGCCAAAGTCGGGATGGATCTTTACTATAAAAATCGCGGTAATAAGCCTGTGGTCGCCGTTATTTACACCCACAGCCACGTTGACCACTATGGCGGCGTGCGCGGCGTGGTGGATGAAGCAGATGTGAAGTCCGGCAAGGTGAAAGTCTACGCGCCCGCCGGATTTATGGAGGCCGCCGTCGCGGAGAATATCATGGCGGGTAACGTCATGAGCCGCCGCGCCAGCTATATGTACGGCAACCTTCTGAAGCCGGATGCGAAGGGCCAGGTCGGTGCGGGTCTCGGCACTACCACCTCCGCCGGGACGGTGACCCTGATCGCCCCGACCAATATCATCGAGAAAGATGGTCAGAAAGAGGTGATCGACGGCCTGACCTATGATTTTATGCTCGCGCCGGGATCGGAAGCGCCTTCCGAGATGCTCTGGTATATCGAAGAGAAAAAACTGATCGAGTCTGCGGAAGATGTCACCCATACCCTGCACAACACCTACTCCCTGCGCGGGGCGAAAATTCGTGAGCCATTGCCATGGTCGAAATACATCAACCAGGCGATTGTACGCTGGGGTGACAAAGCCGAAATCATTATGGCGCAGCACCACTGGCCGACATGGGGCAACGACAACGTGGTTAACCTGCTGAAAAGCCAGCGCGACCTCTACCGTTACATCAACGACCAGACCCTGCGCATGGCGAACGAAGGGCTGACCCGTGACGAGATTGCCGCCAACTTCAAACTGCCAAACTCCCTGGCCAATACCTGGGCAAACCGTGGCTATTACGGTTCTGTCAGCCATGACGTTAAAGCGACCTACGTGCTCTATTTAGGCTGGTTTGACGGCAACCCGGCGACCCTGGACGAACTGCCGCCTGAAGAAGCCGCGAAGAAATTTGTGGACTACATGGGCGGTGCGGATGCCATCCTGAGCAAAGCGAAAACCGACTTTGACCAGGGGAACTACCGCTGGGTGGCTCAGGTGGTCAGCAAAGTGGTCTTTGCCGATCCAAATAATCAGGCCGCGCGAAACCTGGAAGCGGACGCGCTGGAGCAGCTGGGTTATCAGGCTGAATCAGGCCCGTGGCGTAACTTCTACCTGACCGGCGCGCAGGAGCTGCGTAACGGCGTGGTGAAAGGACCGACCCCGAACACCGCCAGCCCGGATACCGTGCGCGCGATGACGCCAGAAATGTTCTTTGACTATCTGGCGGTGCACATTAACGGTGAAAAAGCGGCGGATGCAAAATCGGTGTTTAACATCGACCTCGGCAGCGACGGCGGTAAATACAAGCTGGAGCTGGAAAATGGCGTGCTGAACCACACGGCGAACGCCGAAGCGAAAGACGCTGACGCGACCGTGACCCTCAACCGCGATACGCTGAATAAAATCATCCTGAAAGAAGTGACGCTTAAACAGGCGCAGGATAACGGCGATATCAAAGTGACCGGCGATGCCGCAAAACTTGATGCCATGCTCGGTTACATGGATAAATTTGAATTCTGGTTTAACATTGTGACCCCGTAAAGGCAGCACTCGCGGGCGGACGTTCCGCCCGCTCAAGGAAAATTTTCTTCAATGGAAAAAAGACATCCAGCCACACCCGAACCCGCGATATGGCCTACCCGTAAATCAATGGTTGTTCACGGGCTGGCCGTGAACCTGCCGTGGCTCGCCTTTGTGAATGCCAGCTTTGCCCTTATGGTCCTGCTGCGCAATTCGCTGTTCGGCCATATCGATGCCCTCCTGCACATCAGCCCCCCTCTGCGGCAGATGATTGACGCCTCCATGCTGGGCGTGGTGATCCTTTCCGTGGCGCTGGTGATCATGGCCTGGCGCCACATCCGCGGCGTCAGCGCCGTTTTGTTTATGTGCAGCCTGCTGTGGTCGATAAGTTGTTACTGGTTTATCAACGTGTTACAGCTTCCTCATCCCTGGCCTATATTCGTTACCCTGCTGATGGCCGGTATGACCGCGCTCTATTTTCAGCCGGTGGCGCTGCTCTGCTTCACCGTTCCGCTATGGGTAAGCCTGCCGGTTGCCAGCATGCTGCTGAATCAAGAAATTAATTATCGCTTTGCCGGGCTGTGGGTGGTGTTCACGTTCATTCTCGTGTGCGGGCGCTATATCCTGTTGAGCTGGTTTGAAGAGGCGTGGCGTCGCAACCAGCAGAATCAGCGTTTAATTTCGCGGCTGGATGCGCTGGCCCATCAGGATCCGCTGACGAAAACGGCCAACCGCCGGGCGATGGAGCTGGTGCTGGAAAATGCCGTAGAGCAAGGCAAACGCTTCGCGGTGCTGATGCTGGATGTCGATTACTTCAAACTGTATAACGACACCTACGGTCACCAGGCCGGAGATGCGTGTCTCGCGCGGGTGGCAGAGGTGCTGAACACCTCGGTGCGCACGCCAGAGGATGTGGTTTCGCGCTACGGTGGCGAGGAGTTTGTGGTGATCCTCTTTGACTGCGAAGAATGTGTTGCTGAGAAAGTCGCCGCGCGGATCCAGGCTGGCCTGCGCAACGCAGCCATTCCGCACAGCGCGTCGAAGGTGAGTGAATGTGTGACGGCGAGTATGGGCATTGCAGGCTATACCGCAGGGCTTGCCGGCCCGGAAATCATTGCCCGCGCCGATGCGGCGCTGTACAGGGCAAAGGAGGCCGGGCGGGATCGGTGGTCGCTGTAAGTTACGCCGGGTGGCGCTGCGCTTACCCGGCCTACAAAACCAACCTTTTCCT
>NZ_KQ089962.1:2939045-3581153 GCF_001037805.1 Enterobacter sp. BIDMC93
AAGGAGGCCGGGCGGGATCGGTGGTCGCTGTAAGTTACGCCGGGTGGCGCTGCGCTTACCCGGCCTACAAAACCAACCTTTTCCTCGATCCCGTAGGCCGGGTAAGGCGTAGCCGCCACCCGGCGTTTTTTTAATACCGCACACACACCGACTTGGTTTCACACCAGCCGTCCAGCCAGTCGGGGCCAAAATCGCGCCCGGTGCCAGACTGCTTCATGCCGCCGAACGGCAGGTTGGCGTCTATCAGCGTGTGGCTGTTCACCCACACGGTACCGGCCTGTAACCTGTCGGTATACGCCAGCGCTTTACTGATGTTCTGCGTCCAGACGCTGGCCGTTAAGCCATATTCAGTGTCGTTAGCCAGCTGAAGCGCCTCTTCCCCGTCGGCCACACGGATCAGGTTCACCACCGGCCCGAAGACCTCTTCACGCGTCAGTCGCAGATGATTATCCGGGTTGACCACCAGCGTTGGCGAAACGTAATAGCCTTTGCCGTCTGGGCCCCGGTTCCCGGCGATCAGCTCCGCATTGTGCGCCTTCGCCTCATCCAGGAACGCCTGGACCTTATCGCAGTGGGCGCGCGACACCAGCGGGTTGATAAACGCCTCCGGCGACATGCCCGGCCCGACGCTCAGGGATTTCACGGCCTGTTCAAACCCGCTGACCAGCGTGTCGAACAGCGGAGCCTCAATATAAATACGCGAGCTGGCCGCGCAGACCTGCCCCTGATTCAGGAAGCTGCCGGTCATCAGCCCTTCAATCACCCACGCCGGATCGGCATCTTTCAGCACGATGGCCGGGTTTTTGCCACCCAGCTCCAGCGTCACGCCCGTTAGCGTATCCGCCGCCGCGCGGGCAATCTGCTTGCCCGTCGCCGTCGAACCGGTAAAGCTTACTTTGGCAATGCGCGGGTGCGAGGTCAGCGCCGCGCCACAGACGGCGCCGCTGCCGGTCACCACGTTGAAAACGCCCTCCGGGATCCCCGCCTCGCTCGCCAGTTCCGCCACCCGTAACAGGGTGAGCGGCGTGGTTTCCGACGGTTTGATCACGATGGAGCAACCTGCCGCCAGCGCAGGCATCACTTTCCACATGCCAATCATCAGCGGGAAGTTCCACGGCACAATCCCCGCCACAACGCCCACCGGCTCTTTACGCGTCCACGCCTGATAACGCGCGCCCTGCGGCAGTGGAATTGAGAGATCGAGGGTTTTACCGGCAATTTTGGTGGTCAGCCCTGCCGTGTAGCGCATCCAGTTCAGGGTGCAGCCCACCTCGAAGGCGCGGGAAATGTTAATCGATTTCCCCTGCTCCAGGGTTTCGAGCTGTGCCAGCTCTTCGCCATGCTGTTCCACCAGATCCGCAAACCGCAGCAGGATGCGTTCACGCTCTGCCGGCAGCCGTCCGGCCCAGCTTCGGGCGACAAAGGCGCGCCAGCCAGACATCACCGCACGATCGACATCATCGACGCTGGCATCGGCGGTGGAGGCGATGACCTCTCCGGTCGCCGGGTTGTAGACGTTCAGACGCTTTTCGCTATCGGATGCCGCCAGACGCCCTTCGATCCACAGGCCGTGCTGGCGATCTAAAAACTGCTGCACGCCCGGCAGGATGGCGACGTGTGATTCGGACATAGGATACTCCTTCGTTATGCTTCGCAGGGTGTGTATGCAGTCTAAGAGGGGATTCGCATTCCTGCTTTTGTCTGTGTGACATTCGCTTTGCCAGCTGTGACAGGGTCCGCAAATCGTGATAATTCCCGCTTATATCGCTGTAACCGTTGAGTGTTCTTTCCTATAGTCAGCCTCGTAGCCCTGACAAAATGCAACATAAATGCAACAATGCGAAAACAGTGACGGTGCAGCGAGAACATCAATGGCGTGTGCAAGCGAACAGGACATTTTTCAGCAGTGGCTGGCGCAAATTAACCAGGTTTGTGGGCGCTTTGCGGCACGTCCGTTAGAGGGGGCGTTTCTCGGCGAGCTGGAAACCAGCTACACCCAAAGTCTGAAGCTGAGCACGGTGACCGCCGCAGGCGTTAACCTGTTTCGCACCCGTCAGGAGATCAAAAACGGCAACGACGCCTGGTTCTACACCGTGTTTCAGCTGGAAGGCAGCGCCGGAATCGAACAGGACGACCAGCGCGCGATGCTGAAAGCCGGGGATATCACGCTGATTGACGCCTCCCGCCCGTGCTCCATTTACTGGCAGGAGCGTTCCCGCCAGATTTCGCTCCTGCTCCCGCGACAAATCATTGAGCAACACGCGCGTTTTCAGGAAGTGAGGTGCGCGCTGCCCCTCTCCCGCAATCTGCCTACCGTACAGCTGAGCTACCGACTGCTACAGGAGAGCATGGGCAATGCCGATCTCAGCGCCAGTGAAAGCGAAGCGGCGCTTGAGGCGATGGTGTGTCTGCTGCGTCCGGCCTTCCAGCAGCGTGACGAGGTGCTGCCGCGCAAGGAGCGTCAGTTCCGCCACGTTCTGTCCCTGATTGATGATCATATTCAGTCGGAGGCGTTAAGACCGGAGTGGATAGCTTCAGAGAGCGGCATGTCCGTGCGTAGCTTGTACCGCATGTTTGCCGGGAAAGGGCTGGTGGTAGCGCAGTATATTAAGAACCGTCGCCTCGATTTATGCGCTCAGGCGCTGCGTTCCATCAGCGATGACGAAAAGCTGGCGGGGATTGGCTACAGCTGGGGTTTCACCGACCATAGCCATTTTTCCACCGCCTTTAAGCAGCGTTTCGGGGTTTCGCCGGGCGAATACCGCAGGCGTTATCGCTAGCTATTTTTTCAGCCACTTGCCGTTAATTCCCTTCACGTACTCACCCGGCTGCGCGCGGGCCACCAGCTTTTGTCCCGCCATTTTCGCCACCTCGTCGACGGGTAAATTATTACTGTCAGCCAGCTGCTGGTAACTTTCCGTGCGTGCGGCGTTGATACGGTTCACCAGCGCCAGGGTTTCAGCGTCGTGCTGAACGGGCGCAAGATAGCCGCTCAGGGTTTCCCCTACGCGCCCCTGGGCACGCGCATCGTTGAGCGTAAGCGTGGCGGCGTGAACGTTCATCCCCAGCGCCAGTAACATCAGAGCAAATCGTTTCATGACATCCTCAGAACAGATCGCTGCGGGATTTCAGCAGGGCTTCAACGTCTTTATCCACCTTGATATGGATTTCATGCTCGATTTTCACGTTCATGTTGATGGTGATCGGCTCTTTGGGCGCCGCCACTTCAATGCGCGGCGTGCAGCCTGACAGCAGCGCGACGACGGCCACGGTGAGTACACCAGCCCTCTTTTTCATTGTTGTTCCTCACTTTCCTTGCCTGTCGAACCGCGGAGAAGGGGTATCGCCGCATGTTGCTCAAACCATGTTTGCAGATTGTCCCCAAAGCGCAGGCTGCGCCAGAGGGTAAAAATGTTCTCTTCATGGGTGTAATTCAGGTTTACGAAACTGCTTTTGCCCTCGACGCGGCTGGTGCCTTTAATGGCCGCCTGCATGGTTAACACACCCAGATTATCCACATTGAGTTTTGTCCACGACTGCGAAATTTCCATATAGCGGAGCCAGTTGATCGCCGCCCCGGCAACCATGTTGTCTTTCACAATGGCATCCGCCGTGTCCTGGTCGATGCGCAGCGTCATCGGCCCCGGGTTGGTCAGCCAGCCATCTTTAATGATCCATTTTTCATTGTCCAGCCAGAACGGCAGCGCGCCGCTCACCGGGCCGGACATGGCAAACTGCTTCGGATTCACCGCGCTTATCAGTTCGCTGGAGGAAATATTATCCACGCGCAGTAAAGCCGGATCATGCTGCGGCATTCTCAACTGCTGCATGGTGATTTTCCCGCCGAGCGCTTCCACCTTCACGTTGGTGAGCAGGAGCGGGTTCGCTTCGGTCCAGGGATAATCGCCCTGGAGATCCGCGGTGATATTTCGGGCTGTGACCAGGTTTTTCACCTCGTCGATTCGTAACGTTACCGGCCCGCGCGTGCCCAGCGACCAGGTACCCTGGCTTAAGCGGAACGGCAGAACAAAATCCACGCCGTTGATTTCGTTATCCGGCATCCACGCGCTGCCCGCTTTCAGCACCCCGTGCCCCCCGGCCTCAAACCCCTGATCGGGCGCCGCAGAGAAAGCCACCTGCGCGTACATTTCGCCGCCGCGCAGGGTCATTTTCCAGTCTGGCGGGATCAGCGGCTGAAACACCGTAAGAGACTGTTTTGGCCACCAGGCCTGACCGCGAAGGCGTTCGCCGTCCCAGCGTCCATTCACCTGGACCGGGCCGATGTCGTCCGCATGCAGGTTCCCTTTAAACTGGAACACCGTCGGGTCTGTCCCGTCAACACTGAAGGTCAAAACGGACGGCGGCAGCACGCTTCCGCCTGAAAAGCTTGTTTGCCCGGCGTTAAGCGCGAGCGCGCCGCTAAAGGTGGGGTTATCCGGGTCCCGCGACCAGCGCACCGGGTGATCCAGCACCAGGCGCGGCTTGCTGACCAGCATCGTACCGTACTGCAATTTGTCGAACCCCGTGGAAAGATCGGTCAGTTCGATAACGTTGTCGCGCCACTCCCCGGTTCCCCGGACATCCCAGCGCGCGTTCATCGGCGTGAAGTTCCCTTTACCCCAGTAGCGCCACTGCCACAAACCGTTGTCCGGTAAAAAGTCGTTAGCCTGGCCGTCCAGATGCAGCTCAAAATCGCCCATCTCGTTTTCATGCGCCCGCAGAATGGCTTGCAGGCGGCCGTCCACGCCCTTCTGCGTGAGCTTCACGCCCGCCAGCGGCCAGCGGATCTCATCGATATCCAGCGAGTCGATGATGCGCCCGCGCGAACGCAATAAAGCGCCGGGTTCAAACGTAAGCTGCGGATCGTAAAGGCTGCCGGTCAGCTTCGCCGGGAGTCTGGCATACAGGATCAGATCGTTTTGCTTGGCTTCCCCGCTCAGGTGCAGCGGCATTGCGCTGTTTTCCATACTAAGCGAGCCGGGACCGATATTCAGCACCGCGTTGCCCTTACCCGCATCCCCCTGGGTCAGCACGTTGAGCCGCCCCGTGAAGGTGGCTTTCTCCAGCCCCTGCTGCCAGTTATCCACTTTCAGCCCGACGCGTCCGCTCATTGGCACGTCGGAGGCTAACCAGTTCCAGCGTCCGTCGCTGATGGTCAACTGCTGAGCGGTGATCTGCCACGGTAAATCGAGCAGCGGATCGGGGTTGTCCCGCGCCATGACCACCAGCTGGCCCTGATTGTCCTCCCAGTCCAGATCGGCATCGACCAGCGATGATAACTGTGGCACGTTAAAGGTCGCGACCGTATGCCCTTTCACCGGCACGCCGTCCGGCACCAGCGGCAGGGTAAATTCACCGACCAGCTTCACGGGCTGCGGCTGATCCGGCAGTTGCACATCGAACTGGCTGATGGAGAGGGTCTGGCCGCGCAACTGCCCCTTAATGCTCACCTGCTTGCCGTTATAGGTGATGTCCTGGCGGGCTGGCGTCAGTGAGGCATGCAGCTCACCCTCCCACTGCTGCCAGGGAGAAAGGGTAAAGCGATGGATGGTCAGCCAGGTGTTGGGCAGGATGGCCTGCCACTGCGCCAGCGTTTTCGGCGCCACCGTAGATGGCGCCGATTGCGGTAATTTGCTCAGGCAGACAGAGTTAAGTTCAAGTGCGCCAATATCCAGATCCCAGCGGCTGGGGTGTGACAGAGTCACGTTTTCCACGCGGGCAATTTCACACTCTTCTACCAGATAGCGGAGATCGGGGATGATCAGGGCGTGGCGCGTGAGCCGTGGGCTTTTTTCAAACGCGATGCGCGTTCCAACGGGGAGCCAGATCCCGGCGAGCGTGGGTACCCACTGGGCGAGCGTCATCAGCAGCGTCAGCGGCACAAGAAATAGCAGCAGTAATAGCGCGATTGCGGCTTTGTATTTACCCTTCATGGGCAGTTAATATCCTGATTTTGCGAAAAAAATAAGCCGTTCTTGCCGCTCATTGTCGCATGTTTAGCCAGTCAGTTGAAGGTAATGCCATTTTTAAGAGTAGATGCTCTACAATAATTCATAGAACTTATTGATTTCAATGAATTTTGAAAAATTGTAAGATAATTTTAAACATGCTAACGTGGTTCCAAAATCACTGGAGAAAGTCTTATGAAACTCGCGGTATATAGCACAAAGCAGTACGACAAAAAGTATCTGCAACATGTTAACGAGACGTACGGTTTCGATCTTGAATTTTTCGACTTTCTGCTAACTGAAAAGACGGCTAAAACCGCCCACGGCTGCGAAGGCGTGTGTATCTTCGTTAACGACGACGGTAGCCGACCGGTGCTGGAAGAGTTGAAAAAACAGGGCGTGAAATACATTGCCCTGCGCTGCGCGGGCTTTAACAACGTCGATCTCGATGCCGCCAAAGAGCTGGGTCTGAAGGTCGTTCGCGTCCCGGCCTATTCTCCGGAAGCCGTGGCAGAACATGCGGTCGGGATGATGATGTCGCTCAACCGTCGTATTCACCGTGCCTATCAGCGAACCCGTGATGCTAACTTCTCTCTGGAAGGGCTGACCGGCTTTACCATGTACGGTAAAACCGCAGGCGTCATCGGTACCGGCAAAATTGGCGTGGCCGCCCTTCGCATCCTGAAAGGATTTGGCATGCGCCTGCTGGCGTTTGATCCGTACCCAAGCGCCGCTGCGCTGGAGCTGGGCGTGGAGTATGTCGATTTGAAAACGCTCTTCTCGCAGTCTGACGTTATCTCCCTGCACTGTCCGCTGACCCCGGAGAACTATCATCTGCTTAACCAGTCGGCGTTCGACCAGATGAAAGACGGCGTGATGATCATCAATACCAGCCGCGGCGGGCTGATCGACTCTCAGGCGGCTATCGAAGCGTTGAAAACGCAAAAAATCGGCGCGTTGGGTATGGATGTGTATGAGAACGAACGCGATCTGTTCTTTGAGGATAAATCTAATGACGTGATCCAGGACGACGTGTTCCGTCGCCTGTCTGCCTGTCACAACGTGTTGTTCACCGGACACCAGGCGTTCCTGACCGCCGAAGCGCTGATCAGCATTTCGGAAACCACGCTGGGGAATTTGCGTCAACTCGAAAAGGGAGAAGCGTGCCCGAACGCGATAGTGTAAGCCTGGTAACCCGGGTGGCGGCTACGCCCTGCCCGGCCTGTGGATTGCGTTAATTGTAGGCCCGGTAAGCGCAGCGTCACCGGGCTTTTTGGCTTCAATCCTGCCACGCGCAGGATAGTCTTAGCTGACGTTTGCCGTTCTGATTTATCCAGTGTCCCGAAACAGGTAATAATTTCGCTTAAATAAGTTTGATTTTTACCTCATACCCCTCGAGGCCTGTCATGGCTTCACGAGCGATAAACTCAATTTCAGACACTTCCTGCCCTGTTTTTTTACGTAACTCTGAAATTTTTTTGGTTATAAGCGCTGAAATTTCTTCTTCTGCCTTTTGCGTCAGTGCGTCAACGTTCATGTTTACCTCTTGCAACCGTTTACTGTTTCCATTCTCCAGCAGGCGACAGCTAACGATTAACTGCCTTTCACCATAACTGTATGTAAAGAGTAGACTATCTGTGTAACGTATGCTGCCGTCGCATTTAAATATGCATTTAGATTGCATTATTTAAACAAGGTGTTATTGTCCCAAAGCCTTAGAGCACAAAATAGATAAATATAAGAAAAGCTTTGACTCACACTCGCCCCGCATCAGGGGCATTTTTTTGGCTGTCTGTAAGCAAAAAACCCGCCAGAAGCGGGTTTTTGTGTTATTTGAGAAAATTATTTAAAGACTTCTGCAACGGCCTGGAAGTTAGGGCCATGCTCGCGGGCAGCGATGATGACGTAGTATTTCCCGCCCTTCTCGTCTGCCAGTTTTGAGAGTTTTTGATGAAGATCTGAAGGTGAAGAAATTTGTCCACCTGAAGCCCCTACAGATACATTACCAAGGTATTCAAGCTTGAAGTGGTGCGCTTCATCCTTGGAAATCATATCTGCCGCAGATGCGCCGAAGCTTGCTACTGTTAAAGCCAATACACTCCCTAATAGTGCTTTTTTCATATCATTCCTCCTGTTGATGAATCTATATATTTAACATTAGCAGCAAATATGTAAATGATCCGTATCAATATTGTAGAAGGATTGAGCATCACGACCAGCCATCACTGACCTGAACAGCGGGTACAGCAGGTTCATCTACTATACTGACCTGTGCAGTCGCCATTTATCTGCCGGTTGCGCCTGAAGCAATTGAAACTTACCTGTACCATGACCATCAGGAGAACAATATGCACACGAGTAAAACCCTGAAAAGGCTGCTAGCCGTATCAGCAGTTGCAGCAATGTTCAGCACCGTTGGCGTACAAGCCCAGACAACCAGCGCCGCGCAAACTCAAACTGCGGGCCAGGCTCAACCGGACGCCAGACTCAGCTCCGGCGACGAGAAAGCATTGAAGGACATGGCGCAGGCCAATATCAACGAAGTTGCCGCCGCCAGGCTCGCCCTCGACAAGGCCCAAACCAGTGAAGTGAAAACATTCGCCCAGAAAATGGTCGACGATCACGGCGCCGCGCTGACCAAAGTCAAGACCGTTGCCCAGAAAAAGGGCGTGGAGCTGCCGACCGAACCAGACGCCGCGCATAAAGCCCTGAACTCAAGGCTGGAAAACCAGCGCGGTGACGCTTTTGACAAAATGTATATGGAATATGCTGGCGTGAAGGACCACGAGAAGGTGCTGTCGAAGCTTAAGAGCGACGCCAGTAAAATCGACGATCCGGATGTGAAGGCTCTGGCCAACGAGCACACTCCGGTCGTTGAGCAGCATCTGAAGTCCGCCGAGCAGATGTCAACGCGTGCTGGCGCATCAGCCGATAAATAACGCGTCGGTAAAACGACTACTGCAAAATAAAGTGGGGCCCGCAGGCCCCACGCTTATTTCCCCTTCCTGCTGAATTATTCCGGCAAGGCGTAGACCACCACCTGATCGCCCACCTGATCCTTCAGGATCGTATTCCCGCCTGCCACGAAGGCCACATACTGGCGACCTTTATATTCATAGACGGACGGGTTCGCTACCGCCGGAGCTTCGGCCTGATCGGACCACAGCTCTTCACCGCTCTCTACCGAGTAGGCACGCACTTTGGCATCCATTGAAGCACCGATGAAGATCACGCCGCCCGCCGTCACTGCCGGACCACCAATGGTAGGCGAACCCCAGCTTTCCGGCATGAAGAAGCCATACTGCTGGGAGGCGCCAACCGGACGACGCCATTTCACATCGCCCGTGTGCATGTCCAGCGCCACGATTTCACCAAACGGCGGTTGCCAGCACGGCATGCCCAGCCAGTTGCTCGCCACCAGCAGACGCATACCGTACGGGGCGCCTTCCTGTGGGGCAAAGCCGCTTTCGTTGCCGGAGTCTTTGTCTGCGTTATCGTAATCCTCACGGCTGTACAGCTTCACGTACTGGACGATATGCGAGGTGTTGACGATAGCGATCTGTTTTTGCGGATCGAACGCCACCCCACCCCACTGGACGCCGCCGGCGCTATCGGGATAGGTGAGCGTGCCTTCGCCTTTGGTGGTTGGCGGGGTATACATTCCCTCATAGGTCAGGTTATCCCACAGGCGGGAGCACTGGCCGCCACCGACGATATCCGCCAGCTTCCAGATTTCCGGTTTTTTCGACTGGTCGAGCAGCGGCGCGGGTTTGGTCGGGAATGGCTGCGTGGGCGAGAGAACTTCACCCTGAACCGACCCATCACCCTGCGGAACCGGACGTTCTTCGATTGGCCATACGTCCTCCCCCGTCAGGCGGTTAACCACAAACAGGAAACCCTGCTTGGTGGCCTGCACCAGCGCCGGGATCTGCTTGCCGTCTACGGTGATGTCCATCAGCGTCGGGGCGGAGTTGATATCGTAATCCCAGACGTCGTGGTGTACCCACTGACGGGACCAGACCACTTTACCGGTGTTGATGTCCAGGGCGGTGGTCGAGGTGCCAAGCGGAATAGCGTCCACGCGGTTGCCGCCCCAATAGTTGGGAGACGGCGATGAGACCGGGAGATAGACCAGCCCGTTGGCCTCATCGGCGGACATGTGCGTCCAGACGTTGGCAGTACCGGTACGCTTGCGGATCTCTGCCGGGATCGCCTCAAAGGTCCACTCAAGCTTACCGGTCTGGGCGTTGACTGAAAATACGGTGCCCGGAGGGGCTTCGGCATAGGCCCAGTCCTTCCCGGCCCAGCCCACCAGCAGATGGTTGCCGACAACGGTTGGCGGTTGCAGGACAGAGAGCGGATACTTCGCGTTAACGGTATTCCACTGGTTCAAATCCAGCACGCCGTTGTTCGCAAAGCCGCTGCACGGTTTGCCTGAATCGGCGTCCAGCGCAAAGAGCTTGCCATCAACGGTGCCCATATAGACCATCTTCTGGCATGCCTCACCTGTCACCGGATTTTTAGCCTGCCAGTAGGAAACGCCGCGATTTTTCAGCACCGGCTGGGTCAGCGCCTTGCGCGACGATTTGGTGTCATAGTGCCACTTCTCTTTACCCGTCCCCGGATCCAGCGCAATCAGGCGATCGAATGGCGTGCCGATGTAGAGCGTATCGTTGGCGAAAATGGGCGTTGCGGACCAGACGGTAGCTGGCGTATCGCCTTTACCATCCGAGACGTCGCCGGTATGGAACTCCCAGACTTTCGTTAATTTCCCGACGTTATCCGCCGTAATTTGGGTCAGGGGACTGTATTTCTGCGCGTTAAGCTGGCCGTGGAAGCTGTCCCAGGTGGCGGTGCCGGGCACCAGCGGCGTCGCTGGCTGGCTGGCCGAGGCGACTTTCTTTCCATCACCGCTGCCGGTTGAGGCATCGTCGGTGGTTTTTGTGGTTCCGGGCGCCTGCTGATCGGCCGCATCAATGTTCAGTGATTCCTTTGTCCCCTGAGAGGCTTCAGCGGCCTTATCCTGCGCCTGTAGCGCGAGCGGAGCGACCAGCAGCGCCAGCGCCGTCATGCTGACTTTTATGAAGGGATAATGCTTATCGTTGTGCACGGGCGGCTCCTCAGCTTCTGACGGGATGGTTGTAACGAGCGGAATGGCTGCTCAGCATAATCAGACCAATCAGGCCGACGACCATGGCTGCCGTTATGATGTACTGGTGCAGCAGCGCGGCGGCGAAAGCAATACCCGCCAACACCATCAGGGTGACAATAATCAGAAAAACGCGCGCGCCGCGACGCGATGCCGCACGTAACATAAAGGTCAGTATCGCCAGCACTACGCTGGCAATGACCACGCCCAGTGCGCCAATGGTGCCAGTGACGCCGGTAAGCGGCGTCCACCAGGCGTATAGCGCCACCGCGAAGGCTATTATCGCGGTCAGCAGCAGCAAAATGCTGCCGACCCGCGAGGATTGAGAATGCAACATACCAGGAAACCCCCTCTAAAATGCAAAATTGACCATTATTAAGGCGTTTTCGTGAATATATACCCCTGCTGCCCGCCGCTATTAAGGAAACGCGACGTGTGGAGCGGCGGCATATTTCACTAAACGTAACTGAGTATAGAAGAGGATTTTCTTATGGGGCGTTTAATAGCAGGCATACGACGTCCTGAACCCCTTCGCCACCATAAAGAGAGCGTTATGTTACAAGACGGTTCGAAAGCTACGAGCGGGTTACGCGATTGTCTACATTCTGTTTTTTAATTTCAGGCATAACGGGATAATTTCACGCCCAATAAAATAATTAAATAAGCCCCCCTTCAATATGATGGCGCCTTATGGTACTTAATAAAACAGGGTGTTTATTCTTTAATTAACAGACGTGCAGGCAGGGAAAGTCAGTCGTTATTTGTTCGTTAATTTAACAAATCCCTTTCTTAATTAACCGCCTGTTAAAGCATCGTCAAAGAATAACGATAGTTATTGCAGGCATACACATAAGGTTTTCGGTATGCAACATCAAACCCCTCCCACCCGTGACGTAATGGCGCAGCGACGACTACAGACAGATAAAAACTAAATAAGTCGTCGTCCCTCTAACAACGCGGTAAAATATGATGAATAAAGCCACAACTCTCTCAGCTAATATTACAACACGCTCTAACTGGCACTGGCAGGATAATATCTGGACGCTGGGCCTTTATGGTACAGCCGTCGGAGCGGGAACACTGTTCCTTCCCGTGGAAATCGGCACCCGTGGTCCGGTTATTTTTCTGGTTATGCTCCTGCTGGGGCTGCCGTTATCCCTGATCCCCCATTTACTCCTTTGTCGTGTGTATATGCGTGAAGAGAAGACTGAAAACGGCACGTTGCCGATCTTCGGCTCCTTCTTCAGCGGAAGGGGTGAAAAGCTGATCACCCTGTTCTATTGTGTGACCTTCTTCCCGGTAACCCTGGTATACGGGGTGGCGCTGATTAATGCGCTGAGTAATTTACTGGTGGAGCATCTGCATATTACCGCCCTCAGCCGTGGGCCATTGTCGTTTATCGTGGTTGCTGCGCTGTATGTGGTGCTTAGCAAGGGCCGGGACAGAGTCGTGGCCATTATGAGCGCACTGGCGCTGCCGTTCGCGGCATCTGTACTGCTGGTCGCCGTATCACTTATCCCGGGATGGCATCTGTCTAACCTGACCGATACGGCCGCTGAAATGAACGCCACGCCGCTGCCGGTAACGCTGAAAAATATCTGGCTGACGCTGCCGCTTATTACCTTCTCGTTTTGCTGTGCGCCTATGGTCTCCCCGCTGAGCTCTTACTACCGGGAGAGGAAAGCGGAGGGTGAGAAAAAGGCACTGTTCGTGATCCGTATCGCCTACTTAGCTATCTTCGCCAGTATCCTCTTTTTCGTGCTGAGCTGCGTGCTGGGGATCCCCCATGACAACTTTGTGCGAGCGAAGGCGGAAAACCTGAATGTGCTGTCGGTGATGAAGGGAAACGGTGATTTCAGCCTGATTTACCACATTGCCCCGCTCATCGCTATCATCGGTATGACGAAATCCTTCCTCGGCGTAGGTCTGTCGGTCGCACAAACGTTTGGTCAGCTGGCTGCCAGCGTATCCGGCAAAAAGGCCAACGCCAGCAAGCGGCTGGCCTCTCTGGCGCTGTTCCTGCTGACCTATGGCATTGTTTATGCCAATCCGGATGTGCTCAGCCTGATTGAAATGTTCTGCGGACCACTGATCGCGGTGATCCTGTTCCTTATCCCGGCGTACCTCATATACACCCGCCCCTCGCTGGCAGAGCTTCGCGGCGTGACGGTGTTTTTGGTTGTTCTGGGCGGGCTGGCAACGCTGTCTGCATTGCTCTGGACAATGCTTTAGTCTGAACGCCGTTTGACTGTACCCATATACAGTAGTATTTTACGTTCAGGCTGAATCACATGCGTAATATCCATAAGGTAAACAATCATGTTTGTGGAACTGGTTTATGACAAGCGAAACGTACAGGGGCTGGAAGGAGCCAGGGAAATCATTCTGGCCGAACTGACAAAACGCGTGCACCGGATTTTTCCTGATGCCAGCGTGACGGTTAAGCCAATGCAAGCGAACGGCCTGAACAGCGACGCCAGCAAAAGCGACCGTGAAAAGCTCAACCGCATGCTTGAGGAGATGTTCGAAGAGTCGGACATGTGGTTAATACAAGAGTAACCGGGCGCAAAGCCCGGTTCTGGCTTCGGGAGACAAAGAGCATACAACGTTAACTTTGCGTAATTTCTTCCGCTATCGCGACGTACCGATTTACGCCTCCATGGTTCCCCCAGCATAATCCCACCGATCCGATTGTAAGACATATCCAGCGCGCGCCACATTTTCTTCCTGCCCTGTACTTTCAGTCTGACTGACTGGAGGTTTCTGTGTGTGGCCTTTTATGAAGAATCCGGTTTGGGGTTATTCGAGGTAGCCCGCTGAAATGGAAACGTGAGCAAGCTCATCCGCTATGAACGAGGAACGGACGATCTAAGGGGTGTTCATTTCCTGGCCATTCGTTTGCCAAGAGCAAAGCAGACCATTGGCAGGGGAAGCGTCACTACCAGCAGCATCCATAGCAAAGTATATACTGTGTCCACCCCGTCATTTTGCAGATTGGTATACAGCTTTACCGGTATACCCTGCGGGAAATAAGCAAAGATCATCACGATCCCGAACTCGCCTACCGCGCGAACCCAGGCGAGTGTTACGGCAGAAGCCAGCCCAGGCAATGCCAGGGGTAATGTAAGAAAACGAAAGCGGTTCCAGGGAGAAGCTCCCAACGTTTGTCCCGCTTCAAGAATATTTTTGGGAACAGTGGCAAACGCCGAACGCGACACCACGATAAAATAAGGCAAAGCGCCGTAAACCTGAGCCAGCACAAACGCCGCCGGATTATTTACCAGCGTAGCTCCCAACAGTGAAAGCCAGCGGCCAATCACGCCATAAGGCCCGAAAGCCGAAACCAGCAAAATCCCCATTGCCAGCGGTGGCGTCAGCAGAGGGATCATCACCAGCAGTTCACCGATCAATCGTTTTCGACCCGTGGCTTGTGACAGCCACCATGCCACCGGCATGCTGATAAGAATGATAATTCCGAGTGCCAGCACACCTAGTCCCATTGAGACGGCAATGGCGCTGTCGTCGCGCCAGGCCAGCTTCAGATGATGCCAGGGCGTGACGCTAATCAGCGTGATAAAGGGGATACTTAACAGCAGGATAGCGGGCAGAGATAACCACCCCGCCACCCAGCCCGGTTTTCTTAGCGGGCGTATAAGCTGTCTCCTTTAGGTTCGGCGTAGCCAAACGCTTTGAACAATTTCTGCCCCTCGGCGCTTTGCATGAACGATACGAACTTTTGTCCCTGTTCTACACCATTCGGCGCGTTTTTCAGCACTGCCGCATAGAACACCATTGGTTGAGTGTGCAGGATTTGATCCTGGCCTTTGCTGTCTTTAATGGTAAAACTGACAGTGTCATACCACTGTTTCGTCATCGCCGGGTTGCTGAGGTTTATTTCATCCGGCAGCGCGACATACGGCAAATGCGCTGAGCGAACTTCACTCTCGTATCCCGCTGCTGCATCCACCTGACCGCTTTCCAGACGCGCCAGCAGCCCTCCTTCCTGATGAGTCTGCTGTGGGTTTTGCAGCGAGCCTAAAATTTTATCGGTGATGCCCGGCATGTTGTAATACTTTTCCGCCAGCATCAGGCTAAACACAATATTCTGGCCTTTTGGGTCGACATAAGGATCGGTGCGGCCAAATAAGACATCTTTCTGCGTCAGCAGAGTCAGCCACGAGCCGTCTTTCTTTCTGTTGGCCTGTTCAAACTGCGCTGCATATTTACCCTCAGGACTGTAAGCGACCACCATGCTGGTACTGGCGACAGGGACCGCCTCATCTATCAGCCCGGCGTCTTTGAGAATTTGCATCGGCCCCGGGGTGATGGAGACAAACACATCGGCCTCAATTTTGTGGCTTGCAAGCAGGCGTGCCATCCCGTATGCACCCTGGCCCTGCCCCTGATAGCCGTCGTTATTTGCTCTGGAAAAAGCCGGACCTAACCCCTGGTCCATTACTTTGCCCATGGAACCGGCATAAGTCACCCTGATATCCTTTGCCAGCGCCATGGATGGCATTTGCAGCAGCGCAACCGCCACCAGCACAACCTGCATTCGTTTCCTGGCCATAAACACCCTCTCGTTATATATTCTTTTATATATCGAATTTTCCAGAAAAATCACCGCAATGACAACCTCCTCAAGCGCGCCGTTGATGCAAGGTTGAATAAAAGGAAATCGGTCTGGGTGGTGCATGGTCGACTTAGTCAGATGTTGTCATCCAATTGTGGGCAATTGTTCATGAAACATGCTGCGTAAACTCCTCGTGGCTTTGCGTAGAAGAATCTTGAACTCATTGTCATCAATGTCTTTTGCACAGTTGTAGCCCAACTCGCTATATATTTAAATATATAGCGATTAAATAACTTCTGAGGGTTGTATGAATTTGTATATGTTTTATGTCGGCGGAAATGCCGGTAAATCCAATATTGAGGTCCACGACATCCAGTTTGTGGCGGCACGTAAGCCCAATGATGCCTGGCCTGCACTGCGTGAAGCATGGTTTGGTGATAGTGATAAAATTCATATAGACGGCTATAGCCGTATCACGTGGGCCGACGGATACTCTGTCACGCTTTCCCCGGAGCCGCCCCAGTCTACGAAGAGATTATTTTTCGTCAATGCGGGTGGTTACAGGCCGGATACGCTTGCAGAACTGCACGAATATGATCTGTTCGTCGCCGAAAATGCCCGGCAGGCTAAGGAGAAAGCATTACTAACGCTACTTTGCGGTGTCGATCAACAACATAAGGATAATTTAAAAGAGGTTGATGATTGCCTGTTGCTTGAAAAGGTTGGAGGGTTGTTTATTCATCTGACACCCTGCGATACAGGGCACCGCGATCTTCCAGAGTGGCAGGGATATCTACCGATAGGCGCATGAAACTGCATAAAGAGACGCATCGCTTCAGGATGAAACAGGTCCCCTTTTAGTATTGCTCAGGATGCCCCTCGAGTCTGAGGGCGTCCTGTTCATTGAATATTTACGCTTTTGCGTCTGGCTGTTTTACTGCATATCCAACATACGTCTTCTTTAACTGATCCAATGTTTCCGGCACCAGGCTCGTCCCCCGTTCAAACCGGCACATTATTCGTTACCAGGATGGCAATGGCATGGCGGCCATCGCCGTGTCGTTGCCGCTGGTGGGGCTGAAGCGCATTTCGGAACAGGTGATGGCCAGGATAGCGATAAGCTGATTAGATCAGAATGTGTAACTCATGCTTACCGAGACGCTACGCGGTTCGCCATAGACGGCAGAGTCATCGAGGTAGGAGTAGTATTCGCGGTCGAACAGGTTACGAACGTTTGCCTGCACCGCCAGCTGTTTCGTCAGCTGATACTGCGCGAACAAGTCGACGAGCGGATAGCTGCCCTGATAGAGGCGCTGCGTCTCGCCGTCCGGACCAGTGACATCTTTGTACACCTGATTCTGCCAGTTCACGCCGCCGCCTAGGGTCAGATCCGGAAGCGCCGGGACGCGGTAACGGCTGAACAGCTTAAGCTGCGTCTGCGGCGCGAAGCTGTTGAAGCGGCCATCTGAATCACGGGCAACATAGCGGGTCGCGCTGAAGGTAAGCTGTAGATTGTCGGTAACGGCACCGTTCACCTCAAATTCCGCCCCTTTGCTCACTGCGCCTTTGGTTGCCCGATAAGCTTGTTCGCTGGATCCATTAACGAATACCCCGCTGATTTCCTCCCCCGCGTTCTCCTGTTCTATGCGGAATACGGCAACGTTGGTGGTCAGTCGACCGTCCATCCAGTCTGCCTTCAGGCCGGTTTCATAATTTTTACCGGTGACGGGAGAGAGCCATGCACCCTCTTTCGTGCGTTTGGTTTGCGGGGCAAAAATTGAGGTATAGCTGGCGTAAGCGGAAAGGCTGTCGTTGATGTCATACACCAGCCCGCCGTAAGGGGTTGTGTTGTATTTACGCATATCGCCGCTGCTGCCATCTGAGCTGTACTGGGTATAACGTGCGCCAACGATTAGCGACAACGGATCCGCCAGCGACAGGCGTGCCGCCGTATACGCCGATTTTTGCCGCACGATATCATCCGCATTTTGATACCAGTCGCCCCACTCCGGCTCGGCCACGCTGCCGTCCCAGCTGTTGTTGAAGATGCCAATCTGAGCACTGTCCATTGGCCCGTCTTTGCTGAAGGTAGCATTGTGCTGTCGGCTATAGTTGGCTCCGGCCATCAGCTGATGTTGACGCCCGAGAAGTTCAAAAGGCCCGCTGGCGTAGGCATCAAAGGCGTCCAGAGTGCGCTTGCCGCGATCCTTACTACCCCAGCCTGATGCGCCTTCTCCGGTGGTGGCGTCCGGATTGCCCATCACATAAAGCAGGGTATCATTGAACGTTTGCTCGCCGTGGGTTCCATTGAAACGCACCGACCAGCCGTTATCCCAGTTGTGGGTGAGGTTAGCAAAAACTTTACGCGACTCAACGGAGTATCCCGTCCAGTCTGCCGAGGTATTGACGTTGCGATCGTAATGGGTACGGCTGCCGTTACTGTACAGGCTGGGTAATCCGCCCCAGGTCGGGTTGGCTGTGTTTGTTTGCTGATAGTCCCAGCCCAGCGAGGCCGTCGTGTGTTCCGTTACATCGCCTTCAATGACGCCATAGAGAAATTTCTTGCGCTTGCCATATCTGTCAAGCCAGCTGTCCTGATCCTGATAACCTGCCACGACGCGCCCACGCAGGCTGCCGTCGGAATTGAGGGGCGCGGAGATGTCGCCCACATAACGCTGTTTGTTCCAGCTTCCGTAACTTGCGCTGACGTTGCCCCTGAAGGTTTTACTGTCGGCACGTTTACGCACCATGTTCACCGTTGCTCCCAGATCGCCAGCGCCGGTCATCAGGCCGTTTGCGCCACGCACAATCTCTATACGATCATAAATGGCAGTATCTTCCTGCGCATCGCCAAAATTCCACGCGTCGCCCATTGATGTGGGGATCTCATCGTAGGCGAAATTGGTGATTTCAAAGCCGCGGGAAAAGTAGCTGGAACGCTCGCTATCAACCTGCTGCGACGAGACGCCGGTGGCATTGGTAAGTACCTGGTCAATGGTTTGCAGGTCTTGATCCTGCATACGCTGGCGCATCACGACGCTGACTGACTGGGGGATATCGCGCGGGGTCAGCAGCATTTTGGTGCCTGAACGCGTGGTTTTTACCGCATAATCCTGCTGCGAGTCGGCGCTCCCGTTCCCGTCACCGTAGACAACCATCTCTTGTTCTTGCGTATTTTCATCCGCCTGTGCCGGGTGCATGACGGCGGACATTGCCAGCGCAAGCAGTGAAAGTGAGAAGGAAGCAGGAATTAATCCTGCGGGCGCTTTCGCGCGATTAGCCCTGCCTTTAAAAATCATCATGTTACCTGTCTGTTGTTGTCGTTATGTGCAAATCATTCATCCAAATAAGAATGGAAATGATAATTATTTGCTTTATTATGCACAGGTAATTTTGTAAGTTAAATGTAAATAAATGTATATTTATCAAAATCAGCGCGGCTCGCGCATGACAGGAACAAAAAATGAACACATTCCATTGGCTAAAAGTAAAGACATGGGGCTTAAGCATTCTTACCGCGGCGTTAACCCTGAGCGCAACGGCGTCAGCAGCCCTCCCGGGTTCGGCTGAGCTCAAGCAGCGCGAACTCGCGGACGGTCTGTATGAGATGGTTTACTCCCCAACGGCAAACGCGTTGTACGTTGCGAGCGCACAGAGTTTCAAAAACGTCAACGGCGGGGTGCTCTATAAACTGGATCCCACAACGCTTGCCACGCAAGGTGAAACCCACACCGACCTGAAAAACTTCGGCATGGCAGCGGACGATAATGGCAAGGTCTACTACACCACCAACACCCTTGATGGCGGGGTATCGAAAGTGGACGTGCAAAGCGGCAAGGTGCTACAGCGCCTGATGTTTGAAGGCAAAGACAAGGATGGCGACCCGGTTGGTGCGCGTGAAATCCTCTTCCACAAGGGACAACTGTTTATCGGCGGCGTTGCCGACCCTGGGTTTATCTCCGTGGTTGATGCCAACACCATGACGCTAAAAGCCCGAATCGAAAATGCCGGGAAATGGGTGACGGGGATTATTTATTCGCCGCTGACAGACCGCCTTTATGCCGCCAATGGCGGCGGTGAAATTCAGGTGATTAACCCGGAGACGTATAAAATCAAACAGCGCTGGACGCCGGGAGATAAAAAAGCGTATTTGTTCCTGAATATGGCAGAAGATCCGGCCACCGGGCGCCTGTTCGTGACTGATGATTCAAAAGCCAAAACCACACTGGTATTTGATGAGCGCAGCGGGAAAGTTATCAAGCGTCTTAAAGGCGATGCGCTGGGAATTAAGTTTAACGCTGAGCGCAACGAAATTTTCATCACTCAGCGCGAATCCAGGAAGGTGTTGCAGCTTGACGCCGGGAGCTATGCTGTGAAAAACAGCTGGACGTTCACCAGCCATCCCAACAGTCTTCTGGTAACACCGGACGGTAAAACGTTATACGTAACCGTGAAGCAGGACTTCAATGACGACAACACGACGAAAGGCCCGGATAGTGTGGTTCGTATTTCATTAAATTAAACAATATACAGCCATCCTGTGAGGGATGGCTGACTTATAAACGTGGACGCTGAAGCAGTATCTTTAGTCCGGCCAACGGATAAAGCCGGGTTAAAGCGCCAGATGTTCTAAAGTCGCGGGGATCCTTACTGGGTAAAAGTAAAGGTGTAGCTACGTGAAGCTGGCCCCTATCCTCCTGCAAATTTCGCAGAATTAAGGATTCATTTTGGGAAAGAAAAAACCGGGCCTCGCGCCCGGTTCTGTTACCACACTAAAAAGCCTTACGCACTCAATCCGCGATTCTCCAGCATCGGTTCGATCTTCGGATCGTGCCCGCGCCAGTTTCGGTAAAGTTCAGCTAAATCAGTGCTGTTGCCGCGGGACAAAATCGCCTCGCGGAATTTCTGTCCGTTCACGCGCGTCAAACCGCCCTGCTCGACAAACCACTGATATCCATCGTCCGCCAGCATCTGCGTCCAGAGATAGGCGTAATACCCTGCCGCGTAGCCGCCGCCGAAGATGTGGGCGAAATAGCTGCTGCGATAGCGCGGCGGTACGGCTGGAAGATCCAACCCCTCTTTTTTCAACGCGGCGGCTTCAAAGGCTTCCACGTCTTCAACGGGCTCCTGAATGCCGTGCCAGTTCATATCCTGCAGCGCGGCGCTCAATAGCTCCGTCATGTCATAACCCTTATTAAACTGGGTCGCATTGAGCATTTTTTCCCGCAGCGCATCCGGCATCGGTTCGCCGGTTTGATAGTGACGAGCAAAGTGCGCAAACACCTGCGGATGGCTGGCCCAGTGTTCATTGATTTGCGAAGGAAATTCAACGAAATCACGTGGCGTGTTGGTGCCTGAAAGCGTGGCATAGCGCTGGCTGGCAAACAGGCCATGCAGGGTATGGCCAAACTCGTGGAACAGGGTAATCACATCATCCCAGGAGATCAGCGCGGTCTGCCCGTTCGCCGGTTTTTGATAGTTGCAGACGTTATAAATCACCGGACGCGCGGCAAACTCATAAGACTGCTCAACAAAATTCCCCATCCACGCGCCGCCCGCTTTGGAATCACGCGCGAAAAAGTCGCCGTAGAACAGCGCCATGCCTTCACCCGTGTGGTCGAAAATCTCCCACACGCGAACATCCGGGTGGTAAACCGGAATATCAAAACGCTCGACAAAGCGGATACCGAACAGCTGCGTGGCGGTCCAGAATACGCCATCTTCCAGCACGGTATTGAGTGCGAAATAGGGTTTGATCTGCGACTCATCCAGCGCGTATTTCGCTGAGCGCACGCGTTCGGCATAAAACGCCCAGTCCCAGGCCTGTACCGTAAAACCACCCTGCTCGTCGTCGATGACCTTCTGAATATCCGCCTGCTCCAGCGCGGCCCTGCCGCGTGCCGCAGGAACTATCCCGCGCATGAATTCGAGCGCGGCTTCCGGCGTTTTCGCCATCTGATCGGCAATGCTCCAGCTCGCATAGTTGTCAAAGCCGAGCAGCTGCGCCTGTCTTGCCCGTAACGCGGTAAGCCGATGGATCAGCTCGCGCGTATCGTTTTCGTCGCCTTTCTGAGTGCGTTCCCAGCCCGCGCTGAACAACTTTTTACGGGTCTCGCGCAACGACAGCGCCGCCAGCGCGGGCTGTTGCGTGGTATTCAAAAGCGGGATCAGCCAGCGATCCGTCAGCCCTTTTTCTGCGGCAGCGTGAGCCGCGGCAGCCACCTCCTCCGCACTGAGCCCGTCAAGCTGGTGAACATCGTCCACCACCAGCCCTCCCGCCTTGTTCGCCGCCAGCAGGCGCTGGTTGAACTGGCTGGTCAGGGTGGCGGCTTCGGTATTCAGGGCTTTCAGCTCGGCTTTTTCATCGGCGTTCAGACGCGCGCCCGCAAGAACAAAGTGCTGATACATCTCCTCCGTCAGTCGTCGGGATTCGGCATCCAGCGCCTCGCGATCCTGCCAGACGGCTTCCACCCGGGCGAAAAGCGTATCGTTTAGCCAGATATCGTTCGCCAGCCCGGCCAGTTCGGTGGAGAACTGCTCGTCCAGCGCCTGAAGATCATCGTTGGTGTGTGCGGACGTCATGGCGAAGAACACGCTGCTCACGCGCGACAGCATGGCCCCGCTCTTTTCCAGCGCCAGCACGGTATTGTCGAAGTCCGGCGCGGCGCGCTGCGCGATAATCGCGTCAATGTCTGCACGCTTCAGGCGCATTGCTTCATCAAATGCCGGACGATAATGGCTGTCGTTAATCGCATCAAAACGTGGCGCCTGATAAGGCAACAGGCTAATTTCAAAAAAAGGATTGTTGACCGACATCGTTTACTCCTGAGCACGGTATTTCTCCCCAGAGTAGGCCAGCCTGCGCCGGCCTGCAATGGCGTCATACAAATGTTGCCTTAACGACGTGCCGGAGAGCGTGCTATGTTAGTACAACACAAAAAGCGTTGAGGAACAGTGAGATGATTATTTTAGTTACCGGGGCGACAGCGGGTTTTGGTGAAAGCATCACGCGTCGCTTCGTCGCCAACGGACACAAAGTGATTGCAACAGGACGCCGTCAGGAGCGTTTGCAGGAGCTAAAAGACGAGCTGGGTGACAGCATTCTGACCGCGCAGCTGGACGTCCGCAACCGCGCCGCCATCGAAGAGATGATTGCCAACCTGCCTGCCGAATGGCGTGAAATTGACGTGCTGGTCAATAACGCTGGCCTGGCACTGGGCATGGAGCCTGCCCACAAAGCCAGCGTGGAAGACTGGGAAAACATGATCGACACCAACAACAAAGGGCTGGTGTACATGACCCGCGCCGTGCTGCCGGGCATGGTTGAACGTAACCGTGGCCATATCATTAACATCGGTTCCACCGCCGGAAGCTGGCCTTACGCGGGCGGCAACGTCTATGGCGCGACCAAAGCCTTTGTCCGCCAGTTCAGCCTGAACCTGCGCACCGACCTGCACGGAACCGCGATCCGCGTGACCGATGTTGAACCGGGTCTGGTAGGCGGAACTGAATTCTCCAACGTGCGTTTCAAAGGCGACGACGCGAAAGCGGATAAAACCTATGAAAACGCGAATGCGCTGACGCCGGAAGATATCACCGAAACCGTCTGGTGGGTCGCGACCCTGCCGAAGCATGTCAACATCAATACGGTTGAGATGATGCCCGTCAGCCAGACCTATGCCGGACTCAGCGTGCATCGCGGTTAATTTACCCCACCCGGCCTGCGGGCCGGGTATGTGATGGCAGGGAAAAGAATGGTAGTATGTTCAGGTTAACTCTCTGAGAAATCACAACCCATGGCCGCTGAATCGCAACTTAATCCTACCCAGCCCGTTAATCAGCAAATATATCGCATCTTACGCCGTGATATTGTTCGCTGCCTGATCCCACCGGGAACGCCACTCTCAGAAAAAGAGGTTTCGGTACGTTTTGACGTTTCCCGTCAGCCCGTACGTGAGGCGTTTATTAAGCTCGCAGAAAACGGCCTTATTCAGATCCGCCCTCAGCGCGGCAGCTATGTAAATAAAATTTCGCTTTCGCAGGTACGGAATGGCTGTTTTGTTCGCCAGGCCATCGAGTGCGCCGTGGTGCGTCGCGCCGCGTCGCTCATCAACGATAACCAGTGCTACCTGCTGGAGCAAAACCTGCATCAGCAACGAATCGCCATCGACCGCAAACAGTTAAACGACTTTTTCCAGCTGGACGACGAGTTCCACCAGAAACTGGCGCAGATCGCCGAGTGCCAGCTCGCGTGGGATACCGTCGAAAACATCAAAGCTACCATCGACCGCGTGCGCTACATGAGCCTCGACCATGTTTCTCCGCCAGAGATGTTGCTGCGCCAGCATCATGATATTTTCAGCGCGCTGGAAAAACGCGACGTGGAAGCCGTAGATAAAGCGATGACGCTTCACCTTCAGGAAATTAGTGAGTCAGTTCAGTTAATTCGCCAGGAAAACCGCGAGTGGTTCAGCGAAGAATAAAACCTCGCCGCCCCCTTTCGGTTGCGGCGAAGTAATTAGCGGACCACTAATACCGGAATAGTGGCGTAGCGCAGAATAGTTTCAGCATTTGAACCCAGCAGATGGGTTGTAATGCTCGGATTTTTTGATCCGATAACAATGACATCATATTTCCCCTCTTTGCTGAGCTTGATGATTTCATCGCGTACGTTGCCGAAGCGAACTTCACAGTCAATATTGTCCGGGGACATATCAAAGAGCCGTTTCAGCGCCTTCATCTTCTTATCAGACTCGGCGGTCATATACTCTTCGAACTTCTTAATATCGGCATTGAACCCCCGCAGTAACGAACGGCTGCTGTTAGGGAGAATGTTGACCAGGGTAATCGTCGCGCCTTCCGCCTTCGCGAGGTTGACCGCGTGGCGTACCGCTTTATCGCTCAAATCCATTTCAAACACATCAACAGGCATCAAAATTTTCTTATACATAAGCCTGACTCCTTTTCCGATGAAGGGTTATTTTCTGCCTCCAGAATGACATTGTGGATATAAACAAAGCCTAAACACTTGCACCCGGAAACTATCAATTAAGGAAAATAACTGTCCGCTTTGTAAAGTGGTGTCCTGAACCGTCAACGCCTGCATGAAATAAGAAAAAAGTGTGAGCTTGATCAAAAGCAAATAATTTCGTTAAAGAGAGGCGTATTAATAGTGCCCCGTGAACGGCAGCCGTTGAATTAGCGCCGTAACGGATAAGTACGAGAGGAGAAAATACCATGATGACATACGACCGTAACCGAAATGCAATCACCACTGGCAGCCGCGTCATGATTAGCGGCACAGGCCAGTTCGGCGTGATTAAAGCGATCCACAGCGACGGCCTTAATGCCGAGCAGGTGCGTCGTGGTAAAACGGTTGAAGTCGAAGGATGCGAAGGTAAGTTCGAACCGATTGAGCTGATTCGCCTGGGGATGCACTAAGCTGCGCCCCGACATGCCGCCGCGGACGGCGGCATGTCATCGCGTTAAAGCCGGGAGGCGTACTCAGCAACCGTGGCCTTCGCGCCTTTTTGCAGCAACGTTTGATAGGCCTGCATGACCGCAGCCACAAACACCGCGTCCTTCGGCAGCTCGTTACCGAAAATAGCCTCAATGCCCAACAGCGCGCTAACGCGGCTTTCGCCTTCAGCGCTACCGTTTACCGCCGCCTGAATCACCGCCAGCTGCGGATCGCTCACCTCAATCGCGTTACCCTGCTCATCCACACCGCCGACATAACGCATCCAGCCCGCAACACCGAGGGCCAGCAGCGGGAAGGGTTTCTGGTGGACAAGGTGCCAGCGAACGGAATCGAGCATCCGCTGCGGCAATTTCTGGCTACCGTCCATGGCGATTTGCCAGGTGCGGTGACGCAGGGCCGGATTGCTGTAACGTGCGATCAGCTGGTCGGCATAGTGAGCTAAATCCACCCCCTTCACTTTCAGCGTCGGCGCCTGCTCTTTCAGCATCAGCGCATGCGCGGCTGCGCGATAATGTTCATCTTCCATGCAGTCGTTAATGTGCTGATAACCGGCCAGGTAGCCGAGATAGGCCAGGAACGAGTGGCTGCCGTTAAGCATACGCAGCTTCATCTCTTCAAACGGAATGACATCAGAAACCAGTTCCGCACCGGCCTTTTCCCACTGTGGACGTCCGGCGACGAAATTATCTTCAACCACCCACTGGCGGAACGGCTCGCAGGCGACACCTGCCGGATCGCGTACGCCGGTCAGCTGTTCAATTTTATCCAGCGTTTCAGCCGTGACGGCGGGCACAATACGGTCCACCATGGTTGACGGGAAGGTGACGTTCGCTTCAATCCAGTCGGCCAGTTCGCCGTCAACAGCGCGCGCGTAGGCGCAGGTGACATTGCGCATCACGTGGCCGTTTTCCGGCATGTTATCGCATGACATCACGCTGAATGCTGGCAGCCCCGCCGCCTTACGCCGCGCCAGCGCTTCAACCACTACGCCTGGCGCAGATTTCGGCTGATGGGGGTTTTGCAGGTCGGCAACGATTAACGGATGATCGAACATCAGTTGTCCGGTTGCCGGGGAGTGGCAATACCCTTTCTCGGTGATGGTCAGGGAAACAATGGCGACCTGCGGATCGCACAGCGCCGCCAGCACGGTTTCAAGGCCGTCGACCTGCGCATGCAGCGCATTTTTGACGACGCCGACCACGCGCGCCGTCCACGCATCGGCAGACATCTCTGCTACGGTATAAAGATTATCCTGTGCCTTCAGATCGGCGATCTGCTGTTCGCCGCCAATCAGGTTAACTTCGCAGTAACCCCAGTCGCTGCCCTGTTCTGCGGCGAGTATATCGGTGTACACCGCCTGGTGCGCACGGTGAAACGCGCCAAACCCTAAATGAACAATGCGTGCCTTGAGGCTGTCGCGATCGTACTGAGGACGCGTTGCCTTCGCCTGTAATAAACGGTTTTCCATGATTGAGACTCGTTAATTATGAACGCTGAGATCCGCAGCCGCTCTGGTGACAGTGCGGCTGCGCCGGTTGACTAAACCAACTAGAATGGCAGTGTCATTACTTTATCCTGCCGATCACAATACTGGTTATGCTGCCATGAACATTGATTTACATTAACTTTCGGCCAAGTGGTGTGATATAAAAATCAAGTTGTGTGACATCTGGCAAAAGATATAAACCAGCTCATACAGGGGTGCGCACCGTCTGCTCGCCGGACCGGACCGTCGGCTCACGCCACAACCTGTCGTAGGAATAGCCTGTTAAATCTTCCACGACCCGGCGAGCTTCGGCGGATACGCGTTGGGGAGAGCCGTTGGCTTTCAGGCGATCCAGCTCATCCACAAAGATTTTGTGCGTACGCTTGTTCAGGTTAAATGTCAGAGCCTGCCACAGGGCCAGGATAAGCAAGGCAGCAGTGCCGATGAACATCAGCATTGCGATGGTGTGGATGGCTTCGGTTGGCTGCGTCTGGCTCCCTTTTACAAATCCGCCGCTTTGTAACAGGAGACCCACAATAAAGGTGGCAATTGCGACCGTGGTTTTTCGGGAGAATGTCATTACCGCGGCAAACAGTCCCTCACGACGCTGACGGCTGACCATTTCATCGATATCTGGAATGAACGGGAACACGTTCCACGGTGTAAACTCAAGGACGCAGCGCCCCACCTGATACACCCCGGCCAGAATGACCAGCGTCGCGACGGTATTCAGCGCAGGGATCTGGTACACGGCAAAGAAGCCCCCCAAACAGAGCAACATCAGTGAATAGGCAAATACATATAGCTTTGATGGCCCATATCTGATGATCCCTATACCCGCAATTAACGTGACGGGCAGCCCCACAATACTCATCGACAGCAGCGTGCCTGCCAGTGAGGAAGAGACATTCAGACAGTACACGCAGAAAAATACAAATACCGTGTTGTAGACATCTTTGCCGGTAAACGACAGCAGATAGATGGCGAGATGTTTCCTGAAGGCCCGGATTTTCAGGGTGGAACCATACTCCTTAAAAAGTCGTCCAAAGGCAGCCAGCTTCTCCCCTGCTGTTTGTGGGCGTGTGTTTTTTTCCAGCCCGGAGAGCATTTCCGGCGTCAACTCGCGTTCCCAGGTCACCTTCCACGAGATGAATACACATACCATAAACAGTACAGCAAAAATAACGCCGTTTATGAGGTAGGCATGGGCGCTGTTTTCCCCGAAATAGCCGATCAGTAATCCGGGAATAAATGTCGCCAGAAACGTCCCGGACGCTGAAAGAAACATGCGACAGGTAGAGAGTTTGGTCCGCTGGTTAAAGTCTTTTGTCATTTCTGACGGTAACGTTTCCCACGGGATCAGTACCATTGCAGCAATAATTTCAAATGCTAGATAGACGGCGAGATAAAAACCGTATGTCATGCCATCAAGCCACAGCAATGCATAGACCAGCATCAACGGTGCACCGATCAGCAAAAAGAAACGTCGGCGACCAAATTTTTTACCAAAATAGTTTTTGTAAAAATGGTCAGTGAAACTTCCCATAAACAAACTAACGATAGCATCGACAATGCGCGCTATAGCAACAATAGACGCCGCTTCAACCGGTGACAACCCAACAAATGTCGTATAGAAGAATAATAACCAGGCGCCGATAACGGTAAAGGCACCGCCGCCCATAATATCCGTTAGTCCGTAGCCGATACTAACCGGAATAGTAATTTTTTTTGCAGTACGAGACATGTTCCATCCCCACTCAGTGAGTAGAATTTAGAATCTGAAATAGTTTTCAGCATTATCATGGCAAATATTTTTAACCATCTTCGTTAGGATGGCGTTATTATCCGGAACTTCACCACGCTCCACCCAGCCGCCAATGATATTGCACAAAATACGACGGAAATAATCGTGGCGAGTATACGAAACCAGACTACGGGAATCGGTTAACATACCGACAAAATTCATTAATAGCCCCTGATCCGCAAGGCTATGTAGCTGGTTTTCCATTCCGCGTTGAGTGTCGTTAAACCACCATCCGGAGCCAAACTGTATCGGCGATTTAACGCCCAATTCCGCAGTCTGAAAATTAGCGATAGTCGTCGCGACAATATCGTTATAGCTGGCGTTGAGGTTATATAAAATGGTTTTGGGCAAAGCTTCAGCCTGCGCCATTGCATCCAGGAGTTGGTTGAGATTGGCCGCAAGATTCGACTGATCGGTCAGCGAGTCAAAACCAGTATTACTACCCAAAGAACGGTACATGCGGGAATTATTATTGCGAATCGCACCGAAGTGTATCTGCATTGCCCAGTTATGCTGCCTGTAATTATGCGCCAGCATAATAAAAATGGCACTGTCAAGAATCGCATTATTACGGGCGTCCAGATTTTCACCCCGGCGCTTTCGGGCAAACACGGATTCAACCTGACTTTCATCTGCTGACTGAAAATGGATCTCCACGGGTCCGTGATCGGAAATTCGGCACCCCATTTCGTGGAACCAGGCAATACGCTGGCTCATTCCCTTAACAAAATCGCTGAATGTCTGGATTTTAGATCCTGTCGTCTCACCTAATCGATCGATAAAGTCGGCAAACTGTTCCGCGTTTTGCGCAAAAACATCGTCCGGACGAAAGGTCGGTAATACCTTAACGTTGAACGTCGCGTCATCACGCAATAATTGATGGTAGCGTAAATCATCAAGCGGAGCATCTGTCGTGCAAATAACTTCTACCCTGGAGCGTTTAATGAGTTCCCTCGGCGTAAAATCAGGCTGCTGCAATAGCAGATTACAGCGCTCCATTATTTCACGCCAGTTATGCCTGCCCAGCGGTTCGTCACAGTTAAAATAGTGGTGAAGTTCTAAATGAGTCCAGTGATAGAGCGGATTTCCATAGCTCGCTTCGACCGTTTCAGCCCATGCCGCAAATTTATCCTCCGCCGGGGCATCGCCCGTAATGTATTTTTCGTCAATACCGTTGGCGCGCATGGCGCGCCATTTATAATGATCGCCAGCCAGCCAGAGTTCGGTAATATTATCGAGATTTTTATTCTCGAAGATATCTTTCGCGTCCAGGTGACAGTGATAATCAATAATTGGCAGCGCTTTCGCGACGTTACGATAAAGTTCAACACCTCTCGCATTGCCAATCATAAAGTTATCGTTAATAAAACTCATGACAGGGCTCCATATTTCCGCTGCTTCGCTGCGGTATCGCTCTGGCGCAGGGGTTCAGCTGCATCTTCCACCAGGCTCAAATCGCGGTCGCGCACTTCTGGCATCAGCAAAGCGGAGACCAGCCCAATCAGCGAGTACGCCACCAGCATCGCCACAATCGGCCACCAGGACCCGGTCATATTGCAGAAGATCCCCGCCAGCACCGGACCAAAGCCTACCGCCACCAGACCGCCCGCCTCTTTGGAGATCGCCATGCGGGTAAAGCGGTTTCGCGAACCAAACATCTCCGCCATGGTGATGTTTTCCAGCGCAAACAGCCCGAGCACCGCAAAGTTATGAATAACGATGATAGAGAGCATAATCACGCCCGGCGCGTAACTCTTATCGACGATAATCGACAGCATCGGGTAAGCCAGAATAATGGCTGAAATGTTAAGGATGATATATGGCAGACGGCGCCCCACTTTATCGGACAGCCAGCCCAGCAGCGGGATGGAGACGAAGCCAAGAATCGAGCTGATCATCAGCGCATCGGTTGGGATCGCCTTATCAAATAACAGCGTCTGTACCAAGTACCCGGCAAGGAAGGTCTGGATAAGCCCAGAGTTACCGGCCTGACCAAAGCGCAGCCCCGTCGCCAGCCAGAACGATTTGCTCTTAAACATCGCGCCGACCGAGGTATCCTGCGCAGCAACCGGCGCAACGGCTTCGGCATCGTTTACCTTCTCAAACACCGGGCTCTCTTTAAGGTTCATACGCAGCCAGATGGCGAAGATCATCACCACCACGCTGGCGAGGAACGGCACGCGCCAGCCCCAGGCAATAAGTTCTTCACGATCGAGGGCAAAGAACATCACGGCCCAGATCGCCGTGGCGCTCAGCGTCCCGCAGTTGGTGCCCATGGCCACCAGCGAGGAGATGATGCCGCGTTTACCCTTCGGGGCGTATTCGGCCAGCATGGTGCCTGCGCCGGAGATTTCAGCCCCCGCGCCCAGCCCCTGAATAATACGCAGCGTCACCAGCAGCACCGGTGCGAAAATCCCGATCTGCGCGTAGGTTGGCAGGACGCCGATTAAGGTGGTGCAGATCCCCATCATGGTGATGGTGATAAACAGCACTTTTTTACGGCCAATTCTGTCGCCCATTCTGCCGAAGATAAATGCCCCGACAATACGCGCGATGTAGCCTGCGCCGTAGGTGCCCATCGCCAGGATCAGCGCCATGGCCGCGGACTGCTCAGGGAAGAAAATTTCATGAAACACCAGCGCGGCGCCAAGGGAGTAGAGCTGGAAATCCATAAACTCCAGGGCGGTGCCCAGCCAGCCAGATACGGCGGCTTTCACCAGATCTGACGTACTTCTTTGAGGTTGTGCTTGAGTCATAATGGCTATCTCTGCAAGGTAAGATGCGTACCACTGAGAGCCTGTCTTCGCAGGCTCTTAACCGCGTGAATTATTAGTGGTCGAACGTGAGCAAGACTTTGCAGCACTGCCGCTGGTCTTTTTCAAACAGTTCGATGGCGTCTGTAACGTGGTGATAGTCAAATGTATGGGTGACCAGTTTTTCAGGGTCGATCAGCCCTTTTTCCAGCCAGTCAATGACCACCGGGAATTTGTTGGCATTCAGGCGCGAAGAGAAGATCGACAGCTCTTTGCCGGTGATCCCCTGCTGCACAATCTGGCTCGGGTCGCTGGAGAAGCCCATCAGCACGATGCGCGCCGCCGGAGACGCCAGCGTAATCGCTTCCTGTAAAATGGACGGATGACAGGCAGCATCGATGATTAACGTCGGCTTGATGCCTTTTTCATCCAGCGCGGTCTGTAGGGACTGCTCGCCGTTGTTGAAAACCCAGTCTGCGCCGCTGCGTTGCGCCATCTCCAGCCGCTCATCAATGCGATCCACCACGATGACCTGCTTCACCTTGTAAACGCCCTTCAGCGCCTGCACGGTGACCAGCCCCATCGGGCCTGCGCCGTAAATCAGCGCCACATCCTGTTCGGTGGGTTTCGCCTGCCCCGTCACGTTGGCGGCAATGGTGAATGGCTCAACCATCACCGCGTGGTGGTCAGGGATCGCATCCGGAATGCGCCAGGCATTTTTCGCCGGCACCACGGCGTATTCGCTGAAGCCGCCGTCACGGTGGACGCCCAGCACCACCAGCGAAGTACAAACGTTCGGTTTTCCAACGGAACACGGGTAGCAGTGCCCGCAGCTGATCACCGGATCAACCGAAACGCGCTGGCCCAGTCGGGTGCCCTCCACGCCTTCGCCAACCGCGTCTATTTCGCCAAAGAACTCGTGACCGATTACCCGCGGGTATTTCGCAAACGGGTTATGCCCGCGATAGATATGGCTGTCTGAACCGCAAATACCGGCGAGCTTAATTTTGACGCGGACGTCGCCTGCGCCCGGCAACGGGAGAGGACGCTCTTCAATCACCAGCACATCCGGCTGTTGGATCACTACGCTTTTCATCATTCGCTCCTCGTTTACCAGTTCCAGAGGGTGCCGTCTTCCAGACGAGCCACCGGCAGATAAGCCGGATCGTACGGGTATTTCGCCGCCAGCTTCTCATCAAACTCAATGCCCAGCCCTGGCTTGTCGCCCGGGTGCATATAGCCGTTATCGAAGCGCCAGCTGTGCGGGAACACTTCCAGCATCTGCTCCGAATACCCCATATACTCTTGCACGCCAAAGTTCGGTACCCACAGGTCAAAATGCAGCGCCGCGGCGTGGCAAATCGGCGACAGATCCGACGGGCCGTGTGAGCCGGTACGCACCTGATAAAGTGAGGCAAAGTCCGCAATGCGACGCATCCCGGTGATGCCGCCCGCATGGGTTATGGTGGCGCGGATATAGTCAATGAGCTGCTCTTCAATCAGCTGCTTGCAGTCCCAGATGCTGTTGAACACTTCCCCCACCGCAATTGGCGTGACGGTGTGCTGGCGGATCAGGCGGAAACACTCCTGGTTTTCAGCGGGAGTCGGATCTTCCATCCAGAACAGACGGTACTCTTCAATGCTTTTGCCGAATCGCGCCGCTTCGATGGGCGTCAGACGGTGGTGCATGTCGTGAAGGAGATGTTCATTGAAGCCGAACTGACTGCGCACTGCGTCGAACAGTTTCGGCGTGAAGTCGAGGTATTTTTCAGTGGACCACAGCTGCTCTTCCGGCCAGGCGCCCTTGGTCGCTGGCTCATACGCCAGCCCTTTTCCTTTTGCCATGCCGTAGGTGGTTTTCATTCCCGGCACGCCGCACTGCACGCGAATTGCCTTGAAGCCCATCTCTTTATGACGGGCATAATCTTCCAGCACGTCGTCAATGGTGTGCCCGGTGGTGTGACAATAAACCATCACCCCTTCCCGGGAGGCTCCGCCCAGAAGCTGATAGAGCGGCATGTTCGCGGCTTTCGCCTTAATGTCCCACAGCGCCATATCCACGGCAGAAATTGCTGACATGGTGACCGGACCACGACGCCAGTAAGCGCCTTTATAGAAAAACTGCCAGATATCTTCGATGCGGTGCGCATCGCGGCCAATCAGCTGAGGGCACAGGTGATCTTTCAGGTATGAGGCAACGGAAAGTTCACGTCCGTTCAGCGTGGCATCACCCAGGCCGACAATGCCCTCATCGGTGGTGATTTTAAGGGTGACAAAGTTACGCCCCGGGCAGGTGACAAATACTTCAGCCCCGACAATCTTCATAATCCATTTCCTTACATCGCTCGTTGTGATGCAGGAAATTTACGCAACTACACTACTACCATACAAGTATAATGATCGTAAAATCAGCGGGCGATCACACTATAAGGACGCTTATGCGCGTCCCCAACCGGCCACGATGATCAACATGCCGCACAGGGCAATCAGCGCGCCTGCCCAGTCATACAGGCTTAGCCTGACGCCATCGACAACGCGCAGCCACAGCAGCGCGGTACAGACGTACACTCCGCCGTAGGCCGCATATACCCTCCCGCTGGCGGCCGGATGCAGGGTGAGCAGCCAGACAAAAAGGGCCAGGGACACACCCGCCGGGATCAGCAGCAGCGCGGAAGCGCCCCGCTTTAGCCAGAGCCACGGCAAAAAGCATCCGATGATTTCGCACAGCGCGGTCGCGAAAAAAAGCAGCGTCGTTTTGAACATTTTTCTCGTTTCGTGAGGATTGATTTAGACATCATACGCGATAATGTTCACATCGTTCCCATACCTGCCGCGCGGGTATGACACCCTTTCGGATTGGTGTAGAATCCAACGGGGTAATCCGATTGTCTGCACCCGTTTAAAGGAAACGCTATGACTACATTAAGCAAACGCCTTTGTCTGACAGCCGTACTGGCGCTGTCATCGTTCGCCTTCGCCGCAACGGCATCAGCCGAAACCAGCAAACTCATCATTGAGTCTGGTGACAGCGCGCAAAGCCGTCAGAACGCCGCCATGGACAAAGAACAATGGAATGACACCCGCAGCCTGCGTCAGAAAGTGAATAAGCGCGTGGAAAAAGAGTGGGATAAAGAAGACGTCGCGTTTGATGCCCGCGACAAATGCCAGCAAAGTGCCAACGTCAACGCCTATTGGGAGCCTAACACCCTGCGCTGTCTGGATCGACGCACTGGCCGCACGGTAGCACCGTAATGTCGACGCCGTGTGACGTTAAGCTCCGTCCGCTGGAGCGCGAAGATTTACGCTTTGTTCACCAGCTCGACAACAATGCCAGCGTGATGCGTTACTGGTTTGAAGAGCCTTATGAGGCGTTTGTCGAGCTGTCCGATCTCTACGACAAGCATATCCACGATCAGAGTGAACGCCGGTTTGTGGTGGAGTGCGAAGGTGAGAAAGCCGGGCTGGTTGAACTGGTTGAGATCAACCACGTTCACCGTCGGGCGGAATTTCAGATCATTATTTCACCGGAGCACCAGGGGAAAGGTCTTGCGTCGCGGGCGGCAAAGCTGGCGATGGATTACGGGTTTAACGTCCTGAATCTCTACAAGCTTTACCTTATCGTCGACAAAGAGAACGAAAAAGCGATTCATATCTACCGTAAGCTGGGCTTTATGGTGGAAGGTGAACTGATCCATGAGTTCTTTATTAACGGTGAATACCGTAACACCATCCGCATGTGCATTTTCCAGCATCAGCATCTGGCCGGGCATAAGTCCTCCTCCGCCAGCCTGCTTAAACCCACCGCGCAGTAACCTGCGCGGTTTTATTCTCAATAATATTCAATGCTGTTTTTGATGGTGTACTTGTGCTCAACGGCAGGTTTGACGCTGTCATCGGTGATCACCAGCTCACAGCTCACCGGGTTATTATGGCGATCGTAATCACAGCTCTGCTTTACATTGCCCATCGGTTTATCGTTCAACAGGCTTACCGCCGTATAATCCATGCGCTTGCGCAGATCTTTCGACGGCACCGACTTGACCGATAAACGCTGGTCGCCGGAAACCGTAGTTTTACCCAGCGGGTAGCCGTCGGCGTCATACTGGTACTTCACTTCCATCTCTTTGCTGTGCGCGGCAACCACAAACCCGTTATCGTCGGTGTCCCACGTCAGGCCGGCAGACGGCAGTTCCGCCAGCTGACATTTTCCCTGCAACTTTACCTTCTGCTGCTGGGTTTCCGCATCGACGTAGTAGTTAGCATCCAGCACCAGCGCAACGCCCGTATTAGCGTCGAGATCGTGCAGTTCAAGCGTATCGAAACACCCTTCCGTTGACATCGTGCCGGTCACACGTTTAGAGACTTCACCCTTATCGTTGAACAGCGTCTGGGTAAAATCCTTCACCGGCCCGCGCAGAGGATCAAAGTCAAACTCGTTCGAAAAACTCGCCATCTCCGGCGTAAATGACAGCGGCGCGGTGTTGTTGTCGCATCCCACCAGTACCGTTGCCAGTAGCGTTATCGCTGCGTATTTGTTCACATCATTTACCAAAAGAATGAAAGGGTTGTGATACTCATAGTAGCAAATAGTATGGTAACGATGTTGAATTGGTTCGAATACTGGTAAAATGTACGAATGTAGTCCAGCCAAACAGTCTTCAAGGAACGTTCAAAGGATGAGAACTTTTATAATCAATCTCAAACACTCGCTCGAGCGTCGTGCAAAAATGGAATCTCAACTATTAAAGTTGAACATTGCACACGAATTTATCGAAGCAATTGACGGTCGGAAAATGACTGAAACTGAACGCAGAAATGTCACGCGTGAGGTGAATTATGCTTTTCTCCCAGGTGAAGTGGGTTGCGCATTAAGTCACCAGGAAATATATAAAAAAATAACATATGAAAATATCGACGTAGCTCTCATCCTCGAGGATGATGTCGTAATAAATAATGATTTACGTGAAATACTCGACAACGTAACGCTTAGCACGACTAAACCTGAGATTCTACTTCTTAGTCGAGTTAATAAATATTACAAAAAACCTCTCAAAAGCATAAATGGCTCATATAGCATTCATAAAACTCAACAAGCCACGACTGCTCACGCTTATATTATTAATCAAAAAGCTGCCAGTAATCTCCTTCAGAACCTATACCCTGTGTGGATGGTTTCTGACAAATGGAGCTTATTCGAAGATTTATCTTTGGCTAAAATTCATTCAATCATACCTTTTCCTGTATGTCTTTCCGAAGAAGCGAACGCCTCAACTATTAATGAATCGAAAGGCGATGCCGCTTTAGATGCCAAAAAGAAAGAAATCTGGGAATTACTGATGCGGGAAAGACCTTTAGCTGCAAAGCTTCGCCATCGTTACCGACGCGCGATTACACCATTGTTCAATCCAATAATAAATCAAGGGAAAGGGTAAGAGTATTATTCTTTTTAATTACCGAGCGATTTAGCATTTCCAGGACAATTCAGAAAGACAGGTCCAAAAACAAAAGCTTACCCTAACCCTGCTATGCTTACAGTCCACACAGTAAAAAGGAGCTACAGATGAAACGGTTACCCTGGATTACCGCCCTGCTGTTAATGAGTGCTTCACCCGCTCTTCTTGCGGCCCCGGACTCCTGCGAGCGCGTGAAAAGCGACATTCAGCAGAAGATTATCAACAACGGCGTACCGGAGTCTGGCTTTACCCTGAACATCGTCCCGAACGATCAGGCCGATCAGCCGGATGCGCAGGTCGTTGGGCATTGTGCCAACGATACTTTCAAAATTTTGTACACCCGCACCAGTAGCGGCAACTACCCGGTGAGCGGCGCAGGTACGCAAGAGAATGCGCCCGCTGAGCCGCAATGATTTTCCCACTCAATTCCCCTGATTTGACGAGGATTAATATTTAATACCTCTAAATAAGTAACACTCCCCCCATCATTAGCCCGGTTGTAGTCACGGGTGAAAATAATTATTAACAATGATGGGGTGAGTTATGTCCGAAGTTGAACATCACGGCGGTATAAGCCGTCGAACTCTGGTTAAATCTACTGCCATAGGATCTCTGGCGCTTGCCGCCGGTGGGATCGCATTACCTTTTGGTCTGAAAAGCGCCGCCGCCGCTGTGCAGACCGCTATTCAGCCCGCAGAAGACAAAGTCGTCTGGGGCGCCTGCTCGGTGAACTGCGGTAGCCGCTGCGCTCTGCGGATGCACGTTCGCGATGACGAAGTCTACTGGGTTGAAACGGATAATACCGGCGAGGATATTTACGGCAACCATCAGGTTCGCGCCTGTCTGCGAGGCCGTTCAATTCGCCGTCGCATTAATCACCCAGACCGTCTGAACTATCCGATGAAACGCGTGGGCAAACGTGGAGAAGGCAAGTTTGAGCGTATCACCTGGGAAGAAGCGCTGGACACCATCGCCGCGAGCCTGAAAAGCGTGGTCGAAAAATACGGCAACGAAGCGGTCTACATTAACTACTCCTCCGGAATTGTAGGCGGCAACATCACCCGCTCCTCCCCTTATGCCTCGCTGGTCGCGCGCCTGATGAACTGCTACGGCGGCTTCCTCAGCCACTACGGCACCTACAGCACCGCGCAGATCGCCTGCGCAATGCCCTACACCTACGGCAGCAACGACGGCAACAGCACATCGGATATCGAAAACACCAAACTGGTCGTGATGTTCGGCAATAATCCGGCGGAAACGCGCATGAGCGGCGGCGGGATCACTTACTACCTTGAGCAGGCGCGCGAACGGTCAAACGCGCGGATGATCGTTATCGATCCGCGCTACACCGACACTGCCGCAGGGCGTGAAGACGAGTGGATCCCGATTCGTCCGGGCACCGATGCCGCGCTGGTGGCAGGTATTGCGTGGGTGCTGATTAATGAAAATCTGGTCGATCAACCTTTCCTCGATAAATACTGCGTGGGTTATGACGAAAAAACCCTGCCGGAAGGCGCACCGGCTAATGGTCATTACAAAGCCTATATTCTCGGCCAGGGTGATGACAAAACCGCGAAAACCCCGGAGTGGGCGTCTCGCATAACGGGCATCCCTGCCGATCGCATCATTAAGCTGGCCCGTGAAATCGGTTCGGCGAAACCGGCCTACATTTGCCAGGGCTGGGGCCCACAGCGTCAGGCTAACGGGGAGCAAACGTCCCGCGCCATCGCCATGCTGCCGATCCTGACCGGCAACGTCGGCATTAACGGCGGCAACAGCGGCGCGCGCGAATCGACCTACACCATCACCATCGAACGCATGCCGCTGCCGGAAAATCCGGTGAAAACGCAAATTTCCTGCTTCAGCTGGACGGATGCCATTGCCCGTGGACCGGAGATGACCGCCCTGCGCGACGGCGTACGCGGCAAAGATAAGCTCGATGTGCCGATCAAGTTCATCTGGAACTACGCGGGTAATACCATCATCAACCAGCACTCCGATATCAACAAAACTCACGACATTTTGCAGGATGAGAGCAAGTGCGAAACGATCGTCGTCATCGACAACTTTATGACCTCGTCCGCGAAGTATGCCGATATTGTTCTGCCGGACCTGATGACCGTCGAGCAGGAAGATATCATCCCCAACGATTACGCCGGCAACATGGGATACCTGATTTTTCTCCAGCCGGTTACCGCCCCGAAGTTCGAGCGCAAGCCCATCTACTGGATCATGAGTGAAGTGGCGAAACGCCTCGGACCGGATATCCATCAGAAATTCACCGAAGGCCGTACGCAGGAGCAGTGGCTGCGCTACCTGTACGCCAAAATGGTCGCCAAAGATCCGCTGCTGCCATCCTACGATGCGCTGAAAAAAATGGGTATTTATAAGCGCAAAGATCCTAACGGACATTTTGTGGCCTATAAAAAATTCCGTGACGATCCGGATGCCAATCCGCTGAAAACCCCGTCGGGCAAAATCGAGATCTACTCCAGCAAGCTGGCGGATATTGCGGCAACCTGGGAACTGCAAAAAGACGAAACCATCACCCCGCTGCCGGTCTATACCTCAACCTTTGAAGGCTGGGACGCGCCCGAGCGCAGCAAGTTCCCGCTGCAACTGTTCGGTTTCCACTTTAAAGCCCGTACCCACTCCAGCTACGGCAACGTGGATGTGCTCCAGGCCGCCTGTCGCCAGGAGGTGTGGCTTAACCCTGTGGATGCGGAGCAACGTGGAATCAAAAACGGGGATATGGTGCGCGTCTTCAACGACCGCGGCGAAGTGCGTATTGCCGCGAAAGTCACCCCGCGCATCATGCCCGGCGTAAGCGCGATGGGCCAGGGCGCCTGGCATGACGCCAACATGAACGGCGATCGTGTCGATCACGGCTCCTGCATCAATACCCTGACCACACACCGCCCGTCACCGCTGGCGAAAGGCAACCCGCAGCACACGAACCTGGTGCAGATCGAGAAGGCATAAGGATTAACCGATGACTACCCAGTATGGATTTTTTATTGATTCCAGCCGCTGCACCGGGTGTAAAACCTGCGAGCTGGCCTGCAAGGATTACAAAGACCTGACCCCGGACGTCAGCTTCCGGCGTATTTATGAATATGCGGGCGGCGACTGGCAGGAGGACAACGGCGTCTGGCATCAGAATGTCTTCGCCTATTATCTGTCGATTGCCTGCAACCACTGCGAAGATCCGGCCTGCACCAAGGTCTGCCCGAGCGGGGCAATGCACAAGCGCGACGACGGTTTTGTGGTGGTGGACGAGGATGTCTGCATCGGCTGTCGCTACTGCCACATGGCCTGCCCGTACGGCGCGCCGCAGTACAATGCCGCCAAAGGTCACATGACCAAGTGCGACGGCTGCCACAGCCGCGTGGCGGACGGCAAAAAGCCCATCTGCGTCGAGTCCTGCCCGCTGCGCGCGCTGGACTTTGGCCCGATTGAGGAGCTGCGCAAAAAACACGGTCAGCTTGCTGCCGTCGCGCCGCTGCCGTCTGCGCACTTCACGAAGCCGAGTATTGTGATTAAACCTAACGCCAACAGCCGTCCGACGGGTGACACCACCGGCTACCTGGCAAACCCGAAGGAGGTGTGAGATGGGAAGTGGATGGCATGAATGGCCGCTGGTGATCTTCACCGTTTTCGGGCAGTGCGTGGCCGGCGCGTTAATCGTGATGGGCTTCGTCTGGCTTAAGGAAAATGATGACAAGGCCAGAATGCGCATCGTGCGCAGCCTGTTTTTTCTCTGGCTGGTAATGGGTATTGGGTTTATGGCCTCGGTACTGCATCTTGGCTCCCCGCTGCGTGCCTTCAACTCGCTTAACCGCGTGGGCGCGTCAGCGCTGAGTAATGAGATCGCGGCGGGTTCGATCTTCTTTGCCGTGGGCGGTTTCTGGTGGCTGGTGTCGGTTATCGGTAAAATGCCCCCAGCTTTGGGCAAAATCTGGCTGGTTGTCAGCCAGATCCTGGGCATCGTTTTTGTCTGGGCGATGACCCGGGTCTATCAGATTGAGACTGTCCCGACCTGGTATACGGGTTACACCACGCTGAGCTTCTTCCTGACGATGGTCCTTGCTGGTCCTCTGCTGGCTGCACTGCTGCTGCGCGCCGCAAACGTGACATTCAAAGGCACTCTTGCCGCGTCTGTCAGCGTACTGGCACTTATCGTCTGCGTGGCGGTCGTCGTGTTGCAAAGCAATACGCTGGGGACAATACAGAGTTCCATCCAGCAGGCTAACGCCCTGCTTCCGGATTATGGTTCGCTTCAGGTATGGCGCATCGCGCTGCTGGCGGCGGGTTTAGGCTGCTGGATCTGCCCGCTGATTCGTCGTCAGGAGCCAAAAACGCTCGGCCTGTTTGCAGGTGTCGTGCTGGTGGCGCTGGGTGAACTGATTGGCCGTGGGCTATTTTATGGTCTGCATATGACCGCAGGGTTAGCAATTGCAGGTTAACACAGGTGCGCGGGGCTACCCGCGCGCAAGTAAGGAAAGTTGTAATGAATGACGTCTCACACCGCGAATCGTTCGCGTTCAGCGCCCGGGTACTGGGCGCGCTGTTTTATTTCGCTCCAGACAGCGAGCAGACCGCGCCGCTGGTGAGTGCCCTGACCGCAGGTGACTGGGTTCAGGACTGGCCGCTGGCGGAGGAAAATCTGCTGCCTGTCGCCAGTATGTTTAAGACCCCATCGGATGAAGCGTTGAAAGACGCCTGGCAGCGTCTGTTTATTGGCCCGTATGCCCTGCCCGCCCCCCCGTGGGGCTCGGTCTGGCTTGATCGCGAGTCCGTGCTGTTTGGCGATTCGACCCTCGCGTTGCGTCAGTGGATGCGTGAAAACCATATCGCCTTTGAGATGCAGCAGAATGAGCCCGAAGATCATTTCGGAACGTTGCTGATGCTGGCGGCATGGCTTGCCGAGAACGGTCGCGAAACAGAACGCGACCAGCTTCTTGCCTGGCATCTGCTGCCATGGAGCACGCGTTTCCTTAGCGTATTCGTTGAAAACGCGGCCCATCCGTTCTACACCGCGCTGGGTAAACTTGCCCAGCTGACGCTGGCGGAATGGCAGTCCACTTTGCTGATCCCGATTGCCGAAAAAACGCTGTACCGATAACAGCACCTGGCTTGTCCACCCGTTGTGCAGGCCAGGCTCGCACATTTTTGCTGCAACACAACGTCACAACTGCTATACTGTATATAATTACAGTATACAGGGGTGCACAATGGCTGTTGAAACAAAATTTGTTGTCGTAAGAAAAGGTGAAGAAAAAATGACATTTGCCAGTAAGAAAGAGGCTGACGCTCACGACAAACTGCTCGATATGGCAGAAGCGTTTACCGACTGGCTGTTGCAAAGTGGAATGCAGATGGATGAAACGCAGGCGGAGAACCTTGGTCTTTATCTCGCCGAGCAGAAAGAGTCCGTGCAGCATATCCTGCGTACCAGCAAGCTTCCCGAGCTCAATGCTGAAACGGATAAAACAGCATCAGATGCGGACAGCAGCAAAAAAATCCGGGCCGTCAAAGCCGCCTGATCGTCAGAACGTCTAATCACCTGTCCTTCCGCCGCGGGCCGGAAACGGCTCGCGGCTTTATTAAGGTCGGCTGAACCTTATATTCATCAACCGTAACCCTGAAAATACGTCCTGTTATCTTGATTTGTCCGCCTCAACGTTTACGCTGATATTCAGCCTTTTTGCTTCCATGGTTATCATTGTTTTGGCCAGGTCCTTATCGCCCCCGTGCACTTTATCTATCAGATCCTGTACAAGTGTCATCATCAGGAAGTTTTTATTTGCAGGATAGAAATCTGTCATAGTGATCCCGTTATCCTTCAGGCGCTGATGCGCCACCGTCTCTGTATCTGCGATTATTTCAGCTACTTTCTCATGCATGATCTCGATCTGCTCGAAAACAATGCGGTTAATCATTTCAATCTGTTCTGGCGTAAAATTCGGTTCCATTATTTCCCCTCGTCAGGCGTATGTTAAAAACACGTGAATCACACGTTGAGCGCCTCTGAATGGTGCGGTAAATTATCACACAACTCTTGTAACTCGTTGATCAGCCTGGCCACATGGAAACCGTCACAGACAGAATGATGGACCTGAACGGCGAAAGGCAACAAGACCTTTCCATCCTGGTTATAGTATTTTCCAAACGTGAACATGGGCGCAAAAAAATTCCGCATGTTAGCGACGTTGACGTTGAAACTGCTAAAGCTGACCCACGGAATATCCGATATGAAGAATATATTCTCCCGGGACTCTTCTTTAGGCCAGTAAGCAAGGATATTGCCATAGCGGGCAACATCTTCTGCATAAACGCGCTGAAAATGGTGAATATTTCCATCGTAATGACTCCATAACGATGAAAATGTCTCCGTTTCTTTATGGAAAAGGGTATAGCTTGGATGAACCTCATTCCATATTACAAGCTCATCATCCTTCATGGCCATACGGAATTCCGGATGCCGGTTTACGACGTCAGAAATAAGGGAAATAATCGCAGGATAAAATTTCCAGCCAACCTCTTTGATATGCTTTAGCAGCACGGTAATGTCCAGCTGAACCGTTTGGTTAAATGTAGATTGAGCAAAGCCCTGAAATACTTCAAAGTGTTCCTTTCTTGCCCAACGTGATAAGTCAACTACCGTATATTCTGGCATTATTTTTGTCATTTCAGAGCCTTAGTTGAGCTGCGCTATATAAAATAGTAGCGTATCACAAACGTAGGGGCTGTATAGACCGTAGCGAAGAGGCACCCTAAATTTTCAGCGTATCAATCACCGCTCTCAGCGCCGGGGATACGTTGCGGTGTGGATAATAGAGGTACAGTCCGTCCATCCGCAGGCTGTAGCGCTGTAAGACGCGTATAAGCGCGCCACGCTCCAGATCGTCAGCCACCAGCTCAACCGGGACATAGGCCAGCCCGAGTCCCAGCCGGGCCGCTTCGGCCTCCATGTAGCTGTCGGAAAAGGCCCATTGTCCCTCCGGGCGGTGAGTAACATGCTTCCCGTCCTGAACAAGCTCCCATTGATAGTGGTTACCGTCGGCAAACTGGTAGGCAATGCAGGGATGAGCATCCAGATCGGCGGGCGTCTGCGGGAAACCATAGCGCCGAAAATGCGCCGGAGCGGCAACCACAGCCATCTCCATATCGGGCGTGATGCGCACGGCAATCATTCCTTGTCCCACCTCCGGCCCAAGCCGGACGCCCGCGTCGAATCGCTCGGCAATGATATCCACAAACCGGCTCTCATTCATCAATTCCAGACGGATATCCGGGTAACGCTGTTTGAAGATAGCGAGCTTTGGCAGCAGGCATTTTTCGATGGCGTGCTGGCTGGCATTAATGCGCACCGTGCCGGATGGCGTCTGGCGGTAATGCGCCAGTCTGGTCAGCCCGGTATCGAGCGCATCAAAGGCTGAACCAGCGGTCTGGTAAAGTTGCTCCCCGGCGTGGGTCAGCGACAGTTTGCGCGTTGTACGCACCAGAAGCCGAACGCCCAGCCGCTCTTCCAGCTCGCGAACCGATCGACTGATCCCGGATTGTGCCAGCCCGAGCCGTTGCGCGGCTGCCGTGAAGCTTCCCTCCCGCACCACCTGGATAAACAGATACAGCTCATTGTAGTTTTCCCGCTTCGCCATCATGCCTCATCAATTCATAACAATATGATATTAATCCTAGCAGCCTTTGGCCTCTAATCAGCACTATTTCTGCTAACTATAATGACCGCATTACAACAACACACGGTACCTCTTATGCAAACATTCACCCAAAAACTGTCCGTTGCGCTGCTGCTATGCGCATCATTAAGTGGAGTGACAACAATGAGTTATGCAGAAACACGAAATCCTGCCGCCCCCGTTTCGATGGTGACAACCTGGGATAAGACCTTCGCCGAGAGCAATAAAGTCGACCACCGCAAGGTGACGTTCGAGAACCGATACGGGATCACCCTGGTCGGCGATCTGTACATTCCCAGGAACAGCGGCGACCAGAAGCTGGCGGCGATTGCCGTCAGTGGACCGTTCGGTGCGGTAAAAGAACAATCCAGTGGTCTTTACGCCCAGACTCTGGCTGAACAGGGGTTCGTGACCCTGGCCTTCGACCCATCCTACACGGGTGAAAGCGGCGGCCAGCCGCGTAACGTTGCCTCCCCTGACATCAACACCGAAGACTTTAGCGCCGCAGTGGATTTCCTCGGATTACAGAAAGAAGTCGACCGTAACCGTATCGGCATTCTCGGGATCTGCGGCTGGGGTGGTATGGCGCTGAACGCGGCATCCATGGATACCCGCGTGAAGGCGGTCGCCACCAGCGTAATGTACGATATGAGCCGCGCGATGGGTCACGGCGTGGGCGACGGGAAAGATCGTTATTCAGCGGCCGATCGCCGGGCCGTGTTGCAGTATCTGAACGCGCAACGCTGGAAAGATGCTGAAAGCGGCACCTTCGCCCATGGCGGCCACGATATTTATGTCGATGAAAACGGTAAGGTAACGGCGGCCGGGCGTATTCTGCCGGAAGCATTGCCCGCCGATCCGCATCCGGTACTGAAAGAGTTCTATGATTACTACCGTATGCCGCGCGGCTTCCATGCCCGTTCCGTAAACTCCACCGGCGCATGGACCGCGACCATGCCGTTGTCCTTTATGAATATGCCGCTGCTGAGCTATGCCGGGGAGATCACCATCCCAACGCTGATTGTGACCGGTGAAAACGCGCACTCACGTTATTTTGCGGAAGATGCGTTTAAAGCTGTCGGCAGCAAACAGAAAGAACTGGTGATTGTTCCCGGTGCGAATCACGTTGATCTCTACGATAACGTCGCAGGGAAAATCCCGTTCGCGCAGTTCGGGCAGTTTTTCAAAACCAGTCTGGATTAATTCTCTTAGCCCCGGCAATCAGGGGCTTATCTTCTCTTCGCCGTGAATTACACTAATGTCCACACTGAATCAAACCTCATCCCGTGATGCTGAGCGTGCACACTGGGGCGGTATTTTTGCCATGACCCTGTGCGTTTTTGTCCTCATTGCCTCGGAATTTATGCCCGTCAGTCTGCTCACGCCCCTCGCCAGAGATTTAGGGGTGACAGAGGGGACGGCTGGCCAGGGGATCGCCCTCTCTGGTGCGCTGGCTGTCCTGACCAGCCTTTTTCTTTCCCGGCTTGCCGGGAATATGAATCGCAAACATCTTCTTTCAGGCATGACCGTCCTGATGGCGCTGTCAGGGATCATTATCGCCTTCGCCCCAAACGCTTTGATGTATATGGCAGGCCGGGCGCTGATCGGCATCGCCATCGGCGGTTTCTGGTCGATGTCTGCTGCCACCGCCATTCGGCTGGTGCCTCAGCATCAGGTCTCTCGTGCGCTGGCGATTTTTAACGGCGGCAACGCGCTGGCGACGGTGGTCGCCGCCCCGCTGGGCAGTTATCTCGGCTCGACCATTGGCTGGCGTGGCGCGTTTCTTTGCCTGGTTCCCGTGGCGATTGTGGCGTTCATCTGGCAATATTTTAGCCTGCCCAACATGGGCGGGAACCAGCGGCCGTCGCCACGTAAAAGCGTATTTCGCCTGCTCCACCAGCCTGCGGTTTCGGTGGGTCTGATGGCGTGCGGCCTGTTCTTCATGGGACAGTTTGCGTTATTTACCTATGTGCGCCCCGTCCTCGAAACCGTCACCCACGTCAGTCCTTCCGGCTTATCGCTGATCCTGCTCACTATCGGTATCGCAGGTTTCATCGGCACGCTGATCGTCGCGCTGGTCCTGAATGCCGCGTTTTACCTCACCTTAATGGCCATACCGCTGCTTATGGCGCTGATTGCAGGGGTATTAATGCTCACCGGGGACAGCCTGTGGATCGTGGCCCTGCTGTTAGGTTTCTGGGGAATGCTGGCAACTGCGGCCCCCACGGGCTGGTGGACGTGGATAGCCCGTACGTTACCGGAAGATGCCGAGGCTGGCGGCGGGCTAATGGTCGCGGTGATCCAACTCTCCATTGCGCTTGGCTCAACGGCGGGTGGCGTGGTGTTTGATACCTTTGGCTGGCAGAGCACCTTCGCTTTAAGCAGCATATTACTCCTGAGTGCAGGGGTGCTGACTTTTACGACGTCGCGCCATCGGAAATAAGGCATTATATTAACAGGGTTGTTTTATTTAATTACAAAACCTCGCTCACCTCCCGTTGAAATAATAATTAAGCAATATCCTGGTCAGCCAGCGACATCGCTTTGTTAGCTTGAGCGTTCAGGCAAAGCTCAAACCGGAGGTATTCTTTGCTGATTAAATTAAAGAAAGAACGAACGCATCAGGAGGATCGTCGTCTTGCCCTCTGGCTGGCGACCTCCGCGGGACTGCTGAATGCCATTGCGCTGGGCGCGTTCGGTTTTTTTCCCTCGCATATGACGGGCAATACCTCGCAGCTATCCAGCGAAGTTTCCTCCACCGATCTCAGCGATATTCTTTTCTTTGGCGCCATTATTCTTTCGTTTGTCTCAGGCGCCATCGCTGCGCGGATTATTGTTATCTGGGGGATTATCCATAACGTCAGGCTGGTATTCAGCCAGGTTCTGTTTGTTGAAGGGCTATTACTGGCCGGGGTATCCCTGTACGAAATGTATTTTCACTCCTTCGCCACGAATCAGGAGATTATTATTTTCCTGTGCGGGTTGATGGGAATTCATAATTCCACCTCCACTCAACTATCCGGCGGTCGGGTGAGATCCACGCACATCACCGGCACGCTGACCGATGCGGGCATTTCGCTAGCCTCCGTTATGGTCGCCATGCTGCGCCGGGATTACTCCAAAGATACGGCCGCGCAAAAGAGTCAGCTCAAGACCCATTTAACTACCCTTTTCTCCTTTATCAGCGGCGGGATCGTGGGGCTGATCCTGTTCAGAGAGTTTGGATTCCACGCGATGCTGGCGCTGGGCCTGTTGCTGGTAATCGTCGCCGCCTTCTCTATCGTCCGCATTTCGTGGCGCGTACGCAAGGTGCGCGCCGCGCTCAGTCGACAGGTATAATCAGCACGCCTTATGTGACGTTGTCACGTAAGGCGTGCTTCTTTAAGACTATTCTGCCTGCCCACTGACAGCCCTTATGCCATAAGGCTTCACTCAGGTTGTCACTAATTTCATAGGGTTACTGATTTACCCCCTTCGCTGGAACCCTTCCGTTTCGCTTGCTATAGGTGAAGTACCCCTGCCGAAACATGGCATAACAACAGGCAACCGGTGGTTGCTATAACGCATGCGCACAGGGAGACACACCGCAATGCACCCATTACTTAAACGTTCGCTGCTTTTTGTCGGCGCGATTATCGTGGTTCTCGCTCTCCTCACCTGGGGAATTGGACTGGAGACGATTAAGGCGCGTCAGGTTGACCTGATTTACCTCGGGCAACAGCACCTGATTCTGGTCTTTTCATCCATGTTCTTTGCCCTGCTGGTGGGCATTCCAAGCGGTATTCTGCTGAGCCGTCCGGCCGCGCGTGGTATCGCCGAATATGTGATGCAAATCTTTAACGTGGGCAACACCCTGCCGCCGCTGGCCGTTCTGGCACTGGCGATGGTGGTGATTGGCATCGGTGATAAACCGGCCATTATCGCCCTCTTTCTGGCCTCTCTGCTGCCGATTGTGCGTAACACCTATGCCGGGCTGTGCTCTGTTCCCGCGTCGTTGCTGGAAGCGGCAAACGGTATCGGCATGACCAAATGGCAGCGCCTGCGTCAGGTTGAGATCCCTAACGCGTGGCCGGTGATGCTTTCTGGTATTCGCATTGCCACTGCGATTAACGTCGGTACCGCACCGCTGGCATTCCTGATTGGCGCCAGCAGCTACGGCGAGCTGATTTTCCCTGGGATCTATCTGAATGATTTCCCGACGCTGATCCTGGGCGCGGCGGCCACCGCTCTGTTCGCCCTGATTCTGGATACGCTGCTGGCGGCACTGGGCCGATTACTGAGCCCGCATCTCGCGCGATAATTATAACAAGGAGCTTCTATGAGACTGTTTTCCGGCCTGACGGCGCTATGCGCCGCCGCGCTCTTCACCAGCCAGGCGCTCGCCGCACCGCTGATCCTGGCAACCAAGAGCTTTACCGAGCAGCACATTCTCTCGGCCATGACCGTGCAGTATCTGCAAAAGAAAGGGTTTCAGGTACAGCCTCAGACCAATATTGCAACGGTGATTTCCCGTAACGCGATGATCAACAAGCAGATTGATATGACCTGGGAGTATACCGGCACCTCGCTGATCATCTTCAACCACATCAACAAACGCATGTCGCCGCAGGAATCGTACGAGACGGTGAAACGCCTCGATGCGAAGCACGGTCTGGTGTGGCTTAAACCTGCCGATATGAACAATACCTATGCCTTTGCCATGCAGCGCAAGCGCGCCGAGGCTGAACATATCAATACCATGTCTGAGATGGTGGCAAAGATTGAGCAGATCCGTAAAACCGATCCGGATAACAACTGGTTGCTGGGCCTTGACCTGGAATTTGCCGGGCGCAGCGACGGGATGAAACCGTTGCAGGCAGCCTACAACATGGAGCTGGACCGCCCGCAGATCCGCCAGATGGATCCGGGCCTGGTCTATAACGCGGTGCGCGACGGGTTTGTCGATGCGGGGCTGATCTACACCACCGACGGGCGCGTAAAGGGCTTCGATCTTAAAGTGCTGGAAGATGATAAAGGCTTCTTCCCGAGTTATGCCGTGACGCCAGTTGTTCGGAAAGACACGCTGGAGGCTAATCCGGGGCTGGAGGAGGCGCTGAACACCCTTTCAGCCCAGCTCAATAACGACGTTATCACCGAACTGAATAAGAAGGTGGATATCGACCATCAGTCACCGCAGCAGGTCGCCCGTGATTTCCTGCGTAGCAAACAGTTGCTGTAGGAGGCGCTATGGAGACGATTCACTATATTCTCGACAACTGGGACTATCTCTTAACCCTGACGCTGCAACACCTGTGGCTGGTGGCGCTCGCCGTGGGCCTGGCGATTATTATTGGCGTGCCGCTGGGCATTTTAATTGTCCGCCATAAATGGCTGGCAACGCCGGTGCTGGGGATTGCCACCATTGTGCTCACCATCCCGTCAATTGCGCTTTTCGGCCTGATGATCCCGCTCTTTTCGCTGATCGGTCAGGGCATTGGCGCCCTGCCCGCGATTACGGCGGTGTTCCTCTATTCGCTGCTGCCGATTGTGCGTAACACCCACACGGCGCTCGACAGCCTGCCGCCGGGCCTGCGTGAAGCGGGACGCGGCATCGGCATGACCTTCTGGCAGCGTCTGCGCTGGGTGGAAATCCCGATGGCGTTGCCGGTGATTTTTGGCGGCATCCGCACCGCCGTGGTGATGAACATCGGCGTCATGGCGATTGCCGCCGTGATCGGCGCGGGCGGGCTGGGCCTGCTGCTGCTTAACGGTATTGGCGGGAGTGATATTCGTATGTTGATTGCGGGCGCGCTGATGATTTGTCTTTTAGCGATTGTGCTCGACTGGTTGCTGCACCGTTTGCAGGTGGTACTGACTCCGAAGGGGATTCGATAATGATAAAACTGGAAAACCTCACCAAACAATTTTCACAGAAACACGGCCAGACGTTTAAGGCCGTCGACAACGTCAACCTGAACGTGCCTGAAGGGGAAATGTGCGTGCTGCTCGGCCCGTCCGGCTGCGGGAAAACCACTACCCTGAAGATGATCAACCGTCTCATTACGCCAAGCAGCGGGACGATCCTGATTAACGGCGAAGACACCAGCGGAATGGACACCGTGACCCTGCGTCGCAACATTGGCTACGTGATCCAGCAAATTGGCCTGTTCCCCAACATGACCATCGAAGAGAACATTACCGTCGTGCCGCGCATGCTGGGCTGGGATAAAGCGCGCTGTAAATCCCGTGCCGAAGAGCTGATGGATATGGTGGCAATGGATCCGCATAAATTCCTTCACCGCTATCCGCGCGAAATGTCCGGCGGTCAGCAGCAGCGTATCGGCGTCATCCGCGCGCTGGCAGCGGATCCTCCGGTCCTGCTGATGGATGAACCGTTCGGCGCGGTCGACCCGATTAACCGTGAGGTGATCCAGAACCAGTTCCTGGAGATGCAGCGCAAGCTGAAAAAGACCGTGATGCTGGTGAGCCACGATATTGACGAAGCGCTGAAGCTGGGCGACCGTATTGCCGTCTTCCGTCAGGGACGTATCGTGCAGTGCGCCAGCCCGGACGAGCTGCTGGCGAAACCCGCGAATGAGTTTGTTGGCTCGTTTGTTGGTCAGGACCGGACGTTGAAACGCCTGCTGCTGGTATCGGCGGGCGACGTCACCGACCAGCAGCCGACGATTACGGTACGCGAATCGACGCCGTTGCCGGAGGCCTTCGCCACCATGGATGACAACGATATTCGCGCCATTACCGTGGTTGATGAGCACGGCAAACCGCTCGGCTTTGTGAAGCGCCGCGAAGCGCGTAATGCCAGCGGCAGCTGCGGGGATATTCTGCATCCGTTCCGCATGACCGGTAAGGCCGAGGATAACCTGCGCGTGGTGCTTTCTCGCCTGTATGAGAGCAACACCAGCTGGATGCCGATTGTGGACGAGGACGGACGCTATAACGGCGAAATATCCCAGGATTATATTGCGGAGTATTTGAGCTCAGGGCGTACGCGCCGGGCGTTGAATATTCATAGCGAGAGTTAAGCATTCAGGCCGGGTACTGCCCGGCCTTTTTCCGCACGCATACCTTTTGCTAACCTCCCGATTTACCGCCACAATATTGTATCGTCCCCGTTAAATCACGACTTCATGCAACGTCTTCACGCTTACCCCGACATCCGAGCGATGTTTCGTCGTCTCCTGATTGCTACCGTCACCGGCGTGCTGGCGGCGCTGGCCGTTGCGGTGTTCCGCCACAGCATGTATCTGCTGGAGTGGCTATTTCTCAGCAACGAAAGCGGAAGTCTGGTGAACGCCGCAGCCGCGTTATCGCCCTGGCGGCGGGCGCTGACGCCTGCGCTGGGTGGTCTGGCCGCGGGAATGCTACTGTGGGGATGGCAGCGCATGACGGCACAACGTCCCCACGCCCCCACCGATTATATGGAAGCGCTTGAGACGGGTGACGGCCAGTTTGATTACGGCGCCAGCCTGGTGAAATCCCTCGCGTCGTTGCTGGTGGTCGCCAGCGGCAGCGCCATCGGCCGTGAAGGCGCCATGATCCTGCTTGCCGCCCTCGCCGCCTCCTTTTTTGCACAACGTTGTACGCCGAAATCCGAATGGAAACTGTGGATCGCCTGCGGTGCCGCCGCCGGGATGGCCAGCGCCTATCATGCGCCGCTGGCGGGCAGCCTGTTTATCGCAGAGATCCTGTTTGGCACGCTGATGCTGGCCTCCCTCGGCCCGGTGGTGATTGCTGCTGTAGTGGCCCTGCTGACCACGCGCCTGTTAAGTCCCGGCGCGAATACGCTATATGATGTCCATCTCAGCGAGATGCTTACGGCGGTGGATTATTTCCTGATCGTTGGCGTGGGTCTGCTGGCTGGCGTTTGCGGCCCGCTGCTGATGTGGCTGATGGCGGCCAGCCACAGGCTGTTTCTGCGTCTCAAACTTTCACCGCCGTGGCAGCTGGCGCTGGGTGGTCTGATCGTCGGGCTGCTGTCGCTGCTGACGCCGAAGGTATGGGGGAATGGCTATAGCGTGGTTCAGGCGTTTTTGCAGTCGCCGCCGCTGCTGTCGGTGATTGCTGGCGTCTTTATTTGCAAACTGCTGGCGGTGCTGGCAAGCAGCGGGTCCGGCGCGCCGGGAGGCGTGTTCACGCCAACCTTGTTTGTCCGTATGGCAACGGGAATGCTGTTTGCGCAGATCTTTGCGCTGTGGTTTCCTGGCTCTGAGACGGCGATCCTGCTCGGGCTGGCGGGTATGGCGACGCTGCTCGCCGCCACAACGCATGCGCCAATCATGTCGGCCTTGATGGTATGTGAGATGACCGGGCAGTATTTTTTACTTCCCGGTTTGCTGGTTGCCTGTGTTGTGGCGTCGGTATTGTCGAGAACGCTACGCCACGACTCGATCTACGGCCAGCATACCGCCGAAAGCCGAGAGATCGATGTAGTGCGCTAATTCGCGCTGCTCGGCGCGGGGCAGATAAGGCAGTTCGCCCACCAGCGGGCCAGGCAGCTTTTTGCTCAGCACATCGATGATTTCAGCGTAGTGCGCAAGGCCCGGGTTAATACGGTTCGCCACCCAACCAATCAGCGGCAGGCCGTCATTAGCGATAGCCTGCGCCGTCAGCAAGGCATGGTTGATGCACCCTTCCTGAATGCCCACGACCATAATCACCGGCAACTGCTCCTGCACCACCCATTCGGAAAGGGGACGTAAATCGTTCATCAGGCTGCGCCAGCCGCCGGTCCCTTCAACGACAACGTGGTCAACCTTTTCACTCAGATTTGCCAGGCCATCAGAAAGCAGGCTGTAGTTGATAAGCCCACTGTGAGCGACGCTGCTTTCCTCTTCGCTTAAGGCGATAGGATTAACGGCATCATAAGGCAGTTCCAGAGACGAGACGCTTTGCAGAACCAGGGCATCCTTATTGCGCAGCCCTTCTGGCGTCTCTTTACTGCCTTTTGCAACCGGCTTGTATCCTGCAACGCGTTTACCGCTTGCCGCCAGGGCCTGAAGTAACGCGCGGGATACGACTGTCTTCCCGACAGACGTATCCGTACCAGTAATAAAGAAACGCTTAAGCATGACTCATTCCACCTCTTGGGTATGCTTCAAAATATAAACCAGGTAAATAATTCAGTGGGGAAAGTCTACGGGATGCGTGCGCTACCGGGCTTGAGATAGCGCAATTTTTCGTACATCTCTGGAAAAGAGTTAGCCCTGTAGCAAACGAATCAGTAACGAGCCGTTGTACATCGCATCTTTTACCAGCGCGGCGCCGGCCATCGTACCCTGGTTGGAAAATTGCGTACTTTCGACCACGATGTTTTTACTGTACGCGGGAAGCGCCTGCTGATTGATGCAGGCGGAAATCGCCGGAAAGAGGATATCCGCCGCCTGGCTGAGCGGGGAGCCGATCAGTATTTTTTGCGGGTTAAACAGGTTCACCATAATGGCCAGAATGCGCCCGACATTATTGCCCACGCCGGTAATAATGTCCTTCGCCAGCAGATCGCCCTGCCTTGCCGCAGCGCACAGTGCCTCGACGCTTAACGGTTGACCGTGCAGCGTGGAGCTCATCGACTGGCTGAGCCGCACCTGCGCCAGCTCCAGCACGCTTTCGACGCTGGCAATCGTCTCCAGACAGCCATGGTTACCGCAGTAGCAGCGTTTTCCGTACGGATCGACCTGCGTATGGCCGATCTCCACCAGGCTACTGCTGCCAGCATGCAACAGACGCCCGTCGGTGATCACACCTGCGCCAACGTTATGATCAATCACCACCTGAATTACGTCGCGCGCGCCCCGGGAGGCACCAAACAATGCCTCCGCCATCGTCCAGGCGCTGATATCATGCTGAATGTAGACCGGCACACCGGTGTGGTTTTCCAGCACGTCGCCCAGCGGCATCTCTTTGACGTTTTCATAAAACGGCATGCGGTGAACAATGCCATTTTCGGTATCAATAATTCCCGGCAGGGTGATCGCAATCGCCGTTAAACGTTCAAGACGCTGCTGGTGACGAATAAAGAACTGGTCGATGTGGGTCAGAATGGCATCGAGAAGTGGTTGCTCTGCATTAAGCGGGAGTTCCAGCCGGTCCTCCACCACCAGCTTGCTGCTGAGGTCGCGCAGCGCGAGGAAGATTTCCCCGCGGCTAATCCGCAGCGACAGGTAGTGCCAGGCTTCCGTTTCCACCACCAGCCCTACCGCCGGACGGCCACGGCTGCCCGGCTCCTGAATTTCTGTTTCCTGAACCAGATGGGCTTCCAGCATTTCGCGGACAATCTTGGTAATACTGGCGGGTGCCAGTTGTGCCAGGCGCGAAAGATCGATACGCGAAACCGGACCAAGCTGATCAATCAGGCGATAAACGGCACCCGCGTTGGTCTGCTTGATCTGATCGATATGCCCTGGCTGACTATCAGCAACCACCTCGTACTCCCTTATTTTCGAGCTTCGAAATAAACTGAGGGCTATGGTGAAGCACTTCAATGGCTGGCGTCAAATTTTTACTTAGCCATGTGATTTACTGCACATTTTCGCCCACTTTTCCCTATAAATAACGCCCGCGAGAAGCGGTAATTAATTGTTCTTTGAAACGCTGTGCCGCATGGCTCTGTTCATGATGTTTAGACCACACCAGCCACATCTCTGAGACTGCATCCTGCTCGGCTATCTTCACCCAGCGCATTTCCGCCAGTTGTACCCGTTTAAATGAGGCCGGGAGAATCGACACGCCAAGCCCTGCGGCAACGAGACCAATGATCGTCATGGCTTCCCCCACCTCCTGCGCGATAGTCGGGACAAGGCCATATCGCCGCATCAGACCAAGAATATCGTCATACAACCCGGTACCCACCTGTGGGTCAAAAAAGACAAACGGCTCTTTCACCAGTTCAGCCAGCGAGACGCTGTGCTGCGCGGCGAGCGGATGATCCCGGGGGATCATCGCCATCAGCGGTTCGCGGAGGATCACCTGCCACGCCAGGGTATCAGGCAACTGCGTGTTACGCATCAGCCCCAGGTCGAGCGATCCTTCGTTAAGCGGCGATATCTGCTCCCGGGTATTTATTTCGCGCGTCTGAATATGCACATCCGGAAAGTTACGGCGAAACGAGGATAGCGTTTGTGAAACAGCGCTGATAAAGGGGGCCGATGAGGTAAACCCGATGCGCAGCTCCCCCGTCTCCCCAAGATAAAGCCGTTCCGCTCTGGCGGCGGCGTCCTCCACCATACTCAAGATCTGCCGGCTATCGGCGAGAAACTGTTTTCCCGCCGCCGTCAGGCTCACGCTGCGGTTGGTTCGCGCCAGCAGACGCGCCCCGACCTGCTGCTCCAGGATCTGGATCTGCTGGCTTAGCGGTGGCTGAGAGATATTCAGCCTTGCCGCCGCACGACCAAAATGCAGCTCTTCGGCGACGGCGACAAAATAGCGCAGATGGCGCAGCTCGATATTCATATTTTTAAAGTATCATTTGAGATTATTAATATATTAGACAGAATATTTACATTTTCCTACCCTAATCTTGTGGTCATACCCGTCACCAGAAACCACGGGGATGTTTATGCAAGGATTATGTGTGAGCCGTACAACGACCGTTGATATCGCGCCGGCCAGCGACATTGATGATTTACCCGCAGCACCGCAGCCGGTTCAGTTTATTAAACGTGGTACCCCCCAGTTTATGCGCGTCACGCTGGCGCTCTTCTCAGCGGGTCTCGCCACTTTTGCCCTGCTCTACTGCGTTCAGCCGATCCTGCCGGTCCTGTCGCATGAATTTGGCGTGTCGCCAGCCAGCAGCAGTATTTCGCTCTCCATTTCAACCGGGATGCTGGCGATCGGTCTGCTGTTCACCGGGCCACTTTCGGATGCCATCGGACGTAAGCAGGTCATGGTAACGGCGTTAATGCTGGCCTCCGTGTGTACCTTGCTGTCCACCATGATGACCAGCTGGCACGGCATTCTGGTCATGCGCGCGCTGATTGGGTTATCCCTCAGCGGCGTGGCGGCGGTCGGGATGACCTATCTCAGCGAGGAGATCCACCCGAGCTTCGTGGCCTTCTCCATGGGGCTATACATTAGCGGGAACTCTATCGGCGGGATGAGCGGACGCCTGCTCAGCGGTGTGTTTACTGATTTCTTTAACTGGCGCATTGCGCTGGCCGTTATCGGCTGCTTCGCCCTCGCTTCGGCGCTGATGTTCTGGAAAATCCTGCCGGAATCGCGCCATTTCCGCCCGACCTCCCTGCGTCCGAAAACGTTATTTATCAACTTTCGTCTGCACTGGCGCGATCAAGGGCTGCCCCGTTTGTTCCTGACCGGTTTCCTGCTGATGGGCTCGTTCGTGACGCTGTTTAATTACATCGGCTATCGTCTGATGCTTTCACCGTGGCATCTTAGTCAGGCATTGGTGGGTTTGCTCTCTGTGGCATATCTCACCGGGACATGGAGTTCGCCAAAAGCGGGCGCCATGACCGCGCGCTTCGGTCGTGGTCCGGTGATGCTGGTTTCCACCGCCGTGATGCTGGTCGGACTGCTGATGACGCTTTTCTCTTCCCTGTGGCTGATTTTTGCCGGAATGCTGCTCTTCTCTGCGGGATTCTTTGCCGCGCATTCCGTTGCCAGCAGCTGGATTGGCCCACGCGCGCGCCGCGCCAAAGGTCAGGCTTCGTCACTGTATCTGTTCAGTTACTATCTCGGTTCCAGCATAGCCGGTACGCTCGGCGGGGTGTTCTGGCATAACTACGGCTGGAACGGCGTGGGCGGATTTATCGCGCTGATGTTGTGCGCGGCACTGCTGGTGGGCGCGAGCCTGCATAAACGACTGCATTAAATTTAATTGAACTGACGATATTGCATATTACGAAAGGCCAAATTTGATGGCCTTTCGTTTTAAATGACTTAAATCAACGAGTATTGTAAGCGGCAATACCTGCGCCAACAATAGCCAATACACCCACCACTGCTTTAGCCTCTTTTACATGCTGGTTATGCATTATTGCTGCTTTATTAGCATTAACCGCGTTAGGGTCCAATGTAATAACATTGCTAAAATGATTCATGCAAGCTTCATCAACAGTTCCATTGAAGGTGCCCGAAAGTACTTTATCAGTTTTATTATCTATTGATAATGACAATGCACAAATATGAGTTGCCGTAGCACTGCCATAATTTCCAGTGGTGTCAGATGTTCCAACCGCCCCACCAGAAAAACCGTTACCATATCCCTGATAACTGGAACCACTCACCGCCACAGCATTAGTATCAGTACTAAAAGAACCGACAGACGTTGTCCCCTGATTACTGTCCCACTGATACATCGTCTGACTGCCATTGATGGGCATTGTACGTGTTGGTATCCCTAAATCAGTCATTGCTTCTGCCTTACTATGCCCAATAAGGGTAATTGTGGCATTTCTATACTGAGAAGGAACGGGTTGCATCGCGCAGCCACTTAGCAAAGGCGCTGCAATCGCGCAGAAAATAAATTTATTCATTATAAGAGTTGCCTATTAATTGACTTTGACGCATTGAATATCGCGCCAGATAAGAATATTCCTATACACTCTTCTATATTTGACTATGAGAGCTATTTTCAACATCCAAATAATTCACCCAATCAATATAAACAACATTATTTATTTGCGCAGATTATTCGATAACATAGAATATCAACGTCATTTGAATAAGTAACATATGTTTTAATCAGATATGAACCTCTGTATGCTCGTTATGACATTCAAACACAACGAGAGCACAGAATGAAAAATAACCATTTTTATCAATCTCTTACCAAAACCTTCCAGCGCCTCTCCCGCTTCTCGCACCTCTCCTCCATCGCCAGCTGGGACATGTTCACCATGATGCCGCCAGGTGGCAGTGCCGCGCGCGGTGAAGCGCTGGCGGAGATGAGCGTCCTGCAACATCAGATCCTGACCGATAAAAAAGTGGGTGAATGGCTGGCGGCGGCGGCAGACGAAGATCTGAATGACGTTGAGCAGGCCAACCTGCGTGAAATGACACGCCACTACCAGCAGGCCACTTTACTGCCGGAATCGCTGGTGGAGGCCAAATCGCTGGCGGGCAGCAGGTGTGAACACGCGTGGCGCACTCAGCGTCCGGCCAACGACTGGCAGGGCTTTTCAGCCAACCTGAAAGAGGTGGTGAAACTCAGTCGTGAAGAGGCCCGCCTGCGCGCTGAGGCTAAAGGCTGCACGCCTTACGACGCGCTGCTGGATATCTTTGAACCCGACATGACCAGCGCTCGCCTGGATGTGCTGTTCGGCGATCTGAAGTCCTGGCTGCCGGAGCTGCTGGCAAAGGTTGTGGAAAAACAGGCTCAACGATCGTTCGTTCCGCCACAGGGTCCCTTCCCGACCGCCACGCAGCGCGAGCTGGGCCTGGAAGCGATGAAAATGCTTGGCTTCGATTTTAACGGCGGTCGTCTGGACGTTAGCGCCCACCCGTTCTGCGGCGGCGTGCCGGAAGATGTGCGTATCACCACGCGTTACGATGAAGATGAACTGCTCAGCGCGCTTTTCGGCGTGATCCACGAAACCGGACATGCCCGCTACGAGCAAAACCTTCCGCGAGCGTGGGCCGGCCAGCCCGTTGCGCTGGCGCGCTCTACGGCGATCCATGAATCCCAGAGCTTGTTCTTTGAAATGCAGCTGGGCCGCAGCGACGCTTTCCTGAAGCATCTGCTTCCGGCGGTTCATGCCCGTTTCGGTAGCCAGGCGGCATTCAGCGAAGAGAATTTTATTGCCTGGAACCAGCGCGTGAAGCCGGGCTACATCCGCGTTGATGCGGATGAAGTGAGCTATCCGGCGCATGTGGTGCTGCGCTATGAGATCGAGCGCGCGCTAATCAATGGCGAAATTGAAGTCGATGATATTCCCGCGTTATGGGATGAGAAAATGCAGGCGTGGCTTGGGTTATCCACCAAAGATAACTACCGCAACGGCTGTATGCAGGATATCCACTGGACCGACGGCGGTTTTGGCTACTTCCCGTCTTACACGCTGGGGGCAATGTATGCGGCACAGCTGTTCCATGCCGCCAAAACTGCGCTGCCCGGGTTGCAGGCATCCATTGCCGGGGGCGATTTCTCGGCGCTGTTTGACTGGCTGCGTCAGAATATCTGGCAGCACGGCAGCCGTTTCAGCACGTCGCAGCTCATCACCCAGGCTACAGGTGAAGATCTGAATATCCGCTACTTCCGCGAACACCTGACGTCCCGCTATCTGTAACCGAACGCGCCGGGGGGCCCACCCCGGCGTTGTACATATGGTTACACGCCGATACCAATCACTCACGGAAACCCCGAATTTACAGGGATATAGTTATTTCAACGGCCCCGCAGTGGGGTTAAATGAGAAACCAAATTCGAGGGTATGAAAATGAAAAAAGTATTAGCTCTGGTTGTTGCCGCTGCTATGGGTCTGTCTTCCGCTGCATTCGCGGCTGAAACTACCGCCACCGCAGCGCCTGCGGCATCCACCGCTGCTCCGGCCAAAACGGTTCACCATAAAAAACATCACAAAGCGGCTAAACCAGCGGCAGAACAGAAAGCGCAGGCCGCGAAAAAGCACCACAAAAAAGCGGCAAAACCTGCGGTAGAGCAGAAAGCCCAGGCGGCTAAAAAGCATCACAAAAAAGCGGCAAAACACGAAGCGGCTAAACCTGCTGCACAGCCAGCAGCGTAAGAGTACAAGCTTAACCGTGCCCTTCGGGGCACGTTGGTAAACCGGCGCTGAACGGGTTTGCGGTCAGCGCCGTTTTTTTATCCGGAGGGCGTATGCTGCGGCGCTATCGGTTTGAGTTCATTCTTATCCTGCTAATTTTATGCGCGCTCATCGCCAGCCACTTTTATCTTTCCTGAATGTAGCACGCTGATTTTACTCCCACTTTCTCGCCGTCGCGTCTATAGTATTTTCATAGGGTTCACTTTTAATAATCATAATTACCCCCACCAGAGTGTGATATGCGTAAATCTGTTGTGTTGTTACTGGGAACGTTTAGCCTTTTTGCTGGCTTTTCACATGCGGATGATGGCGACGATGACGCCATTAGCGCCAAAGAGGTAAAGACGCTGTTCTTTGGTCATGACGATCGTACGCGTGTCACCGATCCTACCGAATCGCCCTGGGATGCCATCGGGCAACTGGAAACCGCCAGCGGCAATTTATGTACCGCAACCCTCATTACGCCACGCCTTGCGCTGACGGCGGGTCATTGCCTGTTAATGCCGCCTGAAGGCAAACCGGATAAAGCGATCGCCCTGCGCTTTGTGTCGCAAAAAGGAATATGGCGCTACGAAATTCACGGTATTGAGGGGCGAGTGGATCCGTCGCTTGGCAAACGCCTGAAACCGGATGGCGATGGCTGGATTGTGCCGCCCGGGGCGGCCTCCTGGGATTTCGGGCTGATCGTTTTACGTTATCCGCCGTCCGGGATCACCCCGCTGCCGCTCTTTGATGGCGATAAGGCCGCTCTCACCGCAGCCCTGAAAGCCGCCGATCGAAAAGTGACGCAATCAGGTTATCCTGTTGATCACCTCGATTCGCTGTACACCCATACGGACTGCGTGGTGACGGGTTGGGCGCAAAACAGCGTACTGTCGCATCAGTGCGATACGCTACCGGGTGATAGCGGATCGCCCCTGATGTTAAAAACCAATAACGGCTGGCAGCTGATTGGCGTTCAGAGTTCTGCGCCAGCGGCGAAAGACCGCTGGCGCGCCGATAACCGGGCGTTGTCGGTGACCGGTTTTCGCGACCGGCTGGAAGCCCTGGCGCAGCAGTAGGTCACTCAGGCCAGTTTAATCATGATCATGCCGGCGAGCAGTAATACCAGCCCTATCCAGCCTCTATTGTTTAAACGCTGCCCGAACATAATCCAGCCTGCCGCCAGGGTGGCGGCAATACCGAAGCCCCCCCACAGCGCATAAGCTACGGACAGATCGATGCCTTTCACCGCCTGCGACAGGGCGCTAAACGCCCCCAGAACCGCGGCAATCGATAACAGGCCGTAGGCTTTGCGACGAAAACCGTCGGAGAACTTCAGAAAGACGTTGGCAATAATTTCCAGAACGATGGCGAAAGCCAGCCAGGCCGCGTGGATCCATTCAAACTGCTGCATGGGTCTGCTCCTTCTGCTGTTTTGCCGGTTTGCGTGTACCCGATTTAATCAGCACGATACCTGCGACCAGGGTCGTCAGCCCGGCAATTTTCATTGTCGTCAGGGTTTCATCAAATAACATGACGCTAAACAGCGTAATCAATAAAATACCAATACCTTCCCACAATGCGTATGCCACGCCCAGCGCGATTTTTTTAACCGCAAAAGAGAGAAAAATATAGGAAAGCGTAATCATGACCAGCATCAAAATAAAACCGGTGCTGCCATCACTCACGCTTGCCCATTTCATCGACAAGGTGCCGGTAATTTCAGCGACGATCGCCAGAGCTAATAAAATCCAGTAAAACATGTTTTTTCTCCTGCTTGAGAATATAATCCATCGAGGCTCGCTGCGGACAGCAAACCAAAAAATTGAGAATTAAATCAGTTAGCTAAGCGCATAGCGCCAGCTCAGGCAGAAGACGTGACTATAGCGCGGAACGCCAGTGTTGCTCACCAGAAAGCAGGCAGAGGGAGGTTGAAAACAGAGCAGAGTTGTTTGAAAAATACGTCCTGAACAAATTGTCCATAAAATTACAATTATCCGCGGTGTTGCTTCTCGTCTTTGCGGATGAAAATTGTCCTCGGTAGTTGAACACGCCTGATTTGTATCATAAGCCAGGAATTTACTCAAAGCCTTTTCATTTCTTTACCCAGTCTGTTTGATTTTGGTTAGTTTTTTTAATCCGCTTTCCCCTCTATTATAAATAAAAAACTGTTCAGGAACGTCCATGGCCAAACCTATTATCACCCTCAACGGGCTTAAGATCGTCATCATGCTGGGCATGCTGGTGATCATTCTGACCGGCGTTCGTTTTGCGGCCGATATCATCGTGCCTTTTATCCTGGCGCTTTTTATCGCGGTGATCCTCAATCCGCTGGTGCAGCGAATGGTGCGGCTGCGCATCCCGCGTGTGCTGGCGATAAGCCTGCTTATCAGTATTATTATCGTTGCGATGGTGCTGTTAGTCGCCTATCTGGGAACCTCCCTGAACGAGCTGGCGCGGACGCTACCGACATACCGCTCTTCCCTGGCGACCCCGCTGCTGCAAATTGAACCCTGGCTGCAACGCGCGGGTATCGAAGTCTCGGTTGAGGAACTGCTTAAATACATCGATCCGAATGCCGCCATGACGATTGTCACCAGCCTGCTGGCACAACTCTCCAACGCCATGACCTCGATTTTCCTGCTGTTCCTGACGGTTGTGTTTATGCTGCTGGAAGTTCCACAGCTGCCTGCAAAGCTCCAGCACATCATGGTGCGTCCGGTAGAGGGAATGGGCGCCATTCAGCGCGCGCTCGACAGCGTTTCACGCTATCTGGTGCTGAAAACGGCTATCAGCCTGGTGACGGGATTAGTGGTCTGGGGGATGCTCGCCGCGCTGGATGTGCGTTTTGCCTTTGTCTGGGGACTGCTGGCCTTTGCGCTCAACTATATTCCTAACATCGGCTCCGTGCTGGCGGCGATCCCCCCTATCCTTCAGGTGCTGGTTTTCAGCGGTTTGTATGATGCCCTGATTCTGCTGGCAGGCTATCTGGTGATTAACCTTGTCTTCGGGAACATTCTCGAACCACGGATCATGGGACGCGGGCTGGGGCTTTCAACCCTTGTTGTATTCCTGTCCCTGATTTTCTGGGGCTGGCTGCTCGGGCCTGTCGGCATGCTGCTCTCCGTTCCGCTGACAATTATTGTCAAAATTGGCCTGGAGCAGACCGCCGGTGGACAAAGTATCGCTGTACTGCTGAGCGACATGAGCCATAAGGCCGATTAATTGTCCATCGACAGCATGGGCTTACCCGTTCTTCCCGCTTCGCGATAGTTGCCCACTGCCCGCTGCCATTCCGACAGCGGGTAGAGGGTGACATCGCTGCACTGGCTGGCGCGCAGTTTAGGCCAGATGCGCCGAAACTCCGCCTGCCACGCCTCAGCGCTCAGCGCGTCCAGATAGTTACGAATGTGAAACCACGCCACGCGCGGCAACGGCCGCTGCTGCCGGAAGGTCTGCCCGGAGAGTAGCCCGTAGCAGACAAAGGTGCCGGTTTCGGGCATCACGCTCAGGATCGTCTCCGCCAGACTGCCGCCCGTGGCGTCGTACACCACCTCCGCTTGCGCGGCGGCAGCGTTGACGGCGGCCGTATCATGTTGCGCAATCGGGACGATCCCCATTTCAGCCAGACGTTGAGCGTGCACGGGCGAACGATGGATCCCGTAAACCGCCTCCGCACCCGCCTGGCGTGCCCATTGCCCGAGCAGAACGGCGCAGTCAGAACCGGCAGCGGTGAGCAGCACCGTTTTCCCGACCGGAGGATAGCGGTCCAGCATCATCTGTGCGGCAAGCGGGTTGATATACGCCCGCGCGGCAAGTAGCGAGTCGACGTCGTCCGGGACGGGAACCGCATACGCCGCCGGGCAGTCGACATAGCGCTGCCAGGTTCCCTGCCCCCGTAACGGCAGGACCCGCTTGCCCAGCAGCGCCGGATAAGCGGCGGGCGTTTCGGTCACTATTCCCACCCCTTCATAACCGGCTATCGCAGGCAGCGGCGTGCGATGGCGATATGCTCCGGTGATGGGGATGAGATCGGAGGCGTTCACCGGGGAAAAAAGCATGCGCACACGTATCTCTCCCGGCTGTCGCGGCGACAATGGTGTGGTTTCCGCATGCAGTACCGATTCAGGCTCACCAAACCGGCGATACCAGAGAGCCAGATTAAGCATTGCGATCGCGCCATCCCATTTCCGGTGCGACATGTTTCAGGATGGACTCGATCACATGTGCGTTGTATTCCACACCCAGCTGATTCGGCACGGTAAGTAACAGCGTATCCGCTTCCGCGATCGCTTCATCCTTTTTCAACTGTTCAATCAGCTTGTCTGGCTCTGCGGCATAGCTGCGTCCGAAAATGGCCCGCGTTTTCTCATCCAGATAGCCCACGCTGTCGCTTTCATTGCGGCTTGAACCGAAATACATCCGGTCGCGATCGTCCATCAGGGCAAAAATACTGCGGCTGACCGAAACGCGTGGCTGACGGGTATGCCCTGCCTCAGCCCAGGCCTGTCGGTAGGCACGGATCTGTTTTGCCTGCTGAATATGGAACGGCTCGCCGGTTTCATCATCTTTCAGCGTTGAGCTTTGCAGGTTCATCCCCAGTTTTGCCGCCCATACTGCCGTTGCATTAGAGCCAGCCCCCCACCAGATACGATCGCGTAAGCCTTCTGAATGCGGCTCCAGACGCAACAATCCCGGCGGGTTTGGGAACATCGGCTGTGGGTTAGGCTTTGCAAACCCTTCACCGCGTAATACATCAAGCAGTACCTCAGTGTGGCGGCGCGCCATATCAGATTCGTTTTCCCCTTCCTGCGGCACGTAACCAAAATAACGCCAGCCATCAATCACCTGCTCCGGGGAACCCCGGCTGATACCAAGCTGTAATCGCCCGCCGGAGATGAGATCTGCCGCGCCAGCATCTTCCGCCATATACAGCGGATTTTCATACCGCATGTCGATCACGCCCGTCCCGATTTCGATGCGTTTGGTTTTCGCGCCTATTGCCGCCAGCAAGGGGAATGGCGAACTGAGCTGGCGGGCAAAGTGATGCACACGGAAATAAGCCCCGTCCGCGCCCAGCTCTTCGGCGGCGACCGCCAGATCGATGGACTGTAGCAGCGTGTCAGCCGCGGTTCGCGTGCCGGACTGGGGTGACGGCGTCCAGTGACCAAACGACAAAAATCCGATCTTTTTCATAGTGGAGTATCCTGATAAAGCATTGCGTTATCCCTACTCTACGCATTAACGAATGAGAATAAATGGTGATTATTTAACGGAATGCTTCAAATAAACTGACAGAGACCATCAAGTTTCAATTTATTCTACTCTGGTTATCTGTTTGATTTAGCGCTATTACTGTAAGCCATTTCCCGCCAGGCAGAACAGATAATGAAAAGACGCTATGTCATTGCAGATGTTTTTACGAATACGCCGTTTCTCGGCAACCCAGTCGCCGTTGTCCTTGATGCTGAAGGTATGAGCAGTGAACAGATGCAGCAGGTTACCGTTGAATTTGGCTACAGCGAAACGACGTTTGTGCTGCCGCCAGAAAATCTCTCGAGTACGGCACGCGTGCGGATATTCACCCCCTCGCGCGAAATACCTTTCGCCGGGCACCCTAACGTCGGAACTGCCTTTGTGCTGGCGCATCACGCCATAGAAAACGGGCAGACATTATCCGACACCTTGCACTTCGAAGAAATCGCGGGGATGGTGCCGGTGCGGCTGTTAAAACAGAACGGCACAGTGACGGGAGCTGAGCTGTTAGCTCCTGAGGCGCTTTCCTGCCATTCTGAAGTCAGCGCGGAACAGGTTGCAGCCTGCCTTTCCTTAAGCCCGGATGATATACGCAGGGACGTGCATAATCCTGTTGTTGCCTCGGTGGGCCTGCCCTTTTTGATCGTAGAGCTGGTCTCCCGCGATGCGCTTCGTCGATGCGTGCCCAACTTACAAGGTTTCCGCGCGATTCTGCCGCTTGACGGCGCAGTCTCTGTCTATACGTATACCTTAGACAGGGCTTCAGATGAGTCCTGCGATCTTCAGGCACGTATGTTTACTCCTCGAATGACGGAAGATCCGGCAACAGGCAGTGCAGCCGCAGCAGCCACGGCGTTGCTGGCCCTGCGTCGTGATCAAACCACACTTTCACTGAAGATTAGCCAGGGCGTTGATATGGGGCGTACAAGCGTGTTGTTTTCGGAATACGATGCATCGTCAGGAAGGGCTGTGGTTCGGGTCGGTGGTGAATGTGTCATTACGCTTGAGGGAACATTTACGCTTTGAGGCAGAGACGCGTTCCCCTTCCGTTCTCTTATGGGATATATTGGCACTAAGATTTTTTAACAGGTAACATCAGCAATGGCTCTGATCCCCAAAAACTACGCACGGCTGGAAAGCGGCTACCGTGAAAAAGCGCTAAAAATCTACCCCTGGGTTTGTGGACGCTGCTCGCGTGAGTTTGTTTATTCAAATCTTCGTGAACTCACGGTTCACCATATCGACCACGATCACACCAATAACCCGGAAGATGGCAGTAACTGGGAGCTGTTGTGCCTGTTTTGTCACGATCACGAACACTCAAAGTACACCGAAGCGGATCAGTATGGCACCACCGTTGTCGCGGGTGAGGATGCGCAAAAAGACGTGGGTGTCGCCACGTTTAACCCCTTTGCCGATCTCAAGGCGATGATGAACAAGAAGAAGTAATATCGACGGCTTCACTGCCCATACCTGTCGTATGGGCAGTCAGAAAGCCACATATGTTGTATTCCAGTCACAGGTTGAACAATGACACGGCTTTAATATCTGCCTCAGGGTTCACGCGTTTTACTGCCTCTAAAAACGCAGCGAAGTTTTGATTAAACACCGTCAGATTATTATAAAATTGCACCTGTTTTTCACGGGTTCCCTCAAGATAACTCACAGACCAGATCCGCCTGTTATTTATCACTATCGAGCCTGGTTTAATTTTTATGATAGTCGCCAGCTCAATTTTACGGGTGCTGCTCTTTATAACCTCGTATAAATACTGCTCATCATAAAAGTAGGTTTTACCTGACGAGCCGCCAAACCAGACAGGATGGGTTGAGATTTTTTTCATTCCCCGGCTATCGGCAACGATGCGCGTTGGATGCCGAATACGCCTGACGAAAAAGCGTATCAGCATAATCAGTGCCACAAAAGACAGCACCACAAAAAGAACGTTAATGCTCTCCCGCATATTTCGTTACCTGACATGCATAGTTATAAGTGAAGAAGTATACCCAAATAGTCTGGTCGTGATAATTACCCTTCTACGCCCGTACGCCATGATGCCTTGTTACCCTTGATCTTTGCTATCGATATACAATACTGTATATAAATACAGTATTAATTGACGGTGATCATCATGCAGTTTTTCACGCCATCAGAGCGACGCCGGAGCGTGGCCCTTCCCCTATTCAATGACCCTGTTCCTTACGTTCTGAATGAACGTATAAGCGCGCCCACGAAGGCTCGCGGCGTAGTGACCTGTATCGCGACATCTGCGAGCTGACCATGTTTGCACTGTGTGATGTGAACGCTTTCTATGCTTCCTGTGAAACGGTTTTTCGCCCGGACCTGAAGGGACGACCGGTGGTCGTGTTGTCCAATAACGATGGGTGCGTCATCTCTCGCTCCGCTGAAGCCAAACCCTTTGTGAAAATGGGTGAACCGTACTTCAAACAGAAAGATCTCTTCAGGCATCATGGCGTGGTTTGTTTCAGCAGTAATTATGAACTTTACGCGGATATGTCCAACCGGGTAATGAACACGCTTGAAGAGATGTCGCCTCGTAGCGAAATATACTCAATTGATGAGATCTTTTGCGATCTTACCGGCGTGCGTAATTGTCGCGATCTTTCCGACTTTGGGCATGAAATGAGAGCGACCGTACTGCAACGCACCCATCTGACCGTCGGAGTGGGCATCGCACCCACAAAGACGCTGGCGAAACTGGCAAATCATGCGGCGAAACGCTGGCAGCGCCAGACGGGAGGCGTTGTTGATTTATCCAATGTGGATCGTCAGAGAAAGCTGATGGCGGCGCTACCCGTCGAAGACGTTTGGGGTGTAGGACGTCGCATAGCGAAGAAGCTTGAGATGATGGGGATTAAGACCGTCCTGCAACTGGCAGACACCGATATCCGGTTCATAAGAAAACATTTCAATGTCGTGCTGGAGAGAACGGTGCGTGAATTACGGGGCGAATCGTGTCTTGAACTGGAAGAGTTTGCCCCGGTAAAGCAAGAAATCGTCTGTTCGCGCTCGTTTGGCGAACGCCTCACCGAATATGACGATGTACGCCAGGCCATCTGTAGTTATGCCGCCCGGGCAGCAGAAAAACTTCGCAATGAGCATCAGCATTGCCGCTTTATCTCCGTATTTGTTAAAACCTCGCCCTTCGCGCTTAACGAGCCATATTATGGCAATAGCGCGTCGGTAAAACTGCTCACCCCAACCCAGGATAGCCGGGATATTATCGGCGCATCAGTTCGTTGTCTGGATGCGGTCTGGAAGAACGGCCATCGGTACCAGAAAGCCGGAGTGATGCTGGGAGATTTTTATAGCCAGGGCGTCGCGCAACTTAATCTGTTTGACGACAACGCACCCAGGAAAAACAGCCAAAAGTTAATGGATGTATTAGACCATCTGAATGCTGAAAATGGCCGTGGCACGCTTTACTTCGCGGGACAGGGTATACAGCAGCCGTGGCAGATGAAACGGGAAATGCTTTCACCCCGCTACACCACCCGCTTTGCGGATCTCCTCACTGTTAAGTGATATTAACAATTGCTGCTAAGTTGTAATTTTCCCCTTGCCGGACCGGACAAATCGGTTATCGTGCCAGGCAACTTTCGCAGCAATAAAAGACAGTGGGATGCGCTATGGCGATTTTTGATGGTCACAATGACCTGTTGCTTAATTTATGGCTTCACCATCGCCAGGATCCGGTAACGGCCTTCTTCTCCGGCATTGAGAAGGGACACCTCGATTATCCACGCATGCAGCAAGGCGGATTTTCCGGCGGGCTGTTCGCGCTGTTCGTGCCGCCGCAGGAGTATATCGCCCGCATGGCGCCACAATACGCCAGCGAGCCGTGGCAGCCGGTCGACATTCTCTGGCAGCAGCTGACGATCCTTAAGCAGCTTGTCGCCCACTCCGATGGCCGGGCGCGATTGTGCCTGAGCGCGGCGGATATCGAACGCTGCCGTCAGGATAAAGTGCTGGCGATGGTGGCGCATATTGAGGGCGCGGGCGGTTTTGACGGCGAGGGAGACGATCTACAGGCTTTCTATGCCGCCGGGGTGCGCAGCATTGGGCCTTTCTGGAACATTGCTAACCGTTTCGGCACCGGCGTTAACGGGGCGTTTCCCGGCAGCCCGGACAGCGGCCCAGGGCTTACCGCTGAGGGTATCGCCCTCATTAAGCACGCTAACGCCCTGAACATGCTGATTGACGTTTCGCATATGAATGAAAAAGCGTTCTGGGATACCGCTCGTCATTCCTCTTCACCGCTGGTCGCCACCCATTCCAACGCCCATACGCTGTGCCCGCAACCGCGCAATCTGACCGATCGGCAGCTGCTGGCTATCCGCGACAGCGGCGGCGTGGCAGGCGTCAATTTCGGCAACGCGTTTTTGCGCGCCGACGGTAAACGCGATAGCGATACCCCGCTGAGTACGATTGTTCGCCATATCGACTATCTTATTAACATCATGGGTGACGATCATGTCGCGCTGGGCTCCGATTTTGACGGCATTACGTTGCCTGATGACTTACACGATGTGAGTGGTTTACCGCGGCTAATCAGCGCGTTGCGTGACAGCGGCTATGATCAATTTGTGCTGAATAAGCTGCTGTGGGGCAACTGGCAAAAGGTATTGCAAAATGTTTGGCAACAATAGGTTACGTTGTAAACATTAAGTTAATTCCTTACATCTTTCGGGTTGAGCTTTGCCCTCCTGTGACGCATTATTTGATGACCATCACAAAACTGGCACAAACAATGGCGTTGGTGCTGCTTTTTTAAAGAGGAAAAAACGATGTGGAAGAAACCTGCTTTTATTGATTTACGTCTTGGCCTGGAAGTGACCCTGTACATTTCCAACCGCTAATCGCTCTGCCCGCCATCCGTGCGGGCATTTTTGTTTGACTACCTGGCCCATCTTCATGTTTATTAAAGTCCTCGGTTCCGCCGCTGGCGGTGGTTTCCCCCAGTGGAACTGTAACTGCGCAAACTGTCAGGGTTTGCGCGACGGTACCCTTCAGGCGACCCCTCGCACCCAGTCGTCGATCATCGTCAGCGATAACGGCAAAGAGTGGGTGCTGTGTAACGCCTCCCCCGATATCAGCCAGCAGATTGCCCATACGCCAGAACTGAATAAGAAAGAGGTTCTGCGCGGCACGCATATTGGCGGCATTATTCTCACCGATAGCCAGATTGACCACACCACCGGGCTGCTCAGCCTGCGCGAAGGGTGCCCGCATCAGGTATGGTGTACGCCGGAGGTGCATGAAGATCTTTCCAGCGGATTCCCGATTTTTACCATGCTCCGGCACTGGAACGGTGGCCTGATTCATCACCCGATCGCGCCGCTCACCGCCTTTAGCGTGGAAGCCTGCCCTGATTTGCAGTTTACCGCTGTCCCCATCGCCAGTAACGCACCGCCCTATTCGCCGTGGCGCGACCGCCCGCTGCCGGGGCATAACGTGGCGCTGTTTATCGAAAACCGCCGCAACGGTCAGACGCTGTTCTACGCACCAGGTCTCGGTGAACCCGATGACACCATCCTGCCGTGGCTTAAAAAAGCGGACTGTCTGCTGATTGACGGCACCGTCTGGCAGGACGATGAACTCCAGGCCACTGGCGTCGGGCGCAATACCGGCCGCGACATGGGCCATCTGGCGCTCGGCGATGAACACGGCATGATGGCGCTGCTGGCCTCGCTGCCGGCAAAGCGCAAGATTCTGATCCACATTAATAACACCAACCCGATCCTTAACGAGCAGTCGCCGCAGCGTCACGCCCTTGCGCAGCAGGGAATAGAAGTGAGCTGGGACGGGATGAACATCACGCTTCAGGACTAACTATGCACATTCGCGAAACGCTCTCACCGCAAGAGTTTGAGCACGCCCTCCGGGCGAAAGGCGCCTACTATCATATTCACCATCCGTACCATATCGCGATGCATAACGGCGAGGCCAGCCGCGAGCAGATCCAGGGCTGGGTGGCGAACAGGTTTTACTACCAGACGACGATCCCGCTGAAAGACGCGGCAATTATGGCGAACTGCCCGGATCCGCACACGCGTCGCAAATGGGTGCAGCGGATCCTCGATCACGACGGTAGCAACGGTCATGACGGCGGTATCGAAGCCTGGCTACAGCTGGGCGAAGCCGTGGGGCTCAGCCGCGAGGACTTAATCAGCGAACGCCACGTGCTGCCCGGCGTCCGTTTCGCCGTCGACGCTTACGTTAACTTCGCCCGCCGCGCCAACTGGCAGGAGGCGGCATGCAGCTCGCTCACCGAACTGTTCGCCCCGCAAATCCATCAGTCGCGTCTCGACAGCTGGCCACAGCACTACCCGTGGATCAAAGAGGAAGGCTATTTTTATTTCCGCAGCCGCCTCAGCCAGGCCAGCCGCGACGTTGAACACGGCCTGGAGCTGGCGAAGCGTTACTGCGATAGCGCGGAAAAGCAGAATCGGATGCTGGAGATCCTTCAGTTCAAACTCGATATCCTGTGGTCGATGCTCGACGCGATGACCATGGCCTACGCGCTACAGCGTCCGCCTTATCACACGGTCACCGACAAAGCGGCCTGGCACACAACCCGACTGGTATAAGCATGCAAAAAAACTCCATCGTCGCCTTTCGTCGCGGCTATCGCCTGCAATGGGAAGCCGCTCAGGACAGCCATGTCATCCTCTATCCGGAAGGCATGGCTAAACTCAATGAGACCGCGGCCGCGATCCTCGAACTGGTCGATGGCCAACGCGACGCGGCGGCCATCATTGCCATACTCAACGAACGGTTCCCGGAAGCCGGCGGCGTGGATGACGACGTCGTAGAATTCCTGCAAATCGCTTATCAACAGAAGTGGATTATTTTCCGTGAGCCAGAATAAACCCGCCGTCAATCCACCGCTGTGGCTGCTGGCGGAGCTGACCTATCGCTGTCCGCTACAGTGTCCTTATTGCTCTAACCCGCTGGACTTCGCCCGGCAGGATCAGGAGCTGACCACCGAACAGTGGATTGAGGTTTTCCGCCAGGCGCGGGCGATGGGCAGCGTGCAGATAGGTTTTTCCGGCGGCGAACCGTTGACGCGTAAAGATCTGCCGGAGCTGATCCGCGCCGCTCGCGATCTCGGTTTTTATACCAACCTGATCACCTCGGGAATTGGCCTGACGGAAAGCAAGCTCGACGCGTTCAGCGAGGCCGGTCTGGACCATATCCAGATTAGCTTTCAGGCCAGCGATGAAGTGCTCAACGCTGCGCTGGCGGGGAACAAAAAAGCCTTCCAGCAGAAGCTGGCGATGGCCAGAGCGGTCAAAGCCCGCGATTACCCGATGGTGCTGAATTTCGTCCTGCACCGGCACAATATCGATCAGATCGATAAAATCATCGAGCTGTGCATCGAACTGGACGCCGACGACGTCGAACTTGCCACCTGCCAGTTCTACGGTTGGGCGTTCCTTAACCGTCAGGGGCTTCTGCCGACGCGGGAACAGATCGCCCGCGCGGAACGCGTGGTTGCCGAATATCGGCAAAAAATGGCCGCCAGCGGCAATCTGACCAACCTGCTGTTCGTCACCCCCGATTATTACGAAGAGCGGCCAAAAGGTTGTATGGGCGGCTGGGGGTCGATTTTCCTCAGCGTGACCCCGGAAGGCACGGCGCTGCCCTGCCACAGCGCGCGCCAGCTGCCGGTGGATTTCCCGTCGGTGCTTGAGCAGAGTCTGGAATCCATCTGGTATGACTCTTTCGGCTTCAACCGCTATCGCGGGTTTGACTGGATGCCGGAGCCGTGCCGCTCCTGCGATGAAAAGGAGAAGGACTTCGGCGGCTGCCGCTGCCAGGCCTTTATGCTCACCGGGAATGCGGATAACGCCGATCCGGTGTGCAGCAAATCGCCGCATCATCATAAAATCCTCGAGGCGCGACGCGAAGCAGCCTGTAGTGATATGAAGATCGGTCAGCTTCAGTTCCGCAACCGTACCCGTTCTCAGCTTATCTACAAAACCCGGGAACTGTAACGATAATGACCACCCGCATCGTGGAACTGGCAGGCGGTTTACGCGCAACGCTGGTGCATCAGCCGCAGGCGACACGCGCGGCGGCGCTGGCGCGCGTGAGTGCCGGAAGCCATCACGAACCACCGCGCTTCGCCGGTCTTGCGCATTTGCTTGAGCACCTGCTGTTCCGCGGTAGCCAGCGCTATCAGGGCGATGATCGACTCATGGCCTGGGTCCAGCGCCAGGGCGGCAGCGTCAATGCCACCACGCTGGCTCGCCACAGCGCTTTTTTCTTCGACGTTGCCGCCGATAACCTGTCCGACGGCGTCGCGCGGCTGCGGGATATGTTGCTGGCGCCGCTGCTTTCACCGCATGACATACAGCGCGAAGTGGCGGTCATTGATGCGGAAAACCGGCTCATCCAGCAACATGATTCCGCCAGGCGCGAAGCGGCGGCGCGCCACGCGATGGAAGAACCCGCGGTTTTTCGCCGTTTTCAGGTGGGTAGCAAGGAGTCTCTCGGGCAGGACCCGGTATCGCTGCAAACCGCGTTGCGCGACTTTCATCGTCGCTATTATGTGGCAGGACACCTGCAATTGTGGCTGCAAGGGCCGCAAACGCTGGATGTGCTGGCCGAGCTTGCCCATACGTTTGCGTCAGGTTTTGCGTCAGGAGGCATGCCTGAAACCGCTCCCCCGTTGCGTCTTAGCGCTGAAGCAGATTATCAGCTGGCGGTGACGGAGCGACCCGCACTGTGGCGTTGTCCGTTAATCCGAAAAAGTGACAACGTCACTTTATTTCGGGAGTTTTTACTGGACGACGCCCCCGGAAGCCTGATTGCCGGGCTACGGGCGCGCGGGCTGGCAGAAGAGGTAGCCCTGAACTGGCTTTATCAGGATGACGATTACGGCTGGCTGGCGCTAACGGTTGATAGCGAACGGCCCGAGGACATTGACCCGCATATTACCCACTGGCTACGGGCGCTACAGCAAACGACGGATGAGCAGCAGCGGCATTATTATCGGCTGACACAGCAGCGTTTCAGCGCCCTGCCGACGCTGGAGCAGCTGCGCCAGCGGGCATTTGGTTTTGCGCCCGGCGCGGCGCCCGTAGGTTTTTCCGCCTTCTGTGCTGACTTACTGGCGGCGCCAGTCTCGTATCTGGCCTGCAAAAAAATGGAAACCGCTGAAATTATTGCCAGCCAGGGTTTTGCCCTGCCGCTTAGCCATTGGCGTCGCCAGCCGGTTGCAGATGATAGCCCCATCGCGTTTTCCTTCTACCCGCAGACTGCCAGGTATGCTGCGCCAGCCCCGGCGTCAGAAGCCGCTCCGCTGCTGCATTTGACGGCGCAGACACAACCGCCGACGCTGATCCTGCGCAGGCCTTTTTATTCGCGCGTGGACAGGTCACAGGGGGTGGCGATGGGCAAACAGTTACGCCCTCTTCTTGCTGAACTGCGCCATATCGACGGCAGCGGCGAGTGGCAAATGGTTGACGGTAGCTGGCAGCTCACCCTGCGGCTTCCTGACGCCATGGTGACGGCGGAACCCATCATCGGGGCGATAATCGATCGCCTCTCCCACCCCGCTCCGGCGATTACGCCAGCGCCAGAAGGCATTGCCATCCGTGAGCTGCTTCAGCAATTGCCTGAACGTCTGGCATCGGACCCGCCACGGGACGGCTGGCTGGCGGCGTTAGTTGGCGGCAGCGCCGGACACGCGCACGGATTAGCCCGGCAGCTTGGCCTGCTCCGGGCACCGGTTAACGCTGAGCCGTTGTCGTTAAGCGGTTGTCCCGGCGGGATCGAACACATCCCGCACGCCAGCGCGGATTCGGCGCTGCTGGTGTTTATTCCCCTGCCGCCGGGCGCGTCGCTCGCCGCGCTGCGGCTGCTGGCGTTATGCTGCGAACCGCAATTTTTCCAGCGCCTGCGCGTGGAACAGCAGATTGGCTACGTGGTCAGCTGTCGTTATCAGCGTATTGCCGATCGCGATGGCCTGCTGCTGGCGTTACAGTCGCCTGACCGTTCTCCCGTGAACCTGTTGGGTTGCTGCAAACGATTTTTGCGTGAGCTGACGCCGTGCGATGAGGCAGCGTTCAGCGTGTTGCGACAGCAGCTGGCGACGCAGATCCGCTCACCGATGGATGCCAGCGCCACGGCAGTGGCCGCCCTGCGCCAGCGCTATGGTTTGCCGGTGTTAACGCCGCAGGCTATTGATGCCCTGCAACCTGACGAGATAATCGCGCTATGGCGCGAAATGACTCGCCGTCGCCGACGCTGGCGGGTGCTTTTCACGGGCTGACCGGAACCGCCGCTTTCTTCCTGTGCGTGGTTTTTAGTCAAAAAAAAGCCCCGTACTAAGACGGGGCCGGGCTGCTTATTTCGCTGTTATTTATCCAGCGCGTAGGCAATCACGTAGTCACCACGATCCGGCGACTGGCGTGCACCGCCGGCAGAGATCAGAATGTACTGTTTGCCGGTTTTCGGTGATACATAGCTGACAGGTCCGCCCTGGCTACCCACCGGGAGACGCGCTTTCCACACTTCTTCCCCCGTAGAGGAATCAAAGGCGCGCAGGTAGTAATCCTGGGTTCCCGCAATGAAGACCAGACCGCCCTGCGTGGCCAGCGTACCGCCCAGCGTCGGCATACCGACAGGCATCTGCATACGCATTTTTACCCCAAACGGACCGGTATCCTGAACGGTACCGACCGGCACCTGCCAGACGATTTTCTGCGTTTTCAGGTCAATGGCGGAGAGGGAGCCAAACGGTGGTTTCTGGCACGGAATGCCCAGCGGTGACATGAAACGGTTTTTGTTGACCGAATACGGCGTTCCTTTCATCGGAACGGCGCCCATCCCGGCGTTCACGGCTTCACCGCCTGTGTTTGCCACCGCGCTCTGCGGATCTTGTTTAATCAGCTGGACCCACAGACCCAGACGCATATCGTTGACGAAGATGTACTGGTTGTTCGGATCGGTGGACAAGCTGCCCCAGTTCATTCCCCCCAGCGAGCCCGGGAAGCTCAGGGAAATATCGGTTCCCGGCATCGTGTACAGACCGTCATAACGCATTGATTTGAAGCTGATACGGCAGGCCAGCTGGTCAAACGGTGTCGCCCCCCACATATCCGATTCTTTCAGGGTTTCCGCGCCAATCTGCGGCATTCCCACAGAGCGCGGCTGCGTTGCCGGGTACTGTTCACGTGGAATATCCGCTGGTTTTACCGGAACCTCTTTCACTTCAGTGAGCGGTTTACCCGTCAGGCGATCAAGAACGTAAATTTGCCCCGCTTTGGTGCCCACCACCACCGCGGGCTTGTTGCCCTCTTTCGTCGGGAAATCAACCAGGCTCGGCTGCATCGGGATATCGAAATCCCAGAGGTCGTTATGCACGGTCTGGTATACCCACTTCTCTTTCCCGGTAGTCGCATCCAGCGCGAGGATTGAGGTGGCGTATTTGTGATCTTCCGGAATACGGTCAGCGCCCCACAGGTCGACAGAGGAACTTCCCATCGGGATAAACACGGTATTCATCGACGCATCCCAGGACATAGGGGCCCAGGAGTTTGCAGAGCTACGTTTGTAGTGTTCGCCCGGCTTCAGAACATAGTTCGGATCCGGATTACGCGGGTCGAACGCCCAGCGCAGCTGGCCGGTGATCACGTCATAACCACGTATAACGCCTCCCGGCATATCGGTGCTGACGTTATCCGCAACGCGGCCGCCAACGACAACCGTCGTACCCGCCAGCGTCGGGGCCGACGTCAGCACGTAGGTGGGATCTGACGCGTCGCCCATCCCTTCATGCAGATTAACGCTGCCGTTAGTACCGAAGTCCGGGCAGAACTTGCCGTTATCGGCGTCTAACGCGATCAGCTTACCGTCGATGGTGTTCATCAGGATACGGCGCTGGCATGCAGCGCCCGGTGCGACCTGCGCTGGCAGAACCGGCGTGGAGCCGGCTACCGTTGGCTGCGCCAGCGGTTTAGTGGCATCAAAGTACGCCAGGCCACGGCAGCGCATCCAGATTGCAGACCTGGCGTTGATTTCCGCTTTCCAGATCTCTTTCCCGCTATCGGCATCCACGGCGATCACGTTGTTATGCGGCGTACAGAGGAAGACACGATCGCCAACCTGTAGCGGCGTTTGCTGATCTTCTGCGCCATTGCCGTCCGGACTTTCCGGTACGTCACCGGTATGGTAGGTCCAGACCGGTTTCAGGTTTTTCACGTTGTCACGGGTTATCTGGTCCAGCGCCACAAAGCGACTACCGCCAGCCGTATTACCGTAGTGATCCCAGTTCTGCTGTTTCGCATCATCTTTTACCGGCACCAGCGGGCGTTTTTCACCGCTAAACGGCACGGTCGGATGGGGTTGAAACATCTGAACAAAGGTGACGCCCATGGCGACAATAAGGACCGCGCAGACCCCCAGGGCCCCTTTTGCGCAGGACGGTTTTCCTTCACGTTTACGCAATGCAGGCCAGGTGGCGGCTGCCAGCACCATCAGCCCGGCGGGTACCATTAAACGGGAAACCAGCGGCCAGAAGTCGAGCCCGGCATCGAAAAATGCCCAAATCAGGGTGCCAAGAAACACCAGGGCAAACAGCCCCACGGCAGAGGACTTGCGGCGGAAGAACTGAATCGCAGAGAGCAGAGTGATAACCCCGGCGATGAGAAAATACCAACTCCCCCCCAGGGAAACCAGTTTAAAACCGCCGATGGCAAAAAAGAGCCCCGTTACAAGAAGTATCACACCCACCAGCAGGCACCACGGGCCTAACCAGCCGGATGGGCGGGGATTATTGTCTGACATAAAAATGAATCTCCTGATTACTTTATAACAGCAGGGTTTTATTGACTGCCACGATGCTAAAACCCTGCATAACATCAATTGTTCGTGTGCGAATCATAAATTAAAATTATAATGTAGACAAAATGTATTCTGTCGGAAGAAAAGAAAATTCACTAAAGTGCAGGAACATAACAAAATAAAAAAATGGGATATCACTCTGTAATTCGCCAATACCAGAATATTTGACCAGTCAGTTCCGGCTTATGCGATGAATATCAGGTTTGCCGACAAGACAGCCCCGATAACGTAAGATTTTTGCATGATGAGAATTAACTTATTGCCTATTAATTAAGCTTCACAAACACGATCAGCTCGCGGATTTCACGATATACGTCACTACACCAAAGATATCGAGCGTATCGTCGCTGCCGACAATAATCGGTGAATAGGCGCTGTTCATGGGGTTGAGTTGAATATTGGGACGCAACTGGAGGCGCTTCACGGTAAATTCGCCCTCTACCGCCGCAATCACGATATCGCCATGCTCAGGCTTGCGGGAACTGTCCACCACCAGCAAATCACCGTTATTGATCCCCCCTTCTATCATCGAGTCACCGGCGGCTTTGACAAAGTAAGTGGAGCTGGGATGGGCGACTAATAACTCGTTTAAATCGATACGCCGCTCTACATAATCCGCTGCCGGGCTGGGGAAGCCGCACTGTACTAAGTCGCTGAAAAGTGGAATAGCAACGATTTCACGCAACTCTGCGGGTCTGAAAAAGATCATGATAAATACCTCCATACTGTTTTTATATACAGTAGTTTTAACTGAGGTATCGATCAAGCCATGTCAGCGTAAGCGGCTGGCTACGCCTTAACCGCTTCGCTTATAACCCCCTATAGCAATGAAGATTATTTGCTTTGTAAATTTTTACGTATGGGCAAGCTTAACGCGTCATAAAACATCACTATCAAATCACTTACTAATGACTTCTAAATACACAAAACACAACTTAGCTTCACTGCACAATCACTATCCATTGACTTTCTATTTAGACTGGCGCATATTTTACAGCACAAATTAACAAGACAATTTTTGGAGGACGTTTTCTATGCCCGCCCGTGATTATCCCGATAAGCGTGTTGCTCGCGGTGTCGCAAAGGAGGCCGAACTCAGGATGTTAAGCGCGCGCATCGATCCTGCGCTGATGGAGTACATCCGCATTACTGCGTATGAAACACGGAAAAGTAAGCAGGAAATCGTGGCGGAAGCATTAGCGCTTCACCGCCAAAGAAGTCAGATTGGATCATAAACAGCAAAAGCCCGAAAAATCCTCCGGGCTTTTGCTGCCATCGGGATTACCCCACCAGCGAATTTAACGTCTCCAGCGCCTCAGGCGGCAATACCAGATCGGCTGCCGCCAGGTTTTCACGCAGATGCGCCACCGACGAGGTTCCCGGGATCAAGAGGATATTTGGCGAGCGTTGCAGCAGCCATGCCAGCGCCACCTGCATCGGCGTCGCGCCCAGTGAATCCGCCACCGCCTGTAGTCCGGAAGATTGCAGTGGCGTGAAACCTCCCAGCGGGAAGAACGGCACCCAGGCAATCCCCTGCTGCGCCAGTGAATCGACCAGCGCATCGTCACCGCGATTCACAACGTTGTACATGTTCTGTACGCACACCACGGAAACCATCTTCTGCGCTTCAGCGACCTGCGAAGCGGTGACGTTGCTCAGCCCAATATGGCGAACCAGCCCCTGCTGTTGCAGCTCCGCAAGGGTACTCAGCGGCGCGGCAATCGAGCCTTCCGCCGGTCCGTGGGTGCTAAACATGATCCGCAGGTTAACCACGTCCAGCACATCCCGCTTCAGGTTACGCAGGTTGTCATGCACCGCCTGCGTCAGCTCCTGCGCGGAAAACGCCGGCAGCCAGGAGGCATCCTCGCCGCGTCGGGCTCCGATCTTGGTCACAATCGTAAGGTCGTCCCGGTACGGATGAAGCGCCTCGCAGATAAGCTGGTTGGTCACATGAGGTCCGTAAAAATCGCTAGTATCAATGTGATTCACACCCGACGCCACCGCTTCACGCAGCACCGCCAGCGCCGCATTTTTGTCTTTTGGCGGACCAAAAACGCCAGGCCCGGCAAGCTGCATCGCGCCATAGCCAAATCGTTTAACCGTACGCGTTCCGAGCGTGAACGTTCCGCTTTTATCTATGCTGCTCATGCTGACCTTCCTCATAAAAAATGATCCGGATTTACAACAGGTTCCGCAACGAAACCATTAGTTAAGCAATAGTAAAATTAAAGTTTAAATTCGCTACGACGATAGTATTGATGTAACCCTGCCTCTTCTCTTACGGATGACCGCCATGCTGAAAAATCTGCACGTGATTACCGGTATTATCTTTGCCCTAACCATATTCTGTCTGCTGCAAGTTGTCACGGGAGGGTTGTTCTACTCTGCCGTTAACAACGATCGTCACAACTTTCAGAACTCCGGGTTACTCAATGCCCAACAGGAGAGCCTGAGCGACAGCGTGAACACGCTGGTGAAAACGCGCGTTACCGTCACCCGCGTGGCGATCCGCTACCTGAAAAACCAGCGCGATCCGGCCTCTCTCGCAGCAATCAACACGCTGTTGGGCACCGCGAACGGTTCGCTGACCAAAGCCGAAGACTATTACAAAAACTGGCAGGCGATTTCGCAGGTGAAGGGCCAGAATGCCGCGCTCACCGAAGAGATGCAGAAAGCCTGGAAGCAAATGCACGAGGTGATGCGCTTGTCCATTGAGTATCTGCGCGCCGATAACTATCAGGCCTATGGCGACCTGGACGCCCAGCAGGCGCAGGATGAGATGGAGGCGGTCTATACCCGCTGGCGCGCTGAAAACAACGTGCTGCTGAAAGCCGCCGCCGAAGAGAATCAGAGCAGCTTTACCCAGATGCAGTGGACGCTGGCGGCGATCTTCCTGACTGTGATCGCCGTGCTGGTGGTGATCTGGCAGGGTTTACAGCACCTGCTCCTGAAACCGCTCAACGCCATCATGAACCATATTCGCACCATCGCGAGCGGCGATCTGACGCAAAATGTCGCGATTACCGGGCGCAACGAGATGGGCCAGCTGGCTGCTGGTCTGCACGAGATGCAGCAGTCGCTGGTGAGCACCGTCAGCGCCGTACGCGGCAGCACCGATTCGATCTACACGGGCGCAGGAGAAATTGCCGCCGGGAGTAACGACCTTTCCGCGCGAACCGAGCAGCAGGCAGCCTCGCTGGAAGAGACCGCCGCCAGCATGGAAGAGCTGACTGCCACGGTGAAACAGAACTCGGATAACGCCCGTCAGGCGACGCTGCTGGCGAAGAATGCGTCTGAAACCGCCGCACGCGGCGGTCAGGTGGTGGATAACGTGGTGCGTACCATGAATGACATTGCCGACAGTTCTCAGCAAATTGCGCATATTACCGGCGTTATCGATAGCATTGCCTTCCAGACCAACATTCTGGCGCTCAACGCGGCGGTTGAAGCCGCCCGTGCCGGGGAACAAGGTCGCGGCTTTGCGGTCGTGGCAGGTGAAGTACGGACGCTGGCCAGCCGCAGCGCGCAGGCGGCAAAAGAGATCAAAGGGCTTATCGAGAACTCTGTCAGCCGGGTGAATACCGGCTCGGAACAGGTGAGCGAGGCGGGTGCGACCATGAAAGAGATCGTCGCGGCCGTGACGCGCGTAACCGATATTATGGCTGAGATTTCCTCGGCGTCTGACGAGCAGAGCCGCGGTATAGAGCAGGTCAGCCTGGCGGTCTCGCAGATGGACAGCGTCACGCAGCAAAACGCCGCGCTGGTACAGGAGTCGGCAACGGCGGCGGCAGCGCTGGAAGATCAGTCTGAACAGCTGCGTCAGGCCGTGGCGGCATTCCGGCTGAACGCTCAGGCATCGCTGGCGGCTCGCCCTAAAAACGTGAAAACGCCCGTACTGCTGCGCCCGTCAGCGGCAGGCGCGAATACAGCTGACGCGAACTGGGAAACCTTCTGAGTGACAGGCGGGCATCTCGCCCGCCCTCCTGATTAGCGGCTGCGCTTGGCGTGGCGCTCCCAGTTATCTCGCTTCGCATCCTCTGACTTACGCAACGAGACATAGCATGCTCCGCTGCCGCCGTGATGCGGCTGCGCTTCGCAAAAGGCCTGTACTTCGTCGAACTCGGTCAGCCAGCGCGCAAGATAGCTGCGCACCACGTTAGGATGCGACTGCTGTTCACGCCCTTTACCATGCACGATGATCAGGTTGCGTAGCCCGTCACGTCCGGCCTGGCGAATAAAGGAATAGACCAGCTGGCGGCATTGCTCCGCAGGCTGGCGTAACAGCGTTAAGCTGGCCTGACGGGAATATTTGCCGGAACGCAGCTTATCAAATACCCCCTGCTGTACCCCTTCGCGCTGGTACATGAGCGGCTCGGCAAGGGGTAACAGTTCCAGAAACCCCAGCGTCAGAAAGTTATCGAGCTGCTCAGTATCTATTTCCTGACGCGCCCGCGTGTTGCGGCTCTGCTGCCAGTGAATATCCGCGCAGCGTTTGAGCGGCTGGACATCCTCCATGGCGTCAAGAAAAAGGGATTTGTCGTCAGGGTTCATGGAAATCCTCCGGCTACATCTGAGTGATGTACTATACCTGCGCCCGTTGCGGGTCTCAATCATCCAGGCACGGGTTCAAATAATGGCTTAAGGAACAGATAATCGCAGACGCAATAAATTTAATCTAACCTTAACTTAAATTTCAGCCGTAATTAATTAAATAATTTACGTTAAAAAATCGTGAAATCAATCACTCAACGTCCTTCTCTTTTAAGAAAAAGCTGTTATAACTTAATAAACCTGCCCAATGGATAATGCATGTAGGATCCGCGAAAGGATGCACGACTGTGTGTACTGTGGAGTCTGTCTGATGTCGGACAGACTCTATTTTTTTATTGTTGTTATTTTGATTAAATTAATTTTCTGGCTTCCCTTCGAAACTGCGTGATTAATGATTCGGCAAGCGGTGTCTGGCGAGAATCACGACGCTGAATTAAATAATATGCTGCTTTAGGCAGGGTTTCGACAACCGGCAGCATTATCAGACGGTGCGCCAGAAGCGGATCGCAGCCCAGCTCCTGCGGTAAAATGCTGATGAAATCGCTTTGTGCGACGAGGCTAATACAGGAGGAAAAGGTCTCACAGACAACGCCAATTCGCGGTATTTGAGAGCGGTGGTTAAAAGTATCCTGCAACTGTTTATAATAACTTCCCCGGGGCGTAGGCATCGTCCAGTTATATTGCAGAAGCTCATTAATTGAGGTCGCCCCTGTCGCCGGATGCCCTGCCCGACAAAATACGGCAAAAGGCTTTTCGAACAGCTTTTCAAACGTAAATTCGTGATCGTACGGCCCCTGATAATAGGTATTGATGGTAAAGTCCAGCTCACCCTGACGTAATTCATTAATCATCGACACCAGCTGGCCTTCCATAATCCGGACGTTGACCTGAGGATGCTGCGCATGAAAACGCGTAATAACGGCTGGCATCAGGCTGCGTGAAATACTGGCCCCCATCCCAATATTGATCTGCCCGGCAAGTTCGCCCTGCCGCTGGCGGATGTCATCCTGCGCTGCACGCAGCTCTTCCAGAATCAAATTAGCGCGGTGATAAAACCCTTCCCCGCACTCGGTCAGCGCGACGCCTTTACTCCGGCGCACAAATAGCTGGGCCGCCATACCCTCCTCCAGCTCTTTAATGGATTTGGTCAGCGCGGGCTGCGAAAGATTAAGCGTCCGGCTGGCGCCGCGAATGCTGCCCTGACGCGCCACTTCGACAAACGCCCTGATTTGATGAAATTTAATCTGAAATGACATAACGCGACCGATAACCGTTGTTTATCAGAGTAAAGAAACTGTCATCTACTTTAATGGAAACGGATGTGCGAGGGTAATTCCTGAACGGTTAAAACTGTGAAAAAACGATTAGTGATAAGTAAAAACTATCACAGCGTGAAGCAGTTCACATATTTTAATGATGACAGGAAAAGATATGAACGCACTGGCGCAGTACATCCAGACATTAGCCCCACAACTGAGCGCATGGCGTCGCGATTTCCACCATTTCGCGGAATCCGGCTGGGTGGAGTTTCGAACAGCTGCGAAAGTCGCGGAGATCCTCGACTCGCTGGGCTACGAACTGGCGATGGGGCGCGACGTGGTCGATGCCGAAAGCCGTATGGGACTGCCCGATGACGCCACCCTTTCACGAGAGTTTGCCCGCGCCCGGGCACAGGGCGCGCCGGAGAAATGGCTGGCGCCGTTTGAGGGCGGGTTCACCGGCATTGTCGCGACCCTGAATACCGGACGTCCGGGCCCAACGCTGGCGTTTCGGGTAGACATGGATGCACTTGATTTAAGCGAAGCGCTTGACGACAGCCACCGACCGTACCGCGACGGGTTTGCCTCCTGCAACCCGGGCATGATGCACGCCTGTGGCCACGACGGGCATACCACCATTGGTCTGGGGCTCGCGCAGGTGCTTAAGCAGCATGAAGCGCAGCTCAACGGCACCATCAAACTGATCTTCCAGCCTGCCGAAGAGGGTACGCGCGGCGCGCGGGCTATGGTCGCCGCAGGCGCGCTGGACGGCGTGGACTACTTTACCGCCATTCATATCGGGACCGGCGTTCCGGAAGGGACGGTGATCTGCGGCAGCGATAACTTCATGGCGACCACCAAATTTGACGTGCGCTTTACCGGGGTCGCCGCACACGCTGGCGGTAAACCAGAAGAGGGCCGTAACGCCCTACTCGCGGCTGCCCAGGCCGCCATCGCGCTGCATGGCATCGCACCACACAGCGAAGGCGCGTCCCGGGTTAACGTCGGGGTCATGCAGGCGGGCAGCGGACGCAACGTGGTTCCGGCTGGTGCGTTGCTTAAGGTTGAAACCCGCGGCGAAAGCGAGGCTATTAATCAGTATGTCTTTGAGCGCGCACAGGCGGTAATTACCGGCGCGGCGGCGCTCTACGGCGTAACAGCCGGGGTAAACCTGATGGGGGCGGCGACCTCCAGCGCCCCTTCCCCGGCCTGGGTCGATTATCTGCGCGAACAGGCAAGCCAGGTGCCCGGCGTGACTCATGCCATTGATAAGGTCAAAGCGCCTGCGGGCTCCGAAGATGCCACGCTAATGATGGCCCGCGTACAGCAGAACGGCGGCATGGCCTCGTATATGGTCTTCGGCACCGAGCTGAGCGCCGGACATCACAACGAAAAATTCGATTTTGATGAGCAGGTGATGAACGTTGCCATCGAAACGCTGGCGCGAACTGCGCTTAATTTCCCGTGGACGCGAGGTGTGTAATGCAGGAGAACTACGCTTTTATCGCCGATGCCATCGACACGCGATGTCAGACGTTTACCGATATTGCCGACGACATCTGGGATCATCCCGAAACGCGCTTCGAAGAGTTCTGGTCCGCCGAACGGCTCGCCAGTGCGCTGGAAGCCGAGGGCTTTGCCCTGACGCGGGAAACCGGAGGCATTCCCAATGCCTTTATTGCCAGCTACGGCAGCGGCAAGCCCGTTATCGCCCTTCTGGGCGAATACGATGCCCTGGCCGGGCTAAGCCAGCAGGCGCACTGCGCGACGGCGCAATCCGCCACCCCGGGGGCGAACGGCCACGGCTGCGGGCATAACCTGTTAGGCACTGCTGCCTTCGCCGGGGCGGTGGCGGTGAAAAGCTGGCTGGAACAACACGGCGGCAGCGGAACGGTACGATTTTACGGCTGCCCCGGCGAGGAAGGCGGCTCCGGTAAAACCTTTATGGTACGTGAAGGGCTGTTTGACGACGTGGACGCTGCCGTGACATGGCACCCGGAGGCCTTTGCCGGGATGTTTAACGTCAGCACGCTGGCCAATATTCAGGCCGCCTGGCGGTTTAAGGGGATCGCCGCTCATGCCGCAAACTCCCCACATCTGGGGCGCAGCGCGCTGGATGCCGTGACGCTGATGACCACCGGTACAAACTTCCTCAACGAACACATCATTGAAAAAGCGCGCGTTCATTACGCCATCACCGATACCGGCGGGATTTCGCCCAACGTGGTACAGGCCCAGGCCGAGGTGCTGTACCTGATCCGCGCCCCGGAGATGGCCGATGCGCAGCAGATCTACGCGCGCATCGAGAAAATCGCCCAGGGTGCGGCGATGATGACCGAAACCACCGTCGAGTGCCGCTTTGATAAAGCCTGCTCCAGCTATCTGCCGAACCGTACGCTCGAAGCGGCGATGTACCGCGCATTGCAGCATTATGGCACGCCGGCCTGGACGGAAGAGGAACGCGAATTTGCCCGTGAAATCCGCGCCACGCTCACGGCAAACGACCTGCAAAACAGCCTGAAAAACATTGCCGCAACGGGGGCCGAAGAGGGAAAAGCGTTTGCCCGACGCCATCAGGAGACGCTGCTGGTGGATGAAGTTGCCCCTTACGCCATCACCGATAACGTGCTGGCAGGCTCCACCGATGTGGGGGATGTCAGCTGGAAGATGCCTGTTGCACAGTGCTTTAGCCCCTGTTTTACCGTCGGCACCCCACTGCATACCTGGCAACTAGTGGCGCAGGGGCGTACCTCAATTGCCCATAAAGGCATGTTGCTGGCCGGAAAAGTGATGGGCGCGACCGCGCTGCATCTGCTTCAGGATGCCGACCTGTTGCGAAAATGCCGGGAAGAGTTCGAACAACACATAACAGAAAAACCGTACGAGTGTCCGATCCCGCAGGGCGTGACGCCGTCACCTTTAAAATAAAAAAACACAACACAACAACACAACAACAGTCCCGAGGAACGCCCATGAGTATGTCTTCCATACCTTCGCATTCCCCATCCGGTAAGCTCTATGGCTGGGTTGAAAGGATCGGCAATAAAGTGCCGCACCCTTTCCTGCTTTTTATCTATTTAATTGTCATCCTGATGGTCGCGACGGCCGTGCTGTCCGCCTTTGAGGTGAGCGTGCGCAGCCCGGCCGACGGCAGTATGGTAGCAGTGAAAAACCTGCTCAGCGTTGAAGGGTTGCACTGGTTTTTGCCGAACGTGATTAAAAACTTCAGCGGTTTTGCGCCGCTGGGCGCCATCCTGGCGCTGGTGTTAGGCGCGGGACTGGCCGAACGCGTGGGTCTGCTGCCCGCGCTGATGGTGAAAATGGCCTCGCACGTCAGCGCGCGTTATGCCAGCTATATGGTGCTGTTTATTGCCTTCTTCAGCCATATCTCGTCCGACGCGGCGCTGGTGATCATGCCGCCGATGGGGGCGCTGATTTTCCTCGCCGTTGGCCGTCATCCTGTTGCGGGCCTGCTGTCGGCGATTGCGGGCGTCGGCTGTGGGTTTACCGCTAACCTGCTTATCGTGACCACCGATGTGCTGCTCTCCGGCATCAGTACGGAGGCAGCCAGCACCATCGATGCGACTATGCACGTCAGCGTGATCGACAACTGGTACTTTATGGCCAGTTCGGTGATTGTCCTGACGATTGTCGGGGGGCTGATTACCGATAAGATCATTGAGCCGCGCCTGGGTAAATGGGAAGGCCGGAGCGATGAAAAGCTGGAGACGCTGAGCAAAGAGCAGCAGTTCGGCCTGCGCGTAGCCGGGATCGTCTCGCTGGCGTTCATTGCGGTGGTGGCGCTGATGGTGGTGCCGGAAAATGGCGTGCTGCGCGATCCGATCAAACACACCGTACTGCCCTCGCCGTTTATTCAGGGCATTGTGCCGCTGATAATTCTCTTCTTCTTCGTCGTTTCGCTCGCGTTCGGCATCGCCACCGGCAAAATCCGCCGTCAGGGAGATCTGCCGCACCTGATGATCGAGCCGATGAAGGAGATGGCGGGTTTTATCGTGATGGTGTTCCCGCTGGCGCAGTTTGTCGCCATGTTTAACTGGAGCAATATGGGCAAGTTTATGGCCGTGAGCCTGACGGACGCGCTGGAGGCGGCGGGGTTGAGCGGTGTTCCGGCGTTTGTCGGCCTGGCGCTGCTGTCGTCCCTGCTGTGCATGTTTATTGCCAGCGGGTCGGCCATCTGGTCGATTCTGGCGCCCATCTTTGTCCCCATGTTTATGATGCTCGGCTTCCATCCTGCGTTCGCCCAGATCCTGTTCCGTGTCGCCGATTCCTCGGTGATCCCGCTGGCGCCCGTGTCACCCTTCGTTCCGCTGTTTTTAGGCTTCCTGCAACGCTACAGACCGGAGGCTAAGCTGGGTACCTATTATTCGCTGGTTCTGCCCTATCCGCTTATCTTCTTAGGGGTATGGCTGGTGATGCTGGTGGCGTGGTATCTTGTCGGCCTGCCGATTGGACCGGGTGTTTACCCGAGGCTGAACTAAGGAGTACTGATGCTGAGATTACTCGAAGATAAGATTGCGACGCCGCTGGGGCCGCTGTGGGTTATCGCGGATGAAGCGTTCAATCTGCGCGCGGTTGAATGGGAAGAGCACAGCGACCGGATGGTAGAGCTGCTCAACATCCATTATCGCGCCGAGGGTTACGAGCGTATTACTGCCCGTAATCCTGGCGGGCTGAGCGATAAACTGACGGCCTACTTCGAGGGCGATCTCAGCATTATTAATACCCTGCCAACCGCCACGGCGGGCACCCCTTTCCAGCGCGAGGTGTGGCAGGCGCTGCGTAATATTCCCTGCGGGCAGGTGATGCACTACGGTCAGCTGGCAGAACAGCTTGGCCGTGCCGGCGCGGCGCGCGCGGTCGGTGCGGCAAATGGCTCTAACCCCGTCAGCATTGTGGTGCCTTGCCATCGCGTGATCGGGCGCAACGGCACCCTCACCGGCTATGCCGGGGGCGTACAGCGCAAAGAGTGGCTGCTGCGTCACGAAGGGTATTTTCTGTTGTAATTCCCAGGCTTTTTGTGCTTAATTTTCTTCCTGTTAGGTTCATAATCCTTAATCATTCTGTGGAATTTCAAGGAGATGGCAACACGCTGCCGTCTCTTGTCTTTATTGGGGGTTTGCCAGACTTACGTCCTTACCAAAAAGATGTTAAAATTGACCAATATCAATTAAGGCTTGAGCAAACCTATGATCCCGGAAAAGCGAATTATACGACGCATTCAGTCTGGCGGTTGTGCTATCCATTGCCAGGATTGCAGCATCAGCCAGCTCTGTATCCCGTTTACTCTGAATGAGCACGAACTCGATCAGCTTGACAATATCATCGAGCGCAAAAAGCCTATTCAGAAAGGGCAGACGCTGTTTAAGGCGGGAGACGAACTGAAATCGCTCTATGCTATCCGTTCTGGCACCATCAAAAGCTACACCATTACCGAACAGGGCGACGAGCAGATCACCGGCTTCCATCTGGCAGGCGATTTAGTCGGCTTTGACGCCATCGGCAGTGGCCATCACCCGAGCTTTGCTCAGGCGCTGGAAACCTCTATGGTCTGCGAAATCCCGTTTGAGACGCTGGACGATCTGTCCGGTAAGATGCCGAACCTGCGTCAGCAGATGATGCGTCTGATGAGCGGTGAGATCAAAGGCGATCAGGATATGATCCTGCTGCTTTCCAAAAAGAATGCCGAAGAGCGTCTGGCCGCCTTTATCTATAACCTCTCCCGCCGTTTCGCGGAGCGTGGCTTCTCCCCGCGTGAATTCCGTCTGACCATGACGCGCGGTGATATTGGTAACTATCTGGGCCTGACCGTGGAAACCATCAGCCGTCTGCTGGGTCGCTTCCAGAAGAGCGGAATGCTGGCGGTTAAAGGTAAGTACATCACCATCGAAAACGGTGAAGCGCTGGCCATTCTGGCGGGTCACTCACGTAACGTGGCATAACTCTCCCGGATATCTTATGCCAGGTCGATAAATTTTCATGATTATTGATCTGGCAAAAACTTCCCCCCTGTTTCATTCAAGATATATAGGTTACTCTTTTACTTACAGACTGTGGTGACAGTAGTAAGGAGACCTGTATGGCAAAGTATCAAAACATGCTGGTGGCTATCGATCCTAACCAGGACGATCAGCCGGCATTACGACGTGCTGTGTATTTACATCAACGGATTGGTGGCAAAATTAAAGCCTTTTTGCCGATTTATGACTTCTCATACGAGATGACCACCCTTCTGTCGCCTGACGAGCGCACCGCTATGCGTCAGGGAGTGATCAGCCAGCGTACCGCGTGGATCCGCGAGCAGGCGAAATATTACCTGGAAGCGGGCGTACCGATTGATATCAAAGTGGTCTGGCACAACCGACCTTTCGAAGCCATTATTCAGGAAGTGGTGGCCGGTGGGCATGACCTGCTGCTGAAAATGGCGCACCAGCATGACAAACTGGAATCCGTGATTTTCACTCCAACCGACTGGCACCTGCTGCGCAAATGCCCTTGCCCGGTATGGATGGTGAAAGATCAGCCATGGCCTGAGGGCGGGAAAGCCGTCGTGGCGGTGAATCTGGCCAGCGAAGAGGATTATCACAATTCGCTGAACGAGAAGCTGGTGAAGGAAACCATCCAGCTTGCCGACCAGGTTAACCACACCGAAGTCCATCTGGTGGGCGCCTATCCGGTTACGCCAATCAATATCGCCATCGAGCTGCCTGAATTTGACCCGAGCGTGTATAACGACGCGATTCGCGGTCAGCATCTGCTGGCCATGAAAGCGCTGCGCCAGAAATTCAGTATCGATGAGAATATGACGCACGTAGAAAAAGGGTTACCGGAAGAGGTTATTCCGGATCTGGCGGAACATTTGCAGGCCGGGATTGTGGTGCTGGGCACCATTGGCCGGACCGGTATCTCTGCCGCGTTCCTGGGAAATACCGCCGAGCAGGTGATTGACCACCTGCGCTGCGACCTTCTGGTCATCAAACCGGATCAGTATCAAACGCCGGTTGAACTGGACGATGAGGAAGACGATTGACCCCAAAATGAAAGCCCGCCGGTAACGGCGGGCTTTTTTATTACGCTTCGCTCAACCGCTGCGTCGGTGCCTCGTCGCCGGCATTCATCCAGGGCGCGTGCAGAACCATGCTCGGCAGCGCCAGCTTGATCTCCTGCTGGTTCAGCCCCTCCAGAATACGGATATTGATCTCCTGCTGAATATCCATGTACTTGTTGTAGTCCGCCGTATTAACGATATGGACCACCTCGAAGGTCAGGCGATCGCGATCGAAGCCCAGGAAATGGGCGCGGTCAAACTTCGTTTCCCCGACGTCGGTAATGATCTGTTTGACCATATCACCCACTGAACGCAGTTTGTCCGGCGCCGTGTCGCTGGCAACCCCGAAGGTAAAGACGATCCGGCGCGTTTGCATCCGTTTGTAGTTATGCAGCGTCTGTTGCAGCAGAATGGCGTTCCCGCAGACAATCTGCTCCCCGCTCAGGCTGCGGATACGGGTGGTTTTCAGGCCAATGTGCTCTACCGTCCCGGCGACATCGTTAAACACCACAAAATCGCCAATTTCGAACGGCTTATCAAAACCGATGGAAAGCGATGCAAACACGTCGCTCAGGATCGTTTGCACCGCGAGGGCGATTGCAATACCCCCTACCCCAAGGCTGGCAACCAGAGCAGTGATGTTGACGCCCGCGTTAGCAAGAATAGACAGCAGCATCACTGACCAGACTATGGCACGGAGGATAAGCCCCGTGATCACCAGCGTCACCGGGTTTTTATGGCTTCCCGGCGCCAGCATGACGTGACGAAGCCACGACACCACCCCCTGATCCATCCACAGCGCCACCTGGATAGCGAAGACCAGGAACCAGGCGTGGCTCACGGTACCAAAGAGATGATCCGGTAAGTCGACGAAACGCAGGCTGAATAACAGCGCCACGACAAAAAGCAGGAAGCGGCTGGTGCGGTTAAGCATATCCGTCAGGATAAAACGCATCCGGTTGGTGGTGGGGTGCTTGTCGCCCCAGGTAGTGATCCCTTTCTTAACGAAGGCGATCAGACGCGTCAGCAGCCAGTACACCAGCAGAGTCACAAAAACCACCGTGGCGACGCCGATCCAGAAAGACGGCGTCATCATCAGCTCGATGATGTCGAAGCGGGACAAAAATCGCATTACACCTCCTCGTATTACACAAAGGGTAAAGTATAGACAGAGGAGAAAAGCTGGCCGCAGAAATAAGAAAACCGCCCCAGGGGCGGTTTGTCAGGATGAAGCGCAATTACAGCGCTTTCAGGATCGCATCCACGCTGGCCTTGGCGTCGCCAAACAGCATGTGGGTGTTATCTTTAAAGAACAGCGGGTTCTGCACGCCAGCATAGCCGGTGTTCATAGAGCGTTTGAAGACAATGACGTTCTGCGCCTTCCACACTTCGAGAACAGGCATACCCGCAATCGGACTACGCGGGTCGTCCTGCGCCGCCGGGTTAACGGTGTCGTTGGCGCCAATCACCAACACGGTGTCGGTGTCGGCGAAATCATCGTTGATCTCGTCCATTTCCAGCACAATGTCGTAAGGCACCTTCGCTTCCGCCAGCAGCACGTTCATGTGGCCTGGCAGACGCCCCGCCACCGGGTGAATACCAAAGCGAACCTTGATGCCGCGCGCGCGGAGTTTCTCGGTGATTTCCGCCACCGGATACTGCGCCTGCGCCACCGCCATGCCATAGCCTGGGGTGATGATGACGGAATGCGAGTTTTTCAGCATCTCTGCGGTGTCTTCCGCGCTGATTTCACGGTGTTCACCCACTTCCTCATCAGAACCGGTTGATGAGCCGTCAGAACCGAAGCCACCCGCGATGACGCTGATAAACGAACGGTTCATCGCCTTACACATGATGTAAGACAGGATCGCACCGGAAGAACCGACCAGCGCACCGGTGACAATCAGCAGGTCGTTGCTCAGCATAAAGCCTGCCGCCGCCGCCGCCCAACCGGAGTAGGAGTTCAGCATGGAAACCACCACCGGCATATCTGCTCCGCCGATAGACGCCACCAGATGCCAGCCGAAGGCCAGCGCGATGATGGTCATCACCAGTAACGCCAGCACCTGCAAGCCTACGCTTTCGGTACGCACGAAGACCACCAGCAGCACAAAGGAAACGACCAGCGCCGCCAGGTTCAGCTTGTGGCGGTTAGGCAGCATCAGCGGTTTGGAAGAGATCTTCCCGCGCAGCTTGCCGAACGCCACAATCGACCCGGTGAAGGTCACCGCACCGATGAAGATGCCGAGGAACACTTCGGTCAGGTGGATGTTCACCAGAATCGGCTCCAGGCCCGGTTCGTGGTACAGGTAGCTGTTGAAGCCCACCAGCACCGCCGCCAGACCCACGAAGCTGTGCAGAATGGCAACCAGCTCCGGCATCTCGGTCATTTCAACGCGTTTCGCCAGACGAATACCAATCGCGCCGCCGATGATCATCGCCACCAGGATCCACGCCACGTTGCCGGTGTCCGGCCCAAAGATAGTGGCAATCAGTGCAATCGCCATCCCGGCGATACCAAAGTTATTTCCCTGCTGAGACGTTTCGTGTTTGGAAAGCCCCGCCAGACTGAAAATAAACAGGATTGCAGCAACAATGTATGCGGCTGTAACTAATCCTCCAGACATATGCTACCCCTTAGCCTTTACGAAACATTTTCAGCATGCGCTGAGTCACGGTGAAACCACCGAAAATATTGATACTGGCGATCAGCACTGCGATGAAGCTCAGGAAGCTGATCCAGCCGCCATGACCAATTTGCAGCAATGCCCCAACCACGATAATCCCGGAGATGGCATTGGTGACCGACATCAGCGGGGTATGCAGCGCATGGGAGACGTTCCACACGACGTAGTAACCCACCACGCAGGAGAGCGCGAAGACGGTGAAGTGGCCAAGGAACTCTTTTGGCGCGACGTCCGCCAGCCAGCCAAACAGGATAATAACCAGCGCCATGATGGCGTATTTGCGCCACGGCGACGCAGGTTTTGCTGGCTCCGCGGGCTCTGGCGCCGCTTTCGGCGCAGCCTGAGGTTGAGCGGAAACCTGAATCGGCGGTGCAGGCCAGGTGATTTCCCCTTCCCGCACCACGGTAACGCCACGCACCACCACATCATCAAAATCAACGGTAATGTTGCCGTCTTTCTCTTTGCAGAGCAGCTTCAGCAGGTTAACGAGGTTCGTGCCGTACAGCTGAGAGGACTGGGTTGGCAGACGCCCTGGCAGGTCGGTATAACCGATCACCTTCACGCCGTTCGAGGTCGTCGTGACCTGGTTTGGCACGGTATACTCACAGTTACCGCCGTTTTGCGCCGCCAGATCGACAATAACGCTGCCCGGCTGCATGGAATCCACCATCTCACGGGTGATCAGCTTCGGCGCCGGTTTACCCGGAATAAGCGCGGTGGTGACAATGATGTCCACCTCTTTTGCCTGCGCCGCAAAGAGCGCCATTTCCGCCTTAATAAAGGCTTCAGACATGACCTTCGCGTAACCATCACCGCTGCCCGCTTCTTCCTTGAAGTCCAGCTCAAGGAATTCGGCGCCCATACTCTGCACCTGCTCCTTCACTTCCGGCCGGGTATCAAACGCGCGAACAATAGCGCCCAGGCTGTTTGCGGCCCCGATAGCGGCAAGACCTGCCACACCGGCACCAATCACCATCACCTTCGCGGGTGGTACTTTACCTGCCGCCGTAATCTGACCGGTAAAGAAGCGACCAAACTCATGCGCAGCTTCGACAATGGCGCGATAGCCGGCAATGTTCGCCATGGAGCTCAGCGCGTCCAGAGACTGCGCGCGCGATATACGCGGCACGGAGTCCATCGCCATCACGGTGACACCGCGTGCTGCCAGCTTCTCCATCAGCTCCGGGTTTTGGGCTGGCCAGACAAAGCTCACAAGCGTCGTGCCCGCGTTCAGCAGTTCAATTTCACTCTCTTCCGGTGCGTTGACCTTCAGAATGATGGGTGATTGCCAGACCTCAGCACCGTCCACTATTTCCGCGCCAGCCTGAGTAAAGGCCTCGTCATCGAAACTCGCCAGTTTGCCCGCGCCGCTTTCAATCGCGACGGTAAAACCCAGTTTAAGCAGTTGCTCCACCGTTTTTGGTGTCGCCGCTACGCGGGTTTCATTGGCTAACCGTTCTTTTGGTACCCCAATACGCATAGTTTTCCCTTCCATCGGTTTTTGATGATGGTTTGTCGATAATTGCCCACGGTTTGTATCAATTTTCACCATCGAGATATCGACGGAGAATGATTAACCCCGGAAAATAAAACAGTAACAAACTTTCTATAACCTACTGAAAATAGCGCCCGTGATCTACCGCCAGAAAACACTATTTCTTACTTTATCTGTGAAAAATAAGCGATCGGGGTCACTGACAGAGATATTTACCTTAAATTCGCCTTCAGGACCGATAAATCGCGCAAGCGAAGCGGTAAAAACATGATATAGCGCCATAAAAGAACAACTCATTAACATTAAATTAACTTGTAAAAGTCATATGCTTAATCAGTTTTGCTTGTGAAACGCCTGTTTTTTCCACATATCACAAAATGTTATCGAATCAGGTCCTTTGGTGAGCACAGGCTGTGAAAAATGCCGCAGACAGCGACGGGTGTTAAATGCCATAATCGGGACCGTCTCAAATTAACAACAACACCAGTACATGGTTTGCGCAAGGCGAAGGATTATTTTTATGAAGCTTAAGAACACACTCCTGGCGTCCGCACTTCTTTCCGCGACCGCCCTGTCTGCGAATGCCGCGACAGAGTTGACGCCGGAGCAAGCGGCAGCGTTAAAACCTTTTGACCATACGGTCATTGTGGGTCGCTATAACTCTATTGGCGATGCCGTCGCCGCCGCATCAAAAGCCGCCGATAAAAACGGCGCTGCCTCGTTTTACGTTGTTGACCAGTCCGATCAGGGCAACAGCGGCAACCAGCGCGTGACGATTGCGCTGTACAAAGAGAATGCCCCAAAAGCAGATGAACAGAAAAACCGCGTGATTAACGGCATTGTTGAACTGCCGAAAGATCAGGCTGTTCAGCTGGAACCGTATGACACCGTGACCGTTCAGGGCTTCTACCGCAGCCAGCCTGAAGTTAACGATGCCATCACCAAAGCCGCGAGAGAAAAAGGCGCTTACGCGTTCTATATCGTGCGTCAGGTTGATGCCAACCAGGGCGGAAACCAGCGCATCACCGCCTTCATCTATAAGCAAGATGCGAAAAAACGCGTAGTACAAAGCCCGGATGCCATTCCAGCGGATTCAGATGCGGGACGTGCCGCGTTAGCGAAAGGCGGTGAAGAAGCGAAGAAAGTGGAAATTCCGGGCGTTGCAACCTCGGCGGCACCAAGCGCTGAAGTGGGTCGTTTCTTTGAAACCCAATCCACCAAAGGCGGTCGTTATACCGTTACGTTACCAGACGGCACGAAAATTGAAGAGCTGAACAAAGCCACTGCCGCGCAGATGGTGCCGTTCGACAGCATCAAGTTTACGGGCAACTATGGCAACATGACGGAAATCTCCTATCAGGTGGCGAAGCGTGCTGCGAAGAAAGGCGCGAAGTATTACCACATCACCCGCCAGTGGCAGGAACGTGGTAACAACCTGACCATCAGCGCCGATCTGTACAAGTAACAAAACGGTTTCATAAAGGCGGCGCAGTGCCGCCTTTTTTGTTACTTTTTTTCTGATTTCTGCCACACGTCATTGCATGCATCCTTCACACTCCGTAAAATCCCGCGCCTTAGCGTGATCCACCATTTTTATGCGCCTTAGCGAAATAATTATTCTGGATTTGGACTTTTCATAACAGGAAGCCAATGGAAAAGAAACTTGGCCTGAGTGCTTTAACTGCACTTGTATTGAGCTCAATGCTGGGCGCGGGCGTATTCAGTTTGCCGCAGAACATGGCGGCCGTCGCCAGCCCGGCCGCATTACTGATTGGCTGGGGCATTACCGGTGTCGGGATTTTGCTGCTGGCGTTCGCCATGCTGCTGCTGACCCGTATCCGACCGGATCTGGACGGCGGAATATTCACTTACGCCCGGGAAGGTTTCGGCGAGCTGATCGGCTTCTGCTCCGCCTGGGGTTACTGGCTGTGCGCGGTGATCGCCAACGTCTCCTATCTGGTTATCGTCTTCTCGGCGCTCAGCTTCTTTACCGATACGCCCGAACTGCGCCTGTTTGGCGACGGCAATACCTGGCAGTCCATCGTCGGCGCCTCGGTCCTGCTGTGGATAGTTCACTGGCTGATTTTGCGTGGCGTCCAGACCGCAGCCAGCATTAACCTGGTGGCGACGCTGGCCAAGCTGGTGCCGCTTGGCCTGTTCGTCGTGCTGGCCTTCCTCGCCTTCCGTCTCGATGTCTTTACGCTCGATTTCAGCGGCATTGCGCTGGGCGTCCCCGTCTGGGAACAGGTGAAAAATACCATGCTGATCACCCTGTGGGTGTTCATCGGCGTTGAAGGTGCCGTCGTGGTCTCTGCCCGCGCGCGTAACAAGCGCGATGTGGGACGCGCCACGCTGCTGGCCGTACTGGCGGCGCTGGGCGTTTATCTGCTGGTGACGCTGCTGTCGCTCGGCGTGGTAGCTCGCCCTGAACTTGCGGAAATGCGTAACCCGTCCATGGCCGGGCTGATGGTGAAAATGTTGGGTCCCTGGGGGGACGTGATTATCGCGGCGGGTCTGATTGTTTCCGTTTGCGGCGCCTATCTGAGCTGGACCATTATGGCAGCGGAAGTCCCGTTCCTGGCCGCCACGCACAAAGCGTTCCCGCGCCTGTTTGCCCGTCAGAACAAAAACAGTGCGCCATCGGCCTCTCTGTGGCTCACCAACATCAGCGTGCAGGTCTGTCTGGTGCTGATCTGGCTCACAGGATCGGACTATAACACGCTGCTGACCATCGCCTCCGAGATGATTCTGGTACCCTATTTCTTAGTGGGCGCATATCTGTTAAAAATTGCGACCCGCCCGGCACACTATGCGGTAGGCGTCGGCGCCTGTATTTACGGTCTATGGTTGTTGTATGCTTCCGGACCGATGCATCTGCTGCTGTCCGTGGTGCTCTACGCGCCGGGCCTGCTGGTGTTTATCTACGCTCGCCGTACACATCAGCTTGATAATGCCCTTAAGCGCCGCGAAATGGCATTGATAGGTTTGCTGTTAGTCGCTGCCGTACCGGCAACGTGGATGTTAATGGGATAGCGCCGCCTGTCCCATTGTTGAACTGAAAAGGAGATTACGATGGGACACACGCAGCAACGCCCAATATTGATCACTGGCGCAGGCCGTCGCATTGGCCTCGCCCTCGCCCATCACTTTCTCAATCTTCGCCATCCGGTTATCGTCAGTTACCGCACGGAATATCCCTCCATTGAAGGGCTACGAAATGCCGGAGCAGTCTGCATTCAGGCGGATTTCTCCACAGATGAAGGTATTCTCGCCTTCGCGGACAAAGTGAAGTCGACCACCCACGGACTGCGGGCGGTTATTCACAACGCCAGTACCTGGCTTCCCGAAAAAGCAGGACATTCACTCAGCGAAACGCTCGCCTGCATGATGCAGATCCACGTTAATGCGCCTTATCTGCTCAACCATGCCCTACAGGATTTGCTGCGCGGACACGGCCATGCCGCAGGCGACATTATCCATTTCACCGATTACGTGGTGGAGCGAGGAAGCGACAAACACATCGCCTATGCGGCCAGCAAAGCCGCGCTGGATAATATGACCCGCTCTTTCGCACGCAAGCTGGCGCCCGAGGTAAAGGTCAACGCGATTGCTCCGGCGATGATTTTATTTAACGAAGGCGATGATGCCGAGTATCGTCAGCAGGCGCTCAACAAGTCGTTAATGAAAATTGCGCCCGGCGAGAAAGAGGTGATCGACCTGATCGATTATCTGCTGACCAGCTGTTACGTCACGGGCCGAACGTTTGCCGTGGACGGTGGCCGCCCCCTGCGCTAGTGAAAGCGGCTCCAGAAGAAGATGAGCACCCAGGCGCTGAGGCTCCAGCAGACCACCGCCCCGCCCAGCGCCATGGGCAGACGCAGAAAACCGGTGAAGTACCACAGCGACAGCAGGTAAATAAAATACGGGATGATCGACCACATCCCGAACACAATGGTGGCGCGCAGCGCCTCAATACCCCGCTCAGAGGCCACAATATAGTGCGCGATTAACGCAAAGGTGGGAAACAGCGGGATCAGCCCGGCAATATAGTAGTTCTTCGTTTTAGCCAGCACCCCAATCAGCAGCACGACCAGCGCACCTAGCGCGGCTTTTATCACCAGCCCCATTCTTTTCCCTTAACAATCAAATAACATTCCCGTGCAGGATAACGGAACTCCGGCTAATTTTGAAAGATTAATGGAAGGTTAAGGTTGCGCGGTGTATGTTGACGTTTTTCGCGATGACAGACGTTGTATGAATAAGATTGTTTATGTTGAAGATGAACCCGAGGTGGGGCAATTAATCGCCGCTTATCTGGGTAAACATGATATGGAAGTGGTTGTCGAGCCTCGTGGCGATCGCGCTGAAGACGTCGTCAACCGCGAAAATCCGGATCTGGTGTTGCTGGACATCATGCTGCCCGGGAAAGATGGTATGACGCTCTGCCGGGATCTGCGCGCGAAATGGGACGGCCCGATCGTGCTGCTGACCTCTCTCGACAGCGATATGAATCATATTCTGTCGCTTGAGATGGGCGCAAACGACTACATCCTGAAAACCACGCCGCCGGCGGTTCTGCTAGCCCGTTTACGCCTCCATCTGCGTCAGCGTGCCAGCGCTGAGCGTGAAGCGCCTGCGCCCTCCTTAACGCCGCATAAAGCGATGCGTTTCGGCACACTTTCTATCGACCCGGTCAACCGACAGGTTATGCTTTCCGGGGAGCTGATTGCGCTCTCAACCGCAGATTTTGACCTGCTGTGGGAGCTTGCAACCCATGCCGGACAAATTATGGACCGGGATGCATTGCTGAAAAATCTGCGCGGCGTAAGTTACGACGGAATGGATCGTAGCGTTGATGTGGCGATTTCACGACTGCGTAAAAAACTGTTGGATAACGCCACGGAACCTTACCGCATCAAAACCGTACGCAACAAGGGCTATCTGTTTGCACCGCACGCCTGGGAAACCTGAAAAAGGAGCAAACAGGAATATTCGAAAAATAACTGACGATGCATCGGAATTGTTATCGATATTCGTCGAAAGTTATCGATTATATGCATCGTCAGTTATGACATATCCTCTGGTCTGATTCCTCTCTCCAGTTCTATTTCGATGTGCATTTTTCGCGTAAACAAAAGTAGCGCTAATGTATTTGATTGCTATAGTACAATATATATTCAGCAGAGCAGGCACCATCATCGATCAAAAATCCGTCACTTAAATGCACATTAGGCTAAAAATGATCTTTACAATTGACTTAATCATTATCTTATCCTTATGAAAACAAAGGGGATAATGGCGAACATATAAATAATATCGATCTTTTTCAATAGCTTACGTGTTTGCAGAAATCTAATTCTCATGCTAAACCTTATACTCTCTCAATTATTTAATGAAAGAGGTATAGCAATGTCATGGAGAGTCATTAGCTCGGTAATTTGTCCTAACACGGGAATCGTTTATTCAAGCATCTTGGGACTCAAGTTCTTGAAACTCATCATTTGGTATGAAAGCGATGTCTATTTGTACCCCGGTGACAGGATATATCCGACAAAAAATGGCGTCTTCATAAATGGTGTTTTCAAGCCTATATCGATATACAACATATCACCTTACAACGAAATGTTGTGGAGTGAAATTAAAAACAAGATGGCCTGCCCATACAATCGAAACCAGCACGAGGAGATATGCACTTACGCGGTGCATTGCAACGCGCGGAAATGCCCGCATGGGTTTGCCACCAACCCACTGATTGTCAGCACAGGTAAATCCAGACATTAGCGAAAATCGGAAATATTGAGATCAAGATAATTAATATTTCTGCTGCACCGCCTTTGTCCGGATAAATCTCCGTGACTACAGCCCAAATGCTCCTGTGGGGACATTTGGGCTGTAGTCACGCCTGGCAACTCTGGCTTCTTGTACCAAATTAATTTTTATTGTGCAATTTTAAGCAAGCCATCCGGAAGGCTAAAATAAAAATTGCTAATTAACCCTGCCCGTGCATTAATGGTCTCGTTAGTCCGATCCAATAATAGTTGGACAAGTTGCATGACAATTCTCATAACCAGGCGCTATCGCTGATATCCCCTCCTTTTGAGTCCACACCTTAGCATTATATGTTTATTAGCTTTTATATCACTTCGGAAATGTTCAAATGGAGTCTTTATGTCATCAAAAATTTTAGGTCTGGTTAAGTGGTTTAAGGAAGATAAAGGCTTTGGTTTTATCTCCCCTGTAGATGGCAGCAAAGATGTTTTCGTGCATTTCTCTGCCCTTCAGGGAGAGAACTTCAAAACACTTTTTGAAGGTCAGAAAGTCGAATTTATCATCGTAAGCGGCGATAAAGGCCCTGCTGCTGCGAATGTAACGCTTTGCGATAAATAATATCAGCACACAGCCGCGTTGACGATGATGTTGCTTCTGGCTCGTGGACTGCACAAGCAGTCTACAATCCGATGCTAACTGCTTGTAAATCAGTAAAGTGTTATTGAGGTCAGGCGGCCGCGAAAAACATCGTCTCTTCCACTTCTTGTATGAGTATTTCTTCAGAGACGCTGAGAGGATTTAAACAAAGCGCTACAGTAGGGACAGACAAGCTGGGCCCCCTTTTGTATGCGAGTGAAACTGTGCTCTGACTCTTTAGCGCAGTTTGGACATGAACATTTGACTAAATAATTGCGACGAAGTTGCGAGTTTTTACGTCCCGACATAGGCTGCTCCTGAATGAAAAGGATTGCCACCATACACGTTAAGGCAGGATATTGCTTGCTTTTATTTCCCAAAGAGAGCAAAAAAAGGAAAGGAGCCACGCTTCTGGAACATTCTTACCTTGCACAATCACAAAGAGATATAGAGTGATATATGAAAAAGGTGATCATTTTTTTTAATGCCAACCCCAGCAAAGTCATTATCGTGCTTAAGGGCATAACGTCTGTACGCCAGACATATCCGGATGGTGAAGAAATAAATCTTCAGATCATGACTGCAAGCTTTCCGTCGTTGACGGGAGATCATAATTCTATCTATGTTGCTTCAGACAGGGAACTTACCTCTCAGGAAATATCTGATGCTGCCAAACAATATTTATAATATTTTCTGTCACTAGTCCGGTTAACAACACAGCATTTATTTCACTCAGAATGAGAAAAATTACAATCCATCATTATTAATGCCTGCAAAATGCAGGCTTTTTTACGACATTGCCCTTTAAATTTAACTATTCCGCATAATCGTGCTGCTCACTTTGCTCCCTCTGTTTCCGAAGAAAGTGTATCATCAACCTTCTTCGTTCCTGTGGTGATATGGATGTCCACGCAGGGCTGACGAAGTAAAGCCGGGTTCTTAATTGATTGATTTAGCGGTGCTATCCAATGAAAAAGCTGTTTGTGCAGTTTTATCTCCTGCTGTTTGTCTGCTTTCTGGTGATGACCATGCTGGTCGGGCTGGTCTACAAATTCACCGCAGAGCGCGCGGGCAGGCAATCCCTGGACGATCTGATGAAAAGCTCGCTCTATCTGATGCGTAGCGAGCTGCGAGAAATTCCTCCTCATGACTGGGCGCGCACGTTAAAAGAGCTGGATCTGAATCTGTCGTTTGATTTGCGTATCGAACCCATGAAGGATTTTGACTTAGCGCCGCCTGCGATGCAGCGTCTGCGCGACGGAGACATCGTCGCACTGGACGAGAAATATACCTTCATTCAGCGTATTCCGCGCAGCCATTATGTTCTGGCCGTCGGGCCAGTGCCCTATCTCTATTACCTGCACCAGATGCGCCTGCTGGATCTCGCTCTGCTGGGCTTTATTGCCATTTCGCTAGCTTTACCTGTGTTCATCTGGATGCGACCGCACTGGCAGGACATGCTGAAACTGGAATCCGCCGCACAGCGTTTTGGGGAGGGTCATTTAACTGAACGCATACATTTCGACAGCGGTTCCAGTTTTGACCGGCTCGGTATTGCCTTCAACCAGATGGCCGATAACATCAACGCACTGATTGCCAGCAAGAAGCAGCTGATCGATGGTATTGCGCATGAACTGCGCACTCCGCTGGTACGCCTGCGTTATCGCCTGGAGATGAGCGAGAACCTCACCGGGGCGGAATCGCAGGCGCTCAATCGGGATATTGGCCAGCTTGAAGCGCTGATTGAAGAGCTGCTGACCTATGCCCGCCTCGATCGGCCTCAGACGGAGTTGCACCTCAGTACACCGGATCTCCCCGTCTGGCTACAGACGCATATTAACGATGTGCAGAGCGTTAACCCTCAGCGAAAACTGCTGACAGCCATTACCCCCGGCGCGTACGGCGCACTGGACATGCGCCTGATGGAACGCGTGCTGGATAATCTGATGAACAACGCCATGCGCTACAGCGAAACGACGCTGCGCATAGGTTTAGATTTGCAGGGAAGCCAGGCGATTCTGTGTGTGGAAGACGATGGCCCCGGCATTGAGCCGGCGGAGCGTGAAAAAGTTTTTGAGCCGTTTGTGCGCCTCGATCCCAGCCGCGACCGGGCTACCGGCGGCTGTGGTCTGGGGCTGGCTATTGTCCGTTCTATTGCCCAGGCGATGGGCGGTTCGGTTCGCTGCGAAGCGAGCGAGCTGGGTGGAGCCCGGTTCGTCTTTAGCTGGCCGATCTATCACAATCTTCCCCTTCCCGTACCTGCCTGACCTAAACCGCACGCTGGCCTGACCCCGCGTGTTATGCTATATCAGTAGTATGTTGTAACTAATTAAGGGCTGCCATGGCAACTTACGATCTCATCGAAAGGCTTAACACCACATTTCGGGAAATAGAGCAGGCGTTACTGACCCTCACGGGGCAACTTCATGACTGCCGCCTGCTGGCCGCCCGCGTCTTTTCTCTGCCCGAGGTGGCGAAAGGCGCGGAGCACGACCCGCTGAACACCATTGAGGTGACGCAGCATGTTGGCAAGGCGGCGCTGGAAATGACGTTGCAGCACTTTCGTCGCCTTTTCATCCAGCAGCAGTCCGAAAATCGCAGCAGTAAGGCCGCCGTTCGCCTGCCCGGCGTCATCTGTCTGCAAACGGATGCCGCAACGCGTGAAGGAATTGAGGCGCAGATTACGCATATCAATACGCTGAAAGCCGCGTTTGAGAAGATTGTAACCGTTGAGTCCGGGCTGGTGCCGGCTGCCCGTTTTGAATGGGTGCATCGCCAGCTTCCGGGGCTTATCACCCTGAATGCTTACCGCACGCTGACGGTACTGCGCCATCCCGCCACGCTGCGCTTCGGCTGGGCCAACAAGCACATCATTAAAAATTTCACGCGCGATGAGATCCTGGCTCAGCTGGAGAAAAGCCTGAAATCGCCGCGAACGGTCGCCCCGTGGTCGCGGGAACAGTGGATTGAACGGCTGGAGCAGGAGTACCACAGCATTGCCTCCCTGCCAGCTGATACTCGTCTTAAAATAAAGCGTCCGGTGAAGGTGCAGCCTATCGCCCGCGTCTGGTACGCCGGACAACAAAAGCAGGTGCAATACGCCTGCCCGACGCCGCTGATTGCGCTCTACGATGCCGATCAGGGTGCGGTGGTGCCGGATATCGGGGAACTGCTGAATTACGATGCTGAAAACGTTCAGCATCGCTATAAACCCCAGGCGCAGCCGCTACAGCTGATTATTCCGCGGCTGCACCTGTATGTGGCGCAGTGATTATCTGAGGCTGCCCACCATCGCTTCCGGGCGGACCCAGGCATCAAACTCGGCGTCCGTCAGGTAGCCCAGCGCCAGCGCAGAGGCTTTCAGGGTAAGCCCCTCTTTGTGCGCTTTTTTAGCGATTTCGGCCGCTTTGTCATAACCAATATGGGTGTTCAGCGCCGTTACCAGCATCAGAGACTCATTCAGCAGCTGGCTGATTCGCTCGCGATTAGGCTCAATGCCCACCGCGCAGTGCTCGTTAAAGCTCTCCATGCCATCGGCCAGCAGACGAATCGATTGCAGTACGTTGTGGATCACCATCGGGCGATAGACGTTAAGCTCGAAGTTACCCGACGCGCCGCCCATGTTAACCGCCACGTCATTACCCATCACCTGACAGCACAGCATGGTCATGGCTTCGCACTGGGTCGGGTTCACTTTACCCGGCATAATGGAGCTGCCCGGCTCGTTTTCCGGAATGCTGATTTCGCCGATGCCGCAGCGCGGGCCGGAGGCCAGCCAGCGCACGTCGTTGGCAATTTTCATCAGCGAGGCCGCCAGCCCTTTCAGCGCGCCATGGGTATGCACCAGGGCATCACAGGTCGCGAGCGCTTCGAATTTATTCGGAGCGGTAACAAACGGCTGCCCGGTGATCTTCGCCAGCTCTTCGGCCACACGCACCGCGTACTCGGGATGGGTGTTTAAGCCAGTGCCCACCGCCGTTCCGCCGAGCGCCAGCTCCGCCAGATGCGGCAGGCTGTTGTCGATATGCTTAAGATTGTGCTCCAGCATCGCCACCCAGCCGGAGATCTCCTGGCCGAGCGTCAGCGGCGTCGCGTCCTGAAGGTGCGTACGACCAATCTTAACGATGTCGCGGAAGGCCTGCGCTTTCTCGTTAAGCGTAGATTTAAGCACGTTGAGCTGCGGGATAAGCTGCTCGCGGATAGCGATGACGGCCGCCACGTGCATGGCCGTCGGGAACACGTCGTTGGAACTCTGGCTTTTGTTCACGTCATCGTTCGGGTGGACCTTGCGCTCCATGCCGCGCACGCCGCCAAGCAGCTCGCTTGCGCGGTTCGCCAGCACCTCGTTCATGTTCATGTTGCTCTGGGTGCCTGAGCCGGTCTGCCAGATGGCAAGGGGGAATTCGTCGGGATGTTTGCCCGCCAGCACTTCGTCGGCGGCATTGATGATGGCGGTGGCTTTATCGGCATCCAGCAGGCCCAGATCCTGATTGACTTTGGCGGCAGCGCGTTTGGTCAACGCCAGCGCCTGGATTAGCGAGACGGGCATTTTCTCTGTCGAAATGCGGAAATGCTCCAGCGAACGCTGGGTTTGTGCGCCCCATAGCTTGTCGGCCGGGACGTCGATGGCGCCCATGGAGTCTTTCTCGCGGCGATGCATTGTCATTACTTACTCCTTGATAACAAAGATGGGATTGCTCACATGCTTAAGAGATAAGTATTGATGACTTCTGAGAAACGTTATGGCGCTTTGTGCGCTCTTTTTGATGTCGGGTGGTGGCTGCGCCTTACCCGACCTACGAGAATGCAGGCCGGGTAAGCGTCAGCGCCACCCGGCAATTTACAGAATTACTTCACACACGCCGAACACTGGGAAGACTGGATCTGTTTGAAGAAGTCGTTACCTTTGTCATCCACGAGGATGAACGCCGGGAAGTCTTCCACTTCAATTTTCCAGATCGCTTCCATACCCAGTTCCGGGTACTCCACGCACTCAAGGCTCTTGATACTGCCCTGCGCCAGCACCGCTGCCGGGCCACCGATGCTACCGAGGTAGAAGCCGCCGTGCTTGTGGCACGCGTCCGTCACCTGCTGGCTGCGGTTGCCTTTCGCCAGCATGATCATGCTGCCGCCGTTTGCCTGCAACTGGTCGACGTAGGAGTCCATACGGCCCGCCGTGGTTGGGCCTAACGAGCCGGAAGCATATCCATCAGGCGTTTTTGCCGGGCCTGCGTAGTAGATCGGGTGATCTTTAATGTACTGCGGCAGCCCTTCGCCGTTGTCCAGGCGCTCTTTCAGCTTCGCATGGGCGATGTCGCGACCCACGATAATCGTCCCGTTCAGGGAAAGGCGCGTTGAAACCGGATACTGCGAAAGCTGCGCGAGGATCTCTTTCATCGGACGATTCAGGTCTACGCGAACCGCTTCCCCCTCGCCCGCTTTACGCAGTTCTTCAGGAATATATTTGCCCGGGTTGTTCTCCAGCTTCTCGATCCAGATGCCGTCGCGGTTGATCTTCGCCTTGATGTTGCGATCCGCCGAGCATGAGACGCCCATGCCCACCGGACAGGAAGCACCGTGGCGCGGCAGGCGGATCACGCGAATGTCATGCGCGAAGTATTTGCCGCCAAACTGCGCGCCCAGGCCCAGATTCTGCGCTTCGGCCAGCAGTTCCTGCTCAAGCTGCACGTCCCGGAACGCCTGACCATGTTCGTTACCTTCCGCTGGCAGGCCATCGTAGTATTTGGTTGAGGCCAGCTTAACGGTTTTCAGGGTGCTTTCGGCAGACGTACCGCCAATCACAAACGCGATATGGTACGGCGGGCAGGCCGCGGTGCCGAGGGTGCGCATCTTCTCGACCAGATAATTCTTCAGCTTGCCCGGGGTAAGCAGCGCTTTGGTTTCCTGGTAAAGATAGGTTTTGTTGGCTGAACCGCCGCCTTTGGCGATGCAGAGGAATTTGTACTCGTCACCGTCGACGCTGTAGAGGTCAATCTGCGCAGGCAGGTTGGTGCCGGTGTTCACCTCTTTGTACATATCCAGCGCCGCGTTTTGCGAATAGCGCAGGTTGTCTTCGGTGTAGGTATTGTAAACGCCGCGCGCCAGCGCCGCTTCGTCACCGCCGCCGGTCCAGACGCGCTGGCCTTTTTTACCGGTGATAATCGCCGTGCCGGTGTCCTGGCAGGTCGGCAGAATGCCTTTCGCGGCGATATCAGAGTTACGCAGGAATTGCAGGGCAACGTACTTATCGTTCTCGCTGGCTTCCGGATCGCTAAGGATATCAGCAACCTGCCGCTGATGCGCCGGACGGAGCATAAAGGAAGCATCGTGGAAGGCTTGCTGCGCCAGCAGCGTCAGCGCCTGCGGGTCAACTTTGAGGATCTCCTGCCCTTCAAACTCAGAGACAGAAACGTAATCGCGGGTTAACAGGTAATACTCGGTCTGATCCTGACTGAGGGGGAAAGGATCCTGATAATGGAAGGGTTTATTCGACATTGTTCTCTCACTTACTGCTTCGGTCTGTTTATTCAGGGCAGATGTTCCGCTGCCCGGCTTAAAAGCGAGTCAGCTTATCCTACACAATTTTTTAACAAAAACTGAGACTAGTACGACTTTTTACATCCGCAGGTTACTTCCATTCGGTTTATTGCTTTAATACGCGGAGTTAATTCCACATATGAATCAGGGCTTGATAATGCAAAAACTCATCAACTCAGTGCAAAACTACGCCTGGGGAAGTAAAACTGCGTTAACGGATCTCTACGGTATCGCCAACCCGGACAACCTGCCGATGGCAGAGCTGTGGATGGGCGCGCATCCGAAGAGCAGCTCAAAAATTGAAGATGCCAGCGGCCAGGTTCGCAGCCTGCGTGACGTCATCGACGCCGACAAAGCCGCACTGCTCGGCGATAAAGTGGCGAATCGTTTTGGTGAGCTGCCGTTTCTCTTCAAGGTATTGTGCGCCGACCAGCCGCTCTCCATTCAGGTTCACCCGAACAAAAAAGCCTCTGAGCTGGGCTTTGCCAAAGAAAATGCCGCCGGTATTCCGTTAGACGCCGCAGAGCGTAACTACAAAGATCCTAACCACAAGCCGGAACTGGTTTTCGCCCTTACCCCTTTCCTGGCGATGAATGCCTTCCGCGAGTTTTCCGAGATCATCTCCCTGCTGCAACCGGTCGCCGGGGCTCACAACGCGATCGCCCATTTCCTGGAAAACCCGAACGCAGAAGCCTTGAGCGAGCTGTTTGCCAGCCTGCTGAATATGCAGGGCGAGGAAAAATCCCACGCGCTGGCGGTGCTGAAAGCCGCGCTGAACAGCCAGCAGGGTGAGCCATGGGACACCATTCGCGTAATTTCCGTGTTTTATCCGGACGACAGCGGCCTCTTCTCTCCGCTGCTGCTGAACGTGGTGAAGCTCAACCCGGGCGAAGCAATGTTCCTGTTCGCTGAAACCCCGCACGCCTACCTGAACGGCGTGGCGCTGGAGGTGATGGCTAACTCCGATAACGTACTGCGCGCGGGCCTGACGCCAAAATACATCGACATCCCTGAGCTGGTTGCCAACGTGAAGTTCGTGGCAAAACCTGCTGCGGAGCTGCTTACGCAGCCGGTGAAAAACGGCGCAGAGCTGGACTTCCCGATTCCGGTTGACGATTTTGCCTTCTCGCTGCATGACCTCAGCGCAGACGAAACCGCCATTGCACAGGAGAGCGCCGCGATCCTGTTCTGTGTGGAAGGCGAAGCGACGTTGCATAAAGATAGCGAGCGTCTGGTGCTCAAACCGGGTGAATCCGCCTTTGTCGCGGCCAACGAGTCGCCTGTCCGGGTGAGCGGCACCGGTCGCCTGGCGCGTGTTTTTAATAAGCTTTAGGGACTTACTGAATTTTTTAACAACTCTTGCTAAGCTAGTAACAGGCGTTGTAACACCAGGCGGTTTTAACCGCCTGGTTTCATTTTAGGGATAATCGCAATGAAAAAATCGGTCGTAGCGGTAGGAGTGATTGTTGCTTTAGGCGTGATCTGGACGGGTGCTTCCTGGTATACCGGGAAACAGCTGGAAAGCCGTCTGGCAGAGATGATGACGCAGGCAAACAGCGAGATTAAGCGCAGCGCGCCTGAAGCAGGTCTGGAGCTGAGCTACCAGAACTACCAGCGTGGCGTGTTTACCAGCCATATGCAGGTGGTGGTGAAGCCGGTTGCGGGTAATCAGAACGCCTGGCTGAAACCGGGCCAGAGCGTGGTGCTGGATGAAGTGGTCAGCCACGGTCCGTTCCCGCTGGCGCAGTTGAAAAAGTTTAACCTGATCCCCTCCATGGCATCCGCCAGAACCGTACTGGTGAATAACGAGGTGACGAAGCCGATTTTCGATATGGCGAAAAATGAGTCGCCGTTTGAGATCAATACCCGCATCAGCTATGCCGGTGATACGCATTCCGACATCGACCTGAAAGCCCTGAATTACGAACAAGGCACCGATAAAGTCGCCTTCAGCGGCGGTAATTTCCAGCTTGATGCCGATCGCGACGGCAAGAATGTCTCCCTTACCGGCGATGCCGCCAGCGGCCTGGTGAATTCAGTCAATGAATATAACCAGAAGGTTCAGCTTACCTTCAACAACCTTAAAGCCAGCGGCAATAGCCGTATGACCGATTTTGATGAGCGTATCGGCGACCAGAAACTGAGCCTCGATAAGATCGCCATTGCGATCGAAGGCAAAGAGATGGCGGTGCTGGAAGGCATGGATCTGGACGGTAAGTCTGACGTCTCCAAAGACGGTAAAAGCATCAACACCCAGCTGGATTACAGCCTGAAAAGCCTGAAAGTACAGAATCAGGATCTGGGTACCGGTAAGCTGTCTCTGAAAATCGGCAACATTGACGGCCAGGCGTGGCATGAATTCAGTCAGAAATACAGTAAAGAGAGCCAGGCTCTGCTGACCGATGCCGCCCTGCAACAGAACCCGCAGGCGTACCAGCAGCAGGCGATGACGGTGCTGTTTAATAACCTGCCGATCCTGCTGAAGGGCGAGCCGGTGATTACCGTTGCGCCACTGAGCTGGAAAAACGGCAAAGGCGAAACCAACTTCAACCTGTCGCTGTTCCTGAAGGATCCGGCCGCTGCGACCGGCGAACCTCAGACCCTTGCCCAGGAAGTTGATCGCAGCGTGAAGTCGCTCGACAGCAAGCTGACTATCCCGATGGATATGGCGACCGAGTTCATGACGCAGATTGCGAAGCTGGAAGGTTATGGTGAAGATGATGCAGGCAAACTGGCAAACCAGCAGGTGAAAGGCCTGGCGGCGATGGGCCAGATGTTCCGCATCACGAAGGTGGAAGACAACACCATTTCCACCAGCCTGCAATATGCTAATGGCCAGGTGACGCTCAACGGCGACAAAATGCCGCTGGAAGAGTTTGTCGGTATGTTTGGTATGCCGACGCTGGGCATGCCGGCACCGGCTGAACCGGCAGCGCCGCCGGCAGTACCGCAGCAGTAAACGAAAACCCCTCGCATGAGGGGTTTTTTATTGCCGGGTGGCGCTGACGCTTACCCGGCCTCCGATCCTGAGTCGTTGCAGGCCCGTGCAAGCAAAGCGTTTACTTCACCGTCACTAACCGTGCAGCCACAATCTGATGCCCGGCCTGCACGTCCGTATTTTCAATGCGCTGCATGATCCTGTCTGCCAGGGTGTACCCCATCTCACGAGCCGGCGTCGTCGCCCAGACGATGGGGAGATCGTCTAACGCATTTTCACCGACATCCGCAAATGCCCCCAGCGCCACCTGATGGCCGAAGAACGTTTCTACCCCGCCCTCACCGCTCTGGCGTCCGGCTCGGATCAAACCGAACCACGCCCCCATCGCAATGACGTCGTTATAGCAAATCACCGCGCTGATCGTCGGGCTGTTGCGAAGCAGCGTGCCGATGGCTTCCGCGGCTTTTTTCTGGCTGGATTCACACTCCACCACCCATTCGCTGTGAAACGGCAGGCCGTATTTGATGAGCGTGGAGCAGTAACCGCCCACCCGCTCGGCACGCGTCAGGGACGAGCTTTTACCGCCGAGCCAGGCGATGCGCTGATGGCCGCGATGAATAAGATGCTCGGTCAGCATTTGCGCGGCCTGCATGTTATCTGGCCGAAGGGTATCGGCTTCGTCGAGATAGCTGGCGCGCGAGGCAAACACCAGCGGTACGCCTTTCTGCGCCGCGCGCTCACACAATTCACTGCCCACGCCGGACGCGCCGGCCACGATCACCCCATCCACCCCTTGCGTCAGCAGCATATCCAGCCTGGAGAGCAGCTGCTCCGGTTCGCGCCCACCGTGGAGCAGGAAAACCATTCGCCCCTGCGCTTCAAGCGCCTCGGTAAGCCCGGCGGTCAGTTCTGCATAAAACGGCGACGTGAGGTCGCGAACGATCAGCCCTATCACCCCGCTTTGCCCACCGCGCAGCGCCGACGCCTGGCGATTACGCACAAAGCCTAACTGCTCAACGGCCTCGTTGACGCGCTGACCCGTTGCAGGAGAGATGCGCCCCTTCCCGCTCAATACCAGCGAAACGGTGCTGACGGAAACCCCCGCCGCCAGCGCGACATCGTTGATGGTGATCTTTTTCGCTACAGCCATGTGGTGGCGTGACTCCTTGATAATGAGATCGCTAAAACGTTTTATCAATACGTTATCTTTATACTACCAGTAAAAGCCTGAGAATGTGATTTAGCGCGCACTAAAGTTTGATAAAACGTTTTATCTTCTCGCCCCATCGAGGTCGTTAAATCTCTTTCTACCATTTAAGGAGTCGTTTTATGACGACGAAAGCAGCACAAAAAATATCGCTGTGGGAGTTTTTCCAGCAACTGGGTAAAACCTTTATGCTGCCCGTGGCGCTTCTCTCTTTTTGCGGGATCATGCTGGGGATCGGCAGCTCGTTAAGCAGCCACGACGTCATTACCCTGATCCCTTTCCTCGGAAATCCGGTACTTCAGGCGATCTTCATCTGGATGAGCAAGGTCGGCTCTTTTGCCTTTAGCTTCCTGCCGGTAATGTTCTGTATCGCCATTCCTCTGGGTCTGGCGCGCGAAAATAAAGGCGTGGCGGCGTTTGCGGGCTTCGTTGGCTATGCGGTCATGAACCTTGCGGTTAACTTCTGGCTGACTGCCAAAGGGATCCTGCCCACGACCGACGCGGCGGTACTGAAAGCCAATAACATTCAGAGCGTGATTGGTATTCAGTCCATCGATACCGGGATCCTTGGAGCCGTGATCGCGGGGGTGATTATCTGGATGCTGCACGAGCGCTTCCACAACATCCGCCTGCCCGATGCGCTGGCCTTCTTCGGCGGGACCCGCTTTGTGCCAATCATTACGCTGGTTGTGATGGGTCTGTTTGGTCTGATCATCCCTCTGATTTGGCCGATTTTTGCCATGGGGATCACCGGTATCGGCCGCATTATCAACGGCGCGGGTGATTTCGGCCCGATGATTTTCGGTACGGGTGAACGTCTGCTGCTGCCATTTGGTTTACAGCACATCCTGGTTGCCCTGATCCGCTTTACCGAAGCCGGCGGTACCATGGACGTTTGCGGTCATTCCGTTAGCGGTGCGCTGACCATCTTCCAGGCCCAGCTGAGCTGCCCGACCACTCACGGCTTCTCTGAAAGTGCGACGCGTTTCCTCTCTCAGGGTAAAATGCCTGCCTTCCTCGGCGGCCTGCCGGGCGCAGCGCTGGCGATGTACCACTGTGCCCGTCCGGAAAATCGTCATAAAATTAAAGGTCTGCTGATCTCCGGCGTTATTGCCTGCGTGGTGGGCGGTACGACAGAACCTATCGAGTTCCTGTTCCTGTTCGTAGCGCCGGTACTGTACCTCATCCACGCCGTACTGACGGGCCTGGGCTTTACCGTGATGGCTGTGCTCGGTGTGACCATCGGTAACACCGACGGTAACGTGATTGACTTCGTGGTCTTCGGTATCCTGCACGGTCTGTCCACCAAGTGGTATCTGGTGCCGGTTGTGGCCGCCATCTGGTTCGCGGTTTACTACGGGATCTTCCGCTTCGCCATCACCCGCTTTAACCTGAAAACGCCTGGCCGCGATACCGATACGGCCACCAGCGTTGAACAGGCGGTAGCCGGCACCATTGGGAAATCCGGATATAACACGCCGGCTATTCTGGCGGCGCTGGGCGGTGCGGATAATATTACCTCTCTGGATAACTGCATCACCCGCCTGCGTTTGTCGGTGGCGGACATGTCCAAAGTGGATACCAACGCACTTAAAGCTAACCGGGCTATTGGCGTAGTACAGTTAAATCAACACAATTTGCAGGTCGTCATTGGCCCGCAGGTACAGTCAGTGAAGGATGAGCTGGCAACCCTGATGCGAACCGTCGAAGCCTGATGCCTCGCCCCCCTCGTCATGAGGGGGTTTTACTTTACGGAGCACCGTCATGTTTGATTTTTCTACCGTCGTGGATCGACACGGCACCTGGTGTACCCAGTGGGATTATGTCGCTGACCGTTTTGGCGCTGCCGACCTGCTGCCCTTCACCATCTCTGATATGGATTTCGCCACCGCCCCCTGCATTACCGATGCGCTGCACCAGCGAATAAACCACGGGGTGTTTGGCTACAGTCGCTGGAAAAATGACGAATTTCTGGCCGCCGTGGCGCACTGGTTCCGCCAACGCTTTAACAGTCAGATTGATACCGAAACCGTGGTGTATGGGCCGTCGGTCATTTATATGGTCTCGGAGCTGATCCGCCTCTGGTCCTCGCCTGGCGACGGCGTGGTGGTCCATACCCCGGCTTACGATGCCTTTTATAAAGCCATCGAAGGCAACCAGCGTACCGTTGTTTCCGTGCCGATGCAGAAAACAGCGCATGGCTGGGAGGGCAATATGGCCGCGCTGGAAGCGGCGCTGTCAAAACCGGAAAACAAGGTGCTGCTGCTGTGTAGCCCGCAAAACCCGACCGGCAAAGTCTGGACGCGGGAAGAGCTGACCACAATGGCGGCCCTGTGTGAACGTTATGACGTAGCGGTGATCAGCGACGAAATTCATATGGACATGGTATGGGGCACGCATCGTCATACCCCGTGGAATGAGGTTGCGCGCGATAAATGGGCGCTGCTGACCTCGGGTTCCAAAAGCTTCAATATTCCGGCTCTGACGGGTGCCTGGGGGCTTATCGCCGATGACGCCAGCCGTAACGCCTATCTGAATGCATTAAAAGGTCGGGACGGACTCTCTTCCCCTTCCGTGCTGGCGCTGACCGCGCACATTGCTGCCTACCGACATGGAGAACCCTGGCTGGACGCGCTGCGGACCTATCTCGAAGAAAACCTGTGCTACATTGCTGACGAACTGAATACTGCATTTCCGACACTCAACTGGCAACCGCCCGAGGCCACCTATCTGGCATGGATCGATCTCAGCCCGCTTGGCATTGATGACAATACGCTGCAAAACGTGCTAATTGATCAGCAAAAAGTGGCCATCATGCCGGGATATACCTATGGGGATGAAGGTAAAGGCTATGTGCGTCTGAACGCTGGCTGTCCGCGTAGTAAGCTTGAACAGGGCGTTCAACGCCTTATCGCTGGCATCAACACTCTGCTGTAAATCATTTGCGCAACGGAATATTCCCTTGCGCAAATAGCTTTTTACCCCGTTTTGTTTTTATAATATGGCGCACTTTAACCAGCAAAGAGTGCGACCATGATTGATACACGCCTGCCTTTAACTGATATTCATCGCCACCTCGACGGAAACATTCGTGCCCAAACCATTCTCGATCTTGGTCGCCAGTTCAATTTAACCCTCCCTGCCGAAACGCTTGAAACCCTGATCCCGCATGTTCAGGTCACGTCGAACGAACCGGATCTGGTGAGTTTTCTGAGCAAGCTCGACTGGGGCGTGAAGATGCTGGCCTCGGTCGATGCCTGTCGCCGTGTCGCCTTTGAAAACATCGAAGATGCCGCGCGTAACGGCCTGCACTATGTCGAACTGCGTTTCTCCCCGGGCTATATGGCGATGACCCACAACCTCCCCGTAGCGGGCGTGGTTGAAGCGGTCATTGAAGGCGTGCGTGAAGGCTGTAAAACCTTTGACGTTCAGGCGCGTTTGATCGGCATTATGAGCCGTACCTTCGGTGAAGCGGCCTGTCTTCAGGAACTGGAAGCATTACTGGCGCATCGCGACCAGATCACCGCCATTGACCTGGCCGGTGACGAGCTGGGCTTCCCGGGCAGTCTGTTCCTGTCTCATTTCAACCGCGCACGTGATGCAGGATGGCATATTACCGTTCATGCGGGCGAAGCTGCGGGGCCGGAAAGCATCTGGCAGGCCATTCGTGAACTGGGTGCGGAACGTATAGGTCATGGCGTGAAAGCCATTGAAGATCGCGCGCTGATGGATTTCCTCGCCGAACAACGTATTGGAATCGAATCCTGCCTGACCTCCAATATTCAGACCAGTACAGTAGCGTCGCTGGCGCAACACCCGCTGAAAACCTTCCTCGAACACGGGGTGCTGGCTTCGCTGAACACGGACGATCCGGCGGTTCAGGGCGTGGATATTATTCACGAATACAACATCGCCGCACCACAGGCCGGGCTGAGCCGCGAGCAGATCCGTCAGGCGCAAATCAACGGGCTGGAGATCGCCTTCCTGACGCCTGAAGAGAAACAGGCGCTGCGCGATAAAGTTGTTCAGTAGTCCTCTTTACTGCCGGGTGGCGCTGCGCTTACCCGGCCTACGAAAGCGTTTGGCACTTATGCCAGACAGAGCGTTGCGCGATGTTTGGCAGATTCGATCCCGAGCTCGATCAGCTCCATAATCTGGATTGCCTGGCTTGCGGGAACCGGATTTTCACCTGAACCGTTCAGCGCGTCACGAATGGCGGCGTAATACGCTGGATAGTTCCCCGGCAGGGTCAATACCGTCTCTTCAACCAGTACCTCACCCTCCGCACGCGTCACCACCCCGTCGCGCATGTCGTAGCCCCAGTCCTCCTGCGGTAAGCGTTCGCCATTTTTGAGGCGCTCTTCCTGCGGATCCAGGCCGAACTTCACATAGCTGCCGCGCGCCCCGTGAATGATATAGCGGGCCGATTCCGCCGCCGCAAGCATTGTCCCGTGCAGCACAATGCGCCGCTGCGGATAACTCAAAATGGCATGGAAATAGTCGGTGGTCTGCGCCCCCGGCCTGAGCTGCGCTAAATCGACCGTCATGCTCACGGGCAAACCAAACAGATGAACGGCCTGATCGAGAAGATGCGGCGCTAAGTCATACCAGATGCCGCTACCCGGTCCCGCCTGCTCGCGCCAGCGATCTCGCACCTGCGGACGATAACGATCGAAATGCGACTCAAAAAAAGCAATTTCGCCGAGCGTGCCTTCGTTTATCAGCGCCTTAACCGTCAGGAAATCGCTGTCCCAGCGCCGATTGTGAAAGACCGATAATAACCGACCCAGACTTCGCGCCAGCGCATCCAGCTCGCGCGCCTGTGACAACGTCACGGTGAAGGGCTTATCGACAACAACATGTTTCCCTGCCTCCAGCGCCGCTTTCGCCAGGGGGAAATGAGTGTCGTTAGGAGTTGGAATGATAATAAGGTCAATATTAGGATCGTTAAACAGATGCTTAGGCTCCGTTACCACCGGCACGGCTGGCCAGTCGGCGCGGACCTTAGTCTCATCGCTGCTTGTGATAGCCGCCAGTTCCATTCCCGGCGTGCCGGCAACCAGCGGAGCATGAAAGGTTTTGCTTGCGTACCCGTAGCCAATAAGACCGACGCGTATGTTTTCACTCATCGTTTGCCCCCTCGCTGTGCGCTTATTTATCACTGGCCTTGTGCTTAACGCACAGATTAATAATGTGCCCTGTGAGTTAAAATAGCATCTCGCGACAGCGTTTTTTGTTACCTCGCATTAAAGTGTGTATATGGATTCGAGGAATCGTTCCCAAAGCGCTTGCTCTGGCGAAAAGGGCGCTGTAACATTTGTAATCTGTATTTATGGATAAATTACAAACACAAATTATGTCGTCAATAATTAATCGAATCATTGAATTAGCGGGATGGATTGTCCTTGGGGTTTCAGTCGTGTTGCTCGGCATTGCCAGCCATATCGATAACTACCAGCCGCCGGAGCCTGTTACTGTCGCACAACAAAAGTAAGCCGTGTCGTCATAAAGCGTGACACATTACGTCATGGAACGTATTGCCAGCCGTAATGAACGGGGTTACCCTTCTCTTCCAGGCATCTGCTGATGCCTGATTCTTCGCAAAGAAAACTCCTAATTTCGTCGCGTTACCCGAGTGGACAGTTTACGTCTTTATTAATCCGTTTATTATTCGAACGCATTACCTTTATGGGTATTACCCTTTTATATGGAAACTTATTAATATGACAGTTCAGGACTATTTATTAAAATTTCGCAAGATCAATTCCCTTGAAAGCCTGGAAAAACTGTTTGACCATCTGAACTACACGCTGTCGGATAATCAGGACATCATCAATATGTACCGCGCTGCTGACCATCGTCGCGCCGAACTGGTCTCTGGCGGTCGTCTGTTCAATGTGGGGGAAGTGCCTAAATCCGTATGGCGTTACGTTGTATAAGAAAGTAGCCTTCGGCGTGAAATGTTATATACTCTCCGCCCTGCAAATTTCTGTATAACATTTCGCGCAGACTATGGGAGAGCGTATGACCGCATTGCCTGGAGAGAGAATTGGGGGCTGGTTAATCGCCCCGCTGGCATGGCTGCTGGTGGCATTATTAAGCGCTTCGCTGGCGCTGTTGCTATACACCACCGCACTGGTTACGCCTCATGCTATCCAGGCACTGATGTCCCAGAGTGCGCTCAATATTGCAACGTGGTTTGTGTCGTTCGTTTTCGCGATCGCGATGTGGTACTACACGCTGTGGCTGACTATCGCCTTCTTCAAACGCCGCAAAAACGTGCCAAAACATTACATTATCTGGCTGCTGGTCTCCGTGCTGCTGGCTGTCAAAGCATTCGCTTTCTCGCCAGTGTCTGACGCGCTGGCGGTTCGCCAGTTACTGTTTCCGCTACTGGCGACGGCGCTTATGGTCCCTTATTTCAAGCGTTCGACGCGCGTTAAGAAGACCTTTGTCAACCCGTAATAACCTTACAGTTAACCTGTTGTGGCCTGTTGTCGTTTATCCGATAATAGGCGGCTATTTTATTTCAGGCTAAATAATGACCGATTACTTACTGCTCTTTGTCGGAACTGTGCTGGTTAATAACTTCGTACTGGTGAAGTTCCTTGGCCTGTGCCCGTTTATGGGCGTCTCCAAAAAGCTGGAGACGGCAATGGGCATGGGGCTGGCGACCACCTTCGTGATGACGATGGCCTCCATTTGCGCATGGCTGATTGATACCTGGATCCTGATCCCACTGGACATGCTCTACCTGCGCACCTTGTCCTTTATTCTGGTCATTGCGGTTGTGGTGCAATTTACCGAGATGGTGGTGCGGAAAACCAGCCCTGCCCTGTATCGCCTGCTGGGCATTTTCCTGCCTCTCATCACCACCAACTGCGCGGTGCTGGGCGTGGCGCTGCTCAATATCAACCTTGGGCATAATTTCCTGCAATCGGCGCTGTACGGTTTTTCCGCGGCGGTCGGTTTCTCTTTTGTTATGGTCCTGTTCGCCTCGATTCGCGAGCGTCTGGCCGCGGCGGATATTCCCGCGCCGTTTCGCGGTAACGCCATCGCTCTGGTGACCGCAGGTTTAATGTCTCTGGCCTTTATGGGCTTTAGTGGTCTGGTGAAGTTGTAATGAGTGCTATCTGGATTGCCATCGCGTCCATCAGCGTACTGGGACTCGTCTTTGGCATCATTCTGGGTTATGCCTCCCGCCGGTTTGCGGTGGAGGACGATCCGGTGGTTGAAAAAATTGATGAACTTTTACCGCAGAGCCAGTGCGGGCAGTGCGGCTACCCTGGCTGCCGCCCTTACGCTGAGGCGGTGGGCGTGCAGGGCGAAAAGATCAACCGCTGCGCACCGGGTGGCGAAGCGGTCATGCTTAAAATAGCTGCCCTGCTGAACGTCGATCCCCAGCCTGTCGACGGCGATGAACAGGCCCAGGAGCCCGTTCGTGCCCTTGCTGTCATCGACGAAGCCAACTGCATTGGCTGCACCAAATGTATTCAGGCGTGTCCTGTTGACGCCATTGTGGGCGCAACGCGCGCGATGCACACCGTTGTGGCGGATCTGTGCACCGGCTGTAATCTCTGCGTGGCGCCCTGCCCGACGCAGTGTATAGAACTACGCCCGGTTGAAACGACTACTGAAAGCTGGAAGTGGGACCTTCAGACCATTCCGGTTCGCAATATTCCTGTGGAACAACATGCTTAAGTTATTTTCTGCCTTCAGAAAAGAGAAGATCTGGGATTTCGACGGCGGCATTCATCCGCCTGAGATGAAATCGCAGTCTAACGGCACGCCGCTGCGCCAGATCCCGCTGGCGACCCGTTACGTTATGCCCCTTAAACAGCATATCGGCGCGGAAGGTGAACTGTGCGTGAAAGAAGGCGATAGCGTTCTTCGCGGCCAGCCGCTGACCTTTGGTCGCGGACGGATGTTGCCGATACATGCCCCGACTTCCGGTAAGGTGGAGGCTGTTGCCCCCCATACCGTTGCCCATCCGTCGGCGTTGTCTGAGCTGAGCGTGATCATTGAAGCCGATGGTGAAGACCGCTGGATCGATCGTGACGGCTGGAGCGACTACCGTTCCCACAGCCGTGAAGCGCTGATTGAACGCATTCATCAGTTCGGCGTGGCGGGTCTGGGAGGCGCAGGCTTCCCGACCGGCGCTAAGCTTCACGGCGGCGGCGATAAAATCGAAACGCTGATCATCAACGCCGCCGAGTGCGAACCGTACATCACCGCCGATGACCGTCTGATGCAGGACTGTGCCGCGCAGGTGGTGGAAGGGATTCGCATTCTTGCGCATATTCTGCAACCCCGCGAAGTGCTGATCGGTATTGAGGACAATAAACCGCAGGCCATTTCGATGCTGCGTGCGGTACTGGCAGACAGCCACGATATCGCCCTGCGAGTGATCCCGACCAAATACCCGTCCGGCGGGGCAAAACAGCTGACGCAGATCCTGACCGGCAAACAGGTCCCCCACGGGGGCCGTTCGTCCGACATCGGCGTGCTGATGCAAAACGTGGGAACCGCCTACGCGGTGAAACGTGCGGTGATTGACGGCGAGCCATTGACCGAGCGCGTCGTCACGCTGACCGGCGAGTCCGTCTCCCGTCCCGGCAACGTCTGGGCGCGTCTGGGTACGCCGGTGCGTCATCTGCTGGAACAGGCTGGCTTCTGCCCGGGTAGCGATCAACTGGTCATTATGGGTGGCCCGCTGATGGGCTTTACCCTGCCGTGGCTGGATGTGCCGGTGGTGAAGATTACCAACTGCCTGCTCGCCCCTTCCCCAACGGAGATGGGCGAAACGCAGGAAGAGAAAGGCTGCATACGCTGTAGCGCCTGTGCGGACGCATGCCCGGCAGATTTACTGCCGCAGCAGTTGTACTGGTACAGCAAAGGCCAGCTGCACGATAAAGCCCAGGCGCATAACCTGGCTGACTGTATTGAATGCGGTGCCTGCGCCTGGGTCTGCCCAAGCAATATTCCGCTGGTGCAATACTTCCGTCAGGAGAAAGCCGAAATCTACGCCATCTCCATGGAAGAAAAACGTGCCGCTGAAGCGAAGGCCCGCTTTGAAGCGCGTCAGGCGCGACTGGAGCGCGAGAAACAAGCCCGTCAGGAACGCCATAAGCAGGCTGCCGTCCAGCCTGCGGCGAAAGATCAGGATGCCATTAACGCAGCCCTGGCCCGCGTGCGCGAGAAGAAAGCCACCGCCGCCCAGACGGTTGTGATCGCTCCGGGAGAAAGACCGGACAACAGCGAAGCGATTGCGGCCCGCGAAGCGCGTAAAGCCGAAGCTCGCGCGCGTCAGGCGGAGAAAGCGCAACACGCCAAACCGGAAGCTGATATCGACCCGCGTAAAGCGGCAGTGGAAGCGGCTATCGCCAGGGCAAAAGCCCGTAAGGCCGGTCAGCAGACAGTGGTGGTTGAACAGGAAGCGACGGATCCGCGCAAGGCGGCCGTTGAAGCCGCTATCGCCCGTGCCAAAGCACGAAAAGCGGCACAGGTTCAGCCAGCCGAAGAGAGTGAAGCGCCTGTCGACCCGCGTAAAGCCGCCGTTGAAGCGGCCATCGCCCGTGCCAAAGCACGAAAAGCGGCACAGCAGGACGAACGGCCTGCGGCCGCCAACGACGATCCACGCAAAGCCGCAGTCGCCGCCGCGATTGCGCGCGTTCAGGCAAAGAAAGCCGCGCAGCAAGCCGTTAACGAGGATTAAATGGTTTTCAGAATTGCAAGTTCCCCTTATACCCATAACCAGCGCCAGACATCGCGTATTATGATGCTGGTGTGCCTGGCCGCGCTGCCAGGTATTGCCGTACAGTGTTGGTTTTTCGGCTGGGGTACGCTTTTCCAGTTAGTTCTGGGTTGCGCCAGTGCCGTCGCAGCGGAAGCTGCGATCCTGAAGCTGCGCAAAATGGAAGTGACTCGCATCCTGAGCGATAACTCCGCCCTGTTGACCGGCCTGTTGCTGGCCATCAGCATTCCCCCGTTCGCCCCGTGGTGGATGGTGGTATTGGGAACGGTGTTTGCGGTGATCATCGCCAAGCAGCTGTACGGCGGGCTGGGCCATAACCCGTTTAACCCGGCGATGATTGGCTACGTGGTACTGCTGATCTCCTTCCCGGTACAGATGACCAGTTGGCTGCCGCCGCATGAGATCGCCGCCACCGTCCCCGGCTTTATGGATGCCCTGCACGTTATCTTTACCGGCCACACCGCGCTGGGCGCAGATATGAACGCGCTTCGCATGGGCGTGGACGGCATCAGCCAGGCCACCCCGCTCGATACCTTCAAAACCTCCCTGCGTGCCGGACACAGCGTGGAGCAGGTGATGAAATCGTCTATTTACAGCGGCGTACTGGCGGGTGCTGGCTGGCAGTGGGTCAATCTGGCCTATTTGTTGGGCGGCGCGTTCCTGCTGCAACAGAAGGCGATCCGCTGGCATATTCCGGTGAGCTTCCTGGTGACGCTGGCCGTCTGCTCGACGCTCGGCTGGGTCATCTCACCTGAGTCACTGGCCAGCCCGCAGCTCCATCTGCTCTCCGGCGCGACCATGCTCGGGGCATTCTTTATTCTGACCGATCCGGTCACCGCGTCTACCACCAACCGTGGTCGTCTGATTTTCGGCGCGCTGGCGGGCTTGCTGGTCTGGCTTATTCGCAGCTTTGGCGGTTATCCGGACGGTGTGGCATTTGCCGTGCTGCTGGCTAACATCACCGTTCCGCTCATCGACTACTACACGCGGCCACGCGTGTACGGTCATCGCTAAGGGTCACGCCATGCTAAAAACAATGCAAAAACACGGCGTTACGCTGGCGATCTTCGCTGCCGCCCTCACCGGGCTGACCGCGCTGGTAAATGAACTGACGAAAACTACCATTGCAGAGCAGGCAATGAAGCAGCAAAAGACGCTGTTCGATCAGGTGATCCCATCCGACCTCTACGATAATGACCTGCAAAAAAGCTGCTTTGTCGTGCAGGCTCCGCAGCTCGGTAAAGGACCCCATCGCGTTTATATTGCCCGCAAGGGCGATAATCCCGTGGGTGCCGTCATGGAAGCCACCGCGCCGGACGGTTACTCCGGTGCGATTCAGCTGCTGGTTGGCAGCGATTTTTCCGGCACCGTGCTGGGCACGCGCGTGACGGAACATCACGAAACGCCGGGCCTTGGCGACAAAATTGAAACACGCTTAAGCGACTGGATCTTACACTTCGCCGGTAAGATGATTCATGGCGAAGACGATCCTGCTTTCGCGGTGAAAAAAGATGGCGGCGAGTTTGACCAGTTCACGGGTGCCACGATTACCCCGCGCGCGGTGGTCAACGCCGTCAAGCGCGCCGGGCTGTATGCCGAAACGCTGCCCGCGCAGATCAATCATCTTTCCACCTGTGAGGAGTGACCATGAGCCAGGTTAAAGAGGTTATCGTCCAGGGTCTCTGGAAGAACAACTCCGCGCTGGTACAGCTGCTGGGGCTGTGTCCGCTGCTGGCGGTGACGTCTACCGCCACCAACGCGCTCGGGCTGGGGCTGGCGACCACGCTGGTGCTGACCCTGACTAACTTTTCCATTTCTGTTTTGCGCCGCTGGACGCCGTCGGAAATCCGTATTCCGATCTATGTCATGATCATTGCGTCGGTGGTCAGCGTGGTGCAAATGCTGATTAACGCCTACGCATTTGGCCTGTACCAGTCGCTCGGGATTTTCATTCCGCTTATCGTGACTAACTGTATTGTCGTAGGCCGCGCTGAAGCCTTTGCGGTGAAAAACAATCCGGCCATATCCGCGCTGGATGGTTTTTCCATCGGCATGGGCGCGACTGCCGCCATGTTCGTTCTCGGTTCTCTGCGTGAAATTTTGGGCAACGGTACGCTCTTCGACGGTGCGGACGCGCTGCTTGGCGGCTGGGCGAAGTCGCTGCGTATTGAGGTGTTCCATACGGACACTCCGTTCCTGCTGGCCATGCTGCCGCCTGGCGCCTTCATTGGCCTTGGGATGATGCTGGCGTTAAAATACCTGATTGATGAAAAACGTAAACGCCGCGCCGCTGAGCGCAGCGTACAGGAAGGGATCCCCGAGAAAGCAGTATGAATAAAGAGAAACGCATTGCGATCCTGACGCGCCTGCGCGATGAGAATCCTCATCCTACGACAGAGCTGAACTTTAACTCGCCGTTTGAACTGTTGATCGCGGTGCTGCTCTCTGCACAGGCGACGGACGTGAGCGTCAACAAAGCCACGGCCCTGCTCTACCCTGTCGCCAATACGCCGCAGGCCATGCTGGAGCTGGGCGTTGAAGGTGTGAAATCCTATATCAAGACCATTGGCCTGTTTAACAGCAAGGCCGAAAACGTCATTAAGACCTGCCGGATCCTGCTGGAGCAGCACGGCGGTGAAGTCCCGGAAGACCGCGCTGCGCTGGAAGCGTTGCCGGGCGTCGGGCGTAAAACGGCAAATGTGGTGCTGAACACGGCGTTTGGCTGGCCGACCATCGCCGTAGATACCCATATCTTTCGCGTCTCTAACCGTACCCGGTTCGCGCCGGGTAAAAACGTGGAAGAGGTGGAAGAGAAGCTTTTAAAAGTGGTCCCGGCGGAATTTAAGGTGGACTGCCACCACTGGCTGATCCTGCACGGACGGTATACCTGTATTGCCCGTAAGCCACGCTGCGGTTCCTGCATTATCGAAGATCTCTGCGAATACAAAGAAAAAGTCTATCCCTGAGCGTAAACCACCTAACTTCTTACCTGTTCAAGCCCTTAATATTAACAAGGGCTCTGATATCTTCCCGATTGACCATAAATTGCCCTCTCTTTCTCCTTAACGCATTGTCGATTCTTCGGTCATTTAACACTCAAAGAGGTTAATAGTTTTTTCATCACCAAAAATTTCTATACATCTGTGATCGCGATCACTCTGATAACCTGATGTTGGATTTTTGTTGTTAAAACCCGCCCAACCCCTTTGTCAGACAAGATTTCATCGATTCCATACCGCACATAAGACCAGTCATTTTTCAGAATATGGGCTATATCACTGCCAATCACCCAAAATAGCAGAACATATCGCCATACAGCCGTTGAACAGGGTCGTTTACAGTGAAAAAAACCATCAATTTTGAACGGATGAGATTTAACGCTGTATAACATTTGCATGAACCGATGATTATACCGCCAGAGTTATATGTAACAGATTATTACAAACGTATTGCCAGATGGGGCTGGATAGTGAACATTACCCGCCGTTTCCCCTCCCAATATAACTATAAAGCGGATGGACTACGGTCATCACGCTATGAACACCCCCGTTAATATGGGATGTAAAAAAAGAGGTATATGTGTCTACTGCAAACAATAAACCAACAGATGAGAGCGTAAGTCTTAACGCTTTCAAACAGCCTAAAGCGTTCTATCTCATTTTCTCGATCGAATTATGGGAACGTTTTGGCTACTACGGCCTGCAAGGGATCATGGCGGTTTACCTGGTTAAACAGCTGGGTATGTCTGAAGCCGATTCCATCACGCTGTTCTCTTCCTTCAGCGCCCTGGTGTATGGCCTGGTCGCTATCGGCGGCTGGTTAGGCGATAAAGTCCTCGGTACTAAACGAGTCATTATGCTGGGCGCCGTTGTTCTGGCGATTGGCTATGGGCTGGTTGCCTGGTCCGGGCACGATGCAGGTGTGGTTTACATGGGTATGGCTACCATCGCGGTAGGTAACGGCCTCTTCAAGGCGAACCCGTCTTCCCTGCTCTCTACCTGCTACAGCAAAGATGACCCGCGTCTGGACGGTGCATTTACCATGTACTACATGTCCATCAACATCGGTTCCTTCTTCTCTATGCTGGCAACCCCATGGCTGGCCGCCAAATTCGGCTGGAGCGTAGCGTTTGCGCTGAGCTTCGTGGGTATGCTGATCACCGTTGTGAACTTCCTGTTCTGCCGTAGCTGGGTTAAAGACTATGGTTCAAAACCAGACTTCGAACCCGTGCACATGGGCAAACTGCTGGCAACCATCGTCGGCATCGTGATCCTGGCCGCTGTTGCCACCTGGCTGCTGCATAACCAGGGCGTAGCACGTGCCGTACTGGGCGTGGTTGCGCTGGGTATCGTGATTATCTTTGCGAAAGAAGCCTTCGCGATGCAGGGTGCGGCACGTCGTAAGATGATTGTGGCGTTCATTCTGATGCTGGAAGCGATCATCTTCTTCGTTCTGTACAGCCAGATGCCAACGTCTCTGAACTTCTTCGCTATCCGCAACGTTGAGCACTCCATCCTCGGTATCGCGTTCGAGCCGGAGCAGTATCAGGCCCTGAACCCGTTCTGGATCATGATTGGTAGCCCGATTCTGGCCGCTATCTATAACAAGATGGGCGACCGTCTGCCTATGCCGCACAAGTTCGCTATCGGTATGGTGCTGTGCTCTGGCGCATTCCTGGTGCTGCCGCTGGGGACGAAATTCGCGACCGACGCGGGTATCGTGTCTGTTAACTGGCTGATCCTGAGCTATGCGCTGCAATCTATCGGTGAACTGATGATCTCCGGTCTGGGCCTGGCGATGGTTGCGCAGCTGGTCCCTCAGCGTCTGATGGGCTTCATCATGGGTAGCTGGTTCCTGACCACCGCTGGCGCGGCTATCATCGCAGGTAAGATTGCGAACCTGATGGCGGTACCAGACAACGTTACCGACCCGCTGGTTTCCCTGAATGTCTACGGCACCGTATTCATGCAAATTGGTATCGCGACCGCCGTGATTGCCGTGCTGATGCTGCTGACCGCACCTAAACTGAATCGTATGACCCAGGACGACGACAAATCCGCTAAAGCGATCAAAACCGCGAACGCGTAATGTCATCGGGAAACGACTGAACAGAAGCCGCTAATTGATTAGCGGCTTTTTTTTTATCCGAACGCGCACTAACATAGCTGGAACCTCAGCAAAAAGGAGTTACCGATGAAACTGTTCTATAAACCGGGCGCCTGCTCTCTTGCTTCCCATATTACGCTTCGCGAGAGCGGTAAAGATTTCACGCTGGACGGCGTTGACCTGATGAAAAAGCGTCTGGAAAACGGGGATGACTTTTTTGCGATTAACCCAAAAGGCCAGGTTCCGGCCCTGCTGCTGGATGATGGCACCCTGCTGACCGAAGGGGTGGCGATTATGCAATTCCTGGCGGACAACGTACCGGATCGTCAGCTCCTTGCCCCCACCGGCAGCATTGCGCGTTATAAAACGCTGGAGTGGCTGAACTATATTGCCACCGAACTGCACAAAGGCTTTACGCCCCTGTTCCGCCCGGACACGCCGGAAGAGTACAAACCTACCGTGCGCGCGCTGCTGGAGAAAAAGTTGCAGTACGTTAACGACGCGCTGAAAGACGACCAGTGGATCTGTGGCTCGCGTTTCACCATCGCCGATGCCTATCTGTTTACCGTTCTGCGCTGGGCGCGCGCGGTTAAGCTGAACATGGAAGGATTAGACCATGTCGCATCGTATATGACGCGCGTGGCGGAGCGTCCTGCGGTGGCAGCGGCGCTGAAAGCGGAAGGGTTGAATTAACCGAGCGGCCTGGATTGCCGGGTGGCGCTGACGCTTACCCGGCCTATAAATTCCGTAGGCCCGTGCAAGCGCAGCGGCGCCGGGCGTTTTCTAAAGCTGCGTTGCGCTAAAATAGTGCTCCGGCTTCGCGATGCGATCCTGCGCCGCGACGACCTGGAGCTCATATTCCTGCATCGTCTTCGTCGCAATCATGATTTCATAAACGGCTGCGGTGACGTGCTCCAGCGCATCGCGCAGGCTCGCGCCCTGCAATAGCTTCACCAGCAGCAAACCGCTGGTCACATCCCCGACCCCGACAGGCTGACGTGCACCGAAATCCACCAGCGGTCGACTGATATGCCAGGCTTCATCCTTCGTCACCAGCAGCATTTCAAAACGGTCCTGGCTCAACCCTGCGCGTGCCAGGTGCTTAACCAGCACAATCTCTGGCCCCTGGGCGATCAGCTCGCGAGAGGCGCTTACAGCCTCTTCTACGCTGTTGACCGGATGCTCGCACAGGATCTCAAGTTCAATCAGGTTGGGGGCAATAATATCGCTGGCGGGCAATGCATGACGGACATGAAACTCCGCAACACCCGGCGCTACGATGCAGCCTTTTTCAGGATGTCCCATTACCGGATCGCAGAAATATTTCGCCGCGGGGTTTGCCGCTTTCACCTGGCGCACAATGCCGAGGATATGTTCCCCCTGCTCCGCCGAACCCAGATAGCCGCTGAGTACGGCATCGCAGCGTTTAAGCTGGTCGATATCCGCAATCCCCTGAACGATTTCCGACAGATGCGACGGCGGCATCACGCAGCCGGTCCATTTACCGTACTGGGTGTGATTCGAGAACTGGACGGTATTGAGGGGCCAGACGTTAACGCCGAGGCGGCGCATCGGGAATTCCGCAGCGCTGTTGCCAGCATGTCCAAACACAACGTGGGACTGAATGGCGAGGATGTTCTTCATGTTGTACTTACCAAACCCTGTCAAAACAAAAGGGGCGTGGTTTCCCACGCCCCTGCATACTTTTAATTACTTCCAGCAGACCAGGCAGTAATTTTTCTTACCGCGACGCAGCAGCGTGTAGCGACCATAGAGACGGTCGTTCTCGGTAAAGGTGTATTCCGGATCGGCCTGTTTTTCGCCATTAATGGTGATCGCGTTAGAGGCGATGGTTTTACGCGCCTGACCGCGAGACGGCTGGAGCTCGGAGTCCACCAGCGCCTGCATCAGATCGGCGCCTTTTTCCATCTCAACCATCGGCACGCCATCCTGCGCCAGCTGTTCGAAATCCGCTTCGCTTAAATCGCTCAGGGTTCCGTTGAACAGGCTAGCCGTAATGCGCTTCGCCGCCGCCAGACCTTCTTCGCCGTGAACCAGTTTAGTCACTTCGTCCGCCAGCACGTACTGGGCGCGTGGTGCTTTACCGCTGTTCTTGTCTTCTTCTTCCAGCGCATTGATTTCTTCGATATCCATAAAGGTGAAGAACTTCAGGAAGCGATAAACGTCGGCATCCGCCGTGTTGATCCAGAACTGGTAGAACTTGTACGGGCTGGTTTTCTTCGGATCCAGCCATACCGCGCCGCCTTCGGTCTTACCGAACTTGGTACCGTCGGCTTTGGTGATCAACGGCACGGTCAGACCAAACACCTGATTCTGGTGGAGGCGACGGGTCAGATCGATACCGGAGGTGATGTTACCCCACTGGTCGGAACCGCCAATTTGCAGAGAGACGCCGTGCAGTTTGTTCAGGCAGGCGAAGTCATACCCCTGCAACAGGTTATAGGAGAACTCCGTGAAAGAGATACCCTGATCGTCACGGTTAAGACGCTGCTTTACTGCTTCTTTGTTAATCATCTGGTTAACAGAGAAGTGTTTGCCGATGTCACGCAGGAACGTCAGCACGTTCATGCCACCAAACCAGTCGTAGTTGTTCGCCGCAATCGCAGAGTTGTCACCGCAGTCGAAATCCAGGAACGGTGCAACCTGTTTACGGATCTTATCCACCCACTCCTGCACGGTGTCTTCGGTGTTCAGCTTACGCTCAGCGGCTTTGAAACTTGGGTCGCCAATCAGACCGGTCGCGCCGCCAACCAGTGCGACAGGCTTATGGCCGGCCATCTGGAAGCGTTTCAGGCATAACAATGGAACAAGATGCCCCAAATGCAAGCTGTCAGCGGTGGGATCGAAGCCGCAATAGAGCGCGATCGGGCCTTGCGCCAGTCGCTCTGCTAACGCTTCCTCGTCCGTCACCTGGGCCACGAGGCCCCGCTCTTGCAATTGTTTAATCAAGTTACTGCTTGCCATCAAATTCTCCATGTATAAACGACTGCACCTTTGCCGGTACACGACTTTTCGCCTGATGCGAAAGGACCATAGAATAAAGCGCCAGCGCGGTGTGCGCTAGCGCTTAAATCAACAAATTTTGGGGATTACGGGGCCAGTCTGTCGATTTTCCAGCCACCGTTGTCGCGCTGGTATAAAAAGCGGTCGTGCAGGCGGTGTTCACCGCCCTGCCAGAATTCCATCTGCTCAATGGGGATGCGGAACCCGCCCCAGAAACTCGGCAGCGGTACTTCACCCTGCTGAAACTTCTGTTTGAGTTCGAGGAATTTACTTTCCAGCACACCGCGGGCTGAGATTCGGCTGGACTGTTTAGAGACCCAGGCGCCGATCTGACTGTCGCGCGGGCGACTGTGGAAATATTTTACCACTTCGAGCGTAGAGAGGCGCTCCGCCTTGCCGGTGACCATCACCTGGCGCTCCAGCATATGCCACGGGAAGAGCAGGCTAATACGCGGATTATTTTCAAGGTGATGCGCTTTACGACTGCCAAGATTGGTGTAGAACACCAGCCCTTTCTCGTCATAATGCTTGAGAAGAACGATGCGTTGATACGGCTGACCATTTTCATCAACCGTGGCAACGACCATTGCCGTCGGGTCAGCCAGTTTCGCTTCGCAGGCCTGCTTCAGCCAGCGTTCAAAAAGCACCAGCGGTTCGGCGGGAAGATCCTGGCGGCGCAGACCGCCTTTGGTGTATTCACGGCGCAGATGCGCAATTTGCTGTAGTTCGTCGTTATCTGACATGGCGTTAGCTGAAAGTGAGATTGGGTGGCGCTATTGTGCGCGCCCCCTTCAAAAATCTCAACGCTTCGGATTTTCAAGCTGACAATTGTTCAGCACAATGCGGTCACGCTTGTAGACGGTGGCGCTGTCGCCTTTCGACCAGAAGACGTAGATCCCGTCTGAGTAGCGCGCACCGGAGGCCGACATTCCCTGCTTCAGCGTTAACAACTTATTGTCATAAACAAAGCTGGCTTCCTGATGCGGGTTGTTCAGCTTCACCGTCAGCGGTTTTTCATCACAACGATATTCCAGCGTATCGGTTTGCATACGCTCAACGAACTGGTTATAGACGCTGCATCCGGTCATAAGAAAAGGTACAGCAATGAGAAGAAGTTTTTTCATGGGCAGATTCCGAAGACTATCCTGGTCCTGGAGGGCCTAACCGCCCTCCTGTTTTTCCCTATTTTACGGGTTACGCCTCCCGCTGAATTTCAGTTAACTCTGATTATGGCGCGGGTTTGCGGGGAAAATGGCCCCAAGGACGCTCGCCTCCAGCGCACCGGTTACGGAGGGTAAATTCCCCGGCAGACCGGCAACCGTACGCCAGGCAAGCCAGGCGAAGGCCAGCGCTTCCATATCGTCTCCGCTGATCCCGGCTTCATCAGTGGTCGTGACTTCGGTGCCTGGCAGCAAGGCGGCGAGGCGTGCCATCACCAGCGGGTTGCGGCTTCCGCCTCCGCATACCAGCAAGCGCTCACATCCGCCGCTCAGCAACACCTGTTCAGAAATCGATACCGCGGTGAGCTCCGTCAGCGTAGCCTGCACATCCTGAGGCGCAAGGCCGGGGAAGCGCGCCAGCTGACGTTCAAGCCAGCCGTAGTTGAAATATTCCCGCCCCGTGCTTTTCGGCGCGGGCAGAGCAAAGAAAGGATCGCTTAACAGGGTTTGCAGCAAGGGAAGGATCACTTTCCCCTGGCTGGCCCACTGCGCGTCTTTGTCGTAGGCTTTGCCGCTCTGACGCCAGATCCAGGCATCCATCAGCATATTACCGGGTCCGGTATCGTACCCCCGCACGGGCTGCCCGGGAATAAGCATCGACAGGTTGGCGATCCCGCCGATGTTCAGGACCATCCTGCGCTCTACCGGGTGCGCCAGCAGCGCCTGATGAAATGCCGGAACCAGCGGCGCCCCCTGCCCGCCGAGGGCCATATCGCGACGACGGAAATCACCCACCACCGTCACGCCGGTTTTTGCCACAATCTGGTTGTTATCGCCAATTTGCATCGTGTGCGGCGCCTCGCCGACAGGTTCATGCCAGACGGTCTGCCCATGGCAACCTATTGCCACGATATCCTGCGGGTGGAGTCTTTCCTGCTGCATCAGGGCCAGTACCGCCTCAGCAAACAGCGCCCCCAGACGCACATCCAGTTGGCCCAGTTGGGAAAGCGTCAGCTGTTGTCCCTGGCAGATGTTCAGGATCTCTTCTTTTAACGAGACAGGAATAGGCCAGGTCAGGCTTGCCTGCTGCGCCACCATGTTTTCATCAATGGCGGCCAGAACGACATCCACACCGTCAAGACTGGTACCAGACATCACACCGATATAGCGACCCGATTTCATGCGCTTTCCTTACGTTACATGGGCTAAGTGCAAACACTCCATCATAAATAACGCGGCTTTGCTATGCGGTGATAATATTTTTTAACAATCTCAGACCTGTAGCACAGACGGTTTTTGTTTATGTCCCGTTAAGCCCTGTTGAAGTAAAATTTATCTATTCGGCATGCAAAGATATGAACTGTGGTCAGGAATGCCATATAATTTAGCCATAACGGATGCCCCAACCGGGCGTTTTTTGGTGAACAGGAGAGTCAAATGATTTTACGTGTACTGGGCGTTTCGCTGATTGGTTTAACACTGGCGGGTTGTGTGAATGACAGTTCACTCTCCGGCGACGTATATAGTGCTTCTGAAGCTAAACAGGTACAGAACGTGACATACGGTACTATCGTTAATGCCCGTCCTGTTCAGATTCAGGGTGGCGATGACACGAACGTGGTGGGCGCAATCGGTGGTGCTGTGCTGGGTGGTTTCCTGGGTAATACCATTGGCGGCGGCACCGGACGTTCTCTGGCTACCGCAGCGGGCGCAGTTGCAGGCGGCGTAGCGGGTCAGGGCGTTCAGGGTGCGATGAACAAAACTCAGGGCGTTGAGCTGGAAATCCGTAAAGACGATGGCAGCACCATTATGGTTGTGCAGAAACAGGGTAACACCCGCTTCTCTGCTGGCCAGCGTGTTGTACTGGCAAGCAACGGCAGCCAGGTTACCGTCTCCCCGCGCTAATATCCTGATGGATGTGGTCTGTTCAGACCGCATCCATTTAACAAAATCATCGTCTCCAACAATATATTTGCACAATACATTCACACAGTGAATTATTCATTTCATCTATTTTTGTCCGTGCGCAAAGTATTTTTTATTTCCCTCACTTAAACTCTTCGCAATCTCTTTTCTTTTTTAATTTTTAAATTCTCTATGCTTGCGATCTGTCGATTTGTAAAGAACCGCTTTGTGGCCTTCGCGCTTGGATGCATTGTTATCATTGCCGTATTACAAGCTTTTTTTATAAAACTTGTTGAATGGGTTCCTTCGTTTTCACCTTTGTTTTTCCCTACGCTGACGATATTTCTTCTGGTGTTTCATCTGTTTATTGCCTGTTTTATGGCAATGAAATACTGGTGCGACAGAAGGCGATTATATCTTGTTCCCATTGCCCTGGCCTTTGCCGGCTCAGCGTTATTGATGGTGGGGACTCTGTCCAGCTTCCCGGCCTGGCTTGATCTCTATCAGTTCAACGTGGCGAACTATAATGACGCCATGATTTTCTATATGTTCCGCCACTTTTTAATGGCGGTGCTGATAATCATCTCGGCATTGCTGTATACCCTGCGTACGTCCGCTCTCTCACGAAGCACCCACATCGGTATCGTTGTCGGCGCCTCGCTCTTTACGGGCAGTATGCTTGGGCTGGCATTGTTCTATTCCAGCCATTCAACCCTGCTCACACTGGACCTGGTAGACAATGAAACCCGACAGTTTATGGTTCTCTGGAGCCAGGCGATTAATATTATTTTGATCGTCCTTTGGGTAGTAACGTTAATCACCCTGATGGCCATTACCCGCGTGAGGAATTTGTTTTGGGTCGGCGGCAATTTTTTATGCGTCTGTTATATCGTCACCCTGCTCATGCTATTGTTAGGCGGACACGCTGAAGATATTTCATGGTACCGGGCACGGTTATTCGAAACTGTCGCTACATTAATCATTATCTTCATCTTACTTTCCGATGTATTTAATTTGTATCGTGACTCGCATGTAAAATATCAGGAGTCTTATCAAAACTCGATCCGCGATCCCCTCACCCGTCTGTATAATCGTAGCTATTTCTATGATTCATTAAACCACGCGCTGAGTACAGCAACCCTGGCGCACCCGGTATCGGTGATCGTGAGCGATCTTGACCGTTTCAAACGCATTAACGACTGCTACGGCCATTTGCAGGGGGATAAGGTTTTACAGTTTGTCTCAAACCTGTTGACCGATTCAGTGCGACCGCAGGATATCGCAGCGCGGATCGGCGGCGAAGAATTTGTGCTCATGCTGACAAATACCCCTTCCGATCTTGCGCAACAGGTTGCCGAACGCATACGTCTCAAATTGAGCGGTTTCGACAACGTTAGCAGCGGCGGTTATCTCCCGGAACCGATAACTATCAGTATGGGGGTATTCACCGCCACCTCGCCGGAGACCAGCGCTGAAACCTGTGTGGAAAGCGCGGATAAAGCCATGTACGAGGCAAAAGAGACGGGCCGCAACCGGGTGGTGGTGTTCAGAACATGACAGAGGCCTTGCACCAGCAAGGCCTGTAAACAACGTCAGTCGCGCGACTGTAAATCGTGGATGTTTTGCTCAAGACGGGCGATGAGTCCGATCAGCATTTCCAGCTCAGCGGGGGAAATACCGGCCAGGATCTCCCCTCGCGTTTTACTGATGACGGTTTCCATCTCAGTGATAATCGGGGCCGCTTTTTCCGTCAATTTGATCCGCTTGGCGCGACGGTCGCTGGCGCAGGTTTGTCGGGAGATGAGTCCCTTCTCTTCCAGCTGGTCAAGGGTACGCACCAGAGACGGCTGCTCAATTCCAATCGCTTTTGCCAGTTGGATCTGTGACTGATCGGGCGGGAGCTGATGAATGTTATGCAGCGTAACCCAGTGCGTCTGCGTAAGTTCCAGAGGTTTCAGGCGATGGTCAATCAGAGCACGCCAGATGCGTACCAACCTTGCCAGATCAGAACCTAATGGCGATTCCAATTTCATCTCCTTATAATTAGCTTGCTAAGTGATTATAGTGATTTTAGAATAGTTTGCAGTATTTGTATTGCCAAAACAAATGCAATCACGGTATTCATCATTCCTTAAAGGATGATTTACACTGAATGGTAATGCGCCATCGCATTGAAATCTGCCAATGTGGCCCTCATTCCACCGCAAAGGATCGCTGCTTGTGACGTTGTTTTCCTTCTCCGCAGGGTTGCCCCTCCAGGATTTGATTGTTGGCGCATCGGTCTACTTTCCGCCACTGTTTAAAGCCGTGATGGTCGGTTTTGTAATCTGGCTCATTGCGCATCGTCTGCTGCGCGACTGGATGTATTCTGGTGAAATCTGGCACCCGATGTTAATGGATCTCTCCCTGTTTACCCTCTCCGTCTGTCTTGGCCTTGCCGTGTTAACCGTGTGGTGAGAATAGCATTGAAAACGTTAAAATATTTTTCCACTCTTTTCGTTTTAGCGCTGGCGGTGATGGCCGGCTGGTGGCTCTGGAATTATTACATGCAGTCGCCCTGGACGCGTGACGGCAAGATCCGCGCGGAACAGGTTAGCATCACGCCACAGGTGTCCGGCAGTATCAGCGCGCTGCTGGTGAAGGACAACCAGTACGTTCATGCGGGCGATGTGCTATTCCGCATCGACGAGACCCCTTTCCACATTGCGGTGCTTAATGCCCAGGCGCAGCTCGCAAAAGCTCAATCAGATCTGGCAAAAGCCAATAACGAAGCCGAACGCCGCCGCCATCTGTCGAGAAATTACATCTCTGCGGAGGATCTCGATACCGCCAATATCAATGTAAAAGCCATGCAGGCCAGCCTGAAGGTTGCAGAGGCAACGCTGAAACAGGCCGAGTGGCAACTGACCCAGACCGTGGTCAAAGCCCCGGTGGATGGATGGATCACGAGCCTGTCTACCCGTGTGGGTGATTACGCCACCACAGGCCAGCCGGTCTTCGCCCTGGTCGATAGCCACTCTTTCTATGTTGTAGGTTATTTTGAAGAGACCAAGCTGCGCCATATCCGCGAGGGAGCGCCTGCCCGGATCACGCTTTACAGCGGCGCAGAAACGTTACAGGGTCACGTTAGCAGCATAGGTCGGGCAATATACGATCAGAGCGTGGAAACCGATTCTGGCCTGGTGCCTGACATTAAACCCAACGTCCCGTGGGTGCGCCTGGCTCAGCGGGTGCCTGTTCGCGTCGAGTTTGATCAACTGCCGAAAGACATTACCCTGGTCTCTGGCACAACCTGCACCGTCGCCATCGGATCGCGATGATGAACCTGGGGGCTTTCTCCTGGCGCAATACGCCGTGGATAAAAGCGACACGGCCGCAGTGGCGTTACGCGCTGCGCAACGGCATCGCCATGTGCCTTGCGCTTACGGTTGCCTATTATCTGAATCTGGATGAGCCTTACTGGGCGATGACCTCTGCGGCGGTCGTCAGCTTCCCTACCGTCGGGGGCGTTATCAGTAAAAGCCTCGGGCGCGTGGCGGGTAGCCTGCTGGGGGCAACCGCCGCACTGCTTCTTGCCGGCCATACCCTGAACGATCCCTGGCTCTTTCTGTTAAGCATGTCGGCATGGCTGGGGCTGTGTACCTGGGCCTGCGCCCATTTTACCAATAACGTTGCCTATGCGTTTCAGCTGGCGGGTTACACCGCGGCCATTATCGCCTTTCCGGTCGTCAACGTGCTGGATACCACCGAGCTGTGGGATATCGCCCAGGCACGCGTGTGTGAAGTGATGGTCGGCATTCTGTGCGGAGGCGTCATGATGATGATCCTGCCCAGTACCTCAGATGGCACTACGCTTATCACCGCCCTTAAAACGATGCACGCACGTTTGCTGGAACATGCCAGCCTGCTCTGGCAGCCTGACAGCAGCGATGACATCCGCCTCGCGCACGAAAAGGTCATCGGCCAGATCCTGACCATGAACCTGTTGCGCATCCAGGCTTTCTGGAGCCACTACCGTTTTCGTCGCCAGAACACGCTTCTGAACTATTTACTGCACCAGCAATTGCGGATGACGAGCGCGATCTCGAGCCTTCGCCGGATGTTGCTGAACTGGCCTGCACCGCCAGCCCATACCCGGGAGATTATCGAGGCGCTGCTCGCCGCTCTTGCGCGTCCGGATGCCGATATCTATACCGTGGCCCGCATTATCGCGCCGCTCGCCCCAACGGATGAATATGACTACAGGCATCGTGCCTTCTGGCAGCGTCTGAACTATTTCTGCCGCCTGTATCTGCGTAGCAGCCGCTGGTTAAAAGCCGTCGAAAATGCCACGCCCGTCACCGAATTTTCCGTTCCCGGTAGTCCTGCTCTGGCGCGCCATACCGACGCAATGGAGGCGCTGTGGAGCGGTTTTCGTACGTTTTGTGCGTTGACGGCCGTGGGCGCATGGGCCATCACCACGCAATGGGATGCGGGCAGTGCGGCCCTGACGCTTGCGGCAATCAGCTGCGTGCTCTATTCCGTCGCCGCTTCCCCCTTTAATTCCCTTACGCTTCTGCTGCGTACGCTGGTACTGCTGTCGCTATTCAGCTTCGTGGTGAAATTTGGTTTGATGGTGCAGATAACCGACCTCTGGCAATTTCTGCTGTTTCTCTTCCCGCTATTAACCACCATGCAGTTGCTCAAACTGCAAATGCCTAAACTGGCCGGTCTGTGGGGTCAGTTGATTGTTTTTATGGGCTCATTTATCTCTGTAACGAATCCACCGGTTTACGATTACGCTGATTTTCTCAACGACAACCTGGCGAAGATCCTCGGCGTGGGGCTGGCGTGGCTGGCTTTCGCTGTGCTACGCCCGGGCTCGGACGCGCGTAAAAGCCGCAGGCATATTCGGGAGTTGCGCAGGGGTTTTGTCGATCAGCTGAGCCGCAGGCCACATCTGCGCGAAAGCGAGTATGAATCGCTGGTTTACCATCATGTCAGCCAGCTGAACAACAGCCAGGATTCACTCTCCCGTCGCTGGCTGCTGCGCTGGGGCGTGGTGCTGTTAAACTGTTCGCACGTGGTGTGGCAACTGCGCGCCTGGGAGACGCGTTCCGATCCGCTGTCGCAGGTCCGTGATAACTGTATTTCCATGCTCCGAGATGTGATGAGCGAGCGCGGGGTGCAGCAGCGCCCCCTGAGCGTCACGCTCGCCGAGCTTCAGCGTATTTGCGACGCGCTGGCGCACCATCATCAGCCTGCGGCCCGCGATCTGGCGTCCATTATCTGGCGGCTGCACTGCTCCCTGTCACAGCTGGAACAGGCGCCGCCACCCGGAACGATTGGCGATCAGATCACCCCGCAGGCATAGCGCGCCCCGCCGCCGCCAAGCGGTTTAGGCTGATCGGACATGTTATCGCCGCCCACGTGGACCATCAGCGCCTTGCCTTTGACCTCGTCAAGCTTTTTGAGTCGTGGCGCCACAACCGGATCGGTGGCTTTACCATCGTTATTTACCACCAGCACCGGCAGATCGCCGAGGTGCCCCATCCCTTCCGGGCCTTCATGCTTACCGGAGTTGTGCGGGTCGAGATGCCCCCCTGCGGCTTCCGCAGCTGTTGGTTTCCCCTCTTTCATTGCGGGTTGACAGCTGCCTTTGGCATGAACGTGAAAACCATGTTCGCCGGGTGGAAGAGCCTTGAGATCGGGAGCAAATTCCAGCCCTTTATCGGTTTCGGTGATTTTCACCGTCCCGATGGACTGGCCTACCCCCTGAGAAGTGACGAGATTCATTTCAACGTCCTCGCTGGCTGCCTGCGCACCTGCACAAACAACCAGCGTGACCATTGCCAGAGCAAAACGCTTCATAAGACCTCCACGGGTTATTTTTTGCACCTTAAGTCTATACCAGCGGCGCAGATTTCACCGGAAAGTCAGGTACAGGCGTGCTCAGGGTACGTCGTAGCCCAGCGCCGCCTTGCGGATGCGGAACCACTGCTGACGCGTCATATCCAGCTCCTCAGCCACAAGCGCAGCGCGGACGCGCTCAATTTTGCCGGAGCCAATAATTGGCAGCGGTTTAGACGGCAGGCACAGGATCCAGGCGTAAACCACCTGCTCGATACTCTCCGCATTCAGTTCGCGCGCCACCGTTTCAAGCTCGTTACGCAGCGGCTGGAATGCCTCATCGTTAAACAGGCGGCCGCCTCCCAGACAGGACCATGCCATTGGACGGATGCGCAGCTGTTGCAGTTGGTCGAGCGTGCCATCTAGCAGCAGCGGCTGATGAACAGGCGAGATCTCCACCTGATTCGTCGCCAGCGTAAACGGCAGGCGAGACTGCAATAGCGCAAACTGTGCCGGGGTGAAGTTAGACACGCCAAAATGGCGCACTTTGCCGCTCTGGTGCAGCGTCAGGAAGGCTTCCGCGACCTCATCCGCATCCATCAACGGATCGGGTCGGTGGATCAGCAGCAGGTCGATACGATCGGTGGCCAGGTTAATCAGTGACTGCTCGGCGCTTTTAACGATATGCGCGCTGTCAGTGATGTAATGCCCAAGCGCATGCTCCGGTTTTGCTGTGGTGGCAATACCGCATTTGGTCACAATCTCCATACGTTCACGCAGCGCCGGCGCACGCTTCAGCGCTTCGCCAAAGGCAGCCTCGCACTGATAGCCGCCATAAATATCAGCGTGATCGACGGTGGTGATCCCGAGATCGAGATGCTCTTCTATAAAGTCCGCCAGCTGGACCGGAGACATATTCCAGTCCATAAGGCGCCAGTAGCCCATAACAAATCGGGAGAATTCCGGGCCCTGCGGGGCAAGGGTAATACGCTGAACCATAACATTTTCCTCAAGGAAGTCATGTCACCAGTATACGCAATTACCCTGCTAAAACAGTGAAGGTTGCTGAGGTTCTACGCTTTCAACCGCTTTGTTTGCACGAATTTTACGCAGCAGACGCTGTCGACAGAGCCGTAAGACCTCCTGCTTTTGCGCGTCGCTGAAATTTTGCCAGTTAAAACGTTCATCGCGCGTGCGCATGCAGCCACGACAGTATCCTCGTTCATCTACCTGGCAAATACCCCGGCACGGGCTCTGGACAGGGAAAAACTCCAGTTGCTCTGCCACACCTACCTCCAGAACGTCATTATTCCCTACAGTGAAGACCCTAAATGGCTTGCATGCAAGGATGTCCGCCACAAACAGAGCATTAAGGTTTCGCTAATCTTCCCTTCTTATACTCGCCGCATTGATATAACGAATGGTCTGGTCATCATGTGGTTCACTAAAAAGTTACACTGTAACGATATAAAATTTACTCTGGGCTGTGCACTTTTCTTCACCGTACTGAATGCACTGTTTATCCAGCGCAGCTGGTCAATCATTGCGCCTGCGCATCTGCACGATCTCCTGTTTGCTGCCAGCGTGCCGCTGGTGCTGTTCTGCGGCTGGGTGATTGTCTTCAGCCTGCTGAATATTCCCTTTGTTCGCAAGCCGCTCATGATTGTCCTGACCCTGGGATGCGCCGCCGCAACCTGGTTTATGTATACCTATGGCACGGTTATCGATCAGAACATGATTGTTAACGTGTTCGAAACTAATTCCCAGGAAGCGACTGCCCTGGTGACGCCGCAGATGATCCTGTGGCTGGTCGTTGCGGGTCTGGTTCCATCGATTATTTTAGCCCTGACGCGCATTCGCACCGGAAAATGGTGGTATGCCCTCCTGACGCGTGTCGCCGCTATGCTGGGTGCGCTGCTGGTGATCATCCTGGTCGCGGCGGTGTTTTATAAAGACTATGCTTCGCTGTTCCGCAATAACAAAAGCATCGTCAAAATGGTCACCCCGGCGAATTACGTGAGCGCCGTGGTGAAATACAGCAAAATGCGCTGGTTTGCCGGCGACCAGACGCTGGTCCGCATTGGCGAGGATGCTCATAAAGGCGCGCTGATTTCCAGCCAACGCAAGAAAACCGTGCTGATTGTGGTGGTGGGCGAAGCCTCCCGCGCCGCAAACTACTCGTTAAATGGTTACCCGCGTGAAACCAACCCCGAGCTGAAAAAGCAGGATGTCATCAACTTCCCCCAGGCCTCCTCCTGTGGCACGGAAACCGCCGTTTCCGTCCCCTGCATGTTCTCCGGCATGACGCGGAAAAAATATGACGCGGACCTCGCCCATCACCAGGAAGGTCTGCTCGATGTACTTAACCATGCCGGTTTCAACCTGCTGTGGCGCGACAACGACGGCGGGTGTAAAGGCGCCTGCGACCGCGTGCCGCACACGGACATGACCCAGTGGAAACTGGATCAGTTCTGTAAGGACAAATCCTGTATCGACGACGTCAACCTCTACCGTCTGGACAACGTACTGGATGGAATAAAGCAGGATACGGTTCTGGTTATTCATCTGATGGGCAGCCACGGTCCGGCCTACTACAATCGTTATCCGGACAGCTTTCGCAAGTTCACCCCAACCTGCGATACCAATGAAATTCAGGATTGCGATCATCAGTCGCTGATCAATACCTATGACAACTCGATTTTGTATACCGACAGCGTGGTCAGCCGAACCATCGACGCGCTAAAAGCCCGGCAGGCCAACATGAACACGGCGCTCATTTACCTCTCCGATCACGGTGAATCGCTGGGCGAAAGCGGAATTTACCTGCACGGTACGCCGTATATGCTGGCCCCGGAGCAGCAAACGCATATTCCGTTTATGTTCTGGCTCTCCCCGGATTATGCGAAAAACTTCGGCGTAAACACGGATTGCCTGCGTGACCATGCCGCAAAAGAGGCGGTTTCACAGGACAATTTATTCGCCACCGTTCTGGGCATGATGGACGTGAAATCAGCGGTTTATCAACCGCAGCTGGATATTCTGTCGCAATGTCGTCGCTAAGCGGGCTTGCATTAGACCGAACGGTCTATTAGAGTAAGGGCATGAGCAGACACACTGAACACGATACACGAGAACATTTGCTGGCTACCGGCGAGCGCCTTTGCATGCATCGCGGGTTTACCGGTATGGGGCTGAGCGAGTTGTTAAAAACCGCTGAAGTACCTAAGGGATCGTTTTATCACTATTTTCGATCCAAAGAGGCGTTTGGCGTTGCCATGCTGGAGCGGCACTACGCCAGCTACCATCAGCGCCTGGCAACCCACTTCGCCAGCGGTGAAGGTGACTACCGGGATCGTGTTCTGAACTACTATCAGGAAACGCTGACGCAGTTCTGTCAGCAGGGCATCATCAGCGGCTGCCTGACGGTAAAACTGTCTGCCGAAGTGTGCGATCTCTCCGAAGATATGCGCACCGCAATGGATAAAGGGGCCAGCGGCGTTATTGCCCTGTTGGCTCAGGCGCTGGAGAGCGGGCGCAATGAAAAAACGCTCTCCTTCTCCGGCGATCCGCTCACGCAGGCACAGGTGCTCTATTCCCTCTGGTTAGGCGCCAACCTGCAAGCAAAAATGTCTCGCAGCGCCGTGCCGCTCGAAAGCGCGCTGGCGCATGTGAAAAACTGTATTACCGCGCCTGGCGTGTAGCCGGCGTTTTTATTTACCCTTTTACTAGTCGACTGGTCTACTCAGGAGCCGTTATGTCCGCTGAAAAGCTGTTTACCCCACTGAAAGTGGGTGCCGTTACTGCCCCAAACCGCGTGTTTATGGCCCCACTTACCCGTCTGCGCAGCATCGAGCCGGGCGATATCCCAACGCCATTGATGGGTGAGTATTACCGTCAGCGCGCCAGCTCGGGCCTGATTATCTCCGAAGCCACGCAGATTTCTGCCCAGGCAAAAGGCTACGCCGGTGCACCGGGTCTGCACAGCCCGGAACAGATCGCCGCGTGGAAAAAAATCACCGCAGGCGTGCATGCTGAAGATGGCCGTATTGCGGTTCAGCTGTGGCACACCGGTCGTATCTCACACAGCAGCATCCAGCCTGGCGGTCAGGCGCCGGTTTCTGCCTCTGCCCTGAACGCCAATACCCGCACTTCCCTGCGCGATGAAAACGGTAATGCGATCCGCGTCGACACCACCACGCCACGCGCGCTGGAGCTGGACGAGATCCCGGGTATCGTGAATGATTTCCGTCAGGCCGTCGCCAACGCCCGGGAAGCGGGCTTCGACCTGGTTGAGCTTCACTCTGCGCACGGTTACCTGCTGCATCAGTTCCTGTCCCCGTCTTCCAACCAGCGTACCGACCAGTACGGCGGCAGCGTTGAAAACCGCGCGCGTCTGGTGCTTGAAGTGGTGGATGCTGTCTGTAATGAGTGGAGCGCAGACCGCATTGGTATTCGTGTCTCCCCGATCGGTACTTTCCAGAACGTCGACAACGGTCCGAACGAAGAAGCAGACGCGCTGTATCTGATTGAAGAGCTGGCGAAACGCGGTATCGCCTATCTGCACATGTCCGAGCCGGACTGGGCAGGCGGCAAGCCTTACAGTGAAGCCTTCCGTCAGAAAGTGCGCGAGCGCTTCCACGGCGTGATTATCGGGGCGGGTGCGTATACGGCAGAGAAAGCCGAGGATTTGATCGGTAAAGGCCTGATCGACGCCGTGGCCTTTGGCCGTGACTACATTGCTAACCCGGATCTGGTTGCCCGTTTGCAGAAAAAAGCCGAACTGAACCCGCAGCGTCCTGAAAGCTTCTATGGCGGCGGCGCGGAAGGTTATACCGACTACCCTTCACTGTAATCCCGCTTTGTACATTGATAGCGGCGACCTTTCGCCGCTATACTAAAACATCGTTTCTGTTCAAAAAGATAATCCATTCCACTGGTTAATGAGGAAATTATGCGCCTACTTCACACCATGCTGCGCGTTGGCGACCTGCAACGTTCCATCGATTTCTACACTAACGTTCTGGGCATGAAGCTGCTGCGCACCAGCGAAAATCCGGAATATAAATACTCTCTGGCGTTTGTCGGTTACGGCCCGGAATCTGATGAAGCGGTCATCGAGCTGACCTACAACTGGGGCGTGGACAGCTACGAGCTGGGTACAGCTTACGGCCACATCGCGCTGGAGGTGGATAACGCCGCCGAAGCCTGCGAACGTATCCGCAGCAATGGCGGTAACGTCACCCGTGAAGCCGGTCCGGTTAAAGGCGGTACCACCGTAATTGCGTTTGTGGAAGATCCGGACGGTTATAAAATCGAACTGATCGAAGCCAAAGACGCTGGTCGCGGCCTGGGCAATTGATCCCGCAGGGCGCACTATGCGCCCGTTGTTTTGCTGCATCCCCTCTCAAAATTTGCCATAATGCGCACTGCTTTTTCCCCCTTGTAAGAGACCCTGATGTCCGATAACGCTCAATTTACCGGTCTGTGCGACCGTTTTCGTGGTTTTTATCCCGTTGTCATTGATGTTGAAACAGCCGGATTTAACGCTAAAACCGATGCGCTGCTTGAGATTGCCGCCATCACGCTGAAGATGGATGAACAGGGCTGGCTTGTACCGGACACCACGCTGCATTTCCACGTTGAACCCTTTGAAGGGGCAAACTTACAGCCAGAGGCGCTGGCCTTTAACGGTATCGATCCGACAAACCCGCTGCGCGGGGCGGTAAGCGAATACGAGGCGCTGCACGCCATTTTCAAAATGGTGCGCAAAGGCATGAAAGAGAATGACTGTAGCCGCGCCATCATGGTGGCCCACAATGCCACCTTTGATCACAGCTTCACTATGGCTGCCGCCGAGCGTGCCTCGCTCAAGCGTAATCCATTCCATCCGTTTGTGACCTTCGACACCGCCGCGCTGAGCGGCCTGGCGCTGGGGCAAACCGTGCTCTCTAAAGCCTGCATCACGGCGGGTATTGCGTTTGACGGCACCCAGGCGCATTCCGCGTTATACGACACCGAGCGTACGGCGGAGCTGTTCTGTGAGATCGTCAACCGCTGGAAACGTCTCGGCGGCTGGCCGCTGCCGATGGGCGACGAGGCCGATCTTCAATCGTAGGTTGGGTAATCAACAGTCCCACAGGCAAAAAAAAGCGACCAACATAATGTGGTCGCTTTTTTATATCCGCAGAAAACTTACTCTGCGTCCGGCTCTTCGGTTTTATACTTCGCCGCAGTCTCTTTGATCAGCTGTTGCAGTTCGCCGCGCTGATACATTTCAATCAGGATGTCGCATCCGCCGACCAGTTCACCATCAACCCACAGCTGTGGGAAGGTCGGCCAGTTGGCATATTTTGGCAGTTCAGCGCGAATGTCCGGGTTTTGCAGGATATCAACGTAAGCAAAACGCTCACCACAGGCGGACAGCGCCTGAACCGCTTGCGCGGAGAAGCCGCAGCTTGGCAGCTTCGGAGAACCTTTCATGTACAGGAGAATCGGGTTTTCAGCGATCTGGCGCTGAATTTTTTCAATAGTGGTGCTCATGTCTTGCTTCCTTTAACTTCTGTTACGGCATCAGTCTGACATTGTAGCGGGTCAGGCCGACATCGGAAAATAACATTTTTGTCACGTCTAATTATATTATCGCTTATCGCATAAAGTTGCATTGCTAATGTCGTTTATCCCCAGACGAGGTGCGGTTTTGCTTAAGGAGCGAACAGGAGTGCGTCAGAATGATGAATTTTTTTGCACTTGCTAACGAAACATAATTTTTGAATGAAAAATGCTATTAACTTCTTCTGAATTTATGGATTAGAATCGACAGGTTTTGTAAATCTCACGCGGGTATGCATTGTGGCCTGCATTTATCAGGGGACTGCCCAGTGGCGCGGATAACTAAAATCTCGATGACGCTCTGTGCTTTACTGTTTACCACACTCTCATTTACGCCAGCGGCGAACGCCTCTGAACAGGCGCGGCATTCTGCTGTACAAAAATCGCATCTGGCAAAAACCACAGAACGTAAGAAAAAAACCACCAGTAAAACAGTAAAGAAGAAAACCACCGCTCAGACCAAAAAGACCGCCTCCAGTAAACCCAAAACTCTCCGTTCCGGCACGCACAAAACCACCCGCACGACCGCCAGCCTGGTGAATGAAAAATGCACCGTGCGCAAAGGCCATAAAACGAAATGCGCAAAAGTGACGAAGCTGGCTGACGTGCATAAAGCGCGTATGCAGAAAGCGCAAAAAACGGCGATGAACAAACTGATGGGGCAAATAGGTAAACCGTATCGCTGGGGTGGCACCTCTCCGCGCACCGGTTTTGACTGTAGTGGGCTGGTTTATTATGCCTATAAAGATCTGGTGAAGTTTCGCATTCCGCGCACCGCCAATGAGATGTACCATCTGCGCGACGCCGCGCCTGTAAACCGTGGCGAATTGCAAAATGGCGACCTGGTGTTCTTCCGCACCCAGGGACGCGGTACGGCCGATCACGTTGGGGTGTATGTGGGTAACGGTAAATTTATCCAGTCACCGCGCAGCGGTCAGGACATTCAGATCACCTCCCTCAGCGAAGATTACTGGGTGCGCCACTATGTGGGTGCACGCCGCGTGATGACGCCAAAAACCATTCGCTAAACCCTGCCCTGCCGCCTCTGTGGCAGGGTAAGTTCCTCTTTTGCATACCCTTTCAATTTGCTATTCTGTCCTTGTTGTCTGTAGGGTTATTGGCAACGTATAAAACTATAAGGAGAGAAGCAATGTCGTTCGAATTACCTGCACTACCGTATGCAAAAGACGCCCTGGCTCCGCACATTTCCGCGGAAACCCTGGAGTACCATTACGGCAAGCATCACCAGACCTATGTCACCAACCTGAATAACCTGATCAAGGGCACCGATTTTGAAGGCAAAACGCTGGAAGAGATCGTGCGCAGTTCAGACGGTGGCGTATTTAACAACGCCGCTCAGGTGTGGAACCACACCTTCTACTGGCACTGCCTGGCCCCCAACGCAGGCGGAGAACCTGCCGGTGAGCTGGCGGCAGCGATTAACGCCGCGTTCGGCAGTTTCGCGGATTTTAAAGCGAAGTTTACTGACGCAGCCGTTAAAAACTTTGGCTCCGGCTGGACCTGGCTGGTAAAAGAGGCTGATGGCAAACTGGCTATCGTTTCCACCTCTAATGCGGGTACCCCTCTGACCACCAGCGCCACGCCGCTGATGACCGTGGACGTATGGGAACACGCCTATTACATTGATTACCGTAATGCGCGCCCGAACTACCTGGAACACTTCTGGGCACTGGTTAACTGGGAATTTGTTGCGAAGAACTTCGCCGCGTAAGAGACACGCAGAAGGGGCAGCCCTTCTGCGTTTTTGTTTATTCCGCCGTACACACCGCTTCAGGCTGTTTACGACCAGACATCATCACCAGCAGCAGGCCGAGTGCGGCAATGATCGCCCCCATCACCGGCACAAAGCTGTAACCCAAACCACCGGAGATCACCGCCCCGCCCGCTGCGGCCCCCAGCGCATTGCCCAGGTTAAACGCACCGATATTCACCGACGAAGAGAGCCCCGGCGCTTCGTGCGCAACGCGCATTACGCGCATCTGCAACGGTGGCACCACGGCAAAGGTTGCGGCGCCCCACACCACCATGGCAATCGCGGCACCCACTTCGTTACGCGCCAGCCACGGGATCGCCACCATGATGACAATCAGCAGCGTTAAAAAACCTTTCAGCGTCCCGCTGACGGAGCGGTCGGCAAATTTCCCGCCGAGATAGTTGCCAATCGAGAACCCGACACCAATCAGCACCAGCATCGCGGTAACAAAGAGTGGCGTTGCGTGGGTAATGTCGTGCAACACCGGGGAGATATAGGTGTAGAGCGTAAACATCGCCCCCGCCCCCAGCACCGTGGTGAGCAGCGCGGACAACACCTGAGGACGCATCAGCACCGCCAGCTCTTTACGTACTTCCGGACGTTCTCCCGCACTTCCTTTCGGCAGTGAGAAGAACAGCGCAACCATCGCGACCACGCCCAGTCCGGCGGTTGCGAGGAAAGACATACGCCAGCCGATGGCTTCTCCCAGCCAGGTGGCAGCGGGAACGCCGCCGATATTAGCGATGGTGAGGCCCATGAACATAGTGGCTACCGCGCTGGCCTGCTTATGTTTTGGCACCACGCTGGCGGCAACAACCGAGCCCAGTCCGAAGAAGGCGCCATGGTTGAGGCTGGTCAGAATGCGCGAAAGCATCAGAGTGGTGTAATCGGGCGAAATCGCGGAAAGCACATTTCCGAGAGTGAAAATCGCCATCAGGAAAATCAGCGCATTGCGGCGAGCGCGGTGGGAAAGCAGCAGCGTCATCAGCGGCGCGCCCACCATCACGCCAATCGCGTAGGCGCTAATTAACATACCGGCCGCAGGAATTGAGACGTCCACACCCCGGGCGATAACAGGCAATAACCCCATAGGGGAGAATTCAGTGGTGCCAATCCCAAAGGCGCCAATCGCCAGGGCCAGCAGGGGAAAATTGATTTTCATGAAGAGACTCCGGATACCGTGCCATAACCCGGCACAGAACTAAGAAGTCAAAAGCATGACATCAATCACAAAAAATGAGAAGTTAACATTTTGGCAAAAGATTTTTGCCGGAGAGGTAACAATAGCGGCAAGAGAGGGAGAAGGTTCTCCCCCCTCCTGAATCAGTGCAGCGCAGCGGTTAAACCACCCGCAACAATCAGGGCAAGAACAACAATGGTGGTAAACAGCGAAAACTTCAGATCGGTACTCATCAATTTTTCTCCTTTTATTCACCCTACGAAAAGTGAGCTTGCTCATTTTTACACAGTTCAGGTCAAAAATCTTCCAGGATTTAAGCGGATATCCACTTTACCTCTTCCCCTTTTCATCAAGATAGGACAAAATTCCACGCTAAATTTATTAGCGTACCGGCCACTGACCCCCTCCTGACGTCCTGTGTCGTTTTCCCGGCGTGTCGCAACTCATGTTTGCGTGATAAGGGTGAGAGAAGGCAAACGTTTACCTTCAATTTTTTCAGGAGCTTAGGATATGGTCTGGAGTGACATTTAATGGCAACAATTAAAGACGTAGCAAAACGCGCAAACGTTTCCACTACAACCGTATCACATGTTATTAACAAAACGCGTTTCGTCGCTGAAGAGACGCGTAATGCCGTCTGGGCGGCAATCAAAGAACTGCACTACTCGCCAAGTGCCGTCGCCCGCAGCCTGAAGGTTAATCACACCAAATCGATTGGCCTGCTGGCCACCAGCAGTGAAGCGGCCTACTTTGCTGAAATCATCGAAGCCGTTGAAAAAAACTGCTTCCAGAAAGGCTATACCCTGATTCTGGGCAACGCGTGGAACAACATTGAAAAACAGCGCGCTTACCTGTCAATGATGGCGCAAAAGCGCGTCGACGGCCTGCTGGTTATGTGTTCTGAATACCCTGAGTCGGTCCTTTCCATGCTGGAAGAGTATCGCCACATTCCGATGGTGGTCATGGACTGGGGCGAAGCGCGCGCAGACTTCACCGACTCTGTTATTGATAACGCCTTTGAAGGCGGCTACATGGCGGGGCGTTATCTGGTAGAACGCGGTCATCGTGAAATTGGCGTGATCCCGGGACCGCTGGAGCGTAACACCGGAGCTGGCCGTCTGGCCGGTTTCATGAAAGCGATGGAAGAGGCGCTGATCACCGTGCCGGAAAACTGGATTGTTCAGGGCGACTTCGAGCCGGAGTCGGGCTATCGCGCCATGCAGCAGATCGTCTCCCAGCCACATCGCCCTACCGCGGTGTTCTGCGGCGGCGACATCATGGCGATGGGCGCGCTCTGCGCGGCGGATGAACTCGGCCTGCGCGTCCCGCAGGATATCTCGGTGATCGGCTATGACAACGTGCGCAACGCCCGCTTCTTTACCCCGGCGCTGACCACCATTCACCAGCCGAAAGATTCGCTGGGTGAAACGGCCTTCAATATGCTGCTGGACAGGATCGTCAACAAGCGTGAACAGTCCCAGTCCATTGAAGTCCACCCGCGCCTGATTGAACGCCGTTCCGTTGCGGACGGTCCGTTCCGCGACTACCGTCGTTAATATCATTACGGGGCCAGCTATGCTGGTTCCCGCAACCACTCCCGGTTCAGCGTTTCGCTGTCGCCCAGATAATCCAGCAGCCAGGCCATGGCGGGCGAGACGTCGTTTTGCTGCCACGTCAGACAGCACGCGGCATCCGGGAAGGGGTTTTCCAGCGTCAAGGCCACCCACTCTCCCGCATCGATGCGCGGGCGCGCAAAATGCACCGGCACCATGCCAACGCACAGCCCCGCGCTCAGACAGGTGGCCGACGACTCCCAGTCCGGCGCGACCACGCGGCGCTGATTATCCAGCAGCCAGGTAATGCGCTTGGGCAGCGAGCGGGAGGTATCTTCCAGCACCAGCGAGGGCCAGTTGCGTAAGGTGTCATCGCTCAGCGGACCTTCCAGCGCCGCCAGCGGGTGATCGCGTGCGACCACGCAGGTCCAGCTCAGCATGCCCATGTCGCGAAACGCGTAGCGCCCCCCAACCGGGATCGCCTGGGTTGCACCAATCGCCATCTCCGCCCTGCCGTCCGCCAGCGCATCCCAGACGCCGTTGAACACTTCCTGCGAAACACGCAGTTCGACGTCGGAAAAATGACGATAGAAATCGACGATCATCTGCCGGGTCCGCTCCGGCTTAACGATGTTATCCACCGCGATAGCGAGATGCCCGCGCCAGCCGTTGGCGATCTGCTGGCACTGCTCACGGGTGATCTGCATTTTTTTGATAACAGACCGCCCTTCCTTCAAAAACCACGCTCCGGCAGGCGTGAGCTCCACGTCGCGATGGCGCCGCTCGAACAGCGGGACCGCCAGCCACGCTTCCAGCTGGCGCACCGTATAGCTGATAGCCGAGGGAACGCGATGCAGCTCCTGGGCGGCACCGGTAAAGCTGCCGTTACGCGCCACGGCATCAACCACTTCAAGGGAATAATCTGACCACATATTTAGCCTGCAAAATTTTTGAATGCACCCGCCAAATATTAGCGTTTCACAAGCCGCTTTGCACTCCCTACACTCTGCGCCAACGTACACCTGCCTCCTCAGGAGAAAAAACAGTGCAACCCAGGAAAGGATTTTTAGTCTGGCTCGGCGGCTTAAGCGTGCTGGGCTTTTTGGCGACCGATATGTATCTGCCCGCGTTCGCCGCGATGCAGGAAGATTTGCAAACCCCTGCCGCCGCCATCAGCGCCAGTTTAAGTTTGTTCCTCGCCGGCTTTGCTTTTGCGCAATTGCTGTGGGGGCCGCTCTCGGATCGTTTCGGCCGTAAGCCCGTCCTGTTGTTGGGTCTGGCGATTTTTGCCGTAGGCTGTCTGGGCATGCTGTGGGTCCGCGATGCCGCCTGGCTGCTGGCGCTGCGCTTTATTCAGGCGGTCGGCGTCTGCGCCGCAGCGGTGACCTGGCAGGCGCTGGTGACCGATTACTACCCCGCCTCGCGCACTAACCGCATATTCGCCACTATTATGCCGCTGGTCGGCCTGTCGCCGGCGCTTGCCCCGTTACTGGGCAGCTGGATCCTCGCGCATTTCGACTGGCAGGCTATTTTCGCCACGCTCTTTGCTATTACGCTGGTCCTGATGCTGCCTGCTTTCGGGCTTAAACCTGCGCATAAAAAAGAGACGCATCCGGACGCAAAGCCCATCACCTTTACCTCTTTACTGCGGTCGAAAGCCTATCGCGGTAACGTGCTGATTTATGCTGCCTGCTCTGCCAGCTTCTTTGCCTGGCTGACCGGTTCGCCGTTCATTCTGCATGACATGGGCTACAGCCCGGCGGCTATCGGCCTGAGCTATGTACCACAGACCATCGCCTTCCTGGTGGGTGGCTATGGCTGTCGCGCCGCGCTGCAAAAATGGGAAGGCCAACAGATGCTGCCCTGGCTGCTGGTTTTGTATGCGCTAAGCGTGATTGCGACCTGGGCTGTCGGCTTTATTCCCGGCGCCGGGCTTGCAGAAATTTTGATTCCGTTCTGCGTCATGGCGATCGCTAACGGGGCCATCTACCCTATTGTTGTAGCCCAGGCGTTGCGTCCATTTCCGCAGGCGACAGGCCGCGCTGCCGCGCTGCAAAATACCCTGCAACTTGGCCTGTGCTTCCTGGCAAGTCTCGTGGTCTCTGCGTTGATTGCAACCCCGCTGCTCACCACTACCAGCGTGATGCTGGTCACCGTTGCGCTGGCGGGTTTGGGCTATCGCATGCAGTCCTCAGCCCATCGCGAGCAGAGTGAAAACGCGCAGACAGAAACGTCGCACGCCTGATTGCGCGGGAAACTATGTTAAATACCAGTGATTAGGTTGCTAACAATTTTCTGTTGAATCACCAAATTTTGCGGCCTATACTAAATTTGGTTCGATTAAATACGATAAATATTAAGTGTTAACGGGAGCCGGAGCGCTCCCGTTTTACCATGGAAGGCATTTCGGCAAGGGTTATCTCCCTTCCTCTGTTCTACGTCGGATATTAGCCTCGCGGGCATTTACCGTGAGATTTCTCACAAACCAAAAAAGCGTCTACGCTGTTTTAAGGTTCTGATCACAGCAAGGTGATGGAGAAGCTATGAGTTCATCGTGTATAGAAGAAGTCAGCGTTCCGGACGATAACTGGTCCCGGATCGTCAGTGAACTGTTGGGACGTGCGGGCATTACGATTAATGGCTCATCCCCCTCCGATCCCCAGATAAAGCATCCCGATTTTTTCAAACGCGTGTTACAGGAGGGGTCGTTAGGGCTGGGTGAAAGCTATATGGACGGCTGGTGGGAGTGTGAGCGGCTGGATATGTTCTTCTCCAGCGTATTACGCGCCGGTCTTGAAAAACAGCTCCCTCGTCATTTCAAAGATACCTTACGTATTGCCTCCGCCCGCCTGTTCAATCTGCAAAGTAAAAAACGGGCGTGGATCGTCGGTAAAGAGCATTACGACCTGGGCAACGATCTGTTCAGCCGTATGCTCGATCCTTTAATGCAGTACTCCTGCGGATACTGGAAAAAAGCGACGACCCTGGAAGAGGCGCAGCAGGACAAGCTGCAACTGATCTGCGATAAATTGCAGTTACAGCCCGGTATGCGTGTGCTGGACATCGGCTGTGGCTGGGGTGGTCTTGCCTGGTTTATGGCTAAAAATTACGGCGTCAGCGTAGTCGGCGTCACGATTTCGGCTGAACAGCAGAAGATGGCGCAGGAACGCTGTCTGGGTCTGGATGTTGATATTCGGCTTCAGGACTACCGCGACCTGAACGAGCAGTTCGATCGCATTGTTTCCGTAGGTATGTTCGAGCACGTGGGGCCGAAGAACTACAAGACTTACTTCGAGGTCGCCGATCGTAACCTGAAGCCTGAGGGAATTTTCCTGCTACACACCATCGGCTCTAAACGCACCGATAACAATGTGGATCCCTGGATCAACAAATATATCTTCCCGAATGGCTGTTTACCCTCTGTTCGCCAGATTGCGAACGCCAGCGAACCGCATTTTATTGTGGAAGACTGGCATAACTTCGGCGCAGATTACGACACCACCCTGATGGCCTGGCATGAACGTTTCCAGGCTGCATGGCCTGAAATCGCCGACAACTATTCGGAACGATTCAAACGGATGTTTAGCTATTATCTGAATGCCTGTGCGGGCGCGTTCCGTGCGCGGGATATACAGCTTTGGCAGGTGGTGTTTAGTCGTGGGATTGAGCACGGTTTGCGTGTGGCTCGCTGAAAAAATAACCCCGGTTAACCGGGGTTATTTTTTATTCTTCTTCCATGGTTTTAATTATCGCCGCCTCTTTCGCCGCCAGTACGCGCTCAACGGTATCCACGACCGCCTGGGTCTGGGGATCAATTTCGATATTTACGCGCTGCCCCAGTTTTTTTGCGCCAAGCGTAGTACGTTGCAGCGTTTCAGGAATTAAATGCACGCAAAAACGCGTTGGCGTCACTTCACCGACGGTCAGACTAATCCCATCGATGCCAATAAATCCTTTATAAAGGATGTATTTCATTAATGACGGATCCTGCACCTTAAACCAGATTTGACGGTTATTTTCCGAGGTCACGATTTTCGCCACTTCTGCGGTGGTCATAATATGGCCCGACATCAGATGCCCGCCAATCTCATCGCTGAATTTCGCCGCGCGTTCAACGTTAACGATATCTCCCACCACCAGCTCACCCAGGTTAGTGATACGCAGCGTCTCTTTCATTAAATCAAAGCTTATCTGGTTACCGTTAATTTCGGTCACCGTCAGGCAGCAGCCGTTATGCGATATCGACGCCCCGGTTTCAATGCCGTCGAGCATATATTCAGGCAGCTCAACTACGTGAGTGCGGAAATTCGGTTTTTCATCAATGGACACCACTTTGGCAGTGCCCTGCACAATACCAGTAAACATGCTTACAGCTCCTGTTCATTCCGAACGGCGATGACACCGTATAATCCCACCACAATAACAGTTGAAAAAACAGGTTGCCAGTGATGCGCAATTTCTGGCGATTTTTTCACTAGATAATTAGTTAAACCCCGCTACAATAGCTGGCATCCCTCTGTTTTTTCTTCTTGCTGCCAGTAACGGCGGCCTTTTTAGTCTCTCAAATAACTACAATACAAAGGTGTTCACGTGCAGAAGTATATGATCGAAGCGCGTCAGTTATTGGCACTGGCCATACCGGTGATCGTCGCGCAGGTAGCCCAAACCGCAATGGGATTTGTGGATACGGTAATGGCCGGTGGTTACAGCGCCACCGATATGGCCGCCGTGGCGATCGGAACCTCAATCTGGCTTCCGGCCATTCTTTTTGGTCACGGCCTGCTGCTGGCGCTGACGCCCGTTATCGCGCAGCTTAACGGCTCCGGTCGACGCGACCGCGTGGCCCATCAGGTGCGCCAGGGCTTCTGGCTGGCCGGGGGTGTCTCCGTCCTGATTATGATCGTCCTGTGGAACGCCGGGTATATTATTCGCGCCATGCATAATATCGACCCGGCGCTGGCGGATAAGGCGGTCGGTTATCTGCGCGCCCTGCTCTGGGGCGCGCCCGGCTATCTGTTCTTCCAGGTGGCACGTAACCAGTGTGAAGGGCTGGCAAAAACCAAGCCGGGCATGGTGATGGGCTTTATCGGCTTGCTGGTGAACATTCCCGTGAACTATATCTTCATTTACGGTCATTTTGGCATGCCGGAACTCGGCGGCGTGGGCTGCGGCGTGGCAACGGCTGCGGTGTACTGGGTGATGTTCGGCTGTATGCTCACCTACATTAAACATGCGCGATCCATGCGTGACATTCGTAACGACACCTCGTTCAGCGCACCTGACTGGACGCTCATGACCCGTCTCATTCAGCTGGGGTTACCCATTGCGCTGGCGCTGTTCTTCGAAGTGACGCTGTTTGCCGTCGTCGCCCTGCTGGTCTCGCCGTTAGGGATTATTGATGTCGCAGGACACCAGATCGCCCTGAACTTCAGCTCTTTGATGTTCGTCCTGCCGATGTCCCTGGCTGCTGCGGTGACGATTCGCGTGGGCTTCCGTCTGGGGCAAGGCTCGACGCTGGACGCGCAAACGGCAGCCCGCACCGGCCTCGGCGTCGGCGTCTGCATGGCAGTCTGTACCGCGCTCTTTACCGTGCTGTTGCGTGAGCAAATTGCCCTGCTCTATAACGACAACCCGGAGGTAGTGACCCTGGCCTCGCATCTGATGCTGCTGGCGGCCATTTATCAGATCTCTGACTCCATCCAGGTGATTGGCAGCGGCGTGCTGCGTGGGTATAAAGATACGCGTTCCATCTTCTTCATCACCTTTATCGCTTACTGGGTGCTGGGTCTGCCGTGCGGGTACATTCTGGCGCTCACGGATCTGGTGGTGGATCGCATGGGGCCAGCCGGATTCTGGATGGGCTTTATCATCGGCTTAACGTCTGCGGCCATTATGATGATGCTGCGTATGCGCTTCCTGCAACGTCAGCCGTCTGCGGTAATTTTGCAGCGCGCTGCACGTTAATGACACAGTAGCCGCCGGCTGGCGGCTACTTTCTCTTCACTTTGCGCGGTAATGAAGCAATCGCGTGAAATCAGAGAGAAAAATGCATTTTCCCTCTTGCCACCTTGGGGCTGTGCCGCTAATATTCGTCCCCGTTGTCACCGACAACACAATGCGTTCATAGCTCAGTTGGTTAGAGCACCACCTTGACATGGTGGGGGTCGTTGGTTCGAGTCCAATTGAACGCACCATTTTGCGTCTGTAGCTCAGTTGGTTAGAGCACCACCTTGACATGGTGGGGGTCGATGGTTCGAGTCCATTCAGACGCACCAATCTGTTTTCTCGCACATTTCATTCCCGTTCAGCCTCATGCAGAGGCAGCAAACCTTTTAAGCACATCGAAAGTGACCTCCAGCCCGCGCGTGCAGCGAAAGAGCGGAATGGCATAAGCCCCATCAGGTTAGCAAAACGCCCGGCGTTTGCCGGGCGTGAAAACAACGTCAATCAATGATTACGGCTTATGTTCAATCGCCGGGTTGTTGTTGATGGCGATGCGCTGCGGTTTCTCTTCTTCCGGGATATCCTGGTGTAATTCAATCGCCAGCAAGCCGTTTTCCAGCGAAGCGCCGGTTACTTTCACATGCTCCGGCAGACTATAGCTGGCCCGGAAGTCGCTGCGGCTGATACCCCGATGGATCCACCCTTCTTCGCCGTTTTCGGTTTTCTCTTCTTCACGTTTACCGCTGATATTCAGCTGACCGCCAACGGTTTCAATTTCCAGTTCGCTCTCTTTCCAGCCCGGCACGCTGAGCGTCAGTTCATAGCGGTTATCACCCACCCGCCGGATATTGTAAGAAGGCGTGGAGGGCAACGGCGTACTGCCGGTTAGCTGGCTAAAAAGGCGATCGATACGGTTAAAACGGTCCGCAAACAGAGAGTCGGAGAGATCGTTCAACATGGGAAAAGCTCTCAGAGTCATCATGTACCTCCTGAACAGTAAAAAAGAATATTCAAAAAGTTCATGTCTTACGGGCAGATATTCCTTACCCGCTTTCTATATGAGGTTACCGCACAATATTTCAACCTCAGGAGCCTGCAAAATGTAGCTGGAACCTAAAAAAAGCAACGGGCCGTTAAGCCCGTTGTTCGTTACTTCATCGCAATTCTATCACTCTCGCCCGCTCAGCCTGCTTTCGGTAGTGATCATATCGCTCCCGGAACCATGCCTGCTGTTCATTACTCATATTGCCGGTCACGGCATCGATATCAACTGGCTGACCCAGGACGTACATACGGGCAAAACTGCGTGCCAGAAAATCAAAATTCTTTAATGCGTTTATATCTTGTCGCTTCATTAGCATATCCCTCCAGTCATTGTGATTACTGTTCAAGGTCATATGCTTTTCTGATCTCAGTATCCGCCTGAAAAAGATCGTTTTTTGAGCGATGCGTGCGCATCCATCTGCCAGTGTTCACATTTCAGGAACGACAAAACTCTTCAGCCCTGGTCATGATTTTCCCTCCCTTTTATCACTCATGCAGAAAGCATAAACGCCAGCCATGCAGTAAGTTCGCCATGTAGCCGGAAGGTGCGAACGGCATGCTTTAATGCCAGACGCTGTAACAGGTCGCCCAGCGCGTTCAGGTGGGTTTCCACCTGCAAGCGTCTTATCAGTTCGAATAACAGACAAAGAACGTTTACACTGGCGGATTAATACTGATTTCCTGAACAAACGGGTAAATGGGTGAATCCGGGCTTGTTGGCCATATAGAGAAGGGCGCATGTAGGTTGCCGCGGTTGTGTATCGAACTGCGCATTGTTTTCTCCAACACGCTGCTCCTGGCCTTTCACGGCTGTTTTCTTTTTCGTCTGCGCTTGCCTGGCGGAGGGGGAGGGTTTTACCTGCCGGGGCAGTTCGGAGGCACCATAACATGAACAGAATCGCTTCGACTGGCTCAGACTTCCGTCATTGCAGACAAAACGACCATCCGATGTACAGTGTGCTATGCCATCTTTTGAGCCCGAGCAGGGCTGTCTTCCACGGGCGGCATCAGCCTGCATGTTAAAAAGTACACTGACCGTAAGATGGAGAATTCTCCTGATAAAATCAGCTGGTTCTCCTCACTGACGCTGTGCAGGTCAAGCCCGCCGGCGAAGTTACCGTACTTTTTAACCCCCATCACATACAGATAATCGTTAAACCTGGGACCAAACAGTCTTTCCTTTCAGAAATCAGGCAGAATCATATCTAATCAGCCAGGGTCAATTGAATTGACCTTCCCATAAGTTCAGGAAGGGGCGCAACATCCCCTCTTCAAAACGTCTTAATTTTTTTCCTTCATTGAATGATTTAACCTTTCTCCTGCTACGCTTATTTTATGGTTCAGAAATGCAGGAACGCTTTCGATGAAAAAAATCGCCATTATCGGCTCAGGTCCAACAGGGATTTATACCTTTTACTCACTTCTTAACAACGCAGCACCGCTTTCGATCACCGTGTTCGAAAAGGCAGACCAACCCGGTGTCGGGATGCCCTACAGCGACGAGGATAATTCCCGGCTGATGCTGGCGAACATCGCCAGTATCGAAATCCCGCCCATTTTTATTACCTATCTCGACTGGCTCAAACAGCAGAGTGCGGCCCATCTTACCCGCTATCACGTCGACAGTGAGAAACTGCACGACCGGCAATTCCTGCCGCGTATTCTGTTGGGTGAATATTTTCACGATCGGTTTCTTGCCGTCGTTGCTGAGGCGAAAAAGTCGGGCTTTCATGTCGAGGTGCACCCCAACGCAGAAGTCACGGATATTAAGGCTGATGCAGACGGTGTGGCCCTTTCAGTGAACGATGCCCCTTTCTCAAGGCGGTTTGATCTTGCGGTTGTTGCCACCGGCCACGTCTGGCCTGATGAAGATGAAACCACCCGCGCATATTTCCCAAGCCCATGGTCAGGGCTGATGGACGCGGAGGTCCGAGCCTGTGAGGTGGGGATCATGGGTACTTCCCTCAGCGGCCTGGACGCTGCAATGGCGGTTGTGATGCAGCATGGCCGGTTTAGCGGGGAGCAGTTCGTTGTCAATAAAGGCAGCGAAGGGCTAAAAATCACGCTGATGTCCCGCACGGGCGTTCTGCCGGAGGCCGACTTTTACTGCCCTATCCCTTATGAACCGCTGTCCGTGTTAACGGAGTCTGTGGCGGAAAGTGAAATCGCCAAAGGCCCGGACGGGCTGCTTGACCGCATCTTTGCGCTGATGGTGAAAGAGCTCGAGCTGGCCGATCCGCGCTGGTGCCAGGCGATATCGCTCGTTACGCTGAATGCCGACACGCTTCGTGATGTCTGGTTTGAGGATCGTAAAAAGCATGGCCCTTTCACCTGGGCCGAAGCGAATCTGAAAGAAGTGGAGCGCAACAAGCGCGAAAAACGCACCGTTGCCTGGCGCTATACCGTGCTTCGTCTGCATGAAGTGGTTCAGGCCATCGTCCCTTCACTCAGTGAGCATGACAGAGAGCGGTTTAAATCCGGGCTGGAGCGTGTGTTTATCGATAATTATGCCGCCATTCCACCGCAGTCTATCCGCCGTTTACTGGCGCTGCGCGAGGCAGGGATCATTAGCGTGGTCGCACTCGGTGATAATTACGACCTGGATATCGGCAGCGATCAGACCGTCATCACCACGGCAGAAAAGCGTTACCGCTTCGACGTGTTTATTGATGCGCGCGGGCAAAAGCCACTCAGAAACAAGGACATTCCCTTCCCCACCCTGCGTAAACAGCTTGCGGAAACCGGCGATGACGTCCCGGACGTGGGGGAAGACTATACGTTGCTGGCGCCTGCATCACTGCGGGGGCGCATCGCTTTTGGGGCGATCCCCTGGCTGATGCACGATCATCCCTTTGTTCAGGGTTTGTCTGAGTGCGCTGAAATTGGTAAAGCGATGGCGAAAGCGGCTGGAAAACCTGCGTCGGGCGTGCGAAGGAAGTTACCATTCATGGAATTTTAACAGAGCTTCCCTGCCCTGCGGGGTCGGGTTACTCGAAGAAGACGTCCGGGTTTTCCGACAGCGACACGAACGATTTAGTGTTCTTGTCCAGGGCAAGGATTTTGCCGCTTTCGATGTCATATACCCAGCCGTGCAGGCGAATGGCGTTGTTGCGCAGGCCTACCGCCACCGACGGATGGGTCTTGATATTGCTCAACTGCGCAAAGACGTTCTCCTGCACCATCGCATTCACCTTATCGATTGGCTTATCCCATGTTTTCTTCTCAACCACCGCTTTTGCCGCATCAGAATAGCGCAGCCAGTGGGAAACGGCCGGCATCGGCTCCAGATCGGCGTTGTCAGCAATCGCCTTCATTGCGCCGCAGTTGGAGTGGCCGCAAATAACGATATCGGTCACGCCCAGGGCAACAACAGCATATTCGATGGTCGCAGAGACACCGCCAGGCTCCGGCCCGAACGGAGGCACAATGTTGCCCGCGTTTCGAATGACAAAGAGCTGTCCTGGCTCCTGTTGCGTAACCAGTTCCGGAACCAGACGGCTGTCGGAGCAGGAGATGAACAGCGCTTTGGGATTCTGACTGGACGCTAAACTACGAAAAAGCTCTTTACGTTGCGGGAAAATCTCTTTTTGAAAGCTGAGAAAACCTTCAATGATATGTTGCATAGCCATTTCTCTTTTATCTGTTTTAGTTTAGGTATGATCGCGATCACACTCGTAAAATTTAACCACCGCGCCTTAGCCGAGACAAGCAATATATTTCTGGCCCGACCGCTGCACGATCTCATCCGCGTTCGCCGGGATGTTCTGCCCTTCAAAGGCCCCGTACAGGCGCTGGTACGTTTTCCCTGTCAGTCGACCAATCACCGACTCAACGGTGCGGGCAGGCAGCGGCAGCATATTCGGATAACTCCACATAAACGACACGGCGTCCTTACCGGGCGTAACCTGCAAAATATCACCGGCCAGCAGCACGCCGTCGCCTGACTGCCAGTGCAGCACCGTGCCGCCGGCAAAATGCCCGCCCAGCCGCAGCAGAGTCACCAAAGGCATAATCTCCAGGGCGTCCTCCTCCCAGAAGCGTATCGCCGGGCTGTCACGCATCACCCACTGCCGATCGCTGGCGTGCAGGTAGATCGGTGCGTTAAACGCCGCGGCCCACTCCTGCATGGTGGTGTAGTAATGCGGGTGCGAAATCGCGATCGCGCTGATCCCCCCAAGCGCGTCAACTAACGCTCTGGTCGCCGGGTCAAGATTGGCGATGCAGTCCCACAGAACATTGCCCTGTGGCGTACGCAGCAGAAGCGCCCGCTGGTTGATGGCAAAAGCGGGAACGGTTTTGATGCTGAACAGCTGCGGCTCCAGCTGTTGCCATTTGTTGGTGTGCGTGGTCGTAAGGCTGTCGAAGTCCGTCCATGCCTGGCCCGTCACCGGGACATACTGGCGCTCATCGTCGCAAATCGGGCAGTTTTTAGGCTGTTCATCGTAAGCGGTACCGCAGGTTTTACAGAGTGTAATCATCGGCTTTCCTCAGCAATAAATCACTGAGTATGGCAGGGATTATCCATATGTGCTGAGGGGTGCCTGGCCCGCTTTTTTTGACTTATACTATGCCAGTATCAAAAACTGAATAACGCAGGTGGCACATGGAAATTGATCTCGATAACTTAGTCTTTAACGGGCTGGATGAAGCAGAAGAGCGCAACGCGGAACGTCTCGACGATGCGGATAAAAAAGCCCAGGCGATTGTCGCCGATGACGACTGCGGCGATGCCTGCAAGATTTGAAGAAAAAGCACCGGGCTCCCCGGTGCTTTTTTTATGAATGCCTTTTGCTACCCGCTATCAGATCTCCGGCGTTTTGCTAAACCCGGTCAGCATCAGGATCAGGCTTTGGGGAGATGACCCCGTCTCAAACTGATAGTGATTTCCCTGACGATCGCCGCCGATATACCACGAAATGTCGGTTTTCCCTTCTGCCAGCGCCTTGCGCACCGCTTTATCCACGTCCACCATCCGGTATTCGCGGGAGTGGTTCAGGTACAGCACCGCATCCGAGCGATAGTTGCAGGACGGTCGTGACTGCCAGCTCACGGTGGCCGGTTCCCAGTCGTTACTCGCCGGATAGAAGAAGATTTGATCCGCGCCGTCAGTTTCCACTTTCCCGCCATAAATTCTCACGCGGTATTTAAACTGGGCAGGATCCTGTCCGACAGGCAGCGGAGGGATGTTGAACTTCACCAGCGACAATGTTTCGCTGTTTTTCGTGCGTCCACCGTTCTTCCAGTTATCCTGCACCAGTAAGACCTGGGGATCGGGCTGTGAAAGTGCCGGTTCCATGCTGCTGAGCCAGACGTTAGCCTTCGCTTTTGAATAACCATACGGCACGGTGGTGCCGCAATCCATTCCCCGGTTCATGCACAGGTCGGTCATAAATCGCGCGGCATCTTCCGTCCAGCCGTTCATGAAGTCAGCATGCGCCGTATACAGGCTCCCCCACCGCTCTTCACGCTCACTGCCATGCATGATGGGGTCGAGGGAAAGCTGGACTTTACTGGTATCCAGAGAGCTAATTGTCGGGAGCACGTACGCAATATTCATGTTCACCGTCGGGATCTTCACCGGGAAGGCGGACGGACACTGTCCTTTCGTATCGTAGGTGGCGTTAGCCAGGCCGTGAGCGGGCTTCAGGTTGACCCCGTCCCAGCAGTTCGGGAACTGAATGCCGATATTAAACTGCACGGCATCCTTCGCCTTGCGTAAGCCGCAGACTTCACCCGTTCTGGTGGTATAGCCCTTACCATTGGCGCATAAAAAGGTGATATGCGGATTTGGCGCGGTGCCATGATGATCGCCCGCCAGCAGCGACAGCCCCGGCGGAAACGGATGAAGCGGCCAGGCGTCAACGTTCGATGCCTGATAATAGGTTTTTTGATAGGCGGGTTTGACTACCGTTCCGTCCGGCAATTTTAGCGACGGAGCCCAGTAGGCCGAGCTGTCTGCTTTGTTATCGCAGGTGGTCTTTTCCTGGGTACGCAGAGATTCACGGCTGGAGTAAGCATCCGCGTGCACGTTACCAAAAAAATCGTGCAGCATAGCCTCATTGGGCATGCCGAACATCATAATGGCATCATCGCCGAGGGTGTGGGAATAACTGCATACAACATGCGCCTGTGGACCAGCGTGTGCCGCCTGCATGGTAAGCAGAAGTGCGGAGGCAGAAAGCGCGGGGGTTAATACTGTCCGTTTCATTATTATCTCCATCTGTGAAAGGAGATAGTGGTAACAAAACGGCCATCATATACCGAGGATTAGCCTGGGTATTATTCCCTTCATCCTCGCTTTACAGACACCACGCACAGCTCATCCCAGTACATTTCGCGCGTCCGGCGCAGTTCAGCGTGACGTTTTATCATGGAACCACTCCGGGTCGATGTTGGCTACGTCCACGCCATACAGGCTGGCGACAGGCAGTATTGACTCAAGAACACGTTGCGCGCTGTTCTCCGCATTCACTGGTCGGGGCGCAAAAAACCGCCGTAACGTGCTTATCCATTTTTTCATCGTCATTACCCTTCTCGCTTAACCTGTCCTCAGTTAAACACCCAAATTGCGCCCGGGGAAATATCAAAATCCACTGTCGATGTGCAGGATCTGCAAATAGCGCCCCGCCGTCTGCTCTCTTCTTTAACACCTTGTTCACTCATGCTTTTTTTCTCATAGCAAAGAACGATTTCTTATTTGGCGATAGCTTTCCCTTATGGGAGCGTAACGGGGTAAAACAAAAACAACGGGATGGCGTATGACTATGGCTGCAAAAATGAAAGGGTTTAAAAAACGGGCGCAGGTTCTGGGATTAGTGGCAGCCTGGGGCCTGGTTTCAGCGCAGGCGCAGGCCGATCGGCTGGCGGATATCAAGGCAGCAGGCGTGGTGAAAGTGGCCACGTTTGATGCCAATCCACCCTTTGGCTCGATTGATGCCAAAACGCATGAGATCGTGGGTTACGACGTGGACTTCGCCAAAGCGCTGGCGAAATCGCTCGGCGTCAAGCTTGAACTGGTCGCCACTAATCCGGCTAACCGTATACCGCTGCTACAGTCCGGAAAAGCGGATCTCATCGTGGCGGATATCACGATCACTCCGGAACGCGCACAGGTCATTGATTTCTCAACGCCTTACTTTGTCACCGGCCAGCAGTTCCTGGTTCCGGCAAAATCACCGGACAAGCTTGATGACTATAGCCGGGCACGCATTGGCGCCGTAAAAGGTACGACGGGTGAACAGGCGCTGCACCAGCGTTTTCCGCAGTCCCGCGTCCTCTCTTATGATGATATTCCGCTGGCGCTGACGGCACTGCGCAATGGCAACGTGCAGGCCATTACCCAGGACAGCACCATTCTGGCCGGTCTGCTGGCGCAGGCGCCGGATAAAGCCGACTTCAAAATCCTGCCCGACCTGCTCAGTAAAGAAGAGATTGGCGTGGGGGTGAAAAAGGGTGAAACGGCGCTGCTGAAAGCCGTTAACGATGAGCTGGTAACCCTGGAGAAAAACGGCCAGGCGGCAAAAATCTATGACGTCTGGTTCGGTCCAGGCACCCCAGCTCCACAGCCTCGTAACTTTAAAATAGAAGCCCGGTAATATGCTCTCAGGTTTATTTTCACGCTCCGCGGCCAATGCCGCGGATTTTTCACTTCTGGAACAGGCCAGCGTTGAGTTTCGCCATGTGGACAAACGCTACGGCGATCATCCGGTTTTAACCGACATTAACCTCACCATCATGCCGGGTGAAGTGGTTGCCATTCTCGGCCCTTCGGGTTCCGGAAAATCGACCCTGATTCGGCTTATCAACCAGCTTGAGAGCCTGAGCGGCGGGGAGATTCTGATCGACCACAAGCCGACCGGACAGCTTTCCGGCAGCAGGCTACGTCAGTTACGCAGCCACGTCGGGTTTGTGTTCCAGCAGTTCAATCTCTATGCCCACCTTACCGCCAGTCAGAACATCACCCTGGCACTGGAGCACGTTCACGGCTGGAAACCCCTGCCTGCCCAGGAGCGCGCGCTGGCGCTGCTGGAGAAGGTCGGCATGCTGGAGAAGGCGCACCGCTTCCCCGCTGAACTTTCCGGCGGACAGCAGCAGCGCGTGGCGATTGCCCGTGCTCTGGCCTCGTCGCCGCAAATCATTCTCTTTGACGAGCCGACGTCGGCACTCGACCCGGAAATGATTGGCGAAGTGCTGTTTGTGATGAAAACCCTCGCGCACAGCGGGATCACCATGATTGTCGTTACCCATGAGATGCAGTTCGCCCGGGAAATTGCCGATCGAATCGTCTTTATCGACGGCGGAAAAATTCTGGAAACCGCGCCCCCGGCGCAATTTTTCAATCAACCGTCGCATCCCCGTGCGAGGCGTTTCCTGCAAAAAGTGCTGGATCCGCTGCATCAGGAGCAACTGTAATGCCCGCTCTGGACTGGCAGGGGGTGCTGGCCGGACAGCCCCTGCACTGGATCCTCTCCGGATTTCTCACCACTCTGTGGGTGACGCTGGCGGGGATTATGCTGGCCAGCCTGCTCGCCTTGTTCTTTATGCTTTTGCGGCTTTCCGGGGGACGTTTCGGGATATTGATCGTCAGCGGCTGGGTATCGCTGTTTCGCAATACGCCGCTGCTGGTACAGCTGCTGTTCTGGTATTTCGCCGCCTGGAACGGGTTGCCGCAGGGGCTGCGTGATGCGGTGAACGCAGACCACAGCTGGTCCATTTTACCCGGTGACGTCTGGTGGTTTACGCCAGAGTTTTTATGCTCCGCCTGGGGGTTAGGCGTCTTTACCTCGGCGTTTTTAATTGAAGAAGTGGAATCGGGGCTGCGTTCCGTACCTGCCGGGCAACGGGAGGCGGCGCTCGCTCAGGGATTTTCCTCATGGCGTCTGTTTCGCTACATTCTTCTGCCACAGGGGCTCGCTAACGCGTGGCAGCCCGTCGTCGGCCAGTATCTTAACCTGATGAAGCTCTCCTCGCTCGCGAGCGGGATTGGCTTCGCCGAACTGACCTACCAGGTCCGCCAGATAGAAAGTTACAACGCCCATGCACTGGAAGCCTTCACCTTCGGTACGGTGCTCTACTTGCTTACCGGGATGGTGACGGGAAGCGTGCTGGTGCGCCTCGGCCCCCATTCAGGGAGGAAATATCATGATCCCCGGATTTAACGTTATTGTCGAAAACCTGGATTATCTGCTTTGGGGACGTGCGGCTGCGGGAGAACCCGGCGGCGTACTGCTCTCACTGCTGATGGCCGCAGGCGCCGCCGCGCTTGCCCTGCCCGGCGGGATTGTGCTGGCTTGCGTCGCCTGGCGCTATCCCGGCGTGGTGCGCAGTGCGCTGTTTGCGTGGGCAGAGTTGATTCGCGGGATCCCCCTGATCTTCGTGATATTCTGGATGTGGTATCTGCTGCCACTGATAACCGGCAGGGATCTCCCGGGCGCGACGACCGTCACGCTGGCGCTGGCCTGGTTTACCGCGGCTGCGGTGATGCATTCGGTGTTAGCCGGACTGAGAGCCCTGCCGTCGGGCCAGAATGAGGCCGCGCTTTCTCAAGGGTTCAGTACGCAGCAAACGCTGTGGCGCGTGCTGCTGCCGCAGGCGCTGAGAAATATTCTGCCGTCGCTGGTGGGGATTTTTATCAGCCTGCTGAAGGATACGTCGCTGGCGTTTATCGTGAACGTTCCTGAACTGACCACGGTGGCGGGACAGATCAACAACCGGGTGCAAATTTACCCGGCGGCCATTTTTATCTTCACGGGTGTGATCTATTACCTGCTCTGCTGCTCGCTTGAGCTGCTCGCGAAGCGCTGGCGAGTTAGCCGGCCAGCGCTTTAACCACCGTTTCCATCGCTTTGGTGGTCAACTCACTGCGCTTAACGCGCTGGTTCGCCAGCGCGGTACGCAGAACGCCCGCAATGACAATATGTTTCGGCTCCTGCCCTAAATCACGCATTTCGAGAACGACCTTGCCTACCACCCGACACATCTCCTGGTACAGCGCTTCGTCTTTGGTCACATTGCCCATTGCCATCACTCCGTTGCCCTAAACCGTCAGCTTAAATCATTCGTCGGCTGGATACAAAAAAGAAGCCCGGCGTGTAGTTCGCCGGGCTTCGTCTGGAAAATCAGGAGATTAGTTGTTTACCGGGATGACTGCGCCTTTGTATTTGGTGCGGATCCAGTCCTGAATCTCTTTGGAGTGCAGCACGTTCACCAGCGCGACGATATCCTTCTTCTTCTCGTCACCGCGATGAACGGTAATGATGTTGGCGTACGGGTTATTCTCACCGCTTTCAACCGCAATGGGATCGTGCACCGGATCCAGACCGGCATCAATTGCGTAGTTGGCGTTGATCACCACCGCAGCACCTTCGTCGTTGTTGTACATCTGCGGCAGCAGAGATGCCTCAACGTTAGGGGTGAATTGCAGCTTTTTCGGGTTCTCCACGATATCGCTGATGCGCGCGGTCACTTTATCGATGCCTGGCTTCAGCTTGATCACGCCCTCTTTTTCGAAGATGGAGAGAATACGCCCTTCCTCGGAAACCGCATCACGCATGATGATTTTGCCGCCTTCCGGCAGATCCTTCAGCGATTTGTATTTTTTCGAATAGATACCGATCGGCTCAATGTGGATTGCGCCCGCACTGACAAAATCATAATCCTTATCGCCCGCATGATCTTTCAGGACGCTGTTCAGGTAAGGGATGTGCTGGAAATAGTTGGCGTCAATGTCATGCCCCGCCAGCGCCGTGTTTGGCAGAATGTAGTCCTGGAACGGTTTAATCTCCAGATCGATCCCCTGCTTCGCCAGAATCGGCTTAGCCTGCTCCAGAATTTCCGCGTGCGGGGTGTTGGACGCCCCCACGGTGAGCGTGTCCGCCCAGGAGGCAAAGCTCAGGGCACTCAGGGTTGCGGCGGCGATCAGTGTCAGTGTCTTTTTCATGATGTGGTTCCTGTGTGTATTTATTAGCGTTTATCTAACAGTGAAGTAATGGCATCGCCGCAGAACTGGATAATGAACACGATGATCAGAATGGTCACCGTTGCCACCAGCGTGACGTCACCATGGTTGCGCTGGAATCCTTCCAGATAAGCCAGATTTCCCAAACCGCCGGCACCTATCACCCCTGCCATTGCGCTGTAGCTCACCAGCGCAATCAGCGTCACCGTCATACCTGAAACCAGTGCGGGTGAAGATTCCGGCAATAAAACCCGAAACACTAACGTGCTCAGCCGCGCGCCCATCGAACGCGTGGCCTCAATGACTCCTTTGTCTACTTCTCGCAAGGCAATCTCGACCAGACGGGCGTAGAACGGCGCCGCGCCCACAATCAGGGCGGGCAGCGCAGCGTTAGCGCCGAGAATGGTCCCCACAACGGTCTTGGTGAACGGGATCAGCAGAACGATGAGAATGATGAACGGAATCGAGCGGAACACGTTCACCACAATCGACATCACGCTGTAGACCGTGCGGTTGTGGAATAACCCGCCGCGGGCGGTTAAAAACAGCGCCAGACCGAGCGCGATCCCCAGGACAAACGTCGCCACGCCGGAAAGCGCGGTCATGTAAAGCGTCTCCTGGGTTGCAGCCCAAAGCTGATCCCACTTCAGGTGCGGAAAGAGTTCTTCAGCCATGCTTGATTACCTCGCCTTCAATATCGCTTTGCTTCAGGTCGGCGAGGATATTGTTCAGTTGTTCGTCCGATGCCACCACGTGCACCCAGAGCTGCCCGAAAACACCGTGGGCGGTTTGCGTCATTTTGCCGTGCAGGATGTTAAACGGCAGGCCGTAGCGCAGGGTCAGTTCACCGACGATCGGCCTGTGCGTGCTGTGCCCGGTGAAGGTCAGCCTGATCACCGTGCCTTCCAGATCGTTTGCCAGTTCGGTATTGAAGGTCTCTTCCTCCGCGTACTGGCTCACCTGGCGGACAAACTGCCGGGTGATCGGCTGCTGCGGATGCGTAAACACGCTCAGCACGTCCCCCTCTTCCACCACCTTGCCGTTTTCCATCACCGCCACGCGGTCGCAGATTTTGCGCACCACGTGCATCTCATGCGTAATGAGTACGATGGTCAGGTTAAAGCGACGGTTAATGTCCAGGAGCAGATCGAGGATCTGATCGGTGGTCTGCGGATCCAGCGCCGAGGTGGCTTCGTCACACAGCAGTACGTCCGGATGATTGGCCAGCGCGCGGGCAATGCCCACACGTTGTTTTTGCCCGCCGCTCAGCTGGGATGGGTAGGCATTCTCGCGCCCCTTCAGGCCGACCAGCTCCACCAGCTCGGCAACGCGAGCCTGAATTTGCGCTTTTGGCACACCGGCAATTTGCATTGAAAAGGCGATATTTTCCTTCACCGTGCGCGACCAAAGCAGGTTAAAGTGCTGGAACACCATGCTGATTTTCAGGCGTGCCTGACGCAGCGCTTCTCCCTTCGCGGCGGAGATATCCTGACCGTTAATGGTGACGCTGCCGGCGCTGGGCTTTTCCAGACCGTTCAGCAGACGGATCAGCGTACTTTTCCCGGCCCCGCTGTAACCGATGATCCCGTAAATCTGTCCCTGCTCTATCGTCAGGTTGACGTTATCTACGGCTGTCAGCGCCTGTTTCCCGTTGTCAAAAACCTTCGAAATATTGCTGAGTACAATCATTCTTATTCGTTATCCGTTTCGCATATAGCGGTTTAGCAGTATGGATGTCCAAAAGATAGTAAACAGCCGTTATCAGCTTTTAAATGACCAAAAAAGAATTTCTTATAATGCTCAGGAATAAGCAGCGAACTGGCGGGTGAAAAGCATTTAGATGAATATCAGCAATAATTATCTGCCATTTGCATATCAGGTCTTACTCACCCGACGAAATCGGCTAATTTTGCAGCACTTTATGCGGATATAGCCATCCTCACATCCGGACAACTTTACGTCTTGCTGTCTTTCCATCTGAAAACACAAGGATTATTCCTTTCCGTTCTAAAACTCAGTGAAAGGTTCTTTATTGAGAAAATTTCATGGTTCTATCATCCGGTCATCACCTCTTCACAGGACATGACCATGACGCTTTACCACTCCGTCACCGAACTGATTGGCCGTACGCCGCTCATCCAGCTGCACAAGCTGGACACCGGCCCCTGCTCGCTGTTTCTGAAGCTGGAAAACCAGAATCCCGGCGGCTCGATTAAAGACCGCGTCGCGTTGTCGATGATTAATGAAGCCGAGCGTACGGGCCAGCTACGGCCCGGCGGCACCATTATTGAAGCCACGGCGGGGAACACCGGCCTGGGGCTGGCGTTGATTGCGGCGCAGAAGGGCTACTCGCTGATCCTGGTGGTGCCGGACAAAATGAGCCGCGAGAAGATTTTCCACCTGCGCGCGTTAGGCGCGCAGGTCGTGCTGACCCGTTCAGATGTGAATAAAGGGCATCCGGACTACTACCAGGATTATGCCCGGCGGCTGGCGAACGAACTGCCAGGCGCGTTTTATATTGATCAGTTCAATAACGCGGCCAATCCGCTGGCGCACCGCACCACTACCGCACCGGAACTGTTTGAACAGCTTGACGGCCAGATCGATGCCATCGTCGTCGGCGTGGGGTCCGGCGGTACGCTGGGTGGCTTACAGGCGTGGTTTGCAGAACATTCGCCGCAGACGGAATTTGTGCTTGCCGATCCGGCCGGGTCGGTGCTGGCGGACCAGGTTGAAACCGGACACCATCACGATGCCGGATCGTGGCTGGTTGAAGGGATTGGCGAAGACTTTATCCCTCCGCTGGCGCACATCGAAGGGGTTAACCGCGCCTGGCGCATTACCGATCGCGAGGCGTTCACCACCGCCCGCGATCTGCTAAAAACGGAAGGGATCCTGGCGGGCTCTTCCACCGGCACGCTGCTGGCGGCGGCGCTGAAATATTGCCAGGCACAGACTACGCCAAAACGTGTGGTCACCTTCGCCTGCGACAGCGGCAATAAATACCTCTCGAAGATGTTCAACGACGACTGGATGCGCCAGCAGGGGCTGATTTCGCGTCCGCAGGCAGGCGATCTCTCGGACTATATTGCCCTGCGCCACGATGAAGGCGCGACGGTGACTGCCGCCCCGGACGACACGCTTTCCACCGTGCTGGCCCGCATGCGCCTGTACGACATCTCCCAGCTGCCGGTGCTCGATAACGACAAGGTCGTCGGCATCATCGACGAGTGGGACCTGCTGCGACACATCGGGGGAGATGCCGATCGCTTCTCTCTCCCCGTGACGGCGGCCATGACGCGTCAGGTCGAATATCTGGATAAGCAGGCCCCGGAGAGCGCCCTGTACGCCATCTTTGACCGTGGCCTGGTGGCGATTATTTATGACGAAGATCGCTTTCTGGGTCTAATCACACGCAGTGATGTACTCACCGCCTGGCGTAACCGCCTGACAAAATAAAAGGAGCAAAAGATGAAAAACCTGGCCACCCTCAGCGTTCACAGCGGTGAGTATCACGACCCGCACGGCGCCGTGATGCCGCCAATTTACGCCACGTCGACGTTTGCGCAACCGGCACCGGGTGAACATACCGGCTACGAATACTCCCGGAGCGGCAATCCAACCCGCCACGCGCTGGAGACCGCCATCGCCGAACTGGAAGGCGGCACGCGCGGGTACGCTTTCGCGTCAGGGCTGGCAGCCATTTCCACCGTGCTCGAACTGCTGGATAAAGACAGCCATATCGTCGCCATTGACGACGTGTATGGCGGTACGTATCGCCTGATCGAAAACGTGCGCAAGCGCAGCACCGGGTTACAGGTGAGCTGGGTTAAGCCGGACGATGTAGCCGGGCTTGAGGCCGCCATTCGCCCGGACACGCGCATGATCTGGGTGGAAACGCCAACGAACCCGCTGCTGAAACTGGCCGACCTGGAGGCCATCGCGGACATTGCCCGGCGCCATAATGCGATCAGCGTGGCGGATAATACCTTCGCCTCCCCGGTCATTCACCGGCCGCTGGAGGCGGGGTTCGATATAGTGGTCCACTCCGCCACTAAATATCTCAACGGTCATTCAGACGTGGTTGCCGGGCTGGCTGTTGTCGGGGCAAATAAGGATCTCGCGGAACGTCTGGGCTATCTGCAAAACGCGGTTGGCGGCGTTCTGGACCCGTTCAGCAGTTTCCTGACGCTGCGGGGGATTCGCACCCTCTCACTGCGCGTTGAGAAGCACAGCGCCAACGCACTGGCAATTGCGCAATGGCTGGAGCAGCATCCGCAGGTAGACCGCGTGTTCTATCCCGGGCTGGCGTCACATCCCGAGTATGCGCTGGCCCGCAGACAAATGGCGCTGCCGGGCGGCATGATCTCCGTTGTGATTAAAGGCGATGCGCAACACGCGACAGAGGTGATCCGTCACCTAAAGCTCTTTACCCTGGCGGAAAGTCTGGGCGGTGTGGAGAGTCTGGTGAGCCAGCCCTACAGCATGACCCACGCCTCCATACCACTGGCGCAGCGTCTTGCAAACGGCATTGTGCCGCAGCTTATCCGCCTGTCGGTGGGGATTGAGGATGCGAAGGATCTGATCGCCGACCTTCAGCAGGCGCTGGAAAAGTGAGCAAAAAACGGCGGGCGTTGCGCCTGCCGTCATAAGATGACATTAGACCTTAACGCCTTGATAACAAACTTATGTGAATCTGCACAGATTGTTTTGAAACGCTGTTTCCATTTTCCTTTTTACTGTAAATCAGCGTATAATGCGCGCCAAATCCCTGGTGAATGGTTTCAGCGCTTGGAATACAAAAAACAACGTACAACTTCTCCTCTCCTTCGTTGGGCTGGCACTCAGGCACACTTTCTTCTGCACGCTCATTTGATGTCACCTATTCTTAGTGCGTGTCATATACTCTTTCGCAACACAGGTTTGACTCCGCGGCGGTGCGCCCCCGGAGCGAGATTTCCATATCCTTCCCAACTTAAAGACTAAGACTGTCATGAAAAAGACGAAAATTGTTTGTACTATCGGCCCGAAAACCGAATCCGAAGAGATGCTGAGCAAAATGCTGGATGCCGGCATGAACGTGATGCGTCTGAACTTCTCCCACGGCGACTATGCTGAACACGGTCAGCGTATCCAGAACTTGCGCAACGTGATGAGCAAGACCGGGAAAAAAGCGGCAATCCTGCTCGACACCAAAGGTCCTGAAATCCGCACCATCAAACTGGAAGGCGGTAACGACGTTTCCCTGAAAGCGGGCCAGACCTTCACCTTCACCACCGACAAATCCGTTGTAGGTAATAACGAAATCGTTGCCGTGACCTACGAAGGCTTCACCAGCGATCTGTCCGTTGGCAACACCGTGCTGGTGGATGACGGCCTGATCGGCATGGAAGTGACGGCGATCGAAGGTAACAAGGTTATCTGTAAAGTGCTGAACAACGGCGATCTGGGCGAAAACAAAGGCGTTAACCTGCCGGGTGTGTCCATTGCTCTGCCAGCGCTGGCTGAAAAAGACAAACAAGACCTGATCTTCGGCTGCGAACAAGGCGTGGACTTCGTTGCTGCCTCCTTTATCCGTAAACGTTCTGACGTGGTTGAGATCCGTGAGCACCTGAAAGCGCACGGCGGCGAGAACATTCAGATCATCTCCAAGATCGAAAACCAGGAAGGCCTGAACAACTTCGACGAAATCCTCGAAGCGTCTGACGGTATCATGGTAGCGCGTGGCGACCTGGGCGTTGAAATCCCGGTTGAAGAAGTGATCTTCGCGCAGAAGATGATGATCGAGAAATGTGTTCGCGCGCGTAAAGTGGTTATCACCGCAACGCAGATGCTGGACTCCATGATCAAAAACCCACGCCCTACCCGCGCTGAAGCAGGCGACGTAGCAAACGCCATCCTCGACGGTACCGATGCCGTTATGCTGTCTGGCGAATCTGCAAAAGGGAAATACCCTCTGGAAGCGGTCAGCATCATGGCGACCATCTGTGAGCGTACCGACCGCGTGATGAAAAGCCGTCTGGATTACAACAACGACAGCCGTAAACTGCGCATCACCGAAGCCGTGTGCCGTGGTGCGGTAGAAACCGCTGAGAAACTGGAAGCCCCACTGATTGTCGTGGCGACCCAGGGCGGTAAATCTGCGCGTGCCGTGCGTAAATACTTCCCGGATGCGACCATTCTGGCGCTGACCACCAACGAAACTACCGCGCGTCAGCTGGTGCTGAGCAAAGGTGTGATCCCACACCTGGTGAAAGAGATTGCCTCTACCGATGATTTCTATCGTCTGGGTAAAGAAGTGGCTCTGGAACTGGTTGATTGTGGCCTGGCCCAGAAAGGCGACGTGGTGGTTATGGTTTCTGGCGCGCTGGTTCCAAGCGGCACCACCAACACTGCATCTGTCCACGTGCTGTAATATTTCACGAACAAATTATTGTTTTGTTAAAAAGCGTCCTTCGGGGCGCTTTTTTTATTCCCGCCTTTAACCAGAACTATTCAAAAAGCAAATCGGGTTTTTCTATTTAATCGCGATTTATCTAAGATGAATCCGATGAAAAATGCCTTTTTTAACATAGCTTTTTCGTCAAAATTGCCGATTTCGTTGCTTCTTTGAGCGAACGATCAAAAATAGGCGTAATCCCATCAAAAAAATATTCTCAACCCAAAAAACTTTGTGTAATACTTGTAACGCTACATGGAGATTAACTCAATCTAGAGGGTATTAATAATGAATCGTACTAAACTGGTACTGGGCGCGGTAATCCTGGGTTCAACTCTGCTGGCAGGTTGCTCCAGCAACGCTAAAATCGATCAGCTGTCTTCTGACGTTCAGACTCTGAACGCTAAAGTTGACCAGCTGAGCAACGACGTGAACGCAATGCGTTCCGACGTTCAGGCTGCTAAAGACGACGCAGCTCGCGCTAACCAGCGTCTGGACAACCAGGCTACTAAATACCGTAAGTAATAGTACCTGTTAATAAAATGGCGCACATTGTGCGCCATTTTTTTTGCCTTCGTCAAACCTCTACTGAAGCGCTTTCTCTCCCTCGCCTTCCGCCACCGCCGCTGAGACACGACTGTTCTGTACCGACAGGACAGAATTGCTGGCTGAAGAACCACTGCCTGCTGACACGGCAACCGGGATCCCCGCTCTGCGCGCCAGGGCTTTATCGATAAGCGTTTTATCGCTACCTGATTCCGCTGCAAAGGCGGTAAACGCCGCCGAGTGCGTGAACGGCACCGTCTGTGGGTTTTCGCCCTCAGCCTGCGCCAGCGGCCTGTGCACTTCGATATAACGTTTGCCGTCCGGCTCGACGGAGAACTTCACCGGCTCATTGATGATCTGCACCCGCGTGCCGACGCGCACTTGCTCAAACAACGCTTTGATATCCGGCGCGTTCATCCGCATACAGCCCGAGCTGACCCGCAGCCCTACGCTGTCCGGCGCGCTGGTGCCGTGAATAAGATATTCCCCATTCCCGATGCCCAGACGCAACGCAAAGCGCCCCAGCGGGTTATTTGGCCCTGCGGGTACCACAGGCGGCAGTTTAATGCCCTGGGCCAGTGAGCGCGCTCTGATGCCCGCTGTGGGGGTCCATGTAGGATTAGGGATTTTCTGACTCACACGGGTGGTGCTGACCGGTGTTTCCAGCCCAAGCTGACCAATACCCAGCGGATAGACCTGCACGATATTTTCGCCTGGCGGATAGAAGTAAAGACGCAGCTCCGCCAGATTCACCACGATGCCCTCGCGCTCGGTGTCCGGCAGTAGCATCTGGGAAGGGATCGTAATGACCGTTCCTGGCGCAGGGTTCACCGGTGCAATGGTATTATTGGTTTCAAGGATCAGCTGTGCGGCGGTATTAAAGCGACGAGCGATAGACTGAAGTTTATTGTCACCTTCCTGAATGGTGTATGTCTGGTTTTGCCCAATCAGGCGGCTGCCTGCGGGCGGTAAAGGATAATCAACCGCCCAGGCTGAATTAACAGTACTGAGCGAACCAAGGAGTAATAAAGTTATTAGAGACGCGCGCTTCATGCTGAGATTCCTTATTCACTGACCAAACGTCAGAAAGCTGAAAAACCAGCGAGGTGGAAACCACCCCGCGAAACAGAATGAATGCTGTTCTGTCAGTTTAGCTAAGGATTGCGGCTTTGGCGCGTATGGCGCGGATCATCGCTTCGAGTCCCTGGGATCGGGACGGGGTGAGGTGCTGGGTTAAGGCCATTTTTTCAAACCACGGGCGAACGTCAAAGGCGACAATATCCTGCGCCGACATCTGGTGATAAAGAATAAATACGACGGCAATAAGCCCCTTCACAATGGCGGCATCGCTGTCACCCTGTAATTGAATTACGCCTTCATCCGTCTGTTGCATCAGGATCCAGACCTGGCTCTGGCAGCCCTGAATGATGTTGTCCGGGTTATGCGCCTCTTCGCTGAGCGGCGGCAGGCGCTGACCCAGTTCGATGATATAAAGGTATTTCTCTTCCCAGTTCGCGCAACGCCCAAAGTTGCGCAGCAATTTATCTCTGTCCGGCAAATCTGCCATCTCTCGCCTCTCCGTTAGCCAAGCAGCTGGTGAATACGTTTTAGTCCCGCCACCAGTCTGTCGACCTCTTCCGTTGTGTTGTACATCACCAGCGATGCGCGGCACATAGCCGGTACCTGATAATACGCCATCAGCGGCATCGCGCAGTGATGCCCGGTACGTACGGCGACGCCGTAATTATCAAGGAAACTGCCCACATCATAGGCGTGATGCTTACCGAGGTTGAAGGCTATCACACCCAGACGGTCAGCAGGGCCATATAAGGTCAGTTCCGGGACGCTGGCCAGCTCCTGCAAGGCATAATGCATCAGCAGCTGTTCGTACTCCTGAATCGCCGCCAGCCCCGTTTCAGAGACGTAGCTAATGGCCGCGCCCAGCCCGATGATCCCGCCCGTGTTGGGCGTACCCGCCTCGAAGCGCCAGGGCGCACGGGCGTAGGTTGTGCCGTCCGTCAGGCTGACGGTGGCGATCATTGACCCGCCCCCTTCCCACGGCGGCATGGTCTGGAGAATGTCCTCTTTCACATACAACACGCCGATGCCCGTCGGGCCATACAGCTTGTGCCCGGAGAAGACGTAGAAATCGCAGTCCAGAGCCTGAACGTCAACCGCATGGTGCATCACCGCCTGGGCGCCATCAATCAACACTTTCGCACCAACCTGATGGGCTTTGTCGACGATCAGCGCCACCGGATTTTCCGTCCCCAGCACGTTTGAAACGTGGGTCACCGCCACCAGCCGCGTTCTGTCGTCCAGCAGGGCGTCCAGCTTTTTCAGCTGGAGCGTGCCGTCTTCATTCAAGGGGATCACCCGCAGTTGCGCCCCCACACGCTCACAGAGCATCTGCCAGGGCACGATGTTGGCGTGGTGCTCCATCTGGGTGATGATGATGTTATCCCCCGCGTGCACCTGCGCATTGCCCCAGCTGTTAGCCACCAGGTTGATCCCTTCGGTGGTGCCGCGCACGAATACCAGCTCTTCCGGCGAACGCGCGTTGAGGAAGGCCGCAACCTGAGTGCGCACGTTTTCCATGCGCTGGGTCGCCTCGGCGCTCAGGGTGTGGATCCCGCGATGTACCGCCGCATAACCGTGGCGGTAAAACTCGGCTTCCGCATCCACCACCTGATTTGGTTTTTGCGCGCTGGCCGCACTGTCGAGATAGGCCAGCGGCAGACCGTTCACTTCGCGGGTCAGTACCGGAAAATCTGCCCGGACTTTCTCTACGGGAAATGTCATGCTTCGCCTCCAGGCAGCCGCTGACCGATACGGGCCAGCACCTGCTGTTTAAGTCCGCCATCGGGCAGCGCTTCCGTCAGCTCAGCCGCAAAGGCGTAAATAATCATCTTTTGCGCGGCCTGCTGGTCTATCCCGCGCGAGCGCAGGTAGAACATCTGCTCATCGTCAATACGCCCGACCGTCGCGCCGTGGCTGCATTTCACGTCGTCCGCATAGATTTCCAGCTGTGGTTTGGTGTCCACCTCTGCCAGACGTCCCAGCAAGAGGTTGTTGTTGGTCATCTGCCCGTCAGTTTTGATGGCGTGCTGCGCCACGTTGATCAGGCCGTTAAACACCGCACGTCCTTTGTCGCTGACGATGGTTTTGTGCAACTGACGGCTGTTGCAGTAGCCTTTGTTATGCTCAAGCCAGGTGCGCGTGTCGCACACTTCTGACTTCACCGGCATCGCCAGGCTGTTAATACGCAGCGTAGTGTTTTCACCGTTCAGCTGGGTGCTGGTATTGTGGCGCAGCACCGCGCCGCCAAGCAGGAAGCTGTGGCTGTACGCCGCGGCATCCTGGCCCAGCAGAATATCGTTGTGGGCGAAGTGGTGACTGAGCGGATTCTCAAACGCCAGCTTGATGTGGTGCAGCTGGGCATTGGCCGCCACGTTCATCGTCAGACGCGAACCGGTAAAATGACGGGTGTCGTTAAGGCTGACGTAATGCTCGATCACCGTCGCCTCCGCCCCTTCTGCCAGCTCAAGATGGTGGCGATAGTGGGCGGTGTTAATCTCATCACCCTCAACGCCCTGGGTGATATGCATCAGCAGCAGCGGTTTCGCCGGGCGCTGGTTACGCTTAACGCGAATATGGGTGACAGATTGCGACAGGCTCTCTGTCAGGTGCAGGAAGACTTCAGGCTGAACGGGCGCGTTCAGCGACTGACGTTCATCGTTAATGACGATATCGAACCCGCTCTCCTGCACGCTGTCGCTCAGCTCCGCACGGAACAGACCGTCGACAAACACCAGACGCACGGCATCCACGCTCAGCGCCAGCATGTCGCGCTGATCGGGGCTGACCTGCGCCAGACGGGTGACAAACTCGCCGTTCAGCAGGCCATCCAGCGGGGTATATTTCCAGTTCTCATGTTTACGCGTCGGTAAACCGAGACGCAGCATCTGCTGGAGATGGTGCTGAGCCTGTTCAGAGCGCGCTCCACCCTGCGCTTCAAACAGCCGGTGCCACTGCTGAAGTGCATTACTGCTGTTCGGTAAGCCAGCCATAACCCTGCTCCTCCAGTTGTTTAACCAGCGTAAAGTCACCGGATTTCACAATGCGTCCCTGGTAAAGCACGTGGACATAGTCCGGTTTGATGTAATCCAGAATTCGCTGATAGTGAGTCACGATGATAAATGAGCGGTTGCCGTCACGCAGGGAGTTCACCCCGTCGGCAACGATCTTCAGGGCATCGATATCCAGCCCTGAATCGGTCTCATCGAGAATGCACAGCGCCGGTTCCAGAACCGCCATTTGCAGAATATCGTTACGTTTCTTCTCACCGCCGGAGAAACCCACGTTTACCGAGCGGGTCAGCAGATCTTCCGGCATTTTCAGCAGCTTGATCTTCTCTTCCATCAGATCCTGGAAGTCAAAGCGATCCAGCGCCTCAAGGCCGCGATACTTGCGCACCGCGTTCAGCGCGGTTTGCAGGAAGAACTGGTTGCTGACGCCCGGAATTTCCACCGGATACTGGAAGGCCATAAAGATGCCCTCGCCGGCACGCTCTTCCGGCGACATCTCCAGCAGATCTTTGCCGTTAAACTCAACGGAGCCGCTGGTGACTTCATAATCTTCGCGTCCTGCCAGCGTCGCTGAAAGCGTACTTTTCCCGGAGCCGTTTGGCCCCATGATGGCGTGAACTTCACCCGGTTTGACGTCAAAATTGAGGCCACGCAGGATCTCTTTCTCTTCCACGCTAACCTGTAAATCTTTAATGCTTAACATGTGCTTTCCTTAACCGACGCTGTGTTCAAGACTAATGGCGAGGAGTTTCTGGGCTTCAACGGCAAATTCCAGCGGCAGTTCAGAGAACACGTCCTTACAGAAGCCGTTAACGATCATTGAAATCGCATCTTCTTCACTGATCCCGCGTTGCAGGCAGTAGAAAAGCTGATCTTCACCAATACGTGACGTAGTTGCCTCATGCTCAAGCTGGGCGCTGTTATTGCGGCATTCCACATACGGGAAGGTATGCGCCCCGCAGTCCGCGCCAATCAGCATGGAGTCGCACTGGGTGAAGTTACGCGCGTTGGTTGCCGTCGGCATGATTTTCACCAGCCCGCGATAGCTGTTCTGGCTGTGACCAGCAGAGATCCCTTTTGAGATGATGGTCGATTTGGTGTTTTTACCGATGTGGATCATCTTGGTGCCGGTATCGGCCTGCTGATGACCGCTGGTCAGCGCCACGGAGTAAAACTCACCGATGGAGTTGTCGCCGCGCAGAATACAGCTCGGGTATTTCCAGGTAATGGCGGAGCCGGTTTCTGACTGCGTCCAGGACATCTTGCTGTTTTCGCCTTCGCACAGCGCACGCTTGGTGACGAAGTTCAGAATACCACCTGTGTTGCCGTCGCCCGGGAACCAGTTCTGTACCGTAGAGTATTTCACTTCCGCGTCTTTATGGATGATCACCTCTACCACCGCCGCGTGCAGCTGGTAGCTGTCGCGCACAGGTGCCGAACAGCCTTCGATATAGCTGACGTAGCTGCCTTCATCAGCCACCAGGATGGTGCGTTCAAACTGACCGGTTTTTTCCGCATTGATGCGGAAATAGGTCGAGAGCTCCATCGGGCAGCGCACGCCTTTCGGCACGTAGATAAAAGTACCGTCTGACGCCACCGCCGCATTCAGTGCCGCGAAGAAGTTATCGTTACTCGGCACCACGGTACCAATATACTTTTTCACCAGCTCGGGGTGATCGTGAATGGCTTCACCAAAGGAACAGAAAATGATCCCCTGCTCCGCCAGTTTTTCACGGTAGGTGGTTGCCACCGAGACGGAGTCAAAAATGGCGTCTACCGCCACCTCTTTGCCTTCGCGCACGGGCACGCCGAGCTGATTAAACGCCTCTTCCACCTCTTTACTCAGGAAGCTGTTCTCCGCGCCGGTTTGCTGAACCGCGCCGGGTTGCGAGGCACAGGTATCATCACAGCTGCCGCAGGAGGGCGCGGAGTAGTAGCTATAATCCTGATAGTTCAGCTTATCGTAATGCGCTTTCAGCCAGTGGGGTTCTTCCATCTCCAGCCACGCGCGGAATGCGCTCAGGCGAAACTCCAGCATCCACTCCGGCTCGTTACGTTTCGCCGAAATGGCGCGCACGACCTCTTCGTTGATGCCTTTCGCCAGCTCATCGGTTTGCAGCTGCGTAAAGAAACCCTCTTTATAGTTGAGGTGTCCGCCGCTCCAGGTGTTTACATCACTCGTTGCTTCAGTATTACGAGACATAGTACCGCCTATACCCCAAAGCTTTCGCCGCAGCCGCATTCGTTCTGGGCTTTCGGGTTATGAAATTTGAATAACTGGTTTAAACCTTCCCGAACGTAGTCGACTTCGGTTCCATCGATAAACGGCATCGCCTGTAGCGCGACGTATAACTTTGCACCGTCGGTTTCAAAGACCAGATCGTCCTTTTCAGGTTCGGTTACGGTATCCAGCACGTAGCCAAATCCCGCGCAGCCAGTCTGCTTAACGCCTAAGCGTACGCCGAGGATGTCGGGATTTTTTGCCATCAGCTCATGAATATGCGCCGCCGCCGCGGGCGTCAGCGTTAAACCACGCCAGGCAAAATCGGCCGGATTGAAGGTTTCTGAATGCAGTTCCATAGGTCCACCTCATCTGATAAGCCACCAGGGCATAACACCATGTTAGTGATAACGATTATCACTTCAACCCCCTGCGAGCAGGGGCTTTGGGCTAAACCGCCCTTTTTGGCTACTTTCATTAAGCATAGACCCTGTGACGGGATGCGGATGGGATGGTTAGATTTGTTCAATGTATTGATAAATAATGCATTTCATAAGAAAGGCGGTAAGGTGACGGGCAATGATAAAAATTGTATTGGAAATACCTATTTTTGAGATAGCTATCTTCCAATAAGAAAGCTGACTCGAAAAGACAAAAAGGCCCTGACGGACCCCTTAACATCAGTGATGGAACGAAACGGCGAAACCCTGTTCACGCCAGTGGTCGAGCTGCTCCTGTTGACGAGGCGTAGGCGCTTTACCGGTCCAGACGAAGATTTTTTGCCCGGGGAAGAGTTCAGGACGTGGAGAATCAATCGGCTCAGCCAGCACGTCGATATGCCAGCCTTTGTAGGCAAGACGGGCCGCTTCCAGCCACAAATGCGTACGGTCGTCGCACTCCCACCCAATCAGCAGCGCATCCTTACCTGCTTTTTTTCGCGACTCACCCAGGCTTGCAACGGCAAACTCAATCAGGACACCGTCCAGCAGGCTCGCCATGTGACGCACCGTATTCTGGTCCTGGTTCATTCGCTGCCGCACAGGGGTGATGATGTTATCTATCAGAACATCCATCGCATGGTCACGGCGGAACTCGCCGATTTTGGCGCGCAGTTTTGCCGGACTGGCATAGCGCAGAACGGTTAACATCTCTTCCTGAAACGATGCCCAGTTTCCCTGAGTCATCACTTCTGTATTTTCAAGAAGCGCTTTTACTTTACCGACCGAAACACCCGTTTTCATCAGGCGTTTGATCTCTTCGATACGCAGGATATCTTCATCGTCAAACTGACGATGACCCCCTTCGCTTCGCTGCGGCTTCAACAATCCATAACGGCGCTGCCAGGCACGCAGCGTAACGGGGTTGATACCGCATCGTTCGGCCACTTCGCCGATACTGTAATAGGCCATTAACTCCCTCACGCACAATACTTCCATACCTAACCAAACCAACCTTATCAGATTGTACAAATCATTTGTATAACTAACTCCTCGTTCTGAGACAAGTGAATGGCTCAACGAACCACTCACTCGTTAATGTATTGTTGTATAAATTTAGCCGTACGTACAGGTCACTTTTAAGAGTTACGTACAGGTTTTTATAAATCGTACTTTTTCTCGGGCCAGGCAATCGCCGGTATGCCCCCCAGGCGCGGGCTGGCGAAAAGGTGTCCCTGGAACTGAGAAATCCCGGCAGATTCCAGCCACATCCACTCTTCAGCCAGCTCTACGCCTACCGCACAGAACAGAATTTCCAGGGAGGCGCAGCATTTAATAATTGACTGAATGATCGCCTGACGAGGGCCGCTCTTGTGCACGTTGGCAATCAAGTCACGGTTAATCTTGATTCTGTCCGGCTGAAACTGGGCCAGCAGTTGCAGACCGGCGAATCCCGCGCCAAAGTGATCGATGGCCACGCTGATCCCGGCGCTTTTAAGCTGTCTGACCGCGCTGGTGAACTCTTCGAAGCGCGAGATCGCCTCGCTCTCGGTGAACTCGACCACAATTTGCTCCGGCACAAAACCGTTCGCCTCAATTGCCGTCAGTAAAAAATCGACGGCGCCAGGAACATTGACCAGCGTCATCGGCAGCAGATTAATGGACAACGTTTGAGTCTGTAGGCCCAGTGCGCTGGCCATCGACAAAGCCACCTGTTTACTCTTCAGATCCGATTCGTACAGCGCCTCACGCGACAGGTTGGCAAAATAGCTTTCCGGGGACTCACCGGACGGCGTGCGGATCAGGGCTTCCCAGGAAACTACCTGCTGCATAAACGGATCGACGATAGGTTGAAATGCGAAACTACAGTCCGCGCCCTTTGCCACTACTGTCGGCTGGGAGGATAACGGCGTATTTTCGGTGACAAACTCCCAGGCGTCAGCCGGAGGCAGCTCAAAGTAGTTGGCTTTTTCAGTGGCCTCAACGAAGGTGCGGAAAAATTGCAGGGCGCGATCGTTATAGGTCAGCTGATAGCGCGTTGTGCCTTTATCGAGTACCTGTTGCAGCACTTCGTCGGTATCGTACTGACGAAGGTCAAAGAGCTCCATACCCACGTTGCCAAAACGTCTTGAAGGCCCGTGATCGCTTAACAATTCGACCACGTTGTGATGCCGTGGGTCACGGCAGATGAGCTCATAGATCTCCTTAACGTTATCAGCGGGCCCTTCAAGTAACTGAAAAAAGTGTGTGCCGTTAAACAGCAAAATCCCCGTCACATCGAACTGGCGATTTCTACAATTTGCAGCAGCGACCATGTCTTCCAGCGCTTTCACTGGAACGTCCTCGCAGATATGACTGCGGTAAATGATGGTTGTGAGCATGCTAATCCTGAAGATTGAGGGGGTGACCACGAAAACACGTGGGGAAAACTCTGTTATAGCACATTAATTGCCCAACAAATAATTTACATCTCAACGATTTACACGGCTTTTTTGCGTCATTTACGGGCTTGTACAACTCTGCGACGCCGCTTCGGATTGTACAATATATCTTGTGAATACCGCAGTAAATCGTATAAGAATAAGCAACTGATAAATAATGATTTTATAAAATATATTATAAAATGTTTAAAAAATTGTACATTTTAAATGTACAGATTTGAAAATTATGTATACCTTAAATGTAACGTTACTGATTACGAAAATTTACAGGAGCGAAACATGCAGCAGAACGGACACCTCGCAGACTCGGCAACAGCGATTGCGCAGTATTTCGAAAAAGCCGCGCTTCCAACCCAACAGGAAACATTGGGTCAGGTTGTTGTTGAAATCCTTAGCGACGGGCGAAATCTGAATCGCAAATCGCTCTGCACAAAACTGTTGAGTCGCCTTGAAAAGGCCAATGGCCCGGAAGAGGAACATCATTATCACATGCTTCTTGGCCTGCTCTTCGAACGTTAATGTCATGAACAGCAGTGATGCGGACAGACTAATCGACAAGCTTATTGGAGAAGCCGCTCTTTCACTTTTGAAGGAGCGCGGTCCGGTGACGACCGAGGGATTGGTTCAGCGTCTGCGTAACATGCAAGCATATGAAACGGATCCCCAGCGGCGGGAGACATTAGCGCGAGTTATAGCTGAAATCAGCTCTGGCACGGTCGCTTTTAAAGGTCGCAGAACCGCACAAGGACGAATACAGAGAGAGGGATCTCTCAAAAATAACCGAGACAATGTAGTGCCGTTATTTGGAAATGGAAAACCGTCCGATCCTAAAAAGATACATTGACTACAACTTTACAGCTACGGTGAGAACAAATGAGACAAAATATTCAGCTTCAACCCGAATACCACTCCGCCTTTTTAGATAGCGCGTTGTCGGAGTATTTCCGTCACGCAGGCGATCGCTTTGCTGAAGAGTCTGCCATTTTTTCGACTGCGGTTCGTTGTGTTCTTGCTTCCGAAGGTCATTTGACCAACAAAGCGATCATTCTCTGGCTAATCCAGACGCTGGAATCCACCGACGATGTCGTTAAGGCGGATGTGATCCGCAAGACGCTGGAAATTGTCGTCGGTTACACCATGGACGATCTTTAACGCCTCCCCCATCCCTACGGATAGCGTGTCATCGTCAATTCTGACGAACAGACTGACGATGACACACCCTCTCTCCTCTAACGCCCTGTTAATCAAGAACGCTGAATGTGGCATGGATCCTGCTTAGTCCGCTAAGGGACTGGGCTTTCCAGTAAACATTGCTTCATTTCTTAACAGGTCTGTTATTGATGAAAAAAATCGCCAGCGTCTGCCCCTACTGCGGTGCAGGCTGCAAACTAAACCTCGTCGTTAAAAATAACCGGATTATCCGTGCCGAAGCCGCTGATGGCGTAACCAATCAGGGCACGCTTTGCCTGAAAGGGTTCTACGGCTGGGACTTTCTTAACGACACACGGCTGCTTACCCCCCGTCTGACGCAGCCCATGATCCGCTACAGCAAAGGCGAGGCCTTTACCCCTGTTACCTGGGAAGAGGCCATTCGCTATACCGCTCACAGGCTTAAAAGCATCAAAGAACAGTATGGCCCTCGGTCCATTATGACTACGGGTTCCTCACGGGGAACGGGCAATGAGACCAACTATGTGATGCAAAAATTTGCCCGAGCGGTGCTGAATACTAACAACGTCGACTGCTGCGCCCGCGTCTGTCACGGTCCGTCCGTTGCCGGTTTACAGGAGACCCTCGGCAACGGCGCCATGAGCAATTCCATTAACGATATTGAAAACTCAAAATGCCTGCTGGTATTCGGCTATAACTGCGCCGACTCTCACCCCATCGTCGCCCGACGCGTGCTTAAAGCACGTGAAAATGGCGCTAAAATCATCGTCTGCGATCCGCGTCATATTGAAACGGCACGCATTGCCGATCTTCATCTTCAGCTAAAAAATGGCAGTAACATGGCGCTGGTCAATGCCTTTGGCTATGTCCTGCTGGAAGAGGAACTGTACGACAAAAACTACGTTGCCCGCTTTACCGAAGGGCTTGAGGCGTACCGGCTGACGGTAAAAGATTACGCACCCGAGCAGGTTGAACATCTGACGGGGATCCGCGCGCGGGATGTTCGTCAGGCAATGCGCATGTTCGCAGCGGCGCCTTCAGCAACGGTGATGTGGGGGATGGGCGTCACGCAGTTTGGTCAGGCGGTCGATGTGGTGAAAGGTCTCTCCAGCCTGGCGCTGCTGACCGGCAACCTGGGCCGCCCTGCCGTCGGCGTGGGTCCGGTTCGCGGGCAAAATAACGTTCAGGGTGCCTGCGATATGGGCGTTCTGCCCAATATGTTCCCCGGCTACCAGGACGTCACTGACCCGGCGGTCAGACTGAAATTTGCCGATGCGTGGAAAATCAATGTCAACCGGATGGACGATCGCGTCGGGACGCGTATCACCGAAGTGCCACATCTCGCGCTGGAAGGAAAGATCAAAGCGTATTACATCATGGGGGAAGATCCGCTTCAGACAGAAGCCGATCTGGGGCTGGTCCGCCGCGGCTTTGAGGCGCTCGATTTTGTGGTGGTTCAGGACATCTTTATGACCAAAACGGCAGAGGTGGCTGACGTGCTGCTCCCTGCCACCTCATGGGGAGAGCACGCCGGCGTGTTCACCTGTGCCGATCGCGGCTTCCAGCGTTTCGGCAAAGCCATTGAGGCCAGCGGCAACGTGAAGCGCGACTGGGAGATCATCAGCCTGCTGGCCACGGAGATGGGTTATCCCATGCATTACGAGGATAACCAGCAGATCTGGGACGAAATGCGCGAGCTGTGCCCCCTCTTCTACGGCGTGACCTACGAAAAAATGGGCGAGATGGGCCATGTGCAGTGGCCTTGCCCATCCCTCGATCATCCCGGCACCCCCTACCTGTACAAGGATAACCAGTTCGACACCCCTACTGGCAAAGGACAGCTATTTGCCGCCCCCTGGCGCGCCCCGGCGGAGACACCGGATGCGGATTACCCGCTGGTACTGTGCACGGTGCGCGAAGTGGGTCACTACTCCTGTCGCTCAATGACCGGGAACTGCGCGGCGCTGCAAAGCCTGGCCGACGAGCCGGGCCGGGTGCAAATGAACCCGGCCGATGCGGATGAACGGGGGATTGCCGAGGGCCAGCTGGTCTGGGTACGTTCACGCCGGGGTAAAGTGATCACGCGCGCCAGCATCAGCGAGCGCATCAATGCGGGAGCAATCTATATGACCTACCAGTGGTGGATTGGCGCCTGTAATGAGCTGACGCAGGATAATCTCGACCCGATATCCAGAACGCCGGAAACGAAGTATTGCGCCGTGCAGCTGGAGGCGATCGAGGACCAGCGCTGGGCGGAGGATTTTGCGGCTTCCGCATACCAGACCATGAAGACGCGGTTGATCGCTGCGGTTAACGTTTAAATGCATTGCCGGGTGGCGGCTATCGCTGCCCGGCCCGCTATCCGCTGCTGTTTTACGTTATCTGTTGTGCATAATTATTTTCCAGGTAATCGCGAAGCAGGTTCGGACGGCTCTTTTTCTCCATCAGCCTTCTCAATAGTACGATCAGCTCGTAATCGCTTCGCAGATTAAATTTCTGCATCATCATATATTTATGGGTAAAGACCGTTTTTTCGCTCATCTTCAACGCGTTCGCGGTCTGCACCACCGACAGCCCCCGGTAAAAATTGACCATAATACGAATCTGTTGCCGGGATAAACCTTTATGCTGGCAGTCGAAACAGGTCTTTTTATTCAACGTGTAACCTGGTAATTGCGTCCTGAACCACGCGATAAACAGAACGCCGCTAATACGGTCAAGCGACGCCCGGCGCGGGAGAAAAATGATGTCCTGAAAGCAGGAAGGCAGCGCCGAAAAGCGCAGCTCATCGTCGACGAGACCTATCACAATTCCTTTTTGCCGGGCCAGTAACTCCGGAAAACAGGTCAGCGTTTCCCCCTGACATAATGAAAGAACAATAATATCGGCCTGGCTGACGTTTTCATTGGTCAACGCCAGCTGAAATGTAATGGAGCGATGAAAGTTATGCTTAAAAAAATCGTCGAAAAAGCTCTGTAGCCCAGCCTGAAAAAACAGATCCGTTTCCTGAATCAGAATATTTAACATAGTTCACACCAACGTCTTTAAAAAAGGCTTATCACCGGCATTTAGTTGTACTGCATCGTCATCACCACAACCGCACTGATGCTCCCCGGCGTGGCGCCTCCCGGCATAGATTTTACCGAGGCCAGCATAGCCATTGTCGCGGTTCTGTCCGCGGCAATGGTCTGGGTCATACTGGTGCCTGTTCCTTTAAGCGCGCCGGTTTGGGCATCGCGCATGGCTATCGCCACATGCGTGGCCGAACCGCTGTTCATAAAATAGTCCGCACCCGCCTCGGGATCGGGGCTGCCGGTGAAAGCGACGGTCACACTCTGCGTTCCGGTTGGGCACTGGGTAAACAGCAGACTGAAAGGCACCGGATCCGATGTTGAGCCCGGCGTCGCCATATTGGTTGCCTGAATATTGCCCAGGTTGACATCAAGGCTGTTGCTGCCGCCATTAAATATGCACGGCGACGCAACGATATTTCCCGTCACACCGATGTTGACGCTATCAGCGGAGCATACCTTCCCGCTGAGTAAGGCAAGTAACAGCAGTGTCCTGCATCTTATTTTCATCTTCTTACCTGCTACTGGTAGGTCACATTAAGGGTGGCGGAGGCATTCGCTGAACCTGACTCCACGCGGGTTAACGTCTGGTAATATCGGGCCGTTAATGGCAACGTCTCTTGCCCCCCGGCAGACTGCCGCAAGAATAGTCGGCTGTTCATCACCAGCGGTGCACCGTTATAGATAAGCTGCACCCCCACCCCTTTCGCAGTGCCGGCATTTCCCTGCCCGGTTAAGGCCATCACGCTGGTATTGGCGCTGTCCGGGTTCTGTATTCCACTGAGCGAGACCGTAATATTGGTTCCGGCGGCGCAGGTCAGGCCCAGGTTTTGCGTGTTCTGTGCTCCCGCTGGCGTAGTGCCCACCGTGGAGCCGAACGCCGAAGCGGGAATATCCCCTATCGGAAACGTCAGCTGGGCCGTATTCACCGTGCACGCCAGAGCATTGATGGTGCCGGAGGTGAGCTGCGTGGTCAGACCGTCACGGTAGAGGCCATCGCTTCCCTGAAGCGTCACGACGCCGATCGTCCCGGGGGTTAATACCCCCGATGAGACCGGGCCCGTCACCACCAGCTCAATCCTCCCGCCGTACCAGTCCACATAGGAGGTCTGCGCATTGTACGAGAACGTATTGCTCGGGTTTTCAAAATAGCCGTTGGAAGAAAAGCGTATCCCTATCCCGCTGACGTTCGTGTTGTAAACATGGTTGCCGTAGCTGCTCAACGTGGCGCCGTTGTAGCGCAGGCTGAATCCCAGCATCAGCGGATTAGTACACCCGGTAAGATAGGAGCCTGTGGCTGACGCCGCGCCAGAAAATACCACCGTGCCGACAGGCGCATCGCGCTGCACGTTGATCGTCCCCACGGACAGGGTTGAAAGCTGCGGGGTGATGGTGGTGCAGGTACCGGCACGAGCCATATTTGCCGCCGCGAGCAAACAGAGCAGCAGCATCGCGTTAAGACATTTCATGTTAGCGTTCCTGACGGCAGGTGGCGCGCATATCAGCGATCCCACCGTACGTTGAGTGATTCGGCAGCGTGAAATCAGCGCGGCATCGCTGACTGGATTGACTTCCCCATGTAGCGACTAACGTTCCCTGCTCGCGCATCCCGGTTAAATAGACCTGACCGCGATCGCCGACAATAAAACTGCCGCTGTCATCACCTACAAGGGTGACCACCGCCCCAAACGGAACGGCGCGGTCGTTGTCGATCAAGGTCATCAGCACCCGGCGACCTGACTTCGGCAGATAATCGGCTCTCACCACCGCTCCCCGCGTCGGCGTCACCGTGCGAGTGTTGATCTCCAGCTCGACATCGTCCGGCATCGTTTCCGGGTCGAGGGTGAGATCGTTTTTCCGGTAGACAGAAAGGTTGCTCACGACCGTATATCCGCGAAAATCTGTCCGTACACCGGGCTGATTGCGGATATCCACGTCGTGGGCGCCAGGGGCTTTGATTAAGACGCTGGTCTCCCCCAGCGGCTGGGAAAGCGTGATGCCATCAGCATGGGCGAGAATGCCGCCTTGCAGCCCGTAATTCAGGCGTTCACTGTTTTTGTCATAACCATAACCTGCCGTGACTTCGCCATAGGCGCCTTTGTAGTCCGCGTTAACATTGCCGGTATAGCCCACGCCCTCTGTGCCGTATCCCTGCTGTACGTTCCAGCTCAGGGCACGGTTCTCGAGCGCTACCCCGTTCAGGCCGACGTTATGCGTCGTCCCGTTATTCCCGCTGGCGTTCATGCCATAGTTAGCCCATGTCTGCGACAAAAATTTATCCAGCGGAATGCTGACGTTGAACGCCAGAAGCTGGTCATGGTCAGCGTTTTTTTGGCTGTCGCGGGTTTCTGACGCTGAGCGGACATTTTTGCTGTAAGTCCATGTCAGGCCATAGCTGATGTTGTGCCAGTAGTTGCTATAGCCGACGCTCCACGAAGCCATCGACTTACCGTCATTCCAGTAATCTTCCCGCGCCGCACTGAGGGTAAGCGCGCCCAGGTTGTCCCCCAGCGTCTGGCTCATCGTCAGCTCGGCACGGTTACGTCGCCTGTCCTGAAGCGCGCTGCTGTCGCCGTACGAATCGAGGACGTCCTGCATCCCGTAATAGCCGCGGGTCGAGTAGCGATACCCGGCAATCGAAAAGTTGGTCCCGGTATTGATAAAATTCTTGCTGTATCGGGCCCGCCACGACTGACCGTTTGTTTTCGCGGCATGCTCCGGCGTTGACCAGCCCTGAGTGACGTCTGCGGATACAGCCCCGAGATCGCCCATATTCTTGCCCACCCCCAGAGCCGCCGACTGGTACTTATCTGCCCCCTGGACGCCGCCATAGAGCGTAATACCGTGAGGGAGGCCGTAAATTCCGGTCAATTGCCCGAAGGGGGTTTTCTCCACGCTACGGTTATACGAGCGATACTGCCCGGCGGTAAGGGCATATTTCAGGCGCCCCTCCCGTTGCAGGACCGGCAGCGAAGCGTACGGCAGGGTGAAATGTTGCTCACTACCATCAGCTTCGACGATCGTGACATCAAGATCGCCCGCGCCGCCGGTGGGATACATATCCGCGATCTCAAACGCGCCCGGTGCCACATAGCTTTGGTAGATTTGATAGCCATTCTGACGCACCACGACCTGCGCGTTAGTTCGCGCAATACCGCGCACCACCGGCGCATAGCCTTTCAGGGAATCCGGCAGCATATCGTCGTCGGACGCCAGCTGGACGCCGCGAAACGGCATGCTGTCAAAGACATCGGCAGGCGCGGAACTGTCTCCGAGCGTAAGCTGGGCTTGCAGGGGAATAATCGCGCGCTGCATCAAGGTATATACGTTGTCCCACTTATCCTGGCCGGACGCATCGCGGGACCAGGTGGTGTAGTTGCGTAACCGCCAGGGACCGACGTTGATCCCCGGCCGCAGGTTTGCATACTGGCTGTCGCTGCGGGTGCCTGCCCCGCTTCTTGCCCGGCTGTTTGCCCCGCTCAGGCTGTAGTTGAGCATGGCCGCGGTAATGCCTTCATCCCACATATCCGGCGGAACGTAACCTCTCGCTGGCAGGTCTATAGCCGCCTGTGGAATGCTAATCGCCAGACGCTGGGCGCCAAACTGAAAATCCGCGCTGGCCTGTGGAATCGCCCTGAGATCGGCGCATTCACTTTCCCCGGCGGCGAGCTGCGGGAAAAGCGCCGTTTTCACGCCCCACGCTTTTAACTGCCCGATACTCAGGCACGGCTGCAACGTTTCACTGCCGTTAGCATCCTTCACTGCCATAAAACGAATATCCCGCGTTTCCAGCAGCCGATCGTCAAGAATAATATCAACGTGGTATGTCCCGGGCGCCTGCGAGCCGGATTCAAAGGCAGATAAATCCGCTTTTCCCATTCCGGGATTATCCAGCTCTACCAGTTCCGTATTAAACGTCTCACTGGCATACAGTGTGGGAGAGACACCAGCAAGCGCGAGGGCAATAAATATTGCCAGGCGCGCAGGCTGCATTGTATTCAATGCCGTTGTCATGACGAACACCTGATTAACGCGTAAGGATCACAAACTGGCCCGGTGTAATTCGCCAGGGCTGCCATAATCGTTAATGACTTTAAACGTCAGCGTATTGCCACTGGTTCCGTTCGGTAACGGAAAACGGGCTGTGCCTGAAGGCATCACGTACGTGACATCGTCAAGTTTCTTATTACCCAACGTAATTTCATTGAAATTGATAACGTACGGCGTAGGGTTATTAACCTGAAGGGTATTTCCCGCACGACGCCAGGTTAATTTATTGGCTTGCTCCTCGGGGGTAGACGCACGAAGAGTCTCTGGTCGATAAATTAATTTGATGCGCGTTTTGACGGCAATTTGCAGCGAGTTCATCTGCTTTGAGGCTGAAGGAATAGCTTTAATGTTCAGCCAGAATAAACTCTCCTGCCCCTGAGGCAGTGAGCCGGTCATGACAATACGCTCAAGGTTTTTTTGCCCGCCGTCCAGCCGATACAGTGGTGGCGTAATAATAAAAGGCGCTTTACCCGATTGTTCATCCTGAACATCTATCCACGACTGGATTAAATAAGGAACGTTATCAGGATTAGTAATACCTATTGACGCCTCTTTTTTAGTCCCATCAAAAATAATACGGGTGCCGCCAATAATTACTCCTGCACTGACGGATGTTAACGTCAGCGGTAACAGCGCCATAGCCAGGCCCGTTGTCGTGATAAAACGCATTTTTTTTTACCTCATAAAACAAGGGGCCGGGCGGCCCCCCGCCAATTACTGCCATTGACTTAGTTGTACACCACTGAGAAGTTTGCGACCGAGTTAGCCGGGCCCGCGGTCACGGATGCCGCGGTGGAGATATACTGCGCGTAGAAGTTCAGCGTATTATCAGCCGTACTGCTGAGCGGGTAAATATAGCTGTTGCTGCCGTGCAGCGGCAGATCGGCTTTATCTGCCGTCATCAGGTTAATCGCCACCCCGGTGGCCGCCCCCGCCACGGACGTATCAATCGCCAGCAGGCTAGCGTTGGTTAAATCCGGCGTGCCGTCAAAACGGACTTTTGCATTGGTGACCGTTACCGGACAGTTTTTCAAAATAATATTGAATTGCGTCGCAGCCGTTCTCGCCCCGGTTGTCGGGAATTCCGTTTTATAATAATCGCCTAATACCACCACCTGATTCTGGGATGCCACATCAACGTCGCAGGCAGAATCCAGAATATTCCCGTTAAAATTAACGGTACCGGCCGCTGCGAATGCATTGGTCATGGTGAGTACAGAACCTGCCGCTAACATTGCCATCATCAATTTTGTATTCATAATTTTATATCCCGTATTACTTTATTTATTACCGACATTCAGTTGCAGAAACAAAAGACCTTCCGACGAGTCAAAATTTATACAACTCTTTTTCCGCATACAATCAATTTTGAGGTCTAGCTGTAGACCCTTTTTTAACAATTACAAAACATATTCACTCGGAAACACCTTAAGAATAATGGCCAAAGTCTACTTTTAGACCTGAATAAAAAAGGTTTCAATTTCAATTAATTAAGACTCAAAAAAAGCGAGTCTATAATTAGACTCGCCGCAAACATTCCCTGATCTGCTGGTTTTTAAGATAATTCTTTATGCCGATCAAAAAATGATCGCATCAGTCAGTGAGGTTTCACATGAATACCCGTTTCGCGCCTGAGTCAGATATTGATAAGTCAACAGTGCTCGGCGCTAAGCCTTTTAAGCACATTGAAAAAATAATCGATAATGTTTTGCCGCATGCGGAGAGAAGCATTATTGCCAGAGGAGAAATTATCCATTATTGCTCCGGCGATACCCGTCAATGCTTTTTACTGTTGCATGGCAGCGTGGCGTTGCACCGTCGCGGGGACGGTATCGTCTTAAATTCTGAATCCGCGCCATTTATACTCGGCGTGAGCAGCCAGTTATCGTCTGAACACCTGTACGTCAGAGCGCTGGAAACCTCAGAGGTGGCCAGCGTTTCGCTGGCGTGTTTCAATCATGTTGTCGCACAACAGAATTTATGGGAGCACTTCTCAAACCTGCTGATCTACACCGCATCGCGCGTCTACGAACATTGTGCCCAGATATCGCAAATGTCGGCTTATGACATTATCCGCTTTCAACTGGTTGAGTTGATGCAGGAGCCGGAAGCCATAAGACAAAACATTACCGCCGCGGCCTATATCAAAAGCCGCACCTATCTTTCACGCAGCGGCATTATGCGGATCCTCGCGGAGTTGCGGACGGGGAAATACATCACCATGGAGCGTGGCGTACTAGTTGAGATCCATCACTTACCCCGTAAGTACTGAGGCTGTATTTATCTCTGGAGAAGGTGGAAAAGAAGAGCGACACTATAGAGAGTACAGTCTCTTTCCAGGTTAACGCTATGTCTTCTGACAAACCATCGCATCGCGGCTCTCCCTATGCTCAGGAACTGATTTCTCATTTACAGCCGCACTGCGCCACGCATAAAACCGATCCCGGCGAGCAACTTGATCTCCAGGTTGACGGGCAGAGCATGTGTTATTTAATTCTTGATGGCACGGTCGCCATATACAGAAGAAGCGACGACATGATGCTTTCAACGGCGCGCAGTCCCGCCCTGTTTGGCCTCGCTAACCTGACGGACATTTATTTTAATGACTACCTCCGAACGGTAACGCCTTGCCTGATTGGTGTGCTCACGACCGATCGGGTGGCTGAAATTATCAAAGAGAAGGCGCTGTGGGGGCTGCTTTCTAATCATCTGATGTTTGTCTATAACCGCCTCTATCACAACGTCATGCCGAAAGGCGCGCCAACCGCGTACGAGATGATTCGCCAGCAGCTCGTGCTGCTGATGCAGGAAGATGACAGCTACCGACGCAGCGTGACGGCGGAAAGGTATATCAGGGATAAAACCCATCTTTCCCGCAGTGGCGTAATGCGGATCCTGGCTGATCTGAAAACGGGTGGGTTCATCGAAATGGAAGAAGGCCGGCTGATTAAAATTAACAAACTGCCTGCCAGATACTGAATGTCAGACACAAAAAAGGCCGCGCTTGCGGCCTTTTCTTCACTGCTTAATGGACGTGAACGCCCAACCGCCAGGCAAAGTAGATCTCTTCTTTCAGTTCGTTTGAAGAGAGCGCCAGCAAATCCGTAAATTCCAGCTCAAGCTGTTTCAGCTTTTTCAGGTACTGGGCGGGAGACAGATTGCTTTTATCGCGACGTAAATATTCAATTGCCAGCTGTGTTGGGGTTATTTCAGTATCCATGATGTCCTCGCTTATGTTCAAAACGTGACCAGTATATCACAATCAGGCGGCTAATTTTTGACCAAAAACAAGACATCCGGAAACTTTACACAACGGCCGTCGTCAGCCTGGATGAACAACACAGGCGATCCTGCTCGTCCAGAATATCAATCTGCCACACCTGATGACGGCTTCCGGCATGCAGCGCCCGGCAGACGCCGCGCACGCGCCCGCTGCGAACGGAGCGGATGTGGTTGGCATTGACCTCCAGACCCACCACCTTCTGCTCTCCTTCCGTACACAGGTAGCCCGCCACCGACCCCAGCGTTTCGGCCAGCACGACGGACGCGCCGCCGTGCAACAGGCCAAACGGTTGATGAGTACGGCTGTCTACCGGCATCGTCGCTTCCAGTTCGTTGTCGCCAATGCGCGTGAACTGGATATCCAGCAAACCGACCATGTTCTCCGCGCCCATGGCATTTAAGGCCTCCAGCGTGACCGCACGTTTCCAGATCATCCGATAATCTCCAGTAAAGCCTGCAATGGATGGCGGACGCCGTTACCTTCCACCCGTTTCACCTGGCTGCGGCAGGAGTAGCCCGTCGCCAGACAGCGGTTGCGTGGCAGGCGCTGCATCGCCTGATGCCACGACAGCTCGTAAATGCCGAGCGAATTAGCGTGGTTTTTGACTTCATGGCCGTAGGTTCCGGCCATACCGCAGCAGCCCACGTTAACGCTTTCCAGCTTCGCGCCAAACCGGGCAAAGATAGAAGCCCACTGGGCAGGCGCCGTCGGCAGCGCCGTCACTTCGGTGCAGTGCCCAAACAGGTACCAGGCTTCTCCACTCACCTCCTGAGAGGGCGTTTGCGTCAGCACCGCAGGCAGCCACTCGTGTACCAGTAAGACCTGAAAATCACCGCGCTTATCGCCGAGCGTCTGCTTATATTCATCCCGGTAACAGAGCACCAGCGCCGGATCGACGCCCACCATCGGCATACCGAGCTGCGCCACGCGATTCAGAAAATCTGAAGTTTTCTGCGCGGTTTTCGCAAAGCGGGTGAGGAAGCCTTTAATGTGCTGCGCCTTGCCGTTCGGCGAGAACGGCAGCACCACCGGCTGGTAGCCGATTTTCTCGGCCAGTCGGACAAAATCGGCCACCACCTGCGCATCGTAATAGCTGGTAAACGGATCCTGCACCACCAGCACCACCTTCGCTTTCTGCTCAGGGCTTAATGCTTCCAGTTGTTCCAGGGTCATGTTCGCCGAGCGGTGCCCCACCAGCCGACGCTGGAGCGATGGCACCGACAGCAGCGGCAGATCCACCATGCCGATATGTTTTTCTGACAGTTTGCGCACCAGCGGCTGGTTGATAAAGAAGTTAAAGGTTTTTGGCGCACGGGCCATCAGCGGCGCGTAACTCTCCACCGTCGCCACCAGATGATCGCGAATCGGGCGCAGATAACGCGTGTGGTACAGCTGGAGGAAGCGGGAACGGAATTCCGGTACGTCAATTTTAATCGGGCACTGGGTTGAACACGCCTTGCACGCCAGGCAGCCGGACATCGCCTCTTTCACCTCATGCGAGAAATCGTATTCACCTTTGTTCGCATGCCAGCTGTTGCGGGTGCGTTCGATAAGCCCGCGCAGGCTGGCGCGTTTTTCCGGCAGCTCCTGTTCCAGCTTGAGCGGGTCAACGCCGCGGTCGGCCAGCAGGCGCAGCCATTCGCGCACCAGCGTGGCACGCCCTTTCGGGGAATGAATGCGGTTGCTGGTGATTTTCATCGACGGACACATCGGGCTTTTCACATCGAAGTTGAAGCACAGCCCGTTGCCGTTGCACTCCATCGCGCCGCGCCAGGAAGCGCGTACCGCAATCGGAATTTGTCGGTCATAGGTGCCGCGCTTGACGGCGTCCACCTGCAACATCGGCGCATCAATGCCCTCCGGCGGGCAGATTTTTCCCGGGTTAAGGCGGTTATCGGGATCAAAAGCGGCTTTTACCTTACGCAGCTCGGCGTAAAGTTGTTCGCCAAAAAACGCCGGGCTGTACTCGGCGCGGAATCCTTTGCCGTGCTCGCCCCATAACAAGCCGCCGTATTTGGCCGTGAGGGCCACGACCTCGTCGGAGATCTCCTTCATCAGGATCTCCTGCTGCGGGTCGCACATGTCCAGCGCCGGGCGCACGTGCAGCACACCCGCGTCCACGTGCCCGAACATGCCATAGCTCAGACCATGGCTGTCGAGCAGCGCGCGAAACTCCACAATATAATCAGCAAGGTGCTCCGGCGGCACGCAGGTATCTTCCGCAAACGGAATCGGCTTCGCCGCCCCTTTCGCGTTGCCGAGCAGCCCCACCGCTTTTTTACGCATCGCGTAGATTCGCTCGATGCCGGAGAGATCATTACACAGCTGCCAGCCAATGACGCCGCCTTCCCCTTGGGCAATCAGCTCGTCCAGACGCTGGCAGAGCGTGCTCACCTGGCTCTCAATCAGCTCTGCGTCATCCCCGGCGAACTCGACGATGTTCAGGCCGAGCATCTCTTTATCCGGCACGTCGGTAATCAGTTCGCTCACCGAATGCCAGACGATATCTTCCCGGGCCAGGTTCAGAACTTTTGAATCGACGGTTTCCACCGACAGCGCCCGCGCCTCCACCATAAACGGTGCATTACGCAGCGCGGAGTCAAAGGAGTTGTATTTGACATTCACCAGACGGCGCACCTTTGGCAACCGGGTGATATCCAGACGCGCTTCGGTGATGAAGGCCAGCGTCCCTTCTGACCCGGTCAGTACGCGGGTAAGATCGAACTGGCTCAGATCGTCATTAAAGACATGGTGCAGATCGTAGCCCGTCAGGAAGCGGTTAAGCTTCGGGAATTTGTTGAGGATCAGTTCGCGATTTTCGCGGCAGCGCTCCAGCACGGTACGATAAATCCGTCCGCTGGTGGTGCTCTCTTTTGCCAGCGTTTCGGCCAGTTCGATCGGCATCGGTTGGGTATCGAGGATATCGCCCCCCAGCAGCACCGCCCGCACACCCATAACGTGATCGGAGGTTTTGCCGTAGACCAGCGAGCCCTGCCCCGAGGCATCGGTGTTGATCATCCCGCCAATGGTCGCGCGGTTACTGGTGGAAAGCTCTGGCGCAAAAAAATAGCCGTAAGGTTTCAAAAACTGATTCAGCTGATCTTTGATCACCCCCGCTTCCACTCGCACCCACCCCTCTTCAGGGTTGATCTCAATGATGCGGTTCATATAGCGGGACATATCAATGATGATGCCCTGGTTCAGCGCCTGCCCGTTGGTACCCGTCCCGCCGCCGCGTGGGGTAAAGACCAGGGTGCTGAAACGCTCCTGCGACGCCAGACGGGCGATGAGCGCCACATCGGCGGTAGAGCGCGGGAAAACGACGGCATCGGGAAGAAGCTGGTAAATACTGTTATCGGTCGCCATCGTCAGCCTGTCGGCATAATCGGTGGCGGTGTCACCTGTAAAACCCTGTTGCTCCAGTGCCTGCAAAAAATTAAGCACCAGCTGAACGACGCCCGGTGCCTGAGAAATCTGTGGGATCATTGCTGTCGACCCTAATGAGAATAGTGTGAAATCGTTTGCGTTGTGTCTGGAAAGTTTTATCACATTTTTTTCTTATGTGCTTCGTAGAATTACGGGCAAAATCCGCCTGTCAAAAATCGCTGAAATCACTAATGATTAGAGAGATGCGGTTTATATTCCCATCAGCCTTGCTGGTGTTCATTTAAGGAAAGTTTCGTTTATGGTCAATCTTCGTCAGCCCAGGGATGTCGCGCAGATACTGCTGTCGGTGCTGTTCTTAGCCATTATGATTATTGCGTGTCTGTGGATTGTTCGTCCTTTCGTGCTCGGATTTGCCTGGGCCGCGACCGTCGTCGTCGCAACCTGGCCTTTACTCTTACGTTTGCAGAAACTGCTGTTTGGTCGCCGCGGCCTGGCCGTGCTGGTGATGACGCTGCTGTTGTTCCTGCTGTTTATTATTCCCATTGCACTGCTGGTTAACAGCCTGGTTGACAGTAGCGGCCCGGTTATTCGCGCGGTCACCAGCGGTGATATGACGCTGCCGGATCTCGCGTGGCTGAACAGTATTCCTGTTGTGGGCGCAAAACTGTACAGCGGCTGGCACAGCCTGCTGGAGATGGGCGGTAGCGCCCTGATGGCCAAAGTGCGTCCGTACATCGGCACAACCACCACCTGGTTTGTGGGGCAGGCTGCGCACATTGGTCGCTTCATGATGCACTGTACGTTGATGCTGGTCTTCAGCGCCCTGCTGTACTGGCGCGGCGAGCAGGTTGCGCTGGGGGTACGTCATTTCGCCACCCGACTGGCAGGTAAACGCGGCGATGCGGCCGTGCTGCTGGCAGCCCAGGCCGTCCGCGCGGTAGCGCTCGGCGTGGTGGTCACAGCGCTGGTGCAGGCTGTACTTGGCGGAATCGGGCTGGCGATTTCCGGCGTACCTTATGCCACCATTTTCACCGTCGTCATGCTGATGACCTGTCTGGCTCAGCTCGGTCCGCTGCTGGTGCTGGTTCCCTGCATTATCTGGCTTTACTGGACGGGGGACACGACCTGGGGCACGGTGCTACTGGTCTGGAGTTGCGTGGTGGGCACCATGGATAACGTGATCCGTCCCCTCCTCATCCGCATGGGCGCTGACCTGCCGCTGATTCTGATCCTGTCCGGGGTGATCGGGGGGTTAATTGCCTTCGGCATGATTGGCCTGTTCATCGGTCCGGTGCTGCTTGCGGTAACCTGGCGTCTCTTCTCCGCCTGGGTGCATGAAGTGCCGCCGCCGGGAACCGACCCTGACGTCATCTTAAGCGAACTTGAAGAACTGGAAGATAAGAACGCGCAGTAAGAACGTAGGCCGGGTGGCGCTAACGCTTACCCGGCCTACACTCTCCACAGCAATACTTAAACGTTGCTAAACTATTTATTCTCTGTGCACTGGTCAGACCCGCCTTTTTCTGCCTAAAACCGTCATTCTCTTCAAGAAATCTTTACCTGCCTTTAACTATTGAGACGAATCCGATCGACTCAAAATCCTGGCATGCCTACTATTAAGACACGGTTATAAATCAACACCTTGATTTATAAGCATGGAAATCCCCTGAGTGAAACAACGAATTGCTGTGTGTAGTCTTTGCCCATCTCCCACGATGGGCTTTTTTTTATCCTTTTTACGCCCGTGTAATGTCACAGCGGCTGAGCATGCGCCATTCCCCCGCCAGCTCCCGCGTCTCCCCGGTTACCAGCACGTTCACCACCTCGCGTATATCCGCCGAGGACGCGCCAACCTGTAGCTCAAATTCCCCTGGCTCGACAATCCGCCTCCCGTCCCGGCGGGTGAAATTAAACATCTCCACCGGCAGGGTAAAGGTCAGCGTGGCGGTTTCTCCCGGTGAAAGCGTAACGCGCTGGAACGCTTTCAGCTCCTGAAGCGGACGCACCTGCGTGGCGACCTTATCGCGTACGTACACCTGTACCACTTCGCTGCCGCTGCGCTCGCCGGTGTTGGTGATATCGACGCTTAACGCCACCTCTCCGTCGATCGGGACGCGGCTTTCCGCCAGGCGGGCCGCGCCCCAGCGAAACTGCGTCCAGCCGAGACCGTAACCGAACGGGTAAAGTGCGCCGAAATGGAACGCAAACGGCGTGCCGCCGCTTTTCAGCTTGTGGTTATAGTAGTACGGCATCGCCCCGGCGTTTTTCGGCACGCTCACTACCAGCCTGCCCTGCGGCTCCGCGCGGCCGGTTAAGACATCGGCAATCGCCCAGCCCCCTTCCTGCCCCGGCGCCCAGGCCATCATCAGCGCGGCCACCTTCTCTTCCAGCCCCTGAAGGTTATAAGGACGCCCACCCGTCATGACGACAATCACCGGCTTACCGGTTGCCACCAGCGCCTCCAGCAGCTGTTGCTGCACGCCCGGCAGATCCAGCGAATCGGTATCCGAACCTTCCCCCACGGTGCCGCTCTGGAATAGTCCGGCGAGGTCGCCCACGCAGGCTACCACCACGTCACTCTCTTTTGCCGCGCTCACGGCGTCGGGGATCAGATCCGTGCGTTGTGAAACCGGCGATTGCTGCATCGGTTTACCGCCGCTTTCGCCCGGGAACACCGGTGCGCCCGCCATCCGTTTTTCGATAATGTGGCACCCTTTGGCGTAACGTACCTGTGATGCGCCAAGGTACTGTTCCAGCGCCGCGCGCGGGGTGGTCACCTGCGAAGTCTCTTCAACCATATCGCTGATAATCAGGTGAACCGGGAAGCTGTAGCCGCTCAGTAACGCCAGTGGATCGTCCGCCGTCGGCCCCACTACCGCTACACGGGGTTTTCCGCCGAGGGGCAAAATGCCGTTATTTTCCAGCAGCGTGATCGATTTTGTTGCCACCTCGCGCGCCACCTGCCGGGTCGCCTCATTCTGCAAATCGATACCGTCTTCGTCGGCGTACGGTTTTTCAAACAGCCCAAGACGGAATTTTTCACTGAGCACGCGCGCCACAATCTCATCCACTTTCGCCATTGAGATAAGCCCACGCTCTACCGCTTCCGCCAGATGACGCGCGCAGTCATCCTTCGGCAATTCCACGTCCAGCCCGGCGTTAAACGCCAGAGCCGCCGATTGTGCTGGATCGTGAGAAATCCCGTGGTGCTGGTGCAGCAGGCTGACGCCGCCGTAATCCGCCACGATAATGCCGTCGAAGCCCCACTGTTCACGCAGCACGGTGGTGAGCAGAAAATGGTCGCTGTGCCCTGGCTGATTATCAATGTCGTGATAGGCTGGCATCACCGAACCGGCGTTGGCCAGCTTTACCGCCATCTCAAACGGCAGCAGGAAGGTATCGTTTAGCTCGCTGAAACCGAGATGGACCGGCGCATGATTGCGCGCCCCTTCGCTGAAGGAGTGGCCGACGTAATGTTTCAGGGTCGCCAGCAGATTGCGCTTATCGCCCTGCAACCCCTTCACGTACGCCGTCGCCATCACCCCTACCAGCCACGGATCTTCCCCAAAGGTCTCTTCCGTCCGTCCCCAGCGCACATCGCGCGAGACATCCAGCACCGGGGCCAGCCCCTGCTGGCACCCGACGGATCGGGCCTCTTTGCCAATCTGCTCCGCCGCGCGCTGCACCAGCGCCGGGTCCCAGGTAGAACCGTAGTTCAGCGACGACGGGAACAGCGTTGCATCTTTGCACAGCAGCCCCACCAGACACTCCTCATGAAACAGCGCCGGAATGCCGAGCCGGGTCTCCTCCATCATCATGCGTTGCAGGCGGTTGGCGGCACGCACGCCGGTTTTTGCATCAACAATGTGCGTGCCGAGCGGGCGGGTGATTTGCCCGACGCCCAGCTTCAGCCTTTCGCTGAGGGACGCCTGTTCACTCACGCCGGCGAATTCATCGCTCAGATCGCTGCGCTCGCGGTGGTTGCCGTGTTCATCAAGGATCAGCCAGTACGCGTGCATCTGGGCAAATTTCTCTTCCGGCGTCATACGCGCCAGTAAATCAGCGACACGCTCGTGTACGGAACGTCCCGCGTCCTTGTAGATCGCAGTCATGGTTTACTCCTGTAGTGCGGATTGGGTTGCCGGGCTGAGCTGCCCCGTATCGTTTCGACTATCGCGTTTGCTGGCCAGCTCGCGGGCGATGCTGTCCACCAGTCGGCTGTTAAGTTTGTAGATGGCAAGGAGCGCCACCATGCAGAGGAACAGCGCGCAGGGGATCAGGGTGAACAGGGCATTGATGGTTGCGAGAACGTGAGGCGCCTGGTTTGCCTGACCCGGCGCGTAATCCACCATGCCAAGCACCCAACCGACCACCGCCCCACCCAGCGCCAGCCCAAACTTGATGGCAAACAGGGCGGTAGAAAAGACCAGCCCGTCCAGGCGGCGGCCGCTACGGTGTTCTTCGTAGTCCACCACATCGGAGAACATGGTCCATTGCAGCGGCGTGGTCAGGTTCTGAATAAAACTAAACACAATATTCAGACCGAATATCAGCCACACCTGCGAAGGCGGAATGAAGAAAATCAGCGCGCCAAAAATAACGAAAGAAATAATGGTCCACTGATAGGCACGCACCCGGTCAAATTTCCCCAGCAGACGTTCAGATAATAATGCGCCGCTTAAGGAGGCCACCATGCCGGAAACAATAAAGGCAAAAACCAGTTCCGGACGTAACAGAACATAGTTAACGTAATACATGGTCGCAGAGCCACGCGTCACGACGGCGGTTAACAGTAAAATATTAAACAGAAAAACAATTCGCCACTGGCTATTGGCGGCCAGCAGTTTTAAATCCGTCAGCATCGAGCCGGAGGTGTCATTGCGCGGCGAGTAACGCTCCCGGGTCATAAAGAAGCAGCAGAAGAATAAAACAATACCCAGCAGCCCCATCAGGCTCATGGCATAGAAATAGCCTTTTTGCACATTCCCCTGGCCTAATAATGAGACCAGCGGCAGCGCGATGACCGTTACAATCAACCCGCCGATAAACGACAGGCCAAAGCGCCAGGATTGCAGCGAGTGGCGTTCGCGCGGGTCGAGCGTCAGCGCGCCGGGCATGGCGCAGTAAGGGACGTTAATCGCGGAATAGATCAGGCTCAGGATGGCATAGGTTACGCAGGCATAGACAATTTTTGCCGTCGCCCCGGCATCCGGGACGTAGAAGGTAATCAGGCAGCTCACGCCAAACGGAATGGCAAACCAGAGCAGCCAGGGACGAAAACGACCGTGGCGGGTCTGAGTGCGGTCCACCAGCGCGCCAATGCACGGGTCGACAAACGCATCGACCACGCGCACCACTAAAAACATGGTGCCCATAATGGCCGCAGGCAAACCGAATACGTCCGTATAGAAATAAGCGAGAAATAACGTTGCCGTTTGCCAGACCAGCGCGCTGGCCATATCGCCGAGGCCATAACCTATTTTATCTTTGGTACGTAATACAGAGGAGATTGTCATTGTTATTTGCCTTTTTATCAGGTTAAAACGTATTTCAACCAGTCGCGCATCATCCCGACGGATGTACGCGGTAAGGCTCAAGTATTAGCAACGCCCTGCCCGCTAACAATTGTCTAAATTAACAGATAAATTATGATATTTGGTTTTTTGCTTTATTTGTGATGGTGAGCATATTCGCAGGAAAATAAAAAAGGCGAGGACAGATATCCTCGCCTTTTTCAGGTTGTGCAGGTTTTACTTGTTCAGCTCTGCCAGGCTCAGCCAGGTCTGCACCACGGTGTCCGGGTTCAGGGAGAGGCTATCAATCCCCTCATCCATCAGCCAGGCCGCAAAGTCTTCATGGTCAGAAGGACCCTGGCCGCAAATCCCGACATATTTACCCTGTTTCTTCGCCGCGCGGATGGCCATGGAGAGCAGCGCTTTCACCGCCTCGTTACGCTCATCGAACAGCTCAGAGACGACGCCGGAGTCGCGGTCCAGGCCGAGCGCCAGCTGCGTCATGTCATTCGAGCCAATGGAGAAGCCGTCGAAGTGCTCCAGGAACTGCTCGGCCAGCAGGGCGTTGGACGGGATTTCGCACATCATGATGATCTTCAGCCCGTTCTCGCCGCGCTTCAGCCCCTGACGCGCCAGCTCGTCCACCACCGCTTTCGCCTGATCCACGGTACGGACGAACGGGATCATGATTTCCACGTTGGTCAGCCCCATGTCATTGCGCACGCGTTTTACCGCCTCGCACTCCAGCGCGAAGCAGTCGCGGAAGCTTTCCGACACGTAGCGTCCGGCGCCGCGGAAGCCCAGCATCGGGTTCTCTTCTTCTGGCTCGTAGCGTTCACCGCCCACCAGGTTGGCGTATTCGTTGGACTTAAAGTCCGACAGACGCACGATCACGCGTTTCGGGTAGAAGGCCGCGCCGAGCGTGGCGATCCCTTCCGTCAGACGACCCACATAGAACTCTCTCGGCGAGTCGTAACCCTTCATCATCTCGCGGATTTCGTTTTGCAGTTTTGCGTCCTGGTCGTCGAACTCCAGCAGCGCACGCGGGTGCACCCCGATCATACGGTTAATAATAAATTCCAGACGCGCCAGGCCCACGCCTTCGTTCGGCAGACAGGCGAAGTCAAACGCGCGGTCCGGGTTGCCGACGTTCATCATGATCTTCAGCGGCAGGTCCGGCATGGTATCCACGCTGGAGCTTTTCACGCTGAAGTCGAGGATATCGGCATACACGTAACCGGTATCGCCTTCAGCGCAGGAGACCGTCACCTTCTGGTCGTCCTTCATGCGTTCGGTCGCGTCACCGCAGCCGACTACCGCCGGGATCCCCAGCTCACGGGCGATAATAGCCGCGTGACAGGTACGGCCGCCGCGGTTGGTGACGATGGCAGCCGCTTTTTTCATGATCGGTTCCCAGTCCGGGTCGGTCATGTCGGTTACCAGCACGTCGCCCGGCTGGATGCGGTTCATCTCGCTGATGTCGTGGATCACTTTCACCGGACCGGCACCGATGCGGTGACCAATTGCGCGGCCTTCCGCGACAATTTTGCCCTGCGCGTGCAGGGTGTAGCGCTCCATGACCTGACCACGTGAACGGACGGTTTCCGGACGCGCCTGCACGATAAACAGCTTGCCGGTGTGTCCGTCTTTCGCCCACTCGATGTCCATTGGACGGCCATAGTGTTTTTCAATCTGCACCGCCTGCTTCGCCAGCTCTTCCACTTCGGCGTCGGTCAGTGAGAAGCGATCCCGCTGCTCCTGTGGCACATCTTCAATGGTGACCTGCTTGCCATGCTCTTGCGTCGGAGCATAGATCATGCGGATTTTTTTCGAGCCCATGGTGCGACGTACCACTGCCGGACGGTTAGCCGCCAGCGTAGGCTTGTGAACGTAGAATTCGTCAGGGTTTACCGCCCCCTGCACCACCATCTCGCCCAGACCCCACGCGGAGGTGATAAACACCACCTGGTCGAAGCCGGATTCAGTGTCGATAGAGAACATCACGCCGGAAGAGCCTACGTCCGAGCGCACCATGCGCTGCACGCCGGCGGAAAGCGCGACGCCGCGATGGTCGTAGCCCTGGTGCACGCGATAGGAGATGGCGCGGTCATTAAACAGGGAAGCAAACACGTGCTTCACCGCCACCAGCACCGCATCGTAACCCTGAACGTTCAGGAAGGTTTCCTGCTGTCCGGCGAACGAGGCATCGGGCATATCTTCTGCGGTTGCAGAAGAACGCACGGCAAAGGAGGCCTGCGCATCGTCAGCGGAGAGCTGGTTGTAGGCGTCGTGAATGGCTTTTTCCAGTTCCGGCTGGAAAGGTGTGTCGATAATCCACTGGCGGATTTGCGCGCCGGCTTTGGCAAGCTCGGTGACATCATCAATATCCGTTTTATCCAGCAGGTCGTAAATGCGCTGGTTTACACCGCTCTGGTCTAAAAACAGGTTAAACGCATCGGCGGTTGTGGCAAACCCGTTAGGTACGGAGACACCCATACCGGACAGATTTGTAATCATTTCACCCAGGGAGGCATTTTTGCCCCCAACTCTGTCTACATCATTCATGCCGAGTTGGTTATACCAAAGCACCAGCGGTGACGAGCCATTGTTGGACATCGAAACAATCCTTTTGTGATATTTGATCGGAGTAAGAAACACCTGACTACGTATTTATACTGGCATATTTATTTCCGCTAAAAAAACGGTGAATCGTGTAAGCAATTTAAATTTTCAACTTTTCGGACAGTTTCCCGGCACTCGCTAACCCGATGATTCCTATAGATTCCGGCAAAAACCATAGAAATAAAGCCGCTATTCGAAAAATGAAATCCACTTTTCAGGAAAATCAAAAACACCATTTCATTTTAAATTCAGATAAGTTCTTTGCTGTGAAATTAACTTTTTTAATTTATGCTTTCAGGCAATTACGTACGCTATTCAGGGTGGATAAAATGGATAATGCTGTCGATCGCCACGTTTTTTATATTTCTGATGGGACGGCGATTACCGCCGAGGTGCTGGGACACGCGGTGATGTCGCAGTTTCCGGTATCGATAAATAGCATCACGTTGCCGTTCGTGGAAAATGAGAGCCGGGCCAAAGCGGTCAAGGACCAGATCGACGCCATTTACCAGCAGACCAGCGTTCGTCCGCTGGTGTTCTATTCCATTGTGATCCCTGAGATCCGCAACATCATTTTGCAAAGCGAGGGCTTCTGTCAGGACATCGTGCAGGCGCTGGTTGCTCCCTTGCAAAGCGAGCTGAAGCTCGACCCGACGCCGATCGCCCACCGTACCCACGGGCTGAACCCCGGTAACCTGACCAAATACGATGCGCGTATTGCCGCCATTGATTACACCCTGGCGCACGACGACGGGATCTCCCTGCGCAATCTCGACCAGGCGCAGGTGATTTTGCTCGGCGTGTCGCGCTGCGGTAAAACCCCCACCAGCCTTTACCTGGCCATGCAGTTTGGCATTCGTGCCGCCAACTACCCCTTTATTGCCGATGATATGGATAACCTGGTGCTGCCCGCCGCACTCAAGCCGCTCCAGCATAAGCTGTTTGGGCTGACCATCAACCCGGAACGCCTGGCGGCGATCCGCGAAGAACGTCGCGAGAACAGTCGCTACGCCTCGATGCGCCAGTGCCGAATGGAAGTCTCCGAAGTCGAAGCGCTATACCGGAAAAATCAAATTCCCTGGCTGAACAGTACCAACTATTCAGTAGAAGAAATTGCCACCAAGATCCTCGATATCATGGGGCTGAATCGCCGCATGTACTAATATGCTAGTACATTAATCCAGTTTCAGTTATTATCATGCCATCCTCGGGGCGACGTGCCCCGAACTTGAAATCAGCAGGGATTGGTTTAAGGTGATGGCCATCACTTCCCGGTAGTCTGCCGATGAAGCAAAAAATTTCTGAGACATTCCATGAACAAAACCGACGAACTGCGCACCGCGCGCATTGATAGCCTGGTCACACCGGCTGAACTGGCCCGGCTGCATCCCGTATCCGCCGAGGTGGCGGACCATGTGACGGCCTCCCGTCGCCGCATCGAAAAAATTCTCAATGGTGAAGACAAACGTCTTCTGGTGGTGATTGGCCCCTGCTCCATCCACGACCTCGACGCGGCAATGGATTATGCACAACGCCTTCAGACGCTGCGCGGCACGTATCAGGATCGCCTGGAGATCGTGATGCGTACCTACTTTGAAAAGCCGCGTACCGTCGTGGGCTGGAAAGGATTGATTTCCGATCCCGATCTGAACGGTAGCTACCGGGTGAATCACGGTATTACACTGGCGCGCAAGCTGCTGTTACAGGTTAACGAGCTGGGCGTGCCAACTGCCACCGAATTTCTGGATATGGTGACCGGACAGTTTATTGCCGACCTCATTAGCTGGGGCGCGATTGGCGCACGTACCACCGAAAGCCAGATCCACCGTGAAATGGCGTCGGCGCTCTCCTGCCCGGTGGGCTTCAAAAACGGAACGGACGGCAATACCCGAATTGCCGTAGATGCCATCCGCGCGTCACGCGCCAGCCATATGTTCCTCTCCCCGGATAAAAACGGCCAGATGACCATCTACCAGACCAGCGGCAACCCGTTCGGACATATCATTATGCGTGGCGGTAAAAAACCGAATTACCATGCAGAAGATATTGCCGCCGCCTGCGAAACGCTGGCGGAATTTGACCTGCCGGAGCATCTGGTGGTGGATTTCAGCCACGGCAACTGTCAGAAACAGCACCGCCGCCAGCTGGACGTCTGCGAGGAAGTTTGCCAGCAGATCCGCAGCGGCTCGACCGCCATTGCAGGAATTATGGCGGAGAGTTTTATCAAAGAAGGCACGCAGAAGATCGTCGCCGGACAGCAAATGGTCTACGGCCAGTCGATCACCGACCCGTGCCTGAGCTGGGAAGACAGCGAGCTGCTGCTGGAGAAGCTGGCTTCAGCCGTGGACACGCGCTTTTAAAATCCTGCCGGGTGACGCTGCGCTTACCCGGCCTACGGTACGTGCCCTTCACCCTCTCCCCGTGGGAGAGGGTCGGGGTGAGGGCATCAGACCGCACCTCTCCCCCAAATTTGATCCCGTCACACAATTTTCACAAAAACGCTTGCCGTGAATTTGCAGTTTATTGATAATGATTATCATTGTTACATTGATTGTTATTTATAAACATTATGTCACCGACCGATAACAGCGCGGCAACGCCAACAAAAACACACACAGCGCCGTCCCCTGCTCCCACCGATCGCCGAATCGACAGCAAAAGCCTGTTGGGTGAGGAGGGACGGGTCATTATCGAGCATGACGGCCAGCACTACCTGCTGCGCCAGACCAATGCCGGAAAACTGATCCTGACTAAATAAACCAGACAACACATTCGCCAGCCACCCAGGTGATCCCCAGGCAGCCAGCGCTTTTCAATTCTTATGGAGAGTTGCTATGACACACCTGCAATCCGCGTCTTTACGCCCGTCTCTTCTGGCGCTGGCGATTGTCAGCACCCTGCCGGGCGTTACGTTTGCCGCCGCAGACGAGATCACCGTCACCGCCACCGGCAATGCCCGCAGCGCCTTTGAAGCCCCCATGATGGTGAGCGTGATTGACGCCACCGCGCCGGAAAACCAGACCGCCAGCTCCGCCGCCGACCTGCTGCGCAAGGTGCCCGGTCTGACGCTGGACGGCACCGGGCGCACCAACGGTCAGGACGTTAACCTCCGGGGCTATGACCGCCGTGGCGTGCTGATACTGGTGGATGGCGTGCGCCAGGGCACTGATACCGGACACCTGAACAGCACGTTCCTCGATCCGGCGCTGATCAAACGTATTGAAGTAGTACGTGGTCCTTCCGCCTTGCTGTACGGCAGCGGCGCGCTGGGCGGCGTAATTTCGTATGACACCGTCGACGCCAGCGATCTGCTGGATGCAGGTAAAAACAGCGGCTATCGCGTATTTGCTACCGGTGCAACGGGCGATCATAGCATCGGGATGGGTGCCAGCGCCTATGGCCGCACCGATACCCTGGACGGTCTGGTCTCCTGGTCCAGCCGCGATCGCGGCGACATTCGCCAGAGTGACGGCGCGAGGGCGCCAAACGACGAATCCATCAACAATATGCTGGCGAAAGGCAGCTGGAAAATCGATCCGGCGCAGACGCTGAGTGGCTCCCTGCGCTACTACAACAACGACGCGCAGGAGCCGAAAAATCCGCAGACCACGGATGCCAGCAGCAGTAACCCGATGACCGATCGTTCCACCATTCAGCGCGATGCCCAGCTTGGCTACCGCATTGCGCCAGCCGGAAACGACTGGCTGAACGCCGATGCGAAAATTTACTGGTCCGAAGCGCGGATCAACGCCCAGAACATCGACGCCAGCGGCGAGTTCCGTAAGCAGACTACCAAAGGCGGCAAAGTGGAAAACCGCACCCGCCTGTTCAGCGACTCCTTCGCCTCGCACCTGCTGACCTACGGCGGGGAATACTATCGTCAGGAGCAACACCCTGGCGGCGCGACCACCGGCTTCCCGGACGCAAAAATCGACTTCAGCTCCGGCTGGTTGCAGGATGAGATCACCCTGCGCGACCTGCCGGTAACGCTTCTCGGCGGGACGCGTTACGACAACTACCGCGGCAGCAGCGACGGTTACGACGACGTGGATGCGGATAAGTGGTCATCACGCGCCGGGTTAACCGTGAGTCCAGCCGACTGGCTGATGCTGTTCGGCTCTTACGCCCAGGCCTTCCGCGCGCCAACGATGGGCGAGATGTATAACGACTCGAAGCACTTCTCTATCGGCAGCTTCTACACCAACTACTGGGTGCCGAACCCGAACCTGCGTCCGGAAACTAACGAAACCCAGGAGTTCGGTTTTGGGCTACGTTTTGACGATCTGCTGCTCGCCAACGACGCGCTGGAGTTCAAAGCCAGCTACTTCGACACCAAAGCGAAAGATTACATCTCCACTACCGTCGATTTTGCGGCGGCCACCACCATGTCCTATAACGTACCAAATGCCAAAATCTGGGGCTGGGACATGATGGCGACCTACGCGACCAGTCTGTTCAACCTGGACGTGGCCTACAACCGCACACGCGGGAAAGATACCGACACGGGCGAATACATCTCCAGCATCAACCCGGACACCGTCACCAGCAAGCTGGATATCCCCGTGGCGCAAAGCGGCTTCTCCGTGGGCTGGATCGGCACCTTCGTCGAACGTTCAACGCACATCAGCAGCAGCTACAGCGAGCAGCCTGGCTACGCAGTGAATGATTTCTACGTCAGCTATAAAGGTCAGCAGCAGTTCAAAGGCATCACCACCACCCTCGTGCTGGGGAACGCCTTCGACAAAGCCTACTGGTCACCACAGGGCATCCCGCAGGATGGCCGCAACGGCAAGATCTTCGTCAGTTATCAATGGTAATTCCCTTCGGGGCAACGATTCAGAAGGATAAGATTATGGATCACTACACACGCTGGCTTGAGCTTAAAGAAGAACATCCGGGTAAGTACGCCCGTGATATCGCCGGATTAATGCACATCAGCGAAGCAGAGCTGGCATTTGCGCGCGTTGGACACGACGCCTGGCGGCTGCGCGGTGAAATCCGTGAGATTCTGGCAGCGCTGGAGTCGGTGGGGGAAACCAAATGCATCTGCCGTAACGAATACGCCGTTCACGAGCAGGTCGGGGCGTTTACTAACCAGCACCTCGGCGGCCACGCCGGGCTGGTGCTGAATCCGCGCGCGCTGGATCTGCGTTTGTTCCTCAACCAGTGGGCGAGCGCGTTCCACATAAGTGAAACGACCTCCCGCGGCGAACGTCAGAGCATTCAGTTCTTCGATCATCAGGGCGACGCTTTACTGAAGGTCTACACCACGGATCACACCGACGTTGCCGCCTGGGGCGACGTGCTGACCCGTTTTATCATTGCCGATAACCCCACTCTGGCACTGAAGGCTGTCGATGCCCCTGCGCATTCCGACGGTGCTGATGCAGGCTCGGTGGAGAAAGAGTGGCGCGCCATGACCGACGTGCATCAGTTCTTTAGCTTACTGAAGCGCCATAACCTGAGCCGCCAGCAGGCGTTTCGTCTGGTGAGTGACGATCTGGCCTGTAAGGTGGATAACAGCGCGCTGGCACAGCTGCTGGAGACGGCGCGACAGGACGGAAACGAAATCATGATCTTCGTCGGCAACCGCGGCTGCGTGCAGATCTTCACCGGTGTGGTGGAAAATCTGACGCCCATGAAAGGCTGGCTGAACATCTTCAACCCAACCTTTACCCTGCATCTGCTGGAGGAGACTATCGCCGAGACGTGGGTAACGCGCAAGCCTACGGCGGACGGACACGTTACCAGCCTGGAGCTGTTTGCTGCGGATGGCACTCAGATCGCCCAGCTCTACGGCCAGCGTACCGAAGGCGAGCCTGAGCAGAGCCAGTGGCGCCGCCAGATTGACGCCCTGACGCCAGAAGGGCTGGCCGCATGAAAAACTGGTTCGCCCTGCTCTGCGCCCTGCCGCTGGTCGCCGTCGCCGCGCCGGAGAGAATTGTCGCCCTCGGCGGCGACGTGACGGAGATCGTCTACGCCCTCGGCGCGGAGTCTTCTCTGGTTGCGCGCGACAGTACCAGCCAGTGGCCGCAGGCGACAAATGCGCTGCCTGACGTGGGGTATCTTCGCCAGCTGAATGCGGAGGGGATTTTATCCGTACGCCCGACGCTGGTGCTGGCAAGCGACCAGGCGCAGCCCTCTCTGGCGCTGAAACAGGTTGAACAGAGCCACGTCCGGGTGGTTACCGTTCCCGGCACGCCTGACCTGCGCGCGATTGACGAAAAAGTACGGGTGATAGCTCAGGCGACGCATTATGAGGCGCAAGGGGAAACCCTGCGCAACTCGCTGCGTCAGGCGCTGGCGGCACTGCCCTCAACACCGCTCAACAAGCGGGTGCTGTTTATCCTCAGCCACGGCGGAATGACCGCAATGGCGGCCGGGCAACAGACCGGCGCGGATGCGGCAATACGCGCCGCCGGGTTGCAGAACGCCATGCAGGGCTTTACCCGCTATCCGCCGCTTTCCCAGGAGGGGGTGATGGCCAGCCAGCCGGATCTGGTGGTGATTTCGCAGGACGGTCTTAACGCGCTGGGCGGCGAAGAAAATCTGTGGAAACTGCCCGGTCTGGCGCAAACGCCAGCGGGACGAAGCAAACAGGTGCTGGCTATTGATGATATGGCCCTGCTGGGCTTCAGCGTCCGCACGCCGAAAGCCATACAACAGCTGCGTGCCAGAGCGGAGCAACTGCCCTGATGTCCCGGCGCATCACGTTATCGTTATGGCTTCTGGCGGGGTTGCTTACCGTCATGACGTTCATGGCCACCGGTTTTGGGGCGTTACGCCTGCCGGTGAACGTGCTGTGGAGCGGCAGCGATGAGACGCTACGCCAGATCTGGCTTACCATCCGTCTGCCCCGCGTACTGCTGGCGCTGGTGATTGGCGGATCGCTGGCGCTCGCCGGCTGCGTCATGCAGGGGCTGTTCCGCAATCCACTGGCCGACCCGGGCCTGCTCGGGATCAGCAGCGGTGCGGCGCTGGCCGTCGCCCTGTGGGTGGTGCTCCCGCTCTCGCTGCCCGCGCTGGTGATGCTTTACGCCCCTATGCTGGCGGCATTTCTTGGGGCGCTGGCAGCCACTGGCGTGATCTTCCTGCTCAGCAAGCAGCGTGACCCCTCTCTGTCACGTCTGTTGCTGGTGGGTATCGCCATCAATGCCCTGTGCGGTGCGGCAGTGGGTGTGCTTTCGTGGGTCAGCAATGACGCCCAGCTGCGTCAGCTTTCACTCTGGGGAATGGGAAGTCTTGGTCAGGCACAGTGGTCAACGCTGCTCGCCGTGACCTCGCTGATGGTGCCTGCCGTTCTGGCGATCTGGCGTTGTGCCAGCGCATTAAATTTACTGCAACTGGGTGAGGAGGAAGCGCATTACCTTGGCGTGGACGTTGCCCTTGTACAGCGAATTTTACTGTTATGCAGCGCCCTGCTGGTCGCTGCGGCTGTCGCCGTCAGCGGCGTGATTGGCTTTGTCGGACTCGTGGTGCCGCACCTGATGCGCATGTGGCTGGGCGCCGATCACCGGGCAACCCTCCCCGGCACGGTACTCGCGGGCGCATTACTGCTGCTGGTGGCGGATACGGTCGCGCGCACCCTGGTCGCTCCGGCAGAAATGCCGGTCGGCCTGCTCACCAGTATCCTTGGTGCTCCCTGGTTCTTATGGCTCATTTTTCGTCGTGGAGAACAGCATGGCTGAACGTTATACGGCTGAAAATCTTACTTTTACCCAATCTGGCCGCACGCTGACAGATAACGTTTCGCTGTCACTGTCGCAGGGAGAGCTGGTTACATTGATCGGCCCCAACGGCGCGGGGAAATCCACGCTGCTGCGGCTGCTGACCGGCTACCTGAAACCCGACAGCGGCGGCTGTTCGCTGGCGGGAAAAGCGCTGGATGAATGGCATCCGCAGACGCTGTCCCGCTATCGGGCAGTGATGCGCCAGCAGTCTCAGCCTGGATTTGACTGGCAGGTGGAGGAGATCGTTGGCATGGGGCGTGCGCCCTGGACGCGTCACCCGGAACCGTCGATTGTGCGTGAGGTGTTGCAGCTGACCGGTTGCCTGCCGCTGGCCGGCAGGCGTTATCATGCCCTCTCGGGGGGCGAACAGCAGCGCGTCCAGCTCGCCCGCGCGCTGGCGCAGCTGTGGCGTGACGGAACGCCGCGCGGCTGGCTGTTTCTCGACGAACCCACTTCAGCGCTGGATCTCTACCACCAGCAGCATCTGCTGCGCCTGTTGAAATCGCTGACCCGTCAGGGCCATCTTCACGCCTGCGTGGTGCTGCACGATCTCAATCTTGCCGCATTATGGTCGGACCGGATCCTGCTGTTACACAACGGCAGGATTGTTTCTCAGGGCATACCGGAGACGGTTTTGCAGGCCGACGCGCTGGCACACTGGTACGGTGCGCAGGTGCACGTCGGCAGACATCCGGCGCACGCCGCACCGCAGGTTTTTCTCGCCCCTTAGCTTGAGCAGCTCACTTCCAGCCGCTTGCCCCAGTCCGGCGGGCGGCTGACATAGTCATCCTCCCGGTCGGCAAACGGCGTGCGCAGGGCGATATGCAGCCGATGCAGCTCGGTATAATCCCCCTGCTCTGCCTGCTCAATGGCCCGCTGCGCCAGCCAGTTGCGCAACACCATCGCCGGGTTAACCGCCTTCATCCGCGCCTGGCGGGTATCGTCATCAATCTGTTCCTGCTGTAAACGCGTCCGGTAAACGGCAAACCAGTCATCAAACGCCTGACGATCGATGAACTCGTCGCGCAGCGGTGACGCGGCGCTCTGCTGCACGGTCTGGCTCAGCATACGGAAGGTTCGGGTATAGTCGCTGTCTTCACGCACCATGATGGCAAACAGCCCATTCAACAGCGCGTTATCGCCTTTTTCCTGCGTCATCAGCCCCAGCTTGTTGCGCATTAACACACCATATTCTCGCAGCAGGATCTCCTGATAGCTGTCCAGCGCATCGTTCAGGGCATCGACGTCGATAAACGGCGACAGGCTTTGCGCAAGCCGCTGAAGGTTCCACAGCCCCACCGCAGGCTGGTTGTCGAAACGGTAACGCCCCTGATAGTCCGAATGGTTACAGATGTAACCCGGCTGATAGTCATCAAGGAAGCCGTACGGACCGTAGTCAAACGTCAGCCCTAACAGGGACATGTTGTCGGTATTCATCACCCCGTGGGCAAAGCCGACGGCCTGCCAGCGGGCAATCATTGCGGCAGTGCGCGCGACAATATCCCGGAACCAGAGAACATAGCGGTCCGGCTCGTTTTGCAGGTGCGGCCAGTGACGGCGAAGGGCGTAATCGGCAAGCTGGCGGACCTTATCCGGCTCGCGGCGATAGTAGAAGTGTTCAAAATGACCGAAACGCAGATGGCTTTCCGCAACGCGGACCAGCATCGCTCCCTGCTCCATCGTTTCACGGGCCACCGGCGTGTCGCTGGTGACAATGGACAGCGCGCGTGAGGTAGGGATCCCCAGGGCATGCATCGCCTCGGAAGCCAGAGCTTCACGGATGGTTGAACGCAGCACCGCGCGGCCATCCCCCATGCGTGAGTACGGGGTTAGCCCTGCCCCTTTCAGGTGCCAGTCGAGCGTTTCGCCATTCGGCAGAAGCTGTTCACCCAGCAGGATGCCGCGGCCATCGCCGAGCTGTCCCGCCCAGACGCCAAACTGATGTCCGCTATAGACCTGAGCCAGCGGCTTCATGCCCGGAAGCAGCGTTTCGCCGCCCCAGACGCCGGCGCCTTTTTCTGGCTGAAAAAGCGTCGCAGGGATGCCAAGCGAATCCGCTAATGCATCGTTATGCCAGATAAGACGCGCGTTCTGTAGAGGCGTTGGCTTAAGCGCGGTGTAAAAGCCGGGTAATTCATCGTGCCAGTGAGCAGTAAAAGACAGGGTCATAAGTCCTCCTGCTTTAAGTGTAGAGGGTTTCCCTGGACGTAAACACGGGCGAAGAAAGGGGTTATTGCTGAACGAGAGTCGTTACCCGCTCTGCCGGGACGGCAGGCCACAGGCTTCCCTGCATTGCACCAAAATTGAAGGGCAGCACGCGTTGTAAGATGCCGTGATCGTCAATTCCCGAGACCATGACCGACTGACAATGCGGCGCGATCTGCCAAAGAATAGCGCGCATAAAAGGCTCAAACGAGAGTGCCGACACGCGCTGCTGGATAAAGTTTTTATCCAGAATCACCCGTTTGAACAGACCATCATAAACCGGTTTAAGGGACGCAGCCCCTGCACCGAAGTTAGCCAGCACTAAGGGGAAATGGATCGCCATTCTTGCCAGACAGGGATCGTCTTTCCCGTTATTTAAACCTGGATAGTTCTCATTAACGGTAAACTCAAGAAACGGATATCGCTCAAGGATTGAAACAGCGTTCTCATTAGTTAATAAAAACTCAACAATTGCAGGTGTAATATTGATCCATGCAATTAACTGATGCTGAATAAAAAATAGCTTACAGGTATCGAGTAATTGCAGTTTCTCCTGAAACAGCGCTAATTCATCTTCCTGAGAAAGATGTGGGATAACCAGTTCAGTCGGGATCCGTACGTCCGCACCCACGCCAGTAAAGTTAACCAAAATCTCTAAACCTTTAAGCAAACCTGCACTATCACGCGCCGGAAGGAGTAAAAGTTCAGACTGGTAAGCATTATCTAGCGTAATAATCATCGCGCTTGTCCTGCATTAAAGATGAGAGAGAACATCCTGGAGCAATTGCAGGCACAATTCCACTGTCTTGATTTTAATAAGATTAATTTCATTCTTTCCGTATTAATTTTCAGATTTTTCCCTGAATCTAAATTAATTTTATCCTGGTTATTGAATAATAGCCAGTTTTAGATAAAACAGGCACATGCGGACATAAATAATTGGGCAAAATTTAACTTTAATCAACCCGCAAGAAAAGCCTGACGTCTATTTTCACCGCCAGGCCCTCCGCACTGCATTTTTATGCAGCGGTTAAATACGTCTGGCCTGCCAGAAGTTTTTACGCCAGTAAACATTATCCAGAGAGGAGCGCATCACGCCACGACTGGTCGAGGCATGAATGAACTGATTATCGGTATCATAGATGCCGACATGAAGGCCGTTTTCTCCGGAGCCCGTTTTAAAAAAGACCAGATCGCCGGGCAGGAGCTCGTCTTTATCAATTTCAGTGCCGATTTTCGCCTGCATACGCGTTTCACGCGGAAGCTGGAGGTCAAATTTATCGCGGAAGGTCATCAGCACGAATCCCGAGCAATCCACCCCGCCCCGGCTCATGCCGCCGTAGCGATAAGGTGTGCCGCGCCAGTTGCTGAGCTGATCGTTCAGGCTGGCAATGACCGTAATGGAATCGGAAAGCCGTGGGTTGGGCGGAGGTGCACGATGGCTGCTGCATCCTGCAAGAAAGAGCGCCGCAACAAGGAGAAACCAGAATCGCATTTCAGACGAATCCTCTGCTTTTTTTGTTCTTTCGGTAATTTAGCGTGCATCTATGCAGCTGTGCAAGAAAGGTTATTCCTGCGCCGTGGAAATGAGCATCTTGTGGCCTTCAATATCCAGCCTCCGGAACGACATGTGGTAAGCGCTCGCAAGATTGGCGGCCGTCAGCACGCTGTCGCGCGTTCCGCTGGCAATCAGCTTGCCACGCGCCAGCAACCACACCCGATGCGCGTGGCGCAACGTATGGTTCAAATCATGGCTGCTCATCACGATGGCGATCCCCTTGCGACACAGCGCGCTGAGCAGGGTATCCAGCGCTGCTTGCTGGGCAACGTCCAACCCACTCATCGGCTCGTCCAGCAGCAACAACCGCCCGTGAGGATTTCCCGCCGGATGGATCTGAAGGATGACGGCGGCCAGACGCACGCGCTGCCACTCGCCGCCGGAAAGCTGATTTGCCTGCCGGGTAAGCTTGTCGTCTAACCCGAGTGCCGCAGCAACCTCGTTGAGCAATCCCACCTGATTTTTGTCAGGCAGATGCAGCGTCAGGTAGTGCCAGACGGGCATCGCAAAGGGCGGAACCTGCTGCTGAACCAGATAGCTTCGACGGGAGGCAAGTGTAGCGGGTAGCCAGTCGACGAGCGATTGCCCGAGAAAGGTAATCTTTCCTTCCCCGGTGGTCAGCCCCGCCATGCACGCCAGTAGCGTGCTTTTTCCGGCGCCGTTTGGCCCAACCAGGTGAAGGATTTCACCTGCGTTGACTTCGGCGGTAACAGGCTCAAGACGCCCCTTGCCGGCAACGTCCGTGAGCTGCATCAGCAGCGTCATTATTTCGCCAGCGCCAGCTTAATTGATTCCATCACGATAGGATCTTCAGGCGTCATGTCAGGCGAAAAACGCTGCACGACCTGACCGTCACGGCCAATCAGGAATTTTTCGAAGTTCCACAGAATATCATCCGGATAGAGCGGCGCGCGGCCTTTACTTGTCATACGCTCATAGAAACCACTCTCTTCAGGCGCAACGGCGGTCGGCGCCGCGGCCACCAGTTTGGCATACAGCGGATGACGATTTTCCCCGTTCACATCAATTTTGCTGAACATCGGGAACGTCACGCCATAGGTTGTGCTGCAAAAGGTCTTAATCTCCTCTTCGCTGCCCGGCTCCTGGCCCAGGAACTGGTTGCACGGGAAGCCGAGTACGGTAAAGCCGTCTTTTTCCCAGGCTTTATGAATGTTTTCCAGCAGTTCATACTGCGGCGTAAGGCCACATTTCGACGCCACGTTCACGATGAGCAGCACCTTGCCCTTGTAGCCTTCCAGCGTGGTTTTCTCGCCGTCAATGGTCGTCACTTCGGTATTCAGAATATCAGACTGCATAGCATTCCCTCAGGTTGACTTACAGGTTGTGTTTTAACGTCCAGCTTTTAATAGTAGCCAGATAAAGACCGGTGCGCCCAGCGTTGCGGTCACCACGCCTATGGGCAACTCAGCGGCCGTCAGGGCGAGCCGGGCGATGATATCGGCAACCAGCAGCGTTGCCGCCCCGGCAACCGCCGAGGCCGGGAGCAGGGTTCGGTGGTCCGTAATGCCGCACAGGCGCAGCATATGCGGGATCACCAGCCCAATAAAGCCAATCGCCCCCGCCAGCGCCACGCTTACGCCTACCATCCAGCCAATGGCGATAACCAGCACGTTGCGCCAGAATCCAATCGGCATCCCGAGCTGGCGAGCAGACGTTTCGCCCAGCGCGAGAATATTAAGAGGCTGCGCCTGGAACGCCGTCCACAGGATGACCGGGATCAGGAGCACCATCAGCCACCCCTGACGCCAGTCAACACCCCCAAATCCCCCCATCATCCAGTACATTAACTGGCGCAGATCGAAGGAGGTAGAAAAGTAGACGGCCCAGGTCATCAGCGCACTACAGATGATCCCCAACGCTACCCCGGCAAGCAGCAGCCGACTGGTGGATAAGTGGCGGCGGGCAAAGCGCAGAAGGATAAGGGTTATCAACAGCGCGCCAAGGATGGCGCTGAGGCTAATCCCCCAGCCGGAGAGCTCGCCTCCCCCCAGCATCACGGCGGCGATAAGCCCGACGCCTGCGCCATTTGACACCCCGAGAAGCCCGGGTTCCGCCAGAGGGTTTTCAAATAATGCCTGCATGATCGTGCCGCACAGCGCCAGCGCAGCGCCAACTAAAAGGACAGCCAACGTCCGCGGCAGGCGGATCTGCCAGACAAAGAGCTGTCCTTCAGGCGTAAACCAGCTTTCCGGCCCCAGCCACCGATCGCCCGCACACAGGCTGACGGTGGTGGCGACAATCAACAGCACCCCGAGCAGACACAGGCGGCGAAGATCGGAGCGGTGCTGGCGGCGGGCAAGATCAAGCATAGACGATAGGTTATCCGGTTGAGATATCATTGATTTTACGGCGGGTTTAGCAAATAGCGCAAAGAAAAAAGGCCGCGTGAGCGGCCTTTTTAGTTAGTTCATATTACTCTGCTTTGGGCGTTGCGTTTTCGACACGGCTTTTTAACTTCTGTCCGGGTCTGAAGGTCACCACGCGGCGGGCTGTAATGGGAATATCTTCCCCCGTCTTCGGGTTACGGCCCGGACGTTGGTTTTTGTCTCGCAAATCAAAATTGCCAAAACCGGAGAGTTTAACCTGCTCACCATTTTCCAGAGCACGACGGATCTCTTCGAAAAACAGCTCTACCAGCTCTTTGGCATCCCGTTTGCTAAGCCCAAGCTTATCAAACAGATATTCTGACATTTCAGCTTTTGTAAGCGCCATAGGTTCAATCCCTCAATGATGCCTGGAATCGCTCTTTTAATGCCTCTACACATTTGGCGACGGTAGCGGCAATCTCCTCTTCTTCGAGTGTACGGCTGGTATCCTGAAGGATAAGGCTAATAGCGAGGCTCTTGAAACCTTCTGCTACGCCCTTGCCGCGGTACACGTCAAATAAGTTTACGCCAACTACCTGATTTACGCCAACTTTCTTACATTCGGCCAAAATATCTGCTGCGGGCACATTTTCAGCGACCACAACCGCGATATCACGGCGGTTTGCCGGGAAGCGGGAGACGTCCTGCGCCTGAGGAATGACGCGGTCTGCAACCGGGTTCCACTCCAGTTCGAATACGATGGTACGGCCATTCAGATCCAGCTTACGTTCCAGTTCCGGGTGAACAACCCCAATGAAACCAACACGTTTGCCGTCTAAATAGATCGCCGCACTCTGACCCGGATGCAGGGCTGGAATCGCTTCTGCGCGGAATTCAATTTCGGATAATTTACCGGTCAGATCGAGAATCGCTTCCAGATCGCCCTTCATATCGTAGAAATCAACCGTCCCTTTTGCCAGGTCCCAGTGCTCTTCAAAGCGGTTACCGCTGATGGCGCCGGCCAGCATGAGATCCTGACGGATGCCTAAATTCGCCTGAGTATCCGGTACAAAGCGCAAACCGCTTTCGAAAATACGCACGCGGTTTTGCTGACGGTTCTGGTTATAAACGATAGTACCCAGCAGTCCCGTCCACAGGGACAGACGCATCGCTGACATCTCGCTGGAAATCGGGCTTGGCAGGATCAGCGCTTCCTGACCCGGGTGGATCAGCTGTTGCAGCTTAGGATCAACGAAGCTGTAGGTGATCACTTCCTGGTAGCCTTTGTCGTTCAGCATGGTTTTCACACGCTTCAGAGACAGATCGGCCTCGCGATGGCTGCCCATCACCAGACCCGCCTGCACCGGCTCGTCAGGGATGTTGTTGTAGCCGTAAACGCGGGCCACTTCTTCCACCAGATCTTCCTCGATCTCCATGTCAAAACGCCAGGACGGCGCAACGGCTTTCCACTCGTCCTGACCCTCAGTAACTTCGCAGCCCAGACGCGTCAGAATGTCGGTCACCTGCGCATCGGCAACGTGGTGACCAATCAGACGATCCAGTTTGCTGCGGCGCAGGGTAATGGTCGCACGCTTCGGCAGCGTCGCTTCGTTGGTCACATCAATAACCGGACCCGCTTCGCCGCCGCAGATGTCGATCAGCAGGCGAGTCGCACGCTCCATCGCTTTGTATTGCAGCGCAGGATCCACGCCACGCTCGTAGCGGTGAGAAGCATCAGTGTGCAGACCGTGACGGCGTGCGCGGCCGGTGATGGAGAGCGGGCTGAAGAACGCGCATTCCAGCAGGACGTTTTGCGTCTCGTCGTTGACGCCAGAGTGCTCGCCGCCGAAGATCCCGCCCATCGCCAGCGCTTTGTTGTGATCGGCAATCACCAGGGTGTCAGCGTTCAGTTTCGCTTCGCTGCCGTCCAGCAGAACCAGGGTTTCTCCCTCTTTCGCCATGCGCACGACGATCCCACCTTCGATACGATCTTTATCAAAGGCGTGCATTGGCTGGCCCAGCTCCAGCAGAACATAGTTGGTGACGTCGACGACTGCATCGATAGAACGGATACCGCAGCGACGCAGTTTCTCTTTCATCCACAGCGGGGTTGGCGCTTTAACGTTAATACCTTTCACCACACGACCGAGGTAGCGTGGGCAGGCCTCAGGCGCGTCTACCTGTATCGGCAGCACGTCACTGATGGTTGCCTCAACCGGAGCGATCTCCGGCACGTTCAGTTCAGTCTGGTTCAGCACGGCCACGTCGCGGGCCACACCGATGATGCCTAAACAGTCAGCACGGTTTGGCGTTACGCTGATTTCGATGGTGTTGTCATCAAGCTTCAGGTATTCGCGGATATCAGTACCAACTGGCGCATCCTGCGGCAATTCAATAATGCCAGAGTGATCGTCGGAAATACCCAGTTCGGAGAAGGAGCACAGCATGCCTTCAGACGGCTCACCGCGCAGCTTAGCCGCTTTGATTTTGAAATCGCCCGGCAGCACCGCACCGACGGTCGCCACGGCCACTTTCAGGCCCTGACGGCAGTTTGGCGCACCGCAGACGATATCCAGCAGACGGTCACCGCCCACATTGACTTTTGTTACGCGCAGTTTGTCAGCGTTAGGGTGCTGACCGCACTCAACCACTTCACCCACGACCACGCCGGTGAAGGCGCCAGAAACCGGCTCTACACCGTCAACTTCCAGACCCGCCATGGTGATCTGGTTGGAAAGCGCGTCGCTGTCCAGCGTGGTGTTCACCCATTCGCGTAACCACAGTTCACTGAATTTCATTGTTCTGTCCTGCCCTTATTTAAACTGTTTGAGGAAACGCAGATCGTTTTCGAAGAACGCACGTAAGTCGGTTACGCCGTAGCGCAGCATGGTCAGACGCTCCATACCCATACCGAACGCAAAGCCGGAATACACTTCCGGATCGATACCCACGTTGCGCAGCACGTTTGGATGCACCATGCCGCAGCCCAGCACTTCCAGCCATTTGCCGTTTTTACCCATCACGTCAACTTCCGCAGACGGTTCGGTGAACGGGAAGTAGGACGGGCGGAAGCGAACCTGCAAATCTTCCTCAAAGAAGTTGTTCAGGAAATCGTGCAGCGTGCCTTTCAGGTTGGTAAAGCTGATGTTTTTATCAACAATCAGACCTTCCATCTGGTGGAACATTGGGGTGTGGGTCTGATCGTAGTCGTTACGGTATACGCGACCCGGCGCGATGATGCGGATTGGCGGCTCCTGCTCCTTCATGGTACGGATCTGAACGCCGGAAGTCTGAGTACGCAGCAGACGGGTAGCGTCAAACCAGAAAGTGTCGTGGTCAGCACGTGCCGGATGATGGCCAGGAATGTTCAGGGCATCGAAGTTGTGGTAGTCATCTTCAATTTCCGGGCCAGTCGCCACGGTAAAGCCGAGCTCACCGAAGAAACTTTCAATACGATCGATAGTACGAGTCACCGGATGCAGACCGCCGTTTTCAATACGACGACCCGGCAGAGAAACGTCAATCGTTTCTGCCGCCAGACGCGCATTCAGTACTGCGCTTTCCAGCTCGGCTTTACGCGCGTTCAGCGCCTGCTGTACCTGCTCTTTGGCTTCGTTAATCACTGCACCGGCTGCCGGGCGCTCCTCTGCTGGCAGTTCACGCAGGGTAGTCATCTGAAGGGTCAAATGCCCTTTCTTGCCCAGATATTCGACGCGGACATTGTCTAACGCGGCAACATCTGAGGCCTGGTTAATGGCGGCCGTTGCACTGGCAACCAGCTCTGCGAGATGTGACATGGTTTTCCTCATTATGTCGGTGCAGACACCGAATTGTTGGACGTATTCTCTTAACTTCAGGCACAAAAAAAGCCTCCATCGGGAGGCTTATCTGGCGCTGTTTTTCGTTTCATCTTTCACGCGCTAGCCTCCTGAAGTCAGGTGCTAAAGTAAAAGAAGAAGCGGAAAATAGCAGCATTCATGCTTGCGTTACCTTGTAGGGTAAAAACCGTTAGACCTTATTGAAAAGCCTGCACGGATAAATGTCAATCTTCTGATGGTGTTAAATGAAAAGAGGAGGCAAAGCCCCCTCTCTCAACTGGCTTATGCCAGTGCTGCTTTCGCTTTTTCGACCAGAGCGGTGAACGCTACTTTGTCGAATACTGCGATGTCAGCCAGGATCTTACGGTCGATTTCAACAGAGGCTTTTTTCAGGCCGTTGATGAATTTGCTGTAAGAAATACCGTTCTGACGTGCTGCTGCGTTGATACGCGCAATCCACAGTTGACGGAACTGACGCTTACGCTGACGACGGTCACGGTAAGCGTACTGACCTGCTTTGATAACAGCCTGGAAGGCAACGCGGTATACGCGTGAACGCGCACCGTAGTAGCCTTTAGCTTGTTTCAAAATTTTCTTGTGACGTGCACGTGCAATTACACCACGTTTTACGCGAGCCATGTGTGCTCTCCTGTATCTATTCTAAGTTAAAAAAGTTAAACGTTAACGACTTATGCGTACGGCAGGCACGCGATGACCAGGCCCAGATCGCCTTTAGAAACCATGGCTTTTGGACGCAGGTGACGTTTACGCTTGGTAGCTTTCTTAGTCAGAATGTGACGCAGGTTAGCGTGCTTGTGCTTAAAACCACCTTTACCGGTTTTTTTGAAGCGCTTAGCAGCACCGCGTACGGTCTTAATTTTTGGCATTTTAATAACTTCCACTTCGCATTGTTAAATAAACGAAACATAGGCGAACAAAACCTATGGGGCCCGAAGGCTCCACAGATTTTGCTGCTTGAAGGCCTTACTGTTTCTTCTTAGGAGCGAGCACCATGATCATCTGGCGGCCTTCGATCTTCGTAGGGAAGGATTCGACTACTGCCAGTTCACTCAGATCGTCACGGACGCGGTTAAGCACTTCCATACCAATCTGTTGGTGGGCCATCTCACGACCGCGGAAACGCAGCGTGATCTTGGCCTTATCGCCATCTTCCAGAAAGCGAATCAGGCTGCGGAGTTTTACCTGATAATCGCCATCGTCGGTACCAGGACGGAATTTAATTTCCTTAACCTGGATAACTTTTTGCTTCTTCTTCTGTTCCTTAGAAGACTTACTCTTTTCATAAAGGAACTTGCCGTAGTCCATGATACGACAAACTGGCGGTTCGGCGTTAGGGCTGATTTCAACTAAATCTACTCCAGCTTCTTCAGCCTTTTCGATCGCTTCTCTCAGACTCACAATCCCCAGCTGCTCGCCTTCCAGACCTGTTAAGCGAACTTCCTGGGCGCGAATCTCGCCATTGATACGATTCGGACGTGCCGTTTGAACTCGTTTTCCGCCTTTAATACCTTATTCCTCCAGTTGTTGAAGACTGCGGCTGCGAATCTCTTGTTGCAGCTTCTCAATCACTTCACTTACGTCCAGGCTCCCCAGGTCTTTACCACGGCGGGTGCGAACGGCAACTTTGCCTGCTTCCACCTCTTTATCACCACAGACCAACATATACGGGACACGACGTAAAGTGTGCTCGCGGATTTTAAAGCCAATCTTCTCATTTCTCAAGTCTGCTTTTACGCGAATGCCCGCATTTTGTAGTTTCTGCGTCAATTCTTTAACGTAATCCGCCTGAGAATCGGTAATGTTCATCACCACTACCTGCACTGGCGCAAGCCAGGTTGGGAAGAAGCCCGCGAACTCTTCGGTCAGGATGCCGATGAAGCGCTCCAGTGAACCGAGAATCGCACGGTGAATCATAACCGGCACCTGACGCTCGTTGTCTTCGCCAACATAAGAGGCGCTTAAACGCTGCGGCAGGGAGAAGTCCAGCTGTACCGTTCCGCACTGCCATGCGCGATCGAGGCAGTCATACAGGGTAAATTCAATTTTCGGACCGTAGAATGCGCCCTCGCCCAGCTGGTATTCGAACGGAATACCGTTCTCTTCCAGCGCGACGGCGAGATCCGCCTCTGCGCGATCCCATGTCTCATCGCTGCCGATACGTTTTTCCGGACGCGTTGAGAGTTTGACCACGATCTTCTCGAAGCCAAAGGTGCTGTACATATCGTAGACCATACGAATACAGGCGTTAACTTCTTCACGGACCTGATCTTCAGTACAGAAGATATGCGCATCATCCTGAGTAAAGCCACGAACACGCATCAGACCGTGCAGCGCACCTGATGGCTCGTTACGGTGGCAGCTACCGAACTCCGCCATACGCAGCGGCAGATCGCGGTAGGATTTCAGACCCTGGTTGAAGATCTGAACGTGGCCCGGACAGTTCATTGGCTTGATGCAGTATTCTCGGTTCTCAGACGAAGTGGTGAACATTGCATCTTTGTAGTTGTCCCAGTGGCCGGTCTTTTCCCACAGCACACGGTCCATCATGAACGGGCCTTTCACTTCCTGATACTGGTACTCTTTCAGCTTGGAGCGCACGAACGTTTCCAGTTCACGGAAGATAGTCCAGCCGTCGTTATGCCAGAACACCATCCCCGGCGCTTCTTCCTGCATATGATACAGGTCAAGCTGCTTACCGATTTTACGGTGGTCACGCTTAGCCGCCTCTTCCAGGCGTTGCAGGTACGCGTTCAGGGCCTTCTTATCGGCCCACGCGGTACCATAAATACGCTGCAACATTTTGTTGTTGCTGTCGCCACGCCAGTAAGCGCCTGCGATTTTCATCAGTTTGAAGTGATGACAGAAGCGCATGTTCGGCACGTGCGGTCCACGGCACATGTCGACGTATTCCTGGTGATGGTACAAGCCAGGCTTGTCATCATGAGCGATGTTTTCATCAAGAATCGAGACTTTGTAGCTCTCGCCGCGCTTCACGAAGGTTTCACGCGCTTCGTGCCAGCTGACTTTCTTCTTAATGACGTCATAGTTGGTTTCGGCGAGCTCGTGCATTCGTTTCTCGAGCGCGTCGATATCTTCCTGAGTCAGGGTGTGGTCAAGGTCAACGTCGTAGTAGAAACCGTTGTCGATAACCGGGCCGATTGCCATTTTGGTGTTTGGCCACAGCTGCTTGATAGCATGGCCTAACAGGTGCGCACAGGAGTGACGAATGATCTCCAGACCTTCTTCGTCTTTCGCGGTGATGATCGCAAGCGTTGCATCGCTTTCAATCAGATCGGACGCGTCTACCAGCTCGCCGTTTACGCGACCTGCGATGGTTGCTTTTGCGAGTCCAGGACCGATATCCAGGGCAACATCCATTGGGCTAACAGCATGGTCGAAATGGCGTTGGCTGCCATCAGGAAGAGTAATTACAGGCATTTTATATCCTTATTTGCAGTGATGCCCCACACATAAGAGCATATACAAAGAAAATAATCGTGATTAAACAGTAGATTACGAAACCATCTGACCAACAATCGTCAAATTGGTTCGTCATCATGCACCTGCCGATTCAGATAAATGCGAATTTACGGCAAGCAGGGTAATGGTAACACTATTGAAAGGGCGAATGCACCTTCTGCGACCGTTTGAACCGTTCATCCTTTTGTCTGCGTTCATGAACTTTTGCTGACGGAGGCTCGCAATCCGAAAGTGCTGAGCTATTCTTGACTTGGTCCTTAAACATCGAAGGGGTATCACATGAATGTATCCAGCAGAACCGTTGTGATATTGAATCTACTTTCCGCTGCTTGCCTGGTATTGATTCTGGCTGACAGATTCCATTGGTTTTAAGCCGAACCGGTGTTCCGGCATAACCTGTTGTCCAGGGTTGAGCGCTTTCTGGCGCAGATTTTGGTAGACTAAGGGTATCAACTGACAAGGATTAGGTTATGCCAACAAAAAGATTTGCCGTGAAGCACTGGAAAATGGTCGTGGTGTTAATTGCTATTTGCGGCGCGATGTTGCTGCTGCGCTGGGCCGCAATGATCTGGGGCTAATATTTTGTCAGCGAAAACGTGCCGTGAATTTACTGAATAAATCTTAACTATCTTTACGATAATTTATGGTCCAAAACCGGTACGTCATAATCCGGTTTTCGACAGGCTGTGACAGCGTATATATTCCGTCACACGTGGCAGTTGAAATATCAGGACCACTCACCCGCCACCAGCTTGTGTACATCAAATGCATCATTCATTGACTGGCCGGTAGACTGAGAGCCAGGGGCAATGTTGGAGCCTGCTTCTACATCCGAGGCTTTAGCGATCCCGATTGGGCTGTTAACGTCACTGGCAGGTTGCGTCATATTATCAGCAGCAAATACGCCAAATGAAAGTGCGGAAAGCACCATCGCTGCTGTAGCGGTTTTGATTTTTTTCATAATTTTATTCTCATACTTATTTAATGCGATATGCCTGAGGCGAGTTTTTCGCCTGTGCCGTAAGTGTAGATCTGGATCACATTCTTGCCTAGTCAAATTATTTATCAATTCGTGTCAAATAAACTGAATAAGCCCTGGTCGGCTAATTATGGAGAAATTATGAAGATGAAACCAGACCCATTATTTTAAAACGCCGTTTAATATAAATAAGCACAGTTTCATAAAATAAAAAACGGGCCGAGAATAATCCCGGCCCGACGATATTACATTTTATAACCTAAAGAAATCGTGGTTCGGCGATCGGTATGTTCCGGTGCAGAATCAGGTGGTGATGAGTTCCAGGTTACGTTGTACGCCACCTTGAGTCCAAAGTGTTCGTTGATGGCCACGTTCAACGCACTTTCTGAGTTCAGCGTTGTATCTTCAGCACCAAACACCGACACACCCTGGGTGAATTTTGCGTTGTCCGTCATCTGCCATGCATAGGTGCCCGATGCATAACCCAGCGGCTGGGTTTCATCTTCGCCGTTGGTGTACTCGTCGTAACGGACACCCGGACCGAATTCGAAACGCAGGCTGTGCACCGGCCCATTGAGGAACTGACGACCATAACCCGCAGTCACGACATCACGCTGGCGATAGCCGTTGTAGCGGTCAGTCAGCCAACTCGCCTGCCCGAACAGGTAGTCATAATCGGTCATGTTGTATCGGCTACGTCCGCCTACCGCGTATTTCTCCGATGAGCGTTGATCGTTAGCAGAGGTGTTGCTGGCATTTCCCCACAGCGACCAGGCCGTGGTGTTGCCGTACCAGGTCAGGGTGCTGTCTGCGGTCAGGGAGGAGCTTTTCGTATTACCGGATTGCGCCAGATACCCGGCATTCACGTTACCTTCAAAGGGTTTTTTGGCAGTGGAGGGATCGTCCATGACAGTAAAAACGGTATCATCGGCGGTTGCATTCAGTGACGCAAATACGCCACCCGCCAGCATCAGTGCTGCGGGTACTGTCTTCAAAAGCTTCATTTTATTTAAGGAGTCCGTACAACATAAAAAGAGACCGTCACGGTCTCGGAAACTTTCTTGCGGATCAATGACAAGGCGACCATAGAAAGGTAACAAATTATAAAAAGCCGCAAATAACATAGCAATATTTTCTTCTTTCATTTTTTGAATAAGAACGATCCCAAAACGTGTTTTATTTTATATGCCCGGCGCAGGTTATTTGTCAGCATTCATATTTAAAATCATACTGTTATTTACGTTGCCTTCCTGCCAAACGGTGCCAGGCTTAAAAGAACCCATGATAAAAGGAGGTCATGATGGCTTCGATTTATACGCTGACACTCTCCCCTTCCCTCGACTCCGCGACCATGACGCCGCAAATCTACCCGGAAGGTAAGCTGCGCTGTAGCGCGCCGGTGTTTGAGCCGGGCGGCGGCGGCATCAACGTGGCGCGCGCTATTACCCATCTCGGCGGAAAAGCCACCGCCATCTTCCCCGCTGGCGGCGCCACGGGAGAACATCTGGTTGCGTTGCTGGCAGATGAACAGGTGGCCGTAGACACCGTCGATGCTAAAGACTGGACCCGGCAGAACCTGCATGTCCATGTTGAATCCAGCGGCGAGCAATATCGTTTTGTGATGCCGGGGGCGAAATTAAGCGATGATGAGTTTCGTCAACTGGAAGAGAAAGTGCTGACCATTGAAAGCGGCTCATTACTGGTGATCAGCGGTAGCCTGCCGCCGGGCGTCAAAACAGAAAAACTGACGGCGCTGGTTCAGGCGGCGCTCCAGCGCGGCATCCGCTGCATTGTCGATAGCTCGGGCGAAGCCCTGAAGGCGGCGTTAGAACCCGGACAACTTGAACTCGTTAAACCTAACCAGAAAGAGCTCAGTGCGCTGGTTAATCGAGAACTCAGCCAGCCTGATGACGTTCGTACTGCCGCAGAAGAGCTGGTACGTACGGGCAAAGCGCATCGCGTTGTGGTCTCTCTCGGTCCTCAGGGTGCGCTGGCCGTCGACAAGACGGGCTTTGTACAGGTTGTGCCACCGCCGATGAAAAGCCAGAGCACCGTGGGCGCCGGTGACAGTATGGTTGGCGCGATGGTGCTGAAGCTGGCGCAGGGCGCTTCGCTTCTGGAGATGGCACGCTATGGCGTCGCGGCAGGGAGTGCAGCCACCATAAACCAGGGAACGCGTCTGTGTTCGCTTGCGGATACCCAGAAAATTGTCGATTACCTGGAGAGAAGCTGAACCTGCTTCCCCTTCCCATGGAGGGGGAAGTCGCTAAACAGGGCATATCGACTATGCTAAGAAAACTTTCAGGATAACAACGAGGTGAATTATGAGCAGTGGTGATATCACCCGCTACGTCGTAACCGTGAATATTCATGAGGCGTCGCTGACCGAACTGAATGAACTCAACAACGCGTTCACGCGCGCCAATTTTCTGCTCACGCTGACGGACGATGAGGGCAATATTCACGATCTCGGCTCACTGGCATTTGGCCTGATAAGCCCGCTGAGTCAGGAAGAGGTGAAGGCGCTGGCCAGTAGTCTGGTGGAAAGCGTGACTGACAAAGCCACGGAAATTGATGTTGATAGCTGGGAAAACTGGCATAAAAAAGAACAATAAGTGCCCTGTACAAAATTAAACCGCTCAGTTGTGCGTTAGTTCCTGTTTTTTTATAGCCGTTTTGCGCTAACTTTATGATCTGGCAGACAACATGGGAGAGACATCATGTGGCAGGCTATCAGTCATCTTTTAAGTGAGCAGCTGGGTGAAGGTGAAATTGAACTGCGTAACGAACTGCCAGGCGGAGAGATCCATGCCGCATGGCATTTACGTTACGCCGGGCGCGATCTTTTCGTTAAATGTGATGAGCGTGAATTGCTCCCCATTTTTACTGCCGAAGCCGATCAGCTTGAGCTGTTATCGCGCAGTAAAACAGTCACCGTTCCGCAGGTTTTAGCCGTCGGTAGCGATCGTGACTATAGCTTTCTGGTGATGAACTATCTTCCCGCGCGCCCTCTGGATGCGCACAACGCCTTTATTCTCGGGCAACAGATCGCCCGTTTGCACCAGTGGAGCGATCAACCTCAGTTCGGGCTCGATTTTGATAACGACCTCTCCACTACCCCACAGCCAAACGCATGGCAGCGCCGCTGGTCGACCTTTTTCGCCGAGCAGCGCATCGGCTGGCAGCTGGAGCTGGCCGCTGAAAAGGGATTAGCGTTCGGCAACATCGACGCGATTGTTGAACACATTCAGCAGCGTCTGGCTTCGCATCAGCCTCAGGCTTCCCTTCTGCACGGAGATTTATGGTCAAACAACTGTGCACTTGGGCCTGATGGTCCCTATATATTTGACCCGGCCTGCTACTGGGGCGACAGAGAATGTGACCTCGCAATGCTGCCGTTGCACCCTGAACAGCCGCCGCAAATTTATGATGGCTATCAGTCTGTCTCGCCGTTACCTGCGGGTTTCCTTGATCGTCAACCGGTTTATCAGCTGTACACCTTGATAAACCGGGCTATTTTGTTTGGCGGGAGTCATCTGGTGAATGCCCAGCGGGCGCTGGACCGCATTCTGGCGGCATAGCGGGAGGGGGCGGCTTCACGCCCCTTCCCTTAGGATTTACAGGAAGCCAAGCAGCGTAAAGAAGAAATACCCGGCCACAATGATAATGACCGGCAGGATGTAGAGCGGGAAAAACTGCACAAAAATGGTATGACGCGGAACGACAATGCGCGATTCGATCTGCTCGCGGCTCATCCCGTCAGGGCCTTTCGCCTTCTCAAGTATCAGCTGGTCTTCCACCCCTTCGCGCAAAAAGCGGGTCTGGCGACTCATGCGCGCGCCGGAGGCCTGCAACGCCATCGCGATAAATATCAACGCATAGATTATCCAGAAACCGACATTCAGCTGGTGGTGAAAATCCGGCGTGGGCGAGTTGAACCAGAAGACGTTCAGGAACGGGGTGTTAAACCGCATCATCTCAATCATGACGTGCGCAAAATCAAGCATGACGGCATTGATGCCCGGCTGTTTTTCGCTGTGATCGTACATAAATTTGAGTACGGAGATCAGCGTTGAAATCAGGGCGGGAATGAAAATAACCCAACCAGCAATACGTTTTAAGACCGCGATGCGTCCAGCTTGTTGATACGTCATTAGTTCCTCTTCATAAAGACGCGTTATTTGTGCCTAAGTCTACCTGCTGTCGGTCATTTTCGCCCGCTCTTTGAATGCAATATGCTAAATTGCTTGTGCTTAGCACCGTTTGTCTTACCCCCAAGATAAGGAGATGTTGTAATGTCGACCCCGCGCCAGATACTTGCCGCTATTTTTGACATGGATGGATTGCTGATTGATTCCGAACCCCTGTGGGATCGGGCTGAACTGGACGTGATGGCCAGCCTCGGCGTCGATATCAGTCGTCGTAACGAGCTTCCCGATACCCTGGGGCTGCGCATCGATATGGTGGTTGACCTCTGGTATGCCCACCAGCCATGGGTTGGCCCGGATCGCGACGAAGTAACGGCGCGCATTATCAACCGCGCTATCTCCCTCGTAGAAGAGTATAAGCCGCTGTTACCGGGCGTACGCGACGCTATCGCCCTGTGCAAGGCGCAAGGGCTGAAAGTGGGGCTGGCCTCCGCCTCACCGCTGCATATGCTGGAAAAAGTGCTGACGATGTTCGGGCTGCGCGACAGCTTCGACGCGCTGGCCTCGGCCGAAAAGCTTCCTTACAGCAAGCCACATCCGCAGGTATATATGGACTGCGCCGCGAAACTGGGGCTGGATCCACTTACCTGTGTGGCGCTGGAAGATTCGGTTAACGGCATGGTGGCGTCCAAAGCCGCACGTATGCGCTCCATCGTTGTGCCGGCTGAAGAAGGCCGACACGATCCCCGTTTTGCCCTCGCGGACGTCAGGCTGACGTCTCTTGAAGAATTGACTGCCCGCCATCTGCGCGGGGAGTAACGCTCTTTCAGGCAGCTTCGGCTGCCTGTCTCGCCAAATCAAAACAACGTTTTACTTTATTTGCTTTTCTCATTCCAGACTCCTATTCTTACGTGCAGAATGACAATAACCTGACTTCTGAGGCGCGTATGATACTGGATGCTTTTACTCTGGCAGGAAAAGTGGCGATGGTGACCGGGTGCGATACCGGTCTGGGGCAAGGTATGGCCATTGCCCTCGCCCAGGCAGGATGCGATATCGTGGGGGTTAACCGCAAGGTTCCTGACGAAACGGCAGCGCGCGTTACGGCGCTGGGTCGACGCTTTATCGCGATTCGCGCCGATCTTGGCAAGCAGGAGAGTATTCAGAGCGTGGTGGATACCGCAGTCGCTGAGATGGGCCGCATCGATATTCTGGTTAACAATGCCGGCACCATCCGCCGTGCCGATGCGCTGGAATTTAGCGAGAAGGACTGGGACGAGGTCATCGATCTCAATCTGAAATCGGTCTTTTTCCTCTCTCAGGCAGTGGCGAAACAGTTTATCGCGCAGGGTCAGGGCGGCAAGATTATTAACATTGCCTCCATGCTCTCCTTCCAGGGCGGCATCCGGGTGCCCTCCTATACAGCGTCCAAAAGCGGCGTGCTGGGCCTCACCCGCCTGCTGGCGAACGAATGGGCAACGCTGGGCATTAATGTGAATGCTATTGCGCCGGGTTATATGGCGACCAATAACACCCGGCAGCTTCGCGATGATGAGCAGCGCAGCCAGGCGATCCTCGACCGTATTCCGGCGGGTCGCTGGGGTCTGCCGGAGGATCTACAGGGTCCGGTGGTGTTCCTGGCCTCGTCGGCCTCTGATTACGTTAACGGCCATACCCTCGCCGTAGACGGTGGCTGGCTGGCGCGCTAACCGTGCGTTTGTGACAAAGAGTTACACCGTCACCTCTTTCACACACTGTATAAAAACCCTATACTGTATGAATCGACAGTTTACCGGGTTTTATCATGACGGCGGAAGGCCACCTGCTTTTTTCACTTGCCTGTGCAGTGTTTGCCAAAAACGCTGAACTGACCCCTGTGCTGGCACAGGGGGACTGGTGGCATATTGTCCCTTCCGCCGTGCTGACCTGCCTGCTGCCGGACATAGATCATCCAAAGTCATTCCTTGGCCAGCGGCTGAAGTGGATTTCAAAACCCATCGCCAGAGCCTTTGGTCATCGCGGGTTTACCCACAGCCTGCTGGCCGTATTTGGCCTGCTTACACTCTTCTATTTGAAGGTTCCGGAGAGCTGGATCGTCCCGGCGGATGCCATTCAGGGCATGGTGCTCGGCTACTTAAGCCATATCCTCGCCGATATGCTGACGCCAGCAGGTGTACCGCTGCTCTGGCCCTGCCGCTGGCGTTTCCGTCTGCCAATCCTCGTGCCGCAAAAAGGCAACCAGCTGGAGCGCGTTCTGTGTATGGCGCTGTTTGCGTATGCCGTGTGGATGCCGCAGACATTGCCCGAAAATGGTGCAGTGCGCTGGTCATCGCAAATGATCAACTCGCTACAATTTCAGTTCAATCGTTTTATTAATCACCAGATTGAACATTAAACCGACAATATAATCACTTTTGTCATAAACCATTCCATATGGATATAAGCGCGACATCACACTTCTGATAACCTTGCGCCAACAGGTTCGGTAAAAACCGACCGTATAATAAATCAGGAGAACGGGGATGAATTTTCCACTCATCGCGAACATTGTTGTGTTCGGCGTATTGCTATTGCTTCTCGCCCAGGCTCGCCACAAACAGTGGAGCCTGGCGAAAAAGGTACTGGTCGGTCTGGTCATGGGCGTGGTGTTTGGCCTGGCCTTACACGCCATTTACGGCTCCGATAGCCCGGTACTGAAAGATTCTATTCAGTGGTTCAACATTGTCGGTAACGGCTATGTACAGCTGCTGCAAATGATCGTTATGCCGCTGGTATTCGCCTCTATTCTGAGCGCCGTAGCCCGCCTGCATAATGCCTCTCAACTGGGTAAAATCAGTTTCCTGACCATTGGTACCCTGCTCTTCACCACGCTGATTGCGGCGCTGGTGGGTGTGCTGGTAACCAATCTGTTTGGCCTGACTGCTGAAGGTCTGGTGCAGGGTAGCGCTGAAACCGCGCGTCTGACGGCGATTGAGACCAACTACGTGGGTAAAGTGGCCGATCTGACCGTTCCGCAGATGGTGCTCTCCTTCATTCCGAAGAACCCGTTCGCTGACCTGACCGGTGCAAGCCCAACCTCCATTATCAGCGTGGTGATCTTCGCGGCATTCCTGGGCGTGGCTGCGCTCAAGCTGCTGAAGGACGATGCGCCGAAAGGCGAGCGCGTTCTGACAGCCATCGATACCCTGCAAAGCTGGGTGATGAAGCTGGTGCGTCTGGTCATGCAGCTGACGCCGTACGGTGTCCTGGCGCTGATGACCAAAGTCGTGGCAGGCTCTAACCTGCAAGACATCATCAAGCTTGGCAGCTTTGTGATCGCCTCTTATCTGGGGCTGGGCATTATGTTTGTGGTGCACGGTATCCTGCTGGGCGTGAACGGCGTTAGCCCGCTGAAATATTTCCGCAAAGTCTGGCCGGTGCTGACCTTCGCCTTCACCAGCCGTTCCAGCGCGGCATCTATCCCGCTGAACGTGGAAGCACAGACCCGTCGTCTGGGCGTACCGGAGTCTATCGCCAGCTTCTCGGCCTCCTTTGGCGCCACCATCGGGCAGAACGGCTGTGCGGGTCTCTACCCGGCGATGCTGGCCGTGATGGTTGCCCCAACCGTGGGGATTAACCCGCTGGATCCGGTCTGGATTGCGACGCTGGTGGGTATCGTGACCATTAGCTCCGCCGGTGTTGCGGGCGTGGGCGGCGGCGCGACCTTCGCTGCGCTGATCGTTCTGCCTGCGCTGGGACTGCCGGTGACGCTGGTTGCCCTGCTGATCTCTGTTGAACCGCTGATCGATATGGGGCGTACCGCCCTGAACGTGAGTGGCTCAATGACCGCCGGTACCCTGACCAGCCAGTGGCTGAAGCAGACCGACAAAACGATTCTCGACAGCGAAGAAGATGCGGAACTGGCCCATCGTTAATCACGGCTGAAATAAAAAAACCGCCTGCGGGCGGTTTTTTTATGGCTGTTATTCTTCAACCTCTTCATCCTGGCGGGTCTGCACAGCCCATCGCTGCGCCGATTCCGGCACCGTAAACGCAGGGGAGCGACGGAAGTGCTCGCCAATCAGCACGAAGGCAACGTATTTACCCCGTAACATCCAGACATCGCGAAAACCATCCACTTTCAGGGCATGGTCAGGCGGCGCAGGTTCAACGCGGGGCACATAGCTAATAACCTGGCGGTTTTGTTGACGAAGAGGTTTCATAAGCGACGGGTTCACTAAAGCAAATTCTTAAAGCAGGAAATTTCTATCATAGCCGATTCTCCCCCCACCCGTCGCGCCTGACGTGAGGCAGATGGCTCCTTTCGCTAATCACTTATCTGAAAACGCTTAGTTCGCCTGCTAATTCATCACATTGTTCTATCCTTAATAGGGTTTTCAGGAACGAACAAAGGAGAATCGTGCAATGTCGAACAATGATAAACCACATCAAGCCCCTATTCATGGCACCGAAGAATCTCAACCGGGAATGGACTCACTCGCCCCTGCGGATGGCTCTCATAAACCGTCGCCGGGCCTGTCCGCGCCGGGCGAGCAACCTACTGCACCGGGAAGCGTGAAGTCGCCCGATGCGGATAACGAGAAGTTAAAATCTCTCGACCCGCACCGCAAAGGGGGTGAAGGCTATGCGCTGACCACCAATCAGGGCGTGCGTATCGCCGATGACCAGAACTCCCTGCGCGCCGGAACGCGCGGCCCGACGCTGCTGGAAGATTTCATCCTGCGGGAAAAAATCACCCATTTCGACCATGAGCGTATTCCTGAGCGTATCGTTCACGCTCGCGGCTCCGCGGCGCACGGCTATTTCCAGCCGTACAAGAGCCTGAAGGCGATCACGAAGGCGGATTTCCTTTCCGATCCGAACAAAATCACACCGGTATTTGTGCGCTTCTCTACCGTACAGGGCGGCGCGGGTTCGGCCGATACGGTGCGTGATATCCGCGGCTTCGCCACCAAATTCTATACCGAAGAGGGCATTTTCGACCTCGTCGGGAATAACACCCCGGTTTTCTTCATTCAGGATGCGCATAAATTCCCTGACTTTGTCCATGCGGTAAAACCAGAGCCACACTGGGCCATACCGCAGGGACAAAGTGCGCATGACACCTTCTGGGACTACGTCTCCCTGCAACCGGAAACCCTTCACAATGTGATGTGGGCGATGTCTGACCGGGGGATCCCACGCAGCTATCGCACCATGGAAGGGTTTGGTATTCATACCTTCCGTCTGATTAACGCTGAAGGTAAAGCGACGTTTGTGCGTTTCCACTGGAAACCGGTCGCGGGGAAAGCATCCCTGGTGTGGGATGAAGCACAGAAGCTGACCGGGCGCGATCCGGACTTCCACCGTCGCGAACTGTGGGAATCCATTGAAGCCGGTGATTTCCCGGAATACGAGCTGGGGTTACAGCTGATCCCGGAAGAGGACGAGTTCAAATTCGACTTCGACCTGCTCGACCCGACCAAGCTTATTCCTGAAGAGCTGGTGCCGGTTCAGCTGGTGGGCAAAATGGTGCTTAACCGCAACCCGGATAACTTCTTCGCGGAGAATGAGCAGGCTGCGTTCCACCCGGGGCATATTGTGCCGGGGCTGGATTTCACCAACGATCCGCTGCTACAGGGCCGTCTGTTCTCTTACACCGATACGCAGATCAGCCGTCTCGGTGGACCGAACTTCCACGAAATTCCTATCAACCGTCCGACCTGCCCGTACCATAACTTCCAGCGTGACGGGATGCATCGCCAGGATATCGATACCAACCCGGCGAACTACGAGCCAAACTCCATTAACGATAACTGGCCGCGTGAAACCCCGCCGGGGCCAAAACGTGGCGGATTTGAGTCGTATCAGGAGCGCGTGGACGGAACAAAAATTCGCGAGCGCAGCCCGTCATTCGGCGAATATTACGCTCAGCCTCGCCTGTTCTGGAACAGCCAGACCCCGATTGAACAGCAGCACATTATCGGCGGTTTCAGCTTTGAGCTGAGCAAAGTGGTGCGTACCTACATTCGCGAGCGCGTGGTCGACCATCTGGCGCATATTGATATCCAGCTTGCTCAGGGCGTGGCGAATAATCTCGGCATCACGCTGACTGACGAGCAATGCCATGCCGCACCGCCAAAAGACGTGAACGGGCTGAAGAAGGATCCGTCCCTGAGCCTGTACGCGGTACCTGGCGGGTCAATTAAAGGCCGCGTAGTGGCTATCCTGCTGAATGATAAACCGCGCGCCAGCGACGTGCTGGGGATCATGAAGGCGCTCAAAACCCAGGGCGTACATGCCAAACTGCTTTACTCCCGCATGGGTGAAGTGACAGCCGACGATGGCTCTGTCCTGCCAATTGCCGCGACCTTCGCCGGGGCACCGTCGCTGACGGTTGACGCGGTGATTATGCCGTGCGGCGACGTTGAGAGCCTGCTCGGTAACGGTGATGCCGCCTATTATCTGCTGGAAGCCTATAAGCACCTGAAGCCAATCGCCCTGGCAGGCGATGCGCGGAAGTTTAAATCTCTGCTGAAGGTACCGGATCAAGGGGAAGAAGGCATTGTCGAAGGTGATAACATTGACGATGCGTTTATGACCCGGTTGTTTGACCTGCTTGCCGCCCACCGCGTGTGGTCGCGCAGCAGTAAGATTGACCAGATACCGGCGTAAAAAACCATACCCGGTTGTGCGGTCTGAAGCCCTCTCCCTCGGGAGAGGGAGAAAACAATAAAACGGTAACCAAAAGGTTACCGTTTTGCTTTTACCTCGCCACCGGGCTTTATCTCAAAGATCCCTGAACGTCCCCAGACGATACCCACGCTCGGCAATCGCGTACTTCAACGACGCCGACGTCAGCACATCCAGTTCCGCCAGACGCGGCCAGCAATAGGCGCTCTTACGTACGATGTTATCGACAAACGCCGGGTGCGCCATTACCTCAAGCGAGCGCTCCCCTTTCGCGGCGGACTCATCCAGCACCTTCAGGAACAGCGCTTCGTCGATCTCGTCGCCATAAAATGCGCTGCTGAACCCCTCCGTTGACGTCACCGCGACGTCCGGCAACCCGCGCACCTCACGATCCACGCGCATCGCCACGCCTTTACGTTGCGCAAACTCTGCCACAAGCGGGAAAATCGCCGGGATCATATGCACATGATGATGGCTGTCAATATGGGTAGGCTCGCGGCCAAACACATCCACAAAGCGGTTAAACTGGCAATCCAGCTCGCGGGCAATCTCATCGAGCGGCAGAGCGTCCTGCTCCGCCATTTCCCAAATCCATTTCCCCAGCTGGCCGTCGCGCGTCAGGCCCGGCATTGGCGAAAGGGGCAACCCAAGCGTCAGCACAAAGTGCATGCCCACGCCCAGCTCGGGCAGCTCACGGCTTAACTGCGCCGCATGTTCCACCGCCTCACCGTTGATGAGCGCTGTTGTAGAGGTCACGACGCCCCGGCGACAGGCTTCAATAATGCCGTAGTTCTGCCCTTTTGACAGGCCAAAATCATCGGCATTGACGATCAGCAGGTTTTCCATCGCGCCTCCTCTTAACGGTGTGTGAGTTTCAGTTTCTCAACCGTTGCAGCAAAGTTTGGCAGCCATTTTTCATGCGCCAGGATCATCTCACTCGCGAGTTTTTCAGCGTCACGGTCAGAATGCACCAGCGGGCTGAGGTTCAGCGCCAGCAGCACGTCATTCAGTTCGCCGCTCAGGGCCGCATTGCTCGCCGCCACTTCAAAGCCTTTGATGGTGTGAATCAGGCCCATCACCTTATCATCGAAGTGGGTAATGCGGGGATGCGGTTTTGCACCCTCGCGCCCAAGAATGCAGGTCATCTCAACGGCCCAGTCTGCCGGGATATTGTCGATGTGCCCATGATGGGGAACGTTCACATAGTGCTCGGCCTGCTTGTCATTGTAAATGGCGTTAATCACTTCACACGCGGCATCCGAATAGTATGCCCCGCCGCGCTGCTCCAGCTCTTTCGGTTTGACGTTCAGGTTCGGATCTCTATACAAATCAAAAAGCTGCTTCTCTACTTTCTGTACAACCTGAGCGCGTGCGCCACCTTTGTAGTATTCGCCCATTTCAATGGCCAGCATCTCTTTCTGCTTAAAGTAGTAGAGCAGATACGAGCACGGCAGCAGATTCAGGGAGCGGATCAGCCCTTCGCTGAACGGCAGATCGAAAATGTTTTTCACCGAGGCCGCGGTCAGGCGACCAGAGGCGACGCCGTCGAGCAGTTCCGCAAAGCGCGATTGCCCGTTCACTATCACATCTTTGATAAAGACCATGTGATTCAGGCCGAACAGATCAATGGAGAGATCATCGTTATCGCTCAGTTCCAGTACATCGCGGATGAACATCTTCATGCCAATCGGAATATTGCAGACGCCGATAAAGCGTTTGAAACCGGTGTGGCGATAGACTGCCTCGGTGACCATCCCGGCCGGGTTGGTAAAGTTGATCACCCAGGCGTTCGGGCAGATCTCCTCCACGTCTTTAATGATGTCAAAAATGACCGGAATAGTACGCAGGCCTTTAAACAGGCCACCTGCCCCGTTGGTTTCCTGGCCCAGATAACCGTGGCTCAGCGGAATGCGCTCGTCCAGCTCACGCGCCTTCAGCTGGCCGACGCGCAGCTGCGTGGTCACGAAGTCAGCATCTTTCAGTGCCAGGCGGCGATCCAGCGTTTTATGCACGGTTAAGGGCACGCCCGCTTTTTCAACCATGCGTTTGCACAGTTCAAAAATAATATTCAGCTTCTCCTGACCTTCTTCAACATCCACCAGCCATAATTCGCTGACCGGTAATTCATGATACCGTTTCAGGAAACCTTCAAGTAATTCCGGGGTATAGCTGCTGCCGCCACCAATGGTTACGACTTTTAATTTCTGTTGCATAATATCTCCCTTAGCGTATCAGGTTAATCGCCTGCAAGGTATAGCGTACTCTTCCCGCTATTTGGGCAAGCCATTACGTCACTGTTCCTGGCGGATAAACCGCCGAAAGTTAATTAATTACCGTTAAATTTTTGCGGTAACTGTTCGGTGTGAATGAAGTCAATTTTTTAAAGGTTTTAATAAACAGGCTGGGGCTGCTGTAACCCGATTCGTAAGCGATATCGGTGACAGAGTAGTTAGTAATTTCCAGCTGTTTTTTGGCAAAGTTAATGCGGATTTCATTAATGATTTGCACAGGCGTTTTACGGTAATAACGCTGCGTGGCGCGCGTCAAATATTCCTGCGATTTACCCGACAGCGCCACCATATTCTCCAGGGCGTTATCGCTGAACTGTCCTTTATCGTGCATCAGCTCCACGGTACTGCGCAGCCACTGAGGAATATCATCCACCACCTGCTGTTCTTCACGGTGATGGCGGAGGCGATTCATGACGTAGAACGTCACGGTTTCAATAAATTCATCAAATTCATTGTCGCGGAAATTCAGCGAGGCGATAACCGTTTCAATCCAGGTCATAAACTCATTTTTAACGCGATACACCTGTGACGCCACAAAGCAGAACGGCACCAGCGGCAGATAGTGCTTCTCGAAGAAACGCCTGCTCACCCCTACGTTCAGAATGCGTGTCGCACCAAACTCATAAAAGCTCTGGTGATAAGATCCCATTGGCAGGAAGACGAAATCGCCACGCTCAAGCAGGACGCGCTTACCGTTGATCTCCTGATAGTAGCGGCCGGTCAGAACAATCGTGAACTCGTAGTAGTCATGCTGGTGCAGACCGCTGGCGCTCTCCGTTTTGTTGTAAATCACCACGTGAAAATTTTTGCCATTAAACAGCTGTTGCTCATGTGCGGTTTTGATTTCCATCGTGCTGACCTCCTGCTACTTCAACTGACTTATTGCATCTTCTCGTGAAGCTCGATGAGCTCCGCGACCAGCTCGCGTGCCAGCATGGAGGTCATCAGATGATCCTGCGCATGTACCAGCACCAGACTCACTTTCATCTTCCCTTCGCCCTGGTCGCTTTCGATGAGCTTCGTCTGCACCAGATGCGCTTCGTTTAACGCTGTACGGGACTGCTCCATCATGGTTTTCGCGGCAACGAAGTCGCCCTGCTTAGCCTGCTTAAGCGCCGCATACGCCAGGCTGCGTGCCTGCCCGGAGTTGATGATGAGGCCCATCACCACCTCTTCCAGATCGTTCTCTGCGGTTTCTTCGGCAACGATACTCTCTAAATCTAACATCTTTAAGCTCCTTTCCGCTGGCGCGAGTTGCCCCGCGCCGTGCAATTTTAGAATTTCAGTGCGAGGGCGATATCCTCTTCGCTCTCTTCTTCATCGATAACCGTTGCGGCCTTGTTCGCAATCGCCACGAACGGCATGTAGAGCAGGGTTGCAATCCCGAGGTTGAATATCGCCAGCAGGAAGGCCGCCACGCTACCGTTGGTGTTGAAGAACGCGCCCAGACCAGCCGGCATCGTCCACGGCGCAATGTTGGTCACCGGCGGGATAATGCCCAGGTAGTACGCCGTCAGCGTAATCGCGGCCAGCAGCGGCTGAACCAGGATGAAGGGAATGAACATCACCGGGTTCATGATAATTGGCAGACCAAACAGGATCGGCTCGTTAATCTGGAAGATGCCTGACGGCAGGGCCAGCTTCGCAACCTGACGATGGTCGGCGCGGCGAGAGACAATAAAGACCGCGATGATCAGACCCAACGTCGCCCCGGTACCGCCCAGGAAGATATAGGAGTCAAGCATCGGCTTCGCCCACACATGGAAGGTTTTACCGGCCGCCAGCGCCGCATCGACGGAGCCGTACTGCTGGTAAAGCGCGACGTTTTCCAGTGCCCATGGGGTCATAATACCGCTGTCCAGCGCCGCCAGTGCCAGTGAACCATGCACGCCGAAGAACCACAGCAGGGAGGTAAAGATGACATACGCCCAACCGACCACGCTACCCATCGACGCCAGCGGCGTTGAGACAGAGTCCATAATGATCTGGTGGAAGTTTGTGCCCCAGTGAGAGAGCGCCCAGGCAATAATCCCCATGATGGAGAGAATAATGAAGCCCGGAATCAACGCGGAAAATGAACGAGAAACGGAGGCCGGAACGCTATCCGGCAAGCGGATAACCCAGTTACGGCGAATAATGAAGGTGAACATTTCGGCCACCACCAGCCCGATAATAATACCGGAAATGATGTTTGCCCCACCCAGCCAGTTGGCGCCAACGGCGTAAGCGTCACCCACGCTGTACGGTGTGACGGTCATGAACGCGGCAATGGACAGTAAGCCTGCCGCCAGCGGATCCACTTTACGCTCTTCCGCCAGCGCCATTCCGATAAAGAAAGGCGCCATTAGCGACATAATACCCAACGTACCGTTGTATACGTTGCCGCCAATGGCTTTTAAACCATTAAGGGTTTCAATAGTTGAAGCATCTAACCTAATTCCTAATGAATAAAAAAAGGAACCTTCTCCAAAGCTCAGAAAAACGTTGTTAATTAAAACGAACATTGCCCCGGCTAATGTCAACGGCATTAATTTAATAAAGCCGTTCTTAATGGCATTAACGTGAGGCTGCTTTCCTATTTTAACAGCAAAAGGAAGGAGTACCTTTTCAAGTGAAGCGATGACTTTACTCATAGGAAAATACCCTTAAATGCCGCAACGACCGTTACGGCGTATTGTGTGTGAAATAACTCTTTGACGGGAAAAATAAAAAATTAATTAGCAGCTTTTTTAATCGCCGCAACGGCAGCTTTTAATACACCTAAACCATCAATCTTGCCGTATAAAACGGAATCGATCACTTCGACCGGCTTATTGGGTAGCAGACGCTGAATTTCTGGCAGCATATAAGCGATTTGCGGCCCGAGTAAAATAACGTCGGCTGTCTGACCCTTCTCGCCCGCCAGCGTTTCCGGAAACGCCTCAATCACCACAGGGACTTCATATTTTTCGGCCTGCGCGCGCATTTTGGAAACCAGCAGCGAAGTGGACATGCCCGCAGAGCAAAACAGATAGATATGTTTCTTTTCCATGATAACTTCCCTCTTGTTTGGCTACCCGCCGTCTCGCTATCACTCGACTCGCTATCCTGGCTGACGGGCAGTGTGCTGAACATTGTTTGTCGTTGAAGTGAGTATACGCAATGGTACAGGGAGGGGATAATTCTGGATAGACTGAAATTGTCTCTCATTGACCTGGCTTGTTGACTACCTTCACATTTCAGGCAAATAATTCGCGCCAAGAAATAAGATTCACGTATGCATAAAAAAACCGGCCTTCCGGCCGGTTTGTTAACGCTCTCAGGCAAGCAGGCTTACTGTGCCTTAGGTGCCTGTGGGTCGGTGTCGTATTCGGCACAGGTCTGGTAACCAGAATTGATCACGTGACCCGTATCATCCAGGGCGACAAAATAGGTCTCTGCCTTACCATCACGTTGACCCAGAATATAGGTCTGGCAGGTACCACGCGCGTGGATCATAGTGACTTCTGAAGAAGGTTTACCGGCAATGGCTGCAACCTGGGAACGCGTCATGCCTTTTTTGACGTCTTTTACCACTGGCTGTGTGAACTGATCTTTAGTGCGATCGTAAGCTGTACACCCTGCCAGCATAGTCAGTACCGCCGCTGCGCTTAAAATTCCTGCTACGTTCTTGTTCATATTCCGTCCTCTTGTTTATCAGCGTGTTAACTAAGCATGGGATAAAAATTACTATTGTTCAACTTTGCGAGTTACGCCAGACGAATTTCGGAAAATTCTAATAAAACAACGGTAAGCTGCTAAATCGCTGTAAAACAGTACACTCAAAACTGTGATCCTTGTCGTTTCCCCGACAAAGGGTTAGTTTTAACAGATCACACTTTCTGTTTGGTTCTGCATAGGGAGGGCGTAATGGCTCTGCAACAAGAAATTATTCAGGCGCTGGGCGCGAAACCTGCGATTGATGCCAATGAAGAGATCCGTCGTAGCGTTGATTTTTTGAAAGCTTACCTGTCTGCACACCCTTTCCTGAAGACGCTGGTGCTGGGCATCAGCGGCGGTCAGGATTCCACTCTGGCCGGTAAGCTGAGCCAGATGGCCATCTCCGAGCTGCGTGACGAGACCGGTGACACCGCGCTGCAATTTATTGCCGTACGTCTGCCGTATGGCGTGCAAGCCGACGAGCAGGACTGTCAGGATGCGATTGCGTTTATTCAGCCGGACCGTGTTCTTACCGTAAACATCAAAGGTTCGGTACTGGCCAGCGAGCAGGCCCTGCGTGAAGCCGGTATTGAACTGAGCGATTTTGTCCGCGGCAACGAGAAAGCCCGTGAGCGCATGAAAGCGCAGTACAGTATCGCAGGGATGACCAAAGGGGTCGTCGTCGGCACTGACCACGCCGCGGAAGCCATCACCGGCTTCTTCACCAAATACGGCGATGGCGGCACGGATATCAACCCCCTCTTCCGCCTGAACAAGCGTCAGGGTAAGCAACTGCTGGCGGCGTTGGGCTGCCCGGAGCACCTGTATAAGAAGGCGCCAACGGCGGACCTGGAGGACGATCGCCCTTCCCTGCCGGATGAAGCGGCGCTGGGCGTTACGTATGACAACATCGATGATTATCTGGAAGGCAAAACGCTCGACGAAGGTACCGCTAAAATTATCGAAGGCTGGTATCTGAAAACCGAGCATAAGCGCCGTCCGCCCATTACGGTGTTTGATGATTTCTGGAAAAAGTAAAAGCAAAACGGTAACTCCGCTTTGCAGGCCGGGTAAGGCGTAGCCGCCACCCGGCTCTTTTTTAACCACCAAACACCTGCTACACTGTATGCCTGAACAGTATATGGAGCAGTATGTGAGCAGGCGTCAATCCGCCCCGCGTCTTGAGTTCGAAGCGGCGGCTATCTACGAATATCCCGAGCATCTTCGCCCCTGGCTTGAGGCACTGCCTAAACAGCCTGGCGTCTATTTCTTCCACGGCGACAGCGACACCATGCCGCTCTATATCGGCAAAAGCGTGAATATCCGCAGCCGGGTGATGTCGCACCTGCGTACGCCGGATGAAGCATCGATGCTCAGGCAGTCCCGGCGGATCACCTGGATCGAGACGGCAGGCGAACTGGGCGCGCTTCTGCTCGAAGCCCGGCTCATCAAGGAACAGCAGCCGCTGTTTAACAAACGCCTGCGCCGCAACCGCCAGCTGTGTTCCTTGCAGATTAACGCAGGAAAACCGCAGGTCGTTTATGCCCGGGAAGTGGATTTTTCGCATGAACCCAATCTTTACGGTCTGTTTGCCAATAAACGTGCCGCACTGCAAACCCTGCAATCCCTGGCTGATGAATTACAGCTTTGTTACGGCCTGTTAGGACTGGAAGCCACCACCCGCGGTCGCGCCTGTTTCCGCTCCGCGCTGAAACGCTGCGCCGGGGCGTGCTGTGGAAAAGAGAGCGTTGAAGAACATCATGCCCGGTTTATGGCTGGCCTGGCCTCTATCAGCGTTAACTGCTGGCCGTGGGAAGGCGCGGTGGCGCTGAAAGAAACCCGCGATGGGATGACGCACTATCACATCATCCGCAACTGGCTCTGGCTTGGCGCCGTTGAAAATCTGGATGACGCTACCGCCCTGCTGCGCACCCCTGCCGGGTTCGATCAGGATGGTTACAAAATTCTCTGCAAGCCACTGTTAACCGGAAAATATGAGATCATCGTCCTCAATGACCCGGCAGCCAGGTAATTTCACTGAACAGCAGCGACCCCTTCGTTTCCAGTAAACGGAGGGTATGACTGCCCGCTTCCCAGCTGGCGCCCTGATCGGCGGTCAGTAATTTGTCGCCCAGTTGCCAGGCGCCACTTAATACGAAGGCCACCCCACCGCGTGAAGCGAAGGTAGTGAACGTCCGGGTAGCAACGCGCACCTTTGCCTGACAGCAGTCCCGTCGGGTCATGATGTTGAAGTCCATCGACATCTGCCCCTCAGTGAGCACGGCTTTCACCGCCAGATCGCCCGCAAATCGGTAAGGCTGATGATGCTTCAGGGTATGACAAAACGCCCTGCCTGCATCCAGGGTCACCTCGCCGCCCTCCAGCAGCGTAATCACCCGGTCAACGCCCGGGAATGCGGAAAATTCGCCGTTACTGGCGATGGAGGCAATACTGGCCCGCCAGAAAAAATCCCGCGTCGCGGGAGGAAAACAGCAAATCTCACGCGTCTCACCCGCACCATTACGCCAGAGACTGACCGGCATTTTACGGATATCAAAGAATTCCATGACCACTCCTGAAGGACGCACCGTGCGCCAGGGCATTTTCACAGACGTATTATCGGCAGCAGTCAGGCCAGACCTTAGGGATGGGATAAAAGAAAAACCGCCGGTCCTGTCCACAGCGTTTTCGCTTTTGTAGACAGGAGCCCGGCGGTCTTAAGAGAGTGAACCGATTATTCGGTTGGTGCAGGCATTTTACCTTCCGGCGCTGCACGTTCTGTCAGACGCTTCTCAAAATTGGCATTAAATTGCTTTTTCTGTTCCGGCGTCAGAATGTTGTAAATCTTGTTCTGAGTTTCCATGTGGGCCAGCATGCGCGCTTTATGCTGCTCGGCCATTTTGTCGATCTGCGCTTCCGCTTTTGCTTTATCGAAGCTGTCGCTGGCAATGATGTCATGCATTGCGCGGCGCTCTTCCAGCGGAGGACGTTTCATCTGGTCACGCTGGCTTTTCATGATGTCGCGGATCTGCTGCTTCTGCGCATCGGTGAGGTTCAGATCTTTAAACATCATCATCTCATGGTGCATACCCGGCTTGCCTTTATGATGCATCATCATTTTGCCTTCCGTCGGCGCGGCGGTAGTGGTCGCGGTATCGGCGGCGAACGCCATGCTGGTAGCGCCCAGAGCCAGGGTAGAGGCAACAAACAGTGCAGTTAATTTACGCATAATGTCTTTCCTTACTTTCAGTTATTCTTCGGCGCTATGCCGTGTTGACGAGATTAACTTTACGGGGTTTATCGTCAATTAGTCAGAGCAACGGTAAAACAATGAAAGTGTAAAAAACAACTTTTCGCCAATTGTGGAGAAATTAAGGAAAAAGCGTGGAGAGATGAAACAAAAATATTCAACAGGATGATTTTAAAGAGATTATGGAGAAGTATAGCGAAGTGTCGTTTAATAATAAAGCAATTCTCCAGGAATATTCCGCAAACAATACCAGAGCGCTTTTAACGCTAAGAAATTTATTCTTCATTTCCCCTCCGGTCTGCGCGAGGGGAGACGATCAGGGCATTTTTTCCAGCATCAGGCCAGCTCGCAAACCAAACGCGACCGACGGATTAGGAAATAAAACATATTCCGTGGATTTCTGTACCGCATAGCGCGTCTCACCATCTTCCGCCAGCAGGACGCCCTGGCGAAACGGCGTAAAGTTCAGCGTATGGGGCGCCATATGTAGCTGGAAAGCCTCGCTTTGACGCGTGATCTGCTGCACGACCCGATAGCGCACAACGGGTTCCCGGGAGGGTTCCGGCGCAACCCCGGCAAGCAACGCCCGAAGCGCCTGATGCGTAGGGGCAAAACGCGTCAGGTCGTTTTGCCCGAACGGCAGCGCTTTTCCCAGCTCCAGGGTGCAGGATAACGCGCCAACATTCTCGCAGGTGAAGTGGGTAAACGTGCCGCCTGGCGTCTGGTGGAAAACCAGCGCCTCCAGCCCCGCGTCGCCAAGCCAGGTCAGAAACGCCTCATCCCACGGCTGATGACGCTGCGGTAACACGCCAAAACGCACGTGGTACGAGGCGCGAATGGCCGTATGCAGATCGAGGTGCCAGCGCGTTTCCCCCGCCCCGGCAAAAAACGCCGTAACCACCTTCTCCAGCCATTGCGCGCGTGTCGTCTCATCACTCTGTGGAAACTGCGCCCAGCGACCACCAAACATGCGGTTGATGTCGCTCACGAGATACCGTTTATTTTGCGCCAGCGCAGGCGGATTTCCCAGCACCACCAGCAGACGGCAGTGCAGCGTGATCTCAGCGCGAAACAGCGCGCGCAGCAAAAGATCGACAATCTCCACGGGTGCGGTTTCGTTTCCGTGAATGCCGGTCGAAAGCAGCAGCGACAGGTCATATTCCCCCGTCGGCGTCAGTTCAAGCACGCCCCGCCCCAGCCATCGCCAGTGGAACGAGGGGCCTTCCCCCTCGTGCCGCTCCGGTGTCTCTTCGGCCAGCGTCAGCGCCAGTAAGTTTTCCATATCGTCTCCTTAGCGCTGGAACGGATAAACCGATCCCAGTTGCAGGATGGTCGATAATGCATCCAGCGCCTCGCGGCCTTCGCGCAGCAGATGCGGATCAACCAGATCGGCCTGAACTAGACGGTCGCGATAATAGCGGTCCACCCAGTCATTGAGGGTATTGAACAGCGTGTCGTTCATCATTACCGCCGGATTCACGGCCTGCATCTCCTCCGGCGTTAACACCACGCGCAGTCGCAGGCACGCCGGTCCCCCGCCGTTGGCCATACTTTCCCGCAGATCAAACACGCGCAGTTCATCAATCGGGTTATCCGCCTGCACCAGTTCGCTCAGATAGCGCCAGACGCCCTGATGGTTGCGGGACTCCTGCGGCAGCACCAGCATCATGCTGCCATCATCCCGGCTCAGCAGCTGGCTGTTGAACAGATACGTTTCGACCGCATCCTGCACGCTTACCGCCTGCGTGGGCACCTGAATCGGCATAAATCCCGGCACGCGTTCGCGCAGCGTGGCCAGCAACTTTTCCTGATGGGCAAACGCCTGCTCGTGGCAGAACAGCACCTGACGGTTGGAAACGGCAATGACGTCGTTATGAAACACGCCCTGGTCGATCACCTGCGGATTTTGCTGGGCAAAAATCACCTGAGAAGGATTAACCTGGTTCAGGCGCGCAACCGCCTGGCTTGCGGCTAAAGTTTGTCTCGCCGGATAACGAACCGGCGCGGCGTGGCCGCCCTCTTCCCGTCCATAGATAAACAGCTGCAAACCCGGCTCGCCATAGTCGCCGCCCAGACGGTTGTGGTTTGCCGCCCCTTCATCGCCAAACATCGCGACCTGCGGCAGCGCCGAATGCACCTCGAAATGCGCTTCATGATTAAAAATGGCGCGCAGCACGCGCCCGGTGGTCTCCGCTTCGCTGGCGCGGTGGAATTTGTTGTTCAGGTTAGCAACGGTCAGATGCACTTTGCCGTCCAGCGTATCCGCCGACGGCGCAACGGTGGCGGCATTCGCCACCCACATCGAGGAGGCTGAACTGGCCGCCGAAAGCAGGTGTGGCGTCTGCGTGCCTGCTTTTTCCACCACCTGTTCATCCGTACCGCTGAACCCCAGCTGGCGCAGCACGTCCACGTTTGGTCGCTCCTGAGGCGGGATCACCGCCTGCGGGAAACCGGCATCGGACAGCGCCTTCATTTTCAACAGACCCTGCTTCGCCGCCAGCTTCGGGTTCGAGACCTGGAAACGGTGCTTCGTCGAGGCTTCATTACCGAACGACAGCCCGGCATAGTGGTGCGTCAGCCCCACGAGGCCGTCAAAGTTAACCTCACGCGCTTTCATGGGCGTCACCCTCTGTAAAATCCAGCCCCGGATTCAGCGTCTCCGGCAGCGTCAGCGCCGGGGTTTCCAGGCTTGCCATCGGCCACGCGCAGTAATCGGCGGCATACCAGGCGCTGGCGCGATGGTTGCCCGACGCCCCTACGCCACCAAACGGCGCGGTGCTCGCCGCACCGGTCAGCGGTTTGTTCCAGTTCACGATCCCGGCGCGCGCTTCCAGCAGCAGTTGTTCGAATTTCTCGCGATGCGGCGATATCAGGCCGCTCGACAGGCCGTAGCGGGTGTTGTTGGCCATCTCGATCGCCGACTCAAAATCGTCATAGCGCCAGACGCACAGCAGCGGGCCAAAGACCTCTTCATCCGGCACGTGGCTCGTCGCACTCATCTCAATAATCCCCGGCGTCAGCAGCGACGTGCCCGGCATTACCTGTTTCGGCTCCAGCAGGGTTTTCGCCCCACGCGCCACGTGCTCCTGCCACGCTTTCAGCACGTTCAGCGCCGCCTGCGCGGAGATCAGCCCGCCGATAAACGGCTGCGGCTCGGCATCCCATTTCGCGGGAACCAGACGCGCGCTCACCTCCACCAGACGCTTCACGAACGCATCCCCCTGCGCGCCGCGTTTAACCAGCAGGCGGCGGGCGCAGGTACAGCGCTGTCCGGCGGTAATAAACGCCGACTGAATGGTCAGATGGACCGCGGCATCGATATCATCCGGATCTTCCACAATCAGCGGGTTGTTGCCGCCCATCTCCAGCGCCAGAATTTTTTCCGGCTGCCCCGCCAGCTGACGATGCAGCTGATAGCCCGTTCCGGCACTGCCGGTGAACAGCAGACCGTCAATGTCGCTCAGCGCACTCAGCGCCTGACCTGTTTCACGCCCGCCCTGCACCAGATTCACCACCCCCGGCGGCAGCCCCGCCTGCTCCCAGAGTTTTATGACTGCTTCTCCGGTTAAGGGGGTTAACTCACTCGGCTTGAAGATGACGGTATTCCCCGCCAGCAGCGCAGGCACAATGTGCCCGTTCGGCAGATGTCCGGGGAAGTTATACGGGCCAAACACCGCCAGCACCCCGTGCGGACGGTGGCGCAGCGTGGCGGCGCCGTCTGGCATCTCGGTATGCTGCTCGCCGGTGCGGGTATGGTACGCCTTCACCGATATCGCGATTTTGTTGATCATCGCCGTGACTTCGGTTGTTGCCTCCCAGCGCGGCTTGCTGGTTTCGCAGGCAATGATGCGGGTCAGCTCGGCTTTATTGGCCTCCAGCAGCGCAGCAAATTTCTCAACCAGCGCCTGGCGCTCGGAGAATGGCCGTTTCGCCCATGCCGGAAACGCGCGGCGTGCAGCCTGGCAGGCCTGCTCAACCTGCCCGGCGCTGGCGTCGTTCCCCGACCAGAGCACCTCCTGACCGACCGGGTTAGTTTTTGTCCGCGCGTCACCTTCGCCCGTTACCCAGTCACCGTTAATCCATAGAGTCATGCTGTTTTCTCCTCAGGGCAGAGCCGCACCAGGCGAACCGTGTCGCCAGCGTTACATTTCAGGGCATCCAGTTGCGCAGCCGTCAGTACCAGACGCTCGCATGTTGGGTTGGTTCGCACCAGCATGGCGCGGAAGTTGGTGTAATTCTCGTTCGAGACCAGGCAGGCTGGCCACTCGCCCGGCGCGGGCTGGCCTTCTGAAACCTCAACCAGGCGGCTTTTACGGATGGCGCGAACGCGGTCAATGTCGCATTCCAGCGTCGGGCCGCCGTCGAAGATGTCGACGTAGTTACGGTAGCGAAATCCCTCTTTCTCCAGCACTGCGCGGGCCGGGGCGGTTTGCGGGTGAACTTCGCCGATCACCGCCTGCGCTTCAGGCGTTAAGAAATGGGTATAAATAGGATGCTTCGGCATCAGCTCGGCGATAAACGCCTTCTGACCGGTACCGCACAGGTAATCCGCCCGGCTAAATTCCATGGAGAAGAAGCGTTCGCCCAGACTCTCCCAGAACGGCGAATAGCCCGTCTCATCAATCACGCCGCGCATCTCCGCGACCACTTTTTCGTTGAAGCGGTCGCGAAAGGCGGCCATAAACATAAAGCGCGATTTGGAGAGCAGATAACCGTTGCCCTCTTTGCGCCAGTCCGGATCGAGAAACAGGGTGCAGAGTTCGCTGGCGCCGGTATGGTCATTACAGAGGAAGAGCGTCGGCAGCGCGTTGTAAACGTTCAGCTCTTTCGAGGCGTGGACCATCGTGCCGACGCGGTAGTTGTACCACGGATCGTTAAGCCCGACGGCCACCTCGATGGCGCAAATCCCCGCCACGGTTCCCGTGTCGGTATCTTCCAGCACGAACACATAGCCCTGTTCGCTTTTTGGCAACGTCCCCTGCCAGGTTTGCAGGGCGCGCTCGATGCGCGCCGACAGCGTTTTTTCATCGGCAGGCAGCGAGGTTAGCCCGCCCCCTGTCTTACCGGCAAGCTGCATAAGCCCGGCGAGATCGCCGTGCGCAACGGGACGGATGACCATCATGATGACACCCCGGACTTCACCTGTTCGCAGGCCAGCGCAAAACGATCTAACCCGGTTCTGACCTCTTCCTCGCTGACGATCAGCGCAGGGGCAAACCGCACCACGTTAGCACCGGCAATCAGCACCATTACGCCCTGCTTTGCCGCTTCCTGTGAAATCAGCTTCGCTTTGCCGGCAAACTCAGGGGCAAGTTCACAGCCTATTAACAGCCCCAGACCGCGGATCTCTTTGAACAAGCCGGTCTGGTTATTGATGGCAGTAAGGCGCTCAACAAACCACTGGTGACGCTGCTTCACGCCGTTCAGCACCTCAGGGGTGTTGATGATATCCAGCACCTGTCCGGCGACAGCGGTTGCCAGCGGGTTGCCGCCGTATGTGGTGCCATGGGTGCCCACGGTCATCACGCTGGCGAATTTATCGGTGGTCAGCATCGCCCCCACCGGGAAACCGCCGCCGAGCGCTTTGGCTGTTGAGAGCACATCCGGGGTCACGCCATAGTGCATGTAGGCGTACAGCTCACCCGTGCGGCCCACGCCGGTCTGGACTTCGTCAAAAATCAGGACCGCGTTATGCCGATCGCACAGCTCGCGCAGCCCTTGCAGGAACGCTTTCTGGGCGGGCATGACGCCGCCTTCCCCCTGCATGGGCTCGACAATCAACGCACAGGTGGTGTCGTCAATCAGCTCGCTGGCAGAGTGTAAATCGTTATACGCCGCATGCCGGATATCCGGCGGCAGCGGCGCAAAATCCTGAGAATATGAGGGCTGACCACCCGCGCTGACGGTAAACAGCGTGCGGCCATGGAAGGCATTTTTAAAGGCTACGATGCCGCTCTTGTGCGCGCCGAATTTATCGTGCGCATATTTGCGCGCCAGCTTCAGCGCCGCTTCGTTCGCTTCCGCGCCGGAGTTACAGAAAAAGACTTTTTCTGCGAAAGTGGCGTCGATCAGCTTCTTCGCCAGACGCAATGCCGGTTCGTTGGTATAACCGTTGCCGGTATGCCAGAATTTCGCCGCCTGGTCATTCAGCGCCTGCCGCAGCGCCGGGTTTGCATGCCCCAGCGCATTCACCGCAATCCCACCCGCAAAGTCGATATACTCTTTGCCCTGCTGATCCCACAGGCGAGAGCCTTCCCCACGTACCGGAATAAAAGCCGCCGGAGCGTATACCGGCATCATCCATTCATCGAAATTTTCACGCGTAACTGACAGAGACATAGCGACCTCATCCGGTAAATAAAAGGTTGTTTAAATGTTAAATAATTGAGTGTTTGCACTGTGAATGTAGATTGCAGCGTTCGTGCCAGCCAGCGATAAAAATGCATAAACGGGTTGGGGTAACAGAATATCAATGAGTTACAATATGGAGTTATTCACTGTTAATGCATAAATAGTGAATATTATTACGACAAGCGGCGCTTTACCGCATGAAAACAAGAAAGAGTATGCAGAGGCCAAATATAATTCTGGAATTGTGATCGCTCGCGAAATTTATCGGCCCTTTACGCCCTGTTCGAGGGCAAAACGCGCCGAAATGGTGCAAATATTGCACCGTCGGCATTATCTGTCGCAGTAATTGGGCGAAGCGGATAACAGACGACGTAAATTCTGCTACCATCCTTGCACTATTCACCTTGCATTGGCAGCGACTATGAAATTTGTCTCTTTTAATATCAACGGCCTGCGTGCCCGCCCTCACCAGCTTGAAGCGATTGTTGAGCAACATCAGCCAGATGTGATCGGCTTGCAGGAGACAAAAGTTCACGACGATATGTTCCCGCTCGAAGAGGTAGCGAAGCTGGGCTATAACGTTTTTTACCACGGTCAGAAAGGCCACTACGGCGTTGCGCTGCTGACCAAAGATACGCCGGTGTCGGTGCGTCGTGGCTTCCCGGGTGACGATGAAGAGGCGCAACGCCGCATCATCATGGCGGAAATTCCTTCCGCGCTCGGCAATGTGACCGTCATCAACGGCTATTTCCCGCAGGGTGAAAGCCGCGATCATGAAACCAAATTCCCGGCCAAAGCGAAGTTTTATCAGGATCTGCAAAACTACCTGACAACCGAACTCAAAAAAGAAAACCCGGTGCTGATCATGGGCGACATGAATATCAGCCCGACGGATCTGGATATCGGTATTGGCGAAGAGAACCGTAAGCGCTGGCTGCGCACCGGCAAATGCTCTTTCCTGCCGGAGGAGCGCGAGTGGATGGAGCGCCTGCTGGGTTGGGGGCTGGTGGATACTTTCCGCACGGCTAACCCGGCGACGCAGGATCGCTTCTCGTGGTTTGACTATCGCTCTAAAGGCTTCGATGACAACCGGGGCCTGCGTATTGATCTGCTGCTGGCGAGCGCCCCCCTGGCCGAACGCTGCATCGAAACCGGTATCGACTATGACATCCGCAGCATGGAAAAACCGTCCGACCATGCGCCGGTATGGGCAACGTTCAAGCTGTAAACTTCAGTGAATATTAAAAAAATCAGTCTCCTGTGCGCCCTTTTGGGCGCATTTGTTTTGACCGTTGTTTTGCTTCCTCCAGGCATGCTCTCCCTCGACACGCTAAAAATGCACCAGCAAACGTTGATCGATCGTGTGGAGCAGGCGCCTCTTCAGAGCGCGCTGATCTATTTTGCGGTTTACGTTCTGCTCTCCGCGCTGTCGATCCCCGGAGCCGCGCTTCTGACGCTGCTCGGCGGGGCGCTTTTCAGCCTGTGGGAGGCGACGCTGTTGGTGTCATTTGCCTCGACGCTCGGCGCCACGCTTGCCATGCTCGTCAGCCGTTATCTGCTGCGCGACTGGGTGCAACGGCGCTTTGCCGCACAGATGAGCACGATAGATGCGGGGATGGATCGCGACGGCGCACGCTACCTTTTTGCCCTGCGCCTGATGCCGTTGTTCCCGTTCTTTCTGGTCAATTTGCTGATGGGGCTAACCCGTCTCAGGGTGCGTCACTACTGGTGGGTCAGCCAGCTTGCAATGCTACCTGCCACCGTCATTTATCTGAACGCCGGACGCGAGCTGGGGAAACTCACCTCGCTGCGCGATATTCTGTCGCCGGGACTGCTGTTCGCCTTTACACTATTAGGGTTATTACCGCTGGTCACTCGCTGGCTGTTTTCCCGTTACATCCCTTCGATTAAAAAGTGAGGCATTATGCGCCGGGTGCGTTTTTGCGCGTTTCTGACGAGTCTGCTGCTGGCAACCTCTGCCTTCGCCGCAGAGAGCTGGCAATCCATTCAGCAACAGGCCACCGGGCAGACCGTCTGGTTTAACGCCTGGGGCGGTGACGAGGCCGTTAACCGCTACCTCGACTGGGTAAGCGGCGAGATGAAAACGCACTACGCCATCAACCTGAAGATCGTTCATCTGGCCGATGCCGCCGACGCGGTGAAGCGGATCCAGACGGAACATGCCGCAGGACGCAGCAGTAACGGGTCGGTGGATCTGCTCTGGGTAAACGGGGAAAACTTCCGCAACCTGAAAGCGGCAAACCTGCTGCTCACCGGCTGGGCGCAAACCCTGCCCAACTGGCGCTACGTCGATACCCGTAAACCGGTAACGGAAGATTTTGCCATCCCGACCGATGGGGCAGAATCCCCGTGGGGCGGCGCGCAATTAACCTTTATCGCCCGTAAAGCGAGTACGCCGACACCACCGGCAGATCCCCACGCGCTGCTGGTATACGCCCGACAGCACCCTGGCAAGGTGAGCTATCCGCGACCGCCGGATTTTACCGGCACGGCGTTTCTTGAGCAGCTACTGCTGGCGCTGACCGCCCATCCGGAGGCGCTAAAAAACGCGCCAGACAGTACCTTTGCGCAGGTCACCGCGCCGCTGTGGGATTACCTTGATACGCTGCACCCCCTGCTGTGGCGCGAAGGGAACGATTTTCCTCCGTCGCCTGCGCGCATGGATACGCTGCTGGCCAGCGGCAGCCTGAACCTGTCGCTCACCTTTAACCCCGCCCATGCGATGCAAAAGGTGGCGAGCGGTGAACTGCCTGCCGACAGCTACAGTTTCGGCTTTCTCAAAGGCATGATCGGCAACGTCCATTTTGTCGCTATCCCGGCAAACGCCAGCGCGAGCGCAGGCGCGAAGGTGGTGGCGAATTTCCTGCTGTCACCGCAGGCGCAGATCCGCAAAGCTAATCCTGCCGTCTGGGGTGACCCGAGCGTGCTGGATGGCGAAAAACTGCCTGCGAAAGCGGCAAAACAGCTTCGCGCCTTTACCCCCTCAGGCACGCCTGATGTACTTCCCGAACCTCACGCCGCCTGGGTTAACGCCCTGGAGCAGGAATGGCTTCGCCGCTACGGAACCCGCTAAGCGGGCTGGTCTGGGCGGCAATGGCGGTCATCTATCTGCCACTGCTTCCCGCCAGCGGCATGCTGCTGGCCCCGGCGTTTTCTCCCGGCAACTGGGCGACGCTGTTTGCCGACCCGCAGCTGCCGCAGGCGCTGGCCGCCACGCTGGTTTCCACGCTTATCGCGACGCTGGGCTCACTGTTTATCGCCCTGACCCTGCTTGCGCTTCTCTGGCCGGGTGAAGGCTGGCAGCGCCTGAGCACCCGTCTGCCGTGGCTGTTAGCCGTGCCGCACGTCGCCTTCGCCACCAGCGCGCTGCTGCTGTTTGCGGAAGGGGGGCAGTTTTACCGGATCTGTACGGTCTGTTCGCCGCAGCTTGACCGCTACGGTATCGGGCTTGGCCTGACGCTTGCGGTCAAAGAGAGCGCGTTCGTTCTGTGGGCAATCTACGCCGCGCTGCCTGAAAAGCGTCTCGCACAGCAGAAAATCGTCCTGCATACCTTCGGCTACGGACGAATGCAGGCGCTCAACTGGCTCGTCCTCCCGGCAATCGCCCCCGCGCTGGGCGCAGTCATGCTGGCGGTGCTGGCCTGGTCGCTTTCCGTGGTGGATGTGGCGATCGTGCTCGGGCCAGGCAACCCGCCTACGCTGGCGGTACTGGCCTGGCAGTGGCTCGCCCAGGGCGATGCACAACAGCAAACAAAGGGAACGCTGCTGTGTCTGGTGTTGCTCCTGCTGCTGGCGGCGCTTGCCGCGGTGGGATACGGCTTCTGGACGGCATGGCGGCGCGCCCAGCGTGACCCCTCCGGAATTCGTCACGCTTCGCATACTGCGCTGCCCGCACGGACGCTGGGCGGGTTACTGCCGCTGTGCGGCGTCCTCTGTGCGCTGGTTCTGCTGATGCTGGCACGCCGGGACGACATCGGCCCCGTCAGCGACAGCCTTTCACTGGGACTGCTGTCCAGCCTGACAGCGCTGGCCATCCTCATGCTCTGGCTTGAGTGGGGACCCCAGCGCGGCGCGGTGTGGGTCTGGCTGCCGCTCGCCCTCCCGGCGCTGCCCCTCGTGTCCGGGCAATATGCCGTGGCGCTGTGGCTGGGCTTCGACGGCCAGTACGCTGCGGTGCTCTGGAGCCATATGCTCTGGGTTCTCCCGTGGATGCTCCTGGTGCTGCAACCGGCCTGGCGCAGGCTCGATCCCCGGCTTATCCTCACCGCCAGAACGCTGGGCTGGCGACAGGCGAAAATTTTCTGGTTGGTGAAATGCCCCCTGATGATTCGTCCGGCCCTGCTGGCCTTTGCCACCGGCTTTTCCGTGAGCATGGCCCAGTACATGCCGACCCTCTGGCTGGGAGCGGGACGTTTCACCACCCTGACGACGGAGGCGGTCGCCCTCAGCAGCGGCGGCAGCATTCCGATCCTCGCCAGCCGGGCGCTGGGTCTGTTGCTGTTGACCAGCAGCGTATTTGCCCTTGCCGCGCTGCTCTCCCGGCTCGTGGGCCGTCACAGACAAGGATTACGTTAATGCTGAACGTGAAAAATCTCACCATTGCGCCACTCTTCCGTGAGGTCAACTTCCGCGTCCCGGCGGGGGAGATTGTCACGCTGATGGGGCCCTCCGGGAGCGGAAAATCGACCCTTTTCGCCTGGATGGTGGGGGCGTTATCCGCTGATTTTAAGGCGCACGGCGAGCTGTGGCTGAACGATCGTCGCTGCGATCTGCTCCCCGTGGAAACGCGCGGGATCGGCATTCTGTTTCAGGATGCCCTGCTGTTTGACGCCTTCAGCGTGGGGCAAAACCTGATGCTGGCGCTGCCGGCGCACATCGTCGGGCGCGCCCGCCGCAACGCGGTAGAACAGGCCCTGGACACTGCCGGGCTGGCAAACCAGTACGCCAGCGATCCGGCGACCCTGTCCGGCGGCGAGCGCGCCCGGGTCAGCCTGTTGCGCGCTCTTCTCGCCCAGCCGCAGGCATTGCTGCTCGACGAGCCGTTCAGTCGACTGGATAAAACGCTGCGCACCTCATTCCGGGCGTGGGTATTCGAGGTTACTCGCCAGCGCAGGATCCCGGTGGTGCTGGTCACGCATGATGAGGACGATATTCCGCCCGGCGGCGAGGTGATTGAGATTTCTCGCTGGCAATAATGTGCTAACGCAATGTTTTTGGCTTCAGGAGAGACGACAATGCCCCCCTCTTTTAATGACGTCAGGTTTTTCGATGAAACGTGTTTCTCAACTGACCGCGCTGGCCCTGCTCTGCGGCCTCGCCTCACTCTCCTCCACGGCGGCTGATATGCCCCACTCCCTCACGCTGGACCAGCTCCAGGCGCAAAACGGCGCGGTAATTGATACGCGCGTCAGTGCGTTCTATAACGGCTGGCCGCAGACCCTGAGCGGAACGTCCGGGCATGAACCCGCCGCGCTTAATCTCTCTGCCAGCTGGCTTGGGGCAATGAGCGATGAACAGCTCAGCGGCTGGGCAAAACAACATCGGCTTACGCCAGACATGCCGGTTGCGCTCTATGGCAACGATGATGACAACCAGACCGTCAAAGCGCGGCTGGAGAAAGCGGGCTTTACCCACGTCTCCACCCTGAGCGATGCCCTGCAACAATCCGACCGTCTGCAACGTCTGGCGCATTTCGAACAGCTGGTTTATCCGCAGTGGATCCGCCAGTTGCAGCAGGGCAAACCCGTTACCGCCGCACCAGCCGGAGAATGGAAGGTGATCGAGGCTGGCTGGGGTGCGCCGAAGCTTTATCTCCTGAGCCACATTCCCGGTGCGGGCTATATCGACACCAATGAAGTGGAAAGCGAACCGCTGTGGAATAAGGTCTCTGACGAAAAGCTGAAAGCGATGCTGGCGAAGCACGGGATCCGTCACGATACCACCGTCATTCTGTACGGTCGCGACGTGTATGCCGCCGCGCGCGTGGCGCAGATCATGCTCTACGCGGGCGTGAAGGATGTGCGAATTCTGGATGGCGGCTGGAAGGCGTGGTCCGACGCCAGCCTGCCCGTTGAGCGCGGAACGCCTGCAAAGGTCAAGCCAGCCCCTGATTTTGGCGCGCCGATCCCGGGCCAGCCCCGGCTGATGGTGGATATGGAGCAGGCCCGAGGAATGCTGCACCGTCAGGACGCCTCGCTGGTGAGCATTCGTTCCTGGCCAGAGTTTATCGGTTTAACCAGCGGCTACAGCTATATCAAGCCAAAAGGTGAAATTGCCGGTGCGCGCTGGGGCCATGCGGGCAGCGACGCGACCCACATGGAAGATTTCCACAATCCGGATGGCACCATGCGCAGCGCTGATGATATTGCCGCCATGTGGAAAACGTGGAATATCCTGCCGGAGCAGCACGTTGCGTTTTACTGTGGTACCGGCTGGCGCGCGTCTGAAGCCTTTATGTACGCCCGCGCGATGGGCTGGCAGAACGTTGCCGTCTACGACGGCGGCTGGTACGAATGGAGCAGCCATCCGCAGAACCCGGTCTCCACCGGGGAGCGCGGACCGGAAAGCGCACGCTAGCGGGGAAGTGATTTCAGCGTGATGTAACCGCTCCAGATGCGCGTTGTGGTGGTCAGCCAGCACAACGCGCCAAACGTCCAGGCAAACAGCGCGAAATGCGCCGGAAACAGGCAGCACAGCGCAAACAGCGCGATGGTCTCCGTTCCTTCCGTTAATCCCCCAATGTAATAAAGCGACTTGTGCGCATAGCCGGGGTTGTCGATATCATGCTTCCCCGCCAGCGCGGCAAAGGCCAGAAAACTGCTGCCCGTCCCCATAAACGCGAACAGCAGCCAGGCGGCGGCGATCGCGTTATCAGCCGGAGCGGCCAGCGCAAAGCCAAACGGCACCAGGGCGTAGAACAGGAAGTCGAGGGCGATATCAAGAAATCCTCCCGCGTCCGTCAGGCCACGGCGACGCGCCAGCGCGCCGTCCAGACCATCCAGCAGCCGGTTCAGCACAATGGCGATCAGCGCCGCCGGATACCAGCCCAGCGCCAGAAACGGTAACGCCAGCACGCCAATCGCAAACCCGGCGAGCGTTAAGCCATCAGGCGTGATAAACGGTCTATCCAGCGCGGCGGCCAGCTGATTTAACCCGGGTTTCAGTCGGGGGTGCAGATGTTTATCCAGCATGCGGTTTACCTTTAAACGTGGCGCACAGCCCCTGAGCCGGGATATCCAGCGCGGCGTTAAAGCGGGCGGAAAGATTCTGAAAGGCAATCAGAGCCGTCATTTCGGTGATGGTCTCTTCCGTAAAGTGGCGCTTCAGCAGACTTTTGATATTTTCATCCACCTGAGGTGGCGTGGCGGTGACCGCTTCCGCATAGGCCAGCGCCGCGCGCTCCTCTTCGCTGAACAGGGTGGAATTTTGCCAGTCGCTGACGGCCTGCACTTTATCCAGCGCCCCGCTCCGCTCGGCCAGACGCAGGCTGTTGGCATCAATACAAAATGCGCAGTGGCAGATCTGCGAGACCCGCGTCATTAGCAGCGATCGCAGAACCGGCGTCAAACGCGCCTTGCGACGCTCCAGATAGCCGACAAACAGCGCCACCAGCCAGAAAAGACGCGGCATGCGCCCCCACCAGCGCGTGGGGTTCAGCACCGCGCCGAAGTGTTTTTTCTGCATGGCGGCGATGGGGCTGAGGCTGACGGGAAGGGTTTCCATGGGCGCAACCCAGGCGGATGTCTCTTTCACCTGATTCTCCTGATGACTGGACTCTTTGGAAGGGCACGATAATATGTCGTTTTTCGCTATTAATTATTGACGAACATGCTGAAAACACTCGATGTGGTTGCGGCCATCCTCGAAAAAGAGGGCAAGATTTTGCTGGCGCAGCGTCCCGAACATGCCGATCAGCCAGGAATGTGGGAATTTGCAGGCGGGAAGGTTGAAGCCGGTGAGACCCAGCCGGAAGCGCTGATCCGCGAACTGCGCGAAGAACTCGGCATTGAAGCCGTGCCCGCGCGGTATGTGGCAAGCCACCAGCGGGAGGTGTCGCAGCGGCTGATTCACCTCCACGCCTGGCATGTGCCTGAATTTAGCGGTGAGCTGAAGGCGCATTATCACTCGGCGCTGGTATGGTGCACGCCAGAAGACGCGTTCACGTATGCTTTAGCCCCGGCGGATATACCGCTGCTGGAAGCGTTTATTCTTTTACGCGACGCCAGACCAGCGGGTTTGTACTGAGGGTGCGTTCATCACGCTGGCACTGCAACAGCACGCCATCTGCCCTGACTACTGCGCCTTCGGAATAGTTTTGATCCTGATAGATACAGCACTGATTACACGGCTGCGCACGCTGGCCGCCAGCGCTAAAGACCTCTGGCGGCACGTTGACCTCGACATCCGGGCGAATGCGGTCAGCCTGTGCCCCGGCGGACACCATCAAACATAACGCGGCCATTGCGTAACGGTTCATAGACTTTATTTCCTTTGCATCGTTTATATCTATAACGGTCGATCCGGACGGGATCTTTAATTTATCTCGTCATCGCTTTTGGTTATGACGCGCGCCCTGTCATTAATTTCCCTTGCGGCATAAATTTCTGCTTGCCTCTCAAAGCGGTGCGGGTGGTATAGTCAAAAAAACGACACAAAACATCTACGCCACACGCATAAATTATTATAAGAGGTTCTTATATCTATGGATCAGACACGCTCTCTGGAAAGCTTTCTTGCCCATGTTCAGCAGCGCGACCCGCACCAAAGCGAGTTTGCCCAGGCCGTTCGTGAAGTCATGACCACCCTGTGGCCCTTCCTTGAGGAAAATCCGCGTTACCGTCAGATGGCGCTGCTTGAACGTCTGGTAGAGCCGGAGCGCGTCATCCAGTTCCGCGTGGCGTGGGTGGACGACCGCAATCAGGTGCAGGTCAACCGCGCGTGGCGCGTGCAGTTTAACTCCGCCATTGGGCCGTTTAAGGGCGGGATGCGCTTCCACCCCTCGGTGAACCTGTCGATTCTGAAATTCCTCGGCTTTGAGCAGACCTTTAAAAATGCGCTCACTACCCTGCCGATGGGCGGCGGTAAAGGCGGGAGTGATTTCGATCCGAAAGGCAAGAGCGAAGGCGAAGTGATGCGCTTCTGCCAGGCGCTGGTCACTGAACTCTATCGCCACCTTGGGCCGGACACCGACGTTCCTGCCGGGGATATCGGCGTGGGGGGGCGTGAAGTGGGTTTTATGGCCGGGATGATGAAAAAGCTCTCCAACAACAGCGCCTGCGTCTTTACCGGCAAAGGTCTGTCGTTTGGCGGTAGCCTGATTCGCCCCGAAGCGACGGGTTATGGTCTGGTCTATTTCACCGAAGCGATGCTTAAGCGTCACGGGCTGAGCTTCGAGGGGATGCGCGTGGCGGTCTCCGGCTCCGGTAACGTGGCGCAGTACGCTATCGAGAAAGCGATGGCGTTTGGCGCGCGCGTGGTGACCGCCTCCGACTCCAGCGGCACCGTGGTGGATGAAGCTGGCTTTACAGCAGAAAAACTGGCGCGTCTGTGCGAAATCAAGGCCAGCCGTGACGGTCGGGTAGCGGATTATGCCCGTGAATTTGGCCTGACCTATCTGGAAGGTAAACAGCCGTGGGGCGTGCCGGTGGATATCGCCCTGCCGTGCGCGACGCAAAACGAACTGGACGTGGATGCCGCCCGGACGCTGATTAGCAATGGCGTGAAAGCGGTAGCGGAAGGGGCAAATATGCCCACCACTATTGAAGCGACCGACCTGTTCCTGGACGCGGGCGTGCTGTTTGCGCCAGGCAAGGCGGCGAACGCTGGCGGCGTGGCAACATCCGGTCTGGAAATGGCGCAAAACGCCGCGAGAATGGGCTGGAAGGCAGAGAAAGTGGATGCCCGTCTGCACCACATCATGCTCGATATTCATCACGCCTGCGTGGAGTACGGCGGCGAGGCCTCGCAAACTAACTACGTGCGCGGGGCGAATATCGCCGGGTTCGTGAAGGTGGCCGATGCGATGATCGGACAGGGTGTGATTTAGTTTCGCTGCATTCTCGCCCTTGTAGGCCCGGTAAGCATTAGCGCCACCAGGCTTTTTTCAGGCCGCAGAGGGGCTTTCGCCGGGTGGCGGCTTCGCCTTACCCGGCCTACGGTTTAAGCGGTTGTATTTTTGGCTGCGCTTTTCTTCTTTTTGAACGGTTTCTTCGCCCCGCCGCCCGGGGCGACCATTCCCCGGAATCGCTTCACTGGCGTACTGCGCGCCTGGTCAATCAGCTGATAAAGCGTCCCTACCAGCGGCTGCATAAAGTCCTGATAACGGCACTGCTTTTCGCTGATCTGCGTCAGCACCGACTCCCAGTGCGCGGTCATGTCCGGTCTGGCCGCCAGTTCAGGGAGGGAGTGGATGAGCGCCCGTCCCGGCTCTGTTGAGTGGATGTAACGCCCCTTCTTCTCAAGGAAACCACGCTTGAACAGTAATTCGATAATTCCCGCGCGGGTCGCCTCCGTGCCCAGACCGTCGGTGGCGCGCAGGATCTTCTTCAGATCTTTATCCTGCACAAAACGGGCGATCCCGGTCATGGCCGAAAGCAGCGTCGCATCGGTGAAGTGGCGCGGCGGCTGGGTTTGTCGTTCAACCACTTCGCCCTTCTCGCACAGCAGTTCGTCGCCTTTGGCCACGACCGGCAGCGGCGTGCCGTCGTTTTCTTCGTCACGTTCTTTGTTGCCGAGCAGCGTGCGCCAGCCCGCTTCCGCGAGGAAACGCGCTTTGGCGATAAATTTGCCTTTGGCAATCTCCAGTTCAATAACGCACTTGCGGAACACCGCGTCCGGGCAGAACTGCATCAGATACTGACGTGCGATCAGGTTATAGACCTTTGCTTCGTTGTCGGTCAGGTTGACGTTGCTGGTGCGCGCCGTCGGGATTATCGCGTGGTGAGCATCGACTTTTTTATCGTCCCAGCAGCGGTTATGGGTATCCGGGTTTACCGCCGGTTGCGGCAACAGATCCGGCGCATGGACGCCAATGGCATTCATCACCGAGTGGCGTCCGGCGAAGTGTTCTTCCGGCAGATAGCGGCTGTCCGAACGCGGATAGGTGATCAGCTTGTGGGTTTCGTAGAGCTTCTGGCAGATATCGAGCACGTTCTGCGCGCTAAGACCAAAGCGCTTAGCCGCCTCAATCTGCAACGCCGAAAGGGAGAACGGCAGCGGTGCGGGCTCCGTTTCCCGTTTGTCGTTATAGCTGGTGACGATTGCGGGCTGGCCGGTAATGCGGTTGACCACGTGCTCCGCCAGCGGGCGATGCAGCAGCCGTCCCTCTTCGTCCTGATATGACTCACAGGCATCGCTTGGCTGCCAGACGGCGGTAAAGCGTTCGTCTTTCGGCGTGACGATATGCGCTTTGACTTCGAAGAAGTCTTTGGCGACGAAATTTTCGATCTCTTCGTCGCGACGCACCACCAGCCCCAGCACCGGTGTCTGGACACGACCGACGGAGAGTACGCCCTGATAACCCGCGTTGCGCCCGAGAATGGTGTAGGCGCGGGTCATGTTGATCCCGTACAGCCAGTCCGCACGGGCACGCGCCAGCGCGGAGACACACAGGGGAATAAATTCGCTGTTGGCGCGCAGGCGTGAAATGGCCCGCTCTACCGCCTGAGGGTTGAGGTCGTTGATCAGGCAGCGCTGCACCTGCTGGCGCTTTTCCGGCGCCAGCTCCAGGTAGTCCAGCACTTCATCGACCAGCAGTTGCCCTTCCCTGTCCGGGTCACCCGCGTGGACCACTTCTGTCGCCTCATGCAGGAAGCGCTTAATGACGTTGAGCTGTTTGGTGACGGAAGGACGCGGTTGGAGACGCCACTTTTCCGGCACAATCGGTAGATCGTTGAGATTCCAGCGGGCGTAGCGGCTGTCGTAGACATCCGGCTGCGCCTGTTCAAGCAGGTGACCGATACACCAGGTGACCACCTGCCCGTTACCGCATTCGATAAAGCCGTCGCCTTTGCGATGCGGCCTGGGCAGCACATCGGCGATGGCACGCGCCAGACTCGGCTTTTCGGCAATAAACAACCGCATCGAATTAACGGATCTCAATCATCGGGCGACCACCGCGGGCGGTCACCAGCTCACCAATGGCCGTCAGGGTGATGCCAAACTCGGCAGCCGTCGCCTGAACGTCAGCTTCAGCTTCCGGCGTCACCGCCAGCAGCAGGCCGCCGGAGGTTTGCGGATCGCACAGCAGGTTACGCCACGCTTCCGGCATTTCGCCCATTAAATGGCCGTAGCTGGCGAAGTTGCGCTGCGTCCCGCCCGGCACTGCGCCCTGAGCAATGTACTCTTCCACGCCCGGCAGCTTCGGCACATCCTGATACCAGACCTGCGCCTGCACGCCCGCGCCCTGACAGACTTCAGAGAGGTGCCCCAGCAGACCAAAACCGGTCACGTCGGTCATGGCCTTCACGCCGTCGATATTGGCGAATGCCGCACCGGCGAGGTTCATCTGGCACATCACTTCCGTTGCCAGACCGATATGCTCGGGCTTCAGCAGGGATTTCTTCTCGGCAGTGGTCAGTACGCCAATGCCCAGCGGCTTAGTGAGGAACAGTTTGCAGCCCGGTTGCGCCGTGCTGTTGCGCTTCACGCGCTCGGTCGGCACTACGCCGGTGACGGCCAGGCCGAAAATCGGCTCCGGCGCATCGATAGAGTGACCACCGGCCAGGGCAATACCCGCCTGCTGGCAGGCAAAGCGTCCGCCTTCGATCACGTCGCGGGCAATCTCCGGCGGGAGGGTGTTAATCGGCCAGCCCAGAATGGCGATCGCCATAATCGGTTTACCGCCCATCGCAAAGATATCGCTGATGGCGTTGGTGGCCGCAATGCGCCCGAAGTCGAACGGGTTGTCGACGATCGGCATAAAGAAATCAGTGGTGCTGATAATGCTGGTGCCGTTACCCAGGTCATAAACCGCTGCATCGTCACGCGTTTCGTTACCGACAAGCAGGTTCGGGTCGACAAACTTCGCCTGCTCACTGTGCAGGATGGTCTCCAGCACTTTCGGGGAAATTTTACAACCGCAACCGGCTCCGTGGCTGTATTGCGTTAAACGAATGGTTTGCTCGCTCATGGACGTCTCCTGTCATCTCAATCGCGCTATGGTAGCGCTCATTCCATAAAGAGGTAAGTATGACTGTCTGAATTCTGCGGCGGATGCTCAGAATCCAGACAGTTTAGCGCGGCTTATCAGAAACGGCTGACGAAAGGCGTGGTGTCTGGCACGCTGATGGTGCTGGAGGCTTTAAGCTGCGGGGTGCCAAGATAGAGGAAGCCGACAATTTTATCGTGCTCACCACAGGCAAAGCCATCACGCACGACCGAACTCTCGGTCAGCGGTCCGGTGCGCCAGATGCCATTGAAGCCCTGCGCGACGGCGGCCATTTGCATCGCCATTACCGCGCAGCCTGCGGACATTTCCTGCTCCCAGACCGGCACCTTATGGTCGGCCTGACATTTCGCCACGACAGCGATGATCATCGGCGCGCGGAATGGCGCACTGCGGGCTTTATCAATCCCCTTCTCATCCTGGCCTGCGGCAACAGCCCCCTGCTCCAGCAGCTGGCTGAAGCGGTCGCGCCCTTCGCCTTCAATGATAAAGAAGTGCCACGGCTGCAATGTGCCATGGTCCGGCGCACGCATTCCGGCACGCAGAATGTTTTCCAGCTGCTCGCCGACGGGTGCCGGTTCGGCCAGGCGGGAAGCGCTACGACGGTTAACAAGCAGTTCAAGTGCGTCCATTGGTTAACTCCTTTCATGAAATTTACTCACAAAATTAACACGACAGCAGAATTTGTTACAGCGTGGCAGGCGATTCCTGCTGACAAGTGGCGGTTGGGTCATTACGATAACCGCACATTACCGTCCCGTGGCGACGGAAACAGTCCTTTTCTGGTTAGGGAGAATACATGCGAACCCTTTGGCGAATCTTTGCCGGTTTCTTTAAATGGACGTGGCGACTGCTCAACTTCGTCCGCAACCTGGTGATGAACATCTTCTTCATCTTCCTGGTCCTGGTATGCGCAGGTATCTGGATGCATATCAGCAACGCAAACCAGTCGCAGCATTCGACGCGCGGCGCGCTGTTACTCGATATCACTGGGGTGATTGTTGATAAGCCATCGACCAGCAACCGTCTGGGCGTGATTGGCCGCCAGCTGTTCGGCGCAACGTCAGACCGTCTTCAGGAAAACTCCCTGTTTGATATTGTCGACACCATTCGTCAGGCCAAAGACGATCGTAACATTACCGGTATCGTGCTGGACCTGAAAGATTTTGCCGGGGCCGATCAGCCGTCAATGCAGTACATCGGCAAAGCGCTGCGCGAATTCCGCGACAGCGGTAAGCCGGTTATTGCTATTGGCGACAGCTACACCCAGGGGCAATATTATCTGGCGAGCTTTGCCAATAAGATCTGGCTTTCGCCACAGGGCACGGTCGATCTGCATGGCTTCGCCACTAACGGTTTGTACTACAAATCGCTGCTCGACAAGCTGAAGGTCACCACCCACGTCTTCCGCGTCGGGACCTATAAATCCGCCGTGGAGCCGTTTATCCGCGATGATATGTCCCCTGCCGCCCGTGAAGCGGACAGCCGCTGGATCGGCGAGCTGTGGCAGAACTACCTCGGCACCATTGCCGCTAACCGTCAGATTACCGCTGAGCAGGTCTTCCCGGGCGCGCGCGGCGTGCTGGACGGCCTGCGCAAGGTGGACGGCGATACAGCGAAATACGCGCTTGATAACAAACTGGTCGATCAGCTGGGTTCCAGCGCTGAAATTGAAAAAGCGCTGACCAAACAGTTCGGCTGGAGTAAAGAGGATAAAAACTACAGCGCCATCAGCATGTATGACTACGCCGCGAAAAAGCCGGACGACAGCGGTGACAGCATCGCCGTGGTGTTTGCTAACGGGGCCATTATGGATGGCGAAGAGACGCCGGGGAACGTCGGCGGGGACACCACCGCGTCGCAGATCCGCGATGCGCGCCTGGATCCGAAAGTGAAGGCGATTGTCCTGCGGGTGAACAGCCCTGGCGGCAGCGTCAGCGCCTCTGAAGTGATCCGTGCTGAACTGGCCGCCGCGCGCGCCGCGGGCAAGCCGGTAGTGGTCTCGATGGGCGGCATGGCGGCTTCCGGGGGGTACTGGATCTCGACGCCAGCCAACTACATTGTGGCTAACCCAAGCACGCTGACCGGCTCGATTGGCATCTTCGGCGTGATCAACACCGTAGAGAACAGCCTGGATTATCTCGGCGTCCACACCGACGGCGTTTCCACCTCGCCGCTGGCGGACGTGTCCGTCACCAAATCCCTGCCGCCTGAGGTGTCTGAGATGATGCAGCTCAGCATTGAGAGTGGCTATAAACGTTTCATCACGCTGGTTGCGGACTCCCGTAAAAAGACGCCCGATCAGATTGACCAGATCGCTCAGGGCCACGTCTGGACCGGCCAGGACGCGAAGAGCAACGGCCTGGTAGACAGTCTGGGTGACTTCGACGACGCCGTGAAGAAAGCAGCGGAGCTGGCGAAGCTCAAGCAGTGGCACGTGGACTATTATCAGGACGAACCAACGTTCTTCGATATGGTCATGGACAGCATGTCCGGCTCCGTTCGTGCCATGCTGCCGGACGCGCTTCAGGCTTATCTGCCGGCGCCGGTGGCGACCGCGGCGAAAGCCATGAAAGCGGAGAGCGACAAGCTCGCAGCCTTTAATGATCCACAAAGCCGCTACGCGTTTTGCCTGACCTGTGCGAACGTGCGTTAAAAACCGTCCCCTCTTCCCGTGAAGAGGGGATTTTTTCTTTTGAAGAACAAGAACTCATTACCATGCAGAAGAAATCAATTTATGTCGCCTATACCGGCGGTACCATCGGTATGCAGCGCTCAGAAAATGGCTATATCCCGGTTTCCGGCCACTTGCAGCGCCAGCTGGCGCTGATGCCTGAATTCCACCGTCCGGAAATGCCGGACTTTACCATCCACGAATATGAGCCGCTGATGGACTCCTCCGACATGACGCCGGAAGACTGGCAGCATATTGCGGACGATATTAAAGCCCATTACGACCAGTACGACGGCTTCGTGATCCTGCACGGCACCGACACCATGGCGTTCACTGCCTCGGCGCTCTCCTTCATGCTGGAGAACCTGAGCAAGCCCGTCATCGTGACCGGCTCGCAGATCCCGCTGGCGGAACTGCGTTCCGACGGGCAGATCAATCTGCTGAATTCCCTTTACGTGGCGGCCAATTATCCGATTAACGAAGTGTCGTTGTTCTTCAATAACCGTTTGTATCGCGGGAACCGCACTACCAAAGCGCACGCCGACGGCTTTGACGCTTTTGCCTCACCTAACCTACAACCGCTGCTGGAAGCGGGGATCCATATCCGTCGTCTGGGCACGCCGCCCGCGCCAAATACCGCAGGCGAACTGATCGTTCACCCGATCACCCCGCAGCCGATCGGCGTGGTGACGATTTATCCGGGTATTTCCGCCGACGTGGTGCGCAACTTCCTGCGCCAGCCGGTGAAGGCGCTGATCCTGCGCTCCTATGGTGTGGGTAACGCCCCGCAGAACGGTGAATTCCTGAAAGAGCTTCAGGAGGCGAGCGATCGCGGGATTGTGGTGGTCAACCTCACCCAGTGTATGTCCGGCAAAGTCAATATGGGCGGCTACGCCACCGGTAATGCCCTGGCGCACGCTGGCGTGATCAGTGGTTTCGATATGACCGTTGAGGCAACGCTGACTAAACTTCACTATTTACTGAGTCAGGATCTGGATATTGATTCCATTCGCCGCGCCATGATGCAAAACCTGCGCGGTGAACTGACGCCGGACGAATAAGGAGGTCCCATGAAGCAACGCGCCCTGTTACTGGTCGATTTGCAAAATGATTTCTGTGCGGGCGGTGCGCTGGCCGTCGCGGAAGGCGACAGCACCGTAGACGTCGCGAATTCGCTGATTGAGTGGTGTAAAGCTCGTGGTGAAGCGGTGGTGGCGAGTCAGGACTGGCATCCGGCAAACCACGGCAGCTTTGCCAGCCAGCACAACGTTGAGCCTTACAGCCAGGGCGAACTGGACGGGCTGGCGCAAACCTTCTGGCCCGATCACTGCGTGCAGCAGACGGAGGGCGCTGAGTTGCATCCGCTGCTGAACCAGAAGGCCATCGACGCGGTGTTCCACAAAGGTGAAAACCCAACCATCGACAGCTACAGCGCGTTCTTTGATAACGGTCATCGTCAGAAGACGGCGCTGGACGCGTGGTTGCGCCACCATGAGATCACCGAGCTGATTGTGCTGGGCCTGGCGACGGATTACTGCGTGAAGTTCACCGTGCTGGATGCGCTCCAGTTGGGCTATACCGTGAATGTCATCACCGACGGCTGTCGCGGGGTGAATATTCAGCCGCATGACAGCGCTCAGGCGTTTATGGATATGGCCGCAGAAGGCGCAACGCTGTATACGCTGGCTGACTGGCTGGAGACGCAGGCGTAAGCTTTTTTAGCCGGGTGGCGGCTTCGCCTTACCCGGCCTACTTTCTCTGGTTTTGTAGACCGGGTAAGCGTCAGCGCCACCCGGCATTTCTTCCCCAATCCCCATAAAGTGAACTCCCTCGCATCACAAGCGAAACGGCGATGCTATTCTCTTCAGGCTGTTTTTTCGCCACGCCTTTTCTGTGGCGTGGTTATTTTTGTTCAGTCAAAGAGGAAATTATATGAAACGTTTGCCCTTGCTGGCAGCATTACCCTTGCTTTGCGCGTCACTGGCTTCCGCCGCGCCCCTGATGTCCGTGGGTTACTTCAATGGGGGTGGCGATGTTACCGCCGGACCGGGTGGCGATATTAATAAACTGGACGTCCGCCAGATCACCCACCTCAACTACTCGTTTGGTCTGGTCTATAACAACGAGAAAGACGAAACCAACGCCGCGCTGAAAGATCCGGCAAAACTGCATCAAATCTGGTTATCACCTAAGGTGGCATCCGATCTGGCGTTACTTCCTCAGCTTCGTAAACAAAACCCGAACCTGAAAGTCCTGCTTTCCGTTGGCGGCTGGGGGGCGCGTGGTTTTTCTGGCGCAGCGGCAACCAAAGAGAGTCGCGCGGTATTTATTCGCTCCGCGCAGGAGATCGTCAGTAAATACGGCCTGGACGGGATCGACCTGGACTGGGAATATCCGGTCAACGGCGCGTGGGGACTGGTCGAGAGCACCCCTGCCGACCGGGATAATTTCACCGCGCTGTTAAAAGAGATGCGTGACGCGTTTGGTAAGAAAAAGCTGGTCACGATTGCGGTGGGCGCGAATGCGGAAAGTCCGAAAAGCTGGGTGGATGTGAAAGCCATTGCCCCCCTGCTCGATTACATCAACCTGATGACCTACGACATGGCGTACGGTACTCAGTATTTTAACGCGAATCTGTATGACTCCAGCGCCTGGCCAACGGTGGCTGCCGCAGACAAGTACAGCGTCGATTTTGTGGTGAATAACTATCTGGCCGCCGGGCTGAAGCCGCAGCAGATGAACCTCGGAATTGGTTTCTATGGGCGCGTGCCGAAGCGCGCCGTTGAACCGGGTATCGACTGGAGCAAATCGGACGCGCAGAACAATCCGGTGACGCAGCCCTACTTCGGGCCGCAGGAACTGGGCCTGTTCAAATCGCTTGGCTATGATCTGACCAAAGATACCTATGTGAAATACAACGATATCGTCCGCAAGCTGCTGAACGATCCGCAGAAACGCTTTACCGAGCACTGGGACGAACAGGCGAAGGTGCCGTGGCTGTCGGTGAAATCCGCCGACGGGAAGGCGCTGTTTGCGATTTCCTATGAGAACCCGCGCTCCGTGGCGATCAAAGCGGATTACATTAAGGAGAAAGGTCTGGCTGGCGCCATGTTCTGGGAGTACGGTGCTGACGACGAAAACCAGCTCGCGAAACAGCTGGCGGAGTCGCTTGGGATCCCGCACTAAGATGTAGTGTGCCGGGTGGCGCTAGCGCTTACCCGGCCTACATGGGAGCTTTATTTGAAGGTCGCAATCGGCTTCGGCGCGATGCCGAACTCTTCTTTCAGCTCGCGCTTGCTTTTCATCACCATCTGACCGTTAGTGTCGATGGTCATGTGCTGGGCGTCGGTATTGTGACGCGCCTGCCACAGCATCACCAGCTGCAAACTGTTCTCTTTTTGCTCAGGTGTGAGCGCCACACCGTCCGGCCATTTTCCCAGCTCAACGGCCGTTACCAGACGCTGATAAACCTCCGGGGTCATACCTGCAATCATGTCATCAATATTCATGATCTCTCCCTTTCAAAGGAATAATTTGCTGAATCGTTTTTTCAACCCTTGGTATGGTCGCCGTTTTCATCATCGGTAAAGCTCATGGAAGCCGAATTTACACAGAAACGCTCCCCCGTCGGCTGCGGGCCATCCGGGAAGACATGCCCGAGATGGGCGTCACAGTTCCCGCAGCGAATTTCGGTGCGCACCATGCCGTGCGAGGTGTCCGTCAGGTAGCGGATCGCATCATCGCTGACAGGCTCGTAAAAGCTCGGCCAGCCGCAGCCAGAATCGTACTTCGTCTGGGAGTTAAACAGCGGTGCATCACACACCAGGCAGTGGTAGACGCCTTCCCGTTTATTGTGCAGCAAACGCCCGGAAAACGGCGGTTCTGTGCCGTGATTTTGCGTCACGTAAAACTGCATCTCTGTAAGGTTTTTTTTCAAATCGTCGGGGTTACGTTGGTTCGACATATGCTTACATCTCGCTGTTGAAACAGACATCTTTTAACCCAGATTCTAACAAAACATTAACACCCGCGCGTGCACTTTTGTTCTAAACTTATGTGTCGCGAAAAGGCGGTCAGGCAATTGTGATCAATTTCACATTTTAATCCTGCGAGGCCTTTAAAATTCCGGGCGCAGCCCCCATGTGGTTGCTAGCTCAAAGGGAAAGTGAGGCGAGTCAGTCGCACAAACGTTAGTCACAGGATTGATTTGTCGCAATGATTGACACGATTCCGCTTGACGCTGCGTAAGGTTTTTGTAATTTTACAGGCAACCTTTTATTCACTAACAAATAGCTGGTGGAATATATGACTATCAAAGTAGGTATCAACGGTTTTGGCCGTATCGGCCGTATTGTTTTCCGTGCTGCTCAGAAACGTTCTGACATCGAAATCGTTGGTATCAACGATCTCCTGGACGCTGAATACATGGCGTACATGCTGAAGTACGACTCAACTCACGGTCGTTTCGACGGCACCGTTGAAGTGAAAGACGGCCACCTGGTTGTTAATGGCAAAACCATCCGCGTTACTGCTGAGAAAGACCCAGCTAACCTGAAATGGAACGAAATCGGTGTTGACGTTGTAGCTGAAGCTACCGGTATCTTCCTGACCGACGAAACTGCACGTAAACACATCACTGCGGGTGCGAAGAAAGTTGTTCTGACTGGTCCTTCCAAAGACAACACCCCAATGTTCGTTCGCGGTGCAAACTTCGAAACTTACGCTGGCCAGGACATCGTTTCCAACGCATCCTGCACCACCAACTGCCTGGCACCGCTGGCTAAAGTTATCAACGACAACTTCGGCATCATCGAAGGTCTGATGACTACCGTTCACGCAACCACCGCTACTCAGAAAACCGTTGATGGCCCGTCTCACAAAGACTGGCGCGGCGGCCGTGGCGCGGCTCAGAACATCATCCCATCTTCTACCGGTGCTGCTAAAGCAGTAGGTAAAGTACTGCCAGAACTGAATGGCAAACTGACTGGTATGGCGTTCCGCGTTCCAACTCCTAACGTATCCGTTGTTGACCTGACCGTTCGTCTGGAAAAAGCTGCTTCTTATGAAGAAATTAAGAAAGCAATCAAAGCTGCTTCCGAAGGCCCAATGAAAGGCGTTCTGGGTTACACCGAAGACGACGTTGTATCTACCGATTTCAACGGCGAAGTGTGCACTTCCGTGTTCGATGCTAAAGCAGGTATCGCACTGAACGACAACTTCGTGAAACTGGTTTCCTGGTACGACAACGAAACTGGCTACTCTAACAAAGTACTGGACCTGATCGCTCACATCTCCAAATAAGTTGAGATGAGTGCTTGATCCTAAAAGGCGACTTCGGTCGCCTTTTTTATTGTTTTTAGACAGAGGATTGCTTAATGATTAATAAAATTTTTGCACTTCCGGTAGTCGAACAACTTACCCCTGTGCTCTCCCGCCGTCAGATCGACGGTGCTGATATCATCGTCGTTGATCATCCGCGCGTTAAAGCCTCCGTAGCGCTCAATGGTGCCCACCTGCTCTCCTGGAAACCAGAAGGTGAAGAAGAAGGCCTGTGGCTGAGCGAGGCCACCTCGTTCAAAAAAGGGGCGGCGATCCGCGGCGGCGTACCGATCTGCTGGCCATGGTTTGGCCCGTCAGCGCAGCAGGGTTTACCCTCACACGGTTTCGCCCGTAACCAGCAGTGGACGCTGAAAGCCCACAACGAAGATGAAAACGGTGCGGTGTTGACCTTTGAACTCCAGGCGAATGATGAAACGCGTGCCCTGTGGCCACACGAGTTCACCCTGTATGCCCGCTTCAAGCTGGGTAAAACCTGCGAAATTGAACTGGAAGCGCACGGCGAATTCGAAACAACATCCGCCCTGCACACCTATTTCAACGTAGGCGACATTCAGGCCGTTAAGGTGAGCGGACTTGGCGATACCTTTATCGACAAAGTGGATAACGCGAAAGAAGGCAAGCTGGACGACGGCGTGCAGACTTTCCCGGATCGTACCGACCGCGTGTATCTGCACCCGGAAGCCTGTAGCGTCATCCACGACAGCGCGCTGAACCGCGGTATTGATGTGGTTCATCACCACCACAGCAACGTGGTGGGCTGGAACCCGGGCCCTGCCCTTTCCGTCAGCATGGCGGATATCCCGGATGACGGTTACAAGACCTTCGTGTGTGTGGAAACCGCGTGCGTGACCGCGCCGCAGAAAACCAGCGAAGAAAAACCGTCCCGCTTAGGCCAGACGATCAAGATTGTGAAGCGCTAATATTGTTCAGGCATCATAAAAAAACAAACGGGGCGCTAGCGCCCCGTTTTAATGCATCACGTTCTGGTCAGAACTTGTAGGTCACACCCACGGAGAAGATGCCAGACCAGGACTTGTCGACCATCGGGCTGTCTTTCACTTCATCGCTCAGACGAATGTAACGGCCAGTACCGTACACATTCCAGTCACCGAGGAAGTTATACGAGGCGGTGAGTTCCAGGTACGGGTCCCAGCCATCATCCGCGCTGTAGCTCTTCAGACCACTGCGGCGAGACTCCGCTTTAGACACGCCATAGTAGTAGTCGTTGTAATTCTCGCTGCTGTACTGCACACCAATACCCGGCGTCAGCGTCACTGCGCCGTTGGTATAGCGATAAAGCCACGCCAGATCCCAGATGAAGCCGTTGCTGTTGTCCAGGGTATCGCCCGCCAGCGCAGTGCGCAGGAAGCCATACTCGGTATTATGGACGTAAGAAAGCCCCGCCATCAGTGAGCTTCTGCGTTTGTCCAGCTGACGAAGCGCATTGCTGTCGCTGTCGCCTGGTTTAAAGTGCGTTGGATCGTAATAGGCCATGATGGAGAGCTTATCGGCCGTATCGTTCCACAGATAGTAGCCACCGCCCAACCCACGGAACCAGAAGTTATCGCCTTCATAGGTGACAACGGGGACAGGATAAACGTCGCGGTCATACTGCTTGTACGGGCTGTTAATCACGCCAGCACCCGCGCCAACAGTCCACTGGCTCTCAGCCTGTACGGTGCTCGCTGCGGTAGCGGCAAGGATGCCCAATGCCAGAAGTTTGAGTTTGGTCACAATCCATTCTTTCCTGTAGTCAAATAATCAGCGGGTGAAGTGTAACCGCCATTCCCGTACATCCCAAAATTTTTTGCGCGCTAATCCGTTTGATTAACCCGTTATTTTTCATTTTTCAGATGACATCCCGCTTTCATTTATGTGACCGATAAATGAAAAACCCGCTTTTCGCTTATAACCGCAGTGGAAATTTTTGGATGAGTTATTGATATGTCATTGAAAGTAGATTTTATCCGTATGCAAGTTTTGCAATTGCCATCTACGCTTTAATTTAAGAAGAGGTTTTGCTGAACACCCTGCGGTTCATAGCCTTCGACCTGGCACACAGGTTGCTGCTCTGGCAGTGAGGTGCGAAAAATTCTCTTCCGGGAGCCTCCACTACTCATACGAACGGCTCTTATCCTGTGCTAAAAAACGAAAGGACGGCATGCCATGAATATATTCGATCACTATCGCCAGCGCTACGAAGCTGCCAAGGACGAAGAGTTCACACTGCAGGAGTTTCTTACCATTTGTCGGCAAGATCGCAGTGCCTATGCCAATGCGGCAGAACGGCTATTGATGGCTATTGGTGAGCCAAACATGGTTGATACTGCCCTGGAGCCACGGCTTTCCCGTCTCTTTTCGAATCGGGTGGTCGCCCGATACCCGGCGTTTGAAGAGTTCTATGGCATGGAAGATGCCATTGAGCAGATCGTCTCCTACCTGAAGCATGCCGCTCAGGGGCTGGAAGAGAAGAAACAGATCCTTTACCTGCTGGGTCCTGTCGGTGGGGGTAAATCCTCCCTGGCTGAACGGCTGAAAGCGCTGATGCAGCGCGTGCCGATCTATGTGCTGAGCGCCAACGGCGAGCGCAGCCCGGTCAATGACCATCCGCTGTGCCTGTTTAATCCGCAAGAGGATGCGCAAATTCTGGAAAAAGAGTTTGGCATTCCGCATCGCTATCTCGGTACGATCATGTCGCCATGGGCGGCAAAACGTCTGCACGAGTTTGGCGGGGACATCACCAAATTCCGCGTCGTGAAAGTGTGGCCGTCTATCCTCGAGCAGATCGCCATTGCCAAAACTGAACCCGGTGACGAGAACAACCAGGATATCTCGGCGCTGGTGGGTAAAGTCGATATCCGTAAGCTGGAGCATCACGCGCAAAACGACCCGGATGCCTACGGTTATTCCGGTGCGCTGTGCCGCGCCAACCAGGGGATTATGGAATTTGTCGAGATGTTTAAAGCACCGATCAAAGTGCTGCATCCGCTGCTGACCGCCACCCAGGAGGGGAACTACAACGGGACGGAAGGTATTTCCGCCCTGCCGTTTAACGGGATTATCCTTGCCCACTCTAACGAATCTGAATGGGTGACCTTCCGTAACAACAAAAACAATGAGGCGTTCCTTGACCGCGTGTACATCGTCAAAGTGCCTTATTGCCTGCGGATCTCCGAGGAGATCAAGATTTACGAAAAACTGCTCAACCACAGTGAGCTGGTTCATGCCCCTTGCGCACCGGGAACGCTGGAAACGCTGTCGCGCTTCTCGATCCTGTCGCGCCTGAAAGAGCCGGAAAATTCCAGCATCTACTCAAAAATGCGCGTGTATGACGGCGAAAGCCTGAAGGATACCGACCCGAAAGCGAAATCGTACCAGGAATACCGCGATTACGCCGGGGTCGACGAAGGGATGAACGGTCTGTCGACGCGTTTCGCGTTTAAGATCCTCTCCCGCGTCTTTAACTTCGACCACGCGGAGGTGGCCGCCAACCCGGTACATCTGTTCTACGTGCTGGAACAGCAAATTGAACGTGAACAGTTCCCACAGGAGCAGGCTGAACGCTACCTGGAGTTCCTGAAAGGCTACCTGATCCCGAAATACGCCGAGTTTATCGGCAAAGAGATCCAGACCGCCTACCTGGAATCCTATTCCGAATACGGCCAGAACATCTTCGACCGGTACGTCACCTACGCTGACTTCTGGATCCAGGATCAGGAGTATCGCGACCCGGATACCGGCCAGCTGTTTGACCGTGAATCCCTGAACGCGGAACTTGAAAAAATCGAGAAACCAGCCGGGATCAGCAACCCGAAAGACTTCCGAAACGAGATTGTGAACTTCGTGCTGCGCGCCAGAGCGCATAACAACGGCCGCAATCCGAACTGGACCAGCTACGAAAAACTGCGCACGGTTATAGAGAAGAAAATGTTCTCTAACACGGAAGAGCTGTTGCCGGTCATCTCGTTCAACGCCAAAACCTCAACCGACGAGCAGAAAAAGCACGACGATTTTGTCGACCGTATGATGGAAAAAGGCTATACCCGCAAACAGGTCCGCCTGCTCTGTGAATGGTATCTGCGCGTGCGTAAATCGTCTTAAAACAAGTGCCCGGTAACGCGCTTACCGGGCCAACAAAATGTCCGGTACTTACGGACGCTGCAAGTTGGCAAATGCAGTACGGGGGATATATGACCTGGTTTATTGACCGGCGTCTTAACGGCAAAAACAAGAGCACGGTGAATCGCCAGCGCTTCTTGCGCCGTTATAAAGCGCAAATTAAACAGTCGATCTCCGAGGCCATCAACAAACGCTCGGTGACCGACGTCGACAGCGGCGAATCCGTCTCCATCCCTAACGATGACATCAGCGAACCGATGTTTCATCAGGGGCGTGGCGGCCTTCGCCATCGCGTGCACCCAGGTAATGACCACTTCGTCCAGAATGACAGAATCGAGCGGCCCCAAGGCGGAGGCGGCGGTTCTGGCAGCGGTCAGGGGCAGGCCAGCCAGGACGGTGAAGGCCAGGACGAGTTCGTCTTTCAGATTTCAAAAGACGAATATCTCGACCTGCTGTTTGAGGATCTGGCCCTGCCGAATCTGAGAAAGAATCAGCACCGTCAGCTCAACGAATACAAAACCCATCGCGCGGGTTATACCGCAAACGGGGTACCCGCCAACATCAGCGTGGTGCGTTCACTGCAAAACTCGCTGGCGCGACGCACGGCGATGACGGCAGGCAAACGGCGCGAACTGCGCGAGCTGGAAACCAGCCTGAAAGTGGTGGAAAACACGGAGCCGGCACAACTGCTGGAAGAGGAGCGCCTGCGAAAAGAGATCGCCGAGCTGCGGGCGAAGATCGACCGGGTGCCGTTTATCGACACGTTCGACCTGCGCTACAAGAACTACGAAAAACGGCCGGAGCCTTCCAGTCAGGCGGTGATGTTCTGCCTGATGGACGTATCAGGTTCAATGGATCAGGCCACCAAGGATATGGCTAAGCGTTTTTATATTCTGCTCTATCTGTTCCTGAGCAGAACGTATAAGAACGTGGAGGTGGTCTACATCCGCCATCACACTCAGGCGAAAGAGGTGGATGAACATGAGTTCTTCTACTCGCAGGAGACCGGCGGCACCATCGTGTCGAGCGCCCTGAAGCTGATGGACGAGGTGGTGAAGGAGCGCTACGATCCGGCGCAGTGGAATATCTACGCCGCGCAGGCATCGGATGGCGATAACTGGGCGGATGACTCGCCGCTGTGTCATGAAATTCTGGCGAAGAAGATCCTGCCGGTGGTGCGTTACTACAGCTACATTGAAATTACCCGTCGCGCCCACCAGACGCTGTGGCGTGAGTATGAGCATCTGCAAGCGATGTTCGATAACTTTGCGATGCAGCACATTCGTGACCAGGATGACATCTACCCGGTCTTCCGGGAACTGTTCCAGAAACAGTCGTCCACCAGCAACGCATGACCCAACAGCCAGCGCACCCGCTGGCTGTTTTCTTTCAGCCCTCTCCGTCCCGTGCTAATGTAGCAAGCTACGTATTGGCAAATCACAGGTGAAATCGTTATGTCTGATGACGTGATCGGGACGACGACCCATCAGCGGCTAATCAGCTTATTAACCGAGCAGGAGGCGCGCTTTCGCGTGGTGGCGCATGAGGCCGTTGGGAAATGCGAAGCGGTCAGTGAAATTCGCGGGACCGATCTCCGGCAGGGTGCAAAAGCACTGGTCTGCAAGGTAAAAGGCAACGGTGTTAAGAAACATATTCTGGCAATCCTCGCCGCCGATCGGCAGGCCGATCTGAGCCTTCTGGCCAGTCATTTCGGTGGGCTAAAGGCCTCTCTCGCCAGTCCGGCTGAAGTGGATGCGCTTACCGGCTGCGTCTTCGGCGCCATTCCCCCCTTCAGCTTTCATCCGGATCTGACGCTGGTCGCCGATCCGCTGCTGTTTGAGCGCTTCGATGAGATCGCCTTTAACGCCGGCCTGCTGGAAAAGTCGGTGATTATGGACACCCAGGACTATCTGCGTATCGCCCGTCCTGAACTGGTGACGTTCCGTAAACAATAAATACTGCGGCTGGCTAACGGTCAGCCGTTTTCCAGCAGCAGCACGGAAGCAATCAAAATAATCGCGATAATAAAAAACGATGAGGAGATAATCAGCGTTTCGACAAACATAGGATCGTTCATGATGCCCTCTGCTTTGCCCATTTGCCTCTTTTTTACCCCCGCACAATGACAGTTAAATGACAATGACGCGTCCGTGAAATGACTATTTTTTCGCTGAAACGATTCGCTGTTACCTATCCTCCACCGTATAAAGTCACTGTTTAAATACATTATTTGTTACCGGTATCACGAAAAGAAATTTACGTAACCCCGATGCCAGATCTCGCAATTGTTAACCTTTTCATCATGGTTAACCCTGTTTACGGAGCACCTCAAAAATAAACCTTACACTGGCAAGGTGAATACAATGACCGAAATAATTACCCGTAAAGAAAAGATCAGTTATGGGTTAGGCGATATGGCGAGCCATATTGGGCTGGATAACGTCATTATTTTTCTGACGTTTTACTATACGGACGTGGTGGGGCTACCTGCCGCATTCGTGGGCACCATGTTTCTTCTGGCGAGAACCGCCGATGCCATAATAGACCCGGCGATGGGCTATATCGCAGACAGGACGCGCACGCGCTGGGGCAAATTCCGCCCCTGGATGCTGTGGCTGGCGCTGCCCTTTGGCGCAAGTTGTCTGCTGACCTACGCCGTTCCGGCGTCGCTCGACCTGCACGGTAAAATGATTTTCGCCACCGTCAGCTATACCCTGATGATGCTGATGTATACCGCAATCAATATTCCCTATTGCTCCATGGGCGCGGTGATCACGCCCGACAACGATGCGCGAATTTCCCTCCAGTCTTATCGCTTTTTCCTGGCCACGCTGGGCGGCGCGCTGTCGACATTCTTTATGATGCCGCTGGCAGAGTTTTTAGGCGGCGACGATAAATTACTGGGCTACCGCTGGGCGATGGCCATTATGGCGACCGTCGCGGTCGTCATGTTCTGGATCTGCTTCGCCAATACGCGTGAACGTATTAAGGCTCCCGCCACCCACAATAATTATCTTGCGGAACTGCGGGATTTATTACGAAACGACCAATGGCGGGTTGTCGCCGTCCTGGTATTAACAAACATTGGTTTTGGCGTTATTCGCCTTGGCGCAATGATGTATTTCGTCACTTATTATCTCGGTAGCGCGAGCTATTTTATGTGGATGCTCGGGGCGCATATTCTCGGGAAAGCCGCAGGCAGCGCGCTGGCCAAACGTCTGACGCAGAACGTCAGCAAAGTGCAGATGTTTGGATACTGTTCCGTACTGGCGGGGGTACTCAGCATCGCCCTGTTCTTTGCGCCGAAGTCAGTGCTTATTCTGGTGCCCATGACGTTTATCGTCTCCACCCTTTACCAGGCCACCACCACGCTGATGTGGGTAATGATGGCGGACGTCGCCGATTACGGCGAATGGAAACAGGGCAAACGCATGGACGGCGTGATCTTCTCCACCTTCCTCGCCGTACTCAAGCTGGGGATGGCGATCAGCGGCGCGATTGTTGGCTGGACGCTGGGCTTAAGCGGCTATGTTGCCAATGCCCCGGAACAGACCACCACGGCCATGTACTGCATCATCGCCCTCTTCACCGTCGTGCCTGGCGTCTTGTCACTCTGCGCGTTTGCCACGCTGCGCTGGTACAAGCTCGACGACAGCACAATGCAATCCATCCATCTTGCCAAACACCCTGTTTAGAAGGACGCGTTATCCATGAGTGAGCTGATCCAACATTCCAACAGTATCGAATGGCGTTTTGAACGCCAGATCCTGCGTATTGAACCGTGGGGGGAAAACAGCCTGCGCGTCAGGGCTACCTGCTCCCCGGCTTTTGATGACGCCTTACAGGCACTGTTGCCCGCCGCCCCTTGCCAGGCTGAGATTGTCGCCGAAGCGGAAAGCCTGACGCTGCGCAACGGCAATATTACCGCGACGCTGAATCTTAAAGGTCAGCTGGCCTTCTACAATCAGCGCGGCGAACTGCTGCTGGAAGAGATGTGGCGCCAGCGTTCAACGGTGGGTATCGGTGCCAGCGAGAAGAGCCAGGATAAATATGTCAGCGCCCTGAAGCTGGATGGCCGCGAATTTAAGCCGCTAATGGGGGGGAAATATCAGCTCACCGTCCGGTTTGAATCGCGTCCGGATGAACGCATCTATGGCATGGGTCAGTATCAACAGCCGTGGCTGGATCTGAAAGGCTGTACGCTGGAACTGGCGCAGCGCAACTCCCAGGCCAGCGTGCCCTTTATGCAGTCCAGCCTTGGCTATGGCCTGCTGTGGAACAACCCGGCGATTGGTGAAGCCAGCTTTGCAAAAAATCAGACGGAATGGCGCGCCCGCGTCACAGGAGAAATGGACTACTGGATCACCGCCGCCGACACGGTGGCGGATATCACCCGCCAGTATGTGAAAGCCACCGGTACTCCGCCCTCCGCCCCGGCGTTTATCAGCGGGCTGTGGCAGTGCAAATTACGCTACCGCACCCAGCAGGAGGTGCTGGAGGTTGCGCGGGAGTATCGCCGCCGTAATCTGCCGCTGTCGGTGATGGTCATCGACTTTTTCCACTGGCCGAATCAGGGCACCTGGTGCTTCGACCCCGTAGACTGGCCCGATCCTGAAGGGATGGTCGACGAGCTGCGCGAAATGGGTATTGCGTTGATGGTGTCGGTGTGGCCAACGGTAGAGGCGCGCAGCCCTCTCTACCCGCTGATGAAAGCCAAAGGCTGGCTGGTCAGCAGTGAACGTGGCGTGCAGGTCAACCTCGATTTTATGGGCAATACCACCTTCTTTGATGCGACCCATCCTGAGGCGCGGAAATTCGTCTGGGGTACGGTGAAGAAAAATTACTACGACATGGGCATTAAGCTGTTCTGGCTGGACGAAGCCGAACCGGAATACCGCGCCTATGATTTTGACAACTATCGCTACCACGCCGGTCCGGTGCTGGAAGTGGGCAATCGCTACCCGCGTGACTTTGCGCAGGGCTTTTACGATGGGCTCCAGGCAAACGGCGAAACGGACATTGTTAACCTGGTACGCTGCGCCTGGGCAGGCAGCCAGCGCTTCGGCGTGCTGGCGTGGTCGGGTGATGTTCACTCCTCGTTCCATGCTTTTCGCAATCAACTCGCCGCGGGACTGAATATGGGGCTGGCGGGGATCCCATGGTGGACAACCGATATCGGTGGCTTCCAGGGAGGGAACGTTAACGACCCGGCGTTCCACGAATTGCTGATCCGTTGGTTCCAGTGGGCGGTGTTTACACCGGTTCTGCGCATGCACGGCTATCGCGAACCGCAGATCCAGCCCCCGGAGCGCTACCGTGACGGCATTCCTCAGTGTAACAGCGGTTCGCCTAATGAGCTGTGGAGTTACGGAGAAGAGAATTACGCCATCATGCAGCACTGGCTTACCGTGCGCGAAACCCTGCGCCCGTATATTGACGCGTTGTACCAGCAGGCTCATCTGCACGGAGACCCGCTCATGCGTCCGCTGTTCTGGCACTATCCGCAGGATAAGCAGAGCTGGGCGTGTGAAGATCAGTATCTGTTTGGCGAAGATCTTCTGGTGGCGCCGGTTATGCAGGCCGGTCAGCGTGAGCGCAATGTCTGGCTGCCGACGGGCAATAGCTGGGTCGCTCTCAACGGTGAGCGCTACGCCGGTGGGGAGCATATCCGGGTGCCTGCGGCGCTGGAAACCATCCCGGTGTTTATCCGCGAAGGAAGTCCACTTATCCAGCAGCTGGTGGACTGACGTCAGGCAAGTGCCCAAAAATAGACAATTTTTTCAGTAAAGCCTGCCTGCCGTCGCGTTTGCGCGTAAAGTAAGCAGGCTTACTATTTTTGGCAAGGATCCCGTCATGTTCGACCCTACTCTGCTCATACTTCTGGCCCTGGCTGCTCTGGGTTTTGTCAGCCACAACACCACCGTCGCGATTTCCATTCTGGTCCTGATCATCGTTCGCGTCACACCATTGAATACCTTCTTCCCGTGGATAGAAAAACAGGGGCTTACCATCGGGATCATTATTTTGACCATCGGCGTGATGGCCCCGATTGCCAGCGGAACGCTACCGGCCTCAACGCTGCTGCACTCCTTTGTAAACTGGAAATCGCTGGTGGCGATTGCGGTGGGCGTTTTTGTCTCATGGCTTGGCGGGCGCGGCGTGACGCTGATGAGCAGCCAGCCTTCACTGGTGGCCGGGCTGCTGGTGGGCACCGTGTTAGGCGTGGCGCTGTTTCGTGGCGTGCCGGTTGGCCCGCTGATTGCTGCCGGACTGGTTTCGCTGTTTATCGGGAAGTCGTAGTCAGGCTGGCGATATAGCGAGCGGGCGTCTGTCCCAGTCCTTTCTTAAACATGGTGATGAAGGCGGTGGTGGAGTCATACCCCAGCGCCTGCGCCGCCTGCTGAACCGACTTTCCGCCGATCAAAAACTGCAATGCGACAATCAGCTGGAGCTGGTGCCGCCAGCGGCGAAAGCTCAAGCCAGTCTCTTTCACCACCAGCCGCGCCAGATTGCGTTCGCTCATGGCAAAGTGGCTGGCCCACTGCGCCAGCGTCTGCCAGGCGGCAGGTTCGTTTGCCATGGTCTCACTCATCAGGCGAATTTTTGGATGCGGAGATACCGGCAGCTGTAGATGCTCCTGCGGTTGCAGGGGCAGTTCATCAAACAGGACGTCAACCAGCCTTCCGGTAGCGGGAAGAGGCAGTTCCTCCCGTGACCTGTCCGCAAGCGCCAGCACCAGCTCCCGCACCAGGGGCGATATTTTCAGCGTACAGGTACGCGTCGGCAATTCGAGCGCACCGGGTTCAATAAACAGCAGACAGAGCTGCGCGCCGGGCGTCGCCTTGTTGCTGTGCGGCGTTTGTCCCGGGATCCACACCGCATACTGGGGCGGCACCATCAGCATCGCGTTCTCCACTTCACAGGTGATCGCGCCACCCAGCGCCATAATCAGCTGCCCTTTGCGGTGCTGATGCAGCGGAATATATTGTTCCTGTGCCACCACGCGGATGCGAAAGGCCACCGCCGCGTCGTGCTGGCTATCGGGATCGTAGCCATCGAGCCCCAGTCCGTACATAAAATTGTCCGATATTAGCGATAAACTGTCATTTTAGCCTGATTTCAACCACGACTTAAATCGGTATGGTATGCGCTCGCCTGAACGTAAGAGACAATAATGACTACTGCTATTCAACCTTCCGGGAAACAGGGTGCGCTGCTGATTGCAGGCATCCTGATGATTGCCACGACGCTGCGCGTCACCTTTACCGGTGTCGCCCCCCTGCTCGATACCATCCGACAGGACTATGGCTTAAGCACGGCGCAAACCGGCCTGCTCACGACGCTGCCTCTGCTGGCCTTCGCCTTTATCTCTCCCCTTGCCGCAGGCGTCGCCCGGCGCCTGGGCATGGAGCGCAGCCTTTTTATCGCTCTGCTGCTGATTTGCATCGGGATTGGCGTACGTTCGCTGCCGTCGGCCTCGCTGCTGTTTATCGGTACGGCGATCGTAGGCTGTGGGATTGCGCTGGGCAATGTCCTGCTACCTGGCTTAATCAAACGTGATTTTCCGGGCCAGGTCGCAAAACTGACGGGGGCTTATTCGCTGACGATGGGAGCCGCTGCTGCCGCAGGGTCGGCGCTGATCGTCCCGCTGTCGCTGGGGAGTGGTGGCTGGCACGGGGCGCTGTTGATGCTGATGTTCTTCCCGCTGGTGGCGCTGCTGCTGTGGTTACCGCAATGGCGCCAGAAGCCGGCCGCCACCCTGACCGGAGCGGGCGCGCTGCACAATCGGGCTATCTGGCGCTCGGCGCTCGCCTGGCAGGTGACGCTTTTTCTGGGCATTAACTCGCTGATTTACTACGTCATTATCGGCTGGTTACCCGCGATTTTGCTTAGCCATGGCTACAGCGAAACGCAGGCTGGCTCCATGCACGGGCTTCTCCAGCTGGCAACCGCGGTTCCCGGTCTCGCCATTCCGCTGATCCTGCACCGTCTTAACGATCAGCGTGGCATTGCCGGGCTAGTCGCCCTGATGTGCGCCGTCAGCGCGGCCGGGTTCTGGTTCGCGCCGGGGCTGGCCGTCGTCTGGACGCTGGTGTTTGGCTTTGGATCCGGCGCCACCATGATCCTCGGCCTGACGTTTATCGGGCTGCGCGCCAGCTCGGCCCATCAGGCCGCGGCGCTCTCCGGCATGGCACAGTCGATTGGCTATCTTCTGGCGGCCTGTGGCCCACCGCTGATGGGGAAAATTCACGATACCGCCGGAGACTGGCGCATTCCGCTGCTCGCCTGCGCGCTGGCCGCGGTGGTGATGGCGTTATGCGGTATGCTTGCCGGGCGTGACCGGGAGATCACACCCCGCTGACATTCAAGGCAGACCCGGAGGTCTGCTTTTTTTATCCCTGCGCCGCCCGCAGCATGGCCTGTACCAGCACGACCGGGCGCCCTTGCAGCGCGGCCCGCTCATGCTGGAACAGGGTGAGGACAAAGAAAGGATGGGTTACCAGCTCTGCCGCGCGGATCTCACCCTGCTCGTCCCAGCCCGTTACGCGCATGTCGCCCCGCTCAAGCTGGTCGGCAAACTCAGGTGAGACGCCGTAATTGCAGTGATACCCCTCCTGAATTTCCGGCTTGCCATACGCTTTAGCAATCAGCGTGTTATTCCGCAGCTCGATCGCGTCGGTTTTTTCCACCAGCGAGCAGGTCAGCGGCGCAATTACCATCCTTCCCTCGGTGTCGGTTTCGGCATGGCCTGCATCGTGCCAGCCCAGTACATTACGCGCATACTCAATCAGCGCATGCTGGAACCCGCCGCAGGTGCCGAGAAAGGGGATGCTGTTCTCACGCGCGTAACGGGCCGCAATAAACGCCGCCTCGGTGTTTTTATACGGGCTTGCCGGTACCAGCCAGATGGCATCGTACCCGACCAGGTCTTCGGGGCTGGTCAGCTCAGGCGTGGCGAGCCAGTCATAATCAGCGGTGAGCTCCAGAACCGCAGCGGCGTCGTCAATCGCCAGCGGGATCGCCTGGTGCGCAATAACATCGGGATTGTAATCACCAACCAGCGCAATGCGCAGCGTCGTTTTAACCGGGGAGAGTTCCATCAGAGATTCCTTATGCCGGAGGATTTTCAGATAACATAAGGAACCTCAGACTACCGATCTTTTGCAATTATCACAATACCTTAAATTGGGTGGATAAAAGCCGGGTGCTATAGTGTTCTTGCAGAACGTCGTAAGGAAATGAGGAGGACCCATGATTCAATGTAAACGCGTGTATGAGCAGGCGACCTCAAAAGACGGTTACCGGATCCTGGTCGACAGACTCTGGCCGCGAGGGATAAAAAAGACCGACCTCGCCTGTGACGAGTGGTGTAAAGCGCTAACGCCGTCCAGCGAACTGCGAAAAGCTTTTCACAGTGAAACGATAGATTTCACCGCGTTCAGTGAAGCCTATCGTAAAGAGCTGGCGCAGCATCCGGATGAAGGCAAACGCCTGGCGGCTCTCGCCAAACAGCAGACCGTGACGCTACTCTATGGGGCGAAAAATACGGAGCAGAATCACGCGCAGGTACTGGCGGACTGGCTGCGTAAACTGTGATTAACCGATCGCCAGCTCATCCACGTTGTGTGGCATCTCGTCGGGAGTAAGCGGCATCAGATGTTCCGGGCGAACAAACGCAAAGCCGTGCTGATTATCAAAGGCGTAAACATCACCGGTGACCAGCCACAGCGCACGCGCTGACGTGGCGGGTAATTGCGTCATGAAGCCGTTAACCGGGTTCACAAAACGCTGGCCCGGCTGACAGAGGCCAAACAGCTCGACGGATTTACCGATATTTCGACGGCCTGCCGCCGTACGCGCACCCACGATCATCGCCATGCTGCCCGGTTTTAACTGAAACATACTTCTTCTCGCATACGTACTGCCAGAAACTGGCTAAGAATAATCCTAAAGGGAAGTGTATCGCAGTTTTATTGCCGTTGTCATCTGGTCGGTTGCGGGTGATCGCGGCGGTAAAGATCCCATTCATCGATCACTTCCCCGCCGGGCAGTTTGCACTCGGTACGTACGCCCTGCGGGCTTTGAACAGGGATTTGCTCTCCCCCTTTCTCCAGACAGTACACTGACGCCGGGTTTGCCATACCAATAGCGTGCGGCGGTTGAGGCGCATCAGGAGGGGTTGTCTTTGTTGAGCAGGCGGCCAGCGGTAAAACCAGCGCCAGGAGAAGATATTTCATTATCATGATCCTTCAGGGTGTAAAAATGTCAGAGTAACGGGTCATCGCCGTTTTCTCCATGATTTCTCCATTAAACCTGCACGATTCCCCCTTATAGTGATGCCTGTTCTCACACTGACCAGAGAACATCATTCCGTAATCAAGATGTTTTGTCCCGATCTCAACATCGGGGCTTTTTTTAGTCGTCCCCTCATCTGCCTTCAGAAGAATCTATAAAATTAATCCTGTTCATGTTTTACTATGACCGGAGTCTATATTTTCAGCATAACATGCAGATACAGAGGTCTTCTGCATGGGAGTCATCCTGCCTCATGTCAGATATCATTCTTGCCCGTGTTTCAGAAACCCTCTCCACTGAGCAATCTCTCGACAGTCTGGTGCGTCAGCTACTGGAAATGCTGGAAATTGTGACGGATATGGAATCAACCTACCTGACGAAAGTCGATATCAATGCGCGTTTGCAGCACATTTTATATGCCCGTAACAGCAAGCAAATGCAGATCCCGGAAGGGTTCAGCGTGCCCTGGGACGAAACGCTGTGTAAGCGCGCCATCGACAGCGACACGTTGTTCAGTAACGAGGTGCCCGACCGCTGGCCGGAGTGTGAAGCGGCCAAAGCACTGGGCATTACAACCTATATGAGCGTGCCGGTTCACCTGGCTGACGGTTCTCTGTATGGCACGCTTTGCGCTGCCAGCACCGCACAGAAACAGTTCAGCGAGCGTGGCGAGCAGGTGATCAGACTCTTTGCCGGTTTAATTGGTCAGTACATTCAGAAAGAGTCGCTTGTGCTTCAGCTTCGCGAAGCAAATGCGGCGCTCATTGCTCACTCTTACACCGACGCCCTCACCGGCCTGCCGAATCGTCGCGCCATTTTTGAAAACCTTACCACCCTGTTCTCACTGGCGCGCCATCTTAACCGCAACGTCATGATGGCTTTTATTGACCTCGATGATTTCAAGCGAATCAATGACCAGTACGGGCATGAGGCGGGCGATCGCTTCCTCGTACAGGTCGGCAAGCGGCTGACTCACGAGCAAACGCAGGATGAGATTATTGGCCGGCTCGGCGGCGATGAATTTCTGGTTGCCAGCCTGAGTCACAGCGATGATGGCGACGCCAGCAAAGGGGTCAACGCAATCAAAACCCGCCTCAATGGTCTTATTGCGGGCGAATACGGGTTAGGTAATGCCACTATTCTTTATCCCGGCGCAAGCCTTGGCGTCGTTATTGTTGATCCTCACAGCACGGATGAAGATAGCGCCCTGCGCACCGCAGACCTCGCGATGTATCAGGATAAAAAAGGAAAAAGCAAAACAGGCTTTGTCGCGTTAGATTAAAATCGTACACTCTACGGCCTTATACAAACTCAAACAGGTGATGGCATGAGAATAGGGATCCTCTTTCCGGTGGTTATTTTTATCACGGCGGTGGTGTTTTTAGGCTGGTTTTTCCTTGGTGGTTACGCCGCGCCGGGGGCTTAAATGAGAAAAACGACCATCATCATGCTGATTGTCGCCATCGTGGCCGTCGCCGGTACGCAGTTGGGCTGGTGGTAACGCCCAAAGTAAAAAGGCCGCCGTCAGGCAGCCTTTTTTAACTCAGGTCAGATTTAGCTTTTGATTTTTCTGTAAATAAACAGAACAACCAGCGCGCCAATCACCGCGACGACAAAGCTGCCGAAGTTGAAGCCATCAACTCTGCCAAAGCCGAACAGGGTACTGATCCAGCCACCGACGACTGCACCCACAATCCCCAGAATGATCGTGACGATGAAACCGCCGCCATCTTTGCCCGGCATAATCCACTTCGCCAGGATCCCCGCAATCAGCCCAAAGATAATCCAGGATAAAATTCCCATAGCTTTCCTCTCTGTATGGTTTTTGTCATTAAATCAACGACACAGAAAAGGATAGCACAGGATCTGAGAAAGGAAATTTGTGATAAGAATCACACGGTTCGTTTGATTAAAATATGAGCAGTAAAAAAATGCCGTTCCACACTCATCGTGGGGTTGCATCTTTTACTGAGAAAGATTATCTTTCTCATTACTGAATAGTTGAGCAAATCACTCAGGTATTCAGTACGACATTGCTCACATTGCTTCCAGTATTTCTTGCCCACTCTTGAGTGGGCTTTTTTTTGCCCGAACCCACCAAAATCTGGCGTTTCTTCAGTGGAGGTGAAACGCTATTCTCTGTGGCTACTGAACAACAAAAACGTTGATAACATGAACGTATCAAGCAAGTTTGTCATCTGCCTTAATCTTGTTTCTGCCAGTACGTTACTGCTACTGCTCTCAACACGGTTTGAATGGTTCTGAGATGAAAGGAGCCTGGCATGGTGGCTTTCCTTTCGATTCCGTGCAGCCTCAACTCTCATACTTGTAGCTTTTATGACCTGTGTTAAGATCCCTGCACCTCAGGACGTGGTGGGACAACAGGAAAATGAAGAAGGCCATTGCCGTTGCTATCATCTCAACCTTTATGGTCGTCCTGTCGCTGTATGCGGTTAACGCCATTATCGCTGAGCAGCAAAAGAACCGGCAGAGGGAGATCTCCCACACGCTCTTAAGCTATTCTGAAGAGTTAACGCAAAATATCGCCAGTACGCTTAAAAATACCTCCGCGCAGGGATGCGATAGCGCCAGTCTGAACGTCTACCGAAAATTAAAGATGCGAAGTCTCTATTTCGCCGATGTGGGGTTTATTGAAAAGGGGAAAATCACCTGCACCGCGTTTTGGGGCAAGCTGGCAAATCCCATCGCCCTTCCCTCTGAGCTGCATAATACCCAGAACGGTTTCAGCCTGGCGCAGTTTTCGCAGAAAGATTTCTTTGTCGGCAATGCGACAATCTATAACCACCTTATTATCTTCACCTCCCGTTCAGCCTACGATAAATTTGCCCCCGTTACCGCCAACTATTCGCTTCGTTCTTCCACTAAAGATTTCGGCCGCACCTTTTTCACCGTTACGCCGCCATCAGAAAACTTCAGCCGCTTACAGTCTCTGTTATTTACGCTGGCTGTGACAGAGTGCAGTACACGCTGGGATTTGTGCGTTACCGTCACACACCATGATGCCGGACTGGCTTCGCTCTCCCACGTAGTGATGGTGCTTCTGTGCTTGTTTTTATACTTTATCTGGGTATCCCTGACGCTGTTTTCTCTTCGACTTTATGAAGACCGACGTTCTCTGGAACGAACACTGGTCAAAGCGGTAAAAGCGAATACCATCAGCGTTCATTTTCAGCCTGTTATTCGGGTTGCTGATAAGAAAATCGTCGGGGTTGAAGTGTTATCAAGATGGCAGGATAACAATCACAAAGAGGTTTCTCCTGAGCTGTTTATCCCGTTAATTAAAAAAATTGGCCTGTATAACGTTTATTATCAGAACATGATAAAGAAATCCCTGGCGGAAATTGCCGCGCTGGCCGCTGAACATCAGTTAATGATTTCACTGAACGTTGGCCGGACGGAAATTGAAGACGGCAAATTCCTGGCGGTATTACGTCATGAATGCTCAGAGAACGCGATTCCCTTATCGTTAATCAAAGTTGAGTTATCCGAGAATGGCGTTTCCACCGCGGCCATCCTTGAAGAGTTTTGTGAGGAGCTTAAATCGGCAGGCGTCAAAATTTCAATAGACGACTTTGGCGTGCAAAACTCTAATCTTGCCAGGCTCTCAAATCTCAAATATGACGAAATCAAGGTGGATAAGTCGTTAGTGGACGGCATCAGCGAGCACTATAAACAGGATATCCTGGTGATCTTTAGCGACGCGCTCGCTAAACTGCACAAAACCCTGGTTTTTGAAGGGGTTGAAAGCGAAACGCAATATCAGTTCATCGCGCAGAGATACCCGGATGCCCTCGTACAAGGCTGGTACTTTTCAAAGTCGCTAACCCGGCACGACCTCGCCAGGCTGCTGGCAGACTCAGCGCGATGACGCGTTATTCATTGCCCCACTGATTCAGGAAGTTCGCAATATCGTCAATGCGCGCTTCGTCTATCTCCGCCTGGACAGCCATCTCCCGCTGCGCCTCTTCACTGATTTCCTCATTGTTGTATAAGCGAGTGAGCAGCAGCTGGAAATAGTGTGCCAGCGGCGTACGCTCTGCCTCTTCTACCGGTTTCGCCGTTTCAGTCGCATACTCGTCGACGATGTCATAATACTTGAGCGGGATATCATGGGTCATAGCGTTGTTTCCGTCTTGTGTGCATAAAAAACGGGAACCCTCAGGCTCCCGTTGTCATTTAACCCAGCGAGTGGATTACATGTTCGCGATAATCGCGTCGCCAAACTCTGAGCATTTCAGCAGTTTAGCGCCTTCCATCAGACGTTCAAAGTCATAGGTGACGGTTTTCGCGTTAATCGCGCCTTCCATACCCTTAACGATCAGGTCTGCGGCTTCGAACCATTCCATATGACGCAGCATCATCTCTGCGGACAGAATGATAGAGCCTGGGTTGACTTTGTCCTGGCCTGCGTATTTAGGTGCAGTACCGTGAGTTGCTTCGAACAGGGCGCACTCGTCACCGATGTTCGCGCCCGGGGCGATACCGATACCACCCACTTGCGCGGCCAGCGCATCGGAGATGTAGTCACCATTCAGGTTCATACAGGCGATCACGTCATACTCAGCAGGTCGCAGCAGGATCTGTTGCAGGAACGCATCGGCAATCACATCTTTAATGATGATCTCTTTACCGGTGTTCGGGTTCTTAATTTTCTGCCATGGGCCGCCGTCGATCAGTTCACCGCCGAACTCTTCGGTCGCCAGCTGGTAGCCCCAGTCTTTGAACGCGCCTTCGGTGAACTTCATGATGTTGCCTTTGTGAACCAGGGTCACAGAGTCACGATCGTTGGTGATAGCGTATTCGATGGCGGCACGTACAAGACGCTTGGTCCCTTCTTCGGAGCATGGCTTGATGCCGATGCCGCAATGCTCAGGGAAGCGAATTTTCTTCACGCCCATCTCTTCGCGCAGGAATTTAATCACTTTTTCTGCATCAGCAGAGTCCGCTTTCCATTCGATACCGGCGTAGATGTCTTCTGAGTTTTCACGGAAGATAACCATGTCGGTCAGTTCCGGGTGCTTAACCGGGCTTGGGGTGCCCTGGTAGTAACGCACCGGACGCAGACACACATACAGATCCAGTTCCTGACGCAGCGCCACGTTCAGGGAGCGAATGCCACCACCAACTGGTGTGGTCAGAGGGCCTTTGATAGCAACGCGATAGTCGCGGATCAGGTCCAGCGTTTCGGCTGGCAGCCAGACGTCCTGGCCATAAACTTGAGTCGATTTTTCACCGGTGTAAATTTCCATCCAGGAAATTTTACGCTCGCCTTTGTAGGCTTTCTCAACAGCGGCATCAACCACTTTCAGCATTGCCGGGGTAACGTCTACGCCGATACCGTCGCCTTCAATGAACGGGATAATCGGGTTGTGAGGAACGTTAATCTTGCCGTTTTGCAGGGTGATCTTTTTACCTTCCGCCGGAACAACTACTTTGCTTTCCATTAACCTCTCCTTCGAGCGCTTCTGGTTGTTACTGATCTTATGTTAATAAATTGTAATGAGCCTTCCGATAGTACCTGATTGTCCGACGCCATGAAAGGTCTTCGTTATTAGGCTATAATGCGGCAATTGATAACGCCTGAAAATACCATGACGAAAACTTCTTTTAGAAAACACCGGGTTGAGCGATTCAGCTCACGACAAGCCACCAGAAGAACGCCAGAACCCCAGCCAACGCGGGTCATACTGTTCAATAAACCCTACGATGTATTGCCACAGTTTACCGACGAGGCCGGGCGCAGCACGCTGAAGGACTTTATTCCCGTTCAGGGAGTGTACGCGGCGGGACGTCTTGATCGTGACAGCGAAGGGTTGCTGGTGCTCACCAATGACGGCGTGCTCCAGGCCAGGCTCACTCAGCCGGGCAAGCGTACCGGGAAAATTTACTTTGTGCAGGTTGAAGGCGAGCCGGACGACGCGTCGCTGGCAAAACTGCGTAACGGCGTAACGCTGAACGACGGTCCCACCCTGCCGGCTGGTATTGAGCGCGTGAATGAACCCGAGTGGTTGTGGCCGCGCAACCCGCCGATTCGTGAGCGGAAATCCATTCCCACCAGCTGGCTTAAAATAACCCTTTATGAAGGCCGCAACCGACAGGTCAGGCGCATGACTGCGCATGTGGGCTACCCTACCCTGCGACTCATTCGCTATGCCATGGGCAGCTACACGCTGGACTCGCTGGCAAACGGGGAATGGCGGGATGTTACCCCTAAGGAGAACTGATGTTTAAACCTCATGTTACGGTCGCCTGCGTGGTCCATGCGCAGGGGAAATTCCTGGTGGTGGAAGAGACCATCAACGGCAAAGCGCTGTGGAACCAGCCTGCCGGGCATCTTGAAGCCAATGAAACCTTACGCCAGGCGGCAGCCCGTGAGCTGTGGGAGGAGACGGGTATCCGCGCCGAACCGCAGCATTTTATCCGTATGCATCAGTGGATAGCGCCTGACCAGACGCCTTTCCTGCGCTTCTTATTCGCCGTTGAACTTAACGAAACGTGCGCCACTGAACCGCACGACGACGATATCGATCGCTGCCTGTGGGTGACTGCCGAGGAGATCCTGAACGCGCCAAACCTGCGTTCGCCGCTGGTGGCGGAAAGCATCCGCTGCTGGCAGTCTGCGGCGCGCCTGCCGCTGGATATCATTGCAGAGTTTAACTGGCCGTTTACAGAGGGTGTCAATGGTGGGGGGGCGTGATAGAATACGCCGCCTTGAAGTTCAATGTCGTGAGTATTCCATGTCAGATAACAGCCAGAAAAAAGTAATCGTCGGCATGTCCGGCGGTGTCGATTCCTCCGTTTCCGCCTACCTGTTGCAGCAACAGGGCTATAAGGTGGAGGGCCTGTTCATGAAGAACTGGGAGGAAGACGATGGCGAGGAATACTGCACTGCCGCTGCGGATCTCGCCGATGCGCAGGCCGTGTGCGATAAGCTCGGCATCGAACTGCACACCGTTAACTTTGCCGCAGAATACTGGGACAACGTTTTTGAACTCTTCCTCGAAGAGTACAAAGCGGGCCGCACGCCAAACCCGGATATCCTGTGCAACAAAGAGATCAAATTCAAAGCCTTCCTGGAATTCGCCGCGGAAGACCTGGGCGCAGACTACATTGCGACCGGCCACTACGTGCGTCGCGCGGATGTGAATGGCAAAAGCCAGCTGCTGCGCGGCCTGGACGGCAACAAAGATCAGAGCTACTTCCTCTATACGCTGAGCCACGAACAGATTGCCCAGAGCCTGTTCCCGGTCGGCGAGCTGGAAAAGCCGGAAGTGCGTAAGATTGCTGAAGATCTGGATCTGATCACCGCGAAGAAAAAAGACTCCACCGGTATTTGTTTTATCGGCGAGCGTAAATTCCGCGAGTTCCTGGGGCGCTACCTGCCTGCACAGCCGGGCAAAATCGTCACCGTTGACGGCGATGAGATTGGTCAGCACCAGGGGCTGATGTACCACACTCTCGGCCAGCGTAAAGGTCTGGGTATCGGCGGCACCAAAGAGGGCAGCGAAGATCCGTGGTACGTGGTCGACAAAGACGTCGAAAACAATATTCTGGTTGTGGCTCAGGGTCACGACCACCCGCGCCTGATGTCCGTTGGACTGATCGCGCAACAGCTGTACTGGGTCGATCGCGAGCCGCTGAAAGGCACGCTACGCTGCACAGTGAAAACGCGCTACCGCCAGACGGACATCCCTTGCACCGTAACCGCACTGGATGACGATCGCATTGACGTGCGTTTCGACGAGCCGGTTTCCGCCGTTACCCCTGGCCAGTCTGCTGTTTTCTACAGCGGCGAAATTTGCCTCGGCGGTGGGATCATTGAACAGCGCCTGCCGCTGCCTGCTGTTTAAACCGTTTGCACACATAAAGGAGACCGTGTGGCGAAGAACTATTATGACATCACCCTGGCGCTGGCGGGAATTTGCCAGTCAGCCCGTCTGGTGCAACAGCTGGCGCATCAGGGTCATTGCGACGCTGATGCCCTGCACGTTTCACTCAACAGCGTTATCGATCTTAACCCAGGCTCCACGCTGGGCGTCTTTGGCGGCAGTGAAACCAATCTTCGTCTCGGTCTTGAAACTCTGCTCGGCGTGCTCAACGCCAGCAACCGTCAGGGGTTGAACGCGGAACTGACCCGCTACACCTTAAGCCTGATGGTGCTGGAACGTAAGCTTAATGCGGCAAAAGGCGCAATGAATACCCTGGGCGACCGCATCGCCGGGCTACAGCGCCAGCTCGACCACTTTGACCTCCAGTCTGAGACCCTGCTCAGCGCGATGGCCGGTATCTACGTTGACGTGATTAGCCCGCTCGGCCCGCGTATTCAGGTCACCGGTTCGCCTGCCGTATTGCAAAGCCCACAGGTACAGGCGAAGGTACGCGCTTCGCTGCTGGCAGGCATCCGTGCCGCCGTGCTGTGGCAACAGGTCGGCGGTGGCCGCCTACAGTTAATGTTTTCTCGTCATCGCCTGACGACTCAGGCAAAACAAATTCTTGCTCATTGTTAACCTCCCGGAGTTGCGAATTATGGAATTATCCTCACTGACCGCCGTATCCCCTGTCGATGGACGCTACGGCGATAAAGTCAGCGCGCTGCGCGGGATCTTCAGCGAATATGGCCTGCTGAAGTTCCGTGTTCAGGTTGAAGTACGCTGGCTGCAAAAGCTGGCCGCCCAGACAGCAATCAAGGAAGTTCCTGCTTTTGACGCAAAGGCAAACGATTACCTTGATAAAATCGTTGCTGAGTTCAGCGAAGAAGATGCCGCGCGCATTAAAACCATCGAACGCACCACCAACCACGACGTGAAAGCGGTTGAATACTTCCTGAAAGAGAAAGTGGCAAGCGCCCCTGCCCTGCACGCGGTATCTGAATTTATTCACTTCGCCTGTACGTCTGAAGATATTAACAACCTGTCTCACGCGCTGATGCTCTCTACCGCGCGGAAAGAGGTAGTACTCCCTTACTGGCGTAAAATCATTGATGCGGTGAAAGCGCTGTCCGTGGAATACCGCGACATTCCGCTGCTGTCCCGTACTCACGGCCAGCCAGCAACCCCATCCACCATGGGTAAAGAGATGGCGAACGTGGCGTACCGCATGGAACGCCAGTATCGTCAGCTGGAGCAGGTTGAGATCCTCGGCAAAATCAACGGCGCGGTGGGTAACTACAACGCCCACATCGCCGCGTACCCGGAAGTGGACTGGCACCAGTTCAGCGAAGAGTTTGTGACCTCTCTGGGGATCCAGTGGAACCCGTACACCACCCAAATTGAGCCGCACGACTACATCGCCGAGCTGTTTGACTGCATTGCGCGCTTCAACACCATCCTGATCGACTTCGATCGTGATGTATGGGGTTACATCGCCCTGAACCACTTCAAGCAGAAGACCATAGCCGGGGAAATCGGTTCGTCCACCATGCCGCACAAAGTGAACCCAATCGACTTCGAAAACTCCGAAGGTAACCTGGGTCTGGCGAATGCCGTGTTGCAGCATATGGCGAGCAAGCTGCCGGTATCTCGCTGGCAGCGCGACCTGACTGACTCCACGGTGCTGCGTAACCTGGGCGTAGGTATTGGCTACGCGCTGATCGCCTACCAGTCCACCCTGAAAGGTGTGAGCAAACTGGAAGTTAACCGCGACCGTCTGCTGGACGAGCTGGATCACAACTGGGAAGTGCTGGCGGAGCCGATTCAGACCGTGATGCGTCGTTACGGCATCGAAAAACCGTACGAGAAACTCAAAGAGCTGACCCGCGGTAAACGCGTTGATGCTGAAGGTATGAAACAGTTTATCGACGGTCTGGCGCTGCCAGAAGAAGAAAAAGCGCGCCTGAAAGAGATGACCCCGGCAAACTATATTGGCCGTGCCATCGCTATGGTTGACGAGCTGAAGTAATCGCCCTTCCCCCTTTCCACCTGGAAAGGGGGCTGCTTTACATCATCGAGCCGACATTTCACGTCACATTATCTGTTTTGCCGGGATTAGAGCCTGCCGTCAGGCTGATTGTTATTTTTTGCCGTGGAATAACTTTCCGGAATATACCGTTTTAAGCCGAACGGGCACAGTTTGAACTGGCACGGGGTTTCAGCCGTGCACGGGCGATCCATCTCCTGTCGGTTGCCTGGACACGCGTTTTTCTGTTTGAACCCCATCCAGCCTATTGATGTAAAGGGCATTGCCTGCGCTATCCATACTCTACGCCGCCGATCGTTAATCAGGATCCCCTGGTTTGAAGTAGTGATGATTTCACCTGTACGAACGTAATAATCTCCCTTTAACCACAGGATATAATTCAGGCCATACTGTGTTTCAACTTTGCAAAAGATGGTTCCGCTTTCCGGGCTCGCAATAGTCTCAACAACCTTCCATTCCATAAAATCCTCTTTACTCGCTATATTGCTGTTTTGTTGTGTAAAAATGCTGCTTTTCTGGCACATCTTATGCAAATCTAATTTCGCACCATAAAATAAGCGTAGACAAAGCCAGGCATAGTGAGAACATCCTTACAAAAAAAAGGGCAATATTTACAAAACTGGCGTGCCCGTGCTGTCCAAAAAGCGACTCGCCTTCAACAGTTCATAAACGGATGGCTGTTTTATCCGGATTGCGGAAGCTTGCGATAACAAGTCCGTTTATATTACCCGCGCCTGCTGGGGGCGCATGAGGCTTACGTGAGTTGGGTGGGTGATATGAACCAGGCTCAGGTCAACATACTTAATAATCAGGTGCCTGGCGTCATCCCCCCCTGTGTTCGGGAGCATGAAAAAATCATTTAATTTCATTGCGCTGGTGTCAACCTGAATAATCAGCGTTAAACTATTCATACCATTTATAAAGGGAGAAGTGATGATGCGCGTACTGGTTGTTGAGGATAACGCATTGCTACGTCATCACCTGAAAGTTCAACTTCAGGAGATGGGTCATCAGGTGGATGATGCTGAAGACGCAAAAGAGGCCGATTATTATCTCAATGAACACCTGCCGGACATCGCCATTGTCGATTTAGGGCTGCCGGATGAAGACGGATTGTCCCTTATCCGCCGCTGGCGTAGCCATGACGTTTCCCTGCCGGTGCTGGTGCTGACTGCCCGCGAAGGCTGGCAGGACAAGGTTGAAGTCCTGAGCGCTGGCGCGGATGACTACGTGACCAAACCCTTCCATATTGAAGAAGTCGCTGCGCGTATGCAGGCGCTGCTGCGCCGCAACAGTGGGCTGGCGTCACAGGTTATCTCTCTGCCGCCGTTCCAGGTGGACCTCTCTCGCCGCGAATTTTCTATTAATGATGAAGTGATCAAGCTGACCGCATTCGAATATACCATCATGGAAACGCTGATCCGTAACAACGGTAAAGTGGTGAGCAAAGATTCCCTTATGCTTCAGCTCTATCCGGATGCCGAGCTGCGCGAAAGCCACACCATTGACGTACTGATGGGTCGCCTGCGTAAAAAAATTCAGGCGCAGTACCCGCATGACGTGATCACCACCGTGCGTGGTCAGGGCTACCTGTTCGAATTACGCTAAATGAAAGGGATATTGCGCCATATTTTACCCCTTTCGCTGCGGGTTCGCTTTTTGCTGGCAACCGCCGCCGTCGTGCTGGTGCTGTCGCTCTCTTACGGGATGGTGGCGTTGGTCGGTTATAGCGTGAGCTTCGATAAAACCACCTTCCGCCTGCTTCGCGGCGAAAGTAACCTATTTTATACCCTGGCGAAGTGGGAGAACAACCGAATCACCGTCGAGATGCCGGAAAACCTGAATCAGCAGAGCCCGACGCTGGCGCTGATCTATGATGAAAAAGGGAAATTGCTGTGGGCCCAGCGCGATGTCCCGTGGTTGAAAAAGCGCATCCGTCCGGAATGGCTGAAAACCAATGGTTTTCATGAAATAGAAGCCGACCTCAACTCCACCAGCAGCCTGCTGCGTGACGATCGCGCCTTACAGATCAAGCTTAATGAGATCCGTGCCGAAGATGACGACACGGAGATGACCCACTCTGTGGCCATCAACCTTTACCCCGCCACCCTGAACATGCCGCAGTTAACCATTGTGGTGATCGATACCATACCGGTTGAGCTGAAACGCTCGTATATGGTCTGGAACTGGTTTGTGTATGTTCTGGCTGCCAACCTGCTGCTGGTGATCCCTCTCCTGTGGGTTGCTGCGTGGTGGAGCCTCCGCCCGATTGAATCCCTTGCCAAAGAGGTGCGCGAGCTGGAGGAACATCACCGCGAGAAGCTAAACCCGGAGACCACGCGTGAGCTGACCAGCCTGGTGCGCAACCTCAACCGCCTGCTGAAAAGCGAACGTGAACGCTACGACAAGTATCGCACGACGCTCACCGACCTTACGCACAGCCTGAAAACCCCGCTGGCCGTGATGCAGAGTACCCTGCGTTCCATGCGCAGTTCGAAAATGAGCGTGGATGACGCCGAGCCGGTGATGCTGGAACAAATCAGCCGTATTTCACAGCAGATCGGCTATTACCTGCACCGCGCGAGCATGCGTTCCGGAAGCGCCCTGTTGAGCCGTGAACTGCACCCGGTAGCCCCGCTGCTGGATAACCTCACCTCTGCGCTGAACAAGGTGTACCAGCGTAAAGGGGTCAACATCAGTCTGGATATCTCACCGGAAATTAGCTTTGTCGGTGAGAAAAATGACTTTATGGAAGTGATGGGAAACCTGCTCGATAACGCCTGCAAATATTGTCTGGAGTTTGTCGAGGTGTCCGCGCGGGTAACGGATAACGAACTGCATATTATCGTTGAGGATGATGGTCCTGGCATTCCCCGTAATAAACGCGAAGTGGTGTTCGATCGCGGCCAGCGCGCCGATACGCTGCGGCCAGGCCAGGGCGTCGGATTATCCGTCGCCAGGGAAATCGTCGATCAGTACGAGGGCAAGATTGAAACCGGTGAAAGTTTGCTGGGCGGTGCCCGGATGGAAGTCATTTTTGGCCGCCAGCATCCCGTATCGAACGATAGTTGACCCGAAATGTGAAAAATACGCGGATCTCGCAGTCAGGGGGCGGTGCTTCCGTTATAATCCGTCTCAGTAAGAGCCTGCGGAATACAAAAATATGGATTATCAATTAACGCTTAACTGGCCCGAATTTATTGAACGTTACTGGCAAAAACGCCCGGTCGTTCTTAAACGCGGGATCAGCAATTTTATCGACCCTATTTCTCCTGACGAACTCGCTGGTCTGGCGATGGAAAACGAGGTAGACAGCCGTCTGGTGAGCCACCAGGACGGGAAATGGCAGGTCAGCCACGGTCCCTTTGAAAGCTACGATCACCTGGGCGAAAACAACTGGTCTTTACTGGTACAGGCGGTCAACAACTGGCACGAACCCACCGCAGCCTTAATGCGTCCCTTCCGCGCCCTGCCAGACTGGCGAATGGACGATCTGATGATCTCCTTCTCCGTTCCCGGTGGCGGCGTGGGTCCGCATCTGGATCAGTACGACGTGTTTATCATTCAGGGTACCGGTCGCCGTCGCTGGCGCGTGGGCGAAAAAGTGCCAATGAAGCAGCACTGCCCGCACCCGGATCTGCTTCAGGTTGATCCGTTTGAAGGGATCATTGATGAAGAGCTGGAACCAGGTGACATTCTTTATATCCCACCGGGCTTCCCGCATGAAGGTTATTCCCTGGAAAACTCGCTGAACTATTCGGTTGGTTTCCGCGCGCCAAGCGGGCGCGAGATGATCAGCGGATTTGCTGACTATGTTTTACAGCGTGAGCTGGGCAGCTACCGTTACAGCGATCCGGACGTTCCGGCGCGTGAGCACCCGGCGGATATTCTGCCAGAGGAGCTGGATAAGCTGCGCGGGATGATGCTGGATCTGATCAATGAACCGGAGCACTTCAGACAGTGGTTTGGCGAGTTTATCAGCCAGTCGCGTCACGAACTGGACGTCGCACCGCCAGAGCCGCCGTATCAGGCAGATGAAATTTATGATGCGCTCCAGCAGGGCGATAAGCTGGTTCGTCTGGGCGGATTACGCGTACTACGCATTGGCGAAGAGGTATTCGTCAACGGCGAGCGCCTGGACTCTCCGCATCGCCCGGCGCTGGAAGCGATTGCCAGCCATATGGTGCTGACTGCGGATACCTTTGGCGACGCACTGGACGATCCCTCCTTCCTCGCCATGCTGGCCGCGCTGGTGAACAGCGGGTACTGGTTTTTTGAGGACTGAGCCATGATGTTTGCCGGGTGGCGGCTACGCCTTACCCGGCCTACATATTGCACCCGTAGGCCCGGTAAGCGAAGCGCCACCGGGCTTTGTTTTACTTCCGCTCCCCCGCCGCAAAATCCTCAATCTCACCCGCCCAGTCTGCCGGATATAACCCCTCCCGCACGTCCCGATGAAACGTTGAATATGGCCAGTCGACGACTTTCCCGACATAGCCATGCTTCAGCGGATTGATGTAGACGTAATCCATATGCCGCCGATAATCCTGCTCATTGCGAATAGTGTGCTCCCAGAAACGCGGTTGCCAGACGTGGCGCATTTCAATGTTGCGGCTAAACGTTTTTTTGATGTCGCGCCAGCGCGCTGAAAAGTCACTGTCCCCTTCCGGCAGGGTCCAGATACAGTGCATATGTTCAGGCAGGATAACCCAGGCGTTAATGGTGAAGGGCTTCGCACGCTTAACCGTGGCGGTAGCGGAACGCAGGCTGTCGATGTGGCGAGTAAGTAAATCGCTCTGGCGGTTTTGCAGATTGACGGTGAAAAACCAGGTCCCACCGGGGATGTAGTGGCGGCGGTAGTTTGACATTGGCACTCCTTGCCCATTGCCCGGTGGCGCTGCGCTTACCGGGCCTACGATCGAAATGTAGGCCGGGTAAGGCGTAGCCGCCACCCGGCATAAAACATTACCGCTTCGCGGTTAACTCCGCTATCCGCACGATCACCTGCACCGCTTTCTCCATCCCTTCCAGCGTCACGAACTCATGCTTGCCGTGGTAGTTATATCCACCGGTAAACAGGTTCGGGCACGGCAGGCCCATAAACGACAGCTGTGAACCATCGGTACCGCCACGGATCGGTTTCATCACCGGCTCGATGTCACAATCGCGCATCGCCTGCTGGGCGATATCAAGAATATGCGGATGCTCCATCACCTTATCGCGCATATTGTAATAGCTGTCTTCGATGATGAGTTCAATATAGCAATCCGGATGTAGCCCCTTGCCGACCTTTTTCGCGATTTCCATCATCTTACGCTTGCGCGCTTCAAAGGCTTTGCGGTCGAAATCGCGGACAATATAGTGCATCTGCGCGCTGTCCACGGTCCCCTTGATGCTGGTCAGATGATAAAAACCCTCATACCCTTCCGTCATCTCCGGGCTCTCTTCGGCGGGCACTTCCGCATGAATACGCGCAGCCAGCGACAGCGCATTCACCATCACCCCTTTCGCAGACCCCGGGTGCACGTTATTCCCAACGATTTTGATCGTCACCGATGCCGCGTTAAAGTTTTCATACTCAAGTTCACCTACGCCGCCACCGTCGACGGTGTAGGCCCACTGCGCGTTAAACGCCTCAACGTCAAAGTGTTTTGCGCCTTTTCCAACCTCTTCATCCGGCGTGAAGGCCACGCGGATATCGCCATGTAGGATATTTTTGCCCTTCAGCACCGCCAGCGCCGTCATGATCTCGGCGATGCCCGCTTTGTCATCGGCCCCCAGCAAGGTTTTGCCGTCAGTGGTGATTAACGTCTGCCCCAGCAGCTGATGCAGTACCGGGAACATCACCGGCGACAGCACTTCGTCGCCAATGCCCAGCGCAATATCACCGCCGCGGTAGTTTTCAACAATCTGCGGGTTTACGTGTTTACCGCTAAAATCAGGTGAGGTATCGACATGAGAAATAAAGCCAATTGCCGGGATATCGCCGTCAATATTCGCCGGCAGCGTTCCCATCACGGTCCCTTTTTCGCTGAGCGTGACATCAACCAGCCCCATGGCCTCCAGCTGCTCTTTCAGCAGATTTAGCAGCTTCCACTGGCTTTCGGTGCTTGGCACCTGTCGGACCCCCGGCTTAGATTGGGTATCCAGCGAAACGTAATGTAAGAAACGCTCAAGTAGTTTATCCATGCAGTCACCCTCACTTTTTGTGACAACATTATCATTAAGCAGCAAAACGCAAATATTGCGTCAGGTCACTTTTATCCCGCAAACGAGAACTTTTTACGTTTATATCGTTGTGCGTTAATAAATGTAGCTTATGAATAAGTGAGAAGGATTGGCGATTCAATGGGTTTGCCGTAGAATGTCCGCCCTCATTACGAGTCACCAAGGTGGTTACACACAAACCCCGCTTCAGTCTGCTGCCTGAGGCGTCTATATGGGACAGCGCGAAAATTGAATACACAACCCCGTTCCCTTTCACCGCTGGTGCAACTGGAACGAATTCGTAAAAGTTTCGATGGCAAAGATGTCATTTCCGACCTTAATCTGACCATCAATGACGGTGAGTTTCTCACGCTGCTCGGCCCCTCCGGCTGCGGCAAAACCACCGTCCTGCGCCTTATCGCCGGGCTGGAAAGCGTCGATAACGGCCATATCCATCTTGAGAACCAGGACATAACCCAGGTTCCAGCCGAAGATCGCCACGTCAATACCGTCTTTCAGAGCTATGCCCTGTTCCCGCACATGACCGTGTTTGAGAACGTGGCGTTTGGCCTGCGGATGCAAAAAACACCGGCCAGCGAGATCCCACCTCGGGTTACCGAAGCCCTGCGCATGGTACAGCTGGAGGCGTTCGCCCAGCGCAAGCCGCATCAACTTTCCGGTGGTCAGCAGCAGCGTGTGGCCATTGCCCGCGCCGTGGTCAACAAACCTCGCCTGCTCCTGCTGGATGAATCCCTCTCTGCGCTGGACTACAAGCTGCGCAAGCAGATGCAGAACGAGCTGAAAGCGCTTCAGCGTAAGCTCGGCATCACGTTCGTGTTTGTCACGCACGATCAGGAAGAAGCCCTGACCATGTCAGACCGTATCGTGGTGATGCGCGACGGCAAGATTGAGCAGGATGGCACCCCGCGTGAAATTTACGAAGAGCCGAAAAACCTGTTCGTCGCCAGCTTTATAGGCGAAATCAATATCTTTAACGCCACGGTGATCGAGCATCTGGACGATCGGCGCGTTCGCGCGAACGTGGAAGGCCGCGAATGCAATATTACCGTCAACTTTGCCGTCGAGAAGGGTCAAAAGCTCAACGTCCTGCTGCGCCCGGAAGATCTCCGCGTTGATGAGATCCACGACACGGCTGACGTCGAAGGTCTGATCGGTTACGTTCGCGAACGCAACTACAAAGGGATGACCCTCGAATCCGTTGTGGAACTGGAAAACGGCAAAATGGTGATGGTCAGCGAGTTCTTTAACGAGGACGATCCGGACTTCGACCACTCGCTGGATCAGAAAATGGTCATCAACTGGGTAGAAAGCTGGGAGGTTGTACTGGCTGATGAAGAACACAAATAAGTTCCAGAATGTGGTGATTGCCACGATCGTCGGTTGGCTTGTGTTGTTTGTCTTTCTTCCCAACCTGATGATCATCGTGACCAGCTTCCTGACCCGCGACGACGCGAACTTCGTGACGATGGTCTTTACGCTGGACAACTACGCGCGCCTGCTCGATCCGCTCTATTTTGACGTGCTGCTGCACTCGCTCAATATGGCGCTGATTGCTACCCTCGCCTGTCTGGTGCTGGGGTATCCATTCGCCTGGTTCCTGGCCCGCCTGCCGCAAAAAGTACGGCCGCTGCTGCTGTTTTTACTGATTGTACCCTTCTGGACCAACTCGTTAATCCGCATCTACGGGCTGAAAATCTTCCTCAGCACCAAAGGTTATCTGAACGAGTTTCTGCTGTGGCTGGGGGTGATCGAGACGCCGATCCGCATCATGTTCACCCCGGGCGCGGTGATTGTCGGCCTGGTCTATATCCTGCTGCCGTTTATGGTGATGCCGCTCTACTCCAGCATTGAAAAGCTCGATAAACCGCTGCTGGAAGCGGCGAAAGACCTGGGCGCCAGTAAGTTACAAACCTTTGTCCGCATCATTATTCCGCTGACCATGCCGGGTATTATCGCCGGCTGTCTGCTGGTCATGCTGCCTGCGATGGGCCTGTTCTACGTATCGGACCTGATGGGCGGGGCGAAAAACCTGCTGATCGGTAACGTGATTAAGAGCCAGTTCCTGAATATCCGCGACTGGCCGTTCGGCTCGGCCACCAGCATAACGCTGACGGTGGTGATGGGGCTGATGCTGCTGGTTTACTGGCGTGCATCACGCCTGCTGAATAAGAAGGTGGAGCTGGAATGATCGGTCGACTGCTTCGCGGCGGTTTTATGACCGCCATTTATGCGTATCTCTATATTCCGATAATCATTTTGATCGTGAACTCCTTTAACAGCTCACGCTTCGGGATCAACTGGCAAGGGTTTACCACCAAATGGTATGGCCTGCTGATGAACAATGACAGCCTGCTACAGGCCGCTCAGCACTCGCTGACGATGGCGGTATTTTCTGCCACCTTCGCGACGCTGATTGGCTCACTGACCGCCGTGGCGCTGTACCGCTACCGTTTTCGCGGTAAGCCGTTCGTCAGTGGCATGCTGTTTGTGGTGATGATGTCCCCGGATATCGTGATGGCCATTTCACTGCTGGTGCTGTTTATGCTGCTGGGCGTCCAGCTCGGTTTCTGGTCGCTGCTGTTCTCGCATATCACCTTCTGTCTGCCGTTTGTGGTGGTAACCGTCTACGCGCGTCTGAAAGGGTTCGACGTACGCATGCTGGAAGCGGCGAAAGATCTGGGTGCGAGCGAGATGACCATTCTGCGCAAAATCATTCTGCCGCTGGCGATGCCCGCCGTGGCAGCAGGATGGCTGCTCAGCTTTACCCTGTCGATGGACGACGTGGTCGTGTCCTCCTTCGTCACCGGGCCGAGCTATGAAATTCTGCCGTTGAAGATCTACTCAATGGTTAAAGTCGGTGTTTCACCCGAAGTGAACGCGCTGGCGACTATTCTGTTGGTGTTATCGCTGGTTCTGGTAATTGCCAGCCAGGTTATTGCTCGTGATAAAACAAAATCTCAGGGGACACAGAAATGAAAAAAATGCTTGCCGCTGCGGCACTGGTGCTCGGAATGGGTGCCGCGCATGCTGATGACAGCAAAACGCTCTATTTCTACAACTGGACCGAGTATGTGCCGCCGGGCCTGCTGGAGCAGTTCACCAAAGAGACGGGCATCAAGGTGATCTATTCGACCTACGAGTCGAATGAAACCATGTACGCCAAGCTCAAAACCTATAAAGATGGCGCGTATGACCTGGTGGTGCCGTCGACCTATTTCGTCGACAAGATGCGCAAAGAAGGCATGATCCAGAAGATCGACAAAACGAAGCTAACCAATTTTTCAAACCTCGATCCTGAGATGCTAAACAAGCCGTTCGACCCGAACAACGACTACTCCATTCCGTACATCTGGGGCGCGACGGCAATTGGCGTCAACAGCGATGCCATTGATCCAAAAACGGTTTCATCCTGGGCTGACCTGTGGAAGCCGGAATACAAAAGCAGCCTGCTGTTAACCGACGATGCGCGCGAAGTGTTCCAGGTTGCGCTGCGTAAACTCGGCTATTCCGGTAACACCACCGATCCGAAAGAGATCGAAGCGGCGTATAACGAACTGAAAAAGCTGATGCCAAACGTGGCGGCGTTCAACTCGGATAACCCGGCTAACCCGTATATGGAAGGTGAAGTGAATCTGGGTATGGTCTGGAACGGCTCTGCGTTTGTGGCGCGTCAGGCCGGGACGCCGCTGGAGGTGGTCTGGCCGAAGGAGGGCGGCATCTTCTGGATGGACAGCCTCGCGATCCCGGCGAATGCGAAAAACGTCGAGGGTGCCCTGAAGCTGATTAATTTCCTGCTGCGCCCGGATGTGGCAAAAGAGGTGGCGGAAACCATCGGCTACCCGACGCCAAACCTGGCCGCGCGGAAGCTGTTAAGCCCTGAAGTGGCAAATGATAAATCGCTTTATCCGGACGCTGAAACCATCAGCAAAGGGGAATGGCAGAACGACGTCGGTGACGCGAGCCGCCTGTATGAAGAGTATTATCAGAAGCTAAAAGCAGGCCGTTAATGCATAACGGGCGACGCAATGTCGCCCGTTACTCTTACAGCCCCTTCAGGAGTTTATCCACAAAGGCTGGCACCACCTCGCTCGCCAGACCGTAATGTTTCTCTTCAAACTCGCTCCCGACCTGGCTTGGCTCCAGATTAAGCTCCACCGTATGGGCACCTTGCAGTCGCGCTTCGTGAACAAATCCTGCCGCCGGATAGACATGTCCTGAGGTACCAATGGCGATAAAGACGTCCGCCATAGCCAGGGCGCTGTAGATCTCATCCATTCCCAGCGGCATTTCGCCAAACCAGACCACATGCGGACGCAGACGCGAAGGGAACTGACAGCAGTGGCAGCGGTCTTCGTCCAGCACGTCCTCTTTCCAGTCCAGCACCTGACCACTCCATGCGCACCGCACCTTGAGCAGTTCGCCGTGCATGTGAATGATGTTGTGGTTTCCGGCCCTTTCGTGAAGATTGTCGATGTTCTGCGTGACCAGCAGAAAACGATCCCCCAGCGCTTCCTCCAGCTTTGCCAGCGCCAGGTGCGCCGCATTCGGCGCAATCTCCGGCTGCTGAAGCTGGCGACGGCGGGCGTTGTAGAACGCCTGCACCAGCGCCGGGTCGCGGGCGAAACCTTCCGGCGTCGCCACATCTTCAACTCGGTGTTCTTCCCACAGTCCGTCCGCCGCGCGGAAGGTCTGAATACCGGATTCGGCGGAGATCCCCGCCCCGGTCAACACCACCACTCTGGGTTTATCCATCGCTTCTGGCATCATCCTGTCTCTGAAAAAGATCCGCTGACGCAGGCGTTCACGTAAGCGGCGTTTATTTTTGCGAAAACGGCTGAGTCGACCCTGGCGACGCGACAGCATAATAACCTCGTAAACTAATCGGTGAGATGAAGGAATGCGGCTCCGCGCATGCCTCCTGCGTCCCCGTGTCGCGCACGCTCAATGCGCGGCACGCGGGCGACCGGCAATAAATGTCGGGGCAGACGCCCGGACAACTGTTCCGTAATCGCAGTGAAATTTGACAGCCCTCCCCCGATCACCAGCAGATCCGGATCGACGATGGTCAGGATATTCCCCAGGCACACGGCCAGCAGGTCGAGATAGCGTTCAACGTGCTCTCGCGCCTGCGCATCCCCTTGTTCCCACAGGGTAATGATTTGGGGGGCGTCATGTTTCTGATGATAGAAGTGTTCATAAAGCCATGCAAACCCACGGCCTGAAAGGTAACTCTCAATACAGCCGTGCTGACCACAACCGCAGCGGATCAACGGGAAATCACGTCCGACAACATCCAACGCATCCACCGGCAGACGGATATGACCAAATTCGCCGGTAATGTAGCTGCGCCCGGTAATGGGCTTACCGTTAATGACTATCCCGCCCCCCACGCCGGTTCCGAGGATCAGCCCCATAACCAGCGGATAGCGACGAAACTCGTCGTCCCAGGCCTCTGAGAGAGCAAAACAGTTGGCATCGTTGTCTAAGCGCACGTCGCGCTCAAGGAGAGCAGAAAGATCGGCACGCAGCGGTTTGCCGCTGGCAGCAGGAACGTTGGCGGCATACAGCGTGCCATCGTCGGTTTCGGGCATACCCGGAATACCAATGCCGACGCTGCCTTTGACGCCAAAGCGTTCATCCGCTTGCGCCACCAGCGCGGCAATGGCGGTTAAAAATTCATCGTAGCTTTCGCGCGGCGTGGGTACGCGGGTTTCCCATTGTAGCTTAAGGTCTTTATCGAACACGCCGAGCGCAATCTTGGTGCCGCCAATATCAAATCCGTAATACATGATGCATTCCTCTGTTTGATTCAGCGGCCAAAAGACCGCTAAACCATGACGAAATTACTGGCCACTTAATACCCTCGCCGGATCAATTCGGCTTGCGCGACGCGCCGGATACCAGCTTGCCAGCAGACTCAGTAAAAGTGCTGTAACCAGCACATAAATAACGTCCAGCCAGTGCAGTTCAGACGGCAGGAAGTCAATAAAATAGATATCGCCTGACAGGAACTGATGGCCAATAAGCGCTTCAATCCCGTTGATAATCGGCGTCAGCTGAAGGGAAACCACCACGCCGATCGCCACGCCGCAGAGGCTGCCAAACAGCCCCGCCAGCAAACCGTACCAGACGAAGATGGCGCGAATAAGACCGTCTTTCGCCCCTAAGGTACGCAGCACGGCGATGTCGCCGCTCTTATCCTTAACGGCCATGACCAGCGTCGAGACGATATTAAAACACGCCACCCCGATCACCAGCACCATCGCCAGATACATAATCGCGCGGATCATCTGGATATCACGGTACATATACCCGTAAGTGCCGATCCAGCTTTTGATGTAGACATAGTTATTGGTCACGCTGCCAGCGTCACGCACCAGTTTATTGGCGTTGAAGACGTCGTTAACCTTAATGGCAATGCCCGTCACGCTGTCGCTCATATCCAGATACTGGCGCGCATCTTCCAGCGGCACCATCGCGAAGCTGTGGTCGAGCTGGCCGCTCAGCTGCAAAATACCGGTGACGTGCAGACGTACGCGCTTAGGCTGCTGCAATTTGTGATCAGCGCTGGCGTTCGGGATCATGATCGAGACCCAGTCGCCCTGCTTCACCTTCAGCGCATCGGCAACGCCTTTGCCCATGATGATCTGCTGCTCGCCAGCCTTAAAGTTTGCCCATGCGCCATTTTGCACATAGCGCGGCAGCGCGCTCAGACGCTCTTCCTGACGAGGATTTACCCCTTTCACCTGAATGGCGCGCAGGTTTACCCCGCTCTCTACCAGCCCGGTAAAGTTGATGTAAGGTGCAGCCGCCGCAATGCCGGGCACCTTTTCCACTTTGTTAAGGGCATCACGCCAGCTGGACCACGGCTGGTTAACCGGCTCGATTTCACCGTGGGGGACAACGGCCAGAATGCGGTTATTCAGTTCACGCTCAAAGCCGTTCATGGCGCTTAAGCCCACGATCAACACCGCCACGCCCAGGGCGATACCGATGGTGGAGATCACGGAGATAAGGGATACCATCCCGCTCCGGCGACGACCGCGGCTAAAGCGTAACCCGATGAGTAACGATAACGGTGAAGCCATTACTCCGCTCCCATCAGCGTCAGTTCAGCATTCAGACGACCGTCGCGCATTTCCAGCTGACGCCCCATCCGCTTAGCCAGTTGTAAATCGTGGGTGACCACCAGAAACGCGGTTCCCTGCGCGGCGTTCAGTTCGCCGAGAAGCTGGAAAATGCTGTCTGCGTTACGCGCATCGAGGTTACCTGTCGGTTCATCCGCCAGCACCAGGCGCGGGTTGTTGACCAGCGCACGGGCGATGGCCACACGCTGACGCTCACCGCCGGAAAGCTCAGACGGACGGTGATTCCCGCGATGACCCAGCCCTACCGCTTTTAGCATGTCGCTGGCGCGGGCATTAATTTCCGCGGGTTTCTTTTTACCAATCAGCAGCGGCATTGCGACGTTTTCCAGCGCCGTAAAGTCCGGCAGCAGATGGTGGAACTGATAGATAAAGCCCAGCTCGCGGTTACGCAGCTCGGCTTTCGCCGTAGACGACATTTTACTCAGCGGCTGCCCGGAGAAGATCACATCGCCTTCGGTTGGCGTGTCCAGCCCGCCAAGCAGATGCAGCAACGTACTTTTACCGGAACCGGAGCTGCCGACAATCGCCATCATCTCGCCTTCACCCACGCTAAAACTCACATTGTGCAACACCTCGGTCTGCACAGTGCCTTCCTGATAGCGTTTGGACAGGTTGTCGCACTGCAACAGGATCTTATTCATAACGTAAAGCCTCAGCGGGTTGAGTGGCGGCAGCCCGCCAGGAAGGATAAAGCGTAGAAAGCAGCGCAATGGCCATCGCGGCCAGCGCAATACCGACCACCTGGAGCGGCTCGATTGCCACCGGCAGCGCCGCGCCATCAAGCAGCGCGCCAATAATCGGCATGAGATTGTTGAGCTGGCTGGCGAGCAGCGCCCCCAGCGCCGCGCCGAGCAGCGCGCCGATGATGCCGGCGCTGGCGCCCTGGACCATAAATACCGCCATGATCTGGCGCGGAGTCAGCCCCTGAGTTTGCAGAATGGCAACTTCGCCTTGCTTCTCCATCACCATCAGCCCGAGCGAGGTGATGATATTAAACGCGGCAACGGCCACGATCAGGCTCAGCAGCAGCCCCATCATGTTTTTCTCCATGCGCACGGCCTGGAACAGTTCGCCCTTCCGGTCGCGCCAGTCCTGCCATTTCGTCCCTTCCGGTAGCGTCTGCTGGCTAAGGGTATCCACCTTCAGCGGCGCATCAAGCCACAGACGCCAGCCGGTGATATTTCCCGCCGGGTAGCGCATCAGACGCGAGGCGTCCTGAATGTTAACCAGCATCTGGTAACCATCGACTTCGCTGTTCGCCGCAAACGTGCCAATCACGTTGAACAGGCGCTGGCTTGGCAGACGCCCCATCGGCGTAAACTGACTGGCTGACGGCACCATCACACGCAGCTGATCGCCACGGTTGACCCCGAGCTGCCCGGCAAGCTGCTCGCCGAGGATGACGTTGTATTTACCCGCTTCCAGGTCGGTTTGTTTCACATTGACCAGGAACGGCGTCAGCGGATCTTTTTGCGCCGGATCGATACCCAGCATCACCCCGACCGCCACGCTACGGGCGCTTTGCAGCACCACATCGCCCGTCGTGAGCGGCGCAACGCGCGTGACACCCTGTAACTTCACCGCGCTTTCCGGCAGCTGTTGCGGATTAACGGAACCCTGAGTGGAAGAGAGAACGGCCTGCGGCATCAGCCCCAGGATATTGTTTTGCAGCTCGCGCTCGAAGCCGTTCATGACGGAAAGCACCGTCACCAGTGCCATCACGCCAAGCGTAATGCCAATAGTCGAAAGCCAGGAGACAAAGCGACCGAAGCGGTCCGCGGCGCGCCCACGCATGTAACGTAAGCCTATAAAGAGTGCGACAGGTTGATACATGAAATCCGTCTGTTTGCTGATAGCAGACCCACGAGTATATAAGCGAATCCGCTAAGCGTAAATGACTGAAACCGTAAGATTCGGTAATCATTTTTCCGAAAAATTCAGATAAATCATCATGCTACTGACTGAACTTCCGCCAGACAGCCTCCACCTTTTCCGAAAATCGTCCTGATACAGACTGTTACCCGTTACATCAGGGTTTCATTTTACAACAATCGTCCTTTCGTTTATGGCAACAAGGTCGTCACGCACAATGAAACAAAAAGCATTATGGATTAACCAGATAAAAGGTCTGTGCATCTGCCTGGTGGTGATTTACCACTCGGTGATCACCTTTTATCCTCACCTGGACGGGCTACAGCATCCGTTATCGGGCCTGCTCGCCAAATGCTGGGTCTACTTTAATCTTTACCTTGCCCCGTTCCGTATGCCGGTGTTTTTCTTTATCTCCGGCTATTTGATCCGTCGATATATTGACGAGGTGAACTGGCGCACCAGTCTCGACAAGCGGATCTGGAGCATTGTCTGGGTTTTGGCCCTGTGGGGCGTCCTGCAATGGCAGGCGCTGACTCATCTGAATGCCTGGCTCGCCCCCGAGCGAGAGCTGGCGACAGCATCCAATGCGGCCTACGCCGATTCCGTTTCAGGGTTTGTACGGGGAATGCTCACGGCCAGCACCAGCCTATGGTATTTGTACGCCTTAGTGGTCTACTTTACGCTCTGTAAGCTGCTGAGCCGCTGGAAACTGCCGATGCTGGGGCTTCTGGCGCTGGCAAGCATCGCCATCAACTTCCTGCCGTTACCGTGGTGGGGAATGAACAGCGTGGTGCGCAACATGGTCTACTACAGCCTCGGCGCATGGTACGGCGCGCAGTTGATGGCGTGGATGAAAGGGATGAATTTGCGCCGCAGCTGTCTGATACTCATCGCCTCTGGTGCGGTGTCGGTGGTGCTGTGGTTCGCTAATGTCCCTCTGCCGCTCTCTCTGCTGTCAATCGTAGTTATCATGAAGCTCTTTTACAGCTTCGAGCAGCGTTATGCCGTTCATCCCAATAACCTGCTGAACGTCATCGGTTCAAACACCATCGCGATTTATACCACCCACCGCATTTTAATTGAGGCGTTTAGCCTGCTCATGATCCGCGAAATGAATGCGGCGTACTGGCCGATCTGGGCGGAGTTAACGCTGATTCTGGTCTACCCGTTTATCAGCCTGCTCGTCTGCACGCTGGTTGGGCTGGGGGCACGTAAGCTCTCGACCGCCCTCTTTGGCGATCTTTTCTTCTCCCCTCCCGCGCGGCTTTCGCCCGTGCCCACGACCCGCTAACTAACCCTGTCCCATGCGGACTACAAAATAAGGCCTGCACAGACGGCTCCCTCTCCCTATGGGAGAGGGCTGGGGTGAGGGTGAACATACAGCTGTGGTGCTCGTTCCGTTCACCTTATATTCCTTGCTATTCTATAACCGCACGAGCGGTGAACGTGCCAGGGTGGCTCAGTCGCCACCACCCTGGCAACCCGGGCTCCCGGCGGTAAATCGTCGCTTCGCGATACCCTCGGCTTATTCCTTCCGGCTATCGGGTCGGGCATGAGCCTGCATCCATGCAGGCCACGCCCTCTCGGCGCATCCCTGCGCCTCGCCCCGGCCTTCAGGAAACGCCTCAGCGATTTACAGCCGGACCAGGGCATCGCTGAAAGCCCTCAGTTAGTCTGAAGACAACGTTATTGCTTCTGCTTTCAAATTACTGAGGAACCCTCTACCCATCCGGGGGCACTTTCCCTCTTGTGCGGTTACGATTTGCTTATGTAAAACGATCGAGGATAATAAAGACATTGCGTATCAGTGATATGCCCCAATACTGTTGGTATATCCCCAAGAGACTCTGACATAGCCATGCCTGAACACTATCGTTACTCCTTGCCTGTCAAAGCGGGCGACCAGCGCCAGCTGGGCGAACTCACGGGCGCGGCCTGCGCCACCCTGGTGGCGGAAATTGCTGAGCGGCATCCTGGGCCGGTGGTGCTGGTTGCCCCGGACATGCAAAACGCCCTGCGCCTGCACGATGAAATTCGTCAGTTCACCGACAGTCTGGTATTCAGCCTGGCCGACTGGGAAACGCTTCCCTACGACAGTTTTTCTCCGCACCAGGAGATCATCTCTTCGCGCCTGTCGACGCTGTATCAGCTTCCCACCATGCAGCGCGGCGTGCTGATTGTGCCGGTGAATACCCTGATGCAGCGCGTCTGTCCGCACAGCTATTTGCACGGCCATGCGCTGGTGATGAAAAAAGGCCAGCGCCTGTCGCGCGATGCCCTGCGCGTGCAGCTGGACGGAGCCGGCTATCGACATGTCGACCAGGTGATGGAGCACGGCGAATATGCGACGCGCGGTGCGCTGCTGGATCTCTATCCGATGGGCAGCGATCGGCCATATCGTCTGGATTTCTTTGATGATGAGATCGACAGCCTGCGCGTGTTCGACGCTGACACCCAGCGCACGCTGGAGGAAGTGGACTCCATTAACCTACTGCCCGCCCATGAGTTCCCGACGGATAAAACCGCCATCGAGCTGTTCCGCAGCCAGTGGCGCGACAGGTTCGACGTGAAGCGCGATGCCGAACATATCTACCAGCAAGTCAGCAAGGGCACCCTTCCGGCCGGGATCGAGTACTGGCAGCCCCTGTTCTTTAACGAACCGCTGCCGGCGCTGTTCAGCTACTTCCCGGCGAATACGCTGATTGTTAACACCGGGGATATCGACGCCAGTGCCAGCCGCTTTGAAAGCGAAACGCGCGCCCGCTTTGAAAACCGGGGCGTTGACCCGATGCGTCCGCTGCTGCCGCCGGAAATGCTGTGGCTACGTACCGACGAGCTCAACGCCGAGCTGAAACGCTGGCCGCGCATGCAGCTCAAAACCGACGCGCTTGCCGAGAAGGCGGCGAACACCAATCTCGCGTTCCGGACGCTGCCTGATCTGGCCGTCCAGGCGCAGCAGAAATCCCCCCTTGATAATCTGCGCAAGTTTCTTGAGTCCTTCACCGGGCCGGTGGTCTTCTCCGTTGAAAGTGAGGGTCGCCGTGAAGCGCTGGGCGAACTGCTGGGACGGATCAAAGTTGCGCCGAAGCGCATTCTTCGCCTGAGCGAAGCGACCGGAAATGGCCGTTACCTGATGATCGGCGCCGCCGAGCACGGATTCATTGATACGCTCAATAACCTGGCGTTGATTTGTGAAAGCGACCTGCTGGGCGAGCGCGTCGCGCGCCGTCGTCAGGACAGCCGTCGCACCATCAACCCGGACACCCTGATCCGTAACCTGGCCGAACTGCACCCCGGTCAGCCGATCGTTCACCTGGAACACGGGGTGGGTCGCTATCAGGGGATGACCACCCTCGAAGCAGGCGGCATCAAAGGTGAATACCTGATGCTGACCTACGCCAACGACGCCAAACTGTACGTGCCGGTGTCGTCCCTGCACCTGATCAGTCGCTACGCCGGGGGCGCGGAAGACAACGCGCCGCTGCATAAGCTGGGCGGCGATGCCTGGGCGCGCGCGCGCCAGAAGGCGGCGGAAAAAGTACGCGACGTGGCCGCCGAGCTGCTGGATATTTACGCCCAGCGTGCGGCCAAAGAGGGCTATGCGTTTAAGCATGATAAAGAGCAGTATCAGCTGTTCTGCGACAGCTTCCCGTTTGAAACTACGCCGGATCAGGCCCAGGCCATTAACGCCGTGCTGAGCGACATGTGCCAGCCGCTGGCCATGGACCGCTTGGTCTGCGGTGACGTGGGCTTCGGCAAAACCGAAGTGGCGATGCGTGCCGCCTTCCTGGCGGTGGAAAACAACAAGCAGGTGGCGGTGCTGGTGCCGACTACCCTCCTCGCCCAGCAGCACTTCGACAACTTCCGCGACCGCTTCGCCAACTGGCCGGTGCGCATTGAGATGCTGTCGCGTTTTCGCAGCGCCAAAGAGCAGACGCAAATCCTGGAACAGGCAAGCGAAGGCAAAATCGATATTCTGATCGGCACTCACAAGCTGCTGCAAAGCGACGTGAAGTGGAAAGATCTGGGGCTGCTGATCGTGGATGAAGAGCACCGCTTCGGGGTGCGCCATAAAGAGCGCATCAAAGCGATGCGCGCCGACGTCGACATTCTGACCCTGACCGCAACGCCGATCCCGCGCACCCTGAACATGGCGATGAGCGGCATGCGCGATCTGTCGATTATCGCCACCCCACCGGCGCGCCGTCTGGCGGTGAAAACCTTTGTTCGCGAGTACGACAATCTGGTGGTGCGCGAGGCGATCCTGCGCGAAGTGCTGCGCGGCGGCCAGGTGTATTACCTGTATAACGACGTTGAAAATATTCAGAAAGCCGCCGACAGGCTGGCAGAGCTGGTACCGGAAGCGCGCATCGCGATCGGTCACGGACAGATGCGCGAGCGCGAGCTGGAGCGGGTGATGAACGATTTCCACCACCAGCGTTTCAACGTGCTGGTGTGTACCACCATCATTGAGACCGGGATCGACATTCCAACGGCGAACACCATCATTATCGAACGTGCGGATCACTTCGGCCTGGCCCAGCTGCACCAGCTGCGCGGGCGCGTCGGGCGCTCGCACCATCAGGCCTACGCCTGGCTGCTGACGCCGCATCCGAAGGCGATGACCACCGACGCGCAAAAGCGTCTGGAAGCTATCGCCTCGCTGGAAGATCTGGGTGCTGGCTTTGCGCTGGCGACCCACGACCTGGAGATCCGCGGCGCCGGTGAGCTGCTGGGTGAAGACCAGAGCGGCTCCATGGAAACCATCGGTTTCTCGCTGTATATGGAGCTGCTGGAAAATGCCGTCGACGCGCTTAAAGCCGGACGTGAACCGTCTCTGGAAGATCTCACCAGCCAGCAGACCGAAGTGGAACTGCGCATGCCTTCTCTGCTGCCGGATGATTTTATTCCTGACGTGAATACCCGTCTGTCGTTCTACAAACGCATTGCCAGCGCGAAAAGCGAAGGCGAGCTGGAAGAGATCAAAGTCGAACTGATTGACCGTTTTGGGATATTGCCCGATGCGGCGCGCAACCTGCTGGATATTGCCCGCCTGCGTCAGCAGGCGCAGAAGCTGGGCATTCGCAAGCTTGAAGGCAATGAGAAAGGCGGCGTCATTGAGTTTGCCGAGAAGAACCACGTCGATCCGATGTGGCTGATTGGCCTCCTGCAAAAACAGCCGCAGCATTTCCGTCTTGATGGCCCGACGCGTCTGAAATTTACGCAGGATCTGACGGAACGTAAAACCCGCATGGACTGGGTGCGTAACTTTATGCGTCAGCTGGAAGAGAACGCCATCGCATAACGGTATCCCCCGCCAGCGCCCGGCTGGCGGGGGGACAATTTACAAACTCTTTGCACTTCGCCCGAACTTCCCGACTATACATTCGCCATAATTATCATTAACGCCTTATAAAACAATAACCTTATCATTTGTATGGATTATGATAATGATGATTTCTTCGCGTTTTACCCGCTGGTTAACTCTGTTTGCGCTGGCCGCGACGGTTGCCGTCGCGCTCCCTGCTCGCGCCAATACCTGGCCTCTTCCGCCTGCCGGCAGCAATGTCGTAGGTGAAAACCGCTTTCACGTGGTTGAAAACGATGGCGGTTCGCTGGAAGCGATTGCCAAAAAATATAACGTCGGGTTCCTGGCGCTGTTGCAGGCCAACCCGGGCGTAGATCCATACGTGCCCCGGGCAGGCAGCGTACTGACGATTCCGCTGCAAACCATCCTGCCGGACGCGCCGCGTCAGGGCATTGTGATTAACCTCGCCGAGCTGCGTCTGTATTACTACCCGCCGGGCAAGAACGAAGTGACCGTCTACCCTATCGGTATTGGTCAGTTGGGGGGCGATACGCTCACGCCTACCATGGTCACCACCGTCTCTGATAAGCGCGCTAATCCAACCTGGACCCCGACGGCAAACATTCGCGCCCGTTATAAAGCTCAAGGTATCGACCTGCCTGCCGTGGTGCCTGCTGGCCCGGATAATCCGATGGGGCACCATGCGATTCGCCTGGCGGCATACGGTGGGGTTTATCTTCTGCACGGAACGAATGCGGATTTCGGGATCGGGATGCGCGTCAGCTCCGGCTGCATTCGCCTGCGCGATGACGATATCAAAACGCTCTACCGCGTGATCGCCCCTGGCACGAAAGTGAATATCATTAATACGCCGATTAAAGTGTCTGAAGAGCCGGGTGGCGTCCGTCTGGTTGAGATCCACCAGCCGCTATCGAAAAACATCAATGACGATCCGCAGACGCTGCCGATTAATCTGAATGCCTCGATGGTGAGCTTTAAAACGAATGCCAATACCGATGGCGCGGTGATGGAGCGGGCGATGGAAGCGCGCTCGGGGATGCCAACCGATGTCACGCGGCATCATGAGGTTGCTCAGCAATCAATGTAAAGCAGTAATAACGACAAACGCCCTGCATCAGCAGGGCGTTTTTTATTGCAGTGGCATAACGGAGGGTTGCGTTACGCTTATTTGTAGATAACAGCGGTACCGTGCAGGGTGTTAGGACCGGTCACAGAGGTGATGCGGAATGATTTCGCACCCATTTCGTCAGCTTTTTGTGCCAGCTGATCTTCCAGAGAGCCCAGATTAGTCCCGGCAGTGGCAGAGATGGTACCGACTTTCTGCTGGTCTGCTGGCGTGGATTGCACTTCAACAGCAGCGAAGCTTGCGAAAGAGAGTGAACTCAGAACGGCGGCAGCGATGAGGGTTTTAACGTTTTTCATGATTTTATACCTTTAGGCAGATGATGTAGTGGTCGTTAGTTATTTAGTTAACGATCGATAGGTAAATGATAGATGTGATCCAGGTCACACGTCAACCCATTTTTATAATGGTCGTTAAATTAATTTCATTTGCCTTATATTTCATAAAGATAAAATTAAATTATTTTTCAGAAATCACCGCTGGTCGTTGCAGACGTTTATTTTTATAATGACTATTCAACAAAACAACAGAGGACCAACGGCACATGACAACCGATGTCACGCGTTGCGCGAAGAAAAGCCGTGGCCGACCAAAAGTGTTCGACAGGGATGCGGCGCTCGATAAGGCCATGACGCTCTTCTGGCAGCATGGGTATGAAGCCACGTCGCTTTCCGATCTCGTGGAAGCAACGGGCGCGAAAGCCCCTACCCTGTACGCAGAGTTCACCAACAAAGAAGGCTTATTCCGGGCCGTTCTGGACAGATACATCGCGCGCTTCGCGGCAAAACATGAAGCCCAGCTGTTCTGCGAAGAAAAAACGGTTGAGCAGGCATTGCAGGATTATTTCACGGCAATCGCGACCTGCTATACCAGCAAGGACACGCCTGCGGGCTGTTTTATGATCAACACCTCCGCGACCCTCGCGGCATCGTCTAAAGAGATTGCCAACACGGTCAAATCGCGACATGCGATGCAGGAGGAGACGCTCAGCACGTTTCTGGCTCAGCGTCAGCAGCGCGGCGAAATACCGGCGCATTGCCGTCCGCAGGAGCTTTCCCAGTATCTGAGCTGTATTTTACAGGGGATGTCCATCAGCGCCCGTGAAGGCGCGACGCTGGAAAAATTGCAGGGGATTACGCAAACAACGCTGCGCCTGTGGCCTGAACTTCTTAAACTCTGACGCAAAAAAAAAGCTCCTCAGCCTGAGCGCATGAGGAGCTAAGTTCAGAGAACATCTTTTTTACACTTTGTTATTCAGTATCAGCTGACCGTTGCTGTCGAGAGGGATCTGCGTGCCAGGATCTTTATCCATGCGGATTTTGCCCTGCTGATCGCCAATTTTGTAGGTTACGTCGTAGCCCAACATTTTTTCAGACTTGTCATACACGGTTTTACAGCGCTGCTGCGTTGTGGTGTAGGTATCATTTTCCTGCATCGCGCCCTGTACCTGGTTACCGGCATAACCGCCACCCAGCGCACCAACCACCGTCGCGACATCCTTACCACGGCCGCCACCAAACTGATGACCAATCACCCCACCAGCAACCGCGCCCAGCACGGAGCCAGCGATACGGTTTTCATCCTGAACCGGACGACGGTGGGTGACAGAAACATTACGGCACTCCTGACGAGGCGTCTTGACCGTCTCTTTGATCGGTGTAGCGGAAACCACCTGCGCATACTGCGGGCCACGATCAAGTACGTTCAGACTGGCAACGGCAGCCACACCTAACGCAGCTGCGACGCCAATCCCTATACCCGCCAACATTGATTTATTCACGGGACTTCCTCCTTTGTTGCAATTGGTAGCAATTTTGCAGCGCAATAAACGCTTCGCCAATAAGATAAAGGATCAAAATCAGGGCTGTTGACCGGGACAACGTGGGTTTAAGAGAACTCTTAAGCGTCAGGAGGGAAATGCACAGCATGATGTGCTAAGAATTCCCTCCGGAGGGCCCGGAGGGAGAGAGAAATTAGTGCAGCTTCAGGCGTGGACGGATCACGCGGTTGATGCGGCCAACCAGCATCATCAGGCCGGTTTTGAAGTAGCCGTGCAGCGCAATCTGGTGCATACGGTACAGAGAAATGTACACGAAGCGGGCGATGCGCCCTTCCACCATCATGGAGCCGCGCATCAGGTTACCCATCAGACTGCCCACGGTGGAGAAGTTTGAGAGCGACACCAGAGAGCCGTGGTCTTTGTAGACATAGGCTTTCATCGGTTTGCCTTTCATCTGCGCCAGGATGTTATGCAGCACGAGGCTTGCCATCTGGTGCGCGGCCTGAGCGCGAGGCGGTACAAATCCGCCTTCCGGACGTGCGCAGGAGGCACAGTCGCCAATGGCGAAGATGTCCGGATCGCGCGTGGTTTGCAGCGTCGGCTCTGTCACCAGCTGGTTAATGCGGTTCGTCTCCAGCCCACCGATATCTTTCATGAAATCAGGCGCTTTGATCCCCGCAGCCCAAACCATCAGGTCGGCCTGGATATATTCGCCGTCTTTGGTATGCAGGCCGCCCTCATCCGCGCTGGTCACCATGGTCTGGGTCAGCACGCGCACGCCCAGTTTGGTCAGCTCGTTGTGCGCCGCGCCGGAAATACGCGGCGGCAGCGCAGGCAGAATACGTTCACCTGCTTCCACCAGCGTCACATTCAGCGCTTCGTTAGTCAGCCCTTTGTAGCCGTAGCTGTGCAGCTGTTTGACCGCATTGTGCAACTCCGCCGATAATTCAACGCCCGTTGCGCCGCCGCCCACGATAGCAATGTTGACCTTGCCGTTAGCACCCATGTTATTGGTGTACTTCAGGAACAGGTTAAGCATCTCCTGATGGAAACGACGCGCCTGATGCGGGTTATCCAGGAAGATGCAGTGCTCTTTTACGCCTGGGGTGTTGAAATCATTGGAGGTACTGCCCAGGGCCATCACCAGCGTGTCATAGGCCAGCTTGCGCTCAGGAACCAGCAACTCGCCTTTATCATCACGCAGCTCAGCCAGCGTGATGGTTTTGTTTTCACGATTGATATCCACCACCGAACCCAGCTGGAACTGGAAGTGGTGGTTACGCGCATGCGCCAGATAGCTCAGCGCATCCACGCCCTCATCCAGCGACCCGGTCGCCACTTCGTGCAGTAACGGCTTCCACAGATGACTGTGGTTACGATCCACCAGCGTGATTTTGGCTTTCTTACCGCGACCCAGCTTCTTACCCAGCTGTGTCGCGAGCTCCAGTCCGCCAGCACCACCGCCGACAATCACTATCTTTTTCAATGGCGTAGTCAACGTGACCCCCTCAAATTATTAACCAATTGTTAATTAAAAGTTATATAAATAACCCTTAATTAACAACAGGTTACTGCGCTGAAACCATTCAGATTCATTGAGAATAGCACGTCAGGCGCATTGGTCATACCAAAATTGATATGTATCAAGTTTTGATGGTTTAAAAGTAGACAACTCTGACAAAAAAGAGGCCTGGTACGCTTTCACGTACCGGGCCTTTATCAGGTTCAGGGAGATCAGCCCAGCGTTTTAAAGGCTTTAATACGCTGCAAGTGCGGGGAAATGTTTTTGAACTTGTGGGTCTGCTCTTCGTCCCAGACAATTTCGTAGTAATGGTGCAGAAGCTCGGCGGCGCGGGAGCTGTTCAGCGCTTCATCGTTGCGGGAAAGGATCACCAGACACCGATCGCGGTTCTTTTCACGGAAATTGCTCACGCATTTAGTTGCGATGTCGGCGTACTCCTCCGGGCGATCGATTTTGCCTTCCATGTTTTCGTTCGGAAAGAGGTTAGGATTAAAAATGACCTGACGGATATCGCACAAAAAACCGATGCGCTCTGCCCAGTATCCTCCTAACCCCACGCCGCAGATCAGCGGGCGATCGTCGATATTGAGCTGCAACATTTTATCCACTTCTTTAAGCAGATGCTGCATGTCATGCTTCGGATGACGTGTGCTGTAACTGATCAGCCGGACATCCGGATCGATAAACTGCAATTGCAGCACTTTCTCATGATTACCAGGACTGTTTGAGTCAAAACCGTGTAAATAAATGATCATCGTCTCACCACGCTACGCCTTCCGGGATGAATTAAAGGGCTGCTTTATGTGCCTGCCAGCGCTCGTTCAGGGCTTCAAGCCGGGCGTTTACCGTTTTCCAGCGCGCCGAGTCCATCAGCTCCTGACGACTAAATGAACCTTTATGATACAATTGTGTAACACGTTCAGCATTGATCGGCGACAGGTTATCCAGCACGCTCACCGCCCCTTTACGATTATTGCAGACGAGGATCATATCGCAACCCGCATCCAGCGAAGCCTGCCCACGTTCGGCATAGCTACCCATAATTGCCGCCCCCTCCATGGATAAATCGTCAGAGAAAATTACGCCATTGAAGCCTAATTCCTGACGCAGTACGGTTTTCAGCCAGTGCGGAGAGCCGCTGGCCGGACGCGGATCGACCTCACTGTAGATGACGTGCGCAGGCATGATGGCATCCAGCTTGTTATCAGCGATCAGCGAGCGGAAAACCGACATGTCTTTAGCGCGAATGTCTGCTTCCGGGCGCGGATCGCGCGGGGTTTCTTTATGGGAATCCGCCGTCACCGCCCCGTGGCCCGGGAAATGTTTGCCGGTGGTTTTCATGCCCGCAGCATGCATACCGTCAATAAAGCGCGTCGCCATTGCCAGCGCAATACGCGGATCGTCATGATACGAACGCTCACCAATTGCCGCGCTAATGTGTCCTACGTCCAGCACCGGGGCGAAGCTGATGTCGATATCCATGGCGATCATCTCGCTGGCCATCAGCCAGCCGGCGTCCTGCGCCAGTTGACCGCCCTCTTCGATCCCCAGCAGCGCAGCAAAAGATTGCGCGGCGGGTAAACGGGTAAACCCTTCGCGGAAACGCTGCACACGCCCACCTTCCTGGTCTACGGCCACCACCAGGTGATTGCGCGACGCCGCACGGATCTGGCGAACCAGCTCACGCAACTGCTCCGGATCATGATAATTGCGGGTGAAAAGAATCAGCCCCCCTACCAGCGGATGCGCCAGAATTTCGCGCTCTTCCGCATCCAGCTCAAACCCTTCGACATCCAACATTACTGGACCCACACCTACCTCTCTTATCCTTTCGTTTGTAACTGACGCCAGGCATCATTTGCCAGCGCAATAAATTGTTTGTCATCTGTCTGCTGAAGGCGCATTTCAAACCATCCCGCCATCAGCATCAACACCCACGGACGCCAGCGCGCGACCTGCCGCGCAAGGGTGAGCGCATTGATGTTGGCGTTTCGGGCATAGGCGGTTATCAGCTGCTCGCGCGACGCCTCATCAGGCATCCAGACCGCAGCGAGTTCGAGCGCCACGTCACCGTCTCCGGCATATTCCCAGTCGATAAGTTTCTCGCCTGCCGTGGTATGAACGATATTACCCGCGTGGACATCCATATGCAGCGGCGCCAGACGTAACGCCTGCGGCTCTCCCGCTCTGCGTAGCCGCTTAAGCTGCGCCAGCCAGTAGGGCGTGCGTCGTCCAGGCGCAGCCTGCTGCCAGTAGTGATCCAGCAAAGGAAGTAACGTTACCCGCCAGCCCAGACGCGGCTGGCGATGCAGATGATACAGCATGGCTGCAAGCGCAGGCGTATCGGGAAGCTCGCTTTTGATCTCACCCGCAATAAACGCCACCGCCATCCAGTCTCTGATAAAGAGATGAGGTTGTGGCGCAAGGTCGGCGGGCAGGCGCTTCAGGGCGCGGAACTGGCGACGAAAATGGGAGGCAGGCGCGGCGGCATCGTGATGCTGACGTAAAACCAGCCGATGGTCGCCACGCTCAATAATGCAACTCGCGCCGCCAAGCCCGGCGGGGGCTTGCGGCGCGATAACACGGTACTGAGGGAAATAACGCGTCAGGACGTCATGACGCGTGCGCTTATTGTTGCGTAACGGCACCTTTACCTGACCAGATAATTTCGCCGGTCTGAACCAGCATTAACTGCATCTGCAACGACGGCGTGTTCACGTTGCCTGTCGCGTTAGAATAAAGGACATACTGCGCGCCAACGTTGCGGGCAATACCAATCGCTTTACTGCGCGAACCCAGGCTGTCCTGAGGCGACAGACCAAGCTGCTGCTTGGCGACCGCGAGCTGCTGAGCTGAGACCAGCGTAAATTTACCGTTGTTTGCCAGCGCGTTGCGCAGGGTTTCCGTCGCTTCTCCCGCATTCAGGGAACCGTTTGTACGGTTGTTCACGCTGTCCACCAGCAGCACGCTGCCGGGCGTAACGCCCTGTGCCTGCAACATTTTGCCCACCATCGGCTGCATTGCGCCGTTCCAGTCATAGTGGCGTACTCGCGGCGCAGACTGTGCGGTGTCGTCCGGATGTTCGATCGGGCCAGGCTGCGCCGGAATGGTCGGTACAGACGGCACGGTTGGAACAGGCTGCGCTGGCGTTGTTGGCTGTTCCGTTCCCGGCTTCGCCTGATCTACCGGTGCTGGTTCTTCCGTTCGCGTCACACAACCCGCCAGAAAGAGTGCAAAAGCACTCAGGAGCGCATAACGGCTCATTGTTTTAATCAAGGTTCACTCCTTACAAATAAAGATAAAGTCTCACCTTATGTGCACCCAGATAGCTGGCGCTGCCGTAGAGCGTGACTGACGATCTTGCCGGGATGGTCACGCTGCGCGGCGCCTCAAGCGGGTGCATCTCAAGACCTCTCACGTCATACCAGTAGAAGCGATAATGCACCGTCACTGGCTCTTGCCTTTCGTTATAGAGCGTAGAGGAGGCTGAAGACTGGATTTCGCTTATGGTCAGCGAAGGTTTCTCCGCCGTGATGCCCGCAGCAAGCACTGAGGACTCCATCACCAGCGTCTGTTCTTCACTGACCGGGATGGCGGGACGCGCGCTGCACCCAACCATTACCAGCGTCACGATCAGCGCTGCAATACGCCCAGTTAACATATTAAAGACCTTTATGTGCCAGCATCGGTCCCAGTGGACGTCCACCCAGCAGATGCATATGAATATGATAGACTTCCTGGCCGCCATGGCGATTACAGTTCATGATCAGACGGTATCCGTCTTCAGCAATCCCTTCCTGCTCTGCGATTTTCGCGGCTACCGTAAGCATACGGCCCAGCGCCACTTCATGCTCGGTTTTAACGTCATTAACGGTCGGGATCAGAATATTGGGAATAATAAGGATGTGCGTCGGCGCCTGGGGAGAAATGTCGCGGAAAGCCGTGACCAGTTCATCCTGATAGACAATATCCGATGGAATTTCGCGGCGGATAATTTTACTGAAAATCGTTTCTTCAGCCATGACCTTTTCCTTTTAAGTTTAATCTGGCGTCGTGCGTCCGTTGTTAACACACATTGTCTGATTTACTGCGTGACACAAGACAAGAGTATGAGCGAGTTTCTCCTGTCCTTTCAACCTTCTCCCGTGATTTCTTTCCTGATTGTCCGCCATCTGGCTGAAGAGGCATCGCTTTAGGACATTTCTTTTCTGAAACCTTATTTCAGTTCATCCCGAAACATCTGTTTACAGCGTTAATCACAATGCGTATATTTCGCATTTGCATTTTCATGCGCATTTTTAACATAGAAAACGACGTCAGCCCGTGCTAGCGGGACTGTCGCGAATTACCTTCACCATTCACTAAGGGTTTGATGATGTCTTTCATTAATCACACCAGGGATGGGCAACATCAGCCTGCCGCAACACCTTCGTTGCTGGCCGCCTGCATTGCTATGGCATTGACGCCAACCGCTGCTTTCGCTGCTTCAACCACCGAAGATACCGTCGTCGTAGACGGGGGTTTTGACAACACACAGGATCTTTCTGCCAGCCAGGATCAGGATTACAGCGTAAAAACCACCACCACCGGCACCAAACTGTTGCTGGTTCCCCGCGACATCCCACAGTCCGTCAGCGTTATCAGCCAGCAACGTATGGCTGACCAGAATCTGCAATCCATCGGACAGGTGCTGACGAATACCACGGGCATTACGGCCCAGGTGCAGGACAGCGACCGTACCGTGTTTTACTCACGCGGCTTTTTCGTCAGCAACTACGCCTATGACGACCTGCCAACCTCCATCAGTGAAGTGTGGAACTTTGGTGATACCGCCGCGGATACCGCGATTTATGACCGCATCGAAGTGGTTCGCGGCGCCACCGGCCTGATGTCCGGCACGGGCAACCCGGCGGCGTACGTTAATATGGTGCGTAAGCACGCGGACAGCCCGGAATTTAAAGGTAACGTCTCCGCCAGTTACGGCAGTTGGGACAAGCAGCGCTACGTGCTGGATCTCCAGGCGCCGCTGGTAGAGTCAGGTAAGGTACGGGGCCGTCTGATTACGGGTTATCAGGACAACGACAGCTTCGTGGATAACTACCACTACCGGAAGAAATTCCTCTACGGCGTGATGGACGCGGATGTCACCGACAGCACCACCCTCTCGGTAGGGTATGAATATCAGGAAAGCCATACCGCCGACCCGACCTGGGGCGGGCTGCCGACCTGGTACAGCGACGGAAGTAAGACCCACTACAATCGTAGCCAGACCGTCGCACCTGACTGGGCTTATTCAGATAAAGACAGCACCCGCATCTTCGCTAACCTGACTCAGCGTTTCGATAATGGCTGGGAAGCGCACATCAACGGCATGCACGCTGAAACCAACTTCGACTCCAAACTGATGTATATGTCCGGCTATCCGGATAAAGAGACCGGTGCGGGCCTGGTGGGTTACGGCGGCTGGAACCGTGGGGAACGTAAACAGGATGCGGTTGACGCCTTCCTGCGCGGCGGCTTCGATCTCTTTGGCCGTCAGCACGAAATGATGTTCGGCGGCAGCTTCAGCCGTCAGCGTAACCATTACGACAACTCCATGCCGGATGCGGTATACGGCATGGTTGATGTCGGCAACTTTAAGAACTGGAACGGGAACATCGCCGATCCCCAGTGGACGCCGTGGAAACTCTACAGCAAGGATGATATTCGCCAGTCTTCAGCCTATTCGTCGGCTCGTTTCTCGCTGGCCGATCCGCTGCACCTGATCCTGGGCGCGCGCTACACCCAATATAACATTCGTTATAACCCGGCAGGATCGCCGAATACCCGTCTGGAAAGCACCAAAGATGATGTCACGCCGTACGCCGGCCTGGTGTATGACATCAATGAGGACTGGTCGACCTACGTCAGCTATACCTCTATCTTCCAGCCGCAGGATAAGCGCGATGCCAGCGGACGTTATCTTGACCCTACCACGGGTAAAAGCTACGAAGCCGGGGTGAAGGCGGACTGGTTTAATACCCGCCTCACCACCTCGCTGGCGATTTTCCGCATTGAGCAGGATAACGTCGCCAGCAACACCTATACCTACATGCCGAGCGGTGAGTCGATCTATGAATCGCTGGACGGGGTGGTCAGCAAAGGGGTCGAGTTCGAGCTCAACGGTGCCCTTACCGATAACTGGCAGCTGACCTTCGGCGCGACGCGTTACATCGCAGAAGATAAGAATGGCAACGCCGTCAGCTCCGATCAGCCGCGCACAACCATGAAGCTCTTCACCCGCTATCAGCTGCCAATGCTGCCGGAACTGACCGTGGGCGGCGGCGTAAACTGGCAGAACAAAGTGTGGACGGACGTGGAAGGCGGCCCGGCAGGACGTTCCCGCGCGGAGCAAGGCAGCTATGGGCTGGTGAACCTGTTCAGCCGTTATCAGGTCACCAAAGATTTTGCGGTGCAGGCTAACGTCAACAACCTGTTCGACAAAGAGTATTACGATTACGTCGGCTCTTATGTAGTGTATGGCGCGCCGCTGAACGTCTCGGTGAGCGCGAGCTACGATTTCTGAGTGACAGAAGCCCGGTGGCGCTGCGCTTACCGGCCCTACCCATCACGTAGGCCGGGTAAGACGCAGCCGCCACCCGGCACCACAAACCGCAGTAATAAAAAAGGCAGCCATTCGGCTGCCTTAGTCTCCCCAGGTCACAGCTTAGTTGTTGCGGATGTACTCATCCATTTCGGTTTTCAGGTTATCGGATTTCGTACCGAAGATTGCCTGAACACCAGAACCTGCAACAACGACGCCCGCTGCGCCCAGTTTTTTCAGACCCGGCTGGTCTACTTTCGCAACGTCGGCAACGCTCACACGCAGACGAGTGATACACGCGTCCAGGTTAGTGATGTTCTCTTTACCACCGAAGGCAGCTACCAGAGCAGGCGCCATTTCGCTGGTCGCACCGGCTTTGCTGTCTTCCGTTGCATCTTCACGACCCGGCGTTTTCAGGTCCAGTGCTTTGATCAGCACGCGGAAGACGGTGTAGTACACCACTGCGTAGCCCGCACCCACAATTGGGAACAGCCACAGCTTGCTGCTGTTACCGGACAGAACGATGAAGTCGATCAGACCGTGAGAGAAGGACGTACCGTCACGCATACCCAGCAGGATACAGATTGGGAATGCCAGACCTGCCAGTACCGCGTGGATTATGTACAGGATCGGCGCAACGAACATGAAGGAGAACTCGATCGGCTCGGTGATACCGGTCAGGAACGAGGTCAGCGCTGCGGAGATCATGATACCGCCCACTTTTGCACGGTTCTCTGGTTTAGCAGAGTGCCAGATCGCAATTGCGGCGGCCGGCAGACCGTACATTTTGAACAGGAAGCCACCAGACAGTTTACCTGCCGTTGGGTCACCCGCCATGTAGCGTGGGATGTCGCCGTGGAACACCTGACCTGCTGCGTTGGTGTATTCACCAATCTGCATCTGGAATGGAACGTTCCAGATGTGGTGCAGACCAAATGGTACCAGGCAGCGCTCAATGAAGCCGTAGATACCGAACGCCACAACCGGGTTCTGGTAAGCCGCCCACTGAGAGAAGGTCTGGATTGCCGTACCGATTGGTGGCCAGATGAAAGACAGAACCACACCGGTGAAAATCGCGGCCAGACCAGAAATGATCGGCACAAAACGTTTACCCGCGAAGAAGCCCAGATACTCAGGCAGCTTGATGCGATAAAAGCGGTTAAACATATACGCTGCAATCGCACCGGAGATGATACCACCGAGAACACCGGTGTCCGCCAGATGCTTAGCGGCAATCTCTTCAGCAGGTAAATGCAGTACCAGCGGCGCAACCACAGCCATGGTTTTCACCATGATGCCGTAAGCAACAACGGACGCCAGCGCGGATACACCGTCGTTATTGGTGAAGCCCAGAGCAACACCGATAGCGAAGATCAGCGGCATGTTAGCAAAAACAGAACCGCCTGCTTCGGCCATCACGTGGGAAACTACGGCTGGCAGCCAGCTGAAGTTTGCAGAACCGACACCCAGCAGGATACCTGCGATAGGCAGTACGGATACTGGCAGCATCAGCGATTTACCGACCTTTTGCAGGTTAGCAAATGCATTCTTAAACATAATTGAGAGTGCTCCTGAGTATTTGTGCTTTTTTTACGTTTTCACGCATTGGCCCGGGGGGAGTACCGCGCCGTGGACAGGACATCTAAGCGCCCTTTATTTATTACACAGAGTAAAATAATTCCCTCTGAGTTTGTTTGACGGCTATCACGTTTCAGTTCAAGACGGCCAAAAAACTTGCAGATATTTACATAAAGCATGTCTGGATGTGTCTAAAAACGCCATCACCGCCCCAAATGAGGCGGTGAACTTTACTCGTTTTACTTATTAATTACGAGCCTAAAAATAACAGGCGTATCAGACAGATTGCAGGTGGGCGGGGTCGATATGGAACAGACTAGCGAAGTTTTCCGTTGTCACGCGAGCCAGCTCTTCAATACTGACACCTTTCAGAACGGCCATATACTCAGCGACATCCCGGGTCATCGCTGGCTGATTTTCTTTGCCGCGATGAGGCACCGGTGCCAGGTACGGGGAATCGGTTTCCACCAGAATACGATCCAGCGGAACATATCGCGCCGCATCACGCAGTTGCTCAGCATTCCGGAACGTTACAATCCCCGAGAACGAGATATAAAAGCCTAAATCAAGCAGCTTACCCGCCGTTTCTCTGTCTTCAGTGAAACAGTGTAGTACGCCACCGCAATCCGTCACCTTTTCTTCCCGCAGGATCGCCAGCGTGTCGGCGCGCGCATCGCGGGTATGAACGATAACAGGCTTATTCAGTTCACGGCCAATACGGATGTGGTTGCGGAAGGATTCCTGCTGGCGAGGTTTCGTTTCCGGGGTGTAGAAATAGTCGAGACCGGTCTCGCCCATCGCCACTACGCCCTCTTCTGCGGCAAGACGGCGTAAATCCTCAACGTCGTACGCTTCATCCTGATTCAGCGGATGCACGCCGCAGGAGAAGACGACATTATCGCGCTCGCCTACCAGTTCACGCATGGCGCGGTAACCCGGCAACGTGGTCGCCACGGCCAGGCAAAATTTCACATCGCGCGCGGCGGCTTTCGCCAGCACGTCGTCCACATTTTTATGCAGGGACTGATAATCCAGGCCATCGAGATGGCAGTGTGAGTCGACTAAAAACATAATGTCTCTCTCAGAGGTGGGAAACCGGCGGTATGACGCCTGGTTGCAGGTAGTGTTCGATACGCAGTAACTGGTCGGTCAGTAAAAGCTCGCGATTGAGACCGGTTACCGTCAAAAGTTGTTCACGACTCTGGCAGATATCATGAAGGATAGCGTGCAGCGACTGCCCTGACAGGCGATTCGCCAGCGTGGTGACCAGCGCCCACACGTCAGGGTTAGTCAGAAGCGTCGCCCCCTGCTGGATTTTGAGCGCATCCAGCAGCAGCGCGGCCAGCCAGTGCAGCCGTTCCGGTGCCTGATCGCTGTTCAGCGCTGGCAGCACGCTCAGCCAGTCATGGCTGTCGAGGGCTGATTCAACCGCACGACATAGCGTTTCACGCTGGGACCACACTTCCGGCTGCAATAAGGCCAGCGCAGCCGCAGGCGCACCGCTGCACAGGCGCAACGCCGAGCGCGCCGCATCTTGTGACACCGTCACTTCTCGCTCAAGCCAGGCGAGCGCCCAGAATTCCTGAGGGACAGCGAGGTGGTGAAGACGGCAGCGACTGCGCAGCGTCGCCAGCAAGCGTTCCGGCTCGCGGCAGGAGAGGAAAAACCAGGTATTCTCTGGCGGCTCTTCCAGGGTTTTTAACAGGGCGTTGGCTGCGGCTTCCGTGAGCAGCGCGGCGTCTTTCAGCCACACCACTTTCGCCCCCCCCAGACGCGCATATTCGTACAGTTTCTCACTGACCTCACGCACCGCGTCGATACCGAGCGTATTTTTGCCCTTCTCGGGTTCGAGGGTGTAATAGTCAGGATGCGTGCCCGCCTGCATAAGCTGGCAACCCCGGCATTTACCGCAGCTTTTATGTCCTTCCGGCTGTTGGCACATCAGAAAGCGGGTGATGGCGTAAATCAACGCATCATCACCCATTCCCGGCAGCGCCTGGATCAGTAACGCATGATGCCCCCGACCAACCTGATAGCTGCCGATCAGCTGTTCAAAGTGCGGGCGCAACCATGGATACCATTTCATGCCTGCTGCTCCTGTAGCCACTGCGTAACGGTCTGCTGAATATCACGCGTAACGTCTTCAAGGGATTGCGTCGCATCGATGGTACGAATGGTCATGTCCTGCCCGGCCAGTTCCAGATAACGCGCACGGGTGCGGTTAAAGAAATCAAAAGACTCCTGTTCAATGCGGTCCAGTTCGCCGCGGGCACGGGCGCGCTTCAGGCCCACCTCAGGGGTCACGTCCAGATACAGCGTCAGGTCAGGACGGAAATCGCCCAGAACCGCGTCGCGAAGCGTAGCCAGCATGGTCTGGTCGATACCCCGGCCACCGCCCTGATACGCCTGGGTTGAGAGATCGTGGCGATCGCCAATCACCCATTTCCCTTCTGCCAGAGCGGGTTTGATCACCGTCTCCACCAGCTGAACGCGCGCCGCATAGAACATCAGCACTTCCGCTTTGTCGGTAATAATTTCATCACCAACGGATTTGATATCCAGTACCAGGCTGCGCAGTTTTTCCGCCAGCTGCGTACCGCCCGGCTCGCGGGTGAAGACCATGTCGGCGACGCCAAGCGACGTAAGCGTATCCACCACCACGTTACGGGCGGTGGTTTTGCCCGCCCCTTCGAGTCCCTCAATGACAATGTATTTACTGCGCATTTTTTTCCTTAAGTGCCTTCAGATAGTCCTGAACGGAGCGATTGTGGCTGGCCAGGTTGGTATTAAACGTATGCCCCCCTTTTCCGTCAGCCACAAAATAGAGATACGGCGTTTTGGCCGGGTGCGCGGCGGCCTTCAACGATGCTTCACTCGGCGTCGCGATCGGTCCAGGCGGCAGGCCGCTAATCACGTAGGTATTATACGCCGTTGGCGTCTCCAGATCTTTTCTGGAAATCCTGCCGTTGTAGTTTTCGCCCATGCCGTAGATAACGGTAGGATCGGTTTGCAAACGCATGCCGATGCGCAGACGGTTAATAAACACCGAGGCAACCTGGTCACGTTCGGCAGCAACGGCCGTCTCTTTCTCGATGATCGAGGCCATCGTCATGAACTGGTTTTGATCTATATAAGGCAGGCCCTCTGCTCGCCCTTTCCAGGCAGCGTCTACCGCCGCGACCATTTTGTTGTGCGCGCGCTTCAGAATGGCCACATCCGTCGTGCCTGCCGTATACATCCACGTATCGGGCCAGAACCAGCCTTCCACCCACTCGGGATGTTCGAATTTTAAGGCGTCTGCCACGGTCTGGTAGCGGTCATCTTTCAGCGTATGCTTAATGTATGGCGCGTCCCGCAGCTGCCTGAGGTAATCGCTCAGACGCATACCTTCCACAAAACGCAGCGGGAACTGGGCTTCTTTACCACTTTCCAGCAGTTGCAGCATCTCGCGCACGGTCATGCCAGGGGTAAAGCGATAGGTGCCGGCCTTGAAATGGGACAGGTCCGGTTCAATACGCAGCAGCCACTGGAATACGCGTGGGCGATTGATAATTTTGTCGTCATACAGCTGCTGACCAAGCGCCTGCCGCCCGGTCCCCGCTTTCAGGGTAAAAATCGTCTCGTCTTTTATCAGGATCTGACTCTCCGCCAGCTGACGGACTTTCCACACTCCCGCTCCGCCAGCGATACCGAACGCAACGATAAGAAGGAGGACAAAGCGTAACATTTTCTTCATGACTACCTGGTTTGCTCACTTAACGGGGCCAGAAACTGGAACAGCTCGCGGGATGACCAGCATTTGCGGCCATAAGCGCGAACGGGGACAACGGGCATCAGCGCATTGCAGATTACGACTTCATCGGCAGACAGCAGCGCCTCTTCCTTAGCGTTGACTTCGACAACGCGAAAGCCTGCGCGTGCCAGCTGGTGCAGACAAAACTGTCGCATAATACCGTTGACGCCGGCCTGCTCCAGCGAAGGCGTGAACACATCACTGCCCTTCCGCCAGAGTAAATTAGCCGCACAGCATTCCGTAATGTACCCTTCGCTGTCAAGAACCAGCGCCTCCCCGGCCTCCGTCTGCTCAAGATGAGTACGAATAAGCACCTGTTCAAGGCGGTTGAGATGTTTTATGCCAGCGAGCATCGGGTTTCGCCCCAGACGTACCGGACTTAACGCCAGGGCTACGCCCTCTTCACGCCAGTGCGCATAATGGGAAGGATAATCTGAAACGGAAAGGACCCGCGTAGGATGCAGACAGGCAGAACCGCTATAGCCCCGGCCACCGCTCCCGCGGCTGATAATGACTTTCAGGACGCCGCTTGCTTTATCTGACGCCAGCCGACGCATTTCACTTTCAAGAATGTCCCACTGCGAGAAAGGGATCAGTAGTGCTTCGCAGGCTTTTTGTAAACGAAGGATATGGGCCCCGAGCAGACACACGCCACCGTCGAGAATACGCGCAGTCGTGAAACAGCCATCGCCAAACTGGGTCGCCCTGTCGCTTGCCGGCAGCGTTTCTTGCTCAAGGCCATTAATTAAAAACATGGTGGCTCCTTATGCGTGGAGGCTCAGTCTGGCAGGATGTGAGCAGCCGGACAAGGGGATTTCACCTAATAAAAAAGGCCCGGCAAGCGGACCTTTTTTATCGTCAGCGACTAACCAGACTCAGACCTTTTTGAAGATCAGAGAACCGTTAGTCCCACCGAAGCCGAAGGAGTTACACAGGGTATACTCCATACCGCTAACCTGGCGCGCTTCGTGAGGAACGAAGTCCAGATCGCAACCTTCATCCGGATTATCCAGGTTGATGGTTGGCGGTACAGCCTGATCGCGCAGCGCGAGAATAGAGTAGATTGACTCTACTGCCCCCGCAGCACCCAGCAGGTGACCGGTCATGGATTTCGTGGAGCTTACCATTACGCGGCCAGCAGATTCGCCGAAGATAGACTTAACAGCCTGCGCTTCTGCTTTATCGCCCGCAGGGGTAGACGTCCCATGGGCGTTAACGTAGCCAATCTGTGCCGGCGTAATGCCCGCATCGCGGATGGCGTTTTCCATCGCCAGCGCAGCGCCTGCGCCGTTCTCTGGAGGAGACGTCATGTGATAAGCATCGCTGCTCATGCCAAAGCCAACAACTTCAGCATAAATTTTCGCGCCACGTTTTTTCGCGTGTTCGTACTCTTCCAGTACGATCATGCCTGCACCGTCACCCAGTACGAAACCGTCACGGTCTTTATCCCATGGACGGCTCGCCGCCTGGGGATTATCGTTTCGGGTAGAGAGCGCACGCGCTGCACCGAAGCCACCGACGCCCAGCGGGGTACTGGCTTTTTCAGCGCCGCCCGCAACCATAGCATCTGCATCGCCGTACGCAATGATACGCGCGGCCTGGCCGATGTTATGCACGCCAGACGTACAGGCTGTCGCGATTGAGATGCTTGGGCCACGCAGGCCGAACATAATGGTCAGGTGACCTGCCACCATGTTGACAATCGTAGACGGAACGAAGAACGGGCTGATTTTACGCGGGCCGCCATTCATCAGAGATGTATGGTTTTCTTCAATCAGACCAAGACCGCCAATCCCGGAGCCGATAGCGGCGCCGATACGGGTCGCGTTCTCTTCCGTAATCTCAAGGCCAGAATCCTGCATGGCCTGAACGCCAGCGACAATTCCATATTGAATGAAGGCATCCATCTTGCGCTGTTCTTTGCGCGAGATGATCTCTTCACAGTTAAAATCCTTTACTAAGCCAGCAAATTTCGTTGCATAGGCGCTAGTATCGAAATGGTCGATTAGGCTGATGCCGCTCTGACCGGCAAGGAGAGCTTTCCAGGTGGACTCTACGGTATTGCCGACAGGAGACAACATGCCAAGTCCGGTCACAACTACACGACGCTTAGACACGCTTGTCCTCCAGGGAGGGATAAAAAAAGAGATTCGTGGGACAACAAAAGATAAAACTCAGGCGGTCGAATGACCGCCTGGAGATGTTCACTTACGCCTGGTGACCGTTGATGTAATCAATGGCAGCCTGAACGGTGGTGATTTTCTCAGCTTCTTCGTCCGGAATCTCAGTATCAAACTCTTCTTCCAGAGCCATTACCAGCTCAACGGTGTCAAGAGAATCTGCGCCCAGGTCTTCAACAAAGGAAGCGGAGTTCACAACTTCTTCCTGCTTAACGCCCAGCTGTTCGCCGATAATTTTCTTAACGCGTTCTTCGATAGTGCTCATACTCTTAAATTTCCTATCAAAACTCGCTTTCGCGATGGTTTTCGTAGTGTATAAAATGTTGAAAAATTTGCAACTAAATCCCGGCAGGTCTTACCACGATTTTACGTTATTTTGAGGCCATTTGCCCAAATAACGCAAATATTTTCGATCGTGATTAAACCATGTACATCCCGCCGTTGACGTGGAGGGTTTCACCAGTGATGTAACCCGCTTCGTCAGAGGCTAAAAATGCAACCGCGCTGGCGATTTCTTTAGGGTCGCCAAGACGACCCGCCGGAACTGCCGCCAGCGTACCCGCACGCTGCTCATCAGTCAGCGCACGCGTCATGTCCGTTTCAATAAAGCCCGGAGCAACAACGTTTACAGTAATTCCGCGGGACGCGACTTCACGCGCCAGCGACTTACTGAAACCGATCAGACCTGCTTTCGCCGCAGCGTAGTTAGCCTGACCAGCATTTCCCATGGTACCAACCACAGAACCTACAGTGATAATACGACCATGACGCTTTTTCATCATAGCGCGCATTACCGCTTTTGACAGACGGAATACAGATGACAGGTTGGTTTCGATAATATCGTTCCACTCGTCGTCTTTCATTCGCATCAGCAGGTTGTCGCGAGTGATCCCGGCATTATTGACCAGAATATCCACTTCGCCAAACTCTGCGCGAATATTTTCCAGAACAGATTCGATAGATGCTGGTTCAGTCACATTCAGTACCAGACCTTTACCGTTCGCACCCAGATAGTCGCTGATGGCCTGTGCGCCATTCTCACTGGTCGCAGTCCCGATCACCGTCGCGCCGCGCGCAACCAGTGTTTCAGCAATAGCGCGCCCAATACCGCGGCTTGCGCCGGTCACCAGGGCAATTTTTCCTTCAAAACTCATGGTATTCCTCTTTTATTGCGAGAGTGCCGCTTTCATGGCTTCCGGCTCGTTAATCGCCGAGGCAGTCAGGGTGTCTACAATACGTTTTGTCAGACCGGTAAGTACCTTACCTGGACCAACTTCATACAGATGTTCAACGCCCTGAGACGCCATAAATTCAACGGTTTTAGTCCACTGAACCGGGCTGTAGAGCTGGCGAACCAGCGCGTTACGGATAGCCTCCGGCGCGGTTTCGCACTGCACATCGACGTTATTCACAACGGAAATCGTAGGTGCGTTAAAGGTCATTTTTTCCAGCTCAACCGCCAGCTTATCGGCAGCGGGCTTCATCAGCGCGCAGTGAGACGGCACGCTCACCGGCAGGGGCAGTGCACGTTTTGCGCCCGCAGCTTTACAGGCAGCGCCTGCACGCTCAACCGCTTCTTTATGACCCGCGATAACCACCTGGCCTGGCGAGTTAAAGTTTACCGGAGAAACGACCTGACCTTCAGCAGATTCTTCACAGGCTTTAGCGATAGAAGCATCATCCAGACCGATGATGGCAGACATGCCGCCCGTGCCCTCTGGCACCGCTTCCTGCATGAATTTACCACGCAATTCAACCAGGCGTACCGCGTCAGCGAAGGCAATCACCCCTGCGCAGACCAGCGCAGAGTATTCACCCAGGCTATGACCCGCCATCAGCGTCGGCGCTTTGCCGCCCTGCTGCTGCCATACGCGCCACAATGCGACGGAGGCTGCCAGCAGTGCCGGTTGAGTCTGCCAGGTTTTGTTCAGCTCTTCAGCGGGGCCCTGTTGGGTCAGCGCCCACAGATCATAACCCAGCGCGTCAGAGGCTTCACGGAAAGTCTCTTCAATAACCGGATAGTTTGCTGCCATTTCAGACAACATCCCAACAGTTTGCGAGCCCTGTCCCGGGAACACAAAAGCAAATTGCGTCATTTTTTAATCCTTATCCTAGAAACGAACCAGCGCGGAACCCCAGGTGAACCCGCCACCAAAGGCTTCAAGCAAGACCAGTTGGCCCCGTTTAATTCGTCCATCGCGTACCGCTTCGTCAAATGCGCACGGTACCGATGCCGCAGAGGTGTTGCCGTGGCGATCAAGCGTCACCACAACGTTATCCATAGACATGCCCAGCTTCTTCGCCGTCGCGCTGATGATACGCAGGTTCGCCTGATGCGGCACCAGCCAGTCGAGTGCGGTGCGTTCAAGGTTATTGGCTTCCAGCGTCTCATCGACAATATGCGCAAGCTCAGTCACCGCCACCTTGAATACTTCATTACCTGCCATGGTGAGGTAAATGGAGTTATCAGGATTAACGCGATCGGCGTTAGGCAGCGTTAACAGCTCGCCGTAGCGGCCATCGGCATGCAAGTGCGTGGAGATGATGCCCGGTTCTTCGGACTGCCCCAGCAGCACCGCGCCCGCGCCATCGCCAAAAATAATGATCGTGCCGCGATCGGTTGGATCGCAGGTACGCGCCAGCACATCAGCGCCGATCACCAGCGCATATTTTACGGCGCCCGATTTTACATACTGATCGGCGATGCTCAGCGCATAGGTGAAACCCGCGCACGCTGCTGCAACATCAAATGCCGGGCAGCCTTTGATGCCGAGCATGTTCTGCACCTGGCACGCTGCGCTTGGGAAGGCATGCGTGGCAGAGGTTGTCGCCACCACAATAAGCCCGATCTGTTCTTTATCAATGCCAGCCATCTCAAGCGCTCGCTGAGCGGCTTCGTAGCCCATGGTGGACACAGTTTCGTCTGGCGCGGCGATACGACGTTCACGGATACCTGTGCGCGTGACAATCCACTCGTCAGACGTATCTACCATTTTTTCAAGATCGGCGTTGGTACGCACTTGTTTTGGCAGGTAGCTGCCGGTACCTAAAATCTTCGTATACATGTACGCTCAGTCACTTTTAGCTAATACAGATCCCAGGCGAGCGGCAATCCTCTGAGGGACTTGTCGCTGCACCGCCTGCACTGCCTGTTCAATCGCGACGGTAAATGCTCGCTGATTGGCGGCGCCATGACTCTTAATCACGATGCCGCGCAATCCTAACAGACAGGCGCCATTATACTGGTCGGGGTTGAGGTGACTGAATCGCCGCGTCAGGCTTTTTTGTAACCAACGCTTTAATAAAATCAGCCACCAGGACCTTTTTTTACCTTCTCCCTGCGATTTCAGCAGAGAAAGGAACATTCGTACGACCCCTTCCATGGTCTTCAACGTCACGTTTCCGGTGAAGCCATCACACACTAATACATCCGTTTTGCCCGTCAGCAACTCATTGGCTTCGAGATAACCAATATAGTTGATGGAGGGGACCTGTTTGAGTATTTCCGCAGCGTCGCGGATACTGTCCAGGCCTTTAGTCTCTTCTTCACCAATATTCAGTAAAGCAACGCGGGGATTATTAATCCCGACCACGTCTTCAGCCAGCACCGACCCCATAACGGCAAACTGAGCCAGCATTGTACTATCACAATCCACGTTAGCGCCCAGATCCAGCACCACCGTTTTGCCCTTCTGCTGATGCGGTAATACCGTCACCAGCGCCGGACGCTCAATGCCCTCAATCGGCTTGAGCAATAATTTCGACAGCCCCATCAGCGCGCCAGTATTTCCCGCGCTGACGCAAGCCTGCGCTCGCCCTTCTTTCACCAGCTCCAGCGCCATTCGCATAGAGCTGCCGCGGCTATTACGAATAGCCTGCGATGGCCGGGCATCACTGGCAATAACTGACTGCGCAGGAATAATCTGCAGACGCGAACGTTGTTCAAAGTCAGCTTTTGCAAGTAATGGCGTGATTGTGTCGGGATTACCGACTAAAAGAAGTGTGAGTTGCGAATTAGAATTCAGTGCCTGCAATGCTGCAGGCACTGTCACGGTAGGGCCAAAATCTCCCCCCATGACATCTAACGCCAGGGTTAGACGTGTCAAGGTATCGTCGCAGCCTGGTTCGGTAAACTCCCCGTTTGCACGGGAAAGTTCCTCACTAAGCCTAATCACGCTGACGCGTGATTACTTAGTGATAACCTTGCGGCCGCGGTAGAAACCGTCAGCGGTGATGTGGTGACGCAGGTGTTTCTCACCAGAAGTCTTGTCTACAGACAGGCTGGTAACTGCGGTCAGCGCGTCATGGGAACGACGCATGCCACGTTTGGAACGGGTTGGTTTATTCTGTTGTACGGCCATGGACCTTACTCCTCAATTACTTACGCTTTAAGCTGGCTAATACGGCAAATGGGTTTGGTTTTTGCGCTTCATCAGGCAGTTCCCCAAAGACCATGTCCGCCTCGGACACTTCACAGTGTTCAGAATCATGCACCGGAACGACTGGCAGGGAGAGGATGACTTCATCTTCAACCAGCGCCAGAAGATCGATTTCACCGAATTCGTTAACCTCAATCGGCTCATACGCTTCCGGGAGTGCTTCAGCCTGTTCGTCAGAACGAACCGGACTAAAACAATACGTTGTGTGAACATGCTGTACAAACGGTTTCCCGCAACGCTGACATTCGAGCGTTACCGTCACCTTTGCATCACCGGTTAACACGGCGAGACGCTGGTTGTCGATAGCGAACGACATGGAGCATTCTACATCACTGTCCACACTGACTACAGATTCGGCAATACGCTCAGCCTGATCGGAAGAATAGATTCCTTCGTAATCGAGGCGTTTTTGAGCCGTACGAACCGGATCAAGAGTCAGGGGTAATTTTACCTTTTGCATAGGGCGCGCATATTAACTTTGTAACGTCATAGAGTCAAAGAAAAAGGCAACCAGAGCTGCCTTTTGCCAATTATTCGCACACATTGCGGCCTGTAGTTTAAAATGGCTGGCATCGATACGCTATATCTGGTGATAAAAATATGCCAAATCTCGTCCTTGCTTCCACTTCACCTTATCGCCGAATGCTGCTGGAAAAGCTCGGGATCCCGTTTGAATGCGCTGCGCCGGAGGTGGATGAAACGCCACAGCCGGGCGAGTCACCGCGTCATCTGGTGACCCGTCTCGCGAAAGAGAAAGCACAGTCGCTGGCCGTACGTTACCCCGCACATCTGATTATAGGCTCCGATCAGGTTTGTGTGCTGGACGGCGAAATCACCGGCAAACCGCATACGGAAGAAAACGCCTGCCAGCAGCTGTTGCGTGCGCGAGGCGGTATCGTGACCTTTTATACCGGCCTGGCGCTTTATAATTCGGCTTCCGGTCATCTGCAAACCGAGTGCGAGCCGTTTGATGTGCACTTCCGTCATCTTAGCGAGCAGGAGATTATGGATTATGTGCGTCGGGAACGTCCGCTAAACTGTGCAGGGAGCTTTAAAAGTGAAGGACTAGGGATTGCGTTGTTCGACAAGCTCGATGGCCGCGATCCCAACACGCTGGTGGGGTTGCCGCTGATTGCGCTGTGCCAGATGTTGAGGCGAGAAGAGTGTAATCCGCTGACGATGTGATCCCTGCGGCCTGATGCCCTCACCCCGGCCCTCTCCCACAGGGAGAGGGGGCAAACATAAAAAACGGCAATATACATTGCCGTTTTACATTTACCTTAGCCGCGCAGAACTTTCAGACAGCGTTTGAGCTGCTCATCCAGCGGCGCTTCAATACGGATAACTTCGCCGGTATTAGGATGGGTAAATTTCAGCGCTGCCGCGTGCAGGAACAGACGCGACAGCCCTGTTCCCGCCAGCTGCTTATCAAATTCGCGATCGCCATAGCGGTCATCAAACGCAATCGGATGGCCCGCAAACTGGGTATGGACGCGAATCTGGTGGGTACGCCCCGTCACCGGACTACAGCGCACCAGCGTGGCGAATTCGTAGCGCTCTTCAACTTTAAAGCGCGTCTCAGACGGTTTCCCTTCCTGATTAACACGAACAATGCGCTCGCCGCTTTGCAGAATATTTTTCAGCAGCGGCGCCTGCACCACTTTCACGTGGGACTGCCACTGGCCGCGCACCAGCGCCAGGTAATCTTTCTGCATCCCTTTTTCGCGCAGCTGTTCATGCAGTGAACGCAGCGCAGAACGTTTTTTCGCCACCAGCAGCACGCCAGAGGTATCGCGGTCAAGACGGTGAACCAGTTCGAGGAAACGCGCTTCCGGGCGCAGCGCGCGTAACCCTTCAATCACGCCGAAGCTCAGACCGCTCCCCCCGTGTACCGCCGTTCCGGACGGTTTATTCAGCACCAGAATGTGGTCGTCCTCATAAAGGATAACGTCGCTCAGGGCCGCGACTTTTTGCAGCTTCGGAGAAACGACCTCTTCTTCACGCTCTGCAACACGTACCGGTGGGATCCGGACTTCATCGCCCGCCTCGAGCTTATACTCTGGCTTCACGCGTTTTTTGTTCACCCGCACCTCGCCCTTACGCAAGATGCGATAAATCATACTTTTTGGCACGCCCTTCAACTGGGTGCGCAAAAAATTATCGATACGTTGCCCCGCCTCGTCGTCGGCGATGGCAACCATTTTTACGGCTGGAGTCTCTGTTTTCATGGTTGGCGATTCTAAATAGCGTCAGACATTAGCGCCACTCATTTTTCTATGCTTATATTTACTTTTATCCGGACCACTCCCCTTTCGCGCAATCGATTTGGTGGTTATTAAACCAATCACCCCGTTGAAGTGAAGAAACTGTGAGTAACCGGGTGATAATTGGTAAAAGTCATCTTGCTATAACCCGGCGAGCAGTGGAATAATGAATCCGTTTTCCGCGTTAAATCCGGGTTTTGTAAGGATGTCGACGGAATGACCAATTTTGTCTGACCGATCATCCACGCAGCAATGGCGTAAGACGTATTGATCTTTCAGGCAGTTAGCGGGCTGCGGGTTGCAGTACTTCCCGGTATAAGGATTGTTCTCTGGAGAGTTTTCCCAGGCAATTCCCCTGATAATTGCGCTGTGTTTCCGTATGAAACACAGGCAACCGACACTCTGCGCCTCTTAAGCGAGCGACAACCGTGAGGTTGGCGACGTGAATAGACACGAGGCCATCGGTTCATACCCCGGAAAGCGTCACCTTGCCCGCAGCTTTGTCGTCAATGTAAGAATAACGAGTAAGTTACGATGAAAAGAATGTTAATCAACGCAACTCAGCAAGAAGAGTTGCGTGTCGCCCTTGTGGATGGGCAGCGCCTGTACGATCTGGATATCGAAAGTCCTGGACACGAACAGAAAAAAGCGAACATTTACAAAGGCAAAATCACCCGCATTGAACCAAGCCTTGAAGCTGCATTTGTCGATTACGGTGCTGAGCGTCACGGTTTCCTTCCTCTTAAAGAAATCGCCCGCGAATATTTTCCTGCAAACTACAACTCCCATGGCCGTCCGAACATTAAAGATGTTCTGCGTGAAGGTCAGGAAGTTATCGTCCAGATCGATAAAGAAGAGCGTGGCAACAAAGGCGCCGCACTGACCACCTTTATCAGTCTGGCAGGAAGCTATCTGGTATTGATGCCAAACAACCCGCGTGCGGGTGGCATCTCTCGCCGTATCGAAGGCGATGACCGTACCGAGCTGAAAGAAGCGCTGGCAAGTCTCGAGCTGCCAGACGGCATGGGCCTTATCGTGCGCACCGCAGGCGTCGGCAAATCTGCCGAAGCGTTGCAGTGGGACCTGAGCTTCCGTCTGAAGCACTGGGAAGCCATCAAGAAAGCGGCTGAGAGCCGTCCTGCTCCGTTCCTGATCCACCAGGAAAGCAACGTTATTGTGCGTGCCTTCCGTGATTATCTGCGTCAGGACATCGGTGAAATTCTGATTGATAACCCGAAAGTGCTTGAGCTGGCTCGCCAGCACATCGCCGCGCTGGGTCGCCCGGATTTCACCAGCAAAATTAAACTGTACACCGGTGAAATCCCGCTGTTCAGCCACTATCAGATCGAATCCCAGATCGAGTCTGCCTTCCAGCGTGAAGTGCGTCTGCCGTCCGGCGGTTCTATCGTAATTGATACCACCGAAGCGCTGACCGCTATCGACATCAACTCCGCGCGTGCAACCCGCGGCGGCGACATCGAAGAGACCGCCTTCAACACCAACCTTGAAGCCGCTGATGAAATCGCCCGCCAGCTCCGCCTGCGCGACCTGGGTGGTCTGATTGTTATCGACTTCATCGACATGACCCCGGTTCGCCACCAGCGTGCGGTTGAAAACCGTCTGCGTGAAGCGGTGCGCCAGGATCGCGCACGTATCCAGATTAGCCATATCTCGCGCTTCGGCCTGCTGGAAATGTCCCGTCAGCGTCTGAGCCCGTCACTCGGCGAGTCCAGCCATCACGTCTGCCCGCGCTGTTCCGGTACGGGTACCGTGCGTGACAATGAATCGCTCTCCCTCTCTATTCTGCGTCTGATTGAAGAAGAAGCGCTGAAAGAGAACACCAAAGAGGTTCACGCCATCGTTCCGGTGCCGATTGCCTCCTACCTGCTGAACGAAAAACGTGCAGCGGTAAGCGCAATCGAAGCGCGTCAGGGCGGTGTTCGCTGCATCATCGTGCCAAACGACGAGATGCAAACCCCGCACTATCACGTGCTGCGCGTGCGTAAAGGCGAAGAGACAAGCACCCTCAGCTACCTGCTGCCGAAGCTGCATGAAGAAGAAATGGCGCTGCCATCGGATGAAGAGCCTGCCGAGCGTAAACTGCCTGAGCAGCCTGCATTAGCAACCTTCATCATGCCGGAAGCCCCGCCGGAAGCGACGCTGGAAAAACCAGCGGCAAAACCTGCCGTGCAAAAGGCGGCCCCTGCCGCGCCAAAAGCGCAGCCTGAGCAGCCGGGTCTCCTGAGCCGCATCTTCGGCGCGTTGAAAAAAATATTTGCTGGCGAAGAAGTTCAGCCTGAGCAGCCGAAAGAAGCGCCAAAAGAAGCGAAACCAGAGCGTCAGCAGGACCGTCGTAAGCGTCAGAACAATCGTCGCGATCGTAATGACCGCAACGACCGTAGCGATCGTAACGAGCGCCGTGATAATCGTTCCGAGAACAACGAAGGTCGTGAACAACGCGAGGACAACCGTCGCAACCGTCGCGAGAAGCAACAGCAGAACGTTGAAGATCGTGAGATTCGCCAGCAGGCGGGCGATGAGTCCGAGAAGAGCAAACAGCGTGACGAGCAGCAACCTCGCCGCGAGCGTAACCGTCGTCGTAACGACGAGAAACGCCAGGCCCAGCAGGAAGTCAAAAACCTGAACCGCGAAGCGCCTGTTGAACAGCAGGACACGGAGCAGGAAGAGCGTACTCAGGTTATGCCGCGTCGTAAGCAGCGTCAGCTGACCCAGAAAGTACGTGTGGGTGCTGTTCAGACGGAAGAAAACGACGTTATCGCGGTTGAAGCAGCAGAAAGCACAACGGGTACCCAGGTTGCAAAAGTTGACCTGCCAGCCGTAGTGGAAAATCAGGTTGAGCAGGACGAAAGCAGCGAAAACCGTGACAACGCAGGTATGCCGCGTCGCTCCCGTCGTTCTCCGCGTCACCTGCGCGTGAGCGGCCAGCGTCGTCGTCGCTACCGTGACGAGCGTTACCCGACTCAGTCGCCAATGCCGCTGACCGTGGCGTGCGCGTCACCTGAGATGGCATCCGGTAAAGTCTGGATCCGTTATCCGGTTGCTCGCCCGGAGCAGGCTGTTGAAGAACAGGCTGTGACCGAAGAGGTGATTGCACCGGTAGCAGCGGTGGAAGACGTCGTGACTGAAGCGGCAACCGTGGTTGAACCGCAGGTTGTTGACACGGCGGCACCGCAGGCTGTGGAAGTTGAAACGACCCATCCTGAAGTGATTGCTGCGCCGGTTGATGCCGCCCCGCAGATCATTGCCGAAGAAGATACCGTGGTGGCTGAAGAAGTCGCGGAGGAAGCTGAACCAGTCTCCACAGCAGAAGAGCCCGCAGACGTTGCCGTCGAAACGGTGACGGAAGAGGTTGTTCAGGACGTCGAGATTCAGGTTGAGCCTGTTGTCGAAGAGGTCAAAGAGGCTGAAGTGAAATCCGAGCCGGTTGAGGTCGTTGCCGCTCCAGCGCCTGCTCACGTTGCTACCGCGCCGATGACTCGCGCCCCGGCACCTGAGTATGTACCTGAAGCGCCACGCCATAGCGACTGGGTTCGTCCGGCATTCAACTTCGAAGGCAAAGGTGCTGCCGGTGGTCACAGTGCAACGCACATGGCTACTGCGCCAGCTACTCGTCCTCAGCCTGTTGAATAACGCACGCTAAGACTGAAAGCCGACCTTCGGGTCGGCTTTTTTATGGCTGTTGCAGGGGCTTTCTCATTCCGGTGACCTCCGGCATTATCTGCCGCATCAGCTCCAGAAAACGCCGCAAGCGCGCCGGATAATAACGAGACCAGGGGTAAACCAGATGTACCGGTAACGCTGCCGGCTGCCACTCTGGCAGTAGATGCACCAGTCTTCCTTCCTGAATATCATCCTGTACTGTCCAGCTGGATACCACCGCCACGCCCAGCCCGGTGAGTGCCGTATTGCGCGCCACATACAGGCTGTCGGTACTCAGGCGTGGCGTAATGGTAACCCGCGCCGGGGCAGATGATGCATCGTGGAAAAGCTCCACATGGCGTTGATAAAAAGAGCTGATGGCAATCCAGGGAAGCTGCTGCAAATCTTCCGGCGTTTTAACCGCGGGATAACGGGCCAGTAATTCCGGTGAAGCCACCACCGAGTGCGGCACTTCAGCCAGCAGCACGGACACGGTTGCCGGATCGACTTCCACACCCACCCGAATAGCACAGTCAAGGTTGTCGCCGAGGAAATCAACCGAGCGATCGTTGAGCATCCACTCAACAGAAAGCTGGGGATAGCGCTGTAAAAATTCGGTTAACGGTTTCAGAAGCTGATCCTGGCCAAACGCGTGCGGGGCGCGCACCCTCAGCACCCCAACCGGTTCATCTTCCGTCTGCCCTACCTCGTCTTCTAGCGCCAGCCAGCTGTCAATCACCCGTCGGGCATGCTGATAGCAGCGTTCGCCGTCATCGGTCAGCCGGGTCGTATGGGTTGTGCGCAGCATCAGGCGTACTCCCAGCATGGTCTCAAGCGACTGCAACCGTCGGCTCACCGTGGCCTGGGTTGTTGCCAGCTGACGTGCCGCCGCAGAAAGAGACCCCGCCTCCACAATGCGAACAAACGTTCGCATCAGTTCTACCCGATCTATACGCTCAGACCTTTTCATACCATTTTTACCCATACGCCGTACGTATAAGCGTTTTACCACCGCGCCCGCTACCGTCGCAAGGCGTACTGATAAAAAATAGCCGCACACAACGAATGAGGAACATCTTATGAACACAACCACCACCCGGGCCGTAAGCCGCTGGGTAATCTTAATGCTGGCGCTCGGTGCGGGCTTTAGCGTGGCATCCATCTATTATGCCCAGCCTCTGCTGCCGCTGATGGGCTCAGACCTGCATCTGAGCATCGAAGGCATGGGCATGGTCCCGACGCTCACCCAGGCGGGTTATGCCCTGGGCATCCTGTTTCTGCTCCCGCTCGGCGATCGTCATGACCGCAGAACGCTGATCCTGATAAAAAGTGCGGCCCTGGCGCTGTTCCTGCTGGGTTGTAGCCTGACCGGACAACTGCACTCCCTGCTGCTCACCAGCCTGCTGATTGGCATGGCCGCCACCATGGCGCAGGATATTGTCCCGGCCGCAGCGATCCTCGCGCCGGAAGGTAAACAGGGAAAAACGGTCGGCACGGTGATGACCGGCCTGCTGCTGGGGATTTTGCTCTCCAGAAGCGTGAGCGGCGTGGTGGGTGAGGCCTTTGGCTGGCGGGTGATGTATCAGCTGGCCGCCGCAAGTATTGCCTTTATCGGCGTGGTGATGTGGGCCGTGCTTCCCCGCTTCGCCGTTCACTCCACGCTGAGCTACCCGGCGCTGATGCGCTCCATGGAACACCTCTGGCGCCGCTATCCGGCGCTGCGTCGGGCCGCGCTGGCCCAGGGCTTTCTGTCGATTGCCTTTAGCGCATTCTGGTCAACGCTGGCGGTCATGCTGCTGGAACGGTATCATCTTGGCAGTGCCATAGCGGGTGGATTTGGTATTGCCGGAGCCGCTGGTGCGCTGGCTGCACCGCTGGCAGGGGGTCTGGCAGATAAGCTGGGCGCCGGTAAAGTGACCCAGCTGGGTGCCGCGCTGGTGACCCTCTCGTTTGCCCTGATGTTCATGATGCCGGCACTGGGTGTACACGGTCAGTTGATCCTGATTGCCCTCTCCGCGGTCGGTTTCGATCTCGGCTTGCAGTCCAGCCTCGTGGCCCACCAGAACCTGGTCTACAGCCTTGAGCCGCAGGCCCGCGGACGCCTGAACGCCCTGCTGTTTACCGTCATTTTCATCGGAATGGCGCTGGGTTCGGCATTAGGCAGCAATATCTATACGCTGGCAGGCTGGTCTGGCGTGGTGGCTCTGGCAACCCTGTGTGGTGCCATTGCGCTGGCTATCAGAGTGATTGAAAGCGCCCGGGTGCTGTCCGCACAGGCAGAAAGTGTGTAAAAAAAATGCCCAACCCGGACGGGTTGGGCAGTCAAAACATGCCCAGTTTCAAGACATGTCAAACAGGTCAGAGTCTTATTTGTTCATCTGGAACAAAGACATACCCTGCATATCACTAAAGGCTTTATACGAGGCCTGCAACGCCGCCTGCTGCATGGTGTAGGACGAAATCACCGAGTTCCAGTCCACGTCAACCAGGTTACTCATCTGCTGCGTCTGACCCAGCGCGCGGTCTTCACCCAGAGCGTCCAGCTTGCCCAGCTCATCCAGCTTGATGCCGAGGTCAGCGCGCACGGTCAGCACGTTGTTGAGGGAGTTGCTCAGGCCACGGTTGGCTTTATCAATAGCCGCCGTAAACGCCTCGGCTTTCGTTTCATCCTCCCCAATCGGCGTATTCAGCGCTTCAATTGCGGAGTCGAGGATCTTGAACAAATTCGTTTCCGGCGCACTACCATCTGACTCTGGCTTGGCATTGCTGGTGAAGCTATCGAAAACTTCAGTGCCCGTATGGCTAATTTGCATCGTGCGCGCGGAGTCAACCTGCTGGCTGATTGGCGTTCCGCCGCCCTTATAATCACCCGTCGCCTGGTCGAAAGCCGCCGCTTCGGTCTTGTAACCGGAAAAAATATAGCGACCGTTACCGTCCGTGCTGTTAGCCAGGTTCATGAGCTGATCGCGAATACCTTGCAGGTTCGTGGCCAGCGAAGCGCGGTCATCGTCACTTAACGTACCGTTGCCCGCATTGACAATCTTTTCCTGAGCAGCCTGGATGGCGGTTGTCACTTGCGATAACACGTTCTCTTCCAGCGAGACTTTCGTCGTAGCGAAGGAGCGTGCCAGCGCATACTGGCTGTTTTGCGTTTGAGCCTGAGAGAGCACAACGGCCTGCGAGGCGGCAATCGGATCGTCAGACGGACGGTTGATACGCTTCCCCGTAGACATCTGCTCGCCGTAGCTGAGCCAGAGACTTTGGGAGTTCGTCACGCCGCGCATGCTTTGCTCATACATCATTTGAGTACTAATACGCATTTTTTATGCCTCAGCCTTAGCGGATATTGATCAATGCATCAAACAGCGTGCTCGCCGTTTGCAGCACCTGCGCATTCGCCAGATAGTACTGCTGATAGCGTTGCAGGTTGCCATACTCTTCATCCAGGTTAACCCCGGAGATTGACTGCTGTTGTTTGGTCAGCTGCGTCACCACGTTAACTTTGGTTTCGCTGCTGGTTTTCAGCGACGCCGTGGTGCTGCCCACCGTACTGACCAGCGCGGCATAAGCATCGTTAAAGGTTTTGTTCCCTCCCACCAATTTGGCGCTCTGTAAATCCAGCAGCTTCTGGCCATTGGTATTGTCGCTTTCGCCGCTTCCTTTCGCGGAGGCCATCGCCAGTTTGGATTCGTCGCTGATCGCTACGTCCATATTCACAATGACGTCATTCACCGGTTTGACGATGAAACTGTCTTTATTATCGGCTGAGCCGCTAATCTTAACGTTGAGACCATCAAACGACAGATTACCGCTGGCGTCAGGCTTGGCCGTGAAGCTGGTATTGTCCGACAGACGCGTGATTGTCCAGTCAGTACCGTTGTACTCAACTTTATAGTTTGTCGCCTGGACCTTTGTACTGTCCGTCATCGTGGCCGTAACGGACGCGCTTCCGGTGTTTTTACCGTTACTCAGCACTGCCGGAGAGCCAAAATCAAACAGCTTGCCGCCTGCATCCCCGTTGGCATCAAAGCCAGCCTGGTGCTGGGTATTCATGGCATCCGCAAACGCCAGCGCCATCTGGTTAAGGGTGTTTCGCGCCTGATCCAGATCCTGAGAACGGAACGTTAACAGCCCCCCAAGCGACCCCGTGGTGATCTGTTTTTCTGAGATCTCCACGTTGCCCGCTGCGGTATCCACATACGCAATTGTTGTGCGCGCTGGGTCCGCACTGGATTTCACCGCCGCCAGCTGGCTGGCGTTGCTGCCCTGTACCAGGGTGTAACCGTTGGCGATAGAGATGTTGTAGGTGCCGCCGTCCTGTACGGTGACGTCCACACCGACAATCTTGTTCAGTTCACTCACCAGCTGATCGCGCTGATCGAGCAGTTCATTCGGGGATGCGCCCGCACCGACGCCAGTCAGCCGGGAGATCTGATCGTTAAGATTGGCAATCTGTTTCGCGTAGTTATTGATCTGATCGACGCTGGTAGAAATCGCCGTATTGACCTGCGCATCCTGATCGCGGAGATATTGATCGTTGGTTTTAAACTGGTTTACCAGACCATCCGCCTTCCCGAGTACCGTCTGGCGAGCAGCCGGATCTTCTGCGTTACTCACCAGCGTTTGCAGGCTTTTAAAGAAATCCTGGAGGTTGGCAGAAAGCGAGTTCGTGGTATCAGAAAGCACGTCGTCAATTTTTGACATCTGCTGGTAGCGCGTGGTCAGCCCACTGCTCTGGTTCTGCGCCGCGCGCAGCTGGTTGGTGATAAACGCATCATATTCACGCTGAACACCGGAGACATAGACCCCGTTACCCACCCAGCCACCGCCGGTCAGGGTGCTGTTTGAAGCCCCCAGAATGGTGGTCTGGCGGGTATAACCTGCCACGTTGTAGCTTGAAATATTATTACTGACGGTATTGAGTGCCGACTGCGCAGCACTGAGGCCACTCATGGCGCTGTTAATCAAACTGGACATGGGGGTTCCTTTTATACGTTCAGACACGAGTCCTGATGAAGGTTATCGGCAACCTCCACCGGGACTTGAGAACTTTCAGAACAGATTTTCGAGATCTGTGCTATACGCTTTGCTGACCTTCTCAGACATGGATTTCAGCTGCTGGATCATGCTGGTTAGCTTGCGCGCATAGTTTGGATCGGTCGCGTAGCCAGCATTCTGCAATGCCTGAGCGCCCTGCTCTGGCGTGGCGGCCTGGGTCACGGCGGTGTAGCGCGGATTCCGGCTCAGCAGCCCGACATAATCCGACAACGCTTCCAGATACGAGCTGTAGACGCGGAATTTGGCTTTCACCTTCACTGCCGCACCGTTCTCATATTCGGTGGTGGTGATTTCCGTGGTCGGCCCTTTCCAGCTGGAGGTGGCCTTCACGCCAAAGATGTTGAAGCTCGGCTCGCCGTTCTCCCTGCGGATCTGACGTTGCCCCCAGCCCGACTCCAGCGCCGCCTGCGCCAGAATCAGATGGTGCGGCACGCCGCTCTCTTCACTGGCAAGACGCGCCGGGAGGGAGAGCTGCGCCAGGAAGTCTTTGCTGTCGCCGGAGAGCGGCTCGTCACGCGTTTCTGCCGGTTTCGGCATCGCCTTACGCACCATCTGCGTCAGCGCCTGATTTTGATAACTGGTCACCTTTTCCAGATCAAACTTCAGCGGCACCTGCTGCGGGGCCTCTTCAGGCGGGAGCCCCTGAGCGGCTGCGGTCTGCTTCACAATCATATCCGCCAGGCCGAGCCCCTTTCCGGCGGTCATTTGCTGGGCAATCTGCTGATCGTACATGCTGGTGTAAAGCCGCGTGGAATCACTGCTGAACATGCCATCTTTCGGCAGGGTTTCACGCATGCTTTTCAACATCATCTGTACGAACATGCCTTCCACCTGACGGGCCACCGGGCGGATATTCGCCGCCGGATCCTTGCCCGCTTTGGTTTTCAGCTCGTTGAGCGACTGGGCATCCCAGGCGGCACTGGTCAACAGTTTGCTATCGGTCAGCATTTAGATGATTTCCAGTCTGGCGCGCAGGCAGCCTGCACTTTGCATGGATTGCAGAATGGACATCAGATCCATTGGCGTTGCACCCAGCGCATTCAGAGCACGCACCACGCTGTTCAGGTTGGCGCTGGAGCGCACGCTCTGCAACGAACCGCCGCTCTGTCGCAAATCAATCTGCGTTTGCGGGGTCACTACCGTCTGACCGCCACCAAACGGGGTATCCGGTTGGCTGACGTTGGCCGAGCGGTTAACCGTGACGGAGAGATTGCCCTGCGCCACGGCGCAGCTGTCCAGCGTCACTTCGCGGTTCATCACCACCGAGCCGGTACGGGAGTTGATAATGACTTTCGCATCCTGCACCGGCACGTTCACTTCCATATTCTGGATATCGGCCAACAACCGCACCTGGTTGCTGCTGCCGGTTGACGTGCGGATCTGCACGGTACGGGCATCCAGCGCGGTGGCGCTGCCGTAGCCCCGGCTGCGGTTGATGGTGTCAGCGATCTGCTGCGCCATCGTAAAGTCTTCGTTATTCAGTTGCAGGTTAATGGTGTTGCCGGTGCCGAACTGGGTCGGCAGCTCACGTTCGATGATCGCGCCGTTGGTAATACGTCCCCCGTTCAGCTGGTTCACCTGCACGCTGCTGCCGCCCGCCGACGCGCCTGCTCCGCCAACCAGAATGTTGCCCTGCGCCAGAGCATACACCTGGCTGTCGACGCCTTTCAGCGGCGTCATCAGCAACGTACCGCCGCGCAGGCTTTTGGCGTTACCCATCGACGAGACAACCACGTCGATGGTCTGCCCCTGACGCGCAAAGGCCGGATAAGACGCGGTCACCATCACGGCCGCCACGTTTTTCAGCTGCATGTTGGTCCCGGCCGGTACGGTAATACCGAGCTGCGAGAGCATATTGTTCAGGCTCTGGGTGGTGAACGGCGTCTGGGTCGTCTGGTCACCCGTCCCATCCAGCCCCACCACCAGGCCGTAGCCAATCAGGGAGTTTTCGCGCACGCCCTGCACGCTGGTGAGATCGCGTATGCGATCGGCCTGCGCAACGGTAGCGACCAGCGACAGCGCCACGGCGAAGAGAAATTTATACATAGGTCACCTCGCTTACATCGGCGATAAGTTAAGGAAGAAGCGTTGCAGCCAGCCCATATTTTGCGCTTCGTTGATGTAGCCGTTGCCGACGTACTCAATGCGCGCATCCGCCACCTGGGTGGACGGTACGGTATTGGTGCCGCTGATGGTGCGAGGGTTAACCACACCGGAGAAGCGAATGAATTCCGTACCCTGGTTAATGGCGATCTGTTTTTCGCCCACCACGTGCAGGTTGCCGTTCACCAGAACCTGGTCAACCGTAACCGTCAGCGTTCCGCTGAAGGTGTTGCTGGCGTTCGCACCACCTTTACCGTTAAAGGTGTTGCCGCCGGAGGCTTCCACATCCGCACGGGCGTTGCCGAACAGCCCTTGCAGATAGCGCGGCACGGTGTCGAAGCCAAAATTGGTTTTGCCATCGCGGCTGGCGTTCGCCGACGAGCTCTTACTCGCACTGACGTTTTCCTGCAACACAATGGTCAGCGTATCGCCAACGTTACGCGGACGACGGTCTTCAAACAGCGGCTGATAACCGTAGTTAATCGGCTGCGCGGTCTGGAAAATAGAGCCGTTCACCACCGGCGCGGGGCCGGGAACGGGTTGGGCGGTAGTCGCACCCTGTACCAATGGTTTAGACGGGATCCAGGCACACCCGCTGAGGGTGACGGCCAGAACAGTCAGGATCGGATAACGAAACGCCGCGTTTTTTTGCATTGCCTTCATCTTCGAAAACAGGGAGCCGGTGCGACGTTTACCGCACCGGGCTACACCTTAGAGTTGCGTCAGTTTTTGCAGCATCTGGTCGGTCGTCGACACTGCTTTACTGTTAATTTCATAGGCGCGCTGGACCTGGATCATATTCACCAGCTCTTCCGCCACGTTAACGTTCGAGGTTTCCACATACCCCTGATACAGCAGCCCCGCCCCGTTCAGGCCCGGGGTACTTTCATTTGGCGTGCCGGAAGACTGCGTTTCGGTGTAGAGGTTCTCGCCGATGCTTTCCAGTCCGGTATCGTTCATGAAGGTGGTCAGGTTGAGCTGTCCAACCTGGACCGGCGCGGCCTGACCTTGCTGAGTGACGCTGACGATGCCGTCACGACCAATGGTGATACTCAGCGCGTTCGCCGGTATGGTGATCGCAGGCTGAACCTGGAAACCGCCCGCCGTCACCAGCTGGCCGTTCTGATCCACCTGGAACGAACCATCGCGGGTATAGGCGGAGGTCCCGTCAGGCAGCTGCACCTGGAAGAAACCCTGACCTTTAATGGCAACGTCTTTACTGTTGTTGGTCTGGGACAGGTTGCCCTGGCTGTGCAGACGCTCGGTGGCGACCGGGCGCACGCCGGTACCAATTTGCAGACCGGACGGCAGCGTGGTTTGCTCAGAAGACTGCGCCCCTGGCTGACGAATCGTTTGATAAAGCAAATCTTCGAAAACCGCACGCTGGCGCTTGAAACCATTGGTGCTGACGTTTGCCAGGTTGTTGGCAATCACATCCATATTGGTTTGCTGTGCGTCCAGACCGGTTTTCGCGATCCATAAAGAACTGATCATAGGGAGTCCTGTTAACTCATAGCCAGAAGTTGGTTAGCCTTGCCTGCGTTTTCATCGACGCTGCTGATGATTTTCATCTGCATTTCGAAGCGGCGGGCGCTGGCGATCATGTCGGTCATGGCTTCCACCGGTTTGACGTTACTGCCTTCCAGCACGCCGGACATCACGCGGATGGTCGGGTCGGCCTGTAACGTGGCGCCACGCGTGGCCTGCGCCGCCTGGGTCAGACGGAACATCCCGTCATCGCCACGCTGCACTTCGTTGCCTTCCGCTTTCACCAGCTTCAGACGACCGACAGGCGCAACGGTGTTCGCCGGGTCGCCCGGGTTTAACGCCGAGATCGTCCCGTCTGCCGCAATGGTCAGCTCGGACCCTTCCGGCACCGTCAACGGACCGGCTTCGCCCATCACCGGATGCCCCTGAATCGTCAGCTGCCCGGTGGCGCTTACCTGGATATTACCGTTGCGGGTATACCCTTCCCCGCCGTCCGCCGTTTGCACCGCCAGCCAGCCGTCCTGCTGAAGGGCAACGTCCAGCGGACGCGCGGTGTAATCCATCTGGCCTGGCGTCATGTCGGCGCCCGGCGTGGAGGCGGTGACCAGCGTACGCGTAGGCAATGACAGACCTTCTACCGGCACCGCACGCAGCGCGTTGAGCTGCGCACGAAAACCTGGCGTGGAGGCGTTTGCCAGGTTGCTGGCGGTAACAGCCTGCTGATTGAGCGTCTGGCTTGCTGCGCCCATCGCTGTATATATTGCGTGATCCATTGCGCTTTCCCGTCAGCTGCTTAACGCAGGTTAACCAGCGTGTTGAGGATCTGATCCTGGGTTTTGATGGTCTGCGCGTTGGACTGGTAGTTACGTTGCGCGACGATCATGTTCACCAGCTCTTTACTCAGATCGACGTTGGAGGCTTCCAGCGCGCCGTTAGTCAGCGTGCCGAAGTTACCGGAACCCGCGGTACCCAGCAGGGCAACACCGGAAGACTGCGTGGCAGACCAGACGTTATCCCCTTCGGATTTCAGGCCTTCGTTGTTGGCGAAGTTTGCCAGCACGATCTGGCCCAGCACCTGGGTCTGTTCGTTCGAATAGTTACCGACAACGGTACCGTCATCGTTGATCTGGTAGCTCACCAGATCGCCCGGCTTATAGCCGTTCTGGCTCGTCGCCACGATGTTGTTCGCACCGGTGTTTTGCTGCATGGAGCTCTGGAAACTCAGAGAGAACACGGCAGGATCCGCACCGCTAATGGTGCCTGTAGTGATATTGATAGCTGGGGTGGCATTTGGCGTAGCGCTTATTACGCCAGCAGCATTGTAGTTGTAAACTCCCGCCAGGTTACCGTTGCTGTCGAAGTTCATCTGTGCTGCTTTTCTTGCAGAAGCACCCGCTACGCTTCCATCCTGGGTATACACATCCCATTTGTTGTCAGCTGTTTTGACATAAAACAGGTTCATGTTGTGCGCATTACCCTGGCTGTCAAACACCGTCACGGTGCCTTTCTTGTTGTAAGAGTCAGGGTTGGACGGATCGAAGGCGACGGTTGGCGCGGTATCGGTGGAGTTCAGGTTGATCTGCTGAGAGGCCGTGGTGGTGGACTTCGCCGCCATCAGCGTCGTTGGGATGGAGATCGCCTGCGGATTCGCACCGGTTTGCACCGTAGGCGGCGTGCCGGCAACCGGATAACCGGTTAACTGAAGCCCCTGCATGTTCACCAGGTTACGGTTTTCATCCAGCTTGAACTGGCCGTTGCGGCTGTAGAACACGGAACCGTTGGCATCCACCATACGGAAGAAACCGTTCTGGCTGATGGCGACGTCCAGACCGCGACCGGTGTTGGTGGTCGTCCCGTCGGTGAAGTCCTGGGTGATACCCGCAACCTTCACGCCCAGGCCCACTTTAGAGCCTGCAAACATATCTGCAAAAGACGCAGAACCGGATTTAAAACCATAGGTCGCGGAGTTGGCGATGTTGTTGCCAATGACGTCCAGGTTGGTGGCCGCAGCATTCAGGCCGCTGACCGCTTGAGAAAAGGCCATGACTTACTCCTGATAAGTATTAAGGCTTAGATAATCTGCCGAACTTCGTCGAGTGTGGTGGTACCGGAGGTACCCAAATCCAGTTTGTTGCCATCGCTACCCTTGATGACGCCCTGAACCAGGGCAAACTGTAGCGGCTGAGCCACCAGCTGAGTGGTGCCGTTGCTGGCGCTAATCGCAACCTGATACGAGCCGTTAGGCGCTTTAGTGCCGTCGGTCAGGCTGCCATCCCAGGTAAAGGTATGAACGCCCGCTTTAAGCTCGCCAATCTCAATCGTGCGCACCACGTTGCCGCTGGCGTCTTTGATTGTGGCGGTGACTTTGTCGGCCGGCTGCTGCAACTCAACGCCAAACGGCGTCGTGGTGGTGGTGGACGTGCCATCGGTAGTGCTGGTGCCCGCCAGAATCGTGGTCCCCGGAATCATCACCCCGTGACCGATCAGGTTGGCGGCCTGCAAGGACTGGCTGTTATCGATTTGACCGGAGACCGAGCCGAGCGTGGTGTTCAGTTTCTCAATGCCGCTGACGGTACTGATCTGCGCAAGCTGCGTGGTCAGTTCGTTGTTCTGCATCGGATTGGTCGGGTCCTGATTTTTCAGCTGCGCCACCAGCAGGGTCAGAAAACTGCTCTGTAAATCGGAGGCATTGCTCCCGGTGAGAGAGCTGGAACCGGTCGCACTGCTGGTGCTGTTGACGCCGGTATTTGTCGGGTCATTCACGTTTACGGCGATGGACATGCGTGTCTCCTTTACTGGCCGAGAGTGAGTGTTTTGAGCATCATGCTCTTCACGGTATTAAGCACTTCGACGTTTGCCTGGTAGCTACGCGACGCGGACATGGAGTTCACCATCTCCCCGACCACATCCACGTTCGGCATTTTCACGTAGCCGCTGGCATCCGCGAGCGGGTTGCCTGGCTCGTAAACCAGCTTGTCGGGTGCCTGGCTCTCAACCACGTCCGCCACTTTTACGCCGCCCGTTGCCGCACCCGGTGCAGCATCAACCTGGAAGACAACCTGTTTAGCGCGATACGGTTGCCCGTCAGGGCCGGTCACGCTGTCGGCGTTGGCCAGGTTACTGGCGGCCACGTTCAGTCGTTTGGACTGCGCCGTTAATGCCGAACCGGCGATATCAAAAATATTCAGCAAGGCCATTTACTAATTGCCCCCCTGTAGGACGGTCATCATGCCTTTAATTTGCCCGCCGAGTAGCGTCAGACCTGTCTGGTATTGCAGGCTGTTATCGGCAAACTGTGTGCGCTCCCGGTCCATGTCGACGGTATTGCCATCAAGTGAGGGCTGATCGGGAATACGGTAAAGCAGGTCGGTCGTTGGCGCGGTCATCGCCTGAGCGGGAATATGACGTGAGGATGTCAGGGCCAGTGAGACACCCGTTCCTTCGGCACGTCCACGCTCCATCACTTTTTTGAGTTCACTGGAAAAATCAATATCGCGCGCCTGATACCCGGGGGTATCCGCGTTGGCGATATTGGCGGCTAAAATCTCCTGCCGCTGGGCGCGTAAATTGAGCGCTTCCTGCTGAAAACGTAACGCGGCGTCGAGTTTATCGAGCATGTCTCCTCCGCTGATGAGAAAATTTCAGTTCACAGCTTAAATCTCACCCCGTCTCCCCTATCGACGGAATAAGCGCAAAATGCGTCGCTATTTGTTGCGTTGATGGAAAACCACTGCGGGTAGAATTTGCTAAATTCTGGACATGGTGGAACGTGCGATGCGGACTTTTAAACGTGGCCTGGCGGCGACCCTACTGCTTTTAAGCCCTCTGGTGCAGGCTGAGGGGTTAGAGGACCAGCTCAATGCATTCTTTGCGCAGAAGCTGGCCGGTTTCAGCGATGACGTACGCGTGACCGTGCGCACCCCGCCTAACCTTTATCCTTCCTGCGAAGCCCCGTCATTTAGCGTGACCGGCAGCACCCGCTTATGGGGCAACGTGAACGTGCTGGCGCGTTGCGCCAATGAAAAACGCTACTTACAGGTTGCGGTTCAGGCGACGGGCAATTATGTTGTCGCCGCCGTTCCCATTCCCCGGGGCAGCCTGCTGCAACCTGACAGCGTAACGCTGAAGCGAGGCCGTCTGGATCAGCTTCCACCGCGGACGATGCTGGATATCAACCAGGCTCAGGAGGCGGTCAGCCTGCGCGATGTCGCTCCTGGACAGGCGATACAGCTATCCATGCTGCGCCAGGCGTGGCGGGTGAAAGCGGGACAACAGGTGATGGTGGTCGCCAATGGCGAAGGCTTTAGTATCAACAGTGAAGGAAAAGCGCTGAATAATGCCGCAGTGGCGCAAAATGCCCGGGTCAGAATGTCCTCAGGCCAGGTGGTCAGCGGCACGGTCGGTCCTGATGGGAATATTCTGATTAACCTGTAATCTTTTTAAAGATTTCGCGGCGACTGCCGATAAATATTCAACAAATGATGATGTCAGGCGCAAACGCCGCGAACCCTCGATGAGGACAACACTATGAGCATTGATCGTACATCAGCCCTGAAGCCGGTTAGCACTGTACAACCTCGCGAAACGAATGAGGCTGCCCCGCAAAAAACGCGTCTGGAAAAAACGTCGACGGCTAACAGCACCAGCGTCACGCTGAGCGATGCGCAGTCGAAGCTGATGCAGCCAGGCAGCAGCGATATCAATATGGAACGTGTTGAAGCGCTGAAAACGGCTATCCGTAACGGCGAACTGAAAATGGATACCAGCAAAATCGCTGATGCGCTGATTCAGGACGCACAGAGTTTCCTCCAGAGTAACTAACCGTATGAGTCGACTGTCAGAAATACTGGATCAGATGACGGTGGTCCTGAACGACCTGAAAACGGTGATGGATGCAGAACAGCACCACCTCTCTTCTGGTCAAATCAACGGCAGCGCGTTGCAACGCATAACTGAAGATAAAAGCTCGCTGCTGGCGACCCTGGATTATCTGGAAAAACAGCGACGCGCTGAGCAAGACGCGAAACGCAGCGCCAATGATGAGATCAACGAACGCTGGCAGACCATTACAGAAAAAACCCAGCATCTTCGCGATCTCAACCAGCATAACGGCTGGCTGCTGGAAGGACAGATTATCCGTAATCAGCAGGCGCTTGAAGTGTTAAAGCCCTATAAAGAGCCGGGGCTGTACGGTGCGGATGGTCAGACGGCCACGGCACGTATCACGGGTGGGAAAAAGATTTCGATTTGACGCAGTAGCGGCACGTCATGAAGCGGGGAGCACCTTCTGGTGAACTCCCCTTTTGGCGTTTATACCGTGCGGCGGGTGAACTCTTTCACTTTGAAGCCAAGCACCGCCAGCGTGGCAAAGTACGCCACCACACCGACCACCACCACGGCCATCAGACGCATCAGGCGGTAAGGCATGGTGCCCTGCGCCCACTCAGGCATGACATACAACATGCCAACCAGCGCGGCCGCCATCACCACTACCGCAATCGCCAGACGCAGCAGGAAGCTTGCCCAGCCCGGCTGCGGTGTGAAGATATCCTGCTTGCGCAGCTGCCAGTACAGCAGCCCGGCGTTCAGACAGGCCGCCAGACCAATCGACAATGACAGCCCCGCGTGTTTCAGCGGTCCAATAAACGCCAGGTTCATCAGCTGCGTCATGATCAGCGTCACAATGGCAATCTTAACCGGCGTTTTGATGTCCTGACGTGAATAGAAACCGGGCGCAAGCACCTTCACGACAATCAGCCCCATCAGCCCCACCGAGTAGGCTACGAGCGCACGCTGGGTCATAGCGGCATCAAAGGCGGTGAACTTTCCATACTGGAACAACGACACCGTCAGCGGTTTCGCCAGGATCCCCAGCGCCACCGCGCTTGGCAGCGCCAGCAGAAAACAGAGACGCAGGCCCCAGTCCATCAGGCGGCAGTATTCATCGTGGTTGCCGCTGGCGAAACTTTTCGACAGCGACGGCAGCAGAATAGTCCCCAGCGCCACGCCCAGCACCCCGGATGGAAACTCCATCAGACGATCGGCGTAGTACATCCAGGACACCGAGCCCGACACCAGGAAAGAGGCGAAGATGGTATTGATGATCAGAGAGATCTGGCTAACGGACACGCCGAGTATCGCCGGTCCCATCTGTTTGATAACGCGCATTGCGCCCGCATCTTTGAAATTAATGCGCGGCAGAACCAGCATGCCGATCTTTTTCAGGTGCGGAAGCTGGTAAGCAAGCTGTAACACGCCGCCGACGGTCACGGCCCAGGCCAGCGCCAGCACCGGTGGGTTAAAATGCGGCGCGGCGAACAGCGCAAAGCCAATCATGCTGACGTTGAGGAACGTGGGGGCAAAGGCCGGAACGGAGAAGCGGTTCCAGGTATTCAGGATGGCACCCACCAGCGACGCCAGCGAAATCAGCAGAATATAGGGGAAGGTTATACGCAGCAGTTGGGTGGTCAGGGTAAATTTATCCGCTGTGTCAGCAAAACCCGGCGCCGTCACCATGATCACCCAGGGCGCTGCCAGCATCCCCAGGACGGTCACGATCGCCAGCGCCAGCGTCAGTAATCCGGAAACGTAGGCCACAAAGACGCGGGTGGCATCTTCGCCCTGTTTGCTTTTATATTCTGCGAGGATCGGAACAAATGCCTGTGAAAAGGCCCCTTCGGCAAAAATACGGCGCAGCAGGTTTGGCAGCTTAAAGGCGACGAAAAAGGCGTCAGTCGCCATCCCGGCGCCAAAAACCCTAGCCACAATGGCATCGCGCGCAAAGCCAAGCACGCGGGAAAACATGGTCATCGAGCTGACGGCCGCCAGCGATTTTAATAAGTTCATTAACGTGAAGTTCCACAACCCTACGGATTTCCAGGACGGGCAAGCGTTAGCGCCACCCGGCAAAGCCAACAAGCGGCGCTTAGTCTAACCGGATTTCAACGAATTACTATCGGCAGATGTTACAACGCGTTATTCCGACATGGCTTCGCGCCAGAGTCGTTCCACAATGCGCTGCGCCAGAATAGCCTGCTCCCCGGACGTTTCAGGAACCGTCTGATTCTGCACGCAGGTGATGAAGTGACGCGCGCAGCCCACAAAGCCACGCTGCTCCAGGGTGCTTTGCCAGCCGGGAACCGGTAACGCGACCACGCCATTGCCCTTCTCTTCCCGCCACTCTCGCATATCGGTGACGTCATACAGCGCGCCATCCGTAACGGCCTGCACGGACTCGCGCTGGCTGCCCGCCCGACGATGCATGCTGGTCGTCACCTGCAAATGCTCAACGGCAAAATGATGTTCGGCGTAAACCATCTCACCCTGCTCGTTGGTCAGCAGCGTGCCGCTTTGCAGCTGGGCTTTTCCGTTACTCAGCCACAGGGCCGTATCCACGACGTGGAGATAATCATCCAGCAGCGTGAAGCGCAGGTCGTTAGGCCCCACGCTGTCGGTACGGTGCTTATCCATACGCAGAGAGGCGAACGAGCCGGACTGCGCTTTAAGCTGCTGATAGAGCGGCGCAAAACGGCGGTTGAAGCCGACCATCAGCGTCAGCTTTTTACGCGCGGCCAGCTCAATCAGTCGTTCAGCATCCTGTACATTTTCCGCCAGGGGTTTATCCACGCAGACGTGAACGCCTGCGTTCAGCAACTCGCTCACCACCTGGTAGTGCGTCGCGGTTGAGGTATGCACAAATATCGCATCACATTCACGGGCTAAATCCTGTAGCGAACCGGCATAAGGGATGCGCCAGGTTTTGCAGATGCGCTCTGCTTTCTCGCGGGTGGGCGACCACGCCCCTTGCAGCGTCCAGTCGGACGCGGCGCCTAAAACGGGCAGCCAGGCTTTTTGCGCGATCCCTCCCAGCCCCACAACACCAATGCGTAATGTTGTCACGATTAATCTCCCAGATGTGCGAGTAACGCATCCAGACGCTGCTTCAGCCCGGCAACCTCGTCTTCCAGGGCCGCCACGCGCGCGTTCAGGCTGTCGTTTGATGCTGGCGTGTCGGATTCTACGGCCAGCGCAGAGGGCTCAACGTCGCCGCTAAAAAGGTGCATGTAGCGGCTTTCACGCTTGCCCGGCTCGCGTGGCAGACGCACCACGTAAGGACCGTCCTCGCGTGAGGCTAATCGCTCCAGCGTCTGTTCAACGTCCTGCATATCCTGAAACTCATGCATGCGGGAGGCGCGCGTGCGCAGTTCACCCGGCGTCTGCGCCCCGCGCAGCAGCAGCGTGGTGATCACTGCCACTTCCGCGGCACTGAGTTTTAAATCGCCAAATTCGGAATTACAAAAGCGCTGTTCATATTTAGTGACGCGATTACCGAAGCCGCTGACGATGCGCAGGTAGTGGCGCTTCACCAGCTCATCAAGGATATCCTGCACCTCGTGCTCGCCAAGGTTCATCACCGGCTCACGGTTCGTCTTCTGGTTGCAGGCCATCGTGACGGAATTCACGGACAGAGGATACTGTTCCGGCGTGGTGACCTGCTTTTCCAGAAGGCAGCCGACCACGCGCGCTTCGGCGCCATTTAACTGATATTTCATTTTTTCTCCTTAACGACCCGCGGTCCACTCCTGGGTGGTGAGCGCGGTGAGCACATGGTCCCGCCACTCGCCGTCAATCAGCAGATAATCTTTGGCATAGCCCTCTTTCTCAAACCCCAGGCGGGCCAGCAGATCGCCGCTGCGCTTATTGTGCGGCATGTAGTTGGCCATAATGCGATGGATATGTTGCGTGCGCTGCATGTAGCGAATCGCCGCCGTCAGCGCCTCAAACATGAGCCCCTGCCCCTGCCATTTCTGACCGATGGAATACCCGAGGTAACAGGCGTGAAACGACCCGCGTACCACGTTTGAAAAATTGGCAATGCCAACGATCTCTTTCTCTTCCGGATCGAGAAGCGCGAAATAAAACGCACTTCCCTGTTTATGAAATTCCGCAATCATACTGAGGCGCGCCTGCCAGCCAGAGGGGTAGCAGTGGCTCTCGTCCCGAACGGGTTCCCAGGGTTTTAAAAACTGGCGATTCTCGGCGTAATAATCCGCCAGACGCCAGGCATCACGCTCATGCACCAGACGAACGACCAGCCTGTCCGTCGTCAGACGCACTTTTGGCACATTACTGCGATAGCCAAACATCGTTACCACTCCTTCCCGTCGCTTCTGCTCTGCCTGTTAGCTTTACTATACCTGCGCCTGTGCCTTCTGTGAAAACAGTGACATACCATTTTGATCGCTTTTCACATTTTTCGATGAGAACTCTCTATCAAAGCACCTTTTTGATAAAAAAATATTGTCGCCAGCGGGTATGGGAAAAAGCCCGGCGACACCGCAGAATGTTAGCGTGCTCACCTTTTATTTTCCCTGGAGGGAAAATGTCCCGCGTATCACAGGCCAGGAGCCTGGGTAAATATTTCCTGCTCGTCGATAACATGCTGGTCGTGCTCGGCTTTTTTGTCGTTTTTCCGCTTATATCGATTCGTTTTGTCGATCAAATGGGCTGGGCGGCATTGATGGTCGGGATCGCGCTGGGTCTACGCCAGTTTGTACAACAGGGTCTGGGCGTGTTTGGCGGCGCAATAGCCGACCGCTTCGGCGCGAAACCGATGATCGTCACCGGCATGCTGTTACGTGCGGCGGGATTCGCCACCATGGCAATCGCTCATGAACCCTGGCTGCTGTGGTTCTCCTGTTTCCTTTCCGGGATTGGCGGCACCCTTTTCGACCCACCGCGTACCGCGCTGGTGGTTAAGCTTATCCGTCCGCAACACCGGGGGCGCTTCTTCTCCATTTTGATGATGCAGGACAGCGCTGGCGCGGTGGTGGGCGCCCTGCTGGGAAGCTGGCTGCTGCAATACGATTTCCGCCTGGTCTGCGCCACCGGCGCGGTGTTGTTTATTCTCTGCGCGCTGTTTAACGGTCTGTTTCTGCCCGCGTGGAAGCTGTCGACGGTGAAGGCGCCTGTGCGGGAAGGGCTTGACCGCGTGCTGAGCGATAAACGCTTCGTCACCTATGTGTTAACCCTGACCGGCTACTACATGCTCGCCGTGCAGGTCATGCTGATGCTGCCCATTATGGTTAACGATATTGCCGGCACGCCGGCAGCGGTGAAATGGATGTATGCCATTGAGGCCAGCCTCTCTCTGACGCTGCTCTATCCGATTGCCCGCTGGAGCGAGCGCCGTTTCCGGCTTGAGCACCGTCTGATGGCCGGGCTGTTGCTGATGACGCTGAGCATGATGCCCATCGGCCTGGTGAGTTCGCTTCAGCAACTGTTTATGCTCATCTGCACCTTCTATATTGGCTCAATCATTGCCGAGCCAGCCCGTGAAACGCTGAGCGCGTCACTTGCCGACGCCCGGGCCCGCGGCAGCTACATGGGCTTCAGCCGTCTCGGGCTGGCGCTTGGCGGCGCACTGGGTTACACCGGTGGCGGCTGGCTGTTTGATGCCGGAAAAGCGCTCCATCAGCCGGAGCTGCCGTGGGTCATGCTCGGCATGGTCGGCTTTATGACGCTGATTGCCCTCTGGTGGCAGTTCAGTGATAAACGCAGCACCCGCGGGATGCTGGAGCCTGGCGCCTGACCCTCTTTCACTATCAGTTTTTTCTGCTGGTTTCTGTTGGATCACCCTGACATACTGGCGTATCAGGACAGATGCGCCGATTTTATGTTGAGGAACGCCATGAAAAAGATCGTTATTGCCGCTGCGTTAATTGTCAGTGGTCTGCTGGTGGGATGTAACCAGCTTACGCAGTACACCGTCAGTGAGCAGGAAATTAATCAGGCGCTGGAAAAACATAATAACTTTTCAAAAGATATCGGCGTGCCCGGCCTTGCGGATGCGCATATCGTCCTGACGAATCTCGCCAGCCAGATTGGGCGCGAGGAGCCTAACAAAGTCACCCTTTCCGGCGATGCCAGCCTCGATATGACCTCGCTCTTCGGCAATCAGAAAGCGGATATCAAGCTGAAGCTCAAGGCGCTGCCGGTCTTTAATAAAGAGAAAGGGGCCATTTTCCTGCAAGAGATGGAAATCGTCGATGCAGTTGTGACGCCGGAAAAAATGAAACCGGTGCTGCAAACGCTGATGCCGTATCTCAACCAGTCGTTGCAGAACTACTTTAACCAACAGCCTGCCTATGTTCTGAGCGAAGACAAGAGCAAAGGCGAATCTCTGGCGAAAAAATATGCCAAAGGGATAGAGGTGAAACCGGGTGAAATCATCATCCCTTTCACCGACTAAACACTCCGGGCGCTCAGGCGCCCGTTTTTTTTAACGGAATAGTGTGCAAACGAAAACGTTTCCGCTTATGATTTGTGTCCGGCAAAAACAGCCCTCTTATGACTGATCTCTTTCAAGCCGGAGCTTCCATGACTGTACAATCCCAGGTTCTCAAAATCCGCAGCCCAGACGACTGGCATATCCATCTTCGTGATGGCGACATGCTGAAAACCGTCGTGCCGTATACCAGCGAAATTTATGGCCGTGCGATTGTTATGCCTAACCTGGTTCCGCCAGTCACTACCGTCGAGGCCGCGATTGCCTATCGCCAGCGTATCCTTGACGCCGTTCCGGCCGGACACGATTTTACCCCATTGATGACCTGCTACCTGACGGACTCGCTGGATCCGAATGAAGTTGAGCGCGGGTTTAACGAAGGTGTATTCACCGCCGCGAAGCTCTACCCGGCGAATGCCACCACCAACTCCAGCCATGGGGTGACCAGTATTGATGCCATCATGCCTGTTCTGGAGCGTATGCAAAAACTGGGCATGCCGCTGCTGGTGCACGGGGAAGTGACCCACGCTGACATTGATATTTTCGATCGCGAAGCACGTTTTATCGAAACGGTCATGGAGCCGCTGCGCCAGCGTCTTCCGGGGCTGAAAGTGGTGTTTGAACACATTACGACTAAAGATGCCGCAGAGTATGTCCGGGATGGAAACGAGCTGATTGCCGCCACCATCACCCCGCAGCACCTGATGTTTAACCGTAACCACATGCTGGTGGGCGGCGTTCGCCCACATCTGTATTGTCTGCCGATCCTCAAGCGCAACATCCACCAGCAGGCGCTACGTGAGCTGGTCGCCAGCGGCTTCCCGCGCGCGTTCCTCGGCACGGATTCCGCCCCGCATGCCCGTCACCGTAAAGAGGCGAGCTGCGGCTGTGCAGGCTGTTTTAACGCCCCGACCGCCCTGGCAAGTTACGCAACCGTGTTTGAAGAGATGAATGCGTTAGACCATTTCGAAGCCTTCTGCTCCCTTAACGGCCCGCGTTTCTACGGTCTGCCGGTTAATGACACGTTCATTGAGCTGGAGCGCAAAGAAAGCCAGGTTGAAGCGTCGATTGCGCTCACCGACGATACGCTGATCCCCTTCCTGGCCGGTGAAACCGTAAACTGGACGGTAAAACGCTAAAAAAATCGCGCCCCCTGTTGTCAAACCGACAATATAACTGTATAAATAAACAGTATATTACACAGGGGGCATTTATGCGTATCGAAGTCACCATAGCCAAATCCACCGTCCTGCCTGCTGGCGCACTCGACGCTCTGGCGGGTGAACTATCCCGACGTATTAACAGCACTTTTCCTGAAAACGATGGTGCCGTAACGGTACGTTATGCGACAGCAAACCATCTTTCCGTCATCGGCGGCGCGAAAGAAGACAAAGAACGCATCAGCGAAATTTTGCAGGAAACATGGGAAAGCGCCGACGACTGGTTCATCACTGATTAAAATTTGCTCCCTCATTGTGTTTTTTTGCCGGGTCGCCCCGGCTTTTTTTCGTTTCGTCTCCTGAAAGTTCAAAATATTTCAGCATCTTCTTAGAAAATCGTGAACAAGATGGCGTTTTATTGTTCGAACAATCCTAAAAAGCATAAAAATGTGTTGCTACCCGTTTATTTTTTCCTTCTGAACCCTTATTAATTGATATACTGAAATTGCTTTCAGAAAAACATGCATTGAACCTCAAAGTCGTTGTCTTCTAACACGCATTAAGGGGGTTATAATGGAAAAGAATAGTGAAGTCATCCAGACCCATCCGCTTGTTGGCTGGGATATCAGCACCGTAGACAGCTACGATGCGCTGATGCTGCGTTTGCACTACCAGACCCCAAATCAGCAAAACCGTGATGAAGCGGAAGTTGGACAGACGCTGTGGCTTACAACAGACGTCGCCCGTCAGTTTATCTCTATTTTAGAAGCAGGCATCGCAAAAATAGAATCTGGCGACTATCAGGAAAATGAGTATAAACGGCATTGACCTTATGCCCCTTTTCACTCAACAGGCACCCTCGCGGTGCCTTATTTATTTCGCTCTTGTATAAGCCCACTTAGTTAATTACTCTGCTAACAAAGCGTTAGTAAAGAGAAGCCTATGAAATACGATTTAATCATTATCGGAAGCGGCTCCGTAGGATCTGCCGCCGGTTATTACGCCACGCAGGCGGGTCTGAAAGTGCTGATGATTGACGCCCACCTTCCCCCCCACTCTGAAGGAAGCCATCACGGCGATACCCGTCTGATCCGTCACGCTTACGGTGAAGGTGAACGTTATGTACCGCTGGTGCTTCGGGCTCAGACGCTGTGGGATGAGCTGACCGCCCTCACCGAAGATCGCATTTTTGAGCGCACCGGGGTCGTTAACCTGGGGCCAGCCAGCTCCACGTTTCTGGCGACCGTCGAGGAGAGCGCGAAAGCCTACCGCCTGGACGTCGAGCGTCTGGATGCAAACGGCATCATGGCGCGCTGGCCGGAAATTTCTGTCCCTGACGACTACATTGGGTTGTTTGAAGCCAACTCTGGCGTGCTGCACAGCGAAACGGCCATTAAGACCTGGATTGATCTCGCCGCCAAAGCGGGCTGCGCGCAGTTGTTCAACTGTCCGGTCACGGGCATCACCCACCATGCAGAGGGTTCAACCGTCACCACCTCTGAAGGTGAATATACCGCCACGCGTCTGCTGGTGAGTGCGGGAACGTGGGTGACGAAACTGCTGCCGGACCTGCCCATCCAGCCGGTGCGAAAAGTCTTCTCCTGGTTCCAGTCTGACGGGCGTTACAGCAGCCAGAACAAATTCCCGGCGTTTACAGGCGAGTTACCCAATGGCGACCAGTTCTACGGTTTTCCCTCGGAAAAAGACGCGCTCAAGATTGGCAAACATAACGGCGGGCAGGTAATTTCCTCTGCGGAAGAACGCAAGCCTTACGGTGCTTATCCGCAGGATGGTTCCGAAGCCTTCACATTCCTGCGTAATATCCTGCCGGGCGTAGGCGGGTTGCTTTACGGCGCAGCGTGCACCTACGACAACACCCCGGATGAAGATTTTATCATCGACACCCTGCCGGGACACGATAACACCCTGCTCGTAACCGGGCTCAGCGGTCACGGGTTTAAATTTGCCTCTGTGTTAGGTGAAATCGCCGCCCAGTTTGCGCAGGGGATCGCGCCTTCGTTTGATCTCAAGCCCTTCGCGCTCTCGCGCTTTAACCGATAATACCTCTACAGGCTCCGAATAACCGGGGCCTGTTTAGCGAGAGGGGCATGATGCGCAGACTGGTGAATTACCTTATCAATAACATCCGCGAGCATTTCATGCTCTACATTGTTCTTTGGTCGCTGCTGGCGATCATTGACGTTATCTATATTGTATTCTTCTGAAAATTCTCGCTGACGTTTATTGACACTCCTTTAAATTCATTTAACTTATATTTTTTAAAAAACGTCACCTCAAATTTATTGAACGAAGCGATTGAAATACATTGCGGAAACACATTCAAATTCGCTGAAATAAATTAAATAAAAAACATTATTCATTTTTTTCAGTTGCATTATTTATTTAACCCGTCCATTTTTATTGCTCAGTCATTTGAGAACGGAAATTCATATGCAATGGCGTAACTCCTCCCGTCGCTACGGAATAATATCCATGTGTTTACACTGGCTATTTGCACTTGCCGTCTATGCCATGTTTGGTCTCGGCCTGTGGATGGTGACATTAAGCTATTATGACGGTTGGTATCATCAGGCCCCCGAATTGCACAAAAGCATTGGGGTTCTGCTGATGATGGGTCTGGTTTTTCGCGTGATCTGGCGACATATCTCTCCGCCCCCTCCAGCACCCAAAAGCCATGGCCGACTTACCCGCATAAGCGCTGTTGGCGCACATATCGCACTCTATGCCCTGCTGTTTACCATTCTGATCAGCGGCTATCTTATTTCGACCGCAGACGGTAAACCGATCAGCGTGTTTGGGCTTTTTGACGTCCCAGCCACGCTGGCTGACGCCGGTTCACAGGCTGACACCGCAGGTGTGGTTCATCTGTGGCTGGCATGGAGCGTGGTGATCCTGTCTGTCCTGCATGGCCTTGCGGCCCTGAAACATCACTTTATTGATAAAGACGATACGCTGAAGCGCATGCTTGGCCGTTCGTCAGTTGACTCTGGAGCATAAAATGAAAAAACGCCTGTTGGGTATCGCATTAGGTTCGCTGCTATTTACCACCGGTTCGGCCATTGCCGCTGACTATAAAATTGATAAGGAGGGCCAGCATGCCTTTGTCAATTTCCGTATTCAGCATCTGGGTTACAGCTGGTTATATGGCACATTCAATGATTTCGATGGCACATTTACTTTCGACGAGAAAAACCCTGCTGCCGATAAAGTGAACGTCACCATTAATACCAACAGCGTCGACACTAATCACGCCGAGCGTGATAAACATCTGCGCAGCGCTGAATTTCTGAACGTGGGCAAATTCCCGCAAGCTACTTTCGCGTCGACAGAGGTGAAGAAAGACGGTGATAAGCTCGCTATTACCGGTAATCTGACGCTGAACGGCGTAACAAAACCGGTCACACTGGATGCCAAATTAATTGGACAGGGCGACGATCCGTGGGGTGGCAAACGTGCTGGCTTTGAAGCCGCAGGCAAAATTCATCTGAAAGATTTTAATATCACCACGGATTTAGGCCCGGCATCGCAGGATGTTGAGTTGATTATTTCGGTGGAAGGCGTTCAGCAGAAGTCATAAAACAGGCCCGGCAGGCTTTCGCGCCGCCGGGCAGTGTTTTACTCCGGGTCCGGAATACCCAGTTTGGTATTCAGTCGGCCCCGGGATTTATTAAAGATCTTATTCCCGTTCTCGCGTCCGGCACGGCGACGACGTTGCTCTTCTTCAGGCAAGATACTCTCTTCACTGCACAGCTCGCTACAGCAGCCATTAAACTTCTCGGCACATGCAGGGCACTGAATAAACAGCAGATGACATCCGTCGTTTTTGCAGTTGGTATGCGTATCGCACGGCGTACCGCACTGGTGGCAGTGCGCGATCACGTCCTCTGAAATTCGCTCGCCCATACGCTCGTCAAACACAAAGTTCTTACCGATAAAACGCACCGGTAAACCCTGCTCACGGGCGCGACGGGCATACTCAATGATCCCACCCTCAATGTGCCAGACTTTATTAAACCCGTTGTGCTTCATCCAGGCGCTGGCTTTTTCACAGCGGATCCCCCCGGTGCAGTACATAACGATCTTTTTGTCTTTATGCTCCTGCATCATCTCAACGGCTTTTGGCAGTTGCTCGCGGAAGGTGTCGGCAGGGATTTCCATCGCATTCTCGAAGTGCCCCACTTCATATTCGTAGTGGTTACGCATATCAATGAACACCGCATCCGGATCGTCGAGCATCGCGTTCACTTCAGCGGCCTTCAGGTACTCCCCCACATTAGCGGCATTGAAGCTCGGATCGTCAATGCCATCCGCCACAATACGCTCGCGCACCTTCATGCGCAGCACCCAGAATGATTTACCGTCATCATCCAGCGCAATGTTCAGGCGTAAGCCGTTAAGCGCCGGATCAAACCCGTAAAGGAGGTCGCGGAAGGCGCTGACCTTGCTTTCCGGCACGCTGATCTGCGCGTTAATCCCCTCACGCGCCAGATAGACGCGACCAAACACGTTCAGGGCGGTAAAAGCCTGGTAAAGCGCATCGCGGGTCGCCTGGGGATCATCGATGGTGAAATACTTATAGAAAGAGATCGTTGTGCGCGGTTCGGTTTCGGCCAACATACGCGCTTTCAACATCTCATTCGAAACGCGGTTGTGTAACACTGGCATGGTGTACAAGTCCTGCAATCGTTGAGAAATAAAAATCGGTCGGCATGATATAGCAAACAAAGACAATTTACATCCACACAATTTACGCTACATTTCAGTCAACCTGATTAATCAGACTTAACATTTGCATATTCTTTCATGTTTCGATGACAGACATTTTGGCTATGCCTTAAAAAATGAGACAATATCCTTTCAGGACGTTAGAACACAGGACAGACATGACCCAGTTACCGAAATTTACTGCCGCGCTTTTGCATCCCCGCTATTGGTTAACATGGTCAGGCATTGGCTTGTTGTGGCTAATTGTACAGCTGCCTTATCCCGTCATTTTCCGCATGGGTAAAGGACTGGGCCGCATTGCTCAGCAGTTTATGAAGCGTCGCGCCAGGATCGCGTATCGTAACCTTGAGCTTTGTTTTCCTCAGATGAGTGAATCTGAGCGCCACGACATGGTGATTAAAAACTTCGAATCTGTCGGCATGGGGCTGATGGAGACCGGTATGGCCTGGTTCTGGTCGGATAAACGCATGGCGCGCTGGACGGAAGTGGCCGGGACCGGCATGGAGCCGGTGCATACTCTTCAGGCCAACCAGACTGGCGTCCTGCTGATTGGCGTTCATTTCCTGACGCTCGAAATTGGCGCGCGCATGTTCGGCATGCAGGCGCCGGGTATAGGCGTTTATCGTCCTAACGATAATCCGGTGATCGATTTGATCCAGACCAACGGACGCATGCGCTCCAATAAAAGCATGATCGATCGCAAAGACCTGAAAGGGATGATCCGCGCCCTGAAAGCAGGTGAAGTGGTCTGGTATGCCCCGGATCATGACTATGGCCCGCAATCCAGCGTGTTTGTCCCGTTCTTTGCGGTGGAAGATGCAGCGACGACCACCGGGACCTGGATGCTGGCGCGGATGTCCAAAGCGGCTATCGTGCCGTTTGTGCCGCGCCGTAAACCAGACGGTTCAGGCTATCAGCTCATCATGCTGGAGCCGGAACTCGCGCCACCGCTGATTGATGCAGAAACCACCGCCCGCTGGATGAACGGCGTTGTCGAGAAATGCATTATGCTCGCGCCGGAGCAGTACATGTGGCTGCATCGCCGCTTTAAAACCCGGCCTCAGGGCGTCCCTTCCCGGTATTAACCTGCGTGCGGCCTTCCGGGCCGCATGTTGTTTTAGCTTTAAAAGCTCCCCGTCATTGCGGCAATCATACCCCGGGCGCATAATTAGCAGGCTTATTACCTCACTGTTCACGGTGCCCTGCACCTCATTATGCGGATAGTTATGTCCCCCACAGATGCTCCCATAAACTGGAAACGTAACCTGACGGTTGCGTGGCTGGGTTGTTTTCTTACTGGCGCCGCCTTTAGCCTGGTGATGCCCTTCCTGCCCCTCTACGTTGAACAGCTCGGCGTCACCGGACATAGCGCCCTGAATATGTGGTCCGGCCTGGTGTTCAGCATTACGTTCCTGTTCTCCGCCATTGCGTCGCCTTTCTGGGGTGGGCTGGCGGATCGCAAAGGCCGCAAAATTATGCTGCTGCGCTCCGCGCTCGGCATGGCGATCATTATGCTGCTGATGGGGGTGGCGCAGAATGTCTGGCAGTTCCTGATACTACGCGCGCTTCTGGGCCTGCTCGGGGGATTTATCCCTAACGCCAACGCCCTGATCGCCACCCAAATCCCGCGCCAGAAAAGCGGCTGGGCGTTGGGCACGCTATCCACTGGCGGCGTAAGCGGCGCACTGCTGGGCCCACTGGCGGGCGGGCTGCTGGCCGACCACTACGGACTGCGGCCGGTATTCTTCATTACCGCCAGCGTGCTGTTCCTCTGCTTCCTGGTGACGCTTATCTGTATCCGCGAGAATTTCACGCCCGTGGCCAAAAAAGAGATGCTGCACGCCCGGGATGTGCTGGCCTCGCTGAAAAACCCAAAGCTGGTGCTGAGCCTGTTTGTAACCACCATGATTATCCAGGTGGCCACCGGTTCAATCGCGCCTATACTGACGCTCTACGTACGCGACCTGGCGGGAAACGTCAGCAATATCGCCTTTATCAGCGGCCTAATCGCCTCTGTTCCCGGCGTGGCGGCGCTACTGAGCGCGCCGCGGCTCGGCAAGCTGGGAGACCGTATCGGCCCGGAAAAGATCCTGATCTGCGCCCTGATCGTCTCCGTCCTGCTGCTGATCCCCATGGCGTTGGTGCAGTCTCCGTGGCAGCTCGGCGTCCTGCGCTTCCTGCTGGGGGCTGCGGATGGTGCGCTACTCCCGGCTGTACAGACGCTGCTGGTCTATAACTCCACCAACCAGATAGCCGGTCGTATTTTCAGCTATAACCAGTCGTTTCGCGATCTGGGTAACGTCACCGGACCGCTGGTTGGCGCGGGGATTTCGGCCAGCTTCGGTTTCCGGGCGGTCTTTATCGTGACGGCAGGCGTCGTGCTGTTCAACGCCGTTTATTCGTGGCTCAGCTTATCCCGGGCGCTACGCCCGGCGCGAATAAGACCACATCGTGACGGCTAATTTTCGCATTCATACTTGCAAAATCACATAATCAGCTATTCTTTCCCTGAATACCTTCACGAAAAACAGGGAGACACCAATGACCATGTACGCCACGCTGGAAGAAGCAATTGATGCCGCTCGCGAAGAGTTCCTCGCCGATAATCCCGGCGTTGAGGAAGAAGATGCTGACGTGCAACAACTCAATATCCAAAAATACGTCCTACAGGACGGCGATATTATGTGGCAGGCCGAATTCTTTGCTGATGAAGGTGAAGATGGTGAATGTCTGCCGATACTCAGTGGTGAAGGTGCGCAGGCGGTATTCGACGGCGACTATGACGAAATTGAGTTACGTCAGGAGTGGCTGGAAGAAAATACGCTGCACGAATGGGACGAAGGTGAGTTTCAGCTCGAACCGCCGCTGGATACCGAAGAGGGTCAGGCCGCAGCGGACGAATGGGACGAGCGATAAGTCACCGCTACTCGTAGGGGCCGTGGCTGGCATCGATGGGCAGCAGTAGCGTGTCGAAAATCAGAGAAAACGGCAGATCGAGCACGGTGAGATAGCGCCATGCGGAATCACGGACATCCCACTGTACGCCGGGGTAGTACTGATTCCCGTGGCCCTGCCCGGGGATGGTGCGGCTGATAATGCTGCCGCAACCGCTGAGCAGGCATGCCATCATGACGACAATGATTACTTTCATTTCTGACCTCTAAAAAAATACCGGCGATTAAGCCGGTATTTTATTTGGCGGGTGGCGCTTCGCTTACCCGCCCTACTTAACAACTTACTTCGCCTTCAGGGCCAGCGGATTGTGCTTCACGTCCTTGTAGTAGTTCACCCACGAAGAGTATCTCTCCGGAGAGGACCACACGCGGTAGTGAAGCCGTGCCATCGTCACCGGATCGCTCAACAACACCAGACGACGGTCGCGGTTAAGCTTTTCTGGCGTCTCGTTCAGCGCCTGCTCAACGTGGCGATCGCGGGCGATCTCCAGCACCTGGCTGGCGCGGTGACGCGCCGTCGCCATCGCGGTTGCCAGCGCGTTGAATGACGGGTTAAACACGGCATGCATAAAGCCATCATCCAGCGTGCGTTTGCGGTTCTGCTCCAGATAGGTATCGGTATCCACCAGCACCTGCGGCGGAGAATACTCTTCCGGGATCAGGAACAGCTTCCAGCGTTTGGTACGCAGGCCCACCGTGGAACGGCTGGAGATCACCGATACAAACGGCGACAGGATCAGCGAGAACACAATCGGCGCAAGCCAGAACAGGAAACGCAGATCCAGCCAGGCCATACCAACGGCCCACACCAGGCCCAGCAGCAGCTGAGAGCCGTGGCGCATAAAGGCTTCACTCCACGGCGTAGAGTCATCGTCACGCTGCGGTGAATTCCACACCACTTCCCATCCCAGGAACGCGCTCACCACAAACACCGTATGGAACAGCATACGCACCGGCGCCAGCAGGACCGAGAACAGCACTTCCAGCAGCAGTGAAAGGGTCACGCGGCAGAAACCACCGTACTCCTTCGAACCTTTGCACCAGATCAGAATGATACTGAGCAGCTTAGGCAGGAACAGCAGCACCATGGTCGACGCGAACAGCGCGATCGCCAGCTCCGGACGCCACTGCGGCCACACCGGGAACAGCTGGCGCGGTTGCAGGAAATACTGCGGCTCCGTCAGGGCATGCACAACCTGCAACGCGGTTGAGAGCGCCAGGAACATAAACCACAGCGGCGCAGACAGATAGGACATAACGCCCGTCAGGAACACCGCACGGTGAACAGGGTGCATCCCTTTCACCAGGAACAGGCGGAAGTTCATCAGGTTACCGTGACACCAGCGGCGGTCGCGTTTGAGCTCATCCAGCAGGTTCGGCGGCAGCTCTTCATACGAGCCAGGCAGATCGTAGGCAATCCAGACTCCCCACCCTGCACGACGCATCAGCGCGGCTTCCACAAAGTCATGCGACAGAATGGACCCGGCAAACGACCCTTCACCCGGCAGCGGCGCCAGGGCGCAGTGCTCGATGAATGGCTTCACGCGGATAATGGCGTTGTGGCCCCAGTAGTGGGATTCACCCAGCTGCCAGAAGTGCAGACCGGCAGTAAACAGCGGCCCGTAGACGCGGGTCGCAAACTGCTGGCAGCGCGCATACAGCGTGTCCATACCGGACGCTTTTGGCGAGGACTGAATAATTCCCGCGTTCGGGTTGGCTTCCATCAGACGGACCAGCCCGCTCAGGCAGTCGCCGCTCATCACGGAGTCTGCATCCAGTACCACCATGTAGCTGTACTGGTTACCCCAGCGACGACAGAAGTCATCAATGTTTCCGCTCTTACGCTTAACACGACGACGACGACGACGGTAGAAGATCTGCCCTTCGCCCTGCACCTCGGCAATCAGTTCCATCCAGGCTTTTTGCTCCGCCACGCAGATATCCGGATTGTAGCTGTCGCTCAGGATATAGACGTCGAAATGCGCCGCGTTACCGGTCGCCTTCACGGACTCCCAGGTAGCACGCAGCCCGGCGAATACGCGGTCAACGTCTTCGTTACAGATAGGCATGATCAGCGCGGTACGATGCTCAGGATTGAGGGGCTCATCCCCGACCGTCGACGCGGAAATGCTGTATTTGTCACGCCCCATCAGCAGTTGCAGGAAGCCCATCAGCGCCGTCCAGAACCCGGCGGAGACCCAACAGAACAGCACCGCGAACAGCAGAAGAATGCCGCTCTGTAAAATATACGGCAGCAGCTGCATGAAGGAGACCCAGATATCCTGGCCAATCATGTCAGCAGGGTTAATCAACGCCCAGCCCTGGTACGGCAGAATGGTTTTCATGTACCAGGTGGCGACAACCGTCTGCGCCAGCGTCAGCAGCAGCAGAATGTAACGACGAATCGTTCCCACGGTACGCCATTTCTGCTCGGATGCCTGCTGTTCTTTGGTCAGACGTGACAGATAGCGCGGCGTCACGTCACGCCCACGCAGGCGATCCCAGAAGCGGCCCACCGGGTTGGTGCGCCACGGATCGGGGAACATGGAGGAACGCGTGGCCTTCGGCATCGCCTGTAGCTGGTCACGCCCTTCGTCATCCTTGATTAGCTGCCCTTCTGCCAGCGAGTCCGGCCATGCCTGCTCCAGACGTGCCTTCACTGACCCCAGCGGCGTATCATCATCACGGGAAAAGTGACGATGTTCACCATCCAGCGCGGTGTGAACCGCGCGGATGTCGCTCGCAGGGAGTGCCGCTTTTTCAATGTCCGTCAGCGGCATGGCATCAATATATTCAGATGTATTATTCATTGGCAGGTAGCTGATAGCTCCAGGTTTCACTCAGCGGCTTATCGTTACTGACCAGCGCGGCGCGCATTTCAGTGGTCTGTTTCGGATCTTTCACCTTCACGCGCAGGGTCAAACGCCACCCTTTGGTGACCGGGTTGTAACGCACGGCGTTCTCAACGATTTCACCGTTATCGCCAATGCTGGCCTGTGCCGTCACGGCAGTATCCGGGGCCAGTTTTTTCATATCCTGCCCGGTGAAGTCCACGATAAATGCCAGCGTGCCATCCGGCTGACGAATCAGGTTGGACTGCTTCACGTCACCCGTCGAACGACGCGTCTGCATTACATACGCGTTATCCGGTGCGTGCAGTTTGTCTTCGTCACGGCTGAAGATGATCGCATACTTGAAGTTCATCTCTTTACCGGCTTCCGGCAGCTGATCCGGTGTCCAGTACGCCACAATGTTATCGTTGGTTTCATCGTTAGTTGGAATTTCAACCAGCTCAACCTTGCCTTTACCCCAGTCGCCTTTCGGCGTAACCCAGGCGCTTGGACGCAGATCGTAGCGGTCATCCAGATCTTCAAAGCGGGAGAACTGACGGCCACGTTGCAGCAGACCAAAGCCCTGCGGGTTTTCCATCGCAAAGCTGCTGACGGCGAGGTGTTTCGGGTTGTTCAGCGGACGCCAGATCCACTCGCCGTTACCCGCATGAATGGAGAGGCCATTGGAATCATGCAGTTCAGGACGGAAATTGGTCGCCGGAGAGGGCTGGTTCGGCCCGAACAGGAACATGCTGGTCAGCGGCGCGACGCCCAGTTTGCCCACTTTATCGCGCAGGTAAACTTTAGACTGTACGTCAACCACCGTGTCACGCCCTGGCATGATCACGAAGCGATAAGCGCCTGTCGCACGAGGGGAGTCCAGCAGCGCATAAATTGTCAGACGTTTGTCGGTTGGTTTTGGACGTTCGATCCAGAACTCGCGAAAACGTGGAAATTCTTCACCTGATGGCAGCGCGGTATCAATTGCCAGACCGCGCGCAGAAAGCCCGTACACCTGCCCCGCGCCAATCACGCGGAAGTAGCTGGCGCCAAGCATGCTGACGATTTCGTCGTTTTTATCTTTGCTGTTAATCGGATAAAGCACCTTGAAGCCTGCGAAGCCGAGGTCTTTTACCGTGTCTTTATCGTGTTGCACATCGCCAAAATTGAAATAATCCGGGCTGTACTTGATTTTGCGTACCGCGGTCGCCGTCACTTCGTTGATGGCAACCGGCGTGTCGAAGTACATACCCTGGTGGTAAAATTCAAGCTTGAACGGGGTTTTAATATTGTTCCAGTACGCTTTATCGTGATTGAACTGGATCTGCTGATAGTCCGCGTATTTCATGTCGCGGAAAACGGAGGGCAGGTTACTTTTTGGCGCTTCGTAGCTCTTGCCCGCCATCGATTTAGCCTGTTTTGCGACATCATCGATGTTAAAGGCCAGTGCAGATGAGGTATACAGTGACAACAGCACTGCTACACCCAACCAACGCATTTTCATCATTTGTGGTTTATGTTTCATAATAAGTAAGCACTTCCCCCTTTGTGTGCTTATATCGATCCGATCCATTTTAATGGAAACTCAGGCAATCCGACAACATTATCACTGCTTTGTTCAGCTCGCTGGCTCATGGATTAAGCAAATGAAAGAACCCGCTTTTCACTTTGCGTGCTTATCCTGGAGACAGGGTGTCGGTCTTGGTGTAGGGTTGGCTCCGAATGTAACCATTATGAGCCTTAGGGATAAGGCGAAAAGTCTGAGAATGCGCAAAGTTATATGAGCACAACCCCTGTACAACGTGAATATTTCCTCGACTCGATCCGCGCATGGCTCATGCTATTGGGGATCCCTTTTCATATTTCACTGATCTATTCCAGCCACACCTGGCACGTGAACAGCCAGATGCCCTCCTGGTGGCTGACGCTGTTTAATGATTTTATCCATGCCTTCCGCATGCAGGTGTTTTTTGTCATTTCCGGTTATTTCTCTTACATGCTCTTCTTGCGCTATCCCCTCAAACGATGGTGGAAAGTGCGCGTGGAGCGCGTGGGCATACCGATGTTGACGGCCATTCCGCTGCTGACGCTGCCGCAGTTCATCATGTTGCAGCATGTTAAAGGCAAGGCGGAAAACTGGCCGAATCTCTCCTTCTATGAGAAATACAATACCCTGGTCTGGGAGCTGATTTCCCACCTCTGGTTCCTGCTGGTACTGGTGGTGCTAACCACGGTGAGTTTGTTGATCTTCAGCCAGCTGCGCCAGCGCGCGAGCACCGCATCCTCGACCTTCTTCGCCAACATCACCCTGGGCAAGCTGTCTCTGCTGTTTCTTGCGCTGGGGGTCGCGTATGCCGCCGTCAGGCGTACCCTGCTCATTGTCTACCCTCCCATTCTGAGCGATGGGCTGTTTAATTTCGTGGTGATGCAGACCCTGTTCTACATTCCCTTCTTCCTGATTGGGGCGCTGGCATTTATTCATCCCCGGCTTAAAGCGCTGTTTACCACCCCCTCCCCCTGGTGTGCGGTGGGTGCTGCGCTGGCCTTTGCCGCCTATCTTCTCAATCAGCGCTATGGCAGCGGGGACGCGTGGATGTATGAGACAGAGAGCGTGATAACGATGCTGATGGGCCTGTGGATGGTTAACGTGGTGTTCGCCCTTGGCCATCGTCTGCTGAATTTTAAATCCAGTCGCGTCACCTATTTCGTTAATGCTTCGCTGTTTATCTACCTGGTTCACCATCCGCTGACGCTGTTTTTCGGGGCGTACATAACGCCGCATATCGCCTCGAATGCGCTGGGCTTCTTCACCGGCCTGGTCTTTGTGGTTGGCATTGCCATCGTGTTGTATGAAATCCATCTGCGGATCCCGCTTTTGCGTTTCCTGTTCTCAGGCAAACCTCAGGTTAAAGCGGGATAACAAAACGGCGCCTCCAGGGCGCCGTTTTTGCACTTCAGACATCAAAATGCCTGGCTGCGCGCGGTCAAAATCCGCTGATACAGGTCGGCGGTGTGCTCATCGAAACAGACAAAAATGACTTTTTCCGGCATGGGTTTGAGGGAAAGGTAGTGATAAACGGTATTCACGGCGATTGTAGCTGCCGCTTCCTTTGGATAACCGTACACGCCGGTGCTAATGGCGGGGAACGCCATGGTCTTATACCCGTTATCCGCCGCAAGCCGCAGGCAGTTCCGATACGCCTGCTCCAGAATCTCAGCCTCATGGCGGTCGCCACCGTGCCAGACGGGTCCAACGGTATGGATCACCGCTTTGGCCGGGAGATCGCCTGCAAGCGTAATAACAGCATGCCCCGGCGGGCACTCTCCCTGCTGCTGACGCACGGTTTTGCATGCTTCAAGGAGTTGAGGGCCTGCGGCCCGGTGAATGGCACCGTCCACCCCGCCCCCACCCATCAGGGAGGAATTGGCTGCGTTGACGATCACGTCAACGTGTACCGTCGTGATATCGCCATGAATAACGTCGATTTGCGGTCTCATAAACACCCTCTGCAACCCGCCTTTTTCATCAGTGTATCGCAGAGGGAGAAGGAGAAAAACTGCCGTGAAAAAAACGTCGGTTATCGGTAATCGACCTGAACGACCGCAAGCGTTTTCTGTTCATTCAGGTATTTCATGCTGACAGCGGCCAGAGCTGAATGAGGATGATGGCCCCGGAGCGCCTCGTCATAACTGATGGTATGCGTTTTCATACGGTTATTTTCCGGACAGGAGATCGCAAACTGCTGATGCCGGGGCGTGACTTCGCACGGGTCAGCGACCACCGCGCCACGAAAATGAATCACCCCACCATTTTCTATAGTTGCTGAATAAGCCGGAGATAAAAAAGAGGACAGGATCAGTCCCAGACCAGAAATAATACACGCTGCGGATTTGAACATTATTTGTACTCCTCAATGAAATTCGTCCTTGAGGGGTAAAAACGCTCCGTTATGACGTATCAATTTAAGCAACCCGATGACTGGGTTCTTGATATCAGCATAGCTTACCTGTGCAGCGCCGCCACTTTATTAAATCATTGATTTCATGAATTATTAAAGCGTACTTACCGGTGCGTTCCACTGCTGTGATAAATGAAGCGATTTTCCATCGGAAACGGTGACGATTATTTTTACCGCATCCCCTGAACGAATATTTAAACTGATTCGCGTTAAATCAATCGGCTGATTAGCGGGTATAAAAAGAGTATTTTTCTGCCGCGATGTACTTTGTCCCGCTTGCCCCTGTCGGACAGATAACACCTCAACCTGACATTCGCAGGCGTCTGCCAGCGTGACCTGAGGAATAATGGTTGTCATATTTGCCTGCTGTGAGGTGCTGAACGTTATCTGGCTGGCAAGCGCAGCAAGGAGAATGAAGGTGCTCATGAGATCCTCCCGAAAAAAAACAGGGCACATGCCCTGTTTTTTGGTACAGAATTGAATCAGTACTGATGTGCGGTCGCGTTGTTGCCAAAGCCAACCTGGTGCACAGTCACCGTTGAGCCGGACGCTGTCTGGTCTACCGCCGCGCCGTTGCCGCCGCCGAACTGTTTCACGTTGATCACAGAGTCTTTGCTATTCCACTGGTCGATGGTGGCGCTGTTACCAAAGCCTTTTTGCAGCAGATCGATAGAACTGTCATCAGAGCCCTGACCAACATCTGCGCCGTTACCGCCACCGTGCTGGGTAATGGTCAATTCAGAATCTCGGGCGTCCGTCTGCAAAGCAAGCGCGGAGTTACCGCCGCCGTACTGGTAAATGCTCAGGGTTGAGTCAGGGCCGTTATTGCCGCCACCCCAGCCACCACCGTGGCCGCCGCCAAATTGTGGTACCGCACCTGCGAAAGCACTGCCAGAAACTACGATTGCTGCAATAACTGCCACTTTGAAAAGTTTCATGGTAAACCCCCATCGGATTGATTAAGGCGTCACACATCGCTAGCGTTGAATAACGCGAATAGCCATTTGCGACTGTCTCTGTACTACAACTGCTGTTTTCTGCGTACCATACTGCGTTATATTCGCCCTGTTACCCGAGCCTTTCTGGATAATCATGGCGGTGTTGCCAAAAGCGCCCTGCTTAATACTCGCATCGTTGCCGTTACCGGTCTGATCGATATAAGCAAGGTTATACGTCCCTGACTGATCAACATGCGCGCGGTTATTCCCGCCCTCTTGGGAAATAATGGACAGCAATTTAGAACCGCCCTGGCGTACATCAGCATTATTACCTGAGCCCTGTTGACCAATAATGGCTGCCTGATTGTATGAAGCTTTACTTAATTCATTTATCGCAAAATTATATTCAGAACTGGCTAAATCTGAATCACCTGCGATTACAAACCCAGGCGCACCCAGTAATGTAAACATCATAAACAACATTTTGTTTTTCATGCTGTCACCCTGGACCTGGCTATAAAATAGGTATGTCTTTACCCGTTAACGCGATTCGTTTTGTTAACGCCGCGTTACGGAAAAGAGTATGTCTGCCGAAACATATTTAATATCTCACCCGTGTGCCTTATTTTTATATGCTCATTCACCTCAAAGTCGTAAATCTCGCCTGAAACGACGCGACACACCACTAATGCAGAAATAAATTCTTGTCTGAGCGCCTGGACAACAGCGAGACAGGCTGTCCAACCTGTAGCGGCTTCTACAGACAAACATGGCAATGTCTTTTGCCCGGTGCGTGACACGAAGCAAGTTTTCTTAAGAAAAATTTCCAGCTTAGAGAAGTCTTAACTTTTTAGCTGAGTTCATACTTTTTACCGGCTGGCTTACAATAATTAAAAGCTCAATAATTCAATTCTTTATAATATATTGTATGACTTTCAAAATCTATGCACGTTTATACACCTGTACAACTTTCCCCTTATCTTAAAATCTATTCACCCTGCAAAATACACAACTTAATATCGAATTTTACATTCTGTTACATGATTAACACTTGCTTTAAAGTTTGCAATAGCTAGATTGAAAACAGCAGTACGTTATTTGTTTTTAATTTTACCGCCTCCTTTGGAGGAAGGTTTTTTAACTACACACAGCAGTGCCACACCTGTCAGTACTTCTGGTGCCTTTTTCAATAATACGAGGGCAGCTGCCGGGTGTCATAAATAACGTGGGGTTTCATCATGTTTAATGAAGTCCATAGCTTACCCGGTCATACATTATTGTTGATCACAAAACCTTCCCTACAAGCGACAGCGTTATTGCAGCATTTAAAACAATGTCTCTCGCTTAACGGGAAACTGCATAATATTCAACGTTCTTTTGATGATATCGCTCCTGGCAGCATCATTCTTCTCGATATGATGGAAGCGGATAAAAAACTGGTCCATTACTGGCAGGATAATTTAAGCAGGAAAAACAATAATATCCGCGTATTGTTATTAAATACGCCTGATGAGTATCCTTTCCGCGATATTGAGAGCTGGCCGCATATTAACGGCGTGTTTTACGTCACTGAAGAAGAAAACCGTGTCGTGGAGGGTTTGCAGGGCATATTGCGGGGGGAGTGTTATTTCTCGCAAAAACTGGCCAGCTACCTCATTACCCACTCCGGAAATTATCGCTATAACAGTTCAGAATCTGCACTTCTGACGCACCGTGAGAAAGAGATCCTGAACAAACTGCGTATTGGTGCTTCAAATATTGAAATCGCCCGTTCGTTATTTATCAGCGAAAATACGGTTAAGACGCATCTTTATAATCTTTTCAAAAAGATAGCTGTTAAAAATCGCACGCAGGCGGTGTCGTGGGCAAACGATAACCTCAGGCGTTAATAGCATGAAACGCACCCTAAGTTGGATTGCCGCCGCAGGCATTATGCTTGCTGCCGGAAACCTTCAGGCTGTTGAGGTGGAAGTTCCCGGACTGTTGACCGATCACACCGTCACCTCTGTCGGACACGATTTTTATCGTGCCTTCAGCGATAAGTGGGAAAGCGATTATCCGGGTAACTTAACCATCAACGAACGGCCCAGTGCGCGGTGGGGAAGCTGGATCACAATAACCGCTAATCAGGACGTTATTTACCAGACTTTTTTATTCCCAACGAAAAGAGACTTCGATCAGAACGTCGCTTTCGCGCTGGCACAAACAGAAGAAGCTATTAACCGCCTACAGTTAGACAAAGCCCTTTTGAGCACAGGCGATTTAGCAAAAGATGAGTTCTAGCAACGACACCTATTTCGGAGGCTGTAATGCGTCTCGCACACACAGTGATTTCGTTAATGCTCATTGCGCCGTTGAGCTGGGCCGGAAATATGACATTCCAGTTCCGCAACCCTAATTTTGGCGGCAACCCGAATAACGGAGCCTTTATGCTTAACCAGGCTCAGGCTCAAAACTCCTATAAAGACCCCAGCTATGACGATGATTTCGGTATCGAGACCCCGTCGGCCCTGGATAATTTCACTCAGGCCATCCAGTCGCAAATATTAGGTGGCTTATTAACCAACATTAATACCGGAAAACCCGGCCGGATGGTCACTAACGACTTTATCGTCGATATTGCCAATAAAGACGGGCAGCTTCAGTTAAATGTGACAGACCGAAAAACCGGTAAAACGTCGACAATCCAGGTTTCCGGTTTGCAGACCAGTTCAACTGATTTCTAAACAACCCCAAAATAAGGACAATTATTATGCAGCGCTTTTTTATTTTAGTTGCAGTGTGCTTATTAAGCGGTTGTTTAACTGCCCCGCCAAAAGAAGCCGCTAAACCCACCCTAATGCCTCGTGCCCAGAGCTACCGGGATCTGACACATCTGCCGGTCCCTACCGGGAAGATATTCGTCTCGGTCTATAACATTCAGGATGAGACGGGCCAGTTCAAACCGTATCCGGCCAGTAACTTCTCGACGGCCGTACCGCAGAGCGCCACCGCAATGCTGGTCACCGCCCTGAAAGATTCTCGCTGGTTTATCCCGCTGGAACGTCAGGGGCTGCAAAACCTGCTTAACGAACGAAAAATCATTCGTGCCGCGCAGGAGAATGGTACCGTTGGCGTCAATAACCGCATGCCGCTACAGTCTCTCACCGCAGCCAATATCATGGTGGAAGGCTCGATTATCGGCTACGAAAGTAACGTGAAATCGGGCGGCGCGGGTGCGCGTTACTTTGGCATCGGGGCCGACACGCAGTATCAGCTGGATCAGATTGCCGTCAACCTGCGCGTGGTTAACGTGAGCACGGGTGAGATATTATCCTCCGTGACCACCAGCAAAACGATTCTCTCTTATGAAGTGCAGGCCGGGGTGTTCCGCTTTATCGATTACCAGCGTCTGCTGGAGGGTGAAATTGGCTATACCTCTAACGAGCCGGTCATGCTGTGTCTGATGTCGGCCATCGAAACCGGCGTGATTTTCCTGATTAATGACGGTATCGATCGCGGCTTGTGGGATCTTCAGAACAAAAGTGACGTGAGTAATGCGGTGCTGGTGAAATACCGAGAGATGTCGGTGCCGCCAGAGTCATAATCGGCGGCGCATAAAAAAGGCGAGATTTCCGTCTCGCCTTTTTTTATTTACTTACCGCAGGAACGCTCTGGCTCTTCTCGCGTCGGGCCGCAAGCCAGAGGCCGCTGTTCTTCATGGCGTAGCCAAACAGTAATCCCAGCATGAGCGAAGGGACCACCAGCTTCCAGTCCCCCTGCCCCGCAAAGGTCGCGCAGGCACCCATGAACGTGCCGGGCACAAAGGACAACAGCAGATGTTTTGCCTGAACGCACATCAGGAAGGCCACAATGCCGGTGATGGCGTATCCCAGGATTTCCACATGCGGCGCCAGCGCGCTGCCTTTCATAATGACCAGCGCCCAAATCACACCGCTCATCAGAGTACAGCCGGAGATGAAGAGCCCTTTGAGACCACCCTGCGGGCAGGCGAAATAGGCCGTGCAGCCAAGAAAACCAGCCCAGCTCAACAAGCCGAGAGAAACAGCCACCCAACCCCAGAGGCCGGAGAGGATGCCAGTCGTGATTGCAATACAAAGTAGTATGTTCATGGTGCGCATCTTAGCAGATGCGCACCATAGAAATGAGATCAGAAGCACATTACGTGCAAGTTGAAATGTATCGTTGCAGGATTTTTGTGATTCAAATCACTCTTCGTTCTCTTCTTCCAGCTCGTCCCACATGGCAGCGATGGCGTCACGCGTCAGCGGAGCCAGCGCTCTCCAGAACGGCGAGGTGGCATGGGCTTCAACTTTACCCAGGAAGGTGCCAACCCACGGAAGCAAATACGTTTCGAACAGGGTTTCAATCGCCTCGTTCTCATCATCACCTGCATTATCTTCAATCCAGGAGGCCGCCAGCAGCAGGGTACCGATATGATCGGCAGGCATATCCGTCAGCGGCATGCCCCGTTCTGAAAGAAACGTCCGAACTTCCGCTTCGGTCGCACCTTCCTGCCAGGCAGAACGATACGGCGACACGCGACACTCTTCCCCCACAAACAGCGCGTTGTAATCCGTTGAAATCTGCTGCATATCGCAGCTTTTTTGCAAGCGTTCCAGCAACTCATCCTGTTCCAGCGGCCAGCTCTGCGCCAGTTTACCTTCACGAATCAGGGTAAACAGCGGAACCAGCAGCGGATCCTGCGGCTGGCGGTAATATAAGGTGCCCAGCACGCGGCAAAGGATGGAAAACTCATTCATGTTTTTATTCCGTTATTAATTAAAGATCGGCAAATTCATCAATCGGTGCCATGCCGCGCGACTCAAGGAAGTCGAGCATACGACGCGGCGTGACGTTCAGGATCTGTTCTTCCGGGAAATTCACGTCCCGCAATATTTTCAGGCACTCGCTGAAATCACCCAGCGTGAAGGCCGTGTGTGAATCAGAGCCCAGCGCCACCATGCCGCCCGCGTCACGCACGGCCGCCGCCACTTCGCGGCAGTTGGCTTCACTGCCCTTACGCGAGTGAACAAAGGAGGAGTTGTTAATCTCCAGCGCCACGCGGTGCTTCGCTGCCGCCTGCGCCACGGCCTGAATATCAATCGGGTATTTCGGATTTCCCGGGTGGCTAATAATGTGCACGTTGCCGCTGGCAATAGTGGCAATCATCGCTGCGGTGTTGGTCTCTTTATCCTGGGGCGCAAAGACCGGCTCGTGGAAGCCGGCGAGGATCAGATCTAACGAGGTCAGCATCGGGCCGGTGCAGTCAATCTCACCGTCAGTATTTTTGATGTTCGCTTCGATGCCGCGCAGTATCCCGATACCGTCCACCAGGCGTGGCCAGATACGCATATTCACAAAATGCCAGTAGTGCGGCGCATCCGCCATATCCGGACCGTGATCGGTTATCGCAAACAGTTTAATGCCTTTCAGCTTCGCCTGAGCGATATAATCATGGAGGTTACTGTAAGCGTGGGTACTGGCGACGGTGTGCATATGCAGGTCAACGGGATACATCTTTCTCTCCTCTGCGGTTTTTCCAAAGGATAGCAGTTATCAGCGGCGAATATTAGCAAAAACCCGGCGAACGCCGGGTTTCTCTCAGTAGCCTCGCTGTCTGTCGACCTGTCCGGTCACCGCGTTGCCCTTCTCTATTTCGCTGATGGTATGCGAGATGTACGCCACGGCCTCCGCCGGTCGCGTCACGGCCGCAATATGAGGCGTCATCGCCACGCGCGGATGTGCCCAGAGCGGGCTGTCTGTCGGCAGCGGTTCGCGGCTATAGACATCCAGCATTGCGCCTTTCAGTTTACCGCTATCCAGCGCTTTCAGCAGATCGTCTTCCACAACGTGTACCCCGCGCGCCAGGTTCATTAAGTAGCTGTCTTCTGCCAACTGGTTGAGGAGCGTGCCATTGATAATGCCGACCGTTTCCGCCGTATTCGGCAGCAGGTTAATGAGGACGCGAGTCCCTTTCAGGAACGCCGGGAGTTCGTCCGTTCCGGCAAAGCTCTCGACGCCTGGATAATCCTTACGGCTCCGGCTCCAGCAGCGCAGTGGGAAGCCCCACGGCGCGAGCGCTTCGGCGACTTTCGAACCCAGTACACCCGCGCCGAGGATGCCGATGGTGAAATCTTCATGCTGATAATCAGGAAGCGGTTCCCAGTGGGATTGCTGTTTAAACGCCTGATAATCGTCGAAACGTCGGAACCAGTGCAGCACCTGGCTCACGGCATATTCCTGCATCTGCTGCCCCATACCGGTATCTTCCAGACGAAACAGGGGAATATCCTCCGGCAGCATTTCAGGGTGTGCCTTCAGCTTACTGAGAATGGAATCCACACCCGCACCAAGAGCAAACACCGCCTTCAAACGTCGTCCCTGAAGCATTTCGACCGGGGGATGCCAGACCAGCGCGTAGTCAGCATGTTCCTTATCGCCCTGTTTCCATTCGCGAACGCGTGCGCCAGGCAGTGCCGCCGTAAGCGCGTTAATCCAGTAAGCCGTATCAAAAGTGGGGTGATAGAAGATAATATCCATAGTCATTGCCTTTTATTGCGCTGTTTTATTTTCATTTTCAACTGGCTTGCCAGCATAACAAATTTATCGCTAAACCGCGTTGCTGATAAAAGAGGCGCATTTCGCACATTTCGGAATCAGGTTGCCTGAAGTTTGTCTAAACACGCTAAATTACTGAAAAAGTGGGTTGACGGCAGTACGGCTTTTCCTTACATTAGCGCCCGTCCCGACAACAACGGGATGACAATATGGTGAGGTGTCCGAGTGGCTGAAGGAGCACGCCTGGAAAGTGTGTATACGGCAACGTATCGGGGGTTCGAATCCCCCCCTCACCGCCATATTCAAGACAAGAGCTCGTACGAAAGTACGGGCTTTTTTCTTTTATATTCTCCGTAAGGAGATTCGCTCCCTGCGTTCTTTATGTCGGGTGGCGCTACGCTTACCCGACCTACAAAAAGCTAGTCTTCAACCATCTTTGCATACTCTTCGGTGAGAAAATCCACCAGCGTCCTGACCGATGGCAGCAGGCCGCGCCGGGATGGATACACCGCGTGGATCACTTCCCGTCTGGGTTCCCAGGCATTCAGCACCCGAACAAGTTCACCTGAAGCCAGCTGATCCTTCACCATCAAAATGGGCAGCTGTACCACGCCCACGCCCGCCATCGCCGCCTCCCGCAGCGCCAGCATGTCGGTAGTCACCAGGCGCGGCGTGAAGTGAATTTCTGCCTTTGCGCCCTCCGGCCCGCTCAATTCCCACTTATGCAGGTGCTTGCCCGCCCCCATACTTAACCCCGGCCACTCGCTGAGTTCAGAGGGCATCGCCGGGTTGCCCATCCGTTCAATCAGTGCCGGCCCGGCAACCAGACAGTGCCCCCTGTCCGCCAGCACCCTTAATACCAGATCGCTGTCATCAAACGGGCGCGGACGAACGCGGATCGCCACATCCACCCCCTCCGCCACCAGATCGACCCGGCGATTGGTGGCTTCGAGCTGGAGGTTGATCCCTGGATAGCGCGCCATAAACCGCGCCAGCATGGGCCCCACGTGAACGTGCAGCAAGGTGACAGGACAGGTGATCCGGACCATACCGCGCGGCTCAGCCTGTAAAGCAGCCACCGCCTCCTCCGCAGCTTCAGCTTCCACCAGCATGGCTTTACAGTGCTGATAGAACGTCTGCCCCACCTCCGTCACCGCAAACTGCCGCGTGGTACGTTGGATCAACCGAACGCCCAGGCGTTCTTCCAGCTGCGCAATCCGACGGCTCAGTTTCGACTTAGGCTGATCGAGCGCCCGACCCGCCGCCGCAAAGCCACCATGCTCCACCACCTTCACAAACCATACGAAATCATTGAGATCCTGCATACGCCTCCATTGTTCCATTTAAGGAACAGTGAATGTCATTTTTGCTATCTACCGGGATATTAACCCTGAATATAAGCTAATTCCATCAACAGGACATCAGGAGTTAATCATGAAAAACGTAACAGGCGTGTATACCGCACCTCGGCCGCACTGGGTCGGTGACGGTTTTCCGGTTCGTTCGATGTTTTCTTACCAGACGCACGGCGAGCCCCTGAGCCCGTTCCTGCTGCTGGACTACGCCGGACCGCATACCTTCCCGGCGGACGGCGCGAAACGCGGCGTGGGCGAGCACCCTCATCGCGGTTTTGAAACGGTGACCATCGTCTACTCAGGCGAAGTGGAGCACCGTGATTCCACTGGCAGAGGCGGCGTTATTGGCCCAGGCGATGTGCAGTGGATGACGGCAGGCGCAGGCATTTTGCACGAGGAGTTCCACTCCAGCGCGTTTTCGCAGAAAGGCGGTGAACTGAAAATGATGCAGCTGTGGGTCAACCTGCCCGCTAAAGACAAAATGGCGACGCCTGGCTACCAGAGCATCACTCAGTCGGATATCCCGGTGGTCACCCTGCCGGATAACAGCGGAACATTGCGCGTGATTGCTGGCCGTTTTGGAGAGGTAACCGGCCCGGCGCATACCTTCTCACCGCTGAACGTGTGGGATCTCGCGCTGCGCCAGGGTAGCCATCTGACGCTCAATCAGCCCGAAGGCTGGAGCACGGCGCTGGTTGTCGTTGAAGGCAGCGTGACGGTGAACGGCACCACGCCTGCCGGTGAGGCGCAACTGGTCGTGCTGAGTCAGAGCGGTGACCAACTGCATCTCGAAGCCAGCAGCGATGCCAAAGTGCTGCTGATGGCCGGGGAGCCGCTGAATGAACCCATCGTGGGCTATGGCCCGTTTGTGATGAACAGTAAAACCGAAATTGCCGAGGCTATTCGCGATTTCAACTCCGGCCGCTTTGGCCAAATCTAAACGTAATAAGGAGCGCATTATGTCTACCCCTGCAAACTTCAACGGTGCACGTCCCGTTATTGACGTAAACGATGCCGTTATGCTGCTTATCGATCACCAGAGCGGGCTGTTCCAGACCGTAGGAGACATGCCAATGCCTGAGCTGCGCGCCCGTGCAGCAGCGCTGGCAAAAATCGCCTCGCTGGCGAAGATCCCGGTGATCACCACGGCGTCGGTTCCACAGGGACCGAACGGCCCGCTTATCCCGGAGATCCACGCCAACGCGCCGCACGCACAGTATGTGGCACGCAAGGGTGAGATCAACGCCTGGGATAACCCGGAGTTCGTGGCGGCGGTGAAAGCCACCGGGCGCAAAACGCTGATTATCGCGGGGACGATCACCAGCGTCTGCATGGCCTTCCCGTCCATCAGCGCGGTGGCGGACGGATATAAAGTGTTTGCGGTGATTGATGCCTCCGGCACCTACAGCAAAATGGCGCAGGAGATCACCCTGGCGCGCGTGGTGCAGGCAGGCGTGGTGCCGATGGACACGGCTGCTGTTGCTTCCGAAATTCAGCGCACGTGGAACCGTGAAGATGCGGGTGAATGGGCTGAGGTGTACACACACATCTTCCCGGCCTACCAGCTGCTGATCGAAAGCTACAGCAAAGCGCAGGACGTGGTGAAAAATAGCGAAGTGCTCGATTCGCAGCGTTAATCCTGCGCGCTGCGACATAAGCTGATTAAGGCTTAACCGAACAAGCACGAATGCTGAAAATCTGCTTGACCGTTTTAGCGCAACTCCCTATAGTAGCGCCCCGTTGCCCCCCAAGCGGTCAGGCAGCAAAACAATATGGTGAGGTGTCCGAGTGGCTGAAGGAGCACGCCTGGAAAGTGTGTATACGGCAACGTATCGGGGGTTCGAATCCCCCCCTCACCGCCATATTTGAAGAAGAGCTCGCATGAAAATGCGGGCTTTTTTTTCGCATGTCGCACGCCTTTGGGGGGGATGAGAACCCCCGACCGGGGTTCGACAACTGGCGCAGCCAGTTGGACAGACTGAGAGCGAAGCGAGTCAATCCCCCCGGTGCGACAGGAGCTGCCTCACCTACAAAAAAAGAAAGCCCGTACAAAAGCACGGGCCTGTCTCAACCATTCCTCAGCTATTCAACTTCCCTACCGACTCCTTTCCTTCAGGAGATGAAACCTGCTCAGGCTGAGCACCCGCTTCATCCTTACGCTCCTCCAGCCAGTAATCCGCATTTTTAATCCCCAGCCGAACCGGGTCAAAGTGTGGATCCAACCCCTGTGCATTCTGGATTTCATAATCCTTCAGGCTGGCAAACGCTTTTTTATGCAACAGAACGATGGCAATAATGTTGAGCCATGCCATCAGCCCTACGCCGATATCCCCTAATCCCCAGGCCAGATCCGCGGTGCGTACCGTGCCATATACCGTCGAAGCCATCAGACACAGCTTGAGCAGGAACGTCAGCCACGGGCGATGAATCTTACGGTTGATGTAGGCGATATTCGTTTCAGCGATGTAGTAGTAAGCAATGATCGTGGTGAAGGCAAAGAAGAACAGCGCGATGGCAACAAAGTAATTACCGAAGCCCGGCATCATACTTTCCATTGCCGTCTGGACATATCCCGGTCCTGCGGCCACGCCTGCTATTCCGGTATAGAGCGCTGCGCCGTCGACGCCCTGCACGTTATACAGCCCGGTGATCAACAGCATAAACCCGGTCGCGGAGCAGACAAACAGCGTGTCGATGTACACGGAGAACGCCTGAACCAGCCCCTGTTTCACCGGATGGCTTACGGCCGCCGCCGAGGAGGCATGTGGCCCGGTACCCTGCGCCGCCTCGTTGGAATAGACGCCACGCTTCACGCCCCACATGATGGCCTGGCCCAGAATAGCGCCAAACCCAGCTTCAAGGCCAAAAGCACTTTTCCAGATCAGCAATATAACTGAAGGAAGCTGATCAATATTGATAGCGATAATCACGCACGCCACAATAATATAGCCGAGCGCCATAAACGGAACCACCATGCTGCTAAAGCTGGCAATCCTTTTTACGCCACCAAAAATAATAAAACTCAACAGCACAGCAAGTAACGCCGCCGTGACATTTGGGCTCAGACCAAAAGCAATATCCAGGCTCGCACCAATAGAGTTTGCCTGCACACCTGGCAGTAATAATCCGCAGGAGAAAATCGTTACGATGGCAAATAACCATGCGTACCACTTCACGCCTAACCCTTTCTCAATATAAAAGGCAGGACCACCACGATATTCGCCGTTAATTTTCTCTTTATAAACCTGACCTAACGTAGATTCGACAAAAGCAGAGCTTGCCCCCAAAAATGCCACGATCCACATCCAGAAAAGCGCACCGGGTCCACCAAAGGTAATGGCGGTCGCTACACCGGCAATATTCCCTGTCCCCACGCGGCCCGCCAGCGTCATCGTCAGCGCCTGAAACGACGACACGCCTGCCTCGGTAGGACGCCCCTGAAACATGAGGGTAATCATAAGTTTTATATGCCGTAATTGCAGAAAGCGACTACGCAGCGAGAAATAGAGGCCGACACCCAGACATAAAAATATTAACGCCGGGCTCCAGATAACACCATTAATTGCACTAACCAGTTCGTTCATGTATGACCCTTAGCGTGATGTTCCAGAGGAAACGATCCCCTGGCGAGTTTCTTTTTAGAATTTTGTCTGAACAAGTACGAAACATAGATAATTACCCAAAAGACACCAACTTAATTTTTACTGCTTAGTCATGTTCTGTGACAACATTCACGTTTACTTTTAAACCAATAATTAGCATGATCATTATACTCATAGATATTTTGTGGGTATTATAAATACATATCACATTTCCGTGACCTGTATAAAAAGCGTTCGCAGCAAATTAACAGTAATATTATTATTACCGCAAAACGGGGCGTAAATCCCGTTGAATGCTATAGGAAATAAATATGATTTAAAAAAGCCACGCGTGCAGAGGGAATAAAGGAAGCTTCCCGGCATAACGCCGGGAAGAAATGACTTAAAATGTGAAATGATCTTAGTCGGAGTACACTTCCAGCGTTCGTTGGCACAGCGCTGAGCGGACGCAGTCCTCTTTTGTGAAGCGGACCACCCCTATCATCTCATCTTCCTCAAAACGTGACATGGCATCGCTCAGGCCGGACTTCACGCCCGACGGCAGGTCACACTGGGTAATATCGCCGTTGACGATAACCGTCACGTTCTCCCCGAGGCGCGTTAAAAACATCTTCATTTGCGCAGCGGTCACGTTCTGAGCCTCGTCAAGAATGACGACCGCATTTTCAAATGTACGTCCGCGCATATAGGCGAACGGCGCGATTTCCACCTTGCCAATCTCTGGTCGCAGGCAGTACTGCATAAAGGAAGCGCCCAACCGCTTCACCAGCACGTCATAGACGGGCCTGAAGTACGGGGCAAACTTCTCGGAAATATCGCCGGGCAGGAAGCCCAGATCTTCATCCGCTTGCAGTACCGGACGGGTAACGATGATCCTTTCCACGTCCTTATGAATCAGCGCCTCCGCCGCTTTGGCGGCGCTGATCCAGGTTTTCCCGCATCCGGCTTCCCCGGTTGCAAAGATGACCTGTTTACTCTCGATAGCATTCAGGTAGTGCGCCTGAGCTTCATTCCGCGCCACAATTGGCGATGCATCGCGGCTGTCCCGCGCCATGCCAATGGATTCTACGCCGCTCATCTGCACAAGCGAGGTGACCGATTCTTCTTCACGCTGCTTATGGCTACGTGAATCCCGTCTCAGCACACGTTTTGCTTCACGACGAGCTTTGATCACTGCTTTCTGTCTTCCCATGGATAGCACCTTGAGTTGTTGGTATTCATCACACGCGCCAGCATCGGCACGATTATGCGCACGAACATCAGAGGGTTGGCTTCCTTGTAAGCCATTGCTTGCATTACCGGATGACGATATACAACGGCTACGCGCACCGTTATGCACGTCGGTAGAAAAAGGTTCTTGAGGTGAAGGAGAGAATTTGGTGGTGAAGAAATCGCTGCCGGAGTCTGAGCCTCCGCGCCGGGTACTGCGGTTGATGTGTTTACCTTGTCCAGTACAGGACGCAACCATTCGCGATCTCCATAGTGAGTTAGCATCACTGCCGGGAACTACCGCTGTCTTCACTTAAGTACATCAGGAATTATCATAAATGCAACATTTATTTTACCTGAATGCAACTTTTAGGACTGCCCCTACATGGAAAATCAGTCTTATATAGAAATATTACAGAAATATAACAATAAGATAGTCCTTCGAAAAAATAATGTCCCCGCGAACTGTCGCAGGGACGATTATCAGGCTTCTATCAGACCCTGAGCGAGCCAGGCGTTCGCGTCACGCGCGCCGGGCAGGGCAAAGAAATAGCCGCCGCCGATGGGCTTAATATATTCCTCCAGCGCTTCGCCGTTGAGCCGCTTCTGCACGGTGAGGAATCCCTTCTCCAGATCGTGCTGATAGCAGACAAACAGCAGTCCCATATCAAGCTGACCGGAGTTGGTCACCCCCAGCGAGTAGCTGTAGCCCCTGCGCATCATCAGGCTGGATTGCGTCTCTTTGGTGCGAGGATTGGCGAGGCGAATATGGCTGTCCAGCGCGATGACATCCCCGTTCGGATCACGGGCGTAGTCGGGTTCATCGTGCTCGTGCTTCATGCCGAGCGGTGCTCCGGTTTGCTTATCGCGACCGAAGATAGTTTGCTGCTCTTTCAGCGGCGTGCGGTCCCAGAACTCCACGTGGAACTGAATGATACGCACCGCCTGATAGGTGCCTCCGACCGCCCAGGCCGGTTCGCCCTGATCCGCCGTCACCCATACCACGTTCTTCATCAACGCGGTATTGCTGCTGTCCGGGTTGGCGGTGCCGTCTTTGAAGCCCAGCAGGTTGACCGGCGTCTCTTTCCCTTTACTGCGCGCGGCGTGGTCAGAGATAAAACCTTCCCGCTTCCAGCGCACGCTCAGCAGATCCGGGGTGTGCTTGATAATATCGCGCAGGGCATGGATCACCGTATCCTGGGTATTAGCGCAGATCTGCAAGAGCAGATCGCCGTGGCACAGCGCCGCGTCGAGAGAATCATTCGGGAATCGCGTCATTTTTTGCAGCGCTTTCGGCTTCTGCTTCGCCAGTCCGTAGCGATCATCAAACAGCGATTCCCCCACCGACACGGTGATGGTCAGATTATCGGGAGCGATAAACGCGCCGAGGATGCCGGAATCCATCGGCGGCAGGCGCGGATTCGGTGTTTCCGGTGCGGGACCGCCGGCGGTGAGGAAGGCAATACGCGTGGTCAACAGCCTGAACAGACGCTCAAGGTCGGCTTTATCACTTGCCAGCGAATCGAAAGCCACCAGCATCATCGAGGCCTGCTGCGGCGTCAGGATCCCCGCCTGGTGCTCACCATAAAACGGCTGCGTTTCCATACGCGCATCCGGGGAGAGCGTGCCGGGAGCGCTCTGCGGTTTTGCCGCATGCGCCACCGGACAGCCGCCCGCCAGGGCAAACGCGCCGCCCAGCGCCCCTACCCCTTTTAATAACCGACGTCGGGAAGGTTCCGCCACGTCGTATTCGTCATGCCTGTTCATCGCTTAATCCAGACCCAGTACGCCACGCAGCAGGGAGAGATCTTCCGCCAGCGTCGTAATCGGGCCTTTCAGCGCGTTACGGTCAGCATCGGTCAGCTTGTCGTAGGTTTCGAATCCATCTTTGGTGCGGTATTTCGCCAGGATAGCGTCAACTTTCTTAAAGTTGGCATCCACTTTCGCCAGCAGCTCGCCGTTCTCTTTTTGCAGCTGAGGCCGCAGCAGCTCGACAATTTTCTGTGCGCCGTCGACGTTCGCCTGGAAGTCCCACAGGTCGGTGTGGCTGTAACGATCTTCTTCACCGCTGATTTTGCTGGCGGCCACTTCTTCAATCAGGCCCGCTGCGCCACCCACCACTTTCGACGGTGGGAATGCCAGCTCGCTGATGCGTTTTTGCAGCTCCAGCACGTCGCTGTTGAGCTGCTCGGCGTATTTCTCCATCCCACTGGTGGAGTTATCGCCAAACAGGGCTTTTTCCAGACGGTGGAAGCCGGTGAATTTCGGATCGGTGGCCTTCTGCTCGTAGTCGTCTTCACGGGCGTCAATGCTGCCATCAAGGTCAGAGAATAGTTCGGCAATCGGCTCAATGCGCTCGTAGTGCTGACGGGTAGGCGCATACAGGGATTTCGCTTTTTCGATGTCGCCCGCTTTCACCGCGTCGGTAAAGGCTTTGGTGCCTGCCACCAGGTCCGCTGTCTCTTTGGTGACATAGGCTTTATAGGCGGTAATGGCGTCGCCGAGGCTCAGCAGCGCCGTGCCTTTGGCCGCGTCCGCCGTCGCTGCGCCTTTGACGATCAGCTTACCTTTCGGGTTAGTCAGCAGGCCGCAGGTCATGTCATATTCCCCGGGCTGAAGATTTGCGGTCATCTTCTGGCTGAAGCCCGGCGCGATATTCTCGCGCTCTTCCACCACCATCACGCCTTTCAGGATTTCCCACTCCAGCGCCTTCTGGCTGTGGTTCTGAATAATAAACTGCGTTTTACCGCTGTTAACCGTGATGGTCATCGGCTCGCACTGTTTATCGTTGACGGTGACTTTTACCTGCGGAATATCTGCCGCCTGAGCGGTGAAGGCAGACACGAACAGCGCGGCAATGCCTGCGCATAACGCACTACGACGGAACTGAATGGCCATGACTCTTCCCTTTAAAAGTATGTTGTAACTAAAACAGCACTTACGGCGCTACGCGCGACGCCTGCGAGCCGGTACGCGGCGGCATAGCGAACAGGATCAGCGCCGGAACCAGATAGATAAAGTACATCGCCACTTCGCTGACGCTCGGCGTTTCCTGGTAGCCGAAGATCCCTTCGAGCAGGGTACCGGTCAGTGAATGGGTCGACAGGACGTTGCTGAGATCGAACGCCACGTCCTGGAAGTGGTTCCACAGACCCGCTTCGTGGAAGGCGCGGATCGCCCCTGCCGCCAGCCCTGCGGCCACCAGCAGAATAAACAGGCTGGTCCACTTGAAGAACGCGCCCAGGTTAAGACGAATGCCGCCCCAGTAGAGCAGGAAGCCAAGCACAACCGCCGTGGCCAGCCCGAGCACCGCGCCCAGCGGCGGCCAGATGCCCACGTCCTGCTGAAAAGCCGCGAGCAGGAAGAACACAGACTCCAGGCCTTCACGCGCCACGGCGAAAAAGACCATCATGATCAGCGCCCAGCCGTGGTGGTTGCCTTTTTGCAGGGCGTTATCCACCGCCTGCTCAAGCTGTACCTTCACGTTACGGGAGACCTTGCGCATCCAGAACACCATCCAGGTGAGGATCACCACCGCAATCACGGCGACGATCCCTTCAAACAGCTCCTGCTCTTTCTGCGGGAACTCCCCGGTGGTTTCGTTGATGAGGATACCGAGGCCCAGGCAGAGCGCCGCAGCAAGGAAAACCCCAACCCACATGACGCCAATCCAGCGTCCGCGCTGGGTACGCTTCAGATAACTGGCGATAAGGCTAACAATCAGGGCCGCTTCAAGGCCTTCACGTAACATAATGAGAAAAGGAACAAACATGCCGACACCTTAAATGTTTATCGCGGTCAACTGATGCAAAGAAAAGTAAATTCTTGTGATAGTGATTATCATTACGGCAACAAGAAAAACAAGCGAAATGTGTTGAGTTTTGATGACCAGATGTAAACGCATTGCGGAGTAATAATTGCCTGAGTAACCGTTACGTTTATAAGGTATAACGAAAATGCCCATTTACGGTTAACCGGGGCTGTGGCTAAATGTCCGCCTCGAAAACCAACTGAAAATAAGCCATGTTTAAAATTGTCCATTTCCTGCTGGCGCTGGTGATTATTCTTGCGCTCGCCTGGCTGGTGAGTTTCGACCGCCGAAAAATTCGTATTCGTTTCGTTTTACAGCTGATCGTGATCGAAATCGCGCTGGCGTTCTTTTTCCTCCACGCAGAAAGCGGCCTGTTTATTATTAAATACGTTTCCGGTTTCTTTGAGTCGCTGCTTAAATTCGCTGCCGAAGGGACGAATTTTGTCTTTGGCGGGATGGGTGAAAAAGGGCTGGCGTTCATTTTCCTTGGCGTGCTCTGCCCCATTATTTTTATCTCGGCGCTGATTGGTATTCTTCAGCACTGGCGTATTCTGCCGATCTTTATTCGGGTGATCGGGACGCTGCTGTCAAAACTGAACGGCATGGGCAAGCTGGAATCCTTTAACGCGGTGAGTTCGCTGATCCTCGGTCAGTCGGAAAACTTCATTGCCTACAAAGGCGTGCTGGGCGATCTCTCCTCGCGTCGTCTGTTTACGATGGCTGCCACGGCCATGTCGACGGTTTCGCTGTCGATTGTCGGGGCCTATATGACTATGCTCGACGCCAGGTTTGTCGTCGCGGCGCTGATCCTGAACATGTTCAGCACCTTTATTATTCTTTCGGTCATTAACCCGGTCCGCCCGGAAGCGGAGCCGGATATCAGGCTGGAAAAACTGCACGAATCCCAGAGCTTCTTTGAAATGCTGGGCGAGTATATTCTGGCCGGTTTTAAGGTGGCGATGATTATTCTGGCGATGCTGATTGGCTTTATCGCCCTTATTAGCGCCATTAACGCCCTCTTCTCCGGCATATTTGGCATGAGCTTCCAGCAGATTCTGGGTTATGTGTTTTATCCGCTGGCGTGGCTTATTGGTATTCCGCTGAGCGATGCCTTAAGCGCGGGGAGCATTATGGCAACTAAACTGGTGGCGAATGAATTTGTGGCGATGATCGAGCTGCAAAAAATAGCCCATCAAATGTCACCGCGCGGGCTGGGGATTTTGTCCGTGTTCCTGGTATCGTTCGCTAACTTCGCTTCCATTGGCATTGTGGCGGGGGCAATAAAAGGTCTGAATGAGCAACAGGGTAACGTGGTGTCACGGTTTGGTTTACGCCTTGTATACGGGGCAACGCTGGTAAGCCTGCTGTCGGCGAGCTTTGCGGGGTTGGTGCTGTAAGTTTTGTGCCCGGCGGCGCTTCGCTTGCACGGGCCTACGATACAACAACGGCGGGTTATCCCGCCGTTTTCATTAAAACTGCACGCACACCGGCTGGTCGACCCGCATCACCGACTCCTGCGCGAAGCGTGATTTATAAATTCCGCGCAACGCTTCGATGTTCTTCTCGCTCTGCGCATCTTTACCGTGGATCAGCATCAATGCCTTGCTCGGCTCGCGCGCCACTTTTCCATCATTCCCCAGCCACTGACCGCGCGCATCAAATACCGTTAAACCATCGCGAAAGCGTGGCGTCACGTCCTGGTCGACAAACTGCTGCCATTCGTTGCCTGTGATTTGCGCCCCGGCAGGACGGTTTAAGCCGAAATAAAGCGTGGTCTGCTGCATCTGATTTTCTGCTTTGCAGGTTTCCACCGCCGCGTGCTGTGCGGGTGCGCTACAGCCCGCCAGCATCACGAATGCTGCCACCATTAACCCTGTTTTAATTCTCATTGATGAAGACTCACATAGATGAAAGGACTATCCCCTCTCCCCACCGGGGAGAGGGTTAGGGTGAGGGGAAAATTACTCAGCCTGGAGCTTAGACGGCGGCGCTGAGTGATAGTGCGCGTCCGCCTCCGCAAAGCGTTTCTGCATAGACGCAGACGGCGCTTTACCCAGCAGGCTAAACACCACGATACCGAGGCTGCCGAAGATGAAGCCCGGAATGATTTCGTACAGGCCCAGCCACGCGAACTGTTTCCAGACGATAACGGTTACCGCACCGATAATCATCCCCGCCAGCGCGCCGTTGCGGGTCATGCGTGACCACAGTACAGAGAACAGCACCACCGGACCAAATGCCGCACCGAAGCCCGCCCAGGCGTAGCTCACCAGCCCCAGGACGCGGTTTTCCGGGTTTGCCGCCAGCGCAATCGCCACCAGCGCAACCACCAGCACCATAAAGCGCCCTACCCACACCAGCTCTTTCTGGCTCGCGCCCTTACGCAGGAACGCTTTGTAGAGGTCTTCGGTGATGGCGCTGGAGCACACCAGCAGCTGACAGCTCAGGGTGGACATCACCGCCGCGAGGATCGCGGAGAGCAGAATACCGGCAATCCACGGGTTGAACAGGATCTGCGCCAGCTCGATGAATACGCGCTCGGCGTTCTGGTTCACCGCGCCCGCCTGCGCCGGGTTGTTGTTGAAGTACGCGATACCGAAGAAGCCGACCGCACACGCCCCCGCCAGACACAGGATCATCCACGTCATGCTGATGCGACGCGCGTGAACGATGGTGTGGTGAGAATCCGCCGCCATGAAGCGCGCCAGAATGTGCGGCTGGCCGAAGTAGCCCAGGCCCCAGCCCATCAGAGAGACAATGGCGACGAAGTTCAGCCCTTTCAGCATATCGACGTTTTCGATGCTCTTCTGCTTGATCACTTCCAGCGATTCGCCAAAGCCGCCGACGGTGAAAATGACAATCACCGGAGTCAGGATCAGGGCGAAGATCATCAGGCTCGCCTGCACGGTATCGGTCCAGCTTACCGCCAGGAATCCGCCCACGAAGGTATAGAGGATGGTTGCTGCGGCGCCGGCCCACAGGGCGGTTTCATAGCTCATGCCGAAGGTGCTTTCGAACAGGCGCGCGCCCGCCACGATGCCGGAGGCACAGTAGATGGTGAAGAACAGCAGGATCACCACCGCGGAGATAATGCGCAGGATACGGCTGTTATCTTCAAAGCGTCCGGTGAAGTAGTCCGGCAGCGTCAGGGCGTTGTTGTTGGCTTCGGTGTGCACGCGCAGACGGCCTGCCACCAGCTTCCAGTTGATCCACGCGCCGACGGTCAGACCGATGGCGATCCAGCTTTCGGAGATACCGGAGATGAAAATCGCGCCCGGCAGCCCCATCAGCAGCCAGCCGCTCATGTCGGAAGCGCCCGCAGAGAGTGCGGTGACCATCGGGCCTAAGCTGCGCCCGCCGAGGATGTAGTCGTCAAAGTTTTTAGTGGAACGCCATGCCAAAAACCCTATCAGGATCATGCCAAAAATATAAACGAGAAATGTCACCAGCATCGGTGTGCTAATAGCCATTCAAATTCTCCAAAATGTCGAGCGACAACCGTCCGGGTTGCCTTGTTATGTCATCACCGGAACGTAGTGATGTGTGTATGTGTTTCCGTTGGGCGCGCTATCCTGCCGTATACGCATCCCACTGACAAACGATTTAACACTGCATTTACATGAATTTCATCCCTGGTTTTATACGTCTTTCCTATAGGTTGCACTCGCTCACGCTTTTACGGGTTGCACCTTTAAAAAGTGTTAAGCTCCGCATAAAAACTGGGCTCCGAAACCGCCGCACGTTCTTTTTCACAGCCAACTAATCGTTAACAATCCATTCATTTTCCAGCTTGCAGACCAGGTCACATTTAACACGGTTGCACAAAGTTGCAACATGGTGGATATTTCACGCTATCAACAGAACGCTATTACAGAACAACAGGAGTTTTGGCATGGGGATGACCACCATGGGGGTTAAGCTGGATGACGCTACCCGCGAACGGATTAAAACCGCTGCGACCCGCATCGACCGCACACCGCACTGGTTAATCAAGCAGGCGATTTTTAACTATCTGGAAAGACTGGAGAGTGAAGAAGGTCTGCCAGAGCTGCCTGCCCTGCTGGCGGGTGCAGCGAACGAAAGCGAAGAGGCCGCGACGGCCGTTGAAGAGAACCACCAGCCGTTCCTGGAATTTGCCGAGCAGATCCTGCCGCAGTCCGTCAGCCGCGCCGCCATTACCGGCGCCTACCGCCGTGCCGAAACCGACGCCGTGCCGATGCTCCTGGAGCAGGCGCGCCTGCCGGAAGCCGTTGCCGCTCAGGCGCACAGCCTCGCGTATCAGCTCGCCGACAAGCTGCGTAACCAGAAAACCGCCAGCGGACGCGCCGGTATGGTGCAGGGTCTGTTGCAGGAGTTCTCCCTCTCCTCGCAGGAAGGCGTGGCGCTGATGTGTCTGGCGGAAGCGCTGCTGCGTATTCCGGATAAAGCCACCCGCGATGCCCTGATCCGCGACAAAATCAGTAACGGCAACTGGCACTCCCACATTGGCCGCAGTCCGTCCCTGTTCGTTAACGCCGCCACCTGGGGCCTGCTGTTTACCGGCAAGCTGGTCTCCACCCATAACGAAGCCAACCTGTCGCGCTCTCTGAACCGCATCATCGGCAAGAGCGGCGAGCCGCTGATCCGCAAGGGCGTGGACATGGCGATGCGCCTGATGGGCGAGCAGTTCGTCACCGGGGAAACCATTGCCGAAGCGCTGGCGAACGCCCGCAAGCTGGAAGACAAAGGCTTCCGCTACTCCTACGACATGCTGGGTGAAGCGGCGCTGACCGCCGCCGACGCGCAGGCCTACATGGTCTCTTACCAGCAGGCGATCCACGCCATCGGTAAAGCGTCCAACGGTCGCGGTATTTATGAAGGTCCGGGCATCTCTATCAAGCTTTCCGCCCTGCACCCGCGCTACAGCCGTGCGCAGTACGACCGGGTGATGGAAGAACTCTACCCGCGCCTGAAGTCCCTGACCCTGCTGGCGCGCCAGTATGACATCGGCATCAACATCGACGCCGAAGAGGCGGACCGTCTGGAGATCTCCCTCGACCTGCTGGAAAAACTGTGCTTCGAGCCGGAGCTGGCGGGCTGGAACGGGATTGGTTTCGTTATCCAGGCTTACCAGAAACGCTGTCCGTTCGTCATTGACTACCTGATTGACCTGGCCAGCCGCAGCCGTCGCCGCCTGATGATCCGTCTGGTGAAGGGCGCCTACTGGGACAGCGAAATCAAACGCGCCCAGATGGAAGGTCTGGAAGGTTATCCGGTCTATACCCGCAAGGTCTATACCGACGTCTCTTACCTCGCCTGCGCGAAAAAACTGCTCGGCGTGCCGAACCTGATTTATCCTCAGTTCGCCACCCACAACGCCCACACCCTGGCGGCGATCTACAGCCTCGCGGGTCAGAACTACTATCCGGGCCAGTACGAGTTCCAGTGCCTGCACGGCATGGGTGAACCGCTGTACGAGCAAGTGACCGGTAAAGTGGCCGACGGCAAGCTAAACCGTCCGTGCCGAATCTATGCCCCGGTAGGTACCCACGAAACTCTGCTGGCCTACCTGGTGCGTCGTCTGCTGGAGAACGGGGCGAACACCTCCTTCGTTAACCGCATCGCCGATACCACCCTGCCGCTGGACGAACTGGTGGCCGATCCGGTACAGGCCGTTGAGAAGATGGCGGCGCAGGAGGGCCAGATTGGTCTGCCGCATCCGAAGATTGCCCTGCCGCGCGAGCTGTATGGTGCAGGCCGCGTCAACTCGGCGGGTCTGGATCTCGCCAACGAACACCGTCTGGCGTCGCTCTCTTCCGCCCTGCTTAACAGCGCATTGCAGAAGTGGCAGGCCAGGCCGATCCTTGAGCAGTCCGTTGAGGACGGTGAAATGCAGCCGGTGATCAACCCGGCAGAGCCGAAGGATATCGTCGGCTACGTGCGTGAAGCCACGGAAGCGGAAGTGGAGCAGGCCCTGGAGAGCGCGGTGAACAACGCGCCAATCTGGTTTGCCACCCCGCCGCAGGAGCGTGCCGCCATTCTGGAACGCGCGGCGGTGCTGATGGAAGATCAGATGCAGCAGCTTATCGGCATTCTGGTGCGTGAAGCGGGTAAAACCTTCAGCAACGCCATCGCCGAAGTGCGCGAGGCGGTCGACTTCCTGCACTACTACGCCGGTCAGGTGCGCGATGATTTCGACAACGAAACCCACCGTCCGCTCGGCCCGGTGGTGTGTATCAGCCCGTGGAACTTCCCGCTGGCGATCTTCACCGGCCAGATTGCCGCGGCGCTGGCCGCAGGCAACAGCGTGCTGGCGAAACCGGCAGAGCAGACCCCGCTGATTGCCGCCCAGGGCATTAGCATTCTGCTGGAAGCGGGCGTACCGGCGGGCGTGGTGCAGCTGCTGCCAGGGCGCGGTGAAACGGTCGGGGCCAAACTGACCTCCGATAACCGAGTACGCGGCGTGATGTTTACCGGTTCTACCGAAGTGGCCTCCCTGCTACAACGCAACATCGCCACCCGTCTGGATGCGCAGGGCCGTCCTACCCCGCTGATCGCTGAAACCGGCGGCATGAACGCCATGATCGTGGACTCCTCCGCGCTCACCGAGCAGGTCGTCGTTGACGTGCTGGCCTCTGCTTTCGACAGCGCGGGCCAACGCTGTTCCGCCCTGCGCGTACTGTGCTTACAGGATGACGTGGCTGACCACACGCTGAAGATGCTGCGCGGTGCGATGGCGGAATGCCGCATGGGCAACCCGGGCCGTCTCACCACCGACATCGGGCCGGTGATCGACGCGGAAGCCAAAGCCAACATTGAAAATCACATTCAGACCATGCGTGCCAAAGGCCGTCCGGTGTTCCAGGCGGTGCGCGAGAACAGCGAAGATGCCCGCGAGTGGCAGACCGGCACCTTCGTGCCGCCAACGCTGATTGAGCTGGCAAGCTTCGACGAGCTGAAAAAAGAGGTCTTCGGTCCGGTACTGCACGTGGTGCGCTACAACCGTAACAACCTCAACGAGCTGATCGATCAGATCAACGCTTCGGGTTACGGCCTGACGCTTGGCGTGCATACCCGTATCGACGAAACCATTGCCCAGGTGACCGGCAATGCTAAAGTCGGCAACCTGTACGTCAACCGCAACATGGTTGGCGCGGTCGTGGGCGTGCAGCCGTTCGGCGGTGAAGGTCTCTCCGGCACCGGCCCGAAAGCGGGCGGTCCGCTCTATCTGTACCGCCTGCTGGCAAACCGTCCGGAAAATGCGCTGGGCGTGACGCTGGCGCGTCAGGACGCGGAATATCCGGTGGATGCGCAGGTGAAAGCCGTGCTGACCCAGCCGCTGGACGCGCTGATTAAGTGGGCTGAAAATCGTCCCGAGCTGCATGCGATTGCACAGCAGTACGGCGAGCTGGCGCAGGCGGGAACACAGCGTCTGCTGCCGGGTCCTACCGGTGAGCGCAACACCTGGACGCTGATGCCGCGCGAGCGTGTGCTGTGCGTGGCGGACAACGAGGAGGATGCGCTGGTGCAGCTGGCAGCCGCAACGGCAACGGGCTGTGAGGTGCTGTGGCCGGAAGATGCCCTGCATCGAGACCTCGCCAAACAGTTGCCAAAAGCGGTCTCGGCCCGCATTCGCTTTGCGAAGGCCGATGCCCTGCTGACCCAGCCGTTTGACGCGGTGATCTACCACGGTGATTCCGACCAGCTGCGCGAACTGTGCGAGCAGGTTGCGGCCCGCAGCGGTGCCATCGTTTCCGTGCAGGGCTTTGCGCGCGGGGAAACCAACCTGCTGCTGGAGCGTCTGTACGTTGAGCGCTCGCTCAGCGTTAACACCGCGGCGGCGGGCGGTAACGCCAGCCTGATGACAATCGGTTAATCGTGTAAACTCTCCCCGGTGACGCTACGCTTACCGGGGCTACAAAATAGCCCAGGCCGGATAAGCACAGCGTATCCGGCTTTTTTACATGGAGGGGATGATGAAAAGAGTATTTCTCGCAGGTGCAGCCCTGCTCATGAGCGCCAGCACGCTGGCCGACGAGTGCGATAACGCGACCACCCAGCTTGAACTGAACACCTGTAGCGCGCAGCAGTACCAGGCCGCCGATAAAAAGCTCAACGAGACGTATCAGGCCGCCATCAAACGTGCGGCAGCGCCTCAGCGCGATCTACTGAAAAAGGCGCAGCAGGCGTGGATTAGCCTGCGCGACGCGGACTGTGCGTTTATCGGTTCGGGTACGGAAGGCGGGAGCGTTCAGCCAATGATTGTTAACCAGTGTCTGGCGGAGAAAACCGCGGAGCGCGAAGCGTTTCTGGCCACGCTGATGCAGTGTGAAGAGGGCGACTTAAGCTGTCCTCTTCCGCCGGGAAACTAGCGCACGCGGATCCCTTCGATAATCATCCGCTGTACGTTTTCCAGGGTGCTCTGGAAAAACGCCTCGTCCTGGAGCGTTTTACCGGTCACCGCCTCGACCTGGGCCGCGAAGTCAGCGTAGTGCTGGGTTGAGGCCCAAATCATGAAGATCAGATGATGCGGATCGACGGGCGCCAGTTTTCCGCTGGCGACCCATCCGGCAATAATGGCCGATTTATCGTCCACCAGCTGCTTTAAATCGCCGGTCAGCTCCGCCTGCAACAGCGGCGCGCCCTGCAACATCTCCAGGCAGAACAGCCTTGATGCCTGCGGGTAATCACGCGATACCTCCAGCTTCAGGCGTATGTACTCCTCTATCGCCACCAGCGGGGCCAGCTCTTCGCGAAATGCTTTAAGTGGTGCGAGCCAGATATCCAGGATCTGCTGCATCACCGCCACATACAGCGCCTCTTTCGACGGGTAGTAGTAGAGCAGATTGGTCTTGGACACCCCGGCCTGCTCCGCCACCTGCTCAAGGCGCGTACCGTGAATACCAAACTGCGAAAATGTCTCCAGCGCGGCGCTGAGGATCGCCTGTTTCTTGGCGCTCACCGCCTGCGAACGTTTACCGGGTGTTTTCACTGCGCCTTGTGTCATTTTCGCTCTCCATTTTCTGTCCTGCGCTCAGCATAGCAAAACCCCCGTCTCGCCACGACCTTCTGCACCCTCAGCGCGCATGAGTGCCTGTTTTCTGTGCAATGATTTTGACCATCCAGTCCACATTTTCGCTGTTAATTTTAACAACCATCATTTAACACATTAATAACAAAGCGATTTTCAAAACTGGCACTGCCTTTGCAAAAACATCGTGACACCTGCGACGTAATGAAGAGAGGTTCGTGATGAAAATTGGCGTATTTGTACCGATCGGCAACAACGGCTGGCTTATCTCGACCACTGCCCCGCAATACATGCCGACCTTTGAGCTGAATAAAGCCATCGTGCAGAAAGCGGAGCACTACCACTTCGACTTTGCGCTCTCGATGATCAAGCTGCGCGGTTTCGGCGGTAAGACCGAATTCTGGGACCACAACCTGGAGTCTTTCACCCTGATGGCGGGCCTGGCGGCGGTAACCTCGCGCATCCAGATTTACGCCACCGCCGCCACCCTTACCCTTCCCCCGGCAATCGTGGCGCGGATGGCCTCCACCATCGACTCCATCTCCGGCGGGCGCTTTGGCGTTAACCTGGTCACCGGCTGGCAAAAGCCGGAGTACGAGCAGATGGGGATCTGGCCGGGGGACGATTACTTCTCCCGTCGCTACGACTACCTGACTGAATATGTGCAGGTGCTGCGCGATCTATGGGGCACCGGCAAAAGCGATTTCAAAGGCGACTTCTTTACCATGAACGACTGCCGCGTCAGCCCGCAGCCGTCGGTGCCGATGAAGGTGATATGCGCCGGACAGAGCGACGCGGGAATGGAATTCTCGGCGAAATACGCCGACTTCAACTTCTGCTTCGGCAAAGGCGTTAACACCCCGGCCGCCTTCGCGCCCACCGCGGCACGCATGAAAGCGGCCGCCGACAAAACCGGGCGCGACGTGGGCTCCTACGTGCTGTTTATGGTGATTGCCGACGAAACCGACGACGCCGCGCGCGCCAAATGGGAACGATACAAGGACGGCGCGGATGACGAAGCGCTGAGCTGGCTTACCGAGCAGAGCCAGAAGGATACCCGCTCCGGCGCGGACACCAACGTTCGCCAGATGGCCGACCCGACGTCTGCCGTCAATATCAACATGGGCACCCTGGTTGGCTCGTATGCCAGCGTGGCCAGAATGCTCGACGAAGTGGCTGCCGTGCCCGGCGCCGAAGGCGTGCTGCTGACCTTCGATGATTTTCTCACCGGCGTGGAAACTTTCGGCGAGCGCATTCAGCCGCTGATGCAGTGCCGCGCCCACATCCCTGCCGTGACGAAGGAGGTGGCGTAATGACGACCCTCAACGCTCGCCCGGAAGCCATTACCTTTGACGCGCAGCGCAGCGCGCTGATCGTGGTGGATATGCAAAACGCCTATGCCAGTAAAGGCGGGTATCTGGATCTGGCCGGGTTTGACGTCTCCACCACGCAGCCGGTGATTGAGAACATCAAAACCGCCGTGAGCGCCGCACGTGCTGCGGGCATGCTGATCGTCTGGTTCCAGAACGGCTGGGACGACCAGTACGTCGAGGCTGGCGGTCCCGGCTCACCCAACTTTCACAAATCCAACGCCCTGAAAACCATGCGCCAACGGCCCGAACTCCAGGGCACGCTGCTGGCGAAAGGCGGCTGGGATTATCAGCTGGTGGATGAGCTGGTACCGGAATCCGGCGATATCGTGCTGCCGAAACCGCGCTACAGCGGCTTTTTCAATACCCCGCTCGACAGCCTGCTGCGCAGCCGGGGCATTCGCCATCTGGTCTTTACGGGCATTGCCACCAACGTGTGCGTGGAGTCGACCCTGCGCGACGGCTTTTTCCTCGAGTATTTTGGGGTGGTGCTGGAGGATGCCACCCATCAGGCCGGGCCGGATTTTGCCCAGAAAGCCGCCCTGTTCAATATCGAAACCTTTTTTGGCTGGGTCAGTAACGTCAATGATTTCTGCGACGCGCTGGATCCCCCGCTCGCCCGCATCGCCTGAGGAGAACCGCTATGCCGAAATCCGTGATTATTCCGCCGGGCACCAGCACCCCGATTGCCCCGTTTGTCCCCGGCACCCTCGCCGACGGCGTGGTGTATGTCTCGGGCACGCTGCCGTTTGATAAAGACAACAACGTGGTGTTTATCGATGACCCAAAGGCGCAAACCCGCCACGTGCTGGAGACAATCAAAACCGTGATCGAAACGGCGGGTGGGACGATGGAGGACGTGACCTTCAACAGCATCTTTATCACCGACTGGAAAAACTACGCCGCGATTAACGAGATTTACGCGGAGTTTTTCCCCGGCGATAAACCGGCGCGGTTTTGCATCCAGTGCGGGCTGGTAAAGCCCGAAGCGCTGGTTGAAATTGCCACCGTTGCGCACATCGCGAAGTGAGGCGGCCATGATACTGTCCATTTCACCGCCCCCCTTTGCGGGCGCGCCCGTGGTGGTACTGATTGCCGGGCTCGGCGGCAGCGGCAGCTACTGGCTGCCCCAGCTCGCCGTGCTGGGGCAGGAGTATCAGGTGGTGTGCTACGACCAGCGGGGCACGGGGAACAACCCGGATACCCTGCCGGAAGACTACACCCTCGCACACATGGCCGACGAGCTTGCGCTGGCGTTAGCCGGGGCCGGGATCGCCCGTTACTGCGTGGTCGGCCACGCGCTGGGGGCGCTGGTCGGTCTGCGGCTGGCTATCGATAAGCCCGACGCCCTCACCGCGCTGGTCTGCGTCAACGGCTGGCTGACCCTCAATGCCCATACCCGCCGCTGTTTTGACGTTCGCGAACGTCTGCTGCATGCGGGCGGGGCGCAGGCGTGGGTAGAGGCACAGCCGTTGTTCCTCTACCCGGCAGACTGGATGGCCGCCCGCGCCCCGCGGCTGGAGGCCGAGGACGCGCTGGCGCTGGCCCATTTTCAGGGCAAAGCCAATCTGCTGCGCAGGCTGGATGCCCTGAAACAGGCCGATTTCAGCCGCCACGCTGCACGCGTTCGCTGCCCCATGCAGATTATCTGTTCCACCGACGATCTGCTGGTGCCGTCCGTCTGCTCCGCTGAACTGCACGCCGCTCTCCCGCACGCCCGCAAAACGGTCATGCGCCAGGGCGGGCATGCCTGCAATGTGACCGTGCCGGACATCTTTAACACTCTGCTGCTGAACGGGCTTGCCAGCCTGCTGCACAGCCCAGAACCCGCTTTGTAAGGAGCTTGAATGAGCGAAGCCATCACGCCCGCCGCGCTGGAAACGCTGTTTACCGGCGCACGTACCCATAACGGCTGGCTGGATATACCGGTCAGTGACGAGACGCTGCGCGAGATTTATGACCTGATGAAATGGGGGCCGACGTCCGCCAACTGCTCCCCGGCGCGCATTGTGTTTGTGCGAAGCCCGGAAGGAAAAGAGAAGCTGCGCCCGGCGCTCTCCAGCGGCAACCTTGAGAAAACGCTCACTGCCCCGGTCACGGCGATTGTCGCCTGGGACAGCGAGTTTTATGAGCGCCTGCCTGAACTGTTCCCACACGGCGATGCCAGAAGCTGGTTTACCTCCAGCCCCGCGCTGGCGGAAGAGACCGCCTTTCGCAACAGCTCAATGCAGGCCGCGTACCTGATTTTCGCCTGCCGCGCGCTCGGGCTGGACACCGGGCCGATGTCGGGTTTTGACCGGGAAAAAGTGGACGCGGCCTTTTTCACGGGCACGCTACTCAAAAGCAATCTGCTGATTAACATCGGCTATGGCGATACGACCAAACTGTACGGACGCCTGCCGCGTCTGGCCTTTGACGATGCCTGCGGGCTGGCGTAAGGAGCGAACGTGATGACACCGGATAAACAAACCTTTCGCGACGCCATGGCCTGCGTCGGCGCAGCGGTCAATATCATCACCACCGACGGCCCCGCGGGAATGGCGGGCTTCACCGCCAGCGCGGTATGCAGCGTCACGGATTCCCCGCCTACCCTGCTGGTGTGCCTGAACCGCGGCGCGTCGGTCTGGCCGATTTTCAGCGAGAACCGCACCCTGTGCGTTAACACGCTGAGTGCCGGACAGGAGCCTTTATCCAACCTGTTTGGCGGGAAAACGCCGATGGCGGACCGCTTTGCCGCTGCCCGCTGGCAGACAGGCGACACGGGCTGCCCGCGTCTGGAAAATGCGCTGGCCTCGTTCGACTGCCGTATCAGCCAGGTGGTGAGCGTTGGCACTCACGACATTCTGTTTTGCGACATTGTATCCATCGTACGCCACCCGGCGCCGCAAGGGCTGGTGTGGTTCGACCGCGGCTATCACGCGCTTATGCGACCCGCCTGTTAATCCGCATTCAGGAGACAGATCATGTTCGGACTTCCCCACTGGCAGTTGAAATCGACCTCCACAGAAGAAGGCGTGGTCGCGCCGGATGAAAGGCTCCCGCTCGGGCAGACCATGGTGATGGGCGTGCAGCATGCGGTCGCGATGTTTGGTGCGACGGTGCTGATGCCCATGCTGATGGGGCTGGATCCTAACCTCGCCATTTTGATGTCGGGTATGGGTACCCTGCTGTTCTTTTTTGTCACCGGCGGGCGTGTGCCCAGCTATCTGGGCTCCAGCGCCGTCTTCGTGGGGGTGGTCATTGCAGCGACCGGGTTTAACGGTCAGGGTATTAACCCCAACCTGAGCGTGGCCCTCGGCGGCATTATCGCCTGTGGGCTGGTCTACACCCTGACCGGTCTGGTGGTGATGAAAGTCGGCACGCGCTGGATCGAGCGGATGATGCCCCCCGTCGTCACCGGGGCGGTGGTGATGGCGATAGGCCTGAACCTCGCGCCGATTGCGGTGAAGAGCGTTTCCGGCTCACCATTTGAAAGCTGGATGGCGGTGATAACGGTGCTGTGCATCGGCGTGGTGGCGGTCTTTACGCGCGGCATGATCCAACGGCTGCTGATCCTGGTCGGGCTGATTGCGGCCTGTCTGGTCTACGCGCTGCTGGCGAACGTGTTCGGTCTCGGCAAACCGGTTGATTTCACACTGATTCACCAGGCCGCCTGGTTCGGCCTGCCGCAGATAACCTCACCCACCTTTAACGCTCAGGCGATGATGCTCATCGCGCCTGTCGCGGTGATTCTGGTGGCTGAAAACCTGGGCCACCTGAAAGCCGTAGCGGGAATGACCGGGCGCAATATGGATCCGTATATGGGGCGGGCGTTTGTGGGAGACGGTCTGGCGACCATGCTCTCCGGCTCGGTCGGCGGCAGCGGCGTGACCACCTACGCGGAAAACATCGGCGTGATGGCAGTGACCAAAGTCTATTCGACGCTGGTCTTCGTGGCGGCGGCGGTGATGGCGATGCTGCTCGGTTTTTCCCCAAAATTCGGCGCATTGATCCACACCATCCCGGCCCCCGTGATTGGCGGCGCCTCGATTGTGGTATTTGGTCTGATTGCCGTCGCGGGGGCACGCATCTGGGTGCAGAACCATGTTGATCTGAGCCAGAACGGTAACCTGATCATGGTGGCGGTAACGCTGGTGCTGGGGGCGGGTGATTTCGCCCTGACGCTGGGCGGGTTTACGGTGGGCGGGATTGGCACGGCGACCTTCGGCGCGATCCTGCTCAACGCCCTGCTGAGCCGCCGGAAAAGGGATGTACCGCAAGGAAAAGCCATCACCCGCTCCACCTGAAATACGTGCCGCTTTCTTGCCGGGTGACGCTACGCTTACCCGGCCTACAATTGGCAAGTAGGCCCGCGCAAGCGAAGCGCCGCCGGGCTAAACGAGCAGGCTGCGCGTTATTAGCTATCTGCCCCTTGTTCAGCGCTCAATCCGGCAGTCGCCTTACGTCGTTTTTTTAACTTCAACTCGCTCACCAGCACCCCGGCGATAATAAACGCCGCGCCCACCAGCGCCAGCAGGGGCAGACGCTCCCCGGCGAGTCGCCCGAAAATACCCGCCCACACCGGTTCACCGGTATAAATGACCGTCGCCCGTGTCGGGGATACGCTGCGCTGCGCCCAGTTCATGGTGACCTGGATAATGGCGCTGAAAATGCCCAGCCCCAGCGCCACGACGATAAGCCCGGTAGACATCGGCGGGACGGACTCCCCTGCCGGCACCATCGTCGCGAACGCCACCAGCGACGCGGTGGTAAGCTGCACCACCGTCACCCGCTTGACGTCCACTTTTCCTGCCCAGGCGCTAATCAGGATAATTTCTGCCGCAATGGCGACGGCCCCCACCAGAGTGATGATCTCCCCCGGCCCCAGCGCCAGCAGATTATTTTCCGGCCCGGCTAATAAAATAAGGCCGATGAACGCCAGCACGATGCCAATGCACGACATCAAGCCCGGCATTCTGCCGAGGCACAACCACTGCAACAGCGGCACCAGCGGTACGTACATGGCGGTGATGAAGGCGGATTTACTGCTGGAGATAGACTGGAGCCCCCACGTTTGCAGGCTGTAGCCCATGGCAATCGCCACGCCAATGGCGACACCCGCTTTAAGCTCTCTCAGGGTCAACCCGCGCAGGGTTTTCAGCGAAATAAGCGCCACGGCAATCGCCGCGGTTGCAAAGCGCAGCCCCACGAAGAAAAACGGATCGCTCATCGTGACCGCGTACTGAACGGCAAGAAAGGTTCCGCCCCAGAACATGGTGATCAAAATCAGGATGGCTTCCTGAGGCTTAATGGAGAAGGTAAAACGGGAAACGGACATGGGACACCAGCACGAAGAATCAATCCTGTAGTGTGCGATGCCTTTGATGACAGTTCAATGTAGCAGACATAAAAAAACCGCCGGGAAACCCGGCGGCAGGGAGTTAACCCGGCGTACTACTTGTTGCTGCCGTGGCTATTTTTACCCCCTTTTTTACCAGCCTCTGATGCGCGCTGAGGGTCGTTTTTAAAGTTGCCCCCGCTAGACTGGCCACCTTTACGACCTGCTTCTGATGCTCTTTCACGGTCTTCAGCGAAATTACCTGAACCACCACGATGGTTTGCCATCTCTAACCTCCAGAGTGTGAAACATTAGACATCATATTGCATTCAGTAAAAGAGGATTCTTTCACCTCGCGGCTCAAGGACAGTGCCTTTATCTGTGCCGCGTGAAACTAAGCTTAGTGTAATGCGGCTATCCGGCAAGCGAGAGGTAATATTCTGCAACATGATCTCAGCCTTTCGTATGAAATGTCGGGGAAGTCATTCATAAGCCGTTCTTATATTTTGAAAAATCCGCGCCGCGAAAGTTGTTTCATTTTGCTACAAGGCGCATAACCAAAAGATATTGTTATATATCAAAGAAATGCCGTTCATTTTTGCAGTCTGGCTGTGATGTCATATCTTTAAAGGAACGCAGCGATCCGCTGTAAGAAAAACCAACGAGGAGTGATGCAAAATGGCAAAAGTTCTGGTGCTCTATTATTCCATGTATGGACACATTGAAACCATGGCTCACGCAGTAGCAGAAGGCGCAAACAGAGTAGACGGCGTTGAGGTCGTGGTTAAACGCGTACCGGAAACCATGCAGGCGGAAGCCTTCGCCAAAGCCGGGGGGAAAACACAAAACGCCCCGGTCGCCACCCCGCAGGAGCTCGCGGACTATGATGCCATTATCTTCGGCACCCCGACCCGCTTCGGCAATATGTCCGGCCAGATGCGCACCTTCCTCGACCAGACGGGCGGGCTCTGGGCCTCCGGCGCGTTATACGGCAAGCTGGCCAGCGTGTTCAGCTCTACCGGCACGGGCGGCGGCCAGGAGCAGACGATCACCTCCACCTGGACTACCCTTGCCCATCATGGGATGGTGATTGTGCCGATTGGCTACGGCGCGCAGGAACTGTTCGATGTTTCCCAGGTTCGTGGCGGGACACCGTATGGCGCGACAACCATTGCCGGTGGGGATGGGTCACGTCAGCCAAGCAATGAAGAACTTTCAATCGCCCGCTATCAGGGTGAATACGTCGCGGGTCTTGCAAAAAAACTGAACGGCTAACCCAACAGGAGGACAAGTATGCCAACTCAAGAATCCAAAGCTCACCACGTGGGCGAATGGGCAAGTTTACGCAATACCTCTCCGGAGATTGCCGAAGCCATCTTTGAAGTCGCCAATTATGACGAAAAGCTGGCTGAGCAGATTTGGGAAGAAGGCAACGATGAAGTGCTGGTTCGCGCCTTCGAAAAAACCGACAAAGACTCGCTGTTCTGGGGCGAGCAAACCATCGAACGTAAAAACGTCTGAACGTTCCCCCCGCCCACGCGGGGGGTTATCTTCTATTTCGCCGCGTTGTTCATCACCGCATTGAATTTATCGACAGGACAGAAGCCGTTGCCATCCACCGGACAGCCCTTCAGCTCCAGCGTCACGCGCTGCGCAGGGGATTGCAGCGACAGTACGCTGGCGTTACGCAGTTGCTCTGAACTCTGGTAGACATACTCAATTTTCATCAGCTCCTGATTAGTGTTTTTGTCATGCCAGCGCTGGAAGACAATTTTACCGCCAATCGGGGTTCTTTCCTGCTGGTCGTGCAGCTGATAAGGCCTGAAGTCCAGCGCGGTCAGCAGCGAGGCGATGTTAGAGTCGTGCCCCACCAGCAGGGTGATTTTTGGCGCTTTTGCCTGGTCGGTCACCAGCGCTTTATCAATGTACTTCACCAGCGGTTTAGCCACGTTCTGCGCCACCTCCGTCGACGTAAACAGCGAGTCCTGATAGCCGTTTTTCAGCTTCGACAGCACGCGCCACTGCTGATCGGTTTTGATTTCCCCCCAGGCCACCTGGTCTGTCGGGAAGCCTTCGTAATACTGTAGCGTGAACGCATCCACCAGCGAGTTACCCACCTTCAGCGGCCCGGAGACGCCCGGTTCTTTTTCATAATCGGCGCTGAACGTATCTTTCGCCTCCGTCAGGGAGCAGACTTTTTTCTCCTTGCAGGACGGCGAGTCGCTGTAGTTTGTCAGCTGTTCCAGCAGTTTGTAGCTTTCATCCAGCTGCATTTTCTGCCGTTCCGTCTCCATCGCTTTCAGCGCTTTCTCGCGAAACTCAGGGGAGTTATCGGTAATGACCGGATTGAAGGTGGGGTCCATGGTGCCCATTTTTTCCTGGTGATGCACAGGAACATCGCACCCGGGGAACGCGCCGGTGATAAAGAACTGTGCGGTCGCCACGGTGCGCTGGAGGCTGTTGGCGTAGGCATAGACGGTATCCGCTGGCGGGCATTCACCCGTCTTCACCATCCCCTGCTCTGCCAGCCACTCGCGCATATAGTGACCCATATACACTTCCAGTACGCCACCTTTGGTGGTGAGCTGTCCACCCGGGACGTCCCACTCCGGCCACTGCTTCGGCGTGGACTGCTCCAGCACGCTGCCGTTATTGGCAAGCGGCGCGCGCAGGTTGTGGCGGCTCATGATGAGCACCTGTTCCAGCTGATAGCCGTCCGGCGTGTCCTGCGCCTGTGCGCCAAAGGTCACGGAAAGGGTACATGCCACGGCAACTGCGAGTAGTGCTTTTCTCATCCCTAATTCCTCACACGTTTTTAATGTCGCCCTGAGTGTGACAGATCCGTGACAGGTTTTTCGGGAAGCATTTCTCAAACTGATGATTAACGTGCTTACGGCGTGTGCCGATGAGTTTTATAAAAAAACCATACCCCACCGGAGAATTCGCTGTGAAACGTACCCGCCTTGAAGAGAGCACCTGCCCCGTCGCCCGTTCGCTGGATATTATCGGCGACTGGTGGTCGCTGCTGATTGTTCGCGACGCGCGCTACGGGGTCGCAGTCGATATTCTGGTGGCCTATCTCACCGATGAAGCGGGGATCCGCGCTACGTAAAACAGTAGCCTAACGCTGAAGCTGGTCACCGTATTCGCTCATCCAGGCGGCCAGCGGCGAGAGTGCGTCCTGAAGGGTTAGCCCCAGCTCGGTGATCTGATACTCCACGCGCGGCGGGATCTCCGGGTAGACCGTTCGCGTCACCAGACCGCGCTGCTCAAACAGGCGCAGCTGCTTCGTCAGCTCTTTCTGGGTGATGGGGGCAGCGGCACGCAGCAGATCGCCAAAGCGAACGGGCGTATTGAACACAATCAGGCGATAGAGAATGGGGATCGCCCACTTACCGGAAATCAGATTCACAAACTGCGTCATCGGGCAGGTATACGCCTCAGATTTTTTTTCGCAGCACGCTTCCAGCAGCTCTGCCATTTCACACCTCTTGCCTCGTTAGTATCCAGTTGGTACCTGGTTTCCTTTCGATACTAACGTTTCTATAGTGCTTTCTCCAGAGACATTTCAGGAGAAGAACATGGGTCGTTTAACCGATAAGTATACGTTGATTACCGGCGGCACCAGCGGTATCGGTCTCGCCACCGCGCAGGCGTTTATCGCCGAAGGGGCGCGCGTCGCCGTGACCGGACGCAACCCGGATACCCTCGCCGAAGCAGAGCGCATTCTGGGCGATAAGGCCTGGGTGATCCCAACCGACGCAGGCGATATTTCGTTGCAAAAAGCGCTGGCGGAGTCCCTCACCGCCCGCTGGCCACGCCTGGATGCGGTCTTTCTCAACGCCGGTGACGTAACGCACGCGCCGCTGGAAGTCTGGCAGGAAGAGGCCTGGGACCGTCTGATGAACATCAACCTGAAGGGACCGTTCTTTTTAATTCAGGCGCTGCTGCCGCTGCTGAATAACCCATCCTCGGTGATCCTCTGCGGCTCCGTGAGCGCGCGCATCGGCCTGCCCACCAGCAGCGCGTATGCCGCGAGCAAGGCCGCCCTGCTGTCGCTGGCGCGTACACTGTCGGCGGAGCTGCTGCCGCGCGGGATCCGCGTCAACGGTCTGAGTCCCGGTCCGGTGGAAACCCCGGCGTTTACGAAAACGGGCTTAAGCGACGAGGCGCTTAACGCGATGATGGCAGAGGTCATTAAGCTGGTGCCGCTGGGCAGAATGGGCTCGACGACCGAGCTGGCAAAAGCCGCACTCTATCTGGCCTCCGACGAGTCGAGCTACACGGTGGGAACGGAACTGCTGGTGGACGGCGGAATGGGGAGCCTGTAATTCAAAAGGCGCTGATGCCGGTGACCGCGCCGACATACAGCGCCGCCCACGCACAGGCGGAAAGCAGGCTGACGGCGTAGACCTTGACGGCGTTCAGCCTGAGCATCCCGGCCGCCAGCGGAACGATGTAACGCAACACCGCCAGGAAGCGCGACGTAAAAAGCACGATGACCCCGTTCTTTTGCAGCTGATGCTGGACCCGCAGGAACTTATTGGCATGCTTTGAGGTGAAGCGCGTGACCATCCGGGTATGCCCCATCAGTTGGCCGATATGGTAATTCAGCATCGAACCTGCCGTTGCCCCCATCACTACGGCGAGCCACGTCAGCGCAGGATGCATGCTCCCCTGGCTGACGGTAATACCCGCCAGCAGCATCACCGACGCAGGCGGCAGCACGGAGGAGATCAGCACCGTCGATTTGCTCAGCGCCATCACGAATAACAGCACAAACAGATGTGCCGGATACAGCGCAAAATGATTCAGCAGGTTATCAACCCATGCCATTTTCCCCTCCCCCGCTAATAATTTAATTGTCCATTTAAAATGAATAACCTTAAATAAACCCTCAACATTTTATTAATAAGATTTACCTAAACCGTTCTTAAACATTATTTAATTTTCTGAGCACTAAATTTAAACAGGCGTATTATCCCTCTCGTTTTACAACGATCTCGTTATGGCGAGGCTCCTGTACAAATACACGTTATCGCTCTGGTGGGTTCGAGAGAACCGGCACAGGGTAAAACAGGCACTGTCGAATCAAGGCTTTGTCAGTATAACTTCCCTTGTGGGATACGGTGTACAGTGCTGAACCCAGGACGTGGGGATCTCCTTTCCGACATGCCCTGTCTTGCTCGCCCCTGAGAGATTTTATTATTCAAAGGGAATTTACTATGTCTTACGCTATTCACAACCAAAACCTGGCTTTTAATGACAGCGCCATCGCGCAATATATGAATACCGATTTTATCGTTATCGATATTTCATTATGCGTAGCTCTGGCACGCGAGCAGTTCTTTGAAAAATTAAAAGATGATGATATTCCGTCGCATATTTTTATCGAAGATAACGGTCGCCTCGCGGGTTTAATCGCCGTACGCAAATTATTGCAGGCCACGGACACCGTGCAGCCTGTTAAGGGGTTGATGATATCGGATTTTATTCAGCTCAAACCGGAAGATGAGCGGGCGGATGTCGCCGGGCTGCTGGCGCACGCGGGTGCGGATGTAGTGCCGGTGGTGACCCACGGCAAGCTGGTGGGCTGCCTTACCGAGCGTGAAATCGCCCATCTGCTGGAAGATGACGTTACTGAAGATGCCCAGCTTCAGGGGGCGACGCTGCCGCTGGAGAAGCCCTATCTGGAAACCAGCGCCTTCAGCCTGTGGAAGAAACGCTCCGTCTGGCTGCTGCTGTTTGTTGCGGAAGCGTATACCAGTTCGGTGATCCAGCATTTTGAAGAGGCGCTGGAATCTGCCATCGCGCTGGCGTTCTTTATTCCGCTGCTGATTGGCACCGGCGGAAACAGCGGGACGCAGATCACCTCGACGCTGGTGCGCGCCATGGCGCTGGGTGAAGTCCACCTTCGCGATGTGGGTCGCGTGCTGCGCAAAGAGATCAGCACCTCGTTAATGATTGCCGCCACGCTGGGTCTGGCGGGCTGCGTTCGCGCCTGGATGATGGGTATTGGGATGGAAATCACGCTCATCGTCAGCCTGACGCTGGTCTGCATTACGCTGTGGAGCGCCATCGTCTCGTCGGTGATCCCGATGGTACTGAAACGCTGCAAAATCGATCCGGCGGTGGTCTCCGCACCGTTTATCGCCACGCTAATCGACGGGACCGGGCTGATTATCTACTTCAAAATCGCGCAGTATACGCTGGGGCTGGAATAACGAAAAAACCCTGCGATATTGCTATCGCAGGGTTTTCGAATTTGGCGGAAGCGTAGAGATTCGAACTCTAGAACCCTTTCGGGTCGCCGGTTTTCAAGACCGGTGCCTTCAACCGCTCGGCCACGCTTCCAAAGTGAGGCGCACTATAAACATCTCTGAGCATGATGTAAAGCACGAAATTGCATAACATTACACGTCTTCCGTCCTCCCCTTCCGCCCCGCTGATTTCTTCGTCATCGGCTGGCTAAAATGTAAACATTTATTTTTACATTCATAACGTTTATTAGATTCGCAGGTGGTCATTTAGACTCTTTTTCGTACAACACCCATTAACCGTGGATCACTGCGATAAGAGATTAGCCATGACTTTATTTAACGACGATTATGAATTTTTTATTTATCAGTGATAACTACTACCTTTGCCAGGGTGTATCAAGCTCCCTGACATCAACCCATTTGATTCGCGATGACGCGGATATTCACGATCTTGATGGGGTCGATCAGGCGATGGATTTTATCATTGCGATTGAACAGGATAAGTTACGCAATAAAACCATTCGGCAGGTCAAAAAAGTTAAGCGTGATTACATTGTCCTGATGCATGAGATAGAAGCCAACCGCGCAGTGAGAATCGATAATATTATCTATTCGTCGATGCATTTTACTGCTCACCCTTTTCAGCAGCTGATGCGCTTTTACCGGGCGCTCAGAACACACTCCTTTACGCGACGCGAATATGACGTGCTGAAGCTGTTTCATTTGGAAAACCATGAGATCGCGAAAAAGCTGCAATTGTCACAAAAAACGACCAGCACCTACCGCGTGAGGATCCTCGAGAAATTAAATATGCGCTCAAAAAACATTCTGGCGATGACCCGTGTAAAATCGGCGATCGTCGATTAAAAGCTGTGACATTTTGCCTTGCCACGGAAAAACCGGGCCGTCACGTTTCGCCCTGAGGGGGTTTGGCTGGCGCGGTATACCAGTTCTCTTTGGCAACCATTACGCTGCCCTCTGGCTGCATAACAAAATTCGGGGACATGATCTGCACGTTAAATTCGTTAAACACATCCTGTATCTGGCTATGCAGTTCATTGCGGGCAACCGCGAGGGACTGTTCGGGCAGCAGACGGACCTGCAATTCGTAAGCGATATACCAGTCCATTAACCCTAACTGGCGTACCAGCGGCGGCACGGAAAGGTCAATCCCTTTTGCCCGTTTCGCGGCCAGCTCCAGCATGGCATGCACCTGACGCCATGGGGTGTCATAACCGATCGTGACGCTGACCGTCAGATTGAGGCTGCCATCGGGCTGTAGCGCGCTCAGATTGGTGATCTTACCGCTCACCACCACCGCGTTGGGCACGGTAACGACATAATTTTCCCGGGTAATAATTTTGGTCGCCAGCATGCCAATTTCACTGACCTTGCCTTCGTTATCCGCCACCCGAATGACATCGCCTTTGCGCAGAGCGCGGGAGTAAATCAGGACCAGACCGCTCATGGCATGGTTCATCACCCCTGCCGAGCCCAGCGTTAACATCAGGCCAAAGAAGACGCTAATACCTTTAAACGCCAGCGAGTTCGCACCGGGAAGAAACGGCCAGGCGGCGGAGAGAGCAAATAGCCAGACGGCAACGGAAATGAGCTTACGGGTAGCCCCCACGGTTTCCGGATGTACGCCGGGAAGTTGCAGACGACCAGCCTCCACCTGATTGAGCACCATCCTGAGAAGCTTCAGAATAAATGCGGTAATGAGGAAAATGATCAGCACAATCGTCAGCCCCGGCAAGGCCGAGACAATCGCCAGGGCGATTTGCTGCACCACGCGAAGCGTCCAGTCTCCCAGCGACGTGCCCCACACCCGCGTCCACGGAAACAGACTGAATGCCCAGCTCAGCCAGACGTAAAAGCCGATCAACCCCAGCAGGAACATCAGCAAGGCGTAAAGCCGAATCTCAATTGCGCCAATGTACCGCCGCCAGCTTTGCGGCACCCGGCTGCGATTCTCCACAATACGCCGACGGTAGACGCGCCGGAACCAGCGCCAGGATCGCCACGCGCCGTAGCAGAGCAGCAACAGCGCCAGCAGGCCAGCGGCTGTTTTTACCGTCGACAGCGCCAGCCAGCCGGTATCGTATTGATCGCGCAGCGCCATCCTTTGCGCTTCCATGCGCGCCAGCACGCGCTGTGCGGCCTGATCGAGGGTAAGATCGTCCCCTTCGTCCAAATCCCCTTCCGTCAGCAGCATCACAGGTTTCCCGTTCATCACTATTAGCCGTCCCTGCTGGTTATAGCGGGTCACGGGGACGATGCTGAGCGGCTCACGCACATCCGCCTCGGTAAAATTGCGCAGGGTGTTGCGGATGCGTAAAACGCGTTCTTCCGGCGTGGTCAGGCCAAATTTCGCCTGGAGCATGACGATGGGCTGATGGAAGATGTAGACCGTTCGGGCGCGCTCCTGCTCCGTAGGCGCCTGGCGGGGCTCTGCGGCATACGATGAGAAGGCGCTCAGGGCGGCAAAACAGAACGCAAACGCGAGCAGGATCTTTTTCATCCTTACTACCCCAGGTCAGAAATCTTGTTATTTTTCAGGCAACCCGCGAATGCCAGGTGGGTATGTTGAGAATAGTCCAGCCTTTCGTTTCTGCAACAAGCGACGGTGAGCGTGTTGCTCTCAGTCACAATATATGTATTATGTTATAACATAACAATTTTGGATTGCGTTCTATGTTACTTAAAAATGGGTTATTTCTGGCTTCACTGCTCTTCATGGCGCCTGCCACTTTCGCCGCAACCACCTGGCCCCTCACGATTGAAAATTGCGGCGTTAAGCAGACCTTTACGCAGGCTCCTCAGCGCGTCGTGACCGTGGGTCAGCATGAAACAGAATTACTGCTCGCACTGGGGCTGGAGAAAACGATCGCCGCGACGTCAGTCTGGTTCGGCAAGCTCCCACCCACGCTGGAGGATGCCGGGAAAAACCTCCCCCGGCTTGCGGATAATTCCCCCTCCTTTGAGGCCGTGGTAGGACAGAAACCTGAACTCGTTCTCGCACAGTATCACTGGCACATTGGTCCGCAGGGAGAAGTGGGAACCCGTGAGCAGTTTGCGTCGCTGGGGATTAATACGTGGATCTCCCCTGCCGACTGCACGGATAAAACGGTAACGGAAACCTCAAACGCAGACGGAGCACGTAGCGCGCCGTTTTCACTGGCGGAAATTACACGGGAAGTGACAGATCTGGCGACGATTTTTGATGTTTCCGCGCGAGGTGAGCAGCTCAATCGTGCGCTGGCGGAGCGTATTAAAAAGGCCCAGGCGCGCGCCTCCGCGAAACCGCTTAGCGTTGTATTCTGGTTCTCCAGCAGCCGTCTGAATGGCGATCCCTGGGTGGCCGGGAATTACGGCGCGCCTGGCTGGATCAGCCGCACGCTGGGGTTGAAGAACATTATTGACTCTCACGACGAATGGCCCGCTGTAACGTGGGAACATATAGCCCGCTCGCAGCCGGACGTGATTGTTATCGCCGGGATGTCCCGCAGGCTCTACCCTGCCGATGACGTTGAGGTAAAAAAAGCGTTCTTGCGCAGTGACCCGGTGACAAAGAACATGCCTGCGGTCAGGAACAACCACATCATCGTGGTGCCAGCGATGTCGTTAAACCCTTCATTGCGTAACGTCGATGCGGTTGAGCTTATCAGCGATCGGCTGGCTTCTTTCCAGGATGAACAATGAGTCATTTCGCTTTTGACCGCCGCCAGCAGGGTTTACTGGCAGCAGGTGCCATGGCGCTGCCGCTGATGCTGGTCTTTGCCGCCAGTATCGGTGATATGCCGGTGTCGTATGCCAGTACCGGGAAAGCGATCCTCAACGGACTGGGTTTGACCTCTTATGCTTTGCCGCAAACGGAGGAAGGTATCGTCTGGCAATATCGCATGAGCCGGGCAGTAATGGCCGCGTGCAACGGCGGCGGCCTGGCGTTGTGCGGGCTGGTGTTACAGTCGATCCTGCGTAACCCTCTGGCTGAGCCTTATCTGCTGGGGATTTCCGCGGGCGCATCGCTGGGGGCCGTCTGCGTGATGCTTCTCGGCATCGGGGGGAGCGTGATTGGCGTAAGCAGCGGTGCGTTTGTCGGCTCGTGCGCCGCCTTTGCGCTCATCATGGTGATTACGAACGGGATGAGTGAAAGCCCGTCGCGCATTTTGCTGGCTGGCATTGCGGGCACCCAGCTCTTCAACGCCATGACCGCGTACGTCGTCAGTACGTCCGCCAATGCCGAGCAGTCCCGTAGCGTCATGTTCTGGCTTCTGGGAAGTCTGAGCGGCGTGCGCTGGCCTGACGCGCTGCTGGCGCTGGCCGTTACGCTTGCGGGTTTACTGGTGGTATTGCTCTTTTCACGGGCGCTGGACACCTTCACCTTCGGGGATGAGGTCTCCACCACGCTGGGGATCCCGGTTACCGCCGTGCGTATTGTCTTATTGCTGACCTGTGCCATTGTTACCGCAACGCTGGTGAGCGCCACGGGCGCAGTGGGGTTTGTCGGGCTGGTCATTCCCCATGTAACGCGCATGCTATGTGGGCCGGGCCATCGTCTATCTATCCCGCTGACGTTTCTTATCGGCGCCCACTTTATGATCCTCGCCGATATCGTCTCACGCACGCTGATTGTGCACCAGGTTCTGCCCATCGGGGTGGTGACTGCGCTGGTGGGCGCCCCCGTCTTTGTGGCGTTGCTTTATCAAAACCGAAAGGAGCATCCATGAATATTACTGTGGCCGGGTTAACCGTAACCCGACAAGCGCAGACGGTGCTTAAGGATATCGATCTCGACCTGCCATCCGGGCAGATTATCGGCCTGTTAGGGCCAAACGGCTCGGGCAAGTCGACGCTGCTGCGCTGTCTCGCCGGGCTGTTTCCACGACTCAGTGAACGCGTGGCGCTTAATGGCACAACGCTAGGCATGATGCCGCTGAAAAAACGCGCGCAGCACATGGCGTTTGTCCCGCAACATGCTGAGGTCGACGGAGAACTGACCGTTGAGGACATTGTCAGACTGGGGCGTACGCCCTACCGGAAAACATTCCAGAAAACCTCGCGCGACGATGAGGCTGCGGTTGAGCAGGCGATTGGCCTGATGCAGTTATGCCGCTTACGCCAGCGGCGATGGCACTCTTTGTCTGGCGGAGAACGCCAGCGAAGCCAGATAGCCCGCGCGCTGGCCCAGCAGCCGCAGGTGCTGTTGCTCGATGAACCGACAAACCACCTGGACATTCAGCACCAGCTGGAGCTGATGCGGCTCGTTTCACAGCTGCCGCTTACGGTGGTGGTTGCACTGCACGATCTCAATCTTGCGGCCAATTATTGCCAGCGTCTGATCCTCCTGAAGGCCGGGCAGATCGCCGCCACGGGCGCGCCAGAAGCGGTTCTGACGCCGGCAAACATCGAGGACACCTGGTGCGTAAAAGCTCAGGTCTGCAAGGCCGACGCCGGGATCACGATAAGCTATAACATGGTGGCATGACGGAAGCCTGGCGCAAAAGCAAAAACCCCTGCGATATTGCTATCGCAGGGGTTTCGAATTTGGCGGAAGCGTAGAGATTCGAACTCTAGAACCCTTTCGGGTCGCCGGTTTTCAAGACCGGTGCCTTCAACCGCTCGGCCACGCTTCCTAAGTGAGGCGAACTATAAACACCTCACCGCGCGCTGTAAAGAGTGCGCGCATTCGTTCGCTTTAAAAATAGCCAAAATGCGTTTAATCGGTTGAATAGACGACAGATTGGCCGTTTTGGCAGCATAATATCCACTGCGGATCGTTAGTGCTTTTTGATGTACATATCTTTAGTGTAGTAGTACCCGAGCTTGTCTGGCGTGAAGCCCCCTACCCACGGTTTCACCAGGTGCGTGCGCACGTAATGATAGACCGGGATCGCCGGTACATCCCGTCCCAGCAGATCTTCTGCCTGCTGGTAGAATTTACCGCGCTCCTCCGCCGTTTTCGATTTCGCCGCGTTCACCAGTGCCCGATCGTAGTCCGGATTGCTGTACTGAGTGGTGTTTTGGCTGTCCCCGGTACGGAAGTTGTTCAGGAAGGTTGCCGCATCGTCGTAATCGGCAATCCAGGCGTAGCGTACCGCGTCAAAGTTATGGGTGTGCATGGTATCAAGCATGGTTTTCCACTCCTGATTTTGCAGCTTCGCCTCCACGCCGAGGTTCTTCTTCCACATTGAGCTGGCGGCAATGGCAATACGCTGGTGCGATTCCGAGGTGTTATAGAGGAGATTAAAGCTGAGCGGATGGCTGTCGTTAAATCCGGCTTCGGCCAGCAGCTTTTTCGCCTCGGCAATGCGTTTATCCATCGGCCAGCTGGCGTAATCCGGGTTCTGGAGCTTGACGCCGCCAATATCCGGCTGGCTGATCAGCCATGCCGGGCGCTGGCCCTGCCCTAATACTTTCCCGGCGATGATGTCTTTATCCAGCGCCAGGTTCAGCGCCTTGCGCACGCGGGCGTCGTTGAACGGCGGCCGGGTGGTGTTGAACTGATAATAATAGGTGGCAAGCTGCGGTGAAACGTCCAGCTCGCTCCCCAGCGTTTTCTTCAGCTGAGCAAACTGGTTGATCGGCACCGTGTAAACAATGTCGATTTCGCCCGCTTTGTAGCGGTTGACGTCAGCAGCTTCAGAGGAAATGGGCAGATAGGTCACCTTGTTGATGACGGTATGTTCGTTATCCCAATATTTCGGGTTACGCACCGCCACAATGCGTTCGTTAACCACCCACTGTGACAGTTTATAGGCCCCGCTGCTGACGAAGTGCTCCGGTTTGGTCCACTTATCACCGAAACGGCCTACCAGGACTTTATCAATTGGCACCAGAGACGGGTGAGCCAGCATCGCCAGGAAAGCGGCGTTAGGTTGCGTGAGCGTAACTTCCAGCGTGGTGTCATTGATGGCTTTCACCGCCAGCGACTCGGGCGCTTTTTTGCCTTCTGCGATATCAGTGCCGTTGACGATACGCATACTACCGGGATAGCTGGCATACGGAGAGGCGGTTTTCGGGTCGACCAGCCGCTGCCAGCTCCAGACAATATCTTCCGCGGTGATGGGGGTTCCATCGCTCCAGGTAATGCCCGGACGCAGATGGAACGTCCAGACGGTGTTGTCTTTATTTTCCCATTTCTCCGCCAGGCGCGGCTGGATTTCACCTGCCGGAGAGACGCTGACCAGCCCGTCGAATAAATCGCTGATAATATTGAATTCGACATCGCTTTCGACTTTATGCGGGTCGAGCGAGGCGGGTTCACTGCCGTTGTTCCTGACCAGTTCCTGCTTATCTGCCAGCTGGGTTCCTGCCGGCACGTTAGCCGCCCAGGTTGCCGTGCTGGCGCACAGGATCCCTGCGGTTAACAAAGAGAGTGTAAAGTGCGTGCGTGTTTGTGGTTTCATTTCCTTCGCCTTATTGTCTGTTTTTATGACGATCCGGAAATAACTCTTAGCGGCCTTAGGGAAATAACGCAATATTTTTCAGTGACCTATAAGAGGTTGATCTGAATACGCCCTACAAACCGCACTTCATTCTGAGTATAAAGGCTTTGCCAGAATAAAAAACCAGTATAATCCCTAAGGGGCTGAGTAAAGATGGGTAAAACCACTTTGCGTCTGCCGCGCCGTTTCCTATTCTTTGCGCTAATTACATCTGTCATAAGAGAGTGACTCATGGATCGTATAATTACTTCTTCACGCGACCGCACATCGCTACTCAGCACCCATAAGGTGCTGCGCAATACCTATTTCATGCTCAGCCTGACGCTGGCGTTTTCGGCGATTACCGCGACGGCCAGCACCGTACTGATGCTGCCTTCTCCGGGCCTGATCCTCACGCTGGTAGGTATGTACGGTCTGATGTTCCTGACCTACAAAACCGCGGATAAACCGGTGGGTATTCTCTCCGCGTTCGCCTTTACCGGCTTCCTGGGCTACATTCTGGGGCCAATCCTGAATGCCTATCTGTCTGCCGGAATGGGCGACGTGATTGGTATGGCGCTGGGCGGTACCGCGCTGGTGTTCTTCTGCTGCTCGGCCTACGTGCTGACCACCCGTAAGGACATGTCCTTCCTTGGCGGTATGCTGATGGCAGGTATCGTGATTGTGCTGGTCGGTATGCTGGCGAACATCTTCCTGCAATTGCCTGCGCTGCATCTGGCAATCAGCGCGGTGTTTATCCTGATTTCATCCGGCGCAATCCTGTATGAAACCAGCAACATCATTCACGGCGGTGAGACGAACTATATCCGCGCCACCGTGAGCCTGTATGTGTCGCTGTACAACATTTTTGTCAGCCTGCTGAGCATCCTGGGCTTCGCCAGCCGCGATTAACTCACCGTGCTGTGAACAGGGCCCCGCTTATGCGGGGCTTTGTTTTTTTGGTAGACTTAGGCGGTTTTTGACTAACGTGTGAATGAATATGTTGAGTTTTGAAGGCAAAGAGATCGAAACCGATAACGACGGTTATCTGAAAGAGAGCAGCCAGTGGAGCGAAGCGCTGGCGGAGAAAATTGCGGAAAACGAAGGAATTACCCTCTCCCCGGAACACTGGGAAGTGGTGCGCTTCGTGCGAGAATTTTACCTTGAATTCAACACCTCGCCGGCTATCCGCATGCTGGTCAAAGCCATGGCGAATAAATTTGGCGAAGAGAAAGGCAACAGCCGTTATCTGTATCGCCTGTTTCCGAAAGGCCCGGCTAAACAGGCGACAAAAATCGCCGGCCTGCCAAAGCCGGTAAAATGCATTTAATAGCGAATACTGAAGTTAGCGTATTCCCGGTCGGGTTGATGCGGTTCCGTTAGCACCTTATCAACCCGCGCGCTGCGCGGTCCGCCCGCTTTCAGCCACGCCACCAGCTTCTCAACCCGATCCGCCTCACCGCAGGCCACAACCTCCACGCTGCCATCATCCATGTTACGCGCATACCCTGTCAGCCCGAGCTGAAGGGCTTCGCGCTGGGTGCTGTAGCGGAATCCGACGCCCTGTACAAGGCCATGAACCCAGGCAATGGTGCAAACATTTGACATCATCCTTCTCCTTATCCGACTGGCGCGTTGCATTTCCTCACTGAAGTCGGGAAAATGGCGGCCATTTCATTGGAATCGACAGAATAGCAAATTATGAGTGTACGTTTAGTGTTAGCCAAAGGGCGCGAGAAGTCATTACTGCGCCGTCATCCCTGGGTCTTTTCCGGCGCGGTTGCCCGCATGGAAGGTAAAGCCAGCCTCGGTGAAACCATCGATATTGTTGACCATCAGGGGAAATGGTTAGCACGCGGCGCATACTCGCCAGCATCTCAGATCCGCGCGCGCGTCTGGACGTTCGATAAAGAAGAAACCATCGATATCGACTTCTTTGTCCGTCGTTTGCAACAGGCGCAGCAGTGGCGCGAGTGGCTGGCAAAGCGTGACGGGCTGGACAGCTATCGTCTGATTGCCGGAGAGTCCGACGGGCTGCCGGGCGTGACCATTGACCGCTTCGGCAATTTCCTGGTGTTGCAGCTGCTGAGCGCCGGGGCGGAATACCAGCGTGCCGCGCTGATTAGCGCCCTGCAAACCCTGTTCCCGGAATGTGCCATTTACGACCGCAGCGACGTGGCGGTACGTAAAAAAGAGGGCATGGAGCTGACGCAAGGCCCGGTCACCGGCGAACTGCCGCCTGCCCTGCTGCCTATCGAAGAACATGGCATGAAGCTGCTGGTGGATATCCAGGGCGGCCATAAGACCGGTTATTACCTCGACCAGCGTGACAGCCGTCTGGCAACGCGCCAGTACGTTGCCGATAAACGCGTGCTGAACTGCTTCTCTTATACCGGCGGCTTTGCGGTCTCTGCCCTGATGGGCGGCTGTGCTCAGGTGGTGAGCGTCGACACCTCACAGGAAGCGCTGGACGTGGCGAAGCAGAACGTTGAGCTGAATAAGCTGGATCTGAGCAAAGCGGAGTTTGTGCGCGACGACGTATTCAAACTGCTGCGTAAATACCGCGACCAGGGCGAGAAATTTGACGTCATCGTGATGGACCCGCCGAAGTTTGTTGAAAACAAAAGCCAGCTGATGGGCGCCTGCCGTGGCTATAAAGACATCAACATGCTGGCGATCCAGCTGCTGAACCCGGGCGGCGTGCTGCTGACGTTCTCCTGCTCTGGCCTGATGACGACAGATTTATTCCAAAAAATCATCGCCGATGCCGCAATAGATGCGGGTCGTGATGTACAATTTATAGAGCAGTTCCGTCAGGCCGCCGATCACCCGGTGATCGCTACCTACCCGGAAGGGCTGTATCTGAAAGGGTTTGCCTGTCGCGTCATGTAACTTGAAAAGAGAAATATTGCCCGCACATAGTGTGTATGTAATGTTTCCCGGGAGGTGACTATGATTGCCAGCAAATTCGGTATCGGCCAGCAGGTCCGCCACACCTTGCTTGGATATTTGGGTGTGGTCGTGGATATCGACCCGGAGTATTCCCTTGATGAACCGTCAGCAGACGATCTGGCCGTTGACGCAGCGCTTCGCGCCGCGCCCTGGTATCATGTGGTTATGGAGGGCGACGATGGTCAGCCTGTCCATACCTATCTTGCCGAAGCGCAGCTGAGTGGTGAACTACAGGATGAGCATCCGGAACAACCCACTATGGACGAGCTTGCTCAGACCATCCGCAAACAGTTACAGGCACCAAGACTGCGCAACTAAAGGTGTAAAAAAGCCCGTCAAACGGGCTTTTTTTATTTTGCCAGCCCCAGACGGGGAATATCGATTGCCGGACAGCGATCCATCACCACCTTCAGCCCGGCATCGCGCGCCAGCACGGCCGCCTGCTCATTAATCACGCCCAGCTGCATCCACAGCGTTTTCGCGCCGATGGCAATCGCCTCCTGCGCCACGCCCCAGGCCGCCTCTGAATTGCGAAAAACGTCCACCATATCCACCTTTTCCGGCACGTCCGCGAGCGTCGCATAGCCCTGCTGGCCCAGCAGCGTTTTCCCCGCCACCTTCGGCGAGACCGGGATCACGTGATAACCCTGATCCAGAAGGTATTTCATGACCCGATAGCTTGGGCGATCCGGTTTATCGCTCGCGCCGACCAGCGCAATAGTGCGCGTGGACGTCAGAATTTCGACAATGTCGTTCTCTTTCATGCTTTTCCTCCTGGCTTTTTTCAAAGTGTACGTCAAAGCGGACATCTCAACCACGTATCCCATACAGAAGTATGAGGGCAAAACGGCAGAATATGTCTATATGTTAGTAAACGTGTTTGTCGAAAACTTTTGATACATTCTTACCGGGTAGTTTGTCTACAGGAGTCTGCTATGAAAACCGGCATTGCCTGGGCTATGGTTGCGTTAATCATGCCGGTTTGTGTTTTCGCAACCACCCTCAGACTCTCAACCGACATTGACCTGCTGGTGCTGGACGGGAAAAAAGTCTCCAGCTCCCTGCTGCGGGGTGCAGACAGTATCGAGCTGGATAACGGCCCGCACCAGGTGGTTTTTCGGGTGGAAAAGACCATTCGCCTCGCCGACAACGAACAGCAGGTGTACATTTCGCCTCCGCTGGTGGTCAGCTTTAATACCCAGCGTATCAGCCAGGTCAATTTTCGTCTCCCGCGCCTTGAGACAGAAAAGGAGTCACTGGCATTTGATGCCTCGCCGCGCATTGAACTGGTGGACGGGGACTCCATGCCCATCCCGGTAAAACTGGATATTCTGGCGCTGACAAAAAGGCCAAAGGGAACAGACTATGAAGCGGACACCGAGACCTACAACAGGGCCAGCAGGCGCGCCTCGCTGCCCCAGTTCGCCACCATGATGGCGGATGACAGTACCCTGCTTTCGGGCGTATCGGAGCTGGATGTACTCCCCCCTCAGTCGCAGACCCTTACTGAGCAACGCCTCAAGTTCTGGTTCCAGAATGCCGATCCGGACACGCGCGCCCGTTTTCTGCAATGGGCGAAGCAACAACCTTCGTCGTAAGCCACATTTTTTCGTCCTTTCTCTTGCAGCATCAGCCAGTTCCCGTCATCGTGTAACGAGGTAACCTCACGGATAAGATTATGGAACTGACAACACGCACACTTCCGGCGCGCAAGCACATTGCTCTGGTTGCGCACGATCACTGTAAACAAATGCTGCTTAACTGGGTTCGTCGCCATCAGCCTCTTTTACAGCATCATGCCCTTTCTGCCACGGGAACAACCGGCAACCTGATCCACCGCGAAACCGGTCTGGAAGTGAATGCCATGCTGAGCGGCCCGATGGGGGGTGACCAGCAGGTAGGTGCTCAGATTTCAGAAGGTAAAATTGACGTTCTGATTTTCTTCTGGGATCCGCTGAACGCGGTTCCGCATGATCCGGACGTTAAAGCGCTGCTGCGTCTGGCGACGGTGTGGAACATTCCGGTAGCCACCAATCTTTCAACGGCAGATTTCATCATTGAATCGCCGCAGTTTAACGATCCGGTGGAGATTTTGATCCCGGATTATCAGCGTTATCTTGCGGAGAGACTGAAGTAGTTTTTTGCCCGGTGGCGCTGCGCTTACCGGGCCTACAGAATTTGCCCGGCGCGTTACGGCTTTCTCGCCACCGGCACGTCAATACTTTTCAAAATATCGACAAACACCGACGGCTCCTCTTTGTTGAACAAGAGCCACACGCGATGGCGCGCGCGGGTTATCGCCACGTACAGTAAACGCCGCTCCTCTGCATCCGGGAAATCTTCCGGAACAGGTAATAACGCCTCTTCCATCACGGATTCCCGCGCCGGTGCAGGGAAACCGTCGCTCCCCTCTTTTAGCCCCACCACAATCACGTAGTCGGCCTGCTGCCCTTTACTGGCGTGAATGGTCATAAAATCGAGCTGAAGTTTTGGCCAGCGCGTCGCCGCTTTTTCCAGCGCCGTCGGCTTGAGGTGATGATAACGCGCCAGGACCAGAATGCGCTCATCCGGTTTCGCATAGCCGCTCAGTTTATCCAGCAGCGGTTCCAGCTGATCGTCCGCCAGCAGCGTGACGGCCTTTTTATCACCCGACGTCAGGCTGTTAAGCGGTTTCGACAGCTGGTGCGGGTTCTGCTGAATAAAACGGTTGGCTATTTCGCCAATCCGCGCGTTGAAGCGGTAGGTGGTGTCCAGATCGCTGCGATCGCCTTCCCCAAAATAGTGGTGGAAGGCCGTCGTGAGGGATAGTTGCGCCCCGCTGAAACGGTAGATAGCCTGCCAGTCATCGCCCACGGCAAACAGCGACGTGTGTTTATTCTGCGCCCGCAGCGCCGAAAGCAGCGCAGCGCGCTGCGGCGAGATATCCTGAAACTCATCCACCAGAATGTGTTTCCACGGGCTGACGAAGCGCCCTTTCTCCAGAATGATGATGGCCTGATGGATCAGCCCCGAAAAATCGACCGCGTTTTCGTCTTTCAGCGCGGTTTTCCACGCTTTCAGCATCGGCGCCATCAGCTTAACCCGTTTAGAAAACACAGCGCGGATCGACTCCGGTGCGCTTTCTATCATCTCCGCCTGAGAGCCGCCGTGCATGCGCATCAGGCTTACCCACCGGTCGAGACGAGAGCCCAGCCGGCGCGCCAGCTTTTCATCCTGCCAGAAGCTGCCCTCCGGCACCTCCCAGTTGAGTTCCTCTTCAAGCCACTGACGCCAGCCTTTCGCCTGCGCCTTTTTTTCACTGCACTGCTGACGCCATGCCTTGATAAACAGCGCCTGGCGAGCCTGAGCGTCATTTTCCAGTTTGCTGACAACAGGAACTTTTTTGCTGCCCTGTTGAATGATGTGTAAAGCGAGGGAGTGGAACGTGCGCGCCGAGATATCCTGGGTATGCAAACGCGCCTGAATGCGCTCATCCATCTCCTGCGCAGCCTTGCGACCAAAGGCCAGCAGCAAAATCTGGTCTGCAACCGCCTCGCCCGTTGTCAGAAGCCAACCCGCGCGCGCCACCAGCACCGACGTTTTGCCGCTCCCGGCACCTGCCAGCACCAATAAAGACTGCTCGCCATTCACCACGGCGCGCGCCTGGGCAGGATTGAGGGGCGATGACTCCACCGTGCTGAAGAAGTCGGCATATTGCGTAAGCATCGCCTCAGTCCAGGCCTGGTTATGCGCCAGACGGCTTTTCTCGATATCGCTCAGCCAGGCCTGGCACTTTCGCCACGCGTCGCGGCAGTTATCAAATTCCTCAAGCCGCGCCACCGGTAAAGGCAATGCCGTCAGCGCCTGGGCGATTTTTTGCTGAAGCCCGGCGGTTTGCTGGCGCGTCAGCCACTTCTGCTGCGTATTGCTTAGCGCGATATCGTCCAGCACCTGTTGCAGAACCTGTGCGGCAATCACGCTCATCTCCTGGCTCCACTGCTGCCAGCGCGTGTTCAGATGATGGTGGAAGCGTTGGGTTTCCGCCCACTCGGTCCCGTGGAGTCGCACCACTTTGTCTGCCGGCAGGACGAACTCCAGCTCCCCCCATACCAGCCCTCGTTTACAATGAATGGCCAGTAGCTGATTAAACGGAATAAGGTATTCGTGGCGTTCACCGGAGACTTTCACTCCTGCATTGAGCAGGACAATCTTGTCGTAAGGGTGCTGCGCCAGGCGTTTGCCCATTGAAGTTGCTTTCAGTTCCATATCCTGCCGGATCCACGAGGTCATAATTTGTCAGACAGTTTAACTGCCAGTTTTAAGGTGCTCCAGCCCAAAAAAACGTTACAATCACCGGGCGTTAATCATATCGAAGGAAATGAGGGTTTATGCGTACCGTTCTGAATGTGTTGAATTTTGTCCTTGGCGGTTTTGCCACCACCCTTTCCTGGCTTTTTGCCACTCTGGTGAGCATCGTGCTCATCTTCACCCTTCCGCTGACGCGCTCCTGCTGGGAAATCACCAAACTGTCCCTCGTTCCTTATGGAAATGAAGCCGTACACGTGGATGAGCTGGAGCCGGAAAGAAAAAATGCCTTCATGAATACCGGCGGCACGCTGCTGAATATTTTATGGCTGATCTTCTTTGGCTGGTGGTTGTGTCTGATGCATATCTTCGCCGGTATCGCCCAGTGCATCACGATTATAGGCATTCCGGTTGGCATTGCTAATTTCAAAATTGCTACCATCGCCCTGTGGCCGGTAGGACGCCGTGTTGTCCCGGTCGAAGTCGCGCAAGCCGCGCGTGAAGCCAACGCCCGTCGCCGTTTTCAGTAATAAGGACTGGCCGCACTCATGCTAAGCCCCCTGCTTCGTCGCTATACGTGGAACAGTAACTGGCTGTATAACGTCAGGATCTTTATCGCCCTCTGCGGCACCGTCGCTCTGCCGTGGTGGCTAAATGATGTGAAGCTCACCATCCCCCTCACGCTTGGGGTGGTGGCCGGCGCGCTGGCGGATCTCGACGACCGCCTGGCCGGTCGTTTGCGTAATCTGGTCATTACGCTGGTCTGCTTCTTTATTGCTTCCACCTCCGTTGAGCTGCTTTTCCCCTGGCCCTGGCTGTTTGCCTTAGGGCTGACGGTGTCCACCAGCGGCTTCATTTTGCTCGGCGGCCTCGGGCAACGCTACGCCACTATCGCGTTTGGCGCCCTGCTGATTGCCATTTACACCATGCTGGGCGTCTCTCTTTACGATCAGTGGTATCAACAACCGGTCCTGCTGCTGTTGGGCGCTATCTGGTATAACCTGCTGACCTTAACCGGGCATCTTATTTTTCCGGTTCGTGCCTTACAGGACAACATTGCCCGCAGTTACGAACAGCTGGCCCACTATCTGGAGCTGAAATCCCGGCTGTTTGATCCGGATATTGAAGAGGACAGCCAGGCGCCCCTGTACGATCTGGCGCTGGCAAATGGCCAACTGGTCGCCACGCTGAATCAGACCAAAGCGTCTCTGCTCACCCGTCTGCGCGGCGATCGCGGTCAGCGCGGTACCCGGCGCACACTGCACTACTACTTTGTCGCCCAGGATATTCACGAGCGCGCCAGCTCCTCGCATGTGCAGTACGCTGACCTGCGCGAGAAATTCCGCTACAGCGACGTGATGTTCCGTTTCCAGCGCCTGCTGTCGATGCAGTCTCAGGCCTGCCAGCAACTTGCGCGCTCAATACTGCTGCGCACGCCCTATCAGCACGATCCTCGCTTTGAACGCGCATTCAGTCATCTGGATGCGGCCCTCGATCGCGTTCAGGCCAGTGGGACATCGCCGGAACAGTTCAAAGCCCTGGGATTCTTGCTCAACAACCTGAGAGCCATCGATGCTCAGCTCGCCACCATTGAGTCTGAACAGGCGATGGCAATGCCGGGCAATGACGCCGACAACCAGCTTGCCGACGACAGTCTCAACGGTTTCAGCGATATGTGGCTGCGCCTGAGCCGTCATTTTACGCCGGAATCCGCCCTCTTTCGCCATGCGGTAAGGATGTCGCTGGTTCTGTGCGTCGGCTACGCGTTTATCCAGATAACAGGGTTGCACCACGGTTACTGGATCCTGCTGACCAGCCTGTTTGTCTGCCAGCCGAACTATAACGCTACCCGCCATCGGCTCGCGCTGCGTATTGTCGGGACATTAGTCGGGGTCGCCATCGGGCTGCCGGTGCTCTACTTTGTGCCATCCGTAGAAGGGCAACTGATCCTGATCGTGATTACCGGTGTACTGTTTTTCGCCTTCCGCAATGTGCAGTACGCCCACGCCACGATGTTCATCACGCTGCTGGTGCTGCTCTGCTTCAATCTGCTGGGTGAAGGCTTTGAAGTGGCCCTCCCCCGCGTGATCGACACGCTAATCGGCTGCGCCATTGCCTGGGCGGCGGTGAGCTTTATCTGGCCGGACTGGCGTTTTCGTAACTTACCGCGCGTGTCCGACAGAGCGATGAACGCTAACTGCCGCTATCTGGATGCTATTCTTGAGCAATACCATCAGGGTCGCGATAACCGTCTGGCCTATCGGATTGCCCGTCGCGATGCGCATAACACGGACGCAGAGCTGGCTTCCGTTGTCTCGAATATGTCGACTGAGCCGCGCGCCACGGCAGAAATCCGGGAGACAGCCTTCCGCCTGCTGTGTCTGAACCACACGTTCACCAGCTATATCTCTACCCTTGGCGCCCACCGTGAGAAACTGACAAATCCGGGCATCCTGGCGCTGCTGGACGACGCCGTTTGCTACGTTGATGATGCGCTTCATCATCAACCTGCGGATGAGCCACGGGTTCACCAGGCACTGGATGAACTGGTGCAACGTATCGCACACCTTGATCCTGGCACCGACAACAAAGCTCCGCTGGTCCTACAGCAAATTGGCCTGCTTATCGCTTTGCTGCCGGAAATTTGTCGGCTGCGACAGAAGATCGCTACCTGGCGGAATGATGGCCCTGCGACTCAGGCAGCGCATTAAACCACTCCATAAGCTCCCGGCGAATATCCGCCGGGAGTGCCGCTTCATGTAACCCTTCGATGGCGCCTTCAAGCGCGAACAATACCCGGATACTCAGCGCTTTATTCTTAGAGCGCATTTTCAGCCAGCTCGTCTTCGCCCCCAACTGTCGTAGCGTCTCTTCATTGGTAATGCCCGCCTCCATAAGCAGGACCTCAATCTGAAAGGTCAGGTTCGGCAGATCCTTAAGCCGGTTACGCTGATGGCGCTGGTAGCGCTCTTTCCTGGCGGCATCGAGCGCAAACGAGGAGAGCTGAAGCAGCTTTTCCCTGTTTTGCCACAGACCTTCATCCACACGGTAGTAATTAAGCAGCACTGGCCGTCCTCGTTTCATCAGGGTCAGAAAAGAGGAGGCGTTTTTTACACAGTATTTTGCACTTTGCTCACAGGCGCGAAGGTACAGCTCGCCGTCAGACACCATCGCGAACACCGCTTCATCCACGGCCAGGGTATAACCGCCAAACAGGGCACGATGATGAATTTCGCCCAGCGGAGAGAGGTATTCCTGAGATTGATAAATCCGATCATAAGATATCTTTTTCATGATAATTCCATTAAAAATCATACAGTAAACACGATATTTCTTACTAACGGATCCGTTAGCAGGAAAATAGGCAACTTATTGCCGTTGGGCAAGATGATTTTTTCAGGTTCACCAGGAATGGATGAAATTTGCGAGTCGCTTTCCGAAAATGAGGTTGATCTTTATGCACACAGGGGTTACTGTATATCCATACAGTAACTACAGGGCTGGAATGAATATGTACACTTCAGGCTATGCAAATCACTTAACACCTTCCACTTCTGCCGCAGGCAATGCTGCGCAGAATTCTATCGGGCGTGTATCGACAGGGCTTATCAGTGAAGTGGTTTACCGTGAAGACCAGCCGCTGTTAACACAACTCTTACTCCTGCCGCTTTTGCAGCAGCTCGGGCAACAGTCTCGCTGGCAGCTCTGGCTGACGCCACAGCAAAAATTAAGTCGTGAATGGGTTCAGTCGGCTGGCCTGCCGTTAGCGAAGGTGATGCAGATTAATCAACTCTCCCCTTGCGATACGGTCGAGTCGATGGTCCGGGCATTACGTACCGGGAACTATAGCGTCGTGATTGGGTGGTTGCCTGAGGATCTGTCGCAAGAGGAACATTTGCGTCTGTCTGAAGCGGCTGAAGAAGGTAATGCGATGGGTTTCATCATGCGGCCGGTTCGTGGAGATTCCTATCGCAGAGGACAACATCCCGGGCTAAAAATTCACTCAAATGTGTACCATTGAGTCATTTTAAGAGTTTTCCTGGAATTTTTTTCGACCACGGTATGCAAAAAAAGTTCAACGCGTCAAAACTGCGGCAAGGCTTGTCTGACGCGGTTCTCGTTAATTTTACTGCACAAAATTCGTTCAAAAATTGTTAAATATTAGGTATACGGAACTTTTTTTTTCATATGCCTGACGGACTTCACACTTGTAAGTTTTCAGCTACGTTGTAGACTTTACATCGCCAGGGGTGCTCGGCCTAAGCCGAAGATATCGGTAGGTTTATATTTGACCACGCCCCCCGGTGAAGGATTTAACCGTGATTCCTCCGATGGAGATATTCATGGCAAATTTTGGATGATAACGAGGCGCAAAAAATGAAAAAGACAGCTATCGCGATTGCAGTGGCACTGGCTGGCTTCGCTACCGTAGCGCAGGCCGCTCCGAAAGATAATACCTGGTATGCAGGTGGTAAACTGGGCTGGTCTCAGTTCCATGACACCGGTTGGTACAACAGCAGCCTGAACAACGATGGCCCTACTCACGAGAGCCAGCTGGGTGCAGGTGCGTTCGGTGGCTATCAGGTTAACCCGTATGTTGGCTTTGAAATGGGTTACGACTGGTTAGGTCGTATGCCTTACAAAGGCGACAACGTAAATGGCGCTTTCAAAGCTCAAGGCGTACAGCTGACCGCTAAACTGGGTTACCCAGTGACTGACGATCTGGACGTGTACACCCGTCTGGGCGGCATGGTATGGCGTGCAGACTCCAGCAACAGCATCGCTGGTGACGACCACGACACTGGTGTTTCCCCAGTATTCGCTGGTGGCGTTGAGTGGGCAATGACCCGTGACATCGCTACCCGTCTGGAATACCAGTGGGTTAACAACATCGGTGACGGTGCTACCGTTGGCGTTCGTCCAGACAACGGCATGCTGAGCGTTGGTGTTTCTTACCGTTTCGGTCAGCAGGAAGATGCGCCAGTCGTAGCTCCAGCTCCGGCTCCAGCTCCAGAAGTACAGACCAAGCACTTCACTCTGAAGTCTGACGTTCTGTTCAACTTCAACAAAGCTACCCTGAAACCAGAAGGTCAGCAGGCACTGGATCAGCTGTACACCCAGCTGAGCAACTTGGATCCTAAAGACGGTTCTGTAGTGGTTCTGGGCTTCACCGACCGTATCGGTTCTGACGCTTACAACCAGGGTCTGTCTGAGAAACGTGCTCAGTCTGTAGTTGATTACCTGGTATCTAAAGGTATCCCAGCTAACAAGATCTCCCCACGTGGTATGGGCGAATCTAACCCAGTTACCGGTTCTACCTGTGACAACGTGAAACCACGCGCTGCACTGATCGACTGCCTGGCACCAGATCGTCGCGTAGAGATCGAAGTTAAAGGTATCAAAGACGTTGTAACTCAGCCTGCGGCATAAGTTATCGTATTATAAAAAAACCCCGCGATGCGGGGTTTTTTATTATCTGAAGAAAAGTAAAAAGCTTATTTTTTACCTAACAGTGCCTGTAGATCGTTCTTCAGCGTCGACATCTGGCTGGCATACTTCTCTTTGTGCTCGGCATCTTCAATCAGCTGCACCACCGTTTCCGACAGGGTTTTCCCGCGCCGCTGCGCAAGCCCGGCCAGACGCTGCCAGACCATGAACTCCAGGTCGATGGATTTCTTACGGGTGTGCTGATGCTCGGCATTGAAATGCCGTTTACGACGAGCACGGATAGTTTGCTTCATCCGGTTTAACAAGGCCGGATTAATGTGTTTCTCAATCCAGCCGTTGACCTGTACCGGTTCGTTTTCGAGGGTCAGCAACATATCCACAGCTTCTTGTGCCGCGCTGGCTTCGATGTAGCAGGTGATCAGCTCCCCTTCACGGTGCTTTTTGACCAGGTACTTCCATTTCCAGCCGCTTTCGAGGTTTTCCAGTTGTTGATATTTCATTGCGATCTCAGTGTTACCGTGTAACTCTGTTCAGAATATCAGTTTTTTGGCAATCTGCTGAAAAGAAATCATATCCTGTGAAACGCCGCAGGCGATCCGCATGACGAAAACCCGAATCCTGATTGGGCAGAGTGCGCCGCTTACGGTATACTCCACGGTTTTACTTCTGACTAAAAAACATCAACTTTGACCATTACGAAACTTGCATGGCGTGACCTGGTTCCGGATACCGAGAGCTATCAGGAGCTGTTTGCACAGCCAGACCTCACAAAAGAACACGAATTCATACTTAGCGATACACAACCGCGTTTGCATTACGCGCTGGAGCAGATGTCATCCCCATGGGCTACATCTCCTTTCATGCTGCTCAAAGCCCCGGAAGAAGCCGAGTATCTGACGCTTCTCGGTGATGCCATGCGCCAGTTGCATCCAAAAACGAATGCCGTTTTTGGTGGTCAGTATCATATTGCCGGACGTGACGTGACCTTCGAACCTGCCACGCAGGCAGACGGACAATTCGCTGCAAAAGGCGAAGTGATCACCGCCAACTGGGTGGAAGCAGAACAGCTGTTCGGCTGCCTTCGTCAGTTCAATGGCGATGTGTCACTGCAACCCGGTCTGGTACACCGCGCGAACGGCGGCGTGTTGCTCATCTCCCTTCGCACCCTGCTTGCACAGCCTCTCCTGTGGATGCGCCTGAAAACGGTGGTGACGCAGCAACGTTTTGACTGGGTAGGCTACGACGATTCACGTCCGCTGCCTGTTTCCATTCCGTCTATGCCGCTGTCGCTGACCGTCGTGCTGACGGGTGACCGTGAATCTCTGGCTGATTTCCAGGAAATGGAGCCAGAACTCGCGGAGCAGGCGGTTTACAGCGAATTTGAAGACAATATTCAGATCGCCGATGCCGATGACATGGCGCAGTGGTGTCAGTGGGTTATGGCCGTGGCGGAACGTTTCGCGCTGCCCTCGCCTGCCGAGGATGCGTGGCCGGGCTTAATCCGCGAGGCCGTACGCTACACTGGCGATCAGGAAACCCTGCCGCTCTGCCCGCTCTGGATCGGTAAACAGCTGCGTGAAGTGGGCGTTATCAGCGGCAACGGTCCGTTTACCGGCGAGCAGCTTAGCCAGATGCTGGCCCAGCGTGAATGGCGTGAAGGTTATCTTGCTGACCGTATGCAGGATGAAATTCTGCTGGAACAGATTCTGGTGGAGACCGAAGGCGAACGTATCGGGCAAATCAACGCCTTGTCCGTCATCGAGTTCCCCGGACACCCACGCGCCTTTGGCGAGCCTTCCCGTATCAGCTGTGTCGTGCACATTGGCGACGGCGAATTTACCGATATCGAACGCAAGGCCGAACTGGGTGGAAACATTCATGCCAAAGGCATGATGATCATGCAGGCATTCCTGATGTCTGAACTTCAGCTGGAGCAGCAGATCCCCTTCTCTGCCTCGTTGACCTTTGAACAGTCCTACAGTGAAGTCGACGGCGATAGCGCCTCGATGGCGGAGCTGTGCGCCGTGATCAGCGCGCTTGCAGACGTACCGATTAATCAGAATATTGCGATTACCGGTTCCGTGGATCAGTTTGGTCGTGCCCAACCGGTGGGTGGACTGAATGAGAAAATCGAAGGCTTCTTCGCTATCTGCCAGCAGCGCGGTTTAAACGGCAAACAGGGCGTGATTATTCCGGCACCTAACGCTCGCCATTTGAGCCTGAGCCAGGCGATTCTGGATGCGGTAGAGCAGGAACAATTCGCCGTCTGGGCCATCGAAGGGGTTGAGGATGCTCTACCCTTACTGACAAACCTGGTCTGGGACGGCGAAGGCCAGACAACCCTGATGCAGACCATTCAGGAACGTATAGCTCAGGCGACACAGCAGGATGCTCGTCATCGTTATCCGTGGCCGTTACGCTGGTTAAGTTGGTTTAGTGCTAACTGATCGGACTTGTTCAGCGTACACGTGTTAGCTATCCTGCGTCCTTCACTAAAATAAGGCTTACTGAGAACATGGTAGATAAACGCGAATCCTATACTAAAGAAGACCTTCTTGCCTCTGGTCGCGGTGAACTGTTTGGTGCGAAAGGCCCGCAGTTACCGGCCCCAAATATGCTGATGATGGACCGTGTCGTGAAAATGACCGAAACCGGCGGCAACTTTGATAAGGGTTACGTAGAAGCAGAACTCGATATCAACCCGGACCTGTGGTTCTTCGGTTGCCACTTTATTGGCGATCCGGTAATGCCTGGCTGCCTGGGCCTCGATGCCATGTGGCAGCTGGTTGGCTTCTATCTGGGCTGGCTTGGCGGTGAAGGTAAAGGCCGTGCGCTGGGCGTAGGCGAAGTGAAATTCACCGGTCAGGTTCTGCCTACCGCGAAGAAAGTCACCTACCGTATCCATTTCAAACGCATCGTTAACCGCCGCCTGATTATGGGCCTGGCGGACGGTGAAGTGCTGGTAGATGGTCGTCTTATCTATACTGCGAACGACCTGAAAGTGGGTCTGTTCCAGGATACCTCCGCTTTCTGATAACGGCATTTAGCCCCTTCCAGAAAGGCGAAACCTCCGCATTGCGGAGGTTTCTTTTTAAAGAGACGGTATCAAGCAAGTACTGCCCTGTCTCCGATGGCTTCTCGCCAGCCCCCTAGCCATTGGGACCTTTGATTCAGGGCCTGATAGGGACACATTTCTTTTGAACGTCCGGCGATGCCAGCCTGATAACCACGTTGATGAGCCCTTTCCAGGCGATCTCGTTTCTGTCTCTTCATGCCTCGTTTCCCTCATTCTTTTGTCTGGTGGAAAGAAAACAGTGATTGCAATATGTGCAAGCACAGTTAACGAATACCCCGAATCGGCGTCAGCGTCAACGTTCAAAATTCATACGGGTGTCATATTTGTGAGCTACATGGAAGATCGTTTGTACAAAAAATGTGACGCGGGACAAGTAACAAACTGAACATAAAACGAAAAAAAAGCCGCAATCAGCAAGAAGCTGAGTGCGGCTTTCGTCGATGAATTTTACTTATGGCAGCCGGGAAATCTCTCTTGCGATAGCAGCCGACTCCTGTGCCCACCCCTGCGCAAGCACTTTCACCATTTCGTCATAGCCATCTTTCTGCTGCTTCAGTTCCAGATGGAAAGGACGCTTAATCAGCTGGCCCTGATGATTCAAGAGCCACTCCCCGCTGATAACAACCGCACCATCATAGCGGCCATGGAATCCCGTCACGTTAACATTCAGGGTATCCTGATCGCTTCCCAGAGGCTGCGAGGCGACTACCCAACCAGGGAGCTGGCTGCTCAGATTCGCCACCAGCGTATTGCGTAGCTGCTGATCCAGCGGGCTGGCCCACAGGTTATTGTTGGCGATAACGTACTGCACATCGCTGGTCTGGTAGACCACCCCGTTGCCCGCCAGATAATCTGGCACGGCAACCTGTTCAACCCACAGCAGACGGCTGCCCTGCGAGGTGCTACTCTGCGCACCGGATTGCGCGCTTAACGGAAACTGGTAGTAGCTTTTGTTATCGCTTCCAGAGCTACAGGCCGTTAATACCAGTGCGCCTGCGATGATTAGCCATTTTTTCATTGTTTCGCCCTCTTAGGCTCAGGATCCTTTTTGTCTTTCGCTTCAAACACCAGCGCGTTGCTCTTTTCATTGAGCGTTTTCAGAACGGGCTGTAGCTCGCGTAAAACCTGATCAAGACGTTGCATATCCGCCACCATCTTGTTGTAAGCCGCTGAGCCCGGCTGGAAGCCCTGCATACTGCGATTCAGTTCGCGCAACGTTTTCTGCATATCCTGCGGCAGCTGCTGCATGGACTGGTTGGCGGTGATCTTGTTGATATTATCCAGCGTGGTTTGCAGACGTTGCATCGTCGCCTGGCTCTGATGCAGTGATCCCGTCGCGGCCTCAAGCATTGGATTCAGCGGCAGATTGTTGATCTTATCCAGCGTTTCCATCAGGCGCTGTTGGATCTGCGCCAGGCCACTGCTGACCGTAGGAATAATTTTGTAGCCGCCAAATTCACGGATCCCCGTCATTGGTGGCGCTTTTGGATAGAAGTCCATATCGACATATAACGCCCCTGTGACCAGGTTGCCAGTTTTCAGCGAGCCACGCAGACCGCGATTCATCAGATCGCTGATATGCTCCCCAATATCCTGGTCCTCGCCTATCTGGTTAATCAAACGCTCAGGCTCAATGCGGATCAGCACCGGAATACGATAATCATCATCAAGCATCTGCTTGAGTCCCGGAACAAAGTAAGGCACTTGTCCCACGGTCCCCAGACGGATACCGCGGAACTCAACTGGCGCCCCAGGCTGCAAGCCGCGTACAGAGTCCTTAAAGAACATCAGGTAGTCGATGTGATCGGTATAGAGCGCATCCTGAATGCTTTTTTGATCGTCAAACAGCCTGAAGGCGGTTTTCTCCGCCACCGGTTGTCCCAGATCGATACCTTCCGGCACATCAAAACTGACGCCCCCACCAAACAGCGTGGTGAGTGAACCCATCTCAACGCGCATCCCCGCAGAGGTGAGATCTACCGCGATCCCGCTGTCTTTCCAGAAGCGAACGTTGCTGGTCACCAGGCGGTCATTAGGCGCATTGATAAAAAGCTGATAGCTGATGGTCCGTTTTTGCGGATCGAAGGTGCTTGTTTCAACCGAACCGACGCGATATCCACGGAACAGCACCGGATCGCCCGGCGAGAGCTGGCCCGCTTTTTTGCTGTCCAGAATAACGCGGATCCCTTTTGCATCCGGTGGCGCAAGCGGCGGTGAATCCAGCAGCTGATAGTTTGCTGGCTGGGCGCCTTTGTTGCCGGGCTGGAGTTCGATGTAGGCCCCTGACAATAGCGTCCCTAAGCCGCTGATCCCTTCTCTTCCGACCTGCGGTTTCACGACCCAAAAAACAGAATCTTCATGGAGCAGTTTTTCCATGCCGGCATTCAGGCGGGCCTTGATTTCAACATGGGTTAAATCATCCGTCAGGGTCGCGCTTTCCACGACACCCACATCCACGCTGCGGCTCTTGATGGTGGTTTTTCCGCCCTCAATCCCCTCTGCATTGGTGGTAATTAGCGTGACTTCCGGTCCCTGATGGCTGTAATGATAAAACAGGATCCATGCACCGATCAGCGCGGTCACGATGGGGAAAATCCACACCGGCGACCAGTTTCTGACCTTCTGCACTTTAGCCTCTCCACTCTTATTTTCCATGCTCTTACTCTTCCTCATGGCTTGAATCGGGCTCACGATCCCACGATAAACGAGGGTCGAAGGTCATGGCCGCAAACATGGTCATAATGACGACCAACGCAAACATCAGCGCCCCCATAGCGGGATAAATACTCATCAGCCCCCCCATACGCACCAGCGCTGAGAGAACCGCAATCACGAACACGTCAATCATCGACCAGCGGCCAACAAATTCCACGACCTCATAAATCAGATGCATACGCTCGCTGTCTCGCTTACCGTGCCCTTTTGCATCCCAGCAAAGCCAGGCAATGGCAATCATCTTTAAGGTCGGAACCATAATACTGGCGAGGAATATGACGCCTGCTACAGGGTAAGACCCCTCGCTCCACAGCAAAATCACCCCGGCCAGTATGGTCGAGGGCATTCTGTCGCCGAGCAGATCGGTGATCATGATCGGCAAGATATTGGCGGGCAGATAGAGCATGACAGAGGTCACCAGCAGCGCCATGGTCCATTGCAGGCTATTTTTACGCCGGACGTGACCTTTTGTTTCACAGCGCGGACACACCTCGACATCCGCGGGCAGCACGGCGGTGCAGCACGAGCAGGAGCGAAGCCCCTGACGGATACCCGGTACGCCCACCTTTACCGTCTGCGAAAGCGTCGGCGCCGGGGCAATATCGTCCCAGGCCCAGCGTCGGTCCACGCACTGGAACGCGCGCAGTTGTAGCACGCAGTACAGACACCACGGAATAAAGCTGCTGCCAATCCCCACATCGCCGTAGGCCATCAGCTTCACGAAGCTGACCAGGATACCCGCGAGAAAAATTTCCGCCATCCCCCAGCTTTTCAACTGGAACAGGATCCGCGCGAGTTTGATTTTAAGGACAGTGGGCATCCTGACGCGGTTGACCAGCAGCAGAATGACGACCAGGCAAAAAGCCGGGACGATCTGCACGAAAAGAAGAAAGAAGGTGCCAAGGCTGGCGTAATCTTCCGAGAACATCACGCCTGGTATTTCCAGTAAATCCACCTGGCTGGTCATCCCGCCCACTTTCATATAGATGAAAGGGAAGAGATTGGAGAGCAGTAACATGAATAAGGCTGCCAGCGCATAAGCCGTAGGACGCTGCCTTGGCGCGTCCCACTCGGTCGTCAGCGTAGCGCCGCAGCGCGGGCAGGCAGCCTTATGTCCGTGACCAAGCTCTGGCAACGCCACGAGCATATCGCATTGCGAGCATAATATATGCCGATCGGCATGGTGCTGGTCACACATAGATTATCCCTGTTTATGCGCCGTTTTTCAGAGACTCAAGGTACTCCCAGCGCTCAAATGCCTCTTCCAGCGCCTGTTCAGCCTGGGAGAGTTCAGCCAATACTTTCTGAGTATAGTCGTGAGGCTGCGTAAAGAATGACGCATCAGCGACCTGGATTTGCAGTGCTTCCAGTGCAGCTTCCAGCTCTTCCAGACGCTGCGGCAGCCCTTCCAGCTCGCGCTGCAAGTTATAACTCATTTTAGCAGGAGACTTTTTGACAGTTTCTGCCTTTGCAACAACAGGTTCAGCGACATTTTTGGTCTTCGCCTGTTTTTGCGCCAGCGACTGCGATTGCTGTCCACGCGCGTCATGATAGCCGCCCACATATTGCCCGATGCGCCCTTTGCCTTCGAAGATCCAGCACTCGGTCACGGTGTTATCGACAAACTGACGATCGTGGCTGACCAGCATTACGGTTCCCTGATAACCATCAATCAACTCTTCCAGCAGTTCCAGCGTTTCGACATCCAGATCGTTAGTCGGTTCATCGAGAATCAATAAGTTACTGGGTTTCAGGAACAGACGCGCCAGCAAAAGACGGTTACGTTCTCCCCCGGACAGCGCGCGCACCGGCGTCATAGCGCGTTTCGGGTGGAACAGGAAGTCCTGAAGGTAGCCCAGCACGTGACGCGGCTTGCCATTAACCATGACCTCCTGTTTACCCTCGGCGAGGTTATCCATCACCGTACGGTCTGGATCCAGCTCGGCGCGGTGCTGGTCGAAGTACGCCACTTCCAGTTTGGTACCGCAGTGGATACGACCGCTGTCGGCCTGGAGCTGACCGAGCATCAGTTTCAGCAGTGTGGTTTTACCGCACCCGTTCGGGCCGATCAGCGCAATTTTGTCGCCGCGCTGAACCTGAGCGGAGAAATCGCTCACCAGCACTTTGCCGTCAACCGAATAATTCACGTTCTCCATTTCGAAGACAATCTTGCCCGAGCGGGACGCCTCTTCCACCTGCATTTTGGCGCTACCCATGACTTCGCGGCGTTCGCTACGTTCGCGGCGCATCGCCTTCAGGGCGCGAACGCGGCCTTCGTTACGGGTACGACGCGCTTTAATGCCCTGACGGATCCATACCTCTTCCTGGGCCAGCTTGCGGTCGAACTCGGCGTTTTGCAGCTCTTCCACGCGCAGGTTTTCTTCTTTCTCCAGCAGATAGGTATCGTAATCGCCCGGATAGGTCACCAGCTTGCCGCGATCAAGATCGACAATGCGCGTGGCCATGTTGCGGATGAACGAACGGTCGTGGGAGATGAAGATAATGGTACCGTTAAAGGTTTTCAGGAACCCTTCCAGCCAGTCAATCGCTTCGATATCCAGGTGGTTCGTCGGTTCGTCCAGCAGCAGCACCTTAGGCCCGCTCACCAGGGCACGACCCAGCGCCGCTTTACGCAGCCAGCCGCCGGAGAGCGCCGACAGCTCCATATCCGCTTCCAGGCCAAGCTGGGCCAGCACTTCGTTAATGCGGTTTTCCAGCTGCCACAGGCCGTGGTGATCGAGCATCTCCTGCACTTTTGCCAGCTCGTTGAGATTCTTGTCGCTCGGGTCCGTCATCACCAGATGCGAAATCTCGTGGTAACGCTTGAGGTATTCCGCCTGCTCTGAAATCCCTTCGGCCACAAAATCGTACACGCTGCCGGTGACGTTACGCGGCGGATCCTGTTGCAGACGAGAGACGATCAGATCCTGCTCGTAAACAATACGGCCGTCATCCAGCCCCTGCTCACGGTTGAGGATTTTCATCAGCGTCGATTTACCTGCGCCGTTACGGCCCACCAGACAGACGCGCTCGTTATCTTCGATATGCAGCTCTGCATTATCGAGAAGCGGTGAGTCGCTGAAAGAGAGCCACGCGCCGTGCATACTAATTAAAGACATTTATTTTTCCTTTCAGACCGCGGAGATCAGCCAGCAGTTGTGGATTTGACGGTTACGGGCAAAGTCCTGAGACAGCGTTTTTTGGCTGATTTCTTGTGCTTTCAGTCCCAGTTCGGCCAGGCCGTCGTGATCCATGCGGAATCCGCGCTTGTTATTTGAGAACATAATGGTGCCGCCTTTACGCAGCAGACGCTTCAGGTCGGTCATCAGGCGCAGGTGATCGCGTTGAACATCAAAGCTATCCTCCATACGCTTGGAGTTAGAGAAGGTCGGCGGATCGATAAAGATCAGGTCAAACTGCTCGTCGGTATCGCGCAGCCAGCCCAGCACGTCGGCCTGTAACAGGCGATGCTGACGGCCGGTTAAGCCGTTAAGACGCAGGTTGCGCTCTGCCCACTCCAGATAAGTCCGGGACATATCTACCGTGGTGGTGCTACGCGCGCCGCCAAGCCCCGCATGAACGCTGGCGCTGCCGGTATAGGAGAACAGGTTCAGGAAGTCTTTCCCCTTGCTCATCTGGCCCAGCATGCGGCGGGCGATACGGTGATCGAGGAACAGGCCGGTATCAAGGTAGTCGGTCAGGTTAACCCACAGGCGCGCGTTATATTCGCCCACTTCGAGGAAGTCGCCTTTCTCGCCCATCTTCTGATACTGATTTTTACCTTTCTGACGCTCACGGGTTTTCAGCACCAGCTTGTTTGGAGAAATGCCAAGTACGGCGATGGTGGCCGCAATCACATCCAGCATACGCTGACGCGCTTTTTGCGCATCGATAGTTTTCGGCGGGGCGTATTCCTGAACCACCACCCAGTCCGCATAGCGGTCAACCGCCACGTTGTACTCGGGCAGGTCAGCGTCGTACAGGCGATAACATTCGATGCCTTCTTGCTTCGCCCACTTCTCAAATTTCTTCAGGTTTTTGCGCAGGCGGTTGGCGTAATCTTCCGCCACGCCTGACGGTTTGCTATCCGCCGCTATCTCTGCCAGATGGTAGTTTTTCTGCACGCAGTCCAGCGGGCCGTTTTTCGCTTTGAACTGGCGATCGGCACGCAATTGCAGGCAGCTCAGCAGCTCCGGCGAGGCGCTAAACAGGGAGAGGTTCCAGCCGCCGAAATGCGCTTTCATGTTGCGGCCCAGCAGGCTGTGCAGTGCAATCAGCGCCGGCTCGCTGTCCAGACGCTCACCATACGGCGGGTTGCTGATCACCGTACCGTACGGGCCTTTTGGCAGAGGATTGGTCAGGTTCGCCACGTCCTTCACCTCGAAGGTCACCAGCTCGCCGATACCGGCACGACGGGCGTTGCTGCGCGCGCGTTCAATCACCCGTGCATCGCTGTCCGAACCGTAAAAGTGAGAGGTGTACTCCGCCAGCCCTTTACGGGCGCGGGTCTGCGCATCGTCTTTGACCTCTTTCCAGATGGCCTCATCGTGCTGCGCCCAGCCTTTGAAGCCCCAGTGGCCGCGGTGCAGCCCTGGCGCACGGTCGGTGGCCAGCATCGCGGCTTCAATCAGCAGCGTACCGGAACCGCACATCGGATCGAGCAGCGGCGTACCTGGCTGCCATCCGGAGCGCATCACGATAGCGGCAGCCAGCGTTTCTTTGATCGGCGCCATTCCGGTGCGATCGCGATAGCCGCGCAGATGCAGGCCTGCGCCACTCAGATCCAGGGAAATACTGGCCGTATCGCCGTTCAGCCAGACGTTGATACGCAGATCCGGGTTTTCACGGTCAACGTTCGGACGTTCTTTATTGCGACGCGTGAAGCAGTCCACAATGGCGTCCTTAACGCGCAGGGCACCATACTGGCTGTTGCGGATCTCATCGTTGACGCCGTTGAAATGCACCGCAAAGGTAGCGTCCGGGGTGAAGATCTCTGTCCAGTCGATCATCTGTACGCCGGTGTAGAGATCAAGATCGCTGTAGACCTTGCACTCTTTCATCGGCAGCATGATGCGCGACGCCAGACGGCTCCACATCAGGCTCTGGTAAATAAGCCGCGTGTCGCCCTCAAAATGGACACCACCCTGAACCACCCGGCACTCTTTCGCGCCCAGGGCTTCCAGTTCAGTTTTTAACAGCTCTTCCAGCCCACGGGCCGTACTGGCAAACAGAGAATTCATATCGTCACTTTTACTCATAGAAAATTGTCGCGCATTATAGCTAATATGGCGTGTATGTCATAAAGTTGAAGGCTTATTTTATTTAGCGGGAGTGTGCAGTGGCGACGTTATCCAGGCTTTTTATTCATCCGGTGAAATCCATGCGCGGCATCGGCGTCTCTCACGCGCTGGCCGATATGAGCGGATTCGCCTTCGATCGTATTTTTATGGTCACCGAGCCTGACGGTACGTTTATCACCGCACGTCAGTTCCCGCAGATGGTTCGCTTTACCCCTTCCCCGCTTCATGACGGGCTGCATTTGACTGCGCCGGACGGTTCAAGCGTCGTGATCCGCTTTGCTGATTTTGCGCCGCTTGATGCGCCAACGGAAGTGTGGGGCAATCATTTTACCGCGCGTATCGCGCCGGATAACATTAACCAGTGGCTGAGCGGCTTTTTCTCCCGTGACGTTCAGCTGCGCTGGGTTGGGCCTGCGCTGACCCGTCGCGTGAAGCGCCACGATGCGGTTCCTCTCTCCTTCGCGGATGGTTTTCCCTTCCTGCTGACCAGCGAGGCCTCGCTGCGTGATTTACAAAATCGTTGCAAAGCCAGCGTGCAGATGGAGCAGTTTCGCCCGAATCTGGTGGTGACCGGAGCGAATGCCTGGGATGAAGATACCTGGAAAGTGATCCGCATCGGCAGCGTTATTTTTGATGTCGTGAAGCCGTGCAGCCGCTGTATTTTTACCACCGTCAGCCCGGAGAAAGGCCAGAAACACCCTTCCGGCGAACCGCTGAAAACCTTGCAGTCATTTCGTACCGCGCAGGATAACGGTGATGTCGACTTCGGCCAGAACCTGATCCCCCGCTCCAGCGGCGTGATCCGCGTGGGCGACGAGGTCGAAATTCTCACCCGCGGGCCTGCCAGGGTGTACGGCGCAGGTCAGGAAGAAGAGATGGTTGACGTTGTCACCAACGTCGCTTCCGCGGTGGATATTCACTGGGAAGGCAAAGTTATCCGTGGTAACAATCAGCAGGTGCTACTGGAACAGCTGGAACAGGCAGGTATCCGCGTACCGTATTCCTGTCGCGCGGGGGTTTGCGGATGCTGTCGCATTAAACTGGTCGATGGTGAAGTAAGTGCCCTGAAGAAATCTGCGATTGGCAGTGACGGCACGATCCTGTGCTGTAGCTGTGTCCCGAAAACATCCGTACAGCTGGAAGCTTAAACTGCCTGTTCAAGGCTGAAGGAATCAACGCGCAGCTGTGGCTTCAGCCTGTCATTCATCACTTTGATGGCATCACCTAACTGCATAACTCGCCCGGCAATGGTCACGCCGGGTTGGGCCAGCAAACAGAGCGCAGCGTTTTCACCGGGTTCAACCACCAGCAAATTCACCTCTTCTTCGGTATCGCTCAGATTGACGCTCGCCGCATCGCCGATAGCCGGGGTCCAGCACATGCCGTGGGCGAGAAAATGCCAGCTTTTCGGCATTTGCGGTTTCAGGAAACGGATCGCCACCAGCGCATTTAGTACCAGTTCAGCGCGCTGTTCTTTGGAGAGATCGAACTCGCGGCATTTTTCTTCAAAAGAGAAATAGAGTGCAGCGTCGTCAACGCAAAAGCCTGAGGGAGCAAACGCGTCTGGCGTTAACATTCGGCGCGCAAAACGAGAGCGAAACAACATGCCATTGGCTAAGTCGAGCATCATACGGTCATGCTCGTCACAAAAATACCAGCGCCAGTTATCGTCAGGTTTAATTCGCATGTTTCTCTCCCGTCCCCTAAACGTCCTGTACTAAAAATGTCCTGTTTGCCGCTTCGCTTATAACACTAGTAATAAAAGACTATAATGTTTAAATAAGCAACAATGACGGAATATAAAACAACCAGGGCTGGAAATAAAGCCCTGGTTGTCTGATTAAGAGAAAAGATTAGATATGCGTGACGATTTCTTTAATCAGCGGCGGCCCTTTAAAAATAAAGCCGGAATAAATTTGCACCAGCGATGCACCTGCCGCCATCTTCTCACGTGCAGCGATGACAGAGTCAATGCCACCCACGCCAATAATCGGCAGCTGACCTTTTAATTCTGCGGAGAGTGCGCGAATAATTTCGGTGCTTTTTAATTGTACCGGACGGCCACTTAATCCACCCGCTTCGTCACAGTTTTTCATTCCCTGAACGAGAGAGCGATCGAGTGTTGTATTGGTTGCAATCACACCATCAATATTATGGCGAACTAAACTGTCGGCAACCTGGATCAATTCTTCTGCCGAAAGATCCGGGGCGATCTTAACCGCGACCGGAACATATTTATGGTGGATCGCCTGTAGCGCCGTTTGTTTATTTTTAATGGCGCTAAGAAGATCGTCGAGCGCTTCGCCATATTGTAATGAACGCAGCCCTGGGGTGTTAGGCGAAGATATATTCACCGCAATATAACCGGCATAGGCATAGACTTTTTCCATACAAATCAGATAGTCATCTTTACCCTGCTCGACCGGCGTGTCTTTATTTTTGCCAATATTAATACCCAGCACGCCATCAAAATGGGCTTTCTTAACGTTCTCAACCAGATGATCGACGCCAAGGTTATTAAAGCCCATGCGGTTGATCAGCCCCTCGGCTTCAACCAGGCGAAACAGACGTGGCTTGTCATTTCCCGGCTGCGGACGCGGCGTCACCGTCCCGATTTCGATCGAGCCAAAGCCCATCGCACCGAGTGCATCAATGCATTCGCCATTTTTGTCCAGACCGGCCGCCAGGCCCAGTGGATTTTTGAAAGTCAGGCCCATGCACTGAACTGGTTTTTCCGGCACGTTTTGACGCACCAGCGCGGCCAGAGGCGTTCCTGTAATACGGCGTAACTGCTGAAATGTAAATTCATGAGCGCGCTCAGGATCGAGCTGGAAAAGGGCTTTACGAACGAAGGGGTAGTACATGAACTCTCCTGGATTCCCGGTGTGCAAACCGGGAGGGGATTATGTGCGATTCCGCCCGGAAAGGGAATTGACCTGTGGCAAAAAAAGCCACGTAAAACGCAATCGTTTACTTATCGGTTCGCTTCTTATGCATTTTTCTGCATTCATCCTGAGGATAAATCATTTAGTGGAATAACCACGCAATGTCACACTCCTGAAAATTGTTATGAATGTTAGATAAAAGCAAACAATTAGTTATAAGGAGCAACCATGCGCGTCATTACCCTGGCCGGAAGCCCCCGCTTCCCCTCTCGCTCCAGCGCACTGCTGGAATACGCTCGCGAAAAGCTTAATGCTCTGGATGTCGAAGTGTGTCACTGGAATTTGCACAATTTCGCGCCTGAAGATCTGCTCTACGCCCGTTTCGACAGCCCGGCGCTGAAAACCCTGATCGAACAACTTAAGAGTGCTGACGGGCTGGTCGTCGCGACACCGATTTATAAAGCCTCTTTTTCCGGCGCACTGAAAACGCTGCTCGATCTGCTGCCCGAACGCGCGCTGGACGGTAAGGTCGTCCTGCCGCTGGCCACAGGCGGTACGGTAGCTCATTTACTGGCGGTGGATTATGCCCTCAAGCCGGTTCTGAACGCGCTGAAAGCGCAGGAGATCCTGCATGGCGTCTTCGCTGACGACTCACAGGTAATCGACTACCAGCATAAACCCCATTTCACGCCGAATCTGCAAACCCGCCTCGACAGTGCGCTCGAAACCTTCTGGCACGCCCTGAACCGTCGGGATCGCCACGCGGCAGCATTTCATCAATCACAAGGAGTGGCGCATGTTTAAAACAGTTACCCGTATCGGGCTGGCAGGTCTGCTGGCAGTGGCGTCGCTGGCTCAGGCGGCGGAGAAAGCGCCGGAGAGCCTGCGTATCGGTTATCAGAAAGGCAGCGTCAGCATGGTGTTGGCGAAAAGCCATGCGTTGCTTGAGAAGCGTTTCCCGGAGACCAAATTCTCATGGGTCGAGTTCCCTGCCGGACCACAGATGCTGGAGGCGCTGAACGTCGGGAGTATTGATTTAGGCAGCACCGGCGATATCCCGCCGATCTTTGCGCAGGCTGCCGGGGCGGATCTGGTTTACGTTGGCGTTGAGCCCGCCAAGCCGAAGGCAGAGGTTATTTTGGTGCCCGAAAACAGCGAGATCAAAAGCGTCGCCGACCTCAAAGGCCATAAGGTTGCTTTCCAGAAAGGTTCAAGCTCGCACAACCTGCTGCTGCGCGCGTTGCAGGAGGCCGGCCTAAAATTCACCGATATCCAGCCCGTTTACCTGACGCCTGCCGATGCGCGCGCGGCGTTTCAGCAAAAAAATGTTGATGCCTGGGCTATCTGGGATCCGTACTACTCCGCCGCACTGTTGCAGGGCGGTGTGCGGGTGCTGAAAGACGGCACCACCCTGAAGCAGACCGGTTCGTTCTACCTGGCGGCACGTCCTTACGCTGAGAAAAATGGCGCATTTATTCAGCAGGTGCTGGATACCTTCTCTCAGGCCGATGCGCTGACCCAAAGCCAGCGTCAGCAGAGCATCACGCTGCTGGCAAAAACCATGGGCCTGCCTGAACCGGTGATCGCCACCTATCTTGACCACCGTCCTCCCACCACCATAGCACCGGTTGACGCCCACGTTGCCGCTCTCCAGCAGCAAACGGCAGACCTCTTTTATCAAAACCGCCTGGTTCCAAAGCAGGTGAATATTCGCGAACGCATCTGGCAACCCGCTGGCATTGAAGGAAAAAAATCATGAGTCTGAATCTTTTCTGGTTTTTACCCACCCACGGTGATGGACACTATCTTGGCACAGAAGAAGGCGCCCGCCCGGTCGATCACGGCTATCTCCAGCAGATCGCCCAGGCGGCAGACCGCATCGGTTTTACCGGGGTACTGATCCCGACGGGCCGCTCGTGTGAGGATGCGTGGCTGGTTGCCGCGTCAATGATCCCCGTCACCCAGCGCCTGAAATTCCTGGTAGCCTTGCGCCCGAGCGTGGTGTCGCCAACCGTCGCGGCGCGTCAGGCGGCAACGCTGGACAGGCTTTCCAACGGCCGTGCGCTGTTCAACCTGGTGACGGGCAGCGATCCGCAGGAGCTGGCGGGCGATGGCGTCTTTCTCGATCATACCGAGCGCTATGAAGCCTCCGCAGAGTTCACCCGCGTCTGGCGACGTCTGCTGGAAGGGGAAACCGTCACCTTCGAAGGGAAACATATCCACGTTCGCAATGCGCAGCTCTACTTCCCGCCGGTACAGCAGCCGCGCCCTCCTCTCTATTTCGGCGGATCGTCGGACGTGGCGCAGGAGCTGGCGGCTGAGCAGGTCGATCTCTATCTGACCTGGGGCGAGCCACCGGAGCTGGTGAAAGAGAAAATTGCTCAGGTACGCGCTAAAGCCGCAGAACATGGCCGTACGGTACGCTTCGGCATTCGCCTGCACGTGATCGTCCGCGAAACCAACGACGAGGCCTGGCAAGCCGCCGACCGTCTGCTCGCTCATCTGGACGACGACACTATCGCTAAAGCACAGGCGGCGTTTGCCAAAACCGACTCCGTGGGCCAGCATCGGATGGCTTCCCTGCACAACGGCAAGCGTGAAAATCTTGAGATCAGCCCGAACCTGTGGGCCGGGGTAGGTCTGGTGCGCGGCGGCGCCGGCACGGCACTGGTCGGCGACGGTCCAACCGTAGCGGCACGCATTAATGAATACGCGGCGCTGGGGATCGACAGCTTTATCCTGTCTGGCTACCCACATCTGGAGGAGGCGTACAAGGTGGGTGAACTGCTGTTCCCGCACCTGGATGTCGCTATCCCGGAAATTCCGCAGCCACGTCAGCTTCAGTTGCAGGGCGAAGCCGTGGCGAACGCGTTTATCCCGAGAAAAGTCGCGCAAAGCTAAGGAGCCACCATGTCTGCAACCGCACAAAAATGGCTGCTGCGCGCCGCGCCGTGGTTTCTGCCCGTCGGCATTGTCTTCGTCTGGCAACTGGCGTCTTCAACTGGCTGGCTGTCGAGCCGCATTTTGCCCTCTCCGGAGGGCGTTGTGGAAGCGTTCTGGTCGCTAAGCGCCAGCGGTGAGCTGTGGCAACATCTTGCCATCAGCTCCTGGCGCGCGGTAATTGGCTTTTCGATTGGCGGAAGCATCGGCCTGACGCTGGGGCTGATCAGCGGCCTGTCACGCTGGGGTGAGCGGCTACTGGATACCTCCGTTCAGATGCTGCGCAACGTGCCGCATCTGGCGCTTATTCCGCTGGTTATCCTGTGGTTTGGCATTGATGAGAGCGCCAAAATTTTCCTCGTGGCGCTGGGAACGTTATTCCCGATTTATATCAATACCTGGCATGGGATCCGTAATATCGATCGCGGTCTGGTGGAGATGGCCCGCAGCTATGGCCTGTCAGGTTTTGCCCTGTTTACCCATGTGATCCTGCCGGGCGCCCTGCCCTCCATTATGGTTGGGGTGCGTTTTGCGCTCGGCCTGATGTGGCTAACCCTGATCGTGGCGGAAACCATTTCGGCTAACTCCGGCATTGGTTATCTGGCGATGAACGCCCGCGAGTTCCTGCAAACGGACGTGGTGGTGGTTGCCATTATCCTTTATGCCCTGCTCGGCAAACTTGCGGACGTCAGCGCCCAGTGGCTGGAACGTAGCTGGCTGCGCTGGAACCCGGCCTACACCGCTCAGGAGGCGAAAGCATGAATACTGCACGACTGAACCAGGGAACACCGTTACTGCTGAACGGCGTGACCAAACGCTACGGCGACAACACCATTCTGAATGCACTGGATCTGCATATTCCTGCCGGACAGTTTGTGGCCGTTGTCGGCCGCAGCGGTGGCGGCAAGAGTACCCTGCTGCGTCTTTTAGCCGGGCTGGAAGCGCCAAACAGCGGTGACATTCTGGCAGGCACTACGCCGCTGGCCACGATTCAGGATGATACGCGCATGATGTTTCAGGACGCGCGTCTGCTGCCGTGGAAAACGGTGATGGATAACGTCGGGCTGGGCCTGAAGGGCAGCTGGCGGGAGGACGCCCGGCAGGCACTCGCTGCGGTAGGGCTGGAGAATCGCGCGGGAGAGTGGCCTGCGGCCCTGTCGGGTGGACAAAAGCAGCGCGTAGCGCTGGCACGCGCGCTGATTCACCGTCCCGGCCTGTTGCTGCTTGATGAACCGCTCGGCGCGCTTGATGCGCTGACGCGGATCGAGATGCAGGATCTGATTGAAACCCTCTGGCAGACGCACGGCTTTACGGTGCTGCTGGTGACGCATGATGTCAGTGAAGCCGTGGCAATGGCAGACAGGGTGCTGTTAATAGAAGAGGGCAAAATTGGTCTGGATCTGACGGTAGATATTCCACGTCCTCGCCGCGTGGGATCGGCCAGACTGGCGGAGCTGGAAGCCGAAGTACTGGATCGGGTGATGAAACGTGGGGAAGCGGAGATTCAGCGGATAAAGGCTAATGCCTGATGCCCTCACCCCGGCCCTCTCCCACAGGGAGAGGGAGAAAACCGATGCCCCGCGACCCCACGTAGGCCCGGTAAGCGTAGCGCCACCGGGCTTTTTTACATCAGGCCAGCGCCTTAGCAATCTTCTCGTACAGATCGCCAGACAGATTTTCCAGCCCTTTCAGCTGCTCAAGCGCGGCGCGCATTTTCGCCTGACGCTGCGCATCGTAACGTTTCAGGCGGATCAGCGGCTCAATCAGACGAGACGCCACCTGCGGGTTACGGCTGTTCAGCTCGGTCAGCATTTCAACCATGAACTGATAACCGCTGCCGTCTTCGGCATGGAACGCGGCCGGGTTGCTGCTGGCGAAGGCACCAATCAGAGAGCGGACGCGGTTCGGGTTGCTCATGGTGAACGAACGGTGCTTCAGCAGGCTGCGTACTTTGCTGAGTACATCGGCTGCCGGGCTGGTGGCCTGAAGGATGAACCACTTGTCCATCACCAGACCATCCTGATGCCACTTGTCGTCGTACTCCTGCATCAGCGCATCGCGGCACGGTAGCTCGGCGGCAACGCTTGCGGCCAGCGCGGCCAGGGCATCCGTCATGTTATCGGCTTCGTGGTACTGCTTGCTGACCAGCGTGTTCGCCAGCTCTGCCTCACCAAACGCCAGATAGCGCAGGCAGGTATTGCGCAGGGAACGTTTACCGATATCCGCATGTTCCACCCGATACGCGTCCAGCTTGTTGGCGTTGTAAATGGCGAGGAACTCATCTGCCAGTTCGGTCGCCAGCGTGCGGGTCAGCGCTTCACGCACGGCGACGATGGCAATCGGGTCGATGATGTCAAACAGCTCGGCGATTTCAGTCGCAGAAGGCAGCGTTAAAATTTCAGCCGCCAGCGCCGGGTCAATGTTCTCATCCAGCAGGATGGCACGGAACGCGTCTGCCACATGAACCGGCAGCGTCAGCGGCTGGCCCTGCTGGTAACGGTTGACGTTCAGCTTGATGTAGGTCGCCAGCAGGCTTTGTGCCGCATCCCAGCGCGAGAAATCGTTGCGCGCGTGACGCATCAGGAACGTCAGCTGCTGATCGCTCCACTTATATTCGAGTTTCACCGGCGCGGAGAATTCGCACAGCAGGGCAGGAACGGGCTGGAAATAGACGTTATCGAAGATAAAGGTCTGCTCTGCCTGGGTCACGTTCAGCACGTTATGCACCGGGTGGCCGCCCTTCTGTAACGGGATCACGTTGCCTTCGTTGTCGTATAGCTCAACGCTGAACGGAATGTGCAGCGGATGTTTCTCTTCCTGCTCGGCCGTTGGCGGCGTGCGCTGGCTGATGGTCAGCGTGTACTGCTCGGTTTCCGGGTTGTAGTCGTCTTTGACCGTCACGATCGGCGTACCGGCCTGGCTGTACCAGCGGCGGAAATGAGACAGATCGACGTTAGAGGCGTCTTCCATCGCCTGAACAAAATCGTCGCAGGTGGCCGCACTGCCGTCGTGACGCTCAAAGTAAAGCTGCATCCCTTTCTGGAAATTCTCTTCACCCAGCAGGGTGTGGATCATACGGATAATTTCAGCGCCTTTTTCATACACCGTCAGGGTGTAGAAGTTATTCATCTCAATGACTTTATCCGGGCGGATCGGGTGCGCCATTGGGCTGGCATCTTCTGCAAATTGCAGACCACGCATGGTGCGCACGTTGTTGATGCGGTTCACCGCCCGCGATCCCAGATCGGAGCTGAACTCCTGATCGCGGAAGACGGTTAAGCCCTCTTTCAGGCTCAGCTGGAACCAGTCGCGACAGGTGACGCGGTTCCCGGTCCAGTTATGGAAATATTCGTGGCCGATAACGCGTTCGATATCGAGGTAATCTTTATCCGTGGCGGTATCGGTACGCGCCAGCACGTATTTAGAGTTAAAGATGTTAAGACCTTTATTCTCCATCGCGCCCATGTTGAAGAAATCGACCGCAACGATCATATAGATGTCGAGGTCATATTCGAGGCCAAAGCGCGTTTCATCCCACTTCATGGAGTTGATGAGGGAAGTCATTGCCCACGGTGCGCGGTCAAGGTTGCCACGGTCCACGAACAGCTCCAGCGCGACTTCACGGCCAGAGCGCGTTTTAAAGGTGTCGCGCAGGACATCGAAATCTCCCGCCACCAGCGCAAACAGATAGCAGGGTTTCGGGAACGGATCCTGCCACTGTACCCAGTGACGGCCATTCTCCAGTTCCCCTTCACCAATCCGGTTGCCGTTGGAAAGCAGGTACGGGTACAGCGTTTTGTCGGCAATAATTTTGGTGGTAAAGCGCGCCAGGACGTCCGGGCGATCCAGATACCAGGTAATGTGGCGGAAACCTTCGGCTTCACACTGGGTACACAGGGCTACGCCTGACTGGTAAAGTCCTTCCAGCGCGGTATTGGCGGCAGGGCTAATTTCATTCACGATGCGCAGGGTAAAGCGTTCCGGCAGGTTGTCGATGACCAGCTGGTTGCCTTCTTCTTTATAGTCTGACCAGGCTTCATCGTTAATATGCAGGGAAACCAGCGTCAGGTCTTCACCATCCAGACGCAGCGGCACGGCTGTCGCGCTCTGGCGCGTCACCTGGCTTACCGCCGTCACCACGGTTTTTGTGGCATCCAGGTCGAAAGTCAGATCGATATCGCTTATCAGGTATTCCGGCGCACGATAGTCGTGGCGGTATTTAGCTTGTGGCTGTTGTGTCATAGAAAACCTTATGCATCGTTTGTCGAGTAACGATTCAATATATTCCTGTTGTGTAAAACGCGCTATGCAGAATGTTCATCTTTTCAGGCACAACGCCCTTTTTAGCTACATTTTTATAACACGGGGCACGAAATGCTCTCGACCATAAAGTGTGCTTATGTTGTGATCGGGGTTCAATAAATCACTAAACAGGGTATACTCCGGAGTTGTTTATTGTACTAAACGCTCCCGTGAGAGGATGCTACAGCGCACCTATGACTCAATTCGCTTCTCCGGTTCTGCATACGTTGCTGGATACCGACGCGTACAAGCTGCATATGCAGCAAGCCGTGTTTCACCACTATCATGATGTCCATGTTGCGGCGGAATTTCGCTGCCGGGGTGACGACTTGCTGGGTATCTACGCAGATTCCATTCGTGAACAGGTCGAGGCCATGCAGCATCTGGCGCTCACCGATGACGAATATCAGTGGCTTTCAGGCCTGCCTTTCTTTAAAGCGGATTATCTGAACTGGCTGCGTGAGTTCCGCTATAACCCGGAACAGGTCACCGTCACCAATGATAACGGCAAGCTGGACATTCGTCTGACCGGCCCGTGGCGTGAGGTGATCATGTGGGAAGTGCCGCTTCTGGCCGTGATCAGCGAGCTGGCCCACCGCTATCGCTCCCCTGAAACCGGTGTGACGCAGGCGGTTGCCGCTCTGGAGAATAAACTCGTTGAGTTTTCCAGACTGACCGAAGGGCTGGATATGTCCCGATTCCGTCTGATGGACTTTGGCACGCGCCGCCGCTTCTCTCGCGAGGTTCAGGAAGCCATTGTCAGACGTCTGCAACAGGAGCCGTGGTTCGTTGGCACCAGTAACTACGATCTGGCACGTCGCCTTGATTTAACGCCTATGGGCACCCAGGCGCACGAATGGTTCCAGGCGCACCAGCAGATCAGCCCTGACCTTGCCAACAGCCAGCGCGCCGCCCTCGCCGCGTGGCTAGAGGAATACCCGGATCGGCTGGGTATTGCCCTTACCGACTGCATTACCATGGACGCGTTCCTGCGCGACTTTGGCCCTGAGTTTGCCGAACGCTACCAGGGTTTGCGCCATGATTCCGGGGACCCGGTTGAATGGGGTGAGAAAGCCATCGCCCATTACGAAAAACTGGGCATCGACCCCATGAGTAAGGTGCTGGTCTTCTCCGATAACCTTGACCTGGCGAAAGCCGTCGACCTTTATCGCCATTTCTCATCGCGGGTGAACCTGAGTTTCGGGATTGGTACGCGGTTAACCTGTGATATTCCTCAGGTGAAACCGCTGAACATCGTCATAAAACTGGTGGAATGTAACGGTAAGCCGGTCGCGAAGCTCTCCGACAGTCCGGGCAAAACCATCTGCCATGACAAAGCGTTTGTCCGCGCATTACGTAAAGCCTTCGATCTGCCTCAGGTTAAAAAAGCCAGCTAACGGCTTCGGGGGAGCCTTCATGGCTCCCCTTCTCTTATTAATTTCTTATTTCTTCTCTTAAGACGGTGAAATTTACTTGTCTGATAGCGGATGGCAGGTAACATAGATATCCCCCCTATAAGGGCGGACAAGTGTTTATTTTTTCCGACTATTAACAGAGAGAATATTATGAGCGTTGTGCCTGTAGCCGACGTACTCCAGGGCCGTGTCGCCGTTGACCAGGAGGTCACCGTGCGCGGATGGGTGCGTACTCGCCGAGATTCTAAAGCTGGCATCTCCTTCCTCGCCGTCTATGACGGTTCCTGCTTTGATCCTGTACAGGCCGTCATTAATAATTCTCTGCCCAATTACAATGATGACGTTCTGCACCTGACAACCGGCTGTTCCGTGATCGTCACCGGTGTTGTGGTGGCCTCTCCGGGCCAGGGTCAGAGCTACGAAATTCAGGCGACCTCGGTGGAAGTGACCGGCTGGGTTGAAGATCCTGACACCTACCCGATGGCTGCAAAGCGTCACAGCATCGAATATCTGCGTGAAGTCGCGCACCTGCGTCCGCGCACCAACCTGATTGGTGCGGTTGCCCGCGTGCGTCATACGCTGGCGCAGGCGCTGCATCGTTTCTTTGACGAGCAGGGTTACTTCTGGGTTTCTACTCCGCTGATCACGGCTTCCGATACCGAAGGCGCAGGTGAAATGTTCCGCGTTTCAACGCTGGATATGGAAAACCTGCCGCGTACGCCGGAAGGTAAAGTCGATTACGACAAAGACTTCTTTGGTAAAGAAGCCTTCCTGACGGTTTCCGGCCAGCTCAACGGTGAAACCTACGCCTGTGCGCTGTCTAAGATCTATACCTTCGGCCCAACCTTCCGTGCGGAAAACTCCAACACCAGCCGTCACCTGGCGGAATTCTGGATGCTGGAGCCGGAAGTGGCCTTTGCCGATCTGAATGACGCGGCAGCCCTGGCAGAAGCGATGCTGAAATACGTGTTTAAAGCCGTTCTCGAAGAGCGCGCAGACGACATGAAATTCTTCGCTGAGCGTGTCGATAACGACGCCATCGCCCGTCTTGAGCGCTTCGTCTCCGCAGACTTCGCGCAGGTGGATTACACCGACGCGGTCGCAATCCTGGAAAAATGCGGTGAGAAATTCGAAAACCCGGTTTACTGGGGCGTGGATCTCTCCTCCGAGCACGAACGTTATCTGGCAGAGAAGCACTTTAAAGCACCGGTTGTGGTGAAAAACTATCCGAAAGACATTAAGGCGTTCTATATGCGCCTTAACGAAGACGGTAAAACCGTTGCCGCGATGGATGTCCTGGCGCCGGGCATTGGTGAGATCATCGGTGGCTCCCAGCGTGAAGAGCGCCTGGATGTGCTGGACGCGCGTATGCAGGAGATGGGCCTTAACCCGGCGGACTACAGCTGGTATCGCGATCTCCGTCGCTACGGCACCGTTCCACACTCCGGCTTTGGCCTGGGCTTCGAACGTCTGATTGCTTACGTAACAGGTGTTCAGAACGTACGTGATGTGATTCCGTTCCCACGCACACCGCGTAACGCAAGTTTCTAACCGACCAAATCATTAATGGCCAGCAAATGCTGGCCATTATTTTATCCTGCAATGTCAGTTTTCGTCAGTCAGAAGTAAGCGTCTTTAAACCACAACCCCGCTATTACCTCTACCTGTTACGTTTTGTTTCCACGAAATATCCTGAGACAAAAAAATAACCCCATTCTTATTGCGCTTAAAACAATTCTTACGCATTAGCATAAAAAACAACCAATTTCACAGCCATCTGGATGGCTTTTGTCGATCATAAGAAAAAATGAGCCGTTTAACTTCTGTTTATACGAAAGGCCTTTAGCTAAATTAAACATAAGGAAATCATATATATAAGAATAAAGCGGATGTTTAATTCGCCAGGCGGCACTGAAATTTGAGGTGCTTCACAAAGTTCCCAAAAATACATATTTAGTTACACATATTTTCTTTTGGTAACTGAATCTTGAAGATTGTAGCACTTTCAGTGTAGCGAAACGGTTCTATGAATGGAAAGATGCCTGTCAGACACATAAAGACACCTAACTCTCATCAATAGTTCCGGAAATATTTATTGACAGAATTTATTGGCGGCAGTGGCGAGTGTCATAAAAAAACCAATGAGGGTAATAAATAATGATGAAGCGCAATATCCTGGCAGTGGTAGTCCCTGCCCTGCTGGTAGCCGGTGCAGCAAACGCTGCTGAAATCTATAACAAAGACGGCAACAAATTAGATCTTTACGGGAAAGCAGTTGGCCTGCATTACTTCTCTGATTACGCGGGCAACGATGGCGACAACACTTACGCGCGTCTGGGCTTCAAAGGTGAAACTCAGATCAACGATCAGCTGACTGGCTACGGTCAGTGGGAATACAACTTCCAGGGTAACAACTCTGAAGGTGGCGATGCACAGAACGGCAACAAAACCCGTCTGGCATTCGCAGGTCTGAAATTTGGTGACGCAGGCTCCTTCGACTACGGTCGTAACTACGGTCTGGTCTATGACGCAATCGGCATCACCGATATGCTGCCTGAGTTCGGCGGCGACACCGGCGCGAGCGATAACTTCTTCGCAGGCCGTACGGGTGGTCTGGCGACTTACCGTAACAGCAACTTCTTCGGCCTGGTTGACGGTCTGAACTTTGGTGTTCAGTACCTGGGCAAAAATGAACGTGATGACGCAGTACGTTCCAACGGTGACGGCTGGGCAACCTCTCTGAGCTATGATTTCGACGGTTTCGGCATTGTGGGTGCTTATGGTGCAGCTGACCGTACCAACAACCAGCAGACGCTGGATTGGGGTAAAGGCGACAAAGCTGAGCAGTGGGCAACCGGCCTGAAATATGACGCGAACAACATCTACCTGGCAGCTATTTATGGCGAAATGCGTAACGCAGCGCGTCTGGGCAGCCGTGGTTTCGCTAACAAGTCTCAGGACTTCTCTGTCGTCGCTCAGTACCAGTTCGATTTCGGTCTGCGTCCATCCATCGCTTACTACAAATCTAAAGCGAAAGACGTAGAAGGTATCGGTGACGAAGACTACATCAACTACATCGACGTTGGTGCGACATACTACTTCAACAAAAACATGTCTACCTATGTTGACTATCAGATCAACCAGCTGAAAGATGACAACAAGCTGGGCATCAACAACGACGACATCGTGGCTCTGGGTCTGGTTTACCAGTTCTAATCAGCACACCTCGTTGTTATATGCTTAATGAACAGGGCTTCGGCCCTGTTTTTTTATTCCTGAGAGAAAATAATAGCGACTTTTGAAAAGCCGCACGCTTTTCGTCGCAAACGGTTGGCATTTTGTAAATCTACCGTTAACCTGATAGCGGATTTCACTTCTGTAATCACAATGGAACTTCGTCATGTTTGAGAACATTACTGCCGCTCCTGCCGACCCAATTCTGGGCCTGGCCGATCTGTTTCGTGCCGACGACCGCCCTGGCAAAATCAACCTGGGTATTGGTGTATATAAAGATGAAACCGGCAAAACTCCGGTACTGACCAGCGTCAAAAAAGCTGAGCAGTATCTGCTGGAAAACGAAACCACCAAAAACTACCTCGGTATTGATGGTATCCCTGAATTTGGTCGCTGCACCCAGGAGCTGCTGTTCGGCAAAGGCAGCACCATTGTGAGCGAAAAACGCGCCCGCACGGCGCAGACCCCAGGCGGTACCGGCGCACTGCGCGTGGCGGCAGATTTCCTGGCGAAAAACACCTCTGTGAAGCGTGTGTGGGTAAGCAATCCAAGCTGGCCGAACCACAAGAGCGTTTTTAATTCTGCGGGTCTGGAAGTGCGTGAATACGCCTACTACGACGCGGCAAACCACGCGCTGGATTTCGACGGTCTGCTGGCCAGCCTGAGCGAAGCCCAGGCGGGCGATGTGGTGCTGTTCCACGGCTGCTGCCATAACCCAACCGGTATCGATCCTACGCTTGAGCAGTGGGAACAGCTGGCTAAGCTGTCCGTTGAAAAAGGCTGGCTGCCGCTGTTCGACTTCGCTTACCAGGGCTTTGCCCGTGGTCTGGAAGAAGATGCAGAAGGTCTGCGCGCATTCGCCGCCGTGCATCAGGAGCTGATTGTCGCAAGCTCCTATTCCAAGAACTTTGGTCTGTATAACGAGCGTGTCGGCGCCTGTACGCTGGTGGCTGCTGACGAAGCAACCGTCGATCGCGCATTCAGCCAGATGAAGTCCGTGATCCGCGCTAACTACTCTAACCCACCGGCACACGGTGCGTCTGTGGTCGCGACGATCCTGAGCAACGATGCGCTGCGCGCAATCTGGGAGCAAGAGCTGAACGATATGCGTCAGCGCATTCAGCGCATGCGTCTGCTGTTTGTGAACACGCTGGCTGAGAAAGGCGCTGACCGTGACTTCAGCTTCATCATCAAGCAGAACGGCATGTTCTCCTTCAGCGGCCTGACCAAAGAGCAGGTGCTGCGCCTGCGTGAAGAGTTTGGCGTGTATGCCGTTGCCTCTGGCCGCGTGAACGTTGCAGGTATGACGCCTGACAACATGGCGCCGCTGTGCGAAGCCATTGTCGCGGTGCTGTAATCTGCACCCATAAAAAAAGCCTGCATCGCGCAGGCTTTTTTATTTAATTGGGATTACCAGACAGGCATTTCATCCTGAAGGAACGGGTTATGCAACCGCTCATCGCCCAGCGTCGACATCGGTCCGTGTCCAGGGATAAACGTCACATCATCACCTAACGGTAATAACTTCTGCTTAATCGACTGAATCAGCTGACCGTGATCGCCGCGTGGGAAATCACTGCGTCCTACGCCCCCTTTGAAAATCACGTCACCGGAAATCAGCAGGCGCGACACGTCATCAAAGAAGACAATATGGCCGGGCGTATGCCCGGGGCAATGCAACACCTGTAAAGTTACATTCCCTACGTTAACGCGATCGCCTTCGTTCAGCCAGCGGTCCGGTGTCAGTGGCTGACACTCATCCAGACCAAACATACGGCTTTGGGCAGGCAGCCCCTGAAGCCAGAACTCATCTTCTTTTTCCGGGCCGATAATCGGCACACCGTAGTGTTCAGCCAGTTCAGCCGCTGCACCCACATGGTCGAGATGGCCATGGGTGAGTAAAATCTGCATCAGCGTTACACCGCTGGCAGCGACTTCCTGCTTGATTGCCCCGGCGTCTCCACCGGGATCGACAAGCGCGGCCAGTTTAGTTTGTTCACACCAGATCAATGAACAGTTCTGTGAGAACGCGGTAACCGGAATAATACGATAGTTCATACTGCTCCTGTGTTTCGTTATTACCAGTGCCGAACCGGCCCGGTATCAATATGCACAAAGTTGCTACGTGGGTAGTATCCTACACCACCTGCGCGCATAGATAACGCCGCTTTGCGAATATTGGCTAACGAAACGCCTTCAATATGGAAATCCATCGCCTGCCCTTTAGTGTGATAGCTTTTTTTCGCTACCCCACGGCTGTGGGCGCGCAGCTCATTGTTGGTATCCAGAGAGCGATAGCCAGAAATGAGTTGCACCGGCCTTTTGGTCCCCAGCAGTCCCTGCAAGCGGTAAAGCTGATCGAATAATCCAGGGTCGATGGCTTTGATTTTATTCGCGCGGAAATCACGGAAAAAATGGTTGAGTCTTGCTAATTCATCCTGAATATAGCCTCTGCCATCGAAAAATTCCGCTTTAAGCGTCTCACCAGTATGCAGATTGTTGAGCGTTAAAATACGCGGACGAGGTGTCGAGAGGGTGGCAAATGCTGGCGTCGGAAGGATGGCTGCTGCGCCCAGCGCAACGCCACCTAACGCCAGCAATTTGCGGCGATTAGCGTCAAATTTGTCCATGATAATCAGGTCTACAGGTAAAAGAAATTGTCAATATGCTTAGCGCACGAAGGGCACCATAACTGGCAAAGCCTGCTACGTCAAGGCGCCCAACCCCAGTGAATACGCGGCTTGCAGCCAGATCGCCTCATATTCACCATAACTTACGACAATCATTTTTACCGAACTACTTCATTTACCTGATTAATTGTTCCGCTTTTGGCAAAATTTGTGCGCCGGATCGCGCTGTCAGATCATAATTGTAAATATCTGTACGATACTGGGTGCGTCCGTCCGCGCCTACAAACGCCGTCAGATAGTAAAGATTGACCGGAATATTGTGGCGAATATTGACGTAACGCGTATCCCCCTGCTTCAGGGCATCTGATATCCGCGCATCGTTCCAGCCTGCATCCTGCAACAGCATATTCGCCAGCTCGGAGGCCTTGTTCACGCGAACACAGCCCGAGCTGAGCGCGCGTGCATCTTTCTGGAACAGATTATGGTTCGGGGTATCATGCAGGTAGATAGCATCCGAACTTGGCATATTGAATTTGTAACGTCCCAGCGAGTTATGTGCGCCAGGTGCCTGCTGGAAACGGAACGGCAGGTTCGAAGGCGTAATCGTTGACCAGTCGACCATCCAGGGGTCAATCGCTTCTTTGCTGTTCCAGCCACGCATCACCGTATAGTTATGTCGCTCCAGATAACCCGGGTCATTCCATACCTTAGGCAGGATATCTTTGCGCGCCAGCGTCGGCGGCACGTTCCACGGCGGGTTAACCACCACGTTATTCAGCGCGCTGCTCATCATTGGCGTTTTACGGTCAGGTCGGCCGACAATCACGCGGGACGCCAGAACTTCGCTACCGTCCTGATAGTAGACCAGGGAGTACGCCGGAATGTTGACCATAATGCCGGTGGATAACGTGCCCGGCAGCAAGCGCAAGCGCTGGATATTCAACGCCAGCACCCCTGCCCGCTGGGCCGGAGAGACGTTCAGCCAGTCGCGAGTAGATGGACCAATCACGCCGTCAGCGCCAAGCCCCTGCGCGGCCTGGAACTGCTTCACTGCGGCGACCAGCTCGCGATCGTAAGCGGCGGGCTTATTGCTCAACGCAACGGCCGTTTTCTCTTTTACCGGCGCCGACGGGCTGACGACCGCATTTTGCGTCTCGTCACCGGGCAGAGCAATTTTAGGGCCGCTGTCAAGAATGCCGGAGCGTTTCATAATTTCGCGGATCGCAGGCACATCGCTGCTCCACTGCCCCGGACGCAGCGTTGTGGTGCCACGCAGCTGAGGCCACGGGCGGGAATCCGCGACCAGCTCAAGAAGCGACTGATGCATCGTGGCATATTGCGGATGGGCAGGCGCAAGGCTTGCGATAAAGCGCGGCAGTTCGCCGTTATCCAGCGACAGCTGCCACTGATTAATTACGGACAGCGCAGGCGTCGCCAGCTTGTACGGTTTACTGCTGTATAACCAGCGGTTGCCGTTCACCGAAATCCCCGCCACAAACTGTAAGTAGCCCATCATGGCATCAGACAGCACCACGTCACGCGCCTGTCCGGAAACGGCAGGGTCGGTCAGGAGCTCAACCCAGGTCGTGAACTGCGGCTGAAAACCTGCAATCGCCACTTCAGCCAGTTGCTGCTGGAAGGCACGTACCGCCTCGCGATTTTCCCACATCGGTTTCATATCGCGCGCAGCGTAAAGCAGCGTGAGCTGGTTAATATAAGCGGGAGTATAGCCCGAGGGCAGGCCGGTCATAAGCTGCTGGCGTAATGATTCAGTATCGATGCCTTCCGGCAGCGGTTTAATGCCGGCCATGATGGCCGTCGCCGGAGACTGATCCAGCGGTTGTGACAGCGACGTCGGCTGCGCGCCCATCGTCGCGGAGCTGTCAGTCGGTACAATTTCAGGCTCATCGGCCTGAGCGGTAAACAGTGGAGCAAACATCACTGTCAGGCACAAACTCAGCGCAGACAGCTGACGACCACGATTTTTCTTAAGCAACATCCCTTGCCCCCTGTTTTTCACGACATGCCCATTATTCTGGAGCTTTCCTTCAGTATAGAAAGGCATACTCGCTGCTGCCTTACCTTATGTAAAGAAGTTTAAAGATAACGCAGCCCTGAACACAAGTTAAGTGAATAAAAAAAGCGGCGCATGAGCGCCGCTATTTGTCGCACCCCGGGTTAAGAGGCGTCAGCCGTGCCCGGTAATGACTCCGGTGGCTGCGGGGCGAAACCACGCAGGCCCACGACGTGTACGTGTTCACTGTTCTGAAACACCTTACGCACCAGCTTATAGGTTGTCCCTTTTTCCGGACTGATGTTTTCCGGCGCCGCGATGATGAGCTGCATATCGAGTCGCTCGCAAAGCTCAAACAGCGTGGCGATGGAGCGGGCGTCGAGACGCGCGGCTTCATCGAGGAACAGCAGACGGCATGGCGAGATGTCTTTGCCGCGCAGACGACGCGCTTCATCTTCCCAGCTCTGCACCACCATCACCAGAATCGACATACCGGTACCGATGGCTTCACCGGTAGAGAGCGCACCGGATTCCGCGCGCAGCCAGCCGTCTGAGCCACGGTTAACCTCAACTTCCATTTCCAGATAGTTGCGGTAGTCCAGCAGCTCCTCGCCGATGGTTTGCGGCGTACGCTGGCCCATGTCAATCTGCGGATTCAGACGCTGATATAGCTTCGCCAGCGCTTCGGAGAAGGTCAGGCGGTTACTGTTGAACAGATCCTGATGCTGTTCGTGCTGTTCAGACAACACGTCCAGCAGCGTGGAGTGCGCCTCACGCACGTTCACGTTCAGCCGCACGCTGTTGACCTGGCCAAACGACACGCTTTGCAGGCCCTGGTTCAGCTGACGGATACGGTTCTGCTCGCGCTGAATGGTTTTACGAATAATATTCGCCACGCTGCGGGAGCTGATTGCCAGCTTCTGCTCGCGGGAGGTCAGCTCCTCCGTCAGTCGGCCCAGCTCGATCTCCATCTGTTCGATCGCTTCCACCGGATCGTCGGTACGGATGATGTCCTGACGAATACGCTCGCGTAAGTGCTGATAAACCGCCACGAAGAACTGAATTTTGCGCTCAGGACGCTTCGGATCTTCGGACATACGCAGCACGTCGCGCAGGTGTTCGTTATCCGCCACCGCCAGACGCAGCGCCCCCAGCGCCTTATCCGACATAGAGCGCAGTTCATCGGCTGACAGGTACGCCAGCTCGCGACGATGCAGACGACGCTCCACGTTGTTATCTTTCACCATGCGCATCACCGCGCACCACCCCGCCTTCGCGGTCACAACCTGTTCACGCATCTCATGATAGTCACGCTCCAGCTTGCGCAGGCGTCGCGTCAGGTTGTCCATCTCTGCTTCACAGAAGGTCAGCGCTTTTTCCAGCTGATTACGACGCGCGCGGTTGTTACTGAGCTGAGCATGCAGCTCATCGCGGCGAATACGCGCCCGCTCTTCTGCACCGCTGTCGGCGCGCACGCCGATGTCCTGCAACTCTTTATGCAGATCGTTTAACAGCTCTTTCTTGGTGTCGAAGGAGCTTTTCAGCGAGGCCATGACCTGGCTGTACTGGCTCAGCTGTGCGGCGTGAGTACGCATCGCTTCACGGGCGCGCGTACGCTCTGCTTCGGCCTGCTCAAGACGCTCGCGCAGCTTTTCATTAAGATCACTGTTCCCGCTCAGCATTTCTGCTGAATCGGAGTAGCCGAAGTGTGCGCGACGTTGCACCACTTCCGTCAGGGCAAACGCCTGCTGACGCGCTTCGCGCTGCACCTGCTGTGACCAGGCGTAATCTTCTTTTAACTGCTCAAACTGTTCCGGGTCGCTCTGGAGAACGGAAACCATCGGCTCCAGTTTTGCCAGCTGATTGCCGTGCTGCTGCACAAAGCGCGCCGCTTCCTGCGCTTCGTCCAGACGTTCCTGAATTTCGTCCACGCGGTCGGCGAGCGTATCGTCCGCCAGCAGGTTCAGGCGCGGCAGGATGCGGTTAAGGGCCGCAACGCCCTCTTTCGCCTGCTCGAACTGCACGCGGCTTTGCTGGTTGTCATTTTCATGGCTGGCAAGCGCACGCTCCAGCTCACCACGGCGGGTGTTGAGCTTGCGGATTTCAGCTTCCGGATCGGGCTCAAAGGCAACGCCCAGGTGGCTGCCGATAAAGCGGCTGAAAGCCTGATGCAGACGCTGCGTTTTTTGAACATCAAACGACAGGGTTGCAAAACGTTCAGAAAGCGTTTCGCGCTCAGCGTGCAGGCTTTCAATACGGTTTTCACGCGCGGCGCGGCCAAACAGCGGCAGTTCCGGGAAGCGCGAATAGCGCCACTGGCGATCGGCGATTTTCACCACCACCGCTTTTTCCAGCTCGTCGACGCTGAATACGCTGTCATCAAACGACTGCGGATCCCCTTCGATGAGGTAGAGATCTTCCGGGCAGTCTTCCAGCCCTGCAAGCTGGTCCGAAATCAGCGACAGATCCGGCACCACAATCGCGTTACGGGATGGACCGTACAGCGCGGAGAAGTACGGCGCATCGTCCAGGCCGACATCGTCGTAAATTTCAGACAGCAGCACGCCGCCGAAACGCTCGGCTAAGGCATTCAGGCGCGGATCTTCTGAGCCGCCAGGCTGGCTTAAACGCTCGATCTCTTCATCGACGTCACGCTTGCGCGCACCCACTTCGTCACGCTCAACAATCGCTTCACGCTCGCGCTCCAGCAGCTGTTGCATGTACTCGGTGACGTCCTGGCTGGAGGCAAACTCCTGGCCACACTGTTCGCTGAGCTGGTTCAGGCTGCTTTGTGCAGCCAGCCAGATCGGCGCACGCTGTAAGAGCGTCTTCGAACGCGACTGAAGCTGTTCCAGCTCCTGACGCAGCGTCATGCGCTGTTCGCTGGCGTTCGATACGGTATCCGACAGGGCCGCAATACGCGCTTCCAGCTCCTGGTGCAGGGCCTCAAGCTCGTCGAAATCGTAATTTTTACCCTGACGCTTGCAGAATTCCGCCAGCAGACGCTCGGCTTCCTGCTGTTCACGCAGACGCTGTTCCAGCTCGTTCAGGCGCATGCGCAGCGGCTGCACCTGTTCGGCCAGATGGCGTTGATTGACGCCGTCGCGCAGCAGCTCACGGGCAACGTCCCACGCTTCGTTACGCGCCAGCGGACCGTTGATCGCCACCACCAGCTGGTACGCCTGCTCAAACTGGCTATGCGCCGTTTGCGCCACGCTCATTTTCTGATCGAGAGAAAGCAGTTTCTCAGTGGCTTCCTGCTCTTTGGCCTGGAAGGTATCCAGCCATTCGTCAGCGCTTTCCGGGGTCAGGTCCGGCAGATGGCACAGCTCTTTGGCACGCTGCAACGCCTGCAACGCCTGGTTGTACTGAATCGCACGCGTCTGCTGCACGTCCAGCGCCTGCTGGTAATCAGCAAGCTGGCTTTTCAGCTCATCCACTTCCAGCTCGGCGGCTTCCGCGCGGGCTTCGTTCTCTTCCTGCAATTCGGCAGCTTCGGCCACCACTTCATTTTGCTCTTCAAGACGAATTTGCAGCTCATCCAGATCGGCTTCATAGCGCTCGATTTTTTCCTGCTGACGCAGCGCGGTCTGCACCAGGTTCAGGTGATCGCTGGCCGCCTGGTAATCGGCTTCCAGATCCCCTTCCGCACCGTTGTGCTCGCCCAGTTCGCGCGCCATTTCGACATGCTTATACTGCTCAGCCACCAGCTGTTTGCGGGAGGTAAACAGCTCGCGGCGATACTCCAGCGCCTGGTCGAGATGAATACGGCGCTCGTTGGCGTGGCGCATATAGTCCGCCGCCACGTAGTTGGTGGCTTCGCTGATCAGGTGCTTAAACAGGTCGCGGTCAGACTGTGTGACGCGAATCGCTTCCAGCGTCATGCGGTTTTCACGCAGCGCGGCTTCCATATCCTGGAAGGCCTTACGCACGCCGCTGTTTTCCGGCAGCAGGTAGTCGCGCAGGGAGCGAGTAATGGCGCTGGAGATACCGCCGTACAGGGAGGCTTCAATCAGACGGTAGTATTTACTACGATCTGACGCGCTGCGCAGACGACGGGCTACCACGCCGAGATCGAACATCAGAGAGTGATAGTCGGTAATGGAGTTAAACTGCTTAAACTGCACGCCTTCGATAGCTTCCAGCTTGTCTTTCAGCTCCTGGAGCGTGAGGACGCGCGCCTGACGTTCATTCAGGGTTTCCGTCAGCAGCGCGGTCGGCTGTACGGAGGTTGGTAGTCCCTGGATCGCAAACGGTTTGATATCTACTTTACGGTCGCGGCCAGCAACCTGTTGCAGACGCACGCCTACAACCACGCGCTGATGGCGGGAGTTGATCACGTCCAGCACTGAATAACAGACGCCCGCTTTCAGCTTACCGTGCAGACCTTTATCACGAGAGCCGCTCGTGGCGCCCGCTTCAGTGGTGTTACGGAAGTGCAGCAGGGTCAGGTCAGGGATCAGCGCCGTCACGAAGGCCGCCATGGTGGTGGATTTACCCGCCCCGTTACCGCCGGAGAGCGTTGTCACCAGCTCATCCAGATCGAATGTTCGGGCAAAGAAGCCGTTCCAGTTGATCAGCGTTAGTGAGCGAAATTTACCGCGTTCAATCATTACTCTTCCTCCCCGCTATCCGGCTGATTCTCTTCGTGCTCGTCATTGAGCTGCAAATGGTTTTCCACCGGCATCGCTTCACCGTCACGGATCATGCGCAGCTGCGCTTCACGCGCATCGTCACCCGCACGCACGTCGGCGCCAAAACGGAAGACCGATTCGGTAATACGGAACTTGCTGCTGTCGTGACCCATGAACCAGACCATTCCCAGACGGCGCAGACGGTTCAGGGAAGAGCGAACTTTTTCCTGTAATTTCTGACGGTCCAGATCGGACCCCGTTGAGCGGTTATTCACCAGCTTGAGCAGCTTGCTTTCATCCGCCAGCGACAGCAGCTCATCGTAAAGCTCCTGCTGGGTGAAGATCCCTTCATTCGCCAGACGTTCCGGGCTGAGATAGAGGTAGCAGAGAATTTTGCCGACCATCATATCCAGTTCGGAAAGCACCGAGCGCGGAATAAGCGTGGTAGAGCGCGGACGCAGGTAGAAAAAACCTTCCGGCGCGCGGATCAGCTCAACGTTATAGCGAGCGTAAAACTCTTCCAGGTACTCCTGAAAGTCCATCAAAAAGGCGTGATTATCCAGCTCGTCAAGGCCAATGTGACGACCGGCACGCAGCTGGCTATCCAGCGCCGGAAACAACGGATTCGCCAGCGCCTGTGCCAGCTTAACTGGCATCACGTGTTCAATATTTGTCAATGACATGCGCCTGTACCTTGGCTCCGTAATCGTTAATCGGCTGCCACTTCGGCGGCAGTCCGGTGAAATCGGCTTGTGCGATGCCCAGGCGCACCGCCTGGTCTACAACAATGCGGGCAACATCGAAGTGGCGCGCGCGCGGATACTGCGCCAGATAGTCGCGTACCACGAGGCCAAGATCCAGCGGTGCTTGTCTGGTTTTGTAGACAGCGAGCTGTTCTTCGATCATCGCCGCAAGCTGCTCGCGAATTTCGTTAAATTCTTCGTATTCCAGATCCGGTGGCAGTTCACCGGTGACCTCTTCATCACGCAGCGCCATCTCTTCGTCGCGCATATCCAGCAGACGATCGGCGTTGGCGTAGGTCAGCGCCCACGGCGCATCGAAGTAGGTCTGTACCGACTGGCGCAGACGTTGAGCAAAGACGCGATTCTTATCCATATCGATGGCGGTACGGATAAATTTATGCACGTGGCGGTCGTAACCGATCCACAGGTCGATCGACTGCTGGCCCCAGCTGATAATGCGGTCAAGCTTGCTCTGCAAATCAAACACCAGACGGTCGATAAAATGCAGATCGTCGTGCGCCATCGTCGCGTCCTGAATGCGTAGCAGATTGGCCTGTAGCTTATCTCCCGCCGCCTCCAGCGTATCCTGCAACTCACGCAGCGTACCCGACGTTTCTGACAGCAAGAGTTCACAGCTGGAGATGGCCGCACGCCAGTCTTTATTAAGCAGTTGAGCGATATCGTCTTTCACCTGCTGCTGCTGTTCGTCCATCAGACGTTGAGTCAGATCGATACTGTCGAAAATCTCGGCGACCGAATATTTCAGCGGCGCGTAAACGTTGCGATGCCAGTGGAATTCGTCACCGTTTTCATCAGCCGCGTCGGCGGCACGCTTCAGCTCACCTGCAACAATAGAGAGCTGCATGGAGAGACGCAGCGTGGAAAATTCGCGCTGGCGGATGTAATAGTCGGTAATGCCAATGCCCAGTGGCGTAAGACGATAGATGGCGTTTCCTTCCGCCTGCTCGCTGGTAAAGCGGTTCAGCAGACGTTGACGCACCATATCATTGATTGCGTTGTTGGCACGCACGCTAATGGTTTCGCTGGTTTGCTCAAACGCATCACTGACGTGGCGGAACGCATCCACCAGTTCGCCTTCACTCATTTCGCCATCCAGGCGTTCGCCGTTTAGCGTCGCAACCGCCAGCAGGAATGAGAGTCTGTCTACCGGCAGCGAGATGGAGAAATCGTTTTTCCTGGCCCAGGCAACCAGTTCGGGGACTGTCTGGGAAAATTCACTCATAGATTATCCTTGCATCTGCGGCTTGCGCGCGGTGACGTGTATATAGCGGCCAAGGCTCAGATAAGGCTCCTGGCGGCAGTACCGCGTCTCTATTTCTGTTAAGGCGTCTAAACAGTCATCCTGTTTTTGTTTATCACGCAGATAATCATGAAACACCCTCACGCCGGTTTTGCCGGTAATTTCCCAACCGATCTCCTCCAGCCAGCCATAGACCTGCTGCGGTTCACGGGGGAAATCCGGTGAAAGCGTGCGTCGTTTCTTTTTATACATGCCCTGCTGTACATAGCCAAAATTGCCGACCAGCACGTTTCGCATTAGCAGGCCGTTGGCATTGTAAAACATCAGCGATAACGCACCGCCCGGGCGCAACATCGACCACAGCGTTTTTAACATCGCTTGTGGTTCGGCGATCCATTCGAGCACAGCATGAAACAATATCAGATCAATCTGCGTTTCCAAATGCTGCGGAATGTCCTGAGCGGCGCAATGTATAAAATGCATGTTGTCGCTCACACCTTTCTCTTCTGCCGCTCGCCCTGCACGCGCAACCATCTCGGCAGAAAGATCGCAAAGCGTGACGTGATGTCCCCGCTGCGCCATCAGAATTGCAGTCTGACCTTCCCCACCGCCGGCATCCAGCACGCGCAACGGTCGGTCACCGAATTCAGCCAGCAGCTTGTCCAGATCCTGCCAGAGGATCGTCTGACGAAGCTGACCTTTGGTGGTGCCATAAATGTTGCGCGAAAACTTTTCCGCGATGTCATCAAAATTGCGATCCCGCATTGGGAGGGTTCCACTCACTGCAAAACCGCTATTTTGTCACACCCGCGCGGAGAATGAACCACTCTGGTGTAATATCACCGACAATCGCCTGCTGTATGGTTAAAAAAGGAACCAAAAAGGATGCTTTTTACCCTAAAAAAATATATCGGAGGCATGATGCTTCCCCTTCCCCTGCTGTTGCTTCTCATCGCGCTGGGGCTGGCATTGATATGGTTTAGCCGCTTTCAGAAAAGCGGTAAATCCCTCGTTACCGTGGGCTGGCTGGCGCTGCTGTTACTCAGCCTGCAACCGGTCGCTGACGGTTTATTACGTCCGATTGAAAACACCTACCCGACATGGCAGGGAAATCAGAAGGTGGGCTATATCGTCGTGCTGGGCGGCGGGTATACCTGGGATCCGAACTGGGCGCCCAGCTCGAACCTGATCAACAACAGCCTGCCGCGCCTGAACGAGGGGATCCGCCTGTGGCTGGCCAATCCTGGATCGAAGATGATCTTCACGGGCGCTGCGGCAAAAACCAACCCGGTCAGTACCGCTGAAGCAGGAGCAAGAGTGGCTGAATCGCTTGGCGTACCGCGTTCCGCCATCATCACGCTGGATAGCCCAAAAGATACCGAAGAAGAGGCGGCGGCGGTGAAACAGGCCATCGGTGATGTACCGTTCCTGCTGGTGACCTCTGCTTCACACCTGCCGCGCGCAATGATTTTCTTTGAGAAGCAGGGCCTGCATCCGCTTCCTGCTCCGGCAAACCAGATGGCTATTGACGCCCCGCTCAATCCGTGGGAACGGATAATCCCGTCCCCGGTATGGCTGATGCACAGCGATCGCGTCGGCTACGAGACGCTTGGCCGCCTCTGGCAGTGGCTCAAAGGTTCGTCAGGCAAGCCAGGGCAGGAGTGATTTTGCGGCCAGATCGAAACTGGCGCGATTAAAGCGCCCGGTGTTGACCAGCTGCGCCACCTCATCCCAGAGAAGATAGAGCCAGCGTCGCCAGAGAAAGGCCTCCGCAACGGGGGCGCGCTGAAGATAGTGCCAGAGCAAATCTTCCGCCGCCCCGCCCTCGCTCAGCCTGAACAGTTCGTACTCGCGCGGCGCCCAGAGCATGATCCCCGGCCCGACCATCGCCAGCAGCTGGTCGCTGCGCGAGTCTTTAAGCATACTGCGCAGCGTGAAATTGCCGTGAACCAGCACGCAGTTGTCGTTAAAGCCCTCAAACAGCGTCGGCAGACACTCCCGGGTGCGGAATAAAATACGTTTGTCCTGCATCGTTAAACCGGTGTTGTTGAACTGGTTCAGCGTGCCCCACAGCACTTCAACACGCTGGCGATACCACAGCGGCCACAGGTTTTCCTGCGTGCTGTCCACCGCGCCAACAAGACCCCGGCTGTCCTGCCGATGCCAGGCAAGCAGAGCCTCGACAATCTGATCTTTCAGCTGTTCCCAGCGCTCCGGTGTACGCGTCGGGGCTTCAACAGAAACCCCGCGTAAACGCTCGATAAGCAGAACATCCGGGCCGGGATGCTCCTCATGGGTCATCACGCCGTAGACCGTCGGCATGCGGACAGTCCCTTCCCGCGCCAGCATCGACATTTTCCAGGCCAGCTGTCTGGCGACGCCCGGCGAGGTAAAACTTCTGGCCATCAGCGGCATGGGGTTTCCCTGACTGTCGTACAACGACCAGAGTGCGGTGTCGGCCTTTTCATTCACGCATTCCACCCGGCTTAGCTTTTCGCCAAGGAGATGGCTGAGTTCAGCACGCAGCTGTTCCATATGAGATTACCCCCATTAAGACTACTGCTTTTATAATGAGCGCGCGAAACCCGGATGTCACCCGGTAGAGATCAATAATGAAAAAGAAAAGGAAAATAGCCAGGCGGGAGAGCATCCCCCCAGACGAGGGGATGCCAGCGAATTAACGCATTTCGACGCGTACGCGCTCGAGATCTTCAGGGGTATCCACGCCGGTGCCTGGGATTTCCTGGGCAACCGCAACGTGAATTTTCTCGCCGTACCACAGCACGCGAAGCTGTTCGAGCATTTCAATATGCTCCAGCGGGCTTGGTGCCCAGACGACGTAGCGACGAATAAAGCCGGCGCGGTAGCCGTAAATACCGATGTGGCGCAGGAAGGTTTCGCCGATTGTCTCTTTCGATTGCGCGAAACGATCGCGATCCCACGGAATGGTGGCGCGGGAGAAATAGAGCGCGTAGCCCTCTGCGTCCATGACCACTTTCACCGCATTCGGATTGAACGCCTCTTCAGCGTGGTGAATCGGCACCGCGAGGGTCGCCATCCCGACCTGACGCTGAGCCAGGTTGTCGGCCACCTGACGGATAATCGCCGCCGGGATCATCGGCTCATCGCCCTGCACGTTCACAATCACCGTCTCGTCGCTGAAACCGCATTTTTCGACGACTTCCGCCAGGCGCTCGGTGCCTGACTGATGATCGGCACGGGTCATGCACACTTCCCCACCCGCGGCCTCAACCGCGCGCGCAACATCCGGGTGATCGGTGGCGACGATGACGCGTCCGGCGCCCGATTCGCGTGCCCGTTCAAGGACATGCACAATCATCGGTTTGCCATTGATATCCACCAGCGGTTTACCTGGCAGGCGCGTTGAAGCATAACGCGCAGGGATAATGACAACAAAACTCATGGTTTGATCTCTTCTGCCACCAGGGAACGGGCTTCATTTTCCAGCAGGACCGGAATACCGTCACGCAGCGGGAACGCCAGGCTGTCCAGTTTGCAAATCAGCTCTTGTTTATCCTGGCTGTAATACAGTTTGCCGTTGCACACCGGGCAGGCAATAATTTCAAGTAAACGGTGATCCATAGTTCCTCCGTATGGGTAATCGCTAAAGCTTATCACATTCCCTTTTCAGGGAGTGCCTGTTTCCCAGCCACCTCGACAGGTCGTAAACAGCCCCGCAGGCACGCGACCGAGTACAATTTCATGCGCCCCCTGCCAGCGGGCAAATTCACTGAGCGCAGTCGTTAACCCTTTTTCCAGGCCAGCCGTCACCTTTATGCCCTCTTCAAGCCAGAGCGCGATAATTTCAAGCATGCCGGTTTTACGGTGCATTTTAGCGTCCATGCGCCCGACTAGCTGGCCTTTGTGCAGCAGCGGCAAAACAAAATAACCATACTGCCGCCTGGGCGCCGGAGTGTAGCATTCCAGACGGTAGCTGAAATTAAACAACTGCCCGGCCCGCTTTCTGTCCCAGACAACGGGGTCGAACGGCGACAGCACGGCACTGTGGGTCGCCTGGAGTTTGCCCTCCTGCGCCTGCGCCAGCAGAGGGAACAAATCCGCATGCAACCACATTTCACCTAACGACTCTACCGAGACCGGCATGACGCGCTGTTCGCGCTGCCACGATTCCAGCAGTGGTTTTAGCTGCGGCTGACGCAGACGATAATAATCCGCCAGCCACTGTGGACGGAAGATGCCAAGGCTGCGGGCGCTATTCCCGAGCATGATGGCTTCGGCAGCGTCCTGAGACAGCAGGTCACGCGTATCGTCCCAGTGAGGCATAACGCGGTGTGTGAGGTCATAGACGCGCTGAAAGTTGCGACGCTCGACCACCATCACTTTGCCCGACGTAAACAGCCCTTCAAGATGGCGTTTGTGCGGTTTCCACTCCCACCATCCGCTTGCGCCTTTTCGCGGGTGTTCAAAATCCGCGGAGCGTACCGGCCCGTTTTCCTGAATATGGGCAATCAGTTGCTCTATTTCATCCGCGTGTTCCACCATCCACTCCTGACGGTATTTCCAGCCCATTTTGTCCGGGGCGAGCATGCGGTGACGCACCAGTGCAAAATCGCTGCGCGGGAGAAAACAGGCTTCGTGCGCCCAGTATTCCATCAGTTCGCCCTGACTTAGCGCATTATCCAGCCACTGCGGAGGATAGTTTCCCAGGCGGCTAAACAGGACCAGATACGGGCTACGCGCCACGATGTTAATGGTGTCGATTTGCAGCAACGACATGCGTTGCACGGTAGAGAGGATATCCGCTGGCTGCGCGCGGCGACGGGGCTTTTTCAGAAGCCCCTGGGCGGCAAGATGCAAGTTTCGTGCGGCTGCAAGTGAGAGTTGCGGTAGAGACATGCGTTTTCCTGTCAGTCAAAGCGCCACCGGAACCGCGTAGAAGTTACTGCACTAACGCGAGCAGTTCCTTGAGCAAATGTTCCGGCTGTTCGCCGCTGAGTTCAGCGTCAACCGGCAGATACCACCAGTTTTCTTTCGCAAAGGCCCGGCATTTTACCGCGTCTTTTTCCGTCATGATCAGCGTCTGTCCCGGCGTTGCCAGCCTTTCAACCTCTTCGGCAACTAACGCCTGGTGATCGGCGAGCGGCACCCGTTTATCAAGCTTTGCGCCGCACTGCTCCAGCGTTGCGAAGAAACGCGGCGGATGACCTATACCGGCCATCGCAACCAGATGTTCCAGTTGCGCGACGTCTTTACGCACGCCGGTCAACATATTCACGGCCTGTCCGGGACGAAGATGCATCGGGATTTCGCCCGCTCTGGCTTCACCACCGTTTACAATCACAGCATCGACGCTCTTCAGGCGCGACGCACGCTCACGCATTGGACCGGCTGGCAGCCACCAGCCGTTGCCAAAACGCCGCACGCCGTCAATGACCACGATCTCTTTGTCACGCGCCAGCGCGTAATGCTGCAAACCATCATCGGTAATAACGATTTGTACGTCATGCTCCGCAAGCAGTGCCTTTACGGCATCACTGCGCACCGGCGATACCGCAACCGGCGCGCCTGTACGCTGGTAAATCAGTACCGGCTCATCGCCGGCTTCAGCGGTTGTCGTAGCTGGGCTCAGCACCAGTGGATACTGCGCCGCTTTACCACCGTAACCGCGTGAGACAACTCCCGGGCGGATACCGCGCCTCTGGAGCTGTTCTACCAGCCAGATCACCACCGGGGTTTTGCCGTTTCCACCCGCCGTCAGGTTGCCGACCACCACCACCGGTACCGGTGCGCGCCAGGCGCGCTTGATCCCGAGGCGATAAAGCAGACGAATAGCACCGCTCACCAGGCCATACAGCCAGGAGAGCGGGAGAAGCAGCACCCACAGAGGGGATTCCCCCGACCAGATGCGTGCAATCATTGACCGAACTGCATTTTATGAAGCTGCGCGTAAACACCACGCTGTTCCAGCAGGTCCGCATGGCTGCCGCGTTCAACGATCACGCCATCTTCCACCACCACGATTTCGTCAGCCTGTTCGATGGTCGACAGACGGTGCGCAATAACCAGCGAGGTACGGTTTTTCTGTAATTCATCCAGAGCCGACTGGATAGCTCGTTCAGATTCCGTATCCAGTGCGGACGTTGCTTCATCGAGGATCAGAATCGGGCTGTTGCGCAGCAGCGCACGGGCAATCGCGATACGCTGACGCTGACCACCTGAGAGCAGCACCCCGTTTTCGCCAATGATCGTATCCAGACCGTTATCCATTTTGTTAATGAAGTCCATCGCATAGGCCATACGCGCCGCATTCTCAATCTCTTCACGGCTGTACTCTTCGGTACGGGCATACGCAATGTTGTTCGCCACTGTATCGTTGAACAGATGCACGTTCTGCGAGACCAGCGCGACCTGGTTACGCAGCGACTGGAGGGTATATTCCCGCAGGTCGTGACCATCAAGCAGGATCTCGCCCTGGTCGATATCGTAGAAACGGGTAATCAGGCTGGCAATGGTCGACTTGCCCGAACCGGAACGACCGACCAGCGCAACGGTTTTACCCGCCGGGATGGACAGGCTGATATCACGCAGCGCCGGCACTTCGCGGCCTGGATAGGTAAAGGTGACGTTACGGAATTCCAGGTCGCCTTTAGCGCGCTCGATCACGCGTGTACCTTCATCTTTTTCCTGTTCGGAATCGAGGATGCTGAACAGCGTCTGACAGGCTGCCATCCCGCGCTGGAACTGGGCGTTGACGTTAGTCAGCGATTTCAGCGGACGCATCAGCGCAATCATGGATGAGAACACCACCGTAATGGTACCCGCAGTCAGGGTTTCCATGACGCTCGGGAAACTGGCGGCATACAGGACGAAGGCCAGGGCCAGAGAGGCAATCAGCTGAATGATCGGATCGGAAATCGACGAGGCCGATACCATTTTCATTCCTTGCAGGCGCATTCTGTTGCTGACCTTGTCAAAGCGTTTGGTTTCGACTTCCTGACCGCCGAAAATCAACACTTCCTTATGGCCTTTCAGCATCTGCTCGGCGCTGGTAGTCACCTGCCCCATCGTATTCTGCATATTTTTACTGATGTTGCGAAAACGCTTTGATACCACGCGGATCGCGATGGAGACAATCGGCGCCAGCACAATAAGGATCAGCGACAGTTGCCAGCTGTAATAGAACATCATCGCGAACAGGCCGATGATGGATGCGCCTTCACGCACAACGGTAATCAGTGCGCTGGAAGAGGACGACGCCACCTGCTCTGAATCGTAGGTAATACGCGACAGCAGGGTGCCGGTTGACTGTTTGTCAAAGAATGAGACCGGCATCCCCATCATATGACTGAATAATCGACGGCGCATGGTCATCACCACTTTACCGGATACCCAGGAGATGCAGTAGCTGGATACATAGCTGGAGATTCCGCGTAAGATCATCAGCCCAATAACCACCAGCGGCATCCATAGCAGCACTGAACGATCCGTTTTACCGAAACCGTCATCCAGTAACGGTTTGAGAAGCGATAACATAAACGTATCGCTGGCTGCGTTGAGGATTAACGCTACGCCCGCCACGATCAAGCCTGTTTTGAAAGGAGCAATCATCGGCCAGAGCCGGCGGAACGTTTGCCACGTGGAGAGATCTTTGTCGTTATGCATTCAAAAAACCAGCATTTGTTGAAATAGCCGCATATTCTACCCGTTATCTACGGGCGCGCCAAACCACTGATGATACCAACGCGGTAAATAGTGTTCGCGTAAGCGACGAATTTGCCGACTATGGTGCGAAAAGGTCACAGATATCTGCCCGGAATGCGGGGTATCAAGCCAGAGATATCCCTCCGTTCGATAGCGCCGGACCACTTTAATAGAAGGGAAACGCCACGCGTTATAGCGAGCCATCGAGGCCAACGAAACCTGCCCCTCTACGCGCTGTAGCAACGGTGTTGAAGATGACGTGTTACTTCCATGATGCGGCACCTGGATCAGTGTAGACGCAAGCTGACGCCAGCGATGGCTTAGCATTGCCAGTTCTGCCTGCGCTTCAATGTCTCCGGTCAGTAACACGCTCTGTTCGCCGTCATCGATTTTTACCACACAGGAGCGGTTGTTACCTTTCGCCGAGGTGTTTTCGGGTGGCCAGTGCACGGAGAACGTTAAACCCTGCCACTGCCATCGCTGTCCTCGAAAGCACGGAAGATGTCCGGACCAGGATAAGGGGCTCCTGATCCACATTGCGGGCCAGGCAGCTTTTAGCGATGCCAGTCCCCCCGCGTGGTCGAGATGTTCATGGCTCAGGATCGCCCCTTCCGGTTTCAGATGATGCCAGCGTAGCCAGGGGATAATCAGCTGCTGCGCACTGTCCCCACCGGGCCATGCCAGCCCGGTGTCATACAGAATGGCCTTCCCGTGACGCTCAATGACCATCGCCATCCCCTGCCCTACATCCAGCATATGCAGGGACCAGCTGTCTGTTTTAACCCTGTGCCAGAGGGGAAAGGCCAGCACCACGCTGCCTGCCAGACAGACTGCGGGTGCTGCGCTGAAGGCCCTGAATCGCCAGCCAATGACCAGCAGCCACGGCAGTAACGTCAGGTATTGCCAGCGTTCATCAACGTCCTGCCAGCCATTCGGTAAACGCATCAATAGCCAGAAAAGCCCTGCCAGAGATTTATCAGTAGCCAGCCAGACAATACTTTCCAGCGCAGCGACCGGAAACAGATGCAGAAACATGCCGAGCAGGATCAGCGGAACTGAGATAAACGTGACCAGAGGAACGGCAAACAGGTTCGCCACCAGCGAGGAGAGGCTGAAACCATGGAAAATCAGGACCTGAAGCGGCAACAGAAGCAGCAGCATTCCAACCTGCAAATACACTAGCGTCGCCAGCGGCCGCAGGCACCGGCCACGTTGCCAGTGCGGGAGAGGCAACCACTGATACCAAAAAATAAGCGCGGCGACCGCAAACGCTGACAACGCCAGGCTTTGTGACAGTACCGCCAGTGGGTCGAAAATCAGGATCGCCGCCACGCAGGTAAGCCATACCTGCCAGGGCGACCACTGGCGACCACTCATTTTTAATGCAGCCAGTACCACAAGCGCGATAACCGTGCGCAGCGCGGGCGGCTGCAAGCCCGTTAGCCATGCGTAAAACGCGGCAAAAATCAGCCCTGCCAGCAAGGGGATTTGCCAGATAATCCAGCGGCCCGGCAGGAAGAACTGAATGCCCCGCGCCAGAAACCAGATGACAGAAGCGGCCAGCGCAATATGTAATCCCGAGATTGCCATCAGATGCATCGTTCCGGTATCACGCATCAGGATTTTTATCTCCCGCGAGACCGACAGCCGCTCTCCCATCCCCAGCCCCAGGATCACGGATCCCCACTGATATGCTGAAAGAGTATTCTGTAGTGATGTCAGGTATTGCGCACGCAGACTACAGCCTTCGTCAACGAGCGCCGCATGGGTAAACCGTCCACTCAGCGTCTGGTGTCGGGCAAAGGCATTTTTCTGTGAATCATAGCCGCCATCGTTGAGTTCTCCGTGTACCGCCCTGAACCGCAGGGTCATTGCCCAGCGTTGACCCACGCAGACGTTTTGCGGCAGATAGTTGCCATACAGCGCCACGCCCATGGCAGCCCACACGCGTTCTCCATTGAGGCTGACAATCCTTCCCTGATGCATCGTTGCGCCGTCCGTTGCGGTAATGACCACCTCGGCCTGCTGCGGTGCTTGCGTTAAATAGTTCATCGGCCACACGCTTTCCTGAGCGGCCAGGATCCCCCAGCACATAAAAAGCAATGCGAGTCCTGAAAACCTGAGCCATTTTCTCTGCTGTACGGATAACGCAATTCCTGCGGCAATCAGCAACCAGACAAGATGCAAATCTGGCAAAACGGGTAACCAATAGAGCGGGATTATGGCCAGAATGGCGCACATACTGATAACGTGGATCCCCATCTTCACCTCCATGTTTCAGGCGATTATGCGGCGGGACTGATGCGTCGTCAGACAGGAAAGACGTGATTTACAGCAGGCGCTGCAACGTTTTTAAGCGCTTACAGCAAAGAGAAAATTAAAATGCGGCGCGTATTCAGAAATGCAGGGGCGGGATACAAAAAAAGCACCCTAAGGTGCTTTCTTTAAACTCAGTTTAACCCTGATGATTAAACTCAGTTACCGTAAATATTGGCGCGATCGCGCAGTTCTTTACCCGGCTTAAAGTGCGGAACATACTTTCCTTCCAGCTCCACTTTATCGCCAGTCTTCGGGTTACGCCCGGTACGTGGTGCACGATAGTGCAGAGAAAAACTACCGAAACCGCGGATTTCAATGCGCTCGCCCTGGGCAAGAGTGGTAGCCATATGCTCCAGCATCTCTTTAACGGCATCTTCCACAGCCTTGGCAGGGATATGCGGTTGCTGACTGGCAAGTCTTTCAATCAATTCTGACTTGGTCATGATTCCTCCGGTTCCTTTCAAACCCATTAGCTGAACAGCTTATTAAACAAGGGCGGCCGTAGCCGCCCTTTGTTATTGATTACAGGACGAATCCTGCAATCTGTCAAGTCTGCTCTCCATCCTTCGCGCTGTAAATGCGTTACAGCTCAAATGATGGTGCGAACCTGAACTTACTCGCCTTTAGCTGCTTTGAAAGCTTCAGCCATTGCGTTGTTAGAGAAGTTTGCATCTTCCTGTTTGTTCACAGTTGCGATTGCATCTTTCTCATCAGCTTCGTCTTTAGCACGAACAGACAGGCTGATTGCACGGTTCTTACGGTCAACACCGGTGAACTTAGCTTCAACGTCGTCACCAACGCTCAGAACCAGAGTTGCATCTTCAACGCGGTCACGTGAAGCTTCGGAAGCGCGCAGGTAACCTTCAACGCCGTCAGCCAGTTCTACGGTTGCGCCTTTAGCGTCAACAGCAGTCACTTTACCGTTTACGATTGCGCCTTTCTTGTTCAGTGCAACCCAGTTGTTGAACGGATCTTCTGCGAGCTGTTTAACGCCCAGGGAGATACGCTCACGCTCTGCGTCAACTTGCAGAACAACTGCTGCGATTTCGTCGCCTTTTTTGTATTCACGAACTGCTTCTTCGCCTGCAACGTTCCAGGAGATGTCAGACAGGTGAACCAGGCCATCGATGCCGCCGTCCAGGCCGATGAAGATACCGAAGTCAGTGATAGACTTGATTTTACCTTCAACACGGTCGCCCTTGTTGTGGGTTTCCGCGAACTGCTGCCATGGGTTGTTTTTGCACTGCTTCAGGCCCAGGGAGATACGACGACGTTCTTCGTCGATATCCAGAACCATCACTTCCACTACATCACCAACGTTAACAACTTTGGATGGGTGGATGTTTTTGTTGGTCCAGTCCATTTCGGAAACGTGCACCAGACCTTCAACGCCTTCTTCGATTTCAACGAAGCAGCCGTAGTCAGTCAGGTTGGTAACGCGACCAGTCAGTTTAGTACCTTCTGGGTAACGCTTAGCGATAGCTACCCATGGATCTTCGCCCAGCTGTTTCAGGCCGAGGGATACACGAGTACGCTCGCGGTCGAACTTCAGCACTTTAACAGTGATTTCGTCGCCCACGTTCACGATTTCGCTTGGGTGCTTAACGCGTTTCCACGCCATGTCGGTGATGTGCAGCAGGCCATCAACGCCGCCCAGGTCAACGAATGCGCCGTAGTCAGTGAGGTTCTTAACGATACCTTTGACTTCCATGCCTTCCTGCAGGTTTTCCAGCAGCTGATCGCGTTCTGCGCTGTTTTCGGATTCGATAACGGCACGACGGGAAACAACAACGTTGTTACGCTTCTGGTCCAGCTTGATTACTTTGAACTCAAGCTCTTTGCCTTCGAGGTGCAGGGTGTCACGGACTGGACGAACGTCTACCAGAGAACCTGGCAGGAACGCACGAATACCATTCAGCTCAACAGTGAAGCCACCTTTAACTTTGCCGTTGATAACACCGACCACAGTTTCAGCTTCTTCGTAAGCTTTTTCCAGCGTGATCCATGCTTCGTGACGTTTAGCTTTCTCACGAGACAGCAGGGTTTCGCCGAAGCCGTCTTCTACTGCGTCCAGAGCAACGTCAACTTCGTCACCAACCTGGATTTCCAGCTCGCCCTGGGCGTTTTTGAACTGCTCAGCCGGGATGGCAGACTCAGATTTCAGACCGGCGTCAACCAGTACAACGTCTTTGTCGATAGCAACAACAACGCCACGAACGATGGAACCCGGACGGGTTTCGATTTCTTTTAAGGATTCTTCAAACAGTTGAGCAAAAGATTCAGTCATGTTTAATCTTCAGGTTAATATTAACGTCCACCTGGCTCCGTGCCGGATGGGGTTGTTTCACATACCCGCCGTCAATCCATTGCAGCGGGGGTACTGCTAAATCGGTCGCGATTACGCGAGTGCCAGTTTTTGGCGCGCATATTGTAGCGCTTTTTCAATCACTTGCTCAATAGTTAAACTGGTTGAATCCAGCACTAATGCGTCTTGCGCGGGAACAAGTGGTGCGACGGCGCGGTTACGATCGCGGTCATCGCGCTCTTTTATCTCGGATAAAAGGCGATCAAAGTTAACACTAAACCCCTTTTCCTGCAACTGAAGCATGCGGCGTTGAGCACGTTCTTCTGAAGAGGCGTCAAGGAAAATTTTCACTGGCGCATCGGGGAATACCACGGTTCCCATGTCGCGGCCGTCGGCGATCAGCCCCGGCGCTTCACGGAAACCGCGCTGGCGACGTAACAGCGCTTCACGAACGCGTGGGAAAGCCGCCACCTGAGAGGCCGCATTGGCCACTTCTTGCGTACGGATTTCACCGCTGACATCTTCCCCTTCCAGGATCACTTCAAGGTTGCCATCGGTCGAGACAAAGCGCACATCCAGATGCGCAGCCAGCGGTACCAGCGCTTCTTCAGACGCAACATCCACATGATGATGCAGCGCAGCCAGCGCCAGCACGCGATAGATTGCTCCCGAATCTAAAAGATGCCATTGCAATGCTTCCGCCATCGCTTTGCACAGAGTACCTTTCCCTGCGCCACTTGGCCCATCAATGGTGATTACCGGGGCAATTGCCGTCATCTTTTTCTCCTTAATTAAGGCATACCGTTTACATGAACGCCGCGCATTATACGCGCCAACGTGCGCAACTGTTACCTTTGCGTGCAAATTACGGAATGATTGAAGCAGAGTGTAGAAGAAATGAAAGAGGATGAGTGTCAGAAAGCGTAAGGAAATGCCGCATCAGGTGATGCGGCATACGATCATCAGGCCAGGGTGCTAATGCGCGCCAGCTGTTCGAAGTAGTCCGGGAACGTTTTTGCCGTACACTTCGGATCAAGGATAGTGACTGGCGTATCTGACAACGCCACCAGCGAGAAACACATCGCCATGCGGTGATCGTTGTAGGTACCAATTTCTGCAAATTGCAGTTTTGCCGGCGGCGTGACGCGAATGTAGTCTTCGCCCTCTTCTACCTCGGCCCCCACTTTACGCAGCTCGGTTGCCATCGCGAACAGGCGGTCCGTCTCTTTCACACGCCAGTTGTAAATGTTTCGCAGCGTGGTGGTGCCTTTCGCAAACAGCGCAGCGGTGGCAATGGTCATCGCCGCATCCGGAATATGGTTCATATCCATATCGATGGCGTTCAGCTCACCGTGGGTGCAGGAGATGAAGTCATCGCCCCAGGTCACCACCGCGCCCATTTTTTCCAGCACGTCAGCAAAACGGATATCGCCCTGCACGCTGTTGCGGCCAATGCCCGTCACTTTAACCGTACCGCCTTTAATCGCGCCTGCGGCAAGGAAATAGGAGGCGGATGAAGCATCGCCTTCAACCAGGTAGTGGCCCGGCGACTGGTACTGCTGCCCACCGCGAACCACGAAACGCTGATAAGACTGGTTTTCCACCTCAACACCAAAGGTGTTCATCAGGTGCAGGGTGATATCAATGTACGGCTTAGAAACCAGGTCGCCTTTAATGCTGATGACGGTGTCCTGTGGTGCCAGCGGTGCGGTCATCAGCAGCGCGGTCAGGAACTGGCTGGAAACGCTACCGTCAACCTCAACATTGCCGCCAGTGAATCCCCCGCGCAGACGCAGGGGCGGGTAATTTTCCTGCTCAAGATAATCAATCTGCGCGCCGCCCTGACGCAGGGCATCCACCAGATGGCCGATCGGACGCTCTTTCATTCGCGGCTCACCGGTCAGCACAATATCGTTACTCCCCAGACACAGCGCAGCGGCCAGAGGACGCATCGCGGTACCGGCGTTACCCAGGAAAAGCTTCAGCGCTTCAGCAGAATGTAACGCGCCGCCGTTACCGGTGACTTCACAACGGGTACGATCGTCAGACAGCGCGTACTGAACGCCCAACGCTTTCAGTGCATTGAGCATATGGCGCACGTCATCGCTGTCCAGCAGATTAGTGAGGACGGTGGTGCCGTTTGCCAGAGCTGCCAGCAGCAGAGCGCGGTTCGAGACACTTTTTGAACCAGGCAGATTAATGGTGCCATCTACCCGCGCGATAGGTTGTAACGTCAGGGATTCCATGAAACTCAACTCTCAACTCAACATAATAAAAACCCCGCAGGAACGCTGCGGGGGTGAAAAACAGCCAATTAACCGTGACGACGTTCGAAGTCGATCATGAAATCAGTCAGGGCTTTAACGCCCTCCAGCGGCATGGCGTTATAGATAGAGGCGCGCATTCCGCCTACCACACGGTGGCCTTTCAGCGCATGCAGACCCGCCGCGAAGGACTCTTCCAGGAACACATTATCCAGGTTGCTGTCCGCCAGCTGGAACGGCACGTTCATGCGCGAACGGTTAGTTTTGGCGACATCGTTACGGTAGAAATCGCTCTTGTCGATCACGCCGTACAGCAGTTCAGCCTTTTGCTGATTGATCTTATCCATCTGCGCCACACCGCCTTTTTGCTTCAGCCATTTGAAGACCAGGCCGGAGAGATACCAGGCAAACGTTGGTGGGGTGTTGAACATGGAATCGTTGTCGTTCAGGACGGTGTAATCCAGAATTGACGGGCAAGACTTATGGGCTTTCCCCAGCAGGTCTTCACGCACAATAACGATAGTCAGACCCGCAGGACCGATGTTTTTCTGGGCACCCGCGTAGATGACGCCGTAGCGGCTGACATCCAGCGGGGTGGACAGAATGGTTGAAGAGAGATCCGCCGTCACAATGACATTTTCGCCAAAGTCTGGCTCTTCGTGAATGGCAATACCGTCGATGGTTTCGTTCGGGCAGTAGTGAAGATACGCGGCGTTGTCAGAAAGCTGCCACTCACTCATCGGCTTCACGGCGCGCAGACCGTCAACGGTCACTTTGGCATCGATGACATTCGGCGTGCAATATTTGTGCGCTTCTTTTACCGCACTGGCCGCCCAGTAGCCGGCATCAACGTAATCAGCGGTGGTTTTGTCGCCCAGTAGATTGAGCGGGATACCCGCAAACTGGCCGCGTCCACCGCCATGACAGAACAATACTTTGTAGTTCGAGGGAATGTTCAGCAGATCGCGAAAATCCTTTTCTGCTTCTTCCGCCACCTGAATAAACGCTTTACCCCGGTGGCTGACTTCCATCACCGACGTACCCAGACCGTTCCAGTCACACAGCTCCTGTTGAGCCTGTTTGAGCACGTCTGCCGGTAACATTGCCGGACCTGAACTGAAATTAAAGACTTGAGCCATTTCCCCTCACCACGCTAAAAGCCATAAGTTATAACTGTGGATATCGGTTTTATCATTCAGTGACACGCGCCGCAATGTCTAAAACTGATGGCCGAAGAAATGTGCCCCTCGTCACACAATACAATCTGCCGTACCGTTGTCACAAAACCGACAAAATCGCTGTCAGGTGTTACGTTTAGCCCGGCTAACCTTCGTCCATTCTGGATTCGTACAGCGGGGGCATAATTGATGATCGCCCGCCTGCATAACCACGACATGACTACATTTTATGCAGGCGTACTCGCCCGCTTCAGGTACAGTTTTGTATCGCTCGATGAGCATATCCGGCAGGATGCACAGGCCGGGCTTCACCTCATCGTCGGAATAGTAATAGACGCTGATTTGACCATTCGTTTCCATAATCGCCAGACGCACCTGCCCCAGTTGCTCAACGCTGCTCAAACGGAGTTCCATAAAGAACTCAAACTCCGTCATATTGGCGCTTTGCACATTCTCCCAGGCCAGTTGACCATCTTCGACAATCACCACCGGCTTCCCTTCGAGCAGATCTTCCAGTTTCTCACTTTTCGACATCAGCCACATGACCAGCCGGTACAGCAGTGCAAGCGTCACGAAGACGATAAAGACCGGCACCATCGGCACATCGTCATAAAAGGCAACGTCCCCTGCCGCCGACCCCAGCGTCAGGATGATCAGCACTTCAAACAGCGACATCTGCCGCACGCCGCGACGTCCGGTGATTTTCAGAAACAGGAAAACGAGTACAAAGGTGTACAGGCTGCGCAGCGCTACTTCGCCTAAAAACTCAGGAGGGACTTTATCAAACGCCATCCGCTGGAGATCGAAAGCTTTCATTTTTTTATGCCTTAACAGTAGGTTACTGCTTATAAGCATAGTCCAGCCATTTATTTTCGCCGGAGATAGCACCCGTCACGCAAAACCCGTATCATTGCGCGCTTTACGTACGATAAAAGTGAACGCCATGACTCAAACGTTTATCCCCGGCAAAGACGCCGCTCTGGAAGATTCCATCGCTCGCTTCCAGCAGAAACTGACCGACCTGGGCTTTAATATCGAAGAAGCCTCCTGGCTGAATCCGGTGCCTCACGTCTGGTCCGTGCATATTCGCGACAAAGACTGTGCGCTGTGCTTTACCAACGGTAAAGGCGCGACCAAAAAAGCGGCACTGGCCTCTGCGCTGGGTGAGTATTTTGAGCGTCTGTCCACCAACTACTTCTTCGCCGACTTCTGGCTGGGCGAAACTATTGCCAACGGTCCGTTCGTTCACTATCCGAACGAAAAATGGTTCCCGCTGACCGAAAACGATGAACTGCCGGAAGGCATTCTCGATGCCCGCCTGCGCGCGTTCTACGATCCGGAAAACGAACTGACCGGCAGCATGTTGATCGACCTGCAATCCGGCAATGAGGATCGTGGGATCTGCGCCCTGCCGTTCACCCGTCAGTCTGACGAGCAGACCGTTTATATCCCGATGAACATCGTCGGCAACCTGTATGTGTCTAACGGCATGTCTGCCGGTAATACCCGCAACGAAGCGCGCGTGCAGGGATTGTCTGAAGTTTTCGAGCGTCATATCAAAAACCGCATTATTGCTGAATCCATCAGCCTGCCGGAGATCCCGGCTGACGTGCTGGCGCGCTACCCGGGCGTGGTGGAATCCATCGCCAAACTGGAAGCAGAAGGTTTCCCAATCTTTGCTTATGACGGCTCTCTGGGCGGCAAATATCCGGTTATCTGCGTGGTACTGTTCAACCCGGCAAATGGCACCTGCTTCGCCTCCTTCGGCGCGCACCCGGACTTCGGCGTGGCGCTGGAGCGTACCGTAACCGAACTGCTGCAAGGTCGTAGCCTGAAAGATCTCGATGTCTTTACTCCGCCAACCTTTGATGACGAAGAAGTCGCCGAGCACACCAACCTCGAAACACACTTCATCGACTCCAGCGGTTTGATCTCCTGGGATATGTTCAAACAGGACGCGGACTATCCGTTCGTGGACTGGAGCTTTGCCGGTACGACGGAAGAAGAATTCGCCACCCTGATGGCGATCTTCAACGCGGAAGATCAGGAAGTTTACATTGCCGACTATGAACACCTCGGCGTTTACGCGTGCCGTATTATTGTGCCAGGTATGTCGGACATTTATCCGGCAGAAGATCTGTGGCTGGCGAACAACAGCATGGGCGCGCATCTGCGTGAAACCCTGCTGGCCCTGCCAGGCAGCGAGTGGGATAAAGAAGATTATCTGAACCTGATCGCCCAGCTGGACGAAGAAGGACACGATGATTTCACCCGCGTGCGCGAACTGCTGGGTCTGGCGACCGGAAAAGATAACGGCTGGTACACCCTGCGCATCGGCGAGCTGAAAGCGATGCTGGCGCTGGCGGGCGGCGATCTGGATCAGGCTTTGGCCTGGACCGAGTGGACGATGGAGTTTAACCAGTCCGTCTTCTCCGCCGAGCGCACTAACTATTACCGTTGCCTGCAAACGCTGCTCCTGCTTTCTCAGGAAGACGACCGCGAGCCATTGCAGTATCTGAACGCCTTTGTACGTATGTACGGTGCGGATGCCGTTGAAGCTGCCAGCGCGGCGCTGAGCGGTGAAGAACCATTCTACGGCCTGCAAGCGGTTGACAACGATCTGAAAGCCTTCCCGGCGCATCAGTCACTGCTGAATGCGTATGAAAAATTGCAGAAGGCAAAAGCCGCTTACTGGTCAAAATAAGCGCATATAACATTAATGGCTGTAGGCGTATTCAATCGCCTGAGCTATATTACGGGGCAATTTCATTGCCCCTTTTTTTTTATTTTTCCGCAATGACGTTTAATTGTAATAATTAAGTTAACCACGGGTAAATATAAAAACGCTTACCTGAGCTTTACTGTTACTAATTATAATAAATACTCCATTTTAATTAACTGTTCCACGGGAGGTTGAAGGAAAAAATTCAACTCTTTTCATAACTTTTAAAATTTATTTTTATACGGATAATCAAATACTTACTCCGCTTTTGCTGTAAAACCATACACACTGCGGGCCTATAAGCCAGGCGAGATATGATCTATATCAATTTCTCTTCTATAATGCTTTGTTAGTATCTCGTCGCCGACTTAATAAAGAGAGAGTTAGTGTGAAAGCTGACAACCCTTTTGATCTATTACTCCCCGCTGCGATGGCGAAAGTTGCCGAAGAAGCGGGTGTCTACAAAGCCACGAAACATCCGATGACGACGTTCTTTCTGGCCATTACGGCTGGGGTGTTCATCTCCATCGCTTTCGTCTTCTATATCACAGCCACCACCGGCACTGCCGGGATGCCTTTCGGCATAGCGAAACTGATTGGTGGTATTTGCTTCTCACTGGGCCTGATTCTCTGCGTCATCTGCGGCGCCGACCTCTTCACCTCAACGGTGCTGATTGTGGTGGCAAAAGCCAGCGGAAGAATTACCTGGGGTCAACTGGGGCGCAACTGGCTCAACGTTTACGTTGGCAACCTGATTGGCTGTCTGCTCTTTGTTCTGTTGATGTGGCTCTCTGGCGAGTATATGACCGCCAACGGCGGCTGGGGGCTTAACGTCCTGCAAACCGCCGACCACAAAATGCACCATACATTTATCGAAGCTGTTGCTCTCGGCATCCTCGCAAACCTGATGGTCTGCCTGGCGGTCTGGATGAGCTACTCTGGTCGTAGCCTGATGGATAAAGCCATGATTATGGTTCTGCCGGTTGCGATGTTTGTTGCCAGCGGCTTTGAGCACAGTATTGCGAATATGTTCATGATCCCGATGGGGATTGTTATCCGCAACTTTGCAAGCCCGGAGTTCTGGACTGCTGTAGGTTCAACCCCGGAAAGTTTTTCACACCTGACTATTATGAACTTCATTACTGATAACCTGATCCCCGTCACTATCGGGAACATTATCGGTGGGGGTCTGTTAGTTGGGTTGACATACTGGGTCATTTACCTGCGTGGCGGCGATCATCATTAATGGTTGTCTCAGGCAGTAAATAAAAAATCCACTTAAGAAGGTAGGTGTTACATGTCCGAGCTTAATGAAAAGTTAGCCACAGCCTGGGAAGGTTTTACGAAAGGTGACTGGCAGAATGAAGTCAACGTCCGTGACTTCATTCAGAAAAACTATACCCCGTATGAAGGTGACGAATCCTTCCTGGCTGGTGCGACTGACGCAACCACCAAGCTGTGGGACAGCGTAATGGAAGGCGTTAAACTGGAAAACCGCACTCACGCGCCAGTTGATTTTGACACCTCCGTTGCTTCTACCATCACTTCTCACGATGCTGGCTACATCAACAAAGCCCTTGAGAAAATCGTTGGTCTGCAAACTGAAGCACCACTGAAACGCGCAATCATCCCGTTCGGTGGTATCAAAATGGTTGAAGGTTCCTGCAAAGCGTATAACCGCGAGCTGGACCCAATGCTGAAAAAAATCTTCACCGAATACCGTAAAACCCATAACCAGGGCGTATTCGATGTTTACACCAAAGACATTCTGAACTGCCGTAAATCTGGCGTTCTGACCGGTCTGCCAGATGCCTATGGCCGTGGCCGTATCATCGGTGACTACCGTCGCGTTGCGCTGTACGGTATCGACTTCCTGATGAAAGACAAATACGCACAGTTCGTCTCTCTCCAGTCTGACCTGGAAAACGGCGTAAACCTGGAAGCGACTATCCGTCTGCGTGAAGAGATCGCTGAACAGCACCGTGCGCTGGGTCAGATCAAAGAGATGGCGGCTAAATACGGCTGCGATATCTCTGGTCCTGCAACCAACGCTCAGGAAGCTATCCAGTGGACCTACTTCGGCTACCTGGCCGCTGTTAAGTCTCAGAACGGTGCAGCAATGTCCTTCGGCCGCGTATCCACCTTCCTGGATGCGTACATCGAACGTGACCTGAAAGCAGGCAAAATCACCGAACAAGACGCTCAGGAAATGATTGACCACTTGGTCATGAAACTGCGTATGGTTCGCTTCCTGCGTACCCCAGAATATGATGAGCTGTTCTCTGGTGACCCAATCTGGGCAACCGAATCTATCGGCGGTATGGGCGTAGACGGCCGTACTCTGGTAACCAAAAACAGCTTCCGCTTCCTGAACACCCTGTACACCATGGGTCCTTCTCCGGAGCCGAACATCACCGTTCTGTGGTCTGAAAAACTGCCTCTGAACTTCAAGAAATTCGCCGCTAAAGTGTCCATCGACACCTCTTCTCTGCAATACGAGAACGATGACCTGATGCGTCCTGACTTCAACAACGATGACTACGCTATCGCTTGCTGCGTAAGTCCAATGGTTGTTGGTAAGCAAATGCAGTTCTTCGGTGCGCGTGCAAACCTGGCGAAAACCATGCTGTACGCAATCAACGGCGGCGTTGATGAAAAACTGAAAATGCAGGTTGGTCCTAAGTCTGAACCGATCAAAGGCGACGTGCTGAACTATGACGAAGTCATGGAGCGCATGGACCACTTCATGGACTGGCTGGCTAAACAGTACGTGACCGCGCTGAACGTTATCCACTACATGCACGACAAGTACAGCTACGAAGCCTCTCTGATGGCGCTGCACGACCGTGACGTCGTTCGCACCATGGCGTGTGGTATCGCAGGTCTGTCCGTTGCTGCTGACTCCCTGTCTGCAATCAAATATGCGAAAGTTAAACCAATTCGGGACGAAGATGGTCTGGCTATCGACTTCGAAATCGAAGGCGAATATCCGCAGTTTGGTAACAACGACGCTCGCGTTGATGACATGGCGGTTGACCTGGTAGAACGTTTCATGAAGAAAATTCAGAAACTCACTACCTATCGTAACGCTATCCCGACTCAGTCTGTTCTGACCATCACCTCTAACGTTGTGTATGGTAAGAAAACCGGTAACACCCCAGACGGTCGTCGTGCTGGCGCGCCATTCGGCCCAGGTGCTAACCCAATGCACGGTCGTGACCAGAAAGGTGCGGTTGCCTCTCTGACCTCCGTTGCTAAACTGCCGTTTGCTTACGCGAAAGATGGTATCTCTTACACCTTCTCTATCGTGCCAAACGCGCTGGGTAAAGACGACGAAGTGCGTAAAACTAACCTGGCGGGTCTGATGGATGGTTACTTCCACCACGAAGCGTCCATCGAAGGTGGTCAGCACCTGAACGTGAACGTGATGAACCGTGAAATGCTGCTCGACGCGATGGAACATCCTGAGAAATATCCTCAGCTGACCATCCGCGTATCTGGCTACGCAGTACGTTTTAACTCCCTGACGAAAGAACAGCAGCAGGACGTTATTACCCGTACTTTCACTCAGTCCATGTAAGTGGAATTGACTGAAATCACGCGTTAAAAAGCGTACAATAAAGGCTCCACGCAAGTGGGGCCTTTTTAACACCCTCGCTTCATCAGTCTCTTTTGTCCGCTATCTATACTTAATGGATAACAGCCAAAACAGACTCGACATAGCCTTTGAGCTGTGCATCTACATAGGCCCCCGGATGGGCCAAATTCGGAGATATCACCGCAATGTCAATTATTGGTCGCATTCACTCCTTTGAATCCTGTGGCACCGTCGATGGCCCGGGGATCCGCTTTATCACTTTCTTCCAGGGCTGCCTGATGCGCTGCCTGTACTGCCATAACCGTGACACCTGGGACACCCATGGCGGTAAAGAAGTCACCGTTGAGGATCTGATGAAAGAGGTGGTGACCTATCGCCACTTCATGAACGCGTCCGGCGGTGGCGTGACGGCATCCGGCGGTGAAGCCATTCTTCAGGCTGAATTTGTGCGCGACTGGTTCCGCGCCTGCCACAAAGAAGGCATTCATACCTGCCTCGACACCAACGGCTTTGTGCGCCGTTACGATCCGGTTATTGATGAACTGCTTGAAGTGACCGATCTGGTGATGCTCGATCTCAAGCAGATGAACGATGAGATCCACCAGAATCTGGTTGGCGTTTCAAACCACCGTACGCTGGAATTTGCCAAATACATTGCCAATAAAGGCGTCAAGACCTGGATCCGCTACGTGGTGGTGCCGGGCTGGTCAGATGATGATGACTCTGCACATCGTCTGGGTGAATTTACCCGGGATATGGGTAACGTGGAGAAAATTGAACTCCTGCCCTATCACGAACTGGGTAAACATAAATGGGTGGCGATGGGTGAAGAGTACAAACTCGATGGCGTGAAGCCGCCGAAAAAAGAGACGATGGAGCGCGTCAAAGGTATTCTTGAGCAGTATGGCCACAAGGTCATGTATTAACGAAAAGGCCCGGTGAAAACCGGGCCTTTTTATATTCTATTTAAAGACGCCATTAATAACGGAAGTCACAATCGCCGTACTCAGCGCAATTAAGACCAGGTCGTCACCTACCACGCGCCATTCATAGCCCGGATAGGAAGGAAGCTGACCCAGCATATCGGCTGGCACGGTTTTCTTCGCAATGCCCGGAGGCAGTGGCTTACCGCGCGCCAGGTTTTTCGCAATTCCCGGAGGCAGAGAGTCGTAGCCTGTTAAGCCGTAATTCAGTGCCAGATGGCGGGCATGATCGAAGCTCACGCGAGCATCCACATCATTACCGACATCTTTGCTGTTTTTAAAGCTCTTATCCGATTTCCCAGGGTTATCCTGACCGTTATTGTGTTTATTACCATGGTTACCAGCGTTCCCGTTACCATGATTGCCGCTATTACCTTGTCCGCCACCGTTTCCGTAACCACCGCCATTCCCGTTTCCTGGATTAGCCATGGCCGGAACCGTTGCAAACGTTAAAGCCAACACTACGGCAAGTGCGGTAGTGGAAAAACGACGAGTAGACATGATGGCTGCCTTTTAGTGGTAAACTCATTTGAATTATCGCCAGGCAGTAAAAACTCACAATAAGTAAAAGTCTTATATGTGACAGGGACAAAAAAGCCTGTCATCGACAGGCTTTTAATAAGTCATGCATGGGCCACTGGCGTTGGATGTTCGCCCACTTTGCGCAGCAGCATTAACAGATAAATAAACGACACGCTGGCGATCATAATAAACAGCAGATTGTCAGAATAATTTTGCATGAGCATAGCGGTAAAAGTCGGCCCCAGTAAACTGCCGATGGTGTAACTCAGCAACAAAGCCTGGTTCATTGCAACCAACTGGTGATGCTCAACTTTCTCACAGGCCCAGGCCATCGCGACCGGATAGAGCGTAAAGCCCGCAGCTCCCAGAATGAACAGCGCAGGCGCCATTGCGGCGTTGCTGAGCATGGCGAGACAGCCCATGATGACCACGAAAACCTGGACGCGCAGCACCAGCAGACGACCAAAGCGGTCCGCCAGGCGGCCAATCGGCCACTGCCCGACAATCCCCGCGCTGACCATCACCGCCATCCAGAAACCGATCCCGGAATCACTGACGCCCTGATGGTTAAGATAGAGCGGCATCAGGCCATAGAGCGAGCCCAGCACAATCCCGGAAATAATGCAGCCGTTAACCCCCAGACGCGCCTGGCGCAGTCTCAGCATCGGCCAGACGTGGGTAGCTTCCTGATGCTCGCTGTTTTGATTCACAATGCGGGTAAAGAGCAGCGGCAGGATCGCCGCCAGAACCATGCCCGTCACCCACGGCAGCACGCTCATCAGGTCGGTTGGCAGTTTGCTGACCATCAGCTGTCCCAGAACGGTACCGACGTAGTAAACCATCATATAGGCCGCCAGCAGACGCCCGCGATTACGGGACGTTCCGCTGCACATTAGCGCACTTTCAACCACCACCCAGATCATGGCGCAGCCGACGCCCGCAATAAAGCGCCAGACCATCCAGCTCCAGAAGCCGACCATGAGGCCTAAACCGGCGCAGCCGACGGCAAAGATCAGCGACGCCAGATAATAACTGCGGTTAAAACCAAAGCGCTTAATAAGGCTGCCCGTTAATAAGGTGCCCAGCAGATTGCCCGTAAAAAAGGACGAGCTAACCATACCCACCTGCCAGGTCGGTAAGTTTTCATGGGCGAGCCATAGCGGGACGAGTGTGTTTAACACCGCGATCGCCAGGGTCAGCAAAAGCAGGCCACAGAGCAACAAAAGCACCGGGCGGGTATAGGTGGTCATGGATTAAAAACCGTGAGGAAGTTCAGATTTCGTGCGCATCATGCCACTGGCAAAAACAAAGTCAATCCACCGATTCAGGCGTCACGCACGTTATGCGCCTTGTCGATTTAAAAAACTCATCCTGCTAATGCAAAGCCTGCTACTGATATTAATTATCTATTTGTTTTTATTTATTTCCGGGAATTTTTACAACGAAACATCAGTCGAAAAATTTCATGAATGAAAAAAGAAAAGCCGGGCGCTATGTCCCGGCTTTTTATAACAAAATCTAAAATTAGCTGGCGATAGCCATACCGACCGTCATATGCAGACCGTAAAATACGCCGCGACCAATTAACTCCCCTGCCAGCACCAGCACAAAGGCCAGGGACAGTAACGGCAGCGCAGGCGAGTAACCTTTAAGCTGAGGGGCAATCCAGCACACCAGCGCCGCCGTCAGCAGCACCACACGCCAGGCCATCAGCGAACCGTAATCCGGCACCAGCGCCGAAGCCTGCTGGATAGAGCTGTGAATGGTCGCCAGCTCCGCTCCCTGCATGAGCGCGACAACGGTACTGATTACCAGCGCCAGCAGCGAGACCGCGGGCAGCAGGCGCATCGCCCAACCATTAATGCCAGCCACACGCAGCAGCAGATAACCCAGCAGCGGCCCGCCAATAAACATGGTCAGGAAGAAGCTCATCGGCGTCCAGACGCTGTACCAGGTCGGAACGGTATCGATGGTGTTGTACACCCGGACCATCATCCAGACGAAGACAACGCCCAGTACCATGGTGACGATGAGCCACAACGCGCGTAACCCTGACGGCAGCTTTTTCACCGCTGCCAGTAACCACCCCAGCCCGCCAACGGCAAAGAAGATTGCCCCGCTGGCAATCTCGTTACTCAGCGAAGAGGCACCTACGCGGTTCAGGGAGTTGAACGCGCGCATCGGTGAGCCCAGGTGCAGCGTAGAGGCGATAAACCCAATGCCCATCAACACCCACAGGCCAAACATGCTTAACACCAAACGCTGCTGCTGTTCAGCATTGAGGTTCCCTTTTAACAGCGCCAGCGCAAGGACGATAAACCCGCCCGCCACGCACTGCCCAAAGACCGTGAAGATCATCAGCGGCCATTCATGCCATCCACTTCCCATCTCACACCTCCTTCGGGTTTGCCAGGTAGCCGGTGGTGTCACCCGTCGGACGGCTGTTGGCGTTAGGTTTAATCACAATACTCGGCTTCGTGAAGTGCGCAGACGGCAGCGGCGCGACGGCAGCAAGCTGACCGTGTTTTTTGCGCAGCTCCTCAATCGGGCCAAAGTCCAGCGCGCGCAGCGGGCAGGACTCGACGCAGATGGGCTTTTTGCCGTCCGCCACGCGGCTGTGGCAGCCGTCGCACTTGGTCATGTGGCCTTTGGCGGCATTGTACTGCGGCGCGCCGTACGGACAGGCCATGTGGCAGTAGCGACAGCCGATGCAGACATCCTCGTCCACCACCACAAAACCGTCGTCGCGCTTGTGCATTGCCCCGCTCGGGCAGACCTTGGTGCAGGCCGGATCTTCGCAGTGGTTGCAGGCAATCGACAGGTAATAGGCGAAGACATCCTGATGCCAGACGCCGTTGTCCTCCTGCCAGTCGCCGCCCGCGTATTCATAAATACGACGGAAGCTAACGTCCGGGGTCAGATCTTTGTAATCCTTGCAGGCCAGCTCGCAGGTTTTGCACCCGGTGCAGCGGCTGGAATCAATAAAAAATCCATACTGGGTTGTCATCGGTTACTCCTTACGCCTTTTCAACCTGAACGAGGTTTGTGTGGGATGGGTTGCCCTTCGCCAGCGGCGACGGACGCTGCGTAGTGAGAACGTTGATGCAGCCCGCCTGATCGATACGGTTCGCATCCGGGTTATACCAGGCCCCTTCCCCCAGCGCGACAACGCCAGGCATCATACGCGGAGTCACTTTAGCTTCGATATGCACTTCGCCACGTCCGTTGAAGATACGTACGCGATCGCCATTACTGATGCCGCGCGCTTTCGCATCCATCGGGTTGATCCACATCTCCTGTCGGCAGGCCGCTTTCAGTACGTCAACGTTGCCGTAGGTGGAGTGAACACGCGCTTTGTAGTGGAAACCGGTCAACTGAAGCGGGAATTTCGCCGTCAGCGGATCGTTGTAGTTTTCGAAGCCTGGCGTATAAATCGGCAGCGGATCGATAACATCCCCTTCCGGCAATTCCCACGTTGCAGCAATTTTTGCCAGCTCTTCGGAGTAGATCTCGATTTTGCCCGACGGCGTGGTCAGCGGATTGGCCTGCGGATCGTCGCGGAAGGCTTTATACGCCACGTGATGCCCTTCGGGATCGCGCTGCTTGTACATGCCCTGCTTGCGGAAGGTATCGAAGTCCGGCAGGTCAGGAATGGCTTTGCGTGAGAGCTCGTGCAGATGGCGCATCCACCCTTCCTGAGTACGTCCTTCAGTGAACTGCTGCTCAACGCCAAGACGTTTCGCCAGCTCGGAAGTCATCTCATAAATGGTTTTGCACTCGAAGCGCGGTTTGATGGCCTGGTCAGTGAAGATCACATAGGACATGTTGCCGCAGGAGGCGTCCAGCGCGAAATCCATCTGCTCAGACGCGGTGCAGTCTGGAAGCAGAATATCGGCATACTTCGCCGATGAGGTCATGTGGCAGTCGATCACCACAATCATTTCGCACTTCTTGTCGTCCTGCAAAATTTCATGGGTGCGGTTGATTTCAGAGTGCTGGTTGATCAGGCAGTTACCGGCGTAGTTCCAGATCATTTTGATCGGCACGTCCAGCTTATCTTTGCCCCGAACACCGTCACGCAGCGCGGTCATTTCCGGGCCGCGCTCGATCGCGTCCGTCCACATAAACATGGAGATGCTGGTCTGAACCGGGTTATCCAGCGTTGGCATACGTTCAAACGGGACTTCATACGAGCCTTCACGCGCCCCGCTATTACCGCCGTGAATACCAACGTTGCCAGTCAGAATCGAGAGCATAGAAATAGCGCGGGTGGCAATTTCGCCGTTCGCGTGACGCTGTGGTCCCCATCCCTGGCTGATATAAGCCGGTTTTGCTGAACCAATTTCACGGGCCAGCTGAACAATACGCTCGACTGGAATGCCGGTAATGGTGGATGCCCACTCAGGGGTTTTCGCTACCCCGTCGCTGCCCTGACCAAGAATGTACGCTTTGTAATGCCCGTTAGCCGGTGCGCTGGCTGGCAGGGTCTTCTCGTCATAACCAACGCAGTATTTATCAAGGAACGGCTGATCGACGAGGTTTTCAGTGATCATCACATACGCCAGCGCATTGACCAGCGCCGCATCGGTACCAGGGCGAATAGGGATCCACTCGTCTTCACGTCCCGCGCCGGTATCGGTATAGCGCGGATCGACGATGATCATACGTGCGTTGGATTTGGCGCGCGCCTGCTCAAGATAATAGGTTACCCCACCGCCGCTCATCCGGGTTTCGCCTGGGTTGTTACCGAACAACACCACCAGTTTACTGTTTTCGATATCCGACGGGCTGTTACCGTCTGCCCAGCCGCCGTAGGTGTAGTTCAGACCCGCAGCAATCTGTGCGGAAGAGTAGTCGCCGTAATGATTGAGATAGCCGCCGCAGCAGTTCATCAGGCGCGCCACCAGCGTTTTACCCGGCGGCCAGGAGCGGGTCATGGTACCGCCCAGCGTCCCGGTGCCGTAGTTGAGGTAGATGGATTCGTTGCCATACTCTTTGATCAGGCGCTGCATGTTAGTCGCGATAATATCGTAGGCTTCGTCCCAGCTAATACGCTCGAACTTCCCTTCCCCACGCTTACCGACGCGCTTCATTGGGTATTTCAGACGATCCGGGTTATAAACGCGACGGCGCATTGAACGGCCACGCAGACAGGCACGAACCTGATGTAACCCTTCGTAGTTATCATCGCCGGTATTGTCTGTTTCGACATATTTGATTTCACCGTCCACAACATGCATACGCAGAGGACAACGGCTACCACAGTTAACGGTACAGGCACTCCACACCACTTTTTCCGGGGCTGAAGCGGGAGACAGAGCCTCCGCCGCCGACGCCAGACGGGTAAAAGGGAGCGTAAAGGCGCTGCTGGCAACCGCCAGACCGCCTATTGCCGTGGTTTTCATCAACCCACGGCGAGTGACCTCGGCAGCCATTAACGCTTCAGGCGCTTTGATTTTCATAAAGACTCACTTTGGTTGCTCACAAAGAAAAGAGAGGCGGCGTAAACCGCTATGTAGTTTTATTTATAACGAATTACAACGTTACTGGTGTTTTATGCTAACTTTCGTTCGGAGAAGTATTACTACTTTAGAGTGAGGAGGTATTGCGTCGTATCAATTCAGAGGGATAAAAAAAGCGCCCGAAGGCGCTTTTATGCATGAATGCAAAATCATTAGCCGATGTACTGCTGACCTTTCATGTATGGACGCAGCACTTCTGGGATCTCAATACGTCCATCAGCCTGCTGGTAGTTTTCCAGCACAGCAACCAGCGTACGGCCTACTGCCAGACCGGAACCGTTCAGGGTATGAACCAGACGGGTTTTCTTGTCAGATTTGCTGCGGCAACGCGCCTGCATACGACGCGCCTGGAAATCCCAGACGTTGGAGCAGGAGGAGATTTCACGGTAGGTGTTCTGCGCAGGCACCCAGACTTCAAGGTCGAAGGTTTTGCAGGCACCGAAGCCCATGTCGCCGGTGCACAGCGCCATACGGCGGTACGGCAGGCCCAGCAGCTCCAGCACTTTCTCAGCATGACCGGTCATCTCTTCCAGCGCGTCCATAGACTCTTCCGGACGAACGATCTGCACCATCTCAACTTTATCGAACTGGTGCATACGGATCAGACCGCGCGTATCGCGACCGTAAGAACCGGCTTCAGAACGGAAACATGGAGAGTGCGCGGTCAGTTTGATTGGCAGATCGTCTTCGTCGATGATCTCATCACGCACGAGGTTGGTCAGCGGCACTTCCGCGGTTGGGATCAGCGCGTAGTTGCTGCTGTCTGCTTCCTCGTCCAGCGGACGGGTGTGGAACAGATCGCCGGCAAATTTCGGCAACTGGCCGGTACCGTACAGCGTATCGTGGTTAACCAGATACGGAACGTAGGTTTCGCTGTAGCCGTGCTGCTCGGTGTGCAGATCCAGCATGAACTGCGCCAGAGCGCGGTGCAGATGGGCAATTTGACCTTTCATGACCACAAAGCGAGAACCCGTCAGCTTAACCGCAGCCGCAAAGTCCAGGCCCGCATGCATTTCGCCCAGCGTCACGTGATCGCGCACCTCGAAGTCAAACTCGCGAGGCGTGCCCCAGCGTTTCACTTCAACGTTGTCGTTTTCGTCTTTGCCGACAGGCACGCTGTCGTCAGGAATGTTCGGGATCGCCAGAGCGATATCACGAATTTCAGCCTGAAGAACATCCAGTTCAGCTTTCGCCTGATCCAGCTCTTCACCCAGTTTGTTCACTTCCAGGCGTAATGGCTCAATATCTTCCCCGCGCGCTTTCGCCTGGCCAATGGATTTCGATCGAGAATTACGCTCTGCTTGCAGATTTTCAGTTTGTACCTGCAAAACTTTACGACGCTCTTCAAGAGCGCGCAGCTTATCTACATCCAGCTTAAAGCCCCGGCGTGCCAGTTTTTCAGCGACTGCGTCTGGCTCATTACGCAGCAGATTGGGATCGAGCATGCTTATCCTGTGCTTATCGAATTAAAAAAGGAAAAAGTGACCACAGCCTGCGGCCACAGAGATATATTGCCAACATTACCGCAACGATTGAACTAACGGTAGCGTTTTATAGGGCTATTTTGATCCTGTCCGGCAAGCCAGGCGAGCTTTTCGCCAATCTTACCCTCAAGACCTCTGTTTGTGGGATGATAATAGCGGGTTTGTGCCATCTCCTGCGGGAAATACTCTTCCCCGGCGGCGTAGGCATTGGGTTCATCATGGGCGTAGCGATACTCCTGCCCATACCCCATCTCTTTCATCAATTTAGTTGGCGCATTGCGCAGATGAACCGGCACATCGTAGTCCGGACGTTCACGTGCATCTGACATCGCCGCTTTGAAGGCGGTATACACCGCGTTACTTTTCGGCGCGCAGGCCAGATAGACAATTGCCTGCGCAATGGCACGCTCACCTTCCGCGGGTCCGACGCGGGTAAAGCAGTCCCAGGCGGAAATAGCGACCTGCATGGCGCGTGGATCGGCATTACCGACATCTTCTGACGCGATGGCCAGGCAGCGACGCGCGACATATAACGGATCGCCACCGGCGGTAATGATACGCGCGTACCAGTAGAGCGCCGCATCCGGGGCGCTGCCGCGCACGGACTTATGTAATGCCGAGATCAGGTCGTAAAAACGATCGCCTTTATTATCGAAGCGTGCGCTGAGCTCACCGGCTATTTCGGTCAGCAGCTCCTGCTTTAGCACCCGCTTTCCGGCATCATCCACTTCGGCCATATCGGCCATCATTTCCAGCGTATTCAGCGCCCGACGCGCATCGCCGTTGACCAGTTCAGCGATCGCACGACGCGTGTCGTCCGGCAGAACGATATCCTGTCCGCCGTAACCCCGCGCTTTGTCCTCCATCGCCTGGGTCAGAACCTTTTCGATATCCTCTGTGGTCAGGGATTTAAGCAGGTAAACGCGGGCGCGGGAAAGGAGCGCAGAGTTCAGCTCAAACGACGGGTTTTCCGTGGTTGCGCCGATGAAGAAAATCGTGCCGTCTTCAATGTGCGGCAGAAACGCATCCTGTTGGCTCTTGTTGAAGCGGTGGACTTCATCAACAAAAAGAATGGTGCGGCGCCCGGCATTACGGTTTTGCCGCGCGCGCTCGATCGCCTCACGAATCTCCTTTACGCCGGAGGTAACCGCCGAGATGCGCTCAACGTCCGCGTTAGCATAGCGGGCGATCACTTCAGCGAGGGTTGTTTTGCCGGTGCCGGGTGGCCCCCAGAGGATCATGGAGTGCAGATGCCCGGCCTCTATGGCGCGCGGCAAGGGTTTCCCCGCAGCCAGCAGGTGTTGCTGGCCGATGTACTGCGCTAAATTTTCTGGCCGCATACGGGCGGCCAGAGGTTGAAACGCATTATCTGAAAAATCGAGCGACAGGTTGCTCACTCATGCCTCTTACTTATTACGTTGGTCGTCCACCGTTACGCCCTGCGGCGGGGTAAAGGTGAATTTCGAAGCATCTACAGCGCCGTTTTGCTGAGACTTAAGCTGATAGCTACTGCGCTGATCGTCCTGCTCAACCGCACCGAACTGATTAATGGTACCGTTGCTGCTCACGTTAATGGTGAACTGCTTCAGGTTACCGTTGCTGCCTTTTGGCGTCAGGACGAACTCATCACCGTTTTGTTTAATGTTGTACTGCTGCCAGTCGCTGGACTGGTTACGGGCAATGAGCATAAACGGCGTATTGCTGGTCGCGTCTTTCAGCCAGGTGGCGGTCGCCTGCTCAACAAACGGATTGTAGAACCATAAGGTTTTCCCGTCGGACACCAGCACGCTTTCATCCGGCTGGGTCATGTGCCAGTTGAAGAGATTCGGGCGTTTCACCCACAAATCCCCCTGACCTTCCTGCACCGCGTTGCCACTGCCGTCAGTCACTTTTTGCGTGAAGCTGGCGTGGAAGCTGCTCACTTTATCCAGTCGGCTTTTAAGGTCGCTGGCTGCATCAGCCCAGACGCTGCTGGCAACAAAACTGGAGAGTAATGCACAGACGATGGCGATTTTTTTCATTGTTATTCCTTAAAATACGTCTTCCCGATATGGGGGTTCCGTTTCTATTCTGGACCTGCCCGAAGGCAGGCGACAGAAGAATATGCTTAATTTTTGCTGATTTACCCTTCTTTGCAATCGCTGAAGGTTAATCAAACGGCGGTGGCGCCAGCACCTCACGGTTACCGTTATGCCCCTGTTCGCTCACAATACCCTGGGCTTCCATCTGCTCGATAATACGCGCCGCGCGGTTGTAGCCAATACGGAACTGGCGCTGGACGCCGGAGATGGACGCCTTACGTTTTTCGGTAACGAAATTAACCGCCTGGTCAAATAACGGATCCAGCTCTTCGCCGCCGTCAAAACCACCGCCGCCACCTTCGCTTTCACTGTCGGAGGTGATGCCGTCAACGTATTGCGGCCGACCGCGCGCTTTCCAGTCCTGCACCACCGCGTGCACTTCCTGGTCGCGAACAAATGCACCGTGGACACGCACCGGCGAGGTGGAGTTCGGGCCGGAATAGAGCATATCACCCATCCCCAGCAGCGACTCTGCACCACCCTGGTCCAGGATAGTACGCGAGTCAATTTTACTCGACACGGTAAACGCGATACGGGTCGGGATGTTTGCCTTAATAAGTCCGGTGATAACGTCTACGGACGGACGCTGCGTTGCAAGCACCAGGTGGATGCCCGCCGCACGCGCTTTCTGTGCCAGACGCGCAATCAGCTCTTCCACTTTCTTGCCAACGGTCATCATCAGGTCGGCGAATTCATCCACCAGCACCACGATGTAAGGCAGTTTTTCCAGCACCGGATGCTGGGCATCCATGCTGTCACCCGGCTTCCAGTATGGGTCCGGAATCGGACGGCCCATACGTGCAGCCTCAGCGATTTTCTCGTTATAACCGGCCAGGTTACGCACGCCCAGCGCCGACATCAGCTTGTAGCGACGCTCCATTTCATTGACGCTCCAGCGCAATGCGTTGGCAGCGTCCTTCATGTCGGTCACTACTTCCGTTAACAGGTGCGGAATGCCTTCGTAGACGGACAGTTCAAGCATTTTCGGGTCGATCATGATGAAACGCACATCTTCAGGCTGCGCTTTGTAGAGCATACTAAGGATCATGGCGTTCACCCCGACCGATTTACCGGAGCCGGTGGTACCCGCAACCAGCAGGTGCGGCATCTTCGCGAGATCGGCAACCACCGGATCGCCAGCGATATCTTTACCCAACACCACGGTGAGAGGGGACGGGTTGTCGCGGAATTTGGTGTTATCCAGAACTTCACGCAGATAAACGGTCTGGCGTTTCTTGTTTGGCAGCTCAAGGCCAACGTAAGGCTTACCTGGGATCACTTCCACCACGCGTACCGCCACGGTCGACAGAGAACGCGCCAGGTCACGGGACAGGTTAGAAATACGCGCCGCTTTTACGCCTGGCGCCAGGTTCAGTTCGAAACGGGTGATTACCGGGCCAGGTGAGTAGTTCACCACGTCCGCTTTAATACGGAAGTCAGCCAGACGCGCTTCCACCAGACGGGCCATCTGCTCAAGGGCAAAAGTATCCACCGGTTCGACTTCCGCTGGCGGCGGCGTTAACAGATCCAGCGACGGCAACGGCGTACTTGGTCGTTGCAGCGGACGGCTGTCTCCGTTACGCATCAGCAGCGGGTGAATCAGGCTTTCCTGCGGCTGTGGTGCTGGCTGCTGGAACTGCGGCTGCGGCGGTTGGGCCGGCGGTGTATGCGGCTGCGCATAAGCCTGCGGCGCTGGCTGTTGTGGCTGCGCATTAACCTGCGGCGCTGGCGCCTGGCGCACCGGTTCCGCTTCTGGCATCACGCTCGGCGTGAACAGCGGTTCGCTCGGACCGTCATCCACCAGATCTTTCATCGGTGAAAATTCAAAATCCGAGAGCGAGAACGGGTTTGCCCCCGAAGGCTGCTCACCGGAATAACGTTGCTGTTGCGTGGCCGCAAACTGACGCGCTAATTCCGCTTCGGCAGCATCATCTTCATCCTGCTGAGAATGAACATCGTGTTGGTACTCATTCCCGTAGCGTTGAGTCTGCTGGGCGGCAAACTGACGCGCCAGCTCATCCTGATGCAGTTCGTCGGCATCATCTTCGTAGTCGGACTCACGGGCTTTTTCTTCCGCCATACGCTGGGAAGGCAGTTTAATGCCATAAGAGGCCAGCTCCCGGCGCGTCGGTACGCGCACGCGATTAGGACGCGGCAATTGTGGACCAATGCCCTCTTTTACCTGAGGACGCGGCGCACCATCGGTTGCCGGGCTGAATAGCGGAGCGGACGCGGCAGCGGCAGCGGCTGCCGTTGCCTGCTTCACGGTTTCCGCTCTCGACGCAACGGCTGGCGCTGGGTCTACAGGTGCAACGCTCGCAGAAGGCGCTTTTACAACAGACTCCTGCACCGGCTCAGGCACGGGCTGATACCAGGCGGCAAGCTGCTCGCGCTCTCGGGCACGGCGCTCTTCCACCTCTTCAAAATAGTACAATGGCGGACGGGATGGCTTCGCTTCCTCCACCACTTCGGGTTCAGACACCGGCGCAACGTATGGCTGTTCAGGTTCAGCAGGTTCGGGCGTATAAGCCTGATACGGCTGTTGCGGCTCGCTGGCAGGCTCAGGCGGCTGATACGGTTGCTGCTGCACAGGAATATAGCTTTCAGGCTCCGGCGCAATGGTCGGTTCAGGCGTATGGACGCCTGGCGCAGTCTGCCAGTCTACCTGCGGTTGCTGGATCGCGGACTCCGGTGCCGGAACAGGCGAGGACGGCATCACGGCTTCAACAGGCGCAACATGGGCCTGCGCAGCCGTCGTTGCGGCAGCAGCAGCGGCTACCGGTTCAGTCACGGAATGACCATGCAACAGCGGATCGTATTCGTCATACTCACCCGGCGTAGCTCGATGACCAGAGAACAACACATCATCAGGATCGACGGCCGCGCCGCGATACTCAATCTGCTCCTCTTCATCCATACGTTTGCCGGAGAAAAGCGCGGCATCCGTTTTACGGCCTAACGGGTTAGCGAATTTTTCAGCAACGCGCTGGCGGCGTGCCAGAGCACCGCGCAGAATACGGGCACGGCGGGATTCACGACGCTGCACAGGTGCCTCGTCTTCCTCTTCGTACTCATCTTCATATTCATCTTCATCGACCCACGTATCATCACGACGGGTGCGATTGCTGGCAAACGTCAGCAGAGTCAGAATAAAGCTGCCGATTTTTTCGGCAATGCTCACCCAAGACCAGCCGGTAAACAGCGTCAGGCCCGCTGCCCAGATACAAAGCAGCGCCAGCGTGCCGCCGCTGCTGTGAAGCATCGGTTGCAGCGCGGAGCTCAACAGGCTGCCAATCACCCCGCCTGAGGCGAAGTACCAGATGTCATCGGCGTTGATCGCCGCCAGTCCGCAGGAGGTGAGGATCAGTGCCAGGGCGCCAATCAGGCGCAGCGAAACGGCAAAATAATCGATGTAGTCGTCGTTCTGTCGATGACGCCAGGCAAACCAGCATCCGCCAATAATGATGACGGGAAGGGTATAGGCCATCACACCGAAAATGAAGAAGAGCGTGTCCGCAAGCCAGGCGCCGGGAACGCCGCCTAAATTATGGATAGGCTCATGCCATGCGGTTTGCGACCAGCTAGGGTCTGAGGGGTTGAAACTGAGTAAGGCAGCCATCAGCCAGACGGCAAAAAGGGCAATAACAATCAGTAACGCCTCAAGGAGACGACGTCCGCTGCTTAGCTTAGATAATGTGACTTCTTTGTCTTCAGTGTATTCCTGGCTCAAGAAAGGCTCTCCAGGTATCAGGCATGTCCTGCCTGTGTGCTAAAACGGACAACAGCGCCGGGACTCCCCGGCACTGTTGCTGTATGGATTAACAGGAGTGTAATCAAACTACACTGATTTTGCACCTGTTCCGTGTTAGCGCGTCTTAATAACCAGACGATTGCTCTGTTTGACCTCTTCCATCACCACATAAGTACGGGTGTCGTTCACGCCTGGCAGACGCAGCAGGGTTTCACCCAGCAGCTTACGGTAGGCGGACATATCAGGCACACGGGTTTTCAACAGGTAGTCAAAATCACCGGAAACCAGATGACACTCTTGAATTTCTTCAAGTTTTTGTACAGCGGCGTTAAATTGCTCAAACACATCTGGTGCACCACGATTCAGAGTAATCTCAACAAATACCAGAAGTGAGGCATCCAGATAATGCGGGTTCAGCAGAGCCGTATAGCCCTGAATAAAACCCTGTCTTTCCAGTCGACGCACACGCTCAAGGCACGGCGTCGGGGAAAGTCCCACACGTTTTGAAAGCTCGACGTTGGAAATACGCCCATCCTTTTGCAATTCATTAAGAATGTTACGATCGATACGGTCGAGATCTTTGCCAGGGCGCTTCTTGCTATCTACCATTATTATTGTCTCTCTGTATTCCTTCCCTACTCCTGCCTGGACCCTGTGCACATCACTGTTCAGAGCCTGGACCCGTTATTCATCACATCGCCTGGTTATGTATTAGACGCGATGTAGATTCGGGTTCTGCGGTAAGAAGACCGTTGCCCGAAAGCAGTCACAGACATCACGTATGGCGTCTGTCCACACCATGCGTAGATTTCACTGACCCGGTAAAAATGGCATTTCCGTGCATGTCTATGCGGCATGCAGTTCGTGCGTCTTTTTTTCTTCCTTGAATGTTTTCGCAAAAGCGCAGGGGATTGTCAAAGCAAAACATCGATTTTTAGTACAACATGCCGGATATTCATTACGGAGGGGTATTAATCCTCATTTTATTGCCTTATAAACGCGCGGTTTTCAGTAGCAGAAGTGATGTGACCGCCTCTGACCCATAGGGCGCGTCTATTGCATATATCGGAAGCAAAACTCTCCTGCTCTTTTTTTACGGCAACAAATTCCCTACAATCCAGCCCATTGCCTGCCAACAACAATGGGGATCTCATGGGCACGACCAAACACAGTAAGCTGCTAATCCTTGGTTCTGGACCTGCGGGATATACCGCAGCGGTCTATGCTGCACGCGCTAACCTGCAACCGGTACTGATCACCGGGATGGAAAAAGGCGGTCAGCTGACCACCACCACGGAAGTGGAAAACTGGCCTGGCGACCCGAACGACCTGACCGGGCCGCTGCTGATGGAGCGCATGCACGAGCATGCCGCCAAATTCGAAACCGAAATCCTGTTCGACCACATCAATAAAGTGGATTTGCAGAACCGTCCGTTCCGCCTGACGGGTGACAGCGGCGAATACACCTGCGATGCGCTGATCATCGCCACCGGCGCCTCTGCCCGCTATCTCGGCCTGCCGTCTGAAGAAGCGTTCAAAGGCCGCGGCGTGTCAGCCTGCGCGACCTGCGACGGTTTCTTCTATCGCAACCAGAAAGTTGCGGTTATCGGCGGCGGCAACACCGCTGTGGAAGAAGCGCTGTATCTGGCAAATATTGCCTCAGAAGTACACCTGATTCACCGTCGCGACACCTTCCGCGCGGAGAAGATCCTGATTAAACGCCTGATGGACAAAGTGGCGAGCGGCAACATTGTGCTGCATACCAACCGTACGCTGGAAGAAGTGACTGGCGATCAGATGGGCGTGGCGGGACTGCGTATCCGTGATACCCAGAACACCGATAACGTCGAAACGCTGGAAGTGGCAGGCCTGTTTGTGGCAATCGGTCACAGCCCGAACACGGCTATCTTTGAAGGCCAGCTGGAGCTGGAGAACGGCTACATCAAAGTGCAGTCTGGCATTCACGGCAACGCCACCCAGACCAGCGTTCCGGGTGTCTTCGCAGCTGGCGACGTGATGGACCATATTTATCGTCAGGCGATCACCTCTGCGGGCACCGGTTGTATGGCCGCGCTGGACGCAGAACGCTACCTGGACGGGCTGGCTGAACAAGGCAAATAATCTTTACAAGTCAGTAACAAACGTAAATAAAGGCGGCCACTGGTCGCCTTTATTTTTGCTCGCGTGTAACATGCAGAGGTCTAATTTCTTATAACGTCACCTGCAAAGTACGCAATGGAAAAAACCCGTCAACAAGAGTTAACCCGCTGGCTGAAACAGCAAAGCGTTCTGTCCCGCCGCTGGCTTATGATTTCCCGCGTTTTGGGATTCATCAGCGGTCTGTTGATTGTTGCCCAGGCATGGCTGCTGGCCCGCATTCTCAACCATATGATCATGGAGAACATCCCGCGCGAAGCGCTGCTGTTGCCGTTTATCGTTCTGGTGCTGGTTTTCGTTCTGCGTGCGTGGGTGGTCTGGCTGCGCGAGCGGGTTGGGTTCCACGCCGGGCAGCACATCCGCTATGAGATTCGCCGCAAGGTACTCGATCGGCTTTCGGAAGCCGGACCTGCGTGGATCCAGGGTAAGCCAGCCGGCAGCTGGGCGACGCTGATCCTTGAGCAAATCGACGATATGCACGATTACTACGCGCGTTATCTTCCCCAGATGGCGCTGGCGGTGTTTGTGCCCCTGATGATTGTTATCGCCATCTTCCCTGTTAACTGGGTGGCGGCGTTGATCCTGCTAGGCACCGCCCCGCTCATCCCGCTGTTTATGGCGATGGTCGGCATGGGCGCGGCAGATGCTAACCGTCGTAACTTCCTGGCGCTGGGTCGGTTGAGCGGTCATTTCCTGGACCGTCTGCGCGGAATGGAAACCCTGCGGATCTTCGGTCGTGGTGAAGCGGAAACCGAAAACATTCGCCTGGCGTCGCAGGATTTCCGTCAGCGCACCATGGAAGTGTTGCGCATGGCCTTTCTCTCTTCTGGCGTGCTCGAATTTTTCACCTCCCTGTCGATTGCGCTGGTGGCGGTTTACTTTGGCTTCTCCTACCTCGGCGCGCTGGACTTTGGCCACTACGGTACGGCGGTCACGCTTTCCGCCGGGTTCCTGGCGCTGATCCTGGCCCCGGAATTTTTCCAGCCGCTTCGCGATCTCGGCACCTTTTACCATGCCAAAGCGCAGGCGGTGGGTGCTGCCGACAGCCTGAAAACCTTCATGGAAACGCCGCTGGCGAATCCGGAGCGTGGTGAGGTAACGCTGAATACGAACGATCCGGTGACCATTGAAGCACAGGATTTTTCTGTTCTGTCGCCTGAAGGCAAAGTGCTGGCCGGTCCGCTGAACTTTACCCTGCCTGCCGGGCAACGTGTGGTGCTGGTGGGTACCAGCGGCTCAGGTAAAAGCTCATTGTTGAATGCTCTGTCAGGTTTTATGGCGTACACCGGATCGCTGCGTATCAACAAAACGGAGCTGCGCGAGCTCGATCCTGATGCCTGGCGTAAACAGCTGAGTTGGGTGGGGCAAAACCCTCAGCTGCCAGCTCCGACGCTGCGCGAGAATGTGCTGCTGGCACGCCCGGATGCGCGTGAAGATGAGCTGCAATCGGTCCTCGACCGCGCCTGGGTCAGCGAGTTTCTGCCGCTGCTTGCGCAGGGTGTCGATACCGTCATTGGCGATCAGTCTGCCGGGCTGTCAGTTGGCCAGGCACAGCGCGTCGCGGTCGCCCGTGCGCTGCTCAATCCCTCTTCGCTAATGCTGCTGGACGAACCTGCGGCCAGCCTGGACGCTCACAGCGAGCAGCGCGTGATGGATGCGCTTAACGCAGCCTCACGCCAGCAAACCACCCTGATGGTGACTCACCAGCTGGAAGGTATTGCCGACTGGGATCAGATCTGGGTGATGGAAAACGGACACATTGTTGAACAAGGCGATTACGCCGCGCTTGTTGCCGCGCAGGGGCCGTTTGCGACCCTGCTGGCGAACCGTCAGGAGGATATCTGATGCGCGCCCTGCTTCCGTATCTTGCACTGTATAAACGCCACAAATGGATGCTGACACTCGGGATCGTGCTGGCGATCGTTACTCTGCTGGCCAGCATCGGTCTGCTTACGCTTTCCGGCTGGTTCCTCTCCGCGTCTGCGGCCGCAGGCTTTGCCGGGCTGTACAGCTTTAACTACATGCTGCCTGCCGCCGGGGTGCGCGGCACGGCGATTACGCGAACTGCCGGACGCTACTTCGAACGTCTGGTCAGCCACGACGCGACCTTCCGCGTGCTGCAACACCTGCGTATTTACACCTTCAGCAAACTGCTGCCCCTCTCCCCTGCCGGGCTGGCACGTTTTCGACAGGGCGAATTACTCAACCGCGTGGTCGCAGATGTGGATACGCTGGATCACCTCTATCTGCGCGTCATTTCACCTATGGTGGGCGCGTTTGTAGTGATTGTCGTGGTCACGCTGGGGTTGAGTTTCCTGGATGTTCCCATCGCACTGACGCTCGGCGGCATCATGCTGATGACGCTGATTATTCTGCCGCCCCTGTTTTATCGTGCAGGTAAAACCACCGGGGAAAACCTGACGCGCCTGCGAGGGGAATATCGCCAGCAGCTCACCGCCTGGTTGCAGGGACAGGCCGAGCTCACCCTTTTTGGTGCCAGCAAACGGTACCGCGCCCGCATGGAAAATACGGAGCTGAACTGGCATGAAGCCCAGCGGCGCCAGTCTGAACTGACCGCGTTCTCCCAGGCGCTGATGATGTTAATTGGTGGGATTGCCGTTATCGCCATGCTCTGGATGGCCTCCGGTGGCGTGGGCGGTAACGCGCAGCCTGGCCCGCTGATTGCGCTGTTTGTTTTCTGTGCCCTGGCAGCCTTTGAAGCCTTAGCCCCGGTCACGGGCGCCTTTCAGCATCTCGGCCAGGTGATTGCCTCTGCGCTGCGCATTACGGATATTGCCGAGCAGGAGCCGGAAGTGAAGTTCAGCGCGGGTCAAACCGCTGTGCCAGAGCAGGTCGCGCTGACGCTCAGCAATGTCACTTTCGCCTACGACAAGCAGGCGCAAAACGCGCTGGAAGACATCACCCTTTCTGTTGATGCCGGGCAGCGCATTGCGATCCTTGGCCGTACGGGATGTGGGAAATCGACACTTCTGCAACTTCTCACGCGCGCGTGGGACCCACAGCAGGGCGAGATTCTGTTTAACGACGTTCCGCTGTCTGGTTTTAGCGAAGCGGCCTTGCGTAAAACGGTCAGCGTCGTGCCCCAGCGGGTGCATCTGTTCAGCGCTACGCTGCGCGATAATCTTCTTCTGGCGGCACCAGACGCCTCCGACGATACGCTGCGGGCAATGCTGGAGCAGGTTGGGCTGCACAAGCTGCTTGAAGACGACGGGTTGAACAGCTGGCTGGGTGAAGGGGGTCGACAGCTTTCCGGCGGCGAACTGCGTCGTCTGGCCATTGCGCGTGCGCTGCTGCACGATGCGCCGCTGATGCTGCTGGATGAACCGACAGAAGGACTGGATGCCACGACAGAGAGCCAAATCCTTGATTTACTGGCGAATGTGATGAAAGGTAAAACCGTGCTGATGGTCACGCACCGTCTGCGAGGGCTGGTGAATTTCGATCAGATAATTGTGATGGACAACGGACACATAATTGAGCAAGGTAGTCACGCAGAGCTGCTGGCAAAACAAGGTCGCTACTACCAGTTTAAACAGCGCCTGTAGACTATATTTGTAGCGTCCTCTCTCGCGTACTGGAGTTCTGTTGTCATGCGCCTGGTGCAGCTTTCTCGCCATAATATTGCGTTCCCTTCTCCGGAGGGGGCGCTGCGTGAACCTAACGGCTTGCTGGCTCTGGGCGGCGATCTCAGCCCGGCACGGCTCTTAATGGCTTACCAGCGCGGCATCTTTCCGTGGTTTTCTCCTGGCGACCCGATCTTATGGTGGTCTCCTGACCCGCGAGCCGTACTGTGGCCTGGGCAGTTTCACCTGAGCCGCAGCATGAAGCGTTTTCATGCAAAATCACCCTTTCGCGTCACGCTTAATCACGCCTTCGGCCAGGTTATCGAAGGCTGCGCTGAAGATCGTCTAGAAGGCACCTGGATAACCCGCGATATCATTATCGCCTATCACCAGCTTCATGAGCTGGGTTACGCGCATTCGATCGAAGTGTGGAGCGGCGACGACCTCGTCGGTGGCATGTACGGCGTGGCGCAGGGTACGCTGTTCTGCGGCGAGTCGATGTTCTCCCGCTCCACGAATGCGTCGAAAACCGCGCTGCTGGTTTTTAGCCAGGAATTTGCCCGACGTGGAGGACAGTTAATGGATTGTCAGGTGCTGAATGAGCATACCGCCTCGCTCGGCGCCGTTGAAATCTCCCGCCGACACTATATCGAACACCTGGAACAGTGCCGAAAGGAGACCCTACCACGCGATTTTTGGGTTCCCAGAACGCTCTTTATACCCAATGCCTAAATGTTTTCCGCATATTTTTTATGAGGGTGTTATAATTACGCCGCAGAGTAGCTTCTGCCTGTTGCCCCGCCGCCGTTTGGGACCCTCGCTTCAGATAACGTCCTTACGTTTATCCTGTCGTCTCCCCTTTACGAATGCGCTTTCCGTTCGGTTGTACCGTGACGCTTGGGCAATACGCTGAGACTGTTTTGCTGCGTTTTAAACGCGCAATTCTTTACTTAATTGAGGAATTTCGGCATTATCTTGCCGGTTCAAAACTTGGTAGTGATACCCCAGAGGATTAGATGGCCAAAGAAGACAATATTGAAATGCAGGGTACCGTACTTGATACGTTGCCTAATACCATGTTTCGCGTAGAACTGGAAAACGGTCACGTGGTAACTGCGCACATCTCCGGTAAAATGCGCAAAAACTATATCCGCATTTTGACGGGCGACAAAGTGACTGTTGAACTGACCCCGTACGACCTGAGCAAAGGCCGCATTGTCTTCCGTAGTCGCTAATTGTTTTCGCCTGTAATGGCAGATAAATATTTAAAAGGTCGGGACAATCCCGGCCTTTTTTATTTATGGCTTTAGTGTGGCTGTTCAGGAAGAGGTTTTTTAGTGCGGTCTGATGCCCTCACCCTGACCCTCTCCCACAGGGAGAGGGAGAAAAGCGGACACAAAAAAGCCGGGTTAAAAACCCGGCTTTTACACTAAAGAAAATCAGTGAGCCGCTTCCGGCTTGTGCTTCGCCGCACTCTGGAAATCGTACGTCAGTTCGTTCTTCGCCTGATCCAGCCCCACCGTTACCTGGCCGCCGTCCACCAGCGAGCCAAACAGCAGCTCGTTTGCCAGCGGTTTCTTCAGGTTGTCCTGAATCACGCGCGCCATCGGACGGGCGCCCATCGCACGGTCGTAGCCTTTCTCAGCCAGCCAGTTGCGGGCCTCCTGGCTCACTTCCAGCGACACGCCTTTCTGATCCAGCTGAACCTGCAACTCGACGATGAACTTGTCCACCACCTGATGAATCACCTCGGTAGACAGATGATCGAACCAGATAATGTTGTCCAGACGGTTACGGAACTCCGGCGTGAAGATCTTCTTGATCTCTTCCATCGCATCGGTGCTGTTATCCTGGTGGATCAGGCCGATGGATTTACGCTCGGTTTCCCGCACGCCCGCGTTGGTGGTCATCACCAGCACCACGTTGCGGAAATCGGCCTTGCGCCCGTTGTTATCGGTCAGCGTCCCGTTGTCCATCACCTGCAACAGGATGTTGAACACGTCCGGATGCGCTTTCTCGATTTCATCGAGCAACAGTACCGCGTGCGGATGCTTGATAACCGCGTCCGTAAGCAGGCCGCCCTGGTCAAAGCCCACGTATCCCGGAGGCGCACCAATCAAACGGCTGACGGTATGACGCTCCATATACTCGGACATATCAAAGCGCAGCAGCTCAATGCCCAGCGCTTTGGAAAGCTGAACCGTCACCTCGGTTTTACCCACCCCGGTCGGGCCGGCGAACAGGAAGGAACCAACCGGCTTGTGGTCATGCCCCAGGCCAGCACGGGCCATCTTGATCGCTTCGGTTAAGGCCTCAATGGCTTTATCCTGACCAAAGACCAGCATTTTCAGGCGATTGCCGAGGGTGCGCAGCGTATCACGGTCGCTCTGAGAAACGCTCTTCTCAGGAATACGCGCGATGCGGGCCACCACGGACTCGATATCCGCCACATTCACGGTTTTCTTACGCTTGCTGGCTGGCATCAGGCGTGCACGCGCACCCGCCTCATCAATCACGTCGATCGCTTTATCCGGCAGATGACGATCGTTGATGTATTTCACCGCCAGTTCCACCGCCGCACGGACCGCTTTCGCGGTGTAACGCACGTCGTGGTGTGCTTCGTACTTGGTTTTCAGGCCATTGATGATCTGCACCGTTTCGTCAACCGACGGCTCGGTAACGTCGATTTTCTGGAAACGACGCGCCAGCGCACGATCCTTCTCAAAGATGTTGCTGAACTCCTGGTACGTCGTGGAGCCCATCACGCGGATCTTGCCGCTGGAGAGCAGCGGTTTGATCAGGTTAGCGGCATCCACCTGGCCACCGGAGGCCGCACCTGCGCCGATGATGGTGTGGATCTCATCGATAAACAGGATGCTGTTGGTGTCCTGCTCCAGCTGTTTTAACAGCGCTTTGAAACGTTTTTCGAAATCACCGCGGTATTTGGTGCCCGCCAGCAGCGAGCCAATATCCAGCGAGTAGATGGTACAGTCGGCAATCACTTCCGGCACGTCGCCCTGCACAATGCGCCAGGCCAGCCCTTCGGCAATCGCGGTTTTACCCACGCCAGATTCCCCCACCAGCAGCGGGTTGTTCTTACGGCGACGGCACAGCACCTGGATGGCACGCTCCAGCTCTTTGTCGCGGCCAATCAGCGGGTCGATACCGCCAACGCGAGCAAGCTGGTTAAGGTTGGTGGTGAAGTTTTCCATACGATCCTCCCCGCCTGCTTGCTCTTCATTGCTGTTGATCTGTCCGCTGGGATCCGATGCCTGGTTAGGCTCGTCTTTTCGCGTTCCGTGAGAGATGAAGTTGACCACGTCGAGCCGGCTGACTTCGTGTTTACGCAGCAGGTAGGCCGCCTGGGACTCCTGCTCGCTGAAGATGGCGACCAGGACATTGGCACCAGTCACTTCGCTACGTCCGGAAGACTGGACGTGGAAAACCGCGCGCTGCAACACGCGCTGGAAGCTGAGCGTCGGCTGCGTGTCGCGCTCTTCTTCACTGGCTGGCAGCACCGGTGTAGTTTGTTCGATGAAGGCTTCGAGTTCCTGACGTAGCGCCACCAGATCCACGGAGCAGGCTTCCAGCGCTTCGCGGGCAGATGGGTTGCTAAGCAGTGCGAGCAGCAGGTGCTCGACGGTCATAAACTCATGTCGGTGCTCACGCGCTCTGGCGAAAGCCATGTTTAAACTGAGTTCCAGTTCTTGATTGAGCATAGGCACCTCCCCCAATTTTATGCCTTATCAGGCCTTTTCCAGCGTACACAGCAACGGATGCTCGTTCTCCCTTGCATAGTCGTTCACCATCGCTACTTTGGTTTCCGCAACCTCGGCAGTAAAGATGCCGCAGATCGCTTTGCCACGATAATGAACGGTAAGCATCAGTTGCGTTGCACGTTCAACATCATAAGAAAAGAACTTTTGTAGCACGTCAATAACAAATTCCATCGGCGTGTAATCATCGTTCATTAACATAACTTTATACATAGATGGCGGTTTTAGCGCGTCGCGCACTTTATCTTCCGCCAGCTGGTCAAAATCCAGCCAATCGTTGGTCTTACCCATTATGCATAACCACTTTGAATCTACCTCAGATGTTAGATAACAATCATCTATTACTGTCATCCGCGATGTCTGTCACAAACTGTTGCAATAGCGTTAACTGCCTCAAATTTTGGTTGATTATTGTCCCAACTCCAGCGCCAAACGCTTGACGGCTTCTTCCGTTTCTCTAAATTGTACAAGCGTGAGTTGGCGAGGTTTTGAACAGCCCCCACTCCACCACCGGTTCATTCCATCTTAATTTATAAGATTTACGAAGGATGTCGAAGCATGGAAATGGGTACTGTTAAGTGGTTCAACAACGCCAAGGGGTTTGGCTTCATTTGCCCCGAAGGCGGCGGCGAGGATATCTTCGCTCACTATTCCACCATTCAGATGGATGGTTACAGGACGCTCAAAGCCGGGCAGTCCGTCCGGTTCGATGTACACCAGGGGCCAAAAGGCAATCACGCCAGTCTTATCGTGCCCGTTGAAGCAGAAACGGTTGCATAGCTCTCTGATTCATTGTGTACACCCCGCAGGCAAAATGCCAGCCCGATCGGCTGGCATTTTTATTTTCGGGTTATTCCCGCGCCAGCGCATCCACCGGATCCAGCCGCGCCGCGTTTCGTGCCGGCAGCCAGCCAAACAAAATGCCGGTAAAGGTGGAGCACAAAAACGCGGTGAGGATCGCCATCGGTGAGAAGCCAATCTCCCACCCCGGTAAAAAGAGCTGGAGCGCGAAGGCGATCATCATCGAGAGCGCAATCCCCATCGCGCCTCCCACCAGACACACCAGCACCGCTTCAATCAAAAATTGCTGGAGCACATCGCTGGCTCTGGCCCCGACCGCCATGCGAATGCCGATCTCCCGCGTACGTTCGGTCACCGACACCAGCATAATGTTCATCACCCCTATCCCGCCGACGACCAGCGAAATCACCGCCACCAGCGTCAGGAACAGCTGAAGAGTACGTGTGGTCTTTTCGGCCGTTTTCAAGAGGCCGTCCATGTTCCAGGTGAAGAAATCCTTTTTCCCGTGGCGCAACGTTAACAGCCGCTCGAGCTGCTGTTCCGCCAGCGCGCTGTCGTAGCCCTCTTTCACTCGCACGGTAATGGAGTTGAGCCAGGACTGTCCCATAATGCGCCCGGAAATGGTGCTGTACGGCAGCCAGACGCGCAGGATCTTGCTGCTGCCAAACATGGACTGTTTCTCTTCCGCCACACCAATCACCGTGGCGGGCATGTTACCCACCAGGATCACTTCCCCCACCACACGGGTTTTATTGGGGAAAAGCTGTCTGCGCGAGTTAGCGTCTAACACCACCACCTGCGCCCTGCCCGCCAGCTGTTCCGCGTTGAAGGTCGCCCCTTCGCTGAAGGTCATGCCGTAGACGTTGAAGTAATCTCCGCTGACGCCGTTAGCGCTGGCCGCCACGTCGATGTTGCCGTAGCGCAGACGCAGGTTTTGCGACACGGCAGGCGTGGCGGAGTTCACCCACGGCTGCTTCTGAATAGCCGCCAGATCGTCGTATTTCAGCGCCTGCTGATACTGCGGCTCGTCGTCGCCAAAATCTTTGCCGGGGTAAACGTCGATGGTGTTAGTCCCGATGGCGCGAATATCCGCCAGCACCAGCTGTTTCGCCGCATCGCCCACCACCACAATCGACACCACCGAGGCAATACCGATAATGATGCCGAGCATGGTCAGCAGGGTGCGCATTTTGTTGGCCGCCATCGCCAGCCAGGCCATGGTCAGCGCTTCACGAAAGCCGCTGGAGAACTGTCCCCAGCCGGTGGACGCAGGTAAGGCTTCTTTCGGCGCCGCCGCTCTGGACTGACGTGGCGGCGGGTTGCTGACCAGCTCGCCGTCGTGGATCTCAATGATGCGTTCCGCCTGCGCTGCCACCTGCGGATCGTGGGTGACAATAATCACCGTATGCCCCTGATCGCGCAGCTGATGCAGGATCGCCATCACCTCTTCACCGGAATGGCTGTCGAGCGCACCGGTTGGCTCATCAGCGAGGATCACCTGTCCGCCGTTCATCAGCGCGCGGGCAATACTCACGCGCTGCTGCTGACCGCCTGAAAGCTGCGAAGGCTGATAATCAACACGCTCCGCCAGCCCAAGACGCGTTAACAGCGCCTTCGCGCGTTCAAGGCGTTTTTTGCGCTCGACGCCCGCATACACCGCTGGCACCTCCACGTTCTGCGCCGCGCTCAGGTGTGAAAGCAGATGGTAACGCTGAAAAATAAAGCCAAAATGCTCGCGACGCAGCTTCGCCAGCGCGTCGCCGTCCAGGGTGGAAACATCCGTCCCGGCCACGCGATAGGTGCCGCTGGTGGGCTTATCCAGACAGCCAAGAATGTTCATCAGCGTTGATTTACCCGAGCCCGACGCCCCGACAATCGCCACCATCTCACCGGCTTCAACGCGCAGGGAGATGCCCTTCAGCACCTCCACCGGCCCGTCGCCGGACGGATAGCTGCGACGAATGTCATTCAGCTCAAGCAGCGCCGTCATTGCGCGGCTCCGGGCAGGGTTTCGCTGGTGACCACTTCCTCACCCTCTTCCAGCCCTTTTACCACCACCACATCGGTGTCGTTACGTGCGCCAATCACCACTTCCCGCTCGCGGCTTTCGCCGTTGCGCAGCACTTTCACCTTGTAGCGATTGTCCCCGGCGGATTCACCCAGCGCGGAGAGCGGAACCGTCAGCACGTTTTTCACGCCGGTCAGCTGGATATGCACCTGGGCGGTCATGTCCAGACGCAGCACGCCCTGCGGGTTTGGCACCTCAAAACGCGCATAGTAGAAGATAGCGTCGTTGACCTTCTCCGGCGTCGGCAGGATATCTTTCAGCACCCCTTCATAGCGGGTTTGCGGATCGCCCAGCACCGTAAACCAGGCTTTCTGCCCCGGCTTAAGGTGAATGACGTCCGCTTCGGATACCTGGGCTTTCACCAGCATGGTGCTCATATCCGCCAGGGTCAGGATGTTCGGCGCCTGCTGCGCGGCGATGACCGTCTGGCCTTGCAGGGTGGTTATCTGCGTCACTTCCCCGGCCATTGGCGCAACGATTTGCGTGTAATCGAGGTTGGTTTTCGCCGTATCCAGCGAGGCCTGATTCCGTTTGATTTGCGCATCGATGGTGCCAATCTGCGCCTGCTTCACCGCCAGCTCCGTGGCGGCTGTGTCCAGATCCTGTTTCGAGATAGCCTGCGTTTTCGCCAGCGCCTGCTGGCGCGTCAGGGTGACCTGAGCGAGATTACGCTCCGCCTGAGCCTGCGCGCGCTGCGCGCGCAGCTCCATCAGCGTCGCTTCCACTTCGCGGATTTGGTTTTGCGCCTGCTCAGGATCGATCACGCCCAGCAGCTGGCCTTTTTTAACCTTATCGCCAATCTCAACTGACAGGGTTTTAAGCTGACCGCTGACCTGCGCGCCCACGTCAACCTTACGCAGGGCATCCAGTTTCCCCGTCGCCAGCACGTTTTGTTGCAGCTCGCCCGGACGAACAATCAGCGTTTGATACTGTGGTACCGGCGCGTTCAGTACCTTCCATAACCAGAATCCGCCCGCTAACACCACTACCGCCAGCAGCAGAAACAGCTTTCTGCGTTTTCCCTTCAGGTTCATAAATATTCCAAATAATTGTTCTGGCTATCATCACCGTTGATTTTATCTAAACCACTCCTCAACGAAACCCCCGATCCCCGTAATCGTCGGGAATTGTTTACCCGATGTTGATAAAGCGCCTGCTGAAATAGCGATATTCCACCAGAAGCAGGATCTAACATGTCTTCCATCGTCGATACACCTTATTCAACGCTGCCCCAGCCTAAATCGGGCTGGCAACTGTTTAAAAGCCTGGCATCGGGTTCCCTCACGCCGGGGCTGGCGTGGCAAAATCCGGCCTATCGACGTAAGTTTATGTTGCGCTCGCTGGCAACGCCGTTCACCACTGCGCGCCTGCTTGGAAACCTTGCAAAACAGCCCCGTCTGATGCAGATCCTGCGCGTGCAGCCCGGCCTGCCGTGCCGCCTGCACCGGCCGTGGCTGACCGTCAATATGGGCCGCCAGACTACGCTGGACGCACTGAACGATCACTATGAGATGATGAGCCGCCATCTTCCGGCGTCGCTGCTGAACGGCTACCTCTCCAGCCAGGGCATCACGCTGGTGACGTTAACGGGCAAAGAGGAGCAGCAGTTTAGCGTTCGCCTGAGCGCGGATGCGTTTCTGGACAAAGAAGGGGAAGCGACCCTCACTTTTTGCGACCACCAGAACACGGTGCTGGCCGAGCTGACCTTTACGCTGTGCACATACCAGGGCAAGCCAACGCTCTTCATCGGCGGAATGCAGGGGGCGAAAGCGCATGTCCCGCACGAGCACATTCAGCTGGCGACCAAAGCCTGTCACGGACTGTTCCCAAAACGTCTGCTGGTTGAAGCGGTCATGACGCTGGCAGGCGCCTTCCCGGTCGAGCAGATCCTCGCGGTGAGTAACGCCACCCACATCTACCGCAGCTGGCGCTATCGCAAGAAAAAAGAGGGAAAATTGCTGGCTGACTATGACAGCTTCTGGCGCTCCCTTGGCGGACAGCAGCAGGATAACGGCAACTTTGCCCTGCCACTGACCATGCCACGCAAACCGATGGAAGAGATTGCGAGTAAAAAACGGTCCGAATACCGCCGCCGCTATGCCCTGCTTGATAGCCTGATCCAACAGGTTTCGCAGGCGACTGCCCGTTAATCGGCCCTCCCGCGAGCCAGCCAGAGGACGCGGGAGAACATTTTACGCAGCAGCGTGGGCACCGACTCCACGCCTCGCCTGCCCGCTTCCGTCGCAACTTCAATGGCCAAATCCGGTTTTGACGACCGATGGATAGCTTTGGCAATCACCCGGCGCATATTCATGGGCACATCTACCGGGATCATCGCCACGCGGTGAAAGACGTCGTCAAATCCCTGGCGGTACATAAAGTGCTCCATGTCCATCGCAGGCAGCGCGGTCAGATGTTCCCGCTCCTCTTCACGATCGTTATTGAGCAGGCTGCGCACGGTCGCCGCATATTTTTTACCCGCCTCATCGCCATCCACCAGTACGTGCCACTCTATCCCCATCCGGCGCGCAAATTTGATCAGCGGTTTTAAGCCAGACTGAGCAAATTCGATCACTTTGATCCCTTCGGCGTCAAAGTGGTGTCCGCACTGGCGAGCCAGCTCGTTTATCACCCAGGTTTCCGTTTCCCCTTCCACCAGCAACCAGCAGCGGGCAAACAGGGAAGAGGCACGGTTAAAACGGATATGAAACGCAATTCGTCGGCCATCTTCGGCATTTAACCCGCCGGGTCCGAGCCGGTAAGCGGTGACCCGCGACGATTCACGCACCAGGCGGCAGACATACTCCACCGGCGTCAGAGAGAGCAGCTCTCCGGAATTCGTGGTGGTGACTCGCTGCAACGGCAGCAAATTAAGAAGATGCCATGCCACGGAAAGCATAATCGGGTGCAGCCGCGTTTCCGGATCTTCCACCAGCAGCAGCGGGCGCGCGTCCCGATCCAGGCGCACCGTCCCTTTCGCCTGTAAAAGCGTGGAGAATAATCCCAGCAGGATCACCCGATGCGTGCGCCCGCCGGGGCGGTCGATCATGCGGTTGATAATATCGAGATAGCGCCAGCTTCGTTGTTCATCGTGCGAGCGGCGACGCATCAGACGGTGGCGCGCCTGCCCCGTTCCCTGCTCGGAGAAATAGTGCTCCAGCAGTTGCACCATGGCAGACAGTCCCTGACGGATCTGGCCGTCGGTGAGGTTCTGCGGCCGTGAGACCAGTTCACGGGCGAGGAAATCCAGTTCGCGGGCGGTCACCTCCACCTCGGGCATATTCGGCACGGTGCCGTTACGAATCCGCCGCATAAAGCGCGCGTCTCGTAAGCGCAGCACGGGGGAGAGGCGGATAAGATGGCGGGCAAGCTCGTCAATATTATCGAGCGGGATCGGATTTCCCTTCTCATCAAGAAATTCACGCAGGGTTAACACCCCGTCGTTTTGCGCCATTTCGCCCTCAAGGCGATAGAAAATACGCTGGAAACCATCTTCACAGGGCACCCAGCAGGGCGACATAGGCCGAAAACGACGCACGCGATGGCGTCCGGGCTCGGATTCGCGGAAGGTCAGAATGATATGCAGGTGTTTCTCGCGTCCGTTGACATCCCCTGGCGGAAACCAGAAGTCATCATGAACGAAGTGGTACAAGTTCTCTTCGGGCGAAAGTAGCAGCGTCAGGGCATCCAGCAGGCTGGATTTACCCCAGGCGTTTTCGCCTATCAGGACGTTGTTCTGTTCCAGTTGCAGCGACAGGCGGTTAATCCCGCGAAACCCGACAATCTCCACACGTTCGAGTAGCATACATCCCCCGCAATTCGGCCACTTTTTCCTTCAAGTTATCAGCAGTATAGCGGCAGGCTGTGGGTCACGACAGCAGAATATACGCCCCCTTAATTATTGGGCTATGCTCTTATTACCTCCGATCTGAACAAGGATTGACATCACATTGCCTTAAATCAAATTTAGTGAATTTATTTGAGTGGCGAAGGGATGTTGATGGTTTCAAAATACTGGCTCTTTGAGTCGTCATCCCTTTATGGCGATATAACCCGCGCGCAGGAATGGGCGCGGACGTTTATTATTGAGGTGGTTATGTTCAGAAAATTAGCGGCAGAATGCTTTGGTACATTCTGGCTGGTGTTTGGTGGCTGCGGTAGCGCAGTACTGGCAGCCGCATTTCCGGAATTAGGTATTGGCTTTGTCGGCGTCGCGCTGGCATTCGGCTTAACTGTATTAACCATGGCATTCGCCGTGGGGCATATTTCCGGCGGTCATTTCAACCCGGCCGTCACATTAGGATTATGGGCGGGCGGACGTTTCCCGGCGAAAGATATTATTGGCTATATTATTGCCCAGGTTATTGGCGGTATTATTGCCGCGGCGGTGCTGTACGTAATTGCCAGCGGAAAAGCCGGGTTTGACGCCGCGGCCAGCGGATTTGCGTCGAACGGCTTCGGCGAACACTCTCCAGGCGGCTACTCGATGCTGTCTGCCATCGTGATTGAAATTGTGCTCACCGCAGGCTTCCTGTTGGTGATCCACGGCGCAACGGACAAATACGCGCCTGCGGGCTTTGCCCCCATCGCTATTGGTCTGGCGTTGACGCTGATCCACCTCATCTCCATTCCGGTGACCAACACCTCCGTTAACCCGGCGCGCAGCACCGCGGTGGCTATTTTCCAGGGCGGCTGGGCGCTTGAACAGCTGTGGCTGTTCTGGGTGATGCCAATTATCGGCGGTATTCTGGGCGGCGTGCTGTATCGCACCCTGCTGGAAAAACGCGATTAATTAAGTGCGGTCTGTAATGTCGGGTAGCGCTAAAGCTTACCCGACCTACGTTAGTGTGCACTTTGTAGGCCGGGTAAGGCGCAGCCACCACCCGGCTTTTTTTGTAGCTTTACCTCACAGCCTTTATTGGGTAGTGTCTCTGGCGCTTAACTGATACTCAAAAGGACCGGCTGTTCATGTTCTCAGGACTCCTCATCATTCTTCTGCCCCTGATTGTGGGCTACCTTATTCCGCTGCGTCATGAATCGGCCTTAAAGCTTATTAATCGCTTTCTCAGCTGGATTGTTTACGTCATTCTGTTCTTTATGGGGATCAGCCTGGCCTTCCTGGATAATCTGGCGACGAACTTGCTTTCCATCCTGCATTATTCTGCGGTTACGGTAGTGGTTATTCTGCTGTGCAATATTGCTGCGCTGTTCTGGCTGGAACGCACTATTCCCTGGAAAAATCACCACCATCAGGAAAAGCTTCCCTCCCGTATTGCGATGGCGCTGGAATCATTAAAACTGTGCGGCGTGGTGGTACTCGGTTTTTTACTGGGTCTGACCGGCTGGGCATTTTTACAGCACGCAACGGAAGCCAGCGAATATACGCTTATTTTCCTGCTCTTCCTGATTGGTATTCAGCTGCGAAATAATGGCATGACGCTGAAACAGATTGTCCTTAACCGCCGGGGCATGATGGTTGCCGTTATCGTTGTGGCCAGCTCACTGGCGGGGGGAGTGATTAACGCCTTTATTCTCGATCTGCCGCTGAAAACCAGCCTGGCGATGGCGTCCGGTTTCGGCTGGTATTCGCTCTCCGGTATTCTGCTGACCGAATCGTTTGGTCCGGTGATCGGCAGCGCCGCCTTCTTTAACGATCTGGCGCGCGAGCTGATAGCCATCATGCTGATCCCCGGCCTGGTACGCCGCAGCCGCTCTACCGCGCTGGGCCTGTGCGGGGCCACCTCAATGGACTTTACCCTGCCGGTATTACAGCGCTCGGGAGGGCTGGAGATGGTTCCTGCCGCCATCGTACACGGTTTTATTCTGAGCCTGCTGGTACCCATTTTGATGGCGTTCTTCTCAGCCTGATACTGCTTTGGCGGTAGTGAACCTGCCGCCAAAATTGCGCTAAATCAATAACCCTCCACTTAGTATAAGAAAGCACTTTTCTCCGTTGTGGCACAGGCATAACCTTAAACATGTATCTCAAATATAACTTTAACAGGTGTGATTATGTTTTGTGTGCAATGTGAACAAACCATCCGTACCCCAGCAGGCAACGGCTGCTCTTACGCGCAGGGTATGTGCGGCAAAACCGCAGAAACGTCCGATCTCCAGGATCTGCTGATTGCGGCGCTGCAAGGCTTGTCCGCCTGGGCCTTCAAAGCCCGTGAATATGGCATTGTTGATCACTATGTCGACAGCTTTGCGCCGCGCGCATTTTTCTCCACGCTGACCAACGTTAACTTCGATTCTCCACGCATTGTGGGCTATGCCCGCGAAGCGATTGCCCTGCGTGAAGCCCTGAAAGCGCAGTGCCTGAATGCCGACGCCAGCGCCCGCGTGGACAACCCGATGGCGGAGCTACAGCTGGTGAGCGACGACCTGGGCGAGCTACAGCGTCAGGCCGCAGAATTTACTCCCAATAAAGACAAAGCGGCGATTGGCGAAAACATCCTCGGCCTGCGCCTGCTGTGCCTGTACGGTCTGAAAGGTGCTGCGGCCTATATGGAACACGCGCACGTACTCGGCCAGTACGACAACGCTATTTACGCCCAGTACCACAAAATCATGGCCTGGCTGGGCACCTGGCCTTCCGATATGAACGCCCTGCTGGAATGCTCGATGGAAATCGGCCAGATGAACTTCAAAGTGATGAGCATTCTGGATGCCGGTGAAACCAGCACCTACGGCCACCCAACGCCAACGCAGGTCAACGTCAAAGCGACCGAAGGCAAATGCATCCTGATCTCCGGTCATGACCTGAAAGATCTCTACAACCTGCTGAAGCAGACCGAAGGCACCGGCGTTAACGTTTATACCCACGGCGAAATGCTGCCCGCGCACGGCTACCCGGAGCTGCGTAAATTTAAGCATCTGATCGGTAACTACGGCAGCGGCTGGCAGAACCAGCAGGTGGAGTTCGCCCGCTTCCCTGGCCCAATCGTCATGACCTCTAACTGCATCATCGACCCGACCGTCGGCGCGTATGACGACCGTATCTGGACCCGCAGCATCGTCGGCTGGCCGGGCGTGAGCCACCTTGAAGGCGACGATTTCGGTCCGGTTATCGCTCAGGCGCAGCAGATGGCAGGCTTCCCGTACAGCGAAATTCCGCACCTCATCACCGTCGGTTTTGGTCGTGAAACCCTGCTGGGTGCGGCGGATTCCCTGATTGACCTCGTCAGCCGTGAAAAACTGCGTCACATCTTCCTGATCGGCGGCTGTGACGGCGCGCGCGGGGAACGTAACTACTTCACCGATTTCGCCACCCGCGTACCGGAAGACTGTCTGATCCTGACCCTGGCCTGCGGTAAGTACCGTTTCAACAAGCTGGACTTCGGCAACATCGAAGGTCTGCCGCGCCTGGTGGATGCGGGTCAGTGTAACGATGCATATTCAGCCATCATTCTGGCGGTCACGTTGGCAGAGAAACTGGGCTGCGGCGTGAACGATCTGCCGCTGTCGCTGGTGCTCTCCTGGTTCGAGCAGAAAGCGATCGTTATCCTGTTGACCCTGCTCTCTCTCGGCGTGACCAACATCGTCACCGGGCCGACCGCGCCAGGCTTCCTGACGCCGGACCTGCTGGCCATCCTGAACGAGAAATTTGGTCTGCGTTCTGTGACCAACGTTGAAGATGATATGAAGCAACTGCTGAGCGCGTAAGGAGTAACTCATGACCATGCCAACCTCACAATGTCCGTGGCGGATGCAGGTTCATCACATCCATCAGGAGACGCCGGATGTGTGGACGCTGTCGCTGCTGTGCCATGACTATTATCCGTACCGCGCGGGCCAGTATGCGCTGGTGAGCGTGCGTAATTCGGCGGATACTCTGCGCGCCTACACGATCTCCTCCACGCCGGGCGTGAGCGAGTACATTACGCTCACCGTTCGTCGTATTGATGACGGCGCAGGATCCGAGTGGCTGACCCGGGACGTGAAGCGCGGGGATTACATCTGGCTGTCTGACGCGCAGGGCGAGTTTACCTGTGACGACAAGACGGAAGATAAATTCCTGCTGCTGGCGGCGGGTTGTGGCGTGACGCCGATTATGTCGATGCGTCGCTGGCTGGCGAAATACCGACCTCAGGCCAACGTGCAGGTGATTTTCAGCGTTCGTTCCCCGGAAGATGTGATTTTTGCCGAAGAATGGCGCAACTATCCGGTGACGCTGGTGGCTGAGCACAACGCGACGCACGGTTTTGTCGCGGGGCGCCTGAGCCGAGAGCTGCTGCAAAGCGTGCCGGATATTGCGAACCGTATCGTGATGACCTGCGGCCCGGCGCCGTACATGGAGATCGTGGAGAAAGAAGTGAAAGCGCTCGGCGTGACCCGCTTCTTCAAAGAGCAGTTCTTCACGCCTGTAGCGGAAGCGGCGACCAGCGGGATGAAGTTCACGAAGCTGCAACCGGCGCAGACCTTCTTTGGCCGCGTGGGCACCACGCTGCTTGAAGCGCTGGAAAGCAACAACGTACCGGTGGCAGCGGCCTGTCGCGCCGGGGTGTGCGGTTGCTGTAAGACCAAAGTGGTTTCCGGTGAGTACACGGTCACCAGCACCATGACGCTGACCGACGCGGAAATCGCGGAGGGCTATGTGCTGGCATGTTCGTGCCATCCGCAGGGCGATCTTGTGCTCGCATAATCTGTCGTGGTTCACCTGTAGGCCCGGTAAGCATCAGCGCCACCGGGCTTTTTTGTCCGTGCAGGCCAGCTCATTTGCCTTTGTGACTCCTGTAGGCCCGGTAAGCGTCAGCGCCACCGGGCTTTTTGCCGGGTGGCACTACGTTTACCCGGCCTACATTGTGCCTACTGCCTGTACGGCAGCCCGTTATTTTTTTGACTTTGCCAGGCACGTCGCGCAGAAAAACCACCTGTACTTAAGGAATACTGAGCAGGCAATACAGCGACTTTCTTCTAAGCTTGTAAGCGATATCACAAAAAGGAGACGGACAACCATGAAACAAACTGTGGCTGCATACATAGCGAAAACCCTTGAGCAGGCTGGCGTAAAGCGTATCTGGGGCGTCACTGGCGATTCTCTGAACGGACTCAGCGATAGCCTTAACAAGATGAAAACTATTGAGTGGATGCCCACCCGCCATGAAGAAGTCGCCGCCTTTGCCGCCGGTGCCGAAGCGCAGCTTACGGGTGAACTCGCCGTCTGTGCAGGTTCCTGCGGACCGGGAAACCTGCACCTCATCAACGGTCTGTTCGACTGTCACCGCAACCATGTTCCGGTGCTGGCGATTGCGGCTCACATTCCGTCATCTGAAATCGGTAGCGGCTATTTTCAGGAGACGCATCCGCAGGAGCTGTTCCGTGAATGCAGCCACTATTGCGAGCTGGTCTCATCGCCGGAGCAGATCCCACAGGTGCTGGCGATAGCCATGCGTAAGGCGATCCTGAATCGCGGGGTTTCGGTGGTTGTGCTGCCGGGGGACGTGGCGCTGAAGGCCGCACCTGAAACCGCCACCACCCACTGGTACTCTGCGCCCCAGCCAACCATTACCCCTGCCGAAGAAGAGCTGAAAAAGCTGGCACAGCTGCTGCGATACTCCAGCAATATCGCCCTGATGTGCGGCAGCGGCTGCGCCGGCGCGCATAAAGAGCTGGTGGAATTTGCCGGTAAGCTGAAGGCGCCAGTTGTGCACGCCCTGCGCGGGAAAGAGCACGTTGAATACGATAACCCGTACGATGTCGGCATGACCGGGCTGATCGGTTTTTCCAGCGGCTTCCACACCATGATGAACGCCGACACGCTGATCCTGCTCGGCACCCAGTTCCCGTACCGCGCGTTCTACCCGACGGATGCCAAAATTATCCAGATCGACATTAATCCCGGCAGCATCGGCGCGCACAGCAAGGTGGATATGGCGCTTATCGGCGATATCAAATCCACCCTCGCCGCCCTGCTGCCGCTGCTGGAAGAAAAAACGGACCGCAAATTCCTCGATAAAGCCCTGAGCGATTATCGCGATGCGCGCAAGGGGCTGGACGATCTCGCCAAACCGAGCGAAAAAGCGATCCACCCGCAGTATCTGGCGCAGCAGATCAGCCACTTCGCCGACGACGATGCCATCTTCACCTGCGACGTAGGAACGCCCACCGTCTGGGCCGCGCGCTATCTGAAAATGAACGGCAAACGTCGCCTGCTTGGGTCGTTCAACCATGGCTCAATGGCCAACGCCATGCCGCAGGCGCTGGGTGCAAAGGCGACGGCACCGGAACGTCAGGTGGTGGCGATGTGCGGCGACGGCGGGTTCAGTATGCTGATGGGGGATTTCCTGTCGGTGGCGCAGATGAAGCTTCCGCTCAAAATCGTGGTCTTTAACAACAGCGTTCTGGGCTTCGTGGCGATGGAGATGAAGGCCGGAGGCTACCTCACGGACGGCACCGAACTGCACGACACCAACTTCGCCCGCATCGCCGAAGCCTGCGGTATCACCGGTATTAGGGTGGAGAAAGCCTCAGAGGTGGACGACGCCCTGCAACGCGCCTTCGCCATCGACGGCCCGGTGCTGGTGGATGTGGTGGTCGCCAAAGAAGAGCTGGCGATCCCGCCTCAAATCAAGCTGGAACAGGCCAAAGGTTTTAGCCTCTACATGCTGCGCGCCATCATCAGCGGGCGCGGTGACGAAGTGATCGAACTAGCAAAAACCAACTGGCTCAGGTAAAACATTTCACAAGACCTCTTAAATTAAAGGGATGTGAAATGATTGATTTACGTAGTGATACCGTTACCCGTCCGGGCCGCGCCATGCTCGAAGAGATGATGGCCGCCCCGGTCGGGGACGACGTCTACGGCGATGACCCGACGGTCAACGAACTCCAGCGCTATGCGGCAGAGCTGAGCGGTAAAGAGGCTGCCCTGTTCCTGCCCACCGGCACGCAGGCTAACCTGGTGGCGCTGCTCAGCCACTGCGAGCGCGGCGAGGAGTATATCGTCGGCCAGGGGGCGCATAACTACCTGTACGAAGCCGGCGGTGCGGCGGTGCTTGGCAGCATCCAGCCGCAGCCGATCGATGCCGCACCCGACGGTACGCTGCCGCTGGACAAAGTCGCGGCGAAAATCAAAGCCGACGATATTCACTTCGCCCGCACTAAACTGCTGAGCCTCGAAAACACCCATAACGGTAAAGTCCTGCCGCGCGAATACCTGAAAGCGGCATGGGACTTTACCCGCGAGCGTAAGCTCGGCCTGCACGTTGACGGCGCACGTATCTTCAACGCCGTGGTGGAGTACGGCTGCGAGCTGAAAGCGATCACCCAATATTGCGACTCGTTCACCATTTGCCTCTCTAAAGGGCTGGGTACGCCGGTAGGTTCCCTGCTGGTTGGCAGCGCGGACTACATCAGGCGCGCCAACCGCTGGCGCAAAATGACCGGCGGCGGGATGCGTCAGGCGGGTATTCTGGCGGCTGCCGGACTGTACGCCCTGAAAAATAACGTGTCACGCCTGAAAGACGATCACGACAATGCGGCGTGGATGGCAGCGCAGCTGCGTGAAATCGGCGCTGATGTCATGCGTCACGACACTAACATGCTGTTTGTCCGCGTCGGCGATGAGCATGCTGCCGCGCTGGGCGACTTTATGAAAGCCCGAGGCGTGCTGATTAACGCCTCCCCGGTCGTACGGCTGGTGATGCACCTTGACGTTAACCGCGAGCAGCTGACCGAGGTGGTGGAACACTGGCAGGCATTTTTACAGCGTTAAGGAGCATACCGTGCCGCAACGTATTCTGGTGCTCGGCGCCAGCGGGTATATCGGTCAGCATCTGACCACTGCGTTAAGCCAGCAGGGGCACCAGGTGCTGGCAGCGGCACGTAACACGGAACGCCTGCAAAAGCTACATTTGCCTGGCGTGACGTGTCACAACGTTGACCTTAGCTGGCCGAAAGCGCTTCCTGCGCTGCTGGAAGGGGTCGATACGCTTTACTACCTTGTCCACAGCATGGGCGAAGGCGGCGATTTTATCGCCCACGAGCGTCAGGTGGCGATGAACGTTCGTGATGCGCTGCTGCAAACGCCGGTGAAGCAGGTGATTTTTTTAAGCTCGCTCCAGGCGCCTGAGCACGAGCAGTCAGACCATCTGCGCGCCCGACAGCTGACGGCAGAAACGCTGCGGAGCGCCCGTATCCCCGTTACCGAACTGCGGGCAGGGATCATCGTCGGCGCGGGGTCCGCCGCGTTCGAAGTGATGCGCGATATGGTCTACAACCTGCCCGTGCTGACGCCGCCGCGCTGGGTACGCTCGCGCACCACGCCCATTGCGCTGGAGAATTTACTCCACTATCTGGTGGCATTGCTGGATCACCCGGCGGAGCAGCATCGCGTGCTGGAGGCGGCAGGTCCGGAAGTGCTGAGCTATCAGGCGCAGTTCGAACATTTTATGCGGGTGAGTGGCCGCCACCGCTGGCTGATCCCCATCCCCTTCCCGACCCGCTGGATATCGGTGTGGTTTTTGAATGTGATCACCTCCGTGCCGCCGACGACCGCCAAAGCGCTTATCCAGGGGTTGAAGCACGATCTGCTGGCGGACGATCTCGCGCTGCGCGCCTTAATTCCCCAGGAACTCATCCGCTTTGACGACGCGGTGCGCAACACGCTGAAAGAGGAAGAGAAGCTGGTGAACTCCAGCGACTGGGGTTATGACGCGCAGGCGTTTGCCCGCTGGCGGCCCGAGTACGGCTATTATCCGAAACAGGCGGGCTGTACGGTAAAAACCACGGCCAGCCTGGCAGCGCTGTGGGAAGTTGTGAACCAGATCGGCGGCAAAGAGCGCTATTTCTTCGGCAATATTCTGTGGCAAACGCGCGGCGCGCTGGATCTGCTGGTCGGTCACCGGCTGGCAAAAGGCCGCCCTGCCCATCCCTGGCTGAAGGTGGGCGATACCGTCGACAGCTGGAAAGTGATTATTGTTGAGCCGGAAAAACAGCTGGCGCTGCTGTTTGGCATGAAGGCGCCGGGGCTGGGGCGGCTCTGCTTCACCCTCAAGGACAACGGCGACCATCGTGAACTGGACGTTCGGGCATGGTGGCATCCTCACGGAATGCCGGGTCTGTTTTACTGGTTGCTGATGATCCCGGCACACCTGTTTATCTTCCGCGGAATGGCGAAACGGATTGCGCAACTGGCAGAGGAAAAGCGGGAAAATAACTAAATAAAACTCTTAATCTTTCACCTTTCCCATTGCAACACATCGTAATTCACGAAAGAATGCGCACGAAATTCTTTTCAACACAGTGGATTGTTATGAAGGTACTGGTTACCGGGGCGACCAGCGGCTTAGGCCGAAATGCGGTCGAGTTTCTGCGCAACAAAGGCATCAGCGTGAGGGCCACCGGTCGCAATGAGGCGATGGGTAAGCTCCTGCAAAAAATGGGCGCTGAATTTGTCCATGCCGATCTGACGGAGCTGGTCTCCTCTCAGGCCAAGGTGATGCTCGCCGGTATCGATACGCTGTGGCACTGCTCCAGTTTTACCTCTCCGTGGGGTACCCAGGAAGCCTTTGATCTCGCCAACGTGCGCGCCACGCGTCGTCTGGGCGAATGGGCCGTCGCCTGGGGCGTGCGTAACTTTATTCATATCTCCTCCCCGTCGCTCTATTTCGACTATCACCACCATCGTGATATTCAGGAAGATTTCCGCCCGGCGCGCTTCGCCTGTGAGTTTGCCCGCAGCAAAGCGGCGGGCGAAGAGGTGATCGACCTGCTGGCCCAGTCAAACCCGCACACCCGCTTTACCGTGCTGCGTCCGCAGAGCCTGTTTGGGCCGCACGACAAAGTCTTTATCCCGCGACTGGCCCAGATGATGCACCACTACGGCAGCGTGCTGTTACCGCGCGGCGGCGATGCGCTGGTGGACATGACCTATTACGAAAATGCCGTTCACGCCATGTGGCTGGCGAGCCAGCCGGAATGCGATAAGCTGGTGTCGGGCCGCGCGTACAACATCACCAACGGCGAACCCTGTACCCTGCGCAGCATTGTGCAAAGGCTGATTGACGAGTTAAAAATCGACTGCCGGATCCGTTCTGTTCCTTACCCGATGCTGGACATGATTGCCCGCAGCATGGAGCGCTTTGGCAGTAAATCGGCGAAAGAGCCTGCGCTGACGCATTACGGTGTGTCGAAGCTCAACTTTGATTTTACGCTGGATATTTCGCGGGCGGAGAACGAGCTGGGATATAAACCGATTGTATCGCTGGATGAAGGGATAGTGCGTACGGCGGCGTGGTTACGGGATCACGGGAAGTTGCACCGGTAAGCGTTCCAGCCTCATGTAGGCCGGGTAAGCGCAGCGCCACCCGGCAAAAAACAGAGAGTGCGGACTGATGCCTTCACCCCGGCCCTCTCCCACAGGGAGAGGGTGCAGACACTAAAACGGCAACCCTGGGGGTTGCCGTTTGCTGTTTATAATGCCGTCCAGGCTTCAGCCCATGCCAGACCTGCGCCAGGTTCATAGTACGTCGGCGCATTGTTACACCAGCCGCTGTACGGGAACGGTTTGCACTGGAACAGTTTACCGTGGTTGTTCACGATATCACCGGCGTTGTACTTGCTATTCGCGCTCCATGCCGGGTAAGACGTATCTTCTCCGGATGGCGTTGCCGCTTTCGCTTTCACGTTCAGCAGGTAAGACGTGGTGCTGCTCAGTTCGCCATCGCTGACGGTCAGGCTCACTTCATACTGCTGCGCCGTCGCAGACTCTGGCGCTGTAAAGGTCACAACCGCTTTGTCCTGACCGGTAACAGTCTGACCATCCTGGGAACGCCAGGTATACGTCAGCGTGTTACCATCTGGATCGGTAGAGCCTTCGGCGCTCAGAGAAACCTGCGCACCCGCTTCCACTGCACCGATCGGACCGGCAATCTGCGCAACCGGCGCGTGGTTCACCACAACCGGCGTTTCATCCGGCGTTGGGGTTGGTGCCGGCGTTTCATCCGGCGTTGGGGTTGGTGCCGGCGTTTCATCGTCGGATGGCGTCGGTGTTGGCGTGACCGGCGTTTCGTCCGGGGTCTCGGAAGAACCCTCGTCGTTAACAATTTTCACGTTAAAGAAGTGCTGCACGCACTTGCTGTAGTCACCGTCTTTAAATGCGCTGAACGGGGTCTGGTAACCCACCAGCTGGCAAGAGTAGGTTTTGCCGTCCGGGGTATCCGCGCTCCATCCCCAGTCCTGTTCCCAGTAAATCTTCAGGGCGCCTGCGCCACCTTCGTCGAACTGCTTCATGTTAGCGCAACCCAACACTTCGTTCGCCGGAACAGGCACTTTCAGGTAGTTCGCGAACTCTTTGTAATACTTGATACGGTTTTGAGACTGCGCAATTTCAGTCGGGCCGCCGCACTCAACGCCGCCGTTGATGATTTGGGTGGTCACACCAAAGCCCGGAACCAGACCGTTGGCTTTATCGTGATCGTTCGGCTGCCATGTACCGTCGATCACCTGCAACATGCTTGGTTTTGGCGGCTGCGGATAGGCGAAGAAGAAGATCGCACTCGCCAGGTTCAGCCAGGTGTCCGCCACCAGCTCAGGTTTGTCGAGCAGCGTACGCACGTCGCCGTACATCGCTTCAGAGAATGGACCGTAGTTGTAATTGTAGGACAACTGTTTCGCACCACGACCGAAGTAGCTCAGGAAATCGCCGTCTTTATCTTTACCGCAAGGCCAGGTCTGCCCCTGCCAGACGTCCGGGTTACATTCGCCGTTATAACCGCCCTTCTGCCCTTCGCTCCAGCCCATTTCACGTACGTGGACCAGCGCCTGACGCCATTCGGCTTCCGGACGCCAGCTTTCGTGGCCGCCGGTCTCCTGGGCAAAGTGGGCAAACATGGTGGCCAGCTCTTTGCGGCAGATGGCGTCGCTGTCACGACCGTCATTGTAGGTCTTACACAGCGCCGGGAATTTACCCACGGCTTTCAGGAAGTTGCTGTAGGTATAGGCCTGCGCGCGCAGCGGGAAGAGATATTCCCAGTCGCTGGCTTTCACAATCCCTTCAACGCGCTTAACGTTGTCCGGGTTCGCCGCCCGGCCTGGCTCAATCAATTCAACCTGCGCGTTATCCAGCGTCTGGATGGTCTCTTTAACCGAAGCCATCAGCGGGAAGTCCGTCAGTTCCTTCTCTTTCTTCGCCAGATCGCTGGCTTTGATGGTGTACGGCTCACTGCTGGTCTCCTTCAGGTTAGCAGCCTGAGCCATGAGTGGCGCCACGCAGGCTCCCGCAATGAGTACACTCAGTAACGTCCTTTTGTTCATTTCAGTTTTCCTGTTCGTTTAAAATTAAATGTTAAAATCCCGGCTTAGGTATTACTCCGTTAATACATAAACCACATTCAGCTGTTTTCACTTTTCGAAGAACACCTTCAGGAATTCTTCAAAAATAAAAAACGTTAATAACGTGCTGCTAATTTGAGTTGCTGATATTTGGCCCAGACCTTATGGGCATATTTCATCCTCTGCGGATAATTTTCTTTTTTCAGTCCGGCGTTATACGCGCCAACGGCTTCCCAGTTATAGCCATACACCCTGATCATCCCGGCGAGGATAGAAGCCCCGACCATGATCGAAGTACATGGCTCCGTGATTAACCGGTATTCGTCGATTCCTCTGCTTTCCAGCGCGGTAAAATGCGAACTGTTGATTTGCATCAGCCCGACATCCCGCGTGCCATCGCGGTTTTGCCCAACCGCATACGGGTTCATTCCGGATTCCACATTCGCTATCGCGTACAGTAAATAAGGGTCGACATGATAATAATGCGCCGCTTTATTCCAACAGTTTGCCAGAGCGCTTTGGCTTATTATCAATAACAACAAAATCAACTTTTTCATTTTTACCTGCTGACAGTTTCGGTTATTTCTCCTTACCAACATCCTGTAAAATGAATTTTGAATCACTCCCCCTCTAAAAGGGGGAGTCATTAATGGGTTAGATTATTTGCAGTCTGTTGATGCGCCTTCTTTTACCCATACGTCGCTGTTGGCTGGGTTATCACCACGGGTCCACCATTTCGCACGGTAAACGTTTCCTTCATAGGTGGTAGTGTCGCCGCCGTTGTAGACCAGGTCAGAACGCCAGTTCATCTTCACGTTGCTCACCAGCTCCCATGCATCCACACCGAAGCCAGGCTGATTGCCCTGGGTCCAGTACTTCGCTTTCCACACCAGATGGTCGAAGCTTACGGTATCGCCACCGTTGTAGATTTTGCTGGATTCCCACGCCGCATATTTGCTGGCGTTAGCATCCACAGGTGCATCGCAGCTCCCTTTGTCAGACGGTGGAGTCACATCATCAGCCGGAGGGGTAACGTCATCCGCCGGGTTAGTGTCTTCGTCATCTGGCACAGGTGCAGGCGCCGCTTTCGGATTCACGGTGACCTGGACGTTAGACTGCACGCTGGTCTTACCGTCGCTCACCACCACGCTCAGGGTGTAGGTAGACGTCGAGCTCACTTCCGGCGCAGTGATGTTCACGTTCGCGGAGTCAGTCCCGGTAGCGTGCATATCTGCTGGTACACTCCAGGCGTAGGTCAACGCATCTCCGTCTGGATCCGCGGCCTGGGCATGCAGCGCATAGGTTTCACCTGATTCAAGCGTGATCGCTTCCATTGGGTTTAAAACCGGTGCCTGGTTAGCTTTCGGCGCCTTGTTCACCACCTGGATATCAATCGCGTTGCTCAGGCCTTTTGCATCGGTCACCGTCAGGCGGAACACCATGGTCTGGTCGGACGTCGCGGCGGCAACGTTAAAGGTCGCTTTCGCTTTGGTGCTGTTGGTGATGGTGACCGACGGACCAGAGACCTGGGTCCATTTGTAGGTAATCGCATCGCCATCAGGATCGCTTGAAGCAGAGCCATCGAGCGTGACGGTTACCGGGCCAGACACGTTCTGGTCGGCAGAGGACGCGATTGGCGCGTGGTTGGTGACCACCGGATCAACCGGCGTAGCGTCGCCGCCCAGCAGGCTTTCGTTCATCGCGTTCAGGATGTCACCGGTGTCAGAGTCGATAGACCATGCGAACAGGCCACCCAGTTTATTCGCCAGAACATACTTACCTTTCGCCGTGGTTGAACGCGCATCTTCATACGTGATCAGGTCGCCGGTAGTTTTGTTGAAGACGTAAGGGGCTTCCGCATCAGCGTCGTAGCCGTATTCCCAGCCTGGTTTGCCTTTGTATTCGTTAACGATCTGACGATAGTCAACCACACCGGGTTCCCAGGTCCCTTTCACCATACCTGTAGCGGTGCCGGTGAAAAAATTGTTACCGGTGTAGCCATGCACGCCGGTCCAGCCGCGGCCATACATTCCCGCACCCACCACGATCTTGCCTGGTTGTACGCCCTGGGAAAGCAGCGCGTTAACGCCATTTTCAGTGGTGTAGTCAGTGTCCGGACGCCATGCTGGCGCGCGCAGCGCCGCCTGGTGGCCGAGAACGGTGTTGCTCCAGCCGCCGTAGAAGTCATAGCTCATCAGGAAGATGTGGTCGAGGTACTGCTGAGCGGCAGTGTAATCCACGTCTTCGATCTTATCGCGGCCTGCACCGATGGCGCTGGTCAGTTCATAGGTACGGCCCGTCTGTGCAGACAGCTCGTTCAGCATGGTGCGCAGGTCATGCATCAGCGCGGTATAGGTCGCTTTATCCTGCTGCGGATTGCCCAGGTTTTCGCTCACACCGCCGCCGCCAGGGAATTCCCAGTCGATATCCACGCCGTCAAAGAATTTCCAGGTCTGGAGGAACTCTTTCACAGAAGAGACAAAGCGTGCGCGGATAGCCGGGTCACCCATGTGGAAGAAGGGATCGGAGAGCGTCCAGCCGCCGATAGATGGCAGCACTTTCAGGTCCGGATGCGCTTTTTTCAGCGCCATCAGCTGGCCAAAGTTACCTTTATACGGGTCGTCCCAGCCGGAGACGCCAGCCTGTGGTTTTTGCAGCGCAGCCCATGGGTCGTGGATCGCCACGGTATAGTCAGGTCGGCCCTTACAGTCGTTCTGGAGCACGCGGAAGCTGTTGCCGCCTTCAATGGTTTTCAGGCCGTCGTTGATGCCGTCACCGCCACAGATTGGAATGAAGCCGTAAAGAATGTGGTTGAGGTTTGCCGCAGGGATCTTATCAACCGGGAAGTTACGGTCATAAACGCCCCACTCCGGGAAGTAGGCCGCAACCACTTTATCGGTATGCTTCGCAAACGCTTTGTTATTCTCTTTGGGAGACGTATTCAGCGGCAGCAGGTGGCTACCGTCGGTGTCTGCCACAATAATCAGCTTGCTGGCGCTTTTCGCACAGCCGCTGGCGTTACAGACTTCAACCTGCTCCTGATAACGCCCGCCTTTTTTCACTTTAAACGTTGCAGAGCCCGTCGCGCCGGCTGCGCCGGTCCATACGGTTTGTCCGTCCAGCAGAACTTTCGCTGAAGTTGGCGCATCACCACTCCAGACGTTCCACTCAACTTTTACATCCACGCCATCGTTATGCACTTTGACAAGATTGTTATAATCCTGGGCAGCCTGATCCACTTCCACCAGGGCAAATTTGTCATTGCCATAGCCGATCGTCGGTGCACCTGGCGCTGCTGCAAATGCGGAGCTGGTTGCCGCCGCAATAAAGAGCGCCAGATATTTTGGCTTCATAAATTTCATTTTTATTTCCTGATAAATTTATTCGTAACGTAATAACCCATGTCTTCCGTGAGATCATGGATGCATTTCGCGTAATGCGTATTTAACCAACGTGAGTGTCGTGAACAAAAAATTGTTGCTGCGTTGTATTCCTCCATTAAAAGATACAAGCCCAAATTCCGTGTAGCTTATATCCTTTACGATACACTGAGCATAAAGAGACGTCCTTCTCTTCTACCATCGAAAAAACTCATAAAAAATCTTGACCTGTATATTTAAAATGTGAAAGCAAATTGCTGACTCATAAATACCCCTATTCCAGCAAAGGCGAGATAAGGACCAAAAGAAATAGTGAGGTTATTTTTATTTAAATTATTTACGGCGAAATAACCGACAATACCGCTTAACGCTGCCGCCAGTTCAATGGAGGGCAACGCCTGCCAGCCGCACCAGGCGCCCAGCGCCGCCAGTAGCTTAAAATCCCCGTAACCCAGACCTTCTCGTCCCGTGATCAGACGAAAAGCCCAGTAGAGCAGCCAGAGCGACAGATAGCCCGCCACTGCGCCGAACAGCGCATCGCGTAGCGGCAACGTGTGGTCAAACGCATGGAGCACTAACCCCGCCCACAGCAGCGGCTGGGTCAGGCAGTCCGGAAGCAGCTGGTGCTGCCAGTCGATCATGGCCAGCGGCAGTAAAAAAGCCGCCAGTAACCACAAAGAGAACAGCGCCTGAACGTCCGGCATGCACCAGGCCGTGATGCCAAAAAACAAGGCGGAGATCAGTTCGACCAGAAAGAGTCGCAGCGGGATCGCGCTGCCGCACTGGTGGCAGCGTCCCCGTAATAACAGCCAGCTGAGCAGCGGGATGTTTTCCCACGCGGCAAGTGCGTGCTGGCACACCGGACAGTACGAGGCCGGAAAGAGCAGATTGCCACTCCCCTCCTCATCCATCACCATCCCCGGTACGCGCTCGGCGACAACGCCAAGAAAACTGCCCACAATGCCGCCCAGGATCGCACTCATTATCGGGAACCCTACCGGGCAGGCGTCCCGCATCAGCGAAAAGGTATTCATGCGTTTCTTGACCAGGTGAGCTGCACCTGAGCTTTTACGTCGCTGAGGTGGTCCACCGGCGTGAGGTTTATTTTTTGCAGTCTCACGCCGGTGGTCTGATTAATTTCGCGCAGCCAGCTTTTTAATTCATAAACATTCACCCGATTCACCACGAACGATAAAGTTTGTCCCTCCTGGCGCATATCCGTCAGTGAAAGGTTAATTTCATGGGCGCTGTTCTCGACCACCGTACGCGGATTATTCGTTTTGACTATCTGGACCTGAAGATGATTTTTATCAATTTCACTGCGCATCCAGTTAAGGGTTTCTTTTTGTCTTTTAAGCGTCGACTTACTATTTTGAATCATATTATCCAGGGGGATCACTCCCGTGTAATACACCGCTGCCCCCACAATGGCAACGGCACATATTTTTAAAATAATTTTTTCCCGGGTGCTGTAATTCTGATAGCGTGACTTCAGCTGCGCGATTCGCTCTTTCATTTATGTTTCCCTGCGATCATGGCGGTATACGGTTCGGTTGTTGAAACAGGCTGTAAGGTAAAATCAAAATTCTCACTGGTCTGGTTAACAAACGCCTGCAACGCGGGCTGGTTTTGCGCGCTGACGCTCAGCGTCAGGGTGTTTTGCTGCGCATCGTATTCCAGCAGCTCGATCTCCATCGCAGGGACTGACTGCCGGGCTTTCTCCAGCTCATCAAGCTGAAGAAAGAATCCCTTGCTCTGTTTTTTCAGGCTTTGACCAAAGTGATATTTGATATTGGTCTGCTGGCGCATGCTGGGGAAATGGTGCTGATAAACCTGGACGATCTCCTCCTGCACCCGATTTTCCTGCTGCACCAGCATCCAGGCCATTGCAATGCGTGGCCCCAGCAGCAGAGCAACAGACAGCACACCCACCGCCACCATCGCGGCTTTCATACTTTTCGCCGCCCGCCCATGACCGGCCTTAAGGCTGAATTCACCGTGAAGCAGGTTAACGCGGCAGGTTTGCCACTGCGGCTGAATCAGTGCCAGCGGATGCTGCCAGGCATGCTGCACGTCAACGTGCACCTTCGCAGGCGCATCGCCGTAACACCATACTTCCCCGACCCCGGCTTTCTGCATTAACAGCGGCAACAGGGTTGCCTCCATTTCACCTGCCACATGGGGCGATAAACGCAGCCAGTAGCTATCATCCTGTGCGACCAGCGTGCTGCCCCCTGTCGTCACGGGTAGCAGCCAGGCATCAGGCAGGGCCTGAATCACGTTTAATCCGGCCTCCTGACAGCGGGTTAATGCCGCGCGCAGGCGGTCGGCGTCAATGGCCACGGCGTCGACGTCGGCGCCTTTTTTGTGGAGTACCGTCCAGTGGAGGTTGTCCACGTCGCCAATCAGCGTCTCTTCCGCCATCCACGAGAAGGCCATCGCCTGAGAAGCCATCTTTTTCGGCAGCGTAAAATGGCGGAAAATCATGTCGCTGGCGGGCAACAGGAGACAAACGCGCGTAGCCAGGGGATGTTCGGCCAGCATCTCCAGGCTGTCGACCACCTCGTCGCGCTCGCTGCCGGACTCACACCACATTATTTTCCCGCCCTCGCGGCTGTCGGGACGAACAAAAAGTACCTGTTTCATAACGTTCTACTTTTCTTATTCAATCATTCGGTAACGACGCTGCCACGTCACGATCTCACCGGCTTCGTTATTCACCTGAAGCTGGCTGACCACGCGAAGCGTTAATTCATCGGTATTGCCGGTGTAATTCACGCGGAAGTACCGGCTGTTTATAGAAAATTGATCCGCCACCTGCGGGAGATCGTCTTTTAACTGCGGGAAGGCCTGCTCCAGCGCTTTGCTGAACGCTTCCATATTTTCCCAGCCCGATTCCGGACGCGCATCCAGCAGGCGAACGGCGTCATCCCGCGTCAGTTTTCCGGGGAACATGGCCGCCAGCACGGCGGCCTGTTCCGGTTGCAGGGTGTTGACATCGACCTTGCTGGCAGCGTCCGGCAGCGCGCATAACAGCTTGCTCACCTTCGGATACGCCGTAACAGGGAACGCCGGCAGCAGTTTGATTTCCGCGATGCTGCGCATCATCTGATTTGCCGGTTGCCGCGCGGGCACGACGCCAGCCCACGCATCGCTTTCGGCCCCCTCCTTCGCCGTGGTGCTGTCACCATCGAGATAATCCACCAGCTGGAAATAGACCGCCTCCGCCGTGCCCGGGCTGAGGCCGCTTTCCGTCAGAAGTTGTTCAACAATCCGCGCTTTACGCGGTGTTTCCGCCACCGCGGGAGCGCTTTGCCCCTGGGGTGCGATGTCGGCGGTCAACAGGTTATTGACGTTAAAGCAGTCCTGCGCATCTTCCACCTGGCTCACGACCGTATAGTCCTCACCCTGCGTCTCCAGCGGCTGATGCCAGTCGCCGTCCAGGGCCAGCGGCTTGCTCTCGCCGCTGGCGTCGGTCTGTAACCGGTCCTTCACCACTTTTTCCTGGGTCTGCATCGCCCAGCGCAGCTGCTGCTGGCTTACCTGATAATGCGTTTTCTGCAAATTACGGCAGAACTGCTGGCTGATTTTGGCGGCCAGCGCCGACATCATCACCAGCAAAATCAGCACCACCAGCAGGGCGACGCCCTGTTGTTGACGGATTCGGTTCATGGTCTGGTCTCCGGCGAAGGCGCTGGCGCTGCGGCAGCGGCCACCTCCGGCATATCACCCGGTGTAGTGAACACCCAGCGCCAGGTATCCCCGTTTTCCATCGTCAACGTAACCTCCACGCCGTCCGGCAGATGGGCGGCGTCGTGCCAGGCTGTCAGCCAGCCCTGACGATAAAACCGCCACTGCAATGATTTTACGCCGCTGACAATCGGCACCTCGTCAGGCTTAACGTCCGCCGGAACGTCAATGACCGGCCAGACATCGCGATGCAAACGCCCCTCTTCCAGCCGCCAGCGCACGCGCTCCAGCTGGACCGTTCCGCTCACGCCATTCAGGGTGGTCAGTTCAAGAGCATCGCCCTCCTGACGAAACAGCTCCGGCTCATTACGCGGGGCGCGCGCCTGAAGCTGGAAAAAATCACGCTCCATCAGACTCCAGGCGCGCTGAAGCTGGTTGAGCTTTGCGGCGCTGGCATCGGTGGCCGAGCTGGTACGCATCGCGCCGTCCAGAATTTGCCAGGCCAGGGTGCTGATCACCGCGAAGATAGTCAGCGCAATCATGATCTCCAGCAGGGTAAATCCGCGCTGGCGTCGCGTTTTCTTCACTTGCTCTCTCCCGGCGGAATGATGCGCAGGGAGATAACCGGCTGGCTCTCATCGCTTTCCGCATATACGCGTAGGGTATTCGCCCAGACGTTGTCGGCGGTTTTCACCCGCTGCTTACGCCAGTTCCAGCTGCGCCCGCCCATGATTTCCGTCCCCTGCTGTTCAGCATCCGGGAAGTCGGTTCGGGTGAGCTGTGCTTCCGCCAGCTGATTTTCCGCCACCCAACTGGCCTGCAAGGTATCGGCCAGGCCATGGGTAAAACGCACGTTCAGGGAGACCGAGTTCATCAGTGCCAGCGCGGCGGTGGAGAAAATCACCAGAGCGACCATCACCTCCAGCAGCGTCATCCCCTTTTGCTTTTTGTTGCCGTTAGCCATCGTTTTCTACCGATACCGGCGCCGCACCGTGCGACACCACGCGGAAATGGTGCTGTTTGTCGTAACTTTGCAGCGTCAGCGTAAAGCGGCTGATTTCACCGTCCGGTAAAAAGATCACCTGCGGCTCGGACGTCACCGTCGCGGCCAGGCGCTGCGGCGAGAGCGACACGTGCATCTCTTCCGGAAAATCACCTTTGGTGTTAATGCGTCCGGCAGATAATGGCACCCAGTGACGCTCGCCATTTTTATCGGCGATCGTCACCAGCTGATATTTATCGGTGGTGATCACCAGCCCGACAATATTTCCGTCCATCACCGCACGGTCTGAACCATAATCAACGAGCGCTTTTAATTGCTGGCCAAATATATCCGCGCCGCTGCGCGAAGGAATGGTGGATACCACCATCATGGCGCAACTGGCAAATATCACCAGCGCCAGAATAATTTCCAGCAACGTAAAGCCGCGTTGATTTTTCATTATTTCTCTTTCTTATCCAGAGACCAGTTGGTAATGTCATCGGCGGTATTGGCTTCGCCGTCCGGACCGGCTGAGAAGACGTCCACCGCGCCGTGTTCACCCGGGCTTACCAGAATATAATCATTGCCCCAGGGGTCCTGCGGCAGGCGACGGATATAGCCGTCCGTGCGGTAGCCGTTCGGGATTGGCGCGATTTCAGGTTTGGTCACCAGCGCCTGCAAACCCTGCTCTGTGGTCGGGTAGCGGTGGTTATCCAGCTTGTACATATCCAGCGAGCCTTCGAGCGCGACAATATCGCTGGTTGCTTTTTGCGTATCAGCTTTTTCCTTATTGCCCATTAAATTTGGCACCACCATACTCGCCAGTACGCCGAGAATAACAATAACCACCATTAATTCGAGCAATGTAAAGCCCGCCTGGCGAGCCAGGTTTTTACGTTTTAAAGCCATGATTTAACCTACCATATTATTAAGTTGCAGAAGCGGTTGTAATATTGACAGCACGATGAATAAAACAATCGTCGCCATGGATACCACCAGCGCCGGTTCAAAGACCGACAGCGTTAATGTAATTCGATGTTGTAAGGCCGATTCCTGGTTTTCCGCCGCGCGGTCCATTAAATTACCTAATTCCCCGCTCTCTTCGCCGGAGGCAATCATATACAGCATGGTGGGCGGGAATAATTTCGCCTGTTCCAGCGCCGCATACAGCGACGCCCCCTGGCGCACGGTGTCGGCGGCCTGCTCCAGCACCTGCCGGGCATAGAGGTTTTCGAGACCGTCCATCGCGATATACATCCCCTCCAGCAGCGGCACGCTACTGGCCTGCAAAATGCTCAGGGTACGGATATAGCGGGCGCTGTTGATGACGCAGACCAGCTTTTTAATCGGCGAGCCGTTCACCAGCCAGCTGTGCCAGCGATAACGGTTTTTGGCATTCCTCAGCCAGGTTTTGAAGCCGATAAAGCCGCCGCCCAGAATGCCCACAATATAAATGCCCCAGGCTTGCAGGAAATCACTGACCGCAATCAGCGTCCGGGTGGTGATCGGCAGCTGCTGCTTCATGTGGGTGAACTGCTCAATCACCTGCGGCACCACCGCCACCAGCAGGATGCTGATAACCGCGATGGCGACCACGGTGAGGGTTATCGGGTAGACCATTGCCTGCGTCAGCTTGCTTTTCATCTTCTGGCGCTGCTCGTTGTACTCCGCCAGCTTTTCCAGCACGTCGCCCAGGTGACCGGTCTTCTCCCCGGCCATCACCAGCGTGCAGTAAAGCTTGTCGAAGGTGCGCGGAAACTGGCTGAAGGCATCGAACAGGGTGTGGCCTTCCACCACCTTCTCGCGGATCTCCACCACCATCGCCGCCAGCTTTTTGTCTTCCGTCTGCTTCGAGATCGCTTTCAGCGCGCTCTCCAGCGGCAGCGCGGCGTTGACCAGCGTCGAAAGCTGACGGGTAAACATCGACAGCACCGGAGTAGAGAGCTTCACCCCGGTTTTCGCTTTCCCGCCAGCCGCCGTTTCGCGGGTTTCGGTGATGCTGACGGGCATCAGCTTTTGCTCGCGAAGCCACTGGCGAACCTGCTTCTGCCCCTCGGCCTGTAACGTCCCGCGCTGTGTTTTCCCCGCGGCATCTGTTGCCGTCCAGGCGTAGAAAGCCATTACGCATCCCCTCCACGTTCGGCGGTGACGCGCATGACCTCTTCCAGAGACGTCACGCCGCCGATCACCTTCAGCAGCCCGTTTTCACGCAGGCTGTAGGCATGCTTAAAAAGCTGCGTTTCGAGGGACATTTCGTCCTTATCTTCATGGATGGCGCGGCGCATGGCGCTGTCCACCACCAGGAATTCATGGATACCGGCGCGGCCCTGATAGCCGCTCTGACGGCAGTGTTCGCACCCCACCGCGCGGTAAATCGCGTCTGGCGGCGCGGCCATAAAGCTGAACAGCGCTTTTTCATTGGCGTCCAGCGGACTGGTGGTCCGGCAGTGCGTACACAGCCGACGCACCAGACGCTGGGCAATGACACCGAGCAGCGATGAACCGATTAAGAAGGACTCCAGCCCCATATCCCGCAGACGGGTTATCGCCCCTGCGGCACTGTTGGTGTGCAGCGTCGACATCACCAGGTGACCGGTCAGCGACGCCTGCACCGCAATCTGGGCGGTCTCACCGTCGCGAATTTCCCCGATCATCACCACGTCCGGGTCCTGACGCAGAATGGCGCGCAGCCCGCGGGCAAAGGTCATGTCCACGCGCGGGTTAACCTGCGTCTGCCCCACCCCTTCCAGCTCGTACTCAATCGGGTCTTCCACGGTCAGAATGTTGCGTTCGTGGCCGTTCAGCGCCGAAAGAATGGCGTACAGCGTGGTACTTTTACCGGAACCCGTCGGGCCGGTAACGAGGATGATCCCGTGCGGGCGGTCGATCAGCCCTTTCAGCTTCTCCAGCTCTTCATCAATCAGCCCCAGCTTGTTGATGTCGGGCTTGAGATTGCTTTTATCGAGCAGGCGCATCACCACGCGCTCGCCGTACTGGGACGGAATGGTCGAGACGCGCACGTCGATGGCCTTGCGACCGATGCGCAGGGAGATACGGCCATCCTGCGGGAGGCGTTTCTCGGCGATGTCGAGTTTCGACATCACCTTGATACGCGACACCAGCAGCGGGGCGAGCTTACGCGCCGGTTGCAGCACCGGGCGCAGCACGCCGTCAACGCGAAAGCGTATGCTCAGGGTGCGCTCGAAGGTTTCGATATGAATATCTGACGCGCCCTCCTTCACCGCCTCGCCGAGAATGGCGTTGATCAGGCGGATCACCGGCGAGTTTTCATCGTTATCGAGCAAATCTTCGTTATCCGGGATCTCCTCGGTTAACGCCATCAGATCGATATCCGCGTCCATGTCGTCCACCAGCTGCTGCGACACGCCGCTGCTCTGCTGCCAGATTTTGGCCAGCATCTCGTCAAACGCTTCCGGCGCCAGGGTAACTGGGACAAACGCGCGTCCCAGCACCCGACGCACCTCCAGCAGCGCTAACGCCGGGGTGTCCTCACGGATATAGACGTCATTGTTGTAAAGCAGAACGCCGTTTTCTTTTGCGTAGTTGCTGCTACACAGGGTTTTAGTCAGTTCGTCCACGTTTCCCCTCCGCCTTACTCTTTAAACGGATTGCGTGCCGCGTGGGTTTTCACGGGTGCAGTGCTGGCGGCAGGAAACGCTGGCAGTACGGCGTTGTCGCTCGGCTCGACAATACCGAGCTTTTTCTCTTCCACGCGCTGCATCTGGCGCACCCGGATCTGGTCGTATTTCTCTTTCGAGGCTGCGCTGTAGTTGTCGTCGTCACGCAGGACGGTGGTATGAATAAACACCATCAGGTTGCGTTTAGAGGTATCCTGCGAGGTGTAGCGGAACAGCTGCCCGACCAGCGGGATATCGCCGAGCAGCGGCACTTTGGAGACCGACTGTTTGGTCACATTTTCCATCAGGCCGCCGAGCACCACCGTCTGGCCACTGTGGACCATCACTTCGTTATTAATCGTGCGCGTGTTGAAGGTTGGGCCGAGGCTGGAATCTTCCGTTGCGCTGTTGTCGACGCTGGATACTTCCTGCTCAATCTTCAGGTGGATCATGTCGCCATCGTTGATTTGCGGCACAATCTTCAGCTTGGTCCCCACGGTTTTACGCTCAACCGAGTTAAAGACGTTGTCGCCGCTGGTGGTTTGCGAACCGGAAAGCACCGGCACATCCTGACCGACGTTGAACGACGCTTCTTTATTATCCAGCGTGACCACGCTTGGCGTGGAGAGGATGTCGTTTTTACCGTCGGTGGAGAGCGCGGTCACCAGCGCACCGAAATCACCGTTAAAGAAGCCGGTCGCAAGGCCCGTGAAGCTCGCCCCTTTCATGGTGCCATTTTTAATCTGGCTGATTGGCAGGCCGGTAGCGCCAAACTGCACGCCGCCGTGCTTGCTCGTCCACTGCACGCCAAGATCCAGGCCGTTGCCGTCCTGCACTTCGGCAATGATCGCTTCCACCAGCACCTGCGGACGGCGAATATCCAGCTTGTCGATCACCTTCTCCAGGGAGTTCATCACGTTAGGCTGCGCGGTGATCACCAGGGAGTTGGTCGACTCGTCGGCGGTAATGTTCAGGTCTGTTGAGGCGCTCGCGGTTTTCGCTTTGGCCGCGCCCGGCTTGTCTTTCAGCTGCTCGCCAATCCCCGTCAGCACCGGTACCACTTTGGTGGCGCTGGCATATTTGAGGTAGAAGACGCGGGTGTTCCCCTCGTTATTCTGCTCGCGATCCAGCTGATGGATAAGGGAACGGGTACGCGCGCGCGCATCTTCCGAGCCGCTGATCACCAGGCTATTGGTTTCGTCATCCGCCACCACCTTGGTCGCCAGCTGCGGCGCATTCTGCCCCTTCTGCTCTTCGTTGTTGAGGTTATTCAACATATCCGAAAGCTCTTTGGCAGAGGCAAAGCGCAGCGGGATGATTTCGCGGCGCTGAATACCGTCTTTATCGACGCGCTGAACCAGATCCACCAGGCGGTTCACCACCGAGGCTTTACCGGTTAACAGCAGGACGTTGGACGGCTCAAAGTGGACCACATTCCCGATGCCGGTGGCATCGTTGAGCTGACGCAGCAGCGGGGCCAGCTCGCGAACGGGTACGTTTTCCATACGCACCACGCGGGTGATAATCTCGTCACCTTTGCCCGGGTTCTTGCTGTCTGCCAGCGGCGCACCGGCGGTACGCGCTACGCTTGAGCGCACCACTTTGACCATGCCGTTGTCCATCGGGATCACCGACAGGCCGTAGAGATCCAGCACGCTCAGGAAGAACTGGTAATACTCATCCTCCGTCAGCACGTTGTAGGTTCTGACCGAGACGGTTCCCTGGACGGACGGATCGACCAGAATAGTTTTGTTGAGATTGCGACCTACCGTATCGATAAACTCGCGAATATCAGTATTTTTAAAACTTGCGCTAAAGTTAGCTGCAAGCAGCGAACTGGAATATAACGACAATGCGGTCAGCGCCACGCACGCCCAGGGAAATTTTTTCATGTCTGCACACTTATTAATTGTTTAGAACATTAACCCGAATATTTTCAAGGTGAGCGTGACGTCGTACGATGACCTCCGCTTCTTTCATTTTCGACCAGTTGGCAATAATGCTTTTCGCTTTTGCTTCATCGGTCATATCGACAGAGTTAACCTGAATCGCCACATCGCCTTTTTCCAGACCTGACTGACTGTAAAAGGCGGAGGCATTCCTTGGGTTTATCCTGTAGCCTTCCAGTCGGCCTTTTTCAATGATGGGTTTTAACACCAGATAATCATCAAGATGCACACTCTCTGCGCCAGCATCTTTCGTCGATTTTGTAACCGGGCCGCTCTCCACGCCCCCCTTAAAATAGTCCGGTTTATTTAACGCCAGTACCTGCGTAGCACCTTCATAATTAACCACCACATTATCTTTGTTTATTTCCTGAATAAATGCGTCGTTAAACCCGGCGAGCGGTTCACCCTCGCGGTAGCTTCGCTGGCCGCCCGGGGTTTTGATGACAGCGAAGGAGAGCCAGGCGTCATCACTGCGCACAATGCCTTCAATCTCCGCCGCCAGCGGGGGTTTTGCCGCAGCCGATAAGTTATCCTGACGGACGGCAGCCGTAAAAAGCGTGAAGGGTTTGTCTTCGCGCGTTTTTTTCAGCGGCTGTAGGTCAGAATTAGCAAACTTATTCATAACTTTTTTATAATCTTTAAAGGTGAGATAGCCTTGCTGGCCACAAAAAATGAGCAGCAAAAACATAATACAAGGCGTTATCCACCGTGACAGAAATGAGAACCTCATTTTTTATCCGGCCTATAGCAAAGCAAAAATAAGCAGCGTCATACTGCGCCAATATGGAGGAAAATAGTAATAAGCTGTTGCAAACGCGACCACTGACTTCGCCACCAACTTTCATAAAGAAAAATATTGACCGTATAAATTCCAGATGTTAGGCGCAGCCGGCTGGATATTTTTACTCTGTCTGCAAATTGACCGCTCAGGGGCATTACCTTACTTTCTGCTGCTGTTGCTATTCCTAATCAGAGACGGTAAGTCGTTATGTATCAGAGCCACTTTAATTTTAAAAATCCGCCATTCAGGACAATCACCCGTTTATCCGGTGATTTTCTGGTGCCTTATCATCAGGACGTGTTCAACCTGCTGAAAGAGAAAACCCAGCTGGCGGGAATTATCGGGCTTTTTTGCGACGACGCTCCGCTTCTGGGTCTGTTCATCGACGCGCTGAAAGCCAGCAACCATACCGTTCTTGCCATCAACGCGTTTCCCAAACTGAGTGCCAGTAGCCTGCTGTACAAACTCAACCCGGGAACGAAAGCGATTAAAGATCGCATGCAGGCGGTGGATGCCGTCCTGCGCCAGTGGCAGGAGGGGAAAGCGAAATCCAGAGTAGTGACGATCGCCCATGCCGAAGCCATGAAGGAGAGCTGCCGTGAAGTCCTGGGAACGCTGCTCACGCGCGCCCAGGAGCTGAACTTCCGGCTCGCCGTGGTACTGACGGGCACTGCGGATCAGGAGATCCTGCTAAAGCAACCTGAACTGCGCGAATATACGCACACGCATCATGCCCTGCGCCCCCTGACCTGCCGCGAATACCTGAGCTATGTTCAGGCCCAGTGCGAAGAACACGGCTGCGAAAACTCGCCGTTGCCGCCTGCCCGCGTGCGCAAAATGCACACGCTGACCAAAGGCAATATCAGCAAACTGAATGCGCTGGCGCACCTGTCAATGCTCGCCGCCTGGACGGAACGCGCGGCGCAGGTCAGCCCACGTCATTTACGTCTGGCGGCGGGAGAGATCCTGCCCGCCCAAAAACACGGTAAGCGCCTGGCGACCGTGGGGCTGTTTGCGTCCGTGCTGTTTGCCGCCTGCGGCTGGTATTTGACCTCATCGATCGGCGCACGCCTGCCGATCCAGCTGCCGGTGCCCGTCAGCTGGAAACAGCAATCGCTAAAAGTCGAAGCGCCCGTAGTGCCGGTTATCGACAACGAAATAGTTAATCAGCCGGATGCGATGCATCAGTTGTATCTCATGTGGGGGTATGACGCCTCGGCCGAAGATGCGCTGTGCCAGAACGCCGCCAAAGTGAACCTGATGTGTAAACAGGGGAACGCGTCGCCGGAGACGCTGGCGCAGGAAGGGTATCCGTGGGTCAGTGAACTGAAAACCAGCGGCCATCTTAACTATGCGGTGGTCGCCAGGGTCGGGGACACGTCCATTGACCTGTTAATGAATAACCGGACCTGGCAGGTGAGTCGCAGCTGGTTTAACCGGCACGCGACCGGCAACTTCACCCAGCTGCACCGCCTGACACCGGAAGGTAAAGACGCGATCGGCGCGGCCAGCGACAGCAAAGATATGGCCTGGCTGGATCAGCAATTAAGCCTGGCGCTGAGCCAGCCCGAAACGCATGCCCGGATCTGGACCACAGAGATGATGAAACGCACCCGCGAGTTCCAGCAAAAAATGCATCTGCACGTGGATGGTATCCCCGGTGAAGATACGCTGATGCAGCTGATGCGCGTGACCAACAGCACGCCGGGCGTACTGATTCAGACCACCCGCACCACCCCGGACGCGAAAATGCAGGAGAAGAAAGCCTAATGTCGACCATCTGTCTTGCGGCCCAGCGCAGCTATACAACCGGGGAAGCGGTCTGGTTTTCGTACCGTCTCCCCAGCCTGAAAAACATATTCGGCAAAACAGCGTTATGGCTGGTCGGGCTTTGCGTCATGCTGGTTGTCGGCCTGTATATGCACGTCTACTGGAACCTGCGCCACCCGGCGCCTGAACCGGTCAACGCCAGCGTTGCTAAACCGGAAACGCAGCTTTCGGATATGCATTACGTGTACGTGAGTAAACCGTTCCCGCAGCCTAAAGCTGCGCCAGTGCCAGTTGATGTTCCATCGATGCAGGATCTGCCGATCAACAGTGATGATGGCGACTGGCAGCAGGCGCCCGACGGCGCGGTGCCACACGACGCCTCGCGGGATACCTTACCCGGGACCGAAGCGCATGAGCACGATAACGCTCCCGCCAGCACGGGCAGTGAAGAGTCATCATTAACAGAATTATTTAAGCAGGCGCTAAAAGAGCAGGAGCAGGATTATTCTCAAGGAAAAATTCCCGCGCCGCCGGTTGACGAAACGCAGGATAATTCACAAGCCAGTGTAAAAAACAGTGGAAATAGCCGTTCTCCTTTCAGTGAAAAAGGAGACGGCGGGAGCAGGTATTAATATTTTTCAGGCAGTGCGGTAAGGTTAAGCAGTCGACCTTTTTCCACCACAATATATTGACCCTTTTTCAGATCGGAGAGGATTTTAATAATAGTGCTACGTGCCAGGTTAGTGTATTCCTGAATGTAATCATAAACGTTAATATCACGCTGTTGTTGAACAATCAGGTCGTTAATCTCATATAAAAATTCGCGGACAACGGAATACGCACTGCGGGCAACCAGAACATCATCACGTTTGCTCAGCATGCAGATGTACCAGGAAAGGACTTTGGTCAGTTCTGGCCACAGATTTTTTTCGGTCATCAGCTGGGCGAAGACCTCTTTCTTGATCGAGCGAACAACCGTATTCGTCCGAACAAGGCCGTACATATGGGTGGCGTTGTAATACATTGACGACAGGCCGAAAATGCATTGCCCGGTGACGGTGAACATGCACAGTTCATCAGATTCACGTCGAAATTCGACTTCACCGCTGACGATAATATGAATATAGCCGGAATCAGAGGTGGAAATTTTCTGCCATTTTTTTAACGTTCTTTCTTCAACGCCTGAGGTTGCAGAAATGATCTTTTCCATTTCATGTTGCGGACGTAATTTTTTTCCATAGATGCTTAACATTGTTATACCCGATTTAAGATGTGATTTTTAAAAAGCATGGCCACGGTGTTGTTACCGAGCCATAAATATTTTTCCTGATGAAAACGTCAAGAATAAACAAAAAAAGAGTGAAGCTTTTTATTAATTCGCCAAATTACTTAGCGCGCTATGTGTCCATCTTAAATCGGGATAATTTTAAGTCAATTAACTAAAAATGAAATGAGTTTGTACTTAGGATTAATCTGATAGAAACTTGCTAAAATATACTCATTCGGGGGTAATCCGAAGGTTTACCCCTGCCCGTATTTCTCTAAAAGTGCTTCAGCAATCGCCATGGTTTCAACATCTGCAACGCCACTCCATAACTGCGGACGGAAATGCATCTGGAAAACCATGATGATGCGTTTTTGCTGTTCGGGCGTACTGTTTTCTGGCACCTCGTAACCGTAGCGCGCCAGCAAATCGAGCAGTGCTGCGGTATCAACCTGCTGATAATGCGGTCGCCCGTTGATATAAAAATTCACGCGCCCCGGATCGGGCCAGGCTCCGATACCCTGCTGCGCCAGTTCGCGCCAAGGAAACAGTGGCCCAGGATCGTCTTTACGCTGCGGGGCGATATCCGAGTGTGCCACCACGTTCTGCGGTTTAATGTCGTAGCGGGCGATGATGTCTCTGGCAAGCGGGATCAGCGCCGCAATTTGCCCCGGTTCGAAGGGGGTAAAGGTTTTCACGTCACCGGTTTTCCGCCAGCCGCGGTTTTCCAGCTCAATGCCGACGGAGGTATCATTTATGCGGTTGGTGCCACGCCAGAAGCTGATGCCCGCATGCCAGGCCAGTTCGCTCTCCGGGACCAGCTGCCAGATACGCGGTTTGCCCTGCGGAACTGGCGGCTTTGCGGGGATGAGATAGTGAGAGCTGACGTTTTTATCGGTCAGGGTCGCAAGCGAGGTGTCGAAATCATCGGCGGTGTAGTGAATAACCAGCACCTTTATACGCGGGTAGGCCGCCTGCGCCTGATGGCGCGTATCCAGCTCGTACGCGCCTTTATCAACAATGCCCTCTTCCGAGGCGCATCCTGCCAGCAACATCGCCAGCAGGAGGGTTGAGAGCGAACGCTTCATCGACGGGTTTTCACCGCCGTACCGCTTACGCTCACCATCAGCATGCTGGCATCTTTCCCGACCGTTTCGTAGTCGATATCAATGCCCACCACCGCATCCGCGCCCAGCGCTTTGGCCTGCTCGCCCAGCTCCTTAAAAGCAATCTCGCGCGCCTTACGCAGCTCTTTCTCGTACGCGCCGGAACGACCGCCGACGATATCCCGAATGCCGGCAAAGAAATCGCGGAAAATGTTGGCGCCCAGAATCGCCTCACCGGTGACCACGCCGCAGTACTCGGTAATCGGTTGACCTTCCAGGGTTGGCGTTGTTGAAAATTGCATACTTTCTCTCCTTCTTTAGCGTTCAATGCGTTAGCGACAGCATTATCGGTTCGTTACGCTATGATTGAAAGGATAGTTAATAAATAAGGAAATCAACATGCGCTACTCTGCTTTAACGCTTTTAGTGCCATGCGCGCTGGTGCTCAGCGCCTGCACAACGCCGGTCACGCCAGCCTTTAAGGATATCGGAACCCGCAGCGGCCCTTGTATTGAGGGTGGCCCGGATGCCGTGGCGCAACAATTTTATGATTACCGTATTCAGCATCGCGGTAATGACCTGACCGCCCTGCGCCCGTACCTGAGCGATAATCTGGCGAAACTGCTCACCGACGCTTCGCGCGATCCGCAGCACAACGCCCTGCTGTCATCCGATCCGTTCTCCAGCCGCGCCACGCTGCCGGACAGCGCCGACGTCGCCAGCGCGTCCACCATACCGAATACCGACGCACGCAATATTCCCCTGCGCGTGAAGCTCACCCAGGGGACGCAAACCTGGCAGGATGAGGTGCTGATGATCCGTGAAGGCCAGTGCTGGGCAATAGACGATGTGCGCTACATTGGCGGCAGCGTTCATGCCCCGGCGGGCACCCTTCGCCAGTCGATCGAGAACCGCTAACGCCTCCGTTCAATAAACGTTAACCCCGTAAAATGTCCGGCATTTCCTGCGGAATGCCGACATTTATACTCGCCCCCCTTTCCCGTCGCTATTTTGTGCTATGTTTAAGAGGAAACACGGGTTATATTTAACTTTTAACGCAGAAATATTGCATAACTATTCTGTCAACGGTACTATCTGCGGCCTCAATTGCTATAGATTGCCTGGATGAGTAAAGACTGCCCCGATGAGTATTAAACTAAACGGCATTAACTGCTTCTACGGCGCACACCAGGCGCTGTTCGACATTACGCTGAGTTGCCCGGAGGGCGAAACGCTGGTTTTGCTCGGCCCAAGCGGCGCGGGAAAAAGCTCCCTTCTGCGTGTTCTTAATCTGCTTGAAATGCCCCGTTCGGGGACACTGGCCATCGCCGGTAACCATTTTGACTTCGCGAAAACCCCGTCTGATAAAGCGATTCGTGAACTGCGTCAAAACGTGGGCATGGTTTTCCAGCAATACAATCTCTGGCCGCATCTGACGGTGGTGCAAAACCTGATTGAAGCCCCGTGCCGCGTGCTTGGCTTAAGCAAAGACCAGGCGATGGCGCGTGCGGAAAAGCTGCTGGAACGTCTGCGTCTGAAACCGTACAGCGACCGGTATCCTTTACACCTCTCTGGTGGTCAGCAACAGCGTGTGGCGATCGCCCGTGCGCTGATGATGGAGCCGGCGGTGCTGCTGTTTGACGAGCCAACCGCGGCGCTGGACCCGGAAATTACCGCCCAGATCGTGAGCATCATTCGTGAGCTGGCGGAAACCAACATTACCCAGGTCATCGTGACCCACGAGGTGGAAGTGGCGCGCAAAACCGCCAGCCGCGTGGTCTATATGGAAAACGGGTATATCGTTGAGCAGGGTGACGCGAGCTGCTTCACTAACCCGCAAACCGATGCCTTCAAAAACTACTTATCACACTGATGTGTTAGGGAAACTATAATGAAAAAAGTATTGATTGCCGCGCTGCTTGCTAGCGTCAGCCTTTCCGCTACCGCAGCCCAGACCATCCGTTTCGCCACTGAAGCGTCCTACCCTCCGTTTGAATCCATTGATGCGAACAACAAGATTGTTGGCTTCGACGTGGACCTGGCAAATGCCCTGTGTAAAGAGATCGACGCGACCTGTACCTTCAGCAACCAGGCGTTCGACAGCCTGATCCCAAGCCTGAAGTTCCGCCGTATCGACGCCGTGATGGCCGGTATGGACATCACGCCTGAGCGTGAAAAGCAGGTTCTGTTCACCACCCCTTACTATGACAACTCGGCCCTGTTCATCGGTCAGAAAGGTAAATACGCCTCCGTTGACCTGCTGAAAGGCAAGAAAGTCGGCGTGCAGAACGGCACCACGCACCAGAAATTCATCATGGATAAGCATCCGGAAATCACCACCGTGCCGTATGACAGCTACCAGAATGCGAAGCTAGACCTGCAAAACGGTCGTATCGATGCGGTGTTCGGGGACACGGCTGTCGTGACTGAATGGCTGAAAGCGAACGACAAGCTGGCCGCCGTGGGTGACAAGGTGACCGATAAAGACTACTTCGGTACAGGTCTGGGTATTGCCGTACGTCAGGGCAATACCGAGTTGCAGCAGAAATTCAACGCTGCGCTGGAAAAAGTGAAGAAAGACGGCACCTACGAAACCATCTACAAAAAATGGTTCCAGAAGTAATTCCTGATGAATGAAATTTTTCCTTTAGCAAGCGCCGCCGGGATGACCGTCGGCCTTGCCGTTTGTGCACTGATTATCGGCCTCGCACTGGCGATGTTCTTTGCGGTGTGGGAGTCCGTTAAGTGGCGCCCTGTCGCATGGCTCGGTTCAGCGCTGGTGACTGTGCTGCGTGGACTGCCGGAAATTCTGGTGGTCCTGTTTATCTATTTCGGCTCCTCACAGCTGCTGTTAACGCTGTCGGACGGCTTCACGATTAATCTCGGCTTTGCGCAGATCCCGGTGCAGATGCAGATTGAGAACTTCGACGTCAGCCCGTTCCTGTGCGGCGTGATTGCGCTCTCCCTGCTCTATTCGGCCTATGCGTCACAAACGCTGCGCGGCGCGCTGAAAGCGGTACCGCAGGGTCAATGGGAATCCGGCCAGGCGCTGGGTCTGTCGAAAGCGGCGATCTTCTTCCGCCTCGTGATGCCGCAGATGTGGCGTCATGCCCTGCCAGGGCTGGGTAACCAGTGGCTGGTACTGCTGAAAGATACCGCGCTGGTGAGCCTGATCAGCGTGAACGATTTGATGCTGCAAACCAAAAGTATTGCCACCCGTACCCAGGAGCCGTTTACCTGGTACATTGTGGCGGCGGCGATCTACCTGGTGATCACGTTGCTGAGCCAGTACGTTCTGAAGCGTATTGATCTGCGCGCAACGCGTTTTGAACGGAGACCAGGCTGATGCTGGATTATTTACCCGAACTGATGAAAGGGCTGCACACCAGCCTGACGCTGACCGTCGCGTCTATCATCGTGGCGCTGATCCTGGCGCTGATCTTCACCATCGTCCTGACGCTGAAAACGCCGGTGCTGGTGTGGATTGTACGTGGCTACATTACGCTCTTCACCGGAACGCCGCTGCTGGTGCAGATCTTCCTGATTTACTACGGCCCGGGCCAGTTCCCGTCGTTACAGGAATATCCGGTTATCTGGCATATGCTCTCTGAGCCATGGCTCTGCGCCCTGATTGCCCTCTCCCTGAACAGCGCGGCCTATACCTCGCAGCTGTTCTACGGCGCCATTCGCGCGATCCCGGAAGGCCAGTGGCAGTCCTGCGGGGCGCTGGGCATGAGCAAGAAGGATACGCTGGCGATCCTGCTGCCCTACGCCTTTAAGCGCGCGCTCTCTTCCTATTCCAACGAAGTCGTTCTGGTGTTCAAAAGTACCTCTCTGGCCTACACCATCACCCTGATGGAAGTGATGGGCCACGGACAGCTGCTGTACGGACGCACCTACGACGTGATGGTGTTCGGTGCGGCGGGTCTGGTCTATCTGGTGGTCAACGGTCTGCTGACCCTGATGATGCGTCTTATCGAGCGTAAGGCGCTGGCGTTTGAGCGCAGAAATTAATCGACTTAATGCATAAAGCTATTTTCGTAGTGCGGGTAACCTGATGGGTTACCCGCATTTTTTTATGCATTAAATAATATTTAATCATATTTATTGCATATAAATTCATTGAGTGGCATTGTACATCCATGCCGCAGACACGGCGCATAATGACAAGATTGACAGACGGGAGCATTACAATGAACAAGTTAGTTCTGGCCGCATTACTCGCAACCTTCGCCGCTGGCGCATCCGCCGCCGATAAAATCAATTTCGGCGTTTCTGCCACCTATCCGCCGTTTGAATCGCTGGATGCAAGCAACCAGATCGTCGGCTTCGACATCGACCTGGCGAAAGCGCTGTGCAAGCAGATGCAGGCCGACTGCACCTTTACTAACCACGCATTTGACAGCCTGATCCCGTCCCTGAAATTTAAAAAGTACGACGCGGTGATCTCCGGCATGGACATCACGCCAGAGCGCAGCAAGCAGGTCGCGTTCACCGACCCGTACTACGCGAACTCTGCGGTGGTGATTGCGAAGAAAGGGGCTTATAAATCTTTCGACGAGCTGAAAGGCAAACGCATCGGCATGGAGAACGGCACCACGCACCAGAAATACCTCCAGGACAAGCATCCTGAAGTGAAAACCGTGGCCTACGACAGCTACCAGAACGCCATTATCGACCTGAAAAATGGCCGTATTGATGGCGTATTTGGCGACACCGCGGTCGTGAATGAGTGGCTGAAAACCAACCCGCAGCTGGGTACAGCGACGGAGAAAGTGACCGATCCGCAGTATTTCGGCACTGGCCTCGGTATTGCCGTGCGTCCGGATAACAAGGCTCTGCTTGAGAAACTGAACGGCGCGCTGAAAGCGATCAAAGCTGACGGCACATACCAGAAAATCAGCGAGCAGTGGTTCCCGCAATAACCTTTTTTGCCGGGTGACCTGGCCTACGGGGGTGGTCTGTAGGCCGGGTAAGGCGAAGCCGCCACCCGGCAATTTCTTAAAGCGGCACAAAGAACCTGAACCGTGCCCCGCTCACGGACTCCATCAGCCTGATCCCCCCGCCGTGCAGCTCCAGCATTCTTTTCACGATTAACAACCCTAACCCGCCCCGGTGCTCCCGCGAGGCCTGCGGATTTAACGCTGACGGACGCTGGAACAGATCGTCCCGTAATGCGGCATCAACACCCGTTCCGCTGTCGGCCACTTCAACCTGTAACCGGTCGTTCTCCTGCCACACCGCCAGACGAATGTCTCCACCTGCTGGGGTATGGCGTATCGCATTATCCAGCAGATTCGTCACCACCCGTTCAATCATGGAAACATCGGCCAACACCAGCGGCAGCGGACCCGGGACGTCAATGTGCAGATTTAACTCACGCGTGCGGGCAGCGAGTTCAAACTTTTGCGCCACGTCGGAAATCAGTTCAGCCATGGCAAAACGCTCGCGCTGGGGCTTGATGCCGCCGTGCTCAAGACGCGCCAGCTCGAACAGCTGCTGCGACAGATGGCGTACCTTTTGCCCCTGACGCAGCGCGGTAGCGAGGTACTGCTGATGCTCCTGCGGCGACAGCGTTGCGGATTTCAGCGACAGCGTTTCCAGATAACCCAGCAGCGACGTCAGCGGGGTGCGTAAGTCGTGCGAAATGTTGGCGATAAACTCCCGGCGCTGGCGGTCGCTGTCGGCCAGCCGATCCCACTGAGAGGTGATTTTGCGCGCCAGCTCGATAAAGGTATTGCGCAGGATCGCCACTTCATCCTGGCCGGCAGGCTCAAGCGGCTGGGCCGCCAGCTGCTTAATCGCGCTGATGCTGTCCTGCTCCAGCCCGGCCACGTCCAGCGTGAGCTCTTTAACCGGGCGCGTCACCCAGTACCAGAGCAGCAACCCCGCCAGCAGACCAAACAGCGCCACCAGCAGCATCGACCACAGCGCCGTACTCCAGAGCGCTTTGTGCCAGGCCATCTCCGCCAGCGCGTTGGACTCCTCCCCCTGCAAAATAATGTACAGATACCCCTTCAGCTCACCGTCCTGCCGCAGCGGGGTGGCGCTGAAGACTTTCTTATTCTGGCTTCGGGGATCGTCGCCAAACACCGGCATCACCGTCCCGCTGAGGAAATTCTGTATCGGCACGAGGTCAATTTTTTGCCGCTGAATGTGCCCCGGCGGGGCGGCATCGGCCAGGATATCGCCATCTGGCGAGACAACATACAGCTCGACGCTCGGATTAAAGGTCATCAGCCGGTCGAACAGCGGTTTTAAGGCGCTGCGATCCACCCTGCCCTGCGCATCCAGAATCGCTTCCCGCTGCACAATCTGCTGCGCCAGCCCACCGGAGAGCCGCTGCACCATCGCATTGCCGTACTGCATGCTACTGTAGAGCTGCACCGCACAGGCGACGGTGGCGCAGAGCAGCAGTAACGCCGTAAACAGCAGCGTCAGGCGCTGGCTCAGGCTAAAGCGACGCATCATGATTCTGCTCCGCAAATTTGTAGCCTTTGCCCCAGACGGTGCGAACGATCTCCGGCTCGGCGGCATCTTTCTCTATTTTAATGCGCAGGCGGTTAATGTGGGTATTGACGGTGTGTTCGTAGCCTTCGTGCTGATACCCCCATACCTGCTCCAGCAGTGCCAGCCGCGAAAAGACCTCTCCGGGATGGCGGGCAAAGAAATAGAGCAGTTCAAATTCGCGCGGGGTGAGATCGACGTGTTGACCGTTAAGGCGCACGGTGCGCGCCAGCGGATCGATAGTCAGTCCGTGCGCCTGAATAATGCCGTCCGTCTGCGCCTGGCCCATCGCCTGCTGACGGCGAAACAGCGCCTTAATGCGGGCAATCAGCTCCTGCACCGAGAAAGGTTTTGCCAGATAATCATCCGCCCCTGTTTCCAGGCCAGTAATACGGTCAGTTTCACTGCTGCGGGCGCTAATGATGATAATGGGCAGGTAGCGGGTCATCTGGCGGATACGGCGGCAAATCTCCAGACCATCAACATTTGGCAGCATCAGATCGAGGATCACCGCGTCCCACGGCTGTGTTTCAAGACGCTGTAAGGCGTTGCCCCCGTCGGGCTCGTGGGTAATGGCGTAGCCTTCATCTTCCAGATTAAGACGCAGGAGTGCCGCGATATCGTGGTCGTCTTCTACCAGCAGGATCTGCTTCATGGGTAAGCCTTCAATCATTTGTTATGACGTAAGCTTACCTGATTTCGAGCGGGGGAAGAGTTCACATTTTGTTGAACATTGTGCGGGGTTTATGCCGGGTGGCGGCTTCGCCTTACCCGGCCTGCGCTTTGGTTAACAACGTGAGCTGACAGGCTATTTTGCCGACCAGTTGAAAGCGCCACGCTGGCTTAAAACAGAGACGGGAGTCGCATTACTGGGTTGAGCAAACAAAGCCGGGTGGCGGCTACGCCTTACCCGGCCTACTCCGGATCGTAGGCCCGGTAAGCGCAGCGCCACCGGGCGATGTTGAGGATTAGCGCGTTTTCACCAACAACGTCAGCACTTCATAATGGGCGGTATGCGGGAACATATCGAAAAGCTGCACGCGTTCAATGCGGTAGCCCGGTAGATGAGCGATATCCTTCGCCATGGTCTGCGCGTTACAGCTGGAGTAGACAATGTACTCCGGCGCCATCTGGCTCAGGTAGTCGCAGAGCGCCTGGCCGATACCCCGGCGCGGCGGGTTCACCAGCACCAGCTCCGGCACGTTGCCCTGTCCGGTGGCGAACCGGGTCGAGTCCAGCGCCTGGAAGTGCAGATTCGTCAGCCCCAGCTCTGCGGCGGACTGCTTCGCGCAGGCAATCGCTTCGGCGGAGATCTCAATTCCGGTGAGCTGCATGTCTGGCGTGGCACAGTGCAGGCCAAAGCCGCCGACGCCGCAGAACAGATCCCACATGTGATGAACCTGTAACGCACGCACCCAGTCGCGCGCGGTGGCATACAGCGCGCTGGCGACGGTGGGGTTAGTCTGAAAGAAGCTTTGCGGACGGATCCACAGCGGCACGCCGTTAAAGCTCTCCGCCAGCGCATGCTGTTCGGTGAAGAAAATCTCTTTCTCCCCTTCCATGATCGCCATATGCACCGGCTGAATATTCGCGGTGATAACCTTGAGCTGCGGAAGCTGTTCCTGCAACCCCGGAAGCGCCGCGCGCAGCTGCTCCAGCTTGTTTTCCGAACGCAGCACAAAGCGCAGCATCATCCCGCCGTCGATCTGGCTTTCGGTCAGCAAAAGGTATTTCAGCTCGCCGCGCCTGCGGGCAACGTTATAGGGCGTTAACCCCGCCCGGGCGATAAACGGCTTCAGCGCGCTAAACACCGGCTCAAACGAGGCGGGATATAGCGGGCAGTCGGTTAAATCTTCCGGGGTGCCGTCGCGGTGCAGCATCCCCAGCAGCGGCTTTTCAACGCTGCCGCTGACCACCATTTTGGCTTTATTGCGAAAGCCCTGTTCCGGGCCACTGACGGGTGCGCACCACTCGCCCACCGCATGTGCTGTCAGCAGCTGTTGCAGGTCGGCCATTTTGGCGGTGAGTTGTTGAGATACCGGTTGTTCTATCCACTGACAGGAGCGGCAGCGTCCGGCGTCATAGAGTGCGCACTGCATATGAAAACCTTAAGAAACACGAGGGCTGCGATTATACACATTATTGCAGGCGGAAGAACCGCCGACTGGAAGCCGGGAGATAAAGCAGGCAGAGCACCAGCATATCCGGCAGTTTTTGCATCACCAGTGAATGGAAAATCTCGCGTCGCGACTCACCGGGTATGCTGAACAGCTCCGGATAGCCATAGCCCAGCGAGGCGGCCCACAGGTAGCCTGCGGCGGTGATCTGCGTAAGCAGATACACCCAGCGCGCCCAGTTACGTCCTTTCACCAGCGAGAACGCACAGTAGATCTCAATAAACACCAGCATCAGGCTGCTGAGAAACACCAGCGTCAGATTCCACGTCTGCGCGCTGCGGTGAATAAATTCCCCCATTCCGCGCGGACCCAGCGTGTTCATTATCATCAGCACATCCAGGCAGCGGATCATAATAATGGCGAGCGCCGCCACCTGCACCAGTGCAGGGACGTTCGGACGAGCGTGCGAATGACGTGTTTTTTGTAAGAATCCCAATGTTTTTACTTCCCTGAAAAACAGTGCCGCGTCATACGCGGCACATCACTGGAAATAGTAATTCCTTCAGCCGCGTCTTGCACGCTGGATATCGCGCACACGCTGTTTTTCCGCGCGCGCCATCAAATACCAGGCGATAAATCCGACAATTCCGACCACGCCAAGGATGATGGACGCCAGGGCGTTGATCTCCGGATTCACCCCCATCCGCACGCTGGAGAAGACCAGCATCGGCAGCGTCGTCGCGCCCGGCCCCGACACAAAGCTGGCGATAACCAGATCGTCGAGCGAGAGCGTGAACGCCAGCAGCCAGCCGGAGATCACTGCTGGCATAATCATCGGCAGCGTGATGATGAAAAAGACCTTCAGCGGCGTTGCGCCGAGATCCATCGCCGCCTCTTCAATGGAGCGATCCAGCTCGCGCAGCCGCGAGGAGATCACCACCGCCACATACGCCGTACAGAAGGTGACATGTGCCAGCCAGATGGTGAGCATCCCGCGATCCGCTGGCCAGCCGATGGCGTGCGCCAGCGCGACAAACAGCAGCAGCAGCGACAGGCCGGTGATGACGTCCGGCATAACCAGCGGGGCGGTGATCATAAACGCGAAACCATTCGCCCCGCGGAAACGGCCAAAGCGCACCATCACCAGCGCGGCGATAGTGCCCAGCACGCAGGCCATCGTCGCCGCCAGCGCCGCAATGGTCAGGCTCAGCCCCACCGCGCTCATCATCGCATCATCGTGGAACAGCTCGCTGTACCAGCGCGTCGACCAGCCCGCCCAGACGGTGACCAGCTTAGAGCTGTTGAACGAGTAGATCACCAGCATCAGCATTGGCGCATACAGGAAGGTAAAGCCGATAATCAGGATCGCAATTCGCCACGGGGAGCGTACTACCGGTAAGTTGTTCATCCGTGGTCTCCCATCTGTTTCTGCTGATGTTTGTGGAACCACATGATCGGCACGATCAGCAGCAGTAACATGACGATCGCCACCGCCGAGGCCACCGGCCAGTCGCGGTTATTGAAGAACTCCTGCCACAGCACGCGGCCAATCATGATGCTGTCCGGGCCGCCGAGCAGTTCCGGGATCACAAACTCCCCGACCGCCGGGATAAACACCAGCATCGATCCGGCGATGATCCCGCCTTTGGTGAGCGGCACAATGACGCTGAAAAAAGTCTTCAACGGGCGTGCGCCGAGATCCAGCGAGGCTTCCACCAGCGAGTAATCGATTCGCGTCAGCGCCGTATAGATCGGCAGCACCATAAACGGCAGATAGGCATAGACAATCCCGATATACACCGCAAGGTTGGTGTGCAGGATCGTCAGCGGCTGGTCGATGACCCCAAGCCACAGCAGGAAATTATTCAATATGCCGTTATTCTTCAGGACCCCCATCCACGCGTACACGCGGATCAGGAACGACGTCCACGACGGTAAAATGACCAACAGCAGTAAAATATTTCGCGTCGACGGCTTGCTGTGCGCCACTGCCCACGCCAGCGGGTAGCCCATCAACAAGCAGCAAATCGTAGAAATAGCCGCAACCTGTAACGACTGCAAATAGGCTTCGAAATAGAGCGGATCGTCGGTCAGTTGCAGGAAATTGCCGAGGTTTAAGGTCAGCGTCAGCTGCCCGTCGGCCCACTCCCACAGATCGGTATACGGTGGGATCGCCCGCGCCATCTCCGCCAGGCTGATCTTAAAGACGATCAGGAACGGCAGCAGAAACAGCAGGATCAGCCAGATATAGGGCATGGCGATGACCAGCTTGCGGCCATGCGCCATCTGCATGCGCGCCAGCCAGAGCGCGAAACCGCCCGGTTTTTTGACGCGGGCTGGTGGTTCAAATGTGCTCATGACCGCTCCTTATACCGTCAGGACTACGCAACTGTCCGCATCCCAGCAGAGGCTCACTTCGTCGCCCCAGGTTGGCTGTCCCTTGCGATAACGATGTTCGTTCTGTAACTGGGCGCTGAGCATCTGGCCGCTTTTCAGGCGCACATGGTAAATCGACAGATCGCCGAGATAGGCAATGTGTACCACTTCGCCCACGGCAAAGTTATAGCCATCGGTGGGCGGCTCATCGCAAAGCATGATTTTTTCCGGGCGCAGGGCAACGTAAACCGGCACGTTGTCCACCACGGAGTTATCAGAATCAACCTTCAGCGGGTGCACCAGCCCCGGCGATTCAATCACCAGACCGTCGTCCTGGCGTTCCTTCAGTAGCCCTTCGAAGACGTTCACCGAGCCGATGAACTCCGCGCTGTAGCGGGTTGTCGGGTGTTCGTAGATCTCTTCCGGCTCGCCGATCTGCACGAACTTACCGCGATTCATGATCGCAATGCGCCCGGCCATGGTCATCGCCTCTTCCTGGTCATGAGTCACCATCACGCAGGTCACCCCCACGCGCTCGAGGATATCCACCACTTCCAGCTGCATCCGGTCGCGCAGCTTTTTATCCAGCGCGCCCATCGGCTCGTCGAGCAGTAATAATTTTGGACGCTTCGCCAGACTTCTTGCCAGCGCCACGCGCTGACGCTGGCCGCCGGAAAGCTGATGCGGCTTACGCTTCGCAAACTCCTGCATATGCACCAGGCTCAGCATCTCTGCCACGCGCGCGGTGATTTCGGCTTTCGGCAGTTTGTCCTGCTTCAGGCCGAAGGCGATGTTCTGCTCAACGGTCATGTGCGGGAACAGGGCATAGGACTGGAACATCATGTTTATGGGCCGCTGGTACGGCGGCACGCTGGAGAGGTCTACCCCATCCAGCACGATCTGCCCGGCGGTAGGCTGTTCAAAGCCTGCCAGCATACGCAGCAGTGTTGATTTGCCGCAGCCCGATGCGCCGAGCAAAGCAAAAATTTCACCTTTGTAGATCGTCAGGCTGACATCGTCCACGGCATGCTGGCCGTCGAAGGATTTGGTGAGGTTACGAATTTCAAGAAGCGGGGTCAGCGCTTTACGGACTTTCGCCTGCGGGCGGGGGATCGCGTCATTCACGGGGTGCTCTCCGGCATAGATCAACACTGGTGCAAACGCACCGTCAGGGTGCGCATCGCCGGGCGGCGCTAACGCTTGCCCGGCCTACGGGATCTGTCGGCCCGGTAAGCGACAGCGCCACCGGGCAACGATATCAAACGCCGTTACTTACCGCTTTTCACCTTGGTCCACGCGCGGGTACGCACACGGTCAATTTTCGGTTCCTGCACTTTCAGGGTGAAGAGCTTGGCAAACACATCGGCTGGCGGATAGATCGCCGGATTATTGCGGATTTCTTCGCTCACCAGCGGCACGGAGGCCTTGTTACCGTTGGCGTAGTAGACATGGTCGCTGATGTGGGCAATCACCTCCGGACGCATCAGGTAGTTGAGGAATTGATACGCTTCCTCTTTATTTTTCGCATCAGCCGGCATCGCGAAGACGTCGAAGAACGCCAGCGCCCCCTCCTTCGGAATGAAGTAGGAAACATTCACGCCGTTTTTGGCCTCTTTCGCGCGGTTCGCCGCCTGCCAGACATCGCCCGCCCAGCCGATGGCCACGCAGATATCCCCGTTAGCCAGGTCGTTGATGTACTGAGAGGAGTGGAAGTAGCGAATATTCGGACGCAGCTTCAGGAGCAGGTCGGTCGCCGGACCGGTGTAGTCGTCGGCCTTGCTGCTGTTTGGATCTTTGCCGAGATAGTTAAGCACGGTGGCGAAAATCTCTTCCGGCGCATCGAGGAAAGAGACGCCGCAGCTTTTCAGCTTCTCGAGGTTTTCCGGCTTCAGCACCACGTCCCAGCTGTCCAGCTTGACGTCCGGGCCCAGCGCCGCTTTGACTTTATCCACGTTATAGCCAATACCGGTTGTCGCCCACAGGTAAGGCATCGCGTATTTATTCTCCGGATCGTGCTTCGCCACCAGCTTCAGCACGTCCGGATCGAGGTTCTTCCAGTTCGGTAATTTGCTCTTGTCCAGCGGCTGGAAGACACCGGCGGTCAGCTGACGCTCCAGGAAGCTTGCCGACGGCACCACCAGATCGAAACCGGTGCTGCCCGCCATCAGTTTGCCTTCCAGCACTTCGTTGGAATCGAATACGTCGTAGACAACCTTAATGCCGGTCTCTTTTTCAAAATTCGCGACGGTGTCCGGCGCAATATAGTCAGACCAGTTATAGACGTGCAGCGTTTTTTGTTCCGCAGCGAGCGTGCCGGCAGAGACGGCCATCAGTGCACCCGCAACCAGACCCGATAACCATTTTTTATTCAAGGCGATCATATTGTTATTCCTTCTGAAAGTTCGTTAACAAACGAACCAAAACTGTGCAGCCTGAAGATATGCAATAATCATGCATAGTTTGTCGCTCTGCCCGAAATAAAATACCCCCCTCTTCCCGGCAGGTTCCGCTCGCTTTTTTAAGCACCGCAAGAATAACTGTAGCCCGTGTCTCCGGCTATAGCCCAGACGAAAAAACGCCTTTTATCAATTTTTTATGCAGATTATGTCTACGTGATAAGCCGAAACGGCCGGAGAGGAGGTGAAAAACTCTTTAAAGAAAGGTTAAAAGCAGCAGAAAAAACGGTGTTATGCAGCCGCTCTGGCAGCGACTGCGCAAAAGTCAGACAGGCTTAGTGGAGAAAATTGGGAGATGCAACATTATTCTCGGCATCATCTTCCGCGCTATACAGCAGGTGATGTGCGTTGGCTTCCATCATTACCATGGAAATTTGCTCTTCGCTCAGGCGCATAAACCAGGCGAACTGCTTGAAGGAGAGCCCCGCGCCGGAGAATAAAGACTGGCAAACCACCAGCTTTGGCAGATTATCATCCTGTATGTCGAGAAACGCTTTCACCGTCAAAGAACTGGCGTTGATCGCTGACAGATCAGACGCCAGCGCCAGCAGCGCAGAAGGCTTTACTTCAGCCAGCGCCGAGAACAGGATCACGTCGTTAATCAGATCGATTTTGGCATCGAAAATGCCATCGAAATTTTGCATGTGAGGCAGATGCAGCGCCTGGCAGGAGTCGCATTCGAAGAAAGTAATACCGGCATCATCGAGCCATTGACGTAACGTATCCAGTGTAGGTACGACCTGTAAATCCATCGCTGTGCAGCCTCTTAAATAAAAACGTTGTCCAGATTACGCAAAAAGTGCGCGCCGATCCATTTAACCGCCCGTTTTCAGGCAAAATCCCGGCGTCGCATGGCGTTCAATCCATGCGATCATTTTACCTGCAATATCGACGCCTGTGGTTTTTTCCACCCCTTCCAGCCCCGGCGAGGCGTTGACTTCCATCACCAGCGGCCCGCGCCCGGCACGCAGCAGATCGACCCCCGCCACGTCCAGGCCCAGCGTCTGCGCCGCTTTCACCGCAATCTCGCGCTCGCGCTCGCTGATAAGGGCCACCCGCGCGATACCGCCGCGGTGCAGGTTAGAGCGGAAGTCGCCCTCTTTCGCCTGCCGCTCAATGGCGGCCACCACTTCATCGCCCACTACAAAGCAGCGGATGTCGCACCCGTTGGCCTCTTTAATATACTCCTGCACCAGAATATGGGCATTCAGACCGCGAAACGCGTCAATCACGCTTTCCGCCGCCTGACGCGTCTCCGCCAGTACCACCCCAATACCCTGCGTGCCTTCCACCAGCTTAATGACCAGCGGCGCACCGCCCACCATGTCGATTAAATCGCTGGTATCGTCCGGGGAGTGGGCAATCCCGGTGACGGGCAGATCGATCCCCTGGCGCGCCAGCAGTTGCAGCGAGCGCAGCTTATCGCGGGCGCGGGAGATCGCCACGGACTCGTTGAGCGGATAGCTTCCCAGCATTTCAAACTGGCGCAGCGCAGCCGTACCGTAATAGGTAATCTGGGAGCCAATGCGGGGGATCACCGCATCAAAATGCGGGAGTTTGCGGCCTTTGTAATGAATCGACGATGCCGCAGGGTCGATGTTCATATAGCAGGACATCGGATCGAGGATTTCAATCTGATGTCCGCGTTTCGCCGCCGCTTCTCGCAGGCGTTTACATGAATAGAGCGTTCCATCCCGGGACAATATGGCAATTTTCACCCTGCACCTCTCTAAAGACATGGTAAAAGCCTGCCTATCATACACGAGGCGCAGGAGGAATGGACTACCGCGTTGCCCAGCCCTGTTTGTGCAGGTAATCAAGAATGAACGGGCGGTTCTCCTTGATGATGGTGCGACGAATATGGTCGCTCCAGGTGTCGCGGCGGTTGTTGCTGTCGCGCGTCAGATAGTAGTTCGCCAGCTCTTCATCGTATTGATGCAGAACGTCCTGGTCGACCGGCTGGTAGTGGTTTTCATGCACCAGCATCGCAGCAGGAATGCGCGGCTTCAGATCCGGGTTATCCGCCGGCCAGCCGAGGCACAGACCAAACAGCGGCAGCACGTGTTTCGGCAGCTTCAGCAGTTCCGTCACGCTTTCGATGTTGTTACGCAGCCCGCCAATATAGACGCCGCCAAGCCCCAGCGATTCCGCCGCCGTGAACGCGTTTTGCGCCATCAGCGCCGTATCCACCACGCCCAGCAGCAGCTGTTCCGCCAGCCCCAGCTCGGCCTCGGGGCAGATTTGCAGGTGACGGTTAAAATCGGCGCAGAACACCCAGAACTCAGCCGCCTGGGCAACGTGCTTTTGTCCGCCCGTCAGCGTTACCAGCTGCTCACGCATCGCCGGATCGGTGATGCGGATAATGGAGCTGCACTGCAAAAAGCTGGAGCTGGAGGTGCCTCTTGCGCTGTCGATGATCGCTTCCCGCTGCGCCTGGGTAATCGGCTCATCGGTGAAATGGCGAATGGAACGGTGGGAACGAAGCAGGTCAATGGTTGGCGTCATTTTGTCTCTCTTTGTGTTGCGTAAAACGTATGGCAGCCAGTATAGGCAATGATCCACCTGATGTAATTGGCGAAACATAGCCTGACTGTATCAAAGTGACAGGTGAAACCTTCTTTCCATGACGGCAGGTTATCGTGCACTATAGGCGCCATTCGCCGTCAGGCTTGTTTTTTGAGGAGAGAGAAATGTTTGCAGTAATTTTTGGTCGTCCAGGATGCCCTTACTGTGTACGCGCGAAAGAGCTGGCAGAGAAACTGACTGAAGAACGTGATGATTTCAACTTCCGTTACGTGGATATCCACGCGGAAGGCATCACTAAAGCCGATCTGGAAAAAACCGTGGGTAAACCGGTTGAAACCGTGCCGCAGATCTTCCTCGATCAGAAACACATCGGCGGCTGCACCGATTTTGAGGCCTACGCCAAAGAACACCTGGGCCTGTTTGCGGCTCAGTAATGCGAAGACGCCCTCACCCTGAGGGCGTTTTTATTTACGGTGCTTCCGCTGTTGCAGCAGGCTGCGCGTAAATAAGAAACAGAGCGCGCCCAGCGCACACCAGAAAACGCCACTCAGTAGCCACGCCACTTCCTGCCAGACGCTTCTCGACGAGAGAAACAGCACGCGCATCAGAAGCAGGCAGAGCGGGGCCGCAAGCATTGCCCCAATAAGCGGCATCACCACCTCGCCTTTACGCGAGAGAAAACCGGCGACTACCCCCGGCAGGATGAAGAACAACAGGCCCAGCTCGGGATGACCGGACGCTCTGAAGGCGCCTTTCACGTTAAAAGCGAGCGACATGCAAACGACCGTAAACAGCAAAAAACAGCTGATTACGCCAGCCCAGTTTCGTTTAAAGTTCAAACTATCCTCCTGACTTATCTCTATCAAATACAAAAATCGTCCGGTGGACGCCCAGTCAGATAAAGCAATGCGGCAATCCTTGCCAAAGCACGCACAGAAGTCGTGCGATAATAGGTGGCTGTCGGTAGCTATTACGATTAAACTAACCGACTGCTAGTGTTTAGGGTATTTATCAGGAAGCAGGGAGATGCAAAGTGATTCCCTGACTCTGAAAACAGTAGCCCAAATAGTCCTTTCATTCAACAACTTACTGGTAAACAAGAAGTTAGCCTCCGTGAATATAAACGTCGCAGACTTGTTAAATGGGAATTACATCCTGTTATTATTTGTGGTACTGGCGCTGGGCCTTTGTCTGGGTAAATTACGCCTGGGTTCAGTTCAACTTGGTAATTCCATTGGCGTTTTAGTCGTCTCCCTGTTATTAGGTCAACAACATTTCAGTATTAACACGGACGCGCTTAACTTAGGTTTCATGCTGTTTATTTTTTGCGTAGGCGTGGAAGCCGGTCCGAACTTTTTTTCCATTTTCTTCCGAGACGGCAAAAATTACCTGATGCTGGCGCTGGTGATGGTCGGCAGCGCCCTGCTGATTGCGTTAGGGCTGGGCAAACTGTTTGGCTGGGACATCGGCTTAACGGCCGGTATGCTGGCAGGCTCGATGACCTCCACGCCGGTGCTTGTTGGCGCGGGGGATACGCTTCGTCATTCTGGCATGGCAGGCACGCAGCTTTCCTCCGCGCTAGACAACCTGAGTCTGGGCTATGCCCTGACCTATCTGATTGGTCTGGTGAGCCTGATTGTTGGCGCGCGCTATCTGCCAAAACTTCAGCATCAGGATCTTCAGACCAGCGCCCAGACCATCGCCCGCGAGCGCGGCCTGGACACGGACTCCAAACGTAAAGTTTACCTGCCGGTGATCCGCGCCTACCGCGTTGGGCCGGAGCTGGTTGCCTGGACCGACGGGAAAAACCTGCGCGAGCTGGGGATCTACCGTCAGACCGGCTGCTACATCGAACGTATCCGTCGTAACGGCATTCTGGCAAACCCGGACGGTGACGCGGTGCTCCAGATGGGCGATGACATCGCCCTTGTTGGCTACCCGGACGCCCACGCGCGTCTCGATCCGAGCTTCCGCAACGGGAAAGAGGTGTTTGACCGCGACCTGCTGGACATGCGTATCGTCACCGAAGAGATTGTGGTGAAAAACCACAACGCCGTGGGCCGCCGTCTGGCACAGCTGAAGCTGACCGACCACGGTTGTTTCCTCAACCGCGTGATCCGCAGCCAGATTGAAATGCCTATCGACGATAACGTGGTGCTCAATAAAGGCGATGTGTTGCAGGTCAGCGGCGATGCCCGACGGGTTAAAACCGTTGCCGACCGTATCGGCTTTATCTCGATCCACAGCCAGGTGACGGACCTGTTAGCCTTCTGCGCCTTCTTCATTGTCGGCCTGATGATCGGGATGATCACCTTCCAGTTCAGCAACTTTAGCTTCGGCATTGGTAACGCAGCCGGTCTGCTGTTCGCCGGGATCATGCTGGGCTTCCTGCGAGCGAACCATCCCACCTTCGGCTATATCCCTCAGGGGGCGCTGAACATGGTGAAAGAGTTCGGTCTGATGGTCTTTATGGCGGGTGTCGGATTAAGCGCCGGGAGCGGCATTGGCAACGGCCTGGGCGCGGTCGGCTGGCAAATGTTGGTTTCCGGACTTATCGTCAGCCTGGTACCGGTGGTGATCTGTTTCCTGTTCGGCGCCTACGTGCTGCGCATGAACCGCGCCCTGCTCTTCGGCGCGATGATGGGCGCGCGCACCTGCGCACCGGCGATGGAGATCATCAGCGACACCGCGCGCAGCAATATCCCGGCGCTGGGCTATGCAGGCACGTACGCAATCGCCAACGTGCTGCTGACGCTGGCGGGTACGCTGATCATCATTATCTGGCCAGGACTCGGATAAATCTCAAGTTTGCGTGTGGCTGAAAAAATTTTCGTTACGCGCAGAACTTTTTACGCAGGGTGCAGTCATAACTAGTGCCACTGCTTTTCTTTGATGTCCCCAATTTGTGGAGCCCATCAACCCCGCCGTTTTGGTTCAAGGTTGATGGGTTTTTTGTTGCCTGAAATTTTCCACCCATTAAATCAATTACTTATAACCACCCTTTCCCATGCATGGCGACAAAGTGGCGACAGCGCTTTTGCTATGGCGATAGCAATCAATAAAAAACCCGCCAGCAGCGGGTCAATATCAGTAAGCTAATTGTTCCTGCATTCCTTTCGGATGTGGCGGTGCAGCGCTGATTTTTTGCGGACGGCACACGGACCGCACAAAAGTTTCATGCGTCACGAACGTATGACCGCACTCAATATTGGTGCACTGGTTGTATCGTTCTTTGGTTTCGCTGGAAACCTGAAAGCTACTGCGTGTATGCGCGGCCTGGCCGCACATCGGACAATTCATCATTTCGTTCAGCCCTCACTCTTAACCAGTTCGCAATAATGATACATCATTGTTCTCAATTTGGAACTAATCATTCAATTTCGAACCCATCTATTTTCACTTCGAGATCCAGACTGGTCGTAAACCCGTTATCCGGGCTGACGGTGTGAGTCAGCGTCGTGATGGTCCACTCCGCATTATCAATGGGCTGCTTAAAGCCGCTAACCTTCACTGGCATTTCGGTGTAGAGATCGGCCCGCCCTTCAGCGAGCTGCAGGGAGAATGTTGCAACCCCGCGCTGCAGGCGCTCCCACTGCATCTTTGCAGCTCGCTCTGCGTTGCTGCGGTTTGCATAAGTTCTGTTGAGTACCAGCACGTTTTCATCCGTTCCAACCAGGTAATCGCCCTGTTTTGCTTCCGGCTCCTTTGCCGCGGTGGTTTTCTTTCGACGGCGCTTAACCTTTGCTGTCTCTTTTTTCTTTGGCTCACGGGTATGGAGCCAGCTGGCAATCACCCCCGTATAGGCATCGCGGTCGGCCAGGGTAAAACGATGACCGTCACCGGCCTGGCGGGTTATGGTAATAACCGGCAGCGGCTTGCCGCTTGCCGTTCTGCCCTGCCCCTGGCGGATAAACAACAGATTGCCGTCCTTAACTGAGGCTATCGCTCCATACTGCCGCGCCAGCTTCATCAGGAAACTCGCATCGCTCTCGTTGGTCTGGTCAAGATGATCCACAGGTTTGTCCATCAGGTCCTGGCCCAGCGCCATCTTTAATTTATGCCTGGCGGCGATTTCCTTCACGACCTCACCCACCGTTGTCTGGTGCCAGGACTTTTCACGTCGCGTGTTAAGGGTTTCACGGAAATCTGCGCTACGCGCGCGAATTGTGAGACGGTCAGGCGCGCCGCTGTGCTCAATCTCATCGACAGTAAAGGCCCCTTTCGGAAAAAGCGGCTGACCTTTCCACCCCAGCGCAAACTGAATAATGGCCCCCCGACGCGGCAGAACGATTTGCCCGTCCGAGTCGTCCAGTTCCAGATCAAGCTGGTCCGCTTCAAAGCCCCGGTTATCCGTCAGCGTCAGACTCATCAGGCGCGCATCCAGCACGGTAGTCACATCTTTACCTTCAATGATGATACTGAAACCGGGAGTTTTGCTGTTCAGGTTCAGGAGATCAGAGCTGAAATTCACTGCAGTAACCCCCCAACCGTATTTTTCATATTGCCTATCGCGGAGGTGGCGGAGTCCTGCAAATTACTGAGCTGATCGCTGAGGCTGCCAAACATATCAGACAGCGATTCATCCACCCTTTTCAGGCTCAGCGAAAATTCGATGCGCCGGGGCATACCGCTCTCAAAAAATTCTGTTTTTGTCTGGCTCAGACTCTCGATCACAAACATGCCGTAAATCGTCCCGCTCCCCTCAATCAAGGGCCAGGCTTTTCCCAGCTCCGCCATCTGCTCCAGCGCCAGCAAAGACAACCTGCCGCCGGTAATCTCCGGCAGCAGGACGCCGGACAGAGTAAGCGTATCGTTATCCGGTCCAAGAAACTGCGTTGACGGGCGCCGGTTAACCCGGCTGTTGGCTGCGTGCCGCCAGCTGCGCTGATACTGCAGCTCCTGATAGGGCACGGTGCGCAGCATGAATACGTACAACCCCAGCACCATCATCATTATTCGTACCCCCCTCGATCACTGAAATTACTGCGTGTTTTTGCCCTGGCCCTGCGCTCACGCTCATCAAACTGCCGGGCCACCTCGCGGGCGATATCCTGTGCGCTTTGCCCTGGCTGGGCGACAATATGAATTGGCGCGCTTATCTCGTACTTAATTACCTGCGGCTGTCTCTCTGCCTTTGCCGACGGCGCCGGTTGCGTCCTGACAGGTACACTGTGCGGATGAAGTGGTGCGGCTTCTGCCGGGGCAGCCGCCAGGCCCATTACGCCAGCGACCACGGAAGCGAACACCTTCTGGCGCATAGCCATCGGTTCAGCCCTGTTATCCGTGATTTCCATAATGGCCGGTGCTGGCATGACGGCTGCAGAGATATCAGCCAGCTCCGCAGCACGATCCCGACCAGGACCATTTACCGGGGCGTTAACAATCTCAGGCGGCAGTATCAACCTGCTTTCAGGCCGATGCTCCGGGCTGGCTGTTACATCACGAACGGGGCTTACCGTTGCCGCCAGTTTCACCAGTTCAGTAGTACGATTGATTACCGGAAGATTTGCCGGACCGTTCACATTAGCAGGCGGCAGAACTATCCCGCGTTCAGGATATTGTTTAGCGCTGGCCGGTTCCGTCCGGGAAGGATTGAGCGTTGCCGCCACCCTTGCCAGATCAGCAGTCCGTTTCCTGCCGGTGACATTGGCGGGCCCGTTAACTATCTCAGGGCCATTCTCACCCACGATGCCGAACTGGCCGCGCGGAATGGTACCGCCGCTGTCGTACATGCCAGCAAAACCCATCGGCGGGAATCCGCCAGGCGGCAGCACCACTTTACCGTCTGTGTTTACCGTGGCTGGTTGCTGCCGCGTGACCTGCTCAGGAAGCTTCGCTTTAGCAGCCTCCTTGCTGACAATGCCAAGTTTTTCAAGCAGCCAGGACACGCCCGATTTAAGCGAATCCAGCGGGTGCATGACCATGTTCAGCCCTGCCGCCAGCGCTTCCCCAAACTGTCGCCCCATTGACGCCGCGCTTTGCAGTTCTGCAGAGGTGGATTTAACCGGCGTCAGCAGATCAGTAAACCAGCCCCACAACGCCTGGACCTTGTCACCTATCCACTGGAAAACAGGCTGCAGTGGCTCAAACGCCGAACTTATAGGCGCAGCTGCAGCTTTGAATTCTTCAACCACTCCGCCTAAAAATGCGCTTATCGGTTGCCAGTATTTCCAGACAACCAGCGCCACGCCAGCCAGGGCTGCCACGACCAGCCCTATCGGACTAAGCAGGGCGCCCAGCAACCCAGAAATTCCGTACAGCGCGACGCGAAGGAGGGCCAGCGGGCCGGACGACAGAAAACGCACCACGCCACCGGCTGCGGATAATCCCCCGCGCAACGCGGTCAGCGGATTCATTACCATGCCGATAATGTTGCGAATACCAGACATTCCGCTGCGAAGAACAGCAAGCGGTGCACCGGCCAGCGCTTTCAGCGCATTGCCAGCCAGCCCGGCAGAACGGCGCAGGGAGTTAAGGGGAGACGCCAGCAATCCGGCGCTGCTGCCGGATGCCGCCAGGCCACGGCGCAACAGGGAAAGCGGCGCATTTGCCAACCAGGACAGCGCGCCGCCGGTGCGGGTCACTGCAGACATAACGGAGGGGAGTGTTTTTACACCCAGCACGGACAGGCCAAAACGGATCACCGCCAGCGGCCCCAGCACGGCAGCCACGGCCACCGCCAGCGTGCCGAGCACAACTGTGATCGCAGCTGTGGCTGCAGCCACTTTCATCAGCGTGCCCGCCAGCTGCGGGTTAGCCTCAACCCATCGACGCAGTGCCCCGGTAACGTTTTTGACGTACCCCATGATATCCATCAGCGGCTGGCGCAGGGTTTCACCCAGGCTACTGAAAGCGTTCTGCGCGCCCGTTTTAACAAGCAACCACTGCGCGGAAAGTGAATCCTTATTGATATCGGATTCTTTCTGCATGGAGCCGTTAGCCTCAGTGCCTGAGGTGAGTTTCAGCTGTCGCTGCAGCTCCGGCAGGTTGTTTGCAAGCTTCGCCGCATCATCGCCAAACTCCTTGCCAAATATCATCGTCATGGCGGACAGGCGCTTGTCCTGCGGCAGTTTGTTGACCTTCTCCAGCACGCGCTGAATAGTCCCCATTGCGTCCTTTGTCATATGCTTTTCAATCTCTTCTGGATTGAGTTTCAGCAGATCCATACCTTCCATGAACCGCTTGCTCTGCATGGTTGCAATCGACAGTTCGCGCACCATCGCATTTGATGCGCTGGCGGCAATTTCAGGCGCGGTGCCCAGAGACAGGAAGGTGGAACCCAGCGCGGCCGCCTTACGGAAATCAAGCCTGTCGGCCACGCCGCCCATGCGCTGCAGCACATTGATGATATCGCCGCCCTTAGACATGGCGTTATCGTCCAGGTAGTTCAGGGCATCGCCAAGCTGTTCAATATTGCGGGTCGGCACTTTATACAGCTGCGCGATTTTCCCCAGCCCTTCCGCCAGCTCATCAGCGGGCAACTCGAATGCCGTTGCGGCCTTTGCTGCAGTGGATGCAAAGGCCAGCAGGTCACGCTTCTGGTCTTCGTAAGAATCGTTCTGGTTTGTCACGCCCATGCGTGCGCCACCTTCAACCAGCGCGGCATAATCGATGGCACCATTCTCCATCGGCAGCTGCTCACTGGCGGCCTTGATGGCATCCTGCATGTCGTAAAACTGTTTTGTGCGGTTGCCGTTGTCGTCCCGCAGCCCGTTAACCTGCTTTGCCACGCCTTTCATCGCATCTTCCATGCTGGCATAGCTTTTAACGGCAGCCATCACCGGCGCCCCCATCGCCAGCCCGGCGGCAGTAGTTGTTGCTCCGGCGCCCGCGATACGATCCCGCACCTCAAGTCGCCGCGAATACTGATCGCGGACGGCGTTCATACGGGCCTGCTGCTCGCCCAGGCGTTTAAGGGATTTCTGCTGTCGGTCCAGCGCCTGCCGGGTTTCGTCGGCGTTCTGCCGCAGCTCCCGCTGCGCACTGCTCAGCTTTTTAGTGTCCAGCCCGGCCTCATTGAGCGCAAGACGCTGACGCTGCACCGACTGACGCAGGCCGTTGTATTTGCTCTGCAGCTCGTTAACGCGGTTTTTTGCCTGCTCAAGCAGACGAGCCTGTGCCGCCGTCGGGCGGTTAGTGGCCGAGAACTGCGTGGCAAGTTTCGCCGCTTCTTCGCGTGCGGCTTTCAGACTGTTGCCGGTGACGGCCAGCTGCGCGCTTGCCTTGCGGAAACCATCAATACGGCCCGCCTGGGCGTCCAGTTCTTTTAATCTTGCGCGGCTTTGCTGAATGGCGGTAGCCAGCTCTTTAGAGCTGGCCTGCGCTGATCGGAATGGGCGGGTGAGCTTATCAACCGCATTAAGAATTACCTGCAAACGCAGGTTAGTGTCACTCATCGCTGGCCCCGCTTCTCTGAATCGCTTTATGCCGCCACTCCAGCACTTCGGTCAGCGGCATAACGTCAGTGACGGACGGCGGCCAGTGAAAAATAGTGGCGATATCAGCCACCAGGTCTTCTACCGTCAGGCTGTCGGCAAACCGGCAAGCACCGATTTCTTCAACAAAAAAGTGACCACCTCAACCGACAGCGCGGTGAGATCTGCGGGGTCCATTTCAGCCATTTCCTGAGCGGTCAGCGCGGGCGTGGAGATGCGGGGAATAATCGTCATCATCGCGCCGACGTCCATATCCATGATCGCCTGCAGACGGGTGCCACGCAGCGCGCCGGACTGCGGCTTGCGCAGCACAATTTCGGCAATTTCGGTTTTACCGCGTTTGATTGGGGTGTCCAGCGGTACGGTTTTTTCAGTCTGTTGTTCGCTCATTGTCATCTCCTGTTAATAAGGTACTGGCGCGGCTGCCCGCGCCTTTAAAGTAGATCAGAGACCCAGGGCGTTGCGGTGTTCTTCCATCAGGTCCACGCCATCAACGATTTCAATCATGTTGATCACATCAACCTCATAGAGCACCTCGCCGTTAATGGTCAGCTTCGCGTAGCTGTTGGTGCTGCTGACTTTTGTGTTGTTGCTCTCGCCGGTTTTCCATTCGCCGGAATCGACTTCTTTATGTCGCCCGCGCACAACCAGCTCAACAGCCTGCACTTCGCCGGTATCATCACGCTGAATGGAGCCGGTGAAACGCAGCTGGATGCCGTCAACGGTGGCTTTACCCATCTGCTTGAATAACAGCAGTTCGGTGCCACCGATTGAAAATTCCGTGTCCAGCGCGCCATCATCAAGCCCCAGATCAACATCAGCCGAACCGGGCATACCGCCGCCGCGATACTTTTCAAACTTGCGGCCGAATTTAGGCAGGGTCAGGGACTCAACAATCCCCTGATAGTTATTCCCGTCGTTAAACAGGTTCAGGTGTTTTAACTTGCGTGGTAAAGCCATTTTGTCCCCTTACGCGCTGACCTGGCTGGAGAAATCCAGCAGATACTGATCGGTGATGCGCTGGCGTAGCATCAGGTTTTCCAGAGGCGGTACCGGCGTATAGTCGTAATCGATAGTGAGCTTCCCAGCTTTCAGGGAATCTTTATCGTTTACGGACTCATCCAGCCAGCAGTCTGCGCCGATGATGTAGCCCTGCGTTTTCAGGTTACGCAGTTTGGCGCGAATACCTTCGATGATGTCGCGAGCCAGCGACGGGTTAAGCACGCCATCCACCGCCCACATGTGCGCTTCTGCGATGGTGTCAGCCAGTACCTGCGCGGTGCGGGTGTAGTTTTCAAAGGCAAACAGAGGATCGTCACTGAGGCAGCGGGAACCCCAGAAGCGGAAACCGTCTTTGCGGATCAGCGTGGTGACATCGTTCTGGTTCAGCAGCCCTGCATCAGTTGCAGGGTCCTGCAAATCCCAGAACACATCAGCAGAAATACCGGTGACGCCGTTCACGCCCACGTTGGACAGGGATTTGTGCCAGCCGGTCTGTTCGTCAATTTTGGCACGCAAGCCAAGCGCACGGGCTGAGGCGTAAGCCGTTGCGTCAGCATTCAGCACGGTGTCAAAACTGATGAAATCAGGCCAGATCAGCATCCCCTCGCGATGGCTAAAATTAGCGCGGTAGGCAATAGCTTCCTCTACCGTTTTGCAGCCGTAGGCTGACAGATAGGCGAACCCGCGCAGACTCTGCGCCACGCTCAGCAGCTCAGTAGCTACCGCCTGCGTGTCATGCCCAGGCACGCCCAGAATGCGCGGCTTAACGCCGAGCTGGGACTGTGCAGATAACAGCGCTTTCATGCCCGTTTTTTTACCGTCAGCTGTCACGCCGCCGATAATGTTGGAGGTTGTTTCCGCTTCGGTTTCACCCTGTGCAACGCGCACAACGACGGTCACGGGTTTAGCCTGGTCGGCAATTGCATCCAGCGAGCGGGCCAGCGTGCCGGACTCGCCTGCTTTACCGCTGGCGGTCAGCACGTCGGTGAGCAGGACCGGTTTATTGAGGGGGAACACGGACGCATCTGCATCATCGCCGGTACAGACCATACCGACAATTGCCGTGCTTACTGTTGAAATGGGGCGGGTGCCATCGTTGACCTCAACGACGCGCACACCATGGTGATAATCCTGAGCCATAAGGCACTCACTCCGCTTTAGGGTTGAATGCATATGCTGCATGTAGAATTCTAAGCATGCATTTGGTATGTATTGTTGTATCGCTAATACAATGGCTTGAGAATCAAATGAAAGCTGAAGATAACGTTGTTGATAATTGGATAAAACAATCTGTCAGGAGGGAGATCCTTTACCGACTAGTTGTATGGTGTTTGATAACTGTAATAGCTTTATTTATAAGCTCAAACGCCCCAACCTTCGCACTCGACAAATATGTCACCCCCGTTATTCATAAATTAATTGAACAATTAGATTTCATTTGGGCTTTTTTATATTTCTTTATAACCATCTCATTTTTCTTTAAAGATATGGCATACATGAGAAAAGAAAGTTGGGGCAATCACAACATCCGACACAATTTCGGCATGCTATTAAGAAAATTCACGTGTGAAGCGTTGTTATGGTCTGCTGGAATCTCATCCTCTCTTGTGACAATCATAACAATAAGCTTCCCCATAATTTTATTAAAAGACGATAACTCAACCACTCAAAATTATTTTCTAAGTATATTTATAATATTTTCCACATTCACATTTAGCGCTATGATTCTTTCCCTTTACTATTTCTTGAGAGCAGATCGCCCTGCTATATACCAAATAACAAATTCGCGCCTACTGACTCAAATGATTTATCTATTTCTATTTTTAGGATGCGGAGTCATGTATTTTTGGATTGAAGTAAAATGAAAACCTTGCATTAATTGTTATAACCCCCCTCCAAATATGAGGGGGGTGAGGAATTAAATCGGTTGTTCCGGCCAGTCAATATTTGGCACCAAGAGGGGATCGACCCGATTTAATAAAACTCGATACTTCCTCCACGCATCATATAGATTGCTTTCTTCATTATCAGCAATACCCAGCTCAACTGCATCCTGCAAAGGACTGATTATTGCCCCTGCCATAATAAGTAACTCTGCCTTTTTTAACTCTGCATTCTTAACATCGGCAGCAATTTTAGCAGCTTCATTCGTCACCCATTGCACACCATCCCATGCATCGTATGGTGTTTCAGGTGCGACTGTTGTCGTCCCCGCTGGATAACCACCCGGCAGGGTTATTTCAACAGGTTCGCCAGTTTCCGTATTCCATACAGTTTCGCCACGATGATCCGCTAAATATTCCCAGCTATCGTCCGTAATCGTTCGGCATACAACAAAACCATCTTTTCCCTCAGGAGGGGCATCAGTACACGCATTTGCGGGGAGTCCCACACCAACAGGAATATACTCTGTTGTTGAAGACAGGATTTCCCGCGTCTCACTATCGTAATTGAACACCACAACATTACCTCCCGTTGTGGCAAAACCGTATTCCATTATAGCGTTTTGCATTATGCGGCCCTCACAATATAGTTAAATGCAACGTTACGCGGCCTCGTTTCACTGCCAAACATTGCAGAGCCAAGCGCGGCTTTTGCGGTATATGTCTGCAATAATGTGCCCGTGGACGGGTTCGGGTTATATTCGTTGGTTCCATCCGGGTAATAAGCCATTGCTGAATTTCCATCAATAAAGACCGCTGTCATCGCGCCATCCCCACCCGTCCCGTTTGTAGTGGGCAACCAGTGTCTATGATCGAATGACATTCCCCCCTGTGCTAATAGCAATCCGCGACCAGTATCCACACCACGACCATCGTCCCAGCCACGAATAAACTCGCCACGCAGATCAGGTAATTTCAGAGCAGGATACGCCTGAGCCAGTTTTGGATATTGCGCCGCAGTAAAAGCTGCACCGTTGCATTTGAGCCACCCCGCCGGAGCTGTAGCAAGAGGCCATGGCACTGGCACTCCAACCGGCAGGGCCGAACCAGCCCCCAGGCCGAGGTTATTCAAAAAGGCGGCAACGTCAGCAACATCCGCACCGTTTTTACTGATCTCCATCTTCCCTGCTAGTGCATTTGTCATCGTGGCGGCAAAGTTAGGATCGTTGCCCAGTGCTGCAGCCAGTTCATTCAGCGTATCCAGTGCCGCCGGTGTTGACCCTACCAGTGCTGCAATAGCCGATTTAACAAAAGCTGTATTGGCAATCTGCGTGTTGTTAGCCGTTTGCGCTGCAGTAGGTGCCGTCGGCGTTCCCGTCAGCGCCGGATTTGCCAGCGGTGCTTTCAGTCCGAGCGCGTTATTGAGTAACGACACCACGGCCTGCACAAATGCCGTGCTGGCAATCTGGGTGGTGTTCGTCCCCGCCGGTGCTGTTGGCGTTTTGGGCGTGCCCATCAGGGTCGGACTCTCTTTCGGGGCGTACTGAGAATGCGGATCGGCTGCAGCCAGGTGTTTTGCCATCAGGTCATCGACATATACCTTCAGCTCCAGCACCTTGTCATCGACATACTTGCGGGTCGCCAGCACCACAGCGGGGTCAATTTTCAGGGTGATAGTGTCGGTGCTGCTGGTAATCAGCACCATGCGCACGGTCTGGGTGCGCCCGCTCCCCTCCGCCAGCTGCGGCTTGTAGCTTTCAGGACAGTTGCCGACGGCAATCAGCGCACCGGTATCATCAAACAGACCAACCTCGCGAATCCACCACCCGCCCTCAGTTTCGGGGATCACCTGCTCCGCAATAATCTGGCTGCTGTTCTGCGGGTCGATATACAGCATATTGAGATCGGCACGGCGCTTTTCAGCAATCAGCCTGGTCTGCTGTGCGCTGGGCGTGGGGAGCAAACCGCCACCGTCGCCCACCGCCATCTGGGTAATTTTAAGCGGCACGCCGAGCGCGGCGGCGCTGGCCAGTTTCGCTGCGCCGATCTCCGTCAGCAGGGTGTAAAATTTTGCGCTCATGGATTCACTCTCACTGTGTCAATAACGTGGACCGCCCCGCCCTCGTAGGCGGTGCCGCCGGAAATAATGGTGTCGTTGATATACGGGTAAATCGTAATTTCTTCGCCGTTGTAGGTGGCCGCGCCGACGAAATACGGCCCGCTGGTCTGCAGGTTAATGGACATGCCGATCAGATGACGGCTGCAGGGTTTGGCGTCGCTGATGAGGCGCTCAAGCTCCAGATAGGTTTCTTCTGTGATGCCCTGGTCCTGCACGCCGATATCCAGGCGGAACGTACCCGGCTGTTCACCGGTCTGCCACCATTCGATAATGCGGATCAGGAAGCCGAACGGCTCCACCACCCGACGCACGGCGCTGGTCGTGCCTTTGTGCTGATGGATATAGAACGCGTCCTGCACCACCCGGCGCTTCACGCTTTCTGTCCAGCTCTCGTCCCAGCGGTCCACGGAAAACGCCCACGCCAGATACGGCAGGAAACTGACCGGACAGGTTGCCGGGTTCCAAAGATCCCGCAACGGCACTTCCAGCCCGGAAATTCCGCTGCAGCTTTGCGCCAGTCGGCGTTCAAGCGGCGATGAACCCGGCGGCAGCAGGCTATTCATCCGTGCCCCCGTTGGTCACATTCCACTGCGTGCAGGAGGCGGCCTGCGTTTTGTCCAGCACCACATCAGCCAGTGGAGAAGCCAGCTCCACGCGCTGGACACCTTCAACATGCAGCGCGGCATAAATAGCGCTACGGCGAATATCACGTCCGAGCCGCGTCTGGCTGGCGATGTAATTCTGCAGGCTGGCTTTTGCTGCCGCCATTACCGGCTCAGCCTCCGGTCCAGGATAGAGAAAGATGGTTGCATCCACGCTGTAAGAGATAATTTCGGCGCTGCGCACAGTAAGGCGGTCCGCTACCGGGCGCACGCTCTCGCTGTTCAGCGCCTTTTCAACCACGGCCAGCAGGTCACTGTCTGCCGTACCGTCACCCTCCCGACTCAGTAAAGTCAGCACCACCTCCGCCGGTAACGGACTGGTTGCGCTGGCATCCGCCACGCGCCCGTCAGCACTTCTGGCGTGAAATTCGTAGGCCGCTGTTGGTCCCGCAACGGACAGTCCTTCGAATGCTGCGGGCACACGCAGACGCAGCGCCTCGTCGCTTTCCATCACAGCTGCCACCGGCGGCACGGCGTCGTTGTCGGCAGGCGTCACTGTCAGGCGCTTCACGTTATAATTGGCGGCAAGTTGTTCCAGATCGCCGCCGAGGGCATACGCCACCATGACCGCCTGCGCGGCCTCATTGATACGCTGGCGCAGCAGAACTTCTCGGTAGGTGCTTTCCTGCAACTGTTTGGTGATGGGTTCAGATTCGAGCGCCAGCGTGCGCGCGACGGCTACCTGCTCGTCCACCGGATAGAGCGCCACAAAGGCGGCCTTGCGCTCCGCCAGCAGCGTCTCAAAATCAGGCACGTCCACGATCTGAGGCGCGGGGAGCTGGGAAAGGTCAATGACCGCCATTGTCTGCTCCTGTTGATACGGAAAGGGAAACAGGCGCGCCGTTGTTCCGCTGCCCGGTAAGGTCAACGACCATGGAGCCGTCAAAGTTGGAATTGATGGTGATAGAGTCCAGAGTCAGCCGTGGCTCCCAGCGGCTCAGGGCCATATACACCGCCGACATGATCTGCAGGCGTAGCGCCGGGTTCTGTGGCTGGTCAATCAGGACGGATAACAGGGAACCGTATTCCCGTCGGGCAATGCGGCTACCCTGCGGTGTCAGCAGAATGTCACGCACCGACTGGCGCAGATGGTCCGTGTCGGTGATGGCTTTCCCGGTGTTCTGACTCATACCGAGATAAAGCGTCATATCGGGCCTCCCGACGTGTCGCCGCCTGATTTAACTTTGTCGTGCGCATGGTCATCGACCACGATCCCGTTGGAACTCATCGGGCCGCCGCCCTGGGTGACAGCGCCGTTGATCACCACCTCGCTGTTGATGCGCGTGGTGTCAGCCTCCACCACAAACTCAGCGGTTTTGAGGGTGATATTGTCGGCCGCCTCGATCACCATGGATTTGATACCTTTAACGTGCCAGCGCCCGGTGGCGGGTTCGTACTCAAACCAGCCTCCGTCCGGGTACTGCGTCACGCAGCCGTCCACGGAATCCGACGGCGGCGCAAATTCACTGGAGTAGATGGCAGGCAGCGCAAAAGCGGTTTCGAGATTACCGCCCATACTCAGGACCACCACCTGCTCATCCGGCGACGGACACCACCATGTACGGGCACCAGCGGCGCGCAGCGTCAGCCAGTTAATCCAGTTGGTTTCGAGTTCGCCCACCTTTACCCGGCATAGCCAGTTCTCCCGGTCCACTTCGGTCACGGTGCCGGTACGGATCAGGTTGGTGATAAGGCGCATGATTTCTGTGAGTTGTGTGTTCATTTTTTTATAATGGCAGCGACAAATACTTGTAGTAAGATTCCCAAAATGTATGATTGGTGGCACAACGAATATTTAATTAGGCAAAATGAACAGCTTCCATAGGAAATCATATGTCCTTAAATGAAATTTTACGTACCTATATAAACAGTTCGCATTTCCTCACTTACAAAAGATCAGAGGAAATTTCCAAAGAAGCAGATGAACCAAGTTTTATAAGTTCATTTATTGAAAACCATCGAGTACTTCAAGATATGCTGAATGACGCACAACTTGATCGTCATTTTATTATCGATGCAATCTATACTCACCAGTCACCTAAAGTAAAACCATCGGATTGTGAAAAATCCGTTGAGATTGCCGATCTTCTCATAATCAATGTTCACCACAACACCCCCAACATTCCACCAATGGGTAATGCGATGCTATTCCAGGCAAAACGGAACTTGCATGCACGTACTGGCTCATTAGCACACGATACCGAAGCCATACAATTTTATTTATATAACAAATGGCCTACCTTTAAATTTTCAACCAGAAAGAACGAATTCGAAGCGTCTGTAACACAATGGGATTTCTCTAAAACTGATAGCAGAGAACATTCAAAATACATCCTGATCTATAAAGGCCAGGCCTTCAATAACAAAGAACTTTCGCTAACTTCAGAATTTTCCAAGTCAGGCTTCTATAATTCTTGCGCATGGAACACAGCAAAATGTGAAGATGAAGAAAGCTCTGCAACGGATGGGTTATTCTGTAATGAAGATTTTTCAATCACACTATCATCAATAATAAACACTAGTGCAGGGCGATTTTTCAACACAGGTAACAATTCACCTAATGACCATTGGTCTTTATTCATTCATGCTATGCTGAGCTTAGCTGTAAACAAGTCATATTGCTATAATTTATCGAGACAAAACAGAGTAAATTGCCCTAGAGGCGTTAAGGTTTATAACTCTTTCAGCCGAAACATTCTATCATTAGCATTTCAACATGAAGTAATGAATTGCATATCTGGAATGCACAATGAATTTAGAATAACAAATTCCTTACTACACTCTCTTAGTGGGGACACTCCACCTCCGCATAGTGATGGCGAATATGAATTCGAACTTCCACCATCGCATCCATCCATTATGATTATAAATAGTTTTAACAAAGAGAACTATTTACTAAATCATTACTAAGAAAAGCATGTCTTCATAAATTAATGATATCAGTGCGCTAGCCAGCGCATCAGAATATCAAGAGCCAGAGTGTTTACTTCGCTGTTGACGCCGAGTAACCGTCGCTCAGCATAACGTACCTCTCCCCCTTTACGGCTTACACGATCTCGTAAGCCGTAATGATGTACTCGCGCAATACGCTGCACCTTCCCTGCAAACTGCACACTGGCCGACTCCGCGCTGGCTGCAGTTTTCAGGTATTTCGCCGTGCGTAGCTTCGCAAACATCTGTCGCTTGATGCGCCCCTTTTTAGTTCTGGCCGTAACCTTTCGCGGCTCGTATCCGCTGCCGTCCGGGTTGCGCTGCAGCCGGATGTTCTGCTGCTGATTCCGGCGCAACTCCTGCGCCAGCTCCCGCATCATGCGCTGACGTGCGGCAGGTTCAAGATTCGCCAGCAGCGCGGCCAGCCAGGCGTCCACTTTATGCAGATTATCCACGTTTCACCGTCCACATTTCTTCGGGCTCGTCAGGTTCTGGCTCTGCATCAACCGTTGAGATAGCGCCGTCGGTGCTGACCAGCACGCGCTCCGTCAGCTGCAGGTTCAGGCTGATATCGCATACGTCGTTGCGCAGAATATCCACCTCAAAGGTGAACAGTTTTTCACGCAGGTCGGGGTTATTAATGGCATCTGTCTGATTCGCTTTCAGCCATAGTAGCACCGGAGCCATCAGCAGATTCTGGTCACCGCTGAAATCCTCGATCACCACGTTCAGGGTGTAGCGGTATTCCCATGACATGGACCGCGCGCCGGTTGCCACCAAAGAACCGTTGTCAACGAACAGATGCAGCTTGTCCGGGTTATCGCGCACGTAGGGCACCGCCTTATTCAGGGCGCGGCGTAAGGACTGCGGCTTGTTCACTGTTTCGCTCCTGGCACGCTACTATCGTGTCCACTTTGTCAGCACAGACCGCCCAGGCGGCCTCGGTTTCATCCAGCATCGCGTTCAGATCGCCGTTAGTGCGCGGCGCTGACGGGTTCAGGCTGCACGGCGTCACTCTCGGACAGCCATTCACGGTAAGCAGCACCTCCGGCGAGGGCCGGACGTTCCCGCAGCCGGATAATGTCAGCAGGCAAAGGAGTGTCAGCCCAGCGGCGTAAATCTTCGTTCTCACGTTTCAGTTCCTCGATCCGGTGCTGGCGGTTGCGCAGCAGCGCGGTGGTCTGTTCCGCCGCCGCATAAAGCCGCATCTGCTCCCGGCTGTTGGTTTCGGTCAGAATGGACAGACCGATCAGCTGGCTGTTTTTCTGCGCCAGTGCCTGCGCTTTAGTCGCCAGCTGTTCGCCTTGCGTTTCGATGGCGTGCCGGGCGTTGTTCAGCCGCCACGACTGCCAGGCCAGCGCTGCCAGTAGCAGCAAAAAAACCGCCAGCGTGCGCGTCATACTCCAGCCCCTTTCAGGCACCAGGCCATTTCACGCGCGCGGCGATTATCCAGCCCCTGATTAAACACGCCTTTGACGTACACCCAGCGCGGCAGTTGGCGGCAGGCATCCGCCCAGCGCTTTTGATTCAGCAGTTTCACCAGCGTGGAGCTGCAGGCGTTGCCGGTGCCAACATTAAAGGCAAACGACACCATGGCGTCATAGACCTTTTGCGGCACCGATGGCACCACGCATTTTTCCAGTGCCCGTTCGACAATCAGCACATTTCTGATTAGCCCCTGCGCCGCCTGCCGTTCGGTGATAGTTTTGCCGGGCGTCACGCCGGACGTGTTGCCGATGCCGTCGGTCCAGACGCCCGCGCTGCACTGATACGGCTGCAGGCGGCAGCCTTCGTAATCGGCAATCAATTTCAGCCCTTCGACGGAAGTATGCAGCGACTGAAAACCGGGCAGCGTGGCGGCGATAGCCAGTACTACCCCGACCAGGCAACGCTTAACGATTGAAGGATTCATACTCCCCCCGGGAGATTTTGCCGCCGCGCAGCAGTTTGAAAGACTGGTGTTTGTAGTACCAGTTGATCGCCAGCATCAGCACACCAATCAGCACGCCGCCGACCGTGGAGGCGTCCTTGAGCGACAGGTCGCCCAGCCAGGCCAGCAGCACGGCGATGCAGTAAGTGATAAAGGCGCTGACTCTCTCAAGCGTCATGATTCAGTCCCATAGCTGGACGGTCTGCACGGTGGTCGATGCCGGGAGATCCGGCAGTTCCACCTGCAGCCCGTGCGGTAAAAAGGGGCCGTGTTCAGCCAGCCCCGGATTGACCTGTAATACCTGCTCCGTGACACCCTGCGTGCGCCCGTAGTGACGCCAGCACAGCGCGTCCACCGTGTCATACTGGTGCGCACGCACTTTCATCAGATAAGCTCCACCGTGCAGTGTGGCGCATCCTGCACCCGGCTGATGGCCCAGCGCGCATCCCGCCACAGGTCCCCGCTGGCCTCCGCCAGCTCTTCCCCTCGCTTCACACCGGACGCCGTGGCGTCATAGTCCTGATAGCGCTCATTGAGCACGGCCCGCGCCCAGCAATAGACGGCGTTGTGATAGTGCTGGATACGCTCACTTTTGCCGTCGAGCACGTCCGACGGCACCTCCGCCAGCGCCTGCCAGCCGAGCATCCGCTGGCGGTTGCGGAAATCGAACAGCTCCGCGTTCACTTCTGAAATAGCGGTCAGCAGCACCTGCTTCAGACGCGGCTGCGTCACCGTGCCGTCGGTGCGCATCACGCTGCGAAACTCCGACAGGCTCACATCCGGCCAGAACGGCGTGTTTTTGATGACCTCCGCCTGTTCCGGTGCCGGTTCGGGCGCAACAAACTTCATGCGGTCTTCTCCTGAATAAGTGGGCGGTGAACGGGATTTTGATGAGGCCATGCCTGTCGCCATCCCGTGCCGCCCGTGCGCGGGGCACGTTCCGTCAGCGGTCGTTGCGCAGTCTGCGCTCCAGCCGCTCTTTGTCTTTCTTCACACCGCAGCGGGAGTCCAGCTGGAGCGCATGAGTGAGGTGATTCAGGGCCGATGCCGGGTTGCTTTCGCTTAGCACCGCGCCGATGGCTTTGTGCAGACGCGCCCGTGACTGGTCCGGCATATCCTGCCCGGTGGTCAGGTCCAGCGCCTGCAGTAGCAGGTCGGCGTCGAAAGGGGCAGCTGCGAGCATGGCACTTTGCGCCGCGTCGGCCATCTCCTCAGCCAGCACGGTCTGCACGTTGCGGTTACCGAGCGGCATCACCCAGCCATAGCGCAGGGCATGACGCCCGATCTCCAGCGCACCGGCATAATCCCCGGCATCGATACGCCACAGCATCACGTACATCAGAACGTCATCCTGCTGAGCGCCTCCGGCGGCCAGCACACCGTCCGCCCAGGCGGAATATTTCGGCAGCAGCTCCACCTTAATCGCCGCCTTTTTTACCGTGGACTGGATGCCCTTGAGACGGCGGCGATCTTCGGCCAGCTGGAGCAGCATCAGGTCATAACCCGACGCATGGCGAACACAGCCGCCCTCGCGGGCGGCCTGTTCAGCCTGAATGCGCAGGCGGTGCTGCCGTGCGGGACTCAGGCTCATGCGTTACTCCCCAGCGTCCGGTGCAGCTGGCGCGCTGAAATCACCGATTTCGATGTTTTCCACCAGGGCCGCGCAGCGGTAGTCTTCGACCACATAGGCCTCGTTCACCGATTCGAAGTTTTCGATGCGGTCACGTTTCGGGTTGTCGATAACCGAGCGGCGGCGGGTCTCTTCCTGCCAGTAGATGGACAGGTTATCCAGACGGGTGATCAGCACAGCATTCGCCGGGAAGTACGGCGCGCGCACAGCCTGCAGACCGCCCATGCGTTTCTGGCTGATGATCAGATCGGCGGCGATTTTTTCGCTGTTCTCCTGCTCCTTGTTGACCAGCGGGAAATACTTGTCGGACAGCAGCTCACGGCCACAGACCACAACCAGCTCGTCATCGTCCTGGAAAATCGGATCGATAAGCTCGTTGACTGCGTCCATCACCAGCGCGTCGAGGTTGGCGTACAGACCGCCCTTCCCGACTTTCACCGGCTCGATGGTCACGGTGCCGTCGTCTGCCGTTTTTGTGCCCAGCACGTTGTCCGGCGCATCTTCGCGGATTTTCTGCAGCCAGCCCTTGTTCACGTCCTGCAGCATGACGTTCTCGCCACGGTTAGAGGTTTTGGCGCGCTTCACGCCGTTGAAGCCGATCATGATGCGGTCCAGCGCCTGGCGTTTGACGATGGCGTTACGGATACGCACCTGGAAGTCCTGGAACTTGGCCCACAGATCCAGCTTCGCGTAGGTCAGCACCGTGTCGAAGTTGGTCTGCTCGCACTTATACTCCACGTCCGCCATCAGCGTCGGATCGGTCGGTTCGCGCTCTTTGGTGGTGGTGTCCGTCGTTCCGGCAATGGTGCTGCCGACGCCCAGGCCCAGCAGCTGGCCGGATTGTTCAGCCACGCCCATCACGTTGATCAGCGTCAGAAACGCGGCGGACTGCTGAATTTCATCTTCCAGCGTCTGGGACACCGACGGCTCCACGGTGAACTTGCTGGCAAGCTCGGTCACGGCCACACCGTTCAGGCGCGCCAGCTGCTGCAGGTAGGCGTTAAAGGCAAAGCGGGTTTTCTGTTTCATGTGTTGGTTTGCTCCTCAGCAATTGGTCACGGTGCCTGCCGGAGCGTCACCGCCCGGCGCACGCTGGCGGTAGTCCCTGCGGCTGTCTTCGCGGTTCAGCTTCTGCTCCAGCTCGGCAAAGGCGGCCTGCTGCTCCTGCAGGGAAGTTTCCAGCGCGGACAGGCGTTCGCCGTTTTCGGTCAGGGTTTTGGCGGTGCGTTCGCTCAGGTTCTGCTGCTCGGTAGCGACCAGCTCAACGGCCTGATGCACGTCAGAGAATCGCGCGTCGTCGGTCTGCTCTTTTTTGTTAAACAGCGCGGTGACGCGGGCAAACAGGGAGGGTTTGTCGTCCTGGACATCTTCCAGTTCGATAAGGGTTTCTTCAGCGGCAGAAAACAGGTTGTCCGGTTTCTGCTTACGGTTCGCCAGCGGGTTGCGGGCAGCACTGGCACTGAACGCCAGCATTTCCGTGCCGAGGCTCGCCGGATCGTCGGTTGCGGCCAGCCCAACAAGATAGGCTTTACCGGTGTCGGCAAATTTCGGGCTGACTTCCATGGAGGTGAACAGCTTCTGGCCTTTTTTGACCAGTTCCACCAGGGAGGTGGTTGGCTCCACATCGGCGTACAGCGCCATCTTGCCTGCCAGCGGACCGTCCTTGATTTCTTCGGCAACCAGCGCCGTCACCTTGCCGTAGCGGTTAAAGGCACTGTCAGGGGAGTAAGACTTGATGTGTTCAAGGTTAATCAGCGCGGTGTAAACCGTCGGGTTGTAGCTCGCCGCCATCTGTTCCAGCCATTCGCGCTGGATTTCGCGTCCGTCGGTGGTGGCACCTTCAACCCCGATGCGGAAACGCTTTGCTTTCACTGTCATGAGCCGTGCTCCGTAGAAAACTGTCTGGAGCCTTATGGTTGCGGGGATGGGGGGAGTGAGACAACGCGCGGCGCTTGTGCCTTTCGCCATACAAAACGAAGCCGAAGAAAGAGGACATTCAAGGCCGTAGGCTTGTGCCATGGATATGACACTGACCCCCGCAGACCTCGATCCCCGTAGGCAGGCTATGCTGCTGTACTTTCAGGGATACCGCGTAGCCCGCATTGCTGAAATGCTGGGCGAGAAAGTTGCAACCGTTCACAGCTGGAAGAAGCGCGACAAATGGGGCGAGTACGGACCGCTGGATCAGATGCAGCTCACCACCGCCGCGCGCTACTGCCAGCTCATTATGAAGGAGCAGAAAGAAGGGAAAGACTTCAAGGAGATTGACCTGCTGGCGCGCCAGTCCGAGCGCCACGCCCGGATCGGCAAATTCAACGACGGCGGCAACGAGGCCGACCTGAACCCCAACGTCGCCAACCGCAACAAAGGCCCCCGCAAACCGCCGGATAAGAACCTCTTTACCGACGAGCAGATCGAGAAACTGCAGGAGGTATTCCACGACTCAATGTTTGCCTACCAGCGCCACTGGTGGGAGGCAGGCAACCGGCACCGCATCCGCAACCTGCTCAAGTCGCGCCAGATTGGGGCGACCTTCTTCTTTGCCCGTGAGGCACTGATTGACGCCATCACCACCGGGCGCAACCAGATTTTTCTCTCCGCCAGCAAGGCGCAGGCGCACGTCTTCAAACAGTACATCATCGACTTTGCCAAAGAGGTCGACGTGGAGCTGAAAGGCGACCCGATGACGCTCAGCAACAGCGCGTGCCTGTACTTCCTCGGCACCAACGCCCGCACAGCGCAGAGCTACCACGGCAACCTGTACCTGGACGAATATTTCTGGATACCGAAATTCCAGGAACTGCGCAAGGTCGCCTCCGGGATGGCCATCCACAAAAAATGGCGCCAGACCTATTTCTCCACGCCGTCCAGCCTGACCCACAGTGCATATCCGTTCTGGTCCGGCGCGCTGTTCAACCGGGGCCGCACCAAAACGGACAAGGTGGATATTGACCTGACCCACGGCAGTCTGGCCCCCGGCCTGCTCTGCCCGGACGGACAGTACCGCCAGATTGTCACCGTGGAGGACGCGGTGCGCGGCGGCTGTAACCTGTTCGATATCGACCAGTTGCGCATGGAGTACAGCCCCGACGAGTACCAGAACCTGCTGATGTGCGAGTTTATCGACGATCTGGCGTCCGTGTTTCCGCTCAGCGAGCTGCAGGCGTGCATGGTGGACAGCTGGGAAGTCTGGTCAGATTTTCACGCGCTGGCGCTGCGCCCGTTTGGCTGGCGCGAAGTGTGGATTGGCTACGACCCGGCGAAAGGCACGCAGAACGGCGACAGCGCGGGCTGCGTGGTCATGGCACCGCCAGTTGTGCCGGGCGGCAAGTTCCGCATTCTGGAGCGTCACCAGTGGCGCGGGATGGACTTCCGCGCCCAGGCGGATGCCATCAAAAAGCTGACGCAGCAGTACAATGTGACCTATATCGGCATCGACTCCACCGGCGTCGGCCACGGCGTGTATGAGAACGTGAAGGCATTCTTTCCTGCCGTCCGTGAGTTTGTTTACAACCCCAACGTCAAAAACGCCCTGGTGCTCAAGGCGTACGACATTATCAGCCACCGCCGTCTGGAGTTTGACGCCGGACACACCGACATCGCGCAGTCCTTTATGGCCATCCGCCGCGCCACCACCGCCAGCGGCAACCGCCCGACCTACGAAGCCAGCCGCAGCGAAGAAGCCAGCCATGCCGATCTGGCCTGGGCGACGATGCACGCACTGTTTAACGAACCACTGCAGGGCGAATCCGCCAATACCAGCAACATTGTGGAGATTTTTTGATGGGCAAGAGGAATAAAAACCGCGCTACAGCCGCGCATAGCGTTCAGCACAGCGGCGCGACAACGGCAGAGGCATTCAGCTTTGGCGACCCTATCCCGGTACTGGACCGCCGCGAGCTACTGGATTATGTGGAGTGCGTGCAGATGGACCGCTGGTATGAGCCGCCGGTGAGTTTTGACGGCCTGGCCCGAACCTATCGCGCCGCCGTACATCACAGCTCACCGATTGCCGTGAAGCGCAACATTCTGACCAGCACGTTTATCCCGCATCCGCTGCTGAGCCAGCAGGCGTTCAGCCGGTTTGTGCAGGACTATCTGGTCTTCGGTAACGCCTATCTGGAGAAGCGCACCAACCGGCTCGGCGGTATTCTCTCGCTGGAACCTTCCCTGGCAAAATACACCCGGCGCGGCGTGGATCTGGATACCTACTGGTTTGTGCAGTACGGCATGACCACGCAGCCGTATGAGTTCACCAGGGGCAGCATTTTTCACCTGATGGAGCCGGACCTGAACCAGGAAATTTACGGCCTGCCGGAATACCTCTCCGCCATCCCTTCCGCCCTGCTGAACGAATCCGCCACGCTGTTCCGCCGCAAATATTATATCAACGGCAGTCATGCAGGCTTCATCATGTACATGACCGACGCCGCGCAGAACCAGGAGGACGTGAACAATATCCGCCAGGCGATGAAAAGCGCCAAAGGGCCGGGCAACTTCCGCAACCTGTTTATGTACTCGCCGAATGGCAAAAAGGACGGGATTCAGATCATCCCGCTGTCAGAGGTGGCGGCGAAAGATGAGTTTTTGAATATCAAGAATGTGAGCCGGGACGACATGATGGCAGCGCACCGCGTTCCGCCGCAGATGATGGGGATCATGCCGAGTAATGTTGGCGGGTTTGGGGATGTGGAGAAGGCCAGCCTTGTATTTGTTAGAAACGAATTAACACCTTTACAAAAGAAAATGATGGAGCTAAATCATTGGTTAGACGATCTAATAATTGACTTTACTCCATATAAATTCGAATGAATAGAGGATACGCCGTTAGGCGTATCCCGCTCAAAAATCTAACGATTCCCTAAGATTATTGTGTATCCTATTCAATCTGACATCGGTTATAACATGCCAGCGCCAAAAAACAGAAAATGGATAGGATGGCTTACAAATAACCTTCATTCTTTCTAAAGCCTGAGCAATTTCATTATCAGTTGACCTGAGATTAGCTAAGACCATACGTAGTTCAGTATAATAAGCAAAATCGTCTTGAATCTTTTCCATTAGATTTTCTTTTGTTATACCTCTGAACGCTGTGTTTTCTGAATTATAACATTTTTGTAATAATCTAACAGTATTTAGAGTTTCCTGAGTAGGTGCGTTAGAACTAGGTCTGACATCGATAAACCCGTTTACTGAATTGCCTGCAAGATGTATTATTTCCTCAAACACATCGACATCAGAAGACGTACAATCCAACAAATCACGGTGAGTGTGACTTTTAATACTATTGCAGCGACTACAGGAATAAAAAAGATTATCCCATCCATACAGGAGTTCATCACTCCCACCATGAGGTTTAAAATGCTCTACCTCTGGGTCTGATAAATCACCTTGTTCGCATAAATAACATTTATCATGGAAAATTTGTCTGAGTCGTCCCACAATTTCCGGACTATTATAAATTTTTCGACTTAAGTCCAGTGGCTCAGGATAATTCCTTATAACATTAAACATTATCCCTTCACTCCTCAGAGTCAAGACGTTTGCTTTTCGCAAGCGCCAATGATGCTCTTGAACGCGAATCAAGGTGCTCCACATTCTTGTCTAATAAATTTACAAGAGAATCAAATCTTATAGTGAAATTATTGTCATCTACTAATTTTAGTAATTCATCTACTAGCCGCTTCAATCTATCTGATTCCTCACTTTCTCCAAGCAAACCCTTGACAATTGAAGTATAAGAATACAGCGATAAATCTTCCATTTGTTCATAACTGCTCAAGTTAAAAATTACAGAATTTGAAACCGATTGCAAAACGAATGGTGAGTGAGTAGATATTATAAATTGTACGTTAGGGAATGAAGTTGAGAAAAATGAAAAAACTTTCTTTTGCAAAGTAACATGTAAATGAGCATCTATCTCATCAATAATTACAATACCAAGCATGTCTTTTTTTCCAACCTTATCCAATTCAGCTCGCATTATTAAATGCGCATACACACTGAGGATCGATGAAAACCCAGATGATAATTGATTCATACCAAATGGTTCTTTATTATCTTGCACAATAAATATCTTTAATTCTTCTAGGTTAAAATCCAATCTTAGGGACGAGTCTTCAAAAAGCTCACGCAAATCGTTTTGGATACTGGTAATAGTACCAAACACGCGTTCATAATCACTCACATCTCCATTGGCTTTTTTCAAAAGAGAATAATTCCAAAGCGTCACTACATATCTTTCTAGCAACTGTCCCGCATCGAAATTAGCATCTTGGATATTATTATTATATTCAGAGAGTAACGTCTCTCTACTAGTAATCCTTCCATCATTATAGATGTTTGCTGAACGCATAGCTGGGAAAAAATAAACAAAAGCATCTCGTTTTTTTATTTGAGTTTTAAATCCATAGGCATCGTTAAACTCTATATTAAAATGATTAAATTCATCTATCCGTTTTTCCATTTCAGTAATGGTAAATTTAAACTGATCATATACCCCTGCGCCAGGAGGGGTATTTAACATTGCTTCGTGATTATCTTTCAATGTTTTTTTAAAATTTTCAAGGGTGGGCATATCATATGATTGAATCAGGTTGTCAATTTTTTCCTTTATTTTTCCTAGAAACCTAGTTTTCCCTGCCCCATTATTACCAGTGATAATTAAATTCTTTCCACCAACATCAATTTTAAAACTTTTGCTATTAAAAGCATCTATCCCATTAATAGTATCGATTGTAAATTTCAATTTAGCCTCGGAAGCAAATATGAATATAAGTACATTATTAACAATATAAAAGGATTCATCAAGCATAAAGCTTCACACTTAGCGCGCGCTCGTATCCCCGCCACGCCTGCCCGCTTTGTGTAGTGGTTTTCATGCAGGTGCATGACAGGCCGGAAAGCGCGCCAGTTCTGGCGGCTCCGACCCGTTGCGATCCTATTTGGATCATGCGAATCCATGCACCATAGACATGCACAGCACCGTCGTGCCGCTGAATGCCGTACGGGAGGGAGTTTCCCACGGTGCAAAATCACTAATGCGTGCTTTCATCCTGCCTCACTCCGTATTCATTTAGCCTGGTAACTAGGTCGCTCGTCAGCTCCGACAGCCACGAAATCGCAACCTCCTTGTCGTCATCGCTACAATCTGAGCTGGCGACCAGTCGGGCCATAAGTTCTATCCGCTGCAATGCAAGTGACTCCATGAACAAATCGTTCACAACTCCCTCCCCTTATTACTGTTTATATATACAGTACAACATATGTATTTAAAGCTGAAATGGTTTTTTACTCAGCTAACCCTTTGATTAATAGATAACCTCAATCCTGACTTTTCCAGTACCACTGACGCCATTTGTCATCCTCTTGTAGGCGCTGGTTACGATAAAACAGGCGCAACCCCGCTCCAGATGGCAGGCTGCCGCCACGCAGAAGCAGATCCACTTCCGTTTCGCTGGCATCAAACCCTTTGGATCTCAGCTCAGCATCAAGCTGCAGCCGTTGGTGTTCTGAAATTTCCTGTTTGTACCCTTTCCGCCGCTTCGGTTTGACCAACCTCAGCCTCGCCGTGAGTTCTCGCAGTTCCTTTTTGCTCATGTTCTCGAAATCCGGCAGCGCTGCAGGTTCTTCGCTGCCCGGTAGTTCGCCCCCTGTCTGGTACATTTTTTCAACAGGGGGACAGTTATTGCCACGAGTCCAAGGGGCGCGAGCGCCCTGGTCGGCTGTCGCCTCCTGAACGTCAACGGCTTTACGAACCATTTTCCACTTCATCGCGTGCGTGCAGATCCGGCCCTCAACAATCGGGGACCAGATGCCATAGATTCGGATGCCGTGATCGCCATAGGTGCCCGGCTCGTCGTTAAGCTCGTATGCGGTTCGGATAAGGTGATGTTTGCGGGGAACCAGTACGCCGCCCTGCTTCATGATATAGGTGGCAAAGCAGCCCGCGTCGGCTGCAGCAAGCACGGCATCCAGACGCGCATTTTCCAGCACCGGCGCACATGCTTTTTTATCGCCGTGTGCCCTCACCGCCTGCCCGGCCAGAAGGCGCAGCTCGCGGTATGCCTGACGCCCTGGAATGCCGAAGAAACGGAATTGTTGAACCCGGTGCAGGGATGCCCAGGCACTGACGTGCTCGGCGCTGTCGCGAAGTGATTTGCCGGTTTCTTTGCTGATCTCTTTTGCCAGTCCACGCCCGTCGATGTTCTTGCTGATGTATTTGGCGATGTAGCTGGTCGGCGTGCCTTTACGCGGGTTGATGAGTTCAGACTTGAAGCGCGGGCCCGTATTGTTGCCCAGCTCGGCGCGGTCTTCACGAATAGCAAATTTACGCAGCAGAGCAGTGAGCGTGCGGCGGTCTTTTTTGCGCATGAAGCACAGCAGATGCCAGTGCACGGTGCCATCGTGATGCGGCTCAGCAACGCGCACGCCATACCAGCGCAGCCCGGCTTTGTGCATGGCTTTGCGGAATGCGGCGAACGTATCGACCAGATAATCACTACTCTGTCGAACCGTTTCGCTGGTCCACTTAGGATTCGGTCTGCCATTGTTGAGGGTGGCGTGGAAGCGCGACGGGCAGGTGATGGTATAGAACACGGCGCAGTCGCCGCGCATTTCTGCGATCAGCTCCAGGCCTTTCACGCACGCCATCATTTCATTACGACGGTGCGCCGGGTTGCTGCTGCTGGCGTTCACCACGTCTTCCATATCCAGCGTGTCACCGTCGGCATTGACCAGCTCGTGCGACTGGAAAAACTCCAGCGATTTGCGGCGCTGCTCACGTTTGTTAATCACGGCTTCATAGCTGACATAAGGAGACGCTTTCTTGTTGACCAGGCAAACGGCACGCAGCTGTTCCTCCCGCCACTCGCAGCGCAGCTGCCACAGTTTGCGATACCACCAGTCTGCACAAAGCATACGCGCCAGCGAACCCGGAATAAGGTCATAGGGCACAGGCTTGCGACGGCGTTTCTTGCGGCGCAGCTGTTCAAAGGCAGGTGGGATCACATCAAGGCGCATTGCTTCAGCGGCTACCTTTTCCCATGACTGGCGGATTTGTTCCGGCTTCACATTATCAGTCACAAACAGATCGCTGCAGGCGGCATCGAGACACATGCTCATATATGCCGCAACCAGTGTAGACAGGCGCTTGACCTGCTCCTGATTCATTTCGGGCAGAATCAGCAACCCCTCCAGTCCTTCATGGCTCGCCATAAACCGGAAAGAGGCAGACACCTGACTTTCACGCACGCGTTCCAGTCGATCAAGGCACGGCCTGATTGTTTCACGCAGATAGCGGGAATAAGCCTTCGCCCTTCCCAGCCCCTGGAAGAATTTAATTCTTTCCAGCAGTGGTTTGCTGACGTGGGCGGGTTCGGCGCTAACGTTAGCCAGAATGACCAGATCGGGATTAAAGCGCTGCTGCTCACGGGCCATTTTGGCACGGCTGATGAGTTGGTCCTGTTCAAGTTCACGTTGAACAGGATCGCGGGACTCATTGAAGAAATAGCGTTCCCAGACCTCATCACTCAGGGCCTCGTGGCGCAGTTGTTCCTCCTCGCTATCCGCAGCGTAAAGAGTGATCAGGTTTGAAAGCGCAGACACCGGCGCAACATCCGCCGGGTCCAGATAGGGGTTTACAGCTTTTTTCGGGGCATTCCATGGAAAAGCCCCGGCGGCCTCAGTCGGGCCGCCTTTGTCGTTTGTTAATTCAGGCATCACTGACAGACTCCGAAGTTCACAGCGCGCCTCGGGTGTAGTGCTTGCCTTTCAGTTCTGCGATTTCCTGACATGTAACGCAGCACTGCACGCCCGGAATAGCTTGTCTGCGAGCTGTTGGTATTGGCGCGTCACAGTCGATGCAAAGAACGCGAGCAATGCCCGGCTTTCTGGTGCGGGCGTTCTGGATATGGCGCTGCAGGTTTTCTTCGACGCGCTGCTGTACGAGATCCATGGAATCAGCCATTAGTGCCAGTCCCCGCGTGATTCAGCTTCATAACGAGCAACTTCACGGCGCAGCAGTTCTGCCGCCTCAATTCCGGTCATTTCCTTTTGCAGGATGTGGAGCGCCAGTGCCTCCATGCGGAGGGAAACGGCAAAGGCACAGCATTTACGCTCATCCAGGCGAGTCTCGTTAAACAGCTGGAATAAACCGGCATCATCTGGTCCGATTTTGGTGGTAAGCGTTTCACTATTTCGCATCATCAATTCTCCTGTGTTTGGGCAAAAGAATGCCCGGCGTGTTTACGCCATTAATTTCTGTTTTGGGTTAATTCGGCATGGTTAGCCGTTTCGGAAATAAGCTCACCACTGCACGAAAATGATTCATTGCTTTAATCAGCTCCCGCGTTTCGTCAGTAGTCAGCTCACTAATATTGACGCTGTGACGTTCTGCCGGAATTTTTGCCATAAAGAATATGGCGGCCAGTGCCCTCTCGTTCTGTTTGTGATTAATGTCGCGTGGGTCGCGCATCTCATGAATAAACCGTTCCAGCTCGTGCTCAATATTCAGACCAAACACTTTTGCTCTCAGCTCCGCTATGTGGTTCAGCCCATTCAGGCGCTGACCGGGACTAAGCGGAACTGTCGCCGTGTCACCTTCTATAGCCATTAATCAACCTCACTAGTGACCTGAACTTAAATGGTTAAAAATCCACATAACCCACTGAACCAAAGAATGTTTAAAGTGATGCCGGGGATTTTTATGCACGCCCGGCACGTGCCTTAGTGGTAGACTATTTGCGCCAACAATCATCTACCCATCGAAGGAGAAACCTGATGTCAGACTCTGACAACTTTCACGTATTGCCTCGCCCTGCCCCTGCACCTCAACCAGCGCCGGGACAGGATAAAAAATAGGATTCCGGCATGACTAAACAAAGCTCCGAATACTTCCAGCTGCATTACAGTTATTACCTTGAGGTTATGACGGCAACGCTTCACGGTAGAGCTGACAAATTGATGACAGCCATTCAGCTTATTAGCGGTACAGCTGTGTTTGCGGACACCGGTCTGGAATGGTTGTTCGCTTTGCCTGTTGTCGTTATCGCGACTATTCAACTTGTGTGGCAACCAGCCATTATTTCCGAACGTGCTAGCGTACAAAGCCGCCAGTACGGGGAATTGCTTTATGCAGGGAATGAACTGACCCGGAACTGATTGCACAAAATTTGAAAATGCTGCATCACTCTGATTCCGCACCTTTCGGTTCTTTGTTAAATCCAGCCTACAAAAGAGCTGCTATTGCATGTGGTCGACCTGATGACACTAAGCTCAGCTTCCAGGAAAAGCTTTTCGCCTGGTTTGCAGGTTGCCTGCCACGTTAATACTCAGACGTTGTATCAATCTCTTTTTGCCTATTCCCCGGATAGCCTGCTGCCGGGGAGACAGTTCAATACACGGATGCCACTTTTTTCCGCCAGGTAAGTGAATCCAGCCATGACCGTAATGCATTGCCGGGCTTTCCCTGTATAGCAGTGATGCAAATGAAGGTTCGTTATTCAGCATAAACACCTCAGCTCAGCCCAAAAGATGAGCCAAGACCCGTCACGGAATCGACGACACTTGCCATCGCAGGGTTGGCCTGTAAACGCGCCTGCAGTGAAATGGCAGTAAGAGCCATTAGACGGGTAACAGAATTGACACTTTCAACAACTTGACGGCGGGTGGTCGCATTTAGCTGAACTCCAGAAATCGCACTGGCAGCGACACGGCCAATCTCGGCGGTGGCTTTCAGAACGTACTGGGGCATTTTCTCCCGCGCGACTTCATTGGTCGGTACGCATGGCAAGCAATGAATCTGCGCCAGAAACCCATCAACCAGTGTTGAGTCCTCGGTGAGATCGGTCAGCAGCCATATGTCTGGAGCGGTGAGCTGATGCGGTTGCTCCGGGTTGAGCTTATTACGCAAGGTCTGAACGTTCATACCGGCACGTTCTGCCAGCTTCGCCATGTTGTGACGTAGAGCGAAAGCTCGGCAGGCTTCATTGAAATGGGGATGTTTTGATATGCGATAGTCAAACATAGTCAGTTGCTCCGTGAAGTCTCAAAATGGAACTAGTTGATAGTCACGTTGCAATCTGAGAGTGCATCAACGGTTAAGGCAACGATGTTAATCATTACCTTTTCTCGCTTCTTATCTTTGCGCAGGCGGTGACGAGGCAACCGACCATCTGCAAGCATGTCATTTATGGTGTCAACAGGTAGCCCAGTAAGCTCGCTATAGCGTTCAATTGTGACGTGCGGTGTGTTCAGAGTGATTGAAATATTAGGGGTCATGGTGCAACATCTCCTATTGGCTTGTGGTGAGCCGTTTGTAATCGTGACAAGTCCCCAAATGGGAACAGGACTGATACTAGGATCGCATAAGAGATATGTCAACATCAAAGTACCCAAATGAGATCAAGATAAATCCCAATCAGGGTGGCAAAGCTGCGATTGAGCGATTGGTCGAGGCATATGGGTTTAAAACGCGACAGGCCCTTGCAGACCACTTAGAAGTGTCAAAAAGCACATTAGCTAACAGATACATGCGAGATACTTTCCCCTCAGACTGGATAATCCAGTGTGCATTAGAAACCGGTGTGTCGCTCCGTTGGTTGGCTACTGCTGATGGCCCAATGTTTCTAGATGCGAGATCACAAGTAATCAGTCTCCCTAAGGCGAAAATTAAAGATGGAAGACTTAGTGAGGATGGTTTTCTAATTTTTGATTTATCTCTGCTTCCTAAGGATTTGAATAAGCTCTCGGCAATCGAGTCTGATAAAATAGTATATTTAATTAGACGCGAAATGAATGACATCAATGATGGATTATGGGTAATTGCTATTGATGATATATTTTCCGTACGTGAATTGGTGAGATTACCGAACAATAAAGTTATGCTTGAAACAAACTCAAAAAAGATAGAGTGTCATATTGATGATATTACTATCATCGCTAAAGTAATAATGACCTGTAAATAATCAACTTTTAAGGGATGTAAAAATGATTGTTGGCGTTATCTTACGAAACTTTAAAAACTTTAAAAATCAACAGTACATCCCGCTCACTTTAAACAATCGTTCATCTTGGCTCATAGGTGAAAATGGCGTTGGAAAAAGCTCTATATTGCAAGCACTGGATATAGTACTTAATCGGACTGACATTAATCGACTCGATATAAATAACGAAGCTCGTAGCCAAGGTTATGATACACGCGAGCCATTTATCGTTCCAATCTATTTAATAAGAAAAAATAGACTAAAAAACAACACTGTTTTATATAAAGCATTAGAAATAATCAGTGATATTACGTGGCAAATAGAAAGCGAAGACTTCAATACTTTGCAACGAGCATTAGCCGAAAAATTCGTAGCACACAGAACTATATTAGAATCACAGTATTCACCGGATGAATATTTACTTATACCCTTAGGAATAATAAAAGAAAATGCAAATGACATACCACGCCCCTATATGTCAATATTTGAGTCTATCGAAGACTATCGCTCACAAATTGATGAGTTAATACCTGAAAATAGTTCAGCAACTGTTAGAAAATATTTTTACATAATCACACTCCCTAAATTATTGAATATTATAAAAGAAGCTTATAATTTCATTTACTTGCCAGCTGAAATAACCACTTCTGAATATTCACGTATTGAAAGTGACTTATTACAGTCTTTACTCGGCGAAAACCTTCAGCAAAAAATCAGTAAAATCATCAAGAAGAAAGATATTACCGAAATCAATACTTACTTAAATAAGTTTATCGATCAGTTAACTATAAAGCTTGAAGGTCGTTACCAGTTCAAAAAGCCGACACAGCGTCAGAACAGTTTCACACAACGCCATATGATATCTAAGATTATAGAATCATATTTTAGCGATAAGATATTGCATCATATCGATAATGTTAATAAGGACACCCCTATACAGAACTTAAGTTCGGGTGAAAAAAGAAAAGCTCTTTTGGACTTAGCTACAAATTTTTTGAAGCACAACCCCCAAAAAGCTCATCACTCAACGATTCTAGCCATTGACGAGCCTGAATTATCATTGCACGCTACTTCATGTTTTTATCAATTTGATAAAATCAAAAAAATTAGTGAGATTGGTATACAAACCATTTGTACAACTCATTGGTACGGTTTTTTACCTGTAGCGGGAGCTGGTACAGCAGTATATATATCGCCTTCTCAAACACACATTAAAGCTTTAAATCTCGAAAATTATAAAGACGAACTAAAAGAGCTCACAAAAGAGTCAAAAGGTTCTTATCTTGATCTTCTTGAAATGAAAAGCAATCACGACTTAGCTCAATCAATTGTTTACTCAATAACATCTGGCAATAAATACAAATGGATATTGTGTGAAGGAAAGACTGATAAGAAGTACATTATATCCCACCTGGATACAGAAGATGTTGATAAGCTGATAGTTTTATCAGTAGGTGGTTCACCTACAGTAAAAAAAATATATACATTACTTATAATGGCGTTAGAAGATCGCAAAGAAACAATCTCAGGAAAAGCATTGTTCTTATTAGACACTGACCAGAAATATAGCGCATTTCATGCGTCCGATTCTATTCCAGACATTAAAATAAGAAGGCTTTTACTCAACAATGAGATGACCAAAATAAACCTAGTAAAAGTCACTGATGATTGTGTTTATCCTCCCACAGAAATAGAGCATGCTTTGAATTCAGAGTTTTACATAGAGACCTTGAAGACTCTTTATAGCAAAGGGGAGTCGACTTTAGCATTTATGAAAAACCCGCAATTATTGCAATCTTCTGTATCTGGTGGTGCTTTAAATCTCAATGTTACAGAAAGGCAGTCCCTTTGCAGTTACTTTGAACTGCCAGGTAAAAAAAATGAATTTTGCAATACCTACATTGAGATATTACAAGATTCAGAAGAAATTAAAACACCCGCTTGGTTGATGGATGTAGCAGACTTCCTCAATGGTGAAGATAATGTTTTATAAACATAAAACCAAACATTGACCACTGTTCAAACATACAGTTAAATTTAGCCCTCAGACATGAGGGCTTTTTTATGGCAGTACGAAAACTCGACACAGGAAAATGGATTTGCGAATGCTACCCCACCGGACGTAGTGGACGTCGTGTGCGTAAGCAATTCGCCACCAAAGGCGAAGCATTAGCTTTTGAACGTCACACGATGGAAGAGACGGAGGCTAAGCCCTGGCTGGGTGAATCGGTAGACCGTCGGACTTTGAAAGACGTTGTTGAACTCTGGTTCAAACTGCACGGCAAATCTCTGACCGCTGGTGAACATGTTTACGACAAGCTGGTCCTGATGGTCGATGCACTCGGAAATCCTCTTGCTACTAATCTTAGCTCGAAATTGTTCGCGCATTACCGTGACAAACGCCTGACGGGTGAAATCTATTTCAGTGAGAAGTGGAAGAAAGGTGCCAGCCCGGTAACAATCAACCTCGAACAAAGCTATCTGAGTGGCGTTTTTAGCGAGCTGGCCCGACTCGGAGAATGGACAGCACCGAACCCGCTGGAGAACATGCGTAAGTTCACTATTGCCGAAAAAGAAATGGCCTGGCTAACGCATGAGCAAATAACTGAACTACTCTATGACTGCAATCGCCAAAGCTCCCTTCTCGCTTTGGTTGTCAAAATTTGCCTGAGCACTGGTGCACGCTGGCGCGAAGCTGTGAACCTGACCCGCTCTCAGGTCACCAAACACCGGATCACATTCGTCAGGACCAAAGGCAAGAAGAACCGCAGTATTCCGATCAGCAAAGAGCTGTATGAGGAAATCATTGCCCTGGACGGCTTCAAGTTCTTTACGGATTGCTACTTCCAGTTTTTGTCTGTGATGGACAAAACCTCCATCGTGCTTCCTCGCGGCCAGCTTACCCACGTTCTGCGCCATACGTTCGCAGCACACTTCATGATGTCTGGCGGCAACATCCTTGCCCTGCAGAAAATCCTCGGTCATCACGACATAAAAATGACCATGCGCTATGCTCACCTGGCCCCTGATCACCTTGAAACAGCCCTGCGCTTCAACCCGTTGGCCACCCTGCCAAGTGGCGACAAAGTGGCGGCAGCGGTTGGCATTGCCCCCTAATCGCCACTCCTTACCACTAACCTAACTCATTGATTAATTTGCAAGTCATTGTTTTCACTAACCCGCTTACATAAATGGGTTTTTTGTTGCCTGAAACTTGCTCATTTTGCCATTTTCGCTTTCTCCTCGCTCTGCAAACATATATGATTTAACACATATGAATGTACGCAGGATCATCCGATGCTTCACCCCGTTCAGCTCTTCAAAACCCTCTCCGACGAAACGCGCCTCTCCATCGTCATGCTTCTGCGTGAAGCGGGCGAGCTGTGCGTCTGCGATCTCTGCTCCGCTACCAACGAGCCGCAGCCGAAAGTCTCCCGCCACATGGCCTTACTGCGCGAGGCCGGGCTGGCCATCGACCGTCGCGAGGGTAAGTGGATCTACTACCGTCTCTCTCCCAACATGCCTGCATGGGCGGCAACCGTTATCGACACCAGCTGGAACTGCCTGCGGGAAGAGACGCGTATGAAGCTGAAAAACCGACTTCCGGGCTCGTGCTGACCAAAACATATTCACAATAACAGATATAATGGAGTAAAAGATGTTTCTGGCAGGAGGGATTTTTTTATTCACACTGGTGCTGGTCATCTGGCAACCCAGAGGGCTCAGCATCGGCTGGAGCGCTACCATTGGCGCCGCGCTGGCGCTGATGAGCGGCGTTATCCACATTAACGATATCCCTGTGGTGTGGAATATCGTCTGGAATGCGACGGCAACGTTTATCGCGGTTATCGTTATCAGCCTGCTGCTGGATGAGTCCGGCTTTTTCGAGTGGGCCGCGCTGCACGTTGCCCGCTGGGGAAACGGTCGCGGGCGATTGCTGTTTACCTGGATCGTGCTGCTGGGCGCAGCCGTGGCGGCGCTGTTTGCCAATGACGGCGCGGCGCTGATCCTCACCCCTATCGTCATCGCTATGCTGCTGGCGCTGGGGTTCAGCAAGCAGGCTACGCTGGCGTTCGTGATGGCGGCGGGATTTATCGCCGATACCGCCAGCCTGCCGCTGATTGTCTCCAACCTGGTCAACATTGTGTCGGCGGACTTCTTTAAGCTGGGCTTCAGCGAATACGCCTCGGTGATGATCCCGGTTGATATCGCTGCGATTGCCGCAACGCTGGTGATGCTGCATCTGTTCTTCCGAAAAGAAATTCCCCCCGAATATGACCAGGCAAAACTCCGCGAGCCCGTACGGGCCATTCACGACCTGCCAACGTTCAGAACGGGCTGGATCGTGCTGCTGCTACTGCTTGTCGGTTTCTTTGTGCTTGAACCTCTGGGTATCCCGGTCAGCGCTATCGCAACAACTGGCGCGCTGATTTTGTTTGCCGTTGCTAAACGCGGGCACGCCATTAACACTGGAAAAGTGCTGCGCGGCGCGCCGTGGCAAATTGTTATCTTCTCGCTGGGGATGTATCTGGTGGTGTATGGCCTGCGCAACGCCGGGCTGACGGAGTCTCTTTCAGGCGTTCTTGATCACTTAGCCGGATACGGACTCTGGGTCACCACGCTGGGAACCGGATTTATCACCGCCTTCCTGTCATCCATAATGAACAATATGCCAACGGTGCTGATTGGCGCGCTCTCCATTGAGGGTAGTGCTGCAACAGGGTTGGTTAAAGAGGCGATGATTTACGCTAACGTGATTGGCTGCGATTTGGGGCCGAAAATTACCCCCATAGGAAGTCTGGCTACCCTGCTCTGGCTCCATGTGCTGGCACAGAAAAACATGACTGTTACCTGGGGCTACTACTTCAGGACGGGCATCATAATGACCCTGCCGGTTCTCTTTGTGACGCTCGCCGCACTCGCGCTACGTCTCTCCTTCACACCATAATGAGTCACTGATATGAGCTACATCACCATTTATCACAACCCCGCCTGCGGCACGTCGCGCAATACGCTGGAGATGATCCGCAACAGCGGTACGGAACCAGAGATTGTCCTCTATCTGGAAAACCCGCCGTCACGCGATCAACTGACCAGGCTGATTGCAGACATGGGGATTTCCGTGTGCGATCTGCTGCGCAAAAACGTCGAGCCTTATGAGCAACTGGGCCTTGCCGGGGGAAATTTCACCGATGACCAGCTTATCGATTTCATGCTGCAATACCCCATCCTGATTAACCGTCCGATTGTGGTGACACCGCTGGGCACCCGTCTGTGCCGTCCTTCTGAAGTCGTTCTCGACATCCTTCCGGACGCGCAAAAAGGGGCATTTACAAAGGAAGATGGCGAAGTCGTCGTTGACGCCAGCGGGAAAAAAATCTCCCGACAGTAAGCGTAGCCGGGGCGAGTGCTATCAGACGGTATCCTCGCCTGCAATCCGCCCCACCATCACCCGGATCTCCTCCCGGGTTAACGGCGACCGATCGGTCACAAAATGCAGCGTCATCCCCTCGATAAACGCATCCAGCGCGCGGGCGGTGGCCGGATCAAACCACTGCTCCAGCGTAGCCTGGCTCATCTTCATCCAGTCCTGCATCACCGTTTTCAGCGCGGCGCTGCGGTGCATAAACGCGTACAGCTGATACATCAGCGCCATATTGTGTGGCGTGGTCACGGCTGAACTGTGGATCAGCGTGGTAATGGCCTCGCACGCCCTCTCGCGCCCCGTAACCCCCGCGAAGAAATCCCGGTACTGCTGAGACATCTGCTGCGTAAACCACGTGAATGCCTCCTCCAGAAGCGACTCCATCCCGTCGAAATAGTAGGTCATCGACCCCAGCGGCACGCCTGCGCAGGTGGCAATTTTGCGGTGCGTGACGGCATGAATACCGTGCTCAGCAATGGTGTCCAGCGTCGCCTGGAGTATCTTCTCGCGGCGGTTAGGGTCGTTCGGTGGTCTGCTCATAAAATCCTCATCCGGTTTATGTACAAATGTACACAAAGTTGCTAGTGTTGTCGCTATTGTTGTACTTCTGGTGCTGATCCCAATGACGCTAACTTCTCCTCGCAAAGCCCTGCATCTGCGCATGTGGGCGCTGTTTATGTTCTTCTTCATCCCCGGGCTGCTGATGGCTTCCTGGGCAACGCGCACCCCGGCAATCCGCGATACGCTATCCGTTTCGACGGCGGAGATGGGGATCGTGCTGTTTGGCCTGTCGATTGGCTCGATGAGCGGCATCCTCTGCTCGGCCTGGCTGGTGAAGCGCTTTGGCACGCGCGCGGTGATCCGCACCACCATGTGCTGCGCACTGGTAGGTATGCTCGGTCTGAGCGTGGCGCTGTGGTTCGCCTCGCCGCTGATGTTTGCCCTTGGCCTGATGGTATTTGGCGGCAGCTTTGGTGCGGCGGAAGTGGCCATTAACGTCGAGGGGGCCGCCGTTGAACAGGCGATGAACAAAACGGTGCTGCCGATGATGCATGGCTTTTACAGCCTCGGCACGCTGGCGGGCGCGGGCATAGGGATGGCGCTGACGGCGCTGGGCATTGCGGCCAATGTGCACATTTTACTCGCGGCGCTGGTCTGCATTATCCCGATCCTCACCGGCATCAGGGCTATTCCCGCAGGCACAGGACAAAATGCCTCGGACGAACAGAAGTCTGCGGCAAAAGGGTTGCCCTTCTATCGCGATTTCCAGCTGATGCTGATTGGCGTGGTGGTACTGGCGATGGCGTTTGCTGAAGGCTCCGCCAACGACTGGCTACCGTTGCTGATGGTGGACGGGCACGGATTTAGCCCCACCTCCGGCTCGCTGATTTACGCCGGGTTTACGCTCGGCATGACCGTCGGACGCTTTACCGGGGGCTGGTTTATCGACCGTTACAGCCGCGTGGCTGTCGTCCGTGCCAGCGCCCTGCTGGGTGGGCTGGGCATCGCGATGATTATCTTTGTGGATGTGGACTGGATTGCCGGCGTGTCGGTGATCCTGTGGGGACTGGGCGCCTCCCTTGGCTTCCCGCTGACCATTTCCGCTGCCAGCGATACCGGCCCCGACGCGCCGACGCGCGTGAGCGTCGTGGCGACCACGGGCTACCTCGCTTTCCTGGTGGGCCCGCCGCTGCTTGGATTCCTCGGTGAGCACTACGGGTTACGCAGCGCGATGCTGGTGGTATTAGGGTTAGTCATTATTGCCGCCCTGGTGGCGCGAGCGGTGGCAAAACCGGAAGCAGAAACAACGTCAATGGAGAAGGGATATGAGCGTTAAACTGATTGCAGTCGACATGGATGGCTCCTTCCTGAGCGATGCGAAAACCTATAACCGCGCGCGTTTTCTGGCGCAGTACGCGCGCATGAAAGCGCAAGGCATCCGTTTTGTGGTCGCCAGCGGAAACCAGTACTACCAGCTGATCTCATTTTTCCCGGAGATCGCCCATGAAATTGCCTTCGTCGCCGAAAACGGCGGCTGGGTGGTGGATGCGGGCGAAGACGTGTTTAACGGCGAACTGTCGAAAGAGCATTTTCTGACCGTCGCCACCCTGTTAAACGACGTGCCCGGCATTGAGATAATTGCCTGCGGAAAAAACAGCGCCTACACGCTGAAAACGTATAACGACCTCTTCAAAGAGATTGCTGCGAAATACTATCACCGCCTTGAAAGCGTCAGCAGCTTTGACAACCTCAACGATATTTTCTTCAAATTCGGGCTAAACGTCTCTGACGACGAAATTCCGCGCATTCAGGCGCTGCTGCATGAGAAGCTTGGCGACATCATGGTGCCGGTGACCACGGGACACGGCAGTATCGACCTGATTATCCCCGGCGTACACAAAGCTAACGGCCTGCGGATCCTGCAAGCGCGCTGGGGCATTGAGGACAGTGAAGTGGTGGCCTTTGGCGACAGCGGTAACGACGTGGAGATGTTGCGCCAGGCAGGGTATGGCTTCGCGATGGCCAATGCCAGACCGCACATTAAGGCGGTGGCCCGCTATGAAGCGCCGAACAATAATGACGAAGGGGTGCTGGACGTAATTGATAGGGTGCTGGATGGGAGGGCGCCGTTTAATTGATTCCGTGCGCTCTGGTGCCCTCCCCCTGACCCTCTCCCACAGGGAGAGGGGACTGTCCCGAGCTCGCCCACGGGGGAGAGGGAATAAGAATTACGGTTGCAGGGCGTTTCCGACGCGTTTGTCTTTCAGGAATACCACCATCAGGGCAATCCACAGCACGCCGTTGGCGAGGTTAAACAGGCTGAACAGTCCGTTACCGCCGAAAGCATAGGCATGCTTGCTCACCTCAATACCGACGGTGAAAATCAGCATTTGCAGCATACCCATCGCGGCAGACACCGTGCCTTTACTCATTTCACTGGCGAACAGCGTCAGGCGTACCAGGCCAGCATTCGCCACGCCAATACCAAACGCGTAAATGCTCAGCCCCGCCGTCATCCACAGGTACGCATGGGACGAGGCTACGGTCGCCACCGCCGCGATAATCAGCCCTGCCGCAATGGGCCAGCCGCCCATAATAATCAGCGAACGCACGGTACGGCGGGACGTCAGACGTGCCAGCACCAGGTTACCGATAATCAGCGCGCCAAAAATCGGCACCTGTAACAGGCCATACTCATAGCTGCTAAGCTGTTCGCCGCTGATGATAATGACCGGCGACTGGGCAATCCACGCCAGCAGCGGTAGGCTGACAAAGCCCGTCGCCAGCGCGCCCGCGACAAAACGACCGTTTTTCAGCACCGCCTTATAGTCACGCCCCAGCTCTTTAAGCGAGAGCTTTTCGCCCAGGCGGGTGGCGGTCTCCGGCATCGCACGGTGCAGCCCAAAGAAAGAGATGGCCGCAAGCGCGGCAAAGAGGACGAACATCCCTTCCCACGGCGCAACGTGGACCCATGCGGCTCCCACCAGCGGCCCCAGAAGCGGCGCAATCAGCGCCACGTTCGCCATCAGCGCGGTTATTTTGATACATACCGCCTCCTCAAACGACTCCTGAATAGCGGCGTAGCCCACGGCGCCAATAAAGCACAGGCTCACGCCCTGAAGGAAACGCAGCAGCGTGAATTGCTCAATGTTCTGCGCCAGCAGCGTGGCGAGACAGGTGACGATAAACCACACCACGCCCGTCAGCATCACCGGGCGGCGGCCAATACGATCCGACAGCGGCCCTAAAAGCCACTGTAAAAACATGCCGCCCGCCAGATAGGCGGTCATGGATGTAGGTACCCACTCAATACCTGCGTTGTACTGCTCAACCACAGCCAGCATGCCTGGCTGGATCATGTCGTTGCCGATGTAGGTAGAGAATTCGTAAAGCACCAGACACAGAGGAAAAAGTAACGCCTGACGACCCAGACGATTACCGGAAGAAGAACGGTTTATCATGCAATCTCTTTAGTATGAAAAAATCGCGATGAGTGTAATGAATTGCCGCTGTCTGAGATAGCATAATCACGTGAAAACACAGAAATAAGGCACTTATCGTTGTTGTTTAAGGTTTCCTTAAGTTGCCCTCCCTATGATAGTGCTATTTCACGTTATTGACCGAAACTATGACACACGCCGTCAGCCCTTCAGAATTATCTAAGTTACCGACAAATAAGACAAAAAGCCTTTACCGTTTTTCTGCCCGCTTTTATGGTTATCAGCTTTTCGGGCTGATCGTCCTTGCGCTGCTTTTTACCTGGCTTTCGCGCGATGAATCGCTTGACCGATGGATAACCGGCTTCTGGTATGACGCGGCGACGCACCATTTCCCGCTACAGCAAAACCCGCTGCTGGATCTGCTGAACCATCGGCTGGCGAAATATGTGACCATTGCGCTGGCTGCCGCATCGCTGATTTACGGCGCTTACAAACGCAATGCCCGGCTGGTGACGGCCGCGCTTCTGATGGGGCTGGGGGCGCTGGTAGTTGGGGTGCTGAAAAGCATAAGCCACCACAGCTGTCCGTGGGATCTGGTGGAGTATGGCGGCAAAGCCGTCTCGTATCCCCTGTTCAGCGCCGTTCCGGCAGACAGCGGACCGGGACGCTGCTTTCCCGGCGGCCACGCCTCAAGCGGGTTTATGGTGATGGGGTTGTTTTTTGCCTTCTGGCGTGAACGTCCGCGCCTGGCATGGTCCTTTGTCGCGTTAGGCGTTGTTATGGGGCTGCTGATGGGATTCGGGCAGGTCATGCGCGGCGCGCATTTTTTCTCTCACAACCTGTGGGCCGGGTGGTGGGTCTGGTTTTCCCAGGTGCTGGTTTACGGGCTGGTTTCCACCTGGTTTGCTAAAGAGTAACGAGATTATGTTAGAAAATCTGAACTACGAACTGTTTTACCTGCTCAACGCCACGCCAGCATCACCGGAATGGATGATCGATCTCGCCACCTTCATTGCGAAAGATGTGATCAGCATTGTACCGGCGCTGGCGGTGATCCTCTGGTTATGGGGACCTCGTACACAGGTCACCGCCCAGCGCCATCTGGTGATCAAAATGGCGATGGCGATCGGCGTGAGCGTGCTGGCAAGCTACGTGCTGGGCCACGCCTTTCCGCACGATCGTCCGTTTGTCGATCGCGTCGGCTACAACTTCCTGCACCATGCGCCGGATGACTCGTTCCCGAGCGATCACGGCACGGTGATCTTCACCTTTGCGCTGGCCTTCCTGTTCTGGCATCGCCTGTGGTCTGGCATGGTGCTGATGGGGGTGGCGGTCGCCATCGCCTGGTCCCGCGTCTACCTGGGCGTGCACTGGCCGCTGGATATGGTCGGCGGTTTCCTGGTGGGGCTGATGGGCTGCGTCAGCGCAGCCATCCTGTGGAGCCTCTTTGGTCCGGCGCTTTATCGTGGATTATCACAGGCCTATCGCGTTCTGTTTGCCCTTCCGATCCGCAAAGGCTGGATACGTGACTAACCCCGGTCCGTCAGGTTACACTTGAGCCCCCGCCCTGCGGGGGCTCACTTTTTTAGCCCGAGGATCTATGGAAACACGTCGCGATGACCGCATTGCTCAGCTGCTTCAGGCGCTGAAGCGCAGCGATAAGCTGCATCTTAAGGAAGCCGCTACCCTGCTTGGCGTGTCTGAAATGACCATTCGTCGCGATCTGAACAGCGACAGCGCCCCCGTTGTGCTGCTTGGCGGGTATATTGTTCTGGAGCCGCGTAGCGCCAGCCATTATCTGTTAAGCGATCAAAAAACACGCCTGGTGGAAGAGAAGCGCAAAGCCGCGCGGCTCGCCGCCTCGCTGGTGCAGCCGCATCAAACGCTGTTTTTTGACTGCGGTACGACAACCCCGTGGATCATCGAGGCCATCGACAGCACCGTTCCCTTTACCGCCGTCTGTTATTCGCTAAACACCTTCCTGGCCTTGCAGGAGAAACCGGCGTGCCGGGTGATTTTGTGCGGCGGCGAGTTTCATGCCAGCAACGCCATCTTCAAACCGCTGAATATTCAGGACACGCTGAGCAATGTATGCCCGGATATCGCCTTTTACTCTGCGGCGGGTGTGAATGTGAAACAGGGGGCAACCTGTTTTAATCTTGAAGAGTTACCGGTGAAACAGTGGGCGCTCAACGCCGCACAGCAGCATGTGCTGGTGGTTGATCACAGTAAATTTGGCAAGGTCCGTCCGGCAAGGATGGGGGAACTGTCGCGCTTTGACGCCATCGTCAGTGATTGCCGCCCGGATGACGAGCTGGTGTCGTATGCAAAGGCGCAGCAGGTGAAGTTGATGTATTGAGGTTATGCCGGGTGGCGCTTCGCTTACCCGGCCTACAACAGCTCGAACGAAGGCCGGGTAAGCGCAGCGCCACCCGGCAAAAACCTAGCTGAACCAGCTGCCAAACCAGCCGTGGAACTTCATTAACACAAAGTCCCACATCCGGCTGAAGAAGCCCCCCTCTTCCACCGCTTCCATCACCACCAGCGGACGCTGCTCAATGGATTTGCCGTTAAGCTGGAAATCTATCGTCCCGACCACCTGGCCTTTTTTCAACGGCGCGGTCAGCTGTGGCTCGGTCAGGGTATAGCTGGCTTTCAGGTTTTTCAGCTGACCGCGTGGAATGGTGACGGACCCCGCTTCACCTGCCCCCAGGTTCACTTCACTTTTATCCCCAAACCAGACGCGCTGGCTGACGAAGGTGGCGTCCGGCTTAATCGGCGTGACGGTTTCAAAGAAGCGGAAACCCCAGGTCAGCAGTTTTTCGGATTCATTAAAACGAATGCGGTCGGTTTTCGTCCCCAGCACCACCGAGATCAGGCGCATGTCGCCCTGCGTCGCAGAAGCCACCAGGTTGTATCCGGCCCCGGCGGTCGTCCCCGTTTTCATGCCGTCCACGTTAACGTTACTGCTCCAGAGCAGACGGTTACGGTTAGGCTGGCGGATATTGTTGAAGGTAAACTCTTTCTCTTTATGGATGGCGTACTCATCCGGCACGTCATGGATCAGCGCTTTGCCCAGCAGCGCCATATCGCGCGCGGTACTGAACTGACCGGGCGCATCCAGGCCGTGAACGGTTTTAAAGGTGGTGTTGGTCAGACCCAGTTTTTGCGCGTAGCCATTCATCAACCCAATGAATGAGTCCTGACTGCCTGCGACGTAATCGGCCAGCGCAATACAGGCATCATTTCCCGACTGAATAATGACCCCTTTATTCAGATCGGAAACGGAGACCTGATCGCCGGGCTTCAGGAACATGACGGACGAGCCGCGCAGCGCCGGGTTACCCGTCGCCCAGGCATCTTTGCCGACGGTGACCATGTCATCCAGCTTGATCTTGCCCGCTTTCAACGCCTGGCCCACAACATAGCTGGTCATAATTTTCGTCAGGCTCGCCGGGTCGAGTTTTTCGTCGGCGTTACCTTCCGCCAGCACTTTCCCGCTGGCGTAATCCATCAGGATCCAGGCGCGCGCATCGACAGGCGGCGCTTCGGGCGCCGTCTGTTCCGCCGCATGGAGCGTTGGGGCAAAAAGGAAAAGCAGCGCCGAGCCTGCCGCCAGGCTGCGCAGAGAAGAAGTTTTTTGCGTCATAAATGCCACCCGAGTGTCCATTCTAAAAATCACGTCACAATCACCGTGTCGCAAGAAGCGATGAGTAATAGCGCACTACAGCGTTCAAAGAAACCTGTTCCAGGTAAAGTTTTTAAAGTTTATGCAATAACATTCAGATACGCTTTGATTGCGGCGTTTTTTTTAGCATCTGTTGCGTAATTGTTAGGTTTATCTCACCATGGCGAAAAGCTGACTCGGATTCACATCTCATCGGGAGTAAATATGATTACGCTGTGGGGCAGGAACAATTCGACTAACGTGAAGAAAGTGCTCTGGACGCTGGAGGAGCTGGATTTACCGTTCAACCAAATCATGGCTGGCATGGCGTTCGGGGTGAATAAAGACGCCGACTATCTGGCGATGAACCCAAACGGACTGGTGCCGTTGCTGCGCGATGACGAGACAGACGCCACGCTGTGGGAGTCCAACACCATCGTGCGTTATCTCGCCGCGCAATACGGCCAGGGTCGCCTGTGGGTGGAAAATCCGGCCCGGCGCGCGCAGGGCGAAAAATGGATGGACTGGGCAAACCAGACGCTTTCCCCCACGCACCGGGTGATCCTGATGGGGCTTGTCCGCACGCCGGAAGCCGAACGTGATTATCCCGCCATTCATGCCGCCCAGGACGCCTGCGAATCCCTGTTCGCGATGATGGACGACGAACTGGCGAAGCACGCCTGGTTCTCCGGCGACACCTTCGGCGTGGGCGATATCGCCGTCGCCCCCTTCGTCTGGAACCTCACTAACATGGGTCTTAGCTGGAGCCCGCGCCCTCACCTGGAGCGCTGGATCCAGCAGCTTAGCGAGCGCCCGGCGTATCGCAACGTGGTGATGATCCCGGTGACCTGATTACGACCTGGACGGGCTGACTTTCAGCAGTTGCCCGTCCGTCTCGTCAGTCAGCACGTACAGATAGCCATCCGGCCCGACGCGCACATCGCGAATACGCTGATCTTTATCGCCCAGAATGCGTCCGTCCTCCGTCACGCTATTGCCCTTCACGCTCAGCACGATGACGTCTTTCTCCTTCAGCGCGCCTATAAACAGCTTGTTTTTCCACTGCGGGAAGACGTCGCTGTTGTAGAACGCCATGCCGCTGACGGCGGGCGATACTTTCCAGACAAACAACGGCTTTTCGGTGCCCTCGACGTGCTCGCCTTTCGCTTCCGGGATTTTCAGGCCGCTGTAATTGATCCCGTGCGTCGCCAGGGGCCAGCCGTAGTTTTTGCCCTTCTCAGGAATGTTAATCTCATCCCCACCGCGTGGTCCGTGTTCGTTGAGCCACAGCGTGTCGCTCCACGGATTCATCGCCATCCCCTGCGGGTTGCGAATGCCATAGGACCAGATTTCAGGGCGCGCACCGGCGGTGTTCACAAACGGATTATCCGGCGGCACTTTTCCGTCCTCCGTCAGGCGCACCACCTTGCCCTGAAGCTTGTCCAGCTCCTGCGCCGTCGGGCGCTGGTTGTTTTCACCCAGGCCAATAAAGAGATAGCCTTTGCCGTCGAACACCAGCCGTCCGCCAAAGTGGTTGCCGGTAGAGAGCTTCGGCATCTGTCGGAACACCACCTGGAAGCCCTCAATGCGCGAAAGGTCATCGCTCAACCGCCCGTAGCCCACGGCGGTACCCGCTTTGCCATCATTACCTGCCTCGGCGAAGCTGAGCCAGACCCGCCGTGACTGTGCAAAATCCGGGGCCAGCGCGACGTCCAGCAGTCCGCCCTGGCCGCTCGCCCACACTTTCGGCACGCCGACAATCGGATCGGAGAGCCCTTTTCCTGCCTGCCAGTGCTTAAGCTGCCCGTCTTTGAGCGTGATGAGCAGCCCCTTGTTATCTGGCAGAAACGCCAGCGACCAGGGGTGATCCAGTTTTGTCTGTAGCACGTCGACCTTAACCGTCTCAGGCGCTGCAAGCAGTGAAAGCGGGAATAACAAGACTGGAAGGAAAATCAGCGAGGATCGAGGCATAACGCACTCCTTTATCGACATATGGCTTAAAGATTAGCCACTGTTCCCGGGTGCGTTACCACTTTTACAAAAGCTTAATCAGAAGGGGGAGTTGCCTCCCCCGGGTTCAGTGCCGGGCAAGCGTTTCCGGCTTGTTCAGACACATGATGCAAAGCGCGAGCGTGGTCAGGCAGTTTTCAAGCTTCTCCGCGTTAACGGCAATAAAATTCGGGCAGTCGTGACGTCCGTTCATCAAACAGACCCCGGCGATGGAGAGCACCTCGGCGGCGCGGCGCAGCGCCACTAATTCGCTTTCAGCGCAGTGCGCTTTCAGGATGGGTGCTTTTTCACGCATGAAATTGCAAAGTTCAAAGAAGTTATCACGCAGATTTTCGCTTTCGCTGACTGACATATACCCTTTCGCCTTGCGGAGTTGCAGATATGCGGCCAGGTCGATTCGGGCGTTGATCAGCTTGTTAAGCAGATCGCGTTTCAGTCTGTCAACGGACATGCTATTTCCTCCCCTGTCAGCCATGTTACCTTATTAAGGATAAGGTCATTTTTTGTACAATGTAATGCCTGAGATCAATAAACGATAACTGATTAACATTCTTTACAATGTTACAACGATTGCCCGCCTCAACTGCGCCATCAAGAGTGTATAAATCCCCCGCGATACGCTGTAAAATCCCGCCCTGATAACTCCATAATTGATGAATTTTTAACCTATGAGCAATGTTACGCACCCGCCGAAAATCGGCTTTGTCTCCCTCGGCTGCCCGAAGAACCTGGTGGACTCCGAACGCATCCTGACTGAACTTCGCACTGAAGGCTATGACGTGGTGCCAAGCTACGACAACGCCGACATGGTGATCGTCAACACCTGCGGGTTCATCGACAGCGCGGTCCAGGAGTCACTGGAAGCCATTGGTGAAGCCCTGACGGAAAACGGCAAAGTGATTGTCACCGGCTGCCTGGGCGCGAAGGTGGATCAGATCCGCGAAGTGCACCCGAAAGTGCTGGAGATCACCGGCCCGCACAGCTACGAGCAGGTGCTGGAACATGTTCATCACTACGTCCCCAAACCAAAGCACAACCCGTTCCTGAGCCTGGTGCCGGAACAGGGCGTGAAGCTGACGCCGCGCCACTACGCCTACCTGAAAATTTCCGAAGGCTGCAACCACCGCTGTACCTTCTGCATCATCCCGTCGATGCGTGGCGATCTGGTGAGCCGTCCGATTGGCGAGGTGCTGGCAGAAGCCAAACGCCTGGCCGACGCGGGCGTGAAGGAGCTGCTGGTCATCTCCCAGGACACCTCCGCCTACGGCGTGGACGTCAAACACCGCTCCGGTTTCCACAACGGCGAGCCGGTGAAAACCAGCATGGTCGGCCTGTGCGAGCAGCTGGCTAAGCTCGGGATCTGGACGCGCCTGCACTACGTCTACCCTTATCCGCACGTTGACGATGTGATCCCGCTGATGGCGGAAGGCAAAATCCTGCCGTATCTGGATATCCCGCTACAGCACGCCAGCCCGCGTATTCTGAAGCTGATGAAACGTCCTGGCTCCGTGGATCGCCAGCTGGCGCGCATCAAGCAGTGGCGTGAGATCTGCCCGGATCTGACCCTGCGCTCCACCTTTATTGTCGGCTTCCCGGGTGAAACCGAAGAAGATTTCCAGATGCTGCTCGACTTCCTGAAAGAGGCGCGTCTGGATCGCGTCGGCTGCTTCAAGTACAGCCCGGTTGAAGGCGCAACGGCCAACGAGCTGGCGGACCAGGTACCGGAAGAGGTAAAAGAGGAGCGCTGGAACCGCTTTATGCAGCTGCAACAGCAGATCTCTGCTGAACGCTTGCAGGAGAAAGTGGGCCGCGAAATTCTGGTGATTATCGACGAAGTGGACGAAGAAGGCGCGATTGGCCGCAGCATGGCGGATGCGCCTGAAATCGACGGCGCGGTGTACCTGAACGGCGAAACACAGGTTAAGCCGGGTGATATTATTCGCGTGAAGGTTGAAAACGCGGATGAGTATGACCTGTGGGGTAGCCGGGTTTAAACACCCTGCTTCCCTTTTGTAGGCCGGGTAAGGCGTAGCCGCCACCCGGCACATTCCACAGCACTACCCTTTTATCCGCGGATCCAGCGCGTCGCGCAGCCCATCCCCCAGCAGGTTAAACGCCAGCACGGTCAGGAAAATCGCCAGGCTCGGGAAGATCGCCACGTGTGGCGCAATCACCATATCCGCCCGCGCCTCGTTCAGCATCGCGCCCCACTCCGGCGTCGGCGGCTGTGCCCCTAACCCCAGAAACGACAGGCTGGCCGCCGAGATAATCGACACGCCTATGCGCATGGTGAAATAGACCACGATAGACGAGACCGTTCCCGGCAGAATATGGCTCAACAGGATGGTGGCATCGCTGGCTCCCATGCTGCGCGCCGACTCGATAAAGGTCTGCTGCTTCAGCACCAGCGTGTTGCCACGTACCAGACGCGCGAAAGCGGGAATCGAGAATACCGCCACGGCGATAATGACGTTCGCCATGCCGCTGCCCATCACCGCCACCACGGCAATCGCCAGCAGAATACCGGGAAAGGCAAACAGCACGTCGCAGATACGCATGATGATGCGGTCCCACCAGCCTTCGTAGTACCCGGCCACCAGCCCCAGCACGGTGCCAATTGCTGCGCCCATCAGCACCGCGAAGACCCCGGCCGCCAGTGAGATCTGCGCCCCTACCAGCACGCGGCTAAAAATATCGCGCCCGAGCGAGTCCACGCCAAACCAGTGCATCATCGACGGACCATCGTTCAGCCGGTCGTAGTCGAAGTAGTTTTCCGCATCAAACGGGGCTATCCAGGGGGCGATAATCGCCACCAGGATCAGCAGTAACACAAACAACCCGGCGACCATAGCGACGGGCTGACGACGGAATCGACGCCAGAACTCAACCCACGGGGTGCGAATATGGTCCGGCCTGATCCCCGGCATAGCGTTTAAAATGGCCTGGCGACGCCAGTTCAGTAATCGCATCTTACTTATACCTGATGGCCGGGTTAATGGCGGCGTAAAGCACATCCACCACTAAGTTGATAAGAATAAACTCCAGCGAGAAAAGCAGGACTTCAGCCTGAATAACCGGATAGTCACGCATATCGACCGAGTCGACCAGCAGGCGCCCCAGCCCCGGCCAGTTAAAGACCTTCTCAACCACGATAGAGCCCCCCAGCAGGAAGCCGAACTGTAGCCCCATCATCGTGACCACCGGGATCATCGCATTACGAAAACCATGCTTCAGAATGACCCATTTCTCACTCACCCCTTTTGCCCGCGCGGTGCGAATGTAATCTTCGCTCAGCACGTCGACAAACGAGGCGCGGGTAAACCGGGCCATAACCGCCGCAACGGCCGCGCCTAGCGTCATAGAGGGCAGAATGTAGTGCTTCCAGGTGTCGGCCCCGACGGTCGGCAACCAGCCCAGCTCGACGGAGAAAATCTGCATCAGCAGCATGCCCAGCGCAAACGCCGGGAAAGAGATGCCGGTGACCGCCAGCGCCATACCGAGCTTATCCGGCCAGCGGTTGCGCCAGACGGCGGCGACAATCCCCGCGCCCAGGCCAAAGACAACCGCCCAGCTCATACTGGCAATCGTTAACCAGAAGGTAGGCATAAAGCGGCTGGCAATCTCCTCCGACACCGGACGACGCGACACCATTGAGATGCCGAAATCGCCCTGAAGGACATTGCCAATGTAACGCAGAAATTGCCTGTACAGCGGCTGGTCAAGACCGAGCTGTTTACGCACCAGTTCAATAACCGTCGCATCCGCTTCCGGTCCGGCAATCAAACGCGCCGGATCGCCGGGCAGCATATGGACAAACAAAAACACCAGCACGGCCACAATCAGCAGCGTCGGGATAAGCCCCAGCAGGCGTTTACACACATAATTCAGCATGAGTTTTATTTCAAATCCGCGTCATCAAAGCTAAAGCCCGTATCCGGCATGATGTAAAAACCGGTCAGCGCTTTGTTGTGGGCTGAGACCAGTTTTTCCACCACCAGCGGCACCCACGGCGACTCTTTCCAGATAATGTCCTGCGCCTCTTTGTACAGGCGTGCTTTCTCTTCCGGTTTGGTGGTTTTCAGGGCATCGGCCAGATCTTTATCCACCTGCGGATTACTGTAGAACGCGGTATTGAACAGCGTTGGCGGCCAGTTCTGGGAAGCAAAAAGCGGCGACAGGGACCAGTCCGCTTCTCCGGTTGAAGCCGTCCAGCCGGTGTAGAACATCCGCACGCCGCTCTCTTTCTGTCCTTTGCCTTCCACTTCCGCCGCTCGCTGTCCGGCATCCATCGCCGTAACCCTGGCTTTAATGCCCACCTGCGCCAGCTGCTGCTGGGTAAATTGCAGCACCTTCTGTGCGGTACTGTGGTTATGCGACGACCACAGCGTGGTGCTAAAGCCGTTCGGATAGCCCGCCTCTTTCAGCAGTTCCCGCGCTTTCGCCGGATCGTAAGGCCACGGCTGATAGCTTTGCGCGTACTCAATGGTTGGCGGCATCACGCCCGTCGCCGGGGTGGCGTAGCCGGCAAAGGCCACCTTCACCAGCGCCTGGCGGTTAATGGCGTAGTTGATGGCTTCACGCACCTTCGGGTTATCAAACGGTTTCTGCGTGACGTTCATGCTGATGTAGCGCTGCATAATCGACGGGCTGGCCACCAATTCCAGCTTGCTGTTTTTCGCCAGCAGCGCCGCCTGTTCGTACGGGATCGGGAAGGCAAACTGCGCTTCGCCGGTTTGCAGCATTGCGGCGCGGGTGTTGTTGTCCACTACCGGCCGCCAGGTGATGGTATCCAGCTTCGGCAGCCCCTGCTGCCAGTATCCGGCGAATTTTTTCACCTTCACAAAATCGGTCTGGTTCCAGGTGAGCAGTTCGTACGGTCCGGTCCCCACCGGGTGGAATCCAATCTCTTTGCCGTATTTTTTCAGGGCGGCGGGGGAAATCATCGCCGTCGCGGGATGCGCCAGGATATTGATGAACGCCGAGAACGGCTCTTTGAGGGTGATCTTCACCGTCGCCGGATCAACCACCTCGGTTTGGGCGATATTTTTATACAGGTTGTAGCGTTTAAGACCGTTTTCCGGATTGCTGGCACGATCCAGGTTGACCTTAACCGCCTCGGCGTTGAAGTCGGTGCCATCCTGGAACTTCACGCCGGTACGGAGCTTAACGGTATAGACCAGCCCGTCGTCCGACACGGTATAGCCTTCCGCCAGCACGTTTTTCAGCTTCATTTCGCGGTCCAGGCCGAACAGCCCCTGGTAGAAGGATTTTGCCACCGCCTGAGAAAGAGTGTCGTTGGCATCATACGGATCCAGGGTCGTGAAGTTAGACCCCACAGCCACCACCACATCTTTCGCCGCGAACGCGGGGGCGGCGGCCAGCGCAGCCGTCACGCTCGCGGCCAGCAGCCATTTACGAGCAACAAAAGGAACCATTGTGTTCTCCTGCCTGTTGTAAGTTATAACCGCGAGAATGCATTGCCCTGACGCGGTGGTGCGACAAAATGACCGGGTCCCACCTCACGCAGCGCCACGCGCTCCAGGGTTTCGCCCCGTTTACGAATATTGCTCGGCATTTCGTCCTGCAACAGCACGCGCTGGGCGTGACGATGCTCAGGATCGGCAACCGGTACGGCAGCCATCAGCTTGCGGGTGTAAGGGTGCTGCGGGTTTTCAAACACCGCCCGACGGGGGCCGATTTCAACAATTTGCCCCATGTACATCACCGCCACGCGATGGCTGATCCGCTCCACCACCGCCATATCGTGGGAGATAAACAGAAACGCAATGCCCAAATCCCGCTGTAAATCGAGCAGGAGATTGATGATTTGCGCGCGGATAGAGACATCCAGCGCTGACACGGACTCATCCGCAATCACCACTTTCGGATTGAGGGCCAATGCCCTCGCAATGCAGATACGCTGGCGCTGACCGCCAGAAAATTCGTGCGGATAACGCCAGGCATGCTCCGGCTTCAGGCCCACGCGCTCCAGCAGCCATGCGACGCGGCGCTGCGCGGCTTCACCGTCGAGCAGGTTATGCACCCGCAGCGGCTCCATAATCGAGTACCCCACCGTATGGCGCGGATCGAGCGACGCATAAGGATCCTGGAATATAAACTGAATATCCCGGCGCACCGCCTGCAATTTACTGTTAGGGAGCGTGTCGATGCGCTCACCGTTGAAGGTGATGCTCCCCTCCTGCGACGCCACCAGCCTGAGCAGCGCCCGCCCGGTGGTGGATTTACCGCAGCCGGACTCCCCCACCAGCGCCAGCGTTTCGCCCGGCCAGAGATCAAAACTGACGTTTTCAACCGCATGCACTTCGCGCTTCACGCGATTGAGGATCCCGCTACGCAGCGGGAAACGGGTCACCAGGTCACGCACTTCGAGGATTGGCCTGCCGGGAACCACCGTATCCTGCTCGGTTTCGTCTTCCTGCTGGCCCTGTTCGGTCTGTGAGAACAGCGGAAAACGGCGCGGAAAATCACTGCCATTCATGGCCCCCAGACGCGGGACCGCCGCCAGTAGCGCTTTGGTATAAGGATGCACCGGCGCATGAAAGACCTGCTCCACCGTGCCGGTTTCCACGGCATTGCCCTGATGCATAACCAGCACCCGATCGGCAATATCCGCCACCACCCCCATATCATGGGTGATGAAAATCACCCCCATCTCCATCTCCTGCTGCAATACCTTAATCAGTTGCAGGATCTGGGCCTGAATGGTGACATCCAGCGCCGTGGTGGGTTCGTCCGCAATGAGCACCGCCGGACGGCACGACAGCGCCATCGCAATCATCACCCGCTGGCGCATGCCGCCGGAAAGCTGATGCGGATAGCGGGACAAAATCGCGTGCGCCTCAGGGATACGCACCAGCTCCAGCATCCGTTTTGCTTCGTTGAGCGCCTCATCACCGCTCAGTCCCTGATGCAGGCGGATAGATTCGGCAATCTGCTCGCCCACCGGAAAAACCGGGTTCAGGGAGGTCATCGGCTCCTGAAAAATCATCGCAATATCTGCCCCGCGCACCCCCTGCATCTGGGACGCACTCAGCTCGTTGAGATCGATAACCTGACGGTTGCGACGGCGCAACAGCATCCGCTCGCTGGTGACCTGCCCGCCCGTCTGCTCAAGCAGACGCATCAGCGCCAGCGCGGTAACGGATTTACCGGAACCTGATTCGCCAACAATCGCCAGCGTCTCGCCGCGCCTGAGCGAAAACGATAAATTCTGTACTGCGGGGATGAACTGCCGCTCTTCCTGAAACGCAATATTCAGTTGGTGGACAGCCAGCACTTCGCAGTTGTCCAGCTCTTCACGGTGCGGCACGCAATGCCCCCTTATTCACGATAAATGCCTGTGCTGGGCGCATCGCCGGCATACCCCCACGCCCGGTACATCCCTTCACTGTTGAACGGCAGAGCCACGTTGCCCTCCCGATCCACCGCAATTAAGCCGCCAATCCCGCCCAGCGCCGGCAGTTTCTCCATCACTACCCGCTCGCAGGCCTCACTCAGGCTTAATCCGCCGTAATCCATTAGCGCGGTAATGTCGTAGGCCGCCAGCGCGCGGATAAACACTTCGCCGGTGCCGGTGCATGACACCGCCGCGGTGGCGTTATTGGCGTAACACCCGGCCCCCGGCAGCGGGCTGTCGCCGACGCGACCGGGAAGTTTGTTGGTCATACCGCCTGTCGACGTCGCGGCGGCGAGATTACCGGCTTTATCCAGCGCCACCGCGCCTACCGTGCCCATTTTGCTGCGTTCATCGAGCGGCGCGGCATGGTCCAGCTGCGTCATCCCCGCTGTACGGGCCTCCAGCAGTTGCCGGTAACGCTCCTCGGTGGAAAAAAGATCGGGCGAGATCGTGTCCATCCCGTGCTCGACGGCAAATTTTTCCGCCCCCGCCCCGGCCAGCAGCACATGCGGGCTTTGTTCCATCACCAGACGCGCGGCCAGCACCGGATTACGCAGACGGCTGACGCCCGCTACCGCGCCCGCCTTCAGGGTGACGCCGTCCATCACGCAGGCATCCAGCTCGTGCGTTTCATTGCGCGTAAAGACCGATCCAATACCGGCATTAAACAGCGGGCACTCCTCCAGCAGACGTACTGCTTCGGTCACCACGTCCAGCGCGCTGTCGCCCGCTTCCAGCATCCGCTGGCCTGTTTCCACAATGGCGTTCAGCGCATCAATATAACGCTTCTCCTGCTCGGGACTGAGCTGTGCACGGGTGATTGCCCCGGCACCGCCATGAATTGCGATAACCGCTTTACTCATTTCGCATCACCCATCAGCCTGGCTGGCTGCTTTTTCTATAAATATCATTATCGTCGACGAATCTTCAGATGATTTTTGAATATAGAAAGACGCAACTGTGATGTAAAGCGTACACCCATCGGGTCATACAGTTAGCCGCACTTTTCTGCCATAATGAGCGCTTTCGTTGTTACTCCGCAGGAGCCCACCATGGATTTTACCGCCGGACTGATGCCGCTTGAGACGGCACTCTCGCAGATGCTTGACCGCATTACTCCACTGCACGACGTTGAGACACTGCCGCTTGTACGCTGTTTTGGCCGTATTGCCGCGCGCGATATCGTCTCGCCGCTGAACGTGCCGGGGTTCGATAACGCGGCGATGGACGGCTATGCCGTACGTCTGGCGGATCTGCAAACGGGTCAGCCGCTGCCGGTGGCAGGTAAAGCGTTTGCCGGGCAGCCGTTCAACGGTGAGTGGCCAGCGGGCACCTGCGTGCGCATTATGACCGGCGCGCCGGTGCCAAAGGGCTGTGAAGCCGTGGTGATGCAGGAAGAGACCGAACAAACGGACGACGGCGTGCGTTTTACCGCCAGCGTCAAAGCGGGACAGAATATCCGCCATATCGGGGAAGACATTACCCTGGGCGCAACGGTCTTTGCCGCCGGGCAAAAACTGACGGTCGCCGAACTGCCGGTGCTGGCATCGCTTGGCATCGCGGAGATTGACGTGGTCCGCAAAGTGCGCGTGGCGGTGTTCTCCACGGGAGACGAGCTACAGCTTCCGGGTCAGCCGCTGAACGAGGGGCAGATTTACGACACCAACCGTCTGGCGGTGCACCTGATGCTTGAGCAGCTGGGCTGCGAGGTGATTAACCTCGGTATCATTCCTGACGATCCGCAAAAACTGCGCGCGGCGTTTATCGACGCTGACGCCTCTGCCGACGTGGTGATCAGCTCCGGCGGCGTTTCGGTTGGCGAAGCGGATTACACCAAAATCCTGCTTGAAGAGCTGGGTGAAATCGCCTTCTGGAAGCTGGCGATTAAACCGGGCAAACCGTTCGCATTTGGCAAGCTTCCGCACAGCTGGTTCTGTGGCCTGCCGGGTAACCCGGTCTCTGCCGCGCTGACCTTCTACCAGCTGGTGATCCCGCTGCTGGCGAAGCTTTCAGGCAACAATGCCAGCCCGCTGCCGGAACGTGTGCGCGTACGGGCGGCAACGCGCCTCAAAAAATCACCGGGCCGTCTCGATTTCCAGCGCGGCATTCTGGCGCGCAACGCCGACGGCGAGCTGGAGGTGAGCACCACCGGGCATCAGGGTTCACACATCTTTAGCTCCTTCAGTCAGGGGAACTGCTTTATCGTGCTGGAGCGCGATCGCGGCCACGTTGAGGCGGGCGAATGGGTTGAAGTAGAACGCTTTAACCACCTGTTCGGAGGCTGACATGACGGTGGAACTGAGCGACCCGGAGATGATGCGCTATAACCGCCAGATCGTGCTGCGCGGGTTTGATTTCGAGGGCCAGGAAGCGCTCAAGGCGGCCAGCGTGCTGGTTGTGGGTCTTGGCGGGCTGGGCTGCGCGGCAGCGCAATATCTGGCTGCGGCGGGCGTCGGCAGCATGACGCTGCTGGATTTCGACACCGTGTCGGTGTCCAACCTGCAACGCCAGACGCTGCACAGCGACGCGACGGTCGGTCAGCCTAAAGTGGAATCAGCACGCACGGCGCTGGCGCGCATTAACCCCAACGTTCAGTTCACCCTGATTGACGCGATGCTGGATGACGACGCGCTGTTTGCCCAGATTGCACGGCATGACCTGGTGCTGGACTGCACCGATAACGTCGCCATTCGCAACCAGCTCAATGCGGGCTGCTTTGCCCGTAAAACGCCGCTGATTTCCGGCGCGGCCATCCGCATGGAGGGACAAATCAGCGTCTTCACCTACGCTGAAGGAGAGCCCTGCTACCGCTGCCTGAGCCGTCTGTTTGGCGAGAATGCGCTGACCTGCGTCGAGGCGGGCGTGATGGCGCCACTGGTTGGCGTTATCGGTTCCTTGCAGGCGATGGAGGCGATCAAAGTGCTGGCGCACTACGGCACGCCCGCAGCGGGTAAAATCGTGATGTATGACGCGATGACCTGCCAGTTCCGCGAGATGAAGCTGATGCGTAATCCCGGGTGTGAGGTGTGCAGCAAATAAAAAAGTCGGGTGGCGGCTTCGCCTTACCCGACCTACAACGGCTCGAACGGCGCCACCCGGCAACAGCAATGCGAATGTAGGCCGGGTAAGCGTCAGCGCCACCCGGCAACAGCGATGCAAACGTAGGCCGGGTAAGCGT
>NZ_KQ089962.1:3581253-4701014 GCF_001037805.1 Enterobacter sp. BIDMC93
GTAGGCCGGGTAAGCGTCAGCGCCACCCGGCAACAGCGATGCAAACGTAGGCCGGGTAAGCGTTAGCGCCACCCGGCAACCGCATCAGACAGACGTCCGCCCAAACGCCCCCTGCCAGTCCTGCTCAAACTTCACAATTGCCGCATCCACGGCCGGAGAGGTAATAAACTGCTGCGCCACGTCCAGCGGCAGCGTGATGGATTCGCACCCTGCCAGCAGGCAGTCCAGCGCCTGGCGCGGGGTTTTAAAGCTCGCCGCCAGCACTTTTGACTGCGGGGCATGCAGGGTCAGCAACTGTTGCAGTTCGACCACCGTCTGGATCCCATCCCCGCCCTGCGCGTCCACGCGGTTCACGTAAGGAGCCACATACTCAGCCCCCGCCAGTGCGGAGAGCATCCCCTGCGCTGCGCCGTACACCGCCGTACCCAGCGTCGGGATCCCTTCTGCTTTCAGCATTTTGATCGCCGCCAGCCCTTCAGCGGTCACGGGCACTTTCACCACCAGGTCATTGATTATCGCGCGCAGCTTACGTGCGTCTTCCACCATTCCCTCGGCGGTCTTCGCCATCACCTGGGCGAACAGCTGGCCCTTGCCGCCCAGCGCGTCGTGCAGCGCGGGGAGCAGCTCGTCCAGAGGCGTTTTCCCCGCCGCCACAATGCTTGGGTTAGTGGTCACGCCCGCCAGCGGAAAGATACGCGCCAGCTTTTTGACTGCCGCAACGTCAGATGTGTCGAGATAAAGTTCCATGATGTCACCCTCAAAATTAGCCTGCACTTACCCTATCACAGCAAAACCTGCTCAGGAATTGACCCATATCAAGATAACTTTCATTCGAAAGTAATTTAATCTTCATATGTAATTCGAGGGCAAGAAAATGATCTTCAATATACAGCGTTACTCCACCCACGACGGCCCCGGTATTCGAACCGTGGTATTCCTGAAAGGCTGCTCGCTGGGCTGTCGCTGGTGTCAGAACCCGGAAAGCCGCTCCCGCACGCGGGACGTCCTGTTTGATGCCCGTCTGTGCCTGGAGGGCTGTGACCTGTGTCAGCAGGCCGCGCCGGGGTGTGTTGAGCGCGCGCTGAACGGGCTGGTCATTCATCGTGAGAAGCTTAACGACGAGACGCTCACTGCCCTTACCGACTGCTGCCCGACGCAGGCGCTTACCGTCTGCGGTGAAGAGAAGCAGGTGGAGGAGATTATGGCCACCGTGCTGCGCGACAAGCCCTTCTACGACCGCAGCGGCGGCGGGATCACCCTCTCCGGCGGCGAGCCGTTCATGAACCCGGCGCTGGCACATGCCCTGTTTAAAGCCAGCCATGAACAAGGCATTCATACCGCCGTTGAAACCTGCCTTCACGTCCCCTGGCATTATATCGAGCCGTCACTGCCGTATGTCGATCTGTTCCTGGCGGACCTGAAGCATGTGGACAGTGACGTATTCAAACAGTGGACCGATGGCTCAGCCAGACGGATCCTGGACAACCTGAAGCGCCTGGCTGCCGCCGGGAAAAAAATCACCATTCGCGTGCCGCTGATCCAGGGCTTTAACGCCGATGAAGCGTCGGTTACCGCCATTACCAATTTCGCCGCCGACGAACTCGGCGTTCACGATATTCATTTTCTGCCGTATCACACGCTGGGCATGAACAAATACACCCTGCTCGGCCAACCCTACTCTGCCCCTGACAAACCGCTGGATAACCCTGCCCTGCTGGACTTCGCACAGCAGTATGCCTGCCAGAAAGGGTTAACCGCGACCTTACGAGGATAAACTTATGACCACCCTGAATCTTAACACCCTCAGCGAGCGCATCAAGGCGCACAAAACGGCGCTGGTACATATCGTTAAGCCGCCGGTCTGTACCGAGCGCGCGCAGCACTATACCGAAATGTATCAGCAGCATCTGGACAAGCCGATCCCGGTACGTCGCGCGCTGGCGCTGGCGCATCACCTGGCAAAACGCACCATCTGGATCAAACACGACGAGCTGATTATCGGTAACCAGGCAAGCGAAGTGCGCGCCGCGCCGATTTTCCCGGAATATACCGTCTCCTGGATTGAGAAAGAGATTGACGATCTGGCGGACCGTCCGGGCGCGGGCTTTGCGGTGAGCGAAGAGAACAAGCGCGTCCTGCATGCGATCTGCCCGTGGTGGCGCGGCCAGACGGTGCAGGATCGCTGCTACGGCATGTTTACCGACGAGCAGAAAGGCCTGCTGGAAACCGGCATCATCAAAGCGGAAGGCAACATGACCTCCGGTGACGCACACCTGGCGGTGAATTTCCCGCTGGTGCTGGAGAAAGGTCTCGACGGCCTGCGCGCGAAAGTGGCCGAGCGCCGGACGCGCATCAACCTGACGGTGCTGGACGATCTGCACGGCGACCAGTTCCTGAAAGCCATTGATATCGTGCTGGAAGCCGTAAGCCTGCACATCAAACGCTTTGCCGACCTGGCGCGTGAAATGGCCGCGACAGAAACCCGCGACAGCCGCCGCGACGAGCTGCTGGCCATGGCGGAAAACTGCGACATCATCGCCCACCAACCGCCAAAAACCTTCTGGCAGGCGCTACAGCTGTGCTACTTCATTCAGCTGATCCTGCAAATTGAGTCCAACGGTCACTCCGTCTCCTTTGCCCGTATGGACCAGTACCTTTACCCGTACTACCGCCGCGACGTGGAGCTGGACCAGAGTCTGGATCGCGAGCACGCCATTGAGCTGCTGCACAGCTGCTGGCTGAAGCTGCTGGAAGTGAACAAAATCCGCTCCGGCTCGCACTCCAAAGCCTCTGCGGGCAGCCCGCTGTATCAGAACGTCACCATCGGCGGCCAGAAGCTGGTCAACGGTGAACCGATGGACGCGGTCAACCCGCTCTCTTACGCCATTCTCGAATCCTGCGGCCGTCTGCGCTCCACCCAGCCGAACCTGAGCGTGCGCTACCACGCGGGCATGAGCAACGACTTCCTCGACGCCTGCGTGCAGGTGATCCGCTGCGGCTTCGGGATGCCGGCGTTTAACAACGATGAAATCGTGATCCCGGAATTTATCAAGCTCGGCGTGGAACGAGAGGACGCGTATGACTATGCGGCGATTGGCTGCATCGAAACCGCCGTCGGCGGCAAGTGGGGCTATCGCTGCACCGGCATGAGCTTTATCAACTTCGCCCGCGTGATGCTGGCGGCGCTGGAAGGCGGTCGCGACGCCACCAGCGGCCAGGTGTTCCTGCCGCAGGAAAAAGCGCTTTCTGCCGGTAACTTCGGGAATTTCGATGAGGTCATGGCGGCGTGGGATAACCAGATCCGCTACTACACCCGCAAATCCATTGAGATCGAGTACGTGGTGGACACCATGCTGGAAGAGAACGTCCACGATATTCTCTGCTCGGCGCTGGTGGACGACTGTATCGAACGCGCGAAAAGCATTAAGCAGGGCGGCGCGAAGTATGACTGGGTTTCCGGCCTACAGGTGGGGATCGCCAACCTCGGCAACAGCCTGGCAGCGGTGAAGAAGCTGGCGTTTGACCAGGGCGTTATCGGTCAGCAACAGCTGGCGGCGGCGCTGGCGGATGACTTCGAGGGGCTGACCCACGAGCAGCTGCGCCAGCGCCTGATCAACGGCGCGCCGAAGTACGGCAACGACGACGACAGCGTGGACCTGCTGCTGACCCGTGCCTACGAAACCTACATTGAAGAGCTGAAGCAGTACCATAACCCACGCTACGGCCGCGGCCCGATTGGGGGTAACTACTATGCGGGCACGTCGTCTATCTCCGCAAACGTGCCGTTTGGCGCAGCAACCATGGCAACGCCGGACGGCCGTAAAGCCCACACCCCGCTGGCGGAAGGGGCAAGCCCGGCCTCCGGTACCGACCACCTCGGCCCGACGGCGGTGATTGGCTCCGTGGGTAAACTGCCGACGGAAGCGATTCTCGGCGGCGTGCTGCTAAACCAGAAGCTGAACCCGTCGACGCTGGAAAACGACAGCGATCGCCAAAAGCTGATGGTGCTGCTGCGCACCTTCTTCGAGGTGCATAAAGGCTGGCACATTCAGTACAACATCGTCTCCCGCGAAACGCTGCTGGAAGCGAAGAAACACCCGGATCAGTATCGTGACCTGGTGGTGCGCGTCGCGGGTTACTCGGCGTTCTTCACCGCCCTGTCGCCGGATGCGCAGGACGATATTATCGCTCGTACTGAGCATACGCTGTAAAAAAACGCCCGGTGGCGCTTCGCTTACCGGGCCTACATTGTCCCCCCGTAGGCCGGGTAAGGCGAAGCCGCCACCCGGCTTTCTGACTTTCATTCGAAATTAAATTTGTGCTCCCCGTCACCTTGTTATTAGAATGTTTCAAACGCAGTGACCCAGGAGCACAGTATGACCGTAAAAGTTATCGTCACCGATATGGACGGAACTTTCCTTGATGATGCCAAGCAGTACGATCGTGACCGCTTCCAGGCACAGTTTGAGCAGCTTAAAGCCCGCGACATTGAATTTGTTGTCGCCAGCGGCAACCAGTATTACCAGCTCATCTCCTTCTTCCCGGAGCTGAAAGATCAGATCTCCTTCGTCGCGGAAAACGGCGCGTTGGTCTTCGATCACGGCGAACAGATTTTCCACGGCGAGCTGACGCGTCATGAGTCGCAAATCGTCATTGGCGAGTTGCTGAAAGACAAAGGGCTGAACTTTGTGGCCTGCGGGCTGGAGAGCGCGTACGTCAGCGATAAAGCACCAGAAGCGTTCGTGAAGCTGATGTCGAAACACTACCATCGCTTAAAACCCATCAGCGATTACCGCGAAATTGACGACGTGCTGTTTAAATTCTCCCTGAACCTGCCGGACAGCGATATCCCGAATCTGGTTGATAAACTGCATGTCTCCCTGGACGGCATCATGAAGCCGGTCACCAGCGGCTTCGGTTTTGTCGATTTGATTATCCCCGGCCTGCACAAGGCCAACGGCATCAGCCGCCTGCTTAAACGCTGGAAAGTCTCACCTCAGGCGTGCGTCGGCATTGGCGACAGCGGCAACGATGCGGAAATGCTGAAGCTGGTGAAATACTCCTTTGCGATGGGCAACGCGGCGGACAGCATTAAAGAGGTCAGCCGTTACACTACCGACGATAACAACCATCAGGGCGCGCTGAATGTGATTCAGGCCGTGCTCGACGCGCACTCCCTGTTCGACGCCTGATCCCCCTACCTGCCGGAGCCTCGCTCCGGCCTCTCACTCTTTTCCCATCCTGTGGCACCCGTCAAGGTTTTAAACTTGCATTAACTTTTTTTTAACTTAAAGTATCACTTGTAGACACTTTTACTTTCGAATGAAAGATGCGAGGCAGTTATGACCTTTACCAGCGAAACGTTGCCAGCGGACCATAAAGCGGCAATCCGTCAGATGAAACGTGAATTACGCGCGCAGATCGGCGACGTGCAGGCGGTGTTCGACCGGCTCAGCGATAAAATCGCCACCCGCGTGGCGGAAATCAACGCTCTCAAAAACAAAGGCGAAACCGTCTGGCCAGTGATCCCTTTTGCCGACGTGAAAAACGGCACGATCACCGCCGAACAGCGCGAAGCCGTTAAACGTCGCGGCTGCGCGGTGATCAAAGACCACTTCCCGCGCGAGCAGGCGCTGGCGTGGGATCAGTCGATGCTTGACTACCTCGATCTGAACAAATTTGACGAGGTGTACAAAGGACCCGGCGATAACTTCTTCGGCACCTTAACGGCCTCTCGTCCGGAGATTTATCCGATCTACTGGTCTCAGGCGCAAATGCAGGCGCGCCAGAGTGAAGAGATGGCGCAGGTACAGTCATTCCTGAACCGTTTATGGACATTTGAGAGCAACGGTAAACAGTGGTTCGACCCGGACGTGCGCGTGATTTACCCTGACCGCATCCGCCGCCGCCCGCCCGGAACCACCTCGAAAGGACTTGGCGCACACACCGATTCTGGCGCGCTGGAGCGCTGGCTGCTGCCCGCTTATCAGCAGGTCTTTGCCCGCGTGTTTGACGGCAACGTTGAGAAATACGATCCGTGGAATGCCGCGCATCGTACCGAAGTGGAAGAGTACACCGTCGATAACACCACCAAATGCTCGGTGTTCCGCACCTTCCAGGGCTGGACGGCGCTGTCGGACATGATCCCCGGACAGGGCTTGCTGCACGTGGTGCCGATCCCGGAGGCAATGGCCTATATTCTGCTGCGTCCGCTGCTGGACGACGTGCCGGAAGACGAGCTGTGCGGCGTGGCGCCGGGGCGCGTGCTGCCGATTTCTGAGAAGTGGCATCCGCTGCTGATCGAAGCGTTAACCAGCATTCCGGCGCTGGAAGCCGGTGATTCCGTGTGGTGGCACTGCGATGTGATCCACTCCGTCGCGCCGGTGGAAAATCAGCAGGGCTGGGGCAACGTGATGTATATTCCTGCCGCGCCAATGTGCGAGAAGAATCTCGCCTATGCGAAAAAGGTCAAGGAAGCGCTGGAAACCGGCGCGTCACCGGGCGATTTCCCGCGCGAGGATTATGAGAAAAGCTGGCAGGGCCGCTTTACCGTGGCCGATCTCAACATCCACGGCAGGCGCGCGCTGGGCATGGCTTAACCGTCGTACAGCCCTTCCCGCTCTACGGCGGTACGTCGTTTCCCCTGACGTATCCGCCGTACCGACTCCCGCACGGTCAGCGTGCCGTTTAGCAGCAATGTTCCCACCGGCGCATCCGGGCGCATCAGCCGCTGCTGGAGCATATGCACCGCTTCCGTTCCCAGCTCATCACGCGGAACATGTACCGCGGTTAAGGGCACATCCTGAATCGCCGCGAGATTAAAGCCGTCGATGCTCATCACCGAGACATCCTGCGGCACGCGCAGACCGTGTTTTTGCAGCGCGCTGATGGTCCCCGCCGCCATAAAATCACCACCAACCAGGAACGCCGTCGGCAGGTCCTTCCCTTTCTGCTGGTGAAGCCACTCGCTTACCAGCTGCTCCGTCTCTCTGGCGCTGAAGCTGGACACCATCAGCAGGTCGCGCCTGTCGCTGAACCTGAGGTTATGACCGTGCCACGCGTCGCGGATCCCGGACAGGCGCAGCTCCATGGTGTAGCGTCGCAGGCACAGCACGTTCATCACCTCCCGGTGCCCCATCTCGAACAGGTACTCTGCCGCCCGCTCGCCAATCGCGCGATGATCCGGCGCGACGGCGGGCAGGCGCATGTGGCGGTCCCGGCAGTTAATCAGCATGCAGGGTTTGCCCATGTCTACCGCCAGATCGTGGATATGCGGATCGTCGATACCGAGGAGGATCGCCGCCTGAGTGTCCGCTTCGTTCATGCGGGCCAGAAACAGCTGGGCATCGCTGTCGTTCTCCTCCAGCGCACAGTAACGCAGGCGAACCTCGTGCGAGGCCAGCCCTTTGCTCACGCTCTGGATGACGCGGTAGTAAAAGATGTCGGACCGCTCGTCAAACGCCCGCTGCGGGGCAAACACCACCAGGCTGTTAAGCAGCAGACGCCCCGCCGCCATGCCGTCCATTACCCCCAGCTCCCGCGCGCACGCCAGCACCTTTGCCCGTGCTTTTTCGCTGGTGTTTGCCTTCCCCGCCAGCACGCGAGAAACGGTGCTGATGGAGAGCTGCGTCCGGGCGGCGATTTCGGTGATTTTAAGCCTTTTGTCCATTTTGTGATCTGGCTCCGGATGTGAAATGAAAAAATTTTCACAACTTGTTTATCAGGTAATAACTTGCGAGAAGGCCATAATGCCGAAAATTAAACCTCGGTTATGAGAAAGTTTGCACAAAATCCACTATTCCCTGCCCAATTTCTTTCTTAAGGTGAACCTGTCACACAACTTCCATACTAGTTGTATAGCAGCTTAGCGCTCTAAAACAGATAACTTTCAAACGCCTGACGCTGTGTGACACCTGAACCTTTGTCCCCTTACCGTCCGTCTTGTGGAGAAGAAAATGAGTCAGGACATCAATAACACAGTTGCGACAAGCAAAACACGTCGCGTCATCAGGAACCTGCGCTGGTACGTACTGGTGCTGTTTCTTCTCGGCGTGACCGTTAACTACATCACCCGTAATTCGTTAGGTATTCTCGCCCCTGAACTGAAAGAGAGCCTCGGGATCACCACCGAGCAGTACTCCTGGATCGTCGGCGCGTTCCAGATCGCCTACACCATTTTCCAGCCCCTGTGCGGCTGGCTGATTGACGTTATCGGCCTGAAAATCGGCTTTATGGTCTGCGCCGGGATCTGGGCGCTGATGTGTATCTTCCACGCGGGTGCCGGAAGCTGGCTGCACCTGGCGATTCTGCGCTTCTTTATGGGTGCGTCCGAAGCCGCCGCCACGCCAGCGAACGCCAAAACCATCGGTGAATGGTTCCCGAAATCAGAGCGCCCTGTTGCCGCAGGCTGGGCGGGGGTAGGCTTCTCCATTGGGGCCATGCTGGCCCCGCCTATCATCTACTTTGCTCACGCGTCGTTCGGCTGGCAGGGTGCGTTTATGTTTACCGGCGTGCTGGCGCTGCTGTGGGTGATCCTGTGGTGGGCGTTTTATCACAACCCGGAACAGCACCCAAACCTGAGCCGCGATGAGCTGGCGTTTATCAAGCAGGATAACGAACCTGCGCCGGTCAAACTGCCCTTCCTGACCGCGCTGAAGACCGTCTCGAAGAACAAACGGTTCTACGGTATCGCCATCCCGGCCTTTATGGCGGAACCGGCCTGGGCCGTGCTGAGCTTCTGGGTGCCGCTGTACCTCGCCAAAGAGCACGGTATGGACCTGAAGCAGATCGCGATGTTCGCCTGGCTGCCGTTCCTGGCCGCCGACCTCGGCAGCGTGGCGAGCGGCTACCTGACCCGGCTCTACACCCGCTGGTTTGGCTGCACCCGCGTCAACTCGGTGGTAGCCAGCTCCGTCACCGGCGCGTTTCTGATGATTTCTCTGGCCGTCGTGGCCGTGACCCGCGACCCGTATATCACCATCGTGCTGATCTCCATCGGCGGCTTCGGGCACCAGATCATCTCCTGCATGCTGAGCGCGCTGGTCGTGGAGTCGTTCGACAAAGGCCAGATGGCGACGGTCAACGGCATGCGCGGCTCGGCGGCGTGGATCGCCAGCTTCCTGTTCTCCCTTTTGATTGGGGTGACCGCCGACAAAATCGGCTTCAACCCGCTCTTTATCGCCATGGGCTTCTTTGACCTGCTTGGCGCTGTCTTCCTGGTGGCATTTATTGCTGAACGTCGCGCCAAGCGCGCCTGATAGTGGATGTATTGCATATGAAAACCCTGAAAAACTGGACCGTAGATAAGCAGTCAGCAAACCATCTGGAACTGCTGGTCGATAATCAGCACCGCCTGTGTCTGTATGTGCTGGAAGAGAATCTGTTCCGTGTGCTGATCAAACGTAAAGGCGAGCTGGCGCTGAACCGCACCTGGAGCATCGCGCCGGAACAAGATGTGCCGTGGGAAGGCCGCCGTCGTGACGATGTCAGCGGCTTCACCTGCCCTGCCTGGACGCTGACGCAGCAGGACGACACGTTAACCGTAGCGACTGAACAGCTGCGCGTCACCGTCCACCAGCCGCTGTGGCTGGAGTGGCACTACCGCAATGAGACGGGCGAGTGGCAGCCGCTGGTCAATGACCGCCCGACCAGCGCCTACCTGCTGAACGCCCACGGTGACGGCGTGGCGCACTATCTTAGCCGTCGTAAGGATGAACGTTTTTACGGTCTGGGTGAGAAAGCGGGTGATTTACAGCGCAACGGCAAACGCTATGAGATGCGTAACCTGGACGCGATGGGCTATAACGCGGCCAGCACCGATCCGCTTTACAAGCACATCCCGTTCACCCTCACCCGTCGCGATGACGTGAGCTACGGTCTGTTCTACGATAACCTGAGCAGCTGCTGGCTGGATCTGGGTAACGAGATCGACAACTATCACACTGCCTACCGCCGCTGGCAGGCGGAAGCGGGCGATATTGACTACTACCTCTTCACCGGCAAGCGCGTGCTGGACGTGACCAAAGCCTTCGTGCGCCTGACGGGGAAAACGCTGTTCGGACCGAAGTGGAGCCTGGGCTACAGCGGCTCGACCATGCACTACACCGACGCGCCGGACGCGCAAAACCAGCTGATGAACTTCATCCGCCTGTGCGATGAGCATGCCATTCCGTGCGACTCGTTCCAGCTCTCCTCCGGCTATACCTCGATTAACGGCAAGCGCTACGTCTTTAACTGGAACTACGACAAAGTGCCGCAGCCGAAGGTGATGAGCCAGGCGTTCCACGACGCGGGGCTGCGGCTTGCGGCCAACATCAAGCCGTGTCTGTTGCAGGATCATCCCCGCTACAGCGAAGTGGCGGAACGCGGCCTGTTCATTCGTGATTCAGAAACCGATGCGCCTGAACGTTCCAGCTTCTGGGATGACGAAGGATCGCATCTCGACTTCACCAACCCGCAGACGGTGCAGTGGTGGCAGAACGGCGTGACCACGCAGCTGCTGGAGATGGGCATCGACTCCACCTGGAACGACAACAACGAGTATGAAGTGTGGGACGGGGAAGCGCGCTGCTATGGCTTCGGTCAGGAGATCGCCATCAAGCACATTCGCCCGGTGATGCCGCTGCTGATGATGCGCGCCTCGCTGGAAGCGCAGCAGCGCTTTGCGCCGGAGAAACGTCCGTATCTGATCTCCCGCTCCGGCTGCGCAGGGATGCAGCGCTACGTTCAGACCTGGAGCGGCGACAACCGCACTAACTGGGACACCCTGCGCTATAACATCCGCATGGGGCTGGGCATGAGCCTGTCCGGACTGTTCAACGTCGGTCACGACGTCGGCGGTTTCTCCGGCGACAAGCCGGATGCCGAGCTGTTCGTGCGCTGGGTACAGAACGGCGTGATGCACCCGCGCTTTACCATCCATTCGTGGAACGATGACCATACCGTGAACGAGCCGTGGATGTACCCGGGCGTCACGCCTGCGATTCGCAGCGCCATTGAACTGCGCTACCGCCTGCTGCCGTATCTCTACACCCTGCTCTGGCAGGCGCACGCCGACGACGAGCCGATGCTGCGCCCGACCTTCCTCGATCATGAGCACGATGCGCAGACGTTTGAAGAGTGCGACGACTTCCTGCTGGGCCGTGACCTGCTGGTGGTCAGCGTCGTCGAAGCCGGGCAGCGCGAGCGCCGCGTCTGGCTGCCGGATAACGAAACCGGCTGGTACGATTTTTACACTCACGCGTGGTATGCGGGCGGGCAATCGATCGTCCTTGATGCGCCGCTGGAAAAGCTGCCGCTGCTGGTACGCGCCGGGGCCGGTTTGCCGCTCAGCGAGCGCATCCGTCACGTGAGCGCAGATAAAGACGATACCCGTGAGCTGAAACTGTTCCCGGTGAAAGGCGTCGGCACCACCGCCGGGCTGCTGTTTGAGGATGACGGCGAAAGCTGGGGCTACCAGAACGGCAACGCGCTGTGGGTGGAATGGGAGATGGAGTGCGACGGCGCAAGTATCAACCTGAAGGTCAACGCGCGCGGCGACTATCGTCCGGCATGGAAGGCGCTGAAGGTGTCATTACCGGCGGGGGAAAAACGTACGCTGCGGGTGAATGGAGTTGAAGGGAGCGAGTGGGTGGTGTAGTGCGGCCTGTTGCCCTCACCCTAACCCTCTCCCACAGGGAGAGGGGATAGAACGTAGGCCGGGTAAGGCGAAGCCGCCACCCGGCTATTTTTTTAACTCTCGATACCTTTACTGCGCAGGTAATCTTCGTAGTTACCGGTGAAGTCCACCACGCGCTCTGGCGTAATTTCGATCACGCGGGTCGCCAGTGAGCTGACGAACTCCCGGTCGTGAGAGACGAAGATCAGGGTGCCCTGATACATCTCCAGCGCCATGTTCAGCGACTCAATAGATTCCATATCCAGGTGGTTAGTCGGTTCGTCCATCACCAGAATATTCGGTTTTTCCATCATCAGCTTGCCGAACAGCATACGGCCCTTTTCACCACCGGAGAGCACTTTGGCGGGCTTTTTGATGTCGTCCTGGCTGAACAGCAGACGCCCCAGAATGCTGCGTACCGCCTGCTCGTCGTCGCCTTCCTGCTTCCACTGGCTCATCCAGTCGAAGACGGTCAGATCGTTTTCAAACTCATATTCATGGTCCTGCGCGTAGTAACCAATCTGCGCGTTTTCAGACCATTTCACGGTACCGTTATCCGGTTGCAGTTCACCCACCAGGGTTTTCAGCATAGTGGATTTACCCACGCCGTTGGCGCCGAGGATGGCAATCTTCTCGCCCACTTCCAGCAGCAGGTTGAAGTTTTTGAACAGCGGGCCTTCATCGAAGCCTTTGGTGAGGGCTTCCACTTCCAGCGCGTTACGGAACAGCTTCTTGTCCTGCTCGAAGCGGATGAACGGGTTCTGACGGCTGGAGGCTTTAACCTCTTCCAGCTTGATTTTGTCGATCTGACGGGCACGCGACGTTGCCTGGCGCGATTTAGAGGCGTTGGCGCTGAAGCGGCTGACGAAGGATTGCAGGTCAGCAATCTGCGCTTTCTTCTTGGCGTTGTCGGCCAGCAGACGCTCGCGCGCCTGGGTTGCCGCCGTCATGTATTCGTCGTAGTTGCCCGGATAAACGCGCAGCTCGCCGTAGTCCAGATCCGCCATGTGAGTACACACCATGTTCAGGAAGTGACGGTCGTGCGAGATGATGATCATGGTGCTGTCGCGATCGTTCAGCGTCTGCTCCAGCCAGCGGATGGTGTCGATGTCCAGGTTGTTCGTCGGTTCGTCGAGCAGCAGGATGTCCGGATTAGAGAACAGCGCCTGTGCCAGCAGCACACGCAGCTTCCAGCCTGGCGCGACTTCGCTCATCGGGCCGTAATGCTGTTCAACCGGAATACCGACGCCCAGCAGCAGTTCGCCCGCACGCGCTTCCGCAGAGTAGCCGTCCATTTCGCCGTATTGCGTTTCCAGGTCGGCCACTTTGTAACCATCTTCTTCGCTCATCTCAGCGAGACCGTAGATACGATCGCGCTCCTGCTTCACTTCCCACAGCTCCGCGTGCCCCATGATCACGGTGTCGAGCACGGTGAACTCTTCGAAGGCGAACTGATCCTGACGCAGCTTACCGATGCGCTCGTTAGGGTCGAGCGACACGTTACCGAGCGTTGGCTCCAGGTCACCGCCGAGGATCTTCATAAAGGTGGATTTTCCGCTACCGTTGGCACCAATCAGGCCGTAACGGTTGCCGCCGCCAAATTTGACGGAAATGTTTTCGAACAGCGGCTTACTGCCAAACTGCATAGTGACGTTGCTGGTAACTAACACGGAGAGATTCCTGCGAAAAGTGTGATAAACGCGGCATTATGCCACAATTCCGAATTGAGATCCCGTGTTGCGGTAATCCACTAAACTTTAACAAAATCGAAAAAAATGTGATTTCGTACACATCTGAATTCCCAGTTAACGGGAATGCACATATAATGCGCTCCCATTACCGATTCAGACTTATCAACTCATCGCCAGAATGGCTTAGATACCTCGCATAACATGAACATGAAATTAACAACGCTTTTTGCGGCGGCGTTAGCCGTAGTAGGTTTTTGTAAGACCGCGTCTGCGGTGACGTATCCCCTGCCGACAGACGGAAGCCGTCTGGTGGGTGAAAACCAGGTGGTGACGGTGCCGGAAGGGAACTCTCAGCCGCTGGAATACTTCGCGGCGCAGTATCAGCTCGGCCTGTCGAACATGCTGGAGGCGAACCCGGGCGTTGACCCGTATCTGCCGAAAGCGGGTACCGTACTCAACATTCCACAGCAGCTGATCCTGCCGGATACCGTGCACGAAGGTATCGTGATTAACAGCGCCGAAATGCGTCTGTATTACTACCCGAAAGGCACCAACACCGTGATCGTGCTGCCTATCGGTATCGGTCAGCTGGGTAAAGACACTCCGCTGAACTGGACCACTAAAGTGGAGCGTAAGAAAGCGGGCCCAACCTGGACGCCGACCGCCAAAATGCACGCTGAGTACATTGCTGCCGGCGAACCGCTGCCAGCCGTTGTGCCTGCCGGCCCGGATAACCCGATGGGTCTGTACGCGCTGTACATTGGACGTCTGTATGCCATCCACGGTACTAACGCCAACTTCGGTATCGGCCTGCGCGTAAGCCACGGCTGCGTGCGTCTGCGTAATGAAGACATCAAATTCCTGTTCGATAACGTGCCGGTCGGTACGCGCGTGCAGTTCATTAACGAACCGGTGAAAGCGACGTCAGAGCCGGACGGCAGCCGTTACATTGAAGTGCATAACCCGCTGTCCACCAGCGAAGATCAGATCAACAACAACGAAATCGTACCGATTAAGCTGACCAGCGCGGTGCAGTCCGTCACCTCTCAGGCGGATGTTGACACGACTATCGTTGACCAGGCGATTCAGAACCGTTCCGGTATGCCGGTGCGTCTGAACTAATCGTGAGTATTAAAAAAGCGGGCCGCGAGGCCCGCTTTTTTTTATCCGTTATTCACGATAACGATGCCGCCATGGTCATAGCGATAGTGACAATGGGCGTACTCCAGCGGCGTACCATCTTCCAGATAGATCACCTGCTCTACCTCCAGCACCGGGTCGGTTGGCTCGCAGACGAGGTGCTGCATATCCAGCGCACTGGGCTTCAGCGCCCGCACCACCCGATACGATCCCATGATCTTCAGCCCCAGCGTCTCCTGCACATACCGGAATACCGAACTTTCAAGATGGGTTTTGTTCAGGCCGGGCACCAGATTGAGCGGCATTACCGTGGCGTCCAGAGACATCGGCTCACCGTTCAGTAAACGCAGACGGATAAAGTCATAGATCGGCGTATCCGGATTTATCATCAGCGATGCCTGCTCTTTCTCGTTCGGGAAGCGCAGCTCGAAGTGCACCACCTGGCTCGTCACCGTGCCTAAATGTTCCCAGGTTTTGGTCGCCCCGAAGTAGTCGCTGCCGGAGAGATCCCACTGGGAAAGCTGGAGGAAATTTTTGCGGATGAACGTGCCCTGCCCCTGTCGGGTGTAGACCAGCCCTTCTACGATCAGCTGACGCATTGCCTGCTGAATGGTCATCCGGCTGGTGCTGAACTCCGCCGCCAGCGCGAACTGGTCCGGCAGCGGTTCATTGGCGGCGTACTGCTGGGTAATAATACGTTTCTTGATTTCCCGCGCTATGGTGATGTACTTCGCCGCCATCGTCCTTCCTTAAATTAGTGTTCTGTCCCGCTGTTTTTCAACGCCACTCGCTCGGCAATCTTGAGGAAAGGCAGGTAGAAGAATACACCAAATACGATGATTGCCAACTGCACCACCACCGCCCGCCAGTCCCCCGCCGTCGCCAGCCAGGCGCTGAGGATCGGCGGGGTCGTCCACGGGATCATCACCACGCAGCGCGACATGAGCCCCAGCGTGGTACAGAGCCACGCAAAGTAAATCCCGATAGCGGGCAGCAGCACGAACGGGATCATCAGCGGCAGGTTAAAGACTATCGGCAGGCCGAAAATCACCGGCTCGTTGATGTTAAACAGACCCGGCGCCAGCGACAGACGCGCCACCTGCTTCGCTGATTTCTGTCTTGAGAAGATGAAGATAGCAATCAGCAATGAGATAGTGCTGCCCGTCCCGCCCACCATGCCAAAGGTCGGCACAAAGATGTTGTTGATGATGTGCGGGATCGGCTGGCCGTTGGCAAAGGCCAGCATATTCTCATTGGTATTGATCAGCAGGAATGGCTCCAGCACCACGCTGTTGACCACCGACTGATGAATACCGAGCGTGAACAGGAAGTTACCGAAGCTGTAAATGAAGATCGTCCCGGGCAGGCTGGTGTTGATCAGCCGCAGCGGCTGCTGAATAAATGTCGTAATGAGATGGATCAGATCCGTGTGCAGCACGTTCGCCAGTATAGCCGCCAGCACCGCAAACAGGGAGAGCGTGAGGATCGTCGGGATCAGCGCGGTAAAGGATTTGCTCACCGCTGGCGGTACGTTCTCCCCCAGCGAAATGTGCAGCGCCTTCAGCCGTGAAATGGCGATAAACAGCTCGGTTGAGAGCAGCCCAATCAGCACCCCGGCGAAAATCCCGGTGGAGCCGATATTGGCGAACGTCAGCACCTGGGTAACGTTTACCGTGGCGTCGCTGCCGACGGGGGTAATCTGTAAGCGCATCGGCATCATGATGATGAAACTGCTGACGGCGATAACCACTGCCGAGACCGGATTGTCGAAATCTTTGTTGCGCGCCAGCGACCAGGCGATCATCGGCGCCAGCAGCAGCGCGGCGGTGTTCAGCGTGCCGTTGATGATCGCCTCGCCCCACACCTTAAACTGCGTGAGCGTGCCGCCCTCTAAGATCCAGGGAAACACCACGTTGTTCACCAGCACCGCCAGACCGGCAAGGATGAAAATCGGCATTACCGTGGCGAAGGCATCGCGCAGGGATCGCAGGTGCACCTGATTTGCCAGGCGCGCCGAGAACTCAACAAATTTATCGACAAAAGACTGCATGTGCGGTGTTATTTTTGTTTCAGACATAGCGGATAGTTCCCATCAATCAGTCACAAAAACGGCCCGGCAGCGTACGGCTTACATCTCGCGTCCGTTGGTATGGATTACCTGTTTTAACCACGCATAGCTCTTCTTCGGCACGCGCTTCAGGTCTTTCAGGTCGTGATTTTCACGGTTGACGTAGACCACGCCGTAGCGCTTGCGCATGTCACCCTGGGAGCTGAGAATGTCAATCAACCCCCAGCCGAGATAGCCCAATACCTCTGCCCCGTCCTCGAACATCGCCTCTTTCATGGCCTCGATATGCGCCCGGTGGTAGTCGATGCGGTAGGTATCCTCTATGGGGTTTACGCCATCCCAGGACTCAATCACCCCAATGCCGTTCTCAATCGGGAATACTGGCATCCGCCAGTCGTTGGCATAGCGGGTGATGATGGTGCGAAAGCCCAGCGGATCGATCTGCCAGTTCCACTCGGTGGCCTTCAGGTACGGATTGTTTTTCTCGCCGTGCAGCAGGTAATAGTTCACCGGCGTGCCTTCCGGGATGGCATCGCTATCCAGCGTTTTGCTGGCGTAGTAGCTGAAGGCCATAAAGTCGTTCTTCGTGCGCGCAAACAGCGCGAGATCGTCTGCGCGGTAGATATCGCCGAAGCCTTCCTGCTCCACCACCGCCATCACCGCCGGGCTGTAGCCCTGGCCCGCGAAGACGCGCAGCAGGTTCTGGTTGAGGAATTCGTCGTACTGCTGGGCGCAGAAGATGTCACGCGGTTTGCAGGTGGCCGGATAAATCAGCTGGTGCGCCAGCATGCCGCCCATCAGCTTGCCCGGCTTAGTCTGGTGCAGGTACTCGGTCAGCGCCATGTGCGCCACCATGGTGTGATGCTGCACTTCGTACAGCTCGCGCAGGGTTTCCTCCCCCTTCATATAGCCGGAGATGCGGAAGGCTATCGGCATGTGGAAAATATTCTGCTCGTTAAAGGTCAGCCAGTACTTCACCCGGTCACCAAAGCAGTCGATCATCTTTTTGCCGTAGCGGATAAACGCCTCCACCACGCGACGATCGTTAAATCCGTTGTACTCCTGTGCCAGCGCCAGCGGCATATCGAAATGGTAGAGGCAGACCATCGGCTCGATACCGCGGGCGATCAGATCGTCGATAAAGCGGTCGTAAAAGGCGATACCCTCGTCGTTAAAATCGCCGTCACCCTGCGGGCAGACGCGGCTCCAGGAGATCTGGAAGCGGTAGCAGTTCATGCCCAGATCCTGCATCAAATCAAAGTCTTCCCGATAACGGTGGTAGGAGTCGGTGGCCACTTTCCAGTCAGAGATATTTTCACCGGCTTCGCGAATGTCGTACACCGACATCCCCTTTCCGCCCTCATTCCAGGCCCCTTCCGTCTGCATGCTCGACACCGAGTTGCCCCATAAGAAGTTGGCTGGCAGTGATTGATTCATGGTTGCCTCCTATATGACTAGTCATTTAAATGATATGACTAGTCATATAGCCGGAGATGAAATTTCGATCAAAGGGGAGGAACGATTTTTGTGAGATGGGTTTGAATAATGACGAAGGATGTCTTGCGAACTGCGCCCTGGCAGCAAGTCCTATTGCTGCCAGACGTAAATGAGTCTGCGCAATTCAGGGGAAAGATGCCGAACCGCCGAACTCCATATAGATTTTTGCCAGATTATTTAACTGGTTAAAGCGATTTTCATACAGTGCCAGTTCGGCCTGACGGCGTTTCTCCTGAGCATCAAGCCAGAAAGAAATTCGCACCGCGCCCTGGCGATAGCGAACTTCGTTTAGCCTCTCTGATTTTTTCGCCAGTTCCAGGCCTTCACGTAGAAGCGTCTCCTGTTCCAGGAGTTGATGACGCAAAGCAAGCGCATCTTCTATGCTACTCATCGCCTTGTAAAGTTCCTGTTTAAACTCCAGAACCCGTTGCTCGTAGTCGTTGCGGGCAATCTTCACGTCCATGCCCCTTTCTCTCCATTCCAGGAACGGCAGGGTCAGGTTTGCTCCAACAGAGCCTACAGGATTTTCCAGGAAGGCGATAAGGCTGCTGCTGCTGGTGCCAAGCGAGCCGGTCAGACTAAACGCTGGATAAAATGCAGTACGCTGGACATCAACGGTGGCCAATGCTTCCCGTACCCGCCACTCTTTAGCGCTGATATCGGGTCGATGCCGCAGCACGTTGACCGGGATCTTTCCACTGACCTGCGGCAGTGGTCCCATTGGTAACGCTTTCGGTTCGACTATCGCGCTGCCCGGCGCGGTTCCAAGCAAAACGGCTTGCTGATTGAGCGCCTGTAAACGTTCATTCTTCAACGCCGCCAGCCTGTTTTCCTGCGAAAGCACGCCCTGCTGAGCATCCACAACATCCAGAGAGGAGGCACCGCCCGCGGCATAGCGCGCGTTAGCCAGGCGCAGCGTCTCTTTTGCATAGTCGATGCTTTGTTGCAGGACAGACAGCTGCTGGTTAATAAAGCCTAAGCGCCAGTAATTATTACTGGCATTTGAAAGCAGCGTCAGGCGTGCAGAACGCAGATCCTCTTCCGAGGCAAAACGTGCCCACGCCTTCGCATCGCGCTGCCGCGCTATTTTGCCCCACAGATCCAGCTCATAGCTGGTATTAATACTGGCAACGCTGCCCCTGCTCCAGTGGGCTGAGCTGTTCAGCTGTTTTTTACCGTCAAGCGCGAGCGAACCTTTTAGTCCCGGATCGTTTGTGATGCCAATCCGCTCTTCTTCCAGGCGGGCGCGATAAACACGCAATACTGCTCCAGCGACATCGTTATTGCGCACCATCACCTGCCGCAGCCAGCCGTCGAGGTCTGGATCGTTAAAGGCCTGCCAGTCGAACGGCATCCTCTCCTCCGCAGCATCCGCCTGATACCAGTTGGCAGGATATTTCACCTCAGGAGGCTGATAGTCGCTTTTCAGAGAGTCGGCGCAGCCAGCACTAAGCAGGACAGCAAGGCATACCGTTAAAGGGGATAATATTTTCATGGGTTACTCGCTGGCCAGTGAAACGACCGGATCCATCCTTGCTGCCTTGCGGGCAGGGAGATAACCAAAGATCATGCCGATTAAAGTTGAGCAGAAGAATGCGGCAGCAGCGGCCTGCCACGAATAAATGGCGGTGAAAATGCCCCCTGCCAGCGCGGTGAACAGCGCTCCGGCGGCATACGACAGTGCAATACCTAACACTCCGCCTATTAGACATACCAGCACAGCCTCAATCATAAACTGCTGCATGATATCGCCCTGACGCGCACCGACCGCCATTCGTACGCCAATCTCATGGGTCCGTTCCGTAACCGACACTAGCATGATATTCATCACCCCAATGCTGCCGATCATCAGCGAGATGCAGGCCACCATCAGAATCAGGATGCTAAAGGTCATTGAGGTCCGTTCGATTGATTGTCGAATCTGCTCGAAATTATAAAGCTGGAAGTCTTTCACGCCGTGGCGTTGAGTGAGAAGCTGAGAAATAGCGCTGACCGCTGCCTCGTTGGCAACATCATCCTTAAGCCTTACGCTGATGCTGGTCAACACCGGTTTTCCTGTCATTCGATACATCACCGTGCTGTAAGGCATCCAGACGTTAATGCGATTAGGCGCATAGCTTCGGCTGTTCCCTTTGGCGATGCCGACAACCCGTGCAGGCACGGAACCCAGAAAAACGATTTGCCCAAGTGCCTTGAGTCCCGCATCGTCAAATAACGCCTTGCGGGCGTTTTCATCAATGATGACTTCCTGCGAGGCATTTCGATCGTCCTGGAAAGTTGATCCCTGCAACAGTTCAATACCGTTTACGCGAAAATGATCGCGCCCAACGCCATTGATCGTGGCGGTAGCGGATTTACCCAGAAAGCGAATGTTGTCGGAAGCGTTAACTTCGGGGCTGACGCTGTCAACAAACCCCTGCTTTGCTAATGCTTCGGCGTCTGCCGGGACCAGTGTACGAATGGCTTCAGTGCTGTCGTCAAAGAAATCCCTTCCCGGGTAGATGCTCACCACGTTGGTTCCAAGCTCCTTGATATTATCAGGGGTTCGCTGTTTCGCGCCTTCTCCCAGTGCCACCACCGTAACAACCGCGGCGATACCAAAAATAATGCCCGTCATGGTTAACGTCGTGCGCAGGCGATGCGCATTCATCGCTTTTAACGCCATGTGCAGGGATTCACGGGTACGGTCAACAATACTTTGCCACCAGCTTTGCTGAACGCTGTCAGGTCGTTTAAGGGCAACCCCGGAGGTAACACGACTGCCGGTATCAGAAATAATTTCACCGTCACGCAGCTCAATAATACGGTTAGCATGCTGCGCTACCTTCATATCATGTGTCACCATAACCACGGTATGGCCACGCTGATTCAGTTCACTGAGTATTGACAGTACCTCCTGACCGGACTGCGTATCCAGCGCGCCGGTGGGTTCATCCGCCAGAATGATTTCACCGCCGTTAATCAGCGAGCGGGCAATACTCACACGCTGCTGCTGGCCGCCTGAAAGCTCTCCCGGCTTATGATGTTCACGACCTTCCAGCCCGAGTCTTCCAAGCAATGTCGCCGCGCGCAGACGGCGCTTTTCGCGCTCACTGTTGGCATAAATCGCCGGAATTTCAACGTTACTTAACGCGCTCAGGTCGGGCATTAAATGATAACGCTGGAAGATAAAACCGATGTGCTCACGGCGGATCCTTGCCAGATCGTCAGGTGAAAGCTGGGCGGCATTTTGACCGCTGATAAAGTAATCGCCACAATCAGGGACATCGAGACAGCCCATAATATTCATCAGGGTTGACTTACCGGAACCGGAGGCGCCGATGATCGCGACCATCTCCCCAGCAGCGATAGTCAAATCAATCCCTTTAAGCACGGTGAGATCCTGTCCACCGTTCCTGTAGGTGCGGCTGATGTCCTTGAGTTCTATGATATTACTCAAGATACAAACCCTTCCCCGGGCGCTTTTTCACCCGGCTGCGATAACACAACATGTTCCCCGACTTTTACACCGTCCAGGATCTGGATATCCACACTGTTAGTAATGCCGGTTTTGACCTCACGGGTTTCCAGCCGGTTATCACTGGTCAATATCTGCACCTGCTGTTTGTTGCCACTCACCTTGTGCACAGCCTGAATCGGCACCAGTAACGTATTTTTAGCTTCTCCAGCCAGCAAGGTCACCTGTGCTGTCATGGCAATTCGCAGCCGATTTTCTGGATTGGGGACATCCAGCAGCGCGTTGTAGTACACCGAAGCATTTGACGTGCCTGACCCTGAGGCTGAGCTACTGCTGGCAAGGCTATCATCTTTCATAACCGACTCAGGTGCCAGTTCAACGGTACGTAACGTGGCGTCATAATGCTTATCCGGCTCAGAGAAAATGGTGAATCTGGCTTTCTGTCCCGGTGAAATTCGCGTGATATCCGCCTCAGAGATCTGGGCTTTAATTGTCATCACGTCCAGACGTGCGAGTTTGATAATGGTCGGCGCACTTTGGCTGGAGTTAACCGTTTGGCCCTGTTGGGTGACAACGGCAATAACAATGCCGTCCATGGGAGCAACAACTTTTGTATAACCCAAATCGACCTTTTTCTTGTCGACATCAATTTGCGCCTGGACGAGTTTGGCATTCAGTGCCGATAGCTCAGCGCGGGTACTGGCCAGCGTGGTTTCAGCCGTTTCGAAATCTTCTCTCGAGCTGGCATCCTCATTTAACATCTGGCGCTGGCGCTTAAAACGCAATGAGGCTTGCTTCAACTGCGCCTGCTTAGCCTGAAGGTCCGCTTTTACCACGTTGAGAGCAGCTTCTGCGTTGCGTAAATCATTCCGCTGCGGCACGTCATCAATTTCAGCGATGAGCTGTCCTTTAGTGACACGATCGCCTAACTTCACTTTCAGCGACTTAACCTGGCCAGAAACCTGTGCCCCAACGTTGACCCGCTCAATCGCATCAATTCGACCGGTAGCAAGTACGGCGTTTTCAATATCGCCGATGCGTACTGGAGCGGTAACATACTCAGGAACCTCGGGGCTTCTCAGGAAGAAGAACAAGGCGATGCTAAAAATAATTAGCAGAGCCGCAGCACAGGTCATTACGCGTCGGGGAGGGAATTTTGTTAACATTACGCAGGTTTTCCATAACGATAAACAGCAGTGAATCAGGCATCATAGTAACATCGCCAGTATTTACGGGAGGTAAACCCGCGCTATTTGGTGAAGTAGCGTCATCGTAGACCCCCGCCATCAATTACACAGAATCACCAGGTCCGCCTGTAAACCGCCGCAAGCGTGGGATTTTGTGCCTAAATCCACAGAGTCCCCTTTTGCTGAGCCCCACCTGCGATTTTTCCCATAATCGATTCATTGTGCATTAAGTGCTTAATTATAGTTGCAACTCACATATGATAATAGTAATTATTATCATTAGCATTTGCACTGATGGTTTATCTGGCAAGGTATACAGAGGTATCAGGAAACAAGCCTCTCCAGGTTTGTTGAACGGTCTCACACTCAACAAATGCATCTGAACACCGCGGCGTGGCAGCACGACGCCGCCTGGGCTGTTCAAAAGGACAACGGCGCGTAAGCGTTAATGGAAGCCGGGACAAGGAATTCCCGATTCACCAGCCTACGTCACGGAATAGTCAGCGACAGGACCGTTCGTAAGGCTGATGAAACTCAAAAAGGACGCAGCGTCTGTCAAAGCAGGCTTAACGAAAATTAACGTCCTGCTGCTGGCATATGACTGCGTCGACTTCCTGATTTAGTTCGTCAAGCGGAGAGGGATTTTCTCATGCGTATTTTGTTTGTAGGCCCGCCTCTCTATGGGCTGCTGTATCCTGTGCTGTCTCTGGCACAGGCGTTTCGCGTTAACGGCCATGAAGTGCTGATCGCCAGCGGAGGAAAATTCGCCCAAAAAGCGGCAGAAGCAGGGCTGGTGGTATTTGACGCCGCACCCGGTTTTGATTCTGAAGCTGACTATCGCCGCCGCGAGGCACAGCGAAAAGAAAGCAACATCGGCACAAAAATGGGCAACTTCTCATTCTTCAGCGAAGAGATGGCCGACCACCTGGTGGAGTTTGCCGGACACTGGCGGCCCGATCTCATCATCTACCCGCCGCTCGGGGTCATCGGGCCTCTGATTGCCGCCAAATACGATATACCGGTCGTAATGCAAACCGTCGGCTTCGGCCATACGCCCTGGCATATCAAAGGCGTAACGCGTTCGCTCGCGGACGCCTATCATCGCCACGGCGTTGGGGCCGCACCGCGCGATATGGCCTGGATCGACGTAACACCACCGAGCATGAGCATTCTTGAAAACGACGGAGAACCCATTATTCCCATGCAGTACGTCCCGTACAACGGCGGCGCGGTGTGGGAACCGTGGTGGGAGAGGACGCCCGACCGTAAACGTCTGCTGGTGAGTCTCGGTACCGTCAAACCGATGGTCGACGGCCTTGACCTGATCGCCTGGGTGATGGATTCCGCCAGTGAAGTCGATGCCGAGATCATCCTGCATCTTTCGGCCAATGCGCGGTCGGATCTGCGCTCACTGCCCTCAAATGTTCGCCTGGTCGACTGGATACCCATGGGAGCCTTCCTGAACGGCGCAGATGGCTTCATTCATCATGGTGGCGCGGGCAATACCCTGACGGCGCTGCACGCCGGTATTCCACAGATCGTCTTCGGCCAGGGTGCCGATCGCCCGGTAAATGCCCGCGCTGTTGTCGAACGCGGCTGCGGGATCATCCCCGGCGACGACGGCCTGTCGAGCAGCATGATCAATGCTTTCCTCGACAATCGCGCGCTTCGCGACGCCTCTGAAGAGGTAGCGGCGGAAATGGCAGCGCAACCCTGTCCGAGCGAGGTGGCGAAAAGCCTGATCGCGAGGGTACAGAAAGGGTAGCCACTACGCCGTCATGACGATCATACGCCAGCACGCATCCAGGAGATACGCCCGTAACAATGCGGGACCGGATCGGGCTGGCGCTTTTTTTGCACAGCGATCCGACTTGGATCCTATTGTTTACAGACGGAGGAGGCTTAATGCCTGCGACTCACTCTCCCACTCCTGCGCGGTCCTGGATAGTTCGCCTGGCACGCGTGTGCTGGGAACGTAAGAAACTTAGCATCATCGTAGTGGTAGCGTCGGTCTCGACCATTCTGCTGGCCGCGCTGACGCCGTTGCTGACAAGGCAAGCGGTGAACGACGCGCTGGCGGGCAATCCGACTCGTCTGCCGTGGCTGGCCTGCGGGCTATTGCTGATTGCCTTTTTTGATTTCATCGGTAACTACGTGCGCCGCGGTTATGCCGGGGAGCTCTCGCTCTGGGTGCAGCACACCCTGCGAGGACGGGCATTCGACAGTATTCAAAAACTTGACGGCGCAGGCCAGGACGCACTGCGCACCGGGCAGGTGATTTCACGGACCAACAGCGATCTGCAGCAGGTGCATACCCTGCTACAGATGTGCCCGGTGCCGCTGGCGGTGTTCACTTATTACATTGCCGGCATTGCCGTGATGCTGTGGATGTCACCCGCCATGACGCTCATCGTCGTGTGCGTACTGACATGCCTGGCTATCACTGCGCTGCGCGCGCGTCGCCGGGTCTTTGCGCAAACCGGGCTGGCCTCGGACCGACTGGCAAATCTCACCGAACATATGCGCGAGGTGCTGGCGCAGATCTCAGTGGTAAAATCCTGCGTGGCGGAGCTGCGTGAAACGCGCTGGCTGGATCGCCAGTCGCGGCAGATGGTGCGGGTACGCATCGGCGCGGCCATCTCGCAGGCGATGCCAGGTGCCACCATGCTGGCGCTACCGGTGCTCGGGCAAATCGTCCTGCTGTGCTACGGCGGCTGGTCGGTTATGCACGGGCGCATCGATCTCGGCACCTTCGTGGCGTTTGCCAGCTTCCTCGCGATGCTGACCGGGCCAACCCGTGTACTGGCATCGTTTCTGGTTATCGCCCAGCGCACCCAGGCGTCCGTGGAGCGCGTGTTTGCTCTAATCGACACCCGTTCGCAGATGGAAGACGGGACGGAGGCGGTTAACGGTCAGGTTATCGGGCTGCAACTGGAGAATATGAGCTTCGAGTACCGTGGCGGCAGACGCATCCTCAGCGATGTCTCCTTTTCCCTGCACGCCGGTGAAACGGTGGCGGTAGTGGGCGCATCGGGTTCCGGGAAATCCACGCTGCTGATGCTGCTGGCGCGTTTTTACGATCCCAGCGCCGGAGAGATATGGCTCAACACCAGCGCAGGCCGACAGAACCTCCGCGATCTCAGGCTGGAGGCGCTTCGTCGTCGGGTAGGCGTTGTGTTTGAGGATGCTTTTCTGTTTGCCGGTACGGTGGCGGAAAATATCGCCTACGGGCACCCTCAGGCAACGGCGGACGACATTCGCCTCGCGGCGAGGGCAGCAGGAGCCAGCGATTTTATCAACGCCCTGCCGAAAGGTTTCGATACCCAATTAACCGAACGCGGTACGAATCTTTCCGGCGGACAGAGGCAGCGAATCGCGCTGGCACGGGCGCTCATTACCGCGCCGGAAGTGTTGATCCTCGATGACACCACCTCGGCGGTCGATGCCGGTACTGAAGCGGAGATCAACACCGCGCTGAGTCGCTATGCTGACGAAAAGCATATGCTGCTGGTGATTGCCCGACGCCGTTCGACGCTTCAGTTAGCCAGCCGGATTGTGGTGCTGGATAAGGGCCGGGTGGTGGACACCGGAACCCAGGCAGAACTTGAAGCGCGCTGTCCGGCGTTCCGCGCGCTGATGACCGGCGACGGCGATTTCCTCGCGCCTTCCCACAGTGGGCCTAACGGATTGTGGCCGACCGTACCAGCGGCACAAGACGATGCGGCGCAGACGGGGGATAAAGGCTTTGTCGCCCGTATGACGCGCGTGCCGGAAAATGCAGTACAGCAGGCGCTGGCCGGTAAAGGCCGCAAAGTTACGTCGCTGCTGAAGCCCGTGGCGTGGATGTTCGTCATCGCCGCCCTGCTGATCGCCCTCGATTCGGCGGCAGGCGTCGGGGTACTGATACTGCTGCAGCGCGGCATTGACTCCGGCGTTGCCACAGGCGATATGTCGACTATCGGCCTCTGTGCCCTATTCGCCCTGTGCCTGGTGGCCGTGAGCTGGTGCTGTTATTCACTACAGACTGTCTTCGCCGCCAGAGCGGCAGAGTCAGTCCAGCATACGGTGCGCTTGCGCAGCTTCGGCCATATGCTGCGTCTTGGTCTCCCCTGGCATGAAAAGCATGTCGATTCGCGTCTGACCCGCATGACCGTAGATGTGGACTCTCTCGCCCGCTTTCTGCAAAACGGCCTTGCCGGTGCAGCCACCAGCCTGGTGACAATGTTCGCCATCGCCGCCGCCATGTTCTGGCTCGACCCGCTCCTGGCGCTGACGGCATTAAGCGCGGTGCCAGTGGTCGCACTGGCAACCTGGATTTATCGCCGCCTCAGCTCCCCTGCTTATGCGCAGGCGCGGCTGGAAATAGGCAAAGTCAACAGCACCCTGCAGGAGAAAGTCTCCGGCTTGCGCGTTGTGCAATCGCATGGCCAGCAGGAACAGGAAGCCGCCCGGCTGCGCGCGTTATCGGATCGGTTCCGTGCGACCCGCGTACGTGCGCAAAAATACCTTGCCGTCTATTTCCCGTTCCTGACCTTCTGCACCGAGGCCTCCTATGCCGCCGTTCTTCTGGTGGGTGCATCGCGGGTCGCCGAAGGCGAAATGACCGCCGGGGTGCTGGCGGCTTTCTTCCTGCTGCTGGGGCAATTCTATGGGCCAGTGCAGCAGTTATCAGGAATTGTCGACGCCTGGCAGCAGGCGACGGCCAGCGGCAAACATATCAATGAACTGCTGGCGACCGAAGGCACAGAGAACATCGAGCCCTCTTCCGCACCGCCCGCCACCGGCGCGCTGCATCTTGATGAGGTCACGTTCAGTTATCCCGACAGCCCTGAACCCGCGCTGAACAAACTTACCCTGACAATCCCTGAGGGAAGAGTCGTCGCGGTCGTTGGTCGCAGCGGTGCGGGTAAGTCAACGCTGATTAAGCTGATCGCCGGATTGTATTCCCCCACCCACGGCAGGATCAGCATTGGCGATCGGATAATTGATGATGCCTCGCTTGCCGATTACCGTCGCCAGATTGGGCTGGTCGATCAGGATGTGGCGTTGTTTAGTGGTGATATCGCGGAAAACATTCGTTATTCACGGCCATCCAGTACCAATGACGACATTGAGATTGCCTCTCAACAGGCAGGGCTGTATGAGACGGTGCGCAATCTGCCGCAGGGATTCCGCACACCGGTGAATAACGGCGGTGCCGATCTGTCCGCAGGTCAGCGCCAGCTGATTGCGCTGGCCCGCGCACAACTGGCGAATGCTCACATCCTGCTGCTCGATGAAGCCACGTCACGCCTGGATCGCACATCCGAAGAGCGATTGATGTCATCGTTAACAGACGTCGCGCACACCGGGAAGCACCTGGCGCTGATTGTGGCGCACCGTCTGACCACCGCGCAGCGCTGCGATCTGATTGCCGTTATCGATAAGGGGCAGCTTGCGGAATACGGCACCCACGAACAGCTGTTAGCGGCCGGCGGCCTCTACACCCGCTTGTGGCATGACAGCGTCGGCAGCTCTGTTCCCCATCGCCAGCACGACATCACGGGGGAAATCGTGGAAGAGTAATTGCGCACGTAAAACATTACAAAACACGCGCTAAAGCGGCTGTTCCCGGAATAGCCGCTTTAGCTATTTATACTGACACCCTTCATATTCAAAGAGAGTGAATGCTGAACATGCAACAACATCCCTCTGCTATCGCCAGGCTGCGCAGCCAGCTGGCAGCAGGCCACATTGCTAACCTTTCTGACTTCTGGCGAGACGCTGAGTCGCTAAATGTACCGCTGGTGACGCCAGTCGACGGAGCGAAAGACGAGCGTGATGTGACATTTCTGTGGCGCGCCAGGCACCCTCTACAGGGCGTTTATCTGCGTCTGAATCGGGTGACGGATAAAGAGCACGTGGCGAAAGGGATGATGACCGCCCTTCCCGGGACGGATATCTGGACTCTGACACTGCGTTTACCCGCAAGCTACTGCGGCTCCTATTCGCTGGTGGAAATCCCCCCCGGCACCCCGGCCGAGACGATTGCACAGTCCGGAGGCCGCTTTGCTACCCTCGTCGGGCACGCCGATCCGCTAAACAAAACGCCGGGGATCAACGTTCGGGGAAGCACACAGGAGTCGGTGCTGGCGCTTGATAAAGCCCCCGCCCAGTCCGAATGGCGCGGCGGGTCACCCAGCGGGCAATTGCTTACCTCGGCGCGCACTCTCGCCGGGGAATCGCGCCGGGTTCGGCTCTATCTGCCGGACGTTGATGTTTCGCAGCCCCTCGGCCTGGTGGTACTGCCCGATGGTGAAACCTGGTTCGATCACCTTGGCGTATGCGCGGCAATTGACGCCGCCATAAACAACGGACGCATCGTGCCTGTGGCTGTACTTGGCATCGACAATATCGATGAACACGAGCGAACTGCGATACTCGGCGGGCGCAGCGAGCTGATAAAGGATATCGCCGACCAGTTGTTGCCGACGATCCGCGCCGAACACCCGCAGCGGCGGTGGGCAGACCGTTCGCGCACCGTGCTGGCCGGACAGAGCCTCGGCGGGGTCAGCGCGCTCATGGCCGCTCGTTACGCACCGGAAACGTTCGGGCTGGCGCTCAGCCACTCCCCTTCGATGTGGTGGACGCCAGAGGGTGCCAGCCGGCCAAACGTGTTCAGCGAAACCGATACGTCATGGGTGAGCGAACATCTGCTTTCTGCCCCGCCGCAGGGCGTGCGCATCCGCCTGTGCGTGGGATCGCTGGAAGGTTCGACGGTACCCCACGTTCAGCGGCTGCATCAGCAGTTGCTTACCGCTGGCGTCGACAGCCATTGCGCAATGTACACCGGGGGTCACGATTACGCATGGTGGCGCGGCGCACTGATTGACGGGCTTGGTTTACTCCAGGGTTGACTTGACCCGCGAACACTTTCAGGCAACTGTACAGGCTTCCTGAATAAAGAAAATGTCACCTGCGGAAAAGGAATAAACATCAGATGTATGCCCGCGAGTATCGCCCAACACGCTCACGCAAGGCGCTTGTCACTCTTCTTTCTGGTCTCACCCTTATCTGGAATGCGCACGCTTTCGCAAAGCCGGATATGCAGCCACTGGGGCCGAATATCGCCGATAAAGGCTCTGCGTTTTACCATTTCAGCGTCAACTCGTTCGACTCCGCCGATGGCAGCCGCCATTATCGGGTATGGACGGCCGTGCCAAATAAAGCCGCACCGGCGTCGGGCTACCCGATTTTATATATGCTCGACGGCAACGCAGTTATGGACCGCCTGAACGACGACCTGCTCAAACAGCTGGCAGAAAAATCACCGCCGGTGATTGTGGCTGTCGGGTATCAGACCAACCTCCCCTTCGATCTCAACGGCAGGGCCTACGACTATACGCCAGCAGCAGAAACCGGCAAAACGGATACCCGCAACGGGCGTTTTAACCGTAAGAGTGGGGGTAGCAACGACTTTCGCCAGTTACTGGAAACGCGTATAGCGCCAAAGGTGGAACAGGGATTGAATATCGATCGGCAGCGTCGCGGCCTGTGGGGGCACTCCTACGGCGGCCTGTTCGTGCTGGATGCATGGCTGTCTTCCCCTTATTTCCGGACGTATTACAGCGCCAGCCCGTCGTTGGGCAGAGGCCATGATGCGCTACTGAGCCGCATCACGGCGGTTGAGCCGTCGCAATACTGCGCCAGGCGCCTGATGATAATGGAAGGTTCGGCGACGCCGGGCGATAACCGGGAAACGCATGCTGCCGGAGTGCTGACGAAAATTCATGCCACCCTCGCCACGCTGGAAGATAAAGGCGTCAATGCCGCCTTTTGGGATTTCCCAAACCTGGGACACGGGCCGATGTTCAACGCCTCCTTCCGCGGAGCGCTGTTAGATATCAGTGGTGAGAACGCAGGTAACACAGCAGGCTGTCATTCATTAAGCCGCTAAACACTGCCCGCCTTGACGCGGGCAGTACACCTGTAACACTACGATCAAAATGACGCGGTAACACCGGCATAATAAGCCCGGCCAGGCTCGTTATAGGTATTCGCCCCTTCGGAAGATCGGTAGATCTGTTTATCTAAGATATTGCTGACACCAACGTTAAGACGCAGATTTTTATTAATATCGTAATTGAAGTTCGTCCCCACCAGCGAATAAGCGCCCAGCTCTTTACCTGACAGACCGCCAGTATCTTCACTACGAGTTTCCGAATGAGTACGCGGTTTTTGTCTGCCGTATAACGTCCAGTTGACGCTGGCAGAGAACGCCTGGGTGATGGTCCAGTCAAGCGAGTTATTAATGGTGTATTTCGGGATGATCGACAGCGGATTACCGGTGTCTTTTTGCTCCGAGGTGATCATCCAGGTGGCATTGGTATTCCAGTTCAGACGATCTTTCACCAGCGGGAACGCCATGCTGGCTTCGATACCGTCCACCAGCGCTTTCCCGCCGTTCTGCCACTGGAGAATATATGCGCCGGAAGCGGTTTGCCCGATAACATTATCGCCGGCCACGATCTTATTCTGGTAGTCATTGCGGAAGTAGGTCACGCTGGCATGGTAATCTTCCCAGGCGAACTCCAGCCCAATTTCTTTATTGATGCTAATTTCCGGATCGAGATCTTTATTACCGATCAGGTAGCAGCCGCCCGATGTAATATCTTTTGGACAACCGTTGCCTTTCGAGTAGAGCAGATAACCTTCGCTGGATTGATACAGGTTTGGTGCTTTAAAGGTTCGGGCAATCCCCGCTTTGACTTTGAAGTAATCGCCCAATTCCTGCGAGAGGTTCAGGCTGGGGCTGAAGTTACCGCCGGACTCGTTGAGATAATCAAAGCGCAGGCCGGGAATGATATTCGTGCCGGGAACCGGCTCAATATTATCTTCAATATACAGCGCACTGATTTGGGAATGGTTTTTACTGCTGCGATCCGCAGCCGAGCCAGAAATGCCGCCGATATCACTGTCATCCACGGTCAGGCTGGTAGAGGAAGGATCGTCGAGCTCATCGCGGCTCCACTCTGCACCCACGGTCAGCGTTTGATCGACCAGCGCATTCAGCGGAATATTAAGCTCGCCGCTGGTTCGCCAGGAGCTCAGGCGATTGGTCGTGAACTTTTCATCCGCCGAAATACGCCCTTCACCGCCGCCGGATAATCCTTCATTCATGCGGGTGTTATTGGTTTTCTCGTAATAGACACCAAAACGGCTTTGACCCCAGTCCCAGATACCATTATGTGTAACGCCATAATTCTGCCGGTACAGGCGGTTCGTCTCTTCGCCGGATTTCGCCAGGCTTTCAGTGACAGCACTGGAAGAACTGTTTTGCGTATCGCCCGCATAGATATTCCCCTGGCGGCTATATCCGGCTTCGAAATCGATAATTTGCTGCGGATTTAATTTCCACGAGACAACGCCGTTAATATCTTTGTTGCGCACCCCTTCATGCCCGGCCGCGTTTTTCGTACCGGCCGAGGAGTTAATATCCCAGCTGTCGGCATCGGTTTTATTCAGGTTTCCGTACAGGCGCATGGTCAGCGCATCGCCAGCCAGCGGCCCGCTAAGGCTGAAGTTGGCGCGACGCGTAGCGCCTTCGTCGCTGCTTTCCGGCTGGTTGGTGTATAACGACAGCGAACCGTGCCAGTCGTTGGTAGGGCGTTTGGTAATGATGTTCACCACCCCGCCCGCTGCGCCCGAACCGTAGCGTGCCGCCGCAGGGCCGCGGATCACTTCAATACGCTCAACCTGTTCCGGTGGCACCCAGTTGGTGTCGCCGCGGGTATCACGCTCTCCACGCCAGCTATAACGCACGGCGTTGCGCGACGTCACAGGCACACCATCAATTAAAATTAAGGTGTTCTCCGGCCCCATGCCGCGAATGTCGATCTGGCGGTTATTACCACGTGTACCCGAGGCGCTGTTGCCGGTCAGATTGACACCGGGCATTTTGCGAATAATATCGGAGAGATCGTTGACCGGAGGGTTCTTTTTAATATCTTCGCTGGTAATAATCGACACGCCCGGCTGCTGTTTGAGTACCTGCTCAGCGGTGGCTTCCACCACCAGGGTCTCGTCGTTATCATCGGAGGATTTTGCCAGTGATACCTGACTGTTCAACCCTGCCAGGAGCGCAGTGAGCGGCCAGAAGATCTTGATAATTCTCATACCCATTCCCTAATACATGCCTAACGTAAAAGTGATCGATCGTTAAGCTCACATCCTTGCCAGATATTTTAAACTGCCATTATTTTTATAATAAGAATGATAATTAATATCATTTGGAGAGGATTAAGGCAATCCTTAATACACGGATGCGCGCATTAATGAAACGCACGCATTGGCCCGGAGTGATTCTTCCCGGGTACCACCCTGTGCGTTCGTAAAGCTGGCATACTGAAACAGCGGAAGAAGAGAACAGCCCATTGGTATTTCGTGTAGTGACATAACGTTAATATGTCATTACAAGGGAACGCAGCCCCGGTAAGCGCAAGCGCCACCGGGGAAAGAAAGGTTATTGTTGCGCTAACTGATTGCGACGGTACTCGCCCTGGCGCTCCAGCATCCAGCCAGGATACTCGCGCGGCAGCGCGCTGACCGCATCCAGCTGTTTCAGCTCATCATCGCTCAGCTGAATGCCGGTTGCGGCAATGTTGTCATCCAACTGATCGACCCGTTTCGCACCAATAATGACGCTGGTCACCACTTTCTGGTGCAGCAGCCACGCCAGCGCGATTTGCGCCACGGAAACGCCTTTACTTTCGGCGATGGTACGCATCACGTCCACGCAGTCGAAGGCGCGATCTTTATTCACTGGCGGGAAGTCGAACGCCAGGCGACGACTACCGGCCGCGCTCTGCCCGTCGCGATCGTATTTTCCGCTCAGCAGACCACCCGCCAGCGGGCTCCATACCATCAACCCGACGCCTTCGCTCTGCATCATCGGCACCAGTTCGCGCTCAAGGTCGCGCCCGGCGATGGTGTAGTACGCCTGCAATGAGGCAAAACGCGCCAGCCCCAGACGCTCAGAGATGCCGAGCGCTTTGGCAATCTGCCATGCCGCCCAGTTCGAGACGCCGATATAGCGTACGTGACCGTGCTGCACAAGATTATCCAGCGCGTAAAGCGTCTCCTCGATGGGGGTCGCGGGGTCGAAACCGTGTAGCTGATAGAGATCGATATGATCCAGCTGCAAGCGACGCAGGCTCTCCTTCACGCCGCTGATGATGTGATAGCGCGAGCTACCGCGCGAGTTCACCCCCGCTGTGCCGGTTTCACCGAACACCTTGGTGGCAACGACCACGTTTTCGCGCGGAATTTTCAGGTTCTTCAGCGCCTGCCCGGTGATCTCCTCTGAACGCCCTTCCGAGTAGACATCTGCCGTGTCGATAAAATTGATCCCGGCGTCCAGCGCGCGGCCCACCAGCTGCTCGGCGTCGCTTTGCTGAAGCTGACCAATTTTGCCCCACATGCCGCCTTCACCGCCGAAGGTCATGGTGCCGAGGCAGAGTTCAGAAACAAACAGTCCGGTATTGCCCAGTTTTTGATAACGCATAACGCTTTCCTCGCATGTCGATTGGGTGTCTGTTAGTTATACCCGCCCCCCAGCCATCGCGAATGTGGCGTTCCTGTCCGTTTCTTGCCCAATCCTCTGAATCTATCCGCGTGGGGCGTCGCCAAAGACGCTGTAGTCTGGCAGCCGCACCTGCTGATACGGCTCCCAGCCGCCGCCGAGGGCTTTGTAGAGCGCCACCAGATCAAGCGCGCTCTGCACCTGCGCCTGCGCCCGCTGCTGTTCGGCCTGAGCGAGCTGACGCTGGGCGTCCAGCACGTCAATAAAGCTGGCGATCCCCTGCCGGTAGCTGTCGCTGGCGAGATCAAAGGCGTTTTGCAGCGCGTCGATGGTTTTCGCCAGGCCCGCTTCACGCTGCTGGTCGGTGCGATAGCTCACCAGCGCGTTTTCAACGTCGCCGAGCGCCGTCAGTACCGTCTGGCGATAGTCCAGCACTGCCGCCCCCTGCTGCGCGCGCGCCACCTTGACGCTGGAGACCAGCCGACCGCCCTGGAAAATCGGTATGGAAACCTGCGGGCCAAAGCTGTAGAAGTGGCTGCTCCAGTCGGTCAGCCAGTTAGATTCACTGTTGCGCAGGCCAAACTGTCCGGAGAGGGTAAAGCTCGGGAACAGTTCTGCCACCGAGACGCCAATCTGCGCCGTGGCGGCATGGAGATTCGCCTCGGCTTCGCGCACGTCCGGGCGACGGCGGGCCAGCGTCGACGGAATACCGGTCTGCACAATATCCGGCAGGGCAGGCATCGGCTGCACGGATTGCAGTTCGGCATCCAGCGCGCCCGGCGGTTTGCCGAGCAGGATCGCCAGCCCGTTCATCGCCTGGCGTTCCTGCGCCTGATACTGCGGCAGCTGCGCTTCAAGATTGCCCAGCTGCGCCCGGGCGTTCTCCACGTCCATCTGCGGCGACAGCCCGCCCCGCTGGCGGCTTTCGGTCAGATCCAGCGTCTGCTGTGCGCTTTCAATTTGCGTATTAAGCGTGGCAATGATGCTCTGCGCCCCACGCAGCTGTAGCCACGCCCGCGCCACTTCGGCTTCCAGCGAGACCAGCGCATCGTTACGCTGTTCGATCGCCGCCCGCTGCTGCGCCTCGGCCACTTCTACCTGACGGCGCACCTTGCCCCACAGGTCGATTTCCCACTGGGCGTCGAAGCTGCCCTGATAGAGATTAATCGGCTGCGTCAGCGGGCCTAACGCGCCCCGCAGTTCAGGATCGACATTATTCAACTGGTCATACACGCCGTGGGATTTCAGCTCCCCTTCCAGCCCAAGCTGCTGGCGCGTCGCCTGCACATTGCCATTCACCGACGGGAAAAACGCCCCACCGGCCTGGTTAATCTGTTCGCGCGCGCCGGCAATGCGTAATACCGTTTGCTGTAGCGTCAGATTCCCGGCGATGGCGCGTTCAATCAGGCTGTCGAGCTGCGGCGAGCCGAAGGTTTTCCACCAGCGCGGGTTAGTGGCCGCGGAGGAAGTTTGCGATTTCACCGCGCTGTCGCCCTTATCGTTCCAGTGCGTGGTGGCGGGCGGTGCTGGCTGTTGGTAGTCCGGCCCGACGGCGCAGCCCACCAGCAGCATCATTATCATCAGGGGGTGTAAACGTCTGTGTATCATCAGTGTGCTCCTGCACTCCCCTCGCTCTTAACCGGCGAGAGCAACAAACAAAACGGAATCAGTAATAGGGCCACCGCGCTCAGAATGGTGAATACGTCGATGTAGGCCAGAAAGCGCGACTGCTCGATCATCGTCTGGTACATCCGCCCGGTGGCAATGCCGGTCGGATCGCCCACCTGAGTGGTGAAGTTCTGGATCGCCTGGGCGCTTTCGCGAATCGCCAGCTGGAACTGCTCGTTAAACGGCGAAGCGTGGTAAGCCAGATGCGCGCTGTGCGCCTGCGAGCGCTCGGTGATCGCCGCCGTCGAGAGCGAAATCCCAATCGAGCCGGCCACGTTGCGGAACATGGTAAACAGCGCCGCCGCGTCGGCATTGAGCCGCCTCGGGATCGAGATAAAGGCGATGGTGGTCAGCGGCACAAACAGGAACCCCAGCCCTATCGACTGCGCGCTGCGGAACAGCACCAGCGTTTCGAAGTCGATATCCGGCGTCAGCGTGCGGGACCAGAAGAACGACACCGCCAGGCAGGTAAAGCCGAAGGCGATGATCCAGCGCGTCTGCACCACCGGCATCAGCTTCAGCACCAGCGGGATGGTCAGCACAATCAGCACCGCGCCGGGCGAGAGCACCAGCCCGGACCAGGTGGCGGTATAGCCCAAATCCTGCTGCGCCAGCTGCGGAATAACCACCGAACTGCCGTACAGGATCATCGCCATCCCCGCCATCAGCAGGCTGGAGATCGCAAAGTTGCGGTCCTTCATACAGTGCAGATCCACCACCGGCTTTCTGGCATACATCAGCCAGTAGATCGCGCCGATAATGCCGACCAGCGTCAGTACTGCGAAGGTGCGGATAAAGTTCGAATAGAACCAGTCATCATCTTCGCCCCGGTCGAGCATCACCTGCAAACAGCCAAGACCGAGGGCGATCAGGCCGATCCCCGTCCAGTCGACGGTGAGCTTCTCTTCCGACTTTTTCTCCCACGGCGGATCTTCCAGCAGCTGATAGATGGCCAGCACCGTCACAATCCCTACCGGGATATTGATAAAGAACACCCAGCGCCAGGAGTAGTTATCGGTGATCCAGCCCCCCAGCGTGGGACCGAGTACCGGCGCGACGATAATGGCAATGGATGAAAGGCCAAAGGCTTTGCCCCTGTCCTCCGGCTTGAAGTAGTCGAGTAGCACCGACTGCTGGGTAGGCTGCAATCCGCCGCCAAAGAACCCCTGCATCACGCGGAACAGGATGATTTGCCATAGCTCGGTGGCGATGCCGCACAGGAACGAGCAGATGGTGAACATCACAATGCAGATCAGAAAGAACTGCTTGCGGCCAAACAGACGGCTCAGAAAGGCCGAGATAGGCAGCACGATGCCGTTCGCCACCAGGTAGCTGGTGAGCACCCAGGTGGATTCGTCATAGCTGGCCGAGAGCGACCCCGCGACGTGGGGCAGCGCCACGTTGACGATGGTGGTGTCCAGAATTTCCATAAACACCGCCAGGGTGACCACAATCGCCACCGCCCACGGGTTACTGGCGGGCTTCCAGTTATCGTGGCTGTGATCCGTCATTCCACGGTGACCTTCGGTTCAACCGACAGCCCCAGCGGCAGCGGCTTATTCGGATCCAGCCCTTTATCAATGACGATTTTCACCGGCACGCGCTGAACGATCTTCACAAAGTTACCGGTGGCGTTTTCCGACGGGAAGGCGGAGAAGCGCGAGCCGCTGCCCTGCTGGATGCTGTCGATATGGCCTTCCAGCTCCATATCCGGCCAGGCATCGACGGACACGGTCACTTTGTCGCCCGGCTTCATGCGCTCAAGCTGCGACTCCTTGAAGTTCGCCACCACCCACACGTTCGGGGAAACCAGCGAGAACAGCGCCGTACCTGCCTGCACCAGCGTACCGGGCTGGACGTTGCGTTTGGTGACAAAACCGTCGAACGGGGCGCGGACTTCGGTATAAGAGAGGTTCAGGTTGGCGGTTTCCAGCTGCGCTCTGGCCTGATCGACCTGCCGTTCGCGGGCTTCGACGTTGGTCTCCTGCTGGCGGATTTGCAGCTGAACCTGCTCCGCCACTTCCAGCTGCGCCTGCGCGCTGGCCAGACCCGCCTGGGCACTCCGCAGTTGAGCGTTCGCGGCATCGATACTTTGTTGCGTGGTCGCGCGCGGGTCAACGCCGCGCTGACGGCGGTACTCCGCCTGCGCATTGGCCATATCCGCCTGGGCTTTCAGTACCTGGGCTTTGGCTTCATCGCGCTGAGCGGGATATTGCACCTTCGAGAGCGCCAGCTGCGCCTGCGCCTGATGCAACTGCGCAACCGCCAGCCCAAGCTGGGCCTGGGCCTGATCGCGCTGGGCGGTGGTATCACGCGGATCGATCACCACCAGCACATCCCCTTTCTTCACGCGCTGGTTATCCCGCACGCGAAGTTCGGTAACGTAGCCTGCCGTTTTTGGGGCAATGGTCACTACGTCGCCGTCGGTGAAGGCGTCGTCGGTGGTCTCTTCGTTACGGGTTAAAAACCACCAGACCAGCGCCACAATCACCATCACGATGACCACGATGCCAAGGATAATTAACGGTTTTTTCCCCGGGCGCTTGCGCTCGTTATTGTTTTGATCCTGCTCGTCAGCAGGTGGGTTTTGATCTTCTGCCATAGTTCAGCAACGGTCCTGTCAGTGAGCGGCATCACACTATGCCGTTCACTAAAGCTAGGACGTTGCTATACATTTGCCAGGAAAAACTGACAAATTGCGCACTATATGAGAAGGAATAGTCCGAAACCGACCGCCGCTGACCAGAGCAGCATCGGGATTGACCATAAATGGAAGCGCCACCAGATGCGGCGATCGTTGGCCATCCGCAGGGCGATGAGGTTAGCCAGCGAGCCAGGCAGCAGCCCAAAGCCGCCGACGTTGACCGCCCACGCCAGCAGTACCGTTGGGGGAACATAGTTAAGCAGCAAAATGGTGGACGGCACGTTACTGATCACCTGCGAGAGACCAATCGCCGTCAGCCATAATCCCGGCTTCGACAGACCGCTGACGCTATGGAGAACGTTCTGCAATACCGGAAGCTGGATCAGCAGATGGACGTCAATAAACATCGCCATAAACACCAGCAGCAGCGTCCAGTCAACGCCCACCAGCACCCGCCGGGCGAGGAACAGGAAGCCGCACGCCACCAGCAGCGCGCCCGCCAGCGCCTGGTTTAACTCCAGCGCGATAAGGAAAACGATATACAGCCCCAGGCAGCTCCAGACGAGACGCGGCTGCCACTGGGGGCCGGTTGTACCGCTGTGGTACTGCAACGATTTATTCGGGAAAGCAAACCAGCCCACCGCCAGCAGCGACGCCACGATCGCCAGCGCCAGCGGCGCCATCTGCCCGGTAAACGCGGTAAACGACAGGCCGGAGCGTCCCCACAGCAGAATGTTCTGCGGGTTACCGATAGGCGTGAGCAGCGAGCCCGCATTGACGGCCAGCGCTTCAAAGATAATCAGACGGGTAACCGGTATTTCGCACAGCTTACGCAGCGTGAGCGTAAGCGGCGCCACGATAAAAAGCGCCACGTCATTAGTGAGAAACGTCGACAACAGCGCCGCCGAAAAGACCATAAACAGGGCCAGCTTGCGCTCGGTGGCGAAGCGGCGCACCATTTTGCGCCCCAGCACGTCAAAATAGCCGCTCAGCTCCACGCCTTTGGTGAGCATCATCAAACCGCTCAGAGTAATAATGGTGCGCCAGTCTATGGCCGCCGGCCAGGTGTGCGGCGTGAAGGGCACAAAGACGCTGAGCCCAACGCCAGTGATCAGTAAAAGATGGAAAAAGCGATCGCGTTTCAGGGCCTGCAAGCCGGGGATGTTCATTCAGCGGAGGGACCGTATTTGAGCGTAAACTCGCGGAACTTCAACAGCGTCTCTTCACTGACGTGGTGTTCCATACCTTCGGCATCCCGACGGGCAATTTCCGGGCTGACGCCCAGCACCAGTAAAAAATTCTCGACGATCTGGTGTCGCTCGCGGCTCTCCTGCGCCAGCTTCTCGCCCTCAGCGGTGAGAAACACCCCGCGCCAGGGGATCATTTCGATCAGCCCGACCGACGCCAGACGTTTTAACATTTTGGCAACGGTTGGCTGCGACACCCCCAGGCGTGCGGCCATATCCACCTGGCGCGCTTCTCCAACCTCACGGATCAGATCAGAGATCAGTTCGACATAATCATCAATCAGCTCCCGGCGGTGCGCCTCACGCACCTGGCGGAAGCCTTCCACATGCTCTTCAACGTTCACCAGTTGCGTCGTTTTTTTTGTTGTTGGCTTACCTGCGCGACGGTTCATTGTGCTTCCTCAATGGGGTTGACGCTTCCAGCGCCCTGTAACGGAGCGCACATTGTAAACCATAGCTCTACAAGCACAAAAAATTAACGAATTAGCCATAGCTATACAATATAGCCTGTGCTATATCTGTATGTAATGCAGTCACCCTTCACGGATCGAAGGGATCATGAATCAGGAGGTCTTATGAATGAATTCAAGAGGTGTATGAACGTGTTTACCCACTCTCCTTTTAAAGTGCGCCTGATGCTGTTGAACATGCTGTGCGATATGTTTAACGCCAAACCGCAGCAGGACGACAATTCTTCCCACTAAGCGGCGTCGCGGTACGCCGCTTCATTTTCCCGTCACACTTACGTTGTAAACTGGCCTGTTCCCGATTATTTTTGCGGATTTGCAGCCCCCTTCGCAAAACATCTGTTTAGCAACTGTTGACCTTAATTCACGCTCGCACTATCTTCTTGCAGCCCTGCACAATTTGCGGCTCGCTGAAGCGGACCTCTCATTCCCTTTCCACGCACTGTCCGGCAGGCTTTGACCCTTGACGCCAGGGTGAGCACATGGCGTTTTCGTGATAGTGATCTATGAACGTAACCCTGATTGATACACTTGTTACCCGCAGCCGGGCCTTAAGCCCGTGGACGGGATTCTATTTTTTGCAATCGCTGTTGATTAACTTTGCTCTTGGCTACCCCTTTAGCCTGCTTTATGCCGTCGGATTCACCTGTATTCTTCACCTGCTCTGGCGAAGCGCACCGCGCGTGCAGAAAGTGCTTATCGGGATCTGTTCTCTGATTGCTGCCGCCTATTTCCCGTTTGGCCAGGCCTATGGCGCGCCGAACTTTAATACTCTGCTGGCGCTCCACTCCACCAATATGGAAGAGTCCACAGAGATCCTGACGATCTTTCCGTGGTACAACTACGTGGTTGGCCTTTTCATTTTTGCCCTCGGCGTGATTGCGGTTCGTCGTAAGCCCGTCGGGAAAAAGGCATGGGGTAAAATTGAAAGCCTGTGCCTGGCCTTTAGCGTGGTGACGTTTTTTGTTGCACCGGTACAAAATCTGGCCTGGGGCGGCGTGTTTAAGCTTAAAGATACCGGGTATCCGGTGTTTCGCTTCGTCAAAGACGTGGTGGTGAATAACGAGGAAGTGCTCGACGAGCAGGCGCGTATGGCCGAGCTTTCCACCATGAAAGATACCTGGAACGTGCTGGCGGTGAAACCGAAGTATCACACTTACGTGGTGGTGATCGGTGAAAGCGCGCGTCGCGATGCGCTCGGCGCGTTTGGCGGTCACTGGGATAACACGCCGTTTGCCAGCTCCGTTAACGGTACGCTGTTTACCGACTACGTGGCGGCCAGCGGCTCGACGCAGAAATCACTCGGTCTGACGCTCAACCGCGTGGTGGATGGAAAACCGCAGTTTCAGGATAATTTTGTCACCCTGGCCAACCGGGCAGGTTTTCAGACATGGTGGTTCTCTAACCAGGGACAGATCGGCGAGTATGATACCGCCATCGCCAGCATCGCGAAGCGTGCCGACGAGGTACAGTTCCTGAAAAGCGGTGATTTCGAAGCCGATAAAAACACAAAAGATGAAGCGTTGCTAAAAATGACGGCGCAGGTCTTTGCTACTCAGCGCACCCAGCCGCAGCTGATTGTCCTGCACCTGATGGGGTCACACCCGCAGGCATGCGATCGTACCGGGGGAAAATATGCGGAGTTTGTGCAATCCAAAGAGACCTCGTGTTATCTCTACACCATGACGCAAACCGACGATCTGCTCAGCAAGCTGTACGCACAGCTGCGCAACAGCGGCGACAGCTTCTCGATGGTCTATTTCTCTGACCACGGTCTGGCATTTAAGGAGCGCGGTAAACAGGTGCAGTATCTGGCACACGATGACAAGTTCCAGCAAAACTTCCAGGTACCGTTTATGGTGCTGTCGAGTGATGACAAAACGCATCGCATCATCAAAGCGCGCCGTTCCGCGAACGATTTCCTGAAATTCTTCTCACAATGGACGGGGATTAAGGCGAAAGAGATAAAAAATGATTACCCGTTTATCTCCGGGAAGAAGGGCCCGCCAGTTTACATTACCAACTTTAAGTTACAGAAAGTCGACTATAACCATCTTGGGACGGATATTTTCGATATTAAGAGTAAGTAATTTCTGCCGTTTCGTGCGGGCTGATGCCCTCACCGGCCCTCTCCCACGGGGAGAGGGTACAAACAAAAAAAATCCGCCACATTGGGCGGATTTTTTACTGGCTCACCGAAGTGATTAGAAGCGGTAACCTACGCCCGCGATCCAGGTGCCAACGTCAACGTTGCGGATACGGCTCTGCTCATAGGAGAAGTCCAGAGCAACGTTTTCGATTGGGTTGAACTGCATACCTGCGCCATAGGAGAAACCATAGTCGCTGTTGCTTGCAGTACGGTTCAGACCCTGGTTTTCGGTCTGCTGGAATTTACCGTAGCCAACACCTACAACACCGTAGATGCTTGCCCAGTCATTCAGGCGGTAAGCAGGACCCGCGGTGATGCCGTAGTACTGACCTTTATTGTAAGAGCCATTTTCAGTACGATCTTTCTCGGTGTAAGTGAAAGAACCGATCACACCCAGCGGGTTGTTGTCTTGCTCGTAACGGTACTTCAGGTTGAAACCGTTGGTTTTGTTCATCACGCCCTGCATATCGCTCTGAGCGTAACCACCGGTTACAGTAGAAGTTGCCGCTACAGCGGTACCTGCGGAAACAGCCAGAACAGCTGCCAGTGCTGAAAGACATGCAATTTTTTTCATAACCACCTCAAATGTGCTTCAAGTAAGTCCGTAAGTTTTAAATATATCAAAAAATTCTGTGAAACTCTTTGTCATTCACGATGTCTAATGCGACCTTTCCTGTAACAGAACATTTCCAGCACCAGCTATCTCGTTCAAATAACTCCAGATTTTCACCTGTAAATGCTAATAGTGCGCGTCATCGCCATTTAGTTCATCCAGATTATTCCTAATCTTTCAGGCGATAAAATCATCAACGTTTTCTCATTTTACGGATTTTCCCTGGATTTTTTTCAACAGTAGCTCAACCGTTGCAGCTTATTTCCATTACACTGCGACTTTTACCTCATTTGACATAAATTGACAGGAGAAAGGATGCCAGGTTTACCTCGTAAATCGTCGGTCTGGATGCCGGTGGCAGTCATACTTATCGCGATGATGTCCATACAAAGCGGCGCGTCGCTGGCAAAATCGCTGTTTCCGCTGGTTGGTGCGCCCGGCGTCACGGCGCTGCGTATCGCATTAGGCACCCTGATCCTCGTGGTTGTTTTTAAACCCTGGCGGCTACGGTTTAAAAAGGAGCAGCGACTGCCACTGCTTTTTTATGGGCTGGCGCTGGGAGGGATGAACTACATGTTCTATCTCTCTATTCAGACGATCCCGCTGGGGATCGCGGTCGCGCTTGAATTTACCGGCCCGCTGGCGGTTGCCCTCTTCTCTTCTCGTCGTCCGGTAGACTTTATCTGGGTCGTACTGGCCGTGCTGGGGCTATGGTTCCTGCTGCCGCTCGGGCAAAGCGTTTCACAAATCGATCTGACAGGGGCAGCTCTGGCGCTGGGCGCGGGGGCATGCTGGGCGGTGTATATTCTCACTGGCCAGCGTGCGGGGGAAGAGCACGGCCCCGCGACGGTCGCCTTAGGCTCGCTGATTGCCGCCGTTATCTTTGTCCCGATTGGAATGGCACAAGCGACAGACTCAATATGGCAATGGTCAATCCTGCCGGTTGGGCTGGCGGTTGCCATTCTCTCCACGGCGCTGCCCTACTCTCTGGAGATGATCGCCCTGACGCGCCTGCCCACACGCATTTTTGGTACGCTCATGAGCATGGAGCCCGCGCTGGCCGCCATCTCAGGAATGATTTTCCTCGGTGAAACCCTGACCCTGGTACAAACGCTGGCGCTCTGTTCCATTATCGCGGCGTCAATGGGCTCCACCCTGACCATGCGTCCGGAACCTAAAGTGGAAAAAATAGACCTCAACTAAGCCTTAAATTCTGCATGGCTAACCCGCCATGCAGAATATACGCCACGTCAGTAGCTCAAATAATTTCTTACAAACTCTCTCATATTGCCAAAATATTTCACCTGCTCGCCTTCCTGGAGAGTGGATTAAGATTGATCTGTATCAATTTAAATAAACTACTTATTTTTCAAATAGTTGATAATACAACCTTCCTTTCGCTATTAAACCGATAGGCAGAGCCAAACCGCAGAGAAAAAATCCGGTGCTATACTTAGTCCCGTAATTACCTGGGACACAAACATCAAGAGGATATGAGATTATGAGTACCGCTAAACTGGTGAAAACGAAAGCGTCTAATCTGCTTTATACCCGTAACGATGTATCGGATAGCGATAAAAAAGCGACCATCGAGTTGCTGAATCGCCAGGTGGTCCAGTTCATCGATCTTTCGCTGATCACCAAACAGGCCCACTGGAATATGCGCGGTGCAAACTTTATTGCCGTTCATGAAATGCTGGATGGCTTCCGCACAGCACTGGTGACTCACCTGGATACCATGGCCGAACGTGCCGTACAGCTGGGTGGCGTGGCACTGGGTACCACACAGGTGATCAACAGCAAAACGCCATTGAAAAGCTATCCGCTGGATATCCATACCGTTCAGGATCACCTGAAAGAGCTGGCGGATCGTTATGCGATTGTGGCGAATGATGTTCGTAAAGCGATTGGCGAAGCCAAAGATGAAGATACCGCTGATATCTTCACTGCCGCATCACGCGACCTGGATCAGTTCCTGTGGTTCATTGAGTCCAACATCGAATAATCCCTGCGGATTGTCCGAATAACCCTCGCCCCTGGCGGGGGTTTTGCACATTTATGGTGCGCACTTTTGCCCGCAACGGCCGCAAAAGTGAATAAAATGTAATAATCACCTCACACAACCGTTAACGAAAGATTGTTTTTTCGTCAGATTCTGCGCTAAATATCCCCCTGTCAGAAGACCTTAACGAAGCGCACCAAAACGGTGCTCCATTCTGGTGCAACCTGGCAGAATTGCCACGCTTTTTGTGCAATGCGTGACATCATCCCCTTTGCAAAACAACAGCTTGTAAAATTGGCACGATTTTTTCATTGTGCCTGAGGTTCTCGCAGGGGATCGCCCCGTGGATATAAAAGGAAATGCTATGAAGTCTGTATTAAAAGTTTCACTGGCTGCACTTACCCTGGCGTTTGCGGTGTCCTCGCAGGCTGCCGACAAACTGGTTGTGGCGACTGACACGGCGTTCGTACCGTTTGAATTCAAACAGGGTGATAAATACGTTGGTTTTGACGTGGATCTGTGGGCCGCTGTCGCAAAAGAACTCAAACTGGATTACACCCTGAAGCCAATGGATTTCAGCGGCATTATCCCGGCACTGCAAACCAAAAACGTTGACCTGGCGCTGGCAGGCATCACCATTACCGAAGAACGTAAAAAAGCCATCGACTTCTCTGACGGCTACTACAAAAGCGGCCTGCTGGTGATGGTGAAAGCGGATAACAACGACGTGAAAAGCGTGAAAGATCTCGACGGTAAAGTGGTCGCCGTGAAGAGCGGAACCGGCTCCGTTGATTACGCGAAAGCCAACATCAAAACCAAAGACCTGCGTCAGTTCCCGAACATCGACAACGCTTACATGGAACTGGGCACCAACCGCGCTGACGCGGTGCTGCACGACACGCCTAACATCCTTTACTTCATCAAAACCGCCGGTAATGGCAAGTTCAAAGCGGTAGGTGATTCCCTGGAAGCTCAGCAGTACGGTATTGCGTTCCCGAAAGGCAGCGACGACCTGCGTAACAAAGTTAACGGCGCGCTGAAAACCCTGAAAGAGAACGGCACCTATAACGAAATCTACAAAAAATGGTTCGGTACCGAGCCTAAATAATTTCACCTGACTTCAGGTTTGTAACGCCCGGTGGCGCTTCCGCTTACCGGGCCTACGTTTTTTGTTTTTCACCACGGTATACAGGAATACATCATGCAGTTTGACTGGAGCGCCATCTGGCCTGCCATTCCTCTCTTGCTTGAAGGCGCTAAAATGACCCTGTGGATTTCGGTCCTCGGTCTGGTTGGCGGGTTGATTATCGGTCTGGTGGCCGGTTTCGCCCGCACCTACGGCGGCTGGATTGCAAACCACATCGCACTGGTTTTCATCGAAGTGATCCGCGGCACTCCCATTGTGGTGCAGGTCATGTTCATCTACTTCGCCCTACCGATGGCCTTCACCGACCTGCGCATCGACCCGTTCAGCGCCGCCGTTGTCACCATCATGATCAACTCCGGCGCCTACATTGCGGAAATTACCCGCGGTGCGGTGCTGTCGATTCATAAAGGCTTCAGCGAAGCCGGCCTGGCGTTAGGTCTTTCCCGTCGCGAAACCATTCGTCACGTGATCCTGCCGCTGGCGCTGCGCCGCATGCTGCCGCCGCTGGGTAACCAGTGGATCATCAGCATTAAAGACACCTCGCTGTTTATTGTTATCGGCGTGGCCGAACTGACCCGTCAGGGCCAGGAGATCATCGCGGGTAACTTCCGCGCTCTGGAAATCTGGAGTGCGGTCGCCGTTGTCTATCTGATTATCACGCTTGTCCTGAGCTTTGTTCTGCGTCGTCTTGAAAGAAGGATGAAAATCCTGTGATTGAATTTAAAAACGTTTCCAAGCACTTTGGCCCAACCCAGGTGCTGCACAATATCGATTTGAACATCAGGCAGGGCGAAGTGGTGGTGATCATCGGGCCGTCCGGTTCCGGTAAATCCACCCTGCTGCGCTGCATTAACAAGCTTGAGGAGATCACCAGCGGCGATTTGATCGTCGATGGTCTGAAGGTTAACGATCCGAAAGTGGACGAGCGCCTGATCCGCCAGGAAGCGGGCATGGTGTTCCAGCAGTTCTACCTGTTCCCGCACCTCACGGCGCTGGAAAACGTGATGTTCGGTCCTCTGCGCGTGCGCGGGGCCAGCAAAGCGGCAGCGGAAGCGCTGGCAAGAGATCTGCTGGCGAAGGTTGGTCTGGCGGAGCGTGCCCACCACTATCCTTCCGAGCTGTCCGGCGGCCAGCAGCAGCGCGTGGCCATTGCCCGTGCGCTGGCGGTGAAGCCAAAGATGATGCTGTTCGATGAGCCAACGTCGGCACTCGACCCGGAGCTGCGTCACGAAGTGCTGAAAGTTATGCAGGATCTGGCGGAAGAAGGCATGACGATGGTGATCGTTACCCACGAAATCGGCTTTGCCGAAAAGGTGGCGTCCCGTCTGATCTTCATTGATAAGGGCCGTATCGCGGAAGACGGGAATCCGCAGGCGCTGATTGCGAACCCACCAAGCCAGCGCCTCCAGGAGTTCCTGCAACACGTCTCCTGATAGACACACCCAGAGCCGGGCATGCCCGGCTTTTTTACGCCGGATTGTTCCCAAAAAATCCCCTCCGCCCCCCGCGCTCTATACTTATCATTTTGCACGATATTTTTGTCGGAGGACGCCGTGCCGTGGATCCTGTTGCTACTGTTTAGCCTGTTAAGCGCGCCATCACTTGCTGTAACCCTTCCCGGCGTCACCACCGGAGCCACCGCCACCCAGCAAAATGCGCCGCCAGAGCCAGACGCAGAAAAGAAAAAAGCCGCCTACGGCGCGCTGGCCGACGTGCTTGAGAACGACACGTCCCGACAGGAGCTGATCGATCAGCTGAGGAAGGTGGCTGCCACGCCGCCTCAGGATCCGGTTCCTGCTATTGCGCCGCCGGAAGCCGAAGAAGAAAAAACGGTGCTGGAAAACGTCACCGACATCAGTCGCCGCTACGGGGAAGCCCTGTCGTCGCGTTTTGCCCAGCTCTATCGCAACCTGGTTGGCACCTCACATAAGCCTTTTAATCCTCACACCTTTTCCGCAGCCGCCACCCAGTTTGCTATTCTGGCTGGCGCCGTCTTCATTTTTTACTGGCTGTTGCGCCTGTCTGTCTGGCCGCTTTACCGGAAAATGGGCCAGTGGGGACGCAAAAAGAATCAGCATAAAAGCAGCTGGCTGCATCTTCCGGCAATGATTACCGGGGCGTTTGTCATCGATTTGCTGCTGCTGGCCCTGACGCTGTTTGTCGGCCAGATGCTGGCCGACCGACTTAATACCGGAAACAAAACCATCGCGTTTCAGCAGGGACTGTTCCTCAATGCATTTGCCCTGATTGAGTTCTTTAAAGCCCTCCTGCGGCTGATCTTCTGCCCGCGCGTGCCGGACCTTCGCCCCTTCGCCATTTCGGATCAGAGCGCCAAATACTGGGCGGTGCGGCTCAGCGTGCTGAGCGGGTTGATTGGTTATGGCCTGCTGGTTGCCGTGCCGATTATTTCCAACCAGGTTAACGTGCAGTTCGGGGCGCTGGCGAACGTGCTGATCATGCTGTGCATTACCGTCTGGGCGCTGTACCTCATCTTCCACAATAAAAAAGCGATCACCGACAGCCTGCTGCACCTGGCCGATCGCTCCCTCTCCTTTTTCAGCCTCTTTATTCGCGCCTTTGCGCTGGTGTGGCACTGGCTGGCCAGCGCCTATTTTATTGTGCTCTGTTTCTTCTCCCTGTTCGATCCGGGCAATAGCCTGAAATTTATGATGGGGGCGACGTTCAAAAGCCTGGCGATTATCGGCATTGCGGCCTTTGTCTCTGGCCTGCTCTCCCGCTGGCTGTCGAAAACGATCACCCTGTCGCCGCAGGTTCAGCGTAACTACCCGGAACTGCAAAAGCGGGTAAATGGCTGGATGACGGTATCCCTGAAGGTGGCGCGTATTCTGACGGTCTGCGTGGCAATTATGCTACTGCTGAACGCGTGGGGGCTGTTTGATTTCTGGAACTGGCTGCATAACGGCGCGGGGGAAAAGACCGTTGATATTCTTATTCGTATCGCGCTGATCCTGTTCTTCTCCGCCGTCGGCTGGACGCTGCTGGCAAGCCTTATCGAAAACCGTCTGGTGTCGGATGTCCACGGCAGGCCGCTGCCGAGCGCCCGCGCCCGCACGCTGCTGACCCTGTGCCGCAACGCGCTGGCGGTGATCATCAGCACCATCACCATCATGATTGTACTGTCGGAAATCGGCGTGAATATCGCCCCGCTGCTGGCGGGTGCCGGTGCGCTTGGGCTGGCGATCTCCTTTGGTTCGCAGACGCTGGTGAAGGATATTATCACCGGCATTTTTATCCAGTTTGAGAACGGGATGAACACCGGGGATCTGGTGACCATAGGACCGCTCACCGGCACGGTGGAACGCATGTCCATTCGCTCCGTCGGCGTACGTCAGGATACCGGCGCGTACCACATTATTCCGTGGTCATCGATCACCACCTTTGCCAACTTTGTGCGCGGCATTGGTTCGGTGGTGGCGAATTATGATGTCGATCGTCATGAGGATGCAGATAAGGCGAAGCAGGCGCTGCGGGATGCGGTGAGCGAACTGATGGAGATGGAGGATATTCGCGGGCTGGTGATTGGTGAACCGTCGTTCGCGGGTATCGTCGGGCTGACGAACACTGCCTTTACCCTGCGCGTGTCGTTCACCACCCAGCCCCTTAAGCAGTGGACGGTGCGCTTCGCCCTCGACAGCATGGTGAAAAAACACTTCGATCTGGCGAACGTGAGAGCGCCGGTGCAGACGTATCAGGTATTGTCGCCGCCCGCTTCGCCGCTGCCTCCGCAGGAGCCGACGCTGTAACCGAGCCGGGTGGCGGCTTCGCCTTACCCGGCCTGCGATGGGGGGCTATTTGCGGCGTTTGTTATCGTCCATAAAGGTCCAGGCGATAAAGCGGCTCTGCTTCTGGCCCTGCGCCATCTCTTTTTTGACCACTCTCACCGCGCCGACGTCGGTCAGGGCGCGGTAAAGCGGCGGCAGGTTATCGCCACGGGAAACCAGCGTGGTAAACCATTTCACCTGACGACCGAAGCCCTTACTCTCGGCAATCATGCGCAAAATAAATGCCACTTCCCCGCCCTCGCACCACAACTCCTGCTGCTGGCCGCCAAAGTTCAGCGCGCCATCTTCAGCCTGGCCCAGGTTACGCCGCTTGCGTTCACTGCCCGCACGTGCGGAGGCGGCGGAGTCGTGGAATGGCGGGTTGCACAGGGTGGCATCATATTGTTCGTTCTTGTGAATAATGCCGTTGAAAATAGCAGCGGGATCCTTTTGACGACGCAAACGAACGGCCCGGCTTAACCCTGGGTTAGCGTTGATAATGGCCTGTGCGCTGGCAAAGGCCTCGGCGCCGATCTCGCTGCCGGTAAACCGCCACTGGTACTCATGTGCGCCTATCAGGGGGTAGATCAGGTTCGCGCCCGTACCGATATCAAGCACGGTGGCCTGTTTCGGCACCACGCCGCCATTATCATCTGCCAGCAGATCGGCAAGATGATGGACATAATCCGCACGGCCTGGCACCGGTGGGCAGAGAAAGCCATCCGGGATGTCCCAGTGCGTAACGCCATAAAAATGGGCCAGCAGCGCTTTGTTCAGCGTCTTAACCGCCAGCGGATCGGCAAAGTTTACCGACGGTTCACCGGCTGGTGTCTGAACAATAAAATCCTGCAATTCCGGGCAGCTCAGGCACAGGGCTTTCATGTCGTAGCGGCTACGGTGGCGGTTACGCGGGTGCAATCCCGGCTTTTGGGAAGTCATGGCATTCTCCTTTAGACAGCCGCGTAAGATACCCTGTGACGGCGCGGGGGTAAATATCTGTCTGCGCTGCACAAAAAACCGACGAAAATCAGCAACCTGTATGTCTATGATCTGTCAGCAAATTGTCAGAATTTATCGTTCAAAAAATAAGCAGATCATCATCAAATTTTTGCGCTAAATCACGCGCGTCAGGCTTCTAAACTTAAGAGGAATCACCTGTTGTTTCCCCTGAGGATGTGATTATGAAAAAGTATCTGACCTTTATTATTGCGGGTGCGCTGGCAGGCGCATCGTTCTCAGCCTGGTCCGTTCAACCTCTGACCGACAGCAACGACACCAGCCAGCTACGTGCGGCCGGGACGGTCTCTGTCAGCCGGGCAAGCAACCTTGATGACCTTCAGGACAAGCTGGCCGAAAAAGCGCGTCAGGAAGGGGCTAAAGGCTTCGTGGTGAACGCCGCCGGTGGCGATAACCATATGTACGGCACCGCGACCATCTATAAATAACGCCCTCTTTTCCCACACTGCATCTGCCAGGCAGATGCAGTTCTCATTTCCTTCCTTCGCCTTGACTGTGCGTTTTTTAACCCCATATTAAGATAAATGGCTTAAACAGATCAGGAGAACATGATGGCTTCCGGCTGGGCGAATGACGACGCCGTTAACGAACAGATCAACAGTACCATTGAAGATGCGGTTGCGCGTGCTCGCGGTGAAATTCCGCGCGGCGAAAGTTTGACGGAATGCGAAGAGTGCGGGGATCCGATTCCTGAAGCACGGCGTAAAGCCATTCCTGGCGTACGGCTATGCATTGCCTGTCAGCAGGAGAAAGATTCAAAAAATGCGGCACATTCAGGATATAATCGTAGAGGATCGAAAGACAGCCAGTTACGTTGACTTTCCTTTACCGAAGTTAACCGCGCCAGCCGTTTACTTTACGCTCACGACTTTTAGCGAAACGCGTAGCAAAACGTGCCCTTCCGATGGCTTCTGTAAAGCGCATCCCCAAGAAATGTCAATTGCGCTTCTGAATTTATTAATAATCAATAAGTTATTTGTCATTCAATTTTTTTGAGTAACCACGTCAATTCTCTTCGATTTTATCTTCCACTAAAAACCGTGATACTTATCACATCGACGGAACATCGTCCCCTTAACAGAATAACCTGCGAGAATTGACCTATGAAAACAATCAAATATGCTGTTGCCGCTGTTGCCCTGTCCGCTCTGTCTTTCGGCGCTTTCGCCGTAGAGCCAGTCTCCTCTACTCAGGCACAGGATCTGAACAAAATCGGGGTGGTGAGTGCTGAAGGCGCGACCACGCTGGACGGTCTGGAAGCCAAACTGGCGGAAAAAGCTGCCGCTGCCGGCGCAAGTGGATACACCATCACCTCCACTAACGGTAATAACAAACTGAGCGGTACCGCGGTTATCTACAAGTAATCGAACGAATTATGCTCCACCCTCACCCTACCCTCTGGTGAGATGCTCCAACCCTCATTGACCCTGTTGTTGTTACCCTTGTTTGCCCGTCCGCCACTGGACGGGCTTTTTTTTTGCTTAAAACGACTGCGCCACGCGCTGCAACCCGGCGTCCACGGACGCCACTTCCCCTGCCGCCAGCAGACAGCAGGCCATTTGCAGCTTGATAGACTGCGGAACCGGCACCTTTCCGGCCAGACACTGTACGATCCAGTGCGCGGTGACTTGCGGATCTTTCGACTCAGGCAGGATCACATCGCTGTTCTCTTCCCCACGTTCGAGCACGACCCACGTCCCGGCAGGCTCAATCAGCATCAGCTGTGGACAACGCTGCGGGTTGGCGTAAACCTCCCCTTCAGTCCCGTGCATCAGCAGCGCTCGCCCGCCGATTTCGGCAAAGAATTGACCGACCCGCGTCACGTACTCCGGATGGGAGACGCTGGAAAGACGCAGCGCGGCGTCTTCGGCAAACGGCGTCGCCAGCTTCGCCAGGGTGTGGGCGCTGTTACGCACCCCCATGCGCCAGCGCATGTCCAGCTGCTTTTCCAGCGGCGGGCAGAGCGCGCGCACGGGAATATAGACCGGCTGGTTCCCCTCCAGCTTTGCCTGCGCCTGGCCAGCATGGAGAGTGGGTTCGATGCCTAATAATTCCAGAATGGTTTCTGTCAGCACGCGCGTCGGATCTTCGCTCACGCCATGCACCACCACCGGGAAACCGAGTTTCTGCAACAGAATAGCCAGCAGCGGCGTGAGGTTTGCCTGCTTACGCGCGCCATTGTAGGTCGGGATCACAATCGGCATCGGCTTCGTGACGGGCGGGGTTAAACGCATCGTCTGCGACTGCATGGCCTCATAAAAACTGCGCATCTCCGCCTCACCTTCCCCTTTGATGCGCAGCGCAATCAGAATGCCGCCCATTTCCAGATCCGGCACGTCGCCATTCAGCATATGCGTGTACAACGTACGGGCCGTTTCCTGGTCCAGATCGCGAGCATGGTTTTTCCCACGCCCTACCTCTTTGATAATTTTGCGGTAATCCACGACATTTCTCCTGACAGCATCATCTTGTTAACAATATAGCCCGATGAACACGCACCCGATAGTGTTTTGTGATCATTATCAACCTGCTGTTTTCAGGTAAAAAAAATAAACTCAAGCACTATTTGCATTATTTGTGATTGGAACTAAAGATTCGTACCTGCCCTTTTTTTGATTAAATAAACATCGGAAAGTTATTAAGGGTCAACGGTAAAAACGTCCAGACAACGTTTTTGCCAGAAACACATTGGGATTTACTATGAACAAGGTTGCATTAGGGTTGTTTATCGCCACAACGGTGGGGTGTTCTGCATCCGCATTTGCGGAAACCAACGGTGAAGGGCAGATTAATTTCACCGGAGAAATTATCGATTCTGCTTGCCAGGTCGTGAATGGATTAAGTAATCCATTAGATGTTCAGTTAGGAAAAGTATCTAAAACGGTATTTACCGGCGCAGGCTCTACCAGCACACTCACGAAGTTTGATATTAAGTTAACCAATTGTCCGGAAACCGTAACCTCGGCTGCGATTAACTTCGGTGGTACCCCGGATGCGGATAATAATGCCACGCTGGCATTAACGCCCGATACCGATGCGGCTACTGGTGTAGCTATTCAGCTAATGGACGCTTCCGGGCAGCCTGTCACTCTGTATACCCCTTCGAAGCAATATCCTTTAGCCTCCGGAACGGAGGTTAACGACCTGGAGTTCGGTGCGCGTTATATTCAAACTCAGGCGGCAGTTACTGCGGGCCCTGCTAACTCTGTATCGACCTTCACCGTTATTTATAACTGATCTTATCAATCCTGAGATATTAATGCTCTTGCGGGCATTAATATCTCATCTTTTTATTGAGAAATCTTTATGCGCCACGGTTATTTACTGAGCACTCTTTTACTGGTAGCAGCCTCGGCACAGGCGGGTGTCGTGATCAATGGCACCCGTCTGGTCTATCAGGGAGATAAAAACGAATCATCTCTTGGTCTTTCAAACCCAGATACCACAGATTATCTGGTGCAGTCCTGGGTCGATTCCGGTGGTAAAAACCTGGCCAAAGCACCGTTCCTGATCACCCCGCCGCTTTTCCGACTGGATGCGAAAGAAGATAACGTACTACGCGTGGTGCGTACGGGAGGAAATTTACCGGAAGACAGGGAATCTCTGTACTGGCTGAATATTAAAGCGATCCCGTCCTCAAAGCATGTTGAAGGCGTAAATACGCTGCAAATTGCCATTAACACCCGAATTAAATTGCTGTATCGCCCGTCAGCGGTAAAAGGCAAACCAGAAGATATGGCCGATAAACTTGAATGGCATCGCGAAGGGAATGATTTAGTGGTAAATAATCCCACGCCTTTCTATATGAATTTTCAGGCCGTCACCCTGAATGGTCAGAAAATCACGAAAGCCACCTGGGCTGTGCCGAAAACTGAAACGCATTTTGCTTTACCTGGCAATGTCGGAGGCTCGACCGTCGTGTATTCCATTATTACGGATTACGGCAGCATCAGCCAGACATGGTCTAAACCCGTTCATTAGTAATATTGCCCGGTAATAAAATCATCATGTACAGCCATAAAAAGCCGTTCACCTGCCGATTTTCGTCATTGCTGATGACTTTTTGTTGCCTGGCAATGGCGATCTTTGCGCAGCAGGTTTTGGCTGATGATTATTTTAACCCTGCCCTGCTGGACATTGATAACCCGCAGCAGGAAAAGACCGATCTGTCTGTCTATGAAAAAGGTCCCGGTCAGGCGCCAGGTAAATATCAGGTCGCGGTATTTATCAATAACAATAAAATTGATACCCGTGACGTGACCTTTAACGTAGTTAAAGATCCGCAGGGCACCAGCACGCTTCAGCCCTGTTTTACACTGGACGAATTAAAGAGCCTCGGGATCAAAACGCAAAAATATCCGCAGCTGAGGGCAGAAGGTCAATGCGCCGATCTACACGCCATCCCTTCGGCATCCGCGACCTTTCGCGTGCGCAATCAGCAGCTGCTGCTGAGCATTCCGCAAAAGGCGCTCGGACAGGTGCCACGCGGTTACATCGACCCGAAAGAGTTTGACGAAGGGATCAACGCGGGCCTGCTTAATTACAGCGTCAACGCCAGCCAGAGCCATGCGCGCCAGCAGGGTGAAGAGGATAGCAGCAGCCAGTACGTTAACCTGCGTCCCGGCTTCAACCTCGGGGCATGGCGCGTTCGTAACTACTCCACCTGGAATCGCAGCACCACGGGCCACGAGGAGGAACAGAAATTCACCTCCGTTTATACCTATGCGCAACGCGATATGGTGGCAATGAAAAGTGACGTGACGGTGGGCCAAAGCACCTCACCTTCCGACGTTTTTGACAGCGTCCCCTACACCGGCGTGGAGCTGAAATCCGACAACGACATGCTGCCGGACAGCGAAAAAGGCTATGCCCCTATTATTCGCGGCACCGCCCACAGTAACGCGCTGGTGATGGTCCGCCAGAACGGGTACGTGATTTATCAGAACACGGTCGCGCCGGGCGCATTCGAAATTAACGACCTCTACCCCACCGGCAGCAGCGGCGACCTCCAGGTCACGGTGAAAGAAACTGACGGCAGCGAAAGTCATTTCGTGGTGCCGTTTGCCTCCGTGCCGGTATTGCAGCGTGAAAAAAACCTGCGCTACAGCGTAACCGCCGGGCGTTATCGCTCTTATGACAAAGACGTTGAAAAGACCCCGTTTGCCCAGGGAAGCGCCATCTACGGTTTACCTCACTGCTTCACGGCCTACGGCGGCGTGCAGCAGAGCAGCCACTATCAGTCCCAGGCGCTCGGCGCCGGGAAAAACATGGGCGATCTCGGGGCGTTCTCCATTGACGTGACCCGCGCCAGAGCCCTGCTGAAAAAACAGCAGTCCAGCAAGGGCCAGTCGTGGCGCGTACGCTACAGCAAAGATTTCGCCGGTTCAGGCACCAACTTTTCGCTTGCGGGCTATCGCTATAACAGCAAGGGGTTTTACACCCTGGACGACACTATGGAGTCGTATACCCGCGCCGACGACTGGTCTGCTCCCCAGCAGCGCCGCGCCCGTACAGAAGCCACCATTGACCAGACGCTGCCAGAAGGTTGGGGGTCGGTGACGCTGAGCATGGTGAAGGAAACTTACTGGAGCCAGAGCCAGAACATGACCTCCCTGAGCGTCAGCTACAACAACAGCTGGCACGGCGTGAGCTACAGCCTCAGCTACAGCATGAACAAAAACACCCACGACAGCGATGAAGACGGTAATGAGGTAACAAACGACAACCAGTTCTCGCTGAGCGTTTCGGTTCCGCTGGATCGCTGGATGCATAATACCTGGGCCACGTACAACCTGAACAACACCAAAGATGGCACCACGCAGAACATCGGTCTTAACGGTACGGCCCTGAAAGAAGACAACCTGAACTGGAATATCCAGGAAGGGCTCAGCAGCACCGGCAGCGGTAACTCCACCAGCATCAACACCGATTACAAAGCGACCTACGGCGAAGTGAGCGCAGGCGTCAGTCAGGATAAGTATCAGCAGACCCTGAACGTCGGTTTGCAGGGCGGCGTGGTGGCCCACGCTAACGGGATAACCCTGAGCCAGCCGCTCGGTGAAACCATCGCGCTGGTGAAAGCGCCAGGTACGCACGGCACCCATATCACCAACCAGACAGGCGTGGAGACTGACTTCCGCGGCTATACCGTCGTGCCGTTCGTGACCGCGTATCGCCATAACACCATCGCACTGGATACCGAAACGCTGCCGGAGGATGCCGACGTCACCCACGCGGCGCAAATTGTGACGCCGACCCGAGGGGCCGTGGTGCGCGCCAGCTTTACTACCCGCGTGGGTAATCGCGTCCTGATGACGCTTACACAAAATGGTAAACCGCTGCCCTTCGGCGCAACGGTCACCACCGGGGATAAGGACAGCGAATTTATTGTCGGAAATGACGGCCAGACTTACCTCTCGGGTCTGCCACAGCAAGGGCATCTCAACGTTTCCTGGGGAAAGGAGGCGAGCGAGCACTGCGTCGCTGACTATGCGCTAACGGATGAGAAAGAGAAAACCAGCATCATTAACGCTGCCGCGCAGTGTCATTGATTACCGTTCAGGCTAACGATTATGCAAATGATTAAACAGTGCTTTTTCTTACTGGTTCTGGGAACCGCCGCGTTATTTATGCCGCATGCGAAGGCGACCTGCACCACGCCGGATCTGCCCAAAATGATTAACGTGGCCTCCATCTCTGTCCCCACGACGCTGGCCGTTGGCGCAACTATCCCGGGTACAGAGCAAAGCGTTCATGTTGCCGGGCACTGCGATCAGAGTATCGACAGCGGTCTGGAAATTGTTTCCTGCTACTACGGCACCGGCGCGGAAATTCCTGGGCTCAGGGGCGTTTATGATTCCGGCGTACCGGGGATTGGGGTCGCACTAATGAACGATCAGGGTCAGCGAATCAGCGGAGCCGGCGGAGTACAGTGCGATTCACGCGGAACGCCTGTTGCCTATGTTTCTACCGATGGCACACAGTCGTTTAACTTTGACGTCACGCTTGAACTGGTGAAAACAAGCGACGCCGTGACATCCGGCACGCTGGTGCAGTCTCAGACCGAATTCGGCATTGGCGTTTTTGGCCATGAAGGGATCGGCAGCCCTAATCATATTGCGTATGCAGGTAACGTCATTTTGCATCAGGTCACCTGCTCTGTTTCGCCAAAAAATCTCACCGTTAATTTGGGCGATTTTCCCGTCAGTGATTTTATGAGCGTGGGGTTTTTATCCAGCCCCGCTCAGACGTTTAATATCACCGTTAACTGTGACACAACCGTTCAGCCTGAGCTAAAAATCACCAGTGCTAACGGGTACGAAACGGCATTTGAGGGAGTGATCAAACTGACGAAGCAGACGGGCATGGCAAGGGGCGTCGGGGTAAGAATGCTGTTTGATGACCATATCGCGACCTTTGACTCCTACGTCAACACCCAAAGCCAGGCCGTTGCCAATGAAACGCTGGATATCCCCTTTCAGGTTCGCTACGAGCAGACCAGCGATGTGGTGACGCCCGGCCCCGCCAACACCGTAGCAACCATCACTCTCGCCTATAAGTGACAAACATGAAAAAGACAATCGCGTTTCTGGCGGTGGGCTTACTGGCCCAGGCTCACGCAGACGACATTCAGATCCAGATGACGGGAAATATTTACGCCAATACCTGCGTCATTGACAGCGCCAGCCGCAACCTGACGGTGGACTTAGGCCAGGCGGTGTCGGGCAGTTTTAGAGACGTGGGGGATACCGGCGAGTGGAAAGACTTTTCCCTGTCAGTATCGCACTGCCCAGCCACGCTGGCGCTTGCCACGGCCTTTTTCTATGGCCAGGCAGACAGCGTGCATCCGACCAAATTTGCCAATATCGGTAGCGCAAAGGGACTGGCGCTGGAGCTGGCAGACCGACAGGACAAAATACTGATTGCCCCGCAGGCCGCCTTTAACGCCGCCATCAATCCGAGCGACCACACGGCAACCTTTCCTCTGTCCGCACGCTACTACGCCACCTCAATGCCCGTCACTGCCGGGACGTTCAGCAGCGTGATTCAGGTGACATTCACTTACCAGTAGGACCGCGCCTCTTTGCACGGATGCTTTTTGTACGCCCGGCAGAGGGTTTTGCCGGGCGTTTTTTTACCTCCGGCACGTCCGGCTGCTCAATCGGGAAGATCGGCAGCGCATTCAGCAGCCGCTGGCCATAGTTTTTGGTAAGCAGGCGTTTGTCATAAATCACCACCTCGCCCCAGCAGCCGTGGCTACGGATCAAGCGCCCGACCTGCTGGATCAGGTTAAACGACGCCGCAGGCAGGCTTTGCACTTCAAACGGATAACGGTTAAGGCTTTTCAGCCATTCGCCTTCGGTGATCACCACCGGGCTGTCGATGGGCGGAAAAGCGATTTTATGGATATGCACCTGCGTCAGGTAGTCGCCTTTTAAATCCAGCCCTTCCGCAAAGGACTGTAGCCCCACCAGCACGCTACGCTCGCCGTTATCAATGCGTTTACGGTGGGTTTCCACCAGCCGATAGCGCGGCTGATCGCCCTGCACCAGCAGGAGTAAGCGCAGATCGGTGACGTGCTCCAGAAAGCGTTGCATCGCGCGGCCGCTGGCAAACAGCACCAGCATACCGGGGTATTTTTTACTCTCAACCTGCTCGCGGAAGTAGGCCGCCATTTCCGCAATATGCTGCTCTTCGTTATCGATAAGCGGCTCATAGTTCATGCGCGGGATCACCAGCTTGCCCTGCTCACAGTGGTTGAACGGCGAGTCCAGGGCCACAAAACGGTCCCCCGCTTTCTCTTTCAGGCCGCTCATTTCCTGCAACCTTGAGAAGCTGTTCAGTGAACGCAGGGTCGCCGACGTCACTACCACGTGCGGCACGCTGCGCCAGATCAGCTTTTCCAGCTGATCGGCCACGCGGATGCCCACGCAGTGGAAGAACAGATGTACCTGCCCGTCTCGCACTTCGCGGGTGGCCCACTTTGTCACTGGCGCCCCGGACGCCTGCGCCATCGAGGCCAGCCGCCAGAGTTTGCTCTGCGCCTCAAACATGCCCAGCGCGCGGTTCATTTGCAGCAGAATGCGGTGCAAGCGCACCACGTCATGGGTACCGGTTTTCTCGCTGAGATCGTTTAAGAACATCTCCGCCAGCCCGCGCAGCTTTTCAAGGTGCTTCGCCAGCTGCTGGCAAATCTCCATCACTTCCTGCGGCAACTCCCCCATCGCAAAGCGGTGTTCCGCTTCCTGGGTGGCGGGGAGATACAGGTTGAGAATGTTATTCAGCGAGGCGATGAGGCCGTACACCTCTTCACAGTGCTCGCTCAACCGCTCCGGGACCGCCAGCGGCGGCGTGGTTTTCGGGCGGAACTGCTCCATGCAGGTTGCCACCAGCTTGCAGAACAGATCGAGTTGCAGGCGAAACCACGGGGCGGTAATTTCCGCACTCATCTCCAGCGCATCCCTCGCCACGTCGGGCAGATGATGACCTTCATCCAGCACCAGCAGCAGGTTTTTGGGCTCCGGCAGGACCGCTTCACTCTCCAGGGCAGCCATCACCAGCGCATGGTTGGCGACAACCACCTCCGCTTCCTGAATCTCACGCCGGGCGACAAAGAACGGGCACTCGCGATAGTAGTGACAGTTGCGGTTCAGGCAGCTCGCTTTATCGGTGCTGAGCCTGCGCCACAGGTCGTCGCCGATCGCCTGGCTGGTGTGATCCCGCAGGCCGTCCCACCTGTAGCCGTCGAGATCGGCCTTTAGCTTTGCGCACTGCTCCTGCTCCGCCTTGTTGTTTGGCGTCAGCTCGTCATCAAGAAACGCGAGCAGATCCTGCTGGGAGGGTTCACTGCTGGCCAGCGCCGCCAGATTGCGCGGGCAGACGTAGCGCCCGCGACCAAAGGCGGCGGTGAACCGTAAATCGGGGATAATTTTGCGCAGCAGCGGCAAATCTTTGCTGAAGATCTGATCCTGCAAGGCCACGTTAGCGGTACTGACCACCAGCGTTTTGTCGTCTTCCCGCGCGATGGCAATGCCGGGAATGAGATACGACAGGGTTTTCCCGACGCCGGTCGGGGCTTCAATCGCCAGATGTCGCCCGTCGTCCCCGGCGAGCGTTTTCGCCACGTCGGCAATCATCTGCCGCTGCGGGGCTCGGGGGATAAAATCGGGGATCTGCTGTTGTAGCGCCTTATACCATGCGCCAATTTGCGCCTTGAGCGCAGCGGTTAAAGCCATTGGAAAACCTGAAACACTGTATAAACAGCCACTATTGTGGCACTTTCTCTTCGCTGCCGCAAAAAGAAAAGCCCGGCTTTACGACCGGGCTTCCAGATTACTGCGGGTTAGCAGGTTTACGCGGGCGGCGTCGGCGCTGCCCCTCGCCTGCCGGTTTCCCTTCGCCGCTACGCCACGGGTTTTCACCGGCTGGTTTGCTGTCGTTATTACGACGCGGCGGTTTGCCCGAAGATTTCGGCGCGCCACCTTCGGCACGACGCGGCTGCTGACCGCAACCGCCGCCGCCCTGACCGCGACCGCCGCCCTGACGACCGTTCTGAATTGGCTCAGCTTTGATCGACGGGTCCACTTCATAACCCGGGGTTTCAATGCGCGGGATCTCTTTCTTCAGCAGGCGTTCGATGTCGCGCAGCAGCTTGTGTTCATCCACGCAGACCAGAGAGAGCGCTTCCCCGGTTGCCGCCGCACGGCCGGTACGGCCGATACGGTGCACGTAGTCTTCCGGCACGTTTGGCAGCTCGTAGTTCACCACGTGCGGCAGCTCTTCAATGTCCAGGCCACGGGCGGCGATGTCGGTTGCCACCAGCACACGTATGTCGCCGGATTTAAAATCAGCCAGCGCGCGGGTACGCGCACCCTGACTCTTGTTGCCGTGGATCGCCGCGCTGCGAATACCGTCTTTATTGAGCTGTTCCGCCAGGTGGTTAGCGCCGTGCTTGGTGCGGGTAAAGACCAGTACCTGCTGCCAGTTGCCCTGGCCGATCATCTGGGAGAGCAGTTCCCGCTTGCGCTTCTTATCCACAAAGTGCACGTGCTGCGTCACCTGCTCGGAGGCGGTATTGCGGCGCGCGACTTCCACTTCCAGCGGGTTATGCAGCAGCTTTTCCGCCAGTGCCTTGATCTCGTCGGAGAAAGTCGCGGAGAAGAGCAGGTTCTGACGACGCGTCGGCAGCTTCGCCAGCACGCGGCGAATGTCGTGGATGAAGCCCATATCCAGCATACGGTCGGCTTCGTCCAGCACCAGAATTTCGATGTTATCGAGCTTCACCGCGTTCTGGTGTTCCAGATCCAGCAGACGCCCCGGCGTTGCCACCAGCACGTCCACGCCGCCGCGCAGCTTCATCATCTGTGGGTTAATGCTTACCCCGCCGAAAACCACCAGCGAACGAATGTTGAGGTAGCGGCTGTATTCACGCACGTTCTCGCCAATCTGGGCCGCCAGTTCGCGGGTTGGGGTGAGGATCAGCGCACGCACCGGACGACGGCCTTTGGCGTGCGGCTGGTTTTTTACCAACAGCTCCAGCAGCGGCAGGGTAAAGCCCGCGGTCTTACCGGTACCGGTCTGCGCGCTTGCCATCAGGTCACGGCCCTGCAAAACGGCCGGAATGGCCTGCTGCTGGATAGGGGTTGGCTCAACGTAGCCCTGCTCTGCGATGGCGCGCAGAATTTCCGGGTTCAGACCAAGGGAATCAAAAGACATAAAAACTCCGAACCGCCCCGACCATCACAGGTGTAGTTTTCAGGGAGATATAACGAATAGAAGGACAAAAACCACAATGTCGCGAAGGAGCGGAGTGTAGCAGCTTTTGTGACGTGGCGCATAAAATATCCCCGGCGATGACTCGACGTTTGCGCAAATCAGGCATAATCTTAATCAATCGATTGATTAGTTTTTAATGCTGCTATGAATACAACCCCAACGACAACCAAAGGCGAACAGGCGAAAAGTCAGCTTATCGCCGCCGCGCTGGCGCAGTTTGGCGAGTATGGTCTGCATGCCACCACGCGGGATATCGCCGCTCAGGCCGGGCAGAATATTGCGGCCATCACCTACTATTTTGGCTCAAAAGAGGATTTATACCTCGCCTGCGCCCAGTGGATCGCGGATTTTATCGGCACCAGCTTTCGCCCGCACGTGGAAGAAGCCACCGCGCTGTTCAGCCAGCCAGAGCCTGACCGGGCTGCCATCCGCCAGCTGATCCTTAACGCCTGTCACAACATGATCCGCCTGCTGACGCACGACGATACGCTGAACCTGAGCAAATTTATCTCCCGCGAGCAGCTCTCCCCCACTACCGCGTACCAGCTGGTGCACGATCAGGTGATCGCCCCGATGCACAGCCATCTGACCCGGCTGATCGCCGCCTATACCGGACGGGACGCCAGCGATACCGACACCATTTTGCATACCCACGCCCTGCTGGGCGAAGTGCTCGCCTTCCGTCTGGGGCGTGAGACCATCCTGTTACGTACGGGCTGGACACAATTCGATGAGGATAAAGCCGCGCAAATTAGCCAGGTCATTACCTGTCACGTTGATCTGATCCTGCAAGGCTTAACGCAAAGGAGCCAGAAGTCATGAAAAAACCTGTCGCAATCATTCTGGTGGTTGTTGTGTTACTTGCTGCGGGAATCGGTGGCTGGCTGTGGTATCAGAGCCAGCAGGATCGTGGCCTGACGCTGTACGGCAACGTGGATATCCGCACCGTGAACATGAGCTTCCGCGTCGGCGGACGGCTGGCCTCGCTGAACGTTGACGAAGGCGATGCCATCAAAGCCGGGCAGACGCTGGGAATGCTGGACAAAGCCCCGTTTGAGAACGCGCTGATGCAGGCAAAAGCAGGCGTCTCCGTCGCACAGGCGCAATACGACCTGATGCTGGCGGGCTACCGTGACGAAGAGATCTCCCAGGCGGCCGCTGCCGTTAAGCAGGCAAAAGCCGCCTATGACTATGCGCAGAATTTCTATAACCGTCAGCAAGGCTTATGGAAAAGCCGTACTATTTCCGCCAACGACCTGGAAAACGCGCGCTCATCCCGCGACCAGGCACAGGCGACGCTGAAATCTGCCCAGGATAAGCTAAGCCAGTACCGCACCGGTAACCGTGCGCAGGACATTGCCCAGGCGAAGGCCAGCCTTGAGCAGGCGCAGGCGCAGTTAGCCCAGGCGGAGCTGGATCTGCACGACACCACGTTAGTCGCCCCGTCTGACGGCACGCTGATGACCCGCGCCGTGGAGCCGGGCAGCATGCTCAGCGCGGGCAGCACCGTGTTAACGCTCTCCTTAACCCGTCCGGTGTGGGTGCGCGCTTACATTGATGAGCCAAATCTTGGCCAGATGCAGCCGGGCCGCGAACTGCTGCTCTATACCGACGGTCGCCCGGACAAGCCGTATCACGGCAAAGTGGGCTTCGTCTCCCCTACCGCCGAGTTCACGCCAAAAACCGTTGAAACCCCGGACCTGCGTACCGACCTGGTGTATCGCTTGCGCATCATCGTCACCGATGCGGACGACGCGCTGCGTCAGGGCATGCCTGTTACCGTGACCTTAAACGACGGGGAACGACATGAATGATGCGGTTATCCAGCTCAACAATCTGGTCAAACGCTTCCCGGGAATGGCCAAACCGGCGGTCGCACCGCTGAATTGTACGATTCAGAAAGGCTATGTGACCGGGCTGGTGGGGCCGGACGGCGCGGGTAAAACCACGCTGATGCGGATGCTGGCGGGATTGCTGAAGCCGGATGAAGGCAGTGCCAGCGTGCTTGGCCTCGATCCGATCAAAGACGACGCGGCGCTTCACGGCATGCTCGGCTATATGCCGCAGAAGTTTGGTCTGTACGAAGATCTGACGGTAATGGAAAACCTCAACCTGTATGCCGATCTGCGCAGCGTTACCGGCGAAACCCGGCAGAAAACCTTCCAGCGTCTGCTGGCGTTTACCTCCCTCGGCCCGTTCACCGACCGGCTGGCGGGCAAACTTTCCGGCGGGATGAAGCAGAAGCTGGGGCTGGCCTGCACGCTGGTGGGCGAACCGAAGGTGCTCTTGCTGGATGAACCCGGCGTGGGCGTGGACCCGATTTCCCGCCGCGAGCTGTGGCAGATGGTGCACGAGCTGGCGGGTGACGGCATGCTGATCCTCTGGAGTACCTCTTACCTTGATGAAGCAGAGCAGTGCCGCGACGTGCTGCTGATGAATGAAGGCGAACTGCTCTATCAGGGCGAACCCACCGAGCTGACGCAAACCATGGCCGGGCGCAGTTTTCTGCTGCACAGCGCGCAGGAGTCCAACCGCAAGCTGCTGCAACGGGTACTGAAGCTGCCGCAGGTGAGCGACGGGATGATTCAGGGCCGTTCGGTGCGCGTGATCCTCAAAAAAGAGACTACCGCCGACGATATCCGCCGTGCGCAGGGTATGCCTGAGATCGACATGACAGAGACCGCGCCGCGCTTTGAAGATGCGTTTATCGATCTGCTGGGCGGGGCGGGAACCTCAGAATCACCGCTTGGCGCCATCCTGCACACGGTGGAAGGCACGCCGGGCGAAACGGTCATTGAAGCGAAATCGCTCACCAAAAAATTCGGCGATTTCGCCGCCACCGATAACGTCAATTTTGCCGTGAAGCGCGGCGAGATATTTGGCCTGCTCGGGCCGAACGGCGCGGGGAAATCGACCACCTTTAAGATGATGTGCGGCCTGCTGGTGCCGACGTCCGGCAAGGCACTGGTGCTGGATATGGATCTGAAAGTCAGCTCCGGCAAGGCGCGCCAGCATCTCGGGTATATGGCGCAGAAGTTTTCGCTGTATGGCAACCTGACGGTCGAGCAGAATCTGCGCTTTTTCTCCGGCGTGTACGGCCTGCGCGGGCGGGCGCAGAACGAAAAAATCCGCCGCATGAGCGACGCCTTCGCGTTAACCAACATTGCGTCCCACGCCACCGACGAGCTGCCGCTCGGCTTTAAGCAGCGGCTGGCGCTGGCCTGCTCGCTGATGCACGAGCCGGATATTCTATTTCTTGATGAACCCACTTCTGGTGTTGATCCCATTACCCGCCGCGAGTTCTGGCTGCACATCAACAGCATGGTGGAAAAAGGGGTGACCGTGATGGTGACCACCCACTTCATGGACGAGGCGGAGTACTGCGACCGCATCGGGCTGGTGTATCGCGGCAAGCTGATTGCCCACGGCACGCCGGACGACCTGAAAAACCAGGCCGCCGACGACGCACAGCCAGACCCGACCATGGAGCAGGCGTTTATCACCCTCATCCACGACTGGGATAAGGAGAATGCCCATGCACAGTAATGCGATTTCGTGGCGCAGGGTGCGCGCGCTATGCATTAAAGAGACGCGCCAGATCGTGCGTGACCCCAGCAGCTGGCTGATTGCGGTGGTGATCCCCCTGCTGCTGCTGTTTATTTTCGGCTACGGGATTAACCTCGACTCCAGCAAGCTGCGGGTCGGGATTTTGCTGGAGCAGCAGAGCGAAGAGGCGCTGGACTTCACCCACGCCATGACCGGCTCGCCCTACATCGATGCCACCATCAGCGACAACCGGCAGGAACTGATCCAGAAAATGCAGGCCGGAAAAATTCGCGGTCTGATCGTCATTCCGGTCGATTTTGCCGCCAATATGGCACGCCCGGGCGCCGATGCGCCAATTCAGGTGATCACCGACGGCAGCGAGCCGAACACCGCCAACTTCGTGCAGGGCTATGCGGAGGGTATCTGGCAGCTCTGGCAGATGCAGCGCGCCGAAGACCGGGGGGAGGAGTTTGAACCGCTGATTGACGTGCAGACGCGCTACTGGTTTAACCCCGCCGCCATCAGCCAGCATTTTATTATTCCGGGGGCGGTCACCATCATCATGACGGTGATTGGCGCGATCCTCACCTCGCTGGTGATCGCCCGCGAATGGGAGCGCGGCACCATGGAGGCGCTGCTCTCGACCGAAGTGACGCGCGTCGAGCTGCTGCTCTGCAAGCTGATCCCCTACTACTTCCTCGGCATGCTGGCGATGCTGCTGTGTATGCTGGTCTCGGTATTTATTCTTGGCGTGCCGTACCGCGGCTCGCTGGTGCTGCTGTTCTTTATTACCAGCCTGTTTTTGCTCAGCACGCTGGGGATGGGACTGTTAATTTCCACCATCACCCGCAACCAGTTTAACGCCGCGCAGGTGGCGCTTAATGCCGCCTTCCTGCCGTCGATTATGCTCTCCGGCTTTATCTTCCAGATAGACAGTATGCCGGCGGTGATCCGCGCCGTGACGTACATCATTCCGGCGCGCTACTTTGTGAGCACCCTGCAAAGCCTGTTCCTGGCGGGAAATATTCCGGTGGTGCTGATTATCAACACCCTGTTTTTGCTGGCGTCGGCGGTGATGTTTATCGGGCTGACGTGGATGAAAACGAAAAGAAGATTAGATTAGCCATCGGATTTTGTAGGTCGGGTAAGCGCAAGCGCCACCCGACAGGAGGACGACGCGATGTTTCACCGTTTATGGACATTGATCCGCAAAGAGCTGCAATCCTTGCTGCGCGAGCCGCAGACCCGCGCCATTCTGGTGCTGCCGGTGCTGCTTCAGGTTGTACTGTTTCCGTTTGCCGCCACGCTGGAGGTCACCAACGCCACCATCGCCATTTACAACGAAGACAACGGCAAGCATTCCGTCGAGTTGACGCAGCGTTTCGCCCGCGCCAAAGCCTTTACCCATGTCCTGCTTCTGGAAAGCCCGCAGGCGATCCAGCCCACCATCGACACGCAAAAAGCATTATTGCTGGTACGCTTCCCGGCGGACTTCTCCCGCAACCTGGACACATTCCAGACCGCGCCGATGCAGCTGATCCTCGACGGACGTAACTCCAACAGCGCCCAGATTGCGGCGAACTATTTGCAACAGGTGGTGAAGGATTACCAGCAGGAGCTGATGGCGGGCAAACCCAAACCCAACAACAGCGAGCTGGTGGTGCGCAACTGGTACAACCCGAACCTGGACTACAAATGGTTTGTGGTGCCGTCGCTGATCGCCATGATCACCACCATTGGCGTGATGATTGTCACCTCGCTGTCCGTGGCGCGCGAACGTGAGCAAGGTACGCTGGATCAGCTGCTGGTCTCACCGCTCGCCACCTGGCAGATATTTGTCGGCAAGGCGGTGCCGGCACTGATTGTCGCGACGTTCCAGGCCACCATCGTGCTGGGGGTGGGAATATGGGCGTACCAGATCCCGTTTGCCGGATCGCTGGCGCTGTTTTACTTCACGATGGTGATTTACGGCCTGTCGCTGGTGGGGTTTGGGCTGCTGATTTCCGCGCTCTGCTCAACGCAGCAGCAGGCGTTTATCGGGGTGTTTGTCTTTATGATGCCGGCGATCTTGCTTTCAGGGTACGTTTCTCCAGTGGAGAACATGCCGGTGTGGTTACAGGATTTGACGTGGATAAACCCGATTCGTCACTTCACGGATATCACCAAGCAAATCTATCTGAAGGATGCGAGTCTGGATATTGTATGGGGAAGTTTGTGGCCGCTACTGGTCATCGCGGCCACAACGGGCTCAGTGGCCTATGCGATGTTTAGACGAAACATCGCGTAGTTTTTTCTCTTTGGTGAGCAATGACACCACCGCAGGCCCTGCGAGGATAGCCAGACCCGCCAGGGCCAGCAGCAGGTTGTTTTGCAGCACGCGTGACAACAGCCACAGGACGATCATTGCCGCACCAAAATACCAGGTGGTGGTGAGCTCTTCGAGCACATCACCCACTTCACGCCAGCGCGCGTCGTGGTGACGCTGTAAAAACAGCATCGACAGCACGGTCACGCCGTAAACCACGCATAACCCTAAGCCGACACGCACCAGCGTGCCGCTCATCCAGCCCATCACCAGTACGGCCACGACCAGTAAATGCAACATTATCTGCCAGCAACTCAAACCGGTTGCGACACGAATGCGTTGTTGCCACTTCATGGCTTCTCTCCTGAAGGATTTTTCTCTGCTAATTCAGACTACCGCACTTTACGGAAAATTCCGTAACGCCGCATCTTTTTGTGACGCCTACTACACTTTATTTTCATCGGGATAGTCACCCAGGAAGGTGTTTATGAGCAAAAAAACGCAGCATTTCTCGCTTAAGGTGCTGACGATAAACATTCATAAGGGCTTCACAGCATTTAACCGCCGCTTCATTTTACCGGAGCTGCGCGACGCGGTACGCACCGTCAGCGCCGATATTGTCTGCCTCCAGGAGGTCATGGGCGCGCACGAAGTGCACCCTATGCATTTCGAAAACTGGCCCGACACGCCCCACTACGAGTTTCTGGCGGATACCATGTGGAGCGATTACGCCTACGGGCGCAATGCGGTCTACCCGGAGGGGCATCACGGTAACGCGGTGCTGTCGCGTTTTCCTATCGAGCATTATGAGAACCGCGACGTCTCCGTTGGCGAGAGCGAAAAACGCGGGCTGTTATACTGTCGTATCACCCCCCCGGCGCTCGATTTTCCCATTCATGTGGGCTGTGTTCATCTTGGCCTGCGTGAAGCCCACCGTCAGGCCCAGCTACAGATGCTGGCAGACTGGACCAATGCGCTGCCGGAGGGCGAGCCCGTAGTGGTGGCCGGTGATTTCAACGACTGGCGACAGCGGGCCAACCATCCGCTGAAGGTGAAGGCGGGGCTGGAGGAGATCTTTACCCGCTCACGCGGTCGTCCCGCGCGGACGTTTCCGGTGCGCTTCCCCCTGCTGCGCCTTGACCGCATTTACGTAAAAAATGCCCACGCCAGCAGCCCGACGGCGCTGGCTTTACTCAACTGGCGACATCTCTCCGACCATGCCCCACTCAGCGCGGAGATCCACTTATGAAATGCACATGGCAGGAAGGTAACCGTATTACGCTGCTGGAAAATGGCGATAACTTTTATCCGGCGGTTTTTGAGGCGATTAGCCACGCACAGCAGAAAGTCTTTCTCGAAACGTTTATCTGGTTTGAAGACGACGTGGGCAGGCAGTTGCACAGCGCACTGCTGCATGCCGCCCGTCGCGGTGTAAAAATCGAGGTTCTGCTCGACGGATATGGTTCGCCGGATCTCAGCGACGAATTTGTTAACGAGCTCACCGCCGCAGGGGTGGTGTTCCGCTATTACGATCCCGGCCCGCGTCTGTTCGGCATGCGCACCAACCTGTTCCGTCGAATGCACCGCAAAATTGTGGTGGTGGATGAAACGGTGGCCTTCGTTGGCGGCATTAACTACTCCGCCGAGCATATGTCGGATTACGGTCCCGAAGCTAAACAGGACTACGCGATCCGTATCGAAGGACCGGTGGTTCAGGACATCCAGCTGTTCGTGCTGGAAAACTTACCCGGCAAAGAGGCCGCTCGCCGCTGGTGGCGACGCCGTCATCGCCCGGAAGAGAACCGCAAGCCCGGCGAGGCGCAGGCGCTGTTCGTCTGGCGGGATAACGAGGAGCACCGGGACGATATCGAGCGTCATTACCTGAAGATGCTGGCGAACGCGAAGCGCGAGGTGATTATCGCCAACGCCTATTTCTTCCCTGGTTACCGGATTTTGCACGCCATGCGCAACGCGGCCCGACGCGGCGTGAGCGTGAAGCTTATCGTGCAGGGTGAGCCCGATATGCCGATTGTGAAGGTCGGCGCGCGTCTGCTCTATCGCTATCTGGTCAAAAGCGGCGTGCAGATCTATGAATATCGCCGCCGCCCGCTGCACGGCAAAGTCGCCGTGATGGATGACCACTGGGCGACCGTTGGCTCCAGCAACCTCGATCCGCTGAGCTTATCGCTCAATCTGGAAGCGAACCTGATCATCCACGATCGCCAGTTTAATCAGACCCTGCGCGATAACCTTCAGGGACTTATCAATAAAGACTGCGTGCGTGTGGATGAGTCTATGGTGCCAAAACGGAGCTGGTGGAACGTGGGCATCGGCGTGGTGGTGTTCCACTTCCTGCGCCACTTCCCGGCCATGGTGGGCTGGCTGCCCGCGCATACGCCGAAACTGGCGCTGGTGGATCCGCCTGTGCAACCCGAAATGGAAACCCAGGACCGCGTAGAGGCGGAAGATGGAGGGAAAACCTGATGTCGAAATCTCATCCTCGCTGGCGGCTGGCGAAAAAAATCCTGACCTGGCTGTTCTTCATTGCCGTCGCGGTCCTGCTGGTGGTGTATGCCCAAAAGGTGGACTGGGAAGAGGTGTGGAAAGTTATTCGCAACTACAACCGGACAGTCCTGCTGGGGGCCGTTGGGCTGGTGATTGTGAGCTACCTGATGTACGGCTGCTATGACCTGCTGGGACGTGCCTACTGCGGGCATAAGCTTGCCAAACGGCAGGTTATGCTGGTGTCATTCATCTGCTATGCCTTTAACCTGACGCTGAGCACCTGGGTGGGCGGGATTGGTATGCGCTATCGCCTGTACTCCCGCCTTGGCTTACCGGGCGGCACCATCACGCGTATTTTCTCCTTAAGCATCACCACCAACTGGCTGGGGTATATCCTGCTGGGCGGGGTGATTTTCACCATCGGCGTGGTGCAGTTGCCTGCGCACTGGTACATCGATGAGGCTACCCTGCGCATCCTGGGCATCGTACTGCTGCTGATCATCGCCGCCTACCTGTGGGCCTGCGCCTTTGCCAAACGTCGTCACATGACCATTAAAGGCCAGAAGCTGGTGCTGCCGTCATGGAAGTTTGCCGTCCTGCAAATGGTGGTTTCCAGCGCTAACTGGATGGCGATGGGGGCCATTATCTGGCTGTTGATTGGCGAAGATGTGAACTACTTCTTCGTGCTGGGCGTGCTGCTGGTAAGCAGTATTGCCGGGGTGATTGTGCATATTCCGGCGGGTATTGGCGTACTGGAGGCGGTGTTTATCGCGCTGCTTGCGGGGGAGCATGTGTCTCACGGGACGATTATCGCCGCCCTGCTCGCGTACCGCATGATCTACTACTTCCTGCCGCTGGCGCTGGCAACGGTCTGTTATCTGGTGCTGGAGAGTCGGGCGAAGAAGCTGCGCGCGAAGAACGAGAGGATGTTGGCGAAGTGAGTTGTGTCGGGTAGCGCTGCGGTCTGATGCCCTCACCCCGGCCCTCTCCCACGGGGAGAGGGAGAAAAGCCCGCACCGTGCAATCCCCTCTCCCTGAGGGAGAGGGTTAGGGTGAGGGGGAAATAACTAGCGACGGTTGCCGAAGATACGCAGCAGCATCAGGAACAGGTTGATGAAGTCCAGATAAAGCGTCAGCGCGCCCAGAATCGAGTATTTGCGCAGGTTTGAACTGTCGCGAACATCAATTTGTTCACCGATGTTTTTCAGCTTCTGGGTATCGTAAGCGGTTAAGCCCACGAAGATCACCACCCCGATATAGGTCACCGCCCACATCAGCGCGTCACTCTTCAGCCACAGGTTCACCAGCGACGCCAGCACAATCCCAATCAGCCCCATAAACAGCATGTTGCCGAAGCCGCTCAGGTCACGTTTGGTGGTGTAACCGTACAGGCTCATCACACCGAACATCCCGCCGGTCACCACAAACGTGCTGGCGATGGAAGAGTAGGTGTAAACGATGAAAATACTGGAAAGCGTCAGCCCGGTCAGCGCCGAATAGAGCATAAACAGCGTGGTCGCCATACCCGCGCTGAGCTTGTGCACCAGCCCGGAGAGCACGAACACCAGCGCCAGTTGCGCAATAATCAGCCCAAAGAAGGTGATTTTGCTTGAGAAGATAAACATCATCAGTTCAGGCGTATTTGCCGCATACCACGCGATAAACGCGGTAAGCAGCAGGCCAACCGTCATCCAGCCATACACCTGAGCCATGTAGGTTTGCAGCCCGCTACGGGTCTGCTGAACTATCGAATCGGAACGCGGAAATCGGTCCATGATTCACTCCTGATTAAGTAAACACACACGTTAAGAGTAACACATCCGCGTAAACCAACTACCAACGGCTGGCGGCATGTTTATCGCTGTCGCGTGATTCCACCCAGCGCTCACCTTCCGGCGTCGCTTCACGCTTCCAGAACGGCGCTTTGGTTTTAAGGTAATCCATGATGAACTCCCCCGCCGCAAAAGCACTCCCGCGATGGGCGCTGGTGACGCCGACAAACACAATCTCTTCGCCGGGCCACATTTCGCCGATGCGATGGATAACCGTAACGCGCCCTAGTGGCCAGCGGCCTCGCGCCTCTTCCACAATGGCCGCCAGCGATTTTTCGGTCATTCCCGGATAGTGCTCCAGCGTCAGCGCTTTTACGCTGTCGCCGAGATTATGATTACGCACTTTCCCGGTAAACGTCACGACCGCGCCGTCTTCGTCGCGCCCGGCCAGCCAGTCATATTCCGTGCCCACGTTAAAACGCTCATGGCCGACCAGAATTCGGGTTTCCGTCATCTTAACCCCCTGTGACCGGCGGGAAGAAGGCCACTTCGTCCCCATCGGCCAGCGGGTGGGTCAACTCCACCAGCGTCTGGTTCACGGCGGCCAGCAGTTTGCCTTCGTCCAGCGCCAGCGCCCAGCGGTCGCCTTGCGCCGCCAGATGCGCACGCAGGGCGGCGACATTTTCGAAAGAGCCGTCCAGCGTCAGGCTGTCGGTATTGACCAGCTCACGGACCTGGGCAAAAAAGAGCACCTTAATCATGGCTTTCCACCTTAAAATCACCGGATTTGCCGCCGCTTTTTGCCAGCAGACGCACCGGGCCAATCACCATATCTTTCTGTACCGCTTTACACATGTCGTAGATGGTCAGCGCCGCCACGGAGGCCGCCGTCAACGCCTCCATCTCCACGCCGGTTTTCCCGGTTAAGCGGCACAGGGACTCGATACGCACGCGGTTATGCTCCGGCTGTGCCTGCAAATTTACCTCCACTTTGCTGAGCATCAGCGGATGGCAGAGCGGGATGAGGTCCCAGGTACGTTTAGCGGCCTGAATACCGGCGATGCGGGCGGTGGCAAACACATCACCCTTGTGATGGCTACCGTCGATAATCATCGCCAGCGTCTCCGGCAGCATGGTGACGAACGCTTCAGCACGCGCCTCGCGCACCGTTTCGGCTTTGGCGGAGACATCCACCATATGCGCTTCGCCAGCGGCGTTAATGTGGGTCAGTTGTGACATAGCTTATTTCTTTAAATGGGGATGGAAATTACACGGACGGGTACGGGCATCCAGCTGCGGGGCAATAATGTTTTCCCACGCGGTGCGGCAGGCTTTGGTCGACCCCGGCATGGCGAAGATCAGCGTCTTGTTCGCCACCCCCGCGACGGCACGGGACTGAAGCGTAGAGGTGCCAATCTCTTCAAACGAGAGCATGCGGAACACTTCGCCGAAGCCTTCCACTTCGCGATCGAACAGCGGGAGCAGCGCTTCCGGCGCCTGGTCGCCTGCGGTAAAGCCGGTACCGCCAGTGATCAGCACCACCTGGACGTCATCACCCGCAATCCACTGTGAGACCTGAGCGCGAATGGCGTAACGGTTTTCTTTGACGATCGCTTTATCAACAATCTGGTGTCCGGCTTCGTGTGCCGCCTCGCGCAGCCAGTGGCCAGAGGTATCATCCTCTTCACCACGACGTTCGGAAACGGTAAGAATAGCAATGCGTGTCGGGATAAATTCCGCGCTTACCTGACTCATCTTCTGGTTCCTTCTAAAGCCTGATTACCCGCCGATATAGGACAGGTTCTGAGTAATGCCGGTGTTGCCCTGATGCAGGAAATGGGTCTGCTTTTTGTGCGTCAGCGCCTCGGAAATACGTGCTTCAAGCGCGTCCTGCTGGGCGTCATCTTCCAGCAAATCGCGCAGATCGACGCCGCCATCCCCGAACAGGCAAAGATGGAGCTTGCCGACGGAGGAGACGCGCAGGCGGTTGCAGCTGGCACAGAAGTCTTTTTCATAGGGCATGATCAGGCCGATTTCGCCTTCATAATCCGGATGACAAAAGACCTGCGCCGGGCCATCGCTGCGCTGGCGGATCTGGTGGATCCAGCCGCGTTTCAGCAGTTCGTCGCGCAGAACCATGCCGGAGATATGATGGCGACGGAACAGCTCACTGCCCTCCCCGGTCTCCATCAGCTCAATAAAACGCAGTTGAATGCGGCGCGGTTTGATCCACGCCAGGAAAGTGTCCAGCTGATGGTGGTTCACATCACGCATCAACACGGTATTGACTTTGACCTTGTCGAAACCGGCGGTGAACGCGGCATCGATGCCGTCCATCACCTGCTGGAACTTATCCTGGCCGGTAATGGCGTGGAACTGACGGGCGTCCAGGCTATCGACGCTGACGTTGATCGCCGTCAGCCCCGCATCGCGCCAGTTCGCCACGTCACGCGCCATGCGGTAACCGTTGGTGGTCACCGCGATCTGGCGGATACGTTCGTTTTCACGCACGGCGGCAATGATGTCAGGGAAATCACGGCGCAGGGAGGGCTCTCCCCCGGTAAGACGCACTTTTTCCGTGCCAAGTTCAGAGAACGCGCGCGTGACGCGGCGTACTTCATCCACGGAGAGAAAGCCATTATTGGTGACGCTGCCCGGCTTGTAGCCATCGGGCAGGCAGTAGGTGCAACGGAAGTTACACACGTCGGTAATCGACAAACGTAAGTAGAAAAACTTACGCGCGAAAGCATCAGTAAGTTGTGAAGCCATGTACACCTTTCCAGATCGGGAGGCACAGTCATTTCTTTCTGTACCCTGGTGGCAAATCCGCCACGGCCAGGGCGCCATATCTCTCGACACAGGCGCCAGGGCTAGAGTGTATGTTTTCAGTTTTGAAAACGGGGTTATGGCGATAGTAGCGTGGAAATCGCCACTTCGCCATTGTCGCTTTTCGCTATATAAATTTATATATAACGATGTTATCGTGCATTTTCACTACAGAATACGCAAAAACAGCGCTTTCGCATTGATATACGTCATTATGGTTTGTGAGAGGCATCGTCTTTTAGGAGTAGTTGCGTTACTGTGACGCAAGCTTAACAGGATAAGGAATAGGTATGCGCAATCGCACTTTTGCGGATCTGGACCGTGTGGTCGCTCTTGGCGGAGGTCACGGTCTGGGACGCGTGATGTCGTCGTTATCGTCACTGGGCTCGCGCCTGACTGGCATCGTGACAACAACGGACAACGGCGGCTCAACCGGGCGGATCCGACGCGCTGAAGGCGGGATTGCCTGGGGTGACATGCGCAATTGCCTCAACCAGCTTATCACGGAGCCTAGCGTGGCCTCGGCGATGTTTGAGTACCGTTTTGGCGGGAATGGTGAACTTTCAGGCCATAACCTTGGAAATCTGATGTTAAAGGCGCTGGATCACCTGAGCGTGCGCCCTCTGGAAGCGATCAATTTAATTCGTAACCTGTTAAAGGTGGATGCATTCCTGATCCCGATGTCTGAACAGCCGGTGGATTTAATGGCGATCGATGCCGACGATCACGAAGTGTATGGTGAAGTGAATATCGACCAGCTTCTTCTTCCGCCAAAAGAGCTGATGACCTACCCCAGCGTACCCGCAACGCGTGAAGCGGTAGAAGCGATTGCCGAGGCCGATCTGATCCTGATTGGGCCGGGAAGTTTTTATACCAGCCTGATGCCGATCCTGCTGGTGAAAGAGCTGGCGCAGGCGCTGCGCAGAACGCCTGCGCCCATGGTCTATATCGGTAATTTAGGCCGCGAACTCAGCCCGGCGGCGGCAAGCCTGTCGCTGGCGGATAAGCTGGACCTGATGGAACAGTACGTTGGTAAGAAAATTATCGATGGTGTCGTGGTCGGGCCGAAAGTGGATGTATCGGGGATTGGCGATCGCGTGGTGGTGCAGGAGCCGCTGGAAGCCAGCGATATTAAATATCGCCACGACCGCCATTTGCTGCGCGAGGCGCTGGAGAAGGCGATTCAGGCATTAGGTTAGGTTCGTTTTGTGCGGCCTGATGCCCTCACCCCGGCCCTCTCCCACAGGGAGAGGGCGAAAACGCCACCGGGCAAAAAACTACGATGCCGCAATAAACAGATCCCGCAGCTGATGCAGCTGATCGCGGATTTGCGCGGCCTCTTCGAACTCCAGGTTCTGCGCATGCTGCATCATCTGCCCTTCCAGCTCGTGGATCTTCTGCTGTAACGCTTTCGGCGTCAGCGCGACGGTATCCTCTTCCACCACTGAACGGGCCTTGCCGCGGCCTTTCGCTTTGGTCTTCGCAATGTTCTGACCCAGCGCCAGGATATCCACCACCTTCTTGTTCAACCCCTGCGGCGTGATGCCGTGCTCTTCGTTGTAGCGCTGCTGCTTCTCGCGACGACGTTCCGTTTCGCCAATCGCTTTGGCCATCGACGGGGTGATTTTATCCCCGTACAGGATCGCCTTCCCGTTGACGTTACGCGCGGCGCGGCCAATGGTCTGGATCAGCGAGCGCTCGGAACGCAGGAAGCCCTCTTTGTCCGCGTCCAGAATCGCCACCAGCGACACCTCAGGCATATCCAGCCCTTCTCGCAGAAGGTTAATGCCGACCAGCACGTCGAACTCGCCCAGACGCAGATCGCGGATGATCTCCATACGCTCCACGGTATCGATATCCGAGTGCAGATACCGCACCTTCTCGCCGTGTTCTTCCAGATACTCCGTCAAATCTTCCGCCATACGTTTGGTGAGCGTGGTAACCAGCACGCGCTCGTTGATGGCGGAGCGGGCACGTATTTCCGAGAGCAGATCGTCCACCTGCGTCGCCACCGGACGCACCTCGATAATCGGATCCAGCAGCCCGGTCGGACGCACCACCTGGTCCACCACGTCATCACCGGATTTTTCCAGCTCGTAGTTGCCCGGCGTGGCCGATACGTAGATGGTCTGCGGAGCAAGCGCCTCAAATTCTTCAAACTTCATCGGACGGTTGTCCAGCGCTGACGGCAGTCGGAACCCGTACTCCACCAGCGTCTCTTTACGCGCGCGGTCACCGCGGTACATCCCGCCGATCTGGGGGATCGTAACGTGGGATTCGTCGATCACCAGCAGGCCGTCCGCCGGAAGGTAGTCAAACAGCGTCGGCGGCGCTTCGCCCGGCCCGCGCCCGGAGAGGTAGCGCGAGTAGTTTTCGATGCCGGAGCAGTAGCCCAACTCGTTCATCATCTCCAGATCGAACTGGGTACGCTGGCTCAGGCGCTGCTCTTCCAGCAGCTTATTGTTCGCCAGCAGCACCTTGCGGCGGTCCGCCAGCTCGGTTTTGATCTCTTCCATCGCCTGCACAATACGCTCGCGCGGCGTTACATAGTGCGTTTTCGGGTAGATGGTGAAGCGCTGGATCACCGACTCGACGTGACCGGTCAACGGATCGAACAGCGACAGGCGTTCAACCTCTTCGTCGAACAGCTCCACGCGCAGCGCCATATCGTCCGACTCCGCCGGGAAGATATCAATCACCTCGCCGCGCACGCGGAAGGTCCCGCGCTGGAACGCCTGATCGTTACGGGTGTACTGCAACTCCGCCAGACGGCGCAAAATCGCACGCTGATCGATGATCATCCCCTGCGTCAGGTGCAGCATCATCTTGAGATAGAGATCCGGATCGCCCAGGCCGTAGATCGCCGACACCGAGGCCACCACCACCACATCACGACGCTCCAGCAGCGCCTTGGTCGCCGACAAACGCATCTGCTCGATATGTTCGTTCACCGAGGCATCTTTCTCGATAAACGTGTCGGAGCTGGGAACGTAGGCTTCCGGCTGGTAGTAGTCGTAGTAGGAGACGAAATACTCCACCGCGTTTTCCGGGAAGAACTCTTTCATCTCACCATACAGCTGCGCCGCCAGCGTTTTGTTCGGCGCGAGAACCATCGTCGGACGCTGGAGATCGGCAATGACGTTGGCAATGGTGAAGGTTTTGCCCGAACCGGTAACCCCCAGCAGGGTCTGGTGCGCCAGCCCGTCCTCCAGCCCCTCTTCCAGGCGACGAATAGCCTCGGGCTGATCCCCGGAAGGACGGAAAGCAGAATTCAGTTTAAACGGTTTACTCATGGGCGACGACCTGATGACAGAATAAGCGGCAGGTGAGTAATTTTACTCGTTGTGGCCAGGATTGCCAGTAAAAAACACTGGATGAAAAACCAGTAGCGTGTCAGGATATTTAGCGTAGCGCAGAGAGGATTAGTGCGTTCGCGAGCCAAATTTCGACTGTGACAAAATAAAACACCAGCCTCAGGGGGTTATCCCCAGAACTATTACTTTTTTAACATTTGTCAAGGGCGGTTATGAAAGTTTTATGGCAACAGGTCTCGCTGGCGTTGAGGGAATTGCTTTTATCTAATTCGTTAAAAAATAAAGACTAATTTATTAAGCCGCGTTTCGCATCAATTTGGTTGTAACCCGCGTATTCTCTCGCTTATCGCGGGTTTTCTAACTCTAATGCACAAGGTTATCCACAGGAATAGTGGATAACTGCCTCCAGCCCGTACAGCATGCACTCCAGCAAATTCCCGGTTTTTCCCACGAAGCGGCAGTAAAAAATTTTTATCACTCTTTTTTGCCTGGAAAACGTTCATTTTTTCATAAGCGACTGGCGAGATCTTAATCACAATTCTGTCATTTCTCCTGCACCACAATTCGACATACGCAGCACCGGGAGTGTGCAATTCGTATAAACGTTCAGCTTTTGATAGTGAGTTATTCCTAAAAATGGCCTTTTTTTAATCATTATGAAGTTCCTGGCAGGCGTTTTGCAGACATCACTCTGTGCATCACCCCACACATTTTTAAGGAGAGAAAGATGTTGAGTCTGCGTGCTGTAAATCAGTTTTACGGAAGCCAACATACGCTATGGAACGTGAATATCGATTTCCCGCAAGGCATCTGTACGGGCATTGTTGGCCTGCCTGGCATGGGCAAATCCACGCTTATGAACTGCATTACCGGAAAGGTACCCGTCGAGAGCGGCACCATCATCTGGCATGAGGCTGGCGCGCCGCCGCATAACTTGCTCAACCCTGCGTCAGCATTCCCGGCGCCGCCGACGATAGGCTACGTCCCGCAGGATCGGCGAATATTTTCCCAGCTCACCGTCGATGAAAATCTGCATATCGCTATGCGGGCGACGGGGAAACCCGATCCGGCATCAAAAAGTGACGTGTATGCCCTGTTTCCGGAGCTCTATCCGCTGCGACAGAGCCGTGCCTCTGCGCTGTCCCCTGACGACCAGTATCAGCTGGCCCTCGCCAGTGCGCTGGTTAATCGTCCGCGCGTGTTGATTCTGGATGAGCCCATGCATGGCGCAGGGCACGGTTTCGCGCGCAGGCTGGGGCAGTTGCTGGTGCGGTTGAATCGGGAGCTGGGAATGACGGTGCTGTTAGCGGAGCAACAGCTGTCGTTTATCCGCCGGGTAGCGGATCGTTTCTGCATGCTCTATCGCGGACGTAACGTGGCACAGGGCCACGTTAACGAGCTGGATGACGACCTTATTGCGCACTGGATGGCGCGGGACATAAGGCGCTGAGGTCGAGATAGCGTCCGGTTTCCGCCTGCTCTGCGCCGTCGGCAAGCCACGGGATCTCGCCGAGAAACGGCGCAGGCAGCACCCGCTTCAGCGTCGCCAGATACTCAGCATGACGTTTACCCGGCGCTACCACGTCATTGGCAATCCACCCTGCCAGACGCAACCCGGCCTGCTGCACGGCCTGGGCGGTCAGCATGGCGTGATTGATACAGCCAAGCTTCACGCCAACCACCAGAATGACCGGAAGCTGCTCGGCCTGCACCCAGTCAGCAAATGTCTGCTCGTCGGACAGCGGGGTAAACCAGCCGCCAGCCCCCTCCACCAGCACCCAGTCGGCCTGCGTTTCCAGGACGCGTAACCCGGAAGAGAGCACCGAAAAATCAATCGGACGATCTTCATCGACGCTGACGATGTGCGGCGAGGTGGGTTCAGCAAAGGTATAGGGGTTCACCGCAGAATAGGCCAGCGTAAGGCTGCTGTTACGCTGTAGCGCCAGCGCATCGGTATTACGTAAGCCTTCCGGCGTCATCTCGCTGCCGGAGGCTACGGGCTTATACCCGGCCGTTGTTTTCCCCAGCAGACGCGCCGCCTGCAACAGCGCGGCGCTGGCAACCGTTTTACCGACTTCAGTGTCCGTGCCGGTAACAAAATAACGTTCAGTCACGTTCAATAATCCCATGAAAAAGATGATAAGAGAGCGGGAACCGGCCCCGCTCCTGCGGCCAGGCCAGCTCGAGACGCTGGAGTTGGCCACGGGTAAGGGGTTTCTTCTCCCGTCCGGCGTGCAGGTGCGTCGCGCCTATGCCCTTAAGCGATCGCATGGCGCTTAACGCATCGCTAAATTCGAGGGTGACGGTCTGGACCACGCTGCGATAGCGCCAGCCTGCCAGCGCCTGAGTGACCTGTTGGTGCGAGAGAAACCGGTTGGCGTGCGGCTGCGCATCCACTGCCCTCCACGCCTGATTCAGCTCTGGCAACGAACTTTCCAGCAGGGTGGTAAAGGCCACCGCTCCGCCGGGCCGCGCCACGCGGTATAGCTCGCGTAGGGCCTGCGGCAGGCTGGCGCACCACTGCACCGCCAGATGGCTCCAGACAAGGTCAAACAGCGCATCCTCCAGCGGGATGGCCTCGATATCGGCCACCAGATAACGGTCTGCTGACTGCTGCTGGCGGGCCTCATCCAGCATCTGCGCGGATAAATCCAGCGCCGTGACGTGGCTACCCGTTGCGCGCCAGTAGCGGCTATTGCCGCCAGGCCCGCAGCCAGCGTCGAGCACCTGCGCAAAACGCCCCTCACCGAGCGCGGCCAGCAGCCCGCGGGCGCTCAGGCGTTGCAGCTCATCGTGCTGTGAATAGCTTTGCGCTGCCCGGCCAAACGCGGCGGCAACGGCCTGTTTATTGACAGGAGACATACAGTGCCTCCAGAAGCGTATCGATATCCTGCGGCTCGTGCGCTGCCGTGAGCGTCAGACGCAAGCGCGCGGTGCCTGGCGGCACGGTGGGTGGGCGGATCGCCGTGACCCACTGCCCGCGTTCTCGTAGCGCCTGTGCCAGCATCAGCGCCCGATGGTTTTCACCCACAATCACGGGCTGAATGGCGCTGTGCGAGTCGGTAAGCCGGTAAGGCAGTGCGCTTACCCCCCGGCGAAAACGCTGAATATGGTCGGCCAGGCGCGCCCGGCGTTCAGCGCCGTCTTCGCCGCGGATCACCGCAAGCGACGCAGAGAGCGCCACGGCCTGCGCCGGGGGCATGCTGGTGCTGTAGATCAGGTGCCGGGCGAACTGCACCAGGTAATCGGCCACCGGCTCGCTGCACAACACCGCGGCGCCGCTGACGCCAAAGCCTTTGCCGAAAGTGACTACCAGCAGTTCCGGCCTGACGCGTTGCTGGTGCGCGCTTCCGCGCCCCTCCTCGCCGGTGACGCCAATGCCGTGGGCATCGTCGACCAGCAGCCAGGCGTTCTGCTGTTTTGCGACGTCATGCAAAGTGGCAAGCGGCGCGCTGTCGCCGTCCATGCTGAATACCCCTTCCGTCACCGCCAGCTGAAGCCCTGAACAGGGTTTACCCAGCAGGACGTTCAGCTGAGAGGCATCGTTATGGGCAAAACGCCGCAGCTGCGCCGGGCTGAGACTGGCCGCTTCAAGCAGGGACGCGTGGCTCAGGCGGTCCGCGGTGATGCGGTCGTCTTTGCCCATCAGGGCGGCAATCACCGCCTGATTCGCGGCAAAACCGGAGATAAACAGCAGCGCCCGCGGGTAGCCCAGCCAGTCGGCCAGCTCTTCCTCCAGCGCCTGATGCGCCGTGGTGTAGCCGCTGACGTGCCCGGAGCCACCGCTGCCCACGCCGTAACGATCCGCGCCCTGCTGCCAGGCGCGAACGATCTGCGGGTGCTGGCTCAGGCCCAGATAATCGTTGCTGGAGAAATTACAGAACCGCTCTCCTTCCCGGGAGAGAAAACGGCCTGCACCGTTTTCCACTACCCTGCGCACCCGAAACGCATCCGCCGCCCGCCGCTCGTCGAGCGCGGTCCTGATACGTGCCTGCCAGGTCATACGGCTGCCGCGTTGTAGAACTGGTCGGTGTCGGCGTTAAAAATCTGCTGCTCCAGCTGCTGCTGTTGCTCGTTATCCCCCGCCTGTACCTCGGTCTGGTGTGGGTTCAGCCCCAGCTTGCGGAACAGCTGGACATCTTTGTCCTCTTCCGGGTTTGGCGTGGTCAGCAGTTTGCAGCCGTAGAAGATGGAGTTGGCCCCGGCCATGAAGCACATCGCCTGGGTCTGCTCGCTCATCTGCTCGCGACCGGCAGAGAGGCGAACGTAAGAGGTCGGCATCATGATGCGCGCCACCGCGATGGTGCGGATGAAATCGAAGGCATCCACGTCCTCGTTATCCGCCAGCGGCGTCCCTTTTACCTTCACCAGCATGTTGATGGGCACGCTTTCCGGCGGGGTCGGCAGGTTTGCCAGCTGTAACAGCAGGCCGGCACGATCTTTTACCGTCTCGCCCAGTCCCACGATCCCGCCGGAACAGACCTTGATCCCCGCATCACGCACTTTATCCAGCGTGTCCAGACGCTCCTGATAGGTGCGCGTGGTGATGATGTTGCCGTAGAATTCCGGCGAGGTATCGAGGTTGTGGTTATAGTAATCCAGCCCCGCCGCCGAGAGACGCTGCGCCTGCTCTTCGTTCAGCGTACCCAGGGTCATGCAGGCTTCAAGCCCCATCGCCTTCACCCCCTTCACCATCTGCTCCAGATAGGGCATGTCGCGGTCATGCGGATTTTTCCACGCCGCGCCCATGCAGAAGCGGGTCGAGCCAGCGTTTTTGGCCTTGCGCGCGGAGTCGAGCACTTGCTCGACTTCCATCAGGCGCTCGGATTCGAGACCGGTTTTATAGCGCGCGCTTTGCGGGCAATATTTGCAGTCTTCCGGGCAAGCCCCGGTTTTGATCGACAGCAGCGTGCTGACCTGAACATGACGCGGATCGAAGTGCTGGCGGTGCACCTGTTGCGCCTCAAACATCAGCTCCAGGAAAGGTTTGTTGAATAATTCAGTGACTTGCGACATCGTCCAGCGTGCGTGGTGAGCCATCGGGCTTCTCCAAAGGGTTTTGTTAATTGTCGGTTCGGTTTATACTTGTAAACCTAAAACTTTTCAAAATGGTTTACAAGTCGATTATGACCCAGGACGATCTCGCCTTCGACAAGCAGCATATCTGGCACCCTTACACCTCCACGACCCGCCCCCTTCCCGTCTATCCGGTAGCCTCGGCCCACGGCTGCGAGCTGCATCTTGCCAGCGGCGAGCGGCTTGTTGACGGGATGTCCTCCTGGTGGGCGGCGATCCATGGCTACAACCACCCGCGACTGAACGCGGCGATGAAAGCGCAGATTGACCAGATGTCACACGTGATGTTTGGCGGGATCACGCATCAGCCCGCGGTGGATTTATGCCGTCGCCTGGTAGCGATGACGCCTGAATCGCTGGAGTGCGTTTTCCTGGCCGACTCCGGCTCGGTGGCCGTGGAAGTGGCGATGAAAATGGCGTTGCAGTACTGGCATGCGAAGGGCGAAACGCGCCAGCGGTTCCTTACCTTCCGCAACGGCTATCACGGCGACACTTTCGGCGCGATGTCGGTATGTGATCCGGACAACTCCATGCACAGCCTGTGGAAAGGCTATCTGCCGGAAAACCTGTTTGCGCCAGCCCCGCAGAGCCGCTTCGACGGCGAATGGAACGAGATGGACATGGTGGGCTTCGCGCGGCTGATGGCGGCCCATCGCCACGAGATTGCCGCCGTTATTCTCGAACCGATTGTGCAGGGCGCGGGCGGAATGCGGATGTACCATCCCGAGTGGCTGAAGCGCATTCGGAAGATGTGCGACCGCGAAGGGATCCTGTTGATTGCCGATGAGATCGCCACCGGCTTTGGCCGCACCGGGAAATTGTTCGCCTGCGAGCATGCGGGGATCGCGCCGGATATTCTGTGCCTGGGGAAAGCGCTCACCGGCGGCACCATGACGCTCTCCGCCACGCTTACCACCCGCCAGGTTGCCGATACCATCAGCGACGGCGACGCGGGCTGCTTTATGCACGGCCCGACGTTTATGGGCAACCCGCTGGCCTGCGCCGTGGCAAGCGAAAGCCTCGCCATTCTGGAAAGCGGCGCATGGCAGACGCAGGTGGCGGCGATTGAGGCGCAGCTGAAGCAGCAGTTAAGCGCGGCGGCGGAGGCGGAATACGTCGCGGACGTCCGCGTACTGGGCGCCATTGGGGTAATCGAGACAACGCATCCGGTGAACATGGCCGCGTTGCAGCGCTTCTTCGTTGACCAGGGCGTGTGGGTGCGACCTTTCGGTAAGCTGATTTACCTCATGCCGCCGTACAGCATTTCTGCGGATCAGCTCCGCAAGCTGACCGGGGCAGTGGTTGAAGCCGTTAACACTTCAGCGCATTTCGCGATTTAACCCCATGCGTTACACTTTCTGAATGAGTGAGTAACGAGGGAAATCGGATGAAAATCATCAGTAAAGATTTGCGCGACGGCGAAAAGCTGCCGGAACGTCACGTGTTTAACGGGATGGGTTATCAGGGGGATAATATCTCTCCCCATCTGGCGTGGGACGATGTGCCAGCGGGAACCAAAAGTTTTGTCGTGACCTGCTACGATCCGGATGCGCCAACCGGGTCGGGCTGGTGGCACTGGATCGTGGCAAACCTGCCCGCCGACACGCGCGTGCTGCCGCAGGGCTCCGGTTCCAATCTGGTCGCTCTGCCTGACGGTGCGATTCAGACGCGCACTGACTTTGGCAAAGCGGGCTACGGCGGCGCGGCGCCGCCAAAAGGGGAAACGCACCGCTATATCTTCACCGTGCACGCGCTGGATGTGGACAAGATTGAGGTCGACGAAGGGGCGAGCGGCGCGATGGTAGGCTTTAACGTGCATTTCCATTCGCTGGGCAGCGCGTCGATTACGGCGATGTATTCGTAAAAAAAGCCGGGTGTCGGCTACGCCTTACCCGGCCTACATTTCGCACTCGTAGGCCCGGTAAGCGCAGCGCCACCGGGCATAAAATCACAGCACCGAAGGTAACAGCCCCACCAGCCGTCCTTCCTCCAGAAGTTGCATCGCCTTATCAATATCCGGCGCAAAGAAGCGGTCGTCATCGTAGTGCGTAACGTGCTCGCGCAGTTCCTGGCGCGCCTGCTCCAGCAGCGGGCTGGATTTTAGCCCTTCGCGCAAATCAATACCCTGACACGCCGCCAGCCACTCCACCGCCAGCACGCCGCGGGTGTTAGAGGCCATCTCCCACAGACGACGCCCGGCAGCCGGGGCCATCGAAACGTGATCTTCCTGGTTGGCTGAGGTTGGCAGGCTGTCCACGCTGTGCGGATGCGACAGGGCTTTGTTCTCGCTTGCCAGTGCCGCGGCGGTGACCTGGGCTATCATGAAGCCCGAGTTCACGCCGCCGTTGCGCACCAGGAATGGCGGCAGCTGGGACATGTGCTTATCCATCATCAGCGCGATTCGACGCTCAGACAACGCCCCGATTTCGGCAATCGCCAGGGCGATATTATCTGCGGCCATCGCCACCGGCTCGGCGTGGAAGTTACCGCCAGAAACCACCTCATTTTCCTGAGCAAATACCAGTGGGTTATCGGACACCGCATTGGCCTCCACCAGCAGCACTTCTGCCGCCTGGCGCAGCTGCGTCAGGCATGCGCCCATCACCTGCGGCTGGCAGCGCAGGGAATACGGATCCTGCACCTTCTCACAGTTGTGATGCGAATCGGCAATGTCGCTGGTATCGGTAAGTACGTGGCGGTACATGGCGGCGGCATCAATCTGACCGCGCTGGCCGCGCACCTCGTGGATGCGGGCATCGAACGGACGACGCGAGCCGAGCACCGCCTCAGTGGTCAGTGCACCGCACACCACCGCCGAGGCGAACAGATCTTCCGCTTCAAACAGACCGCGCAGCGCGAACGCGGTCGACGCCTGCGTGCCGTTGAGCAGCGCCAGCCCCTCTTTTGCCGCGAGGGTGATCGGCGTTAAGCCAGCTTTTTTCAGCGCCTCTTTCGCAGGCAGCCACTCCCCTTGCCAGCGCGCCTGGCCTTCACCCAGCAGGAGCAGCGACATATGCGCCAGTGGCGCCAGATCGCCGGAGGCGCCGACGGAGCCCTTCGCCGGGATCCACGGATAAACTTCCGCATTGACCAGCGCCATCAGCGCCTGGATCACGCTCAGACGAATGCCGGAAAACCCACGCGCCAGACTGTTGATTTTCAACACCATCATCAGGCGGACGATCTCATCGTCCAGCGGCTGGCCAACCCCCGCCGCGTGCGACAGCACCAGCGAACGCTGTAAATTCTCCAGATCGTGCGTGGCGATGCGGGTCTGCGCCAGCAGGCCAAACCCGGTATTGATGCCGTAGGCGGTGCGCCCCTCCGCCACAATCGCCTCCACGCAGGCCACGCTGTCGTTAATGGCACGGTGGGCGCTTTCATCAAGGGAGAGTGTCACCGGCTGACGCCAGACGTGACGCAGCTGTTTGAGCGTCAGCGAGCCGGGAGTAAGTGTTAACGCGTTCATGCAGGCTTTCCTTGTGTGGCGGGGATCATCGGCAGGTTCAGGCCCTGCTCTTTGGCACAATCAATGGCAATCTCGTAACCCGCATCCGCGTGACGCATCACGCCGGTTGCCGGGTCGTTGTGCAGCACGCGAGCGATACGCGCGGCCGCTTCATCAGTTCCGTCACAGACGATGACCATCCCGGAGTGCTGGGAGAAGCCCATCCCGACGCCGCCGCCGTGGTGCAGCGATACCCAGGTCGCGCCGCTGGCGGTGTTCAGCAGGGCATTCAGCAGCGGCCAGTCGGAGACCGCATCCGAGCCGTCGCGCATGGCTTCGGTTTCACGGTTCGGACTGGCGACAGAGCCGGAGTCCAGGTGGTCGCGGCCAATGACGATCGGCGCGGAGACTTCGCCGCTGCGCACCATTTCGTTAAAGGCGAGGCCGAGTTTTTGCCGCCACTCCAGCCCGACCCAGCAGATACGCGCCGGCAGGCCCTGGAAGTTAATGCGTTCGCGCGCCATATCCAGCCAGCGGTGCAGGTGTTCGTCGTCGGCGACAATCTCTTTCACTCTGGCGTCAGTTTTGTAGATATCCTCCGGGTCGCCGGACAGGGCAACCCAGCGGAACGGCCCAATGCCGCGGCAGAACAGCGGACGAATATAGGCGGGCACGAAGCCGGGGAAGTCAAAGGCGTTATTCACCCCCATCTCTTTCGCCATCTGGCGGATGTTATTCCCGTAATCAAAGGTCGGAATACCCATCTTACTGAAGGCCAGCATCGCGGAGACGTGTTCCGCCATGGCGCGTTTGGCCGCCAGTACCGTGCCCTCAGGATCGGTTTCCGCTTTTTGCTGATAGTCTTCCCACGTCCAGCCTTTTGGCAGATAGCCGTGGAGCGGATCGTGAGCGCTGGTCTGGTCGGTGACCAGATCCGGACGGACGCCGCGCGCCACCAGTTCCGGCAGAATATCCGCCGCGTTGCCGCACAGGGCAACCGACACGGCTTTGCCTTCCGCGGTGTACTTTTTGATGCGCGCCAGCGCGTCATCGAGGTTGTCGGCCTGTTCATCGACATAGCGGGTACGCAGACGGAAATCGATGCGGCTCTGCTGGCACTCAATGTTCAGGGAGCACGCGCCCGCCAGCGTCGCGGCCAGCGGCTGCGCGCCGCCCATGCCGCCCAGTCCAGCGGTGAGCACCCAGCGGCCTTTCAGTGATCCGTTATAGTGCTGACGGCCCGCTTCCACGAAGGTTTCATACGTGCCCTGCACAATCCCCTGGCTGCCGATGTAGATCCAGCTACCCGCGGTCATCTGGCCGTACATGGCCAGCCCTTTTGCGTCCAGCTCGTTGAAGTGTTCCCACGTTGCCCAGTGCGGCACCAGGTTGGAGTTGGCAATCAGCACGCGGGGCGCATTTTTATGGGTTTTGAATACGCCAACCGGTTTGCCGGATTGCACCAGCAGCGTTTCGTCGTTTTCGAGATTCGTCAAAGACTCAACAATCGCGTCATAGCACGCCCAGTTGCGCGCGGCGCGGCCAATGCCGCCGTAGACCACCAGCTCGTGGGGATTTTCTGCTACCTCAGGATCAAGGTTGTTCATCAACATGCGCAGCGGTGCTTCGGTGAGCCAGCTTTTTGCGGTGAGCGTGGTGCCGCGCGCGGCGCGGACATCCTGCTTGCGGTATTTATCTGACGACATTGTGTGTTCCTCATAAGGGACAGGTGATGCATTTAGATATACTTGTATAGACAAGCACACACAAGGTCGGATTTAACAAAAAAGATACAATTTTGCTATATTGCGTTAGCGATCACGCTTATAAAACTTATGACATAAAGTGGCCCTGCAACCGGTAGCGATTCCCCGGGAATAGCAGCTTCGCATGCGACACAATTTGCGAGGACGACCAGGTACGACGGCGGATCAGCAGACAGGGATCGTGCTCTTTAATACGCAACAGCTCGCACTCCTGCGGCGTGGCGCGCACGGCTTCCACGATATGCTCCCCTTCCGTCAGCGGGGCGACGAGCGAGAGATACGCATGCGGTGTGGTTTGGGTGTAATCCTGGCTCAGGTAATCCGGTATCCGCTCCGCGTTGACGCAGCGATCTTCAATCTGGACCGGAATGTCGTTCTCATAATGCACCATCACCGAATGGAAAATCCGGGTGCCCTCGGTAACGTTCAGCTCGATGGCCTGTTCGGCGCTGGCCTGCGTCTCTTCAAGCACCAGCACCTCGCAGTGGTGCTGATGGTTGCGGGCGGCAATTTCATCGGCAATGCTGCGGATTTCAAACAGCGCCGACTGTCCTTTTGGCTCGGCGACAAAGGTTCCGACACCCTGCAAACGCACCAGCAACCCTTCATCGGTCAGTTCACGCAGTGCGCGGTTGATGGTCATTCGGCTAAAGCCAAACTGCGCCACCAGCTCGGCCTCGGACGGAATGCGGTCGTGCGGGCGCCAGACGCCGGCGGCGATTTTTTCGCTGATCGCCTGCTTCACCTTTTCGTAAAAAGGCGCGGGAGGGCTCGGCTGCGGCAGGGGCGAGCGTGAAAACATCATGACTCCTTGAATGTTGTTATGCCCACCAGTGAGCAATTTGCCAGGCCAGTCGGGCGGCGAGCTTAGCGCCCTGTCCGTCCCGATCGTAGTGCGGATTAAATTCCACCAGATCCGCCGCCTGTAGTTTACCGCTTCGGCAGATACGCTCAATCACCGGGAACAGATCCAGCGCCGGGATCCCCAACGCCGCAGGGGCGGACACGGCGGGCATTTCTGCGGCAGGCAGCACATCGAGGTCAACGGTGAGATAAACCCGGTCTGCCTGCGCAAGCACGCTATCCAGCGCGGATAGCGCATCCCGGCGAAAATCGAGATCTTCAACCAGCGTCACGTTCAACCGCTCAGCTTCCTCCCATAGCGCCTGAGTATTCGCCGCACGGCTTACCCCCAGGCAGGCGTAGTGAAACACCCGCGACTGAGACGCGCAGTAGTGCGCCAGCTGGCGGAACGGCGTGCCGGACGTTGCCCGTTCGGCCTTGCGTAAATCGAGGTGCGCATCCAGGTTGATCACCGCAAGGCGATCGTTCGGAAAGGCGTCCAGCACGCCGCGCCCGTGCGCCCAGGCGGTTTCATGTCCACCACCGAAAACCAGAGTACGCATCCCGGATTGCTGGCACGCGGTTATGGCCTCGCTCAGCGCCTGCTGTGCCGCCTCCAGCGCGTGGCCTTCAACATAAATAGCGCCCATATCCACGAGGCGCGCATGCCCCTGATGGCTCGCCATATTCGCCAGCGCGCCACGCAACACATCGGGCGCCTGTGCAGCACCGGGCCTGCCCTGGTTACGCTTAACCCCTTCATCACATTCAAAGCCCAGCAGGGCGATGCCTGACGGCGCGGGAGAAAAGTGTTCGCGCTGCTGTATGGTCTGGAAGAGACGTTTCGCGGTGCTGGACTCGGCGCTGTCGTCACGACCCTGCCAGACCTGCGGAGAGACGGGATGCCACAGTTTCATGCTACCTGCCCCCGAAACACGCGTTGATACATAGGATTCCGCCCCGGCTCGTAAACCATCTCAACCGGATGATTCGCCTCCCAGACGACGAAATCAGCCACATAACCTGGCTTTAACTGCCCGTGCGTCGCACCACGTCCTAGCGCCTGCGCCGCATGCCGCGTCACGCCAGCCCAGGCCTCTTCCGGCGTGAGGCCAAACTGGACGCAGGCCATGTTCATTGCCAGATGCAGGCTGGCAAACGGGCTGGTGCCCGGATTGTAGTCGGTAGCCACCGCCATCGGCACGCCCTGCTCTCTCAGCTGCGCCACCGGTGGACGCTGGCGCTCCTGAAGAAAATAGAACGCGCCGGGGAGCAATACCGCCACCGTGCCGCTTTGCGCCATCGCCTGAATACCTGAATCATCGAGATACTCAATATGATCGGCCGACAGCCCTTTATACTGGCTGACCAGCGCCGCGCCGCCGAGATTCGACAGTTGTTCTACATGCCCTTTTACCGGGATCCCGAGCGCGGCGGCGGCCCGGAACAGGCGCTCGGTTTGCGCCGGGGTAAAGCCGACGTTTTCACAAAACACGTCCACCGCTTCAAATAACTCTTTTTGCCACAGCGTGGGCATGATCTGCTCACAGACCAGCGCCAGATAGGCATCCGGATCCTGTCGGTACTCGGCAGGAACGGCGTGCGCGGCCAGCAGCGTCGGGCTGATATCGACCAGATTATTCAGGCTGAGCTGGCGGGCAACCAGCAGCATTTTCTCTTCGGCTTCGGCATTCAGTCCGTATCCCGATTTGATTTCAACGGTCGTTACGCCTTCATTCATCAGCCGCTGGAGTCGCTGCTGCGCCACCGTCAGGAGCGTTTCCGGCGAACTGTTGCGGGTGGCCGTGACCGTGGCGTTAATTCCGCCGCCCTGCGCGCTAATGGTCTGATATGACACGCCGTTAAGCCGTTGCTCCCATTCCGCTGCGCGATCGCCGCCGAACACCAGATGGGTGTGGCAATCGATCAGGCCGGGGGTAACCAGACGCCCGTCGAGATCGACACACTGACGATGCCCGGAGGGGATCTCGGATTCAGGAATAATGGCCAGAATCGTCTGGCCGCGCACAACGAGGGCATGTTGTTCTCTCAGGCCGTAGGGGTCCGCCTCACCTGTCGCCAGGGTTGCCAGTCGCGCATTTCGCCATATCACATCATCGGGATGAAGCTGCTGCATGTGCCTTCCACTTGTCATGGGTTGTATAGACATTTATTTTCATCTGCCGCCTGCTGTCAACCGCATTGGGGGAAAATGTTATTTATTTGTGATGACTTTCCCGTCGCCTGCGGGCAAAAATGCAACTTTTCCGGTTTTTATCTTCCCGTTTCGCTCAACTTAGTATAAAAAAGCAGGCTATTTCGTCTATCCAGATAAGACTTGCATACCCAGGAGCATTACCTTGAATATTTCCAGGATTTCCCGTCTGGCGTTGGCACTCGCCTTTGGCGTGACTTTATCCGCTTGCAGTTCAACACCACCGGATCAGCAACCTTCTGAGCAGGTTGCTCCGGGCACCGCTTCCCGTCCGATCCTGTCAGCGGCTGAAGCGAAGAACTTCACCCGTGCGCACTATTTCTCGGCGATGGATCCCAATGCAGCCCCGTGGACGCCTTCTTCTATTAACCTGCCGAAACAGCCAGACTTCGTTGTCGGCCCGGCCGGGGCAGAGGGCGTTACACACACCTCTATTCAGGCAGCCGTTGATGCCGCAATTACCAAACACAGCGCATCTCGTCAGTACATTGCCATCCTGCCGGGTGAATACGAAGGAACCGTTTATGTTCCGGCGGCACCGGGAAGCATTACGCTTTACGGCCTGGGCGAAAAAGCGGTCGACGTAAAAATTGGCCTGGCGATTGATTCAGAGATCGACAGCACCACCTGGCGCCATCTGGTGAACCCGGCCGGTAAATACATGCCAGGTAAACCGGCGTGGTATATGTTTGATAACTGCCAGCGCAAGCGTGCCGCCACCATTGGCGTGATGTGTTCGGCGGTATTCTGGTCACAGAACAATGGCCTGCAATTGCAGAACCTGACCATTCAGAACACCCTGGGCGACAGCGTTGACGCAGGTAATCATCAGGCCGTGGCGCTGCGTAGCGATGGCGACAAGGTACAGATTAACAACGTCAATATCCTGGGCCGCCAGAACACCTTCTTCGTGACCAACAGCGGCGTGCAGAATACCCTTCAGAACAACCGTCTGACGCGTACTCTGGTCACCAACAGCTACATTGAAGGCGACGTGGATATGGTCTCTGGCCGCGGCGCGGTGGTATTTGATAACACCGACTTCCGCGTGGTGAATTCACGTACGCAGCAGGAAGGTTACGTCTTTGCCCCGGCCACGCAGTCTAACCTGTTCTATGGCTTCCTGGCCGTGAATAGCCGCTTTACTGCTGCTGGCGATGGCGTGGCGCAGCTTGGTCGCTCTCTGGACGTGGACTCCGCCACTAACGGCCAGGTCGTGATCCGCGACAGCGTGATTAACGAAGGCTTTAACATGGCAAAACCGTGGGCGGATGCGGCGATCTCGAAACGTCCTTTCTCCGGCAACACCGGCACGGTGGATGAGAAAGACAACGTGCAGCGTAACCTGAATGACGCTAACTTTAACCGTATGTGGGAATATAACAACCGCGGTCTGGGTAGCAAAGTGGTTGCTGAGCCGAAGCAGTAAAATGCCTGCTGCCGGGTGGCGGCTGCGCCTTACCCGGCCTACCTCATGCATTAACCGCGCATAAAAAAACCTCGCATTTGCGAGGTTTTTTTTCGTCTACGGATCAATGAGCGTTAATCACAACCCACATCGGCCCTTGTCCGACCGCATAGCGTCCTTTCTCTTCCAGTAGACCCTGCACGCCCTGGATTTCATAGAGCGCAATGTGGTGGGATTTCTGCCCCGCCGCAATCAGGTATTTGCCGCTGTGATCGACATTAAAGCCGCGCGGCTGGGTTTCTGTCGGCTGGAAGCCTTCAACTGCCAGAACGCTGCCGTCTTCAGAGACGCTGAAGATGGTGATCAGACTGGAGGTACGGTCACAGGCATACAGGTGACGGCCATCCGGCGTAATGTGAATGTCTGCCGCCCAGCGTGTGTCGGAGAAATCAGATGGCATCATGTCCAGCGTCTGTACGCACTCGATCTGCCCGTTAGGATCGTTCAGTTCCCACACGTCTACCGAGCTGTTCAGCTCGTTAACGACATAGGCATACTGCTGATTCGGATGGAAGACCATGTGGCGCGGGCCTGCGCCTTCCACGGTGGTGACTTCCGCCGGGCTCTGCGCGACCAGATGGCCGTCATCGCTCAGGGTGAACAGGCAGATGCGGTCCTGCTTAAGCGCTGGCACCCACAGCGTGCGGTTATCCGGCGAAATGTTGGCGGAGTGGCAACCTTCGAGCCCTTCTACCACGTCGACGGTTTCAACGGGAATACCGTCTTCCAGGCGGGTGACGCTCACGCAGCCTGCATTGTAGGAGCCGCTGAAGATAAAGTTGCCTTTATGGTCAGTGGAAATATGGGTCGGGCTGCCCGGCAGCGGGGCTTCTGCGGTATAGGTCAGCGCGCCGTCATCCGGGGAGATACGGTATGCCAGTACGCGGAATTCCGGGCGTACGCCGACATAAAGAAAACGTTTATCCGGGCTGACGACCATCGGCTGCACCTGGCCTGGCACATCAACAACCTGAACCAGCGTAAGCGAACCTTCTGTATTCAAACGCCAGACATGGATCTGCTGACTTTCAGGACTGGCGGTATAAACGGTTTGTTTCATGAATACTCCTGATTATTTTTAACGGTGAATGCTGAATTGTAGTCCGGGATTTTGCAGGGTTCCGCTCTCGGTGTACCATCCCGACAGACCTTAAATTCAACATTAACCCGGAAGAAAAAATGACCTCGCGAGTGATTGCCCTGGATTTAGACGGAACACTGCTTACCCCTCAGAAAACCCTGCTCCCCTCTTCTCTTGAGGCCCTCAAAAGAGCCCAGGAAGCGGGGTATCAACTTCTCATCGTAACGGGTCGACATCACGTAGCCATTCATCCTTTTTATCAGGCACTGGGCTTAGATACACCTGCAATTTGTTGTAATGGCACCTATTTGTATGATTATCAGGCAAAAAAGGTTTTAGCCTCCGATCCGCTTCCCGTTACGCAGGCGCTGCAATTGATTGATTTACTGGATGAGCATGCCATTCACGGCCTGATGTATGTGGACAACGCCATGGTGTATGAACGCCCTACCGGCCATGTGATCCGCACCAGCAACTGGGCTCTGTCTCTGCCGGAAGCGCAGCGTCCGGTGTTCACTCAGGTTTCCTCCCTGCGCCAGGCGGCGGAAGACGTCGACGCAATCTGGAAATTTGCCCTGACCGATGAAGACACCGCCAAACTGAATACTTTCGCAAAACATGTCGAGCATACGCTGGGTCTGGAATGTGAATGGTCCTGGCACGATCAGGTGGATATCGCCCGCAAAGGCAACAGCAAAGGAAAGCGTCTGACCCAGTTCGTCGAATCGCAGGGCGGATCAATGCAGGACGTAATTGCCTTCGGCGATAACTATAACGACATCAGCATGCTGGAAGCGTCCGGAACGGGCGTGGCGATGGGTAATGCCGATGACGCGGTGAAAGCGCGCGCTGACGTGGTGATTGGCGATAACACCACCGACAGCATCGCGCAGTATATTTATACCCACCTGCTGTAATCAGGCGGTGATAGAAACGCTCTTGATTTGCGCGTAAAGCCACAGGCCAGGCTTGATGCCTAGCTCATCCCTGGCCCACGGGCTGATGCGCGCCCACAGCGTTCTGTTGCCTACTTCCAGCTGCACTTCCACCTGGCCGTTATCATCAAAACACTGCGCCACTTTTGCGCGCAAAATATTGCGGATACTGGTTTGCAGCGGCGGTTGCAGGACCAGGGAGACATCCGACGCCTGAATGCGGATCCGTAACGTGGACTGAATCGGCGTATCGATTTTATTCACCCACAAATGCTGATCGCCCAGCGCCAGCGCGGTCATCGCGTAGTGCGGATGGTGCTCCAGCACGCTCACCTTCAGAATGCTGCTCTGCTGCTCCTTTGGCAGCCATGGATGCATAACGCTGCTGCCCCACACCTCCTCCAGATTGCCGAATGCCTTCACCCTGCCCGCTTCCAGCACCAGCACTTTGTCGGCCAGATGTAAGATCTCATCCAGCGAATGGCTGACGTAGAGCATTGGCACATTGATTTCCCGCGCCAGACATTGCAGATACGGCAGCAGCTCGCGCTTGCGCGGAATATCCAGCGAGGCCAGCGGCTCATCCAGCAGCAACAGTTCCGGCGCGGTTAACAGGGCGCGGCCAATCGCCACGCGCTGTTTTTCACCACCCGACAGCGACGACGGCAGACGATCCAGCAGCGGTTCGATGCCCAGCAGCGCCACTAGCTTATCGAACTGTCCGGCCATGTTTTTTGCCATGCCGTAACGCAGGTTCCCGCGAACGCTGTAGTGCGGAAACAGGCGCGCATCCTGAAACACATAGCCGATACGGCGTTTGTCCGGTGACAGGCAGACCTTCTTCTCCGCGTCATTTAAGACGCGGTTATTTAGCACAATACGGCCAGACTGGGGACGCGTCAGGCCGCTAATCGCATTAATCAGCGACGTTTTCCCCGCCCCGGACACGCCAAAAATGGCGGTGATACCGCTGGCAGGCAGCGTTTCGTTCAGCGTCAGGGTGTGGCTGCCCAGGGTTTGCGTAAAGTTGAGTTCCAGCATCACGATTTCCCCATCCGTTCACGGCTGAGGCGCGCCAGCCACTCAGATACCAGCAGCGAGACCAGAGCGAGCACAATCGAAATAATACACAGCCGGGCCGCCGCACCTTCGCCGCCCGGGGTCTGAATCAGGGTATACATGGCCGACGGGATGGTCCGCGTCTCGCCGGGAATGTTCGACACAAAGGTGATGGTCGCGCCAAACTCACCCAACGAGCGGGCGAAGGCTAACACCGTACCGACAATAATGCCCGGTAACGTGAGCGGAAGCGTAATGGTCAGGAATACCCGCCAGCGGCCTGCGCCCAGCGTGCGGGCGGCCTGTTCTAACCGGATATCCACCCCTTCCAGCGCCAGGCGGATAGCGCGCACCATCAGCGGGAAGGACATTACTGCCGCGGCCAGAACCGCGCCGCGCCAGCTGAAAGCGAAGGTCAGTCCGAACCAGTCGTACAGCCATTCGCCGATAAAACCGCGCCGCCCCATGGAGATCAGCAGCAGATATCCGACCACCACAGGCGGTAAGACAAGCGGAAGATGGAGAACACTGTCGAGCAGGGCTTTGCCTGGAAACTTCACGCGAACCAGTAACCAGGCAAAGAACACCCCAAAGGGCAAACTCAGCGCAACCGCCAGGGAAGAGACTTTCAGGCTCAGCAGCACGGCCTGCCATTCAGGTTCGGTCAATATCATTCGTGAGTCGTAAATCCGTAACGTTTAAAGATCGCGGACGCTTCCGGCCCCTTCAGGTAGTCAACAAAGGCCGTCACGGTCGCATTTTTATGTCCATCAACTATCGCAACAGGATATTCTACTTTCTTATGCGAGTCTTCCGGGAAGGTGCCCACCACCTTCACACCTTTACTGGCGACGGCATCGGAGCCGTAAACGATCCCGAGTGGCGCTTCGTTACGCTCCACCAGCGCCAGCGCGCCACGCACATCTTCTGCGGGAGCCAGCTTCGGCGATAAGGTCTCCCATGCACCCAGTTTTTGTAGCGCTTCTTTCGCATAAATCCCGGCAGGAACATGCTCCGGATCGCCTACCGCCAGACGGCCACCGTTGAGCAGACGGGTCCAGTCCGTCTGTTTGTTGATGGCGATGTCGTCCTGCTTGCTGTTTGTGGGCGCGACCACCACCAGGCTATTTCCCAGCAGCGTTTCGCGGGTAGCCGTATCAACAGATTTTTTCTCCACCGCGTAATCCATCCATTTCTGATCGGCAGAGATGAACAGATCCGCGGGTGCCCCCGCTTCAATCTGGCGGGCCAGCGTGGACGAGGAGGCAAACGACGAGACCACCTCGACGTTTTTCTCTTTTTTGTATACCGCAGCAATATCCTGCATCGCGTTAATCAGCGACGCCGCCGCAAAGACCGTGATTTTTCCTTCATCCGCCAGTGCGTGGGCGGTGAGTGAGAGAGTCAGCGTTGCCCCTGCGAAAAGGCGTACCCATGAACGTGCCATTTGAAGCTCCTGTGCGTGTCGTTATATACAAATAAATATAACGACATATCGCAGGCGTTCCTAGCGCTAAATCGTACCCATTAATGCGTAAACTCAAGGAACGTTGTAAAAGATATCGGCGGGAAAGGAATAAACTTGAGAGCAAAACGCCCGGGCTGGCCGGGCGTTTTGGAGGAAATCATTGCTGCTTTTTAGGCTGGTCACGACGATGACCAATGTTCGAAAAGACGTTGAACACTTCACCCAGGCCGTAGATGGCACCGAGGATGATAGCCATCACTACTGGCACCATGATTACCGCGAATACCAGACTTTTCAACAACTCTAACATGGTTTTCTCCAGATCTTGTGAACGGCTTATTCTACCCTGAAAAGTAAGAAAAACATCCCCTTTTGTGCGGTGCGCTTTCCGCCCCCGGGCATTTGGGTCACAATAGCCTTTTTACCGGGACACTGTTATGCAGGCCGAAATTCTCCTCACCCTACGACTTCAGCAGAAGCTTTTCGCCGATCCGCGACGCATCGCCCTGTTAAAACAAATAGAACAAACTGGCTCGATTAGCCAGGGCGCCAAAAACGCCGGTATCAGCTATAAAAGCGCCTGGGATGCGATTAACGACATGAACACCCTGAGCGAACACACGCTGGTTGAGCGCGCCACCGGCGGGAAAGGCGGCGGCGGCGCCGTGTTGACGCGTTACGGGCAACGTCTGATCCAGCTCTACGATTTACTGGCGCAGATCCAGCAAAAAGCATTTGATGTGCTGAGCGATGACGACAACCTGCCGCTGGACAGCCTGCTGGGCGCCATCTCCCGTTTCTCTTTGCAGACCAGCGCCCGCAACCAGTGGTTTGGTACGGTGACGGGGCGCGATCATTCGCAGGTGCAGGAGCATATAGAGATCCTGCTCGCGGACGGTACGACGCGTCTGAAAGCCGCCATCACCGCGCAAAGTGGTCAACGCCTTGGGCTGAACGAAGGTCAGGAGGTGCTGGTATTACTCAAAGCGCCCTGGATCAGCATCGCACTCAACCCTGAGCAGGCCGCAGAGGCCGACAACCAGCTACGCGGGCGTATCAGCCACATCGAGCGCGGCGCAGAACAATGTGAAGTGCTGATGACCCTGCCGGATGGACAGTTGCTCTGCGCCACCGTTCCGGTGAACGACGCGACCGAATTAGACGAAGGTGCTGTGGTGACCGCATATTTCAATGCAGACAGGGTAATTATCGCCACATTGTGCTAAGCGCATTGACAACCCTGCTTACACTGAGTATCCCTGACATCTGTTGCTGCAAAAAATGGGATAACACATGTCATCATTGCATATTTCGCAAGGCACGTTTCGTCTTAGTGATACCCGTACCTTATCGCTGCCAGAGTTAACCCTTCGCGCCGGAGAAAGCTGGGCGTTTGTGGGCACGAATGGCAGCGGAAAATCCGCGCTGGCCCGCGCTCTGGCAGGCGAATTAACCCAACTGAAGGGTGAACGTCGGTGCACCTTTACCCGGCTGACGCGCCTTTCCTTCGAACAGCTGCAAAAGCTGGTCAGCGATGAGTGGCAGCGTAACAATACCGATTTGCTCAGCCCCGGCGAAGAGGATACCGGCCGCACGACGGCGGAAATTATCCAGGATGAGATAAAAGATCCTGCCCGCTGTCAGCAGCTGGCGGAGCAATTTGGCATTACCGCCCTGCTTAATCGCCGCTTTAAATACCTTTCAACCGGTGAAACGCGCAAAACGCTGCTGTGTCAGGCGCTGATGAGCGAGCCGGAACTCCTGATCCTGGATGAACCGTTTGACGGACTGGATGTGCAGTCCCGCGCGCAGCTGGCAGCGTTGCTGGCGTCGCTTAACCAGCAGGGATACACGCTTGTGCTGGTTCTTAACCGCTTTGATGAGATCCCGGATTTCGTACAGTATGCGGGCGTGCTGGCGGACTGTAGCCTGACCGAAACCGGCGAGAAAGCCGTACTGCTTCGGCAGGCGCTGATTGCGCAGCTGGCGCACAGCGAGAAACTGGACGGTATTGCCCTGCCGGAGCCGGATGCGCCTTCAGCACGCCACGGGCTGGACCCTGACCAGCCGCGCATTGTGCTGCGCGATGGGGTGGTTGCTTACGACGATCGCCCTATTCTTAATCACCTCAGCTGGACGGTTAATCCTGGTGAGCACTGGCAGATCGTCGGCCCCAACGGAGCGGGTAAATCCACGCTGCTGAGCCTGATCACCGGGGATCACCCGCAGGGATACAGCAACGATCTCACCCTGTTCGGCCGTCGCCGCGGCAGCGGGGAAACCATCTGGGATATCAAAAAGCACATCGGCTATGTCAGCAGCAGCCTGCACCTGGACTACCGGGTGAGCACCACGGTGCGAAATGTGATCCTCTCTGGCTTCTTCGACTCCATTGGTATTTATCAGGCGGTATCCGACAAGCAGCACAAGCTGGCGCAGCAGTGGCTGGATATTCTGGGTATGGATAACCGGGTCGCCGATGCGCCATTCCACAGCCTGTCGTGGGGGCAGCAGCGGCTGGCATTGATCGTCCGCGCGCTGGTCAAGCATCCTACGCTGCTGATTCTGGATGAACCGTTGCAGGGGCTGGATCCGCTCAACCGTCAGTTGATCCGCCGCTTTGTGGATGTCCTGATTAGCGAAGGTGAAACCCAGCTGCTGTTTGTGTCTCACCATGCTGAGGATGCCCCGTCCTGCATCACCCATCGGCTGGAATTTGTCCCTGACCGCGAGCAATACCGCTACCTGCTGAGCAAAATCGATTAACGCGTGGAGGGCGCTGCCCTCCGCTTTTCAGACAACCTGCAACAATACATCTCTATCTCTTTGATCTACAATGCACTCAGTCTGTGAAAAAGCGCGTGTGAAAACCAGTGTAAACGATACCACTATTTTATCCCATGTCACACTTTTCGCGTCTCTGATATGCTATGGTTAATTCATACCATAAGCCTAATGGAGCGAAATATGCGAGTTCTGGTAACAGGTGGTAGCGGTTACATAGGAAGTCATACCTGTGTGCAACTGCTGCAAAGCGGCCACGATGTCGTCATTCTTGATAACCTGTGCAACAGTAAGCGCAGCGTGCTGCCGGTCATTGAACGTCTTTCGGGTAAACAGCCGACTTTCGTGGAAGGCGACATCCGCAATGAAGCGTTGATGACTGAAATCCTTCACGATCACGCGATTGAAACCGTTATCCACTTCGCTGGCCTGAAAGCGGTTGGCGAATCGGTGGCAAAACCGCTTGAGTACTATGACAACAACGTCAACGGTACCCTGCGTCTGATCTCCGCCATGCGTGCGGCCAACGTTAAAAATTTTATCTTCAGCTCCTCCGCCACCGTCTACGGCGATCAGCCAAAAATCCCTTACGTTGAAAGCTTCCCGACCGGTACGCCGCAAAGCCCGTATGGCAAAAGCAAGCTGATGGTAGAGCAGATCCTGGCCGACCTGCAAAAAGCCCAGCCTGAGTGGAGCATCGCCTTGCTGCGCTACTTCAACCCGGTCGGCGCGCATCCGTCAGGTGATATGGGCGAAGATCCGCAGGGCATTCCTAACAACCTGATGCCGTATATCGCGCAGGTTGCCGTAGGGCGCCGCGATTCCCTGGCGATTTTTGGTAACGATTATCCCACCGAAGATGGCACCGGCGTGCGCGATTACATTCACGTCATGGATCTGGCCGACGGCCACGTGGCGGCGATGCAGCAGCTGGCTGATAAACCGGGCGTGCATATTTACAACCTCGGCGCCGGGATCGGCAGCAGCGTGCTGGACGTGGTGAATGCCTTCAGTAAAGCCTGCGGCAAGCCGGTGAAGTATCACTTCGCTCCCCGCCGGGATGGCGACCTCCCGGCTTACTGGGCCGATGCCACCAAAGCGGATAAAGAGCTTAACTGGCGTGTCACCCGCACGCTTGATGAAATGGCACAGGATACCTGGCACTGGCAGTCGCGCCATCCGCAAGGCTATCCAGATTAAGGATTTGTCATGACGCAATTCAATCCCGTCGATCACCCGCATCGTCGTTTTAACCCGCTCAGCGGGCAATGGATTTTAGTTTCACCGCATCGCGCCAAGCGCCCCTGGCAGGGGGCGCAAGAGACGCCTGCCAAACAGACGCTGCCGCAGCATGATCCGGACTGTTTCCTCTGCCCGGGCAATACGCGCGTGACGGGCGATAAAAACCCGGACTACCAAGGCACCTTCGTGTTTACTAACGACTTTGCCGCGCTGATGACCGATACGCCAGACGCGCCGGAAAGCCATGACCCGCTGATGCGCTGCGAAAGCGCCCGCGGCACCAGCCGCGTGATCTGCTTCTCGCCCGATCACAGCAAAACGCTGCCGGAGCTGAACGTGGAGGCGCTGAAAGAGGTGGTCAGCACCTGGCAGGCGCAAACCGCAGAGCTGGGGCAGAGCTATCCCTGGGTGCAGGTGTTCGAAAACAAAGGCGCGGCGATGGGCTGCTCCAACCCGCATCCGCACGGTCAGATCTGGGCGAACAGCTTCCTGCCAAATGAAGCCGAGCGTGAGGACCGACTGCAAAAAGCATATTTCGCCCAGAACGGTTCGCCGATGCTGGTGGATTACACCCAGCGTGAGCTGGCGGATGGCAGCCGTACCGTGGTGGAAACCGAGCACTGGCTTGCGGTGGTCCCTTACTGGGCGGCGTGGCCGTTTGAGACGCTGCTGCTGCCTAAAGCCCATGTTCAGCGCATTACCGAACTCAGCGACGCCCAGCGAGACGACCTTGCGCTGGCGCTGAAAAAACTGACCAGCCGCTACGACAACCTCTTCCAGTGCTCCTTCCCCTACTCCATGGGCTGGCACGGCGCGCCGTTTAACGGCGAAGAGAATCAACACTGGCAGTTACATGCACACTTCTACCCGCCGCTGCTGCGTTCTGCGACGGTACGTAAATTCATGGTGGGCTATGAAATGCTGGCGGAAACCCAGCGCGACCTGACGGCGGAACAGGCGGCAGAACGTCTGCGTGCCGTTAGCGACGTCCATTACCGCGAATCAGGAGTCTAAAAAATGAGTCTGAAAGATAAAACACAATCCCTGTTTGCTGAGAAATTTGGCTACCCTGCCACCCACGTTATCCAGGCGCCTGGCCGCGTTAATCTGATTGGCGAGCACACCGACTATAACGACGGTTTTGTCCTGCCGTGTGCCATCGACTACCAGACGGTGATCAGCTGCGCGAAACGCGACGATCGTCATGTGCGAGTGATCGCCGCGGATTACGGCAACGAAATTGACGAATTTTCCCTCGATGCGCCGATCGTGACCCACGACAGCCAGCAGTGGTCGAACTATGTTCGCGGCGTGGTGAAGCACCTGCAAAAGCGTAACAAGAATTTCGGCGGGGCCGATCTGGTGATCAGCGGCAACGTGCCGCAGGGGGCGGGATTAAGCTCTTCCGCATCGCTGGAAGTGGCGGTCGGCACCGTGTTCCAGCAGCTTTATCATCTGCCGCTGGACGGGGCGCAAATCGCCCTCAACGGTCAGGAAGCGGAAAACCAGTTCGTAGGCTGCAACTGCGGCATTATGGATCAGCTGATTTCCGCGCTGGGCAATAAAGAACACGCTTTGCTGATTGACTGCCGCTCCCTCGGGACCAAAGCGGTTCCACTGCCTAAAGGGGCGGCTGTGGTGATCATCAACAGCAACTTCAAACGCACCCTGGTGGGCAGCGAGTACAACACCCGTCGCGAACAGTGCGAAACCGGCGCGCGCTTCTTCCAGCAGCCAGCCCTGCGTGATGTCTCACTTGATGAATTTAACAAGGTTGCCCACGAGCTGGACCCGGTTGTCACGAAGCGCGTGCGTCATATACTGACGGAAAATGCCCGTACCGTAGAAGCCGCCTCCGCGCTGGCAAAAGGTGACCTGAAGCGGATGGGCGAGCTGATGGCCGAATCGCATGCCTCCATGCGTGACGATTTCGAAATCACCGTGCCGCAAATCGACACCCTGGTTGAAATTGTGAAAGCCACGATTGGCGACAAAGGCGGCGTGCGTATGACCGGCGGCGGATTTGGCGGGTGCGTCGTCGCCCTGGTGCCGGAAGAGCTGGTCCCTGCCATTCAGGACGCGGTGGCTAAACAGTACGAAGCCAAAACGGGCATCAAAGAAACTTTCTATGTCTGCAAAGCATCACAAGGAGCCGGACAGTGCTAAACGAAACACCAACACTCGCACCGGATGGTCTGCCGTATCGCCTGTTAACCCTGCGCAACAGTGCCGGGATGGTGGTTACGCTGATGGACTGGGGCGCAACGTTACTTTCTGCCCGCGTACCGATGCCTGACGGCAGCGTGCGCGAAACCCTGCTTGGCTGCGCATCGCCGGAGCAGTATATCGAGCAGACCGCTTTTCTGGGCGCATCCATAGGCCGCTACGCTAACCGCATCGCCAGAAGCCAGTTTACGCTGGACGGCGTAACGTATTCCCTGCTTGCCAGCCAGGGCGAAAATCAGCTACACGGCGGCCCGGAAGGGTTTGATAAACGTCGCTGGAAGATTGTGCAGCAAAATGACGGTGAGGTCTGGTTCTCTCTGGACTCCCTCGATGGAGACCAGGGCTTCCCGGGCAATCTCACCGCAACTGCGCGCTTCACCCTGACCGAAGATAATCGCATCGCCATTGAGTACCGCGCGACCGTCGATAAGCCGTGCCCGGTCAATCTGACTAACCACGCCTATTTCAACCTTGACGGTAATCAGACCGATGTCCGCAGCCACAAACTCCAGATCCTGGCGGATGAGTATCTGCCGGTCGATGAGATGGGCATCCCTTATCAGGGGCTGAAACCGGTAAGCGGAAATAGCTTTGATTTCCGTCAGCCGAAAACCATTGCTCAGGATTTCCTGAGTGATGACGATCAGCGCAAGGTGAAAGGCTACGACCACGCGTTCCTGTTGCAGGCAAAAGGCGATCTTTCTCAACCTGCCGCACAGGTCTGGTCTGCTGATGAGAAGTTACAGATGACGGTCTACACCACCGCCCCCGCCCTACAGTTCTACTCCGGTAACTATCTGGAGGGTACCACGGCGCGTGAACATGACGCCTACGGCGCCTGGCAAGGACTGGCGCTGGAGAGCGAGTTCCTTCCGGACACGCCTAACCATCCTGAATGGCCGCAGCCGGACTGCGTGCTACGTCCGGGTGAAGAGTACGTTAGCGTCACCGAGTATCATTTCATTCCGCGCGCTTAATGTCCGGCGGCGCACGGGCCTACGAATATAGGCCTGATAAGCGAAGCGCCATCCGGCAAAAAAGACTGGCCCTCATCGCGAGGGCTTTTTTATCTCCGCCTTGCTGAAAATAGCGGCGATCGCAGACAAAATCATAACCCTGGATTCACATGCATCTTACACTCTCGAACTATTTTCGCTATGGTTAGGGTTAAGCGTTGCTGCTGGCACAGTCACGGCAATATAATGAGAATTGTTATCATTCAAAATGCTTGAGGAGTAAGAAATGGCTAATACTAAGCTTGTCCTGGTGCGCCACGGCGAAAGCCAGTGGAACAACGAAAACCGCTTCACCGGTTGGTATGACGTTGATCTGTCCGAGAAAGGCGTGAGCGAAGCAAAAGCGGCAGGTAAACTGCTGAAAGAAGAAGGCTTCACCTTTGACTTTGCTTACACCTCTGTGCTGAAACGTGCCATCCATACCCTGTGGAACGTTCTGGACGAGCTGGATCAGGCCTGGCTGCCGGTTGAGAAATCCTGGAAACTGAACGAGCGTCACTACGGTGCGCTGCAAGGTCTGAACAAAGCGGAAACCGCAGAAAAATACGGTGACGAGCAGGTTAAGCAGTGGCGTCGTGGTTTTGCGGTCACGCCTCCAGAGCTGAGCAAAGATGACGAGCGCTACCCGGGCCACGATCCGCGTTACGCGAAGCTGACTGAGGCTGAACTGCCGCAGACCGAAAGCCTGGCGCTGACCATCGACCGCGTTGTGCCTTACTGGAACGAAACCATTCTGCCACGCCTGAAAAGCGGCGAGCGCGTCATTATCGCTGCTCACGGTAACTCCCTGCGTGCGCTGGTGAAATACCTGGACAACATGGGTGAAGATGAAATCCTCGAGCTGAATATCCCTACCGGCGTGCCGCTGGTGTACGAGTTCGACGAAAACTTCAAGCCAGTTAAACATTACTACCTGGGTAACGCCGACGAAATCGCTGCAAAAGCGGCGGCCGTGGCGAACCAGGGTAAAGCGAAGTAATATTCGCCGGACATAAAAAAAGCGTGGAGCAATCCACGCTTTTTTATTGCCCGGGACAAACTTAGCCGCGACGCGCTTTAACCGCATCCGCCAACTGACGCAGGATCGCATCGGTATCGTCCCAGCCAATGCAGGCATCCGTCACGCTCTTACCGTAGACCAGCGGCTCGCTGCCCTCCAGGTTCTGGTTGCCTTCCACCAGATGGCTCTCAATCATCACCCCAATCACTGCGCGTTCACCGCTGGCGATTTGCTGACACACATCTGCGCCGACTTCCATCTGCTTTTTAAACTGTTTGCTGGAGTTGGCATGGCTGAAATCGATCATCACCTGCGGTGCCAGACCCGCTTTCTCCAGCCCTGCTTTTACCTCCGCTACGTGTTTAGCACTGTAGTTAGGCTCTTTACCGCCGCGCAGTATGATATGGCAATCGCCATTACCGCTGGTATTCACGATAGCGGAGTGGCCCCACTTGGTCACCGACAGGAAGCAGTGCGGCGCGCCAGCCGCATTAATGGCGTCAATAGCGACTTTAATGGTGCCATCAGTGCCATTTTTGAACCCCACCGGGCATGACAGGCCAGACGCCAGCTCACGGTGAACCTGAGATTCCGTCGTACGCGCGCCAATAGCGCCCCAGCTCATCAGGTCAGCCAGATACTGCGGGGTGATCATATCGAGGAATTCTCCGGCAGCAGGCAGCCCGCTGTCGTTGATCTCCAGCAGCAGCTTACGCGCAATGCGCAGGCCGTCGTTGATCTGGAAACTGTTGTCCATATGCGGATCGTTGATCAACCCTTTCCAGCCCACGGTGGTACGCGGTTTTTCGAAATAAACGCGCATCACGATTTCCAGTTCGCCTTTCAGCTCTTCACGCAGGGCGAGCAGACGGGACGCATACTCTTTGGCCGCAGCAGGATCGTGAATGGAGCACGGCCCAATGACCACCAGAAGACGATCGTCGCTACCTTTCAGGATCTTGTGGATCGCCTTGCGGGCATGAGACACCGTGTTGGCGGCATTTTCGGTGGCGGGGAATTTTTCAAGGAGCGCTACGGGAGGTAATAACTCATTGATCTCTTTAATGCGTAAATCGTCGTTCTGATAATTCATCTTCTTTCCGGCTCTGCCATATCTTTAGTAATGAAAGCAATCCTTTCAATCTAACTTGTCGGCCACGAAGTGTAAACGGGCTTTTACACTTCGCGCAGATAATTCCTGGAATTCGCCTAAAATACACAACAAAATAGCGAAAAATGAGATCTGGCCTAAGCTTTTTACTTGTAACGACTGTTTTTAAATATTTATACGCGATTCCATCCTGACATAAATCAGGAAACTGGGATCTTTCGCCACTGAACAAGATGCACTGTTGGAGAATGTTATCCAGCGTAACGATAAGAACAGGAGCACCATGATGAAAATGACGAAACTGACTACGCTTTTCCTGACGGCAACCCTTACTCTGGCAAGCGGTAGCGTACTGGCTGCTGACGCAGGCTCATCCGGCAGCAACGGCGACGCTAATGCCGCTGCCGAAGCGGGCCAGGTTGCGCCGGATGCAAAACAGAATATTGCGCCAAACAATGTTGATAACAGTAATATCAACACGGGCAATACCAACACCGGCGGGACGAGCACAGGCACGATGAACCATGAGGGTATGACCACCGACGAGGTTCATAAAAACTCTGTGTGTAAAGACGGGAAATGCCCGGACCCGAATGACAAAGTAGGCAGCGATGCCAATACCAAAACGGACGGTACTACCCAGTAACCTTCCGTAAGGTAAAACAGGGAGAGCGAATGCTCTCCTTTTTTATTTAAGCTCTTAAAAACGCTAAACTAAAAATAATAATAAATCAGGAACGATACCATGGCGCACTCCCACTCCCATTCCCACTCCACTGGCGATGAAAATGCCAAACGGCTTCTGCTGGCTTTTGGCGTCACTGCCACCTTTATGATAATTGAGGTAATAGGCGGGCTGATATCCGGATCGCTGGCGCTGCTGGCCGATGCCGGGCATATGCTGACCGACGCTGCCGCGCTCCTGTTTGCTCTGCTGGCCGTGCAGTTTGCCCGTCGCCCTCCCAATACCCGCCACACCTTTGGCTGGCTCAGACTGACCACGCTTGCCGCCTTTGTGAATGCGATTGCACTGGTGGTCATTACTATTCTTATCGTCTGGGAGGCTTTTCAGCGCTTTCGGCATCCACAACCGATAGCCGGGACGACAATGATGGTTATCGCCATTGCCGGGTTGGTCGCCAATATTCTGGCGTTCTGGATATTGCACCGCGGCAGCAGTGAAAAAAATCTGAACGTACGGGCCGCGGCGCTTCATGTGCTGGGCGATCTGCTGGGTTCCGTAGGTGCCATCGTAGCCGCGCTGATCATTATGGGCACGGGCTGGACCCCTATCGACCCGATTCTTTCCGTGCTGGTATCGTGCCTTGTATTACGCAGTGCCTGGCGGTTGTTGAAAGAGAGCGTCAATGAGCTGCTGGAAGGCGCTCCCACGTCGCTGGATATTGGCGAGCTAAAACGCAATCTGTGTCGTTCCATTCCTGAAGTCCGTAACGTTCACCACGTTCACGTCTGGCTGGTGGGTGAGAAACCGCTTATGACGCTGCACGTTCAGGTTATTCCGCCCCACGATCACGATGCGTTGCTTGAACGTATTCGGCACTTCCTTGAGCATCACTACGAAATTGCGCACACCACCATCCAGATGGAGTATCAGCCATGTAACGGGCCAGACTGTCACCTGAACGAGGCGCAGTCCGGCCACTCACACGCCCATCACCATTAACGGGAAAGCGCGCGCGAGCCACGCTCACGCGCGCTGTTAATCCACATGCGACTGCCGTTCAGGGCAATGACCGTCAGCAGCATGTACTCCAGCGACATGGCATAAACACCCTGGCGGGCAAAAATCACCACGCTAATGACGTTGATGACCACCCACAGCAGCCAGTTCTCAACGTATTTACGGGTCATCAGGATCATTGCGGCAATCGACAGTACCATCATGCAGGAATCCCAGAACGGGAAGGCATCCGGCTGAAGCTCAGGCATCGTCACGTTTAATCCCAGACCCGACATGACCGAGACCGCCACGCGCGTCAGGAAGGCAAATACCGGATCAATAAAGACGGTCATAAAGCCGATAGCTACCACGCAGGCCGCGAACCAGGTGATGGCTTTTGGCAACGGCAGCCAGCGGATTTGCAGTTCCGCCTCCTGCTGACTGTTTTGCCGAGACCAGGCGTACCAGCCATAGATATTGGCTGCGAAGAAGAACAGCTGTAGAAGCAGGCTGGCGTAGAGCTGGATCTGGAAAAAGATGATCGCAAACAGCGTGACGTTTATCAGCCCGAACGCATAGTTGCTGATCTTCTCAAGGCTGGCCAGCCAGATACAGAGTAAACCGGCCAGCGTACCCACCGCTTCAATCCACGACAGGTCATAGCCGCCCGCACCAATCGGGATATGAACCAGGATGTTCTGTGTGCTAAAAAAATCCATTTTTTCTCCGGGGCGTAATAAGTTAAGTACGTAGTGTAGCCGCAAAATCCAGCATACGGTTAAGTGGAATTAACGCGCCTTCACGCAGAGCGGCATCCACGTGGATCTCATGCGCTGCGCCACCGTTTTCCAGCCCCTCCGCAATCGCTTTGAGCCCATTCATCGCCATCCACGGGCAATGCGCGCAGCTTCGGCAGGTCGCCCCTTCTCCGGCGGTCGGCGCTTCGAGCAACGTTTTTTCCGGCACGGCCTGCTGCATCTTGTAGAAGATACCGCGATCGGTCGCCACAATGAGCTGCTTGTGTGACAGGGTTTTCGCAGCATGAATGAGCTGGCTGGTTGACCCGACGGCATCCGCCATGTCGACGATGGACTGCGGGGATTCCGGGTGCACCAGAATCGCGGCGTCCGGGTATAATCCTCTCATGCGCGTCAGGGCCTGGGTCTTAAACTCGTCGTGAACGATACAGGCGCCCTGCCAGCACAGCACATCCGCACCGGTTTGTTTTTGTACATAGTTTCCCAGGTGACGATCGGGCGCCCAGATGATTTTCTCCCCCAGGCTGTCCAGATGCTCAATCAGCTCAACGGCGATACTAGAGGTCACTACCCAGTCTGCCCGGGCTTTCACCGCCGCAGACGTGTTGGCATAGACCACCACGGTACGATCAGGGTGGGCATCACAGAAGGCGGTGAACTCATCAATCGGGCAACCGAGGTCAAGGGAGCATTCGGCATTCAGCGTCGGCATCAGTATGGTTTTTTCCGGGCTGAGAATTTTTGCCGTTTCGCCCATGAAGCGCACACCTGCAACCAGCAGCGTGGAGGCAGGATGTTTTGCACCGAAACGCGCCATTTCCAGGGAATCTGAGATACAGCCGCCCGTCTCTTCCGCCAGCTGCTGAATTTCCGGGTCGGTGTAGTAATGCGCCACCATCACCGCATCACGCTCTTTAAGCAGGCGCTTGATTTTCTCACGATAGAACTGTTTTTCATCCCTGCTTAGCGGAGCGGGCTTCGGCGGGAAGGGATAGATTGCGGTTTCGGGATCAAACATCACACTCATTATGGCTTCTCGTTTTACTAGCTTAACAATATTGCCTTTGTTTTGCATGAGATAACAAAAATGAGGCAATGGTGTTTTATATACTAAACAAGATAGCGAATTTGAGGGGGAATGTCATCGGGATTTGATGCCGGTAGCATTTGTTGGGTGGCAGCTTCGCCTTATCCGACCTACAAGGCCCTGGCGAACGACAGATAGCAAAAAGGCGCCTTTAGGGCGCCTTTTTACATTGGTGGGTCGTGCAGGATTCGAACCTGCGACCAATTGATTAAAAGTCAACTGCTCTACCAACTGAGCTAACGACCCCTTGCGGGATGTACTTCAGATCTATTCAGGCTGGTGGGTCGTGCAGGATTCGAACCTGCGACCAATTGATTAAAAGTCAACTGCTCTACCAACTGAGCTAACGACCCATTCGGGTGTTGCCTGAATTATCACTCGGCACCAATAAAATTGGTGGGTCGTGCAGGATTCGAACCTGCGACCAATTGATTAAAAGTCAACTGCTCTACCAACTGAGCTAACGACCCGAGTGGTGGGTGATGACGGGCTCGAACCGCCGACCCCCTCCGTGTAAAGGAGATGCTCTACCAACTGAGCTAATCACCCACTCTGTACTGCCGGAACTGCTTTAAGTGGTGGGTCGTGCAGGATTCGAACCTGCGACCAATTGATTAAAAGTCAACTGCTCTACCAACTGAGCTAACGACCCACTTTTGCGCTGCTTTCACGTTGTTTGATATCCCGTGGCAACGGCGGCATATATTACTGATTTAAGAATTCTGCGCAACAAAAATTTCGATGAAGATCACTTAACTGCTTAGGAATCATGCTGCACGACCAGAAATGACGCGATTTCTGGTCATGCGATAATCAACCCATCGAACTCAAACGTTTTTGCGCTTGTTTGGCGCCGTCTGTACCCGGGAATTTCGCAACCACCTGCTGATAAACCGCTTTGGCTTTTGCAGTGTCGCCTTTGTCCTGCATGATCACGCCGACTTTATACATCGCATCAGGCGCTTTCGGTGATTTCGGGTAATTTTTCACCACAGAGGCAAAATAAAACGCCGCATCATCCTTTTTACCCTTGTTGTAATTCAACTGACCCAGCCAGTAGTTCGCATTTGGCTGGTAAGTGGAATCAGGGTACTTCTTAATGAAGTTCTGAAACGCAACGATAGCATCGTCCTGCCGCGATTTGTCCTGCACTAGGGCAATGGCCGCGTTGTAGTCCGTATTCGCGTCACCGCTCTGTACAGGCGCACCAGACGACGCGGAGGCATCAGCCGCAGGTGCAGGCGTTGCCGCACCGCTTTGATCGCCTGCTGCTGGCTGTGCTGCTGCTCCGCCGCTGTTCAGGCTATCCATCTGCAACAAAATTTGCTTCTGGCGCTCCACAACCTGATTAAGCTGATACTGACTCTCCTGGATCTGACCACGAAGGGAATCAATATCATTCTGGTTATCGGAAAGCTGCTGCTGGAGTTGAGTTAAAAGCTGGCTGTGAGCGTTAGAAATACGCTCGAGTTGAGTGACCCGGTCTTCTACCGAGCCTGAGCCGACACTACTGATTGGTGCCTGAGCAAAAGCGGCCCAGGGGGCCGCTATTCCAACCAGTAACGACAGACTCATCAGATGATGTCTGAAGTTACTGCTCATGCAATTCTCTTAGTAAACGAGTACGGCACGACGGTTTTTGGAGTAAGCCGCTTCGTCGTGACCCAGTACTGCTGGTTTTTCTTTACCGTAAGAAACGATGGAGATCTGGTCAGCAGAAACGCCTTTACCCTGGAGGTACATTTTAACAGCGTTTGCACGACGTTCACCCAGGGAGATGTTGTACTCCGGAGTACCACGTTCGTCCGCATGACCTTCTACGGTGACTTTGTAAGACGGGTTGCTACGCAGGAAGTTTGCGTGCGCATCCAGCATTGCAGCGAAGTCAGAACGGATGTCGTATTTATCCAGATCGAAGTAAACGATGTTGTTCTGCTGTAACTGCTGCATCTGAAGACGCGCTTGCTCTTCAGAAGACATATTGCCATTGCCGTTAGCGTCCATACCGGTGCCGGCACCCATCATGCCTTCGCCGCTCTGGTCATTGCTTGCGTTCTTGTTAGAAGAACACGCTGCGATTGCCATAACAGGCAGAGCGATCATCAGCCCCTTCAGCACTTTGTTCAGTTGCATTTCTAAGATTCCTTTAGTAATCAATTAATTATTATTACAGATACGGCGACCAGGCAGGTGATTTTACCTGTCCATCAGTTGCCGGAAGACGCGCTTTGAAACGCCCATCTGTAGAAACCAGATTCAGCACGGATCCCATCCCCTGAGAAGAGCTGTAGATTACCATGGTGCCGTTAGGTGCCAGACTTGGCGTTTCATCCAGGAACGTTGACGACAGTACTTGTACGCCCCCCGTTACCAGATCTTGTTTGGCAATGTGCTGCTGACCACCCGCAGTACTGACCATTACCATTGTTTTACCATCGGCACTGACGTCAGCATCCTGGTTCTGAGAACCTTCCCAGGTAATACGCTGCGCTGCTCCGCCGTTGATATTCACTTTATAAACTTGTGGACGACCTGCCTGGTCAGACGTAAAGGCCAGATTCTGGCTGTCCGGGAACCAGGTTGGCTCAGTGTTGTTGCTACGACCATCCGTGACCTGACGGATCTGACCAGAACCAATATCCATCACGTACAGGTTCAGGCTACCGGTTTTAGACAGGGCAAACGCCAGTTTGGTACCGTCCGGAGAGAACGCAGGCGCACCGTTGTGACGCGGGAATGACGCAACCTGACGCACAGCACCGTTAGAGAGCGTCTGGATAACCAGCGCGGAACGGCCGCTTTCGAAGGTCACGTACGCCAGCTTAGAGCCGTCCGGAGACCATGCCGGAGACATCAGCGGCTGTGGTGAACGGTGTACGGTGAACTGGTTGTAGCCATCGTAATCAGAGACGCGCAGCTCATAAGGGAACTGGCCGCCGTTGGTCTGTACTACGTACGCGATACGAGTACGGAACGCACCTTTAATACCGGTCAGCTTCTCAAACACTTCGTCACTCGCCGTATGGCCTGCGTAACGCAGCCACTGCTTGTTCACCTTATACGTGTTTTGAGCCAGAACGGTACCCGGCGCACCGCCGGTATCCACCAGCTGATAAGCGACGTTATAGCCGCCGTCTGGCGCAGGAGTAACCTGTCCGACAACCACGGCATCAATACCCAGTGCAGACCATGCAGCAGGTTGAACTTCCTGAGCGGTACCCGGCTGCTGCGGCAGACGAGAACGATCTAAGGGGTTAAATTTACCGCTGTTACGCAGGTCAGCTGCAACAATGCCGCCAATGTCTTCAGGCGCAGCGCCCGGGCCTGCCCACTGGAACGGAACGACACCGATTGGACGCGCTGAGTCGTTCCAGTCGGTAATGTCGATGCTTACTGTGGCATGCACTGCTGACGTCAACAGTACTAAAAAACCAAAAGCTAATCGTAATGCCTGCTTCATCATATCTCCCTTATCCGAACAATAAGTCCTGGATAATTTAGCAGAAGGTTAACAAACTCAAATACACAAAACTATCAGAACCCGATAACCGCAGCTCTGCTTATGGCTTAAAGTTCAGCGAAGCGTCTTTGAACACTTCATAGACAGCCTGTGACGGAGGTTTTGGCAGTTTTGCCTGATTCACTGCCACAAGTGCAGCCTGGCATAACGCTTCATCTCCCCCTTCTGACTCAACGCTCAGCACCATACCATCCGTAGCCAGTTTAATATGCAGTCGGCAGGTTTTCCCGGTATAGAGCGATTTATCATTAAGTCTGCTGGCAATAGCCGCAGCAATCTGATTCTTATAGTCGTTGATCTCAGCGCCAGAAGCACCGTTGTTCTTAGTGTTACCACTTCCTGCCGGTGCTGCGTTACTTCCTTTCGCCCCACCGCCCGTTTTCGGTGCATTCTTACCGGAGCTCAGGTCGCCCAGCAGATCGTCAACCCCTGCGGCAGCGGCTTTTTCCGCAGCAGCGGCCTTTTTAGCTGAGGCTTTTTCGGCAGCCGCTTTCTTATCAGCAGCGGCTTTCTCAGCTGCCGCTTTTTTATCAGCAGCGGCTTTTTCCGCAGCGGCGGCTTTTTCTGCCGCAGCTTTCTCGGCGGCGGCCGCTTTTTTCGCAGCATCAGCAGCCGCTTTCTTCTCTGCTTCCTGCGCAGCTTTTTTGGCGGCTTCCGCTTCGGCTTTCTTCTGTGCGTCAGCGGCCGCTTTTTTCGCCGCTTCGGCTTCTGCTTTCTTCTTCGCATCAGCAGCGGCTTTCTTCGCTGCTTCGGCTTCCGCTTTCTTCTGCGCATCAGCAGCCGCTTTCTTCGCCGCGTCTGCGGCTAACTTAGCCTGAGCATCTGCCTGCGCCTTCGCGTCTGCTGCGGCTTTGGCTGCCGCCTCTTCCGCCTGCTTCTGCTGCTCCTGAGCTTTCTTCGCTGCGGCTTCAGCCTGTTTCTGCTGCTCCGCCTGCTCTTTAGCGGCTTCCTGCGCCTGCAAACGCTCTTTCTCAAGCTGCTTCAGACGTTCCTGCTCGGCGGCCTGCTTTTCACGCAGCTCTTCCGCCTGCTGTTGCGCCTGTTTTTCACGCTGTTCTTCCGCGCGTTTTGCGCTCGCCTGCTGCTGTTGCTGACGATTATAGTTCTGAACGATCGCACCGGGATCCACCATGACGGCGTCGATGGACGAGCCACCACCGCCGCCTGATGCATCAAGGTGCTCATCGAACGAACTCCAGATCAGCGCTGCAAAAAGAATTACGTGCAGCACTGCGGAGACGATTATCGCTCGCTTAAGCTTGTCGTTCTGTTCGGTTGCCTTTGACACTATCGGTTCCCAAAAACTACGCAGATGATCAAATAGGCTGAGTCATTAAGCCAACTGACTTAACGCCCGCGCTATGTAGCAAGTTCAGCGCTTTGATAATTTCATCATATGGTACGTCTTTCGCACCACCGATTAAGAAGACCGTCTTCGGATTTGACTCCAGGCGTCGTTGCGCTTCAGCAATAACCTGCTCTGGCGGAAGCTGATCCATACGATCTTTCTCTACCACCACGCTGTACTGCCCTACGCCGGAAACCTCAATGATGACCGGAGGATCGTCATTGGTGCTTACCGCCTGTGATTCTGTCGCATCCGGCAGATCAACTTCCACGCTCTGGGTGATGATGGGCGCTGTCGCCATAAAGATCAGCAGCAGCACCAGCAGCACGTCCAGTAACGGAACGATATTGATTTCGGACTTGAGCTCGCGACGACCTCGTCCACGCGATCTGGCCATGGTTTACCCCTTGTTGCTCTCGGTGCTGGTAAACGCCTGACGATGCAGAATCGCGGTGAACTCTTCCATAAAGTTGTCGTAGTTCAGTTCCAGTTTGTTCACGCGCTGGTTCAGACGGTTGTACGCCATTACCGCCGGAATTGCGGCGAACAGACCGATTGCGGTCGCGATCAGTGCTTCTGCGATACCCGGCGCAACCATCTGCAACGTTGCCTGCTTCACCGCCCCAAGGGCGATAAAGGCGTGCATGATCCCCCACACCGTACCAAACAGGCCGATATACGGGCTGATGGAGCCAACGGTTCCGAGGAAAGGAATATGCGTTTCAAGATTTTCCAGTTCGCGGTTCATGGAGATGCGCATCGCACGCGACGCCCCTTCTACCACGGCTTCCGGCGCATGGCTGTTAGCGCGATGTAAGCGAGCGAACTCTTTGAAACCGCTATAGAAAATTTGTTCGGAGCCTGAAAGGTTATCACGGCGTCCCTGGCTTTCCTGGTACAGACGAGAAAGCTCAATACCCGACCAGAACTTATCTTCAAACGCTTCGGCTTCGCGGCCAGCGGCATTGAGGATACGCGTTCTCTGGATGATGATGGCCCAGGATGCGATTGAAAAACCAATCAAAATCAACATGATAAGTTTAACCAGAAGGCTTGCCTTCAGGAACAAATCAAGGATATTCATGTCAGTCACTGCTTAAACTCCGCGACAATAGACTTAGGAAGCGCACGAGGCTTCATTATGGTTGGATCAACACAGACAATCAGGACTTCAGCTGAGTTCAGTACCGTGTTCTCTGCATTGACTATCCGCTGCGTGAAAACCAGTGAAGTTCCGCGCATTGATGTAATTTCTGTTTGGACTTCGAGCATATCGTCGAGTCTGGCAGGCGCAAAATACTCAAGCGTCATCTTGCGTACCACGAAGGCAACTCGCTCAGCCAACAGCACCTGTTGACTAAAGTGATGATGGCGCAGCATCTCTGTGCGTGCCCGTTCATAAAAAGCAACGTAGCTGGCGTGGTAGACCACACCACCGGCATCGGTATCTTCGTAATAGACACGTACCGGCCATCGAAACAGCGTTGTATTCACTTTACATCCCAGTAATACAAGAAAAGTTGGAGCTTTCAAACTTCGCTACTATACGCGCGGGAATGATGGTTTGGAATGGGAGAAAGTAAACGGAGAGTAAATTTTTATGGGCCAGGGTAAGCCCATAACGTTAACGGACATTTCTTATTCAGAAGAAGAAGAAAATCAAACCGGCGAGGAGAACCAGATCGGCAATCAGTGGGCAGAAGATGCCCTGCCAGTGAAGCGCTTTCGGACGAAAGCCGACACCGTGAATCACGCCTGCGCACACCGCCCACATAATCAGGAAGCCGTGCCAGATTTCAAGCTCGCTGGTTTTCGCCGCGAAGCGCGACGGGTCCCAGAAGATACAGCCTGCCAGCAGTAATGCCATAATGAGGGAAAGCGCCCTCAAGGGGCGCTTATCCATTACCGCATATAACGTTGCGATAATATTCATTAGTGCTTTTCTTCACCTGCTTTGGTCGCTTCTACATGCTCAAGCGCCAGGGCAGTGATGACACCAAACGCACAGGCAAGAAGCGTCCCTAAAATCCATGCGAAATACCACATATTCAGCTCCTTACTTAGTACATAGAGTGGGTGTTGCTTTCGATATGTTCTTTAGTGATACGACCGAACATTTTCCAGTAACACCAGATGGTGTAAGCCAGAACAATCGGAACGAACACGCAAGCAACATAGGTCATTAAGTTAAGCGTCATATGGCTGGACGTTGCATCCCACATGGTCAGGCTGGCATTCATCATGGTGCTGGATGGCATCACGAACGGGAACATCGCAATACCGGCCGTCAGGATGATGCACGCCAGCGTCAGGGAAGAGAATACGAACGCCAGAGCGCCTTTCTCCAGACGAGACGTCAGCATGGTCAGCAGTGGCAGCAGCACACCCAGAGCCGGGATAGCCCACAGCACAGGGGTAGTGTTGAAGTTCACCAGCCATGCACCGGCCTGACGCGCCACCTCTTTGGTCAGCGGGTTAGACGGTGCAGCGTGGTTGATCGCGGAGGTCACCACGTATCCATCAATACCATACACCACCCACACGCCTGCCAGCGCGAAGCAGACCAGCGTCACCAGCGCCGCCACCTGAGCGGTAGCGCGGGAACGCAGGTGCAGTTCACCTACGGTACGCATCTGGAGATAGGTTGCGCCCTGGGTGATGATCATCGCCACGCTCACCACGCCTGCCAGCAGACCAAACGGATTCAGCAGCTGGAAGAAGTTACCGGTGTAGAACAGACGCATATATTCGTCGACGTGGAACGGTACGCCCTGCAACAGGTTACCAAACGCCACACCAATGACCAGCGGTGGAACGAAGCTACCGATGAAGATGCCCCAGTCCCACATGTTACGCCAGCGGGTGTCTTCAATCTTGGAACGGTAGTCGAAACCCACCGGACGGAAGAATAAAGAAGCCAGCACCAGAATCATCGCCACATAGAAGCCGGAGAACGCAGCCGCGTAGACCATCGGCCAGGCAGCGAACAGCGCGCCGCCTGCGGTGATCAGCCACACCTGGTTACCGTCCCAGTGCGGGGCGATGGAGTTGATCATGATTCGACGCTCGGTGTCATTACGACCGAGGAAACGGGTGAGCATGCCCACGCCCATGTCGAAACCATCGGTGACCGCGAAACCAATCAGCAGAACACCGATCAGCAGCCACCAGATAAAACGCAATACTTCATAATCGATCATTTGATGACTCCTGTCTTAGCGTGCCGGCTGAGTAGTCGCAACAGACTGCTCGTAGTGGTAGCGACCGGTTTTCAGGCTGCTTGGGCCAAGGCGCGCGAACTTGAACATCAGGAACAGTTCAGCCACCAGGAACAGGGTGTACAGACCGCAAATGAGCAGCATGGAGAAGATCAGGTCGCCTGCGGTCAGGGAGGAGTTTGCTACCGCTGTTGGCAGCACCTCACCGATCGCCCACGGCTGACGGCCATATTCCGCAACAAACCAGCCGGACTCGATAGCAATCCATGGCAGTGGGATACCGTACAGCGCGGTGCGCAGCAGCCATTTTTTCTCACCGATACGGTTACGAATGACTGACCAGAACGAGGCCGCGATGATCAGCAGCATGATAATGCCGCAACCCACCATGATGCGGAACGCGAAGTACAGCGGCGCAACGCGTGGAATAGAGTCTTTGGTTGCCATCTGAATCTGCGCTTCCGTCGCGTCGGAGACGTTCGGGGTATAGCGTTTCAGCAGCAGACCGTAACCGAGGTCTTTCTTCACGTCGTTAAATTGATCGCGAACGCCCTGGTCGGTAGAGCCGGCGCGCAGCTGTTCCAGCAGCGAGTAGGCTTTCATCCCGTTACGGATACGCTCTTCATGCTGCACCATCAGATCTTTCAGGCCAGTCACCTGTTTGTCGACGGAGCGCGTGGCGATAATACCCAGAGCGTAAGGAATTTGAATGGCGAAGCGGTTTTCCTGCGCTTCCTGGTCAGGCACACCGAACAGGGTAAACGCTGCCGGTGCCGGCTGGGTTTCCCATTCAGCTTCAATTGCGGCGAGTTTGGTTTTCTGCACGTCGCCCATTTCATAACCGGATTCATCACCCAGAACAATAACGGACAGAATCGCGGCCATACCGAAGCTTGCTGCGATAGCAAAAGAACGCTTGGCAAAGGCGAAGTCGCGGCCGCGCAGCATATAGTAGGAGCTGATGCCCAGCACGAACATCGCGCCGCACACATAGCCAGACGCCACGGTGTGAACGAATTTAACCTGAGCAACCGGGTTCAGGACCAGCTCAGCGAAGCTGACCATCTCCATACGCATGGTTTCGAAGTTGAAATCAGATGCGATTGGGTTTTGCATCCAGCCGTTCGCCACCAGGATCCACAGTGCGGACAAGTTGGAGCCTAATGCCACCAGCCAGGTTACCGCCATATGCTGGACTTTACCCAGACGGTCCCAACCGAAGAAGAACAGACCTACAAAGGTGGATTCGAGGAAGAAGGCCATCAGACCTTCAATGGCCAGCGGCGCACCGAAAATATCCCCCACATAATGGGAATAGTAAGACCAGTTTGTCCCGAACTGGAACTCCATGGTCAGACCGGTTGCCACGCCCAGCGCAAAGTTGATACCAAACAACTTGCCCCAGAACTTGGTCATATCTTTATAAATCTGTTTGCCGGAGAGGACGTAAACCGTTTCCATGATGGCCAGCAGGAACGCCATACCGAGCGTCAGCGGCACAAACAGGAAGTGGTACATCGCGGTCAAGGCAAACTGTAAGCGCGACAGTTCGACTACGTCTAACATTATGACTCCTTGCTCATCGCATGAAGACTCCGAGAGTGAACCCCGTTAGATAAGGATCCACACGCATGCCCCAATACAAAGTTATCTGCTTCCCTTCTTCGTTGCTTATTCTCTTCAGGAGGAAAAAGCAATGATGAAAGGTTACAAATACGTTAAGAAAAAACCAAATTGATCCCGTAAATATAATACGCTGCAAAACCCTTACAATAAACAGGTTTTTATTCGAACAGATTTACGTTTTTCGACGGCGATCAATTTATAGCAAAATTACCACTTTTCGGCCATTTTGATCGGGAACAATTTAACGCCTTTCGGAGCCTTTTTCCAAGTATTAAACATTGATTTAAATCAAAAACAGTCAGAGCTGTTAATGATGTTTCTTTGTGGTGCGGATAGTAAAAACCTTGTTAACAATATGTATATTTAAAGGCGTTATTGGTTATAAAAGCCAGAAGATAATATAAACAGTTGTGATTTTTATTAACGCGCAAGAAAAAACGCATTTTGCCGGAAGATAAACATATAATGTTATCTGCTTCACAGTATTTTTCTTTCGCTTTGCTACCCGCCGAAGCGATTACATTTCATTCACCTTTAATAATCTTAAAATTAACACCCTTTCGTGACTATTTGATGAAATAAAGGCCGCATTCCTGCGGCCTTTATTTTGTTCGGAGGATTACCTTTCAATTTTTATGCTAAAGGTGCGTGACTGGCATGGCCGGAACGCCCCCGTAATGGCTGAACCCTCCTCCCCTTGCGCCTTGCGCACCTCATTCATGTCCGTTTCGCAACAGGCCTGGACCTCACGGTTCACAGACAAAGCCACGTCACCGGAGCGGGTCTCCGCAGGGTTGTACAGACGAAGAATCATCTCGTCACGATCCTCCGCTTTTTTCAGCGCACTGAGTACGCATCCGTTAGGCGCCAGCGTTAACAGGCTATAGCTACAGGGTGTGGTGAAAAAGGCGCGGTTAAGCTTCATCGCATCCCACGGGATTTTGTTATAACAGTGCACTGGCGTTAACCACGACTTCGCCTGCTGCGCAACGCCAGCACTGACGGGCGTACCATTAAAACTGAACAGGCTAAAGCGACAGGTTAACTGGCCCCGCATCTGCGAATCAGGCACCGGCATTTTGATCCCGGACGGTCTGCCGGGGCGCAGCAGTAAATCTTCCTTCCCAAGCACCCCCACGCCGCGAAGCAACGTCAGGGCAAACGTTTTTTGACGCTCGCCAGTCACTTCAAATTCGCGCAACCCTTCGGTAAACAGGGCCATTCCGTTACGCCGTTCCTGGAGCACCGCGTAGTTGAGCAGATTCCACACCGGCAGCGGCGCTTCCTTCCAGCCCTCCTCCTGCCAGTTCGCCATCGCTTCATCCTGTACAGGTCGCGTCAGCGAACCGAACTGGGTATCGGCTAACACCGTGTCTGCGGTAAATGGCGTCGGGATCAGCACCCGCACACGGTGGTCATCCGCGTGATTTCCGAGACGCGCCTCAACGTCGATACGTCGGCTGTTATGGCTGAGCGTGACCGTGAGTTCTGCCTCAAGCGTTCCCGTCTGCTGACGCGCAGAACGTTCGGCGAGATCCGCCGGCACCGCCATGCGATGGCGGATCACCGCCCTGCTCTGCCAGGCCTCGTGGATCACCTCAACCTCATGCTCGCCCTGAGCGGAAGTGAGTCTCCACTCTTCCCGTGAAGGCGAGTAGTCGTACTCATCGCCATCATCCGAGCTCTCTTCTATTTCCAGCACGCGGTCATAGATAAGCCCGGACGCTTTATCGAGCAGACGCAGGGTGCCGTCGTCGTTTAACGTTATTTCCCAGAAAGCATTTTCCAGTAACGCCTCCGACGATTTTTCTGCCGCCAGCAGCTTGCCGGCTACGTGCGGCTCGATATAGAGCGTGCGGTAACCCATTGATGGCAGGATCTGATTGAGCTGGATATCAAACTCCATAAAGGGATCGTAGTTACCGTAATGCACAATCTGCCGGTCAATCAAGCCGGGGTCGATTTCACGCGCGCTGCGCAGGCAGTAAGGGATTTCATTCCCCCTATCGTCCAGCAGGCGGAACTGGCTGGCGCGCAGACGTATCGTGGTGTTAATCACTTCCTCACGCGGCCAGGGCGTGAGGTTAAACATCACCAGTTTGTCTTCCTCGCTCTGCGGCATGTTGTCGACAATCTTGCGCATATAGAAGCATGTCAGGTTATCGGCCATGTCTTCCGCCAGCTCGAAGCGGGACATCACCTCGCGATGCACTTTGTCACTACAGCAGCAGCCGATACTGTCATGGGCGTGATTCTTGAGGATCTCTTTCCACATTTTTTCCAGCAAGCCGTGGTGATACTCAAAGCCCAGCGTCCAGGCAAGCGTGGCCAGCGGCTCAAGGACGTTGACGATTTTATTCTCTATCCGGGCGTGGGCGATTTTGATGTCCATCCGCGTGGAGCCTATCGTCCGGTGCACCCGCATATATTTACCGTCAATAAACTCCCCTTTCAGCGTCGCCAGTTCATCGCGGTGCGCATCAATGTGGTCAAACACCTCCTCGAAGCGGCTCATCACAAACTGACGCTGCGGATAGATTTCGCGCAGCTTATCCATCACCGCAAAGATGTTCTGCTGGAGCGGCATCTGATCATGGCCGTTAGGCAGTAAGATTTCTTTCGTCACGGAGGCTTTTTCCAGCACCTCGAAGTACGTGTCGAGCCGTTTGCGCAGCCCGGCCTCATCCTCCGGTAAGTACTTACCAATCGCGTAGCCCAGCGGTAGCACCTGTGCCGTCACTTCGCTGCCGTCCTGGCTTTGCCAGAGAAATTCGGTTTTATCGGTACCGTGCCGCTCGGAACACCCGCGCCAGAACATGGTGCGCGAGATGCCAAAACCGTTGTAAATGTGCGGCAGCTGGGAGGACATGCCGAAGGAGTCCGGCAGATAGCCAATTTTCATCGGCTCGCCAAAGGCCAGACAGTCGCGTATACCGTACATCAGATTTCGGACAATCGACTCGCCGGAAACAAGGGTGGTATCCGTCTGGGTATACCACGGCCCGATAATCAGCTTCCCGGCCGCCACCAGTGCCTTCACGCGTGGCCTGTTTTCCGGTTTCACGGCAAAATAATCTTCCAGCACCGCCGTCTGGCCGTCGAGTACGTAGTATTTATACTCTGCGTCCTGCTCAAGACGAGTGAGGATCTCTTCCATATTATTGACCAGAAGAATACGTGACGCTTCGGTGGTGAAGTACCACTCCCGGTCCCAGTGCATATGTGGCGTGATATGAACGCGAGATACAGCTTTCATCTTCGTTTCCTGTCGGTGCGTGTTTAGGAGGGTATGTCTTCAGTCACGTAGGTGCCGCTCTTCACGGCCTGGCGTCGCCAGAGCAGTAAAATGAGCGTAGAGATTGCGGCGCCAGCCAGCGCGGCGCCAAACCAGCCGACAGCGGCCATCACGCCGCCCAGCCCGGCATCATGCAGTAAGAAGAGCGAGAAAATGCCCGCGCCGGGGGTGGATAGCCCAATCCCCATCGCCCCGACAATCGCTCCGGTCACCATTGACCCCAGAACAAATGAGCCAATGACCCGCAACGGATCCTCGATAGCCATCGGAATTGCCCCTTCGGTGATGCCCGCCAGCCCCAGCAGCCAGGTGGACTTGCCGGTTTCAATTTCGAACTGTTTGAACAGGTTCGGAGCCAGCATCGTTGATGCCGTCACGGTAAAGGCCGATACCATTTTGACGGAGGCAAAAATCGCATAAGGCCCGTATACGCCATTGGCCATCGCTCCCAGACAGAACGCGTAAGAGGCTTTGTTGACCGGACCGCCCAGATCGAACGAGCACATAAAGCCCAGGATCGCCCCCAGCAGCAGCGCGTTCGCGCCGGACAGACCGTTAAGCCAGGCGGTCAGGGCATTATTGATCCAGGCCACCGGTTCGCCGATCACAAACAGCATCAGGCTGCCTGCGCCCAGCACGCCAATCACCGGATAGAGATAAAAGGTCAGAAAGCCGTTGTAGCGGCTACTCAGCCGGATGTGGTTTTTCACCCAGCGCATCAGGTAGCCCGCAATCAGCCCGCCGACGATGGCCCCGAGAAAACCAGAGCCGATCATATTGGCGGCAAGACCCGCCGCAAAGCCCGGCGTTAGCGCAGGTTTATCCGCCAGCGAGTAAGCGGTATAGGCCGCCAGAACAGGCACCATCAGAATACCGAGCATCCCGCCGCCCAGTTTGCGGTACATCCACAGCCACGAGTTTTCCTGATCGAACAGATGCTGCAAGCCCAGGATTTGCGCAAGCAGTACCGACACCGCCAGCACCGTACCGCCGGCGACAATCAGCGGTACCGCAAAGGAGATACCGCTGAGCAGCGCCTGCTTGAGTTCGGTTTTAACGCACTTTTTCGCGTCCGTGTCGACGTGCGCAGGACGCGCATCGGATACAGGCTGTAGCGCCAGCGCACGCTCAATGAGCGCTTCCGCATGGCGTAAGGGTTCCGCGACGGGCACGGAAATGGCGGGCATCCCCTGAAAACGCTCACGCTCTTTGATCGCCACTTCCGCCGCGAAGATACACGCTTTTGCCTCCTGCAACTGCTGCGCGGTGATGCGCCCCTCAATACCATTTGCCCCCTGCTTTTCGACCACCACATTGACGCCGAGCTTACGTCCCGCTTTTTCGAGATACTCCGCTGCCATGTAGGTATGGGCGATCCCGGCCGGACAGGCGGTAACGCAGACGATCGTCGGGGCATTCTCCGCAACGGCGGTTTCTTGTGTGTCAGGCGCTGTTTCCAGCGCCGCAAGCACCGCTTCCGCGCTGGTCGCCGTCATCACGCGCGCCCTGAGCTCGTCATCCGCCAGGCGAGACGTCAGTTCCGTCAGGACCTGAATATGCGTTGATCCCGCTTGTGCGGGAGGAATGGCGAGCAGAAAAATCAGCTCGACCTCCTCCGGTCCGTCCACACCTTCCCAGGCCAGCGGCTCACGCAGTGTGGCCACGGCAAAAGCCGCTTCGTTTACCGCCACTGATTTACCATGAGGTACGGCCAGCCCCTCGCCCAGCGCCGTCGGGCCAAGCGATTCCCGATGGAAAACGTCTGCCAGAAACGTATCGGCGTTGGCTATTTTGCCCAACGCCACCAGCCGCGTCGCAAGCTGACGGATTGCCTCATCACGGCTGGTAAACTGCGCCTGCACGCAGACAGCACGGGGGTCGGTCAGAGTCGTCAGGTTCATAAGATCCTCACCTATCCAAAGTTATTGTCTGGGCAGGATTGTGGCAGACCGGATAATACATTTATGTGATCATTTTCACTAACACCGATATTTGTATCTTATTTGTATTATTTACAAATTTACCACTGAAGGCATAATTCCCTGAAAACGTATTAAAAAGGCGCGACACAATGGGCAATAAACCGATGTACCGGCAGATCGCCGATGCGTTCCGCGAGAAAATTAATGCCGGTGAGTTAAAACCTGGCGACGCGCTGCCGACGGAATCCAGCCTTCAGGAGGCGTTTAGCGTCAGCCGGGTCACCGTGCGGCAGGCTTTGAAGCTGCTCGCCGACGAGCAGATCATCGAAAGTATTCAGGGCAGCGGCTCGTATGTAAAAGAGGAGCGGGTGAATTACGATATTTATCAGCTCACCGGTTTTTACGAAAAGTTAGCGGATCGCAACGTCGATACGCACAGCGACGTCAGCGTCTTCGAAGTGGTGAAAGCCGATGAGCGGCTCGCGGCAAAACTTGCGCTCAATCCGGATGATAAGGTCTGGCACGTCAAGCGCGTACGCTTCATCAGGGAAAAGCCGGTGAATCTGGAAGAGACATGGATGCCGCTGGCGATGTTCCCCGACCTCACCTGGGAAGTGATGGAACAGTCGAAATACCATTACATTGAGCAGATCAAAAAGATGGTGATCGATCGCAGCGAGCAGGAGCTGGTGCCAGTCATGCCATCGGATGAGGCGATTGCCGCCCTGGCGCTCGATCCGGCAAAACCGATTCTGGAAAAAGTCTCTCGTGGCTTTCTGAAAGACGGCCGGGTATTTGAATACAGTCGCAACGTGTTTAACACCGACGACTATAAATTCACTCTGGTGGCTAAACGCAGGCAATAAAAAAAGGCCGCTTTACAGCGGCCAACCATGTCGAAACGGACATTTTTTTATACTTCAACGCGCCCCATTCGGGGAGCAGAGAGGACTTACTTAATGATGGATTTCAGTGCTTCACCGATATCCGCCAGGCTGCGAACGGTTTTCACGCCTGCGGCTTCCAGTGCTGCGAATTTCTCATCAGCCGTACCTTTACCGCCTGCGATAATCGCGCCCGCGTGACCCATACGTTTGCCTTTCGGCGCGGTCACACCCGCGATGTAACCCACCACCGGCTTGGTCACATGATCTTTGATGTAAGCAGCCGCTTCTTCTTCCGCGCTACCACCGATCTCACCGATCATCACGATCGCTTCGGTCTGTGGATCTTCCTGGAACAGCTTCAGGATGTCGATGAAGTTAGAGCCCGGGATCGGGTCACCGCCGATGCCCACGCAGGTGGACTGGCCGAAACCGTAGTCGGTGGTCTGCTTAACCGCTTCATAGGTCAGGGTACCGGAACGGGACACGATACCCACTTTGCCTGGGCGATGAATGTGGCCCGGCATGATACCGATTTTGCATTCGCCTGGAGTGATAACGCCTGGGCAGTTCGGGCCGATCATGCGCACGCCTGCTTCGTCCAGCTTCACCTTCACGGTCAGCATATCCAGCGTCGGGATGCCTTCGGTGATGGTGATGATCAGCTTAATGCCTGCGTCGATCGCTTCCAGAATAGAGTCTTTGCAGAACGGCGCCGGTACGTAGATCACGGTCGCGGTTGCGCCCGTCGCTTCTACCGCTTCACGCACGGTGTTGAACACCGGCAGGCCCAGGTGCGTGGTGCCGCCTTTACCTGGCGTTACGCCGCCAACCATCTGCGTACCGTAGGCAATCGCCTGTTCGGAGTGGAAAGTCCCCTGGCTACCGGTGAAGCCCTGGCAGATAACCTTGGTATCTTTATTAATTAAAACGGACATTATTTCCCCTCCACTGCGGCAACAACCTGCTGAGCTGCATCCGTCAGACTTTTCGCTGCAATAATATTCAGGCCGCTGTCAGCCAGTTTTTTCGCGCCGAGTTCAGCGTTGTTCCCTTCCAGACGTACAACAACCGGAACGTTAACGCCCACTTCTTCTACCGCGCCGATGATACCGTCGGCGATCAGGTCGCAACGTACGATACCGCCGAAGATGTTCACCAGAACCGCTTTCACGTTGCTGTCAGAGAGAATGATTTTGAACGCTTCGGTTACGCGCTCTTTAGTTGCGCCACCGCCCACGTCGAGGAAGTTCGCTGGCTCACCGCCGTGCAGCTTAACGATGTCCATGGTGCCCATTGCCAGGCCCGCACCGTTAACCATGCAGCCGATGTTGCCATCCAGCGCGACGTAGTTCAGCTCCCACTGTGCAGCCTGTGCTTCACGCGGATCTTCCTGAGACTGATCGCGCATTTCACGCAGATCGGACTGGCGGAACAGCGCGTTGCCGTCAGCGCCCAGCTTGCCGTCGAGGCAGATCAGGTCGCCCTGGGTGGTGATCACCAGCGGGTTGATCTCGATCAGCGCCAAATCGCGCTCCAGGAAAATGGTCGCCAGACCCATGAAGATCTTGGTGAACTGCTGAACCAGCTTGCCTTCCAGACCCAGTTTGAATGCCAGCTCACGACCCTGGTAAGGCATTGGGCCCGCCAGCGGATCGATAGCCACTTTGTGGATCAGGTGCGGGGTTTCTTCCGCCACTTTTTCGATTTCCACGCCGCCTTCGGTAGACGCCATGAACACCACGCGACGGGAGCTACGGTCTACGACTGCGCCGAGGTACAGTTCTTTCGCGATGTCGGTTGCCGCTTCAACCAGGATCTGGTTAACCGGCTGGCCGTTCGCATCTGTCTGGTAGGTTACCAGACGCTTGCCGAGCCAATGTTCAGCAAACGCACGGATCTCTTCTTTGCTCTTAACAACCTTCACACCGCCCGCTTTACCACGGCCACCAGCGTGAACCTGACATTTAACTACCCACGGGCCGGAACCGATTTTAGACGCGGCTTCTTCTGCTTCACGCGGGGTAGTACAGGCATAACCCACCGGAGCCGGTAAGCCATACCGGGCAAACAGCTGTTTGGCCTGATATTCATGTAAGTTCATGTGTTCTATCCATCCTTCAGGTAATCGTTAGGTAGTGCTTTTGTAGGCCCGGCAAGCAACGCGCCGCCGGGCAAGACTGCAAAAACTAGACGTCCAGCAGCAGACGCGTTGGATCTTCCAGCAGCTCTTTAATGGCAACCAGGAAGCCTACGGACTCGCGGCCGTCGATCAGGCGGTGATCGTAAGAGAGCGCCAGGTACATCATCGGCAGGATCTCCACTTTACCGTCTACCGCCATTGGACGATCTTTAATGGCGTGCATACCCAGGATCGCGCTCTGCGGCGGGTTGATGATCGGGGTAGACATCAGCGAGCCGAACACACCACCGTTGGTAATGGTGAAGTTACCGCCAGTCAGGTCCTCAACGGTCAGCTTGCCGTCGCGGCCTTTCACGGCCAGCTCTTTGATTTTCTTCTCGATGTCAGCCATACCCAGGGTATCCACGTCACGCAGAACCGGGGTAACCAGGCCGCGTGGGGTAGAAACCGCCATGCTGACGTCGAAGTAGTTGTGGTAAACCACGTCATCGCCATCGATAGACGCGTTCACTTCCGGGTAGCGTTTCAGCGCTTCAACTACCGCTTTCACGTAGAAGGACATGAAGCCCAGACGGATACCGTGACGTTTTTCAAACGCGTCACCGTACTGCTTGCGCAGATCCATGATTGGCTTCATGTTGACTTCGTTAAAGGTGGTCAGCATCGCGGTGGAGTTTTTCGCTTCCAGCAGACGCTCGGCCACGCGCTTACGCAGGCGGGTCATCGGCACGCGTTTTTCGCTACGTGCGCCCAGAGCTGGCTGTGCCGCTGGTGCTGCCGCAGGGGCTTTCGCTTCCGCTTTCGCCTCAGAAGGCGCTTTTGCCAGATGCTTGTCGATGTCTTCGCGCGTCAGACGGCCACCCACGCCGGTGCCTTTGATGGCTGCCGGATCGAGGCTGTGCTCAGCCAGCAGGCGACGGATCGCCGGGCTGAGCGCGTCATTGGTCTGATCGGACAGAGACGCCTGCTGGCGCTGGGCCGGAGTAGACGCTTTCTCTTCAGATTTGGCGCTGGACTCTTTGCCCGCGCTATTGCCTTCACGCAGGCGACCCAGGATCTGGCGAGAAGTGACGGTCGTACCTTCATCTTCCAGGACTGCATCCAGAATGCCATCCGCTGAAGCCGGTACTTCCAGTACCACTTTGTCAGTTTCGATTTCTACCAGCACTTCGTCACGGGTTACCGCGTCGCCTGGTTTTTTGTGCCAGGTGGCGACGGTTGCATCTGCTACGGACTCAGGCAGGTCGGGAACAAGAATATCTACGCTACTCATTATGTATCCTTTAATTAATCGACGTTCAGCGCGTCATTGACCAGATCTTGTTGCTGCTTCTGGTGAACGGACATATACCCTACCGCCGGAGAGGCGGAGGCCGGGCGACCTGCATAACGCAGGGCAGACCCAAATGGAATCACTTCACGGAAATGATGCTGGCTGCAATACCATGCGCCCTGGTTGAGCGGCTCTTCCTGGCACCAGACAAAATCATGAACGTGAGCGTACTGTTTCAGCACTTCCTGCATCGCCTGATGCGGGAACGGATAAAGCTGTTCGATACGCACGATGGCGACATCTTTCTGATCGTTCTTACGGCGCTGTTCCAGCAGGTCGTAATAAACCTTACCAGAACACATTACGACACGCTTAACGGCCTGCGGATCCAGCTCGTCAATTTCACCGATGGCCGGCAGGAAGGTGCCGTTTGCCAGCTCTTCCAGGCTGGAGACCGCCAGTGGATGGCGCAGCAGGGATTTTGGCGACATGACCACCAGCGGACGGCGCATACCGCGCAGCGCCTGACGACGCAGCATGTGGTAAACCTGAGCCGGAGTGGACGGCACGCAAACCTGCATATTCTGCTCGGCGCAAAGTTGCAGATAACGCTCCAGACGCGCGGAGGAGTGCTCCGGACCTTGTCCTTCATAGCCGTGCGGCAGCAGCATCACCAGACCGCACATACGGCCCCACTTCTGCTCACCGGAGGAGATGAACTGGTCGATGACGACCTGCGCACCGTTGGCGAAGTCACCGAACTGCGCTTCCCAGATGGTCAGGGTGCGGGGTTCTGCGGTGGCGTAGCCGTATTCGAAGGCCAGAACCGCTTCTTCTGACAGCACGGAGTCCCAGACCTTGAACTGGCCCTGACCGTTATGCACGTGCTGAAGCGGAGTGTACGTTGAACCGTTAGACTGGTTGTGTACAACCGCATGACGGTGGAAGAAGGTGCCACGACCCGCATCTTCACCGGACAGACGAACCGGAATACCTTCGTCAACCAGCGTCGCATAGGCCAGCGTTTCCGCGCCGCCCCAGTCGAACAGCTTCTCACCCGCCGCCATTGCCTGGCGATCGCCATAGATCTTGGCCACGCGGGACTGCATCTCGATCGCTTCCGGCACGGTGCTGATGCGTTTAGCCAGTTCCTGCAAACGCTTCATCTCAACCTTGTTCGGGTAGCTCTCGTCCCACTCGTGGTTGAGATACGGCGACCAGGTAAAGGAGTGCATGTTCATTGGGCGCAGCTCTTTCACTACGCATTCACCCGCATCCAGCGCGTCGCGATAAAGATTGACCATCTCGGTCGCATCTTCCAGCGTCGCCACTTTTTCGCTTTCCAGCTTGTCAGCGTAGATTTTACGCGGCGTCGGGTGTTTTTTGATTTTCTGGTACATCAGCGGCTGGGTTGCACTTGGCTCATCCGCTTCGTTGTGGCCGTGACGGCGGTAGCAGAAGAGGTCAATGAACACGTCGCGCTTGAAGGTGTTACGGAAGTCCAGCGCCAGACGGGTAACGAAAGCAACGGCTTCAGGGTCATCCGCGTTAACGTGGAAGATGGGTGCCTGAACCATTTTACCGATGTCGGTGCAGTACGGGGTGGAACGCGCATCCAGCGGGTTAGAGGTGGTGAAGCCCACCTGGTTGTTGATTACGATGCGAACGGTACCGCCCACTTCATAACCACGCGCTTTCGACATGTTCAGGGTTTCCTGAACCACGCCCTGCCCTGTGACCGCCGCATCACCGTGAATGGTGATTGGCAGCACTTTATTGCTGCTCGGCTCGTCCAGACGATCCAGACGCGCACGCACGGAACCGATAACCACCGGGCTGACGATTTCCAGGTGCGACGGGTTAAACGCCAGCGCCAGGTGAACCTGACCGCCCTCGGTTTCGATATCTGACGAGAAGCCCATGTGGTACTTCACGTCACCGGTGCCGAGGTGCTCTTTATGTTTACCCGCAAATTCGTCGAACAGATCCTGCGGCTTTTTACCCAGCACGTTAACCAGCACGTTCAGGCGACCACGGTGCGCCATGCCCAGCACCACTTCGCGCGTGCCGCTCTTACCGGCATGACGAATCAGCTCTTTCAGCATCGGGACTAACGCATCGCCGCCCTCCAGTGAGAAGCGTTTTGCGCCAGGGAATTTCGCGCCCAGATAGCGCTCAAGGCCTTCCGCTGCGGTCAGTTCGCTGAGGAAACGTTTTTTCTCTTCTGCTGAGAAATTCGCGTGGCCTGCCACGGATTCGATACGCTGCTGGATCCAGCGTTTCTCTTCGGTGGAGGTAATGTGCATATATTCCGCGCCGATGGAGCCGCAGTAGGTTTGCTTGAGCGCGTCAATCAGATCGCCCAGCTTCATCGTGTCTTTGCCGATGGCAAAGGAACCTACGTTAAAGCTTTCCTGGAAATCGGCCTCGGTCAGATCGTGATAAGCCGGATCAAGATCCGCTACACGTTCCTGCTGCCACAGTCCCAGCGGATCGAGATTCGCATGCTGGTGACCACGGAAGCGATAAGCGTTGATAAGTTGCAGGACTTTAACCTGCTTCGCATTGGTGTCAGGGTCGGAAATCGCAGAAGAGTAACGTGAGGCATCCTTCGCCAGACGACGGAAATAATCACGTGTTTTTGAATGGAATTGATCCGGTTTGACCCCTGTACCAGGCAACTGCTGGAACATGGAACGCCAGTTTGCGTCCACTGAGTCAGGATCGGTTAAGAAGTCTTCATAGAGCTGTTCTATCCAGCTCTGGTTTGAACCAGAGAGGTAAGAAGAGTCCAGCCAGGCTTTCATTGCGCCGTTCTGCATCGTGATCCCTTAAGCATTTTTATGCTTACTTTCGCCGTAGAAACTACCACGCACACCACGTGTACGTGCCGGGGTTCACCTGCGAGCTCTTTTCATTTGGCCCGCGAAGGAACCTTTAGAAACTGTCTAAACTTCAGGGCAGTTTTTAAAGGTTTCTGCAATTTGCCCGGTGACGCTACGCTTACCGGGCCTACTGTTACGTAGGCCGGATAAGCGCAGCGCCATCCGGCGATGTTACTTACGCACTGCGCTGCAACAACATCGACTTAATATGCCCGATGGCGCGCGTCGGGTTCAGCCCCTTAGGACACACACTGACGCAGTTCATGATGCTATGGCAGCGGAATACGCTGAAAGCGTCACTTAGCCCTTCCAGACGATTCTCGGTTTCGGTATCGCGGCTGTCGATCAGGAAGCGATAGGCAGCCAGCAGACCCGCAGGGCCGATAAATTTATCCGGGTTCCACCAGAATGACGGGCATGACGTAGAACAGCATGCACAGAGAATACACTCGTACAACCCATCGAGTTTTTCACGCTGCTCAGGAGACTGTAAGTGCTCGCGAGCGGGTGGATTTTGCCCATTATTCAATAAGTAAGGCTTAATCTTCTCATATTGTGCATAGAATTGCCCCATGTCCACCACCAAATCACGCACGACCGGCAGGCCAGGCAGAGGACGGATCACAATTTTCTGGCCAGAACGCTGTAGCGCTGAAATTGGCGTAATACAGGCCAGACCGTTTTTGCCGTTCATGTTTACACCGTCAGAGCCACACACCCCTTCACGGCAGGAGCGGCGGAACGACAGCGTAGGATCTTTCTCTTTCAGCTGGATTAAGGCATCCAGCAGCATCATGTCACGACCTTCTTCCGCTTCGAGGGTGTAATCCTGCATACGCGGAGCATCGTCTACATCCGGGTTATAACGATAAACTGAGAATTCGAGTTTCATTATCCTGTCTCCGCATTAGTAAGTACGAATCTTCGGCGGGAACGCCGGACGCAGTTTCGGTTCCATGTTAACGCTACGACGCGTCATGGTTTCCGACTCTGGCAGATACAGGGAATGGCACAGCCAGTTTTCGTCATCACGATCCGGGAAGTCGAAGCGGCTATGGGCGCCACGGCTTTCGGTACGGAAGTTTGCCGACATCGCAGTGGCGAACGCGGTTTCCATCAGGTTATCCAGCTCCAGGCACTCAACGCGCTGGGTGTTGAACTCGCTGGAGGTATCATCCAGACGGGCATTCTTCAGACGCTCGCGGATCGCTTTCAGCTGCTCAAGCCCTTTGGCCATCGCGTCACCTTCGCGGAATACCGAGAAGTTGTGCTGCATACACTCCTGCAACGCCTTACGGATCTCCACCGGATCTTCGCCGCTACGGTTGCCGTTCCAGCGGTTGAGGCGCTCAAGAGAGGCATCTATTTCGTCGTCGGTCGCATCACGCAGCGCGCCCTGCTCGGCAATAGACTCCTGGAGATGCAGACCCACCGCACGACCAAATACCACCAGGTCCAGCAGGGAGTTGCCGCCCAGACGGTTTGCGCCGTGCACGGATACGCAGGCAATTTCGCCTACCGCGAACAGGCCAGGGATGACCACGTCTTCGCCCTGCTCGTTCACGGTCAGCGCCTGACCGGTCACTTTGGTCGGAATACCGCCCATCATGTAGTGACAGGTTGGGATAACCGGAATTGGCTCTTTCACCGGGTCGACGTGCGCGAAGGTGCGGGACAGCTCCAGAATGCCCGGCAGACGGGATTCCAGCACTTCTTTACCCAGATGGTCGAGTTTCAGCTTCGCGTGTGGACCCCAAGGGCCGTCACAGCCGCGGCCTTCACGGATTTCGATCATGATGGAACGCGCCACCACGTCACGGCCCGCAAGGTCTTTTGCGTTTGGCGCATAACGCTCCATGAAGCGCTCGCCATGTTTGTTCAGCAGGTAACCACCTTCACCACGGCAGCCTTCTGTCACCAGTACGCCCGCACCGGCGATACCGGTTGGGTGGAACTGCCACATCTCCATGTCCTGCACCGGCACGCCAGCGCGGATCGCCATCCCAACGCCGTCACCGGTGTTGATATGGGCGTTGGTAGTGGACTGATAGATACGGCCTGCGCCGCCGGTCGCCAGCACGGTTGCGCGGGCTTTGAAGTAGACCACTTCACCGGTTTCGATGCACAGGGCGGTACAACCCACCACGGCGCCATCGGCGTTTTTCACCAGATCCAGCGCATACCACTCGGAGAAGATGGTGGTGTGGTTTTTCAGGTTCTGCTGATACAGCGTGTGCAGCAGCGCGTGGCCGGTACGGTCAGCCGCCGCTGCGGTTCGTGCCGCCTGCTCGCCGCCGAAGTTTTTCGACTGGCCGCCAAACGGACGCTGATAGATGGTGCCATTTTCCAGACGAGAGAACGGCAGACCCATGTGGTCCAGCTCCAGAATCGCTTCCGGGCCGGTTTTACACATATATTCGATGGCATCCTGGTCACCGATGTAATCGGAACCTTTTACCGTATCGTACATATGCCATTCCCAGTTATCTTCATGGGAATTACCCAGCGCAACGGTGATACCGCCCTGCGCAGACACAGTGTGGGAACGGGTCGGGAATACTTTAGAGAGCAGCGCACAGGTCTGGCCGCTCTGGGAAATTTGTAGTGCGGCGCGCATACCTGCGCCACCCGCACCAATCACAACAGCATCAAATTCTCTGACTGGCAGTTTCATTACACACCCCACACCACAACAAATCCATAAATGACGTAAACCAGCAGAGCAACAACAATAATCAGTTGCAGCGGAAGGCGAATCGCCAGCGGTTTAACGTAATCGGTCAACACCTGCCACATGCCAATCCAGGCATGAATAAGGATGGAGAACAGGGCCAGCAGGGTGAACACTTTGGTGAAGGCCGATCCGAAGAAACCACTCCAGATTTCCCACGTCAGCGTGCCGCTGGTCGCGAAGAAACCGATCATATAGATGATGTAAAGGGTGAGAACGATGGCGGTAGCACGGACCAGGATGAAGTCATGTACGCCGTTGCGTCCTAATGCGGAGGCGTTGCTTACCATACGAGAACTCCTGCGAGAAGTGAAAGCACGACAGTGATCACAAATGAAATGTTAGCGGTACGTTTACCGGCCTCGAACGTCTCTTCCAGGTAGCCAAAGTCCATCAGCATATGGCGAACGCCGCCAACCACGTGATAGGCCAGCGCGGTCAGAATGCCCCACATGATAAATTTCACGAAGAAGCTGTTCATGATGGCTGAGGCCTGGAGGAATCCTTCAGGGGATGAGAGGCTGGTTCCCAGTAACCACAGCAAGATACCGACCGCCACAAACGTAATCACACCAGAAACACGGTGCAGAATGGACGCTATTGCTGTTACAGGGAATCGGATCGTTTTGAGATCCAGATTGACAGGTCTTTGTTTTTTCACATTTCTTATCATGAATAACGCCCACATGCTGTTCTTATTGTTTCCTTCCTCCGGACTGCGATGCGGGTCAGACAGCGTTCCTTTTCTATAACTGCGCGTCATGCAAAACATTGCTTCCAAATGCTAAAACGACACGTTACAACGCTGGGTGGCTCGGGATTGCAGGGTGTTCCGGAGACCTGGCGGCAGTATAGGCCGTTCACAAAATCATTACAATTAACCTACATACAGTTTGTTGGGTTTTCTCTGGAACAGTGATCGGGGTCACGATAACAACATCTTTTTAATTTTTAATCATCTGATTTGACAAATGTTAAACAATATTGTTACAAACGTCATCAGAAAAGGCATATAATGCGCAAAAGTTATGAGGTCTCTCTTTCACCTGACAAATAGTTATGTAACAGTGTGATGGTATTGACCGAAGTTATCAGGACAGTTATTAGTGATATACAGGTTTGAATAATTCGGACTGCAAAACGCTGATTTGCTGTTGTTTCACTGATATTTCATTCGTTTACCTGCAAGGCGCCATAGCTCTGTACCCTGGTTTCTCCTCGTGAGCTGAGCGGTAAGCCAAATAACAATCTGGTAACGATGATTAACAGCTGAAAGCAAATCCGGTAAAGCGCAGTCTTAAGCATAAGGCGCTAAGGAGACCGTAAATGGCTGATACAAAGGCAAAACTCACCCTAAATGGTGATGATGCTATTGAACTGGATGTGCTAAAAGGCACGCTCGGTCAGGATGTTATTGATATCCGTACGCTGGGTTCCAAAGGGGTATTCACCTTTGACCCTGGATTCACCTCCACCGCATCTTGCGAATCCAAAATCACCTACATTGACGGTGACGAAGGTATCCTGCTCCATCGCGGCTTCCCCATCGATCAGTTAGCCACCGAATCCAACTATCTGGAAGTGTGCTACATCCTGCTGAACGGCGAAAAACCGACGCAGGCCCAGTACGATGAATTTAAAACCACCGTGACCCGTCACACCATGATCCATGAGCAGATTACCCGTCTGTTCCATGCGTTCCGTCGTGACTCTCATCCGATGGCGGTCATGTGCGGTATTACCGGTGCGCTGGCGGCGTTCTACCACGATTCTCTGGACGTGAATAACCCACGTCACCGTGATATCGCGGCGTTCCGTCTGCTGTCTAAAATGCCTACCATGGCGGCGATGTGTTACAAATACTCTATCGGTCAGCCGTTTGTGTACCCACGCAACGACCTCTCCTACGCGGGTAACTTCCTGCGTATGATGTTCTCCACGCCGTGCGAAGAGTACGAAGTGAACCCGGTGCTGGAACGCGCGATGGACCGTATTCTGATCCTGCACGCTGACCACGAACAAAACGCCTCGACCTCTACCGTCCGTACCGCGGGCTCTTCCGGCGCGAACCCGTTCGCCTGTATCGCTGCGGGCATCGCCTCCCTGTGGGGACCGGCGCACGGCGGCGCGAACGAAGCGGCACTGAAGATGCTGGAAGAGATCAGCTCCGTTGAGCACATTCCTGAGTTCGTGCGCCGCGCGAAAGACAAGAATGACTCCTTCCGTCTGATGGGCTTCGGTCACCGTGTTTACAAAAACTACGACCCGCGCGCGACCGTCATGCGTGAGACCTGCCACGAAGTGCTGAAAGAGCTGGGCACCAAAGATGATCTGCTGGAAGTAGCGATGGAGCTGGAACACATCGCGCTGAACGACCCGTACTTCATCGAGAAGAAACTCTACCCGAACGTCGATTTCTACTCTGGCATTATTCTGAAAGCGATGGGCATTCCGTCTTCCATGTTCACCGTAATCTTCGCCATGGCGCGTACCGTGGGCTGGATTGCGCACTGGAACGAAATGCACAGCGAAGGCATGAAAATCGCGCGTCCTCGTCAGCTGTATACCGGCTACGAGCAGCGTGATTTTAAGTCTGACATTAAGCGCTAAAAAACACGCCCGGCGGCGCTTCGCTTGCCGGGCCTACAAGTGCGAGATGTAGGCCGGGTAAGGCGTAGCCACCACCCGGCTTTTTTACATCTGGCACCCAGGACACCAGTAAAACGGCCTGGAAGAGATCGTCGCCTTCTCAATCACCCCGCCGCACCGCTCACACTTTTTACCTGCCCGATGAAACACCTTGAAGCGGAACAGCGCCCCGTGATGCTTGTTCTCATCCACCACGCCGCGCGTGTTGTACGACAGCCGTGGAATATCCAGTAACGCGTGCGACAGCGCCTCCAGCTGTTCATCGCTCAGCTGCGACGCTTTGCGCTGCGGCGCCAGCCCCACTTCCCAGAGGATCTCCACCCGCAGGTAGTTTCCCAACCCCGCCAGAAATGCCTGATCGAGCAACAGCCCGGAGAACTGCCGGTTGCGGAATGTGGGGGATAACAACCGGGCTTTCACATCGCTTGCCGTCAGACGCATGTCGAGCACGTCCGGCCCGACCCGCTGTAAGAACGGATGCGTCAGCAGCTGCTCCGGCGTTAACATTTCGATATCAGAGGCGCTGTAAAGCAGGATCGCCTTATCCGCCGTTTGTAGCCGCACGCGCAGCACGCGGGTCGTTTGCGGCTGCTCGTCCGCCTCCACCACCCGCCAGACACCGTAAAGCTGATTATGGCTGTATAACGTCAGGTTATGGGAAAAGTGGGTGAGTAACGCCTTGCCGCGCGTTTCAATGTGGGTCACCGTCTGCCCCACCAGCTGCGATTCAAACGGCTTGAGTTGAGGAAAGGCAAACCAGACGTGTGTCAGAGGTTTGCCCTTTATCGCCGCCTCCAGGCTATCCGCCGCGCGGCGGATCTCCGGACCTTCTGGCATGTTATTGTCCTTTCATGATTATTCTGCGCTGACAACAATGCCCTCTTCCGAGAACGCCGCCCGCAGGCGTCGCGCAAACTGGAGCGCATGCTCGCCGTCACCGTGTAAGCACACCGTATCAGCCTGAACGTTTGCCGTTGTCCCCTCCGTTGAGGTTACTCGCCCGAAGCGCACCATCTCCAGCGTCTGCGCCAGTGCTTTACCTTCGTCGGTGATCAGCGCACCGGCCTGCGTACGCGGAACAAGGCTACCGTCCGGCAGGTATCCCCGATCGGCAAACACTTCCTGCCGCGTAGTCAGCCCCAGCCGTTCTCCGGCACGAATAAGCTCGCTGCCCGCCAGGCCTACCAGAATCAGTTGCGGATTACAGTCCCGCACCGCACGGGCAATGGCATCCGCCAACACCGGATCTTTCGCCGCCTGGTTATAGAGCATGCCGTGCGGCTTGACGTGGCGCAACACGCCATTCTCAGCGCGCACTATCGCCTCCAGCGCGCCGATCTGGTAGAGCATTTGCGCGTAAACCGTCTCAGGCGGCAGATCCATCGCTGTGCGACCAAAGTTTCCCCGGTCGGGAAAGCTGGGGTGAGCGCCAATCGCCACGCCGTTTTTCATGGCATTGCGCACGCTCGCCAGCATGGTCTGCGCATCGCCGGCATGAAACCCGCAGGCGATATTCACCGAGGAGACCAGCGTCATCAGCGCCGCATCGGCGTTGCTGCCCTCCCCCAGATCGGCGTTTAAATCAATCTTTACCATCGAGCCTCCACGCCAGCTGTTCGAGATAACGCTGCTGATCCTGCCGGGCTTTCAGCGCCTCCTCCAGCGAACACTGCACAAAATGAATGGGCTGACCTAGAGGAATTTGCGCCAGATGGTAGCGATCCGCTTCGATAATGCAGGCAATACGCGGATATCCCCCCGTGGTTTGCGCATCGTTCATCAGTACGATGGGCTGCCCGTTGCCCGGCACCTGAATCACCCCGGGCAACAGACCATGGGAAAGCAGCTCCCGGTCAGTCGTGCGGATCAGCGGCTGCCCCTGAAGCCGGTAACCCATGCGGTTACTCTGCGGGCTGATCTTCCACGGCGAGCGCCAGAAAGACTCTTTCGCGGCTTCATCAAACTCATGGTATTCCGGTCCTGGTAAGGCGCGGATCACGTTCCCCCACAGCAGCTGTTTCACGCCCTGCGTGGTGGTGAAATGACGCGTTGAGGTCTTTATTCGCAGACGATCGCCGTCACGCAGCAGCCGTCCTTCATGGCCGCCCATTCCCGCTTTCTGGTCGGTGCTGGATGAGCCCAACACCTCCGGCACGTCGATCCCCCCCGCCACCGCAAGATAGCTGCGCACGCCGTGCAGAGGACGCTTGAGCGTCAGACGCTGCCCGGCCTTCGCCCGCAGGCGCCAGCCGGTCCACACCGCTTTGCCGTCCAGCGTCGCATCACAGCCCGCGCCGGTTAAGGCAAACCAGGTTTCCTGACCAAACTCAATCACGCACTGACCCAGCGTAATTTCTAACGCCGCCGTGCTGCCTGCGTTACCTACCAGCAGGTTGGCAATCTCCAGCGAAGGGCGATCGAGCGCACCGCAGTAGCTTACGCCCGACTGACGCAGCCCAAAACGCCCGGCATCCTGTACCGAGGTGTAAAGCCCTGCGCGAATAAGCGTTAACATACCCCCTCCTTCTGCGGGATAAAGCGCAGGGTATCCCCCGGACGCAGGAGTATGGGCGCGTCCTGGCCTGGTTCAAATAACGGCGTGGACGTGTGCCCAATCAGTTGCCAGCCTCCCGGTGAGGCGAGCGGATAAATTCCCGTTTGCTCGCCACCAATCGCCACGCTGCCCGCCGGTACGCTCAGGCGCGGCTCAGCCCGGCGCGGCGTATGCAGCTGGGGCGATAACCCGCCCAGATAGGGGAAACCCGGCTGAAATCCCAAAAACCAGACAACATAGTCGACTGAGCTATGCAGCTCCACAACCTGCTTCTCCGTTAATCCACAGTGTTCGGCCACCACGCCAAGGTCGGGACCTCCCTTGCCGCCATAGACAACCGGGATCTCAATCGTCCGCGATTCCGGCTCCAGCGCCTCGCTCTCCTCCCACCAGCGTTGCAGACGCTCAATGGCATCCAGCGCCCCCGTGTGCGGATCACGCAGCACCACGGTGATATTATTCATACCCGGAATAGCTTCAACCACGCCGGGTAGCTCGGGCAGTCGCTGAGCCAGACGCCAGATACGCTTTTGCGTGGCAAGCGTCACCGGAGGCTCAAGCTCCAGAACTACCGCGGTTTCACCCAGAAGATAACAACGCGCTCGCTGCACTTAACTACCTCTCATCAGGCCGGATTAGGGATATCAATAAACGTCACATCCAGATCGGTATTTTCCGTCAGCCACTCGCTGAGGGCGCGGATGCCGCCACGCTCGGTGGCGTGATGGCCCGCCGCGTAAAAATGCAGGCCTTGTTCACGGGCTGAGTGAATGGTCTGCTCGGAGACTTCGCCGGTAATGAAGGCGTCGACACCAAAACGCGCCGCGCTGTCAATAAAGCCCTGGCCGCCGCCGGTGCACCATGCCACGCGCTTCACGGTATCCGGCCCGGTGTCGCCGCACCACAGCGGACGACGCCCCAGGCGCGCTTCGATCCACGAAGCCAGCTCCAGACCCGGAACCGGCATCGACAGTTCGCCCCACGGCACCAGAGGTTCAATTTCACCCATCACGGTAATCCCCAGCAGCTGCGCAAGCTGAACGTTATTTCCCAGTTCAGGATGCGCATCGAGCGGCAGGTGATAGCCGTACAGGTTGATGTCATTCGCCAGCAGCGTTTTGAGTCGGTTGCGCTTCATGCCGCGAATAATCGGTGATTCGTTTTTCCAGAAATAACCGTGGTGGACAATCACCGCATCGGCTTCCTGACGCACCGCCTCATCCAGCAGCGCCTGGCTTGCCGTTACGCCGGTGATGATTTTTTGCACCGCCTCGCGCCCCTCCACCTGCAAGCCATTCGGGCCGTAGTCGCTAAACGAAGCCGTGTTGAGTTTTTCGTTAATCAGGCGTTCCAGTTCACTGTTTTTCATCATCATTCTCTCAAACTTTTCGGGCGGCTTCGTACGCCGCCAGCGTGGCGACGCGCGCCTGTTTATGGTCGACAATGGGACGGGGATAGTTCAGGGTAACACGCTGTTTATCCGCCCATACCCAGGGTTCATGAATGGCTTTGGCCGGGACATCCTTAAGCTCCGGCAGCCAGCGACGGATAAACTCGCCGTCGGCGTCAAATCGTTGTCCCTGCGTGGTCGGATTGAAGATCCGAAAATAGGGAGCCGCATCCGTTCCGGTGGAGGCCGCCCACTGCCAGCCGCCGTTATTCGCCGCCAGATCGCCATCGATCAGCTGAGAGATAAAATAACGCTCTCCGGTTCGCCAGTCGATAAGCAGATCCTTCACCAGGAAGCTGGCGGTAATCATACGCAGACGGTTATGCATCCACCCGGTTTCATTGAGCTGCCGCATAGCCGCATCAACAATCGGGAAGCCGGTGAGCCCACGCTGCCATGCTTTAAGCAGCTTCTCATTCGACTGCCACTGTACCTGTTCGGTCCAGCGAATAAAGGGCCGATGTTTACACAAATCAGGATGATACGTCATCAGATGGCGATAAAACTCACGCCAGATCAGTTCGTTCAGCCACACTGCGCCCGCCCCCCCGTCTAAGGCCTGAGGCTGTTCCGCCAGCAGGCGATGTAAACACTGGCGCGGAGAGAGCGCGCCCAGCGCTAAACAGGCCGACAAGCGGCTGGTGCCTTCAGTCGCTGGAAAATCCCGTCGCGCCTCGTACTCCGCCGCCCCCTGCGTGCAGAACTGACGCAACCGGGCAATAGCTGCTTTCTCACTGGCGGGGAATAGTGTTTCATCGAACGACTGCTGGGGATAATTCAGCCTGATCGCCGGCAGATCCGTTATCGTTTCCCCTCTCACGGTCGGGGCGGTAACGCACTCAGGTAGTCCCTCTTTCAGGCGTTTGATAAAGGCATTTTTAAACGGCGTGAAAACTTTATACATCTCGTGGTTACCGGTCATTACGCTGCCCGGCGCGAGCATCACGCTGTCATCAAAGCCTTCACAGACCACGCCCGCAAGGGTTTTCTCCAGCTGACGATCCCGCTGTTGCTCGTTGAATTCATACTGATAGTTGTAATAAAGATGCGTTACTGCGTGCTGCTGGCAGATTGCCTGCACCGTCTGGCGCTGCGCGGCGAAATCATGGGCCTCTTTATAGATCAGCGGAATGCCTTTTTCAGCCAGTGAATGTTGCAGGTCATTCAGATACGCGCTGAGTAGTGCCACTTGCCGGGGCGCCATGTCATGCTGCCGCCACTGTTCAGGCGTGGCGATAAACAGTGCCAGCACATTCGCGTCTTTAGCGCGGCAGGCCGCCGCGAGAGCGAAGTTGTCGTGAATGCGTAAATCCGCGCGAAACCAAACCAGATGGGTGGGCATAAAACTCCTGGCAATTGTCCATTATGTCCGTAAGGGCATGCCGTAAAAGGAAAAAGGCACGCTTTGAACTACTTTGCCATGAAGTGTAGACGGGATGAAATAAAAAAGGCCGCCCAAGGCGGCCTTAACGCTACTTGTCCTGCGCTATCAGGGTAAAGGCAATAAACACATCCGGTTTATCACTCTTTACAACGAGTGCGCTGGCGACAATGAACGCGATGCATAAATAGCGTTTCACTATGCGGTCCCTGCTGCTAACCGCTCCACCTATCACCACCGGTGATAAATCGGTGGACACAAGCCCGGGTAGGTGGGCTGCTTTACGGCTATGGATACACCTTTCCCAGGACCGATGCCCATTTGCGAGATGGCGGAAAGGGACGTGGCATAATAATTAGCACCAACACCAAAAGTAAGTTATTTCAGTAAAATTAGGAATTTATAAAGGTGAAGTGGATTGTGAACTTTTTAAAGAAGGGTATGATAAAAATCCCGGGTAGGGGCTGCAAGATTACCCAACGGACCGCGAATCCCGAGGGACAAAAAAACCGCCACATTGCTGTAGGCGGTTTTTTTATGGCTACGATGTCACACCGTATCAGTAGAAATCGCAGGTCGCTTTCTCGGCCTGATCCATCCACACCGGCTTCTCGCTGGTTTTCGCCCAGACGCGGTGCAGGTAACTGTAGAAACGTGCGCGATCTTTCCAGAACAGCATCACCGGCAGGGCCAGCACGCCAGCCACTACGGCGAAAGTGCGACGCATGAAAATGATATGAGCCGGAAACTCTTTATAAAGATCCATAATTTTCTCCCCTGTAGTTGGCCGGAAACCGTCTCCGGAAAATGTGAAATCTGTGACCTGGTTAAAATAATACCGCTTTGTTTGTAATTTTACTACTCATCCGACCACTTATTTTCATTCATTTCGTGAATATTTACATTCCCGCCTGTAATTAAGTTACAAAAAAGTTAACGATTTACTTACCAATAGTTAAATTGTGGTCTTTCCCTTTTTATACTTTTTTTACACCTGCCCTTCTGATTTTTGCGAAATCTTTGCGCCATAAATCCTACCGTTTGTACAACAACAAAAGTCACCCGGAGGTGGATTGTGAGTGCAGGTCTGATTGCCGGCATCGTGCTGGTGTTCCTGTTATTGGGTTATCTGATTTATGCCCTGATTAATGCGGAGGCATTCTGATGGCTGCTCAGGCGTTTTTGCTTATTGCCAGCTTTTTACTGGTACTGTTTGTGCTCGCCAGGCCGCTGGGAACAGCGCTGGCGCGGCTGATAAACAACGTGCCATTGCCTGGCACGCGAAATATTGAAAACGTGCTCTGGCGCATTTCAGGTATCAGCGATCGGGAAATGAACTGGCGCCAGTACCTAATGGCGATACTGCTTCTGAATATCCTGGGGCTTATTGCCCTCTTTACGCTGCTGATGCTCCAGGGCAGTCTGCCGTTGAACCCGCAGCAGTTACCGGGTTTATCCTGGCATCTGGCGCTGAACACGGCGGTCAGCTTTGTCACCAACACCAACTGGCAGTCTTACGCTGGTGAAACCACGCTCAGCTACTTCAGCCAGATGGCCGGGTTAACCGTGCAAAACTTTCTTTCTGCGGCCAGCGGTATCGCGGTGATCTTCGCCCTGACACGCGCGTTTGCCCGTCAGAATGTCAGCACCCTCGGCAACGCCTGGGTTGATGTCACGCGCATCACCCTTTGGATCCTGGTGCCTGTTGCGCTGATTATTGCCCTGTTCTTTATTCAGCAAGGCACTCTGCAAAACCTGCTGCCTTATACCCCTTACACCTCGCTTGAAGGGGCCAGGGAACTCCTTCCAATGGGGCCGGTGGCGTCGCAGGAAGCGATCAAGATGCTGGGCACCAACGGCGGCGGCTTCTTCAACGCCAACTCATCGCATCCGTTTGAAAACCCAACGGCATTAACCAATTTTGTACAGATGCTGGCGATCTTCCTGATCCCCGCCGCGCTCTGCTTCGCCTTTGGCGATGTGGTTAACGATCGCCGCCAGGGACGTACGCTGCTGTGGGCGATGTCGTTGATCTTCGTGGTCTGCGTAGCACTGGTGATGTGGGCCGAATGGAACGGCAACAGCCACTTCATGCAGCTGGGGGCTAACAGCAATATCAACCTGGAAGGCAAAGAGAGCCGCTTCGGCATTCTTGCCAGCAGCCTCTATGCGGTGGTCACCACGGCGGCCTCCTGCGGGGCAGTGAACGCCATGCACGACTCTTTTACCGCGCTCGGCGGCATGATCCCGATGTGGCTGATGCAGATTGGCGAGGTAGTTTTCGGTGGGGTCGGTTCGGGGCTGTACGGCATGCTGTTGTTCGTTCTGCTCGCCGTGTTTATCGCCGGGCTAATGATCGGTCGCACGCCGGAGTATCTCGGCAAAAAAATCGACGTCCGCGAAATGAAATTAACCGCGCTGGCAATTCTGGTCACCCCCACCCTTGTGCTGCTCGGTACCGCGCTGGCGCTGATGACCGACGCCGGGCGCAACGGCGTCTTTAACCCGGGCATTCACGGCTTTAGCGAAGTGCTTTACGCCGTTTCGTCTGCCGCCAACAACAACGGCAGCGCCTTTGCAGGATTAAGCGCCAACTCGCCGTTCTGGAACTGTTTGCTGGCGTTCTGCATGTTCATCGGACGTTTCGGCGTGATTATTCCCGTCATGGCGATCGCTGGAACACTGGTGAATAAGAAGCTCCAGCCGACCACCACCGGTACGTTACCGACTCACGGCGCGCTGTTCGTCGGCCTGCTGATTGGCACCGTTTTGCTGGTGGGTGCCCTGACCTTTATCCCCGCCCTCGCGTTAGGCCCGGTTGCGGAATATCTCTCTTTACGCTGATTTTGCGGAGAATTTGTCATGAGTCGTAAACAACTGGCCCTGCTCGAACCGACGTTAGTTCGTCAGGCCCTCATGGATGCGGTAAAAAAACTGAGCCCGCGCGTGCAGTGGCACAACCCGGTGATGTTTATTGTCTGGACTGGAAGTTTACTCACCACCGCACTGGCGATTGCCATGGGAACGGGACACCTTTCAGGGAATGCAACCTTTACCGCCGCCATCAGCCTGTGGCTGTGGTTTACCGTGCTGTTCGCCAACTTCGCCGAAGCGTTAGCGGAAGGCCGCAGTAAGGCACAGGCCAACAGCCTGAAAGGGGTAAAAAAGACCGCCTTTGCGCGCAAATTACGCGAACCTAAATACGGCGCGCAGATGGACCACGTTCCGGCGGATGAACTGCGCAAAGGTGACGTGGTGCTGGTGGAAGCTGGCGACATCATCCCCTGCGACGGTGAGGTGATTGAGGGCGGCGCGTCGGTAGACGAAAGCGCCATTACCGGGGAATCCGCACCGGTGATCCGTGAGTCGGGCGGAGATTTCGCCTCAGTTACCGGCGGAACGCGCATTCTTTCCGACTGGCTGGTGATCCAGTGCAGCGTTAACCCGGGCGAAACCTTTCTCGACCGGATGATCGCCATGGTGGAAGGCGCACAGCGTCGTAAAACGCCGAACGAGATCGCCCTGACCATTCTGCTGGTGGCGCTCACCATTGTCTTCCTGCTGGCAACGGCAACCCTGTGGCCCTTCTCCGCCTACGGCGGTACAGCGGTTAGCATCACCGTACTGATCGCCCTGCTCGTCTGTCTGATCCCCACCACTATCGGCGGCCTGCTTTCCGCGATTGGCGTGGCGGGGATGAGCCGGATGCTGGGCGCGAACGTCATCGCCACCAGCGGACGCGCCGTTGAAGCGGCGGGTGACGTAGACGTGCTGCTGCTGGATAAAACCGGGACCATCACCCTGGGCAATCGTCAGGCCTCTGACTTTCTACCTGCTCCCGGCGTGGATGAAAAAACGCTGGCTGACGCGGCGCAGCTTTCCTCGCTGGCCGATGAAACGCCGGAAGGCCGCAGTATCGTGATCCTCGCCAAGCAGCGCTTTAACCTGCGCCAGCGCGACGTTCAGAGCCTGCACGCCACGTTCGTGCCCTTCACAGCGCAAACCCGAATGAGCGGAATTAACATTCAGGACCGGATGATCCGTAAAGGGTCCGTTGATGCCATTCGCCGTCATATTGAAGCCAATAATGGACACTTCCCCCCGAAAGTCGACAACCTGGTGGAAAGCGTGGCGCGTCAGGGAGCAACCCCGCTGGTGGTGGCGGAAGGTGCAAGCGTTCTGGGGGTTATCGCCCTGAAGGATATCGTTAAAGGCGGTATTAAAGAGCGTTTCGCCCAGATGCGTAAGATGGGCATTAAAACAGTGATGATCACCGGGGATAACCGTCTGACTGCGGCGGCCATTGCCGCCGAAGCGGGCGTGGATGATTTCCTTTCCGAAGCGACGCCGGAAGCGAAGCTGGCACTCATTCGCCAGTATCAGGCGGAAGGCCGTCTGGTGGCGATGACCGGCGACGGCACCAACGACGCCCCGGCGCTGGCGCAGGCCGACGTGGCGGTGGCGATGAACTCCGGTACCCAGGCGGCAAAAGAGGCGGGCAACATGGTGGATCTCGACTCGAACCCGACCAAGCTGATCGAAGTGGTACATATCGGGAAGCAGATGCTGATGACGCGCGGCTCGCTGACCACGTTCAGTATCGCCAACGACGTGGCGAAGTATTTCGCCATCATTCCGGCGGCTTTTGCGGCAACCTACCCGCAGTTGAATGCCCTGAACGTGATGCACCTGCACTCTCCGGCCTCGGCCATTTTGAGCGCGGTGATCTTCAACGCGCTGATTATTGTCTTTCTTATTCCGCTGGCGCTGAAAGGGGTGAGCTATAAGCCGCTGACGGCCGCCGCCATGCTGCGCCGTAACCTGTGGATTTACGGTCTGGGTGGGCTGGTGGTGCCCTTTATTGGGATCAAGGTTATCGACATGCTGTTAACGCTGTTCGGGCTGGTTTAAAAGGTGGATCCAATGACGATGTTACGTCCCGCTATACTGTTGTTTATTCTGCTGTCTCTGATTACCGGCGGGCTTTACCCGCTGATGACTACCGCGCTGGGCCAGTGGTGGTTTAAAGATCAGGCCAACGGCTCGCTGATTATCCAGAACGGTGAAAACCGCGGCTCGCGTCTGATTGGGCAGAACTTTACGGACCCGCGCTACTTCCAGGGACGCCCTTCCGCCACTGCGGAAAGCCCGTATAATCCAATGGCCTCCGGCGGCAGCAATCTGGCTGGCAGTAATCCTGACCTGGACAAAGCCGTTGCTGAACGCGTTGCCGCCCTGCGCGCCGCGAATCCGCAGGCCAGCCGTGAGGTGCCGGTTGAGCTGATCACCGCTTCCGCGAGCGGGCTTGATTACAGCCTGACGCCGGATGCGGTGGTGTGGCAGATCCCACGCGTGGCAGCCGCCCGTCAGCTGACCGTCGAGCAGGTGAGCCAGCTGGTTGCAGAACATACGCAAAAGCCGCTGGTCAGCTTCATCGGCATGCCGGTAGTGAACATTGTTGAGCTGAATCTGGCGCTGGACGCGCTAAGGAAGAACTAAATGACCGACGAGCCCATGCGCCCGGATCCGGACAGGCTGCTTGAACAGACGGCTGAAGCCCACCGCGGCAAGCTGAAAATTTTCTTCGGCGCCTGCGCGGGCGTCGGGAAAACCTTCGCCATGCTGACGGAAGCCCAGCGGCTTCGGGCGCAGGGGCTTGATATTCTCATCGGCGTGGTGGAAACCCACGGTCGCAAAGAGACGGCTACGCTACTGACGGGGCTGGCGACGCAGCCGCCCCAGCGTATCAGCCATCGCGGGCGGCTGGTCACTGAGTTTGATCTTGATGCCGCCCTCGCCCGCCGCCCTGCCCTGATCCTGATGGACGAACTGGCGCACAGCAATGCGCCAGGCTCCCGCCATCCGAAGCGCTGGCAGGATGTTGAGGAGCTGCTTGAGGCAGGCATTGACGTCTTCACCACGGTGAATGTTCAGCATCTGGAAAGCCTGAACGACGTAGTGAGCGGCGTAACCGGTATCCAGGTGCGGGAAACCGTCCCCGATCCGTTTTTTGATTCTGCCGATGAAGTCGTACTGGTTGACCTGCCGCCGGACGATCTGCGCCAGCGCCTGCACGAAGGCAAAGTGTATATTGCCGGCCAGGCCGAACGCGCCATCGAACATTTTTTCCGCAAAGGAAACCTGATTGCCCTGCGCGAGCTGGCCCTGCGCCGCACCGCCGATCGCGTTGATGACCAGATGCGCGCCTGGCGAGACCTACAGGGACAAGAGCGCGTCTGGCACACGCGGGACGCCATTCTGTTATGCATTGGTCACGGCAGCGGCAACGAAAAACTGGTTCGCACCGCCGCCCGGCTGGCAGCGAAATTTGGCAGCGTCTGGCACGCGGTCTACGTCGAAACGCCGCAGCTGCATGGCCTGCCAGAAAATCAGCGTCGCGCCATTTTGAGCGCGCTGCGGCTGGCGCAGGAGCTGGGTGCCGAAACCGCCACCCTTTCCGAACCGCAGGAAGATAAAGCCATTCTGCGCTACGCGCGCGAGCACAACCTGGGCAAGATTGTCATTGGACGTCGACAGCATCGCCGCTGGTTTAGCCGCGAATCTTTTGCCGACAGGCTGGCCCGCCGCGCGCCGGATCTTGATTTAGTCATCGTCGCGCTGGATGACAAGCCCGCCCCTCTGCCCAACCGTACGCCGGATGCTCGCACCTTTGGCGAAAAATGGCGCATTCAGATCCGGGGTTGCCTGGTGGCAGTGGTCCTTTGCGCCCTGATTACGGTGATTGCCAGCCAGTGGCTCATCGCCTTCGACGCCGCCAATCTGGTCATGATTTATCTGCTCGGCGTCGTTGTGGTCGCGCTCTTTTATGGCCGCTGGCCGTCGGTGCTGGCAACGGTGATCAACGTCATCAGCTTCGACCTTTTTTTTATCGCTCCGCGCGGGACGCTTGCTGTCTCGGACGTGCAGTACATTCTGACTTTTGCCGTGATGCTTACCGTCGGGCTGGTGATCGGGAATCTGACGGCAGGCGTACGCTACCAGGCACGCATTGCCCGCTATCGCGAGCAGCGCACGCGCCATCTGTATGAAATGTCAAAATCGCTGGCGGTTGGCCGCACGCAGCGAGATATCGTGCAGACCAGCGAGCAGTTTATCCGTTCGACCTTTCATGCCAGTAACCTGATTTTGCTCCCCGACGAACAGGGGCGCCTTCGCCCGCTGACCTCCCCTTCGGGGATGACGCCCTGGGATGAAGCGATTGCCCGCTGGAGTTTCGATAAGGGGTTACCTGCCGGCGCCGGCACCGACACTCTGCCCGGCGTGCCTTACCAGATCCTGCCGCTGCGCAGCGCGGATAAAAATCACGGGCTGGTCATCGTCGAGCCGTCTAACCTGCGTCAGCTGATGATCCCAGAGCAGCAGCGCCTGCTGGAAACCTTCACCCTGCTGGTCGCCAGCGCCCTTGAACGGCTGGCGCTCACCGCCAGCGAAGAGCAGGCGCGGCTGGCAAGCGAGCGCGAAAGTATTCGCAATTCGCTGCTGGCAGCGCTGTCTCACGATTTGCGCACCCCGCTTACCGTGCTGTTTGGCCAGTCCGAAATTCTGACGCTGGATCTGGCGGCGGAAGGATCAAAGCACGCGATGCAGGCCAGCGAAATTCGCCAGCACGTGCTGAATACCACGCGCCTGGTGAACAACCTGCTGGACATGGCGCGCATTCAGTCCGGCGGGTTTAACCTCAAAAAAGAGTGGCTCACCCTTGAGGAGGTTGTCGGCAGTGCGCTGAAGATGCTGGAGCCGGGTCTCGGCGGGCGCCATATTGAGCTGGACATGCCGGAACCCCTGACCTTAATCCATGTGGATGGCCCGCTGTTTGAGCGCGTGCTGATTAATCTGCTGGAAAACGCGGCTAAATACGCCGGGACAAAGGCCCGGCTGGGGATTGCTGCCAGGGTGGATAAACGTGTGCTGCGGCTCGACGTCTGGGATACCGGGCCGGGTATTCCGGCTGGTCAGGAGCGCGCCATATTCGAAAAATTTGCGCGCGGTAATAAGGAATCCGCCATTCCGGGCGTTGGGCTGGGTCTGGCGATCTGCCAGGCGATTGTCGACGTGCATGGTGGCACTATTTCCGCAGAGAACCGCCCGGAAGGTGGGGCACGCTTTTGTGTTACACTTCCTCTTGAAACCCCACCAGAACTTGATGAATTACCAGAGGATTTGTGATTAACGTTCTGATTGTTGAAGATGAGCTCGCTATCAGCCGATTTCTGCGTACCGCGCTGGAAGGCGACGGCTTGCGCGTGCATGAAGCCGGTACGCTTCAACGGGGGTTAATTGAAGCCGCCACCCGCAAGCCAGATCTGGTGATCCTGGATCTGGGACTTCCGGATGGCGACGGCATCGATTTTATTCGTGAGGTGCGTCAGTGGAGCCAGATGCCCATTCTGGTGCTCTCTGCCCGCACCGAAGAGACGGATAAAATCGCCGCGCTGGATGCCGGAGCGGATGATTATCTGATCAAACCGTTTGGCATTGGCGAGTTACAGGCCCGGCTTCGTGTGGCGCTGCGTCGACACAGTGCCACGTCCCCTTCCGATCCGGTGTACGCCTTTAGCGATATCCGCGTCGATCTTGCCGCCCGCCGCATCGTGCGAGGGGAAGAAGAGATCCACCTTACGCCTATCGAATTTCGTCTGCTGGCCGTGCTGCTCAATAACCACGGAAAAGTGTTAACGCAGCGACAGCTGTTAAGCCAGGTCTGGGGACCGAATGCTGTCGAGCATAGTCACTATTTACGCATTTATATGGGACACCTTCGCCAGAAACTTGAAGCCGATCCCGCGCGTCCTCGTCATTTATTAACAGAAACCGGTATCGGATATCGGTTTATGATCTGAATAAGTATTCACTTTAATTTTAAATAAAAAACATACCAGCCTTAATATAGCCATGAAAATAACGATGAGTTTATTTTCATAGCTATATCCGCCCTCTTTAAACACAATTAAAACATCAAATTAACACCGAACCAACAAAACAGCATTTTGATCTGCGTTATTCACTCAAAACGATTAATTATTTCTGAAATGATCGGTTATTGGTGATCTGTTTCACAGTTAATCCCTTTTTCCTGGATAAAATGACCATGCTTTCAATTACTGAAAGGAAACTGAACATGGAAAACAATAATCGTTTAATGCCCCATATAAGGCGGACAACACATATCATGATGTTTGCCCACCGTAACTGTTTTGACTTTCATCTCTTTAACGCCCGGTAGTCCTTCGACTTCTGGCGCATCTGCTTACAGGTTATCCTGAAAAACGCTATTTTACAGGCTGTTGCCTGTGAACACCTGCGCTCATTCCTTGTGATTCAGATTCTCCGCAACCGGGCGGACTGAATTCTACTCAGCAAAAAAGCAATTAACTGATTTCGTATCAGCGGACACGCTTTGCTTTTTTTTCCGGAAATAATCGATTTCTTTACCGCAAGAAGTCGAGGGCCCCATATTGCCTGAAATAAAGAGATAAAGATGAAAACGTTAAAAATTGCCGTCAGCCGTGCCTGCCCTGAATGCTTTACCACTTCGCGCGACATCGTGGATATCACCGCATCAGATTATATTGATGTGGCAGCCGTGGTTCTGGCCGTCAGCGATATTTTCAATGGCGCCATAGAAGAAATAGAAGCCACGGGATTCGGTATCCCGGTGTTTATTGCCACGCATAAAGAAGAAAGGGTTCCGGCTGAATTTCTGTCGCGTATTCACGGCGTTTTTGAGTACTCCGACACCAGCAATGCGTACTACGGACGCCAGCTTGAAGCGGCTGCGCAGAAGTACGAAACCCAGCTCCGCCCGCCGTTCTTCCGCGCGCTGGTCGATTACGTCCAGCAGGGGAACAGCGCGTTTGACTGCCCCGGACATCAGGGAGGCCAGTTCTTCCGCCGCCATCCGGCCGGAAACCAGTTTGTCGATTTCTTTGGCGAAACGCTTTTCCGCGCCGATCTGTGCAATGCCGACGTGGCAATGGGCGATCTGCTGATCCACGAAGGCGCGCCATGCATCGCCCAGCAGCATGCGGCAAAAGTCTTTAATGCGGATAAAACCTACTTCGTGCTGAACGGCACCTCCTCTTCCAACAAGGTGGTGCTCAATGCCCTGCTCACGCCAGGCGATCTGGTGCTGTTCGATCGCAATAACCATAAATCTAATCACCACGGGGCGCTGTTACAGGCGGGCGCGACGCCGGTGTATCTGGAAACGGCGCGCAACCCGTACGGGTTTATCGGCGGTATCGACGCACACTGTTTCGACGAGAGCTACCTGCGGGAGCTGGTGTCAGAGGTCGCGCCTGGCCGTGCGCGGGATGAACGTCCGTTCCGTCTGGCGGTGATCCAGCTGGGCACCTACGACGGTACCATTTATAACGCCCGTCAGGTGGTGGATAAGATTGGTCACCTGTGCGATTACATTCTGTTTGACTCCGCCTGGGTGGGTTACGAGCAGTTTATCCCGATGATGGCCGACTGCTCGCCGCTGCTGCTGGAGCTGAACGAAAACGATCCGGGCATTCTGGTGACCCAGTCGGTGCATAAGCAGCAGGCGGGCTTCTCGCAAACCTCGCAAATCCATAAGAAGGACAGCCACATAAAAGGCCAGCCGCGCTATGTCCCGCATAAACGCCTCAACAACGCCTTTATGATGCACGCCTCCACCAGCCCGTTTTATCCGCTGTTTGCCGCCCTGGATATCAACGCCCGCATGCACGAGGGGCAAAGTGGGCGCAACATGTGGATGGACTGCGTGGTGACGGGTATTGAAGCGCGGAAACTGATCCTTCAGAACTGTCAGTTTATTCGTCCGTTCGTGCCGGAGACGGTGGATGGCCGTCCATGGGAAAGCTGGGATACGGCAGAGATTGCTACCGATCTGCGCTTCTTCCATTTCGTTCCGGGCGAACGCTGGCACGCCTTTGAGGGATACGCCGAGCATCAGTATTTTATCGATCCCTGCAAACTGCTGCTAACTACGCCGGGCATCAACGCCCGCACCGGTGAGTACGATGATTTCGGCGTGCCCGCGACCATCCTCGCCAACTTCCTGCGTGAAAACGGCATCGTGCCGGAAAAATGCGACCTCAATTCCATTCTGTTCCTGCTCACCCCGGCGGAGGACATGGGCAAATTGCAGCAGCTCGTCGCCCAGCTGGTGCGCTTCGAAAAACTGCTCCAGAGCGATGTGCCGCTGAAAGAGGTTCTGCCCTCTCTTTATAAGCAACATCCGGAACGTTATGCGGATTATACCCTGCGTCAGATTTGTCAGGAGATGCATGACCTCTACGCCCGCCATAACGTGAAGCAACTGCAAAAAGAGATGTTCCGCAAGTCTCACTTCCCGCGCGTCATGATGAACCCGCAGGAGGCGAACTATGCCTATCTGCGCGGTGAGGTCGAGCTGGTGTCCCTGCGCGACGCGGAAGGCCGTATCGCCGCGGAAGGCGCGCTGCCTTACCCACCGGGGGTGTTGTGCGTGGTGCCGGGAGAAGTCTGGGGCGGTTCCGTGCTGCGCTATTTCGCCGCGCTGGAAGACGGGATCAATCTGCTGCCGGGTTTTGCGCCGGAGTTACAGGGGGTTTACGTCGAGGAGTGTGACGGTCGCAAACAGGTGCGCTGCTACGTCATCAAACAACCTGCCGCTCAGCCATCGCTGCTGAAAGGAGAAAAATTATGAGTAAGGCCAACAAGATGGGCGTGGTGCAACTCACTATTCTCACCATGGTGAATATGATGGGTTCGGGGATCATCATGCTCCCCACCAAGCTCGCTGAAGTGGGGACGATTTCGATTATCTCCTGGCTTGTTACCGCCGTGGGTTCGATGGCGCTGGCGTGGGCGTTTGCCAAGTGCGGTATGTTCAGCCGCAAGTCCGGCGGCATGGGCGGCTATGCCGAATATGCGTTTGGTAAGTCCGGTAACTTTATGGCGAACTATACCTATGGCGTGTCGCTGCTGATCGCCAATGTGGCGATTGCCATTTCCGCTGTCGGTTACGGCACAGAGCTGTTTGGCGCGACGCTGACCCCGGTGCAAATTGGGCTGGCGACCATCGGCGTGCTCTGGATCTGCACCGTCGCTAACTTTGGCGGCGCGCGCATCACCGGACAGCTCAGCAGCATCACCGTCTGGGGCGTCATCATCCCGGTTGTCGGCCTGTGCATCATCGGCTGGTTCTGGTTCAGCCCGACGCTGTACGCCAATTCCTGGAATCCGCATCACGTACCGTTCTTCACCGCCGTGGGATCGTCCATCGCCATGACGCTGTGGGCCTTCCTCGGGCTGGAGTCGGCCTGTGCGAATGCGGAAGTGGTGGAAAACCCGGAGAAAAATGTGCCGATCGCGGTACTCGGCGGGACGCTGGGGGCGGCGGTGATCTATATCGTCTCAACCAACGTGATTGCGGGAATTGTGCCCAACATGGATCTGGCTAACTCCACGGCGCCGTTCGGACTGGCGTTTGCGCAGATGTTTACGCCGGAGGTAGGGAAAGTGATCATGGGACTGATGGTGATGTCCTGCTGCGGCTCGCTGCTGGGCTGGCAGTTCACCATCGCCCAGGTATTCAAATCTTCCGCTGACGAAGGTTATTTCCCGAAAATCTTCTCCCGCGTCACCAAAGCGGATGCGCCGGTGCAGGGTATGCTGGCGATTGTGATTTTCCAGAGCGGTTTGTCGCTGATGACCATCAGCCCGTCACTGAACAGCCAGTTTAACGTGCTGGTCAACCTGGCGGTGGTGACGAACATCATTCCGTACATTCTGTCGATGGCGGCGCTGGTGATTATTCAGAAGGTGGCGAAGGTGGATCCGCGCAAAGCCCGGGCGGCCAATATCGTGGCGCTGATTGGGGCGATTTACAGCTTCTATGCGCTCTACTCGTCCGGTCAGGAGGCGATGCTGTATGGGGCGATGGTGACATTCATGGGCTGGACGCTGTACGGTCTGGTCTCACCACGGTTTGAACTGAAGAATAAACATAGTTAAAAAAGAAGCCCGGTGGCACTGGCGCTTACCGGGCCTACGAGGTCAATGCAAAACGGCAACCCTGAGGTTGCCGTTTTTTATGTTTTCTCCCTCTCCCAGTGGGAGAGGGCCGGGGTGAGGGCATCAGCCCGCACCAGATCACGACTTATGCGTTTTTCAGCACTTCGCTGACAATCTCTACCGCTTCTTTCTCAATCTGCTGGCGGTGCTCAGCGCCGAGGAAGCTTTCGCAATAGATTTTGTACGCATCTTCCGTACCGGATGGACGCGCGGCGAACCAGCCGTTTTCGGTCATCACCTTCAGGCCGCCGATCGATGCGCCGTTACCCGGCGCCGCCGTCAGGCGCGCGGTGATCGGGTCACCTGCCAGGGTACTGGCACTGACCATCTCCGGAGAGAGTTTTGACAGAGCTGCTTTTTGCGCAGACGTGGCGCCAGCCTGAATACGGTTATAGCTTGGCGCACCAAAACGTTCCGCCAGCTCGTTGTAATGTTCCTGCGGGTTCTTACCGGTGACCGCGGTGATTTCCGCCGCCAGCAGGCACATGATGATGCCGTCTTTATCGGTTGACCATGGGGTGCCGTCGAAGCGCAGGAAGGATGCCCCCGCGCTCTCTTCACCGCCAAAGCCGAAGCTGCCGTCGTGCAGACCATCAACAAACCACTTAAAGCCCACCGGCACTTCCACCAGCTTGCGACCCAGCGCGTCGACCACACGGTCAATCATAGCGGAAGAGACCAGCGTTTTACCCACCGCGACCTCTTTGCCCCACTGCGGACGGTGCTGGAAGAGATAATTGATTGCAACAGCCAGGTAGTGGTTCGGGTTCATCAGCCCTGCCGGGGTGACGATACCGTGGCGGTCGTAGTCCGGGTCGTTGGCAAACGCCAGATCGAACTTGTCGCGCAGCGCCAGCAGGCCAGCCATTGCGCATTCGGAGGAGCAGTCCATACGGATCGCGCCGTCTTTGTCCAGGTGCATAAAGCGGAAGGTCTGATCGACGTGATCGTTCACGATGGTCAGATCCAGCTTGTAGTGCTCGGCAATGCGTTTCCAGTATTCAATACCGGAGCCGCCCAGTGGATCCACGCCCAGCTTCAGACCGGCTTTCTGGATAGCGGCCATATCGACGATATCCGCCAGCCCTTCCACGAACGGCTGCACCAGATCCTGCTCTTTCACGTGGCCGGAGGCCATGGCTTCATCCAGCGAGATGCGTTTCACACCGTTCAGACCGTTAGCCAGTAATGCGTTGGCACGATCTTCCACCACTTTCGTGACGTTGGTATCCGCCGGGCCACCGTTAGGTGGGTTGTACTTGATGCCGCCATCTTCCGGTGGGTTGTGGGACGGGGTGATCACAATGCCGTCAGCCTGCGCGCCACCTTTTTTGTTGTGTACCAGAATAGCGTTAGAAACCGCTGGCGTTGGCGTGAAACCGTTGTTCTCCTGAACAATCACGTCTACGCCGTTCGCCGCCAGCACTTCCAGCACGGAGATAAAAGCAGGTTCAGACAGGGCGTGGGTATCTTTCCCTACATAGCACGGACCGGTGACGCCATTTTTGGCGCGCTCTTCCGCGATGGCCTGAGCAATGGCCAGAATGTGCGGTTCGTTAAAGCTGTGGCGCGCCGCACTACCGCGGTGGCCAGATGTACCAAACTTCACTGCGTGTTCTGCGTTGCCCACAACCGGCTTCAGCACGTAGTACTGCGCGGTCAGTTGAGCGACGTTAATCAAATCGCTTTGTTGTGCAGGTAGTCCTGCACGGCTGTGATTTGCCATTGCCTGGTCCTTCTGATGCAAGGGTTAAATTGTACCGCAAACCTTTTCGATCAATTCCGCCGGGAACTGCATGGACTGCATGATATGTTCGATCATGCTGCACTTACGGCCCGTATTGGTGTTGGTGATCACCCAGTATGGTGTACCGGGAACGTGTTTGGGCTTGGTTTGGTTGCCATTTTGCAGCAGGGTCTGCTCGTCGCCTGCGAAGTAAACGCGCGTGCGACCGTGCAGCGACTCTGTCGCTTCTGCAAATGCGTTGTTATCCAGTGAGTAAAGTGTAGACAGCACCAGCATAAAGCGGTTAACCGCCTTTTTCTGCTCGGCATATTCATCGGACAGCAGCAGCTCGCGCATCGCGCGCACTTTGTCTTTTGCCGGCATGACAGCAGGTTTTACTTGTGCAACAACGCTCGGCTGAGACACGACATCTTTAGTGACAGGAGTGGGCTGTGAGGCGGCGGAAATTTTAAGCATGCGCCGTAAAATGTCGGACGCGCTCTCCCCAATATGCCGCGTCTGGCTGGCAATATACTGATAGAGTTCGTCATCAACTTCGATTGTTTTCATCTTAATCCAGTGCGATATCTTATCTGAATACAAGTCGTTGAGATTATAAGGTCAAATCCCAACAGCGGATAGCGTCAAACCAGGTTGGCGGCAAAAGTCAGATTAAACTGGATCCTTGCCCCCGGGCGGCAGAATGGTCAACATGATACCCTAACCTGACAAACCTAAAAAAAGAACTTTGCCATGAAATTGAATACCCGAGCGCAAACTGCACAATCGCCGAACAATAATTCTCCCATCGTACTGGTTCACGGCCTGTTTGGTAGCCTGGATAATCTGGGTGTGCTGGCGCGCGATTTAGTGACCGATCACGCGATCCTCCAGGTTGATATGCGCAATCACGGTCTTTCTGGGCGCTCGGAGGAGATGACCTACGCAGCCATGGCGCAGGATCTGCGGGACACCCTCGATGCGAATAATATCCAGAAAGCGACGCTTATCGGGCATTCAATGGGCGGCAAAGCGGTGATGGCGCTCACTGCGCTGGCCCCTGAGCGAATTTCCGGGCTGGTGGTCATCGACGTTGCGCCCGTCAATTACGACGTTCGCCGTCACGATGAGATTTTTGCCGCCATCAATGCGGTCACCGAAGCGGGTGTCGCAACCCGCCAACAGGCGGCTGCCGTTATGCGTGAGCATCTTGATGAGGAAGGCGTAGTTCAGTTCCTGCTGAAATCGTTTGTTGACGGACAATGGCGCTTTAACGTCCCGGTATTGTGGGATCAGTATTCGCATATTGTGGGCTGGGAAACCGTCCCCGCCTGGCCGCACCCTACCCTTTTTATTCGCGGCGGCAACTCCCCTTACGTCACTGATGCGTACCGTGACACGCTGCTGGCGCAATTCCCGCAGGCTCGCGCTCACGTTATTGCGGGTGCCGGGCACTGGGTACACGCGGAAAAACCGGATGCCGTCCTGCGCGCCATTCGCCGCTATCTTACTGATACAGCGAATTGATTAAAAAGCCAGCGACCGGAAGACGACGGGCTTCCAGTCGTTGGCGTGTGGATTTGGGTGATGTATGATGGCGCGCTTATCGCCCGGGCATTAGCAGGGCGGCGTGTTTCCCCCGAAGTCTCAGAATCATGGCCAAAGAACAAACGGACCGTACGACACTAGATCTGTTCGCGAATGAGCGTCGACCGGGACGACCGAAAACGAATCCGCTTTCGCGCGATGAACAGCTGCGTATCAATAAACGCAACCAGCTTAAACGCGATAAAAATCGTGGGCTTAAGCGTGTCGAACTGAAGCTTAATGCCGATGCCGTCGATGCGCTTAACGAGTTAGCTGACGCGCGCAACATCAGCCGCAGCGAACTGATCGAAGAGATGCTGATCGCCCAGCTTGAGACGTTACGCGGCAAGGCGTGAGTCAGAAAATCCCCAATATTACCTTTTTCATGTAGCACAGAGTGCAGTCCTGCGTGATAGCTGTTTCCGCAGGGTTGCCTGTTCTGCTATTATTGCCCTTATCCGTGGACAATTTGCGCCACCATACCATTAAGTTTCAAGAGGTTATTTCACTCATGGCAATCATCGGCATTTTCTTTGGCAGTGATACCGGCAATACTGAAAATATCGCAAAAAACATTCAAAAACAGCTCGGTAAAGACGTTGCTGATGTGCATGACATCGCCAAGAGCAGCAAAGAAGATCTCGAGGGCTATGACATCCTGCTGCTGGGCATCCCGACCTGGTACTACGGTGAAGCACAGTGTGACTGGGACGATTTCTTCCCGACGCTGGAAGAAGTAGACTTCAACGGCAAGCTGGTTGCCCTGTTTGGCTGTGGCGATCAGGAAGACTATGCTGAGTATTTCTGTGATGCGCTGGGCACTATTCGCGACATCATTGAGCCACGCGGTGCGGCGATCGTCGGTCACTGGCCAACGGCGGGTTACCATTTCGAAGCGTCCAAAGGTCTGGCAGATGACGATCACTTCGTTGGCCTGGCCATTGATGAAGACCGTCAGCCAGAGCTGACCGCTGAGCGTGTAGAAAAATGGGTTAAGCAGGTTCGTGAAGAGCTGAACCTGGACGATATCCTTAACGCCTGATATCCCTGCGGCGCAACTCCGGTTGCGCCCGTTTTCCAGGTAGAACCGATTAAATTAATTGCTACAAACTTTTAACTTTTTCGCCCAGACCTGTACAATATCCCCCTGGTAAAAAGTGGGTGCCATCGAACAAGTTTGTTGGTGATACCACGTTTTTATAAGCATACTTTGCTTGAGACTTGCAGTTTTCATTTAGCCATGGCAGTTCTATAATGAGACGCATTATCCCAAGTGCATTTTCTGTCACTTCTTCTTTTGAAGTGAATCGTTTAGCAACAGGACAGATTCCGCATGACTGACAACAATACCGCATTAAAGAAAGCTGGCCTGAAAGTAACGCTTCCTCGGTTAAAAATCCTTGAAGTGCTTCAGGGGCCAGACAATCACCATGTCAGTGCGGAAGACCTTTATAAGCGTCTTATCGATATGGGTGAAGAGATTGGGCTGGCAACCGTCTATCGTGTGCTGAACCAGTTTGATGACGCGGGCATTGTTACTCGTCATAATTTCGAAGGCGGTAAATCCGTGTTCGAGCTGACTCAGCAGCATCACCACGATCACCTGATCTGCCTCGACTGTGGCAAGGTCATTGAATTTAGCGATGATTCCATTGAATCACGCCAGCGTGAAATCGCCGCCCGTCATGGCATCCGCCTGACCAACCACAGCCTGTACCTGTACGGTCACTGCGCTGAAGGCGATTGCCGCGAAGACGACCACGCGCACGACGCGAAATAATATCGTGTTCATACTCTGAGCCAGCCGTAAGGTTGGCTTTTTTTTGCCTGAAAAAAGCCCGGTGGTGCTGCGCTTACCGGGCCTACGGGCTGTGACACCGTTGTAGGCCCGGTAAGCGCAGCGCCACCGGGCGTAAAGCAACTTATTTATTGTTATTGCGAATCTCGTCCCAGATCTTATCGCAACGCTTCGCCACTTCCTGATCGTTACCGCTTTTCCGCGCCTGGATACAGGCCTGGTAATCCATCACGCGAACATTTTCCTGCGTCGCAAACTGCTCATGCGCTTTCTCTTTTTTCAGCACATTCAGCACGCTCTGGCAGGCTTCAATCTTCTCTGGCGATCCTTGTGCTGTATTGATGCAGGCGCTATACGCCTCCTTCAGACGGGAGTCTTCTTTCTGCGCCTGATCCTGCGCACACGCCACCAGCCCCGATGCCAGCAGCGCAACGATTACCATTTTTTTCATCATATGCAGTCTCCATGCAGGCGGGATTTCGCCCGCCTGCGTATTCATCAGAAGATTGTGAATGGCGCAATGACCATGAATTTCACGTCACGTTCATCCTGGAAGATGTTGCCGTAACCGCCCGCGTAGCTCGGGATATCGGAGTGGTTGTCATACTGGGTGAAGTGCAGTTTGAACATCGTGCCTTTCGCACGGCCCTCCTGAAGGGTGTAAATCGCATCCAGGCTGTATGAAGACTCTTTCAGACGGTAGTTCGGATCGTAGTAGGCGTCTGGCGTAGCCATATCTGCTGGCTTCGCGTCCCAGGCGTACGCGTAGGACGCACCCACCGCCCAGCCAGGCAGGTTCCAGTTCTTCAGGTCATACATTGCGCCGAAGAAGACCGCCTTTTCGCCGTCGGCGTTGAAGTCAGAGCGGTTATCCCACCAGATATCCAGACGACCATTGGAAGAGGCGTAGGTTGGCGTCATACGTTGCAGGAAGTAGCCCTGCTGCCCTTCTGCCTTGACCCATGTTCCCTCCAGACGTAAATCAACCTGACCTACCTTGTAGCCGAAGGTCAGCGCCTGTAACCACGCGGTGCCGTCATAGATATCATTTACGCTGCCATCACTGACTTTGTCGCGCGTACCGTAGAACTGATAGCTGGTGCTCAGCGGGCTACCCGCGATATCAAATTTGTAGCTGGCTTTAGCAAAGTACTGATCGATATAGCCTTCAGCCTGACCAAAAGCAGCTTCCAGCACCAGATCGTTTTTGAAGTCGTACTTCGCCCCCAGCGAGTGGAGATAATCAACTTTGGTTTTTTTATCGTTCTGATAGAACTTGTCCATCTCAATGTGCCACGGCGCTTTGTACTCGTTGGTCCACATATAGGAGAAGCTCAACGCCCCCGCATCGCCGTAGTCAAAATTAGCACCGGCTTCCGCACCCTGATAAGTGCCTGGCATAAAGCTCCAGTGCGGTGCTAACAGCGTCTGACCAGTTGGCTGGATATAACCTCCACGCGCCCAGACCGGACCATATTTGAATTTTGCAGCCGCTTTATACAGGCTGATTCCGCTTTTATCGCCGGACCAGTCTTCGTCGTAGGCTTTATTGCTGGAGGAGAACGCAATTTCGTTCGGATGGCCGCTGTCGCCATTTTCGGCCATTTCAATTGCGGTGAACGCTGCAATATCGATCCCGAACATATCGGCGGCATATCCCGACTGGAAATCAAGGTTGGCGTTCCAGGTCGAGTGAGAAAGGTTGGTTTTGTATTTATCTTCAGTGACGTCTTTACGGTCACGCTCACGCTGCCAGTAATAAATACCGCCCGTGAGGGTGGAATCTTCGATGAAACCTGCTGCTTTTGCCTCTGGCGCAACCACCAGGCCCGACATTGCTGTCACACCGGCGATAGCCAGCGCCAGCGCACTACGTTTGCCACTGAACGTACGCATATGTTTATCCTCTTTGACGTATAAATTGCTGTTACCAAAGGCAAACAGCGAAAAAATAAAATGAAAAAGTAGCGTTGAGAAAAACCTCGTTGACTACAATGGTTAGACTATTTTTCGCGACGCGAATTATCAATCTCTTTCTGTAACGGGAATGTAAGAATATGAGCAACCGCACATATTTCATCGTTTTCTGTTACATTTCATTCATAACTCCAAAAATGCGGGCGTTTGACAAAAAACCTTTTATTTCCATAAACATGTAATCGGTTTCATCGTTTAAACATTTGAGATGTTTATTTTTTAATTGAAATCATTTATGAAAATAATAAATTTTGAATTGTTATTAATTCGCTGCGCAAAGCGGGTTCTCCCTTACTCTGACAGTACCCGTTAAAGGATGTGAGATTGCTCGCTTTTTCTAAATTAACCGTCTGTTTTTACTGTTTCTCGTCTTGACGCTGCCAAAAGACCTCATTAATTATGTGGTCAGGTTATACGTATAAGTTGGCGCACATATGGCAAAAAGAATGACGCAACGCGATGTCGCTGCACTGGCGGGAGTTTCTCAGGCGGTGGTCTCAGTAGTGTTAGGCATGGGAAAACACGCCTATCCCCAGGAGACAGTTGCCAGAGTGGAAAACGCGGCGAAACAACTGGGCTATGTACCAAACCGCTTCGCCCAAGCATTGAAAACCAATAAAACACTGTCCGTGGCCTGTATTATTCCGGACATTGCCAACCCGTTTTATGCCTCGCTGATACGCGGGGTGCAATCGGTGATGGATGCCCATCGTTATGATGTCATCGTTGCCAGTACCGATGCTGTGCGGGAAAGGGAACTGCATTTTCTGAACTGGTCGGCTCAGGGGCGCGTCGATGCCGTAATTGGCACTTTTTTTCATGCCGGCGTTAATGATTTTGAACCCTATCTCATGGCCGGTTTTCCCATCGTCCGGCTTGAAGCGGAGTATAAAACCGCCGGGAATTTGCCGTTACACAATATTTTTATCGACAACACCGCTGCCGCCCGCCGCGCTGTCGAATATCTGCTGGCTCAGGGGCACAAACACATCTGTATGATCGCAGGCGCTGGCGGCCCGGCTGGTGCCCGTGTGAAAGGCTATCAGCAGGCGATGGTGCAGGCTGGCCTTACGCCACAAATTCTTATGCAAGCAGATTTCTCAGAACCTACCAGCTATCAGTCCGCACTATCACTTTTCCGCAATGTTCCTCGCCCGGACGCTATCTTTGCCGCCAACGATGTAATGGCTATCGGCGTGATGCGGGCGGCAAGAGAGACGGGAATAACCATTCCCGGGCAGCTTGCCGTGGTCGGTTTTGATGATATCCCCTCGGCCGGACTGGTCACCCCTTCCCTGACCACTATCGCCCACTTTCCGGAACTAATCGGACAAAAAGCCGGTGAAATCCTGATGAATCACCTGTCCGGGGAACAGGATTCACCGGGAAGCACAACCGAAATGCCCTACCGCCTGGTAAAAAGGGAATCCGCCTGACTGGCGATTAATTACAGAGAAAAGGATGAAAAAATGGAATTACCTTCAGATTATTACCAGCGCGTTTACGCTGGGGTATTAGGGAAATTGATCGGCGTGTATCTGGGTCGCCCTTTTGAAGGCTGGACCTGGCAAAAAATCATGCGGGAACTCGGACCAATACGGTATTACGTTAATGAAAAATTCAATCGCCCTCTGGTGATTACCGATGACGACGTAGCCGGAACATTCACATTTATTCGCGCGCTTGAGGATTACGCGTTACCGCCAGACCTGACAGCCGAACAGATGGGGCACTGTTGGCTGAATTACATCATTGATAAGCGCACTATCCTCTGGTGGGGGGGTAATGGTAATTCAACAGAACATACGGCGTGGCTGAATCTTAAAAAGGGTATCCCTGCCCCGCTGAGTGGCGCTATCGCCACCAATGGCAAAACCATCGCAGAGCAAATCGGCGCGCAAATTTTCATTGATAGCTGGGCGCTCGTGGCTCCCGGCCAACCGCAACTGGCGGCGTCTCTGGCAAAAACAGCCGCCAGCGTGAGTCACGATGGGGAATCCGTTTATGCCGCCATGCTTTGGGCGGCAATGGAGTCACAGGCTTTTATCTGCCAGGACATCGAAAAACTGATTGCCACAGGCTTATCCGTTATCCCCCCAGATTCGCAAATTGCCATACTGGTCGCCGATGTCTGCCGCTGGCGCCAAGAGGATAACGACTGGCAGACGACGCGCCAGAAAATTGAAGACCACTACGGCTACCATAAATATCCCAGCAACTGCCATGTGATCCCCAACCACGCGTTGATGATTATGGCGATGCTCTACGCGCCGGACGATTTCCAGCAGTCCCAGTGCATCGTTAATACCTCCGGATGGGATACCGACTGCAATGCGGGCAACGTTGGCTGCCTGTCTGGAATTATGCTCGGGTTACAGGGTATTGACGCCGGCCCGGACTGGCGCGGCCCGTTGGCGGACAGAATGCTAATCTCTTCCGCGGACGGCGGTTTTTCCATCAACAACGCAGTACGCATTACGGATTATCTGGTGGATTTAGGCCATCAGATTGCCGGGCTTCCGCGCCCTGAACCGAAGAAAGGTGGGGCTCAATACCATTTCTCCCTGCCGGGAAGCGTACAGGGTTTTCGCTGGCTGAAGGAAGAGAATACCGCTCCGGTTGAGGTGAAAAACGAAGCCTGGCAGGGGCAGCAGATGCTGAGCATTCATTATCATCACCTCGCGCAGGGTCTTCAGGCCAGTGTGACCACGCAAACTTTTACCCCGCCGGAAATCGTGGAAATGCGCAGTTACGATCTCATGGCCACGCCACTGATCTACCCTGGACAACGCTTGCACGCTACGCTTATTGCCCCATCGGACAATATCTCGTCGCTTAACGTGCGGCTGTGCTATCGGGTCTATGACGATAACAATTGTCTGATCCCTTGCTACGGTGACACGCACCACGTTGCCCCAGGCGAAGAAATAACGCTCTCGCTGGATATCCCTGACTGTAAAGGCCAACCAATAGGTGAAATTGGCGTGACGCTGAGTACCGACGCCCGTACTGCCCGTGGTCGACTCCTTATCGACAGCATGTGCTGGGATGGCGTCCCGAAACTGACCCTGCGCAAACCCGCCGGAGAGAACGACTTCTGGTGGCGCTCATGGGTCAACGGAGTGGATCTCTTTTCCCGCCATTATCCAACCAGCTTTCGGATCTCAAAAGAATACGATGAGGGTTTAATCATTCACGGCACTCGCCAGTGGAATAACTATCGGGTGCAAAGTGACATCACGCTGCATTTGGGTGACTACGGTGGTCTGGCCTTCCGGGTACAGGGGATGAGACGTTACTACGCAGCGCGCGTAATGCGCGACGGAAAGGTACAGATAATACGCGTCCGCGACGCGGTGACCCGTATTCTGGCAGAAACCGTCCTGTCTGACGTTTATGAGCGGCCCCTCGTTTTCGATATCGCTGTTATGGGAAACACCCTTACCGCCACTGTCGATGGAAAAACCCTTTCCGTGGAAGATACCGAACGTGAAGCGTTTGCCGATGGTGGGATCGGGTTATTGATATGCGCCGGTGCGCTGTCAACCGACGCTATCCATATCTGCGCCAATGAAACGGTATCACAACAAGGGATGAAAAAATGAAAACAACAAACAGGCTACGGGCCCTGGCCCTGGTCGTTGCGGCATTACTCTCAGGATGTAAAGAGGATAAACCGCAGCAGGTTACAATTGAATTTATGCACTCCTCCGTAGAGCAAGAGCGCCAGGCCGTTATACGCGGCCTGATCGACCGCTTTCAGAAAGAAAACCCTACTATTACCGTGAAGCAGGTGCCGGTGGAAGAGGACGCCTTTAATACCAAAATGATTACGCTTGCCCGTTCAGGCGCGTTGCCGGAAGTGATCGAAGTTAGCCATGACTACGCCCGGGTAATGGACAAAGAGTCGCTAATCGATCACAAGGCGGTAAAAGCCCTGATAGAGAAACAAGGGGAAGCGTCTTTCTATGACGGCGTGTTGCGTATTGTCCGCACCGAAGACGGAAATGCATACACTGGCGTACCCATTAGCGCCTGGTTACAGGGGATCTGGTATCGAAAATCCGTACTGGCTAAGGCAGGGATTAGTGAGCCCAAAAACTGGGCCCAATTGCTGGATGCGGCGCGCAAGCTGACCAAAATCGGTGACAAAAAATACGGTATCGCTCTGCCGACGGCAGAGAGTGTGATGACCGAGCAAACTTTTTCCCAGTTTGCGCTTTCAAATCATGCCAACGTATTTAATGCTGACGGCAAGGTCACCGTCAACTCACCGGAAATGCTCGCGTCGCTGAATTATTACCGCGATCTTTCCCGATACACGATGCCCGGCTCTAATAATGTTATGGAGATCAAAGACGCCTTTATGAACGAGACTGCACCGATGGCGGTCTATTCGACCTACATTCTGCCAGCTATCGCTCAGGAAGGTTCGCTGGCCGACATCGGCTTTGTCGTTCCGACTGAAAAAACCTCTGCGGTGTATGGCGTAATCACTTCATTAACCATCACTACTGGGCAGAAGGAAGAAGAGACGGAAGCCGCTGAAAAATTCGTGTCATTTATGGAGCAAGCGCAAAATACCGCAGAATGGGTATTAATGTCGCCAGGGGCGATGCTGCCGGTGACAAAAGCCGTTGCTGCACACACCGTTTACAAAGATAACCCGGCTATTAAAGCCTTTGGCGATCTGACGACTCAACTGATTGCTCAGTATCCGCATATGCAGGTCTTTGGTTCCGTCGGTGAGAAGAATTTCACAGGGATGGGGGATGTCACCGGCTCCGCTATTCTCAGTGAAATGGTCAATCAGGTGACAGTAGGAAAACAGGAGACTGCCCCCGCGCTGGAACGCAGCCAGCAGCGAGTAGCTGAACTTTTGCAACGCCATTAACCCTCAAAAAAAACGCCGCATTACGCGGCGTTTGTTTCTCATTGACCATGCCAGCGTTATTATTCGCCGATCTTAGTCCAGGTATCACGCAGACCGACGGTACGGTTAAATACCGGTTTTTCCGCCGTGCTGTAACGGCTGTCCAGGCAGAAGTAACCCTCACGTTCAAACTGGAACGCTTTACCGGCTTCAGCGGCTTTCAGAGACGGCTCGGCATACCCCTGTTTGATAATCAACGACTCAGGGTTGATAACCGCCAGGAAGTCCTCCGCAGCGCCTGGGTTAGGTACGCTGAACAGACGATCGTAGAGACGGATCTCAACCGGCAGCGCATGCTGCGCACTCACCCAGTGGATCACACCTTTCACTTTACGGCCATCCGCCGGATCTTTACTCAGCGTCTCTGCGTCGTACGTACAGAAGATGGTCGTGATGTTACCTTCCGCATCTTTCTCTACGCGCTCGGCTTTGATCACATAGGCGTTACGCAGACGCACTTCTTTGCCCAGCACCAGACGCTTGTACTGCTTGTTCGCTTCTTCGCGGAAGTCGGCACGATCGATCCAGATTTCACCGCTGAACGGCACGTCGCGGGTGCCCATTTCCGGTTTGTTCGGATGGTTAGGCATCGAGACCAGTTCGCTTCCACCCTGCGGATAGTTTTCGATGACCAGTTTCACTGGATCGATCACTGCCATCGCGCGCGGCGCGTTTTCGTTCAGGTCTTCGCGAATGCAGGATTCCAGAGACGCCATTTCGATGGTGTTGTCCTGCTTGGTAACGCCAATACGTTTGCAGAACTCACGAATGGACGCCGAGGTATAGCCACGACGACGCAGGCCAGAGATGGTTGGCATACGCGGGTCGTCCCAGCCTTCAACGTGCTTGTCGGTCACCAGCAGGTTCAGCTTACGCTTGGACATCACGGTGTATTCCAGATTCAGACGAGAGAACTCGTACTGACGCGGATGCACAGGAATGGTGATGTTATCCAGCACCCAGTCATACAGACGACGGTTGTCCTGGAACTCCAGCGTACACAGCGAGTGCGTAATGCCTTCCAGCGCATCGCTGATGCAGTGCGTGAAGTCGTACATCGGGTAGATGCACCACTTGTTACCGGTCTGGTGGTGTTCCGCGAACTTAATGCGGTACAGCACCGGATCGCGCATCACGATGAACGGAGACGCCATATCGATTTTGGCGCGCAGACACGCTTTGCCTTCTTCGAAGCCACCGGCACGCATTTTTTCAAACAGCGCCAGGTTCTCTTCCACGCTGCGATCGCGGAACGGGCTGTTTTTGCCAGGCTGAGTCAGCGTACCGCGGTATTCACGGATTTCGTCAGCAGACAGTTCGTCGACGTACGCCAGACCTTTGTTGATCAGTTCAACCGCATAGGCATACAGCTGATCGAAATAGTCAGAGGAGTAGCAGATATCGCCAGACCAGTTAAAGCCCAGCCATTGCACGTCGTTTTTAATCGACTCAACGTATTCGATGTCTTCTTTTACTGGGTTGGTGTCATCGAAACGCAGGTTGCACTGCCCCTGGTAGTCTTGCGCAATACCAAAGTTCAGGCAGATCGATTTGGCGTGACCAATGTGCAGGTAGCCATTTGGCTCCGGCGGGAAACGCGTGTGGACTGTGGTGTGCTTACCACTGGCCAGATCTTCATCGATGATCTGACGAATAAAGTTACTCGGGCGGGCTTCTGCCTCACTCATCGTGGATTCCTCAAAGCGTAAACAACGTATAACGGCATATGATCTTATAAGCCGGACGTAGTGACAACCCTTAAAACGTCCCGGAAGAAAATAATGGGGGCAAATGCTGCAAAAAAAAGCGGCGGAGGATATCCCCCGCCGCTAAAGGCATGACTCTACTCAGGAGCGATTACTTGCCTTTAATCTCATACAGTGGCGTCTGGCCTGCAACCACCTGACCCTGCGCCTGGATCACCAGACCGCTGAAGTCGTCGATGTTGCTGCACACTACCGGGCTAATCATGGAGCGCGCATTGGCATTGAGGTAATCCAGATCCATCTCCAGAATCGGCTGACCTGCCACCACTTCGGCACCCTCTTCCACCAGGCGAGTAAAGCCCTGACCGTTCAGCGCAACGGTATCGATACCCATATGGACAACGATCTCCGCGCCTTTTTCGGTTTCGAGGCAGAACGCGTGGTTAGTATTGAAGATTTTCACGATAGTACCAGCTGCCGGAGAGACCACGGTTTTGTCCGTTGGTTTCACCGCCACGCCGTCACCGACCGCTTTGCTGGCGAACGCTTCGTCAGGCACCTGCTCAAGCGCAACAACGTCACCTGTCACCGGAGAGACCAGCGCAGCGATGGTCACCGCATTTGGCACCGCCTGCGGTTTTGCAACCGGCGCGTCAGCTACTGGCGCGCTGTCCGTTGAGGCGGCTGCGACCGGCCCACGGGCAACCACTTTTTTCATTTCATCGCCGATCGATTCGGCTTTCGCACCCACGATAACCTGGATGGTTTGCTTATTCAGTTTCACCACACCCGACGCGCCCAGGCGTTTGCACATTGCATCGCTCACGCGTGCAGAGTCACCTACGGTCAGACGCAGACGGGTAATACAGGCATCGATCGCTTTCAGGTTGTCAGTACCGCCTACAGCGGCAATGTAGCTGGTTGCCAGCTGGGTTAAACCTTCTTCGGTATTGCTGTTTGCTTCACTGGTCACCACATCGTCTTTCGTATCTTCGCGGCCCGGCGTTTTCAGGTTAAACATACGAATAACCGCGCTGAACAGAACGAAGTAGATAACGAAGAATACCAGGCCCATCACCACCAGCATCCAGACGTTGCTGCTTGCCGCTGGCAGGTTGTACATCAACACATAGTCGATGGCGCCTGCGGAGAAGGAGAAGCCAGCATGGATACCCAGAAGGGTGGCGACGAACAGGCTGATACCGGTCAGGATCGCGTGCATCAGATACAGCAGCGGAGCCAGGAACATGAACAGGAATTCCAGTGGCTCGGTCACGCCGGTCAGGAAGGCGGTGATCGCAACGGACAGCAGCATCCCGCCAACCATTGGGCGACGCGCTTTCGGCGCAGCCAGGTACATTGCCAGCGCAGCGCCAGGCAGACCAAACATCATGATTGGGAAGAAGCCAGACATGAACATGCCCGCGGTGCCGTCGCCTGCGTAGAAGCGGTTGATATCACCGTGGAACACCGCGCCAGCCGCGTTGGTGAACTCACCAATCTGGAACCACGCGATGGTGTTCAGTACCTGATGCAGACCGGTTGGGATCAGCAGACGGTTAATGAAACCGAAGATGCCCGCACCCATTGCACCCGCAGACACGATCCACTCGCCGCCCGCATGGATAGCATGCTGCACCGGTGGCCACACGTAGCCAAAGATGGCTGCGAGGATCAGACAGAAAAAGCCCGTCGCAATCGGCACAAAACGTTTACCGCCGAAGAAGCTCAGGAAGTCAGGCAGTTTGATACCCGCCCAACGGTTGTACACGGCACCACCGACCAGACCGGTAATGATACCTGCCAGCACACCCATGTTGATTTCAGGGTTGATGGTTACCATCGCTTTCGTGAGGATGAAGTAACCGACAGCCCCTGCCAGTGCCGCGGCACCAGCGCTGTCTTTAGACCAGCTTGACGCCACACCGATGGCGAAAATCAGCGCCAGGTTGTCAAAAATTGCGCCGCCTGCCTGGGCAATAAACGGCACGTTAAGAAGATCGGGTTGCCCGAATCGCAGCAGCAATGCTGCAACCGGTAGCACGGCGATAGGGAGCTGCAAAGCCCTACCGAGGCGCTGGAAAAAACCTAAAATATTCATCCTATTCCCCCTACGAGACCCATTGTTAAGACTCGCGCATAAACTATGTTTTTATTGTGTCACGAACGATAGATACAGTTGATGATTCACTGGCAGTGTGAGTGTGTGAAAAATTAATTCGTATCGCAAATTAAACACCTATTTTTTGTGATTATTGTCACCAAATATCGTATTAAACCCTCCCTTTCGCTGGCTAACGACGAAAACTTATTTTATCATTCAAAAAATCAAGACGGATTGATCCGGCCTGAAAGGTTCCAGGTTACGCTTAGTTCAGGTTGCACTAATCATCCGCCCACTTTTACTTAAACTTTAGAGGTGAATAATGAGACTGATTCCCCTGGCAACAGCTGAACAAGTCGGAAAATGGGCTGCGCGTCATATCGTTAACCGCATCAACGCGTTCAAACCAACAGCCGATCGTCCTTTCGTTCTCGGTCTTCCAACCGGCGGTACACCCCTGACCGCGTATAAAGCTCTGGTTGAAATGCACAAAGCGGGCCAGGTTAGCTTCAAACACGTTGTAACCTTCAACATGGACGAATATGTCGGCCTGCCAAAGGAACATCCGGAAAGTTACCACAGTTTTATGCACCGCAACTTCTTCGATCACGTTGATATTCCGGCGGAAAACATTAATCTGCTGAATGGAAACGCGCCTGATATTGACGCAGAATGCCGTCAGTATGAAGAAAAAATCCGTTCCTACGGTAAAATCCACCTGTTTATGGGCGGCGTAGGCAACGACGGTCACATCGCGTTCAACGAACCGGCATCGTCACTGGCTTCCCGCACCCGTATTAAAACGCTGACCCATGACACGCGTGTGGCTAACTCCCGCTTCTTTGACGGCGACGTCAATCAGGTACCTAAATACGCCCTGACCGTGGGCGTGGGCACGCTGCTGGATGCCGAAGAGGTGATGATTCTGGTGCTGGGCGCGGTGAAAGCGCAAGCGCTTCAGGCTGCCGTAGAAGGCAACGTGAACCATATGTGGACGATCAGCTGCTTACAGTTGCATCCAAAAGCGGTTGTCGTGTGTGACGAACCGTCCACCATGGAGCTGAAAGTGAAAACGCTGAAATACTTCAACGAGCTGGAAGCTGAAAACATTAAAGGTCTGTAATTGAATAACCGCCTCTTTTATCCGGGGCGGTCGCTTTTTTTAACCGGGGGTCGATATGTACGCTTTAACCCACGGTCGGATTTATACCGGCCATGAAATTCTGGATGACCATGCGATCGTTATCGCCAATGGCCTGATTGAACGTGTTTGCCCACTGGCGGAACTGCCGCCGGAGATCGAACAGCGTTCCCTCAATGGAGCAGTAATCTCCCCCGGTTTCATCGACGTACAGCTCAACGGCTGCGGCGGTGTCCAGTTTAACGATACCGCAGAGGCGGTGACGGTTGAAACGCTGGAAATCATGCAGAAAGCTAACGAGAAATCGGGCTGCACCAGCTATCTGCCGACGCTCATCACCAGCAGTGATGACCTGATGAAACAGGGTATCCGCGTCATGCGCGACTACCTGGCAAAACACCCAAATCAGGCGCTGGGTTTGCACCTGGAAGGACCATGGCTGAACATGGTCAAGAAAGGCACCCATAACCCGAATTACGTGCGTAAACCCGATGCCGAGCTGGTGGATTACCTGTGCGCCAATGCCGATGTGATCACCAAAGTGACGCTGGCACCGGAAATGAGCGGCACGGACGTGATCAGCAAGCTGGCAGCCGCCGGGATTGTGGTGTCTGCGGGTCATTCGAACGCGACGCTGAAAGAGGCGAAAGCTGGCTTCCGCGCGGGCATCACGTTTGCCACGCACCTCTATAACGCAATGCCGTATATTACCGGCCGCGAACCGGGGCTGGTCGGCGCAATTCTGGATGAGCCGGACGTCTACTGCGGCATTATCGCTGACGGCCTGCATGTCGATTACACCAATATCCGCAACGCCAAGCGCCTTAAGGGCGACAAGCTCTGCCTGGTCACGGATGCCACCGCTCCGGCAGGGGCGAATATTGACCAGTTCATTTTTGCTGGTAAAACAATATACTACCGGAATGGACTGTGTGTGGATGAGAACGGCACGCTGAGCGGTTCTTCGCTGACAATGATCGAAGGGGTTCGTAACCTCGTTGAGCATTGCGGCATTGCGCTTGAGGAAGTGTTGCGCATGGCCACGCTTTATCCGGCGCGCGCCATTGGCGTCGATAAACAGCTCGGCGGTATTGCGCCAGGTATGGTTGCAAACCTGACGGCGTTCACACACGATTATAAAATTATTAAGACCATCGTTAATGGTAACGAGGTCGTCACTGAGTAAGTAAAAGTATGACACCAGGCGGACAAGCTCAAATCGGTAATGTCGATCTCGTTAAACAACTTAACAGCGCGGCAGTTTATCGCCTGATTGACCAGCACGGGCCAATCTCACGCATTCAGATAGCCGAACAAAGCCAGCTTGCTCCCGCCAGCGTGACAAAAATTACACGTCAGCTTATTGAGCGCGGCCTGATCAAAGAAGTCGATCAGCAGGCCTCCACCGGAGGTCGCCGCGCGATTTCCATTGTCACGGAAACCCGTAATTTTCAGGCGATTGGCGTCCGCTTAGGCCGTCATGACACCACGCTTACGCTCTACGATCTGAGCAGCAAGGCCATTGCCGAAGAGCACTACCCCCTTCCTGAGCGCACGCAGGAGACGCTTGAACACGCGTTACTGAATACCATTGCGCATTTTATCGAAAGCTGTCAGCGCAAGATCCGTGAACTCATCGCCATCTCGGTGATTTTGCCCGGCCTGGTTGACCCGGAAAGCGGCGTTATTCGCTACATGCCGCATATTAAGGTAGAGAACTGGGGGCTGGTTGAGGCGCTGGAAAAGCGCTTTAAGCTGACCTGCTTTGTTGGTCACGATATCCGCTCGCTGGCGCTGGCGGAGCACTACTTTGGTGCGAGCCAGGACTGCGAAGACTCTATTCTGGTGCGCGTTCACCGTGGTACAGGTGCGGGCATCATCTCAAATGGCCGCATTTTTATTGGCCGTAACGGCAACGTCGGCGAGATTGGTCATATTCAGGTTGAACCGCTTGGCGAGCGCTGCCACTGCGGTAACTTTGGCTGTCTTGAAACCGTTGCCGCCAATGCCGCCATTGAACATCGCGTTCGCCACCTGCTGGAACAGGGTTATCAGAGCCGCGTCACGCTGGACGATTGTAAGATCGGTGCCATCTGCAAAGCCGCTAATAAAGGTGATGCGCTGGCCTGCGAAGTGATCGAACAGGTAGGACGCCACCTGGGTAAAACCATCGCCATTGCCATCAACCTGTTCAATCCGCAAAAAGTGGTGATTGCCGGTGAGATTGTGGAAGCCGAAAAAGTGTTACTGCCCGCGATTGAAGGCTGCATCAATACCCAGGCGCTGAAAGCCTTTCGCCAGAACTTGCCGGTGGTGCGCTCTACGCTCGATCACCGCTCGGCGATTGGCGCATTCGCCCTGGTAAAACGTGCCATGCTCAACGGGATCCTGCTGCAACATTTGCTGGAATCCTGATCGGACCTTATAGTAACGCCTTCTTTTTTTGATGTCGGATTGTCCATGACCATTAAGAATGTAATTTGTGATATCGACGGCGTGCTGATGCACGACAACGTTGCCGTGCCGGGTGCTGCGGAGTTTCTTCACCGCATCATCGACAAAGGAATGCCACTGGTTCTTCTCACGAACTACCCTTCACAGACTGGTCAGGATCTGGCAAACCGCTTTGCAACCGCAGGCGTCAACGTCCCGGACAGCGTGTTTTATACCTCTGCAATGGCGACCGCGGATTTCCTGAAGCGTCAGGAAGGCAAAAAAGCCTACGTGGTCGGCGAAGGCGCGCTGATCCACGAGCTGTATAAAGCGGGCTTCACCATTACCGACGTGAACCCGGACTTTGTCATCGTGGGCGAAACGCGCTCCTTTAACTGGGAGATGATGCATAAAGCAGCCTACTTTGTCGCCAACGGTGCACGTTTTATCGCCACCAACCCGGATACGCACGGTCGTGGTTTTTATCCTGCCTGCGGTGCGCTGTGTGCCGGTATCGAAAAAATCTCTGGTCGTAAGCCGTTTGTTGTCGGCAAACCGAGCCCGTGGATCATCCGCGCCGCGCTGAATACGATGCAGGCACACTCAGAAGAAACCGTCATTGTGGGCGATAACCTGCGCACCGATATTCTGGCTGGCTTCCAGGCGGGGCTTGAAACCATTCTGGTGCTGTCTGGCGTCTCGCAGCTTGATGACATTGATACGATGCCGTTCCGCCCAAGCTGGATATATCCCTCCGTCGACGAAATCGACGTTATTTAATTCAGAACCACGCCTCAGGGCGTGGTTTTTCATTTCCGCCGCCTGAAAACCTTACCCCATCTAACAAAAGCCATCTTTCATTGAATAAACATCAATAAAATCGCTTTAGACATACTCGTTTTTTAAGATTCAGCAATCGCCATTGCACTTTTTACGTTTTCACCCGTAAAACGCTTGCGCCCCCTCCCCCTTTTGCGGCATTTTCATAAGCAAGCAACATCACAACGCAACAGGGTTAACGGAGAAGGTTATGTGTTCTATTTTTGGCGTACTGGATATTAAAACTGACGCGGGCGAACTGCGTAAAAAAGCACTCGAATTGTCCCGCCTGATGCGCCATCGCGGTCCGGACTGGTCAGGCGTATACGCCAGCGATAAAGCGATTCTGGCTCACGAACGTCTCTCCATTGTTGATGTCAACGCTGGCGCACAGCCGCTGTATAACGAGAAAAAAACGCACGCGCTGGCTGTTAACGGTGAAATTTACAACCATCAGGCGCTGCGCGCCGAGTACGGCGATCGCTACGCGTTTCAGACTGGCTCAGACTGCGAAGTGATCCTGGCGCTGTATCAGGAGAAAGGCCCGGAGTTCCTCGACGATCTGCAAGGGATGTTCGCCTTCGCCCTGTACGACAGCGAAAAAGACGCTTACCTGATTGGCCGCGACCATATTGGTATTATCCCGCTGTACATGGGGCACGATGAGCACGGCAACTTCTACGTTGCCTCAGAGATGAAAGCCCTGGTACCGGTGTGCCGCACCATCAAAGAGTTCCCGGCAGGTAGCTACCTGTGGAGTAAAGACGGCGAGATCCGCCCGTACTACCAGCGCGACTGGTTTGATTATGAGGCGGTGAAAGACAACGTGACGGACAAAGCCGAACTGCGTCAGGCCCTGGAAGAGTCAGTGAAAAGCCACCTGATGTCAGACGTACCTTACGGCGTACTGCTCTCCGGCGGTCTGGACTCCTCCGTGATCTCCGCGATCACCAAGAAATTCGCCGCACGTCGCGTGGAAGATCAGGAGCGCTCTGAAGCCTGGTGGCCGCAGCTGCACTCCTTTGCCGTGGGTCTGGAAGGGGCACCTGACCTGAAAGCCGCCCAGGAAGTGGCAAATCATCTCGGCACGGTGCACCATGAAATTCACTTCACCGTACAGGAAGGTCTGGATGCGATCCGCGATGTGATCTATCACATTGAAACCTATGATGTGACCACCATTCGCGCCTCCACACCGATGTATTTGATGTCGCGGAAGATCAAAGCGATGGGCATCAAGATGGTGCTCTCCGGCGAGGGTTCTGACGAAGTGTTTGGCGGTTACCTCTATTTCCACAAAGCGCCAAACGCCAAAGAGCTGCATGAAGAAACGGTGCGTAAGCTACAGGCGCTGCACATGTTTGACTGCGCGCGCGCCAACAAAGCGATGTCCGCCTGGGGTGTGGAAGCCCGCGTGCCGTTCCTCGATAAGAAATTTCTTGATGTGGCGATGCGCATCAACCCGCAGGACAAAATGTGCGGCAACGGCAAAATGGAGAAACATATCCTGCGAGAATGTTTTGAATCCTACCTGCCGGCGAGCGTGGCGTGGCGTCAGAAAGAGCAGTTCTCGGATGGCGTGGGTTACAGCTGGATCGACACCCTGAAAGAGGTGGCGGCGAAACAGGTTTCTGATCAACAACTGGAAACTGCGAGCTTCCGTTTCCCGTACAACACGCCAGCCTCGAAAGAAGCGTATTTGTACCGTGAGATCTTTGAGGAGCTGTTCCCGGTTCCAAGCGCAGCAGAGTGCGTACCGGGTGGCCCATCGGTCGCCTGCTCTTCTGCTAAAGCCATTGAATGGGATGAATCATTCAAAGCGATGAACGATCCGTCAGGACGCGCGGTGGGCGTTCACCAGTCTGCCTATAAATAATGTTCAGAGTATCATCAGGCCCTCCGGGGCCTGATTTTTTTGCCTCTCTTTTCCCCCGTCAAAAACGATAAATAACCAATAATTGTCGAATATTCGGCCTCGCTGTTCGCAACCTAACCAAACAGTCACATTCCGGCTATTTTCATTGAAAAAGGTGTTGACGCTGCAAGGGTCTATACGCATAATGCGCCCCGCAACGCCGATAAGGTAACGCGAAAAAAAGATGGCTACGTAGCTCAGTTGGTTAGAGCACATCACTCATAATGATGGGGTCACAGGTTCGAATCCCGTCGTAGCCACCATCTTTTTTGCGGGAGTGGCGAAATTGGTAGACGCACCAGATTTAGGTTCTGGCGCCGCAAGGTGTGCGAGTTCAAGTCTCGCCTCCCGCACCATTCCCAGGTAAGCGTTGCACGGATGGGGTATCGCCAAGCGGTAAGGCACCGGTTTTTGATACCGGCATTCCCTGGTTCGAATCCAGGTACCCCAGCCATATTTCTTCGATCATGCGGTTCTCCGCGGTATTGGGGTATCGCCAAGCGGTAAGGCACCGGTTTTTGATACCGGCATTCCCTGGTTCGAATCCAGGTACCCCAGCCATCGAAGATTGCAGTACTGGCTACGTAGCTCAGTTGGTTAGAGCACATCACTCATAATGATGGGGTCACAGGTTCGAATCCCGTCGTAGCCACCATATTTATGTTATCGAATACGATTCGGTAAACTGAACATTGTTGGGGTATCGCCAAGCGGTAAGGCACCGGATTCTGATTCCGGCATTCCGAGGTTCGAATCCTCGTACCCCAGCCACTTTAAAGTCGTTAAGCAGTTTGTTTAACGCAATTGGGGTGTCGCCAAGCGGTAAGGCTCTGGTTTCTGATACCAGCATTCCGGGGTTCGAATCCCTGCACCCCAGCCACTTAAAACAAACAAGCCCGCTCTGCGGGCTTTTTTGTTTTTGTTGTTCAGAATAGTGCGGCCTGATGCCCTCACCCTAACCCTCTCCCACGGGGAGAGGGAATAAAGATCAGAGTCCGAGGGCGTATTTCAGGGCCTGACGCTTCAGCCCACCGGCACGCTCCGCCGCCATCAATCCAATATTGCGCACTATACGCACCGGACCAACATCGTTGCTGAACCCGGCGTAGAACAGATCCATCCCCGACTGCATAATGAAGTTATCCGCCATACGGCGCGTCTGGTAGCGCTTCAGTACCTGATGGCTGGCCCAGGCTTCCGCGTGGGCGCGAGCGTTACCCAGCACATCCAGTAACGCATCGACGTCACGGTATCCCAGATTCACCCCCTGCCCCGCCAGCGGATGAATGGTGTGCGCCGCGTCCCCCACCAGCACCAGTCCTTCACGGGCATACTGCAACGCATGGCGTCGCATCAGCGGGAATGCGCCGGCGGCAACCGGGGTCACGTTGCCCAGACGGCTCGGGAAGTGCTGGCGAATTTCGCGCTGCAACTGATCCATGGACAGACCCTGCAACTGTCGAATGCGCGCCGGTTTGTCGTACCACACCAGCGAAGCCCAGTTATCAAACAGCGGTAAGAATGCATGCGGGCCGTTCGGCGTAAAATGCTGCCACGTGCTCTCGCCCGGCGCGTTTTCTGACTGCACGGTGATCAACATGCAGGACTGCTGGTACTGCCAGGCATGGATCCCAATGCCTGCCATCTGCCTGACCTGCGAGTTCGCGCCATCCGCCCCCACCACCAGCTTCACGGCCAGCTCATCGTCGTTGTCCAGCGTCAGGAGATACCCGCCCTCATGACGATGCAGGCCTTTCAGCGAGTCCGGAACGCGCAGCGTCACCTTCGGGTGCGCCTCCAGCGCCTGCCAGAGTGCCTGCTGGAGCACGTTGTTTTCCACCATATAGCCCAGGCGCGGCAGTTTCAGCTCGGCGGCATCAAACGACACGTGAGCATTTTCCCACTCCCAGGTTTCAAGACGGCTGTATGGGTGCGCGCGCATCGCCAGCACCGCCTCCCAGACGCCCAGCCCGCGAAGCAGATCAACAGAGGCCGCGCTGATGGCGGAAATACGCACGTCCGGTTGGCTGGCAGGATCGAATGCCGGCGGAGCCGCCTGTTCAATAACGGTTACGTCAAATCCCTGCTGCGCCAGCCCCAGCGCCAGTGCGCCGCCGACCATACCGCCGCCAACAACGGCAACTTCGGTGTTCAGGAGTGTCATGGTCACTATTCCTTATTGGAGAATACCTTAAGTTTACCGGATTTTTGCGGCCCTGAGGTTGACAACCTTCATACTGGTCACAACCGCACCAAAGCATTACAATACGCGGCTTGCAATCCTGAGCTGAGCAAGTCGATGACTAAAAAACTCCATATAAAAACCTGGGGCTGTCAGATGAACGAATACGATTCATCGAAGATGGCCGATCTGCTGGATACCACCCACGGATACCAGCTGACTGAAAATGCGAAAGAAGCCGATGTGCTGCTGCTGAACACCTGTTCAATTCGTGAAAAAGCACAGGAAAAAGTCTTTCATGTGTTAGGCCGCTGGAAGCTTCTCAAACGGAAAAATCCGGACCTGATTATTGGCGTGGGTGGCTGCGTCGCATCGCAGGAAGGTAAGCTGATCCGCCAGAGAGCCCCCTATGTGGATATCGTTTTTGGCCCTCAGACCCTGCACCGCCTGCCAGAGATGATTAATCAGGTTCGCGGCAGCCGTAGCCCGGTGGTTGACGTGAGCTTCCCGGAGATCGAGAAATTTGACCGTCTGCCTGAGCCGCGCGCTGATGGCCCGACCGCCTTCGTCTCCATCATGGAAGGCTGCAACAAATACTGTACTTACTGCGTGGTGCCTTACACCCGCGGTGAAGAAGTGAGCCGCCCGGCAGACGATATCCTGTTTGAAATCGCGCAGCTTGCCGCGCAGGGCGTTCGTGAAGTGAACCTGCTGGGTCAGAACGTGAACGCCTGGCGCGGGGAAAACTACGACGGCACCACCGGCAGCTTTGCTGAACTGCTGCGTCTGGTGGCGGCGATTGACGGCATCGACCGCATTCGCTTTACCACCAGCCATCCGATGGAATTTACCGACGACATTATTGACGTCTATCGCGATACGCCAGAGCTGGTGAGCTTCCTGCACCTGCCGATCCAGTGCGGTTCTGATCGCGTGCTGAACCTGATGGGTCGTCCACATACGGTGCTCGAGTATAAGTCCACCATCCGCAAGCTGCGTGAAGCGCGCCCGGATATCCAAATTAGCTCCGACTTTATCGTCGGCTTCCCTGGCGAAACCGCTGATGACTTTGAGCGCACCATGAAGCTCATCGGCGAGGTGAATTTCGACGTCAGCTACAGCTTTATCTTCTCTGCGCGCCCGGGCACCCCTGCGGCCGATATGGTTGACGATGTGCCGGAAGAAGAGAAAAAGCAGCGTCTGTATATTCTACAGGAGCGTATCAACCAGCAGGCCAACGCCTGGAGTCGTCGTATGCTCGGCACTGTCCAGCGTATTCTGGTGGAAGGCACCTCCCGTAAGAGCGTCATGGAACTGTCTGGTCGAACCGAAAATAACCGCGTGGTGAATTTTGAAGGCACCCCGGACATGATCGGTAAGTTTGTGGACGTCGAGATTGTCGAAGTACTCACGAACTCGCTGCGCGGGAAGGTGGTACGCACTGAGGACGAAATGGGTCTGCGAATTGCACAGACTCCGGAATCCGTTATCTCTCGCACCCGCAAAGTCAACGATTCTGGCGTGGGTATTTACCAGCCTTGATCCTTCTGGCCTGCCTGTCCGGCAGGCCTTGTATTTCCTCTCATCGCCCCCAATATCTACCGCAACGCTTGCGCCTTTATTCTGTGGCGTGAATAATTTCGGTAATGACCGTTTTATTACGCCGTGTGGCCACAGGTCAGTTAACCAATTAAAGAGGAACAGTTTGAACATAGATACGCGTGAAATTAGCCTTGAGCCCGCAGACAACGCTCGCCTGCTGAGCCTGTGCGGGCCGTTTGATGACAATATCAAACAACTGGAGCGACGTCTGGGTATCGAAATCAATCGTCGCGATAACCATTTCAAACTCACCGGACGCCCAATCTGCGTCAACGCCGCGGCAGATATTCTCCGCAGCCTGTATGTTGATACCGCCCCGATGCGCGGTGAGATCCAGGATATTGAACCTGAACAGATCCACCTGGCCATTAAAGAGGCGCGCGTGCTTGAGCAGAGCGCGGAAAGCGTGCCGGACTATGGCAAAGCCATCAACATCAAAACTAAACGCGGCGTGATTAAGCCTCGTACCCCGAACCAGGCGCAGTACATCGCCAACATTCTCGACCACGACATCACCTTCGGCGTAGGCCCGGCGGGTACGGGTAAAACCTATCTGGCGGTTGCCGCTGCGGTCGATGCGCTCGAGCGTCAGGAGATCCGCCGTATCCTGCTGACCCGCCCTGCTGTTGAAGCCGGTGAAAAACTGGGCTTCCTGCCGGGCGATTTGAGTCAGAAAGTAGATCCCTACCTGCGCCCGCTGTATGACGCGCTGTTCGAAATGCTCGGCTTCGAGAAAGTTGAAAAGCTCATCGAGCGTAACGTGATTGAAGTTGCTCCGCTGGCCTACATGCGTGGCCGTACGCTTAACGACGCGTTCATCATTCTGGATGAGAGCCAGAACACCACCATCGAACAGATGAAGATGTTCCTGACGCGTATTGGCTTTAACTCGAAAGCGGTTATCACCGGTGACGTCACCCAGATTGACCTGCCGCGTAACACCAAATCGGGTCTGCGTCACGCCATCGAAGTCCTGGCCGAGGTAGAGGAAATCAGCTTTAACTTCTTCCACAGTGAAGACGTGGTACGCCATCCGGTCGTCGCGCGTATCGTTAACGCTTATGAGGCCTGGGAAGAGGCAGATCAGAAGCGCAGGGCCGAACTGGCCGCAGAACGTAAGCGCGAAGCGCAGGAGCATGAACAGAAATGAGTCAGGTGATCCTCGATTTACAGCTGGCCTGTGATGATAATTCCGGCATGCCAGAAGAGGCACAGTTTCAGAAATGGCTGGATGCCGTTATCCCCCAGTTTCAGGAAGAATCAGAGGTCACGATTCGCCTGGTGGATGAAGCAGAAAGCCATGAGCTCAACCTGACCTACCGCGGGAAAGATAAGCCGACCAACGTGCTCTCTTTCCCGTTCGAAGCCCCTCCGGGCATTGAGATGCCGCTGCTGGGCGATCTGATCATCTGCCGTCAGGTGGTTGAGCAGGAAGCCAAAGAGCAGCAAAAGCCGCTGGAAGCGCACTGGGCACACATGGTGGTGCACGGTAGCCTGCATCTTCTGGGTTACGACCATATTGAAGATGACGAAGCGGAAGAGATGGAATCCCTCGAGACAGAGATAATGCTTGCTCTGGGCTATGAGGATCCGTACATTGCCGAGAAAGAATAGTCAGTCACTGACTACCATGCCGCCGCGCAGGGACATAGCGCGGCGGTTAACATTGAACTAACAAGAGAACCCTTAACAAACGCCATGAGCGACGACAATTCACACAGTAGCGACACGACAACCACTAAAAAGGGATTTTTCTCCCTCATTCTGAACCAGCTTTTCCACGGCGAACCGAAAAACCGTGATGAACTGCTGGAGCTGATTCGTGATTCCGGGCAGAACGACCTTATCGACGAAGATACGCGCGAAATGCTCGAAGGGGTGATGGACATCGCCGACCAGCGCGTCCGCGACATCATGATCCCCCGCTCGCAGATGATTACCCTGAAACGCAACCAGACGCTGGACGAGTGCCTCGATGTGATTATCGAATCGGCTCACTCACGTTTCCCGGTCATCAGCGAAGACAAAGATCACATTGAAGGGATTTTGATGGCGAAAGATCTGCTGCCGTTTATGCGCAGCGATGCCGAAGCCTTCAGTATGGAAAAGGTGTTACGCCCGGCCGTGGTTGTGCCGGAAAGTAAACGTGTGGATCGGATGCTGAAGGAGTTTCGCTCCCAGCGCTATCACATGGCGATTGTTATTGATGAATTTGGTGGCGTTTCCGGTCTGGTCACAATCGAAGACATCCTTGAGCTGATCGTGGGCGAAATCGAAGATGAGTATGACGAAGAAGAGGATATCGACTTCCGTCAGCTGAGCCGCCACACCTGGACCGTGCGCGCGCTGGCCTCCATTGAAGACTTCAACGATACCTTTGGCACCAGCTTCAGCGATGAAGAAGTGGACACCATTGGTGGCCTGGTGATGCAGGCCTTCGGCCATCTTCCGGCCCGCGGTGAAACCGTTGACATCGATGGTTACCAGTTCAAGGTCGCAATGGCTGACAGCCGACGTATTATTCAGGTTCACGTCAGAATGCCGGACGACTCACCGGTGCCAAAACTGGAAGATTAATGTAAATGGCATTTGCCCCACTCTTTGAACGCCAGCGCGTCCGTTTGCTGCTGGCGCTGTTACTCGGAGCCAGCGGTACGCTGGCTTTTTCTCCTTACGATATCTGGCCAGCCGCTATTCTCTCCCTGATGGGGCTACAGGGTCTTACCCTGAACCGCCGTCCGGTACAGGCCGCGGCCATTGGCTACTTCTGGGGGCTGGGGCTGTTTGGCTCTGGTATCAACTGGGTCTACGTCAGTATCGCGCAATTTGGCGGAATGCCGGGGCCGGTTAACGTCTTCCTGGTTGTGCTGCTCGCCGCCTATCTCTCGCTCTACACCGGCCTGTTCGCGGGCATCCTGTCTCGCCTGTGGCCAAAAACGACCTGGCTGCGCGTGGCGATAGCGGCACCCGTTGCCTGGCAAATCACCGAATTTCTGCGCGGCTGGGTACTGACCGGCTTCCCGTGGTTGCAGTTCGGCTATAGCCAGGTAGACGGCCCGCTGAAAGGCCTGGCCCCGGTCATGGGCGTGGAGGCGATCAACTTCCTGCTCATGGCGGTCAGCGGCCTTCTGGTGCTGGCTCTGGTGACACGTAACTGGAAGCCGCTGGTTGCCTCGTTGATCCTGTTTGCCCTGCCCTTCCCGCTGCGTTATATCCAGTGGTTTACGCTGGAGCCCGCGCGCGCCACGCAGGTTTCACTGGTACAGGGCGATATCCCGCAGTCCCTGAAATGGGATGAGAATCAGCTGCTGAACACGCTGAAAATCTACGCCAACGCCACTGAAAAGGTGATGGGCAAATCGCAGCTCATCATCTGGCCTGAGTCTGCGATCCCGGACCTGGAGATCAATCAGCAGCCCTTCCTGAAGATGATGGACGATCTGCTGCGCGCGCGCGGCAGTACGCTGATCACCGGAATTGTGGATGCGCGTCTCAATCAGCAGAACCGCTATGACACGTACAACACGATCATTACGCTCGGTAAGGACAGCGAATACAGCTATACCTCCACCAATCGCTACAACAAAAACCACCTTGTACCGTTTGGCGAATTTGTTCCGCTGGAGTCTATTCTGCGCCCACTGGCACCGTTCTTTGATTTGCCGATGTCCTCATTCAGCCGGGGCCCTTACGTTCAGCCGCAGCTGCATGCGCACGGTTTTGCCCTGACGGCCGCCATTTGCTACGAGATTATCCTCGGCGAGCAGGTGCGCGATAATTTCCGCCCGGACACCGACTATCTGCTGACCATCTCAAACGATGCGTGGTTCGGTAAATCGATTGGCCCGTGGCAGCACTTCCAGATGGCGCGAATGCGTTCTCTGGAGCTGGCACGTCCGTTGCTGCGCAGCACCAATAACGGCATTACCGCCGTGATTGGTCCGCAGGGTGAAATCCAGGCCATGATCCCGCAATTTACCCGTGAGGTGCTGACTACTAACGTCACGCCAACTACCGGGCTTACGCCTTACGCGCGCACCGGGAACTGGCCGCTGTGGATTTTGACCTTGCTCTTCGGCTTTGGCGCAGTACTGATGAGCCTGCGTCAGCGTCGTAAATAACCTTACCTTCTGTTGCCGGGTGGCGGCTACGCCTTACCCGGCCTACTCTCCGCCGCCCCCACCCGACAATTTCCTCCCAAACTTCAATTCTGGCACGCCTGTTGCTTTGTTTATTCATATCAACGCTGTCTGGCTTAACGTGCAACTTTGTCGCACCAGCGTAGATCATCGGTAGCACCTAAACGGTGCAACGAGGGATTATTGCCTCTGAATGGTGCGGCGCGCTTCGCAAAAATAAACAATAACGCAGCAAAATCTTTACATTAAGCCAGACTAAATGTTAACAAGCTTGCACAACACTGCACTCGCATTGCGCGAGATATAACAACATCACAATGGGTATCTATGCGTCACTGGCGCTGATAAGAAAGGAGTTGGGTATGCAATTACGTAAACTGGCCACAGCAATGCTGGTTATGGGAATGTCTGCGGGGGTTGTCCACGCTGAAGACGCTCCGGCAGCAGGAAGCACTCTCGACAAGATTGCCAAAAACGGCGTGATCGTGGTCGGCCACCGTGAATCTTCTGTCCCGTTCTCTTACTACGACAACACGCAAAAAGTCGTGGGCTATTCACAGGATTACTCCAACGCCATCGTTGAAGCCGTGAAGAAAAAGCTGAACAAACCTGACCTGCAAGTGAAGCTGATCCCCATCACTTCACAAAACCGTATTCCTCTGCTGCAAAACGGCACATTTGATTTTGAATGTGGCTCAACCACCAACAACCTTGAGCGTCAGAAACAGGCCGCTTTCTCGGACACCATCTTCGTTGTGGGCACCCGCCTGCTGACGAAGAAAGGCGGCGACATCAAAGATTTTGCTGACCTGAAAGGCAAAGCGGTTGTCGTGACCTCCGGTACCACGTCCGAAGTGCTGCTGCACAAGCTGAACGACGAGAAGAAAATGGACATGCGCATCATCAGCGCGAAAGACCATGGCGACTCCTTCCGTACCCTGGAAAGCGGCCGTGCTGTCGCGTTTATGATGGATGACGCCCTGCTGGCGGGCGAACGCGCGAAAGCGAAGAAACCAGACAACTGGGAAATCGTCGGTACCGCCCAGTCGAAAGAAGCCTACGGCTGTATGCTGCGTAAAGGTGACGAGGACTTCAAGAAACTGATCGATGACACCATCGCTCAGGCGCAAACCTCCGGCGAAGCGGCAAAATGGTTCGACAAATGGTTCAAGAACCCAATTCCACCAAAAAACCTGAACATGAACTTTGAACTGTCTGACGACATGAAAGCGCTGTTCAAATCACCAAACGACAAAGCTCTTAACTAATTAGAACGACAGGGGCGGGATCTCCTGCCCTCTCGATTGTCGGGAAGCATGGACAGACTATACGTTGAGTGGTCGTTCCCCACTCAGCGCAAAAATTGAGCTTCTCACCAATCTTCGAGGGTAGCGCTGCTACCCTTTTTTTTCTGGAGTTTACTATGTCAATTGACTGGAACTGGGGCATCTTTCTGCAACAAGCCCCGTTCGGCAACACCACCTATCTCGGCTGGCTGTGGAGCGGCTTTCAGGTTACCGTTGCGTTATCGATAACGGCGTGGATTATCGCGTTTCTTGTCGGTTCGCTGTTCGGTATTCTGCGTACCGTCCCTAACCGTTTTCTCTCTTCGATTGGCACGCTCTATGTGGAACTGTTCCGTAACGTTCCGCTGATCGTGCAGTTCTTTACCTGGTATCTGGTGATCCCGGAACTGCTGCCGGAAGATCTCGGCATGTGGTTTAAGGCCGAGCTGGATCCTAACGTACAATTTTTTGTCTCCTCTATGCTGTGTCTGGGGCTGTTCACCGCTGCGCGCGTCTGCGAGCAGGTACGTGCCGCCATACAGTCACTGCCGCGCGGGCAAAAGAATGCGGCACTGGCAATGGGCCTGACTCTGCCCCAGGCCTACCGTTACGTACTGCTGCCTAACGCTTACCGCGTCATCGTTCCGCCGATGACGTCCGAGATGATGAACCTGGTAAAAAACTCGGCTATCGCCTCAACCATCGGTCTGGTGGATATGGCGGCACAGGCGGGCAAACTGCTGGATTACTCCGCTCACGCCTGGGAATCCTTCACGGCGATCACGCTCGCCTATGTTCTGATTAACGCTTTCATCATGCTGGTGATGAACCTGGTTGAACGCAAAGTACGCCTGCCGGGCAATCTGGGGGGCAAATAAATGTACGATTTTGACTGGAGTTCCATTGTTCCCTCCATGCCCTATCTGCTGGATGGACTGGCAATCACCTTAAAGATCACCGTTATCGCCATTATCGTCGGTATTGTCTGGGGCACCCTGCTGGCAGTGATGCGCCTGTCGAGCTTTAAGCCGCTCGCCTGGTTTGCCACGGCCTACGTTAACGTATTCCGCTCCATTCCACTGGTCATGGTGCTGCTGTGGTTTTATCTGATTGTTCCCGGCTTTTTACAGAACGTACTGGGACTGTCGCCAAAGACCGATATCCGCCTGATCTCTGCCATGGTGGCGTTTTCCATGTTTGAAGCCGCCTACTACTCAGAGATCATCCGCGCAGGTATTCAGAGTATCTCTCGCGGGCAGTCCAGCGCTGCGCTGGCGCTCGGTATGACGCACTGGCAGTCCATGAAGCTCATTATTTTGCCGCAGGCGTTTCGCGCCATGGTTCCGCTGCTGCTGACGCAGGGCATCGTCCTGTTCCAGGATACCTCCCTGGTCTACGTGCTGAGTCTGGCAGACTTCTTCCGTACCGCCTCCACCATTGGAGAACGTGACGGAACGCAGGTTGAGATGATCCTCTTCGCGGGCGGGGTCTATTTTGTGATTAGTTTAAGCGCATCGCTGTTGGTCAGCTGGCTGAAGAAAAGGACGGTATAATGATTTCCCTGAAAAATGTTTCTAAATGGTATGGGCACTTTCAGGTGCTGACCGACTGCTCAACAGAAGTAAAAAAAGGCGATGTGGTAGTGGTATGCGGCCCGTCCGGTTCCGGTAAGTCCACGCTTATCAAAACCGTTAATGGGCTGGAACCTGTCCAGCAGGGCGAGATTGTCGTTAACGGCACCAAAGTAAATGACCGCAAAACCAACCTTGCCCAGCTTCGCTCCCACGTAGGGATGGTGTTCCAGCATTTTGAGCTGTTCCCTCACCTGTCCATCATTGAGAACCTGACGCTGGCGCAGGTCAAAGTGCTGAAGCGCGACAAAAAAGCGGCGCGCGAAAAGGGGCTGAAGCTGCTGGAACGCGTCGGGCTGTCTGCGCATGCGAATAAGTTCCCGGCCCAGCTTTCGGGCGGCCAACAGCAGCGTGTGGCAATCGCGCGTGCGCTGTGCATGGATCCGGTGGCAATGCTGTTTGATGAGCCGACGTCCGCGCTCGACCCTGAGATGATCAACGAAGTGCTGGACGTCATGGTGGAGCTGGCGCACGAAGGGATGACCATGATGGTGGTGACGCACGAAATGGGCTTCGCCCGTAAAGTGGCCAACCGCGTGATCTTCATGGATGAAGGGAAAATTGTTGAAGACTCACCAAAAGAAGAGTTCTTCGCAAATCCTAAATCTGAACGTGCAAAAGACTTCCTCGCCAAAATCCTGCATTAATCTTTTTAGTGCGCAATCTGCGGATTGCGCACTGCTTCACGCTTTAGATCTCTTTTTCTATTCGGCGTCACATCGCAGCGTTAACCTTGTCACAAATAATGCTGAGAATGGAGAACGCTATGGCACAGCCAATTATTCTCGACTGCGATCCGGGTCATGATGACGCGATCGCACTCGTCCTTGCTCTTGCTTCCCCTGAACTGGACGTAAAAGCTGTCACCTCCTCCGCCGGGAACCAGACGCCGGATAAAACCTTACGAAACGTGTTGCGGATGTTGACGCTGCTGAAACGCACCGATATTCCGGTCGCAGGTGGCGCCGTTAAGCCACTAATGCGCGAGCTGATCATTGCGGATAATGTTCACGGTGAAAGTGGGCTGGATGGCCCGGCGCTACCGGAGCCGAATTTCACACCGCAAAACTGCACTGCCGTCGAGCTCATGGCGAAGGTGCTGCGTGAGAGCGCAGAGCCCGTGACGCTGGTGGCGACCGGCCCGCAGACCAACGTAGCGCTGCTGCTGAACAGCCATCCTGAACTGCACAGCAACATCGCCCGTATCGTCATCATGGGCGGGGCAATGGGGCTGGGGAACTGGACGCCAGCAGCAGAGTTCAACATCTTCGTTGACCCGGAAGCCGCGGAAATCGTCTTCCAGTCGGGCCTGCCGATTGTGATGGCGGGGCTGGACGTTACCCACCGCGCACAAATTATGGCGCAGGACATCGAACGATTCCGTTCTGTGGGCAACCCGGTTGCAACGACCGTGGCCGAGCTGCTCGACTTCTTTATGGAGTATCACAAAGCCGAGAAGTGGGGCTTCCACGGCGCCCCGCTGCATGACCCATGCACCATCGCCTGGCTGCTGAAGCCGGAAATGTTTACCACGGTCGAGCGTTGGGTTGGTGTGGAAACACAGGGGAAATATACCCAGGGAATGACGGTGGTGGACTATTACTCGCTGACGGGAAACAAGCCGAATACCACGGTAATGGTGGATATCGATCGGGAAGCGTTTGTGGATTTGCTGGCGGAGCGGCTGGCTTATTATTCTGCGGCCTGATGCCCTCACCCCGCCCCTCTCCCACAGGGAGAGGGTGCAAACAGTTTTGCTTTTACCTACGGCTCAAATGGCCGACGCTGGAACTGGTCGTGCCCGCACTTCGGACACAGCGACAACACCTCCGGCGTATAAACGGCGATATGATGGTGGCACTTCTCACACACCAGGTTCCCCAACCCCACTACTTCGCCGCTGTGATAGACACCGTGGTGGTTTAAATCCTGAAACACCTCACGCCATTCCAGCTGAGTTTTATCGGTAATATCCGCCAGCTCCTGCCACAGGCTCTCTTTGATGACCCGCATAAAAACGCTGTCGGCGATCTCGTCCTGGCTTTCTTCATAGCTTCGCGCGAACTCCTCCAGGTCACGGCGCACGGCGCGCGTCACCTCTTCCACTTCGGTTCGCGTTAACTCACCCGTTTGTGTCACGCGTGCGCGTGCCTGTTCGACCAGCGCGTCGATATCACGCTCGCCGTTACGCAGCCGTTCCGTCAGAGTCGCTACCAGTTCACGGTAAAATTGAGCAACCTTGTTCATCATTTTGCCTCTCGGGTAAGTAACTGTCTCTAATAATAGACCTTATTTCGCCGCCGCTTTGTCAGGTGAAGCACAGACCCGGTAAATTCCTGCAAAGTGCATTTGCGTGAAAGGCTGTTTTGACGCGGGCGTTTGGGCTATGCTATGCGGATCTGAATTACCACATCCATTGGCTACATTTGTAGCTGTATTGAACACAGGACCACTGGCTGCCATGCAAGAGCAATACCGCCCGGAAGAGATAGAATCAAAAGTCCAGCAACACTGGGACGAGAAGCGCACCTTTGAAGTAACCGAAGACGAGAGCAAAGAGAAGTATTACTGCCTGTCGATGCTTCCCTATCCTTCTGGTCGACTACACATGGGCCACGTGCGTAACTACACCATCGGTGACGTGATTGCGCGCTACCAGCGTATGCTGGGCAAAAACGTTCTTCAGCCTATCGGCTGGGATGCGTTCGGCCTGCCTGCTGAAGGCGCGGCGGTGAAAAACAACACGGCACCGGCTCCGTGGACGTACGACAACATTGCGTACATGAAAAACCAGCTGAAAATGCTGGGCTTTGGCTATGACTGGAGTCGCGAGCTGGCAACCTGTACCCCGGAATACTACCGCTGGGAGCAGAAATTCTTTACCGAGCTGTATAAAAAAGGCCTGGTGTACAAGAAGACCTCTGCCGTTAACTGGTGCCCGAATGACCAGACCGTTCTCGCGAACGAACAGGTTATCGATGGCTGCTGCTGGCGCTGCGACACCAAAGTAGAGCGTAAAGAGATCCCGCAGTGGTTTATCAAAATCACCGCCTACGCTGACGAACTGCTGAACGATCTGGATAATCTGGACCACTGGCCAGATACCGTTAAGACCATGCAGCGCAACTGGATCGGCCGTTCCGAAGGTGTGGAAATTACCTTCAACGTTGAGAACTACGACCAGACCCTGACCGTCTATACCACCCGTCCGGACACCTTCATGGGCGCGACCTACCTGGCCGTGGCCGCAGGTCACCCGCTGGCGCAGAAAGCGGCAGAAAACAATCCGGAACTGGCGACCTTCATCGACGAATGCCGCAATACTAAAGTGGCCGAAGCCGACATGGCGACGATGGAGAAAAAAGGCGTTGATACCGGCTTTAAAGCCATTCACCCGCTGACGGGCGAAGCGATCCCTGTCTGGGCAGCCAACTTCGTACTGATGGAATACGGCACAGGCGCAGTGATGGCCGTGCCGGGTCACGACCAGCGCGACTACGAATTTGCCACCAAATACGGCCTGACCATCAAGCCTGTTATTCTTGCCGCTGACGGCTCTGAGCCCGATCTCTCTGAGCAAGCGCTGACTGAAAAAGGCACCCTGTTTAACTCCGGTGAGTTCAGCGGCCTGAGCTTCGAAGAAGGCTTCAACGCCATCGCCGACAAGCTGGCCTCCCTGGGCGTGGGCGAGCGTAAAGTGAACTACCGTCTGCGCGACTGGGGCGTTTCCCGTCAGCGTTACTGGGGTGCGCCAATCCCAATGGTGACTCTGGAAGATGGCACCGTGATGCCAACGCCGGAAGATCAGCTGCCGGTGATCCTGCCGGAAGACGTGGTCATGGACGGCATCACCAGCCCGATCAAAGCCGATCCTGAGTGGGCGAAAACCACCGTCAACGGTCAGCCAGCGCTGCGTGAAACCGACACCTTCGACACCTTTATGGAATCCTCCTGGTACTATGCGCGCTACACCTGCCCGCAGTACAAAGAAGGCATGCTGGATTCCGATGCAGCAAACTACTGGCTGCCGGTAGACATCTACATCGGTGGCATTGAACACGCCATCATGCACCTGCTCTACTTCCGCTTCTTCCACAAACTGATGCGTGACGCAGGCCTCGTCAACTCCGACGAGCCGGCAAAACAGCTGCTGTGTCAGGGTATGGTGCTGGCAGATGCGTTCTACTACGTTGGCGCGAACGGCGAGCGTAACTGGGTTTCTCCGGTTGATGCGATTGTGGAGCGCGACGAGAAAGGCCGTATCGTGAAGGCGAAAAACGCCGAAGGTCATGAACTGGTGTATACCGGCATGAGCAAGATGTCCAAGTCGAAAAATAACGGTATCGACCCGCAGGTAATGGTTGAGCGTTACGGCGCTGACACCGTGCGTCTGTTCATGATGTTCGCCTCCCCGGCAGATATGACGCTGGAATGGCAGGAATCCGGCGTTGAAGGGGCAAACCGCTTCCTGAAACGCGTCTGGAAACTGGTGTACGAGCACACCTCTCAGGGTGATGCGCCTGCGCTGAACGTGGCTGCACTGAGCGAAGATCAGCAGGCGCTGCGTCGTGATGTTCATAAAACCATTGCGAAAGTCACCGATGATATTGGTCGTCGTCAGACCTTCAATACCGCAATTGCGGCTATTATGGAACTGATGAACAAGCTGGCGAAAGCCCCGCAGGACGGCGAGCAGGATCGCGCCTTAATGCGTGAAGCGCTGCTGGCGGTCGTTCGCATGCTTAACCCGTTCACGCCGCACGTTAGCTTCACCCTGTGGCAGGAGCTGAAAGGCGAAGACGATATCGACAACGCGCCGTGGCCAGTGGCGGATGAATCCGCTATGGTGGAAAACACCACGCTGGTGGTGGTGCAGGTTAACGGTAAAGTGCGCGGTAAAATTACCGTCGCGGTCGACGCAACCGAAGAACAGGTTCGCGAGCGCGCAGGCCAGGAGCATCTGGTCGCGAAATACCTTGAGGGCGTTACCGTACGTAAAGTGATCTACGTACCGGGTAAACTGCTGAATCTGGTCGTTGGCTAAGCGCGGGAGGAAACGTGCGACAACTGGCAACAATACTCTTATCTCTGGCGGTGCTGGTCACCGCTGGCTGCGGCTGGCACCTGCGCAACACCACGGCAGTGCCTGCTCAGATGAAAACAATGATCTTCGACTCATCCGATCCGAACGGACCGCTGAGCCGGGCCATTCGTAACCAGCTGCGTTTGAACGATGTTGAGCTGATCGAGAAGGGAACCCTGCGTCAGGATGTTCCTTCGCTTCGCGTCCTGAAATCAACGCTGGCAAAAGACACTGCGTCAATTTTCCAGGATGGGCGGACGGCGGAATATCAGATGGTGCTGACCGTTAGCGCGGCTGTTCTGATACCGGGTAAAGATATTTACCCTATCAGTACCAAAGTCTACCGTTCGTTCTTCGATAACCCGCAGACGGCGCTGGCGAAAGACGCCGAAGAGCAGATTATCATCAAAGAGATGTACGATAAGGCTGCGGAGCAGCTGATCCGTAAGCTGCCTACCATTGCCGCGTCGACGAAAAAAGGCGCTGACGTCATCGAAACACCGGATGCCCGCACGCCGGATATGCCAACGTCTCTGGGTAACTGATGATCAGGTTGTATCCTGAACAACTCCGCGCGCAGCTCAACGAAGGGCTGCGCGCGGCCTATCTGCTACTCGGCAATGACCCCCTGTTACTTCAGGAAAGCCTTGATGCGGTTCGCCATGCGGCAGCCGCACAGGGTTTCGATGAGCATCATACGTTCCAGATCGATAACAGTACCGACTGGAACGCTATCTTCTCGCTTTGTCAGGCCATGAGCCTGTTTGCCTCTCGTCAGACAATCCAGATCCTGCTGCCGGAGAATGGTCCTAACGCTGCCATCAATGAACAGCTGGCTATGCTGGTGAGTTTGTTACACGGCGATCTTCTGCTTATCGTACGCGGCAACAAACTCACAAAAGCGCAGGAAAACGCGGCCTGGTTTACCCGGCTAGCCCCCAGTGCGGTGCTGGTCACCTGCCAGACGCCAGAGCAGGCGCATCTGCCAAAATGGGTTGCCGCGCGAGCAAAGCAGCACAATTTGCAGCTGGATGAGGCCGCCAGTCAGCTCCTGTGCTACTGCTACGAAGGCAACCTTCTGGCACTGGCGCAGGCGCTGGACAGGCTCGCCCTGCTGTGGCCCGATGGTAAGCTGACGCTGCCGCGCGTGGAACAGGCGGTGAATGATGCCGCGCACTTTACCCCCTTCCACTGGGTTGATGCGCTGCTGTCGGCGAAAAGTAAGCGTGCTCTGCACATCCTGCAACAGCTGCGCCTGGAAGGGAGTGAGCCGGTCATTCTGCTCCGTACGCTCCAGCGCGAATTACTGCTGCTGAACAACCTTAAACGCCAGTCAGCACACACGCCCCTGCGCGCCTTATTCGACAAACATCGCGTCTGGCAAAACCGTCGGGCGATGACCACGGAGGCGATAAACCGCCTGAGCCAGGAGCAGTTGCGTCAGGCAGTACAACTTCTGATGCGCGCCGAACTGACGTTAAAACAGGATTACGGCCAGTCTGTCTGGGCGGAGCTGGAGAGCCTCTCTTTGCTGCTCTGCCATAAGGCGCTGGCAGACGTATTTATCGATGGGTGATATGCATTCTTTACAGGCAATGTATGGCGGGACCTTCGACCCGGTACACTATGGGCATCTTAAGCCGGTAGAAATCCTCGCGAATTTGATTGGGTTGCAGCGGGTAATCATCATGCCCAACAATGTTCCGCCGCACCGTCCTCAGCCAGAAGCAACCAGCGAGCAGCGTAAAGCGATGCTCGCACTGGCTATCGCCGATAAGCCTCTCTTCACGCTGGATGAGCGTGAACTGCGCAGGGATACCCCTTCCTGGACATCGCAAACGCTGCGGGAGTGGCGCGCTGAGCAAGGGCCCATGAAACCGCTGGCGTTTATCATCGGCCAGGATTCCTTGCTCAACTTTCCCAGCTGGTACCAGTACGAAACCATTTTGGAAAACAGTCATCTGCTGGTCTGCCGCCGTCCGGGCTACCCGCTGACCATGCGCGACGCACAGCATCAGCAGTGGCTTGACGCGCATCTGACGGACAATATAGAAGACCTGCACAGTCTCCCCGCCGGGAAAATTTACCTCGCTGAAACGCCGTGGTTTGATATTTCCGCAACCCTCATCCGCGAGCGTCTCCAGCAGGGTTTAGACTGTGACGATCTCCTCCCCTCGCCCGTGCTGGCCTATATCCATGCGCACGGTCTGTATCAGAAAAGTACAGATGTCTGAGCATCGCCGGCGAAATTGTCCGTTAATGATTATCCTGCCTTGACAGGCTAAGCCATACTGATATCCTCCGCTGCCAGACTTTCCCGCCGATCGCTGCTTTACAGAAATTGTTTTACAAAAATGGCGATGCAATATCAGGCGGAGGGTGGGATGATACCCGCCTTCAAAAGCCGGGCGGTGACATTTGTCCCGCGACTGGCGTCAGTTCAGGTATACTGACTGACCACGAATTCATAGTTGTACAATCTCATACACCCAGGGGGAAAACTTGCAGGGTAAAGCACTCCAGGATTTTGTTATCGACAAAATTGATGACCTGAAAGGTCAGGACATCATCGCTATCGACGTTAAGGGTAAATCCAGCATCACCGACTGCATGATCATCTGCACCGGGACCTCAACTCGTCACGTTGTTTCGATTGCTGACCATGTTGTTCAGGAATCGCGCGCGGCAGGGCTGCTTCCGCTGGGCGTTGAAGGTGAAGCGACCGCTGACTGGGTGGTTGTCGATCTCGGCGATGTGATTGTCCACGTCATGCAGGAAGAGAGCCGTCGCCTGTATGAGCTGGAAAAACTCTGGGGTTAATGCGTGAAGTTGCAACTGGTCGCCGTCGGCACCAAAATGCCGGACTGGGTACAAACCGGTTTTACTGAGTATCTGCGTCGTTTCCCAAAAGATATGCCGTTCGAACTGGTGGAGATCCCAGCAGGAAAGCGCGGCAAGAACGCAGATATCAAACGTATTCTCGATAAAGAGGGAGAGCTGATGCTGGCTGCCGCAGGCAAAAACCGCATCGTGACCCTCGATATTCCGGGCAAACCCTGGGATACGCCGCAGCTGGCGCACGAACTGGAGCGCTGGAAGCAGGATGGTCGGGACGTCAGTCTGTTGATTGGCGGACCAGAGGGGTTATCTCCCGCCTGCAAAGCAGCAGCAGAACAAAGTTGGTCACTCTCGGCGCTGACGCTGCCCCACCCGCTTGTACGGGTTCTCGTGGCAGAAAGTTTGTATCGCGCATGGAGCATCACTACCAACCACCCTTATCACCGCGAGTAATGACTGACCAGGGTAATTTAAGCAGCGGATGAAACTACAGAATTCTTTTCGCGACTATACGGCTGAGTCCGCGCTGTTTGTGCGCCGGGCGCTGGTCGCCTTTACGGGGATTTTGCTGCTTACCGGCGTGCTGATCGCCAACCTCTATAATCTGCAAATTGTCCGCTATACCGATTACCAGACCCGCTCAAACGAAAACCGTATCAAGCTGGTGCCCATCGCGCCCAGCCGCGGCATTATCTACGATCGTAACGGCACGCCGCTGGCGCTTAATCGCACCATCTACCAGATAGAGATGATGCCCGAGAAAGTGGATAACGTGCAGGATACCCTGAACGCGCTGAGAAGCGTTGTCGACCTGACTGATGACGATATCGCTGCGTTCAAAAAAGAGCGCGCACGTTCTCACCGCTTCACCTCCATTCCGGTAAAAACCAACCTGACGGAAGTGCAGGTCGCCCGTTTTGCCGTTAACCAGTACCGTTTCCCCGGTGTGGAAGTCAAAGGCTATAAACGCCGCTACTATCCTTACGGCTCCGCGCTGACGCACGTCATTGGTTACGTCTCCAAAATCAACGATAAAGACGTCGAACGCCTTGATAAAGACGGCAAGCTGGCTAACTACGCCGCAACCCATGATATTGGCAAGCTGGGGATCGAACGTTATTACGAAGACGTGCTGCACGGTCAGACCGGGTATGAAGAGGTTGAAGTTAACAACCGTGGCCGCGTGATCCGTCAGCTGAAAGAGGTTCCCCCGCAGGCGGGGCATGACGTCTATCTGACGCTCGACCTGAAGCTACAGCAGTATATCGAGACGCTGCTGGCGGGTAGCCGTGCTGCGGTTATTGTGACCGACCCGCGTACCGGCGGCATTCTGGCGATGGTTTCGATGCCAAGCTACGATCCGAACCTGTTCGTGGATGGCATCTCCAGCAAGGATTACTCCGGCCTGCTCAACGATCCAAACACGCCGCTGGTGAATCGCGCGACGCAGGGGGTTTATCCTCCAGCTTCAACGGTTAAACCGTATGTCGCCGTGTCTGCGCTAAGCGCGGGCGTCATCACCCGCAATACCAGTCTGTTTGACCCCGGCTGGTGGCAGTTACCTGGCTCTGAGAAACGCTACCGCGACTGGAAAAAATGGGGCCACGGCCATCTGAACGTGACCAAATCACTGGAGGAGTCGGCGGATACCTTCTTCTATCAGGTCGCCTACGACATGGGTATTGACCGTCTGTCTGAATGGATGAGCAAATTCGGCTACGGGCATTACACCGGTATAGATTTGGCTGAAGAGCGTTCCGGCAACATGCCAACCCGCGAATGGAAGCTGAAGCGCTTTAAAAAACCCTGGTATCAGGGTGACACCATTCCGGTAGGGATCGGCCAGGGCTACTGGACGGCAACGCCGCTGCAAATGAACAAGGCGATGATGATCCTCATTAACGATGGCGTTGTGAAAGTGCCGCACCTGCTGCAAAGCACCGTTGAAGACGGCAAAAAAGTGCCGTGGATACAGCCGCACGAGCCGCCGGTGGGTGACATTCATTCCGGCTACTGGGAAATCGCGAAAGACGGCATGTACGGTGTAGCCAACCGTCCTAACGGGACGGCGCACAAATATTTCGCCGGCGCACCGTATAAGGTAGCCGCGAAATCAGGTACGGCTCAGGTCTTCGGTCTGAAAGCGAATGAAACTTATAACGCACATAAAATTGCCGAACGTCTGCGTGACCACAAGCTCATGACGGCGTTTGCCCCTTATGATAACCCGCAGGTTGCGGTGGCGATGATTCTTGAGAACGGCGGCGCAGGCCCGGCGGTGGGTACCATCATGCGTCAAATCCTCGACCACATCATGCTGGGTGACAACAACACCGAACTGCCAGCTGAAAACCCGGCAGCCGCTGCGGCGGAGGACCAATAATCATGACGGATAATCCGAATAAAAAATCGCTGTGGGACAAGATCCACATCGACCCAGCCATGCTGCTGATCCTGCTGGCTCTGCTGGTCTATAGCGCCCTCGTTATCTGGAGCGCCAGCGGCCAGGATATCGGCATGATGGAGCGTAAAATCGGCCAGATCGCCATGGGTCTGGTCATTATGGTGGTGATGGCGCAAATACCGCCGCGCGTGTACGAGGGCTGGGCGCCCTATCTCTATATTTTCTGTATCATTTTGTTGGTGGCAGTAGATGCTTTCGGTGCCATCTCGAAGGGGGCGCAACGCTGGCTGGATCTGGGGATTGTCCGCTTCCAGCCGTCGGAAATCGCCAAAATCGCCGTCCCGCTGATGGTGGCGCGCTTTATTAACCGCGACGTCTGCCCGCCGTCGTTGAAAAATACCGCCATTGCGCTGGTGCTGATTTTCCTGCCGACGCTGCTCGTGGCCGCACAGCCGGACCTCGGTACTTCAATTCTTATCGCCCTCTCCGGCCTGTTCGTCCTGTTCCTGTCCGGCCTGAGCTGGCGTCTGATTGGTATCGCCGTGGTGCTGGTTGCCGCGTTTATCCCCATCCTCTGGTTCTTCCTGATGCATGATTACCAGCGTCAGCGCGTTATGATGCTGCTCGATCCCGAGACCGATCCGCTGGGCGCAGGCTATCATATTATTCAGTCGAAGATTGCGATTGGCTCCGGAGGCCTGCGTGGTAAAGGCTGGCTGCACGGTACGCAGTCGCAGCTCGAATTTTTACCGGAACGCCACACCGACTTTATCTTTGCCGTTCTGGCTGAGGAGTTAGGGCTGGTTGGCATCCTGGTGCTGCTTGCACTCTACGTGCTGCTGATCATGCGAGGTTTGTGGATTGCCGCGCGCGCGCAAACCACCTTTGGTCGCGTGATGGCAGGCGGATTAATGTTGATTTTGTTCGTTTATGTCTTCGTAAATATTGGTATGGTGAGTGGTATTCTGCCGGTTGTTGGCGTACCGCTGCCGCTGGTGAGTTACGGGGGCTCGGCACTGATCGTGTTGATGGCCGGGTTTGGTATCGTCATGTCGATCCATACCCACAGGAAAATGTTGTCCAAAAGCGTATAAAAATAAGGGGATCGCAATGCGTAAGCAGTGGCTGGGGATCTGCATCGCAGCAAGTTTACTTGCCGCCTGTACAAGTGATGATGGTCAGCAACAGGCAACCGTCGCGCCGCCGCAGCCTGCGGTCTGTAATGGCCCGATTGTTGAGATTAGCGGTGCCGATCCCGTTTATGAACCGCTGAACGCCAGCGTGAATCAGGATTATCAGCGCGACGGTAAAAGCTATAAAATCGTTCAGGATCCTTCCCGTTTCAGCCAGGCTGGCTTTGCTGCCATCTATGATGCTGAGCCCGGCAGCAATCTGACCGCGTCGGGTGAAACCTTTGATCCGATGCAGATCACGGCGGCACACCCGACGTTGCCTGTCCCGAGCTATGCACGCATCACTAACCTGGCGAATGGCCGAATGATCGTGGTGCGTATCAACGATCGCGGTCCTTACGGCACCGATCGCGTGATCTCCCTGTCCCGCGCGGCGGCCGACCGTCTGAACACCTCAAACAATACTAAAGTGCGTATCGACCCGATTATCGTGGCGCAGGATGGTTCACTGTCTGGCCCGGGCACGGCCTGTACCACGGTCGCGAAACAGACCTATGCCCTGCCCGCTCGCCCGGATCTGAGCGGTGGTATGGGGGGCGCTTCAACGCCGGCAGAGCCCGCACAGCCGCAGGGTGAAGTGCGTGCTATCAGCAACGATACGCTGCAAAGTGAAGACGCGACCGGCGCCCCGGTGAAAAGCAGTGGTTTCCTTGGCGCACCCACCACGTTAGCGCCGGGCGTGATTGAATCAAATGAACCTGCCCCAGCGCCTGCGCCCGTCGCTGCTGCACCCGCTACACAACCCGCCCCGGTGGCCGCGCCTGCTGCTACGCAGACTGCGGCGCCTGCGACGGCGAGCGGCAGCTACGTGGTTCAGGTTGGCGCCGTCAGCGATCGGACCCGTGCAGAGCAATATCAGCAGCGTTTAAGCAAGCAGTTTGGCGTGCCAGGCCGCGTTGAGCAAAACGGTGCGGTATGGCGTATCCAGATGGGTCCGTTTGCCAGCAAATCGCAGGCAGCGTCCCTGCAACAGCGTTTGCAGAGCGAGGCGCAGCTCCAGTCGTTTATCGCTGTTGCAAAATAATTATTCGGTGGTATCCGAAATGTCAGTTTGTGTAAAGCACGTTAACACTCTCATGATGAAAGTCGGATGCCTGCCCGTATAGCATTTGCTATAGTAAGGCACTTTTTTTAATTCCATCACGGATGTCGTAGTTCTGACCATGAAGACCACTTTTTCTGCTCGTTTTGTGCAGCGCATGGCGCTGACCACGGCCCTTTGCGCTGCTGCGTTCTCCGCAGCTCACGCGGACGACCTGAACATCAAGACCATGATCCCTGGCGTTCCGCAGATCGACGCGGAATCCTACATCCTGATTGATTACAACTCCGGCAAAGTTCTGGCAGAACAGAACGCCGATGCCCGCCGCGATCCGGCCAGCCTGACCAAAATGATGACCAGCTATGTTATCGGCCAGGCCATGAAAGCAGGCAAATTCAAAGAAACCGACCTGGTGACCATCGGTAATGATGCGTGGGCAACCGGCAACCCGGTGTTCAAAGGTTCATCGCTGATGTTCCTGAAGCCAGGCATGCAGGTTCCGGTCTCTCAGCTTATCCGTGGCATCAACTTGCAGTCCGGTAACGACGCCTGCGTGGCCATGGCCGATTTTGCAGCGGGCAGCCAGGACGCATTTGTGGGCCTGATGAACAGCTACGTCTCCGCCCTGGGCCTGAAAAACAGCCACTTCCAGACCGTTCACGGCCTGGACGCCGAGGGTCAGTACAGCTCCGCGCGTGACATGGCGCTGATCGGTCAGGCGCTGATCCGCGATGTGCCAAACGAGTACTCTATCTACAAAGAGAAAGAGTTCACCTTCAACGGCATTCGTCAGACCAACCGTAACGGCCTGCTGTGGGACAACAGCCTGAACGTCGACGGCATCAAAACTGGCCACACCGATAAAGCCGGCTATAACCTGGTGGCCTCCGCCACTGAAGGCCAGATGCGTCTGATCTCTGCCGTGATGGGGGGACGTACGTTTAAAGGCCGCGAAACGGAAAGCAAAAAGCTGCTGACCTGGGGCTTCCGCTTCTTCGAAACCGTGAACCCGCTGAAAGCCGGTAAAGAATTTGCCTCTGAACCTGTCTGGTTTGGCGATAACGATCGCGCTTCCCTGGGCGTGGACAAAGATCTCTATCTGACGATCCCACGCGGTCGTATGAAAGATCTGAAAGCCAGCTACGTGCTGAATACCACCGAGCTGCACGCCCCGCTGCAAAAGAATCAGGTCGTGGGTACGATTAACTTCCAGCTGGATGGCAAAACCATCGATCAGCGCCCGCTGGTGGTGCTGGAGGAAATTCCTGAAGGCAATTTCTTCGGCAAAATCATTGATTACATTAAGCTGATGTTCCATCACTGGTTTGGTTAAAAATTGAACACTTGAAAGTGTGATTTTGATCCCCATATACTACGTATCAGTAAAACTCCCGCCCCGTGGCGGGAGTTATTATTTTTTATACACACGCCGGAGCTGACATGAAAACCAAACTTAACGAACTGCTTGAATTCCCTACCCCTTTTACTTACAAAGTAATGGGTCTGGCGAAACCTGAGCTGGTTGATCAGGTGGTTGAAGTGGTACAGCGCCATGCGCCGGGTGACTACTCTCCATCAGTCAAACCGAGCAGCAAAGGTAACTACCACTCGGTCTCAATCACCATCACTGCGACACACATTGAGCAGGTTGAGACGCTGTACGAAGAGCTCGGCAATATCGAAATTGTTCGTATGGTGCTGTAGTCCCCCTGCGGTTACCCGGTTTGCCGGGTAACCCACTTCCCCGCTGTGATATACTCCCCGTTACCTATTCTCCCTTGTCTTCGGAGACGTCCTTTTGTACCAGGATAAAATTCTTGTCCGCCATCTTGGGCTACAGCCTTACGAGCCAGTCTCTCAGGCTATGCATGAATTTACCGATATGCGCGATGACACCACCCCTGATGAAATCTGGCTGGTTGAACACTTGCCGGTGTTTACTCAAGGCCAGGCAGGAAAAGCCGAACATTTATTGATGACGGGTGATATCCCGGTGATCCAGAGCGATCGCGGTGGACAGGTAACCTACCACGGCCCGGGCCAGCAGGTAATGTATGTCCTGCTTAACCTGAAACGCAGAAAGCTGGGCGTGCGTGAGCTCGTGACCTTACTGGAACAAACCGTGGTGAACACGCTCGCTGAGTACGGTATCGATGCTCACCCTCGCGCCGATGCCCCGGGCGTCTACGTGGGAGAGATGAAGATCTGTTCGCTGGGGCTGCGTATCCGTAAAGGCTGCTCGTTCCACGGGCTGGCGCTGAATATCAATATGGATCTGACCCCTTTCCAGCGCATCAACCCATGCGGGTATGCCGGTATGGAAATGACGCAAATGCGCCAGTGGGTCGATACCGCCACCCCTGAGAATATCCGCCCCGTGCTTCTGAAGAAGTTTTTAGCGCTGCTTAACAATCCTGACTACGAACATATTGCTGCTTAACACACTTCCGGCAGTGGTTCGGTTATTTGACCAGCCACTGCTTAATTGCCGCATTTACGCTTTACAATAAACCGCATATTCTATATTTTCGAGTCGCCCATATATTAGCGTCCCATATTAATTAGAACCTTAATAGTACCATCACCGGGTATCGTGTAACGTGCGTGATAATCACCCAACTGCTTGTTTTCGATAAACAAGGGAAACTTGCGAAACACTTTACGAATCTCTGCAAGCATAATAAATAAATTCAACTATCATTCATATTGTGAATGGATACGGAGTAAGAGCGTGGAGCCTACTAATTTACCAGCCAAACGCCTGAATGAAACCAGCGGCGAAGATAAGCCGCAAATTTTCCGGACTTTACGTAATATTGATCTCAATTTATTGACTATTTTTGAGGCGGTATATGTCCACAAAGGTATCGTTAATGCTGCGAAAATTCTTAATCTCACGCCCTCCGCTATTAGCCAGTCAATTCAAAAATTGCGCGCGATATTTCCCGATCCCTTATTTATTCGTAAAGGCCAGGGCGTAACCCCCACCGCGTACGCCACCCATCTGCATGAGTACATCAGCCAGGGTCTGGAATCGATTCTGGGCGCGCTGGATCTCACCGGCAGTTACGATAAGCAACGAACCATCACCATAGGCACCTCTCCCTCTGTGGGCGTTCTGGTCATGCCCGCTATTTACCAGGCTGTTAAACAGCATGCGCCACAGCTGCTGATCCGCAACGTGCCCGTTAACGATCCGGAAACTCAGCTGGCACAATTCCAGACGGACCTGATCATCGACAGCAACAGCTTCGCGGCCAGGGCATTAGGGCATAACGTTCTCTATACCGACTCTCTGGCGCTCGTGTGTCGTCAGAGTCATCCTGCTTTGGGCGCAGCTTTGACGCCTGAAAATTTGCGTCATTACGAACATGCAACCTTTATGTCCGAGGGGCAGGGTCCGGATCCGCTGCGCCAGCGTATTGACGAACTGTTCCCGGACCGTCTGATCAGCTTCAGCAGTTACAATATGTTTACCCTTGCGGCCCTGATTGGCAGCAGCGATTTGCTCTGTATTATGCCTGTGCGTCTCTTCACTCTGCTTCAAAAATGCTGGCCGCTGGAGAGCATTCCATTGAGTCAACTTACGACGGAATCTGTTGAAATCTCACTGCATTACAACAAGCTAAGCCTGCGCGATCCGGTGCTGGAAAACGTCATTAACGTGATCCGCCAGGCGTTCTGATCCCGCCTTTCAGCACAAGCCCCTGCCGCAAGCGGGGCAAAAGGCACAAAACAACAACTATTTTACAAATTGGCGACCTGGCAGGCTGCTTTATCGCCCCTTTAAATGATATACTGCCTGTCGTTCGTTCAAAAATAGTTGATAATTACAACATTCCCTTGAATTGAAACGCTTTCCTTCGATATTCGCAACTGGAACACGCACGCTATGAGTAAACCCATTGTGATGGAACGCGGTGTTAAATACCGCGATGCCGATAAAATGGCCCTTATCCCGGTTAAAAACGTGGCTACAGAGCGCGAGGCGCTGTTAAGAAAACCGGAATGGATGAAAATCAAACTTCCGGCCGACTCTTCGCGTATCCAGGGGATCAAAGCGGCGATGCGCAAAAATGGCCTTCACTCTGTCTGTGAAGAGGCCTCCTGCCCTAACCTTGCTGAATGTTTCAATCACGGTACCGCGACATTTATGATTCTGGGTGCCATCTGCACCCGCCGCTGTCCGTTCTGTGACGTTGCCCATGGCCGTCCTGTTGCGCCTGACGCAAACGAACCGCAAAAACTGGCGCAGACGATTGCCGATATGGCGCTGCGTTATGTTGTTATCACCTCCGTTGACCGTGACGATCTGCGCGATGGCGGTGCTCAGCATTTTGCTGACTGTATTACCGCCATCCGCGAAAAAAGCCCGAACATTAAGATTGAGACGCTGGTGCCAGACTTCCGTGGCCGTATGGATCGCGCGCTCGATATCCTGACCGCGACGCCACCAGATGTGTTCAACCACAACCTGGAGAACGTACCGCGTATCTACCGACAGGTACGTCCCGGTGCAGACTACAACTGGTCGCTGAAGCTGCTGGAGCGCTTTAAAGAAGCCCATCCGCATATTCCAACCAAGTCCGGCCTGATGGTCGGCCTGGGTGAAACCAACGCTGAGATCATTGAAGTGATGCGCGATCTGCGCCGCCACGGCGTCACCATGCTGACGCTGGGCCAGTACCTCCAGCCAAGCCGTCACCACCTGCCTGTACAGCGTTACGTGAGCCCGGATGAGTTCGATGAAATGAAAGCCGAAGCGATGGCGATGGGCTTTACCCATGCCGCGTGCGGTCCGTTTGTTCGCTCCTCTTATCACGCCGATATGCAGGCGAAGGGCGAAGAAGTGAAATAAAGCTGTAAAATTTATTTACAGTAAAACAAAAAACCGGCCTCGTGAGCCGGTTTTTTTATGCAAGCCTTGCAGCATTGCCATTACTCTTTGTGTGAAAGCTTCTGTGCAGTGATGTCATCTTCGGCGCTTTTCTTTGCTGCCGCGTCGTCATCGTTCATTGCTTTCTTAAAGCCCTTAATGGCAGCACCCAGGTCTCCACCCAGCGTGCGTAACTTCTTGGTACCGAACAGCAGGACGACCAGTGCGGCAACCACCAGCAGTTTGGTAATACTAATCTCACCCATAAATACCTTCTTTACATGAAACAGGCTGCATTCCGCCAAAAAACCTGAACGTATTAACGGTCATTTGGCGCGTGCACACAATAGCAATCTGTAACAAGGTGAATCAAGCATTGTTGAAAAAAACATCACATTAATTGCGGTGGCGCAAACCTGCGGTTGCGCAGAACAGGTAATTGCTGACGCGCAAGCGCTATTCGGGCGAAAATTATCTCCGTCAGCAATAACGCAGGCGTCTCCGCTGCTGCCGCAACCGTCACCCCCAGCGGATCGACAACCCTGCTCTGCCCGATATTTTTGTTACCACATTCACCCGCGGCTACCACGTAACAGGTGGTATCCAGCGCACGTGCTGCCAGCAGCGTCGCCCAGTGATGCTCCTTAAGCGGTCCTTTGACCCACGCGGCAGGCAGAACCAGCACCTCGGCCCCCTGCAATGCCAGGTTCAGCGCCAGCTCGGGAAAACGGATATCGTAGCAGGTCATCAGGCCAATCTTAAAACCCTCGACCTCAATCAGCGGCGGAATTACACTCCCCGGATCGACCAGGCGCGACTCCTGAACGCTGAACGCATCATACAGATGAAGTTTGGCGTAGCTCGCGACGATGGCACCCTCACGTATCGCCACCAGCGTGTTTACCGCGCGCCCCGGCGAGGACGGAACATGGACCGTCAAGATGGTGGTGAGCGTGTTGCCAACGCTTTCGGCCAGCAGTCGTTTCAGAAACGCCCCTTCCAGCGTTTGCGCAGACTTTACCGACAGGTCTGGATCGCCATCATCACGGGCCAGTAACGCCTCGGGAAGTACCAGCAACGATGCCCCCTTTTGCTTCGCCTGATGCATCAGGGAGACGCATTTTTCCGCGTTTTCATTCCAGTCCCGCGTCACCGCGAACTGCCCTACTGCAACATACATAATTGTCCCCCGGTTAAAAACAGCGTTACACTCGATGCACTTACACAGCAAATAGCAGGTATTGACAGTGTTACAACTACTTATAGCCGTTTTTATTGGTGGAGGCACGGGTAGCGTTGCGCGGTGGCTCTTAAGCATGCGGTTTAACCCCCTGCATCAGGCCATTCCGATGGGGACACTGGCGGCAAATCTGATCGGGGCGTTTATTATTGGGATGGGGCTGGCCTGGTTTAATCGCATGACCAACATCGACCCTATGTGGAAGGTTCTGATTACAACTGGTTTCTGCGGCGGTTTAACAACGTTTTCTACCTTCTCTGCGGAGGTGGTCTTTCTGTTTCAGGAAGGCCGGATGGGCTGGGCGCTGACCAACATTGCCGTTAACATGCTTGGCTCGTTTGCGATGACTGCGATCGCATTCTGGTTATTTTCCTCCGCCAGCGGACATTAAGCGCGGCAACCTTAATGTTGGCTTAATTTTTCTCTGTCACTCTTGGCTCAATATTGAACGAGGGTGATAGCATGAAAGAAACTCTGTCAGGCGTGGGTATGGTATTGCTAAGCGTCGCGATTGTGGCCAGCTTCCTGAAGATCTATCTTATTGGTTGATTCAGAACGAAAAAAACCCGCTCATTGAGCGGGTTTTGAAATTCTTGCTGACGCGTCTGAATTACAGAGCAATTACGTTAGCAGCAGAAGGGCCTTTGGCACCGTTAGTGATTTCGAACTCTACGCGCTGACCTTCAGCCAGAGTTTTGAAACCATTAGACTGGATTGCAGAGAAGTGTACGAACACGTCTTTGCTGCCATCTTCAGGAGTAATGAAACCGAATCCTTTGGACTCATTAAACCACTTAACGTTACCTTTAATCTTAGACATCAAAATTACCTTTACATTAAAAAACGACACAAATGCTGTGTCGGGTATCAGTACAACAATTGTGAGGCGTTTTGTCCAGCGGATCTTTGATAAAAAGTGACAAAAGTCGCGTTAATTTTCGCTGTTCGATTTTTATCCTTTACATTTCAATGTCTGTGCGTTTTTTGGCCGATTTAGCAGAAAAATTCAGTTAAAACTGAAACCGCATCCAGGCAAAGTAAACGTTACCGTTGTTATAGGTACCCGGTATGTAGGTCATCTGAAACGTTGCCGGACCATAGCCGATGGAGGCAAGCGGCAGCAGTACCGGAACAGGAATGTATTTCCAGTTATCACGCGCCGTGAACCCTGCCGTATAGCCCAGCCCCAGACGGAAGTTGTCGTCTGATAACGGACGCCAGGTTTTTTCCCAGCCGTAGCCACCAATAGGCTCCCATTTATTGTAGGAGTCCTTAAACGCCATCAGGTACAGGCCATGCCAGTTACCTTTTTCATCCCAGCGAGACTGACCGAAGCCGGCCCCCCACGGACGCTCGTTATAACGGTCAGTTTTTTCTTTATCGTAGGCAAAACGTGCATGCCACGTAATGGCCGGAATATAGAGATCGTAATGCTCAGGTTCATTCCATGTTTGCGCAACGTTATCCGTGAAGGTGGTGAACCAGCCTTTATCCGCTGTATTGCTGTCTGCATTAACCGCAGACGCAAACGATAACTGCCCAATAATAAACAACAAAATCAGGGGGAATTTAATTCGTACAATCACAATGCCATTACCATATTTAGTATTCGGTGCAGACCTTAACACAGAATACTTGAATGAACGCTTAACAGCATGGGTGTTATTCCTAATTACCATCCCGTTCCTGGGAATAATCTGAGGATACATAAACTGCATGCCTGAATAAGCACATGCAGTTGACATATTTAACGTTGATGTAACAATTTGTAGAGTGCGGGAATAACTAACATCGATAATAACGGTGCCGTTACCATGCCACCAATCATAGGCGCGGCAATACGTTGCATCACCTCCGAACCACTCCCACTCCCCCACATAATGGGCAGCAGTCCTGCCATAATAGTGGCGACCGTCATCACCTTCGGACGCACGCGCAGCACGGCACCTTCGTGGATCGCCCGCATCAGCACCGTATTTCCCCCTTCTGGCTCCAGCCTGTGATATTTATCGAGCGCATGATTCAAATAAAGAACCATAATTACGCCGAATTCTGCCGCCACTCCGGAAAGGGCGATAAAGCCAACGGCCCCCGCCACTGACAAATTATATTCAAGCAGCCACAGTAACCACACGCCCCCAATAAGCGCGAACGGCAATGTCCCCATTATTATCAGGACATTTGATATCCGCCTGAAGGTTAACCATAAAAGGACGAATATAATCATCAGCGTGACAGGTAAAACTATTTTGAGCGTCGCGGTCGCCCGTTCCAGATATTCAAACTGCCCGGACCAGGAGAGAGACACGCCCTGCGGCAATACCACCTTCTCCTCCACCCGTTTTTGCATTTCATCCACGGCGGACTTCAGATCGCGCCCGCGCAAGTCCACGTAGATCCAGCTGGAAAGGCGCGCGTTTTCACTTTTGAGCATCGGTGGGCCTTCCGTCACGACGATATCGGCCAATTCCCCCAGCGCCACCTGGCTACCGCTGGCGGTCACTACCGGCAACACCCGCAACGTGTCGACGTTATCACGCAAATCGCGGGGATAACGCAGGTTGATGGGATACCGCTCGCGTCCCTGGATCACCTCACCAATGTTATCGCCCCCGACCAGCGTGGAGACCAGGCTTTGCAGTTCATCGACGGAAACGCCGTAGCGCGCGGCTTTTTGCCGATCGATACGAATATCCACGTAGCGCCCGCCTTCCAGACGCTCCGCCAGCGCAGAGGAGACGCCAGGAACGTCCTTCACCACCTGCTCAATCTGCCGGGCCACGCGCTCAATGTCGGCAATATTATTGCCGTTCACCTTAATGCCGACAGGGCTTTTGATCCCGGTTGCCAGCATGTCCAGGCGGTTACGGACAGGCGGCACCCACACATTGGCAATACCCGGCAGCGACACGGTTTTATCAAGCTCCTCCACCAGCTTTTGCGGCGTCATTCCTGGCCGCCACTGCTCGCGGGGCTTAAAGTGAATGGTTGTTTCCAGCATGGTTAATGGCGCGGGATCGGTTGCCGACTCCGCGCGACCGGCTTTGCCAAACACGCTCGCGACCTCCGGTACGCTTTTGATCAAGCGGTCCGTCTGCTGAAGCAGCCGCGATGCCTCGCGAGCAGAGATCCCCGGCAGCGTGGAGGGCATATAGAGTAAATCCCCTTCATCCAGCGGCGGCATAAATTCGCTTCCCAGGCGGCTCAGCGGCCAGAGCGTGGCGATCAGCAGCAGACATGCCAGCGCCAGGGTCGTTTTCGGGAAGGTCAGCACCTTGTCCAGCAGCGGCTCATACAGGCGGATCAGGAGGCGGTTGATCGGGTTTGCCTTCTCATCCGGGATTTTCCCGCGAATGAAAAAGCCCATTAGCACCGGCACCAGGGTGATCCCAAGCCCGGCGGCCACGGCCATCGACCAGGTTTTGGTGAACGCCAGCGGCGAGAACATTCGTCCCTCCTGCGCTTCCAGCGAAAAAACCGGTATAAATGACAGCGTGATGATTAACAGGCTGCAAAACAGCGCTGGTCCCACTTCAACCGCCGCCTTTTCCGCCAGACGCCAGTACTCTCCCGTCGCGGGCTCCTTGCCCGGATTATCATGCCGCCACTGCTCCAGCACCTTGTGCATATTTTCAATCATCACAATTGCCGCATCCACCATCGCCCCGATGGCAATGGCGATCCCGCCGAGCGACATCATATTCGCGTTAATGCCCTGATAGTGCATCACCACAAAAGCCCCGAGGATCCCCAGCGGCAGAGAGACCATTGCTACCAGCGCGGAGCGCAGGTGGAACAGGAACAGCGCGCACACCAGTACCACCACGGCAAACTCTTCGAGCAGCTTGTGCGTCAGCGTTTTGACCGAGTCCTCAATCAGCGTGGAGCGATCGTAGACCGGAACAATCTCGACGCCCTGCGGCAGCGTTTTTTGCAGCTCGCTCAGTTTCGCTTTTACCGCACGAAGCGTTTCCAGCGCATTCTGCCCGTAGCGCATCACGATCACGCCGCCAGCGACCTCCCCTTCACCGTTAAGCTCCGCCACGCCCCGGCGGATCTCCGGGCCAATACCAATGGTGGCGACATCTTTCAGCAGGACAGGCACGCCATTGCGGGTGGCGATCACCACATTGCGAAAATCTTCCAGCGAGCGCACATAGCCCGTTGTCCGCACCATATACTCCGCTTCGCCCATCTCCAGCAGGGCGCCGCCGCTCTCTTTATTGGCGGCCTGCACCGCGCCGGATAGCTGGCTATGGGTAATATTCAGCGCGCGCATTTTCGCCGGGTCCGCCACGATCTGATACTGACGCACCATTCCGCCAATACTTGCCACTTCAGATACATTCGGTACCGCCTTAAGCTCGAACTTAAGCGTCCAGTCCTGAAGGGCCCGCAGATCTGCCAGGCTGTGTTTTCCACTACGGTCGATCAGCGCATATTCGTAGATCCAGCCCACGCCCGTCGCATCCGGCCCCAGCGACACCTTAACGCCCGGCGGAAACTGCGCCTGTACCTGGCTTAAATATTCCAGCACCCGGGATCGCGCCCAGTAGAGATCGGTGCCATCCTCAAACAGCACATACACATAAGCGTCACCAAACATTGAAAAACCACGCACGGTTTTAGCTCCCGGCACAGACAACATGGACGTTGTCAGGGGCCAGGTCACCTGATCTTCAATCACCTGCGGCGCTTTTCCGGGGTAACTCGCTTTGATAATGACCTGCACATCAGACAGATCGGGCAACGCGTCCAGCGGCGCGCGCTGCACCGCCCACCAGCCCCAGCCGGCCATCATCAGCGCGGCCAGGATCACCAGCAGGCGGTTACGCAACGAGGCGCGAATCACAGCGGCAATCATGGCGTCACCTCCGGCATCACGCTACGCAGGCTGGCTTCGGAATCAATGAGGAATTGCCCGGACGTCACCACCTTATCGCCCTCTTTGACCCCGGACAGGATCGCCGTCCAGCCCTGCGCCGTCAGGCCGGTTGTCACCGTCACAGGCTGGAAATAACCGTCCCCGCTGGCCAGCAGCAGACGCGCAGACTCTCCGCTGTTAATCACCGCCTCTTCCGGCACCGCCAGCACCGGCGGGCCTTTCATCTCTTCCGCACGCCTGACGGAGAGGTACATGCCTGGCTTCAGCTTATGTGCGGTATTTTCCAGCACGATACGGGCTTTCAGGGTTCGCGTGGTCGCCTCCATCTGCGGCAGCAATTCGCTGACCGTGCCGTGGAATTGCTCCCCCGGCCAGCTTTCTGACGTTGCTACCACGTTGCTGCCCACTGCCAGAGACTGCGCCTGCGTTTGCGGGTAGTCGACCACCAGCCAGACAGGATCGAGGCTGGCGATCTCAAACAGCGGCGCCGTTGCGGTGATTTGCGCCCCTTCCCGCACGTCCAGCTTCACCACATAGCCCGCCCGGTCAGCGCGCAGGGTGAGCGTGGTCTGCGGTTTACCGCTACGCTCCAGCAAACGAATGACCTCTTCCGGCATAAACTGCAACGCCAGCCGCTCGCGTGCGGCGCGGGTCAATGCGGCATCGCCAAGCTGACGAACCGCGAGGTACTCCTGCTGGGCGGTGGTCCATTGCGGGATCCACAGTTGCGCCAGCGCCTCTCCGGCTTTCACCTGCTGCTGTGGCGCATTAACAAACAATTTTGACACCACGCCATTGGCCGGGGCTGACACCACCGAGACGTTACGTTCATCCGTTGCAACCGTGGCAAAGGCCGAGAACGGCGAAACCAGCTGGCGCATCTCAACGTTGGCGGTTTTCATCCCCAGGTTTTGCTGCTGTTGAGTGCTGATGACCACGCCTGACGCCGCCTGTGCTTCATCGGCGTAGCGCGGGACCAGATCCATATCCATAAAGGGGGATTTACCCGGCTTATCGAAGCGCTGACCGGGCACCATAGGGTCGTACCAGTAAAGCACCTTACGTTCAGAGGGTTGTGCAGCCGCAGCCGGCTGATGCGTCTGCTTCTTTCCGACAAAATAGCCGCCAGCGGCAGCTATCGCGATGGCAATCGCCATTAACGTTGTTTTTTTCATTGCGCCAGCTCCTGCGGGATCAGCCAGTTCACGGCAGCCCAGGTTCGCGCCATTTCGCGCTCCGCCTGGTTCACCGCCAGTTCCGTATCCAGTACGCCACGACGCGCCTCCAGCAGGGCCGGAAGCGCCGACTGTCCAGAGCGATATTGCGCCGTCAGCACCGCCAGCCGTTGACGTTGCAACGGCAGTACCTCGTCCCGCTGACGCTGCCACACCGTTTGCGCAGCCTGATACTGCGCCACCAGCGTTTGCACCTGGGCAATGTGTTCGCGTTTGAGCAGCGTGAGTTGATCCACCGCCTGCATTGAGCGGGAAACATCGGCGGCGTAATCCTTGTCCTGACGTTTTGACTGGAACAGAGGCAGATCCACGCTGAACATCACGCCAGCCATATCGTCGTAGCCTTCGGCGCGGTGGGCGTAATAGACCTCCACATCCACATCGGGTATCGCCGCCACGGCAGATTGCGCTGAACGCGCTTTCGCGGTCTCGGCTTCACGTCGTGCGGCCTCCACTTCCGGGTGCCTGACGATCCCCTCCTGCAACGTTTTTTCATCGGCAGGAAGACGCTGATAGCGCGGCAACGGACCGCGAACCGCCGTAATCGCGTGCCCCGTAAGCTCCAGCAGACGGCTTTGCGCCAGCTGCACATCCCGCTGCGCCAGCGTCTCTTTGTCGCGCATGGCGCTGAGGATCATTTGCAGGGCCAGTACGCTGTCCGGCGTGGCGCTTCCCGCCCCGACGCTCGCCTTCTGCACGCCCCGCTGGCGTTCGGTTTCACGGACCAGCGTTCTGGCCGTGTTCAGCGCCTGCTGGGCCAGCGCCAGATCCAGCCAGGCCTGGGCGGTATCACGCTGAAGCGCGGCGCGGACGGCTTCGGATTTTGCCAGCACGCTTCGCGCCTGCGCCTGAAAGGTCTGCGCTTTACGTTCCCGCTTCTCTGAGCTGACGTAGCTTTGCATGATGCCAACCTTCTGCATGGTCATCCCTTCGCGCGTCAGCCGCCGATCGTTGCTGCCCTGTACCGGCACGTTTTCGATGCCGAATTTCAGTTTTGGGTCAGGTAATTGCCTGGCGGAATCCGCCATCGCATCCAGCGCCTGCGCTTCGTTACGGCTGGCGGAGAGTTCTGCTGAGTAGCGCTGGGCTTCGGTGAGGGTGTGTTCGAGCGTCCACGGCTCCGCCTGCGCGGCGGAGGTTAACAGGCCGAACAACACCCCACCGAGCCACAGGCTCAGTGTGTGTTGTTTCATGGTGACCTCGCTTAGCGTGCTGGCGTCAGCGAGATAATCTGGAAACCGTCACCCGCACGCTCAAGCGTGAAGGTCACTTCATCCCCTGGTTTGGCGTCACTCAGCGTGGCGCCGGCAGATAAAGTAAACGGCATGGTCATTGCTGGCCATTTTAGTTCCGGTATGGCCTCGTGCCGGAGCATGACGGCGCTGTCAGAGATCGACTGAACCACGCCGTGGCCCTGCCAGGTCTGGTTTGCCTGAACGGTATAAGAAGCGAAAGAGACGGACGCGCCAACCAGCGCGGAAAGGAATATAGTACGCATGAAAAAAACTCCTGTTAAACGTTAAGTAAATAAAATCAACGAATTAACAGGTTTTTACTCCCGAAACCGGCAGTAGCGGATCGTTGCCGGCGGCCCCACAGCAGGGGGGGTAACGGACCACGCAGAATGGCTTGCAGACGAGCACTCTGGGGTCGTTAAGGTCAGGGTCATGGCGGCAGGCAGCGCCACCAGATGCGGCTGGGCAGGATCTTTTTGTACCTGATCCGGCACACAATGCTTTTCACACAGCGGTGAAGCACCGGCAGCATAATGCGGCCCCGGTTGCGCCATCATCTCCATATGCTGGATAGTGGCCACCTCACCGCGCAAATCCATTGAACATTGATGGGAGGCGACGGCCACCTGACTCTGGATCAACAGCCAGCCAAACGCCAGCAAAAACATCAGCAGATGTTTTTTTATAAAGCGCAGGCGATATGTCCAGCTGGCGTGCATATTCAGATCGTCGGATAGGGTAAAAGTGAACCGAGTATAAGCAGGCAAAAGAATGAAAGAGAAGTGGTTTTAAAGAGATTTACGTTTTAAATCGATTCTCGGCAAGTAATACTCAAAACCTTAACACTTCACCATCAATTTAATGACATATAATATCTATTCATCAGGTCAATAACGTCTTAATATAAATGACGCAGGGTTAGCAAAAATATCGTCATCAGTGCCTTTAGTAGTCTCTTTCTTGATTTTAATCAGCAAGGACTGGACATTTATTCGGCACATTTCAGCTTCTTTTTTATTGATTATTTGTCTCTCGGGCAGCAAGGATACAGGGGAAATCATGCTTACTTTTCTCGAACTCCTCATTGGAGTCGTGGTCATTGTCGGTGTAGCACGCTACATCATTAAAGGTTACTCAGCCACCGGCGTGCTATTTGTCGGCGGCCTGACGCTGCTGATCATTAGCGCGCTAATGGGTCATCAGGTTTTACCCGCCAGCGAAGCCAGTACCGGATATACCGCTACCGATATTGTGGAATATATAAAAATTCTGCTGATGAGCCGCGGCGGCGATCTGGGCATGATGATCATGATGCTCTGCGGATTTGCTGCCTATATGACCCATATCGGCGCGAATGATATGGTGGTCAAGCTGGCTTCTAAGCCGCTGCAATATATTAATTCCCCCTATCTGCTGATGGTCGCGGCCTATTTCCTGGCCTGTCTGATGTCATTAGCCGTTTCCTCAGCAACCGGTCTTGGCGTGCTTTTAATGGCAACGTTATTCCCGGTAATGGTTAACGTCGGGATCAGCCGTGGCGCAGCGGCGGCTATTTGCGCCTCTCCGGCGGCGATTATTCTCTCCCCTACTTCCGGTGACGTAGTGCTGGCCGCAAAAGCCGCGGAAATGTCGTTGATTGACTTCGCCTTCAAAACCACACTGCCGATCTCCATCACCGCTATTCTCGGCATGGGCGTGGCGCATTTCTTCTGGCAGCGCTATCTCGATAAGAAAGAGAACGTCAGCCACGAAATGATGGACGTCAGCGAAATCACCACTACCGCCCCGGCGTTTTATTCCATCCTGCCCTTCACGCCGATTATTGGCGTGCTTATTTTCGACGGCAAATGGGGCCCGCAGCTGCACATCATCACTATCCTGGTGATCTGTATGCTGCTGGCGGCCATCCTGGAGTTCGTTCGTGGTTTTAATACCCAGAAAGTGTTCACGGGTCTGGAAGTTGCCTTCCGCGGTATGGCGGATGCCTTCGCGGGCGTGGTGATGCTGCTGGTTGCCGCGGGAGTGTTTGCCCAGGGGCTGAGCACCATCGGCTTTATTCAGAGCCTGATCTCTATCGCCACCTCGTTCGGCTCGGCCAGCATTATCCTGATGCTGGTGCTGGTGGTGCTGACCATGCTGGCGGCGATGACCACCGGCTCCGGTAACGCGCCGTTCTACGCCTTTGTTGAGATGATCCCGAAGCTGGCGCACTCCTCCGGCATCAACCCGGCTTACCTGTCCATTCCGATGCTTCAGGCTTCCAACCTGGGTCGTACCATTTCTCCGGTATCGGGCGTGGTGGTTGCGGTTGCGGGGATGGCGAAAATCTCTCCGTTTGAAGTGGTAAAACGCACGTCAGTGCCGGTGCTGGTTGGCCTGATTATCGTTATTATCGCCACCGAAGTGCTGGTTCCCGGCGCTGCCTAAGTGAAATTCCTGATTTCCAAAAAGCGCCCGCAGGCGCTTTTTGTGCTTTAATAACCCCCAGAAATTAATCGCGCCCAACCAATCAGGAAAGCAAATGTTCAGGAAGGATATCGTTATCCCATCTGGCGCAGTAGCGCTTGCACTCTGTGTCTTCTCAATTCAGGCAGATCCGCTTAAGCCAACCCAGTACGGCGATTTCGATCGCTACGTTCTGGCCCTTTCCTGGCAAACCGGATTTTGCCAGAGCATGGTCGAACGTAACCGTGACGAACCGGAAGAGTGTCGCCTGCAAAAAGAGAGCAGCAACAAAACCGATTTTCTGACCGTCCACGGCTTATGGCCCGCGCTGCCGAAATCTATTGCCGCTCGCGGAGTGGATGAACGCCGCTGGATGCGCTTCGGCTGTGCCACTCGTCCGGTTCCAAATATGCCGGAAGCAAAAGCCAGCCGCAAATGTGACGCCGCAGAGACCGGACTATCGCTAACCGGCGCGGCGAAGCTGAACAGCGTGATGCCCGGCGCGGGCGGCAACTCCTGCCTTGAACGTTATGAATACGCGAAACACGGCGTCTGCTTTGGTTTTGATCCCGACGCTTACTTCGGCACCATGGTGCGCATGAACCAGGAAGTGAAGCACAGCGCGGCAGGAAAATTTCTGGCAGAAAACTATGGCAAAACCGTCCGCCGCAGCGACTTCGATGCCGCCGTGGCCAAAAGCTGGGGGAAACAGAGCGTAAAAGCGTTCAAGCTTACCTGCCACGGCAATCCGGCTTATCTGACCGAGATGCAGATCTCGCTGAACGCCAGCACCATCAACAACCCGCTCTCTGCCGGCTCCTTTGCGCCACAGCCGCATCCGGGCAACTGCGGCAAACAGTTTGTCATTGATAAAGCCGGTTACTGATACTGCGCCGGGCACCTTTTTGCCCGGTTTTTCATTGATTTCCGTGATATGACGATTAACCTCACACTTCCGCTCACACGCATCATTTTTCCAGCTAAAGCATTATTAATCCGGTAAACATCACTGAAACCTCCCCGCCATAATCATGGCGTTATCTACAGGAGGAATTTCACATGGCTAAAAAACTGATTGCACTGTGCGCCTGCCCGATGGGCCTGGCACATACCTTCATGGCAGCCCAGGCGCTGGAAGACGCGGCGACGGAAGCCGGTTATGAGGTAAAAATTGAAACCCAGGGCGCGGACGGGATCCAGAATCGCCTGACCCCACAGGATATTGCCGACGCTGACATTATTATCCACGCCATCGCGATCACCCCGGAAGACAATGAGCGCTTCGAAACGCGCGACGTGTATGAGATTACGCTTCAGGACGCTATTAAAAACGCGGCAGGCACCCTGAAAGAGATCGAAGAGATGATTGCAGCAGAACAATAATAATCCTCACACCCAGGGGTTTTCGTCATGGCTATTAAAAAACGCAGCGCGGTTCGCCCGGACAGTCACGAGGGTGACACACTTGCCATCAAATCCGCACCGGTTGCCGCCGGTGCGTCTTTCTGGAAAGAGCTTCCACAGCACATTATGTCGGGGATATCCCGCATGGTGCCAACGCTTATCATGGGCGGGGTTATCCTCGCCATTTCACAGCTCATCGCCTACGTCTGGCTGGAGATCCCGCCTGACACCGGTATTCTCGACGCGCTTAACTCTGGCAAATTCACCGGTTTCAATCTCTCGGTATTGAAATTTGGCTATCTGACCGAATCGTTCGGCGGGCTGCTGTTCAGCTTCGCCATCCCGATGTTTGCCGCCTTTGTCGCCAACTCTATCGGCGGAAAGCTGGCCTTCCCGGCCGGGTTTATCGGTGGCCTTGTCGCCACGCAGCCGACGCTGGTGCTGAACTTTGATGCGGAAAAACTGACCTGGCTTGCCACCAAACCCGTGCCCTCCACGTTTATTGGCGCGCTGATTATCGCCATAGCCGCAGGCTATCTGGTCAAATGGCTGAATAGCCGTATTAACGTACCGCAGTACCTGCTGGCCTTTAAAAGCACCTTTCTGATCCCAATCCTCTCGGCGCTGTTTGTGATGCTGGCGATGTATTACATCATCACGCCGATTGGCGGCTGGCTGAATGCAGGTATGCGGACCGTACTGCTGGCGGCGGGTCAGGCGGGCTCCATGATGTACGCCATCGGGATGGCGGCGGCCACGGCGATTGATCTTGGCGGCCCCATTAACAAAGCGGCGGGATTTGTTGGCCTGGGGCTGACAACCGATCATGTCCTGCCCATCACCTCCCGCGCCGTGGCGATTGTTATTCCGCCCATTGGTCTGGGGCTGGCCACGCTGATTGACCATCGTCTGACCGGCAAACGCCTGTTTAGTCCGCAGCTTTATCCGCAAGGCAAAACGGCCATGTTCCTCGCCTTTATGGGCATCAGTGAAGGGGCCATCCCGTTCCTGCTGGAAAATCCGCTTGCGACGCTGCCGGCGTATATGGCGGGTGCGATCGCGGGTGCGATGACCGCCACCGCGCTCGGTGCCGTGCAGTGGTTCCCTGAATCGGCGATCTGGGCGTGGCCGCTGGTCACCAATCTGGGGGCGTACATGCTCAGTATTGTGGTCGGGGCGGCGATCACCGCGCTGTTGGTCGTGATTATTCGTAACAGTTTGCACAAGCGCGGAAAACTCGCTATCGACACGCTGTAACGGGGTGAACCATGGAATTACTGAGAAGGCTTCGTGCCTGGCTGGCTGCGGAAAAACTGGACGGCGTGCTCATCTCTTCGCGCCAGAATAAACAGCCGCACCTGGGCATTTCAACCGGTTCGGGATATGTGCTGGTGACACAAACCGCGGCACATATCCTGGTGGATTTCCGTTACTACAGCGATATCGCTTCACGAGCGGCGGGCTATGAAATGCACCTGCTTAACACGGAGAACCCGTTTGCGCAGGCGGTGAAACAGATTATTGCGAAGGAAGATCTTACCCGTCTTGGCTTTGAGGGTGAATACGTGAGCTGGCAAACAGGCGTGCTGTGGCGCGATACGCTGGATACCACCCTTTGCAGCACCTCGCTCGACGCGCTGCGGCAGATAAAAACCGCTGACGAAATCGACCGTATCCGTGCAGCATGCGGCATTGCCGACCGCGCCGCACAGCACATCCGGCGTTTCATTCAGCCCGGTATGCGCGAGCGTGAAGTCGCTGCCGAGCTGGAGTGGTTTATGAAGCAGGAGGGTGCGGACAAGCCCTCTTTCGACACCATTGTCGCCAGCGGGCCGCGCGGTGCGCTGCCCCACGGCAAAGCCTCTGACAAAGTGATTATGCCTGGCGAGATGATCACCCTTGATTTCGGCGCCCAACACCAGGGGTATTGCTCGGATATGACAAGGACCTTTCTTGTCGCCGGGCAAAACACGCCGCCGGAGGAGCACCCTCTCTATGCGGTGTACCAGATCGTTCTGGCGGCACAACAGGCGGCCATTGATGCCATCCGCCCCGGCGTTTCCTGTCATCAGATCGATAGCGCCGCACGTTCCGTGATTGAACGTGCAGGTTACGGTCCGCAGTTCGGGCATAACACCGGCCATGCCATTGGTATTGATGTCCATGAAAATCCACGTTTTTCCCCTACCGACCGCACCCCGTTGCAGCCCGGCATGGTGCTGACCGTTGAACCGGGGATCTACCTTGAACACCTGGGCGGGGTACGAATTGAAGATGTGGTGCTGGTGACGGAAACGGGCGCCGAGGTGCTTTATACCCTCGACAAACGGCTATTGCTGACGGGAGAACAAGAGTGGACAGAGATTTACTGCGCGCCCTGAGCGAAGCAGACGCCATTGCGGCCTCAGAGCAAGAGGTGCGCGACATCCTGCTCAGTGAGGCGCAAAAATACCATAAAGAGGTTCAGTTTGATGGGCTGGGTTCCGTGCTTATCCGCGTCAACCAGAGCCGGGGCCCGAAGGTGATGGTCTGCGCCCATATGGATGAAGTCGGTTTTATGGTGCGTAGCGTCTCGCGCGAAGGGGCCATTGATGTCCTGCCCATCGGCAACGTGCGCATGATGGCCCGTACCCTTCAGCCGGTGCGCATCACCACGCGTAACGGGGAAAAAATACCGGGCCTGCTGGATGGAGATCTGAAAGGAGAAAACGTTGACAATTTGCGTGTCGACATTGGCGCGACGTCGGCGGAGGAGGTGTTCGCCGCCGGTATCGACGCAGGCGACCGCGTGGCGTTCGATACACCCTTTCAGACCCTTCCCCACAATCGGGTGATGGGTAAAGCCTTCGACGATCGTCTCGGCTGTTACCTGCTGATCGCGCTGCTGCGTGAGCTGCACCAGACGCCGCTCGACTGCGAGCTTTGGCTGGTGGCCAGCTCAAGTGAAGAGGTCGGCCTGCGCGGGGGCCAGACCGCCACGCGCGCCATTCATCCTGATATCGCGCTGGTGCTGGATACCGCCTGCTGGTCAAAAAATTTCGATTATGGCAGCGCCAACCATCGCCAGATCGGTGCGGGCCCGATGCTGGTGCTGTACGACAAAACGCTCATCGCCCCAGCCAAACTGATTGCGCTGGCTGAGACGATCGCGCGCTCGCAAGGGATCCCGCTGCAAAAAGACATGTTCAGCAACGGCGGAACGGACGGCGGGGCGATCCATCTCTCCGGCACTGGCGTGCCGACTCTTGTGCTTGGTCCCCCAACCCGACACGGGCACTGCGCGGCATCCATTGCCGACGAAAAAGACATTCATCACACCCAACAACTGCTTGTCGCGCTTGTGGCATGCATGAACCGTGAGACCGTGGATCATCTGACGGACTTCAGATGCTGATCTCACGCGGCCAGGAGGAAGTATGCTTTCAATTGAATTTTTCTGCCCACTGCCCAACGGCCTGCATGCGCGTCCGGCCTGGGCGTTAAAAGAGCAGTGCAGCGCATGGCGCAGCGACATCCGTTTTATCAACAGACGGCTTAACACTCACGCGGATGCCAAAAGCTCGCTGGCGCTGATCAGTACCGGTACGCTGTTTAATGACAGCTGCGTGCTGGAAATTAACGGCAGCGACGAGGAGCAGGCCCGACGCGTGCTGGAGGCGTATCTCACCGGCGCGTTTATCGACAGCGACAGTATTCCCTCCGGCGACGCGCCGCACGTTGCGCATCCCCTGCCCCGTTCGCTTGTAAGGCTTGCTCCCCACCTTCAGCACGGCATTACGCTCGCCAGTGGCATCGGGGCTGGCACTCTGCGAGGCTGGCAGAGCGATAACCTCAAACGTTATTGTCAGATCCCCGCCTCGCCGGAAGATATTACCCGCCTGGAACACAGCCTGGCGACGCTGGCTGAACAGCTCAACCACCGCCTGCGCGGGCTGGACGGCGAGAGTAAAACCATTCTCAGCGCGCATCTTTCGCTGATCCAGGATGAGGAGTTTGGCGGCACCATACGCCGACTGATCGCCGAGGAGCGGCTAAGCCTTGCGGAGGCGATCATTCGTAATATGGAGCTGATCTGCGACAAGCTGTCGCTCTCCGCCAGCGACTACCTGCGTGAACGCGTCAGCGATATTCGAGACATCAGCGAGCAGCTTCTTAACATTACCTGGCCGGAGTTGCAGCAAACCTCCGCATTCACCCTCAGCGCTCCCACTATTCTGGTGGCGGAAGATCTGACGCCCAGCCAGTTTCTCAGCCTCGACACGCAGTATCTGAAAGGCATGGTGCTTGAAAAAACAGGCCGGACGTCGCATACGCTGATACTGGCACGCGCGGCCTCCGTGCCTGTGCTGAGTGGTTTAACGGTCGCCTCGCTGGCGCCGTTGATGGGAAAAGAGGTCATTCTGGACGGCATCTGTAGCGTGCTGGTCGTTGAACCCAACGACGCGGTGAATGATTACTATAGCGTGGCGCAGCGCCTTGCCGACCGACGCCACCAGCAGCAGATCAAAGATGCGGGTCTTCCAGCACTCACCCGCGACAACGTACCGGTAGAGATTGCCGCCAACATCGGCAGCGCGCTGGAAGCGCCCGGGGCGTTTACCTGCGGCGCGCAGGGTATCGGGCTGTTTCGCACTGAAATGCTGTATATGGACAGAGACTCCGCGCCGGACGAGCAGGAGCAATTCGAAGCCTATCAGCAGGTGCTGCTCTCCGCGCAGGGCAAGCCGGTCATCTTTCGCACAATGGACATCGGCGGCGATAAGCAGCTCTCTTACCTGAACATTCCCCAGGAAGAAAACCCCTTCCTCGGCTATCGTGCCGTTCGTATTTATCCCGAATTTGCCGATCTCTTCCGCACCCAACTGCGCGCGATCTTACGCGCAGGCGCCAGCGGCAATGCGCTGTTGATGATCCCGATGGTGCACAGCCTCGATCAGATTTTATGGATCAAACAGGAACTGCAAAACGTTCGTGACGCCCTGGCCTCACAGGGGTTACGTCACACCGCGCACCTGCCGCTGGGGATCATGGTTGAAGTGCCTTCAGTCTGCTTTATCATCGATCACTTCTGCGAAGAGGTGGATTTCTTCAGTATCGGCTCGAACGATATGACTCAGTATCTCTACGCTGTCGATCGCAACAACCCGCGAGTTTCGGGGCTGTATAACCCCATCACACCGTCTTTTTTACGCATGGTTCGCCAGATTGTCGCCGCAGCGCATCGTCACGGGAAATGGGTCGGCATTTGCGGGGAACTTGGCGGAGAGCAGCGCTACCTCCCTCTTCTGCTTGGTCTGGGCTTAGATGAGTTCAGCATGAGCGGGCCGCGCATCCCTGCGGTAAAAACCCAGCTGCGTCAGCTGGACATGGCAACCTGCCGGGCGCTGGCGGAAAAGGCCTGCGACAGCCGCAGCGCAGAGGAAATTGAAGCCCTGCTGGCGGATTTCACACCGGAAGCGCCGCCGCGTCCCTTGCTGGCCCTGGAGACTATCGTGGTCAATGAGCCGCTGACCTCAAAAGAGCAGGTGCTTCAGTTCTTATGCGGAAATCTTGCGATTCATGGCAGGACCGAAAACCCGCTCGAACTTGAAGAAGATCTCTGGCAGCGCGAAGAGATTGTCACCACCGCCGTCGGGTTTGGCGTGGCGATCCCTCACACCAAATCGCAATGGATACGCCACTCCAGCATCAGCATTGCACGCCTGGACAAGGCGATTGACTGGGAGTCGGATTTGGGCGACGTCGAGCTGGTGATCATGCTGACGCTCGGCGCTCAGGAAGGGATTAATCACGTGAAGGTCTTTTCCCAGCTGGCGCGGAAGCTGGTCAATAAAACGTTTCGCGAGTCGCTGTTTGCAGCAACGACGCCGCAAAGTATCCTGGATCTGTTGAACGCTGAAATCACGTTCTGACTGTCACTGAAAGCGTGCGCGATACTCCCCCGGCGTCAGGCCAAACTGGCGCCGGAACAGACGGCTAAAATAGTCGCTATCGGCATAGCCGCAGCGCTTCGCCACTTCCCCCACCGGCAGGTGGTATTTTTGCAGGATGGTTCTCGCCTTCGCCATACGCACCCAACGAACGTAATCCACAAAACTCATCGTCCCCTGTTGGGAGAACAGGCGTGACAGATGGTTAGCCGAAATATTAAAAAGCGCGGCGACGCTGTCCCGCGACAGGGATTCAGCATAGTTTTCCTGCACCCAGTTACAAATGCTCTGATAGAGGAAATCCCCGCGCGACAGTCCCGGTTCAGGCAGCGACGACACCACTTTCCGGCACCAGTGCAGCAGGCTCAGCACCAGCGGTTGAATAATGGCCTGATCCTGCGGGGAAGCGCTCAGGTGCGTCAGGGCCATCAGCATCGCAGCACATTCGCCTCGTTCAGGGTGAGGAAGCTCAACGTGTCGCTGCGCAGGCACGGAGCGCCCGTGACGGGTATCATGAAACACCAGCCCCAGCCACGACGGCGCAAAAAGAATGCTCAGCAGCATGACCGGTCGTTCAAACACCGGGACGCTGGCGGCCTGGGCGGGAAGAAACAGCATTTCCCCCTGGCAGAGGGTCTGCTGCCCGGTAACCAGTCTGTTGCCATATTCCCCGCGAAGAACGACATCAAGCCGTGGCCAGTCGCGGCTCACGCTTCCGACAGCGTCAGACGCGCCACGTTGAGCAAACCAGACTCGCCCCAGTTGCTGTGGGTTGAGCACCAGGCCGCTCAACAGATCGGCAAAAAACTGCTGATCGGCGGGCAACAGGGTTGCGTGCATATCACCCCCTGCGCGCATCCGGGCGTACCAGATCGAAGCGATGGCTGTCACTGATGGCGTAGTAGGCCGTCGGTCCACCCGCACGCAGAATGGGCTGCGCTTTCGCGGTCTGGTAAATCCCCTCTTCCAGCAAACTCTCGGCGATATGGACGCCCACGACTTCGCCGAGCACCAGCCAGGTATCAATCGGTGTCCCATCCGCGCCGGTAAGCTGAATGCACTGTGACAATCGACACTCGAAATTCACCGGGCTTTCCGCCACGCGCGGCGAGCTCACAAGCTGGCTGGCAACGGGCGTCAGGCCGGCAAAGGTAAATTCATCCTCGCCATGAGGGAGCGTGGCGGAGGTTTCATTCATCGCCTCGGCGAGATCGCGCGTTGCGAGGTTCCAGACAAACTCCCCCGTTTCGGTAATATTCCGCACGCTATCCTTCCAGCCGTTGCTGGAAAAACCAATGATCGGTGGGCGATAGTTAAAGCAGTTAAAGAAGCTGTACGGGGCAAGGTTCAGTTGACCGGCCTTATCACAGGATGAGATCCAGCCAATCGGACGTGGACCGATAATGGCGTTCAGCGGGTCGTGCGGCAGGCCGTGCCCCTGAGACGGTTGGTAAAAGTACATATCGCTCTCTCTACGCTGGGGCTGCAACGCGCATTGCCCGGGTTCAGTCTTTCCAGCGTAACGAAATTTCCGTTCAGCGTGAATCGGGACGCCGGGTTTATTGCCAAAAATTCATATGGCGCATGATTGTGACCTTCATCACTTCAAACTTACGGTTTCAGACAGTATCATCAGATAAGTTAAACCCTCGCTGCCAGACGGCGAGGGTTTTCTTTTGGATTGGTTTCTGCGTTACACGCAGCATTAACGACATGGAGTAAAAATGTCCAGACCTACGATTATCATCAATGAACTCGACGCAGAACGTATTGACCGACTGTTGGAGAAACCAGAATTCGCCTCGCTGCCGGTAGCCGATGCGCTGAACGAAGAGCTCGACCGGGCGCAGATGTGTACGCCTGAGACCATGCCGCATGATGTGGTCACCATGAACAGCCAGGTGAAGTTCCGCAACCTGACCACCGGAGAGGAGCTCACCCGTACGCTGGTCTATCCGGCGCAGATGACCGACAGCAGCACGCAACTGTCGGTGCTGGCACCCGTGGGCGCGGCGCTGCTTGGACTGCGCACGGGCGATACCATCCACTGGGAACTCCCGGGCGGCGCCTCAGCTCACCTGGAAGTGCTTGAGCTGCTCTACCAGCCCGAAGCCGCTGGCGATTACCTGCGTTAATCCCTTCTGAACAAGCGACCCCGCTTTGCACAGAGGATGCACCCGCATCCTCTTTCCGCAAATTCACCCTATTGTGCTATACCGGACAAAAACCGCTTAATCCACGCTTAGTCTGTTGTAGTGCCGTGGGGACGGTCATGGGTGAGATACTTGTTATCACACTGGTTTTTCTCATCATCCTGGCGATCCTCGTCGTGGCGGTGCTGTATCTTGAGCGCCACTGGTGAGTGAGGAACCTCACACAACGCCGCCGGGGAAGGCATTCACCAGTCCCTTCACTTTCTGCTGCGCTGCCTCCGGGGTGTCTGCGCCAGGCACCAGGATCACCTTGCGGCACTCCTCCTCCCGTTTTTCGAAGATCTTATAGGCGCGTTCCGCATCAGCCAGCGGAAGATAGTGGGTCACAATATCTTCCGGGGTAAGCAGCCCTTTTTCGATGAGCGGCAGCAGCTCTCCCAGCCAGGCATGGACGTGGGTCTGCCCCATCTTAAAGCTCAGCCCTTTATCGAAGGCATCGCCAAACAGGAAGCCGTGAATAAAACCGGCGTACACGCCCGGCACGCTGACCACGCCGCCGCGTCGCACCGCAGCAATGCACTGGCGCAGGGCTTTGCCGCTGCTGCCTTCAATTTTCAGGTTACTGAGGATCGTTTCCGTGGTGCTGCCTTTGGCCTCAAACCCGACGGCATCAATCACCGCATCCACTCCGCGCTGTCCGGCCGTTTGCTCAATGATTTTCTCCGCCGCGTCGTTATCGTCATCAAAGTTAATCGGGATCGCGCCGTAGCGCTCCTGGGCAAACCGCAGTCGATAGGGATGATGGTCAACCACGAAAATCTGCTCTGCGCCGAGAAGCCGCGCGCAGGCAATGGTCAGTAACCCCACCGGCCCGGCCCCGAATACGGCGACGCTGGAGCCTTTCTGGATCTGCGCATTTTTTGCCGCCTGCCAGGCGGTAGGCAGAATATCTGACAGGAAAAGCGCTTTGTCGTCAGACAGCAGCTGGGGCACTTTAAACGGCCCCACGTTGCCTTTCGGGACGCGCACATACTCCGCCTGTCCGCCCGGCACGCCGCCGTAAAGATGGCTGTAGCCAAACAGCGCGGCAGGGGCGGGAATTTGCTTTTTGTTCAGCGCCGCGCCCTGCCCGCGGTTCGTGTTTTCGCAGGCCGCGTACTGTTGCATCTGGCAAAAGAAGCAGTCACCGCAGGCAATCACAAACGGGATCACCACCCGGTCACCTTTCTGCACGTTTTTCACTTCGCTCCCGCACTCCACCACCTCGCCCATAAATTCATGACCAAAGATATCGCCGTGCTGGACCTTGGGAATTTTTCCGCGATAAAGATGCAAATCAGAACCACAGATCGCCGTGGCCGTTACGCGCAGGATGATATCGTCAGGCTGTTCGATGCCCGGATCGGGGACATTATCGACCCGAACATGATGTGGACCGTGATAGGTGAGAGCTTTCATGCAACCTCCGAAAGGGTGTGGGTAAGCTTATAAAAGGGTAGCTACCTCTCGGGATCTGCCCCGGAATCCGGCTGTTTTGAGATTTATCCTGGCGAGATAAAAAAGTGCTGTCGGGATTACAGAAACCTTTTATATTTTGTGGTTGAATGATTTCAGCGTTTATAAACAAGGAGAAACGGTTATGTATCAAACAATCATTATGCCGGTTGATGTTTTCGAAATGGAACTGAGTGATAAGGCTGTACGTCACGCGGAATTTCTCGCGCAGCAGGACGGAGTTATTCATCTTCTGCATGTTTTACCGGGCTCTGCCAGCCTGAGCCTGCATCGTTTCGCTGCTGATGTGCGTCGTTTTGAAGAGCATTTACAGCATGAAGCCGAGACACGCCTGCAAACCATGGTCGGGCACTTCAGCATCGATCCTTCCCGCATCAAAACCCACGTCCGGTTCGGTAGCGTGCGCGACGCCGTTAATGAGCTGGCGGGGGAATTAAATGCCGACGTGGTAGTGATTGGTTCACGTAACCCTTCCATCACCACTCACCTGCTGGGGTCGAACGCCTCCAGCGTGATCCGCCACACCCACATTCCGGTGATGGTCGTGAGATAAAAAAAGAGGCCACCTTTTGGTGGCCTCTGGCATTGCAGGTGTCGTCTTGCTTTCTTTTATTATGCGGTTTTGGTGCGGATCAGATAATCAAACGAGCTCAGCGACGCTTTCGCACCTTCGCCAGTGGCGATGATGATCTGTTTGTACGGCACGGTGGTGCAGTCGCCCGCCGCAAATACGCCCTTCACGCTGGTTTCGCATTTCGCATCAATGATGATCTCGCCCATGCGGTTGCGCTCAATCGCGCCTTCCAGCCAGGTGGTGTTTGGCAGCAGGCCAATCTGAACAAAGATCCCTGCCAGCGCCACGCTGTGGATATCGCCACTCACGCGGTCACGGTATTCCAGACCGGTCACTTTGCTGCCGTCGCCTTTCACTTCTGTCGTCTGGGCATTGAGCACAATATCGACGTTATTCAGGCTACGCACCTTATCCTGCAACACCTGGTCCGCTTTCATCTCCGGGGCGAACTCCAGCAGGGTAACGTGTTCAACAATTCCCGCCAGATCGATAGCCGCTTCCACGCCGGAGTTACCGCCGCCGATCACCGCTACGCGTTTACCTTTGAATAGCGGGCCGTCACAGTGCGGGCAATAGGTCACGCCTTTGGTGCGATACTGATCTTCGCCCGGGACGTTCATGTTGCGCCATTTCGCGCCGGTGGCAATGATCACGCTGCGCGCCTTCAGCACCGCGCCGGACGCCGTTTCAATCTGGTGCAAACCACCCTCGACCGCGGCCGGAACCAGTTTGCTGGCGCTCTGGCTGTCAATGACATCCACGTCGTAGTCGCTGACGTGCGCTTTCAACGCCCCGGCCAGCTTCTGGCCTTCGGTTTTCGGCACGGAAATGTAGTTTTCAATGTCAACGGTATCCAGAACCTGACCACCGAAACGCTCCCCCATCAGACCGGTACGGATCCCTTTACGTGCGGAGTAGACCGCTGCCGCCGCGCCCGCCGGGCCGGAGCCAACAATCAGTACGTCGTACGCATCGCGTTGGTTCAACTCTTCCGCCGCACGTTTTTCTGCGCCGGTATCCACTTTGGCGACGATTTCGGTCAAGGTCATACGCCCCTGGCCGAACTCCTGACCATTCAGGTAAACCGCCGGAACGCCCATCACGTTGCGCTCGGTGATTTCGTTCTGGAACGTACCGCCGTCAATCGCCGTGTGCTTAATGCGTGGGTTGAGGACTGACATCAGGTTCAGCGCCTGCACCACGTCCGGACAGTTATGGCAGGAGAGTGAGTAATAGGTTTCAAACTCAAAATCACCATCGATATCGCGGATCTGCTCCAGCAGCGCCTGCGCTTCTTTTGACGGATGACCACCGGTCCACAGCAGCGCCAGCACCAGGGACGTAAATTCGTGCCCCAGCGGAGAGCCCGCGAAACGCGGCCCCTGGTCAGACCCTGGGTTGGCGATCAGGAAAGAAGGCTTACGGACTGCCAGCGTGTTGTCTTCTTTGAAGGTCACCTTCGGCGACAGCTCAGCAATCTCTGTCAGCAGCGCTTTGATTTCTGCCGATTTCGCGCTGTCGTCCAGCGTGGCAATCAGCTCAACAGGTTTGGTCAGTTTCTCAAGGTAGGCCTTGAGCTGGGTTTTCATGTTAGCGTCGAGCATTATTCTTCCCTCTCTTAAAACGTCATCATGCAAGCCGCCTTATACGGGCTGCCTGAATGCAACTTGCATCATGGTGCTGGAATGAAATGGGCGCGGGGAGCGCCCATTGATTGCCGGGTGGCACTTCGTTTACCCGGCCTACGATACTGTAGGCCTGTGCAAGCGTAGCGCCGCTAGGCTTTACAGACTTAGATCTTGCCAACCAGGTCCAGAGATGGCGCCAGCGTCGCTTCGCCTTCTTTCCATTTCGCCGGGCACACTTCGCCTGGGTGAGAAGCAACGTACTGAGCCGCTTTCACTTTGCGCAGCAGGTCAGATGCATCACGGCCGATACCTTCAGCGGTAACTTCGATAGCCTGGATAATGCCCTGCGGGTCAACAACGAAGGTCGCGCGGTCTGCCAGGCCTTCATCTTCACGCATGTTGTCGAAGTTACGGGTCAGGGCGCCAGTCGGGTCGCCGATCATCGCGTATTTGATTTTCGCGATAGTTTCAGAGCTGCTGTGCCACGCTTTGTGGGTGAAGTGGGTATCGGTAGAAACAGAGTAAACGTCTACGCCCAGCTTTTGCAGTTCTTCGTAGTGGTCTGCCACGTCGCCCAGTTCGGTCGGGCAAACGAAGGTGAAGTCAGCCGGATAGAAGAAGAACACGCTCCAGCGGCCTTCGGTATCTTTCTCAGTTACTTCGATGAACTCACCGTTTTTGAACGCCTGGTTTTTGAAAGGTTTAATTTTGGTGTTAATCAAGGACATCTGTACTTCCTCCGTGTTTTCGTTGAGATGTAAGGTAACCAACTTTGTTCATCGGGGCTAATGCGTATGCTTTATCAAATCAATCAGCCAAACCTTACAACAGCAACAAGACAGCAAGGTGAACCTTTTACAGGAAAGCCTGAAAGTAAAAAGGCCGCCTCAACGGGCGGCCCTGATACCTGAATTCCCCGCAGGTACATTCAGTGCCAGCCGAAGCTGGCGTTGCGTTGCGCTCTACATACCTTGTATCAAGGCCGTAACAGCGGTTTGATTACAGCATCCGTGCGCGCATTGAGCAATGCATAAGAGGGATAGTCCTGCCTATGGTTGTGATAGGCAGAATCGAACAGGTCTCAGAAACGTTATAAATTTAATTTCATTATAAATTTCGCGCTATATATAAATGCCAGTTGTCATTCAAATAATTCAATCACACTTTAAAGATAAAATTATCTTAATAAATCTTGAAGTTGTGTTTCAATAATCCAAAGCCGTGATATATTAAGATCACTTAATTTTTAAATTAAGCGAGTTACCCCCACGGATTGTTAAAGGTAACTTCCCTCTGTCGTACTCCATGATGTGATAACGACAGCAAACACAGCACACTCAGGACGAAACATGGCCAACCTCTACGACCTAAAAAAATTCGATCTCAATCTGTTAGTCATCTTCGAATGCATTTACCAACATCTCAGTATCAGTAAGGCTGCCGAGACACTTTATATCACGCCATCCGCCGTGAGCCAGTCGCTGCAACGTCTGCGTGGCCAGCTCAATGACCCCCTGTTCATCCGCTCAGGTAAGGGAATTACGCCGACCACGGTGGGCACCAACCTGCATCATCATCTTGAACAGAATCTCAACCAAATTGAGCAGACGATCAACATGATGCATCACTCGGACATCAAGAAAAAGTTCGTTATCTATTGCTCTCAAATGATGTCGCCCGGCTATATGCTCGAACCAATGAAGCTGCTAATGTCAGAGGAAAATTACGAGATAGAACAACGAGATATGCTTATCTCTCCGGAATCCGCAGAGGACCTGCTCGCCTACCGTAAAGCCGACCTGATCTTTACTATTGCCCCAATTAAGAATCGCTCTGTGGTGTGTTCTCACTTTGCCACGGTGCCAATAGCGTTAATCTGCCGAGAAAACCACCCAAGACTCGCCGATACGGTCAGTCTTGAAGCGTTATACCGGGAAAAATTCACCTTTTACCAGAGTGCGCACCCGGGCGTTAAAGAGTTCCAGAATCGCGCCAATGACCTTTTCCCGGAAAGAGATATTGCTTTTCGCACGGACTCCATCAGCTCGCTTATCTCCATGGTCAGTTCATCTGATCTGTTAGGCTTTATACCCGTATCAATCTATGAAGCCTATAAAGAGACGTTAAAAATAAAACGGATCGCCGCCCCATTTGAATTGCCCGAAATACATGTCTATATGCTTTACAGCCGTTCATCGCTGAACAGCAGCGTTTTTTCAACGTTCATTGAGAAAATGCATAAACTCTGTCTTTCCGCTCCATCTGCGTAAAATCATTTATATGATGAATATAAAAATCGCAAACTGAAAAAATGATCCCGTGAAAATAATGAAAAATGATTTCATAATATCGTCTTAATTTTTTCCAGACATTTAACACGCAGGATGCGATTAACCATGTCTATCTATAAAATCCCTTTACAGGAAAATGTTTTAGACGCTTCAGCGGAACGCATAGACTGGACGCTAAACAATTTCTCCAGGGTATGCGTTTCCTTTTCCGGTGGAAAAGATTCTACCGTGATGCTGCATCTCGTTGCCCAGCAAGCACGGCAATTAAAGCGAAAAATAGATGTCATCTTTCTGGACTGGGAAGCGCAATTCTCCTCAACCATTCAGCATGTTGACACGATGAGAACGCTGTATCGGGATGTTATCCATCAGTTCTGGTGGGTAGCGCTTCCGCTCACGACCCAGAACGCCCTGTCACAGTTTCAACCTGAATGGCAGTGCTGGGAACCCGGGACAAACTGGGTTCGCCAGCCACCGGAAGATGCCATTACCGATTATCACTATTTCGATTTTTATCAGCAGGGAATGACGTTTGAAGTCTTCGTGCGAGAGTTTGCCGAATGGTATGCGCAAAAACGTCCTGCCGCCGTTATGGTGGGGATCCGCGCCGATGAATCCTACAACCGCTTTCTGGCTATCGCGTCGGCACGTAAGCAGCGCTTTTCTGACGATAAACCCTGGACGACCGTCGCACCGGGCGGGCACACCTGGTACATCTACCCTCTGTACGACTGGAAAACCGCCGACATCTGGACGTGGTTCGCAAAATCAAAATGTTGCTATAACCCGTTATACGACCTGATGTACAAGGCGGGGGTGCCGCCGCGTTATATGCGCATCTGCGAACCGTTTGGCCCGGAACAGCGTCAGGGCTTGTGGCTCTATCATGTCATTGAACCCGAACGCTGGGCGGCGATGTGTGAGCGTGCCTGCGGGGTGCGCAGCGGCGGTATTTATGCCGGGCACGATAACCATTTTTATGGCCACCGGAAGATCCTGAAACCAGACCATCTTGGCTGGCGCGAATACGCCATGCTGCTACTCGACAGCATGCCGCAAAATACGGCGGAACATTACCGCAATAAAATCGCGGTTTATCTCCACTGGTATCAAAAGCGAGGCATGAACGATATTCCCGATACGCAGGAGGGTGACATTGGTGCAAAAGATATCCCCTCCTGGCGACGCATTTGTAAGGTTTTACTCAACAATGACTATTGGTGCCGGGCACTTTCGTTTAGCCCAAATAAGCCCAAACACTATCAGCGCTACAGCGACAGAGTGAAAGCAAAACGCAAGGAATGGGGGATTTTATGCAACAACGAATAATCACCGAAATGGAAACGTACCTTCAGGCACTTTCTGAGGAAGAGCGAATAGCCGCTATTAATGCGTTTCGTCAGGCATTACATGAAATCAGCCCTTTTCGCGATCAGCCCGTCGATTGCGTATTGTGGATAAAAAAGACAAACATCAGCGCTAACGATTACAACCCAAATAACGTCGCGCCACCGGAAAAGCGGCTGCTCAGCAAGTCACTGGAGCTGGATGGATTCACACAGCCTATCGTGGTGACGGAAAATGCGCCACAGCACTACGAAATTGTCGATGGTTTTCACCGCCATGATATCGGCAGTAACCGGGCGACCCTGAAGCGCCAGCTTAAGGGTTACCTTCCTGTCACCTGCCTGCGTAAAGCGCGGCAGGAAAAGTTCGACCGCATGGCTGCGACCATTCGCCACAACCGCGCGCGCGGACGCCACCAGATCAACGCCATGTCAGAAATCGTGCGCGAGCTGGTGCTTATGGGCTGGAGTGAGCAGAAAATTGGCCAGGAGTTGGGTATGGACAGCGATGAAGTACTGCGTCTGAAGCAGATCAACGGTCTGCTCGAACTCTTCGCAGACCGTCGTTTTTCTGAAGCCTGGACGGTGAAATAGTCAGAGCGCGTTTAACCGCGCTGCCGCTGCCAGCAGCGTCGATTCCTGCTTCGCAAAGCAAAGTCGGATCAGCTTATGCGGGAAGGGATCGGCGCAGAACACCGACAGCGGAATGGCCGCCACGCCCACCTCTTTCGTCAGCCACTGGCAGAAACTCACGTCGTCCAGATCGGAAATCGCGCTGTAGTCGGCCAGCAGGAAATAGGTCCCTTCACAGGGTAAAATCTCCAGACGGCTTTTGCTCAACGCAGCCACAAACCGATCCCGACGCGCACGGTAGAAATCCGGTAGCTCACGGTAGTGTCCGGGTTCGCTGCGCAACATGTCCGCCAGCGCCAGCTGAGCGGGTGTGTTCACCGCAAACGTCAGATACTGGTGCACTTTACGCAGCTCAGCGCTGATGGCGGCGGGCGCCACGCAGTACCCGACCTTCCAGCCGGTCATATGGTAGGTTTTGCCAAATGACGATACCGCGATTGCACGCTCACGAAGCTGCGGATGCGCCAGCACGCTGGCATGCCCCTCTTCGGCGAAGCAGATATGCTCATACACCTCGTCGCTCAGAACATAGATTTCACGTTCGGCGATGGCCTGCCACAGGGCGGCAAAATCGCTCTTCTGCCACACCGTCGCCGATGGGTTGTGCGGCGTATTCAGGATCACCAGCCGGGTTTTATCGCTCAGCAGCGCGGCAAACGCCTGCCAGTCCGGACGAAAATGCGGCGGCTGGAGCGCCACGCGTTTCACTACGCCGCCGGCCAGTTCAATCGCCGGGGCGTAGCTATCGTAGCTTGGGTCAAAACAAATCACCTCATCGCCCGTACGCACCAGGGCGGTTATCGCCGCATACAGCGCTTCGGTCGCCCCTGCGGTTACCGTGACATCGCTGTTCGCATCAGGTTTATAGCCATACAGCTCAGCCGTTTTATCCGCAATGGCTTCACGCAACGCCTGCACGCCGGTCATCGGCGCGTACTGGTTTGCCCCCTGCGCCACGTGGTACGCCAGACGCTCCTGCAAATAGCGCGGGCCGTCAAAATCCGGGAACCCCTGCGAGAGGTTAATGGCGTTATGCTGCTGCGCCAGAGCGCTCATCCGGGTAAAAATCGTCGTGCCGAGATTTGGAAGTTTACTCTGCGGGATCAACGGGTTATTGCTCATTGTAGTGTGCCTGCCTGTAATACTTATGTTGCTGACACTATAACACGATGTTAGTCTTTGGCAATCAAGACGCTTAGACGTCTAAACGATATAAATATTCCTGACCGAGAGGGTAAAAGGAAATGACAGACAACCTGCAACTCACACACCTGGTCGAGGCCTGCCGCTGGATTGGCGCTAAAGGCTGGGCGCCCGCTACCGGCGGCAATATGTCCGTGCGTCAGGATGAACACCTGTGCTGGCTGAGCGAATCCGGAAAAGACAAAGGCAGCCTGACCACCGCCGATTTTCTACAGGTTGAAATTGCCACCAACCGTGCGCCGTCTGGCCGTAAACCGTCGGCAGAGACCGGGCTGCATACCCTCATCTATCGCCTGTTTCCCGAGGCTAACGCCGTCCTGCACGTTCACACCGTCAATGCCACGGTGCTGTCGCGTCTGGTCAACGAGGCCGAGCTGAAGATCACCGGTTTCGAGATGCAAAAATCCCTTACCGGGCAGACCACGCACCAGGATACGGTGGCCATCCCGGTGTTTGATAACGACCAGGACATCGACGCCCTCGCCTCGCGCATCGCCCATTACGCGCAGGAACGCCCGCTTAATTATGGTTTTCTTCTGCGCGGTCATGGCTTAACCTGCTGGGGACGCGACGTGGCCGAAGCCCGCCGTCATCTGGAAGGTTTAGAATTCTTATTTGAATGCGAAATGCGTTTACGACAATGGGAGAGAGTATGATTCGCGCGATTGTGACGGATATTGAAGGGACCACCAGCGATATCCGTTTTGTCCATGATGTTTTGTTCCCCTACGCGCGTGAGCGGCTGGCGGCCTTCGTGACCGCGCAGCAGTACGCCGAGCCGGTCAAATCGATTCTGGACAACCTGCGCGATGAAATCAGCGCTCCGCATGCCAGCGTCAGCGATCTCATCAACGTACTGTTTACCTTTATGGATGAAGACCGCAAATCGACGGCGCTCAAAGCCCTGCAAGGCATCATCTGGCAGGACGGTTACGTCAACGGTGACTTTACCGGACACCTCTATCCTGACGTACTGCCCGCGCTGGAAAAATGTAAGGCGCAAGGGATTGATCTCTATGTTTATTCCTCTGGCTCTGTCGCCGCGCAGAAACTGTTATTTGGCTACAGCGACGAAGGTGATATTACTCATTTGTTCAGCGGCTATTTTGATACCCACATTGGCGCCAAGCGCGAGGTGCAGTCTTATCAAAATATTGCGGCGCAAACGGGCATTGCCCCGTCGCAGATCCTGTTTCTGTCGGATATTCATCAGGAGCTGGACGCGGCTGAGCAGGCGGGTTTTCGTACCCTGCAACTGATTCGCGGTGAAGATGACGGCGCAAGCCATCATCATCAGATCCACCAGTTTGACGAGATTAATCCGGAGCAAATCCCTTCATGAGCGCATTGACCATTTATTCCGATAAAGACGCCAGTCAGCACCAGTGGCACAGCACCGACGCCGCCGAGATTGCCCAACAGCTCAACGCCAAAGGCGTGCGGTTTGAACGCTGGGCTGCGGATCGCGATTTAGGGCACGATCCCGCGCCTGAAGCCGTGATCGCGGCCTATCAGCATGCGATCGACAAGCTGGTGGCAGAGAAAGGTTACCAGAGCTGGGATGTGATCAGCCTGCGCGCCGACAATCCGCAGAAAGAGGCGCTGCGCGCGAAGTTTCTGAACGAACACACTCACGGTGAAGACGAAGTGCGCTTTTTCGTGGAAGGGGCGGGATTGTTCTGCCTGCACATCGGCGATGAGGTGTATCAGGTGCTGTGCGAGAAAAACGACCTGATTTCCGTTCCCGCGGGCACGCCGCACTGGTTTGATATGGGCTCAGAGCCGAACTTTACGGCGATTCGTATTTTCGATAACCCGGAGGGTTGGGTCGCACAGTTTACCGGGGATGCGATTGCGGATGCGTATCCACGCCTGGCATAGTCTGAACAGGCACGGTTAGCCCCCTCTCCCTGTGGGAGAGGGGGTTGAAGAGTCTTCACATAATACCCCACCAGCTGATCCAGCACAACACCCTACCCTTCATGGAAGCCCATCTGCTCATGCTGCTCGCGGATCTCCTTCGTCGGATGACGCGCAATCGCTGAGGTCGCGCGGTGCATCCACCACGCGCTCCAGTTTTAAGTCTGTGTCAGGATCGAGCGTCACGATGTTGTCCTCTCAGGGAACGCCCTTAAAGGATAGCCGGACTCAGGCAAATTTCCCTTTCGCTACCTCGTCCGGTGTGACCACGCCTGTATCCAGCACCCAGCCGCTAATCAGCGAGGCGGGGGTGACGTCAAACGCCGGGTTATAGACCTGCGCCTCTTGCGGCGCCCACTGCACCGCGCCAAAGCTCCCCGCCACGCCCGTCACTTCACTGGCCGCGCGCTGCTCAATCGGGATTGCGTCACCGTTCGGGCAGTCCGGGTCGAGGGTCGTTTGCGGGGCAGCGACGTAGAACGGAATGCCGTGAAACTTCGCCAGCACCGCCAGGGAATAGGTGCCGATTTTGTTCGCCACGTCGCCGTTGGCGGCAATGCGGTCTGCACCCACCCACACGGCGTCCACCTGCCCTTTTGCCATCAGGCTGGCGGCCATGGAGTCGGTAATCAGCTGATACGGTACGCCCAGCTCGCCGAGTTCCCACGCGGTCAGCCTGCCGCCCTGCAATAGCGGACGGGTTTCATCCACCCAGACGTTGCTTACCTTGCCTTCCTGATGCGCGCGGGCAATCACCCCCAGCGCGGTACCGACGCCCGCCGTCGCCAGCCCGCCGGTGTTGCAGTGGGTCAGCAGACGGCTGCCGCGCTTCACCAGCGCGCTGCCAGCACTGGCAATAGCGTCACAGAGCCGTTTGTCTTCGTCAATCAGCCGCAGCGCTTCAGCCACCAGCGCCGGAACATAATCTTCCTGCCACAGCGCATTCTTCATGCGATCGAGGTTATTCATCAGGTTCACCGCCGTCGGGCGGGAGGCGCGCAGGGTTTCCAGCGCCACCGCCAGCTCGTCGCGGCTTTTGCCGCTTTCCGCTAACAGCGCCAGCAACAGGCTTGCAGAGAGACCAATCAGCGGCGCGCCGCGCACCCGCAGGGCGTGGATGTGCCCGACCAGCGCCTCGACCGTCGAGGCATCCAGCCAGCGTTTCTCCTGTGGAAGCGCCTGCTGGTCGAGAATAAAGAGCTGATTATCCGCCACCCGCAGGCTGGTCGTCTGTAATGTCTGCATGTCGTTAATTCCCTGTTGCGTTGTTGTAGCACATTGTGTCAGGATGAAATCCAGATGTATAGACGTCTACATGTCTTAATTAGCAAAACTGAGGAGCAGGCCATGTCGCAATACCGTACCTTTACCGCTCAGGACGCCGTGGAGTATGCCAGGCAGTTTGGCGGACTTGACGATCCTTCATCGCTGGTAGAGGCGCAGGAAATCGGCGACGGCAACCTCAACCTGGTCTTTAAAATTTTCGACCGCGCGGGCGTGAGCCGCATCGTCGTTAAGCAGGCGCTGCCCTATGTACGCTGCGTCGGCGAATCCTGGCCGCTGACGCTGGATCGTGCCCGTCTTGAAGCGCAAACCCTGGTCGAGCATTACCAGCACAGCCCGCAGCACACGGTGAAAATCCACCACTTTGACCCGGAACTGGCGGTGATGGTGATGGAAGATCTCTCCAGCCATCGCATCTGGCGCGGCGAGCTGATTAACAACATTTACTACCCCCAGGCGGCGCGTCAGCTGGGGGAATATCTGGCTCACACCCTGTTCCACACCAGCGATTTTTATCTGCATCCGCACGATAAAAAAGCGCAGGTAGCGAAATTCATCAACCCGGAGATGTGCGAGATCACCGAAGATCTGTTCTTTAACGATCCGTACCAGATCCACGCGCGCAACAGCTACCCGGCCGATCTGGAAAACGACGTTGCCGCCCTGCGCGACGACGCCCAGCTTAAAATCGCCGTGGCCTCCCTCAAGCACCGCTTTTTCTCGCACGCCGAAGCCCTGCTGCACGGAGACATTCACAGCGGTTCGATTTTTGTGGCCGAAGGCAGCCTGAAGGCCATCGACGCTGAGTTCGGCTATTTTGGGCCGATTGGCTTTGACGTTGGCACCGCCATCGGCAACCTGCTGCTGAACTTCTGCGGCCTGCCTGGGCACCTCGGCATTCGCGATGCCGCCGCCGCGCGCGAGCAGCGCCTGACCGATATTCAGGAACTGTGGAACACCTTCGCGGAGCACTTCCAGGCGCTGGTAAACGAGAAAGCACGCGACGCCGCACTCAGCGCGCCGGGCTATGCCTCCGCGTTCCTGAAAAAGGTCTGGCATGACGCCATCGGGTTCTGCGGCACCGAGCTGATTCGCCGCAGCGTCGGGCTTTCACACGTGGCGGATATCGATACCATCCAGGATGAAGCCATGCGCCACGAATGCCTCCGCCATGCAATATCCCTCGGTAAAGCGCTGATTGTCATTGCCGACCGCATCGACAGCGCGGAAGAGCTGGTGGCGCGAGTGCGGCAGTACAGTTGAGAACGTTTGCCCGGTGGCACTGCGCTTACCGGGCCTACGGGTGCAAAATGTAGGCCGGGTAAGGCGAAGCTGCCACCCGGCAAAAACTCACCCCAGATACTCAATCACCGACATCCCGCCGTTATAGTCCGTGCTGTAAATAATCCCCTGCGCATCCACAAACACGTCGCACGACTGGATCACCTGCGGGCGGTTGGGCCGCGTATCCATCATCCTCTCCGGCGCCGCGGGCACCAGCGCTCCCGTTTCTACCGGGCGATACGGATTGGAAATGTCATACGCGCGCACGCCCGCGTTCTGGTACGTCGCGAAGATCAGCGTTGAGCTGACGAAGCTTCCCGGCCGGTTCTCGTGCAGGTTGTGCGGGCCGAAATGCGCCCCTTTCGCCACGTAGTCAGTTTCATCCGGCTGCGGGAAGGTGGCAATACTTACCGGATTCGACGGCTCGCGGATATCAAACAGCCAGATCAGCTTTTCGCCGTCCTGCTGGTTATCCAGCACCGCCTCGTCCAGTACCACCAGCAGGTCGCGATCCGGCAGCGGCAGCGCGGTGTGCGTCCCACCGCCAAACGGCGGGCTCCAGTTACGGTGGCTAATGAGCTTAGGCCGGGTGCGGTCCTTCACGTCCAGCAGCGTCAGGCCGCCGTCACGCCAGCTGCCATACGCGGTGTCGCCGGCAATAATCGCATGGTGCAGCGCGTAGCGTTTGCCTTCCGGCCAGCCCGGCTTCTCACCTTCGGCCTGGTTCATCCCGGGCAGCCACCAGCGCCCCGCGACTTCAGGCTTACGCGGGTCCGCAAGATCGATGATCAGAAAGATGTAATCGGTAAAGCCGTCGATCAGCGCTGAAACGTAGGCCCAGCGGCCGCCGACGTACCAGATGCGGTGAATGCCGATGCCACTCAGCGACAGAAAGCCGATTTCGCGCGGCGCGTCCGGCGTGGAGATATCAAAGACGCGAAGCCCGGCGCTCCAGCCTTTATCCTGCACGTCGCTGACGGTCTCCCCCACCTGGCGGGTGTAGTAGACCTTCTCATCGGCAAAACGCGCATCGGCAAACAGATCCCGGGCGTTAATCACCAGCAGCAGATCGTCGTGCGCCTGGAGGTGTACGTTCCAGGTACCCGGCGGCGCGGGCACGTAACCTGCGGCTTTTGGTTTTTTCGGATCGCGCACGTCAACAATGGAAAAGCCCTGCGACACCATATGACCGATATAGGCGAAACCACGGTGCACCATCAGCTGTACACCGTCCGGACGACCGCCCTGGTCGCTATGGCCAATCAGCCGCATATTGCGGCTGTATTCGGGAGGGGGTAATTGAGACACCTTATGCTCCTTACGCCCGGTGGCGCTACGCTTACCGGGCCTACGGGTGCGAAATGTAGGCCGGGTAAGGCGCAGCCGCCACCCGGCTTGGTTTACTTGTTTTTAGCGGCAAGCGTCGCAAACCACGGCGCGATAAAATCTTCCGTCTGGCCCCAGCCTGGAATGATTTTCCCCAGAGACGCCACGTTCACCGCGCCCGGCTGGGCGGTCAGCAGCGCCTGCGGAATAGCCGCCGCCTTGAAATCGTAGGTGGCAGGCGTCGCTTCTCCGGCAATCTTATTGGCGATCAGGCGTACGTTGGTCGCGCCAATCAGCTTCGGATCTACCGCCACGCTCACCTTCCACGGGCTACCCGGCTCGCGCATCAGCTGGAGATCCTGGTTGGAGATGTCGATGCTGTAGAGCTTGATCTCGGTGCGGCCGTTCTCTTTCAGCGCCTTATACGCGCCCTGGCTGAAGGCATCCCAGGTCCCCCAGATGGCGTCGATTTTACCTTTCGGGTATTTCGCGAGGATCGCCCCCACCTTGTTGGCGGTGTCGCCCTGCACGTCAGAGGAGACCGCGCCGATGGACTCCAGCTCTTTAATCTCCGGATACTGCTTTTGCAGTTCTTTATACGCCGCCTGACGGCGCTCCATCGGCGGGAAGCCCGCGACCCACAGCTTGACGATATTGGCCTTGCCGTTGAAATCTTTCGCCAGTTGACCAAAAGAGAGGTTGGTCAGGGAGGCATCGTCCTGCTGGGTAACGGTTACGCCCGGGATCTCGCCGTTCACGGCGGTATCAAACACCGAAACTTTAATCCCGGCATCCACCGCCTTCTTTACCAGCGCGGTGGAGTACGGATCGCGCCCCTGAGAGAGAATAATCCCGTCGTATTTCTGGCTGATGGCCTGGTTCACGAAATCCTGGAATCTGGCGTCGTCCCCGTTACTTAAAAACGTGCTGACCTTAAAGCCGAGCTTTTTCCCTTCCTGAATCGCCCCGGCAACAAACTGCGTGGTGTTGTCGTCCGAGCCCAGGTTGCGGATCACCGCAATGCGAATGGGGCCGTCATGGCTGGCAATGGCGGCCGGAACCGGCGCGGGGGTAGCCGCCAGGCCCGGCAAAGAAGTGAGTAATCCAAGAGCTACTAAAGAGAGCGCAATCTTTTTCATTTATTATCCCGTTGTGTTGTCAGCGTTTTTGTATGTAAGTAATCGCCAGTGCCATCGCGAGCACCAGCCCTTTTATAATGTCCATGGCGTAATACGGCACGGAGAGCATCACCAGCCCGTTCGACAGCACGCCGAGGATCACCGCCCCCACCAGCGTGCCCAGCGCGTTCGGCTTGCCGGACCCGGCCAGCGAGAACCCGATCCACGCCGCCGCCACCGCATCCATCAGGTAGCCGCCCCCCGCATTCACCTGCGATGAACCGATACGCGAAGCCAGCAAAATTCCACCCAGTCCCGCCAGCAGCGAGGCGATCACGTAGGCCGCCACCTTGTAGCGCGTGGTGCGAATGCCGGAAAGGCGCGCGGCTTCCGGGTTGCCGCCAATGGCGTACATCCGGCGTCCGTGGGTGGTCAGCGACAGGCCAAGCTGCGCCAGAATCGTCACCACCAGCATGACGATCACAATGGTCGGCACCTGCCCCAGCAGGCTGAACGCCGCCGGAATGGTCCCTTCCGCCATGTCGCCGCTCGGCAGCACCATGTTCTCGGTAATCGACCCGCCGTAGCTGTAGGTCATCGCCACGCCCTGGATGACAAACAGGCTGGCAAGGGTCGCGAGCATGTCCGGAATGCGCAGGATGACGATCAGAAAGGCGTTAAACAGGCCGACCAGCGTGCAGAGCGCAAGGGTAAGCAGAATCGACTCGGTGGTGCCGAAGCCGTGCCAGACGAAAAGCGAAATCACCAGCGCGTTCGCCAGCGATGCGGTTGACCCCACCGAGAGATCGAACCCGCCGACGGTCAGCGAAATCGAGACGCCGATGGCAATCACCGTCACGATGGCAATCGAGCGCAGAATGTTGATGATGTTGTTCGGATCGAGGAAGCTGTCCGACGCCAGGCCAAACACCGCTACCAGCGCGACGACGGTCAACAGCATGCCCCACCTGTAGAGAAAATCGAAAATCTGCTGACGGCCAGACGCCGCCGCGTTCACTGAAAGGGCCTTGCTCACGACGCCGTTCCTCCGGTTGAATAATAAAGTAGTGTCTCTTCCCGGGCCTCGGCTCCGGCGATTTCCGCCACGATGCGTCCGTCCCACAGCACGCAGATGCGGTCGCACAGCCCGACCAGCTCGGCGAACTCGCCCGAGGCGTAAATGACACCTTTGCCCTCGCGCGCCAGGCCGTCGATCAGCTGAAACAGATCGGTTTTGGCCTTCACGTCCACGCCTTTGGTCGGCTCGTCGAATATCAGCACGCTGGCGTCATTGCGCAGCCATTTGCCGATGGCGACCTTCTGCTGGTTACCGCCGGAAAGCCGACGCAGCACCTGCCCCGGCCCGCGCGTGCGCACACCGACGCGGGCGATCACCTCTTCTGCCCAGCGCCACGCCTGACGATGACCAAACAGGCTCCAGCGCGAGAAGCTGTTATCGGCGCACACGGCAAGGTTCATGCTCACCGGCTCGTCGATAAAAATGCCCTCTTTGCGCCGCTCCTCCGGCACCAGCGCCAGACCGCGCAGTACCGAGTCTGCCGGATCGCGCGGTTTCCAGGCCTGATGGTTCAGCTCGCCGCGCGCGACGCGGCTTTTGCTGGCGCCAAACAGCGCCTTGCAGAGTTCCGTTTTCCCCGCCCCCGCCAGCCCGGCAATGCCAAGGATTTCACCTTTGCGCAGGTGCAGGGAGATATCTTTCAGCAGCGCATCGTCGTGCAGCCCTTCCACCCGCAGCAGCGTCTCCTCACCGTGCGGCGGGCGCGGGGGCGGATAGATATCGCTCAGCTCGTGGCCGAGCATCTTCTCAACAATCGCTTCGCCGCTCAGATCCGCCATCGGGCCGGACTCAATCAGCCTGCCGTCGCGCAGCACCGTCAGGGTGTCGCAGATGGCCTTCAGCTCGTGAATGCGGTGAGAGATAAACACCACGCCGATACCCTGCTGTTGCAGACGTCTTACTACCGCAAACAGACGCTCACTCTCGTGCGCGTCCAGCGGCGCGGTGGGCTCATCAAGAATGAGAAAACGGCAGTGGTGCGAGAGCGCCCGCGCAAGCAAAATCTGCTGTTTTTCAGCCAGCGTGCAACTGTCGATGGAGCGGCGTACGTCGAGCGAAACATCCAGCTGCGCCAGCGCCTGCCGCGCCTGCTGACGAACCGCGCGCCAGCTGTAGCGGTGCCCCGGATGCGCCAACTGGTCGAGCATGATGTTTTCGGCAATGCTTAACCCGGGGATGAGCGCCACATCCACCTCCTGCTGCACAAGGTGGATACCCAGCCGTTTGGCGTCCAGCGGCTCGCGGATACTTACCGGCTGGTTGTTAATGCAGATTTCGCCTTCATAACGATCGTGCGTCCCGCACAGCACCGCCATCAGCGTCGATTTCCCCGCGCCGTTGGCGCCGGTCAGCGCATGCACCGACCCGCCGTTCAGGGTGAAATCCACGCGCGACAGGGCCTGAAAGCCGGAAAAGGCCAGGCTGATACCGCGCATCTCAAGGCGACTGGAAACCATCCGCGTAAATCCTTCATTACTCTTCTGATTTAGCGAATTTTTCACAGCTCTTGTTGACTGACAACGACGTAAAAGGCATAAGTTAAAGCAAAATATTATTAGCCATCCGGATGTCCAGACATAACATCGGGTTAGCGCTTGCTAAAAAAGGACAACTTCATGAGCAACACCGATATCCGCGTCGTGCCCGGCCCGGCGAACTACTTCTCTCATCCGGGAAGCCTTGCCCACCTGGATGATTTCTTTACTCCGGAACAGCTTTCCCGCGCGGTGTGGATCTACGGCGAGCGGGCAATCGAGGGCGCACGCCCTTATCTGCCGCAGAGTTTTAACGCGACGGGGGCAAAACATCTGCTGTTTAAGGGCCATTGCAGCGAGCGTGACGTCACCCATCTGGTGAACGAGTCGGGTAGTGAAACCAGCGTGGTGATTGGCGTGGGCGGCGGTGCGGTAATGGATACCGTCAAGGCCGTGGCGCGTCGTCTGGGCGTGCCGTTCGTAGGCATTCCCACTATCGCCGCCACCTGCGCGGCGTGGACCCCGCTCTCCGTCTGGTACAACGATGCCGGTCAGGCGCTACAGTTTGAGATTTTTGACGACGCCAACTTTCTGGTGCTGGTGGAGCCGCAGATCATCCTTAACGCCCCGGCGGAATATCTGCTGGCGGGCATCGGCGATACGCTGGCGAAGTGGTACGAAGCGGCGGTGCTCGCCCCTCAACCTGAGAGTCTGCCGCTGACCGTGCGTCTTGGCCTGAACGGTGCGCTGGCGATCCGTGACGTGCTGCTGGCACGCAGCGAAGAAGCGCTTGCGGATCAGCAGCGCGGCGAACAGACGCAGGCGTTCCGGGACGTGGTGGATGCGATTATTGCCGGAGGCGGAATGGTCGGCGGTCTGGGTGAGCGCTATACCCGCGTGGCGGCGGCGCACGCGGTGCACAACGGCTTAACCGTGCTGCCGCAGACGGAAAAATACCTGCACGGCACCAAGGTGGCCTACGGCATTCTGGTGCAGAGCGCCCTGCTCGGTCAGGACGACGTGCTGGCGCAGCTGGTGGCGGCGTACCAGCGCTTCAATCTGCCGACCACGCTTCGCGAGCTGGACGTCGATATTCACAACCGCGACGAGCTGGATAAGGTCATTGCCCACACCCTGCGCCCGGTGGAGTCGATTCACTATCTGCCGGTGACGTTAACGCCTGAGGTGCTGCGCGCCGCGTTTGAGAAGGTGGAATCCTTCAGCCGTTAATCGCGCCGACGGGCTATACCTAAGGATGATTCTCTCCACTCTTGCAACGAGGTCATCATGCAGATCGATTTAACAGGTAAAAAGGCGCTGGTTACTGGCGCCAGTCGTGGGCTGGGTCGGGCGATTGCGCTGTCGCTGGCACGCGCCGGTGCCGATGTGGTTATCACCTACGAAAAATCCGTCGATAAAGCCCAGCAGGTTGTCGATGAGATCAACGCGCTGGGGCGACACGGCGAGGCGATTCAGGCCGACAGCGCCAGCGCGCAGGCGATTCAGGATGCGGTCACGCAGGCGGCGCGCTCCCTCGGCGGGCTGGATATTCTGGTCAATAACGCCGGGATTGCGCGCGGCGGCCCGCTGGAGTCCATGACCCTGGCGGACATCGACGCTCTGATCAACGTCAACATCCGCGGCGTGGTGATCGCCATTCAGGAAGCGCTGGTGCATATGTCTGACGGCGGACGCATCATCAACATCGGTAGCTGTCTGGCGAACCGCGTGGCACAGCCGGGGATCGCCGTCTACTCGATGACCAAGTCTGCCCTTAACTCCCTCACCCGAGGTCTGGCCCGCGATTTAGGCCCGCGCGGCATTACCGTCAACCTGGTCCACCCCGGCCCGACCAACAGCGATATGAACCCGGAAGACGGCGAGCAGGCTGACTCTCAGCGTCAGCTTATTGCCCTGGGCCATTACGGCCAGCCGGAGGATATCGCAGCGGCGGTCACCTTCCTCGCCAGCCCGGCTGCGGGGCAAATTTCCGGCACCGGTCTGGATGTCGACGGCGGTCTGAACGCCTGATCGCAAATTTACTGTATGCCTCTGTCGTCCGGCAGAGGCCTGTTCGAGCCGCCTCGACGATTCGCGGTTTGCCGCTTTCTCGCGGTTTTTCTCCGCTCTACAGTAACCCATAAGAAATTCGGAATTTATCTAATAGTCTTATTATTTCCTTATATTTTGTGTGGGCGTACAGTGGAGGTACGGATGAAGATTGTCTGGTCAAAGAATGCAAAGAAAGAGTTTTCCAAAATCGATGGCCGATATCAGCGAAGAATCAAAGCAAAACTTGCTGAGCTGGACGATCGCTCAGCTCCCCGGCCCGATATCAAAAAAATATCGGCAACAGAAAATCATTTCCGGCTACGCGTTGGCGATTACCGCATTCTGATTACACTTCGGGACGATCCCGATAACCATTGTTATGTTTTGGCCGTCAAGCGCAGAACATCAACGACCTACCTTCACGAGGAGAAAGCCCCCTATGGCTGTTCAGCTAATTAAGGACGATGACGGAAAAGCGCAGTACGTCGTTATTCCCTATGATGAATACTTTCGTATGTGCTTACAGATGGCAGAAATTGACGACGAAACCGATGATGATCTAGAGGATATTGAAGTCGAACACGATTGTTATGATGACGTAGGATTACCTGGTGAAGTATGCGACATCATGCATAGCGAGAACGTCAGCCTACAGGCCGCCTGGCGCATTTTACGCGGCATGTCCCAGCAGGAGGTGGCGGAGAAGCTTGACATCAGCCAGTCCGCCGTATCACAGCTTGAGGCGCTGGACTCCCGACCGCAAAAGCGCACCCGCGAAAAGCTGGCGGCAATTTACGGCTGTAAACAGGAGCAGATCAGCCTCTATTTACCAAAAGAGGGTTAACAGCACTTCGCCCCGCCCTTGCCGCCGTAGCGGGCGTCCTGACGGTCGCGGAAAAATTCTTCGTAGGTCATGGGCGTCTGGTCCGGGTGGTTGACGCGCATATGCTCGACGTAGTTGTCGTAATCCGGCACGCCAATCATCATTTTAGCGGCCTGGCCCAGGTATTTACCTGCTTTGGAAAGGGTGTCGAACATAGTTCTGATCTCACAGGAAATGTAGGCCGGGTAAGGCGAAGCCGCCACCCGGCACACGGGTTAATGCGCCCCTTTCGCCTGGGTGACAATCTCGTCCAGGTTCTCAGGCATTGGCTCATACGGCGTCTCTTTCGCCGTCGGTGTGTCGACTTTCAGCGCCGCCAGCGCGGTTTTCAGAGAATACAACGCCAGCACCACAACCACCACCATAAAGAAGATGGTCAGCCCGGCGTCCAGACGGTTGTTAAACACCAGCTGCGACAGCTGCGACTCGGTGTACTGCGCCGGGATCTTACCGCTGTCGATCATCGCCTGGAACTTGTTGGCGATCGCCAGGAAGCCCACCTTGTTGTCCGGGCTGAAGGCTTTCTGCCAGCCCGCGGTCAGGGTACAGATCAGCAGCCACGCCGTTGGCACCAGCGCCACCCATGCGTAACGCTGGCGCTTCATCTTGAACAGGACTACGGCACAGAGCATCAGGGCCATGCCCGCCAGCATCTGGTTGGCGATACCGAACAGCGGCCACAGGGTGTTAATCCCGCCGAGCGGATCGACCACGCCCTGATGCAGGAAGTAGCCCCACGCCAGCACGCACAGCGCCGTCGCCAGCAGGTTAGCCGGGAGTGAATCGGTACGCTTCAGGTTCGGGGAGATCACCCCCAGCAGATCCTGCAACATAAAGCGCGCCGCACGCGTACCGGCATCCACCGCCGTCAGAATAAACAGCGCCTCGAACAGAATGGCGAAGTGATACCAGAACGAGACATCCATCAGCCCGCCCAGCGCGCCGTGCAGAATGTAGGCCATGCCCACCGCCAGCGTTGGTGCCCCGCCTGCACGAGAGATAATCGACTGCTCGCCGACCTCATTAGCGATATGCGTCAACGTTTCAGGGGTAATCGCAAAGCCCCAGCCGCTGACCACCTGCGCGGCAGAGGCAACCACGTCAACGGTGCCGGCCGGTGCCAGTACCGCCATTGGGCTGTTCATCGCAAAGTAAACGCCCGGGTCAATAATACAGGCCGAAACCAGCGCCATAATCGCCACGAAGGATTCCATCAGCATGCCGCCGTAGCCAATCAGGCAGGCCTGATTTTCATTCGCCAGCATCTTCGGCGTGGTCCCGGAGGCAATCAGCGCGTGGAAGCCCGACACCGCCCCACAGGCGATGGTGATAAACAGGAACGGGAACAGGTTACCGGTCCAGACCGGGCCGGTGCCGTCAATAAATTTGGTCAGCGCAGGCATGGTCAGGGTCGGGCGCATAATCAGAATGCCGATCGCCAGCCCGACGATGGTGCCGATTTTCAGGAAGGTGGAGAGGTAGTCACGCGGGGCCAGCAGCAGCCATACCGGCAGCACCGCCGCCACGAAGCCATAGCCCACCAGCATCCAGGTCAGTTGCACGCCGGTGAAGTCGAAGAACGGCGCCCAGGTCGGGCTTTCCGCTACCCAGCCGCCGGAGATAATGGCAAACACCAGGAACACCAGGCCAATAACTGAAACTTCACCAATGCGCCCCGGACGCAGATAGCGGATATAGATCCCCATAAACAGCGCCAGCGGAATGGTGAAGGCGACGGTATAGGTTCCCCACGGGCTGTGGGTCAAGGCTTTCACAACGATCATCGCCAGCACCGCGAGGATGATCACCATGATCATAAAGGTCGCCACCAGCGCAATCACCCCGGCGGTTGCGCCCATCTCCTCTTTCACCAGCTCACCCAGCGAACGACCGTCGCGGCGGGTGGAGACGAACAGCACCATGAAGTCCTGCACCGCGCCCGCCAGCACCACCCCCGCGAGGATCCAGATCATCCCTGGCAGGTAGCCCATCTGCGCGGCCAGTACCGGCCCCACCAGCGGGCCTGCCCCGGCAATCGCCGCGAAATGGTGACCGAACAGCACTTTTTTATCGGTCGGCACGTAGTCCAGACCGTCGTTATGACGCACGGCTGGCGTCATGCGCGTGCCGTCTACGCCCAGCACCGTCTTCGCGATATAGCGGCCATAAAAACGGTATGCGATCAGATAAATGCAGACGGAGGCGACGACGATCCACAGCGCGTTGATCTGCTCCCCCCGGTTGAGGGCGATATAGCCCAGGGCAAAGGCTCCCACCACGGAGAGCACCGCCCACGTAAGGTATTTCCCTGAGTTGTTCATAGTTGTTGTCCGTTGTTGTGAAACAGTGAGATGTTACATTTTGTTTCTAGAACAACGGATAAAATTTAACAACTTTGAAACGCAATAATGCGTGGTCAAACCAGAGATTTACACCACAGTGTTAAGCCGATCACTTTCAGCTGAATGACTTACCCCAACACCATCGTACTCAACCGACAGGTACAGCACCGCCGCCCCTGCTCGTCGAACACCACGATCTCCCAGCTCTGACTGGAACGGCCCAGATGCAGCGGCTGACACACGCCGCGTACCTTACCGTGAGAGACCGCGCGGTGGTGCGTGGCATTCAGTTCCGTGCCCACCACGTTCTGCCCGTCACGGGTCATCAGAAAACCGGCCATTGAGCCCAGCGTTTCCGCCAGCGCCGCCGAGGCGCCGCCATGCAGCAGGCCAAACGGCTGGTGGGTGCGGGCATCCACCGGCATCTCTGCTTCCAGCGTATCGTCCCCGAGGCGGGTATAGACGATGCCAAGGTGCCCCACCATCGTATTCAGGCTGGTGGCGTTCAGCTCCTCGAGCGTTAAATGACGTTTCCAGATCATTACGCCCCCAGCGTGGAGCCGCCGTCCACCACGATATCCTGCAAGGTGATATGGCTGGCGGCATCGGATGCCAGGAACAGCACGGTCGCAGCAATCTCCTGTGGACGGGCAATTTTACCGAGCGGAATGCCGAGCTTGAACTGCTCGCCAAAGCCGCGAATGCGCCGCTGTTCCGCATCATCGCTGGTCCACAGGGTGCGCTGCATGTCGGTATCCGTTGAACCCGGCGACACCAGGTTACAGCGTACGCCGCTGCCCGCCAGCTCCAGCCCGACGGTCAGCGCCAGGCTTTTCAGCGCCGCTTTCGACGCGCCGTAGGCGCTCATGCCGATGCGCGGCGTGTGCGCCGCGTCAGAGGCCACCGTCACAATCGCCCCCCCCTGCTGATGACGGAACTGGCCCATCGTCTGCTGGAACAGGTTGAACGCGCCGCCGACGTTGACCGCAAAGGTCTGCTGCCAGTCCTCCTGGGAGAGCTGATCCGTCGCGCCCATACGCAGAATGCCCGCCGCGTTAACCAGCACATCGAGCCGCTCAAGGCTGCTGAGCAAACGCCCGCAGACGTCACTCGCCTGCGCCGCATCCGCCACGTCCAGCGTTTCGGTGGCAAACGGATATTCGCCGTGAGGGAAAGCCAGATCGAACCCGGTCACCTGCGCCCCGGCCTCCACAAATGCCAGCGCGGTCGCATAACCAATGCCCTTACCCGCGCCCGTCACCCAGACCGTTTTACCGGTGAAATCAAAAGCCATCACTTCACCTCGCGGGAGAGCAGCGCCCACCAGGCATCGAGGGTCGGATTTTTTGCCAGCATCACGAAATCAATGTCGCCGTGCACTTTGCGCCAGCGGGCGGCCAGCGCCATCATCCTCACTGAATCCAGACCGTAGTCGATCAGGTTTTCGTCATCCATCGGCTCGTCGGACTCGTCCAGCAGCGGCAGGATCAGCTCACGCAGCGCGGCTTTCGTTGTCGGAACGGACGGCAGCAGTTCGTCGGTCATCACCACGCGGCCCGAACGTCCTGCCACGTATTTCAGCGACATCAGGTGCTCGTCGCGGGTGAAATCCGCCAGCGCGTCGGCGATAAAGAACGGTTTGATGTCGCGCATAAAGGCGTCGGTGGCGGTGGTCATGCAGCCGATGTGGGCGTACACGCCGGTGATCAAAAGCTGGTTGCGCCCGGTCTCTTTAAGCATCTGCTCCAGCGGCGAGCGGTGAAACGCGCTGTAGCGCCACTTCACCAGCACGGTGTCCGCTTCGTCCGGGGTCAGCTCAGCGACGATGCGCTGCTGCTCCGGCGAGCGAGTCAGGCCCGGCCCCCACATATCGTTCAGCAGGGCGCGGTCTTCATCGCTCTGATCTTTCGGCTGCGCGGTGTAGTACACCGGAATATTGTGCTCTTTGCAGTACGCGCGCAGTTTAGCGATGTTCGCCACTACCTGCTGCATCATGTCGCTATTTTCGCCCCAGAAGTTCAGGAAGTACTCCTGCATATCGTGGATCAGCAGCGCGGCGCGCTCCGGTTCAAACGCCCAGTTCACTTTACTGGTCGGCAGTTCGGCGGCGGTTGGCAGCGCGTATGCGGTTAATTTTGGAATGGCCATTCTCTGTTCCTCAGCCCCGGGCGCGTTCAGCAAGCCACAGGCGCAACTGTTTCTTATCAACTTTGCCGACCGGCGTGAGCGGAAGCGCATCCACGCTCTCCACGCGGTCCGGCAGCTTAAATTCGGCGACGCCCTGCTCGCGCAGGAAGCGGCGCACCTCCACCGCGCGCAGGGGCTGTTTCATCACCAGGTACGCGCAGCTTTTTTCGCCCAGCAGGCTGTCTTCCATGCTCACCAGCGCGGCGTGGATCACCGCGTCGTGGCGCAGCAGCAGGTTTTCGATCTCTTCGGCGGCGATCTTCTCGCCACCGCGGTTGATCTGATCTTTCTCGCGCCCCTGCACGGTGATGTAACCCTGCTCATCGATGGCGATCAGATCGCCCGAGCAGTAGAAACCGTTGGCATCAAAGGCGCTGGCGTTGTGTTCCGGGCTATTGAAATAGCCGCGGAAGGTGTAAGGGCCGCGCGTCATCAGACGCCCGACTTCCCCGCGCGGCAGCGGGTTGCCGTCCTCGTCCGCCACCCACACTTCATCGTCCGGGCACATCGGGCGGCCCTGGGTATTGATGATGCGCTCCGGCGCATCGTCGAGGGCGGTGTAGTTCACCAGCCCTTCCGCCATGCCAAACACCTGCTGAAGCTGGCAGCCAATTTCCGCCGGAATACGTGCCGCAAGCGTGGCGGAGAGACGTGCGCCGCCTACCTGGAGCAGTTCAAGGGATTTCAGCTGGGCGTTCCCCGCGCCGTCGGCAATCGCCTGCAACCACAGGCTGACCGCGGGCGGCACCAGTGAGGTGACGTTTATCTGATGCTGCTCAATCAGCGGGAAGCAGAGCGTGGCGCTCGGATCGTTCGCCAGCACCACGCAGCCGCCCGCGGTGAAGACGCCTAACGATCCCGGCGAGCTCATGGCGTAGTTATGCGCCGCGGGAAGCGCGTTCAGATAGCGGGTGTGCGCAGTGATACCGCAGATTTCGTTGCTGCGACGGATGCTGTAGTCGTAGTCGTTGTGCGTACGCGGGATCAGCTTCGGCGTGCCGGTGCTGCCGCCGGAGAGCTGGAAGAACGCCACTTCGTCGGCGGGCGTCGGGTTCGGGATGAAATTGTCCGCCGGGCGTGCAATCGCCGCCTCCAGCGCGTGTTCGCCCTTATCGCCGCGTAGCAGCACAACGCGTACCGAGCGATGCGCATCCACAAAGGTATTGAGAAAATCATCACCCGCGAACAGCGTGTGGTCGCGGTCGGCAATCAGCACGGCGGGTTTGATCTGCTCCGCGTAGGCGTTGAGTTCGCTGCGCTGATGGCTAAAGAGCGCGTTGACCGGTGCGACGCCGATTTGCAGCAGCGCGAAGAAGGTGATGTAGAACTCGGCCACGTTGCCGAGCTGCACCAGCGCGGTCTCGCCGCGATGCAGCCCCTGCGCCTGAAGGACAGACGCCAGATTCGTCACCGCCTGATTAAACGCGCGGTAGGTGATGCGGCGATCGCCGTCAATTATCGCGACCGCATCGTTGTCCGCATGGTCCGTCAGGATGTGGGTCAGCGGCAGATCCTGCCAGTAGCCTTTTTCACGGTAGCGGCGGGCACAATCCTCAGGCCAGCGGGTAAAAGGGATGGTCATGAGTATTCCTTAGTGCAAACCAAACACGTTGAGCATGGTGGAGAGCTTCACGCCCGTCTCGCGCCACTCGCCCACCGGGGAGGAAGCAGGCACAATACCCGCGCCGGCAAACAGGCGAACGGTATTTTGATGCAGCCGCGCGCAGCGGATAGTTACCACCCACTCGCCGTTACCTTCGCTGTCGCACCAGCCGACGATGCCGCCGAACAGCTCACGATCGAACGGCTCCAGCTCGGCAATCAGCTCTTTTGCCGCCTGATGCGGGAAGCCGCTCAGCGCTGGCGTCGGGTGCAGCAGACAGGCCAGCGTCAGGGCGTTCTCGTTTTCACGCGCGTCACCTTCTACCGGCGTCGCCAGATGCCACAGCGTCGGGGTGGTGATGAGCTGCGGGGAAGCCGGCATGGTCAGATGATGGCTGCGCGGTTCCAGAATGGTTTTCATCGCCTGCGTTACCAGGTCGTGCTCGTGACGGTCTTTTTCGGAGGCCAGCAGCTTAGTGCCCGCTTCGCGATCCAGCACATCGTCCGGCTGACGGCGCGCAGAGCCCGCCAGCGGCAGCGAGCTAAAGTGCGCGCCCTCTTTACGCAGCAGCAGTTCCGGGCTGGCGCCCAGCAGCACGCCGCCGTCTTCCAGCGGTACGTGGAAGTTAAAGCTCGCCGGGTTCTGGGCGATAAGACGCTCCATCAGCGCGCTGCTATCAATCTGTTTGTCGGTGGCGATATCAATCAGGCGCGACAGCACCACCTTATTCACCTGCGGCGTGGCGGTGAGCGACGCGGCGCGGGCGACCATCTCCTCGAAAACCGGCTGCGGCGGGATCTCGGTGCGTTGTTGCACATTCAGCGTCTGCGCGCCGGAGGCGTAGCGTGCGGACTGCTGACGCGCCGGGCGAGAGAAGGTTTGCCAGCGTTGCGGAATAAACAGCGATGACGGTTTGCGGGTATCGAAGGGGATCGCCCCTACCATCACCGGATGGGCAATGCCGCTGTTTTTCGCATTCTGGAAAGCCTGAGCTAATTTCTGCTGAAAGGGGCCCGCCGGATCGTCACCGCCGACGGCGGGTTCAGAAAAACGGGCAAAACAGCCTGACGTGGTAAAACTGCGATAGGGCGACATAAAGAAAAAGCTGTCTGATTGCAGCGTGGTCGCGGTGTGCTGAAGGTCCTCAGCCAATGACGTATCCATATCATCCTCCTAAAATGATAAAAGCAGTAATAATGATTATCATTTATATTTTCGTCGGCTAACCTAATCCCACATCGCCCTGGTGTCAACCGCAGAGCAAACAACTTGTGCGACTAACGCTTGCATACCTTCCCCGCAATCATGAAAATGAGAAGCATTAACTTCAACAAAAACAGGATGCCGCTCTGTGAAACTCCCTGCCGTTTGCCGTAATGCCTTTCTTTTAACAGGACTTTTTGTTTTAGGACTAACCTCAGCGACGGCCGCCGACTGGCCGCGTCAGGTCACAGACAGCCGCGGCGTACATACGCTTGAGAGCAAACCGACGCGCATTGTCTCCACCAGCGTGACCCTAACCGGCTCCCTGCTGGCCATTGACGCCCCGGTTATTGCCAGCGGAGCCACCACGCCAAACAACCGCGTGGCGGATGCACAGGGCTTTTTACGTCAGTGGGGCGATATCGCGAAACAGCGTAAGGTTGCCCGGCTGTACATCGGCGAGCCGAGCGCCGAAGCGGTCGCGGCCCAGATGCCGGACCTGATTTTGATCAGCGCCACCGGCGGGGATTCCGCGCTGGCGCTCTACGATCAGCTTTCCGCCATCGCCCCGACGCTTATCATTAACTACGACGACAAAAGCTGGCAGGAACTGCTGACCCAGCTGGGGACGATCACCGGGCAGGAAACACAGGCCGCAGAGCGCATCGCTGCCTTCGATAAACAGCTCGCCCAGGTGAAGCAGCAGATGAAGCTGCCGCCGCAGCCGGTGAACGCCATCGTCTACACCGCCGCGGCGCACACGGCGAACCTGTGGACGACAGACTCGGCTCAGGGCAAGCTGCTGCACCAGCTGGGCTTCACGCTGGCGGCGTTACCTGATGGATTGCACACCTCGCAAAGCCAGGGCAAGCGTCACGACATTATTCAGCTGGGCGGGGAAAACCTGGCGACGGGGCTGAACGGCGAAGGGCTGTTCGTGTTTGCCGGCGACCAGAAAGACGTGGACGCGATTTACGCCAATCCGCTGCTGGCGCATCTGCCGTCGGTCAAGAACAAGCGCGTCTGGGCGCTGGGAACGGAGACGTTCCGCCTGGATTATTACAGCGCGTTGTTGGTGTTGCAGCGTTTGAATTCAATTTTTAAATAAGTGGCACGTTTCCCGTAGGCCCGGTAAGCGCAGCGCCACCGGGCGTTTTGTCGGGTGGCGGCTACGCCTTACCCGACCTACAGGTTCTGCCTGAACCGACGCAACTCCACCAAAACCGCCAATAAAATTACGCCAACCACGGCTAACACAAACCCGCTGCTGCTCGCCGACGCCACCGGGGTCATTATCGCCCCCAGCCCGCCGAGGATCGCTGCGCCAATCGCATCGCCCGTGACGTTCTGCGCCGTCCACAGGCCGTTAATGCGCCCGAGCATCCCTTCCGGCGTCTGGGTCTGGATCAGGGTGTACTGTAAAAGAGAGCTGACCGCGCTCAGCCAGCCAAAAATCACCAGACACATCACCCCCAGCGCCCACACCGGCATCAGGCTGAAGAAACCAATCGCGATAAACGAGGCCAGCGTCGCCACCAGCATGATTAACCCCGGTCTCGCGCTCTGCGCCAGATTTCCGCTGGTCAGCGCCCCGCACGCGGCGCCGAGCGGAATGGCGGCGTACAGCACCCCAATCTCTGAGGCGCTCATCTGCCACTCGCCCGCCAGCGCCGGGTACAACACGCGCACGGCGCTCGCCATCGTCAGCAGGCCGCCGAGCAGCGCAATGCCGCCAATCAGCGGGTTGCTGAACAGAAAACGAATCGCGGCCATCAGGGACTTCAGCGGATGCTCGCGCGGCTGCGGCGGCGGTGGCAGGAGCGGCAGACGCAGCAGCGTCAGGGTGGTGATAAAGGTTCCCGCCGCGGCAAGGCCGTAGTTCCACGCCACGTTGCCGGTCGCCAGCAGCAGGCCGCCGACCATCGGCGAAATCACCGATCCCAGACGCACGGTGAGCATGGTGATCGCCCCCGCCTGCATCAGGTTCTCGCGCCCGACCAGCGCGGGCGTGGCCGCCAGCAGCGCCGTCACGCCTAACGAGGCAAAAAAGCCGTCCCACAGGCCCAGGGCATAAATCGCCATCAGCGACGGCTCCGGCAGCATTGCGTTCAGACACAGCCCGACAAAGCCCACCCCGCAGGTGCCGCGCGCCAGCAGGATCAGTTTTTTACGCTCGTAGCGGTCCGCCAGCACGCCGCCCACCATCAGGCCGATAAACATCGCCCCGCCGGTTAAGGTGACGGATAACCCCACCAGCCAGCTGGAGTGGGTCATGGTCTGGATCTGTACCGGCACGGCGACCCCGAGCAGGCCGAGGGATAAAATGGAGATAAAGCGGGCGATAAAAACCGCTCGAAACGCCGGGTGCGTTTTCAGCAGGCTGAGGTTGAGCAGCCAGGATTTTTGATTCATGACAAGGCCTTGAGGTATCGGTCTACCATTTCCATGGGCGCACATGCTAACATAGCCAAATAAGATAGATAACGATAATTACTATCATTATCACATCATGGACGTTGCTATGTCGTTTTCCTCTTCCGCGGTGCGCGCCGTAGCCGTGCCCGTTTTATTGCTGCTGTTGATCCTTGCGATTGCACTCAGTTTGCTGGTTGGCGCGAAGCCGCTGCCCGCGTCCGTTATTGTCGATGCACTCTCCGGTACCTGCCAGAGCGCCGACTGCATTATCGTGCTCGACGCCCGGCTGCCCCGCACCCTTGCCGGCCTGCTGGCCGGTGGCGCACTCGGGCTTGCCGGTGCCCTGATGCAAACCCTCACCCGCAACCCGCTGGCGGACCCTGGCATTCTCGGCGTGAACTCTGGTGCCAGTTTCGCCATTGTGCTCGGCGCGGCGCTGTTTGGTTTCACCTCTCCGTCTGAACAGCTGGTGATGGCCTTCTGCGGCGCGCTGGCCGCCTCGCTGGTGGTGGCCTTTACCGGCAGCCAGGGCGGCGGACAGCTCAGCCCGGTACGTCTGACACTGGCGGGCGTGGCGCTCGCGGCGGTGCTGGAAGGCTTATCGAACGGCATCGCCCTGCTCAACCCGGACGTGTATGACCAGCTGCGCTTCTGGCAGGCCGGTTCGCTGGATATCCGTACCCTTGATACCCTGAAAGTGGTGGCATTCCCGGTGTTTATCTCTGCCGCCGTAGCGCTGTGTTTAAGCCGGGCGCTCAACAGCCTGAGCCTCGGCAGCGACACCGCGACCGCCCTCGGCAACCGCGTGGCGCGCACGCAGCTGACGGGCCTGCTTGTCATCACCGTGCTGTGCGGCAGCGCGACCGCCGTCGTCGGGCCGATTGCCTTTATCGGCCTGATGATGCCGCACATGGCGCGCTGGCTGGTGGGGGCGGATCACCGCTGGTCACTGCCGGTCACGCTGCTGGCGACCCCTGCCCTGCTGCTGTTTGCCGACGTACTGGGCCGCCTGCTGGTGCCGGGTGAATTGCGCGTCTCGGTGGTCAGCGCCTTTATCGGCGCGCCGGTGCTGATCTTCCTGGTACGACGCAGACGCGGGGGTGGCGCATGATGGCCCCGTCCCGTCGATTACTCACCAGCGTCGCCCTGCTGGTCGTCGCCAGTCTGCTGCTGGCGGTCTGGAGCCTGCAAAGCGGTGCCGTAACGCTTGATTTCGCGCAGGTCTTTCACGCTCTCACCGGCAGCGCGCCACGTAACATCACCATGGTGGTCACCGAATGGCGACTGCCGCGTGTGGCGATGGCGATCCTGGTTGGCGCAGCGCTTGGCGTCAGCGGCGCAATATTCCAGTCGCTGATGCGTAACCCCCTCGGCAGCCCGGACGTGATGGGCCTGAATACCGGCGCGTGGAGCGGCGTGCTGGTGGCGATGGTGCTGTTCGGGCAGCATCTCATGGCCATTACCTTTACGGCGATGGCGGGCGGCATTCTCACCTCCCTGCTTATCTGGGCCCTGACCTGGCGCAACGGCATCGACACCTTCCGCCTGATCATCATCGGGATCGGCATCCGCGCGATGCTGATGGCGTTTAACACCTGGCTTCTGCTACAGGCGTCGCTGGAAACCGCACTCTCCGCCGGGCTGTGGTACGCCGGTTCCCTCAACGGTCTGACGTGGGGAAAAACCTGGCCCGCCGCGCCGCTGATTATCCTGATGTTTATTGGCGCGCTGCTGCTGGTCAGGCGCATGCGGCTGCTGGAGATGGGCGACGACAGCGCCTGCGCGCTGGGCGTGAGCGTAGAGCGCTCGCGCCTGATGCTGATGCTGGTGGCGGTCTTGCTGACCGCAGCGTCTACCGCCATCGCCGGGCCGATCTCGTTTATTGCCCTTGTCGCGCCGCATATCGCGCGGCGACTTAGCGGCACCGCGCGCTGGGGATTAACCCAGGCAGCGCTGTGCGGCGCAGTATTACTGCTGGCCGCCGATCTCTGCGCTCAGCGGCTGTTTACGCCTTATCAACTGCCGGTGGGCGTGGTGACCGTCAGCCTCGGCGGGATTTACCTCATCGTCTTGCTCGTTCAGGAGTCACGCAAGAAATGACAGATTCAACACCCCGCTTGCGCGGCGAAAACTTGACCCTCGGCTACGGTAAAAAAATCATTGCCCGGGACTTATCCGTTGCCATTCCGGACGGCCACTTCACCGCCATTATCGGGCCAAACGGCTGCGGCAAATCGACATTGCTGCGCACGCTGAGCCGCCTGATGTCGCCGGTTGAGGGCAGCGTGTTCCTCGACGGGGAGCAGATCCAGCGCTTCGCCAGCAAAGAGGTGGCGCGCCGAATTGGGCTGCTGGCGCAAAACGCCACCACGCCGGGGGATATTACCGTGCAGGAGCTGGTCTCCCGCGGGCGCTACCCGCACCAGCCGCTGTTTACCCGCTGGCGCAAGGAGGACGACGAGGCCGTGAAGCGCGCGATGCAGGCGACGGGCATCACCGATCTGGCCCAGCAAAGCGTCGATACCCTCTCCGGCGGACAGCGCCAGCGCGCGTGGATCGCGATGGTGCTGGCGCAGGAGACCTCCATCATGCTGCTGGACGAGCCGACGACCTGGCTGGATATCAGCCATCAGATTGACCTGCTGGAACTGCTGAGCGAACTGAACCGTACGCAGGGGTACACCCTGGCGGCAGTGCTGCACGACTTAAACCAGGCGTGCCGCTACGCGACGCATCTGATTGCGTTGCGCGACGGCGAGATTGTGGCGCAGGGCGCGCCGAAAGAGATTGTGACGCCGGATCTGATCGCGCGGATCTACGGCATGCGCTGCATGATTATTGAGGATCCGGTGGCGGGTACGCCGTTGGTGGTGCCGTTGGGTCGGCGGTAATTGCCGGGTGGCGGCTACGCCTTACCCGGCCTACATTTCGCTCCCGTAGGCCCGGTAAGCGCAGCGCCACCGGGCATTTGCACTATCCAAAAATTTCCTTCAGTACCGGCCCAATCTTTTCAAACGCCTGCGGTGAAATGATATCCACGTGGGCGCAGTCCTGGCTGTACACCTCCTGCTCACCCACCCACGGTGCCCACGCGGCCTGCGGATCCAGGGTTCGCGTTCGCTCGGCGACAAACAGCGTCGCTTTACCGTCAAACCGCGCGCTGTGCGCCGTGGTGAGCAGCCGCACCGCGTCCGCATAGTTGCCTTCAATGGCGTTAAACAACTCGCTGGAGCCCTGCCCCTGCTGGGCAGCGATAAACGCCTGGCGTTCGCGCTCAATTTCCGCCAGCACCTCCGGATCGAGGCCGTTGGCCTCTTTCTCCGCCCAGTTCTGGGTTTCCGGCGGCCAGGTATCCAGCAGGCCGAGGAACGCTACGTCTTCACCCTGCTCGCGCAGACGCGCCGCAATGCCCTGCGCCAGCGTGCCGCCGAGGGAATAGCCGAACAGATAATACGGCCCCTGCGGCTGTTGCTTACGCAACGTGTTCAGATGATGTTCGATCACCGCATCAAGATCCGCACACTGCTGCATCGGCCCCTCAGGCCGGGGAGACTGAATGCCGACGATTGACCAGCGCGGGCTGAGGTAGCGCGCCAGGACGCTAAACTGCCATGCAAAGCCGGACGCCGGATGGAAGCAGAACAGCGTGGGGCCGTTGCTTTCACGCAGCGGGAGAACGGTTTCATACCCCAGACGCTGCGCCTGCTCGTCGCTCATCTGCGAGTCCAGCAGGGCGCTAAGCTTGCTCACCGTCGAGGCGACCATAATCTGCCCCGGCGTGACCTTGCGGCTGAACGCACGGCTGAGCTGAGCCGCAAGGCGCATCGCCAGCAGCGAGTGGCCGCCGAGGGCAAAGAAATCGGCCTCGATATCGTTCACCGCGCAGCCCAGCAGGGCAGAAAACGCCTGCGCCACGGTGACTTCAGTTTGCGTCTCGGGCGCGCGACCGGAAGTTTTGCTGGTCAGCTCCGGCAGCGGCAGCGCCTTGCGATCCAGCTTGCCGTTGGCGCTTAACGGCAGCGCGCTGATTTGCAGCAGCACCACCGGCACCATATGCGGCGGCAGCTGGGCTTTGAGTGATGCAAGCAGCGCGTCGCGATCCAGCGGTAAGCCGGATTCAGAGACAACGTATCCCACCAGCTGGCGGGCATCGCCGCCCGTAGCAGCCGCCTGGTTGAACACGCAGGCGTGCGCCACCGCCTGGGCCACATCCGGCAGCGCGAGCATCGCCCGGTCGATTTCGCCCAGCTCGATGCGCTGGCCGCGGATTTTCAGCTGATCGTCGCTGCGGCCCAGATATTCCACCGCGCCGTTGTCCAGCCAGCGGGCAACGTCCCCGGTGCGGTACATTCGCTCGCCGGGGGCAAACGGATCGGCGATAAAGCGGCTGGCGGTAAGGTCGGGGCGTCCCAGATACCCCTGCGCCAGCTGGATGCCGGTGAGATAGAGATCCCCCGCCACGCCGAACGGCACCGGGCGCATCATCGCGTCCAGAATGCGCAGCCCCGTATTCCACACCGGGAAGCCAATTGGCACGCTGTTGCCCTCCACCGCCGCCAGCTCGGGGCCAAACGCCGGATACCAGCTGACGTCCACCGCCGCTTCGGTCGGGCCATAGAGGTTGTGCAGCGGCGCATGGGTGAGCTGTTCCCACTCGCGACACAGCGCAGTCGGCAACGCCTCGCCGCTACAGAACACCTGCTTCAGCGTCCTGCAACAGTCGACGTTTTCCGGCGTCAGCGAGGCGACGAACGCCGCCAGCATCGACGGCACGAAGTGGGTGGTGGTCACGCCGTACTGCGCGAAGAAACTCTGCATTGCCTGCGGATCGCGGTGCGCGTCCGGCTCGGCCATCACCAGCTTCGCCCCGGCGATAAACGGCCACCAGAACTCCCACACCGACACGTCAAAGCTGCACGGCGTTTTCTGCGCCACCACGTCATGCGCCGCCAGTGGATAATGATCCTGCATCCACTTCAGGCGGTTAACGATGGCGGTATGGCCGACCATCACCCCTTTTGGACGCCCCGTCGAACCGGAGGTAAATATGATGTACGCGGTCTGCTCCGGCTTCGCCAGTCGCAGAGGTTCAGCATCGGTGGCCGGTAATAGTGTGTTGTAACTAAAGGTGGCGATCGGCAGATCGTTAAAGCGCGGAAGCTGCTCGTCGGTGGTAATGAGCAGCGACGGCTTCGCGTCCTCCAGCATCATCCGCAGACGGTCATCCGGGTAACCGGTATCCAGCGGCAGCCAGGCGGCGCCTGCTTCAACAATCCCGTGCAGCGCCAGGGTCAGGAACACCGAGCGCGGGAGCGCCACCGCCACGCTGTCGCCCGGCTTCACGCCGCGCGCGCGCAGCAGGTTTGCCAGCGCGACCACCTGCTCGCGCAGCTGGCGGTAGTTCAGTTCAGTATGGGCATCCGCCAGCGCGGGGGCGTCCGGCGTTTTGCTCGCCTGCTCCGCCACCAGATCCGCCAGCGTGGTAGACGGCAGCGCCAGCCCGGTATCGTTGATGCGCGCCAGCCGGGCGTATTCCTGCTCTGATACGGTTTCCACGTCGCCACAGCGCAGGTCCGGATTGGCGGCAAACTGCGTCAGCATTGCGTTCAGGCGCGCCGCGTGCCCCTTCAGCGTCGCCTCGTCGTAACGCTGCCCGTTGGCGAGGATCTCAATGCTCAGTCCGCCCTGCTCGTCCGGGAACAGCGCCAGCTCGAGATCGTTCACCGGGCCGGTTGCCAGCGTGTGGGTGATGGCCTCCACGCCGTCGATATTCAGCTGATAATCGAACACCTTGACGTTCAGCACCGGACCAAACAGGGCTTCATCGCCTGCGGCACGTCCGCTGTCGCGCACGATCTGCTCGGCGTCGTAACGCTGATGGCGGCGCATTTTTTTCAGCTGATTAGCCAGTCGCAGCGCCAGCGCGGGCAGGCTCTCCTGCGCGTCGATATTGACCGCCAGCGGCAGCACGTTCAGCACCGGCCCGGTCGCAGTGAGCGCCGCGGAACCCATGCGGCGCATAAAAATAAACCCGGCGGCGTAGTCCAGCCGTCCGGTGAGACGGCCCAGCCACAGCGCCACCAGCGCAAGGGCCAGATCGGTACGCTGCGCCTGGTCTGCCTTCTGTGCAAGCTGGCTGAACGCACGGCCGTCCATCGCAATTTTCAGGCGCAGGATATCGGTGGTGGCGGCGCGTCCCGGCAGCGGCACGGAAGAGAGCGAGACCGGAGAAGGAAGCTGTTTGCGTTGTTCGGCCCAGAAAGCACCGTCGCGCTGATACGCCTCGCTGTCGCGATAGCGCTGATACTCCTCCACCACCTCGGCGAACGGGGTGAACGGCGAGGCCGGCGTGGATTCACCTTTCTGCCACGCAGCGTAAATGGCGGCGATCTGACGGGTAATAGCAGGGAAGCTGAAGCCATCTACCACCAGATGATGATACCGCTGATACCAGTACCAGTGGCTTTCTCCCACCTGGATCAGCTGGTGAAACGCCAGCGGCTGACCGCTGTCGACGCGCAGGTTCTGGTTGAGATCGGCCTCCATCAGCGCCACGGCGGCGTCGTGGGAGTCAACGCGCACGATGGACGGCTCCGGCAGGAGCATGGCCTCATCGATCCACTGCCACACCTCACCGTTATCTTCGGCAAAACGCATCCGCAGGGTGTCGGCCTGCATCATGCCTTCAGCGATGGCTTTTGCCAGCAATGGCGCATCGATAGCGCCTTTCAGCTCGGTGTAGTGCGCGACGCTCCAGGCGTTTGGCAGGGAGGAAAGCTGCTCTGCCATCCAGATCCCCGGCTGGGCGGCGACAAGAGGGAGACGGTTCATGCGCGCTCCCCCGCAAAACATGACGGCTCAAGCGTCTGCCACTGTTCCGCCAGCCACTGCTGGCACGCCTCCTGAGATTGCGGTTCGCAGACCACGCGCCAGCCCGCGGGCAACTCGCACTGCTGCGGCCACAGGCTGTACTGCCCCTGGTCATTTTGCAAAATGGCGAACTGTCCCTGCGGATTATCGAAAGGATTGCTGAATTCCATACAGACTCCGTTATTGAATAAGCGGCTGCCAGAGGGTCATCAGCCCCTGCGTCAGCCCACCGCGCCAGCAAAGCGCATCGTGTCCGCCGTCAACCTGACGCCAGAAAACCGGTTGCTGAGTGTGTAGTTCGGCGAGGATCGCCTGGTTTGCGCGCAAAATAAGCGGCTCGTTGCGCCCGGCCTCAAGGACGATGCGCAGCCCGCGAGCGGTTTTGTCACCCGCTTTGAGTTGTTCGATGAGCAGCCCGTCCTGCTGCGCGCCGCGGTGCGGCCACCAGTAGGATCCGGACTGGCTGAGGATGCAGCCAAAACGCTGCGGCCAGTTGAGGCCCGCATAGAGGGAAGAGAGCCCGCCGAAGCTCTGACCCGCCACCACGGTATGGTCGGCGCGGTCGCTGAACGGGGCCATGCTTTTCACCTGCGGGAGAAGTTCGTCCTGCACCGCCAGCCAGAAATCAGGGTTACACGGCAGCTCGCGGCTGCGGTGTGCGGAGTCAATCACGTCGATTAAGACATAGACCGCAGGCGGCAGTTTGCCTTCATGGGTGAGCGACGCCAGCGCAGGCCAGACGGGCATGCTTTCGGCCCAGAACTGCCCGTCGAGCAGCACCGCCAGCGGGCGCTCGGGGCTTTCATCCCCGGTGGTAAAAATCCACACGCGGCGACGGTTCTTCAGACGCGCGCTGTGCCACTCAATGCAGACAGGCTTTTTGTAAGGGGTATCGGGATGGTTCCAGCCGGGCTGTACGGGCGCCTCCGGCATCTCCAGCGCCGAGACTGCGTGCCCGCGCCCGCCGCGCCAGCTCTGGGCGTTCAGCGGGTCGGACACCGCGTGCGGCAACAGTTTGCGCCAGCCTTCGCGCAGCGCCATGCGGTCCGGCTGATCGCCTTCAAACACTGCGCTGGCAAAATCGTTTTCATTGTCGGAGGGGATAAAACAGTAGCTGCCGCGCCATTCGGGGCTGAACTCGCCCTGCCACTGCCAGACGTCGGTATCCGGGATACGTTCAAGGGACTGCGGACGGGCATTTTGATGGTGATCGGTCACACCGGTGACGTAGAGCCAGACGCGTTTAACCGTCGACGTTTTCTGCGTTCCCGCCGGGTCCCGCCACCAGAATGTCACGCGATAGTTTTCCTGATGACGTTCCCGTTCCGGCCCGTCTTTCGCCTGCCACCACGCTTCACTTCCGGTTGTTAACGCCGTCACCCTTATAACCCCATGTTTAACAGTCTTTTTTGTTTCAGAGCAAATTTTATTGATAATATTATTGATAACTATTTGCATTTGCAATAGCGTAATGCCCGCGCTGTGGGAAGCGCGCTCATTAAATAACCATAAAAGCGGGACGTACAATGAATAAGAAGATTCACTCTCTGGCCTTGCTGGTCAATTTAGGGATTTATGGTGTCGCGCTGCCCGTCATGGCAGACGACAACACCGCCTCCGCGCAGCATGAAGACACCATGGTGATCACCGCCGCCGAGCAGAATTTGCAGGCGCCGGGCGTGTCGACCATCACCGCCGACGAGATCCGCAAAAACCCGCCCGCGCGCGACGTGGCGGAAATCATCCGCACCATGCCGGGCGTTAACCTGACCGGCAACTCCACCAGCGGCCAGCGCGGGAATAACCGTCAGATTGACATTCGCGGCATGGGCCCGGAAAACACCCTGATCCTGATCGACGGCAAGCCGGTCACCAGCCGCAACTCCATCCGTCTGGGCTGGCGCGGCGAGCGTGATACCCGCGGCGATACCGGCTGGGTCCCGCCGGAGATGATCGAGCGCATCGAAGTGATCCGTGGCCCGGCTGCTGCCCGCTACGGTAACGGTGCGGCGGGCGGCGTGGTGAACATCATCACCAAAAAATTTGACGACCAGTGGCACGGCTCCTGGAACACCTACCTGAATGCGCCAGAGCATAAAGACGAAGGTTCCACCAAACGCACTAACTTCAGCCTGAGCGGCCCGCTGGGCGGGGATTTCAGCTTCCGCATGTACGGTAACCTGGATAAAACCCAGGCCGACGCCTGGGACATTAACCAGGGCCATCAGTCTGACCGTACCGGCGCATATGCCGACACGCTGCCGGCAGGCCGTGAAGGGGTCGAGAATAAAGACATCAACGGCGTGGTGCGCTGGGACTTTGCGCCTATGCAGTCCCTGGAGTTTGAGGCGGGATACAGCCGCCAGAACAACCTTTACGCGGGCGATACCCAGAATACCAACAACGACAACAGCTCAAGCGGGCTGGTGAAGAAGAACTACGGTAAAGAGACTAACCGTATCTATCGTCAGAACTTCGCCGTGACCTGGAACGGCGGCTGGGATAACGGCATCACCACCAGCAACTGGGCGCAGTACGAGCACACCCGCAACTCGCGTCTGGGCGAAGGCCTGGCGGGCGGTCTGGAAGGCCTGTTCAACAGCAATAAATTCACCGATACCGACCTGGCCGACGTGATGCTGCACAGCGAAATCAACCTGCCGATTGATTTCATTGTGAATCAAAACCTGACGCTCGGCACCGAGTGGAACCAGCAGCGCATGAAGGACTCGACCTCCTTCACGCAAACCCAGCAGGGCGGCACCATTCCGGGCATGAGCGAAGACCGTAGCCCGTACACTTCAGCGGAGATCTTCTCCCTGTTTGCCGAAAACAACATGGAGCTGACCGACAGCACCATGCTGACCCCTGCCCTGCGCTTCGACCACCACACCATTGTGGGTAATAACTGGAGCCCGTCCCTGAACCTGTCGCAGGGTCTGGGGGATGACTTCACCCTGAAGATGGGCATCGCGCGCGCCTATAAAGCGCCAAGCCTGTATCAGACCAACCCGAACTACCTGCTGTACAGTAAAGGCCAGGGCTGCTACGCCAGTTCCGACGGCGTGGGCTGCTACATGATGGGTAACGACGATCTGAAAGCGGAGACCAGCATCAACAAAGAGATTGGTCTGGAGTGGAAACGCGATGGCTGGCTGGCGGGTGTGACCTGGTTCCGCAACGACTACCGCAACAAGATTGAAGCGGGCTACGCGCCGATTGGCCAGACGTCCACCGGCAAAGTCACCACCGATATCTACCAGTGGGAAAACGTGCCGAAGGCGGTAGTAGAAGGTCTGGAAGGCTCCCTGAACGTGCCGGTCAGCGACACCATCAACTGGACCAACAACATCACCTACATGCTGCAAAGCAAGAACAAGGAGACCGGCGATCGTCTGTCGATCATCCCGGAGTATACGCTGAACTCTACCCTGAGCTGGCAGGTACGTCAGGATGTCTCATTGCAGTCGACCTTCACCTGGTATGGCAAGCAGCAGCCGAAGAAGTACAACTACAAAGGTCAGCCTGTGACAGGGTCTGAGAAAGACGAAGTCAGCCCGTACAGCATCGTTGGCCTGAGTGCGACCTGGGACGTGACCAAAAACGTCAGCCTGACCGGCGGCGTGGACAACGTCTTCGACAAGCGCCAGTGGCGCGCCGGTAACGCCCAGACCACGGGTAATACCACGACGGGTGCGTATATGTACGGTGCGGGTGCGTATACGTATAATGAACCGGGCCGTACCTGGTATATGAGCGTGAATACGCGTTTTTAAGGCACTGAAGTCAATCCTTCCCTCTCCCCTCCGGGGAGAGGGTCAGGGTGAGGGGAAAAACCATGCACACCACCCACAGCACATTTTCTCTCGCCGGCCACACCCTCCACCGCATCACTTTCGACCCCGCCACCTTTACCGACGCCGATCTCCTCTGGCTCCCCCATCACGCGCAGCTTGCTGACGCCGGACGCAAACGCAAGGCCGACCACCTGGCAGGCCGCATCGCCGCCGCGCACGCCTTACCTGACCACACCATGCCCGCCATCGGCCCCAGCGGGGAACCGCTCTGGCCGCAAGGTATTTCCGGCAGCATCACCCACAGCGGCACGCAGGCGATAGCCGTCGTCACGCAATACCCGGCGCTTATCGGCATCGATTGTGAAACGATCCTCTTCGAAAACGAAGCCAGGGAAATCAAAGACGGCATTATTGATACGCAGGAAGAACCTGTGCTTTCCCGCCAGGGATACCCGTTCGCCCTCGCCCTGACGCTGGTCTTCAGCGCCAAAGAGAGCCTGTTTAAGGCCCTCTTTCCGCAGGTACAAGCCTGGATGGGTTTTGACAGCGCCCGCGTTACCATTCTCGACGATAAGACGCTCACGCTGGCGTTGACCCGTCAACTGGCAGGCTTTGAAGAAGGCACCGCCTTCCGCCTGCACTGGCAGCAGCACGGTGAACAGGTCATCACCCTGCTGTCACACGCTCCTGGCGACGAGCCTTCACGCTGGTCACCACAAACGTCACGATAAACACCATCGCGAACAGGACCACAATGGTCGGCGCAGGCGCGCTGTCGAGATAAAACGAGGCATAAACGCCGCTTACCGACACCAGCGCTGAAACGGCGACCGCCACCAGCAGCGCCATGTGAAAGCGTCGGGTAATCAACACCGCCACGGCGCCGGGCGCAATCAGCAGGGAAATCGACAGAATGATCCCCACCGCTTTCAGCGTCGCAACGATGGTCAGCGAAACCATGCACAGTAAGCCGTAGTGCAGCCAGCGGGTGCGCAGGCCACTCGCCTGCGCCTGCTGATAGTCAAAGCAGAACAGCAGAAAATCGCGCCACTTCAGGCCAATCACCAGCGCAATCAGCCCCGCGACGAGACCGCTTTGCAGAATGTCCATCCCGTTAATACCCAACATATCGCCGAACAGAATGTGGTCGAGATGCACCTCAGGTTTGACGGCGATATAGAGGATCAGCCCGGCGCCGAACATGCCGGAAAAGACGATCCCCATGACCGTATCCTGTTTGATGCGACTGTTATCCTTCAGATATCCGGTGGCGACCGCGCAGAAAAGACCGGCCACGAACGCGCCCAGCGCCAGCGGCAGGCCCATCATCCAGGCCAGCACGACGCCGGGAAACACCGCGTGGCTCATGGCGTCGCCCATCAGCGCCCAGCCTTTCAGCACCAGAAAAACCGACAGCAGCGCGCAGGGCACGGCCACCAGGAGTGAAATCAGCAGCGCGTTGTTCATAAACGCAAACTGGAACGGTTCGAGAAGCAGCGTCAGCATGGGTGTGCCTCCCGCGCCCGACGGCGGCTGGCAAGCAGCCCGTGCTTCGGCGCAAAGACGAACGCCAGCAGGAACAGCAGTGTCTGGGCCACGACGATAATGCCGCCGGTGGCGCCGTCCAGGTAATAGCTGGCCCACGCGCCGAGGAAGCTGGTGATGCTGCCAATGGCGACGGCAATCATCAGCAGGCGCGGGAAGCGGTCGGTCAGCAGCCACGCGGTCGCGCCGGGCGTGACCACCAGACAGATCACCAGAAATGCGCCGACGGTTTGCAGCGCCGCCACGGTAGAGACCGCCAGCAGCGTGAAGAAGAGAATTTTCAGGCGTTCAGGACGCAGGCCGATGGCGCGGGCGTGGTTCTCATCAAAAAAGGTCACCATCAGATCTTTCCATTTGAACAGCAGGATAACTATCGACACCACGCCGATAATCGCCAGCTGGACGATATCTTCCGGGGCGATAGCCAGAATATTGCCGAGGACGATGGTCTGAATGTTCACCGAGGTCGGGTTGAGCGAGACCATAAACAGCCCCAGCCCGAAAAACGAGGAGAAGATCAGCCCGATAATGGCGTCCTCCTTCAGGCGGCTGCGCTGGTTGAGAAACAGCATGCTGCCCGCCGCCAGCCCGCCCGATAAAAATGCCCCCAGCGAGAACGGCAGCCCGAGCATGTAGGCCCCCGCTACGCCCGGCACGATGGAGTGCGACAGCGCATCGCCGATCAGCGACCAGCCTTTGAGCATCAGATAGCAGGAGAGAAACGCGCATAGCCCGCCCACCATCGCCGAGACCCACATCGCGTTGAGCATGTACTCGTAGCCGAAGGGTTCGAGAAGCACGTTCATTTGGCCTCCTGACGGTGCGTGACGAAGGGGCGTTCGTCGTCGGTAATAATGCGATCTTCCGAGCCGCTGAGCACCACGTGGCGCAGCACGCCGCTAAAGGCGCGCTCGAGATTCTCGGCGGTAAAGGTGGTTTCCGTCGGGCCGCTCGCCAGCACGGTGCCTTTGACCATCACCGTGTAATCGCAGAATTCCGTGACCGAGCCCAGGTTATGGGTCGAGACCAGCATCGTTTTGCCCTCGTCGCGCAGCTCCCGCAGCAGGCTGATGATCCTGGCTTCGGTTTTGACGTCCACGCCGGTAAACGGCTCGTCGAGCAGGATCACCTCGCCCTGCTGGGCAATCGCCCGCGCCAGAAACACGCGCTTCTTCTGCCCGCCGGACAGCTCGCCAATCTGCCGATGGCGCAGCTCGAGCATATCTACACGCTTCAGGGCGTCGGTGACGATCTGCTTATCGCATTCTTTGGGACGACGCAGAAACCCCATATGCCCGTAGCGGCCCATCATCACCACGTCCTCGACGAGCACCGGAAACGACCAGTCGACCTCTTCCGACTGCGGCACGTAGGCGACCAGGTTCTGACGCAGCGCCCGGTGAGGCGGCAGCCCCAGAATGGAGATAGTGCCGCTCGCCGCCCGCACAAACCCCATCACCGCCTTAAACAGCGTGGACTTGCCGGAACCGTTCACCCCCACCAGGGCGGCAATCGATCCGCCCGGCACGCTGAACGATGCGTCGCGCAGCGCCGTGTGGCCGTTGCGGTAGGTCACGGTCACGTCGGTTACAACAATCCCCTTCTGCATGGTTACTCCTTCATGCCGTCACGGATGCCCTGCACCAGCGTGCGGGTGGTGACGTTCAGCAGATCGATATAGGTCGGCACCGGGCCGTTTTCCGCGCTCAGAGAGTCGACGTACAGCACGCCGCCATAGTGGGCGCCGGTTTCACGCGCCACCTGACGGGCGGGCTTATCCGAGACCGTGCTTTCGCTAAACACCGCCGGAATGTGATGTTTTTTCACCAGATCGATAACCTTGCGCACCTGCTGGGGCGTGCCCTGCTGATCGGCGTTGATCGGCCACAGGTAAAGCTCTTTCATCCCCAGATCCCGCGCCAGATAGGAGAAGGCACCTTCGCTGGTCACCATCCAGCGTTTGTCTTCCGGTATCTCCGCGACCTGCTTGCGCAGTGGTTCGAGAGTGGCGGTGATCGTCTGCTTGTAGGCTTCCGCATTGCGCTGGTAGGTCTGTGCGTTGGCCGGATCGTACTTCACCAGCGCGTCGCGGATGTTATCGACGTAAATCAGGGCGTTGTCCGGCGACATCCACGCGTGCGGATTGGGCTTGCCGTTATAGGGCCCTTCGCTGATGCCCATCGGGGTGATGCCTTTGGTGACAATCACCTCCGGCACGCCGTTCAGATGCTGATAAAAGCGCTGGAACCACAGCTCCAGATTCATGCCGTTCGCCAGGATCAGCTGTGCCTTCTGCGCGCGTTTGATATCGCCCGGGGTGGGCTGGTATTCGTGAATTTCCGCGCCCGGTTTGGTGATGGAGGTGACCTCAGCGGCATCCCCCGCCACGTTTTTCACCATATCAGCAATAACGGTAAAAGTGGTGATGACCTGGAACTTTTCAGCCGCCAGCGCGCCGGTAGTAGTCGCGGTCATGAGCAGCGCGCCGAGCAACAAACGCTTCAATCCTTGCCGTGGATGCATCGCAGAAGTCTCCTGAGGTGATTAAATTCAAAGCAAAATTAGCCTGTGCTATAAGGTATAGCACAGGCTATGTTTAAATGAAAATAATTATCATTAAAGTTATGTCAACCTGGACTGTCAGGCGGAATTTTTAGGAAATGTGCTTTCTTTTTTCTCTCACGGTCAGGAGTATTATTTACGGCCAATACCCATATTAACAAAAGGGAATTGACATGCCGGTTAATGAAAGAATTCACCCCACTTCGGGAACCCCGATTAATCCGGGCGGGATCCGACAGCTCACAATTGGTGAAATCGCCCTTGCGAAGACGCTTTACGGTTACAGCATCCGTTATCATCTGGTGTGGGTACACAGGGAAAGCTATCTTCCTTTTAATCTGCAACCCGTTGATGTGGCGATGAGTCCCAATGGGGAGATGTGGTACAGAGAGGAAACGTATTCGCCGGATTTTTCGCTAGAGGATGACATTGTTAAAAAACATCGATTCATGCATGAGATGATGCATGTCTGGCAAACTCAAAAAGGGATGTTTGTCAGAACAAGAGGATTATTTTCCGGTATTGCTGACTATACTTATAGCTTAGATAAAGTAGATTTATTGCATTATGGGTTAGAGCAGCAAGCATCAATTGTAAGCGATTACTGGTTATTGAAATACTTTGGTTTGGAGAGGAATGAAGAATTATTACAATACAGAGACTTAAAACTTAGGGAAAGCTTGTATTTCCTTCTGCAAAAATACAAAAATGTCTTAAAGGGATTTCCAGGATGAAGAACATATTTGTCATCTTTATCCTCTGCATTTTAATCACTGGATGCCCGGGAGGTAATCGAGCCCCCAAAAATAGATTTACATTTATTAATGGTAACCGCCTATGTTTTAGCATAGATAAAAATGACGTCCTGAACTTTTACACTATTTATTCAAGTAAAGATCATAAAATCACTATCGTAACAGGGTCGGGATATAATAATTTAGACATCTCCTACCCGGATACATGTTTAAATATAAAATGGAAAAATGGTCGTACTTACGTTATTCATTACGGATTAAACAATAAAAAATATGTACACCAATTCGATGTTGATAATAACGGAAAACAAATCAACTTAGGAGAATTATAATGTCATTACCCGCTTACTTATTTCTCTACGATGAGAACGGAATGCAGGTTCAGGGCGACTGTATGATGCCAGGCCGGGAAGGTGCTATCGAAATTATGAACAGCAGTTACGGCATAAAACAGGCAGTGGACAGCCATACCGGGAATATGACCGGAACACGGCAGCATAGTCCGGTTACCGTGCATAAGCAATTAGATAAAGTGAGCCCTTATCTTGCCGTTGCCGCCTGCGAGGGCAGACGGCTGCAAAAAGCCATTATCAAATATTATGAAATTGTTGAAGCGGGAGCAGAAAGAGAGATCTACACCATGACGCTTGATAGCGTGGTGATCTCATCTCTGGATTTCACGCACGTTTATTACCCAGGCAGCTCAGCCCCGAATATGCATGAAGTTGTTGGGCTTCGATTCCGGGGCATTCAGTGGAATTATGTGAAAGGTAATATTCTTTATGCCGATGCATGGATGAAACCAGCTCAGAAAGAGAAGAGTAACGCATAATTTACCTGGCTCATAAAGATCAATGCATGCCGCCGCTCAGAAACGGCGATCCTGGCATTCCCTGGATCGCCTCGTTAATTTTTACCGCTACTATTTTCTACTTTCGTTCACGGGCAAATCCCCCGTATCAATTAACGCTCCCGGAAACGTCTCCAGCCACTTCATCATCTTCAGTTTGTTGGTATACGTTGCACTGACGCCTTCCAGACAGCCCCACAGCTCACGGGAATTTTGCGGCGTAATCACAATACAATCCGGCATCACGCGGATCTTCACGGCTATTCCTGCTTTAAACCCTGCGCGGGTTAACCACGCGCCGGTTAACGGCAGATAGTTGCGCTCCATTCGAGTATAAAGTTCCACACAGGAGGAATCCGCCTCTCCTCTTTCATGAAGATACGCAGAGTGAACCGGCTCGTCATGCAACGCCCGGATGCGTTTTTTGCGTAGCTTCTCGCGATTTTCTTGCTGAATCTCTAGATCTGCATTTTCTGTTTGGGCAATAGCCCGCTCTGGCATAGAATTCTTCGCAGCCATAATCAACTCCCTTTTAGTTGTTTGTGGTTAGCGGTATGAAGGTGGTCGCACACCTTTGTACCGCGATTCCTTTTCTTACCTTTTTACCTATTCTTTCAAGATCTCAGTGCTGGCTTAACTGCCGCTATTATACTGCCATGGATAAATGTACAGGGGTCGAATATTAGGGAAATGCGAGGCGGCTCGAGTAAATAAAGAAAAATAAAATGGTGAATATAAAGAAAGGAAATATTGCCCTTCAGATCCAATGCTCATTAAACGCCTGATGGCGCTTCGCTTATCAGGCCTACGATAAACCGGTTTTGTAGGCCGGGTAAGGCATCGCCGCCACCCGGCATGAGGGCAGCGGCGCTGCCTTTGTAGGTTCTTCAGATCAAGCCTCAAACATCCGGGAACATCACGCTATTTCCCGGCGCTTCCCTGTGCAGATGGATAAAGTTCAGGTGCCGTTCATACTGGTCCAGAATGTCCGTGATCACCTGCTCCTTGCTGTAATCCATCAAATCATTCCCCTGGCTGCCTTCCAGCAGGAAGGTCTCAAGCCGGTAGTAGGTCGACTTCCCGCTACGCGCCCGGTAGGTAAACCCGGGCACCGAATACTGCTGCGGCCAGATTTGATAGACAAAGTTCTGCTCGTCGCCCATGTGCACCAGCAGATCCAGGTGCCCCAGGGTTTCGCCCTCCTCCGGCGGCAGGTTTTTCAGCTCGACGTAGGCACCGCGCAGGCGCAGCTCCTGCGCCACCTCTTCCATCGCCGGGAAGCAGACCGTCTCCATCATCTGGCTGGTGTAGCGCGTGCCGGGGTAGTTCATCAGGCGCGAGAGGCGTTTCTTCCAGCTCAGCCTGTCCTGCGCGCCCAGCGGACGCGGGGCGGTGTCGCGGCTGGCGCTGACGCGGCGGTAGTCTTCCACCTTAAGCGATTTATACAGCCCGGCCATCACGAAGAAGATCACGAAGCTGAACGGCAGGCCCATGATCACCGTGGTGTTCTGCAACGCCGAGATACCGTTGGTCATCAGCATGCCGAGCGTCAGCAGGCCGATGGCGACGGACCAGAAGATGCGCAGCCAGTTCGGCGCGTCGCTGTTAATGTCCTTGAGCTTCGAGGTGAAGTTCCCCAGCACCAGCGCGCCGGAGTCCGCCGAGGTGACGTAGAACAGCAGGCCGGTAATGGTCGCTACGGACGCGCTAAAGGTAAACGCCGGATACTGCGCCAGCAGGCTGTAGAAGCCGCGCTCCGGGTGCGCCATCGCTTCCTGGGCAAAAGTCGCATTGCCGTGGATGATCTCGTGCAGCGCGCTGTTGCCGAAAATCGACAGCCACAGCAGGGTAAAGGTGAACGGGATGATCAGCGTGCCCATCACGAACTGACGGATGGTGCGCCCACGCGAAATACGCGCCAGGAACAGGCCGACAAACGGCGACCACGCCACCCACCACGCCCAGAAGAAGAGCGTCCAGTTGTTCATCCACTCTGTCGGACGGTCAAAGGCGAAGCTGTTCAGCGTCATGCCCATAAAGCGGTTCACGTAATCACCCACGTTCAGCACTAAGGCATTGAGCAAGAACGAGGTGTCGCCCATAAACAGCACGAACAGGATCAGCCCCAGCGCCAGCGCGACGTTCAGCTCGGAGAGCACGCGAATCCCTTTATCCACGCCGGAGGTCACCGAGATGGTGGCGATAATCACCGACAGCGCAATCAGCGCCGCCTTCGCCGCCATCGAATCCGGGATGTCAAACAGCACGCTCAGCCCGTAGTTAAGCTGCACCACGCCAATTCCGAGCGTTGTCGCGATACCAAAGATGGTGCCGATCACCGCCGCGATGTCTACCGTGTGCCCAATAGGGCCGTTGATCTTTTTGCCGAAAATCGGGTACAGCGCGGAGCGGATGGTAAGGGGCAAATTATAACGATAGCTAAAGTATCCGAGCGCCATGCCCATCAGGGCGTACATCGACCAGCCCGTCAGGCCGTAGTGGAAGAGCGTCCAGACCATCGCCTGGCGCGCAGCCTCCATCGTCTGCCCTGCCCCTTCCGGCGGCTGCATATACTGCGTGACCGGTTCCGCCACGGAGAAGAACATCAGGTCGATGCCGATGCCGGCGGCAAACAGCATTGCGGCCCAGCTCAGCAGGCTGAACTCGGGCTTAGACTGCTCTGGCCCGAGCTTCACCGAACCGAAGCGCGAGCAGGCAATGCAGACCACGAAGACGATATAGAGCGTCGCGGCCAGCAGATAGTACCAGCCGAAGGTCTTCGACACCCAGTTCAGGGTGCGCCCAATCCACTCGGCAGAAAAATCACGAAAGAAAATGGTCGTCAGGGAAAACAACAAAATCAGCCCGGCGGACGTATAAAAAACGACCGGGTTGATTTTGTCTTTTTCTCTGTCCTGTGAAAGGTCTGTCATCCAGTATCCCCACTGTTTTTGTAACTATTGAAATCCAAATCCGCAACAATTAAGACACATTTTATATTGAACGTCCAATCAAAAACCGCTTTAATAGTTAACCAACGCTGATGAATGGAGTGGCAAAAATGCCCAAAGTGGGGATGCAGCCGATCCGGCGCAGGCAGCTAATCGATGCCACGCTGGAAGCAATTAATGAAGTGGGAATGCATGACGCAACCATCGCGCAAATCGCCCGTCGGGCGGGCGTGTCCACGGGGATCATCAGCCACTATTTCAAAGATAAAAACGGTCTGCTGGAAGCGACCATGCGTGACATCACCGGTCAGCTGCGCGACGCGGTATTAAGCCGTTTACGCGCCCTGCCGGACGGCAGCGCAGAGCAGCGATTGCAGGCGATTGTCGGCGGCAATTTTGATGAAACCCAGATCAGCGGCGCGGCGATGAAGGCCTGGCTGGCCTTCTGGGCCAGCAGCATGCATCAGCCGATGCTCTACCGTTTGCAGCAGGTCAGCAGCCGCCGATTGCTCTCAAACCTGGTGTACGAGTTCCGCCGCGAGCTGCCGCGTGAACAGGCTGAAGAGGCGGGCTACGGGCTTGCCGCACTGATTGACGGGCTATGGCTGCGCGCTGCGCTCAGCGGCAAACCGCTGGATAAAACCCTGGCCCAGTCGCTCACCAGCCACTTTATCAGCCAGCATTTACCGACCGATTAACCGAGGAGAATTTATGTCCCGAATGGCAGAACAGCAGCTTTATATCAATGGTGGTTATACATCCGCCACCAGCGGTCGCACCTTCGAGACCATCAACCCGGCGAACGGTGAAGTTCTGGCGACCGTGCAGGCGGCCGGGCGCGAAGACGTCGACCGCGCCGTGGAAAGCGCAAAACGCGGGCAAAAAATATGGGCGGCGATGACCGCCATGGAGCGCTCGCGCATCTTGCGCCGCGCCGTCGATATCCTGCGCGAGCGCAACGACGAGCTGGCAACGCTGGAAACCCTCGACACCGGTAAAGCGTTTTCTGAAACCTCAACCGTCGACATCGTCACCGGCGCGGATGTGCTGGAGTACTACGCGGGGCTGATCCCGGCGCTGGAAGGCAGCCAGATCCCGCTGCGCGACACCTCGTTCGTCTACACCCGCCGCGAGCCGCTGGGCGTGGTGGCGGGCATCGGCGCGTGGAACTACCCGATCCAGATCGCCCTGTGGAAATCGGCCCCGGCGCTGGCGGCGGGCAACGCGATGATCTTCAAGCCGAGCGAAGTGACTCCGCTTACCGCCCTGAAACTGGCGGAGATCTACACCGAAGCAGGCGTGCCGGACGGCGTGTTTAACGTCCTGCCGGGCGTGGGCGCAGAGACCGGCCAGTTCCTGACCGAGCATCCGGGCATCGCCAAAGTCTCCTTCACCGGCGGCGTGGCCAGCGGCAAAAAGGTGATGGCCAACTCGGCGGCCTCGTCCCTGAAAGAGGTGACGATGGAGCTGGGAGGTAAATCTCCGCTGATAGTGTTTGACGACGCGGATCTGGATCTCGCGGCAGATATCGCCATGATGGCGAACTTCTTCAGCTCCGGTCAGGTGTGCACCAACGGCACCCGCGTGTTCGTGCCCGCGAAATTTAAGGCGGCGTTTGAGCAGAAAATCGTTGAGCGCGTGGGCCGCATCCGCGCGGGCGACCTGTTCGATGAAAACACCAACTTTGGCCCGATGGTCAGCTTCCCGCACCGCGACAGCGTGCTGCGCTACATCGCCAAAGGCAAAGAGGAAGGCGCGCGCGTGCTGTGCGGCGGCGACGTGCTGAAGGGTGACGGCTTTGACAACGGCGCGTGGGTGGCCCCGACCGTGTTCACCGACTGCACCGACGAAATGACCATCGTGCGCGAAGAGATCTTCGGCCCGGTGATGTCCATTCTTACCTATGACACTGACGAAGAGGCCATTCGCCGCGCCAATGATACCGACTACGGTCTGGCGGCGGGCATCGTCATCGCCGATCTGAACCGCGCCCACGGCGCTATTCATCAGCTCGAAGCGGGCATCTGCTGGATCAACACCTGGGGTGAATCCGCCGCAGAGATGCCGGTCGGTGGCTACAAACACTCCGGCATTGGCCGTGAGAACGGCGTGATGACGCTACAGAGTTACACCCAGGTGAAGTCCATCCAGGTTGAGATGGGTAAATTCCAGTCCATATTTTAACCGGGAGGTTTATTTGCAATTTGACTACATCATTATCGGGGCCGGCTCTGCCGGCAACGTACTGGCAACACGACTGACTGAAGATCCGAACACCACCGTCCTGCTGCTTGAGGCGGGCGGGCCGGACTACCGCTTTGACTTCCGCACCCAGATGCCTGCCGCGCTGGCCTTCCCGTTGCAGGGCAAGCGCTACAACTGGGCGTATGAAACCGAGCCTGAGCCTTTCATGAACAATCGCCGCATGGAATGCGGACGGGGTAAAGGGCTGGGCGGCTCGTCGCTGATCAACGGCATGTGCTACGTGCGCGGTAACGCGATGGATCTGGACAACTGGGCGAAACAATCGGGTCTGGAGCACTGGAGCTACCTCAACTGCCTGCCCTACTACCGCAAGGCAGAGACCCGCGACGTGGGGCCGAACGACTACCACGGCGGCGACGGTCCGGTGAGCGTCACCACCTCTAAGCCGGGCGTGAACCCGCTGTTTGAAGCGATGGTAGAGGCGGGCGTGCAGGCGGGCTACCCGCGCACCGACGACCTTAACGGCTATCAGCAGGAAGGCTTTGGCCCGATGGACCGTACGGTCACGCCGCAGGGCCGACGCGCCAGCACCGCGCGCGGCTATCTGGACCAGGCCAAACCACGCCCGAACCTGACCATCCGCACCCACGCCATGACCGATCATATAATCTTTGACGGCAAGCGCGCGGTGTGCGTCGAGTGGCTGGAAGGCGAAAGCACCATTCCGTCAAAAGCGACAGCGAAGAAAGAGGTACTGCTGTGCGCGGGCGCTATCGCGTCTCCGCAGATCCTCCAGCGCTCCGGCGTGGGCAACGCTGAACTACTGAAGCAGTTTGATATCCCGCTGGTGCATGATTTACCCGGCGTGGGGGAAAACTTGCAGGATCACCTGGAGATGTACCTTCAGTATGAATGTAAGGAGCCGGTCTCCCTCTACCCTGCCCTGCAATGGTGGAACCAGCCGAAGATTGGCGCGGAGTGGCTGTTTGGAGGCACAGGCGTGGGCGCGAGCAACCACTTCGAAGCGGGCGGGTTTATCCGCAGCCGCGAGGAGTTCGAGTGGCCGAACATTCAGTATCACTTCCTGCCGGTGGCGATTAACTACAACGGCTCGAACGCGGTGAAAGAACATGGCTTCCAGTGCCACGTTGGCTCCATGCGCTCGCCGAGCCGCGGCCACGTGCGCATCAAGTCGCGCGATCCGCACCAGCATCCGGCGATCCTGTTCAACTATATGTCCCACGAGCAGGACTGGCAGGAGTTCCGCGACGCGATCCGCATCACCCGCGAGATCATGCACCAGCCTGCGCTGGACAAGTATCGCGGTCGTGAAATCAGCCCGGGCATCGAATGCCAGACCGACGAACAGCTGGACGAGTTCGTGCGTAACCACGCCGAAACCGCCTTCCACCCGTGCGGCACCTGCAAAATGGGCTACGACGAAATGGCGGTGGTCGACGGCGAAGGCCGGGTTCACGGGCTGGAAGGGCTGCGCGTAGTGGATGCGTCGATTATGCCGCAGATTATCACCGGCAACCTGAACGCTACCACCATCATGATTGGCGAAAAGATTGCCGACGCCATTCGCGGGCGCGAGCCGCTGGCGAAGAGCACGGCGGCGTATTATGTGGCGAACGGGGCGCCGGTTCGCCGCTGAGTGCGAACGTCTCCCCTCACCCCGGCCCTCTCCCAAAGGGAGAGGGTGTCATCGTCCCCTCTCCCTCTGGGAGAGGGTTAGGGTGAGGGGAAATTATTGCCGAAATGCTTCAAGCCGCTTAACCTGCCGTCCTTCCCCGTCAAAATTCTCCGCCGCCAGCCAGGCGCGCAGCTCTGCATCGCGCTGCGGCCATTCGCCGTCAATAATCGAGAGCATATCGCTGTCGCGGTTGCGGCCTTTGCGCACCAGCTTCTGGCGCAGTCGCCCTTCCCAGACAAACCCCAGCCGCTCCGCCGCGTTGCGTGAGGCGATGTTCATCGAATCGCACTTCCACTCCAGTCGACGATATTTATGCTCAAAGGCATTTTTCAGCAGCAGCCACACCGCTTCGGTACCCACGCGGGTGCCCTTCATTCTGCGCGACCAGGTGACGTGGCCGATCTCAACCGAGCCCTGAAAGCGTTCTATCGCCATATAGCTGACCAGCCCTACCGCCTTTTCGGTGCGCAGATCGATAACGGCAAAGGGCACCAGGTCGTCATCCAGCACCTTTCCCAGCACCCAGTGCGCAGTGGCCTCAACGCTCACAGGCTGGGTGCTGGCAAGCCACGTCCAGTCGCTGTCGTCACCCAGCGCATAGGCTTCAAACAAATCAGCCGAATGGCGGTCAGCATCCAGCGGCTCCAGGCGGCAATACTGCCCGGTGAGCAGGGTACGGGTTAACGCGCGGGCGCATTTCCAGTCCGGGACAATATCATTAACGGTTTGACCATGTTGATTGATTTCGGGCACGGCGGTGACTCCCTGAAAGGTAAGGAGTTTGTTATAGCAGGTTAAAAAGCGAACGAAAAGAGAGGTGACTCATAACCAGACCGAATGCGTTATTCCCGGAGGGCATAAGCAAAGCAGAATTTCGACTTTGAGGAAATCCTCAGCCAGCCTACCGTAACGGTGCATAAAACAATCACAATATATTTTCTTCAGGGATCGCTATGAATAAAAAACTGCTGCCGTTACTGGTGCTGGCTGCGCTCTCAAGCGCTGCTCACGCCGCTACCCCGCCCAACACGCTGGTTGTCGCCCAGGGTCTGGATGATATCGTGAGCCTTGACCCGGCCGAAGCCAACGAACTTTCCAGCATCCAGACCGTACCGAGTTTGTATCAGCGTCTGGTACAGCCGGACCGCGATAACCCGGAAAAAATCACCCCGGTTCTGGCCGAAAGCTGGGAAGCGGACGCGGCAGCAAAAACCCTGACCATCAAACTTAAGCCCGATGCAAAATTTGCCTCCGGCAACCCGCTGCGCCCGGAAGATGTGATCTTCTCATATACCCGCGCCGTGACGCTGAACAAATCCCCGGCGTTTATCCTCAACGTACTGGGCTGGGACGCCAGCAACATCGCCAGCCAGCTGAAGAAAGTGGACGACCATACCCTCACGCTTCGCTGGACGGCGGACGTCAGCCCGTCGGTAGCGCTGAATATACTCTCCACGCCGATTGCCTCCATCGTCGATGAAAAGCAGGTTGCGGCGAACGTGAAGGATAACGACTTCGGCAACGCGTGGTTAAAAATGCACTCTGCGGGCAGCGGCGCGTTCAAAATGCGCGTTTACCAGCCGCATCAGGCCATCGTGCTGGAAGCCAACGAATCCGCGCCCGGCGGCGCGCCGAAGCTTAAAAGCATCATCATTAAAAACGTCCCCGATCCCGCTTCCCGCCGCCTGCTGATCCAGCAGGGTGATGCGGACGTGGCGCGCGATCTGGGTGCAGACCAGATAATCGCCCTCAGCGGCAAGCCGGGCGTGAAGGTGCTTAGCATCCCTTCTGCCGAGCAAAACTATCTGGTGTTTAACACCGGCAACAGCGCTAACCCGCTGCTGAATAATCCAGCGTTCTGGGAAGCCTCGCGCTGGCTGGTGGATTATGAAGGCATCACCAAGGACCTGCTGAAAGGCCAGTATTTTGTTCATCAGAGCTTCCTGCCGGTCGGCCTGCCGGGCGCGCTGGAGGACAATCCGTTCACGTTTGACCCGGCAAAAGCAAAAGCGATCCTCGCCAGGGCGGGCATCAAAGACGCGCATTTCACGCTGGACGTAGAGAATAAACCGCCGTTCATCACCATCGCGCAATCCATGCAGGCGAGCTTCGCTCAGGGCGGCGTGAAGGTGGATCTGCTGCCCGCGGCGGGTAGCCAGGTGTACGCCCGCGTGCGTGCGAAACAGCATCAGGCGGCCATACGTCTGTGGATCCCGGACTACTTCGATGCACACTCCAACGCCAGCGCCTTCGCATGGAATGACGGGAAATCCAGCACCGTGGCCGGGCTTAACGGCTGGAAAATTCCGGAGCTGAACAACGCTACGCTGGCGGCGGTTGCCGAGCCGGATCCGGCAAAACGTCTGGATCTGTATAAGAAGATGCAGGAACAGTTACAGCATAACTCGCCGTATGTGTTCGTTGACCAGGGCAAAACCCAGATCGTGGTGCGCGATAACGTGAAGGGGTATCAGCAGGGGCTGAACGCGGATATGGTCTGTTACGATCGCGTTACGAAGTAGCCCTTGTTGCCGGGTGGCGCTGCGCTTACCCGGCCTACGTTCCTGGTTTTTGCAGGCCGGGTAAGGCGAAGCCGCCACCCGGCATAAAGAGATTTCCCATGCCACATCTTTCCACCCGCGTGCTTCAGGGTCTGCTGACTCTCCTGCTCACGCTGTTCGGGCTACTGCTGGTCACGTTTGCGCTCTCTGCCTTTTCCCCGGTCGATCGCGTATTGCAGATCGTCGGCGATCACGCCAGCCAGTCCACTTACGATCAGGTTCGCCACCAGCTTGGGCTGGATCGGCCTCTTCCCGTACAGTTCTGGCACTACCTGCAAAACCTCGCTCACGGTGATTTAGGCACCGCCAGCGCTACCGGTCAGCCGGTATTGCAGGACCTGCTGCACGCCTTTCCCGCCACGCTGGAACTGGCAACGCTGGCGCTAATTATCGGCACGGTACTCGGCGTGATTGCGGGTGTACTGTGCGCCCGCTACGCCGGTTCGCCACTGGACTTAGCGATCAGAACGCTCACCCTGCTCGGCAATTCGGTGCCAATATTCTGGCTCGGACTGCTGATGCTGGCTCTGTTCTACGCGAAACTACAGTGGAGCGCTGGCCCCGGCAGGCTGGACGACATCTGGCAATTCACCGTTGAGCCACGAACCGGATTTGCGCTGGTTGATACCTGGCTTTCCGGCGACCGCGAGGCGTTCCGCAACGCCATCAGCCACCTGGTGCTGCCGGTACTGCTGCTGGCCTACTACTCGCTGGCAAGTATCACCCGACTGACGCGCTCCGCCTGTCTGAGCGAGATGAACAAAGAGTACATATTGCTCGCCCGCGCCAAGGGCGCTGGAGAGATGACCATCCTGCTGCGTCACGTGCTGCCGAACATTCGCAGTACCCTATTGACGGTGATTGCGCTGGCCTACACCAGCATGCTGGAGGGCGCGGTATTAACCGAAACCGTCTTCTCGTGGCCGGGCATCGGGCGCTACCTCACCACGGCCCTGTTCGCCGGTGACACCACCGCCGTGATGGGCGGCACGCTGCTGATTGGCGTCTGCTTTGTTCTGATCAATAACCTTACCGACCTGCTTGTGCGGGCGACCGATCCCAGGGTGCGCTAATGCCGTTTTATCTCTTCTTACGCCGCCTGCGCCGCTCCCCTGCCGCGTTTTGCGGGCTGATCGCCATCGCGCTGCTGGTGCTTATTGCCCTGCTAGCACCGTGGCTTGCGCCGCATGACCCCAACTGGCAGGACGCCGCCGCGCGTCTGCAACCGCCCAACGCGCAGCACTGGCTGGGTACCGATAGCTATGGGCGGGATCTGCTCTCCCGATTAATCTACGGCACCCGTCCGGCACTGGGGCTGGTGGCCTTAGTCACCGTTATTACCCTCCCCGCCGGTCTGCTGGTGGGGATTTTGTCAGGCTACTACGGCGGCTGGATGGAGCGCATCCTGATGCGCTTTACCGACGTGGTGATGTCGATGCCGCGCCTGATCCTCGCCTTCGCGTTTGTCGCGATGCTCGGCCCCGGTCTGGTGAACGGCGCGCTGGCGCTGGCCTTAACGACCTGGCCTGCCTATGCGCGCCAGGCGCGCAGTGAAATCCAGCGTCTGCGCCACAGCGATTATCTGGCCGCCGCGGAGATGATGGGCATTCGCGGCCCGCGCCTGCTGGTCGGCCATATTCTGCCCCTGTGCCTGCCCTCCGCGATTGTGCGGCTGGCGCTGGATCTGGCCGGGATCATTCTGGCCGCCGCCGGGCTGGGCTTCCTTGGCCTGGGCGCACGTCCACCGATGGCGGAATGGGGCGCGATGATCGCCGACGGCATGCAGGTCATTTTTGACCAGTGGTGGATTGCCGCCATTCCAGGCGGGGCGATTCTGTTTGCCAGCCTGGCCTTTAACCTGCTGGGCGATGGCCTGCGCGACGTACTGGAGCCACAGCATGACTGAACACCGCGTCATCGTCGATGCGCTGAATATCGACTACCCCGCCGCGCGCGTGGTCCACAACCTGAGCTTTACGTTAGGCAACGAGCGGCTGGCGCTGGTGGGAGAATCCGGCTCCGGCAAGTCCATGTCTGCCCGCGCCCTGATGGGGCTGGTGCGCAAGCCCGGCATCGTGAGCGCTAAGCGGCTTAACGTGCTTGGCAACGACCTGCTGACCCTGAACAGCCGCCGCTGGCAGGCGCTGCGCGGCAACGGCATTGCGATGGTTCTACAGGACCCGCGCTACGCGCTAAACCCGGTGAAAACCGTCGCCGCCCAGCTTGATGAAGCGCTGACCCTCCATCAGCGCCTGCCCCGCGCCGAACGCCTGGCGCGCATTCACGATATCATCCGCGCCGTGGGGCTGAACGAGCACGTGCTCCAGCGCTATCCCGGCGAACTCTCCGGCGGCATGGGCCAGCGCGTGATGATCGCCATTGCGCTCGTCAACAACCCGCAGGTGCTGATCGCCGACGAACCGACTTCCGCGCTGGACGCACGCCTGCGCAACCAGATCCTGGAGCTGCTGGTACAGCAGTGCGAGGCGCGGCAGATGGCGATGCTGTTAATCAGCCACGACTTGCCGCTCGTCGCGGAACACTGTGACCGCGTGCTGGTGATGTATCAGGGTGAGAAAGTTGATGAAATGGCGGCGAGCCAGTTGCCGCAGGCAACCCATCCCTACACGCGCACGCTCTGGACCTGCCGCCCGAACGCCGGGACGTTTGGCCAGATGCTGCCGACGCTCGACCGTTCGCAACCGTGGAAGGAGGCCGACAATGGCACTCGTTGAGGTTAACCAGCTCCGGGTGAGTTTTGGTGAAAAAACGGCGGTTTCCGCCGCCAGTTTTGCGATCGAAAAAGGCGAAACCTTCAGCCTGATCGGTGAATCCGGCTGCGGCAAATCGACTCTTCTGCGCGTGCTGGCGGGGCTGCTGCGCGAGTGGAATGGCCACATTTCCGTCCTCGGGGAAAATTTACGGCCAGGACGACGTTTTGAAGGCGCGCTTCGCCGTAACGTGCAGATGGTGTTCCAGGATCCGTGGGCGTCTTTGCACCCGAACCACACCATTGCCCGCACCCTGTCGGAGCCGTTAAACATCCACGGCGAACCCCAGGTTGCCGAAAAGGTGGCGGATGCGCTGCAACAGGTGGGTCTGGCTGCCGACGCCAGCAGGCGTTACCCGCATCAGCTTTCCGGCGGACAGCGTCAGCGCGTGGCCATTGCCCGCACGCTGCTGCTGCGCCCGCAGCTTCTGCTGCTGGATGAACCGACCTCGGCGCTGGATATGTCGGTACAGGCGGAGATCCTGAACCTGCTCAACCGCCTGAAGGCGCAGCACGGCATGACCTACCTGCTGGTGAGCCACGATGCGGACGTGATTGCGCATATGTCCGACCGGGCGGCATTTATGGCGCACGGGAAGATCCAGCGGGTATTTGACCGTGAAGCAATGTTGCGGGGGGAGCACAGGATGGGGTAAACCGTGCGGCGGCGAGTGCCGCACGCATTTCGTAGGCCGGGTAAGGCGTAGCCGCCACCCGGCAAAACGTTACTTCAGCAGCTTCACCGTGGCATCGATGTCGATCTCATCTTCAGTGAAGATCAGCGTCGTGTTCTGGAAGGTAGTGATCGCCAGCTTCTTCACCGTGCGCATTTCGCCCGGCTTTTTCTCGGTTTTGGGTTTGATGCTGTTCATCAGCAGCCCCACCGACAGCACCGCATTCTCTTTGTCGATTTTGGTCTCAACGGGCTCTTCCTCGCTGAACACCACGAAGGATTTAATTGAGGTGAGCTTCACGCGCTCGCCCGCAATATAAAGATGCTTACTCTCCGGGATCACCTTCACCGCATACGCGGAAAGGCCTTTGCTGTTGGTGGTTGGCTCGAAGGTCACCGCCGCATCTTTCTTAATCAGATCAGGGTTGGCGACCTTAATCACATGAAAATAGCGGTTGTCGCCGTTTTCATCTTTGATAAATCCAAAGCCTTTATCTTTAAACCACGTTGTGATTGTACCGTTCATCGCTGTTACCGCCTGTCAGATCTCAAGACTAAAGTTTTGCAGCGCGCAGTGTAATGCACAATGGCTGACGAGACAAAAAAAAGCCCCTGCACGGGAGCAGGGGAAAGTTCATGTCAGAGCTTTTTAGTATTGTGTATTTAGTTGAACACCATCCCACCATCAATCAGCAGCGACTGACCGGTCATGTAGTCGGAATCCGGCCCGGCGAGGTAAGAGACGCAGGCGGCCACGTCTTCCGGTTCGGACAAACGGCCAAGCGTGATGCGTTTGGCAAAGGTTTCCGTCCCGTAGCCAAGCGGTTTACCCGCCGCCTCGGAGACCTGACGGTCGATTTCCGCCCACATCGGCGTTTTGACGATCCCCGGGCAGTAGGCGTTAACAGTGATCCCCAGCGGCGCGAGATCCCGCGCGGCGGTCTGGGTTAAGCCGCGCACCGCGAATTTACTGGAACTGTAGACGGCCAGCTCCGGGTTACCGGTGTGGCCCGCCTGGGAGCAGGCGTTGATAATTTTGCCGCCGTGCCCCTCTTTGCGAAAGGCGTCAATCGCGGCCTGAATGCCCCAGATCACCCCTTTCACGTTGATGTTGTAGACCTTGTCGACAATCTCCGGCGTGATGGATTCGATGGGCGTGGACGGCGCCACCCCGGCGTTATTGACGATGACGTTAAAACCGCCCAGCGCGGTGCGGGCTTTTTCCACCGCCGCGAACACCTGCTCGCGGTCAGAGACGTCCACCTTCACGGCGACGGCCTTCCCGCCGTTACGGTTGATCTCATCCGCGACCGCTTTCGCCGTCTCTTCGTTGTAATCCGCAATAGCAACGGCAAAACCATCCTTCACCAGGCGAAGCGCGATCGCTTTGCCAATCCCCTGGCCGGAGCCGGTTACGAGAGCCACTTTTTGCATTTCTCTGTCCTTATATTGATTCACAAAATCTGGCTGAGATGGAGCTGGCCCATCAGCAGCGGGTTATCGCTGTAGTCGACGGGAATGGCCACCACGGCCGGGCCATCGACATCCATTGCCGCACGCAGCGTCGGTTCGAGCGCATCCGCGCTCTCGACGGCAAAGCCTTTCGCACCGAACGCGTCGGCATAGACTTTGAAATCGACCGGGCCGAACTCGACGCCGGAAAGCCTCTGGTATTTTTTCTCTTCCTGGATGGCCACCATGTTGTAGGCGTTATCCACCCAGATGATGTGCAGCACATTGGCGTTGAGGCGTACGGCGGTTTCCAGCTCCATGCTCGACTGCAAAAAGCCGCCGTCCCCGGAGACCGAGACCACCTTGCGCCCAGGGTTGACCAGCCACGCGCCAATCGCCCACGGCAGCGCCACGCCCATGGTCTGCTGACCGTTGGAGATCATCACCTGACGCGCCCGGAAGCTGTAGAGGTAGCGGGCGATCCAGATATGGAAGCTGCCCATGTCGACGGTGAGCGTCACGTCGTTGTTCACAATGTCCTGCATGGCGCGCACGATGCGCAGCGGATGCAGGGCAAACTGGTTAAGCGATGCGCCGCGACGGTCGAGGAGGTCCCGCTGATGCTGGCGATCGACAAGAATTTCCGAGGCGCGCTGGCTGAGTTCAAGTTTGTGCTCGATTCGACTGGCAAGCAGATTCAGCGTGGCGGCAATATCCCCGACCAGTTCCAGATCGGGAACATACTTGCGCTCCTCATAAGCGGGCAGCACGTCAATGTGCACCAGCGTCGCGTCGCCGCTGTTCCACATGGACGGCTCGTATTCCACCGGGCTGTAGCCGATGCAGATAATCAGGTCCGCCAGATGCAGCAGCCGGTCGCCCGCCTGGTTGTTAAAGAGTCCGACGCGTCCGGCGAAGCGGGTGAAGTGTTCCTGATTCACCGCCCCGGCGGCCTGATAGGTGCTGGTGACCGGAATACGGCTTCTCTCCAGCAGCTTATGCAGCGCGGCGCTGTTGGCGGGCTGGCTGGCCATCAGGCCGAGTAAGATGACCGGGTTTTTGGCCTTCGCGATAAGCTTCGCCACGTCGTTGATGGCTGACTCCGGCGCCGGGCCCATCAGCGCCGCGGTGCTGGCGGGTAAAATCGCCCCCGTGGTGGGCTGGTCGACAATATCCTGCGGCAGGCTGACAAACGCCCCGCCCGGCCTGCCCTGCTCGGCAGCGCGAAACGCGTTCGACACCACCTCGGCAATCGCGTCCGGTGAATTAACTTCGACGGCGTATTTGGTGACCGGGCTGAACATGGCGACGGTATCCATGCTCTGGTGCACCAGTTTCGCTTTATCTGCCCGCTTCACCGCCCCGCCCAGCGCCACCACCGGGTCACCTTCGCTGTTGGCGGTGGCGATGCCGGTGATCAGGTTGGAGCAGCCCGGCCCGGAGGTGACCAGCGCGACCCCGGCCTTACCGGTTAGCCGCCCTACCGCTGCCGCCATAAACGCCGCGTTCGCCTCGTGACGCACCGGGATAATCTCGATGGAGGAGTCCAGCAGGGAGTCAAAGACCTTGTCGATTTTTGCGCCCGGTATGCCGAACACCTGCTTCACACCCTGCGCTTCCAGCTGGCCGACAACCATATCGGCGCCGTGCGCCCACTGACGTGACTGTTTCTCACTGTTCACGGTAGTTCTCCTGTTAGTTTTCGACGGCGCGGATAGCCGCATCAAGGTTGCTGGGGTGCAGGTTGGCCTGTAAAAACGCGCTGTCGGCGGGCAGGTCAATCATCAGCTTGTGGATTTCGCCGAAGGTGAGCACGCCGTTCTCCAGCTGATAGTCGAGCAGGTGGCCCCCGCCCTGACGGTCGTCGGTGATAAAGTGTTCGTGATAGCCCGCCACGTTAATGCCCTGCATATGCTGCGGGGTGCGGAACCCGACCAGCACGCCCTCGCGCTGGTTAAAGCGGAACACCGGCTGGTCATCCAGCACGTCGGTCATCGCCCGGTACGGCGGTGTCTGGCGCGGTACGGTGCGGGTGTGCGCGTGGCGGAAATTGCCGTCGATGCGCAGCGCACAGAACAGGTTATCGGAAGGGATTTGCTGGTCGATCACGTCGTGGATCTGCTGACGGCTGACCGGCCCGTCGAAGGCTTTGCGGTACTGCGGCTGGAACCAGGTCATCACCGCGAACGGCGTTTTTTGCTCCGGCTTCGCGGCGCGGGCGCTGCCGTCGGCGCGCAGCTGGTACACCTGGCTGCTAAAGGCAATCATTTCACCGTCCAGCTCGTTAAAGGTACCGAGACCAAAATCACCGTGTGCCAGCAGGTCGGCGATGGTCGTCTCCCCTTCGTAGACGCCGCTTAGCAGGGCGCTCATTAGCGATGTCTGATAGATCACGCTGTCAGGATGCTGAGCCGAGAACCCACGCAGGGTCTCGCATAAACTCGCCTCACAGTCGCATGCAGATGAATGCATCATCATGCCCGTCCTCTTCAACTTTATTTATAAAGGTTAAATAAATGTTGACCCGATTCAGCAGAGAGTTCCAATATAGAATCCATGCTGGTTTGAGACGTTTTTGATATGGAACTTCGTTATCTGCGCTATTTTGTCGCGGTAGCACGCGAGCGACACTTCACCAGGGCGGCCAAAGCGCTGGGTATTTCACAGCCTCCTCTGAGTCAGCAGATCAAACGGCTCGAAGAGGAGGTGGGCACGCCGCTGTTCAGGCGCCTGACGCGGGGCGTGGAGCTGACCGAGGCGGGAGAAGCCTTCTATGAGGACGCCTGTAAGATCCTGGCGCTGAGCGACGCCGCGCTGGAAAAAGCCCGGGGCATTGCGCGCGGGCTGAACGGCAGCCTGTCGATTGGCATCACCAGTTCAGATGCTTTTCATCCCAAAATTTTTGCGCTGATACGTCAGTTTCAGGTGCAGAACATGGCGGTGCAGGTTCACCAGGTGGAAGCCAATATGTCGTCGCTGACGACGATGCTGGCGGAGGGTGAGCTGGATATCGCCTTTGTGCGCCTGCCGTGCGAAAGCAGCAAGGTGTTTGAGTTAAAAATCCTCGATCGGGAGCCGATGGTGGTGGCGCTGCATCGCGATCATCCCCTGGCGGCGTGTGGCGATCTGGCGTTGGATGAGCTGCGGGATACGCCGGTGGTGCTGTTCCCCCAGGAGGTCGCGCCGGGGCTGTATGACCGCGTTTACGGCAGCTGCGAGCGGGCCGGGATCGATATGCAACACACGCTGCAATCTTCACAACTTTCCTCTTCCCTGAGCATGGTCTCCGCTGGCGGCGGGTTCGCGCTGGTGCCGAAATCCATGGCCGCTATTTCTCCGCCGAATGTCACCTACCATGCGCTGCGCTCACCGGAGCTTTATACCGATATCGCGCTCTGCTGGCGGCGCTTTGAGCGTTCGCGGACGGTGAAGCGGTTTCTGGCGATGATGAGCGAGGGGTAGCTACGGTGTGGCTGTGCCCGGCGGCGCTGCGCTTGCGCGGGCCTACGGTTCGTGTCGCTGTTGGGGCTTTGGGTTTTGTAGGCCGGGTAAGGCGTAGCCGCCACCCGGCAATGCCCTTCTGGAAGCCGCCTCGCAAACCTGCAAGCAACCTTATGTAATTCAGGGGCATCCCTTTTCATCCCTTCTTCGCGGTTTTAAAGTGCCTGCGTTGCGGCACATCCGTAACCGGGCGTAGGAACCCGTTAGCATGACATGACATTTTTTTTGGACAACGAGGATGCTAAATGGCGACTACCCCTGGATTTTCATACGTACACGCTGAAGAAAGCGCTGTTCATCACCTTCTTCACCTGCAACTTCCCGATTCTGCGGATCTCTTTGAACTAACCGACACCTGTGCGGCGTACGTGAGCGTACTGGTGGAAACGGACGATGCGGTGACATTTGCCACGCTCTGTAAGCAACTGCTGGCAGCGCTGAAGCGGCTGCGGGAATGCTGCGATGCCGAACTGCCTTCGTATCTGGTTGAACAGCTGATCGCAGGGGAAAAGATCGCCTCCTGTGTGCCGGACTGCTGGCAGGATACGGCGTTGCAGGTGGACTATGCCGAGGCGTTAACGCTGGCGGTGATGGGCGGGACGTTGCCTGTGAGCGTGGCGAAAGAACTCACCGGGCTACTGCATGATATGGTCTGGCTGCTGGCGGAGTTTGTGAAGGAGCCTTATATAACGGCGCACTGAGGCGGGTGATGGGAGGCCGGGGCTCTGCTGGGGTAAAAAGCAGGATTTCGGCCTTATGCATAATGCAATGTGGTTTGTTGAATGTCCGTTAAGAGCGAGGAGCGGAAGCTGGCTGCCGAAGCCGTGGCGATTCATGATGTGCAATAAGATGAGTAGAATCACTTTTTAATATCTGAGTCTGGTTGGACCGTATATATTTGTCCCGCAACTCTATTGCTCATGATTCACCTGTAAAAGCCAAGGCTGGGAAACTCACCTTTCTATTTTTTTGAATTCATAATCACTGGCTGTTCACTAAACACATTCCTATTTAAAGTAAACCTATAGCACTCATTGTTGTTTCTTCTTAGATACATCACCCCCCATTGCTTTACTCCGCAATCAGATACAAATGACGCATCCGACAAGATAGCTATCTTTGCGACATAACCTGAAGATATAGCGGCAAGTAAGAACGGTATTGCTACAACAATCACCAGAGATTGAAGTATGGTAACAAACCTGACAAAGATTGATTGCTCATAATAAACTTTTGCCCGTTCGGGGAGGAAGCCAACAACGTTACCAGTAATCATGCCTACTGCACTGGATATGCCGGCGACAAGCACCAAGAAGAAGTACAGAATACAAATAGAAATAGGGATAGCAACAACGGCAGGGGAATACTTCAAATACTCCTCATCAACACCATAAATCACACTAAGCATTTTTAGCGTCAATACATATGAAATAAACCATATCACTACATTATAAAACTTAATAGAAAATGTGCTTTTTATTATTTTTTCCAGCATATATCTTTCTGGGTACAGCTTATATAAGCTGTAGATGAACAAAACTGAAAATGCGATAAAAACATGCTTGAACTCCAGAAGCAGCAGCCCAGTCGCGACAACTCCTAACGATAGCAAAAAATCCTTTGTTTTCTCTCTCATGACCTTATCCTTATCATTCATAGTAAATCTCCATCAGGGCTTTATGAACAGCAGACATGTAAAATTAAAAATACGCCACCAATTGTATATCTTCTCATTTTATTGTTTTGTTTTAAATTATTACGTGGCTAAGAGTTTGGTTTGAAGTGTTCACCTAAAAGTTCTACCCTTGTATAGGAATGTTAACAACTTCTGCTTCTGGCACAGAGCGGACATTCATATTCATCTCTCTTCCTCTCTATCGGCCCGCCGCCACTCTCAGGTATGAATGCGTTTATCACCTTGTTTAGAAAAGCGATGGGCAGCACGGCCGCCCATTACTATGCCGAACGGAAAAACAGCGGCCGTTAGCCCGGCCCTTCGCTCCCCGCCGCCAGCAGCGGCACCACCACATCGCTGACGGGCACCGCAATCCCGTGCCTGCGGCCATAGCGCTGGATCACGCCGTTGCGTATGTCCCACTCCATCGGGCGATCCGCCTGACGGTCGGCAAGGATCGACGTGCCTAAATCCACTGGCGCACGCTGGAAGTTCGCCAGGATCTCCTCCGCCACCGCATCGTCCAGCTTCGCCCCTTCGGCGCGGGCGACGGTAAGCCCCTCGCGCAGGTAGGCCAGCGCCAGCTCGCTGATATCCTCGCGCCTGAACATCCCGGCGCGGCGATTGGCCAGCACCATCAGCCCGGCGACCGCGTTTTGCAGCAGCTTGCGCCAGGCGACGGTAGTGAAATCTGTCGAGAGCTCAACGTCACAGCGCGTGCCGCGAAGCGCCTCCACCACCCGCTGCGCCTGCGGCACGTCCGGCAGCGTAAGGCGCGGTTTGGCGCGCAGCCAGACGGAGGCATCCGGCTCGCGCTGGGCAGGGAACCAGACCACCGAGGGCAGCACCGTTGCGCCATTGACCAAAGGCGCAAGCTGGGCTTTCTGCTCCACGCCGTTTTGCAGCGCGCAGACCACGGTGTTTTCATCGCACAGAGCGCGCAGCCACCCGGCGCTGTCGGCATTTTGCGTCGTTTTGACCGCAAAAAAAACAAGGTCAACGGGGCGCGTAATGACGCTGGGATCGGTGAGTACCGGACCGGGCACCACAATTTCACCCTCATCATGACGCAGGCGCAGTTCCGGATGCGCGGTGCGCCCACACAGCAGCGGCGTGCGGCCCGCTTCATGCAGCACCGCGGCGATGGTGGTCCCAATCGCACCGGGTCCTGTCAGCGCAATGGTTGGATAGTCAGACATGGATCACTCCCCTTTTGCTAAGCCTGCTATCAGTTATACCACCCTGAAAAGAGCGCGCCACGCCCATTGTCTATACTCAACTCATAACAGACAACGGAGTGCGCCATGCCTTTACCCGACTTCAAATCCTCTGAACCTTATACCCTCGGCATTGAGCTCGAACTCCAGGTGGTTAACCCGCCGGGTTACGATCTGAGCCAGGACTCCTCTGCCCTCATCGCCGCCGTCAAAGACGACATCAAAGGGGGGGAAGTCAAACACGACATCACCGAAAGCATGCTCGAAATCGCCACCGGCGTGTGCCAGACCATCGACCAGGCAGCGGCGCAGTTTTCAGTGATGCAGCAGAGCATCCTGCGCGCGGCGGAAGATCAGCATATCCAGATCTGCGGCGGTGGGACGCATCCGTTCCAGAAATGGCAGCGGCAGGAAGTGTGCGACGACGAGCGCTATAACGTCACGCTGGAGCGCTTTGGCTATCTGATTTTGCAGGCGACGGTGTTCGGCCAGCACGTACACGTCGGCTGTCGGACCGGGGACGACGCCATTTACCTGCTGCACGGCCTGTCGCGCTTTGTGCCGCACTTTATCGCCCTGGCCGCCGCATCACCGTATATGCAGGGCACGGACACGAAGTTCGCCTCATCGCGTCTCAACATCTTCTCGGGCTTCCCGGATAACGGTCAGATGCCGTGGGTCAACAGCTGGCAGGAGTTCGAGGGGCTGTTCCGCCGCCTGAGCTCCACCAGCATGATCGACAGCATTAAGGATCTGCACTGGGACATCCGCCCCAGCCCGCACTTCGGCACCGTCGAGGTGCGGGTGATGGATACGCCGCTGACGCTCAGCCACGCCATTAACATCGCCGGGCTTATTCAGGCGACGTCGCACTGGCTGCTGACCGCGCGGCCGTATAAGCATCAGGAACGGGATTTTCTGCTCTATCGCTTTAACCGTTTTCAGGCCTGTCGCTACGGGCTGGAAGGCATTCTGACGGACGTACATACCGGCGAGCACAAAACCGTGGCGGAAGATATCGCCTGGCTGCTCGAGCAGGTTGCGCCGTCGGCCGAGAAGCTCGGCGCGACAAGCGCAATCAATGAGATTGCCCTGCTGTTAAAGCAGGGCAAGAGCGAGGCGCAGCGCATGCGGGACTTTATCGCCGATGGCGGCTCGCTGATTTCTCTGGTGCAGAAGCACTGTGAGCTGTGGGCGACGAGTCCATAAGGCCGTGGCCCCACTCGCGCAGGCGCTGGAACAGCACGAACAGCGCCGGGATGAACACTATCCCCACCACGGTCGCCACCAGCATGCCGCTGAACACCGTAGTGCCGATGATGCGGCGGCTCTGGGCACCCGCCCCGGTCGCCAGCATCATCGGCAGGACGCCGATAATGAACGACACGGCGGTCATCATTACCGCGCGGAAGCGGCGCGATGCCCCCTCCCGTGCGGCATCGATAATCGCCATTCCATCCATGCGCCGGGCGCGGGCAAACTCCACGATAAGAATTGCGTTCTTGGCGGCGAGGGCTATCAGTAGCACCAGACCTATCTGCACATACACGTCGTTGGCGTAGCCCGCCAGCCACAGCCAGACCAGCGCCCCGCCGATGGCGAACAGCACCGAGAGCATCACGCTCGCCGGCAGCGTCCAGCTCTCGTACTGGGCGACGAGGAACAGCCACGCCATCACCACCGCCGCCAGCACGATCCATATCGCCTGATTGCCGGTCTGCTGCTCCTGATACGACATGCCGCTCCAGGCGTAGTCGTACCCGGCTGGCAGGTTTTCCGCCAGAATCTCGCCCATCGCCGCCATTGCGGTGCTGCTGCTCACCCCTTCCGCTGCCGAGCCGCTCACCGATACCGACGGGAACTGGTTGTACTGCTGTATAAATGGCGCGCCGACGGTCGGCGTGATGGTGATGAGGTTGCTCAGACGCACCCGCTCGCCGCTGTTGCTGCGCACGAACAGCTCGCTGATTTGCTCCGCGCGCTCGCGCCACTGCATCTCGTTCTGCATCACTACGTGGTAGACGCGGTTGTTGACGCTGAAATCCCCGGCGCGCGTGCCGCCAAAGGCGGTTTGCAGGCTGCTGAAGATGCGTGACACCGGCACGTCGAGGCGGGCCGCGCGCTCACGGTCAACGGTGAGCGTCATCTGCGGCACGTTGCTGCTCCAGGTGGTGAACACGCGGCTCAGCTGCGGGTTCTGGTTGGCTTTCGCCAGCACCTCACGCGTCACGCGCTCCAGCTCCGCCGGACTTTGCCCCGCCTGCGCCTGAATGCGCAGGTCGAAGCCGGAGGCGTTGCCCAGCCCCGGCAGCGTCGGCGGCGCAAAGGTCATGATGGTGGCTTCCGGCAGGGCCAGCAGCTGGCGCTGAAGGGTGCCCATCACCTCATCCAGCGGCGGACGCTCGCTCCAGTCTTTGAGCATGATGGAGATAAACCCGCCGTTCGATGCGCTGGTGCCGTTGAGGATGTTAAACCCGGAGACCTGAATCACGTCTTCTACCGCCGGGTTTTTAGCGATCAGCTCGCGCGCGGTGGTCATCACCGCTTCGGTGCGCTCCAGCGAGGCTGCCTCCGGCAGCTGGACGCTGGCGAAGAAGTAGCCCTGATCCTCCTGCGGCAGGAAGCCCTTTGGCATCGACATGAAGCTGAATACCACCACCGCCGCCGCACCCGCGGTGGCCAGCAGCGCCAGCCACGGGCGCAGGTTTAAAACGTTCACGATGCGGGTGTAGAAACCGCGCGTGGCGTCCAGCCCGTGGTTAAAGGCGCGATAGAGTGCCGCAGGTTTCTCCGGTCGCGGGCGCAGCAACAGCGCGCACAGGGCGGGCGTAAGAGTCAACGCCACCAGGCTTGAGAGCGTGACGGCAGTCGAGAGCGTCACCGCGAACTGGCGGTACAGCTCGCCGACAATCCCCGGCAGGAGCGCCACCGGCACAAACACCGCCAGCAGCACCAGCGTGGTGGCAATCACTGGCCCGGCAATCTGGCGCAGCGCCAGCGCGGTCGCCGCCGTACGGCTCTGCCCTTCCGCCATCAGCGTTTCGACGCTCTCCACCACCACGATGGCGTCATCCACCACCATGGTCAGCGCCAGAATGATAGCGAACAGGCTCAGCGTATTGGCGGAGTAGCCGAGCGTATAGAGCACCGCGAAGGTGCCCACCAGCGACACCGGAATGGCAAGGGCAACAATCAGCGTCGCGCGCCAGCTTTGCAGGAACAGGGACACCACGACCACCACCGCCAGCATCGTCAGCGCCAGCGAGACGCCAATCTCTTTGATGGTGGCGGCCACAAACGAGGTGGTGTCGAATTTGACTTCATAGACCAGATCGTCCGGGAAGCGCGTGGATAACCTTTCCAGCTCCGCGCGCACCGCATCGGCCACGCGCAGGGCGTTAGCGGACGGCGTCGGGTAGATGCCGAGGTAGGCGGAGTCGTGCCCGTTCAGCTGCGCGCCAGAGCTGTAGCTGCGCGAGCCAAGCTCGATGGTGGCGACGTCCTTCAGGCGCACCAGCTGCCCCATCTCCCCGGCGCGGATAATGATGTTGGCAAAGTCGTCGGCCTGATTTAAGCGCCCCAGCCCGTTAATGGTCAGGGTCTGCTGCTGGCCGTTAAACACCGGCGGCGTGCCGACCTGGCCTGCCGCCCCCTGCACGTTCTGCTCGCGCAGCGCCTGCGCCACGTCATCGCTGGTCACGTTCAGGGCGTTCATGCGGTCCGGGCGCAGCCAGATGCGCATGCTGTAGTCCCGTGCGCCAAACATCTGTACCTGCCCGACGCCCGGCAGACGCGACAGCGCCTCGCGCACCTGGGTGCTGGCGTAGTTGCTGACGAACAGCGGCGTGTGGGTGTTGTTCGGTGAGTAAAGGCTTACCCCCATCATCAGGTTGGTGGCGCGCTTGCGCACCTGCACGCCGTTTTGCTGCGCCTCGGTCGGCAGCTGCGCCACGGCCTGCGCCACGCGGTTCTGCACGTCGATGGCGGCGAGATCCGGGTCGGTGCCTGCCGCAAAGGTAATGTTCAGGCTATAGCTACCCTCGTCCGAACTGGTGGACTCCATATAGAGCATATGATCCACCCCGTTCAGCTGGGTTTCCAGCGGCGTGGCGATGGCCTCCGCCACGTCAGCCGAGCTGGCGCCCGGCCATGACGCTGACACATTCACGACCGGCGGGGTGATCTGCGGGTACTGCTCCACCGGAATAATCCTCAGCGCGATGGCCCCCAGCAGGGTGATGACCAGCGCAATCACCATCGCAAAGCGCGGGCGTTTGATGAAAAACGTCAGCATGATGGCTCCTTAATTCAGTATCTGGACGGCAACGCCTGGCTGCACGCGCTGCGCACCGTCAGTAATCGCTCGCTCACCGGGCTTCAGGCCGGAGGCAATCTGGAACTGCTGGCCGATCTGTCCGGCGACCTTCAGCGGACGCATTTCGGCTTTATCCTCGGCGTTAACCACCCATGCGAAGAATCCGTGGCCATTCTGCTGTACGGCAGCGGCGGGCAGAGTCAGCACTGGTTGCTCACTTGACGGACGCAGGTAGACGTTCACGTTGCCGCCGGGCAGCAGCTGATGGCGCGGGTTGGCGAACTCGGCGCGCAGCATCACGCTGGCGGTGCGCGGGTCGATGCGGTTGTCCACGGAGGTGAGTTCCCCGCTGATGCGCTGGCCGTTGCTGTCAATCAGCGCCTGCCAGGCCTGCTTCATGGCGCTGATATCCGCATGCTGTCCGGCTTTAGTGGCAAACGTGCCCTCTTCCAGCGCAAAGGCGATGCGGATGGGATCGAGCTGCACCACCTCCACCAGCACACCGCTGGCAGGATTCACCAGGCTGCCGACGTGAAAGTTGCTGTGCCCCACGCGCCCGTCAATCGGTGAGGTAATGCGCGTGTAGTTGAGGGTGACGCTGCGGGTGTCGAGCCGGGCTTTCGCCTGCTCCAGCGCGGCGCTCGCTACGTCGCGCTGCATGCGGGCGTTGTCCACGTCGTGGCGGCTGATGGCGTTGCTGCTGCCCAGGCTTTCGAAGCGTGACAGCTGCTGCTGCGCCTGACGCAGCGTGGCTTCGGCGCTTCTCACTTCGGCCTGCGCCAGACGCAGGGCGGCGCGCGGCTCGGCGTCGTCCAGTTCGAACAACACGTCGCCTTTTTTCACGTACTGCCCGTCGCGGAAGTGGATTCTGGTGATGACGCCTTCCGTGCGGGCGCGCAGTTCAACGGTGTGGATAGCTTCAATGCGACCCGGGATCTGACGCTCGGCGGCGTGGGCGGTCTGCTCCACGGTGGCGACACGCACGGGAATGGCCGCGGCGAATGCGGGTGGCAGGGTGCAGGCGAGGAGCGCGAACAGGAGTGGGAATTTCATGGGAGTACCTCGGCGTTGTTTTCCCTCACCCCGGCCCTCTCCCACAGGGAGAGGGAGGTCAGAGTTCCCTCTCCCTGTGGGAGAGGGTTAGGGTGAGGGCAAAAGGTTATGCAGCCTTACGGAACCTGCGGGTCAGTCGCTTCTCGATTTCGACGACGAAGAACATCACGCCCGCCACCGCCAGCGTCACGAACCAGTAGCGCAGCGGCAGCGCTTCGGTGCCGAACAGCATCTGCATAAACGGCAGGTAGATAATCGCCGCCTGGAGCAGGAACAGTACGCCCGTTACCAGCCAGATCCCTTTGTTCGCCAGCAGGCCGCGGTTCAGGGAGAACCCGTCGGTATTGCGGCAGTTAATCATGTATACCCACTGGGCGCAGACCAGCATCTGCAACAGCACGGTGCGGATGAACTCCGCGCTGTGGCCGCGCGGGGCCAGCCAGGCTTCCAGCGCAAAGGCGGCGATGGCAATCATGGTGCCGACGAAGGCCACGCGCCAGACGGCGTAGGCGTCCATCACGTGCTGCCCAGTCTGACGCGGCGGGCGGCGCATAATGTTGCGCTCGGCGGCCTCGAAGGCCAGGCCGAAGGAGAGCGTGGCGGAGGTCGCCATGTTCATCCACAGGATCAGCACTGGCGTCAGCGGAATGATGTTCCCCGCCAGCAGCGCAATCACAATCAATAGCCCCTGCGCCAGGTTGGTCGGCATGATGAACAGGATGGTCTTCTTCAGGTTGTCGTAAACGCGACGCCCCTCTTTTACCGCGCTGGCGATGGTGGCGAAGTTATCGTCCGTCAGGACCATGTCCGCCGCCTCTTTGGTCACTTCCGTGCCTTTGATGCCCATCGCGATACCCACGTCCGCCTGGCGCAGCGCCGGGGCATCGTTCACGCCGTCACCGGTCATGCCGACGATTTCGCCTTTGTCCTGCAACGCTTTCACCAGGCGCAGCTTATGCTCCGGGCTGGTACGGGCGAAGATGTCATACTTCACCGCCGCTTCCGCCAGCTCGGCGTCGTCCATCTTCTCCAGCTGGTAGCCGGTAACCGCCTGCTCGCTGTTGGTGATCCCCAGCATCTGGCCGATGCTCATCGCCGTCTGTGGGTGATCCCCGGTGATCATCTTCACGCGGATCCCCGCCTGCTGGCAGGCGTTAATCGCCTCAATCGCTTCCGGACGCGGCGGATCCATCATCCCGGCAATGCCGAGGAAGATCAGACCGTGGCTCAGGTCGTCGTGAGTTAATGCCTGCTCGCCGTTCGCTGGCTTGAACGCCGCGGCGACCATGCGCAGCCCCTGACGCGCATAGCGCTCCATCTCCGTTTCCCAGTACGCGCGGTCAAAGGCTTGCGCACCGTTGCGGGTCTGCTGCTGCTCACACAGGGCGAAAATCACGTCCGGCGCGCCGGTAATCAAAATCTGCTCCTCACTGCCAATCTGGTAGTGGGTGCTCATGTACTTGTACTGAGAGTCGAACGGGATCTTGTTAACCAGCGTGGTCACGACCGGCTCGAGGTGGGCCTTGGCCGCCAGCACCTTCAGCGCGCCCTCGGTTGGCCCGCCGGTGATGCCCCACAGGCCACGCTCGTCCTGAATCAGCTGGCTGTCGTTACACAGGTCGATGGTGCGCAGGTACTGCTCCAGCACGGTGCCCGGCTGGATCTGCACCGGCTCGTCGCTGCCTTCGAGGTAGATGTTGCCCACCGGCTCGTAGCTGTTGCCGTCCACGCGATAGCAGGTGTCGGCGGTGATGATGGCTTTCACCGTCATCTCGTTCATGGTCAGGGTGCCGGTTTTATCCGAGCAGACCACGGTCATCGCGCCCAGGGTTTCAACCGTCGGCAGCTTGCGGATAATCGCCCGCTTGCGCGCCATCGCCTGCACACCCAGGGAGAGGATAATGGAGATAATCGCTGGCAGACCTTCCGGTACGGAGGCTACCGCCAGGCTAATCAGGGAGAGCAGCAGCTCGCCCATCGGGATCTCGCGGAACACCAGGCTGAAGACAAACAGCGCGGCCATCATCGCCAGAATGATGGCGAAGATCGCTTTGCCCAGCTTGTCCATCTGCACCAGCAGCGGGGTGCGGTGTTTTTCAATGCCCGCCATCATCTGGTTGATGTGGCCGAGTTCGGTCTCCTGGCCCGTGGCAATGACCACGCCAACGCCGCCGCCCGCGCTTACCGTCGTACCGGAAAAGACCAGGTTCGTGCGGTCGCCCAGCGGTAATTCGCCGTTCATCGGGTTCGTGTGTTTATCCACCACGGTGGATTCACCGGTCAGAATTGCCTCTTCCACGCGTAAATTATGCGCTTCGATTAAGCGCATATCCGCCGGTATACGATCTCCTGCGCGCAACACAATAATATCGCCCGGGACGATTTCCGTCGTCGGGATAGTTTCATGGTTGCCGTTACGAATAACGCGCGCCTCGCTGGAGAGCATATTGCGAATACTCTTCAGGGATTTTTCCGCGTTACTTTCCTGAATGTGGCCAATTAAGGCATTGATTACCGCCACGCCCAGAATAACCAGCGTATCAACCCAGTGTCCCATTACTGCCGTTAATACGGCGGCTGCCAGCAGGACGTAAATCAGGACATCGTTAAAATGCGCGAGAAAACGCAGCCAGCCCGGCTTGCCTTTTTTCTCCGGCAGCGCGTTCGGGCCATGCTTCTGTAAACGCGCCTGCGCCTCGGCACGGTCCAGGCCATTAGCCTGGCTCTGCGCCTGAGCAAGCACCTGCTCTACGGTCTGCTGGTACGCCTGCCCGCCTGCGGGTGGCATATTCTGCGAGAAATTTTTTTTGGTCATGGTATTTTTCCTTCAATATCCGGTGGACGGAAGCCGGAATTCCTTTCTGGCTTTAAATAATTCATTTTTAAGTGTTGCGGGTTAAATTGATCTACCGCAATATATTGACTACCCGGTTATTCAAAACTGATTAAAATTATTTCGACGCGTTGATTTTTACAAAATATTTCTAAACCAACACTAAACGAGGAGGAAGCATGTTTGGTATTTATCGCGGACGGCGCCTGGCGTTATACATTGTCGCAGCCATTGTTATTGCGACGTTAATTGGATATAGCACCTATAGCTTTGTAAAATTATTTTCATGAGAAAGACGTTTATTTACATAACGCGATATTAATTTAATCGCTGCGGAAATATTATCTATTTTCTGTTATTAATTCGCAGAATAACGGTGGCCTTTCACCCAATTTTGCCAGCGGGCATGATATTGCTTTACGTTTCAGGATGCCGGACAATGACATTTTTAACTGACGATTAACATTACGATGAAACACCCGTTAGAATCGCTGCTCACCGCAGGGGGCATTTTGCTGATGGCCCTGCTCTCCTGCCTGCTGTTACCTGCGCCATCGCTGGGTCTGGTGCTGGCGCAGAAGCTGGTTCAGACCTTTCATATGGTCGATCTGAATCAGCTGTACACCATTCTGTTCTGTCTGTGGTTTTTGGTGCTCGGCGCAATTGAATTCTTTATCCTGCGTTTCATCTGGCGCCGCTGGTTTTCACTGGCGTCGTAAGCCAGTGAGATCGCGCATCCCGTGGATCAGCGCTTCACACCAGGCCGCGTAGTCGTGGCCGCTGGATGAGGGATGAAAGCTGACGCGATAGCCTTTTTTCCTCAGCACCTGTTCAAAATCCTGCGTGGTGCGATAGATGCCGCCGCCCGGCCCCGTGGTTTCAAACTTCCCGGCCTGTAACCAGAAACGCACCGGATACGGTGGAGACTGTTGGTACTGACGCGTCAGCCAGCCGGGAGCGTCACCTTCTGGCGCCCACCAGTAAGAACCGGAAAGGCTCAGCACGTTGCCAAACAGGCGCGGATAGCGGAGCGCCACCCATGAAGAGGCAATTCCCCCGTAGCTTGATCCTGCCAGTACGGTTTTCTGCCGCTGCATGCCGATGCCCTTCCCCCGCAGCCACGGCAGCAGCTCGTGCGCCATAAAGTCAGCAAAATCCGGGTTCGGCGGCAGCTCGTTGCCGCGACGGGCGTGATCGAGGCTGTCGATAAACACCACGTTAATCGGTGGCAGGTGATGCCGGGCAATCAGACCGTCCAGCACGTTGGCAAAATGGTATTCGTCCTGATAAACCTGTCCGTCGAAGAGGATGAGCGTCCAGCGTGCGGGCTGTGTGCCGCGCGGTTGGTAGATCATCACGTCGCGGGCATTGCCGAGGATGTTGCTGCTCAGCCTCTGGCGGCTCAGCGTCCCGTGTACCAGCGGCTGTGCCGTAGCCCGAACGGAGCAGTAGCGCGCCGGGCTGAGATCGAGCAGAGAAAAGCGATTCCAGCGATCGGTCTTCTGCTCCCCAAAGCTATTCGGGTTAAGCGGATCGGCCTGCGCGCTTACCAGGATGGCGCGGCGTTGATCGCGGGCAGAGCCTTCAACGATCGGCACATCGGGGGCGAGCTTGTACTGCATCACCGTATCAGCGGGGACCACGTAGCTGCGGAACCAGACGTCGCTGTTGCCCAGACGGAACAGCGGATCGTGATCCCCCGCCGGAGAGCCGAGAATGAAGACGTTATCCCGCGCGCCGCGCCACAGAAAGGTCACCCGCTTATGGCTCGCATCTACCGGCTCCACCATCGGCGTTCCCTGTCGACGCTGCGCCTGCCAGAACGCCTCGGTACTTCCACCGGCAGAAATGACGTTTGCCAGCGCCTTCAGCGTCGGGCTTTCTGGCGCCAGCATCTGCACGCGTGGTAACGGAGAGGTCTCTTTCATCCGCCACTGAAAACGCCACGGCTTGCCAGCTTCGCCGTGTAGCACCAGCGAGGTGTTCTGTTTCACCGGCAGGGCAAACAGCAGCGTGTGTTCCCCGTCCGCAGGACCGTTTTCGATCAGCGTGCGGATGCGACGGTTTTGCCCATCCAGCAGGCGCGCATCCGTCACGCCATGCAGCGTGGCGGAAACGTAATTTTCATCCAGCTCGGGCAGGGAGAAGCAGACTTCGCCGCTGGCATCAAACTTTCCCTGAACATCGCCCTGCCGGGACGACTGCTCGCACGTTGCCGCCACGGCGGGCAGCGCGCCGATCCCCAGCAGCAACCCACTCCATACCCTCTTCATTACCGCTTGTTCCCCAACGAAATTTGTTAACAACGCTAATGCAAATGGTAATAATTTGCAATATCATCAACGGCGTTTTACCGGTGTTTTTATGGCGATAGCAACCAAGGACGTTCAATAAAAATGTTTAAAAATAATAAGATAATGCAGCTCTGGCTGCTGAGTCTGGCGACGACCAGCGTCGCGGCTCAGGCAGAAACGAAAGAAGAAACGATTACAGTGACGCAGGGCGTGATTGAAGAGCCCAATGCGCCCGTAAAAGGCATTGTGGCGACGAAAACGCTCTCCGCCACCAAGACCAGCGCGGAGATCGTGAAGACGCCGCAGTCGGTATCGGTGATCACCCGCGATCAGATGAACATGCAGGACGTCACCTCCGTTTCGCAGGCGCTGCGCTACTCGGCGGGCGTGTTTACCGAGTACCGTGGCTCGTCTAACCGTAACGACGAGGTGTTTGTGCGCGGCTTTAGCTACGTGCCGAAATTCCTCGACGGCTTAAGCTTTGGCGCAACGGCTTCCTCACAGACGGGCACAGTTGACCCGTGGCTGCTGGAGCGCGTGGAGCTGGTGCGCGGCCCGGCGTCGGTGCTGTTTGGACAGGTGAATCCTGGCGGGTTAATCAGTATGACCAGCAAGCGCCCGACGGCGGAGGCCATTCACAACGTGCAGTTCCGCACCGGCAATAACGATCTCGCCGAAGGTGCGTTTGATTTCGGCGGCAAGCTGAGCGACGACGGCCGCGTGCTGTATCGCGTGAACGGTATCGCCCGTACGCAGCATAATCAGGTGGACGATTATAAAGAGACGCGGATGGCGATCGCCCCGGCGATCACCTGGTACCCGAACGATCAGACCCGCTTTACGCTGCTGACCAGCTACCAGAAAGATCCGGATGCCGGATACCGCAACTTCCTGCCCGCGTATGGCACGGTGAAAAGTGCCGACGGGAAGTACATCCCGCGCGACTTTGACGTCAGCGATCCGAATTACAATCAATCCTGGCGCGAGCAGACGATGATTGGCTACGAGCTGGAACACCAGTTCGCCGACAACCTCACCTTCCGCCAGAACGCCCGTTACGCCACCATCAAGCAGAAATATCGTTATCTGGTTTACGCCAACAGCGCGGCCAACAGCACGGTGTTGACCCGTCGCGCCCAGCGTGAAGAGCGCACGACCAACGAATTTGGCCTTGATAACCAGCTGGAATATCTGCTGGAGACCGGAAGCGTCAACCACACCCTGCTCGGCGGGTTTGATTACAAGACCAGTAAGGATAAACAGCTGCTGGCGCGCGGGAGCGGCTCACAGTATGACCTCGACTGGACAAACCCGGTTTACGGCGTGAACGTGGATGAAAGTACCTTCAAAACGGCCACCGACGAGCAGCAAAATCTCGACCAGATGGGCCTGTATCTTCAGGATCAGATGAGCTGGAACAACTGGGAGTGGCTGGTTTCCGGGCGCTACGACTGGAGCGAAGTGCGTACCAGCGACTTCACCGACAACAGCTTAACCCAGCAGAACGACAACAAATTTACCTGGCGCACTGGCCTGCTGTACGCGTTTGATTCTGGCCTGTCGCCGTACATCAGCTACAGCACCTCGTTTGAACCGAACCTGCAAACCAACCGTGCGCCGGGCGTTGCGCCATTCAGGCCTACTACCGGGGAGCAGACCGAGATTGGCGTGAAATATCAGCCGGTCGACACCACGCTGATGACCCTGGCGCTGTACGATTTGACTCAGGACAACGTCGCGACCTATAACAGCGCTGAAGGCTGGTTCGAAAATGCGGGCAAGGTGCGTTCGAAAGGCGCTGAAGCGGAAATCCACGCCACGCTGATGGATAACATCAACCTGATTGGCTCCTACACTTACACCGATGCAAAAACCGAAAGCACCACGGTGGCGGGAACTGAAGGCAAAACGCCTGCGCGCATTCCAGCGCATATGGCATCGGCGTTCGCCAGCTATACCGTTCCGGGCGGAGCGCTGAAGAGCCTGACCGCTGGCGTGGGGATGCGCTACATCGGCACCAGCTACGGCGATGCGAAGAACACCTTCAAGGTGCCATCGGTGGATCTGTATGACGCGATGCTGCGCTACGATCTGGGCGAGATGAACCGCAGCCTGAAAGGGGCAAGCGTGCAGTTCAACGTCAATAACGTGGCAGACACGAAGTATGTGGCGTCATGCGCAAGCGATACGGCGTGCTTCTACGGGATTGGCCGGACGGTGACGGCGACGGTGAATTACAGCTGGTAAGCATGGTGCTGTCTGATCCCCTCACCCTAACCCTCTCCCTAAAGGGGAGAGGGCCGGGGTGAGGGGATGTTTTTCAGTGCGCCCGACCGTGGTTTTCTTTGCGGTACGCCCCGGGCGGCTGGTTGAAGGTGCGGGTAAAGATGCGGGTAAACGTCTGCTGCGAGTCAAACCCATAGCGCAGGCAGATATCGTACACGCGCTCGTCTGACTCACGCAGATCGCGCGCCGCCATCAGCAGCTTGCGTTCGCGGATGTAGCGCCCCAGACTTTCGCCTTTGTACTGCATAAACAGCCGCTGTAAATGCCATTTTGAGTAACCCGCATGGCGGGCAATCTCTTCGATGCGTAACGGCTGGTGTAGATTGTCATCAATCCATTCGACAATCGTATCAATGACCTGAGCGGAAATCGTCATACTGCTCTCCCCCTCTGCTTCTCGCTTAAACATTATTCCCACCACTCGCGAAATTGTTGCGTGGTATCACTCACCCGCACGGGCTCGCCCAGCTCCGGCGTCAGCAGCCGGTAGTTTTTATCCTTACTGGCTTTCGCCAGCTGGATCAGTGGATCGTTCCAGGTATGTTTCGCCAGCACAAAACGCCCGTTATGTCCCGGTACGACCGCTTTGGCATTGAGATCTGCCGAGGCCTGCGCCGTTTCTGCCGGGTGCATATGGATGTACTTCCAGTCCTGGTCGTACTGGCCGTTTTCCATGATGGCTAAGTCAACTCCGCCAAACTGCTCGCCAATCGCTTTGAAGTGCGAGCCGTAACCGGAGTCTCCGCTGTAGTAGACCTTTCGCTCTGGGGTGACAAACATAAAGCTGCCCCACAGGGTCTGGTTACGCTTAATGCCGCGCCCGGAAAAATGGCGCGCCGGCAGAACGTGCACCGTCAGCGTATCGCTGATATGCACCGACTGGTTCCAGTCCCGCTCGTCGATAATCTCAGGGTTCATCCCCCAATAGCGCAGATGCGACCCCACGCCCAGCGGGGTGACCACGCGCTTAACCTTCGGCAGCAGCGCCTTGATGGTGGCGTAATCCAGATGGTCATAGTGATCGTGGGAGATAATCAGCAGGTCGATCTCCGGCATGCTCTCCGCACGCCACGGGTACTCCCCCGCAAACGCTTTATTGAGGAAGGAGAACGGTGCGGCGTAGCTACTCAGAACCGGATCGATCAGGATGCGTTTCCCCGCCAGCTGCATATACCAGGAGGAGTGGCCGAGCCACACCAGCGTGTCCTGTTCAGGCGACAGGCTCGCCAGATCGGTTTTCACCAGCGGCAGCGGCTGCGCAGGACGGGCGTTTTCGGTTTTACGGGTAAGGAACTGCCACCACGCCACCAGCATATTTTGTTGCCCGGTAAAGCCCGGCGTAGGGAGCGTGTTATGGAATTGCCCGTCGCGATAGTGCGGAGAGGCTTCCACTTCAGAGAGCTGCGCACCCTGCGGTGGCTGGCCAAATCCGGCATTCAGTACAAACGGTAAACTGGCAGCTGAAGCAATAATCATGACTAACACCACGCAGATGAATAGAGGCTTTTTCATTTCCTGACCCGCCTACGCGCCCCATCCGATGGTTTGCGCGGGTGACACTTGATTATGAGTGAGTAAGCACTCATTATAGATAGGATGATTACGCCGTCAAGAAGGTTTTCGTTCTTTGACATTCCGCGTTGCAGCGTATCAAGGCTCGTGTTTCAATCAGGGCTTTTACAATTGACGGGAGGAAAAATTTAGTGGCACGTCCAAAGAGTGAAGATAAAAAACAGGCCTTACTGGAAGCAGCAACGGCTGCGTTTGCGCAGTCAGGTATTGCCGCCTCAACGGCGTTAATTGCCCGTAATGCGGGCGTCGCTGAAGGGACACTGTTTCGCTACTTTGCTACCAAAGACGATCTGCTGAATGCCCTCTACCTGCATCTGAAGCAGGATCTCTGCCAGACCATGCTGGCGAATCTCGATCGCACCATCACCGAGCCAAAAGAGCATACCCGCAATATCTGGAACAGCTATGTAGACTGGGGCATTCGTAACCCCCTGGCGCATGCGGCTATCCGCCAGATTGGCGTCAGTGAAAAGCTGAACGCCGAAACCGAGCAGGCGGTGAAAGACATGTTCCCGGAACTGCATGAACTGTGTCGTCGTTCGATCCGCCCGGTGTTTATGTCTGACGAGTTTAAGACCTTCGGTGATGCAATGTTCTTATCGCTGGCTGAAACCACCATGGAGTTTGCCGCGCGCGATCCGTCCCGTGCCGTCGATTTTAAAGCGCTGGGCTTTGAAGCCATGTGGCGCGGGCTTGCTGAGGAAGATAACCATGGACAGTAAATCCTTGCAGGAACATGCCAGACGCGTCGCGCTGGAGATGCCTTTTACCGAACATTGCTGGCCGTTTGGCCCGGAGTATGACGTATTTAAGGTGGGCGGGAAAATTTTTATGCTGATGGCGACCGCACACGGTCGGGCCCACGTCAGCCTGAAATCCGATCCGGAAAAATCGCTGCTCAATCAGCAGATCTACCGTGGCGTGGAGCCCGGTTACCATCTGAATAAAAAACACTGGATCTCACTTTATGGCACGGACGACATCACGCCTGAACTGGTCACCGACCTGATTACGGATTCGTGGAATCTGGTCGTTGATAAACTGCCGAAAAAAGATCAGAAGTGGATTCGGCCAGCCTGATTGTTCGTCTGAGACGAACAGAATAAGCGCTCGAATCGCACTTATCTTTTCCCGCTTCGCGCGGTAATCTGCTTTCCTTTCACGCCCGCCCGCGGGCGAATTTCATCACCAGGAGTTGTTATGGATATTATTTCTGTCGCCCTGAAACGCCACTCTACCAAGGCGTTCGACCCAGCCAAAAAACTGACCGCAGAAGAAGCGGAAAAAATCAAAACGCTGCTGCAATACAGCCCGTCCAGCACCAACTCCCAGCCGTGGCACTTTATAGTTGCCAGCACTGAAGAGGGTAAAGCGCGCGTGGCAAAATCCGCGGCGGGCACCTATGTGTTTAACGAACGCAAAATGCTGGATGCCTCTCACGTGGTGGTGTTCTGCGCGAAAACCGCGATGGACGATGCCTGGCTTGAGCGCGTTGTCGATCAGGAAGAGGCTGACGGCCGTTTCGCCACGCCAGAAGCAAAAGCCGCGAACCACAAAGGCCGCTGCTATTTTGCCGACATGCACCGCGTGGATCTGAAAGATGACGACCAGTGGATGGCGAAGCAGGTTTACCTGAACGTCGGCAACTTCCTGCTGGGCGTGGCCGCGATGGGCCTGGATGCGGTACCCATCGAAGGATTTGACGCCGCGATCCTCGACGAAGAGTTTGGCCTGAAAGAGAAAGGCTTCACCAGCCTGGTGGTGGTCCCGGTCGGGCATCACAGCGTGGAAGATTTCAACGCCACGCTGCCGAAATCTCGCCTGCCGCTGAGCACGATTGTGACTGAGTGCTAAGCGCTTCTGGCACGCCGGCTATCGGCGTGCCCGTTTTCAGTAAAGCGTTATCTGCGGATGCTTTACCCCGCACACCAGCGCATAACGCGTTAATGTATCGAGACTCGCCCGGGTAATATTTGCTTCCATTCGTGATACCGTCGGTGCGCTGACGCCCATCCGCTCCGCCACCTGGGCGCGCGTCAGACCAGCATGATTGCGCCATTGCGCCAGCATCTCCCGCAGGCGTTCCTTGCGCTCTTCTGCATCAAAGGAAGCCTGAACTTCTGAATCGCTTAACAGTTCAGCTCTGAGTTCGTCCCAGTCAATAATCTTTTTGCTCATCCAACATCTCCTGTTGTCGTTTCAGTGCCAGACGGAGTTCAGCAGAGGGCGTTTTTTGCGTCTTCTTGATAAACACCCGCAGCAGAAAAATGGTTCTTTCCCGCTGATAAACGTAGATCCCACGAGTATGGATCAGCCCGACGGTTCGGATTTCGAACAAACCATTGGGTAAGGGTTTGCTGTCAGGTTCACGCAATACTGTCGGGTTGTTGCGTAATTTATCAAGCTGGCGAATCAGCTTCGCCTGTACTCCCGCAGGCAATGAGAGGATCTCCTCCCTGACTGCCGCATGAACGATAAGTCTGAACACTGTATTTCATCCCTTATAATATTAGCATGTAAGGTAATTTGCATTAAAGGATAATTTTGCCTTTCGTGATTCACCTTACCAGCTTATTCCAGGCAGGGCCGGATCCGCGTTGATTCCCTGAAAGTCCCTCGCAAAAAACTTACTTCCCCTGCTCCGCCAGCCACGCCATCGCCTTCTCCCCTGCCTCATCCACGGGTAAATAGACCAGCAGCCGCGATCCGTTTCGCGGGGCGGAGTACCAGTACATCTGCTGGAGATGAAAATCCCCCAGCTCGGGATGGGTGAACAGCTTGAGCTGGTTCTCCACGCCGCGCACGTCGTTACGCTGGTGCCACAGGGTTTTGAACTCTTCGGACACCGCAAAAAAACGCGCCAGCTTCGCTTCCCAGAGCGGGTCGCCACGGTGCTCAGCCATGGCCGCGCGGAAGTAGGAGACGAAAATCGGCAGCACGTCGTCACGTTTGCCAAGCCGCGCGCGCCACGCCGGATGGGTGAGGAACAGGTAAATACAGTTGCGATCTTCCGGCGGGATGGCGTTGAAATCGACGCCCATCAGGTGGCCGAAGCTGTCGTTCCACGCCACGATATCGAAATTCGGTTTCTGAATACTGGCAGGTTTCGGCATCAGGGTATCCAGCAGGCGACGCGTGCCTTCGCTGATCCCCTCGCAGCACACCGCCTGCGGGGCTTCGCCCGGCGGCAAACCGGCGAGCACAAAAAGATGCCGGGCTTCGGTCGGGGTGCATTGCAGCGCTTTTGCGATGGCGGCCATCACCGCGCTGGACGGATTGACGTCCCGGCCCTGTTCCAGCCAGGTGTACCAGGTCACGCCGACATCCGCGAGCATCGCCACCTCCTCCCGGCGCAGGCCCGGCGTGCGGCGGCGGCCGCTGCGCGGCAAGCCGAGGCGCTGCGGATCGAGGCTTTCGCGCCGGGCACGCAAAAACGCGCCCAGCTGCTTGCGGGTGTCATCCTGGAGAGAGGTGACAGGTTCAGACATCAGCGTCATAACATCTCCTGCATGGTAGTGTCAGTACCAGTATAAGCAAGAACTGGTACCCGTTTATCAGATGGTTGATGCTACGACTCTACGCTGTTTGACGCAATGGAGTCACCATGAATACGTCAGTTGTTTCACCGGGTCGTGCGGGCCTGATACTGCTGTTAACCGGCCAGATGCTGCCGCTGATTGATACCTCAATCACCAACGTGGCGCTGGATTCCATCACCCATTCATTACACGCCACCGCCACCGAACTGGAGCTGATCGTCGCCCTCTACGGCGTGGCCTTTGCCGTCTGCCTGGCCCCCGGCAGCAAGCTGGGCGATAACCTTGGCCGCCGTCGCCTGTTTATGTGGGGCGTGGCGTGTTTTGGCCTGGCCTCGCTGCTGTGCGGCATGGCGGGCAATATCGAACAGTTGCTTGGCGCGCGCATTATTCAGGGCGCGGGCGCCGCGCTGATCATGCCGCAAATTCTCGCGACGTTGCATGTGACGTTAAAAGGAACGGCACACGCCAGAGCGATCAGCCTGTTCGGGGGGATCGGCGGAATTGCGTTTATCGTCGGCCAGATGGGTGGCGGCTGGCTGGTGTCGGCGGACATCGCCGGGCTGGGCTGGCGCAACGCCTTCTTTATCAACGTGCCGATTTGTCTGGTGGTGCTGGCGCTGAGCCGTCGCTACGTGCCGGAAACCCGCCGCGACACGCCGTCGCGCATTGACTGGACCGGGACTGTCCTGCTGACGGCGATACTGTGCTGCCTGCTGTTCCCGATGGCGCTCGGCCCGCAGTGGCACTGGTCGTGGCCGCTGAAGGCCGCACTGCTGGCGATTGTGCCGCTGGCCTGTTTGATGGTGCTGAACGCGCGCAAAAAAGAGCGTGAGAATGCCCACCCGCTTATCGCGCCGCGCCTGTTGCAGCTGCGCAGCATCCGCTTTGGCGTGCTGATTGGGATACTCTTTTTCAGCGTCTGGTCCGGGTTCATGTTCTGTATGGCGCTGACTATGCAAAGCGGTCTGGGGATGGCGCCGTGGCAGTCCGGGAATAGCTTTATCGCGCTCGGCGTCACCTATTTTATTTCTGCCTGGTTCGCCCCACGCCTGATTGCCCGCTACAGCACCAGCGCCATCCTGCTGACCGGGCTTGCGATTCAGCTTGTCGGCCTGGTGGCGTTGATCGCCACGTTCCGTCACTGGGGAATGCAGAATACCGCGCTGACGCTGGCCCCGGCCACCGGGCTGGTGGGTTACGGGCAGGCGCTGATTGTAAACAGCTTCTACCGTATCGGGATGCGCGATATTCAGCCTGACGACGCGGGGGCCGCGAGCGCGATTTTAAGCACGCTGCAACAGGCTGCGCTGGGGCTTGGCCCGGCCATTTTCGGCGCGATTTTGCTGCACGGGCTGCAAAATCATCACGGAGATTATACCCAGGCGGTCAACGTCTTCCTGATGGTGGAAACGGCCATGATGGGGGTGCTGGCGCTGGCCACGCTGCGTATGCGCCATCGTCTGTGTTTACCGGTCGTCAAGGCCTGTCCGGCGACAAAATAAAACTGCCTGAATTTGCATAATAGATCCGCAGCCGCCATTATGGGGCTGCATCAATACAGGAGACGTTATGCAGGAATTAATTGCTCAGGTTGAAGAGTTAGGGATTGAAATTAATCACACCACCTCTTTAGTGATTATCTTTGGTATTATTTTTCTTACAGCCATTATCGTTCATTTTATTCTGCACAAAGTGGTGCTGCGCGCATTCGAGAAACGCGCCCAGGCCAGCAGTCATTTATGGTTGCAGATCATTACGCAGAACAAATTATTTCACCGTCTGGCGTTTACCCTCCAGGGGATAATCGTCAACGTCCAGGCGGTTCTGTGGCTGCAAAAAGGCAGCGAAGCGGCGGAATTACTCACCACCTGCGCAAAATTGTGGGTGATGGTTTATGCCCTGCTCTCCTTCTTCTCGCTGCTGGACGTGATTTTCAATCTGTCGCAGAAAATGGCTACCGCCTCGCAGCTGCCGCTGAAGGGGATATTCCAGGGCATCAAGCTGGTGAGCGCCATTCTGGTGGGAATATTAATTATCTCCCTGCTGATCGGTCAGTCACCCGCCATTCTGATAAGCGGCCTGGGTGCGATGGCTGCCGTTCTGATGCTGGTCTTTAAAGACCCGATACTGGGCTTAGTGGCGGGCATTCAGCTCTCCGCCAACGACATGCTCAAGCTCGGCGACTGGCTGGAGATGCCGAAGTACGGCGCTAACGGCACGGTGACCGACATCGGCCTGACCACCGTTAAAGTGCGCAATTTCGATAACACCATCACCACCATTCCGACCTGGGCGCTGGTGTCCGATGCGTTCATCAACTGGAGCGGCATGTCCGCCTCCGGTGGCCGCCGCATCAAGCGCAGCCTGAACATCGATACCACCAGCATTCATTTCCTCGACGAGCAGGAGCAGCAGAAACTGATTCAGGCGAAACTGCTGAAGCCGTATCTGGCCGCACGTCATGAGGAAATTAACCTGTGGAATCAGCAGAACGGCGAAGGGGAATCGGTATTAAACCTGCGCAAGATGACCAATATCGGCACCTTCCGTGCCTACCTGAATGAATATCTGCGTAACCACCCGCGTATTCGTAAAGATATGACGCTGATGGTGCGCCAGCTCGCGCCGGATGCCAACGGGCTGCCGATTGAAATATATGCCTTTACCAACACGGTGATCTGGGCGGAATACGAAGATATTCAGGCCGACATCTTCGATCATATTTTCGCGGTGGTGGATGAATTTGGCCTGCGTATTCACCAGTCGCCAACCGGAAACGATATTCGCTCGCTGGCTGGCGTCATCGCCAGATAATCAGGCGCTGGCGCGGGAAATAAAGCGCCAGTCCATCATGACCCTTTCCGTGGGCGCATCCGGGTTGTCGATTTTGTTCAGTAACAGATCGACCGCCTTGCGCCCGATATCCCGCGACGGCTGTTCAATGGTGGTGAGTGAAATCATCTCCGCCAGCTCAGTGCCGTCAAAGCCGACCACCGCGATATCTTCTGGCACCCGCAGCCCTGCCTGCTGTATGGCGCGCAGCGCCCCCGCCGCCAGCGTATCGGAAACGGCAAATACCGCATCCGGCGGGTTTGCTTTTAACAGGTTTTGCATCGCCGCCATGCCCGCACCGGAGCTGAGTTCGCTGGCGTACTCCACCGCCTGATAGTCCAGATCCCGCAGGTGTATGACGCTCTTATAGCCGCGCTCGCGCAGACGGGCATATTTGTAGCTGAGGTCGTGGTTGATCAGCGCAATGCGTTTGCGTCCCCCGTCGGCAAGCTGGCTGACAACGTGCTGGGAGGCATCAACATCATTAATCCCCACGCAGGAGACCGCGCCCGCATCGGCGTATTCAGCGCACTGCACCCACGGCGCGTTGCCAATCAGCGCGGCCAGCTCCGGCAGTTTCGAGAATGCATCCATGGTGATAATGCCGTCGACGATTTTGCCGGAGAGCAGGCTTAAGCCCGAGCGGGAGCGCTCAATATCCGAGCCGGAGTTGCACAGCAGAATGCGATAGCCGTTCTTTTCCGCCTCGGCTTCAATGCCCTTCACCACTTCGGCGCAGAACGGGTTGGCGATGTTCGAGACCATCACCAGGATCATATAGCTGCGGGCAGTGCGCAGCTGACGCGCCAGCAGATTGGGCTGGTAGTTACTCTCCTGGATCGCCTGCAAAACGCGCTCGCGGTTTTTCGCCTTCACGGTATCGCTGTTATTCAGTACGCGGGAGACCGTTGCCACGGATACCCCGGCCAGTTGAGCGATTTTCTGAATTGACATAGCGACGATACATCCTGCGGTTAGCGTTTTGTGCAGGCTACCACAAATTGATTGCCCGGCGAACCGGGCAATGCGTCAGTATTCCACGCGCACCCAGCGCTGCTGCTGATGGCTTTTCACAATCGCATCAATGATATACATCACACAGGCGCCATCGTGGAAGGTGGCAAACTGCGGATTATCCGGCATCGCGCCCGCCTGCACGGCACGGTAAAACTGCGCCATCATATTTTTAAAGGCATCCGGCCAGCCTTCAATGTGCCCGCCGGGGAAGTGGGCGCTGTCAGCCACGTCAGGGTTCATCAGGCCGGGATCGTCGCTGAGTATCTGGTTTGCCCTGGCGCGATGGCCGATCCACAGCTGCTGCGGGATTTCCTGATCCCACGCCACCGACTGCTCGCTGCCGTTAATTTCAAAGGTCAGGCGATTTTTTCGCCCCGCGCTCACCTGCGAGACGCTAAAGCTGCCCTTGCTGCCGTCGTCAAAGCGGAACAGCACCGAACCAAAGTCTTCGGTGGTGACCGGTTTGTCTTCATACTCCGCCTGCTCGTCATGGGAGAAGGTCTGATGACCGCCCACGCTGGCCTTGCGCGTCGGCCAGACGGTGGATAAATCAGCCATCACCCCGGTAATGCGCCTGCCGGTCACATACTGTACCGTATCGCACCAGTGGGAGCCGATATCCGCCACCGCCCGCGACGCGCCGCCGAGTGCGGCATCCACCCGCCAGTTGTAGTCGGTTTCCAGCAGCATCCAGTCCTGTAAATAGCTGCCGTGCGAGGCAAACAGCCGCCCGAGGGTGCCCGCGCGCATCATGCTCGCCGCCTGGCGCACCATCGCAAACTGGCGATAGACAAAACTCACGCCATGCACCACGCCTGCCTGCTCCGCCAGCGCCACCAGCTCGCGCGCCTCGTCCGGCGTCATGCACAGCGGCTTTTCGGAAAACACGTGCTTGCCCGCACGCAGGATCTGGCAGTTAATCTCCGCGTGCAGGTGGTTCGGCGTGCAGTTGTGCACCGCGTGCAGATTAGGGAGCGCGAGCAGTTCCTCCACGCTGGCACAGGCGTGCGGCACATTGAGCTGGTGCGCCTTTTCCTGCGCCTTAACGAGCGAGCCGTCACAGAGCGCGACCACCTGCACAAACCCGAGACGCCTGAGCGCCTCGATATGTGCCGGGCCAATAAACCCGCTGCCGATAATCCCGACGTTAATCATGGCTGCCCCCTGCGGCGAAATCATCAAACGCCCGTCCGGAAACCGGGATGATATGACGGCGGATAAATTCACTACCCTCACTCGCGCCGGTATCGCCATCCTTCAGGCAGCACTCCCACTCCAGCACCGCCCAGCCGTCGTAGTCGTACTGGGTCAGCTTGCTGAAAATGCCCTTAAAGTCGATCTGTCCGTCGCCGGGCGAGCGGAAGCGTCCGGCGCGGTTGATCCACGGCTGGTAGCCGCCGTAGACGCCGCTGCGCCCGCTGGGGCGGAACTCGGCGTCCTTCACGTGGAACGCTTTAATGCGCGCATGGTAGATATCAATAAAGGTCAGATAGTCCATCTGCTGGAGCAGCATATGGCTTGGATCGTAGAGAATATTACAGCGCGGATGGTTATCGACCAGCGCCAGAAAACGCTCGAAGGTGACGCCGTCGTGCAGATCTTCCCCCGGATGCAGCTCAAAGCAGACGTCCACGCCCTGCTCGTCGAAGGTATCCAGAATCGGCCGCCAGCGGGCTGCCAGCTCCCCGAATGCATCCTGAAAACGCTGCTCGTTGTGCGGCGGCCACGGGTAGAAAAACGGCCAGGCCAGCGATCCGGAGAAGGTGGCGTGTGCTTTCAGGCCTAATCGGGCCGAGGCGACCGCCGCCTGCTTCAGCTTCTCCGTCGCCCACGCCCGTCGCGCCGCATCGTTACCGCGCACGGAAGCAGGGGCGAAGTGGTCAAACGCCTCGCTGTAAACCGGGTTTACCGCAACAAGCTGCCCCTCCAGATGGGTCGACAGCTCGCTGATGACCAGCCCATGCGCGGCCAGCCTGGCGGTGATGTCGTCGCAGTAGGCCTGACTCTCTGCGGCTTTCTCCACATCAAAAATATGCGGATGGTTGCAGGGGATCTGCACCGCTTTGTAACCCTTCCCCGCCGCCCATCCTGCCAGCCCGTCGAGCGTGTTGAAGGGCGCTTCCCCGCCAATAAACTGCGACAGAAAAATGCCCGGTCCTTTCATTGTCCTCATACCACCTCCTGAACGTTACGCCTTGTCATCGTCATACTTAAACGTGAGAAGGAAAATCAGCGCGATCGCCGCGGCAGCCACCGCCGGGATCCACCAGAATGTGACCCACGCCTGCGGCACGGTCTGCCCTGCCACCAGACGGTTGTAGAGCGCGCCGGAAATCTGCGAGCCGAGCAGCATGCCGATGCCGTAGGTGAACATCACGATCATGCTCTGCGCCTGGCCTTTGACCTTTTCGCCCGCCACGCGGTCGGTGTAGATAAAGCCAACGACAAAGAAGAAATCGTAGCAGACGCCGTGGAGCAGAATGCCGAGATACAGCAGAATGCGCCCCTCCTCGCTGACGCCCAGCGCGAACATGGCATAACGCACGAACCACGCCAGCATGCCGATCAGCAGCATATATTTCACGCCCAGGCGGCGGAACAGCAGAGGAATAACCAGCATGAAGACGATCTCAGACATCTGCCCGAATGACATGGCGGTGCTGACGTCGGCAATGCCGGCATCCGCCAGATACGAGGCGGTGTAGGCGTAATAGGTGCCGAGCGGGACGGAGATCAGCATCGCGCAGACGGAGAAGACGAAGAAGTGGCGGGTTTTGAGCAGCGCGAAGGCGTCCGCGCAGAAGAGATCCCGCACCTTTACCGGCAGGCCTTTCGCCGGGGCGGGCGTGTGCGGCAGCGTCAGGCTGTAGATCGCCAGCAACACGGAGCTGACCGCCGCCACCTGGAAGATGGTGACGCTGGACGCCACGCCGGTGACGCCGATGAAAATGCCCGCCGCGATCCAGCCGATGGTGCCGAACACGCGCACTACCGGGAAGGTTTTATCCACGTTCGCCAGACTGTGAAACGCAATGTTGTTGGTCAGCGCCAGCGTCGGCATATAGCAGAGCGTATAGCCAAACAGCAGGCCAATCAGCAGCGCGCCGTTCTCAGCAATCAACGCCCCCGGCACGAACCAGAGGATCGCCGCGCCCGCGAGGTGCATCACCGCCATCACCTTCTGCGAGGCGAAGAAGCGGTCCACCAGCATCCCGAGCACGAACGGCGAAAGAATGGAAGCGATGGGTCCGGCAGAGAACGCGTCGCCAATCAGCAAAGACATGTTGTGCCGGGTCATCACCAGGCCAAGCGTGACCGACCAGCTACCCCAGATAAAAAATTGCAGAAACATCATCAGCGACAGACGCGGCACCAGCAGCCGGTGCTGCGTTATCGCCTTTTCACTACTCTCAGTTGACACCATGATAAGCCTCACCCGGAAAAAGTAATCGATTACAAATTCGTTCAAATGAAAAGTAATCGATTACAAAACAAAGATCCTCTGGATCAAAACAGAATTGGGAGGGGAGTCACGATAACGGTGAAGGGGAGGTGCCGGGTGACGGCTGCGCCTTACCCGGCCTACTAAATAACGTCCCCGAACATGTAGGCCCGGTAAGCGCAGCGCCACCGGGCGTGAAGGCGGGCAGTGTGGTGCGGTCTGGTGCCCTCACCCCGGCCCTCTCCCACAGGGAGAGGGTGCAAACACTAAAAACGGCAACCAGGTTGCCGTTTTGCTTTTACCTTCGTGAAAGCTTAAACGCGATAAACAGGAACGCCACCCACACCGGCAGCAGCATCGCTGACAGGCGCATCTCATCCATGGTGCACATCAGCACCAGAATCAGGCCGAGGAAGGCGATACAGAGGTAGTTCCCCGCCGGATAGAGCAGCGCTTTAAACTGCGTCTCGCGCCCCTTGCGTCGCATCGCCGCGCGGAAGCGCAGGTGCGCCAGGCAGATCATGATCCAGTTCAGCAGCAGCGTGGCGACAACCAGCGCCATCAGCAGGCCAAACGCCTCTTTCGGCAGCAGATAGTTAATCAGCACCACCAGCGAGGTGATAGCGCCAGAAAGGAACAGCGAATTGATCGGCACGCCGCGACGGCTGACGCGGGTGAGGAACTTCGGCGCGTTGCCCTGTACGGAGAGGCCAAACAGCATGCGGCTGTTGGAGTAAACCCCGCTGTTGTAAACCGACAATGACGCCACGAGAATGACGAAGTTGAGCGCCGAAGCCACCACGTTGCTGTTCAAATCGTGGAAGATCATCACGAACGGGCTACTGTCAGATTTCACTTCTACCCACGGATAGAGCGCCAGCAGCACCACCAGCGAGCCGATATAGAACAGCAGGATACGGTACACCACCTGGTTGACCGCTTTCGGAATGCTTTTGTGCGGATCGCGCGCTTCAGCCGCGGTGATGCCAATCAGCTCCAGCCCGCCGAAGGAGAACATAATGACCGCCAGCGACAGGATCAGCCCTTTCCAGCCGGTCGCCAGAAAGCCGCCGTGCTGCCACAGGTTGTCGATGCTTGCACGCTCGCCGCCGTGACCGGAGAACAGCAGCCACAGGCCAAAGCCGATCATGCCAATAATCGCCAGCACCTTGATGAGCGCAAACCAGAACTCGGTCTCGCCATACAGGCGCACGTTCACAAGGTTAACGGCGTTAATGATGATGAAGAAGGCCGCGGCCCAAATCCACGTCGGCACGTCCGGGAGCCAGTACTGCATATAGATGCCGGCGGCGGTCAGCTCTGCCATGCCCACCAGCACGAACATCACCCAGTAGTTCCAGCCGGAGAGGAAGCCTGCGAACGGCCCCCAGTATTTATAGGCAAAGTGTGCGAAGGAGCCGGACACCGGCTCTTCAACGACCATCTCGCCGAGCTGGCGCATGATCAGGAAGGCGATAATCCCGGCGATAGCGTAACCCAGCAGAACCGCCGGGCCAGCCATTTGAATGGCGGGGCCGATGCCGAGAAACAGCCCGGTACCGATCGCGCCGCCAAGGGCAATTAACTGAATATGTCGATTTTGCAAACCACGTTGCAGCGTCGGACTCTGATCCGACGAAGCTTCAGCGCTACCATGGCCTGAAGCGGATGACGCGTCTTTCACGCCCTACCCCTGTCTCTTTTTTAGAAGGGGCACGTTTTAACACTTCATGCTGGTGGTAGCAAGCTTAACGCCGGGCCAGCGCATGCGCCCGGCGGATAAACGTCACGACCCGATGAGCCCGCCGTCCGCTTTGGTAATCACCACCGTTGACGATCGCGGACGCCCGTTCGGGCTGGCGTCTGGCCAGTTGGAAACGGCGCGCGGATTGGCCGGGTCGGTAATATCATCCCCGCCCTCCCCCGGATGCTGAATGTTGATAAACAGCGTGCGGTTGTCCGGCGTAAACGCAATGCCGGTGATTTCACATCCGCGCGGCCCGGTCAGGAAACGGCGATACTCATTGGTGCCCGGAATGGTGGCGACCATCTGGTTATTGCCCATCCCCTCGTACGCTTTCTTATTGATGGTGCTGGAGGAGACGTCGGTCTGGATCCACAGCACGCCCTGATGATCGAACGACAACCCATCCGGGCTGCCGAATGCCGCGCCCTGCATCGAGCCTTTGGCCTTCGGATCGTCGCTGTCGGTGCGCCCGGCCATAACCAGAATATCCCACTTAAAGCGTGCGGCGGCAGGATCGGCGCCGTCTTCGTGCCAGTGCATGATGTGCCCAAACACGTTGTTGGCGCGCGGGTTAGCGGCATCGACCGGCGCCTTGCCCTCCTTCCCGCGATCGCTGTTGTTGGTGAGCGTACAGTAGACGCTGCCGCTGGCGTGCGGATCGACGGCAATCCACTCCGGACGATCCATTTTCGTTGCCCCCACCGCGTCGGCCGCCAGGCGGGTTTTGATCAGCAGATCGCCCTGGCTTTCAAACCCGTTGCTTTTATCCAGGCCATTTTGCCCGAAGATCAGCGGCAGCCAGTCGCCGCTTCCGTCCTGGTTGAACCTGGCGACGTACAGCGTGCCGGACGTCAGCAGCTGCATATTGGCTTCCCGGTTCGCGCGATCGTATTTTTTGTCGGAGACAAACTTATAGATGTACTCAAACTTCTGGTCGTCGCCCATGTAGACCACCACGCGATTATCGGCGGCGAGCGTGACGGCGGCCCCCTCATGCTTGAAGCGGCCCAGCGCGGTGTGCTTGCGCGGCGTGGAGGTCGGGTTGTAGGGTTCGATCTCCACCACCCAGCCGAAACGGTTGGGTTCGTTAGGGGTTTTATCGACGCTGAACCGCTCATCCACCTCGTTCCAGCGATAGGACTCATCGCTGTCGCTAATGCCGTAGCGTTTTTCCAGCGGATTGAGATCGGCTTTTTTCACAAAAATGTCCGACCAGTTCTCCTCGCAGGTGAGATAGGTGCCCCACGGCGTATGGCCGTTGGCGCAGTTCTGCATGGTGCCCAGCACGCGCTCCCCCTGCGGGTCGGCGGCGGTTTTCATTAACTCCTGATGCCGTGCCGGGCCGGTAAGCTGCATCGGCGTATTGACGGTAATACGCCGGGCGAAGGAAGACGGACGCACCACCTCCCAGCCGCTGCCCGTTTTTTTCACTTCCACCACCGACACGCCCATCGCATTCTGCCCCTTGCGGGCTTTGTCGAGGCTCCAGTTCGCCGTGCCGTCGGTAAACAGCATCCCGTTATCGATGTATTCATGGTTCAGCGCCAGCAGGCCATGCTCCGGGTTTTGCGCCCCCTGCGGCAGGCTAAACCACGCCATGCCGTCGTGGTGCATGCCCGCCTGCACAGCCTGTTCGTCTGTGGTATTACTGGCGTCCGGCTTAAATGCCGGCATGTTGTCTTTGATTCCCGTCGGATCACCCCAGCGATAGAACGGGCGGGCAATATAGCCTTCTGGCACCCTGACCGTGTCTTCCGTGGAGACGTCGATGCTGGTAAAGCCCAGGGAAACCGCTTTTGCCAGCGCGGAAGGCTTCGATACCGCGGCAATGGCATTTTCGGGTGTGATCAGATACGGGAATGATACGGCGGCCCCCGCTACGGCCCCCATCTGGAGAAAACGGCGGCGGGAGAGGAACACCTCTGCAACCTCGGAGAATACCGGGTTAGCGCTGCGGTTACTGATATCGTCGCGATGTTCTTTTTTAAATACGGATTTGAGGGGTCTGCCCATAGCGGCTTCCTGTCATTGGCCAAGAGGTAAGGATGTGGCGACCAGTGTAAGAAGCTTTTATTACAATTTTATAACACGACAACGAAGGGATTGGGGCGTCCCTGCCCCGGATAACGAGGTGGAACGCTTAGAACTCGTAGCCAACCGAGACCTTAAAGGTACGCGGCTCGCCCTGAGTGATGTAAGTACCGGAATCGTCCACGCTTGACCAGTAGTTCTCGTTGGTCACGTTGTCGATGCCTGCCCGCACGGTCATCTGGTTTTCATTGTGGTTCACCGCGAAGCGATAGCGCATGCCCAGATCCAGCGTGGTGTAGCTGTCCAGCTTTTTGGTGTTCGCAAGATCGGCATACTGCGTGCCGGAGTGGTTAACGCGTGCGGTCGCCGTCAGGCCTTCAATCGGCTTGATATCGTACTCTGCGCCCAGCACGGCGTAGAAGCTCGGAATACCGATCGCATCGTTGCCCTGATTGACGCCGTTTTTGGTTTTGGTCAGCTCGGCCTGCAACCAGGTGGCGCTGGCATTCAGACGCATCCCAAGCATTGGCTCGCCGAAGACGTTCAGCTCCACGCCGCGGTTACGTTGTTCTGCATCCAGGCCGTAGTGACCGCTGTCGTCAAGGATCGCCGACGGCATTTTGATCTCAAACAGCGCCAGGGAGCCGCCCACGCGGCCAAAGTCCGCCTTTACGCCCACTTCGTTCTGCTTAGAGTGCACGATACCGGTGCTCTGGCCGTAGTTAGTAGCAGTGTTCGGCGCAGTTTCACCGGGCTGTAACGCCTCGGTGTGGTTGGCGTAGAGGGAAATTTCCTCCCACGGTTTATAGACTACGCCGTAGGTTGGCATCCAGCGGCTGCCGTCGAAACCGTCCGCGTCGTTTTCCGCGCCGGTGATTTTGTTGTACCCGCGGATGACAACTTTCTGATGACGTGCGCCTGCGGTGAACAGCAGCTTGTCATCCAGCACGCCCAGGGTATCACTCAGCAGCCAGCCCTGCGTGCGGGTGCGCCCGCTGGTCAGCGGATCGCTGTATTTGCCGCCAGAGCCGCTGAAGTTGCTGCTGTCCGGCATAGCCACGCCGGTGTTGTGGTAGATGTTGGTGGTCGGATTATCCGCCGCGGCCGACATTTTCCACGCGATTTTTTCGTTTTTGGTCATCGCCGAATACCCGACGTTCACCTTGTGCGAGACGAAGCCGGTAGTGAAGTTACCGCGAATGCCCGCCATGCCGCTGACGGAATCGCTGATGCGGTTGGTATCAAGGCGGCTGACCGTCGCATTACCGCTCTTATCGAGGAGCTTCGGCGCGCTGTAGATCCCTTCTTCGTGCGCGTGCTGCGCGCCGAGACCGGTATATGCCGTCCAGCTATCGGTGATGTCATACTCGCTGCGCCACATCCCGAACTCGTTTTCGATATCGCTGTAGGCCCACTTCTGTGAGAAGTTACGATCGTTCTTCGGCGGTTCAGGCACAAAGTCCACCGCCGAGATGTTGACGCTGGTTGGGCTGCCGTGGAAGGTTTTTTTCTGGTAGCCCAGGTCCAGCGAGGTGCGGAAGCGGTCGCCTTTGTAATCCAGGCCGGTGGAGAGCAGCGTGGTGCGGCGGCGGTCGTTCGGCACGCCGGTTTCGCCTTCGCGATGCACGAGGTTCACGCGCGCGCCAAACTGGTCGTTATCACCAAAGCGACGACCCGCATCCAGCGTGGTGCCAATCTGGGAATCCGAGGTGTAGTCAACGCCCACTTTCGCCTGCGGGGTGTCGCCCGCGTGTTTGGGCTCAAGGTTGATCATCCCGCCCACGCCGGAGCTTGCGGCGCCGTTCATCAGGGAGTTGGCCCCTTTGAAGATCTCGATACGGTCGACCATCTGGGCATCCACCACCTGACGCGGCAGCACCCCGGACAATCCGCCAAAGGTCATATCGTCGCCGTCAAACTTCAGGCCGCGAATGCGGAAGGTTTCCGCGCTGTTGCCGTAACCCTGAACAAATTGCACGCCCGCGTCGTTGGCAACCACGTCAGCAATGGTTTTTGCCTGCTGATCTTCCACCAGCTTCGAGGTGTAGCTGATGATGTTGAACGGCACGTCCATGGCGTTCTGCTGACCGAGCATACCCATGCGCCCGCCGTTCGCCACCTGGCCGTCGAGGAAGGCTGGAAGCAGCTGGTCACCACCGGGTTTGAAATCACTCCCCGCCGTGGACTGGACCACGATGGTGTCCTCTTTTTTCTCATCCGCCGCAAAAGCGGAGTGTGTAACCGCGCCGATGGCAATCGCCAGCAGCGTTTTGTGCATTGTGGTGTTGTTCATAATGAGCTCTTAACGTGCGCGCAAAAATGACCCGTTGTCGGGCCTTAAAAGTTATTAAAAGAAATGCAAATGAGAACTATACGCATTATGAATGCGTAATCAAGTGTCAACGGACATCTCTGAGCGAGAAGAGACAAGAAACAAGGCTGGCGGGAGGTATGGCGCGCAACCACCCCGAAATAGGGGTGGTTGCTAAGGCATTATTTTTTCTTGAAAATATCGGCGGTACCGTGAATTTTGTTGTTGGTATTACCGGAAGTCAGCACCAGAACATCAGCACCTTCTTTATCGGCTTTCTCGATCAGCTCTTTTTTCGCGTCGTCTACCGAGACTTCATTGGAAGTGCTAACCGTACCGATTTTTTCATACTGTGATTCCACTTTCTCAAACTCGTTTTTCGTCAGCAGTTCAGCCGCAAAGGTATTGGTGGTAAACAGAAATGCAGTGCCCATCAAAATAGCAGTCGTTTTTTTCATAACCTTTTTCCTTGAGATTAATCAGCAACTACGAAAAGCCCCACGAGTAAGAGTGAGGTGATATGAGCATGGTAGAGGAATAGCAAAATTGCCATAGGGTAAGAAAAATACTGTTATAACAGTCAATTGTGCTGTGAAAAATGTGCGTTAACGCTACTTTCGCGAGGGGTATTTCATGGAGAAAATCAGCAGGACGTCGCGCAGGCGGCAATCTGTGAAATTTAATGGCACGCCCTGTAGGATTCGAACCTACGACCTACGGCTTAGAAGGCCGTTGCTCTATCCAACTGAGCTAAGGGCGCACGGAGAAGAGTGTACTTCGCGGTGGTGAAACGCCTGGAATTATACGGTCAATGCGTAGTGAGTCAATGCCTTTTCCGCCTTCTCTGGCGATAATGACTAGCTGATTGTAAATACGGCTGTTTTTTCAACATTTATCCCTCTTTTACGGGCTGCGAAAAGGCTTAGCCGCTTTTAAGTAACGCCTGCTGTTTTCCTGTTTACTTCACCTTCACACTGTCCAGCGGTAACCCGGCCGCCTGGAGGCTGGAAGTGAACAGGACGACGGAGTGACAGCGCCAGACCAGACAGGTTTTCCCTCGTGCGTGCAGCACATCTCACACGATATTACAGGCATTAAGCTTGAACCCATTGTCGCCCTCTCATCTTCGCGCACGGTGGGGGCCGAAGTGCTCAGCGTGCTGTCGCCGCATCAGCAAAACGAAAGCTTTTTCCAGGACTGGTCCGCCGCCCGGGCGCTTATGCTGCTGGAAGCACAGATCGCCGCGTTAAAAAACCCCTTCCCCTGTGACAACCTTTTCATAAATTTGCCGATAACCGTTCTGACCATACCGGAAATGTTCCAGCGTTTACTGCAACTTAACAGCCCACCGCTGAACATTGAACTCGTGGAGCCTGCCTCGTTCTTTACACTCTCAGACCCGGCGCGTCTGAGGGTGAGTTGTGCGCTTCAGCAGTTGACCGCGCGAGGACACCGGATCTGGCTGGATGATATTGATGAAGCGTCAGGACAAGCATTTTTATCCTGCCGCCTGCCATTAAGCGGAATAAAAATCGATAAGATCGCTTTCTGGCGTTTACGTGAAACGCAGGCGCTGACACAGCTGGTCACCCTTTGTTCAAAAATCGCTGCGAATGTGCTTATTGAAGGCATTGAAACAGAACGGGACCGTACTTGCGCGCTTCATGCTGGCGCGCGCTTCGGTCAGGGATATTATTGGCCATCCTGGAGATGGCAGGAGGACTGAACGGTCATCGCCAAGAGGGAAGCTATGCGAATGACAGTGCGCCGTTACCGGCGTCGTCGGACAGGAAGTGATTCACTGGGTTCTACGCACTCGCCTTTTGCTCTCCCATTTTTTGATCGTCTCGAATATTTGAGCCAGTCAATCAACCAGACCCGCAAAACCGATGCTCCCTTTATCATTCTGGTCACACAGGATAATTTTTTCCGTTCCGGTTTACTGAGCGGGCAGTCGCCCCTGAGCAATTGCTGCGACTATTCCACGCTGGAAGCCGCCCTCAGTGATTTAAATCACTGGCCTTCATCGCGTCTGGTAATAGACATTGAGAGCCGCGCCTCGCCGCTCATCGACCTGCTGGACCGATTACGCCGCCACAGCCTGTTCGCCCCCTACCTGACACCCTACCTGCTCGTCCGCGCCGATGATTATGATGCTCGCCTGTTTTGTAAAGCGGCTGGCCCTTTTCATGTGCTTGAACGCCAGCTAACGGCGCTGGCTATGCAACAAACCTTGCTGGAAGCACCGTCACCGGCCGGCAACCGCAAAGAGTGGTTTTCACGGGATGAATGGCCGATCTTACAGGCGCTGTCGCAGGGGAGCTCCTTGCGGCAGATCGCGCAGTTACAGAACCGCCCCTACAGCCGCATTATTTACCGTCTCAGCTGCATCCTGGCGAAACTTGGGCTGAATCATCGTCATGAGTTGCTACATCTTCTCAACAACCTCTCAGATTTCACGTATTAACGTATTCAGTAACTTCTTAATTCCTAAAGACCTTTAGGAAATTACTTAGGATGTATGTTAAATTTTTGTGTTTTTTAACAAAACTTTCGATTTTATAACTATTCCTAATTCCAGGTCTTAAACCATGCGAAATGCTGCCGGTACGCTCAACGAGAGTGATTTTATCCATGCGTTAAGGTTCTGGCGCTTCAGTTAACAGGATGATAATGGTGTAAAAACAAGCGATTCACCTGTAAAAGAATGCGATGAGAGGTGAAGAAAACAGCAGATAGTACTGTTCTGTTGTTGGGAACGGCAATTTGCCAGGAGGCGTTTGAAAGGGAGAGATGACGCACGAAATGGCGGATTTCAGGGATGGCAGGCAGGCGGGATGTTGGTTGTCACAGTCTGCCCGCTGTTAACATTCATTTAACATACAGTAAAATCGTTTATTTTTTGTTATTACATAAAGATGAAAGTGTGTGGTAAATGCAATATCAGGACATTTTTGCTAATTTTAAAAAGTTAGTGATTCAGATCCAGAACATAATAATCAGCAATATATGGATATTAATTTACAGGCTTTTCGGACAATACTTAAACGGTATAATAAGACGTGTTTGACACGCGAATAAGAAAAATCATTTTGCCATAACCAGCCTTATGAGATAACTGCGCTGAGGCATTGATATCACCACTACGTAAACAAGGATGCTTTCGCTCTTCCCAGGGACATTTACCGTACAAGGATCTGCGCAATTATCCTTCCGGCTTTTCGAGAGTTTTAACAAAACTCAGCATAACGCTTTTAACAATCTGAGGCATAAAAAATGAAACCGGCATCCGTTATCATTATGGACGAACACCCTATCGTCAGAATGTCGATAGAAGTCCTGCTACAGAAAAATAAAAACATCCAGGTCAAACTGAAGTCAGGCGACAGCCACGAGGTGCTTGACTGTATACGCAACCACCCCATTGACCTGGTCATTCTCGATATTGAAATGACGGGCACGGATGGGTTCGTATTACTGAAAAGAATCAGGAACTTAAATAAAGACATTAAGGTTCTTTTCCTCTCTTCGAAATCTGAAGCCTTCTACGCAGGACGCGCCATCCGCGCCGGGGCAAATGGTTTTGTCAGTAAGCGAAAAGATCTGGGGGAAATTTATAACGCGGTGGAAATGATCCTGACGGGCTATTCCTTCTTCCCCTCAGAAACATTGAGTTTTATAAACCATCTGGGCTCGCGGACGGGCGCCGCTGTGGATATGCCATTATCAAATCGTGAAGTGACGGTTCTGCGATATCTGGCGAACGGATTATCTAATAAGGAGATTGCGGATCAATTATTACTTAGCAACAAAACAATTAGCGCCCATAAGTCTAATATCTTTTCCAAGCTGGGCGTGCAAAGTATCGTTGAATTAATTGATTACGCGAAGGCGCACGAATTACTATAATCCTACCCTCTCCCTGCAACATATAACCGTTACAGGGAGAGTGGATACGATTAATTATAATTAATCATGAACGTTGCATCGGCGTCAGCCCGTCCCGGCTGCGGGTTATCCGCCGTGGCGATATAATTGGCATAAAACGAAAGTTCCGCATTTCCCTGCGCATCCACCGCCACCGTCTGGCTGGCCTGCTGCAACGCGAGGCGCGTTTTATCCCGATCGAGGATCTCCACGGCCACGTTGCTGGCCGCGCTGGCATCATTCAGCGCCAGCAGGCTGTTATCATGCCCGTCCATCTTCCCCGTAAATGTGACCGAAGCCGCCCCCGGCGGGCATCCGGTCAGCTTCAGGGTGAACGGTACAGGCTGCGTCCGGCTCCCCGTTGTGCGAAGCTGTTTCGTGGGCCAGGTGCCGAGCGTGACGGTTTTATTGCTGTCGTCCCCCTCCGCCACGCAGGTAAAATCCACGATATTGCCGTAGAGCTGAATGTTAATTTCCCCAAGCGCCGTCTCTGCGTGTGCAGGGGAGCAAAGCGCAAAGAGCGCGACGGCTAAATACCGCATTCCGTTTCGCATACCTGCTCCTTAGTCGTAGTCGACGCGTAAATAGCCGCGAGAGGTAAAACGCCCCTCGGCAGGTTTTTTACCGGTCACGCTGACGGGCCACGCGCGGATCCCCACCTGCGCCTGAGCGCTGTCGTCCAGACGGAACGGGATTTTGCTGGTCAGGTTGTTGGGCGTCAGCGGCACGCCATTACTGTTGGCAATCACAAAACCCACATCCGCGTTATCGGAAACCAGCGTACTGCCTGAAACTTTCTCCGCTTCAACACGCATCGTGAGCATGGCGTTCGCCTCGACGTTGGTGCATTTGATGCCGATGGTTTTGCTTTGCGCTGAGATCCCCTCCGGCTTATTCCCGATGCCTGCTTTACTGAACAGGGAGGCGCCGATGTCTCCGAAATCGAACTCCACCACATTCCCGGCATTAATTTCACAGCTCTGAGGCACCTGAATGGTCCCGCTGTAGCTGATGGTATAGACCGGCGTGGTGAGCGGATCCGAGGAGGTCGTGGTGACGTAAACCCGGAACATGGTCGCCCGGGGGATCACCACCATATTGATAAAGCGTCGGGTCACTTTAAGCCGGAAGACGAGGCTGGAATCCTGTACGCCAAACGGTTTGTTTTTAGACACATTCGGGTGGCTCCCCATCTGAATGTAGCTTTTGGGCGGATAAAACGTGCCAGCGTAGCTGTCGGTGATTTTCATCGCCCCGTCCAGATAGTCGTTTAGCTTCAGATACTGGTAGCCATCGCTGGTGCCCGTGACCGGGAAATCGGTAACATAGCTGCGCTTGGTGGTGTTCCCGGACGTTCCCTTAGGACAGACGGCGTTGACGCCCACCCACTGGGACTTCTCGCTGAGCGTGACAATCTGCCCCACCTGGTTATTGGAGCTGTTGAATTTATCCGTCAGGTCGTAATACACCTCCGTCGGCACGCCATTTTCATTGACGCAGACCGTGGCGAACGCCTCAGATAGCGGCAAAAACGCCAGCAGGGATAGCCCCAGATAATGGATTTTATTCACAGCGGATCCCCTTAAGTGTGATCGCCTGTTGCAGGCTTTGTTCTGGCAGGCTGTAGGGCGCACGACACTGGGACTGTTTCCCGTCTCCCCACTGAATCAGCAGTTCTCCGCTCAGCGGCAGCCCGCTCAGGTAAATCTGACCGTCATCTCCCACCATGCTGGTTACGCCGCTCTGCGTCTCACGCACCACCGCCCCAAACGGTACAGGCTGGTTATCACGCTTCACGGTGAGCAGCGCACGCACGCCGATGCGGGTGTCAAAACTGGCGCGAACCAGCGCACCGTTCGTCGGTACGACGCTGGAAACGTTATTTTCAATGTCGGTGTTGTTGCTCATGGTGTTGGTGTCGAGCGCCACGCGGTTGTAACGGTACACCGTGGCGTACGGCATCACCGCATAGCCACGCCAGTCTGTTTTGACGCCGGTCTGGTTTTCGACGCTCACGCCTGACGCGCCCGGCGCTTTGATCAAGACGTTGGTATCGCCCAGCGGCTGACTGAATGTGATGCCGTCTGAATGCCCTACCACGCCGCCGGAGAGCTGCCAGTTGAGGTCGTGCTGATCCCGGGCGTAGTTGTAGCCCACGCCCAGCGTGCCGTACGTTGCCTGCCAGTTAGCGCTGGCGCTGCCGCTGGCACCGTTATTGCTGGTGTGACCCTGCGTGATGCTGTAGTTCAGGTTACGATCCTGGAGCAACGTCCCGCTGATCCCGGTCTGCCAGCTGGTATCACCGTCGCTGTTACGGCTGGCTGAGGCCGTGGCATAGGCCCGGTCGATCGCGTTATCGCGACGGTAGCCGTGACGGGTAAACAGGCTGAACGGGACGGAGACGTTGAACGAGGCGATCCGGTCGGTTCCGTCAATGCCGACGGCCTTGTTCCACGACCAGGATAAGGCGTAGCTGACCCCTTTCACCCCGCCCGCGTAGCCAAGCTGATACCAGACGTTGGACTCGCTGGTGCCCCAGTAACTTTGCTGGCTGCCCGACACGTACACCGAGCCGTAATCGCCGAGAGACTGGGAGATATTGAGCTGGAAACGCCCTTTTTTATTCAGCGTCAGGTTGTGATAGCTCTGCACGTCCGGCACGCCGTCATCGTCCTGATCGTCGCCATACTGGTAGCCTTCCATTGTGCGCCAGGCCACATCGTCGAGGGTGTAGAAGCCTTTGGTCGAGTAGCGATAGCCCAGCAGCTGGAAGTTGGTGCCGAATCCGTTAAGGGATTTTGCGTACAGGAACCGCAGGGACTGCCCTTCATGGCGACTGTCATCGGCAAGCTGGCTGCGGGCATGGGTGAGATCAAGTGAAACCGCCCCCCAGTCACCGAGGTTTTTACCCGCGCCAATAGCGATGGCAGTATAGCGCGAGGCCAGCTGCGTTCCGCCGTACAGCGTGTAGCCGTCGGCAAGACCCGCAATCATCGTACCCTGAGTAAAGAACGGCGTGTCCTGCTCGCTGTTGCCGCTGCGATAGTCCCCTGCCACCAGATCGTATTTCCAGCGCCCTTCACGCTGGAGCAGCGGAACGGTGGAATACGGAACGGTGTAGCGCTGCTGGCTGCCGTCCTTCTCTTCCACCGTCACCTCCAGGTCACCGCTTGAGGAGGTCGGGTTAAGGTCAGTTATCGCAAAAGCCCCCGGCTGCACGTAGCTCTGGTAAATCACGTATCCGTTCTGGCGGATCACCACTTTGGCAGGGGTGCGGGCGATTCCGCGCACGGTAGGCGCGTAACCTTGCAGGCTGTCCGGGTACATACTGTCGGACGAATAGAGGCGACCACCGCGAAAACCAACGCTGTCGAAGACATCGTTACCGGTGTTGCTGTCGCCAAGCACCAGCTCGCTTTTCAGCGGGATGATCGTACGCTGCGCCCAGGTACCAATATTTTGCCAGCTGCTGCGCCGCTGGCCGTTGCTTTCGGTATAACGCCACGCGCCGTTATTGCGTAATCGCCAGGCGCCATAGTTCAACCCGCTTTGCAGGTTCAGATAGTAGCTGTCGTCGTCGCTGCCCCGGTTGCCGGTAAAGCTGTAGTTCAGCAGCGCGGCGGGGATGCCTTCATCCCACTGTTCAGGCGGAATATACCCGCGGGCGCTGTTTTGCATCGCCACCTGAGGCAGGCTGACGTTCAGGCGCAACGAGGCGAAGTTGAACGCCGTTTCGCTGCCCGGAATAGCCGTGGTGAGCGGAACGCAGGTATCGCCCTGCACGTTGCTCAGTTCCGGGAAGGCGGCGATATTGACGCCAAAGCGATCGAGCATCGCGCGCGTAATGCACGGCGACAAACCGCCCGCGACCGGCGGCGTGTTGTCAGCTTGCTCAAACCGCACGTCCTGCGTGCCGATAAACTCATCATTACGCCAGATATCGACGCGATAGACGCCCGGTGCCTGCTGGTGGCCTTTTTCAAAACGCGACAAATCCGCCACGTTCGCCGTGTCATCGGAGAGAAACGCCGGGTTAAAGTAGCTTTCGCCCCAGCCAGCGAGTGGCCAGAGCGTTGCCATCAGTGCCAGCGCAACCGGGCAGTAACGCCATTGAGTGTTCATCGCCCTGTCTCTGCTCACAGGCTGACGCTACGCGCCGGCGTAATGGCGCCATAGTCATTCACACTCTGCCAGGAGAGCGTGCCGCTCGCAGCGGCAGGCAGCACCTGCTGTGCCGAGCTTTTAGGGGCAACCATCAGGTTATCCAGCGTCTGACCGCCGAGCTTCAGATTGACCAGCGTGACGTAATACGGCGAGGCATTGCTCACCTTAAGATGGTTGCCGACGCGCTCAAAGCGCAGCTGTGAGAGCGCCTCTTCCGGCGGCATCGCCAGGTTAGCCGGGCGAACAAACAGCTTGATACGTGACAGAATAGCCAGTTGCAGGACGTTGTTGCCGTCCTGATGTTTTTTGCTGACGGAGGGAATCGCTTTGACGTTCATGTAAAAGAGCGATTCGCGATCGGCAGGCAGCGCCGGGCCTGCGTAGATAATGCGCAGGGTGTTTTCGCTGGCCGGCTCGCTGACAAACAGCGGCGGCGTGACGGCAAAGGTTTTTTCCTTTTGCCCGTTGGCATTTTCTATCCACGCGTTAATTAAATAGCGCTCTTGTTTATTGCTGTTGGTGATCGCCAGCGACGTTTGTTTGGCATCGGCCGGATAAATAACGCGCGTCGCGCCCAGCGCAATCCCGCCGGACGCATTCGCGCTGGCAGAAACCATCATCAAAATAAAAGATAAAAACAGTCCAGGTTTAATCAGGGTGTTCATCACAACCGTACCTTTAATAATTAGTTCGCAGGCGTCAGGGATAAATCAACGTAAACCAGACATTCGACTGAATAGTGCCTGGTACAAGGTGTTCGGAAATTGCCCGGTAGCGGGCGCTGAAATGAAATACCAGCTCGCGGGTGTCAATGGGTAACCAGCTCACCGCCGTCGCGTTCGGGATGATCTGACGTTGCTGTTCGTCAAAAAGCGCCAGCCCGACACCACTGCTGACCGCATTTTCCCCCGGCCGCGATGTCGCCAGGAAAACCTGCGGGTCTTCTGCCGGTGTCACTCCCTGGAACTGGATCCCCACGGTGCGGGAGACGTCCACGCTGCAATCCAGCAGACGTACGGTGAAAGGCACATTAACCGTGGAAAAGCTGCCGACGCCGGAAAAGGCGTTTGTGCGGTATTGCCCCATATCCACGCGCATATTCTGGCTGTCCGGGGCCACGGCGCAGCCGCCGTTAACCAGCTCTCCCCTGAGGTGTACTTTGCCGCCGTCTATGACCACGGTATGTGCGTTTACCGCTGAGGCAATCGCAAGGGCACACAGCAGTATCCCAGTCCTTGTCATCCTTCGCTCCCGGTATAGGCGATCAAAAGACCTCTTCCCTGAGGCCAGCCACATCCCTGTACTCAGGCATTACTCGTATTTCATTACGAATGTTGCGTCCGCGTTTGCCTGGCCTGGCTCGGTGGTCGCCGCCGTGGCTTTATAGCGCGCGGTGAAGTTCAGGGTGTTAGTCCCTTCAATCAGGTTCTGCGCCGCAGAGAAGGTGGCACCGTCCGGGGTCAGCGTGGAGGATTTGCTGTCGAGGATCTCAATACCTACGCCCTTCGCGGAGTTGTCGTTATTACCGGAGCTTACCGCCAGCAGCGTTTTGTCGGTGGCGTCGATCTGGCCGGTAAACGCGACAGCAGCGGTTTTCGCTACCGCAGGATCGCAGTCGTTCAGTTCGATGGTGAACGGAATATTGGAGGTGGTGTCACCCACTTTAGTGAATTTCGCGGTACGGTACTGGCCAAGATTAACCGTCTGCTCTGAAGAGTCAGTATTCACTGAACACGCGGCATTCACTAATTCACCTTTAAAATGCACCGTACCACCGTTTACAGATACAGGCGCTACCGGATCTTCTGCGTGAGCGGCACCCGCGACCAGGGCCAGAGTTGCAATAACAGTAGAAGCAATGTTGCTGAGTTTCATGTCTATTCCTTTAAAATGTAAATAACCCTTCCCGCGCATATTCGGGAATAAGAAATACGATCAATTAAAAAATTGAAGGCTTATTTCGGAGAGGACAAAGTAGCTCAGGAATTTATTTTGTAATATGTCAAAACGCTGCCATTTTGCCAGGTCACATCCTAATCACCTCTAAGAAATTGACCATGCCCTGAGAAGGGATTTTGTGGGACATCGATGAAATCTCGTAAAGGGTGACTGACAGCGGCGCTCGCTTCTGACAAAATACATGCAATCCCTCCTTTCTAACGTTACAGACGGAATCTTCTCTCTGATGGCAGCAAAGATTATTGACGGTAAAACGATTGCGCAGCAGGTGCGCTCTGAGGTTGCGGAAAAAGTGAAGGCGCGTAAAGCCGCCGGATTTCGCGCCCCCGGGCTGGCCGTTGTGCTGGTTGGCAGCAACCCGGCTTCGCAAATTTATGTCGGCAGCAAACGCAAAGCGTGTGAAGAGGTGGGGTTCGTCTCCCGCTCTTACGATCTGCCGGAAACCACCAGCGAAGCGGAACTGCTGGAACTGATCGACACTCTGAATGCCGATAAAGAGATCGACGGCATCCTGGTTCAGCTGCCGCTGCCTGCGGGCATTGACAACGTGAAGGTGCTGGAGCGCATCGCGCCGGACAAAGACGTTGACGGTTTCCATCCGTATAACGTAGGCCGACTGTGCCAGCGCGCGCCGCGCCTGCGTCCGTGCACCCCGCGCGGCATCGTGACGCTGCTGGAGCGTTATAACATCGATACCTACGGCCTCAACGCCGTGGTGATTGGCGCCTCCAACATCGTGGGCCGCCCGATGAGCATGGAGCTGCTGCTGGTGGGCTGTACCACCACCGTTACCCACCGCTTCACTAAAAACCTGCGTCACCACGTCGAAAACGCCGATCTGCTGATCGTTGCGGTCGGCAAGCCGGGCTTTATTCCGGGCGAGTGGATCAAAGAGGGCGCAATCGTCGTGGACGTGGGTATTAACCGTCTGGAAAATGGCAAAGTGGTCGGCGACGTGGTGTATGAAGATGCCGCAGCGCGCGCATCCTATATTACTCCGGTCCCGGGCGGCGTAGGCCCGATGACGGTAGCAACACTGATTCAGAATACCTTGCAGGCGTGCGAGGAGTATCACGACGTAGAGGACGCGTAATCATGGCAACTTTTTCTTTGGGTAAACACCCGCACGTTGAGCTGTGCGATCTGCTGAAGCTGGAAGGCTGGAGCGAAAGCGGCGCGCAGGCGAAGATCGTCATCGCCGACGGGCAGGTACAAGTAGACGGCGCAGTGGAAACCCGCAAGCGCTGCAAAATTGTCGCGGGTCAGACCGTGAGCTTCGCAGGACAGAGCGTGACCGTGACGGCCTGAGCTGTCTGATGCCCGGTGGCGCTGCGCTTACCGGGCCTACGTACTGTCTCCGTTTGTAGGCCGGGTAAGGCGAAGCCGCCACCCGGCAATTTCTCTCACAATCCCCTCACACCCATCACGGTTAATTATCGATCAACTTCAAATAATCACTATTCCCTCTGGCGAAATGTGAAAATTAAGTTGCGCGATTTTCAGACTTTCCCCACGATAAGTAGAACGTTCTACTAAAACGTTCTACTTAAAAATAACAGCGCGAAAAAGCGCTACTCGGGGGAAATCAGCATGAGCCTGATATCAGGGTTTGTTAAATCGCTGTCTAAGTTATCGATGATTGGTCGCGCCTTAATGCTGCCAATTTCACTGCTTCCCGCTGCGGGCCTGCTGCTGGCCTTCGGCGATAAGTTCCATCTGCCGCTGATGATGAACGCCGGCGGGGTTATCTTTGATAACCTGCCGATGCTGTTCGCCATCGGCTCTGCCGTCGGACTGGCTTCGGAATCCGGCATTGCCGCACTCTCTGCGGCGGTCTCCGTGTTTGTCACCAACATCACCATCAGCACCGTGCTGAGCATCACGCCGGAAATGGCCTCTCAGGGCGGCAAATACGCCATGGTCGTTGGCATTCCGACGTTGCAGATGGGTGTCTTTGGCGGCCTCATCTGCGGTATTCTTGCGGCCTGGTGTTACAACCGCTTCCACACCATGCAGCTGCCGGAGTTCCTCGGCTTCTTCTCCGGCAAGCGCTTTGTGGCGATTGCGACGGCGTTTCTGTCGTTCCTGCTCGGCCTGCTGCTGCCGTACGTCTGGCAGCATATTCAGTCCGGGATCGACGCCCTGTCCGTGGTGGTGAACGGCGATAACCAGGCGGCCTCGACCTTTATCTTCGGGCTGGTGGAGCGCGCGTTGATCCCGCTCGGCCTGCACCATATCTGGTATCCATCCTTCTGGTATTCCTTCGGGGATTACACTACCCAGGCGGGTCAGGTGATCCACGGTGACCAGACCATCTGGTTCAAGATGCTGGAAGAGGGAGTGAAATCCTTCAGCAGCGACACCTACCAGAACGCCGGGAAATTCATGCAGGGCGAGTTCCCGCTGATGCTGTTCGCACTGCCCGCGGCGTGTCTGGCGATGTACCACGAAGCGCACACGAAGAATAAGAAAATCGCGGCCGGTATTCTGTTCTCTGCGGCCCTCACCTGCTTCCTGACGGGCATCACCGAGCCGGTAGAGTTCACCTTTATCTTCGTGGCGCCGATCCTTTACGTCTTCAACGCCATCATGGCGGGCCTGGCGTACATGACCATGTACCTGCTGCATGCGCACATCGCCAAGTCGTTCTCGGCGGGCTTTATCGACTACCTGTCGTTCGGGATCCTGCCGTCGTTTAACGGCTATCAGACCAACTTCCTGAGCGCCATTATCATCGGCATTCCGATGGCGTTGATCTACTACTTCACCTTCCGCTTCGTGATCCGCCGTTTCGACGTGAAAACGCCGGGCCGCACCGAAGTGACCGCCAGCGCGAATGACAAGTCCGATTCCGAACTTGCCACCGAAATCATCGGCCTGCTGGGCGGTGCGCAGAACATTGATTCCGTCGGCTCCTGCATCACGCGTCTGCGTCTGGAAGTGGCGAAGAGCGAAGCGGTGGACCGGGACGGGCTGAACGGGCTTGGCGCGCGCGGCGTGGTGTTCGTTGGCGATAACGGAATACAGGTGATTTTCGGGGCCAGAGCACAGTTTATCGCCCAGACCATGTCCACCATGATTGGCAAATAATAAGATGCCTGAAGGAGGCGTCTCCTGTACGCTGGGGAACGCCTCTTATCTGGCTGATAATCGGGAAATTTCAGGGAGCGGTTTTGAAGAAAGTCAGCATTATTGATGTCGCAAAGCATGCGGGCGTGTCGGTTTCTACCGTTTCGCTGGTGCTGCGCCAGAAAGGGAAGATCTCAGAGGCGACGATCGGGAAGGTCAATGCCGCCATCACAACGCTGGGCTATGTTCATAACGTCGCCGCTGCCAATCTTCGCGCCAACACCTCCAACTTAATCGGCCTGATCCTGCGCGACTTCAGCGACAGCTTTTCCATCAAGGTGATGGCGAGCATCGTTCAGGAGCTGGAGAAACAGGGTTATATGGTATTTCTCGGTCAGCCGCTGAACGACGGCGAACATCTTGAGCGTACCCTGCTCTCATTTAAGCAGCAGGGCGTGGCGGGCGTCATCTACCTGGCGTCGGACACCCGCGCCGCCTCTCTTCCGGAACACGTTCGTCACTGCCCGCTGCCGCTTGTGGCGGTTTCGCAGTCGTTGCTGGAAGAGAAATGCAACCTGGTGATGCGCGATAACCGCCAGGCGGCGAACCTGGCCGCGCGTTATCTTATCGAGCGCGGGCACCGTAACATCGCCTACATTGGCGGGCGCGACGGGTGCCGTATCCGCGAGCAGCGCCTGCTTGGTTTTCGCAGCGCGATGACGCAGAGCGGCCTGGTCTGGCGTGAGGAATATTCTCCTGCCTGCACCGATGACACGCAGGCGGCGGCCATCGCGACTCGTCAGCTGCTGGAGAAGAACAACACGATTACCGCCCTGCTCTGCCATTCACCGGACGCGATGATCGGTTCAATCTCAGGTATTCACCAGGTGGGGCGCACGGTGGGTAAAGACGTGTTTTTAACCCAGCAGGTGGCGCTGATTGGTTTTGAAGATATGCTCCACGTTAATCTCACGTCGCCGTCACTGACTTACGTTTCGTCTGCCAGCGAAGAGACCGGCCGCCAGGCGGCAGGGCTGATGATCCGCAGGCTGAAAGAGCCGGATCTGCAAACGCAGCGCATTACCCTCTCCGGGCAGCTTATCGCGCGGGAATCGGCGTAAAATCAGAATTTAGCACAGGTTTGCTGCGGCGGATCTGCTGCTATATTCCCATGATTTGCCATGGATAAATGCAATGCCTACCATTATCACCCACGCTGCCGTACCTCTGTGTCTGGGCTTAGGGCTCGGAACCAAAGTCATCCCACCCCGCCTGCTGTTTGCCGGGATCGTCCTCGCCATGCTGCCCGATGCCGACGTACTGGCGTTTAAATTCGGTGTCGCCTACGGGAATATTTTCGGCCACCGCGGTTTCACTCATTCGCTACTGTTTGCCCTGGTGGTGCCGATACTCTGCGTGCTGGCAGGCCGATGTTGGTTCAGGGCCAGCCTGACGCGGTGCTGGCTGTTTTTAACCGTATCATTGCTGTCGCACAGCCTGCTGGATTCAATAACGACAGGCGGGAAAGGCGTCGGCTGGCTGTGGCCCTGGTCAGATGAGCGCTTCTTTGCGCCGTGGCAGGTGATCAAGGTCGCGCCGTTTGCGCTGTCGCGCTACGCCACGCCCTACGGGCATGAGGTCATTATCTCGGAACTGCTGTGGGTGTGGCTGCCGGGGATGGTGCTGATGGGGTTGCTGTGGTGGAGGCGGAGGTAAAAGAAAAGCCGGGTGGCGGCTACGCCTTACCCGGCCTACGGTCGTGATTTTGTAGGCCCGGTAAGCGTTAGCGCCACCGGGCGTTACGGACCTACTTACGACGCCAGGTGGTTCCCTGCGGGCCGTCTTCCAGAATAATGCCCATCTCGGTCAGACGGTTACGCGCCGCATCCGCCGCCGCCCAGTCTTTCGCCTGACGCGCTTCGAGACGTGCTTTGATCAGTGCTTCAATTTCCGCCACTTCACCGTCGTCCGCCTGCGCGCCGCTTTGCAGGAACAGGTCCGGCTCCTGCTCCAGCAGGCCGAGCACGGAAGAGAGCTTACGCAGATGAGACGCCAGCGCATTGGCCGCCGCCATATCTTCTGACTTCAGGCGGTTCACCTCACGCGCCATGTCGAACAGCACGGAGTAGGCTTCCGGGGTGTTGAAGTCGTCGTTCATGACCTCAACGAAGCGGGCCTCGAACGCCTCACCGCCTGCGGCCGGAACAGATTTATCGGTGCCGCGCAAGGCGGTATACAGACGCTCCAGCGCAGCGCGCGCCTGCTTCAGGTTCTCTTCGCTGTAGTTCAGCTGGCTGCGATAGTGGCCAGACATCAGGAAGTAGCGCACGGTTTCCGCGTCGTAATACTTCAGCACGTCGCGCACGGTGAAGAAGTTACCCAGCGATTTCGACATCTTCTCGCGGTCAACCATCACCATCCCGGAGTGCATCCAGTAGTTCACGTACTCGCCGCCGTGTGCACAGGTGGACTGCGCGATTTCGTTTTCATGGTGCGGGAACATCAGATCCGAACCGCCGCCATGGATGTCGAAATGGTTGCCCAGCTGCTTGCAGTTCATCGCGGAACATTCAATGTGCCAGCCCGGACGCCCTTCGCCCCACGGGGATGGCCAGCTCGGTTCGCCCGCTTTGGACATCTTCCACAGCACGAAGTCCATCGGATTACGCTTCACGTCCACCACGTCCACGCGCGCGCCGGCCTGGAGCTGGTCCAGATCCTGGCGGGAAAGCGCACCGTAGGTTGGGTTCGTTGGCACCGAGAACATCACGTCGCCGTTGTCCGCCACATAGGCGTGACCGCGCTCGATCAGCTTTTGAGTGATATCAATGATTTCATGGATATGGTGGGTCGCACGCGGCTCGCTGTCCGGGCGCAGAATATTTAAGGCATCAAAATCCTTGTGCATTTCGGCGATCATGCGATCCACCAGCGCGACAAAGCTTTCGCCATTTTCATTAGCACGTTTAATGATTTTGTCGTCGATGTCGGTGATGTTGCGCACGTACTTCAGGTTGTAGCCCAGGAAGCGCAGGTAGCGTGACACCACGTCGAACGCGACAAAGGTACGGCCATGGCCGATATGACAGAGATCGTAAACCGTAATACCACACACGTACATGCCGACTTCCCCGGCATGGATAGGTTTAAATTCCTCTTTTTGGCGCGTCATTGTATTAAAGATTTTTAACATCGAAGATTCCATGTAAACACGTGTGTGGATTGTTTGTTCCTTATAATACCCATAATTCGGAGTACGGTCAGCACACAATGCAAGGTGATCGTGTCCTGTGGTTATGCTATAACAAGCCCCTATATGTGACCCGAGCACGGGTCGACGCACCACAATAACGGAACAGGATGCAAAAATGGTTACTTTCCACACTAATCATGGCGATATCGTAATCAAAACCTTTGATGACAAAGCGCCTGAAACAGTTAAAAACTTCCTGGACTACTGCCGCGAAGGTTTCTACAACAACACCATTTTCCACCGTGTGATCAACGGCTTTATGATCCAGGGCGGCGGTTTCGAGCCTGGCATGCGCCAGAAAGAGACGAAAGAAGCGATCAAAAACGAAGCGAACAACGGCCTGAAAAACACCCGTGGTACGCTGGCAATGGCCCGTACTCAGGCGCCACACTCTGCGACCGCACAGTTCTTCATCAACGTAGCGGACAACGACTTCCTGAACTTCTCTGGCGAAAGTCTGCAAGGCTGGGGCTACTGCGTATTCGCAGAAGTGGTTGAAGGAATGGACGTGGTCGACAAGATCAAAGCCGTTTCTACTGGCCGCAGCGGTATGCACCAGGACGTTCCTAAAGAAGACGTTGTGATCACAAGCGTGACCGTCAGCGAGTAATTCGTGGCGACACTCTTTATTGCGGATCTGCATCTGCAAACAGAAGAACCGGCGATAACCGCCGGTTTTCTGCGTTTTTTACGCGGTGAAGCGAAAAGCGCCGACGCGCTGTACATTCTGGGCGACCTGTTTGAGGCCTGGATAGGCGACGACGATCCGAACCCGCTGCACCGTGAGATAGCTGCGGCCATTAAAGTGCTGGTGGATTCCGGCGTCCCCTGCTATTTCATTCACGGCAACCGTGATTTCCTGATCGGCCAGCGCTACGCCCGCGAGAGCGGTATGACGCTGCTGCCGGAAGAGCAGGTGCTCAACCTCTATGGCCGCAATATTCTGATCATGCACGGCGACACGCTCTGCACTGACGATACCGGCTACCTGGCGTTTCGCGCCAAAGTTCACACCCCGTGGATCCAGAAAGTGTTCCTCGCCCTGCCGCTGTTTATCCGCAACCGCATCGCCGCCAGAATGCGCGCGGGCAGCAAGGCCGCCAACAGCAGCAAATCGATGACCATCATGGACGTCAATCCGCAGGCGGTGGTGAAGGTGATGGAGAAGCATCGCGTTCAGTGGCTGATCCACGGCCATACCCATCGTCCCGATGTGCATTCCCTTATCGCCAACGGCGAGCCCGCCCATCGCGTGGTTTTAGGCGCCTGGCACAGCGAAGGATCGATGGTCAAAGTTACGCCGGAAGGTGTCGAACTGATCGCCTTCCCGTTTTAACGCCTCCCCGTCTTTTCGCTCATTTCCCGACCACGCAACCGTTTTCCTTGCCGGTATTACATGCTATTCTCTGTGCCCTCGAAAGCAGTGTGTTCCGCACCACAGGAGTTTTAAGACGCATGTCTTCCCGCAATAATCCGGCGCGTGTCGCCATCGTGATGGGGTCCAAAAGCGACTGGGCTACCATGCAGTTCGCCGCCGAAATCTTTGAAATCCTGAATGTTCCGCACCACGTCGAAGTGGTTTCCGCGCACCGTACGCCGGATAAACTGTTCAGCTTCGCCGAAAGCGCCGAAGAGAACGGTTACGAGGTGATCATTGCCGGTGCGGGCGGCGCAGCACATCTGCCGGGCATGATTGCCGCCAAAACGCTGGTGCCGGTACTGGGTGTTCCCGTGCAAAGCGCCGCGTTAAGCGGGGTGGATAGCCTTTACTCTATCGTCCAGATGCCGCGCGGTATTCCTGTCGGTACCCTGGCGATTGGTAAAGCGGGTGCGGCAAATGCCGCCCTGCTGGCCGCGCAGATCCTGGCGACGCATGATAAAGATTTGCACCAGCGTCTGGCGGAGTGGCGTAAAGCCCAGACCGATGAGGTGCTGGATAACCCGGATCCGCGGGGTGCAGCATGAAGCAGGTTTGCGTTCTTGGTAATGGTCAGCTTGGCCGGATGCTACGTCAGGCCGGTGAGCCGCTGGGTATTGCCGTCTGGCCCGTCGGGCTGGATGCCGAGCCGGAAGCCGTGCCGTTCCATCAGAGCGTGATCACCGCCGAAATTGAACGCTGGCCGGAAACCGCCCTGACCCGCGAGCTGGCGCGCCATAACGCCTTTGTGAACCGCGACGTCTTCCCGATCATTGCCGACCGTCTCACGCAAAAACAGCTTTTCGACAAGCTCGGCCTCGCGACCGCGCCGTGGCAGCTGCTTTCCGATAAGCGCGAGTGGGATGACGTGTTTGCGATGCTGGGAGACCTGGCGATTGTGAAGCGTCGCGTCGGCGGCTACGACGGCCGCGGGCAGTGGCGCCTGCGCGCGAACGACACCGCCGAGCTGCCGGACGACTGCTACGGCGAGTGCATTGTTGAGCAGGGCATTAACTTTAGCGGTGAAGTGTCGCTGGTTGGCGCGCGCGGGCATGACGGGCACACCGTTTTTTACCCGCTAACGCATAACCTGCATCAGGACGGGATTCTGCGCACCAGCGTCGCCTTCCCGCAGGCCAATGCTGACCAGCAGGCGCAGGCGGAAGAGATGCTCTCTGCCATCATGCATGAGCTGGGCTATGTGGGCGTGATGGCGATGGAGTGTTTCGTCACGCCGTCGGGTCTGCTGATCAACGAACTTGCGCCGCGCGTGCACAACAGCGGCCACTGGACGCAAAACGGCGCCTCCATCAGCCAGTTCGAGCTGCACCTGCGCGCCATCACCGATCTGCCGCTGCCGCAGCCGGTGGTGACCAGCCCGTCGGTGATGATCAACCTGATCGGCACCGATCTGAACTACAACTGGCTGAAGCTGCCGCTGGTGCACCTGCACTGGTACGACAAAGAGGTGCGTCCGGGGCGTAAGGTCGGCCATCTGAACCTGAACGATACCGACACGGACCGCCTGAGCGCCACGCTGGAAGCGATTGTTCCCCTGCTGCCGCCAGAATATGCGAGCGGTATTGTCTGGGCGCAGTCAAAACTGAAGTAAGTATCCCTCGCCGGGGAGTTGACCTTCCCCTTCCCCGGCGTACAATCCCCGCCCATTGCTGCTCAGTTTTCTTCTGGAACCACCATGAACGATGGAACGGACTATCGCGCGATCCTCGCGTCCGATACCCCTTTAATCGACGTTCGCGCGCCGATCGAATTTGCCCAGGGTGCGATGCCCGCCGCACTCAACCTGCCCTTAATGAACGACGACGAGCGTGCCGCCGTCGGCACCTGCTATAAACGCCAGGGTCCGGACGCCGCGCTGGCGCTCGGCCATAGCCTGGTCAACGGCGAGACGCGCGAGGCGCGCATCAGCGCCTGGCGGGAAGCCAGCCTTGCCCATCCTGAGGGCTACCTTTGCTGCGCGCGCGGTGGCCAGCGCTCACACATCTCCCAGGCCTGGCTGAAAGAGGCGGGCATCGACTACCCGCTGATCCGCGGCGGCTATAAGGCCCTGCGTCAGACGGCGATTCAGGTGACCATTGAGCAGTCACAAAAGCCGATGGTGCTTATCGGCGGCTGCACCGGTAACGGGAAAACGCTGCTGGTGAAGCAGCATGCGCAGGGCATCGATCTGGAAGGGCTGGCGCACCATCGCGGCTCGTCGTTTGGCCGCACGCTCACCCCGCAGCTTTCTCAGGCGAGCTTCGAGAATCACCTTGCGGTTGAGCTATTGAAAAAAGACGCCGCGCGCTGGGTGCTTGAAGACGAGGGCCGGATGATTGGCTCTAACCACCTGCCGGAGTGCCTGCGCGACCGCATGGCTGAAGCGCCTGTCGTAGTGGTCGAGGATCCGTTTGAGATCCGTCTTGAGCGCCTGCGCGAAGAGTATTTCGTCCACATGTGGGCCGACTTTTCTGCCGCCTGCGGTGAAGAGGCGGGCTGGAAAGCGTACAGCGAATATCTGCATCACGGCCTGTACGCCATTCGTCGCCGTCTGGGGCTGCAACGCTTTGCGGAATTTACCGCCCTGCTGGATGCCGCGCTTGTCGAGCAACAGCGTACTGGCAGCACTGACGCGCACTTCAGCTGGCTTGTGCCGTTGCTGAAGGACTATTACGACCCGATGTACGGCTATCAGCTGGAGAAAAAGGCGGAGAAGATTGTGTATCGCGGGACGTACGAAGAAATTGCTGAGTGGCTCGATCGCTGAAAAAAGCCGGGTGGCGGCTACGCCTTACCCGGCCTACGCGTACTTTTGTAGCCCCGGTAAGCGCAGCGCCACCGGGGAACAAACCACTTAGAAGTCGTAACGCAGACGCACCAGGTTCATATCGCCCAGGTTGTCGGTGCTGGAGGTGAACACGTGTTCGTAATCCACGCGGAAACCGTAATCCAGCTGGAAGCTGATACCCACACCGTTGTCGATGCGCTGGTAGTTACGGCCATTCACGTACTCAATACGGTCGCCCATGAAGTACGGCTGGATGGATTTCACCGCATACTGACCAACCGGGAACTTGTAACCCGCAAAGTATTCAATACCCCATGCATCACCGGCGAAGTAGTCGTTAACGGACACTTTTTTGGTGGTCAGGAAGTTCTGATACCAGCCGCCGCCTGCGGAGAAGGTCCAGTTATCCGGCGTCCAGCTCAGGGCGGTACCAAGGATATTCTGGTCGTAGGATTTGCTGTCGCCGTTGTCCGGGTTACGCATGTCCGCGCGGGTGTAGTTCCACGCTGCGCCCCAGGTCAGATCGGTAGTCAGGTGATAATCGATACCCAGTGAACCGCCGCCTTTACGTTTGTAACGCAGGCCGTTGCCCGGCAGGTATTCGCTGTCTTCAAACAGGTAAGAGGCGTAGATGTCAGCATCGCCCACGGTTTTCTTGTACTTCAGCATCTGGCGTGAACGGTAAGAGCCGTCATAGTCGCCGTTGATCCCGTTACCTGGCGCCTGACCAATCATGTCGTAGTCCCAGATATCGGTTTTTGCGCCCACTACGTCATAGTACACGCTGTTCTGCTGGCCGAAGGTCAGCGTACCCCAGGTGTCGCTCTTCAGACCGGTGTAGAGCATACGACGAGAGGTGTCGTGCGCGCCGTCGGCGTAGTGATGATCCCAGTTGAACTGCGCCGGAATGTTCACACCCAGCTCGTAGTAGCTGATCCAGCTGATGTCATCGAACAGGTAGTAATCCGCAGCGAAACGGAAGCGGGTGCCGCCGTCAAAGCCGTTGCGCTTGTAGCTGTTTTTGCCGTCATCACCGGTCATATTCTGGAACTGAGGACGAATACTGCCGCCAACGGTAAAGTTCAGGCGGCTCAGCGGGTTACCCGCCTGCGGATCCTGTTTCAGAAGGGTGATTTCCGCCTGAGATGCGAAAGAAGCCAATGCCACTGCTGCGCCGATCGTTGTCGCCAGCGCTGTTTTTCTTATAGTCATTCTTTTTCCTTGATAGACACGCTGCTAAATATTTAGCTGGTGAATATTAACCGGAAAAATTCGGGCTGTGTGGGCGGGTTTTTAATGTTTTGTGCTACTAAATGCAGGGGCATTAACGATTTGTGCCGTTAAGCGATGACGAACCAGCAGAAATGCCGGTGCGTCATCATCACGTCAGTAAACTAGCTGACAAACTGGCGGAATAGCGCTTTACCTTTCAACAGCCGGGTTCCGAGCCAGCCGCCGCACAGGGACAGCAGCACGGCGCCGCAGACGGGCAGCGTGAGCCACAGCCGCCAGTCGGGCTCCCACGGGAAGTCGAAGACTTTGCTCTGGAGTACCGCCAGCGCGGTTTCCGCCCCGATGGCCGCCACCAGGCCCGCCACCAGACCGAGCAGGGCAAATTCGCTCCACAGCGTGGCGCGCAGCAGCCGTTTACTGGCTCCCAGCGTGCGGTAGACCACCAGCTCCTGATGACGCTGACGCATGCCCACCTGCACCTGCGCCAGCAGCAACAGCACGCCGCAGACGGTCACCAGCACTACCATCACCTCCAGCGCGCGGCTCACCTGCTCCAGCACCTGCCCGACCTGTTTGAGGATCGCGCCGATATCCAGCAGGCTCACCGTCGGAAATTCCCGGTTAAGCTGCGTCAGCATGCCGTTGCCGTTTTCCCAGCGGAAGCTGGTGAGCCAGCTCTGGGGCTGTCCGTCCAGCGCACCCGGCGGGAAGATGAAGAAGAAGTTTGGTCGCAGGCTTTCCCAGTCCACCTTACGCAGGCTGGTAACTTTGGCGGTGAAATCCTGGGTATCACCGGTGAAGGTCACGCTGTCGCCGAGGTTCACGTTCAGCCGTGTTGCCAGCCCCTCCTCCATCGACACTTCCCCCGCTTTCGGCGGCCAGGTGCCGGCAACGATCGGGTTATGATCCGGACGTTTCGCCTGCCAGGTCAGGTTGAGTTCGCGATTGAGCGATTCATCCTTATTTCCCTCCGTCGACTGGCCGTTGATCTGCGTCAGGCGGGCGCGCACGATCGGATAGAACGATTCCGGAATAATGTGATGCTCAGACAGGAAACCCTTCAGCGGCGTCACCTGTTCAGGAGCAATGTTGATCAGGAAATAGTTCGGGCTTTCCGGCGGAAGCTGTTGCTGCCAGCGATCCAGCAGATCCCCGCGCAGCACCAGCAGAAGCGCCAGCAGCATAAACGACAGCGAAAATGCCGAGAGCTGGCTGAGGGTAGACCACGGCTGGTGCAGCAGTCGGTTAACCGCTAACCGTATGGGGAGTGATTTAACTGTCAGCTTTCTCAGGACATTAAGCAGTATCCAGCCCACTACGCCGCACAGCAGCGCCAGCACCACCGCGCCCGCCAGCACCGCCCACAGCAGCGTACTGCCGCCCATCAGCCAGGCCAACAGCCCGACCGCCACCGCAATAATCACCGGCAGATAGAACTTCAGCGGCCAGACGCTGGCCACCACATCGCGGCGCAGCACGCGCAGCGGCTGGGTGGCGAGCAGCAGCCGGTACGGGCGTAACCCCACCAGCAGGGAGATCGTCGTCATCGCGCCGATGGCCCACAGCCACGGCCAGAGGCTGGCAGGCGGTAATGCGGCGGGCAATACCGGTTTGAGCAGCACCATCAGCAGCTTTTCAAACAGCAGCCCTATCGCCCCGCCGGTCAGAGCCGACAGCGCCAGCACCATCAGCCACTGGCCGACAATCAGCTTGCGCAGCTGCGCGCGGCCCGCGCCGAGGGTTTTGAGGATCGCCACCAGATCGTAACGGCTGCGGCAGTAGTGCCCCATCGCCACGGCAACCGCCGCAATGGCAAGCAGCAGAGTTAACAGCGCCGACAGCAGCAGGAACTGCTGGGAACGTTCGAGGGATTTGCCGAGCGCCCCGTCATCCTGCTCCAGCCCGTACCAGCGGTGTTCCGGCTTGAGCTGCGGCAGGAGCCATTTTTCGTACGCCTCCAGCTGCGCAGGCGTCCCGCCAAACTTATACCGCCAGGTGACACGGCTTCCCGGCTGGACGGCGTTGGTTTTCGCCACATCAGCGGTGTTCATCAGCAGGCGCGGCGCAAGCTGGAACGGATTAAATCCAGAGTCGGGCTCCTGCACCACTTCCCCGGCAATTTTGAGTGTCGCGTCGCCGACGTCGATACTGTCGCCGGGTTTCAGGTTCAGCAGCGCCATCAGTCGCGATGCCAGCAGGACCGTACCGGCCGTCGGTTTTAGCCCCGGCGGGCTGGTTTGTAAGTCACCATACATCGGGTAGATGTCATCCACGGCTTTTACGCTGGCAAGCTGCGGCGTGTCGCCCGCAAAGGTCATAGTCTGAAAGGTGATCTGCTCCCCTACCTTCAGCCCCTCTTTGCGCGCTTCCTCAATCCAGCCCGGCGGCACGGGGCGAGAACTTTGCAGAGCCCGGTCCCCGGCCATAAATTCCCGACTCTGCTGGCTAAGCCCTTTCTCCATACGATCGCTGACGCTGCCGAGCGCCAGCACGCAGGCCACCGCCAGGCTCAACGCCAGCCAGACAATCAGCAGCGAGGGCGAGCGCCACTCGCGCCAGAACCAGCGGGCAATCATGCTTCCTCCTGAAGAATACCGTTCACCAGCCGCAGGCGGCGGTCGCAGCGGGCGGCCAGCTGCGGATCGTGGGTAACCAGAATCAGCGTGGTGCCGTGCTCGCGGTTGAGGGAAAACAGCAGATCGGCAATCTTGTCTCCGGTTTTACGGTCAAGGTTACCAGTGGGTTCATCGGCAAACAGCACTTCAGGGCGCCCGTTAAACGCCCGCGCCAGCGCCACGCGCTGCTGCTCACCGCCGGAAAGCTGTGCCGGAAGATGGTCGAGACGTTTGCCTAGCCCCAGCTGTTCCAGCAACGCCTTCGCGTGATCGCGGCTTTCACGAGTATTGTCACCACGCAGCAGGCCGGGCAGCTCAACGTTTTCCAGCGCGTTCAGCGTCGGGATCAGCATGAATGACTGAAAGACAAACCCGATATGCCGGGCACGCAGCGCGGCGCGGGCCTCTTCATCAAGCGCGTGGAGGGGCTGGCCGACCAGGTTCACTTCACCACTACTGCCATCGTCCAGACCAGCGAGAATGGCCAGCAGTGTGGACTTACCGGAACCGGATTCACCAATCAGGGCGATGGTTTCGGCACGTTTGACAACGAGTTCAACTCCGGTGAGGATGGAAAGCTCGTGTTCTCCCTGACCGACGGACTTCTTAAGACGATGAACTTCAACAATGTTTTCCGCTGGCATTTGCCCTTCCTGTTTTTGATGCTGATGACCTTCCGCGCGGCGGCTGCGGACACGTTATTGATTCTGGGCGACAGCCTGAGTGCGGGCTATCGTATGGCCGCCAGTGCGGCCTGGCCCGCCCTGCTCAATGATAAATGGCAGTCCCGGGCGTCTGTCGTGAACGGCAGCATCAGCGGCGATACGTCGCAGCAAGGCTTATCGCGCCTGCCTGCCCTGCTTAAGCAGCATCAACCGCGTTGGGTGCTGGTTGAACTGGGCGGTAATGATGGTTTGCGCGGCTTCCAGCCTCAGCAAACGGAGCAAACGCTGCGGACCATTTTGCAGACCATTAAGGCCGCCAATGCCCAGCCGCTGCTGATGCAAATTCGCCTGCCCGCCAACTACGGCCGTCGGTATAATGAGGCGTTTAGCGCGATCTATCCTAAGCTTGCCAAAGAGTTTGATATTCCGCTGCTGCCATTTTTCATGGAAGAGGTCTATCTGAAACCCCAGTGGATGCAGGATGATGGCATTCACCCCAATCGCGATGCCCAGCCGTTCATTGCCGACTGGATGGCAACCCGGCTGGCTCCTTTAGTAAAACATGACTCGTCAAACAGCTGAGAACCTGACAGGTAAAGTTATGCAAAAATCGGTCTTAATAACAGGATGTTCCAGCGGAATTGGCCTTGAAAGCGCCCTTGAACTGAAACGTCAGGGGTTTTGGGTACTGGCAGCCTGCCGCAAACCCGAGGATGTCGAACGCATGCGAGGGCTGGGATTTACCGGCATTCTGCTGGATCTCGATTCGCCAGAGAGCGTAGAGCAGGCCGCCGATGAGGTTATCGCCCTGACCAACAACCGTCTTTACGGTCTCTTCAACAATGCGGGCTACGGCGTGTACGGCCCGCTACAGACTCTCTCACGGGAACAGCTGGAGCAGCAGTTCTCCGCAAACTTTTTCGGGGCGCATCAGCTTACCATGCGCCTTCTCCCCGCCATGCTGCCGCACGGCGAAGGGCGCATCGTGATGACCTCCTCGGTCATGGGCCTGATCTCCACGCCGGGCCGCGGGGCTTACGCCGCCAGCAAATATGCGCTTGAAGCCTGGTCCGATGCGTTGCGCATGGAGCTGCGCCACAGCGGTATTAAGGTCAGCCTGATTGAACCGGGCCCGATCCGCACCCGCTTTACGGAAAACGTTAACCAGACGCAGGCGGACAAACCGGTCGAAAACCCCGGCATCGCGGCGCGTTTTACGCTTGGGCCAGAAGCCGTCGTTGCCAAAGTGCGCCACGCGTTTGAGAGCGATACCCCTAAAATGCGCTATCCGGTCACGCTGGTAACCCATGCCGTCGGCTGGTTGAAACGCCTGCTGCCGGGGCGGATGATGGACAAAATTTTGCAGGGTTGAGTTGAAGCGACGACGCTTACCCCCATGTAAAGAGTAAACCGATAAAAGAGAATGCCGCATGTCCGTACAGAATATCGTCAACATAACTGAAGCTAACCTGCAACAGACGCTCGAACAGTCAATGATTAAACCGGTGCTGTTCTACTTCTGGTCTGAACGCAGCCAACACTGCCTGCAACTGACGCCGGTCCTGGAAAGCCTTGCCGCGCAGTACAACGGTCAGTTCATTCTGGCGAAGCTGGATTGTGACGCCGAACCAATGGTGGCTTCCCAGTTTGGCCTGCGCGCGATCCCAACCGTCTACCTGTTCCAGAACGGTCAGCCGGTGGATGGCTTCCAGGGGCCGCAGCCGGAAGAGGCGATCCGCGCCCTGCTGGATAAAGTTCTGCCGCGCGAAGAAGAGCTGAAAGCGCAGGAAGCCATGGCGCTGATGCAGGAAGGTAAGTACGACGAGGCGCTGCCGCTGTTAAAAGACGCGTGGCAGCTGTCGAACCAGAACAGCCAGATTGGTCTGCTGCTGGCAGAGACCCAGATTGCGCTGCACCGCCCTGAAGACGCGGAAGCCGTGCTGAAAACGGTGCCGATGCAGGATCAGGATACCCGTTATCAGGGTCTGGTGGCGCAGATTGACCTGCTGAAACAGGCGGCCGATACCCCTGAAATTCAACAGCTTCAGCAGCAGGTTGCGGACAACCCGCAGGATGCCGCGCTGGCAAGCCAGCTGGCGCTTCAGCTTCATCAGGTGGGGCGTAACGAAGAGGCGCTGGAGCTGCTGTTTAGCCATCTTCAGAAGGACCTGGGCGCCGCAGACGGACAGGCGCGGAAGATGTTCCAGGAGATCCTGGCCGCGCTGGGTACCGGTGACGCGCTGGCGTCGAAATATCGTCGTCAGCTGTACGCGTTGCTCTACTAGTAAAAAAATGCCCGGTGGCGCTAACGCTTACCGGGCCTACAAAAGCCGATATTACCCCGTCTTTTTCAACTGCGTCACCACCAGCTGGTGGCGCGCGTTGTAAAACTTCCGATAGGTCAGGTAGCAGGCAATGATGGTGGACAGGCTCGCCGTAGAGAGCAGCATAAACGTCACCATAATCTGGTACTTAATCGCTTTTACCGGATCGATACCGGCAAAAATCAGCCCCGACATCATGCCCGGCAGGCTCACCAGACCCACCGTTTTGGCGGAATCCACCGTTGGGATCAGCGAAGAGCGAATGCTGTCGCGGATCAACCGCGCAGAGGCCACCTTCGGCGTCGCGCCCAGGCTTAGCTTCTCCTGAAGCTGCTGCTGTTCACTGCTGAACCGTTGCCCCAGATTGTTGTAGCACAACCCGACCGCCACCATCGCATTGCCCGCAATCATCCCGGAAATGGGGATCACCTGCATCGGCGTAAATTCTATCGAGCCGGAGAGTACCAGTACCGCCAGCGTTAACGCGGTCCCGGTAGTGATGGCGATCAACGACGAAATGAACGCTTTATCGATGTATTTACTGCGTTTCTGCGCGTTCCATGCCGCGTTAAAGCAGATAAACAGCACCATCAACAGGGTCAGCACGGCATGATTGACGTTGAAGATGTATTTCAGCACATAGCCGACGATGATGAGCTGAATGACCGCGCGGGCGATACTCCAAAGAATATCTTTTTCCAGCCCCAGCTTTTCCCGGTAGCTGACCACAATCGCCACCAGCACCAGGACCATCGACAGCGCCAGCGATTCGTTGGTTATGTTATGTTCACCCACGATGAGCCTCCTCCATTTTCCCGCCCTGCGGCCTGAGCGTGATGACATCATCCGCATGGGTAATTTCATTTGAATCATGCGTCACCCACAGCACGGCAATATTCTGCTCCCGGGCGTAGCGATGGATAATGTCATTGACGTTGCGCTTGTTAGCGTCATCCAGCGCGCTGGTGATTTCGTCCAGCAACAGCGCCTTCGGCAAGAATTGCAGGTTACGGATCAGCGAGACGCGCTGCTTTTCCCCTCCCGACAGTTCGGCGATCGATTTGGTCAGCGTCTCCGGCGAAAGCCCGAACCGAGTCAGATCGTCGGTAAACTTTTTTGGATCAGGCGTTTGGTTGCGGATGTGCCAGGGGAAAACCAGATTGTCGTACACCGTGTCGCCAAACAGGGACGGCGTTTGCACGCAGTATGACACCTGCTGGCGATAGCTTTCCGGTGAAAGCGTGGCGATATCTTTTCCTGCAAACAGGATGGTTCCCTCCGTTGGGCTCAGTAGCGAAGCCACGATTTTCAGGAGGGTGCTTTTGCCGCAGCCGGAGGGGCCAGTTATCAGTTTAAATTCGCCCGGAGAGAGACAAAAATCAACGTGCTGAAGGATGGTGTTATCACCCACACGAAAGCCAACATCCCTGATATCCAGAAGATTTTTTTTATTATTCATTCCGATTCCATTAACCGCTGTAATAAGAACAGCCTTTAGCATAATCCTTTCCGCTACGCAGCGCGAATAGCCTTAACCTATAGCAAGTGTTAAACTTTTTGCTCGCTAATTGTCACCTCTATAACTACAGGAAGTCAGCAACATGACACATATCTTTTATGAGTTCTCTTCCCTGAAGCCTGGTATTCCTGATGTGGAAACATTAATGGAAGTCATCAATTCTTCTGAACTCACGCGTTTTGTCATGGGTGCAGAGGTGGTCGATTTTGTTAAGAAGGCGCTCATCGTTAACACCACAATCGGTAGCTTTAAAAACTGCTATTTTGCTTTCGATGATGGGGCTTACTTTCTCGAGTTTGACGGCAAGGGTAAATCCAGACGCTTTACTGAGGTGCCGGACTGGTTCGTTTCCCCCGCGGAATTTGCCCGCTCGCAATGGCTGATTAACCATGATCTGGCCGATGTGAAGGCGACGGCGTTTATTGACGTGTTGATGTCCTATCCGCTTAAAGAGCGCCGGGCGCACTGCAATCTGCTGTTTGGTCTGGATCTGCATAAGGTCAATGTGGTTCCGGCGCCTACAGCCCCTGCCGGAAAAATGGGCAATAAAAACGGAAAAACCACCAAGCCTCGCGTCACGGATCTCGGCTCTTTTGAGCTTTTTACCGCGTTCTTTGCGCGTATGAAAACCGCCGTCAATGCTAATGAATTCCCTACCCTACAGGTGCTGACCGGCCAGGAGGATCTTACAAAAGCGCCGCACAGCTTAAAGCAAGGGATCAGAACCTGGTTTAAGGCGATTACCGGCGATCTGCCGCCGAACAACAAACGTGTCGGGGCGGGCAATGCGGTATTGTTCTGCGCTCCCGTTCGCGAGCAGATCCAGCAGATAGAGGCCATCGGCCTGGAAAAATACTATCAGGGCTTATCAAAAGCTATCGCTGACGCCGGGGATGGGTTTATCACTGACTTCAGCTATACCTGGTCTGAAAAGTAACGCTTTGCGCCCCGCATCCCGAACGGGGCGTTTTATTTCTGCCAGTCCGGTTCCCACCTCTTTACAGGGGCGAAATCCTGTTCGTTAGCCGATATACTTACGTTCAACAAATACGCAGTTTTTCTCGTTACGGCATGCAAAACAGGAGGTTTTTATGCTCATCGTTGTTCCTGTCCTTATATTCGTTGCGCTGGTTATCGTGGGCGCAGGCGTCAAAATTGTCCCGCAGGGTTACCAGTGGACCGTCGAACGCTTCGGTCGCTACACCAATACTCTTCAGCCGGGTTTAAGCCTGATCGTCCCGTTCATGGACAGAATTGGGCGTAAGATCAATATGATGGAGCAGGTGCTGGATATCCCTTCCCAGGAAGTCATCTCCAAGGATAACGCCAACGTCACCATCGATGCGGTTTGCTTTATTCAGGTGATTGATGCGCCGAAAGCGGCCTATGAGGTGAGCAACCTGGAGCTGGCGATCGTCAACCTGACCATGACCAACATCCGTACCGTGCTTGGCTCAATGGAGCTGGACGAAATGCTCTCCCAGCGCGACAGCATTAATACCCGCCTGCTGCACATTGTGGATGAAGCCACCAATCCGTGGGGGATCAAAGTGACACGCATTGAGATCCGCGACGTGCGCCCACCGGCAGAGCTGATTGCTTCCATGAACGCGCAGATGAAGGCCGAGCGTACCAAGCGTGCCTATATTCTTGAAGCCGAAGGGGTGCGTCAGGCTGAAATCCTGAAAGCGGAAGGGGAAAAACAGTCGCAGATCCTGAAAGCCGAGGGCGACCGTCAGTCTGCCTTCCTCCAGGCGGAAGCGCGTGAACGTTCGGCAGAAGCGGAAGCCCGCGCGACGCAAATGGTCTCCGAGGCGATTGCCGCCGGGGATATCCAGGCCGTGAACTACTTCGTCGCGCAAAAATATACCGATGCGCTGAAGGAGATCGGCTCCGCGAACAACAGCAAGGTGGTAATGATGCCGCTGGATGCCAGCAGTCTGATGGGATCTATCGCCGGAATTGCCGAGTTGATCAAAGACGGCGGAAACGAGCGTAAAAAATGATTGAGCTCATCGTTGCACATCCTCATGCGTTCTGGCTAAGCCTTGGCGGCTTACTGCTGGCCGCCGAGATGCTTGGCGGCAACGGTTATCTGCTGTGGAGCGGGGTTGCCGCGGTGATTACCGGGCTGGTCGTCTGGCTGCTGCCTGTCGGCTGGGAGTGGCAGGGCGCGCTGTTTGCCGTGCTGACGCTGCTGGCCGCCTGGCTGTGGTGGCGCTGGCTGAACAAACGGGTGAAGGCGCAGAAGCCGGTCGACGCGCACCTCAACCAGCGTGGGCAGCAGATCGTGGGTAGACGCTTTACGCTTGATAACGCGCTGATCAACGGACGCGGTCATATGCGCGTGGGGGACAGTTCGTGGCCGGTGGTGGCCGACGATGACCTCAGCGCCGGCACGCGGGTTGAGGTCATTGCGGTGGAAGGCATTACCCTGCGGGTTAAAGCCTGTTAGACGTGGGTTTTACGGTGGCAGCAGCCGGAAAGATTGTCGATAATCGGGCACTCGGCGCTGTCATCTCCCGGGCAGGATTCTGCCAGCTGTAACAGTTGCTCACGCATCGCCTGTAATTCGATGATATGGCGTTCGATCTCCGCCACTTTTTCCAGCGTACGTTTTTTCACGTCGGCACTGTGGCGTTTCGGATCGTTAAACAGGTTAACCAGCTCGCCGCACTCTTCAAGGTTAAATCCTACCTGTCTTGCCTGGCGCAGTAACGTCAGTTCATCAAGATGCAGCTGCGTATAGCTGCGGTAGCCGTTTTCACTGCGCAACGGTGGCGTCACCAGCCCTTTTTCCTCATAAAAGCGAATCGCTTTGCTGGTTAAGCCGGTTTTTTTCGCAACATCGCTGATATTCACATTTCCCCCTTGACCTTCCCCTTGATGGAAGGTTTAACCTTCATAACAGTTAGCGAAAAGCAGAGTGAAGGTCAACAATTGACCAGAACATTATACGGGAGTTTTGTTATGTCTCACACTATTGACCTGACACTGGACGGCCTCTCCTGCGGCCACTGTGTCAAACGCGTTAAAGAAAGCCTGGAGCAGCGTCCTGACGTGGAAAGCGCTGAGGTGACTATCGATCATGCCGCCGTGACCGGCAGCGCCAGCGCCGACGCGCTGATTGATACCATTAAACAGGCCGGTTACGGGGCGGAGTTAAGCCACCCAAAGGCTAAACCGCTGGCAGAGTCATCATCCCCGTCGGAAGCACTGACAGCGGCCACTCCTGAGCTTCCGGTAGCTGATGATATTGATGACAGCCAACAGCTGCTGATCAACGGCATGAGCTGCGCCAGCTGCGTCTCCCGGGTACAAAACGCCTTACAGGCGGTACCGGGCGTCGCACAGGCACGGGTAAACCTGGCGGAGCGTACTGCGCTGGTGATGGGCAGCGCCTCCGCCGCAGAGTTAGTGCAGGCCGTGGAGAAAGCGGGCTACGGGGCGGAGGCCATCGAAGATGATGCCGAGCGCCGCGAGCGCCAGCAGGAAACGGCTGTCGCCACTATGAAGCGTTTCCGCTGGCAGGCGATTGTCGCCCTGCTGGTCGGTATTCCGGTGATGGTGTGGGGCATGATGGGTGACAACATGATGGTCACCGCTGACAACCGCACCCTGTGGCTGGTGATTGGTCTGATTACCCTTGCGGTGATGGTGTTTGCTGGCGGACATTTCTATACCAGCGCCTGGAAGAGCCTGAAAAACCGCACCGCGACGATGGACACGCTGGTCGCGCTCGGTACCGGCGCGGCGTGGCTGTATTCGATGAGCGTGAACGTCTGGCCGCAGTGGTTCCCGATGGAGGCGCGCCATCTCTATTATGAAGCGAGTGCGATGATTATCGGTCTGATTAACTTAGGCCATATGCTCGAAGCCCGCGCGCGTCAGCGCTCGTCGAAAGCGCTGGAAAGATTACTCGATTTAACCCCGCCGACGGCCCGCGTGGTCACGGACGACGGGGAAAAAAGCGTTCCGCTCTCAGAGGTACAGCCGGGAATGACGCTGCGCCTGACCACCGGCGACCGCGTGCCCGTCGACGGTGAAATCACCCAGGGCGATGCCTGGCTGGATGAAGCGATGCTGACCGGCGAGCCGATACCCCAGCAGAAATCTCAGGGCGATGCGGTGCATGCGGGTACGGTGGTACAGGACGGCAGCGTACTGTTCCGCGCCAGCGCGGTCGGGAGCCATACCACGCTGTCACGCATCATTCGCATGGTCCGCCAGGCGCAGAGCAGTAAGCCGGAGATTGGTCAGCTTGCCGATAAAATCTCCGCCATTTTTGTGCCGGTGGTCGTCGGTATTGCCCTGCTGAGCGCGGCGATCTGGTATTTCTTCGGCCCGGCGCCGCAGATTGTCTACACCCTGGTGATCGCCACCACGGTGCTGATCATCGCCTGCCCTTGTGCTCTTGGTCTGGCCACGCCGATGTCGATTATCTCTGGCGTCGGACGCGCCGCCGAATTTGGCGTACTGGTCCGGGATGCTGACGCCCTGCAACGGGCAAGCACGCTGGACACCCTTGTCTTTGATAAAACCGGCACGCTCACCGAGGGCAAACCGCAGGTGGTGGCCGTCAGTACCGTTGGCTGTACGGAGACGGACGCCCTGCGCCTTGCCGCCGCGCTGGAACAAGGTTCCAGCCACCCGCTGGCGCGCGCCATCCTGGAGAAAGCCGGTGATGGCCGTCTGCCGCAGGTCAGCAACTTCCGCACCCTGCGCGGTTTAGGGGTCAGCGGTGAAGCCGAAGGCCATACGCTGCTGCTGGGCAACCAGGCACTGCTGACTGAACACGGCGTTGATACGTCCGCGCTGGACGCAGAGCTAAATGCGCAGGCCTCTCAGGGCGCGACGCCGGTTCTGCTGGCGAGGGATGGTCAGGTGGCGGCGCTGCTGGCCGTGCGCGATCCGTTACGCCAGGACAGCGTAGATGCCTTACAGCGCCTGCACCGCGCGGGCTATCGTCTGGTGATGCTGACCGGGGACAACCCGACCACCGCCAACGCCATTGCGAAAGAAGCCGGTATTGATGAGGTGATCGCGGGCGTGCTGCCGGACGGCAAAGCGGACGCCATCAAGAACCTGCAAAGTCAGGGTCGCCAGGTGGCGATGGTGGGCGACGGCATCAACGACGCCCCGGCGCTGGCGCAGGCTGACGTAGGCATTGCGATGGGCGGCGGGAGCGATGTCGCCATTGAAACCGCGGCGATCACCCTGATGCGCCACAGCCTGATGGGGGTGGCGGATGCGCTGGCGATTTCGAAAGCCACGTTGCGCAACATGAAGCAGAACCTGCTGGGGGCCTTCGTCTATAACTCGCTCGGCATTCCGATTGCCGCCGGGATTTTGTGGCCGCTGACCGGTACCCTGCTGAACCCGGTTGTTGCGGGTGCGGCGATGGCGCTCTCGTCAATTACCGTGGTGAGCAACGCTAACCGTCTGCTGCGGTTTAAACCGAAGGATTGAACCTTGTACCCGTACGCGCTAGCATGAACCTTTCCGATCATGGAGCGCGTATGGGTCTGTTTAATCGTCTAAAAACATCGTTTCGCGCCCTTTTTCCCCGCCGTTATGCCTGGCCCGGTATGGATATTTCGCTTCCGGGCGGGCAGCATCTGCACCTGGTGGGAAGCATTCATATGGGCACGCAGGACATGTCCCCCCTGCCCTCCGGCCTGATTAAACTGCTGAAGCGCGCCGACGCGCTGATCGTCGAAGCCGACATCTCCGGCCATGAATCGCCGTTTGCCGGGCTGGAAAGCGATCGCCCCCTGGCGGAACGTCTTAACGGGACGCAGCTGGCTGAGCTTACCCGTCTTGCGGATGAGACCGGCGTCTCGCTCTCAATGCTCGACACTCTGCCCCTGTGGCAAATTGCCATGGTGCTACAGGCCACCCAGGCGCAGCGCCTGGGGCTGCGCGGCGATTACGGTATCGATTATCAACTGCTGAATGCGGCAAGGGCGCGCAACCTGTCCGTCATTGAACTGGAAGGCACGGACAGCCAGATTGCGCTTCTTCGCCAGCTTCCCGATGACGGCCTGATGCTGCTGGATGATACCCTGACCCACTGGCATACCAACGCGCGTCTGCTGCAAACAATGATTGGCTGGTGGCTGGATGCGCCGCCCGCAGACGGTAAGCTGGCGTTACCGTCGACGTTCAGTGAATCGTTGTATGATGTGCTGATGAACGCGCGCAACCAGGCGTGGCGGGAGACACTATATGCCCTGCCTGCCGGTCGTTATGTTGTCGCGGTTGGCGCGTTGCATTTGTACGGAGAAGGGAATTTGCCGTCGCTGCTGAAATAAAAAAATGGCCAATATCTCTATTGGCCCGTCAAAGAGGAATTTCATCGTTTTTATTATACCGAAGTGACCTTCGGCTACGCCGATTGTCGCTCAAAGTAACCATCACTGCCAATACTATTGCGCAAGATGGTGCTATTTTTTAGACAAACGTCAGGCGTATGCTGCTGGTATGAATCGTCTGTCGTAAGAAGGATAGCCATGACTCCCGCCGTTAAATTACTCGAAAAAAACAAAATTTCTTTCCGGATCCACACCTACGATCACGATCCGAACGAAACCAACTTTGGTGATGAAGTGGTGCGCAAGCTGGGGCTGAACGCGGACCAGGTCTACAAAACGCTGCTGGTCGCGGTGAACGGCGATATGAAGCACCTCGCCGTGGCAGTGACGCCCGTCGCCGGACAGCTTGATCTGAAGAAAGTGGCCAAAGCGCTGGGAGCGAAAAAGGTCGATATGGCTGACCCGATGGTTGCGCAACGCACAACGGGTTATCTGGTCGGCGGGATCAGCCCGCTCGGCCAGAAAAAGCGTCTGCCGACGCTGATCGATGCGCCTTCGCAGGAATTTGAGACGATCTATATTTCTGGCGGCAAACGCGGGCTGGATATCGAACTGGCCGCAGGCGATCTGGCGAAAATGCTGGACGCGAAATTTGCGGATATTGCGCGCCGGGATTGAGAAAATTGCCCGGTGGCGCTGCGCTTACCGGGCCTACGATTCGAATGTAGGCCGGGTAAGGCGAAGCCGCCACCCGGCAAAAAAAAACGCACTACTGCCAGCTCACCTCGCCTTTCGGCTCATACATGTTCACGTCAATCGGTGAATTTTGCTGGATAAACTGCTTCAACACTTCCGCATCAATAAACCCGGTATTTACATAGCCCGGTTTGTTATCGATATGCGGATAGCCGTCGCCGCCGGTGGCGTTAAAGCTTAACGTTGCCAGGCGGTAGGTTTTCGCCGGATCAACCGGTTCGCCTTTGATTTTGAGATCGTTAAGCTTGCCGTCCTTCGCGACGAAGCTGACGTTAGCAAACTGCGGATACGCCCCGGAATCCGGCTTCATCTGCGCCACGGCGGTCAGGTAGTCAATCACCTCCTTCCCGCTCATGTCCGCATAGACCACCACGTTGCCAAACGGCTGCACTTTGAGCACGTCTTTATAGGTGATGTCTCCGCCTTCAATGGAATCACGAATACCGCCGCCGCTCATCACGCCGAAATCCGCATTCGTGCGCGCCATCTGCGCGGCCAGCACCAGACGCCCCATGTTGGTCTGTACAAAGCGGACTTTGCTGCGGTCCCCTTCCAGTCGTCCGTTAAGCGTGCCAATCTTCACGTCCAGCTGCGCTTTCCCTTTGCTCTGGAACGGCGTCAGCAGAGAGAGCATCTGCTGGTTTTCAGCGATCTCTGGCGTGTAGAGTACCCGCTCGCTTTTGCCATCCGGGTAGGTCACTTTCTTCTTCAGGTTGACCGGGATGAGCTGATAGTGCACCAGCTTCATTTCGCCGTTACGGAATTCGAAATCCGCGCGGCCAACGTATTTACCCCACTCGTGGGCCTGTACAATCCAGATCCCGTTCTGACGATCAGGCGCGCACGGCGTGCCGGGCACATAATCTGCCTGCTTTTTATTCTCAGAAGCCATGCAGACCGGATCCTGTGAGTGACCGCCCACAATCATCGCCAGCGAGCCCGCAGGAAGGCTGCGCGCCATCTCCACGTCGCCCGGCGCGTTAGAGCCGTGCTGACCGTTATCGTAATGCCCCATGTGGGTGGTCGCGATAATCACATCCGGTTTTTCATTCTGCTGCAACTCCTGGATCACCAGCTTCGCTTCGTCCGCCGGTTTACGAAATTCGATGTCGGTGAAAAATTCAGGATTACCAATTTTGGCCGTATCGTCGGTGGTTAAGCCGATGACCGCGATCTTCAGATCCTGACGCTTAAACAGCGCCCACGGTTTAAACAGACGCTCGCCGGTGCTTTTCTGATAAATATTGGCGGAAAGGAACGGGAATTTGGACCACTTCTCCTGCTGGCGCAACACGCTCAGCGGATTATCAAACTCGTGGTTTCCGACCGCCATCGCGTCGTAACCAACTAAATTCATGCCGCGGAAATCAGGCTCGGCATCCTGCAAATCAGATTCCGGTACCCCGGTATTAATATCCCCGCCCGACAGCAGCAGTACGCTGCCGCCCTGGGCCGCGACCTCTTTACGAATGCCGTCCACCAGCGTTTTTTGCGCCGCCAGGCCATATTCACCGTATTCGCTGCGCCAGAAATGGCCGTGATGATCGTTAGTATGCAGAATGGTAATTTTATAGGTTTTATCTTTTTCATACGCCTGCGCGGGCAGGCTTGTCAGCCCCCATGCGGCGATGAGCGCCAGCGCGACGCCACGCTTCATTAACTTCATCTTCTCTCTCCCTGACCCATAGACAAACGCAAAAATTACAGTGACTCACAAGAATAGACAAATAAGTTTTCAGAATTGCGACTTTCTTCAAATGTCACGGACGGGTATGTTAGTCGGATAATAATTACTCCCTGCATCTCTAATAACAAATCGACGTGGTATTTATGGCAATCAGTGAATCAACCCAGCCCGTCCAGGGCGCTCCGGCGTCGCCGCCGAAATCGCGCACTTCCTTTAAAGTATTAGGCGCAATCAGTCTCTCTCATCTGCTCAACGATATGATCCAGTCGCTGATTCTGGCGATCTACCCGCTGTTGCAGTCTGAGTTCTCATTAACCTTCGTGCAGATCGGGATGATCACCCTGACCTTCCAGCTGGCCTCTTCGCTGCTACAGCCGGTGGTGGGCTACTGGACGGACAAATACCCGATGCCATGGTCGCTGCCCATTGGCATGTGCTTCACCCTGAGCGGGCTGGTGCTGCTGGCCATGGCGGGCAGCTTTGAGGCGGTACTGGTTGCCGCGGCGCTGGTGGGAACCGGTTCATCGGTGTTTCATCCGGAATCGTCCCGCGTGGCACGTATGGCCTCCGGCGGACGTCACGGGCTGGCGCAGTCTCTGTTCCAGGTGGGGGGTAACTTTGGTAGCTCCCTCGGTCCTCTGCTGGCGGCGGTAATTATCGCGCCTTACGGCAAAGGCAACGTGGCGTGGTTTGTGCTGGCCGCGCTGCTGGCGATTGTCGTCCTGGCGCAAATCAGCCGCTGGTATGCCGCGCAGCATCGCGTAAATAAGGGAAAACCTGCCGCGAAGATAACCAATCCCCTTCCGCGCAATAAGGTGATCCTTGCCGTCAGCGTGCTGCTGGTGCTGATTTTCTCGAAATATTTCTATATGGCGAGCATTAGCAGCTATTACACCTTCTATCTGATGCAAAAATTCGGATTATCAGTACAAAACGCCCAGTTCCACCTCTTTGCCTTCCTGTTTGCGGTGGCGGCAGGCACGGTGATAGGCGGCCCTGTGGGGGATAAAATTGGACGTAAATATGTGATTTGGGGCTCTATACTCGGCGTCGCGCCGTTTACGCTTGTTTTACCGTACGCAACGCTGGAATGGACCGGAATATTGACGGTGATTATTGGTTTTATTCTCGCATCGGCATTTTCAGCCATCCTGGTCTACGCGCAGGAGCTGCTGCCGGGACGTATCGGTATGGTTTCCGGTCTCTTTTTCGGTTTTGCCTTTGGCATGGGCGGCCTTGGCGCAGCCGTGTTGGGGATGGTTGCAGACCACACCAGCATCTTCCTGGTCTATAAAATCTGCGCTTTCCTGCCACTTCTGGGGATGTTGACCATATTCCTGCCTGACAATCGTCATAAAGCGTGACTTCACGGCTGCCAAAGTTAAACTTTGGCAGCCGGATAACCTGATGCCATAAGGCTTTCCTCTCCCTCCCCTCAGCAAATTTATCAAAATCTGCCTTTTTTCATGCTTATTGCCTTTTTATTGTGATTTCAACAATTATTCATAAACATAAGCGTAAAAATTGTCATAAACTATTAATCGGCTTTTTGGTATTTGCACCAAAAATGGATCACCCATCGCGAAAGGAGACGGAATGCACCACGCCACACCGCTTATCACCACCATTGTTGGTGGACTTGTGCTCGCTTTTATTCTCGGCATGATTGCCAATAAATTGCGTATTTCGCCCCTGGTAGGCTATTTACTGGCGGGCGTGCTGGCAGGGCCCTTTACGCCGGGTTTTGTCGCTGATACCAAACTGGCGCCTGAGCTGGCGGAATTGGGCGTGATCCTGCTGATGTTTGGCGTCGGACTGCATTTTTCCCTGAAGGATCTGATGGCGGTAAAGTCGATCGCCATACCGGGAGCGATCGCCCAGATAGGGGTGGCGACGCTGCTGGGCATGGCGCTTTCGGCGGTGCTGGGCTGGTCAATCATGACCGGTATCGTATTTGGGCTGTGTCTTTCAACCGCCAGTACCGTGGTGCTGCTGCGCGCGCTTGAAGAGAGACAGCTGATAGACAGCCAGCGCGGACAAATCGCGATAGGTTGGCTGATTGTTGAAGATCTGGTAATGGTGTTGACGCTGGTTCTGCTGCCTGCCGTTGCCGGGATGATGGAAAAAGAGAATATCGGCTTCGCCTCGCTGGCGCTGGATATGAGCATTACCATCGGTAAGGTTGTAGCGTTTATCGCCATCATGATGCTGGTGGGCCGCCGTCTGGTGCCGTGGATCATGTCCCGCAGCGCCGCCACGGGCTCGCGTGAACTGTTCACGCTTTCGGTCCTTGCGCTGGCGCTGGGCATTGCCTTTGGCGCCGTCGAGCTGTTTGACGTCTCCTTTGCGCTGGGCGCGTTCTTCGCCGGGATGGTGCTGAACGAGTCCGAGCTGAGCCACCGTGCCGCGCACGATACCCTGCCGCTACGTGATGCATTCGCGGTGCTGTTCTTTGTCTCCGTCGGGATGCTGTTCGACCCGCTGATCCTCATTCAGCAGCCGCTGGCCGTGCTGGGTACGCTGGCAATCATCATCTTTGGTAAGTCCGTTGCCGCCTTCTTCCTGGTACGGATGTTCGGTCACTCGCCGCGCACGGCGCTGACCATCGCCGCCAGCCTGGCGCAGATTGGCGAGTTCGCCTTTATTCTTGCCGGTCTGGGGATGGCCCTGAACCTGCTGCCACAGGCGGGGCAAAATCTGGTGCTGGCGGGGGCGATCCTCTCCATCATGCTAAACCCGGTATTGTTTGCCCTGCTGGAGAAATATCTCGAGAAGACCGAAACCCTCGAAGAGCAAACCCTGGAAGAAGCGATTGAGGAGGAGAAACAGATCCCCGTAGATATCTGCAACCACGCGCTGCTGGTCGGTTTTGGCCGCGTCGGCAGCCTGCTCGGTGAGAAGCTGATGGCCCAGGGGATCCCCCTGGTAGTGATTGAAACCTCCCGCACTCGCGTCGACGAGCTTCGCGAGCGCGGCATCCGCGCGGTGCTGGGCAACGCGGCTAACGAAGAGATTATGAATCTGGCGCATCTGGACTGCGCTCGCTGGCTGCTGCTCACTATCCCGAACGGTTACGAGGCTGGCGAGATTGTCGCCACAGCCCGTGAAAAATGCCCACATATCGAAATCATTGCCCGCGCCCATTATGATGACGAAGTGGAGTACATCACCGAGCGCGGCGCGAATCAGGTGGTGATGGGTGAGCGTGAGATTGCGAATACAATGCTGACAATGCTGACAAAACCGCCAGTTGAAGAGGCGGTGACGGGTTAAGTTTTGTGCGGCCTGATGCCCTCACCCTGGCCCTCTCCCACAGGGAGAGGGAACAAACACTAAAAACGGCAACCACAGGTTGCCGTTTTGCTTTTACCTGTCCCAATACGCCTCTTCGAGGCTGTCTTCCCGTTCCGGCAGCCCCCGCGTTAAGCGCGGTGAATGCTGGTTCAGCACCTGATAACTCACGCGGTTCGCGTACTTGCACACCTGCGCCAGCGAGGAGTAGGTCAGCCAGTTGAAGGTGTGCTTGCTGGAATTCGGCACATTGGTTTTGTGGTAGGCGTTGGCGGTGATGTCGTGCAGCAGCGCGGCCAGCGCGCCGTCGCCCGCGCCGTTGGTGTTCATGATCTTCTCGGGGCCACCCATATACGGTGCGATGTGGGAGAAGATACGCAGCGGGTTGATGCAGTCTTTATGACGCATGGCGCGGCTGAACTCGTACTGGTTAAATTCGGCGATTGCGCCCGGCAGCAGCGGGTGCTGGGTTTTTCGCTTGCTCTCTTCTTCCGTGAAGCCCGCCATATACAGCCCGACCGGCCCGGCGGTGCAGAGCACCAGATCTACCCAGTCCAGCGCCTTATCAGACGCCAGCAGCGGATCGCTTTCGCCGGTCAGCGCTTCGGCTTCTTCTTCATTCATCGCCAGAATCGAGACGTGTTCTTTCAGGAAGGCCTGCCACCACTCCGGGTTGTCGGCAATGACGAATTTGGTGCCCAGCGTCAGAACCACAGGCACGTTGTATTTCTTCGCGTACTCAATTGCCTTCATGGTTGCGTCCGGCATTGGTTCGCCCGGCTTGCAGCGCACCAGATAGGAGGTCAGTACCAGCGCAGACGCGCCCGCGATCACCTCTTCCGGGATACTTTCAGCGCGCAGCTTGTTCATATGGCCGGGGCTGATGGCAAAGGTACGCTCGCCGGAATCGCTTATCAGCGTAAAGCAGCGGCCAATCGGCCCGTCAACGCCCTGCAAATAGTTCAGATCGGTGCGGCTGGAGGTATTGCACAGGTAGCGGTAGGCATAGCCACCGATTTCGATATTGCTGCACATCACGCCAAGCAGCACCGAGCGGTCGTCTGCCAGTACGGAGTAGTTGTGCATGGTGTTGCCGATGGTGCCGCCGGCAAACTGGTGGGTGATAAGATTTTCGCGCACCAGCTCCTGATATAGCGCTTCAGCAACGTCATCCTCAATCACCAGCGAGTGCCCGGCGCTCAGACCGTAACGTGCGACAAACGCATCATCCACTTTGGCTTCAATGTCCACCAGCGTCTGATCGATACCGACCACCCAGGCAGCGCTGGTTTCGCTTTCCTGCTGAATTTGCTGTAACAGCGGATCGCGGGCATCGACGGGGAAATAGTGTTTGGACTTACGTTTACCGGGAAATTTCATGGTCTGAACTGTGCAAAGAATACGGGCCGGGAATGGTAGCACAAACCCGGCCCGTAACGCGATCAGCGGCGGGTGGTGACCAGTGACACCATCATGTCGATGTGTTCAGGGGAGTCGTTAAGCGCAGGAATGTATTCGTATTTCGTTCCGCCCGCCTCCATAAAGAACTCTTTGTTCTGGACAGCAATCTCTTCCAGCGTTTCCAGACAGTCCGCCGAGAAGCCCGGCGACATCACCTGAATGTGCTTCACGCCCTTCTCGCCCAGCATCTTAAGCGTTTCATCAGTATACGGGGTGAGCCACGGTTCACGGCCGAAGCGCGACTGGAAGGTCATCATCACCTTCTCAGGCGGCAGGCCGAGGGCGGAGACCAGCTCGCGGGTGGTATCGCGGCAACGCTGGGGGTAATCATCCCCTTCGTTCGCGAAACGCTGCGGAATACCGTGATAGGAGAGCAGCAGCAGATCCGGCTCGCCGTGTTTTTCAAACGACGCGCGCGCGCTGCTGGCAAGCGCCTGAATGTACAGCTCGTTATCGGCATAGTCGCGGATAAAGGTGATACCCGGTATACGGCGGCGGGTCGCCAGAATGCGCGCCAGTTCGTCCCAGACGGCAGCTACCGTGGAGCACGAATACTGCGGATAAAGGGCCAGCACCACAATGTGTTCAACGCCCTGCGCCAGCAGAGAGTCGACGGCGCTTTCCAGGGACGGCTTACCGTAGCTCATGCCGAGCGCAACGGGCATGTCCGGCAGGCGGGCGGCCAGCGCCTTCTCCTGACGACGGCTGTACACCATCAGCGGCGAGCCCTCTTCCATCCACACGGACTGATAGAGCTTTGCCACACGCGGGGAACGAATCGGCAGAATGACGCCACGCAGCAGTGGCCACCACAGCAGTCTTGGGGTATCCACGACGCGCGTGTCGCTTAAAAATTGTCGCAGGTAGCGTTTGACCGCCGCTGGAGTAGGTGCTTCTGGGGTGCCCAGATTGGCAAGCAGGATGCCGGTTTTCGCCTGACTCATTCACGCCTCTTAACCATTTGATAGGCTGTCAATTGTAGCGGAAATGCGTTTAAACGAAACCCATTGCTGTAATAGGTAAGATGAGAATTTTTCTCACCCGGGGCTCCGGGTGAGAGAGGTGCGCTTAGCCGAGGATTTTTTCCAGCTCTGCACGTACGTCAGCCACGGCTTTGGTGCCGTCCACTTTCGCGTATTTGGTGTTACCCGCCTGCGCTTCTTTGGTGTAGTAGCCGATCAGCGGTGCGGTCATCTGATGATATTCCACCAGGCGTTTACGCACGGTTTCTTCCTGATCGTCTTTACGGGTGGTCAGCTCTTCGCCGGTCACGTCGTCTTTGCCTTCAACCTTAGGTGGGTTGAATTTGATGTGGTAAACGCGGCCAGAAGCAGCGTGTACGCGACGGCCAACGATACGGTCAACGATCAGCTCGTCTGGTACGTCGAACTCCAGCACGTAATCCACGTTGATGCCCGCTTCTTTCATGGCGTCAGCCTGAGGAATGGTGCGCGGGAAGCCGTCCAGCAGGAAACCGTTACGGCAGTCTTCCTGAGCAATGCGCTCTTTAACCAGCGCGATAACCAGTTCGTCGGTCACCAGTTTGCCTGCGTCCATGATGTCTTTCGCTTGTTTACCCAGCTCGGAGCCAGATTTAACAGCGGCGCGCAGCATGTCACCGGTGGAGATTTGCGGAATACCGTATTTCTCCATGATGAACTGAGCCTGAGTTCCTTTACCCGCGCCCGGAGCGCCAAGCAGAATAATACGCATTGCGAAAATCCCCTCAAAAGTCGATTCAATTTTTCAAAAAGCGCTAAACAATACCACCAGAACGGGTATGGCTCAAGGAAGGCGGGAAGGCTGAAACGGTTAACGGGGGGAGATAATTTGGCTTCGGGCGGTCTGGTGCCCTCACCCTAACCCTCTCCCACAGGGAGAGGGAACTCTTTCACCCTCTCCCTGTGGGAGAGGGCCGGGGTGAGGGAAGATTACGCCAGCAGCAGCGCATTCACACGTTTAATGAACAGGTTAGGATCTTCCAGCGTACCGCGCTCGGCCAGCAGGGACTGATCCAGCAGCAGTTCAACCCACTCCGCAAAGCGGGCGTCGTCCTGGGTATCCGCCGCGCGTTTCACCAGCGGGTGATCCGGATTAAGCTCAAAGATATATTTCACATCCGGCACGGCCTGGCCCGCCGCAGCGAACAGTTTCGCCATCTGGGTGCTCATTTCGTCCGCATCGGTGGTGACAATGGCTGGCGTATCGGTCAGACGGTGCGTGAAGCGCACCTCTTTCACGCGGTCGCCCAGCAGCGTTTTAACGCGCTCAACGAACGGCTCCAGCGCCTTCTCGGCTTCTTTCGCGCTGTCGTCCACTTCATCCGCCAGCTTATCGATAGACTCGTCGGCTTTGGCAACGGACTGGAAGGATTTACCGTCGAACTCGGTCAGGTAGTTCATCATCCACTCGTCGATGCGGTCAGACAGCAGCAGCACTTCGATGCCTTTCTTACGCAGCAGTTCCAGATGCGGGCTGCTCTTCGCTGCCGCATAGCTGTCGGCGGTGATGTAGTAGATCTTCTCCTGCCCTTCTTTCATGCGGGAGACGTACTCTTCCAGCGACACGGTCTGGGCGGAGGAGTCGTTGTGCGTAGAGGCGAAGCGCAGCAGTTTAGCGATAGCTTCCACGTTCGCAGTATCTTCCGCCGGACCTTCTTTCAGCACCAGGCCAAACTGTTTCCAGAAGGTCTGGTATTTTTCCGCATCGTCCTTCGCCAGTTTTTCCAGCATCTGCAACGCACGTTTGGTCAGGGCGTTGCGCAGGTTACGGGTGACGGTGCTGTCCTGAAGAATTTCACGGGAGACGTTCAGCGGCAGATCGTTGGAGTCTATCAGGCCACGCACAAAGCGCAGGTAGTTCGGCATGAACTGCTCGGCGTCGTCCATAATGAACACGCGCTGCACGTACAGCTTCAGGCCGTGCTTGTGATCGCGGTTCCACATGTCCCACGGCGCCTGCGCCGGAATGTACAGCAGGCTGGTGTACTCCTGCTTCCCTTCAACACGGTTGTGGCTCCAGGTCAGCGGATCGGTGAAGTCGTGGGCGATGTGCTTGTAAAACTCGTTGTACTCGTCGTCTTTAATTTCAGCTTTATTACGCGTCCACAGCGCCTGCGCCTTGTTGATTTTCTCCCAGGAAACCACGGTTTCGCCGTCTTTCTCTTCCTGTTTTTCAATCTCAACCGGCAGCGCGATATGGTCGGAATACTTACTGATGATGGAGCGTACGCGCCAGTCGTTCAGGAAATCGTCTTCGCCTTCACGCAGGTGCAGGATGATTTCTGTGCCGCGATCCGCTTTGGTGATGTCATCAACGGTGTATTCACCTTCACCTTTAGACTCCCACAGCACGCCGTTCTCGACGCTGTCGCCCGCGGCGCGGGTGCGCACGGTGACTTTGTCCGCCACGATGAACGCCGAGTAGAAGCCTACGCCGAACTGACCGATCAGCTGGCTGTCTTTCGCCTGGTCAGAGCCCATGGACTCAAGGAACGCTTTGGTGCCGGATTTGGCGATGGTTCCGAGGTGGTCAATCACCTCGTCGCGGTTCATCCCGATGCCGTTATCGGCGATGGTCAGGGTGCGGTTCTCTTTATTAAACGAGACGCGCACGCGCAGCTCGCCGTCGCCTTCATACAGATCCGGGTTAGACAGCGCGCGGAAGCGCAGCTTGTCCGCCGCATCAGAGGCGTTGGAAATCAGCTCACGCAGGAAGATTTCTTTGTTGGAATACAGGGAATGGATCATCAGGTGCAGAAGCTGTTTTACTTCTGACTGGAAACCACGGGTTTCTTGTCCTTTCATCTAAGTCGACCTCAACAATGCCATTTAATGGGGTTGTAAAACGTTGAGTGAGAGATGGGGATAAGGGGAGGAATTTTCAAGCGGAGGCCGCGCGCGCAGCCTCCGTTTGGTCAGAAAATAATCTTGTGACGTCCGGCCAGCGAGTGTGACAGCGTGGTGCCGTCGACCATCTCCAGCTCACCGCCGACCGGCACGCCGTGGGCGATGCGGCTGGCGTCAACGCCGTACTGCGCGCACAGCTCGGCGATGTAGTTGGCGGTTGCCTCCCCTTCCACCGTCGGGTTGGTGGCGAGGATCACCTCTTTGATGGTTTCCGACTCCAGGCGCTGCTCCAGGCGGTCAAGACCGATATCGTCCGGGCCGATGCCATCCAGCGGGGAGAGATGCCCCATCAGCACGAAATAGCGGCCGGAAAACTGCCCGGTTTGTTCGATGGCGTAGATGTCCGCCGGACTCTCCACCACGCAAATCTGACCGTTTTCCTGACGACGCGGGTTCGTGCAGATGTTACATACGTCCTGCTCGGTAAAGGTCCGGCAATCCGCACAGTGGCCAATTTCTGACATGGCGCGGGTCAGAGCCTGCGCCAGGCGCATCCCGCCGCTGCGGTCGCGCTGCAATAGCGTAAACGCCATACGCTGCGCCGACTTCGGGCCAACGCCCGGCAGGCAGCGCAGTGCTTCCATTAACTGCGTGAGCAGCGGACTGGTTTGCATCAGAATGGCATCTTAAAGCCCGGCGGCAGTTGCATACCGCTGGAAACAGAGGCCATTTTCTCTTTCTGGGTTTCGTCGATACGGCGAGCGGCATCGTTAAACGCGGCTGCAACCAGATCTTCCAGCATCTCTTTGTCGTCTTCGAGCAGGCTCGGGTCGATTTCAACGCGACGGCAGTTATGCGCACCGTTGATGGTCACCTTGACCAGACCGGCACCGGATTCACCCGTGACTTCCAGCTGAGCGATCTCTTCCTGCATCTTCTGCATTTTTTCCTGCATCTGCTGAGCCTGCTTCATCAGGCCACCCAGACCGCCTTTTCCACCAAACATAGGCTTCTCTCTTCTTTCACGTTAAGGATTACAACCGTAAGTCAGACTCACGATCAAATGGGGCGAATACTCTCTTCATCCAGATCGGCGTCGAAGAACCGACGCAGGGTCTGGATGTTGTTATCCGCAATTATCGCCTCGCGCGCCTGCGCGAGCTTCTCTTCATAAATGGCCTGACGCCACTCGAGCGGCGTTTTCACCGCCGGATTATCATCTTCAATGATAGTCAATTCAACCGGTACACCCTGTAATGCGGTAAGCGCCTCGGCCAGCGCCTTTTGCGCGCCAGGGGAGTTGAGGTGCCGCTGGCCAGGGCGCAGGTGCAGACGCACCTGATTACCGTCCTGCTCTTTCCAGGCGTTCAGCGCGACCTGCTCCACCAGCTTCGGCAGTTGCAGTTTGCTGACCTCGGCGGCCCAGGCGTCGCGCTCGATGGACTCTTCCGCGAGCTTCGCGGATAGCTCCGGCGTTTTTTCATGCTCCAGCGCCTTTTTCAGCGCTTTTGGCGTGGCGACCACTTCCTTGACCGTTTCAACAACGGTGGTCGCCTTCCAGCGGTATGCCTCTTCTTTCGCCGGGGCTTTTTGCTCGAGCGCGGACGGTGCCGGACGCGACTGCACGCGCTCCGTTACCGAGGCCAGTCGTTCAAGCGCGGCGTTGTTCACCGGCCGCGCTCTTGCAGGCGCTGCCGGTTCACTCTTTTTTGGTTTGGTTGCTCCCTGCGCACGTTGCAACTGGCTTCGTGCGGCAAGCACCGAACTGGTGGCATCCGACAGCGGCACGTTTTGCGGCGGCGGCGATGCCGGTTGCGGTGGCACCTGCTGCGGTGACATTACCGCGGTCGGCGCAACCGGCGCAAAGGACTGCCGGGGCGTTTCCGGCTCCGGCAATGGCTTGCGCGGATGGAAGGCCAGCGCGCGCAGCAGCGTCATTTCAACGCCCATCCGGCGATCCGGTGCAAACGGCAGCTCTTTGCGGCCAATCAGCAGCGTCTGATAATAAAGCTGAACGTCAGCCGGCGGCACGGTGCGCGCAAGTTCACGCATCCGCTGTTCAATGGTCGCCATGTCCGCGCCAATGGCCGACGGAGACAGTTGCAGCATCGCCACGCGGTGCAGCAGGCTGAGCATCTCGACAAGCAGCGCTTCCCACTCAATGCCACGGGCAGCGGCGTCGTTGACGAGCGCCATCACTCGCTCACCGTTGGCGGCAATCATCGCTTCAATAAGCGACAGCGCCTGATCGTCATCCAGCGTGCCGAGCATGGTACTGACCGCGTCGGTGGAGAGTTTACCGTCACCGCTGGCAATCGCCTGGTCGGTCAGGCTCAGCGCATCGCGCAGGCTGCCGTCCGCGGCACGGGCCAGCAGTTGCAGCGCACGCGGCTCGTGGACAATGTTCTCTTCATCGAGGATATGCTCAAGCTGAGCGCGGATCTGCTCAACGTCGAGCGCCTTCAGGTGGAATTGCAGGCAGCGCGAGAGGATCGTGACCGGCAGCTTTTGCGGATCGGTGGTCGCCAGCAGGAATTTGACATGCGCAGGCGGCTCTTCCAGCGTTTTCAGCAGGGCGTTGAAGCTGTGGCGCGACAGCATGTGCACTTCATCGATCAGATAGACCTTGAAGCGGCCGCGCGCCGGGGCGTACTGCACGTTGTCGAGCAGATCGCGGGTATCTTCCACTTTGGTGCGCGAGGCGGCGTCGATCTCAATCAGATCGACAAAACGCCCCTGCTCGATCTCACGACAGTTGTCGCACACGCCGCACGGGGTGGCGGTGATCCCGGTTTCGCAGTTCAGACCTTTTGCCAGCAGACGGGCAATAGAGGTTTTACCGACGCCGCGGGTGCCGGAAAAAAGATAGGCGTGATGGATGCGACCTAGCGACAAGCCGTTCGCCAGGGCCGTCAGCACATGTTCCTGACCGACAACGTCAGCAAAGGTTTGTGGTCGCCATTTACGGGCTAACACCTGATAACTCATGGGCAGGCTCTGCAACGCTGGAAGGTGAATTAATGGAGGGGAATGCTATCACAACCTCACCCATTGAGCGAGGTTGTGAGATACGGGATTAATGTCCCGGGAATGGCACCAGGCTGTAGCTGGTAATACCCTGTTTTTCCAGGCGCTGCTCGCCGCCGAGATCGAACAGGTTGATGATGAATGCCGCGTCGGTCACTTCCCCGCCCAGACGACGGATCAGCTTCACGGTCGCTTCGATGGTGCCGCCGGTTGCCAGCAGATCGTCCACCACCAGCACCTTGTCGCCTGGCTTGATGGCATCAACGTGAATTTCCAGCTGATCGGTGCCGTATTCCAGCTCATAGCTCTCAGCAATGGTTTCACGCGGCAGTTTGCGCGGTTTACGCACCGGCACAAAACCCACGCCCATCGCCAGCGCAACCGGTGCGCCAAACAGGAAGCCACGGGCTTCAGTACCTACTACTTTGGTGATCCCGGCGTTTTTATAACGCTCAACCAGCAGTTCAATGCTGAGGGCGTACGCTTTCGGGTCTTCCAGCAAGCTGGTGACATCGCGGAAAAGAATGCCAGGTTTTGGATAGTCCTGGATACTTTTGATGCTATTTTTCAGATATTCAAGCTGCTGTGCAGTTGCGGTCATCGGTTTGTGCCTAAATGAAACAGTGTTACTCACGGCGCGCGACGAGTCGGTCAAAGTAACAGTTGTTTAACCTTTGACCAGGCGCACCTGTGCTCGAAAACGGTCGAATTTACTGGCTGTGCGCCATAATTGCAACCGCCATGATGAGGCTTCAGTGCTTTTGTTGCTTTTCATCAACCACGGGGATCCGCCACATAAAGATCAGCAGGCAAACCAGGATCGCCAGCAGCAGAATGCGCACCCACATCATTTTCACCAGCCATAACGAGACGGCGAAGGTGATCAGGATGAAGGCAATGGCGCGCGGCTTAGCCCCGGGCGGCATGGCCCGGTGTTTTTGCCAGTGCCGCAGGTAGCCGCCAAACCACGAGCGGTACAGAAGCCAGTGGTGAAAACGCGGCGACGAGCGGGCGAAGCACCAGGCGGCCAACAGGATAAACGGGGTGGTCGGCAGCAAGGGTAAAACCACACCCAGCGTGCCCAGCACTACCGCGAGCCAGCCAATGATGATTAAAATAGTACGCTGCATAATGCGAATCGTTATCAAACTGAACGGCTACTTTACCACTGGAGAGCGCCTTGAAAACAGCACTGCTTCTTGAGAGGCTGCAAAATCAGCTGATCGCGCTGCGGGCGCAGGCCACGCCGTTGATGGGCCACGCCACGCTGAAACCGCGCTTTGACCGACAGCTCTTCCGCACCCGCAGCACCGTCATTGAGGATTATCTTGCTGAAGCGCAGACCAATCTCGACGAGCTTCGTCACGCGGTTGAGAGTGAACAGCAGGAACAGGTCGCGTGGCTTGCGGAGCATCTTACCGAGCAGATCACCGCCCTGCACCGGGAAATCGCCGCCTGGCCGTTACGGGCGTGGGACAGCGCCTCGCCGGGGCTCGGTAAATGGCAGCGCAAGCGGCTGGAGAACCAGGAGTTTGAGCGCCGTCTGTTTGAGATGAAGCGCGAGCGCGAAGCCCGCCTGAACACCAGCGAAACGCTGGAAGAGCAGCAGTTATTAATGCGTGAAATCAGCGCGCTGGAAGGCCGCATCGTCCGCTGCCGTCAGGCGCTGGATGAGATTGAACGCGTCATTGAACGCCTGACCCGTTAACAGGAGCCACTGATGTCACTGGAAAATGCCCCCGACGAGGTCAAGCTGGCCGTCGATTTAATTATGCTGCTGGAAAATCACGAGATCCCGGCGGAGACGGTGCTGAAAGCGCTGGAGATTGTGCGACGAGATTTTGAGGGGAAACTTCCCCCTCACCCTACCCTCTCCCCAGAGGGGAGAGGGAAATAGATTAGGCGGGAGTAGGGTCGTCCCCCTTAATCTCGCGCTTCACTTCCGTATGCTCATCGCCTTTCTCGTTGCGCAGATGAACCTCAAGCTGGTTAAAGGCGATATTAATATCGTTTTCACGACACAGACGGTCAATGGTGCGGTTCAGCTCATCGACGGTGTAGCTGCGATCGCGCAGTTCGCGTACGTACAGGCGCAGCTCATGATCCAAAGTGCTCGGCCCGAAGGTGGTGAAGAATACCACTGGCGCAGGATCGTGCATCACTTTTGGATGGTCAGCTGCCGCCTTCAGCAGTACCTCTTTCACCTTGTCCAGATCCGAGCCATAGGCCACCCCGAGTCGGATCACCACGCGAGTGGTGGTATCCGAGAGCGACCAGTTGATCAGACGCTCGGTCACAAACGCTTTGTTCGGGATGATCACCTCTTTACGATCGAAGTCGGTAATGGTGGTCGCACGAATGCGGATCTTGCTGACGGTCCCGGAGAAAGTACCGATGGTGACGGTATCGCCGATACGCACCGGACGTTCGAACAGGATAATCAGGCCAGAGACAAAGTTACCGAAGATCTCCTGCAAGCCGAAGCCCAGACCCACCGACAACGCCGCCGCCAGCCACTGGAGTTTATCCCACGAGACGCCCAGCGAGCCGAATACCGTCATCGCCCCGACAATAATAATGACATAGTTCAGGATGGTGGTAATGGCGTACGACGCCCCCTGACGCAGGTTCAGCCTTGAGAGCACCAGCACTTCCAGCAGACCCGGCAGGTTGCGGATCAACGCCCAGGCAACCACTGACGACACCAGCGCAAAGAGCAGGCTGCCCATGGTGACGCTTTTCATTACCGCAGCGCCCGCTTCGGTACCGTTGTATTGCCAGAGCGTGATACTGTCGAGGTAGGCGAAGACGGTAATTAAATCAGACCAGATGGCCCAGAACATCACCGCAAACAGGGCGATCATCACCAGCATGGTAATACGCATCGTTTGCTGGTTAACCTGCTCCAGAGCAATGGTCGGCTCTTCCTGCGGCTCTGCCCCTTCAGCCCCCTCTTTCACCTGATGCTGCCGACGGGCAACAGCACGACGATAAGCAATGCGGCGCGCCGCCACGCTCAAACCACGCAGCACGGTCTGGAACAGCAGGTTCCATACAATCACCAGATAAACCGTTTCGATCCAGCGGCCGGAAAGACGCAGCGTGGTATAGAAGTAACCCGTCGCCGTCAGCACCATCAGCGCCAGAGGAATGATCGCCAGTACCGTTACGGTAGCCAGACGAAGATTGTGGGACTCTTTATCCCGCCAGCTGTCGCGGCACATTGGCCACATCAGAACGGCAATCAGCAGCAGGTTCAGCATAATCACCAGTTGCCCCAGCACGTCATCCATCAGGTGCAGTGGGGAAAGCTCCGCCACAACTGACCAGAAGTGCAGCGGCAGCAGCGCGAGGCTGATGCGCACAATCTGGCGACGCCAGTGGCTGGTGAGTTTTTCCGGCATGTTGAAGTGGCGGACGGCGACGCCATCTTTTTCCAGCACTTTCCAGCACAGACCAAACACCAGCCAGAACAGCGCCAGCTTCTTGCTGAACGCCCACAGCAGATCGCTGATATTCAGCTGCATGGTCAGCAGGATCAGGCCCACGGCGAGTATCAACAGGCAGACCGGCAGAGCACGGATCAGATCGATCAGGATCGCTTTCGGGGTGTGCAGCTGGCTGTCGTTACGCAGTTGCCCCACTTCCGAGGCCAGCTTCGCCTGGTACTGTTTCAGCCATTTCAAACGCCAGCGTATGACGCCAGCGATGAGCAGCAAAGGCAGCCCCGTCAGGAAGGCAATCATCACCGCAGGCCAGGCTTTCTCCCAGTTCACGGTAATTTTCATGCTTTTGATCTGGGATTTCAGCGTTTCCGGGAAAGATTTAAACCAGTCCCAGTCCATGGGTTTATTGCTGTTCACCCAGAAAATCTGCTGGGTCAGGATCTCCTGGAGGCTTTTAGAAACGCTCACCAGCTGCTGCTGGTTGATTTGCAGGTTAATCGCCATCATCAGCTGGTTGCCCAGCTGCTTGTTAAGCTGATCGAGCAATTCGCGGCGCATGTCCACCACCTGCAACAGCGCGTCGTGAACTTCAGCGTTCACTTCACCTGAATGGCCCTCTTCCACTTTGGCAACGAAGGTATCGCTCTGGAATAGCGCATCGCGCTGCTGGTTAACGTCAAACTGTTCAAGACGCAAATCCGCAATGCGGTTGGTCATGTCTTCCAGCTCGTCGGCGGACGGCAGCGTCTGCTGTTGCTGGTAGAGAATGCGCGACAGCAGCAGGCTGCCCTTCAGGACGGCAATCTGCTCCTTGACGTTGCGCTCGGCCTGCAAAGCGCGATCCAGCCAGTTTTTGACCTTAATATTCTGCTGCACCAGCGCGCTGCCGTTTTCAGTCGCCTGAATCAGACGCTCGCTCAGCTGGTGGTTAATCTCCAGCTCCTGCTTCACCAGCGGGTTGGCCTGAATACGGGCCGTCTCGTCTGGCGAAACCGCTTCTTGCGCCGTTTTTTCAGTCAGCGTCAGGCGCTTGCTGTTCACCGCTTCCTGCAACAGCTGAAGCTGATGCTCAAGCCGGTTGATATTCGCGGTCACGTAGTCACGCTGTTTTTGCAGCGCATCCTGTAGCACCGTGTTGCCTTCCAGACTCTTACGCTGCTGTTCAATCTCCGCGTTTAGCAGCGTCTGCTGGATGTTCAGCAGCGTTTGCTGGGTGGGACGAAGCGCCCCTTCCCCCACGGTGATGCCATTCAGACGGTTACGTATCTGCTGTAGCTGTTGCGACGCCGAGTACATAGCGTTCTGCACGCGCTCAGGCTGGGTTTGCAGCGAAACCAGCTGGCTGTTGTAGGTTGAGAGATCGGACTGCGCCGTTTGCAGATCGTCCAGCAGCTGCGCCACGCGCGACTCAAGCTGGCGCAACGACAGCGTGGCAAGCGTTTTTCGGGTTTCATCGTCGTTATCGACGTCGCTGAGCGCACTCAGCGCCTCCGTTGCCTTACGCATGTTCTCCGGCGCCTGAGCGACCTTCTGCCGTAGCTGGGCCGTTTCGGCTTTGATGCGATCGATCTTGTCCAGCGTTTCCAGGGTTTCCGTTAGATCCTGCTGAACGAGCTTTTCCTGGGCGGAGAGATCTTTTTGCTTATTCAGGGTGTCGAGTTGCGACTGAACATCAGCACGCGTGGGAATGTCACTGCCGTTGTCTGCACGGGCCCATGAAAGCGGCGCGGCTGCAAAGTAAAACAGCAGGATCAAAAACAGGGCCAGAACAGGATGTTGCGAGCGATTGATGTGCAGCATAGTTGTGAATGTGATGTGAGAAATGACCGGAAATAGTCGGGCATGAAGGATATCACGCCCGGCTGAAGCAGAATAGTACGACGGAAAGGGTCTACGATTTTTCCCATGCCCGATCAGGCAGAGCGCGGGCTAAGTTTACTTTGAAGGGTCGGACAGAGCTGGCACATCTCAAGAAAAATTTCGACGTAGCTGCGCGCCTCTGATCTGAGATCGAACGACTCCGGAGCAAAAAGCCAGTTTTCCATCAGGCCGGAAATATAGCTGCGCATCAGGATCGCCGCCCGGCGGGTGAGTAATGTGGCAGGAAGCATTTTGGCCTGCATGCACTCCGTGAGGACCTGTTCGATGCGATCGTAGCTTTCCAGACACAGGTCGCGCTGCGCCTGTTGAACCACCGCCATTTCACCAACGAACTCACATTTATGGAAGATGATTTCCATCATCAGACGACGACGCTCTTCAACAACCGTCGCTTCAAGGATATATACTAGAATTTCTCTTAACACTGAGAGTGGATCGTGAGGGAATTTTGCCCGATACTCACTCTCAAGATCGCTAATGCTGGACTCTGAAAGCTCCCAGATTTCACCAAACAGATCGGACTTGTCTTTGAAATGCCAGTAAATCGCTCCCCGCGTGACGCCCGCGGCCTGAGCAATCTGTGCCAGCGAGGTTGCCGAAACACCCTGCTGTGAGAACAAACGCATTGCCACATCCAGAATGTGTTGTCGGGTTTCCAGCGCTTGTTGTTTGGTTTTTCGTGCCATACGTTGATGAATTTACAGGAGTCAGATTTACATACATTTATGAATGTATGTACCATAGCATGACGATAATATAAACGCAGCAATGGGTTTTTAGACTCAGGACCCTTGATCAATTTGAAATCGGACACTCGAGGTTTACATATGAACAAAAACAGAGGGTTAACGCCTCTGGCGGTCGTTCTGATGCTCTCAGGCAGCTTAGCGCTTACAGGATGTGACGACAAACAGGCTCAACAAGGAGCTCAGCAGGTGCCAGAAGTTGGCGTCGTGACGCTCAAATCCGAACCTCTCCAGATGACAACAGAACTACCGGGCCGCACCAGCGCCTACCGCATTGCGGAAGTGCGTCCGCAGGTGAGCGGTATCATCCTGAAACGTAACTTCACCGAAGGCGGTGATGTCAAGGCAGGCGAGTCTCTGTATCAGATTGATCCAGCAACCTATCAGGCGTCTTATGAGAGCGCTAAGGGCGATCTGGCTAAAGCCGAAGCGGCAGCCAAAATCTCGCAGCTGACGTTGAATCGTTACAAGAAACTGCTCGGCACGCAGTACATCAGCCAACAGGATTACGATTCTGCCCTGGCCGATGCACAGCAAGCCAACGCAGCCGTTGTGGCGGCGAAAGCGGCGGTAGAAACCGCGCGTATTAACCTGGCCTACACCAAAGTGACCTCCCCTATCAGCGGTCGCATTGGTAAATCAGCCGTCACCGAAGGTGCGCTGGTGCAGAACGGTCAAACCAACGCGCTGGCCACCGTGCAGCAGCTCGACCCGATCTACGTTGACGTCACCCAGTCCAGCAACGATTTCCTGCGTCTCAAACAGGAGCTGGCTAACGGCACCCTGAAACAGGAAAATGGTAAAGCCAAAGTGGAACTGGTTACCAACGACGGTATCAAGTTCTCACAGACTGGCACACTGGAATTTTCTGATGTGACCGTCGATCAGACCACCGGCTCTATCACCATCCGGGCCATTTTCCCCAATCCGGATAAAACCCTGCTGCCCGGTATGTTCGTACGCGCCCGTCTTGAGGAAGGGACTAACCCAAGCGCCATTCTGGTTCCTCAGCAAGGTGTGACCCGTACGCCACGCGGCGATGCGAGCGCACTGGTTGTGGGTGCCGATAACAAAGTCGAAACACGCAATATCACTGCAACGCAGGCGATTGGCGACAAGTGGCTGGTAACGGAAGGTCTGAAAGATGGCGATCGCGTAATTATTACTGGTTTGCAAAAAGTTCGTCCTGGTGCGCAGGTCAAAGCTCAGGAAGTGAAATCTGACGACAAACAACAAGCGTCGGCCGCTGGCCAGTCAGAACAAACCAAGTCTTAACTTAAACAGGAGCCGTTAAGACATGCCTAATTTCTTTATCGATCGCCCCATATTTGCGTGGGTGATCGCCATAATCATCATGCTGGCCGGGGGACTTGCGATCCTGAAGCTGCCTGTCGCGCAATATCCAACGATTGCGCCGCCGGCAGTGACGATCTCCGCAACCTATCCGGGCGCTGATGCCAAAACGGTGCAGGATACCGTTACGCAGGTTATCGAACAGAACATGAACGGTATCGATAACCTGATGTACATGTCCTCAAACAGTGACTCAACCGGTACGGTTCAGATCACCCTGACCTTTGAATCCGGTACGGATGCGGACATTGCACAGGTTCAGGTGCAGAACAAATTGCAGCTGGCGATGCCTCTGCTGCCGCAGGAAGTACAACAGCAGGGCGTGAGCGTCGAGAAATCGTCCAGTAGCTTCCTGATGGTTGTCGGCGTGATCAACACCAACGGCACCATGACGCAGGAGGATATTTCCGACTACGTGGGCGCCAACATGAAGGACGCCATCAGCCGTACGTCTGGTGTGGGTGACGTTCAGCTGTTCGGTTCCCAGTACGCGATGCGTATCTGGATGGATCCGAATAAACTGAACAACTTCCAGCTGACGCCGGTTGACGTGATCAGCGCAATTAAAGCGCAGAACGCCCAGGTTGCCGCCGGTCAGTTGGGTGGTACACCGCCGGTGAAAGGCCAGCAGCTTAACGCGTCGATCATCGCGCAAACGCGTCTGACCTCCGCCGATGAGTTCAGCAAAATTCTGCTGAAGGTGAATCAGGACGGTTCGCAGGTTCGCCTGCGTGACGTGGCGAAGGTTGAGCTGGGCGGTGAGAACTACGACATCATTGCGAAGTTCAACGGTAAACCGGCTTCCGGTCTGGGTATCAAACTGGCGACGGGCGCGAACGCCCTGGACACCGCGACGGCTATCCGTGCAGAACTGAAGAAGATGGAACCGTTCTTCCCGTCAGGTCTGAAAATCGTTTATCCGTATGACACCACGCCATTCGTTAAAATTTCGATTCACGAAGTGGTGAAAACCCTGGTTGAGGCGATCATTCTCGTCTTCCTGGTGATGTACTTGTTCCTGCAAAACTTCCGCGCAACGCTGATCCCAACCATCGCCGTGCCGGTTGTACTGCTCGGGACCTTCGCGGTGCTGGCGATATTTGGCTACTCGATAAACACCCTGACGATGTTCGGGATGGTGCTCGCCATCGGCCTGCTGGTGGATGACGCCATCGTGGTGGTCGAAAACGTCGAGCGTGTCATGGCGGAAGAAGGCCTGCCGCCGAAGGAAGCAACCCGTAAATCAATGGGCCAGATCCAGGGCGCGCTGGTCGGTATCGCGATGGTACTGTCTGCGGTATTTATCCCGATGGCCTTCTTTGGCGGCTCTACCGGTGCGATTTACCGTCAGTTCTCCATCACCATTGTTTCGGCGATGGCGCTGTCGGTACTGGTTGCACTGATCCTGACGCCAGCCCTGTGCGCGACGATGCTGAAGCCGATTCAGAAAGGCGGTCACGGCGAGCATAAGGGCTTCTTCGGCTGGTTCAACCGCATGTTTGATAAGAGTACGCACCACTACACCGACAGCGTGGGTAACATCCTGCGCAGCACCGGTCGTTACCTGCTGCTCTATATCATCATCGTGGTGGGGATGGCTTTCCTGTTCGTTCGTCTGCCAAGCTCGTTCCTGCCAGATGAAGACCAGGGCGTGTTCCTGAGTATGGCGCAGCTTCCGGCCGGTGCGACGCAAGAGCGTACGCAAAAGGTGCTGGATGAGATGACCGACTACTTCCTGACCAAAGAGAAAGACAACGTCGAATCCGTGTTTGCGGTTAACGGCTTTGGCTTCGCGGGTCGTGGTCAGAACACCGGTATCGCCTTCGTTTCTCTGAAAGACTGGTCTGAACGTCCGGGCGCAGAGAACAAGGTAGAAGCCATTACCGGCCGCGCGATGGGCACCTTCTCACAGATTAAAGATGCGATGGTCTTCGCCTTTAACCTGCCAGCGATTGTTGAACTGGGTACGGCGACCGGCTTCGACTTCCAGCTGATTGACCAGGGCGGTCTGGGCCACGAAAAACTGACTCAGGCGCGTAACCAGCTGTTTGGCGAGGTGGCAAAACACCCTGACCTGCTGGTGGGCGTACGTCCTAACGGTCTGGAAGATACGCCGCAGTACAAGATCGATATCGACCAGGAAAAAGCGCAGGCGCTGGGTGTTTCCATCAGCGACATTAATACCACGCTGGGTGCAGCCTGGGGTGGCAGCTACGTCAACGACTTCATCGACCGTGGTCGCGTGAAGAAAGTCTACGTGATGTCCGAAGCGCAATACCGTATGCTGCCGAACGATATCAACAACTGGTATGTTCGCGGCAGCGATGGCCAGATGGTGCCGTTCTCCGCCTTCTCAACCTCGCGCTGGGAATACGGTTCACCGCGTCTGGAGCGTTATAACGGCTTGCCATCGATGGAAATCCTCGGTCAGGCAGCCCCGGGCCGAAGCACCGGTGAAGCCATGAACCTGATGGAAGAACTGGCCAGCAAACTGCCTGCGGGTGTCGGCTACGACTGGACCGGCATGTCCTATCAGGAACGTCTGTCCGGTAACCAGGCCCCTGCCCTGTACGCCATTTCACTGATTGTGGTGTTCCTGTGTCTGGCGGCATTGTATGAGAGCTGGTCGATTCCATTCTCCGTTATGCTGGTGGTTCCGCTGGGGGTTATCGGTGCGCTGCTTGCCGCAACGTTCCGTGGGCTGACCAACGACGTTTACTTCCAGGTGGGCCTGCTGACAACCATTGGCTTGTCGGCGAAGAACGCGATACTAATCGTCGAATTCGCCAAAGATCTGATGGAGAAAGAAGGAAAAGGCCTGATTGAAGCAACGCTGGAAGCCGTTCGTATGCGTTTGCGTCCAATCCTGATGACGTCCCTGGCATTTATCCTCGGCGTTATGCCGCTGGTTATCAGCTCCGGCGCGGGCTCCGGCGCACAGAACGCAGTAGGTACCGGCGTAATGGGTGGGATGGTAACCGCGACCGTTCTTGCGATCTTCTTCGTACCGGTGTTCTTCGTGGTGGTTCGCCGCCGCTTCAGCCGTAAGAATGAAGACGTTGAGCACAATCATTCGGTAGAACATCACTGATACCGGTTTCACATGATAAAAAGGCCGCATTTGCGGCCTTTTTCTTTTTCAGAAAAAATCATAAAATAGACCTATTGCCTTTCTATTTATTTTCCTCCTTTTTAATAAGGCCTGGCATAATAGGCCGATAACTTACACCAGGAACTCAGCATTCTTTTATTATCATTTCGTGACGTAAATTATTCGGACTATTCCTAAGCAATGGAAAATATCTGAAGATATCTGGTTTCGGACTTCACATGAAACTTTGCGCTAACTCAATGAATTCTAAGGAACCGATAAAAATCGGCTTTTTTATTGATTAACGCGTTCGCTGCAAAAGGTAGATTTGCGTAAAGGCTCGAACAGTAACGATTTAATTGTAATTTTTCGTAATAGCGCGGTGAAATCTTGATCAGAGTGGCTTATAGTTAGAGTTATCAGGAACACAGCTCCCGTGTGGCTAAGCAAGTTGTATCCATCCCGACATGATGTTCGGTGAGTAAAAAATCACTCAGAAGGGGATGCGCTATGGACGAGTACTCGCCAAAAAGGCATGATATCGCGCAGTTGAAATTTCTCTGCGAATCCTTGTACCATGACTGCCTTGCCAATCTTGAAGAAAGTAACCATGGCTGGGTGAACGATCCAACGTCTGCTATCAATTTACAGCTTAACGAGCTGATCGAGCATATCGCCACCTTCGCACTTAATTATAAAATTAAGTACAATGAAGATAATAAGTTGATAGAGCAAATTGATGAATACCTGGACGACACCTTTATGTTGTTCAGCAGCTACGGCATTAACGCACAGGATTTGCAGAAATGGCGTAAATCAGGAAACCGTCTATTTCGCTGCTTCACTAATGTCAGCAGAGCTAATCCGGTTAGTCTTTCCTGTTAAAATTATTACAATTACTAAGGTGAATTTATGTCTGATAAACCATTAACAAAAGTCGATTATTTGATGCGCCTGCGACGCTGCCAGTCAATTGACACCCTTGAACGAGTTATTGAGAAAAATAAATACGAGCTGTCTGATAATGAACTGGCGGTATTTTATTCAGCTGCCGACCATCGTCTTGCTGAGCTGACCATGAATAAACTGTATGACAAGATCCCCTCTTCGGTGTGGAAATTTGTTCGTTAATCGTTGAAGAGAGACTGTAAAGGCATTACGCCCGTTGTTAAGCTGAATTTACCTTTCGAATTACGCTTCAAATGCAAACGCCAGGTTCCCGTATAAAACGTATTTATGCGCAAGAATGTTGTGACTCCCGTCACAGCCACTTTTAGGGAACGTTCCCTTTCTGGTTAATCCTCTTTACGCTGCGTAAAACGATTCCAGAGAGGTTCCCATGAGTGAAGAAAAACAGAAGATGATTGCAGGTGAATATTACCGCCCTGGCGATGACACGCTGAGGGCTGACCGTTTACGCGCGCGTCATCTTGTTCACCGCTATAACCATACCGCACCCGATGAGAAGGCCGAACGTCGCGCCTTATTAGCTGACCTGCTGGGTCAAAGCGAAGGTGCCTATATAGAGCCAAGCTTCCGCTGCGACTACGGGTATAACATCTATCTGGGCAACAATTTTTACGCTAACTTCGATTGCGTCATGCTGGACGTCTGCCCTGTCCGCATTGGCGATAACTGTATGCTGGCGCCGGGAGTGCACATTTATACGGCCACGCATCCTCTGGATGCGACCGAACGTAACAGCGGGCTGGAGTACGGTAAACCGGTTACCATTGGTGATAATGTCTGGATCGGCGGACGTGCGGTCATTAACCCGGGCGTCACCATTGGCGATAATGCGGTTATCGCTTCCGGCGCGGTAGTGACCAAAGACGTGCCGGCCAATGCGGTAGTGGGCGGGAATCCGGCGAAAATCATTAAAATGATCTAAGCGCATCCTGAGTAACTGTTATGCTTTTTCCTGGCATAACTGTTACTTTCATCGCATAAACCCCTCTCATAAAATAGGCAGATCACCTGTATTTTTAACAATCATAAAGGCAAAAAATGACAGAGATACAGCGCCTGCTTACCGCCACCATCGACGATCTCAATACCCGCGAAAAGCGCGACAATCGCCCGCGCTTTAGCATCAGCTTTATTCGCAAACACCCCGGATTGTTCGTCGCCATGTACGCCGCCTGGCTGGCAACGCTTATCGTCATGCTGAAGTCTGAAACACTGGTCGATTCCGTCTGGCTACTGGTTGTGCTGTTCGTGGTGTTTAACGCGTTTTTCTTTTTCGACGTCAATCCGCGTTACCGGTATGAAGATATCGACGTACTCGATTTCCGCGTGTGCTACAACGGGGAGTGGTACAACACGCGCTACGTGCCGAAGGAGCTGATCGACAATATCCTGCTCTCGCCGGCCGTCGAAGCCGGGCAAAAAGAGAAGTTGCAGAAAATGGTCATCACTAAGGGCCAGCTCTCTTTTTATGATGTCTTTACCCTTTCCCGCCCCACTGCTGTGTAATGAGCGCCTGAAGACGTCGGATACCCGGCGCAAACTGCGAAGCAGAGGTATTACCGTAACCTAAAACCAGACCGGTTTGCCCCTGCTTCGTCTCAAGGTAATACCCGCTCAGCGCAGCGGGTGCCAGCTGAAACGCTCTCGCCTGCTCCACCAGCCGCTGATCGTCGATACCGTCAATCGCCAGCGTCAGGTGCATTCCCCCTTCCCCGGCAAGAACACGGTGCGGCGTATGAAGCTCTGCGCTCAGCACCTCCCGCAGCTGGCGGTAACGCTTACGATAAAGGCGGCGCATGGCGGCAAGATGTCGTGCATAGTGGCCTTCCTCAATAAACAGCGCCAGGGTGCGCTGTTCAGCGCGATGCCCGCCGCGCAGCAGCGAGCCGATGGCCGGACGCGCCGCCTTCGCCAGCGCTGGCGGTAACACCATGAACCCCAACCGGAGCGATGGAAACAGCGTTTTGCTGAACGTCCCCAGATACACAACGGGCGCATTGTTGACCATTCCGAGCATCGCCGGGACGGGCTCACCGGTATAACGAAATTCGCTGTCGTAATCATCCTCAATGATCCACGCGCTGTGCTGCCGGGCCAGTTCCAGCAGCGCCAGACGCCGCCGCGCGCTGAGCACGCTTCCGCAAGGGAACTGATGCGATGGCGAGGTAAAAATCAGCGTGGGTGAAGGCGCAGACAGCCCTTCCCAGCACATCCCCTCGTCATCCACCGGTATGCCGGACATCGCCAGGCCGGTTTTGACGAAAGCGCTTTTGGCGCCGCTATAGCCGGGATTTTCCACCCAGGCAACATCCCCCGGCTCGCTTAACAGCATCGTGCACAGATTGACGCCCTCCAGCGCCCCTTCGGTTATCACAATCTGGCTGGCATCGCAGTCAATGCCGCGGGACAGCGCAAGATGGCGGGCAACGGCGGCCCGCAGCGTCGGCTCGCCGGCCGGGTCGCCATACCCTAACAGGGTGCTTCCCTCCTCGCGCAGAACACGATCGTACAACCGCCGCCACAGCGGTAAGGGGAAATAGTTGATGGCAGGCGTTCCCGGCGTAAACGCCATCACCGGGGTGTCGCGCAGCACAGGCGCGGGCAGCAGGGCGACACGTTTTGTCAGCCTGACGTCCGGGTCCGGTAATGTCCGGGTAATCGTCCGAGGAGCGAATTGCCCCACCCGCGTACCCTGGCGGCTACGCAGCAAATAACCTTCGAGCGTGAGCTGGTCCAGCGCCGCATTGACGGTGTTTCGGGACACCGAGATCTGTTGTGCCAGCGTTCGCGAGCCGGGCAAATGGCTGCCGGACCGGAGCCTTCCGCACAGTATGGCCTCCCGCAAAGCAAGATAGAGCGCACGCTGGAGCGTCTCTTCCCCACGTTTTTTCAGCGCAGCATGGAGCAAGGTGTAAAGCTCATCACCCGGTATATTCATCTTTCCTCCTCGTGGTACCAGAAAAACATAGCCTGGTGGTTCTTTTTAAGGAACCAGCAATTCATTAATCTGGAGATCTTTTCAATGTGACGGGAATAAAGATGAATACATTCAATGAGTTTGGACAACCTGTAGGTGAAAGCCTTTTCGACTGGCAGCCTCGCCCGCACCCGTCCCGGGTGATACTTCAGGGTCGCTATTGTCGGCTTGAGCCGCTGCGCGTGGAGCATGCCCCGGCGTTGTTCTCTGCGTATTCCCTGGCCGGAGATACCCGAAGCTGGACGTGGCTGCTGCGTGAACCCGATGCCACCGCAGAGGAGTTTGCCGAATGGGTGGCGAGCGTGAGCGAATTAGCCGATCCCATCCACTTTACCGTTATCGATAACCAGACCCAGTCTCCTGTCGGGACGCTGTCCCTGATGCGGATCGATCCTAAAAACGGCGTTGTGGAAGTGGGACATGTTCACTTCTCGTCACTGTTAAGTCGCACGCCCATGTCGACAGAAGCGCAGTATCTGCTGATGCGGTACGTGTTCGATACCCTGGGCTACCGGCGTTATGAATGGAAGTGCAACAGCCTGAACGAACCATCCCGCAAAGCGGCCCTGCGTCTGGGCTTCCAGTTTGAAGGGCGTTTTCGCCAGGCGCTGGTCATTAAAGGCCGAAACCGGGACACCGACTGGTTTTCAATTCTCGACAAAGAGTGGCCAGCGCTGGCGAGCGCGTTTGAAAGCTGGCTTGCCACCGACAATTTTACCGCCGATGGCAAACAGAAAAGATCCCTGGAAAGCTGGCGAGAGACGCGCGTTTAGCGTCTTTTTTTACGTCCCTGCACCGCCTTAAAGCGCGGGTTAGATTTGCAGATCACGTATAAGCGTCCCTTGCGTTTGACTATCTGGCAATCCGGGTGACGCTGTTTTGCACTGCGTAATGAGTTCAGCACCTGCATGATTAGCCTCGCTTCGCATCAAGAAAGCCACCAAAACGCTTGCGGAAGCGTGCCGCGCTGCCATCCGTCGAGAAGGTCTTCTGCTTCCCGGTATAAAACGGATGTGATTTAGAGGAGACATCAAGGGTAACGTAGGGATACGTTTTCCCCTCCAGCTCAATTTCACGGTCTGTCTTAATTGTTGAGCCGACTTTAAAGTATTCATTAGCCGTGGTGTCGTGAAACACAACGGTGCGATAGGTTGGATGGATATTCGGTTTCATCTCTGGCCTTCATGTATTGTTATAACATAACAAAATACTATCTGAGCTTTGCTGCAAAAACAACCCCTGTCACGCACAGCCTGTTTTTGAAAGGTTGATTCAGATACCTGCCTGAGACTGTCACATGCTATAACTATATCATTTAGCGATAAAAAACTTTTTCTTCTGGCGCGCAAACTCCAGGCCCAAGGTGGGCATATGGAAAGGATAAAGCAGCATGCGAACCCGACATCTGGTCAGCCTGGTAACAGGCATACTGATCTTCTCTGTGCTGGTCCCTGTGTGCCTCAGTATCTGGCTGGCGCATCGTCAGGCAGAGGATAAATTTGTGGACGCTCTGGACAGCTATGCCTCGCGCGTCCTGATCCGTACCGACAGAGTCGTTGCGCAGGCAAAACAGGCGCTCACGCATCTACAGACATTCCACGCCCCACCCTGCACTCCCCCGCATTTACGCGAAATGCGTCGGGTTGAATTCTCATGGCGCTATATTCAGGAAGTGATGTATATCGATAACCTGAAGCCGCTCTGCTCATCCCTTGAACAATCCAGTAATACGGCGATCTTACCGCCCCCGATGCGGATCACCGCAGACGGGTATAGCGCGTGGCTCACCTCGCAAAACGACCTCGGCATTCACCGCTATATGGCCGTTCTGGGGAAAGGACATTATCTGGTGATGGTTGATCCTGCCTCGCTTGTGGATGTTGTCCCGTTTGGTGAAATTTCGATGGATGCCGCCCTGGTGGGCAGTGAAACCCATCGGATATTTGCCAGAAGCAATATTGTCGACCCGTATATTCTTTCTGTCGTTAAGGAGCAGCAGGACGTTACGCGCGTACAATACAACGGCTCGATGTACGTGTTGAAACCTGTACCCGAACTGGGTTTTACGGTGATCGCGTGGGCGTCGTTAAAACCGCTGGCGGAATCGTGGCACCAGCAGCTGATCATCTGGCTACCGGCTGGCATCTTGCTAAGCCTGGCTGCTGCCCTTATTGTCATGCGCATCCTCCGCCGTTTGCTGTCACCGCGTAACCGCCTGATCGACGCAATCAACAACCGGGAGATCGAGGTTTACTATCAGCCCATCGTAGCGCTGTGCAGTGGAAAACTGGTGGGTGCTGAAGCGCTGATGCGCTGGCCGCAGCCAGATGGCAGTCACCTGTCGCCCAATCTCTTTGTGCCGCTGGCTGAGCAGACGGGGCTTATTTCAACGCTGACGCAGCTGGTGGTGAATAAGGTGTTTGAGGATTTAGGCGCCTGGCTGCATCATCACCCGGAACTGCACATTTCTGTCAACCTTGCGCCATCGGATTTAACGTCCCCCGAGCTGCCTCGCCAGCTGAGTCAGTTGCTCAACAAATGGGGCGTCCACCCGCGCCAGATCGCCCTTGAATTAACCGAGCGCGGCTTTGCCGATCCCGCCGTCAGCGTGCCTGCCATCGCTGCGTTTCGCCGCGCCGGACACGCTATCTACATTGATGATTTTGGCACGGGTTACTCCAGCCTGAGCTATTTGCAGGATCTGGATGTCGATACCCTGAAGATTGATAAATCCTTTGTGGATGCGCTGGAGTACAAGAACGTGACTCCCCACATCATCGAAATGGCCAAATCGCTTAAACTGGCGATGGTCGCAGAAGGCATTGAAACTGAAGGGCAGATCGAATGGTTGCATCGCCACGGCGTGCAGTACGGCCAGGGCTGGTATTTCAGCAAGGCGCTGCCTAAAGAGGATTTCATTCTCTGGGCCGGGCACAACCTGGAGAAGCACATTACTTAAGGTACGATTTGATCACCTGCATCACGACCCCGAGATCGGCCTCGCGCTGCGCTTCCTCTGGCTCTTTCACCACGTGATCGGTTAAATGCCCCTCAATCACTTGCATCATCATACCGTTTACCGCGCCCCTGATCGCCGCCAGCTGCTGTAACACCTCGGCGCATTCATGATCGCTGTTAAGCATTTTTTCCAGCGCAGCGCTTTGCCCCTGAATTTTTTTCAGGCGGGTCAATAACTTCTTTTTATCACGAACTGTGTGTGACATCGCTTAGCTCCTCTTTGGTGGCGTAAAAAGCATATCACGCTCTACTCCCCCTGGGTATTTTTCTACTGGGGGGTAGTATTATACTACTGGGGGGGAGTAGTATTCTCGGCATGTTTTCCACCCCGGAATGTTCAATGAACGATATTTCTTCTCTTCTACAGCAGGGTAACGCCTGGCTGTTTGTCCCCAGCGCCATCCTGCTTGGCGCGCTCCATGGCCTTGAGCCAGGCCATTCAAAAACAATGATGGCGGCTTTCATTGTGGCGATCCGCGGTACGCTGAAACAGGCTGTGTTGCTTGGGTTGTCCGCAACGCTGTCTCATACGGCGGTCGTCTGGATCATTGCGATGGCGGGATTATGGTTTGGTCGGGGATGGGATGCAGATACTTCTGAGCCCTGGTTTCAGTTGATTTCCGGGGTTCTGATCGTGTTGATCGCCCTGTGGATGGCGTGGCGAACCTGGCATGAGAGCCAGCCGCATCACCACCATGATGATCATCATCACCATCATGATCATCACGACCACGCGCATCATCACGACCACACGTCTCCTCTGGTTGAAGAGGAGTGGCAGGATGCCCACCAGCGCGCACACGCCCAGGACATTAACCGACGCTTCAACGGTAAAGAGGTCACCACCGGGCAAATCGCGCTATTCGGCCTGACCGGTGGGCTTATCCCCTGTCCGGCCTCCATTACGGTGCTGCTGATCTGCCTGCAACTGAAACATTTCGCGCTCGGCGCCACGCTGGTGTTCAGTTTCAGTATCGGACTGGCGCTCACTCTCGTCGCCTCTGGCGCAATTGCCGCATTAAGCATGAAACATGCGGCGAAGCGCTGGCCCGGCTTTAGCGCCTTTTCGCGCAAGGCGCCGTGGATCTCAGCGGCACTGATCGCGGTAGTCGGGATTTATATGAGCATTCACGGCGCAAGCGGGATCCTGAGATAAGCATTGCGGCCACGGCAGTGGCCGCACGTGTCGGCTCAGCCGTTCTGCTGCCAGCTAAACGTGTAGCGCAGCCGGCGGTTTTGCAGAATGAAGGCCGGGGCTACGCTCGGGCTCCATGAGTCGTCCCCCCCTACGCCCATGTGAAACGCATCAAGATTCAACCAGCAGCCAGCCTCTTCCCGCAGCAAATGCTGATGCGTTGTCTCATGCAGCTGCCGCTGGCTATAACGGCTCAGGGAGAAATGGAACTGTCCCTGCAACTGATGGGAGCCAAACGTCAGCTCGCGGGTGTCGCAGCGCAAACCGTTCTCCGTCGGGAAGATATACGGCGTCTGCATCTCTTCCAGCGGTAACGCCCAACGCCCCTGCTGCGCCGCCAGTTTTCTGTCCGGATAGTTCTCCAGCGGGCCTAGCCCCAGCCAGCGCACCGTTTCCGGGATATCCGCCAGCATAACGCTCAGGCCCACGCGAGCGGGCTCAGGAATGTCAGACGCCACCGTCACCTGCACATCACCGTGCAGCACCCCGTGGTCATCAATCCGCCAGAGCTTGCAGCTGATAAACAGCGCTTTACCCTGATGCTCCCACACGTGCTGCGTGGTCACCACCACCTCACGGGCATGCTGCTCCGCTTCACACTGGAGGAGGCGCGCGGACATCCCATACATCCCTGCCGCTTTCCAGCGTTCCACCCACGCGTTCGGATCGATGCGGGTCGCCTCGCTGACGCCAATGTCATTGTCCAGCGGCGCGCGGGTGAAGTTATCCGTTAGCGGGTAACGGAGCGTTTCAGCACCCTCGTTCCACCACTGGGTCAGGTTTCCGGTGAGACGGCTAAACTGCCAGCGCTGCTGCTGATGAGTAATGTCCAGCGCCTCGTCCTGCACCGTTAGCTGCGGAGGGGTTCCGCCTGCTTTCGGGGGCGCAAGGTACAGCGGAGCCGGGAGCGGCCACTGATCCCAGGCACAACGGTGGCCGGGCGGCGACCACGGCGTGGCCTGCGGCTGAACGATTTCCACGCTGAGCCAGACCTCGCCCGGCTCAGCGTCAAGCTCAGGCAGCGGGATCTCAACACGCTGCGTCCCCTGGGGCGCAACAGAAAGGGGGGTTTCGCCGGTAGCCAACACCGCACCGTCACGCGCCACCGACCATCGCAGATGCTCGTTGTCAGTATGACGGAACAGATAATCGCTCTGGATCTCGACGACCAGCGGAGCGGTGCTCACCAGCGTAAAGGTAAAGAACTGCTGGGCACGCTGCGCCTCATAAAGGGCGGGATGCGGAGTGCGATCGGGAAACACCAGCCCGTTGAGGCAGAACTGACGGTCGTTGGGCTTATCGCCAAAATCGCCGCCGTAGGCCCAGAATGCCGTGCCGTCTTCCGCTTTTTTCGTCAGCGCCTGATCGACCCAGTCCCAGACAAAGCCGCCCTGCAAACGGGGATGGCTGCGGAATGCCTGCCAGTAGCTGGCAAAGCCGCCAAAGCTGTTGCCCATCGCGTGGGCATACTCGCAGAGGATCAGCGGACGGGTTTCGTCCGGCATGCCGATCCACTTTTTAATCGACCACTTTGGCACCGCCGGGAACGGCTGATCCTGATCGACGCGGGCATACATCGGGCAGACAATATCGGTAGCGGCTGTACTGGCGCCGCCGCCTTCGTACTGCACCGGCCGCGTGGGATCGGCGGTTTTCAGCCAGCGGTACAGCGCATCGTGATTCGCCCCATGCCCGGACTCATTCCCCAGGGACCAGATGATGATGGACGGATGATTCCGGTCCCGCTGCACCATACGCGTTACGCGTTCGCTCATGGCAGGCAGCCAGCGCGGATCGTCCGCCAGGCGGCTCATCGGCACCATGCCGTGGGTTTCAATATTCGCCTCATCGACCACGTACAGGCCGTAGCGATCGCAAAGCGTGTACCACAGAGGATGGTTCGGATAATGCGAGCAGCGCACGGCGTTGAAGTTATGCTGCTTCATCAGTTCGATGTCGCGGCGCATGGTCGCCTCATCCATCACCTGCCCCTTCTCAGGATGATGTTCGTGACGGTTCACGCCGCGGATCAGCAGCGGTTTGCCGTTAAGCTTCAGCAGGCCGTTGCTGATTTCGACGCGTCTGAAACCGACATCGCAGGCTTCAGTTTCCAGCACGTTACCCTGCGCATCCCGAAGCGACATTGTCAGCCGATAGCATTCCGGTGTTTCAGCGCTCCACAGCGCGGGAGCGTTCACGGGTATCGCCACCGTAAGCCGTTCAGCCCAACTGCCGCGTTCGTCCACGATGGCCGATCCGGGCTGCTGCGTGGTTTGCGCGCAGGCTTCGCCATTACGCCACAGGGTAAACGCCACCTCGCATTCGGCGTAGCGTGAGCCTTCCAGCGCAACGTCAACCCGGAGTATCGCCCGATCGCATTCGGCATTCAGATCGGTCACGATCTGATAATCGGCAATTCGCGTTTCCGGCTTGTGCAGCAGCGAGACGTCGCGGAAAATGCCGCTCATCCGCCACATGTCCTGATCTTCCAGGTAGCTTCCGTCGCACCAGCGTAACACCATCACCGCCAGACGGTTCTGCCCCGGTCGCAGCACCGCGCTGAGATCGAACTCCGCAGGCAGACGGCTGTCCTGCGAATAACCCACCCACTGGCCGTTACACCACAGATGAAAAGCTGAATTCACCCCGTCAAAAATAATGCGGGTTTGCCCGCTGCACAGCCAGGCGTCATCCATATCAAATGTGAGCGAGTAACAACCGGTTGGGTTTTCAGCCGGAACATACGGCGGGTTCACATTTATCGGATAGGTGACGTTGGTATAGATGGGAGTATCAAATCCCTCCATCTGCCAGTTCGACGGCACGGGCATCTCAACGGCGTCAGCCAGATCGTCCGTTAACCATGTCTCGGGAACCTGCTCTGGCGCCGGGAAAAAGCTGAATCGCCAGACGCCATTAAGCAGACGCTTGCTCAGCGAAGGCTTATCCTCGCGGGCGAAGGTATCATCGCGCCAGCTATGAAAAGGCGCGTGTGCGGCCAGACGATTCCACTGCGTCACGCCCGGGTTTTCCCAGTCACGACGCGCCAGAAGTGCGCTGAGGGTCAGCGGTAATGTAGAAGACATATCAACCTCTTTGCGAAGCGCTCACAATTTCAGCCAACATGCCCTGGTAAACGGTGGCGGTAAAGACTTTGATCGTCACCAGGCGAGCACGATCACAAAAGTGCTAGCTGCGCGCCAGTTTCTCCGCCAGCAGCGCCAGCGTTCTGAGCTGTTGCGCCAGATCTTCACGATCGGCCTGCTGTGCGGCGCGCGGCGCGGTGGAATGACGTACTATCAACGTAACGGGAAGTTGTTCCTGCCAGCATTCGTCGTGATGGTCAGGTGCCATCAGCCACTCCACGCTGCGCTCACCGGCCTCGCGGAACGCCTGCCGAACGGTGGTGAGCGGAGGTGAAAACCACGCGCTGTCAGCCGTATCATCAAACCCGACAACCGAGATCTGCCCCGGTACCGCAACGCCTTTTTCCGCACAGGCGCGTAAAACGCCAAGCGCCATCTGATCGTTAGCGACGAGGATCGCCTCCGGCAGCTGCGCGCCCGCCAGGAGCTGATGCCCTTTCTCATAGCCCGAGGCCGCGCTCCAGTCGCCCTGCGCCACCGCAAACGCCTCCACGCCGGCCCGGGCCAGCGTGGTTTTCCATCCCGCCAGACGAGCCCGGGCAGAGACAGAACTTTCCGGCCCGGCGAGCAGCGCAATTCGCTGGTGCCCCAGCGAAAGCAGATGCTCTGCCCCCAGGCCAGCGCCCTGTTCGGCATTGAAAACAAGGCTGTTAACCCGAGCTGTGGGGGAAACATCGAGAAAAAGAACCGGGGTCGGCGAGGCCATTTCCTGAAGCATTTCTGCCTGTGCATCTTCCAGCGGAACGTTCACCAGCAGCGCCTCCACACGCTGCGCCAGTAATTCCTGCAAAGCAGCCTGACACTGCGCGGGTTGCTCCACCATGGAGATGAGTACGCTAGCCCCCTGCTCCACTGCCCGGGATTTTACAGCTGAGGCGATTTGCGACGGCGCATGCAGCGCCAGATCGCTGGTCATCAGCCCCAGCGTGCGGGTACGTTTCCCGGCCAGCTGCTGCGCGCCACGGTTAGGCACATAGTGTAGCGCCGCCATGGCCTGCCGGACCTTTTCCCGCGTACGGGCAGAAACGTGTTCTGCGTCGTTAATCACCCGGGAAACGGTCTGATAGGAAACGCCCGCCACGCGGGCAACGTCATAAAGAGTGATCGCTTTCATACATTCTGGCGTCGTAAAAAGAGAAGTCTCTATTCTGACACAGTTACGCCATCATAGCCTGTGAGCGCTTCGCAAAATTAAACAATCCGCTCCGGCTGCGCGGCTTTCTGAATGCGCGGCCTCTGGCGAAACCACGGCAAACAGAGCTGGATCAGCGGGCCGATGGTTAATGCATACAGTACGGTTCCAACGCCAAACGCTCCCCCGAGGAAGTAGCCGACGATCAACACGGTCACCTCGATCGCGGTACGCACGCTGCGGATCGACCAGCCCAGCCGGGCATGTATGCCGGTCATCAGACCGTCGCGCGGGCCTGCGCCAAAACCCGCGCCGATATACATCCCGGTGGCAAGGGCGTTAACCACAATGCCGGAAACCAGCAGGGTGATGCGCACGGGCAGCGAGGTGAGCTCAGGGATCAGCGCCATTGACGCATCGGTCGCCAGACCAATACAAATCACATTACTGATAGTACCCAGTCCCGGCAGCTGACGCAGCGGGATCCACAGCAGCAGCACCGCGGCCCCGGTTAAAATAATCACCGTGCCGATACTCATCCCGGTCTGGATGGCGACGCCAAGGTGAAAGACATCCCACGGGTCGACACCCAGATCCGAACGAATAAACATCGCGGTTGAAAGCCCGTACAGGCCTAAACCGACATAAAGTTGTACCAGACGACGTACCATTTTTTCTTCTCCGAAGAACCAGGTTCCATCTTCGGTGAAAATGGCACTATGATTAATGTCCAGTTTTCAAATAGTGGACTGCATATGTCATCACGTCGTTTTGGAAGCCAGTCTCTGGTACGCCTGTTAGGGCACTGGCAGCAAGCCTCTTCCCGCACCCCGCTGTGGCGCCAGCTGGCTGACGCGTTACGCCTGTTAATTCTGGATGGCAGGCTGGCGTTAAACACGCGCCTGCCCGGAGAGCGGGAACTGGCCGCCGCTCTGAGCGTAAGCCGCACCACCATCAGCAGCGCGCTGGCGCATCTGCGGGAAGAGGGTTATCTGGAGAGCCGTCACGGCAGCGGTTCGCGGGCGATCCTGCCAGACAGCCGCGCCGTGCCCACGCTTTCCACTGTCAGCGCGGCGCTGGATCTCTCAACCGCCGCGCTCAACGCGGGGCCAGAGATCCACCAGGCCTACGCCCACGCGCTGACGGCCATCACGCCGAATCTGGCGCTGACCGGGTACGATCAGCTTGGGCTTCCGGCGCTGCGTGAAGCTATCGCCGCCCGCTACACCGCACGGGGTCTGCCCACCCGGGCAGACGAAGTGATGGTGGTGAACGGCGCCGTCAGCGGCTTCGCCCTGATCTTAAGAATGATGACCGGTCCCGGGGATCGCGTGGTGGTGGATCATCCCACTTACCCGCTGGCGATAGCCGCCATTCAGGGGGCGCTATGCCGGCCCGTGGGCGTCTCGCTGCCTGAAACGGGCTGGGATACTGACGGTTTTGCCGCAACGCTCGCCCAGACCGCCCCGCGTCTGGCCTATCTGATGCCGGATTTTCATAATCCGACCGGGCGTTGCATGGATGCCGCGACGCGCCAGACCATAACCGACATCGCCGCGCAAACCCGCACCACGCTGGTGGTGGATGAAACCATGGTTGATCTCTGGTTCGATGCTCCCCCGCCGCCACCGCTGGCCGCCTTTAACCCGGATGCCACGGTGATGACGCTGGGTTCCGCAGGTAAAAGCTTCTGGGGTGGGCTGCGTCTCGGCTGGATCCGCGCCTCGTCACGCACTATCGCCACCCTCGCGCAGACGCGCGACACGCTGGATCTGGGCTCTCCGGTGCTGGAACAGCTGGCCACGCTGTGGCTTATCGAAAACAGTGAAACCTTCCTGCCTGCCCGGCGGCAAATGCTGGCAGAACGGCGCGACCGCTGCGGCCAGATGCTGCGGGAACATTTCCCCGAATGGCGGTTTCAGGAAGCGGAGGGAGGGCTTTCATACTGGATTGAATTACCCGGCATGCTGGCGACGCAGCTGGCGGCACGCGCCGAAACGACAGGCATCATTATGGGCACCGGCACGCGCTTTGGGCTTTCAGGCGCGTTTGACCGCTACCTGCGAATGCCCTTCTCACTCAGTCCGCCAGAACTTGAAGAGGCATTATTGCGGATCAAACCGCTGTGGCGTGCGTTAAATAAAAGTGTAGCGCCAGTAAAACGGAGCCTGGTGTAAATTATTCGCCAGAAACAATAAAAACTGCTGACTGTAACGCATGCAGTCAGCAGTTTTCATGAAGAACAGCTTAATGTTGAGGAGGAATCGGGAAGCCTTTCAGCGAAATAATGAAATTATCCCCTTCTTTCTTTATTTTTGCACCGGTATCACACCAGTCAGACGCAATACGAAAGAACTCATCACTTCCTACATTCCAGCCAAGACGAACATGTTTCACGTAGCCGGAACGTAACAGATTGCAGGCCTCGTTGTAGTCACTGGCAGTCGATAGTTGTTGTTTCATTTTCTCTTCTTCAGAAGTTTACGTAGTGCTTTGATTTCTTTAGGAGTAAATGGAGTTACGCTCTCTTCTTCCGTATGCTGATTATCAACATCCTCTTCCGATACTCCCGCCTCTTCTACTGCTTCAAATGCCAGCAGCAGCAGTTTCTCTGTGGTCACGCTTAAATTCTCATTATTGTCTTCCGCATAGTGGCGAAGTCTTTCTTTTAGCGCTTCATCAATTTTAACGTTTAAAACCGCAGTAACCATGATTGTCACATCCTTTCGGAACACGTGTTTAATTTAATACACGAAGATAAGTTTGTTATCCAGATATATATTTTTTAGCTTATAACAGAATAAAGGCATCGAAAAATAAAATGACAGTCTATTATTACAGGTTTATGACATTATTATTTCAGTTAAATGAAGGTTGCATTACAAAAAATACAATAGTCACATTATTTAGAAGGTTTATTCAGGGGAACGACTGGAGAGGAGCTCAAATGGGTGGGGGCCCTGCCAGCTACATCCCGGCACCCACGTCGTCTGCCCTGGCTGCTTCCTTCCGGACCTGACCTGGTGAACAGAGTAGCGTTGCGGGAGAACCAACAGAGCCCCCATTGAGAGCGTTGATAACCAACGCGCTGGCGCATTATCCCTGTGGAGCACCTCAATTGCAAGCTGCTGGCAACCGGATGCTGGATTATTGCGCAAACTGCCCCGACAATCTTCTTTATCTTCGTATAACATTACCCTTCGCTGATTTCCCGCAGGAGAAACAATGGACGAACATGACACTTTCCCACAGCGAGTGTGGCAAATCGTAGCCTCGATCCCGGAAGGCTGTGTCACGACCTATGGGGAAGTTGCCCGGCTGGCGGGTTCTCCGCGCGCGGCGCGTCAGGTAGGCGGCGTGCTAAGGAGGCTACCAGAAGGAAGCACGTTACCGTGGCACCGGGTCGTCAATCGCCATGGCGCCATTTCCCTCACCGGGCCAGACTTGCAGCGCCAGCGTCAGGCTTTACTTTCAGAAGGGGTGCAGGTGTCCGGGGCAGGACAAATTGATATGCAGAAGTATCGCTGGGAGTACTGACGCCCTCTCCCGTCAACATGGAGAGGGCGAAAGAGAATTACAGCTGTGTTGGCGGTGTAGGCAGAGTCGGCTGATTGGTCTGCGTTGCAACAGGTACTTCAGTTTGCTGCACCGGTACCAGGGTCAGGTCGATTTTGGTGCCGCCTTTGTTGACCGCTTCCTGCACGGTATCGGTGATAAAGACCAGCTTATCGTTGATCGTTACCGCCGCGCTCAGGAGGATACGCGCATTGGGTTGCACGTCAGACGGGTTGTACGGCAGCACAAAGCTGAACGGCGCCTGTTTACCCTCTGTACGAACCGCGCGCTGCGCAAGCACTTTAGACGGCGCATCCGCCAGGGAAGCATCAGACAGCGTGACCGTTAAAACCGCATCCGGCGGCAGCGCAACCTTCTGTTTGATCCAGATCGTACCGGAAACATTTGGCTGCTGAATAGCTTGCTGTGAAAGGGTGTTAATCCCGTTTGCGCTTGCTGTTGGCACCGGTACATCGGCACTCTTACCAGCACAGGCGGACAACGCTACCGCAATTGCTACACCACTGAGCATAGGCACGAGTTTCATTGAAGTCTCCTTATCATCAATGCACCAGCGGGATCGATCCCATCTGATGTCGTTTTATTCACATAACGAATACAAGTGTGGCACAAATCACGGATTTATGCCTAATTTCGTCCGGATATTAAGATTATTCTACCCATCGGACCACTTTCATTTCTGGGTTATACTCAGCGTATCTTTCGCCACGGCGTTTATTGAGGACCACTATGAGTCAGGCACTGAACAATCTGCTGACATTACTGAACCTGGAAAAAATAGAAGAAGGGCTATTTCGCGGACAGAGCGAAGATTTAGGCTTACGCCAGGTTTTTGGCGGCCAGGTCGTGGGGCAAGCGCTGTATGCCGCCAAGGAGACCGTCCCGGCAGACCGTCTGGTGCACTCGTTTCACAGCTACTTTTTACGCCCCGGTGACAGCGCTAAACCGATTGTTTACGACGTGGAAGTTCTGCGTGACGGTCAAAGCTTCAGCGCCCGTCGCGTGGCGGCCATCCAGCATGGCAATCCCATCTTCTACATGACCGCCTCGTTCCAGGCGCCAGAGCCGGGCTATGAGCATCAAAAAAAGATGCCGTCTGCCCCGTCGCCGGACGATCTGAAATCGGAAACCGAAATTGCCCGCGCTCTCGCGCATCTGCTGCCGCCGCAGGTAAAAGAGAAGTTTCTGTGCGATAAACCGCTGGAGATCCGCCCGGTCGAATTTCATAACCCAATGAAGGGGCATACCGCTGAGCCCGCCCGCCAGGTGTGGATCCGCGCCAACGGCAGCGTACCCGCAGATTTACGCGTGCATCAGTACCTGCTGGGGTATGCGTCGGATTTCAACTTCCTGCCGGTTGCGCTACAGCCGCACGGTGTGGGCTTCCTCGAAAAAGGGATGCAGGTAGCCACAATTGACCATTCCATGTGGTTCCACCGTCCATTCGATATGAATGAATGGCTGCTTTACAGCGTGGAAAGTACCTCTGCGTCCAGCGCGCGCGGCTTTGTACGCGGGGAGTTTTACACTCAGGATGGCGTGCTGGTGGCTTCTACCGTGCAGGAAGGTGTGATGCGTAATCGCGGGTGATGTAAAAAGCCCGGTGGCGCTGCGCTCACCGGGCCTGCGAATTGTGCTTTTTCAGGCCGGGTAAGGCGAAGCCGCCGCCCGGCAAAAGCACTCAAACTATGCGTTGTACGCATTCTCGCCGTGGCTGTTGACGTCCAGGCCTTCGCGCTCCTGCTCTTCCGGCACGCGCAGCCCAACGGTCATATCAGCCAGCTTGTAACCGATAAAGGCCACAACACCGGACCAGACAACGGTGATCGCGATGCTTTCCAGCTGTACCAGCACCTGATGCATCATGGTCACGCCTTCTGCGTAACCTACTCCGCCCAGAGATTGGGCAGCAAAGATACCGGTCATGATACAGCCGACGATGCCGCACACACCGTGTACGCCGAATACATCACACGGATCGTCAACGCGCAGAACACGTTTCAGTGCGGTAACGCCCCACAGCCCCGCCAGTCCTGCGACGATACCGATCAGCAGCGCACCGCCCACGCCCACGTAACCGCACGCTGGCGTAATACCTACCAGACCGGCAATCGCCCCGGAACAGGCACCCAGCAGCGATGGCTTGCCGCGAACGGCCCACTCGCCAAATACCCATGAGAGGATAGCGCCGGCGGTTGCCACAACGGTATTCACGAAGGCCAGCGCGGCGATTTCGTTAGCGGCGCTGGCTGAACCTGCGTTGAAGCCGAACCAGCCAAAATAGAGGATGGCGGTGCCGGTAAAGACCATCGGCAGATTGTGCGGCTTAAATGCTTCCTTCCCGAAGCCCACGCGCTTACCAATCAGGTATGCGCCTACCAGACCTGCTACCGCGGCGTTGATGTGCACAACGGTACCGCCCGCAAAGTCCAGCGCGCCATGGGAAGCCAACAGACCACCTCCCCAGACCATATGCGCAATCGGGATATAGGAGAGCGTCAGCCAGACCACCACGAAAATCAGTACCGCAGAGAAGCGGATACGCTCAGCCAGCGCGCCCACAATCAGCCCCACGGTGATGCAGGCGAATGAGCCCTGGAACGCGACATGAATATACTGATAAAAACTGCCCATCACCGCGGTCAGTTCGATATTTTTCAGCATCGCCCAGTTAACGTTGCCGAAGAAGGCGTTGCCCTCCCCGAAGGCCAGCGAGTAACCGTAAACCACCCACAGCACACACACCAGCGCGAACGTGACGGCAACCTGCGTCAGCATGGAGAGTACGTTCTTGCCGCGGATCAGGCCGCCGTAAAACAGCGCGATCCCCGGAATCGTCATGAACAGCACCAGCGCGGTGCAAATCATCATAAAGGCGTTATCGGCTTTGTCTGCCACAGCAGGTGCAGCCATTGCCAGGCCCGGCAGCAGTGCCAGCGAACCCAGACCTGTTTTCATTGTTGCTTTCTTCATTTTCTCGATCCCTATCACTGTGTGCCAGGAGTTACTTACAACGCCGCTTCGTCAGATTCGCCGGTACGGATGCGAATGACGCGCTGTAGTTCGGCAACGAAAATTTTGCCGTCGCCAATTTTTCCGGTGTAGGCTGCTTTGCTGACGACATCAATCACCTCATCAAGCTGATCGTCGGCAATCGCCACATCAATCTTCACTTTTGGCAGGAAGTTAACGCTGTATTCCGCCCCGCGATAAAGCTCGGCATGACCTTTCTGACGCCCAAAGCCTTTCACTTCGGTGACAGTCAGTCCCTGAATACCCATGGAAGACAGCGCTTCACGCACGTCTTCGAGTTTGAATGGTTTGATTACCACCGTAACCAGCTTCATATATCCCCTCCAGTCAGAATTCGGTAATGGCCGCAGCTAACACGAAAGGGATATTGCAAAGGGTGTGCCAGAAGTGAAAGGTGAGGAGGAAAGCGCCGCGGCGCGCATGCGCCGGGTAGGGATGAAAAAAAACGCACCATGGCAGTGCAGGGTGCGTTTCAGTTTTGCACCAACGGTTAAGTCTGTTAGCGCATTGCCTTGTTATGGTGCATCAGGCGCTGAGTGACTCTTCCTCGCGCTCGCTGGCGGCCAGTTCGTCGCCTGCCAGCTGCAACTGATACATCTGCCAGTAGCGTCCTTTTGCCTCAAGCAGCGCTCTGTGCGTCCCCCGTTCAACGGCCTGGCCACGGTGCAGCACCAGAATGGTATCGGCATCGACGATGGTTGAGAGGCGGTGGGCGATCACCACCAGCGTAGTGCGATCCCGCACGGCAGCCAGCGCCTGCTGGATCGCCTGCTCGGTACCGGAGTCAATGCTTGCGGTCGCTTCATCCAGAATTAACACCTGTGGCGTCTCAATCAGCACGCGCGCCAGCGCAAGAAGTTGCTTTTGCCCGACCGAGAGATTATTGCCCTGCTCACCCAGCCGGGTATGGATCCCCTCGCTTAACCCGCGCGCCAGATCCGCAAGCTGTACCGTTTCCAGCACCTCCCATACCTGCTCAGGCGTGAAAGGTCGTCCCAGCGTCACGTTGGCATAAAAGGTATCCGCCAGTACCACCGGATCCTGCTGCACCATCGCGACGCCCTTACGTAACGCGTTGTGGCTAAGCGCGGCAAGCGGCCGTCCGTCCAGACGGATCTCCCCTTGCGTCAACGGATAGTAGCCCATCAGCAAACTGGCGAGCGTGCTTTTGCCGCTACCGGTATGCCCAACCAGGGCGACAAAACCGCGCGACGGTACCTCGAGGTTGATATCCTGCAAGACAAGCTGGTCGTCGCGGTAGGCAAACGAGACATGATCAAACGCTATGGATCCACTTTCCAGCGGGCGTTCGTCATCGCCATAGGTCTGACGCGGCCTGTCCATCAGCTCGAATACACGTTCGCCCGCGACCACTGCCTGTTGCAGCATCGATTGCTGCGTGGTGAGTTCAATCAGCGGTTCGTTAAGGCGTCCAAGGTAGCTGATAAATGCGTACAGTACCCCCACCTCGATGGTTCCGCGCGTCGTCAGGCCAAACAGCATCAACAGCCCGCACAGCACCAGCGCAGAGAAGAGGCTCAGCAGCGGGCGTAACAGGAAGCCATCCAGCCGTAACGTCTGCATCCGCGCCATATAATGCGAGCGGCTGGCTTCTCCCATTCGCTCGCCAAAACGCGCCTGCTGGCGAAACTGCTGGATAACGCTCATGCCGTTGATCACTTCGTTGAAGCCATCATTGATATCTGCGAGGTAAGCGCGCACGCGACGAACAATCGGCGTGCTGTAGCGCTGGTAAATTACCATCACAATCAGCACCGCCGGGAAAATAGCGATCGCCACCAGCGCCATACGCCAGTCCAGGCTGAACATCGCCACCAGCATCGCGCCAATTAACGCGGCACTGCGCAGAACCGTTGCGACAACGGTTACATAGAGGTCGCGGATCACCTCGGTGTCATTGGTGACGCGCGAAATAACCTGCCCGACCGGCTGAGTATCAAACTCGCTCAGCGGCTGGCGCAGCGCGGCATCCATCACATCCGTGCGAAGCTGCTGGACCACGCCCACGGCGGCCCGGTTAAACAGCAGCGACTGCGCATAGTGCAGCCCCGCCGCCGTCAGCTGTAGGCCGACATACGCCACGCCCAGCCCCGCCACCAGCCCCAGCGGCAGATAGTTTTTCGCCACCATATTGTCGATGAAATAACTGATAAGCAGCGGACCGGTCACCTCCGCAATCGCGGCGATCCACAGCAACAGCACGGCGATGGAAAGCGGTTTGCGCCACGGCGAGCCATAGGCCAGCAGCCGTTTTAACGTCGGCCACATCTGTCCAAACTTACGCATCGGCGACCTCCTCATCCAGCGCGGCTTCAAGCTGTTGATAGCGGTACATATCCCGATACCATCCGGTCTGCCCGGCGAGCTGCTCATGCTGACCACGCTGAGCAATATGCCCGTGCTGAAGCACCAGAATTTCACTGGCTTCGGTAAGGGCCGACAGACGGTGCGCGCTGATGATGACCGTGCGCCCCTCTCCCCACTGGCGAAGGTTATGCAAAATTTGATGTTCAGTACGCCCGTCAACCGCGGACAGCGCATCATCCAGTATCAGGATCTCAGCGTCCAGCAGCAGCGCGCGGGCAATAGAGATACGCTGTTTTTGTCCGCCGGAGAGCATAACGCCCCGCTCACCCACTTCCGTGTCGTAGCCCTGCGGCAGGCGCAGAATATCCTCGTGGACGCTGGCCAGACGCGCCACGTGCTCGATCTGGTCCTGTGTCGCCGTCGGACACCCGAGCGCGATATTGTTGGCAATGGTGTCTGAAAACAAAAACGGCGTCTGGCTGACGACCGCCAGGCGGCTGCGCCAGTCATCCAGCAGCAGACGTGGCAGAGGGACGTCGTGGAAACGGATATCGCCTTCGCTCACGTCAAAATGGCGCTGAATCAGTGACAGAATGGTGCTTTTACCGGAACCCGTCGGGCCACAGATGCCCAGCATCTGACCAGGACGCAGCGTGAAACTGACGTTCTCAAGCACCGGATGTTCCGTTTGCGGGTAGATAAAGGCGCGGATATCAGCCTTGAGAATACCCGGACCTTCCGATACCGGCTCGCTGCCATCGTTCACGACCGGCACTTCCGCCAGCATGGCGCGGATACGGCTGTAAGCGGCGCTCCCGCGTTCAACGATATTAAACATCCAGGCCAGCGCCAGCATCGGCCAGATCATCAGCCCAAGGTACATCGCAAAGCTGGTTAACTGCCCGAGGGTCATCGTGCCTTGCACCACCATCCAGCTGCCGCCGCCCACTGCCAGCAGGTTCGCCATGCCAATCGCAATATAAATTGTCGGATCGAAACGGGCATCAATACGCGCCACGCGCATGTTTTTCGCGCCGGTATCGGCGGCGTCGGCGGCAAACAGCGCGGACTGGCGGTCTTCCAGACCAAACGCTTTAATCATGCGGATGCTGGTCATGCTCTCCTGGGTGCGATCGTTCAGCGACGAGAACGCCGCCTGCGCCAGCTTAAAGCGTTCATGGAGCTGCTCGCCGTAGCGGTTAATTGCCAGCGCCATCAGCGGCATCGGCAGCAGCGCCAGCAGCGTGAGCTCCCAGCTAATTTGCGTAGACATCACAATCAGTACCGCACAGCCCATCACCAGGGAATCCACCAGCGTTAGCACCCCTTCACCGGCGGCAAACACCACGCGGTCTACATCGTTAGTGGCGCGGGCGATGAGATCCCCGGTACGGTGACGCAGATAAAACTCAGGGTGCTGGCGGCTCAGCTGGCGGTAAAAGTCCTCGCGCAGCTCAACGGCAAGCTGATAGGACGCGCCGAACAGCAGCACGCGCCAGACATAACGCAGCAGGTAAACCACCACGGCCGTCAGCACCAGCGTACCGCCCCACATCATCACCCGTGCGGCGGTGTAATGTTGTTCCGTAACGCCATCCACGACGTAACCCACCACTTTGGGCGGGATTAGTTGCAGAATGGCAATGATAATAAGCAGGGCCACCGCGCCGAGGTAGCGTTGCCACTCCCGACGAAAGTACCAGCTTAATTGGGCAAATAATCGCACGCGGTCTTTTCCTGAAGGTATTTTAAGAAGTTATTCAATGGGTAACGCTGTGGTGTATTTAATCTGTTCCATGGCGAAACTGGAGGTGACATCGGACAAGCCTGGTACGCTATTGACCAGCCGCTTGTAGAAATCATCGTAGCGCTTCATGTCTGCCACCTGAACGCGCATCAGATAGTCGTATTCCCCCGCCATGCGCCAGAAGCCGAGCACTTCGGGCATGTCGGAAACCTGGGTGACGAAGCGGCAGTACCATTCGCTACTGTGATGCTGCGTTTTTATCAGGACGAAGGCGGTCAGTCCAAGCCCCAGTTTTTCGGGATCCAGCAACGCCACGCGTCCCAGCAGAATGCCATCATCTTCCAGCTTCTTGAGGCGCTTCCAGCACGGTGTGGTGGTCAGATTAACGGCATCTGCCAGCGCCTGCAAAGAGAGGGTGCAGTCGCTTTGCAGCAAAGAAAGCAGCTTACGATCAATTTTATCTAACATAGCCACCTCGAAGAGAAAATTATTCTCCTTACATTCTATTTTAAAGGTCAGATAGCAACAATTTTTTCTGTGCTTTTCGCTATGCTGGGCACAAAATGACAAACGGATAACTACGATGAATAGCACCTGGGTTAAACATGCCATCAGCGAAATAAATGCCGACTATCAGCGCTCGGCAGACACCCACTTGATCCGCCTGCCTCTGCCTGGATTTCCCGGCATTCAGCTTTACCTGAAGGATGAAAGCACCCATCCTACCGGCAGCCTGAAGCATCGCCTGGCGCGTTCACTCTTTTTATACGGTTTATGTAACGGCTGGATCAAAGAAGGCACCACGATTATTGAATCGTCGTCCGGATCAACTGCCGTCTCCGAAGCCTACTTTGCCCGCCTGCTGGGCCTCCCGTTTATCGCCGTGATGCCCTCCTGCACGGCGAAACGTAAAGTCGAACAGATCGAATTTTACGGCGGACGCTGCCACTTTGTGGAAAGCGCCTGCGAAATCTATGCGGCCTCCGAAATGCTGGCCCGCGAACTGAATGGTCACTATATGGACCAGTTTACCTTCGCCGAGCGCGCCACCGACTGGCGCGGCAATAATAACATTGCGGACAGCATTTTCCGCCAGATGACCCACGAGCCGCATCCTGTTCCCTCTTACATTGTCATGAGCGCGGGCACGGGCGGAACCTCCGCCACCATCGGACGTTATATCCGCTGTCAGGGTTATGATACGCAGCTGATGGTGGTTGACCCGCAAAACTCGGTGTTCCTCGATTACTGGCAATCCCGCGATGCCAGCCTGCGCAGCCCCGTGGGGAGCAAGATCGAAGGGATTGGTCGCCCGCGCGTCGAACCCTCGTTCATTCCGGACGTTGTGGATGAGATGCTCCGCGTGCCGGACGCCGCCAGCGTCGCGACGGCGCACTGGCTGGAGACACAGCTTGGCCGTAAAGTCGGGGCTTCCACCGGCACCAATATGTGGGGCGCGCTACAGCTGGCCGCGAGGATGCGCGAAGAAGGCCGTACCGGCTCTGTCGTCACGCTGCTGTGCGACAGCGGGGAGCGCTACCTGGACACCTATTACAACGCAGAATGGGTACAGGCCAATATTGGCGATGTAGAACCGTGGAAAGCGCAGATTTCACAGCTGGTGAAATAAAAAAAAGCCAGGCTTTAGCCTGGCTTGCTGGAAGGGTCTCACTATTCGGGGGAATATGGGAGGTTATTTTTGTCCAGCCAATGCGTCAAAAAATGGGACACCGCTTCGTTACGACAGTGTCCGATAACCGGTAAATGCGGGAGCGCGGCGATAAGTTGCGGCATCGCGTTCCCCATAATCAGTCCACGACCCACGCTGCTCAGCATCTCGTGGTCGTTCATGGCGTCACCAAAGGCCATACAGTCCTGCATCGTCAGCCCCAGATGATCGCTCAGCACCGCCAGCGCAGATCCTTTGTTACAGCCCACCGGCAGCACTTCAAGGCAGTCCACCGCCGAGAAGGTCAGGTGCGCCCGGTCGCCCAGCGCCTCATTAAGCTGAATACGCAGGCGGCAGAGATCGTCGTGATCGCCGCAGAAGCAGATCTTGGTCACCTTGTGTGCCGGAATGCGGCGCAAATCGATAAGCTGATATTTAAAGCCGCTGTAAACGTGAGCGTGCAGCAATGCCGGGATCTCACGCCCGGTAAACCAGCCTTCATCATTAAAAACATGCACGCTGGCCTGCGTATCCCAGGTGCTGTGCAGGACAATGTCCGCCACTTCCGGATTCAGATCCTGACGGTGCAGCATATTGCCGTCGACGGAGTGAATGCGCGTCCCGTTGCCGGTGATCAGGAACGCATCGAGGGCAAATGTTCCCAGCAGATGGCGCATCTCGAGAACATGACGACCAGTGGCAAACGTCAGGGTGACTTCACGCTCGCGCAGGCGCTTAAGTGTGTTCAGGGTTTTCTCCCCTAAACGGTGATCCGGCATTAACAGCGTGCCGTCCATATCAAATGCAGCGAGCCGAGCCATAATTACTCCCGAAATGTGATGCGGTTAACTTGTGCATCAGTATTACGTGAGATATACGGAAGTAATAGTGAATAGATGATAATTATTGTTCCGGGTTTTTCATGCGCCAGCTTAATCGTCTTAACCAGTATCAGCGTCTGTGGCACCCCTCCGCCGGCGCACCGCAGCAGGTTACCATCAGTGAACTTGCCAGCCGCTGCTTTTGCAGCGAGCGACATGTTCGCACCCTGCTGCGCCAGGCGCAGGAGGCGGGCTGGCTAAGCTGGCACGCCCGCTCCGGACGAGGTAAGCGTGGGGAATTACGCTTTCACGTCACCCCGGACTCGTTGCGTAATACGATGATGGAAGAGGCCCTGAAAAGTGGACAGCAGCACAACGCGCTGGAGCTGGCCCAGCTCGCGCCTGAAGATTTGCGATCGCTGCTGCATCCGTTTATGGGCGGGCAGTGGCAGAACGATACGCCGACGCTGCGTATTCCCTACTATCGCTCGCTGGAGCCGCTCCAGCCAGGGTTTCTCCCTGGCCGGGCGGAGCAGCATCTGGCGGGACAGGTATTCTCTGGTTTGACGCGTTTTAATGGTAACAGCAGTGAACCCACGGGCGATCTGGCGCATCACTGGGAAATCTCCGCTGACGGCCTGCGCTGGCATTTCTACATTCGCTCCACCCTGCACTGGCATAACGGCGATAAAATAGAGACGGCACAGCTCCGGAAAAGCCTGACGGCGCTGTTATCGCAGCCCGGCATGGGCACGCTTTTCCGCAGCGTCTTACGTATCGAAACCACGCATCCGCAGTGCCTGACGTTTATTCTCCATCAACCTGACTACTGGCTGGCGCACAGGCTGGCAACCTACTGTAGCCGTCTGGCGCATCCCGATTACCCCGTGGTGGGCAGCGGTCCCTTTCGACTGAGCGTTTTTGAGCCTGAACTGGTGCGTCTGGAAAGCCACGAGCAGTATCACCTTGGCCATCCGTTGCTTAAGGCTATCGAGTACTGGATCACGCCCCAGCTTTTTGACTACAGTCTGGGCACCAGCTGTCGCCACCCGGTGCAAATCGCCATTGGCGAGGCCGACGAGCTGGCCAGCCTGCGGCTGGTGAGTAACAGCACCAGTCTGGGTTTCTGCTACCTCACGCTGAAACAGAGCCCACGTCTGAGCGAACTTCAGGCAAAGCGGCTGATTAATATCATTCATCTCTCAACGCTGCTGCACACGCTTCCCCTGAACGAAGGGCTCATCACCCCTACCGAGGAACTGCTTCCCGGCTGGGCGATCCCCCAATGGCCTGATTTAACCGACGTTGCGCTGCCAGAGGCATTGACGCTCGTCTACCACCTGCCGGTTGAGCTTCACACCATGGCCAGCCAGTTAAAAGCATACCTTGCGCGGCAGGGTTGTGAACTGACCGTCATCTTTCACGACGCCAAAACGTGGGACGGGTGCCAGCAGCTTGCCGATGCAGACATCATGATGGGAGACAGACTGATTGGCGAAGCGCCAGCGTACACGCTTGAGCAGTGGCTCCGCTGCGATGCGCTCTGGCCGCATCTGCTGAGCGCACCGGCATACGCCCATTTGCAGGCCACGCTGGATGCGGTGCAGACGCAGGCCGACGAACGTGACCGACACGCAGGACTTCAGGCTATATTCAGCCGGTTAATGGAGACAGCCGTCCTGACGCCGCTCTTTAACTACCAGTATCAAATCAGCGCGCCTCCGGGCGTCAACGGCATACGCCTTAACACTCGCGGCTGGTTTGACTTCACCGAAGCCTGGCTTCCTCCCCCAAACGCGTGAAGAAGCTGGTCGCCGCTTTAGCCAGGCGTTAACATGACGCTTTTACTGTAACTGTCGAGATGATCTATGAAACGTGCCGTCGTCGTGTTCAGCGGAGGACAAGATTCCACCACCTGCCTAATTCAGGCGCTTCACCAGTATGATGAAGTGCACTGCGTCACTTTTGATTATGGTCAGCGTCATCGCGCTGAAATCGATGTCGCTCGTGAACTGGCCCTCAAACTGGGCGCCCGCGCTCATAAAGTGCTGGACGTGACGCTGTTAAATGAACTGGCCGTCAGCAGCCTCACCCGCGACAGCATTCCGGTGCCTGATTACGAACCGGATGCCAGCGGCATTCCGAACACCTTCGTACCGGGCCGCAACATTCTCTTCCTGACCCTGACGGCGATCTATGCCTACCAGGTGAAAGCCGAAGCGGTGATCACGGGCGTATGTGAGACCGACTTCTCTGGCTACCCGGACTGCCGGGATGAATTCGTGAAAGCACTCAATCACGCTGTCGATCTGGGAATGGCAAAAGAGACCCGCTTCGAAACGCCGCTGATGTGGCTGGATAAGGCTGAAACCTGGGCCCTGGCCGACTACTGGGGCAAGCTGGATGTTGTTCGCAACGAGACCCTGACCTGCTACAACGGCATTAAAGGGGACGGCTGCGGGCAGTGTGCCGCCTGTAACCTGCGCGCGAACGGTCTGAATCATTATTTTGCGGATAAAGCGGGCGTGATGGCCGCGATGCAGAAAAAGACCGGGCTGAAATAAGGGCTACCTGACCGTGCTGTCGAACGGTAAGTGTCGACAGCACAGTTATCCCTGAACATTTCTTACGCGATCATCAGCTCCAGCTTTTCGCGCAACTCCCCTTCCAGCGGCAACGCTTTCTGGGTTTTGAGATCGATACAGACAAAGGTGATCAGCGCATCGGCCACCACCTGCCCTTCTGGCTCCAGCATAACGACCTGGCTCAATACACCACTTTTGCCATTCAGTTGTTGGACCTCACTGGTCACGGTGAGCACATCCCCCAGCACAGCCGGGCGGCGGTAGTTAATGTTGATATTGACGACCACAAACGCGATGTTGTGTGCGGTCAGCCACTGGAAGCTTTCGCTGTTCTCCAGGCCGTCCCAGCGCGCCTCTTCAAGAAATTCAAGGTAGCGGGCGTTATTGACGTGCTGGTAAACATCGAGGTGATAACCACGGACTTTGATTTGTGTCTGCATAGCGCAATAGCCTTACGTTGTTATAGGTTCAGAGGTCATAACTGGTATGACCTCTTTATCCTGGCAAATTTTTGCCGCAGTGCAAGTGATTACGCGATTACAGCGTCAGGTGTGCGAGATTGCGCTCAACCAGCGCGCTGCCCATACCCGGCACCTGCTTGAGATCGTCAAGGGTTTTGAAAGGGCCATACTCTTCACGATAGCTGACGATGGCCTGCGCTTTTTTTAGACCCACGCCATTCATAACGCGGGCAAGATCGTCCGCAGAGGCAGTATTGATACTGACCCGCGTACCCTCGTCCTCAATGGCTTTCGTGCTGACCGTCGCGTTGGCTTTAACATGACCTTGTAACGTTGCATCGGCCTGGTTTTGTGCGGCCTGCGCTTTAACCGAGGGGGACGCCGCCAGCGCGCCCGCACTCATCCCGGAAGTGGCAATAGCCAGTGTAATTAACAGTGCTTTGATTCCACATTTCATGCTGTTTTCTCCTTGTTTGTTGACAGCCACGCCACGATAACCGCACGGGAAAACAGGGACAAACAACAGATTGCAGAAATGGAAAAGGCCGCGAAAGCGGCCTTTAGTTTTTGCAGAGCGTTACGAAAATCTGCGAGCAGATACGTAATTATTGCTCCTGAGTGACCACATCACCCAGTTTGATTTTGGCTTCTTTACGCAGGTTGCTCATCATCGCTTCGAAAGCAATCTGGGCATTGTTCTGGGTAATTCCCTGAACCATGGCCTTCTTCTGCGCGTCTGGCAGCGTACCGGCTTTTACTTCATCCAGCGCCAGAAGCACCACATTACCCTGCATATCGGTCGTGGTACCATAGACAGGTTTGTCTTTCGCCGGCAGGCTCAGGCCAAACGCCGCCTGGCTGACAGGATCCTGACCGGTACGGCTCAGCGTTTTTGCTTCGCCAAAGCTCAGGCCAGCCGCTTTCAGCGCATCGTTCTTACCGGCTTTCAGATCGGCCAGAATTTTCTCTGCATCCAGTTTTGCCTGCTGTGCCGCTTTGTTGTGTTTGACCAGCGCCACCACCTGATCTTTCACTTCCGCCAGGGGCTTCACTGCCTCGGCTTTGTGCTCGCTGACGCGCAGTACGAACGCTCGGTCACCGTCAACGGTAATGATGTCTGAGTTGCTGCCCGGCGTACCGTTCTCACCGACCAGACCACCATTGAAAATGGCATCTGAAACTGGTTTGAAGTTCAGTTCTTCCGGCAGGTTTTCGTGGCTGAACCAGCCCGTCTCAACCGCTTTAACGCCAGCAGCCTGCTCAGCACCCGCCAGTGATTCATTGTCGTTGCTTGCGGCATCGCTCACTTTCTGTTGCAGAGCATAGAAGGCGTCCAGCGCTTTCTCCTGCTTCACTTTCGCAGCGATATCATCACGAACGTCAGCCAGCGGCTTGGTTTTCGCCGCCACAATATCGTCCAGACGCGCCACCAGGAAACCAACGGAGGATTTGATTACACCAGACAGTTGGCCTTTCTCTTTCAGGCCTGCATTTTTCAGCTCGTCCGGGGTAGTGGACTCTTCCAGCCAGCCCATATCACCGCCGTTTTTGGCAGAAATAATGTCGGTGGATTTTGCTTTCGCTAAGGTGGCGAAATCAGCGCCTTTGTTCAGCTCGTCCAGCACGGCTTTCGCTTCTGCTTCCGTTTTGGTCTGGATCACGCTGTAACGGTTACGCTGCGGCTGAGTGAACTGATCCTGATGCTGGTCGTAATAAGACTGGATCTCGGCGTCAGTCGCGTTTTCCTGCATCGCAGCTGCATCCAGCTTGATATAGCTTACGCGGAACTGTTCCGGAGAGATGAAGTTGTTCTTGTTTTGCTCGTAGTAAGCATTAACTTCAGCGTCGCTAACCTGCTGTTTCGCTGCCAGTGCGTTGACATCAATCGTCGCTTCACGCACCACGCGTTGCTGCGCCACCAGTGCCGCCAGCTCTTCAGTTTCGCCTTTCAGCATGAAATCGGTGCCCACCACCGCGTTGATCAGCTGTTGCGTGGTCAACTGGTTACGCAGCGCCTGAGCGTACTGGTCAGCCGTCATACCCATCTGGTTAACAATGCTGTTGTAACGCGCGTTGTCGAACTTCCCATTAGACTGGAAAGCCTGCGTCGAGAAGATGGCTTTTTTAACCTGCTCATCGCTGATGCCCAGACCCAGGCTTTTCGCGTACTGATCCAGCAGCGCTTCGTCGATAAGGCGGTTCAGCGTCTGCTGACGCAGGTTTTTCATATAGCCTTCGTTGGCTGCAAGTTCAGAGTATTGGTCGCCCAGTTGCTGCTGCATGCGGTTACGTTCACCAGCAAAAGCGTTCTCGAACTGCCCACGGCTAATTTCCTGGCCATTCACTTTTGCGGCGTAGTTCGCGCCACCGCCGATGAGGTAACTACTCACACCGGTCAATATGAACGACACGATAATGATACCGAAAATAATCTTGAGCACGAGACTGTTAGCAGCCGTGCGTAAGCTGTCCATCATGGTGTAACAACACTCCGCTGTAGGTGACTGGTTACCTGACGCTGACGGAAAATCCTGACCGTCGCGCGTAAAGGCGTATTGTGACAAGAAAACAGGGCAATTGTCAGCCCACAACTCGCATAAACTCGCACAAATCAGGTCTGGACAAACAAAAAAGGCACATCAAACGATGCGCCCTTGTACTTTTCAGCTTCCCTGGAGCGGGAAAGCAATCAGTTTACTGCGTCTTTCAGCGCTTTACCTGCACGGAAACCCGGCACTTTAGCGGCAGCAATGGTGATCTCTTTACCGGTTTGAGGGTTGCGGCCAGTACGGGCTGCACGCTCTTTAACCGCAAAAGTACCGAAGCCTACCAGTGCAACGTCGTCCCCAGCTTGCAGAGATTCAGTAACAGAAGCAATTAAAGCATCTAAAGCACGTCCCGCTGCAGCTTTAGAAATATCAGCACCCGCAGCAATTTTGTCAATCAGTTGAGATTTATTCACTGTTCTCTTCCTCTCTTTATAATTTATATCGCACCTGAATCCTTCACAGCGCGACCGCGCAGCAGTTATATCAGTCCTGCTATGACCTTACAACACCCGTTGTTGATGGCTAACCCAATCAGCAATCTAAATTAGCTATACAAAAAAAGGCTGGCAAGTACGAAATGACTTACCAGCCTTGTTTTTATTGGCGCTCTTTGCGCGAGGTCACTATTTTGCGGTTACAACCTGCATTCCGGACGGTTCATTTTGCAGTGCGAGAGTCAGAACTTCCTCAATGCGTTTCACCGGATGGATCTGCAAATCGGCAATAACGTTGTCCGGAATCTCTTCCAGATCGCGTTTATTTTCGTAAGGGATCAATACGGTTTTGATCCCACCGCGGTGTGCCGCCAGCAGTTTTTCTTTTAACCCGCCGATAGGCAGTACCTGACCACGCAGCGTAATTTCACCGGTCATGGCCACATCAGCACGAACCGGGTTCCCTGTCAGGCAGGAAACCAGCGCCGTACACATGGCAATACCCGCGCTTGGGCCATCTTTCGGCGTCGCCCCTTCCGGAACGTGAACGTGAATGTCGCGTTTTTCGTAGAAATCCGGGTTGATACCCAGTTTTTCCGCACGCGCGCGCACCACGGTCAGCGCCGCCTGGATGGACTCCTGCATCACTTCACCCAGTGAACCGGTGTAGGTCAGCTTGCCTTTGCCCGGGACACAGGCGGTTTCGATGGTCAGCAGATCGCCGCCCACTTCCGTCCATGCCAGACCGGTCACCTGACCAACGCGGTTTTCGTTGTCCGCACGACCGTAGTCGAAGCGCTGAACGCCAAGGTAAGCATGCAGATTGTCGCCGTTAATCACAATGTGCTTCAGGCTCTTATCCAGCAGCAGCTGTTTCACCGCCTTACGGCACAGCTTAGAGATCTCACGCTCGAGGCTACGAACGCCCGCTTCACGGGTGTAATAGCGAATGATGCCAATAATCGCGCTGTCCTCGACGGTCAGCTCGTTGGCTTTCAGCGCGTTACGCTCAATCTGTTTCGGCAGCAGGTGCTGCTTAGCAATGTTCAGCTTCTCATCTTCGGTATAACCGGAGAGACGGATCACTTCCATACGGTCCAGCAGCGGGGCCGGAATGTTCATGGAGTTGGAGGTCGCCACGAACATCACATCGCTCAGGTCGTAGTCCACTTCCAGGTAGTGATCGCTGAACGCCACGTTCTGTTCTGGATCAAGCACTTCCAGCAGCGCCGACGCCGGATCGCCACGCATGTCCGAAGACATTTTGTCGATCTCATCGAGCAGGAACAGCGGGTTTTTAACCCCCACTTTCGCCATCTTCTGGATCAGCTTGCCCGGCATAGAACCGATGTAGGTACGGCGGTGACCGCGGATTTCCGCTTCATCGCGTACGCCGCCCAGCGCCATACGGATATACTTACGTCCGGTCGCTTTGGCGATGGACTGGCCCAGAGAGGTTTTACCCACGCCTGGAGGCCCTACCAGGCACAGAATTGGACCTTTGATTTTGTTCACACGGCTCTGTACCGCGAGGTACTCAAGAATGCGGTCTTTCACGCGTTCCAGGCCGTAGTGGTCGGTATCGAGGATTTCCTGCGCCTGACGCAGGTCTTTTTTGACCTTGCTGCGGGCATTCCACGGAACCTGCACCATCCACTCAATATAGCCGCGCACGACGGTCGCCTCTGCCGACATCGGAGACATCATTTTCAGCTTCTGCAACTCAGCTTCGGCTTTCTCTTTCGCCTCTTTCGGCATCTTCGCCGCGTCGATCTTACGCTTCAGCGCTTCGTTTTCATCCGGCGCATCGTCCATCTCGCCGAGCTCTTTCTGAATGGCTTTCATTTGCTCGTTCAGATAGTACTCACGCTGCGATTTTTCCATCTGCTTTTTGACGCGGTTGCGAATGCGCTTCTCAACCTGGAGCAGATCGATCTCAGACTCCATCATCGCCATCAGGTATTCCAGACGTTCGTTAACGTCGGACATTTCCAGCACGGACTGTTTGTCGGCAAGCTTCAGCGGCATGTGCGCAGCGATGGTATCCGCCAGACGTGCAGGATCGTCGATGCTGTTCAGCGACGTCAGCACTTCAGGTGGGATTTTCTTATTCAGCTTGATGTAGCCTTCGAACTGGCTGATCGCGGTGCGTACCAGCACTTCCTGTTCGCGCTCATCAAGTTCCGGTGAATCAAGGTACTCTGCCTTCGCAGAGAAGTGCTCGCCATCGTCTGACAGAGTGGTAATACGCGCACGCTGTAAGCCTTCCACCAGCACCTTCACGGTGCCGTCTGGCAGCTTCAGCATCTGCAAAATAGAGGCCACGGTCCCGACGGTGAAAAGATCGTTTACACCCGGCTCATCCGTTGATGCTTCCTTCTGCGCGACCAACATGATTTTTTTATCATGATCCATGGCGGCTTCGAGGCAACGGATAGATTTTTCCCGCCCTACAAATAAGGGTATGACCATGTGCGGATAAACCACCACATCGCGCAACGGCAATACGGGGATTTCAATGCGTTCAGAACGCTCAGGATTCATAGAGCTCTCTCTTAGTTTAGTGTCCGCCAGGTAAACTGGTCATGTAACTGTGCTTCACACAACCATTAACATGTAATCCAGTATATGGGGATGTTTCCCATACATTCAACGCCATGAATACGGAAAAAGTAAAGGGGAGATAAAATCCCCCCTTTTTGATTAACTGATTGTATGAAATGGTGAATTATTCGCCAGATGCCTGCTGCGCTTCCGGTTTACCGTAAATCAGTAACGGCTTGGACTGGCCACCAATGACGGACTCGTCGATCACGACTTTTTCAACGTCTTCCATAGAAGGAAGATCGTACATCGTGTCGAGCAATGCTGCTTCTACGATAGAACGCAGGCCACGGGCACCGGTTTTACGCGCCATCGCTTTCTTGGCAATCGCGTCCAGTGCTTCGTCACGGAATTCCAGCTCAACGCCTTCCAGATTAAACAGCGCCTGATACTGCTTGGTCAGCGCGTTTTTCGGCTCTTTCAGGATCTGAATCAGCGCGTCTTCGCTCAGTTCGTTCAGGGTCGCCACAACCGGCAGACGGCCGATAAATTCCGGAATCAAACCGAATTTGATCAGATCTTCCGGTTCAACCTGCGCCAGCAGCTGGCCTTCGTTTGGTTTTTCAGACGTGGCTTTCACCGTTGCGCCAAAACCAATGCCGGAGCCGGTTTCCACACGGTGAGAGATCACTTTATCCAGGCCTGCAAACGCACCACCACAGATAAACAGGATCTTGGAGGTATCAACCTGCAAGAATTCCTGCTGCGGATGTTTACGTCCACCCTGCGGTGGAACAGCCGCAACCGTACCTTCGATCAGCTTCAGCAGCGCCTGCTGCACGCCCTCGCCCGAGACGTCACGGGTGATCGACGGGTTGTCTGATTTACGGGAGATTTTGTCGATCTCATCGATATAGACGATCCCGCGCTGGGCTTTCTGTACGTCGTAATCGCACTTCTGGAGCAGCTTCTGGATAATATTTTCAACGTCTTCACCCACATAACCGGCTTCGGTCAGGGTGGTGGCATCCGCCATGGTGAACGGAACATCCAGCAGGCGCGCCAGCGTTTCCGCCAGCAGGGTTTTACCAGAACCCGTAGGCCCGATCAGCAGAATGTTACTTTTGCCCAGCTCTACGCCATTGCTGGTATCGCCGTTACGCAGACGTTTGTAGTGGTTGTATACCGCCACCGCCAGCACTTTTTTCGCCTGCTCCTGACCAATGACATAGTCGTCCAGGTGGTGGCGAATCTCGTGTGGCGTTGGTAACGCGCTGCGCTCACGGTGCGGCGCGACTTCTTTAATCTCTTCGCGAATGATGTCGTTACATAAATCGACGCATTCGTCGCAGATATACACGGACGGCCCGGCAATCAGTTTACGCACTTCATGCTGGCTTTTGCCGCAAAAAGAGCAGTACAGCAGTTTGCCCGAACCATCTTTGCGTTTATCTGTCATGAGTCCAAACCTCTTTTTAAGTTCTATGTGCCGCACATGACGACGCAAATGCCATTCTCAGACGCAAGCTGCTTACAGGCAACGTTCCGCCCTACCTTAGTATAGCGGCACACTCGCGTCGCGGGCATCAATTACGATGGGTCAAAATGGAGTCGACTAAGCCGTACTCAACTGCCTCTGGTGCAGAGAGGAAGCGATCGCGCTCGGTATCGCGCTCGATCTGCTCGAGAGGTTGACCCGTATGCTGCGCCATAAGTTCATTCATGCGCGCTTTTACTTTCAGAATTTCTCGGGCGTGGATTTCAATATCCGTCGCCTGGCCCTGGTAACCACCCAGCGGCTGGTGAATCATCACGCGGGAGTTAGGCAGGCAGAAACGCTTACCTTTCGCCCCTGCGGTTAACAGGAAAGCACCCATGGACGCCGCCTGCCCCATACAGATGGTGCTGACATCCGGCTTGATGAATTGCATGGTGTCATAAATTGACATGCCCGCCGTAATCACACCGCCTGGCGAGTTGATGTACAGGTAAATGTCTTTTTCCGGGTTTTCCGCTTCCAGGAACAGCATCTGCGCCACGATCAGGTTAGCCATATGGTCTTCCACCTGGCCGGTCAGAAAGATAACGCGTTCCTTGAGCAGACGGGAATAGATATCGAAAGAACGCTCACCGCGTGAGGTCTGTTCAATAACCATTGGCACCAGCGCCATATGGGGTGCAAAGTTATCTCGTTCGCCACTGTATGACATTTCCGTCTCCTGGTTCAAAATTGAAAACACCTGCTGTACTGATTGTAACCTTATGGACGGATTATCAGCCAGTCTCAATCATCGTGATTACATACTAATGGGGGTCGTCATGCCCTATTTCAAGCATAACAACGTTTTGTTGTAACGCTAACACTGAAAGGGCGTTTTAGCACCCTTCCAGGACTAAAGCTGTGATAAAAAAAACCCGTCGCCGGAGGGCAACGGGTTTTTTGTTCAAACTTTAAACCGTCGGGGCGAAATTACGCCTGCTGGTTCATCAGTTCGGTGAAAGAGGTCTCTTTTTCGGTCACTTTCGCTTTCGCCAGTACCGCTTCAACAGCCTGCTCTTCCAGTGCGACGTTGCGCATGTTGTCCATCAGCTCTTTGTTCTTACCGTAGAACTCGATCACTTCTGATGGGTCTTCGTATGCAGAAGCCATCTCTTCGATCAGGCCTTTCACACGCTCTTCGTCAGCTTTCAGCTCGTGGGTACGAATCACTTCGCCCAGCAGCAGGCCGACAACAACGCGACGTTTCGCTTGCTCTTCGAACAGCTCGCGTGGCAGTTCCATCGCTTGCTGCTGGTTGCCACCGAAGCGCTGTGCAGCCTGACGGCGCAGAACGTCGATTTCGCTGTCGATCAGGGCAGCAGGAACGTCGATGTCGTTCGCTTTCACCAGACCTTCAATCGCCTGAGACTTCACGCGGTTACGTACAGCGCCGTTCAGCTCGCGCTCCATGTTTTTACGCACTTCGGTACGCAGGCCCGCAACAGAACCATCTTCCACGCCGAAACGCTTGATGAATTCTTCAGTCAGTTCTGGCAGTTCGCGCTCTTCCACTTTCTTCAGGTTGATAACGAACTTCGCTGCTTTACCTTTCAGGTTTTCAGCGTGGTATTCTTCAGGGAAGGTCACGTCAATGGTGAACTCTTCGCCCGCTTTGTGGCCTTTGATACCGTCTTCGAAGCCTGGGATCATACGACCCTGGCCCATCGCCAGTACGAAGTCAGACGCTTTACCGCCTTCGAACTCTTCGCCGTCTACAGAACCGGTGAAGTCGATGGTTACGCGGTCTTCCGCGTCAACAGCGCCTTCTTTCTCTTTCCAGTTCGCCTGCTGCTTGCGCAGGGTATCCAGCATGCCGTCAACGTCTTCGTCAGTCACGGAAACGATCGGTTTTTCAACTTCGATAGATTCCAGACCTTTCAGCTCAACTTCCGGGTACACTTCGAACTCTACGGAGTAGGTGAAGTCTTCGCCCTGCTTGTATTCACCTGGAACGTAGTTCGGCGCGCCGGCTGGATTGATTTTTTCTTTGATGATCGCGTCGATAAAGTTGCGGCTCATCAGTTCACCCAGCACATCTTGACGCACGGAAGCGCCATAACGCTGAGCAACAACATTCATTGGTACTTTGCCCTTGCGGAAGCCGTCAATACGTACTTTTTTTGCTACGTTGACCAGCTCGCTTTTCACAGCAGTTTCGATGCTGTCAGCAGCGATAGTAATCGTTACACGGCGGCCAAGGCCTTGAGTGGTTTCAACTGAAACTTGCATCTTGTTACCTCAAAAAAATCACAGTGCTCGGTCAACTCTGAATCTGTCTGTTATACCGGGATGCTCTCTTATGTGCAGATTCACATTCCCTGTCGCCAGAATCATCCCGAAGACATTCAATAAGACGCGGCATTATAGCGGCATCACTTAGGTGAGTCGAGAACGGTTGGAGCATGTTGCTGCGGCTTTTTTCACACTTTAAGGCTATTTTTAGCCTTAAAAACGCGCCATCCGCTCAAAACTCAGACAAAACAAAACGGCCTGAAGGCCGTTTTGACGAAATCTGTAAGCAACATACTGGAAAAACTCCGGCGGTTGCAAATCCGATTTATCAGGCGATGGTGCCTGCACCCCGACAAGGCGGTGATGCGAATACCGTATCCTGTAGCCCTTCCCATTCCTTAATGGTGTAGGTATGCAGCGCCAGCGCATGTACGGTTGTGGAGAGTTCTTCCGTCAAGGTGCTGTAGATCAAGCGGTGTCGGTTCAGGAAACGTTCTCCCGTGAAGCGATCGCTGACCAGAACCACTTTAAAGTGGCTTTCAGAACCTGCCGGCACGTTATGACGATAGCTTTCGTCGACAACTTCGAGAAACACAGGGTTGAACGCTGCCCTTAATTTTTCTTCTATCTGTTCACGTATCATCATGAAATCACTCCTCCGACAACGCTAAGGTGTCACCCATCCCTTTAAATATTAGCCGCTTTTACCGGTTCCATTACACCTTGACAACAAATATTTAGCTTTCGTCTGATTTTCTCATCCAAACGAATGAAGTTCACTATGAGGTTCATACGTTTTGTCACTTACAGGCAGAGAAAAGCGGAAAGGTGGTCAGTTTTCGGACAAGGCGATGAATTTACATGCGTTGACCACTTCCCCTGGCCGTTAGCGATGTTATGATGGCGGCAATTTTTCTCTCTTTGCTTACGATTCGTTGAGAACCCGAAAATGTTAAAAAAACTCTTCTTTCCGTTGGTAGCACTCTTTATGCTCGCCGGCTGCGCGACTCCGCCGACGACCATTGACGTTTCACCAAAAATTACCCTGCCTCAGCAGGATCCAAGCCTGATGGGCGTCACAGTCAGCATTAATGGCGCCGATCAGCGTCAGGACCAGGCGCTGGCGAAAGTGACTCGCGACAACCAGCAGGTCACGCTGACCGCCTCCCGCGACCTGCGCTTCCTGTTGCAGGAAGTGCTGGAAAAACAGATGACCTCCCGTGGCTACATGATTGGCCCAAGCGGCGCGGTTGATCTGCAAATCATCGTGAACAACCTGTACGCTGACGTCTCCCAGGGTAACGTTCGCTACAACATTGCGACCAAAGCCGATATCGCCATCATTGCTACCGCGAAGAACGGCAATAAAATGAACAAAAACTACCGTGCAAGCTATTCCGTTGAAGGCGCATTCCAGGCCTCCAACAAAAATATCGCTGACGCGGTTAACAGTGTGCTGACTGACACCATTGCCGACATGGCACAGGACACCAGCATTCACGACTTCATCAAGCAGAACGCCCGTTAATCCTGCTGACTGACCCGGTGCTTCACCGGGTCAGTTCATAAGAACATGTCCAGTCACTACTTACGTATTTTCCAGCAACCGAAATCAGCTATTCTGCTGATCCTTGGTTTCGCCTCCGGTTTACCCCTTGCGCTCACCTCCGGCACGTTACAGGCGTGGATGACGGTTGAGAACATCGATCTTAAAACCATTGGTTTCTTCTCGCTCGTCGGCCAGGCTTACGTCTTTAAGTTCCTGTGGTCGCCGGTGATGGATCGCTATACCCCACCGTTCCTCGGGCGCCGTCGCGGCTGGTTAGTGATGACGCAGGTGCTGCTGTTGCTGGCCATTGCCGCAATGGGTTTCCTTGAGCCGTCAACACAGCTGCGCTGGATGGCCGCGCTTGCGGTGGTGATCGCCTTCTGCTCCGCTTCGCAGGACATTGTTTTTGACGCCTGGAAGACGGACGTCCTGCCAGCAGAAGAGCGTGGCGCCGGTGCGGCAATCAGCGTGCTTGGCTACCGCCTGGGTATGCTGGTTTCCGGCGGGCTGGCCCTCTGGCTTGCCGACCGCTATCTCGGCTGGCAGGGAATGTACTGGCTGATGGCCGCTCTGCTGATCCCCTGCATTATTGCCACGCTATTCGCGCCTGAACCGAGCGATGTGATTCCGGTCCCCCGCTCGCTGGAGCAGGCCGTCGCCGCACCGCTCCGCGATTTCTTTGGTCGCAATAATGCCTGGCTGATCCTGCTGCTGATTGTCCTTTATAAGCTTGGCGACGCTTTCGCCATGAGTCTGACCACCACCTTCCTGATCCGCGGCGTCGGGTTTGATGCGGGCGAAGTCGGCGTGGTGAACAAAACCCTGGGGCTGTTTGCCACGATCGTCGGCGCGCTGTACGGCGGTGTATTGATGCAGCGCCTGACGCTGTTCCGCGCTCTGCTGATCTTCGGCATCCTTCAGGGCGCATCGAATGCCGGTTACTGGCTGCTGTCGATCACCGACAAGCATATGATCAGCATGGCGACGGCGGTATTCTTTGAAAACCTGTGTGGCGGTATGGGCACTGCGGCATTTGTCGCCCTGCTGATGACGCTGTGCAATAAGTCATTTTCCGCCACCCAATTTGCGCTACTGTCTGCCCTTTCTGCCGTCGGGCGCGTATACGTTGGCCCCGTCGCGGGCTGGTTTGTTGAAGCTCACGGCTGGCCGACGTTTTATCTCTTCTCGGTGGCGGCGGCGGTGCCGGGGATTTTATTGCTGCTGGTCTGTCGCCAGACGCTGGAATATACCCAGCGGACGGAACACTTCATGCCGCGCACGGAATATCAGGCTGCCTATCGGTTTGCCCTGCGTCTGCTGATGGCTGGTTGTCTTGCGCTGGTAGTGTGGCTCGCGGTACTCATCTTGAATGCGACGACCACCTTGTCGCTTCCGTTTGAAACCCAGCTGCTTGATGCAGGGGTGTTACTCGCCATCGTGGGTATCCTGACCGGTGGGATGCTGGATTTCATGTCATTGCGGAAAACGCAGATGACATGAAGTAAAAAGCGAAAGGTTATTTCCCGTTGTAATAACGACACGAAATTATAACGGCGAAATAACCGCCATCGGCAAAAAAAATATTTGTTGTTTTGTGCGGGATAGCATTCGGAAATTATTGGAGCTTATTTCGCTACGCTATTTTCCGTTAAACGATTCAGCATTCGAAAGATTGAATTTTCGTTTTTTAGTTGTCTTTTTATTGATAATTAATTGTTAATTATTTGTATATTTTTCACAATGGTTATACCAATTGTCCCTTTTGCGGTATGCTGGGGCACCCTTTCGTTATAACGCCCGCTCCGTGCGGCTTCCCCCGGAAAACGCGACATAATTTGCAACACTTGTGACATGTGCGGCAGAACCCGGTAACACCTTCCTGACACAGGGCTAATGATGTTTACAGTAATGTAACCTTCCCGTAAAATGCCCCCACACTTTAAACGCCACCAGACTCCCGTGGAATTGAGGTCGTTAAATGAGACTCAGGAAATACAATAAAAGTTTGGGATGGTTGTCATTATTCGCAGGCACTGTATTACTCAGTGGCTGCGATTCTGCACTACTAGACCCCAAAGGACAGATTGGACTGGAACAACGTTCATTGATACTGACGGCTTTTGGCCTGATGTTGATTGTGGTTATTCCTGCCATCTTGATGGCTGTTGGTTTCGCCTGGAAGTATCGTGCGAGCAATAAAGATGCGAAGTATAGCCCTAACTGGTCACACTCCAATAAAGTGGAAGCTGTGGTCTGGACGGTACCTATTCTGATCATCCTGTTCCTTGCTGTACTGACCTGGAAAACCACTCACGCACTTGAGCCGAGCAAACCGCTGGTTCACGATGAAAAACCTATTACCATTGAAGTGGTCTCCATGGACTGGAAATGGTTCTTCATCTATCCAGAACAGGGCATTGCTACCGTGAATGAAATCGCCTTCCCGGCGAACACTCCGGTTCAGTTCAAAGTGACCTCCAACTCCGTAATGAACTCCTTCTTCATCCCACGTCTGGGCAGCCAGATTTACGCGATGGCCGGTATGCAGACTAACCTGCACCTGATCGCGAATGAAGCAGGCACCTACGACGGTATCTCCGCCAGCTATAGTGGCCCGGGCTTCTCGGGTATGAAGTTCAAAGCTATCGCTACGCCAGACCGCGCGACTTTCGACCAGTGGGTTGCAAAAGCGAAGCAGTCTCCAAACACCATGTCTGACATGGCGGCGTTCGAAAAAGTGGCTGCACCTAGCGAATACAACAAGGTGGAGTACTTCTCTAACGTGAAACCGAATCTGTTCAAAGACGTTATTGGCAAATTTATGGATCACGGCATGAGCATGGACATGACCCAGCCTGAAGGCGAGCACAACACGCACCAGGGTATGGAAGGCATGGACATGAGCCACGCGGAAACCGCTCACTAAGGGGCCGAGGAAGAAAATGTTCGGAAAATTGACACTGGATGCAGTGCCCTACCATGAACCGATTATTATGGTTACGGTGGCTGCAATTATCATTGGTGGCGCGGCCTTAGTTGGCCTGATCACTTACTTCGGTAAGTGGAGCTACCTGTGGAATGAGTGGCTGACTTCGGTTGACCACAAAAAACTCGGTATCATGTACTGCATCGTCGGTATCGTCATGTTAATTCGTGGCTTTGCGGATGCAATCATGATGCGTAGCCAGCAGGCGCTTGCGTCTGCGGGCGAAGCCGGCTTCCTGCCACCGCACCACTACGATCAGATCTTTACCGCCCACGGCGTTATCATGATCTTCTTCGTGGCGATGCCGCTGGTAATCGGTCTGATGAACGTGGTCGTTCCGCTGCAAATCGGCGCGCGCGACGTTGCGTTCCCGTTCCTGAACAACCTGAGCTTCTGGTTCACGGTTGTCGGCGTTATCCTGGTTAACCTGTCACTGGGTGTGGGCGAATTTGCTCAGACTGGCTGGCTGGCCTACCCGCCGCTGTCGGGAATTGAGTACAGTCCGGGCGTGGGCGTTGACTACTGGATTTGGGCGCTTCAGCTCTCCGGTGTCGGTACCACCCTGACCGGTATTAACTTCTTCGTGACCATCCTGAAGATGCGTGCACCAGGTATGACGATGTTCAAGATGCCAGTATTTACCTGGGCATCTCTGTGCGCCAACGTCCTGATTATCGCGTCGTTCCCAATTCTGACCGTCACCATCGCGCTGCTGACCCTGGATCGCTATCTGGGTACCCATTTCTTCACGAATGATATGGGTGGCAACATGATGATGTACATCAACCTGATTTGGGCCTGGGGTCACCCGGAAGTGTACATCCTGGTTCTGCCGGTGTTCGGTGTGTTCTCCGAAATCGCGGCAACCTTCTCGCGCAAACGCCTGTTTGGTTACACCTCTCTGGTGTGGGCAACCGTATGTATTACCGTCCTGTCGTTCATCGTCTGGCTGCACCACTTCTTCACCATGGGTGCGGGTGCCAACGTAAACGCCTTCTTCGGTATTACCACCATGATTATCGCGATCCCGACCGGGGTTAAGATCTTCAACTGGCTGTTCACCATGTACCAGGGTCGTATCGTGTTCCACTCAGCTATGCTGTGGACCATCGGCTTCATCGTGACCTTCTCCGTAGGTGGGATGACCGGCGTACTGCTGGCGGTACCAGGTGCTGACTTCGTTCTGCACAACAGTCTGTTCCTGATTGCGCACTTCCATAACGTTATCATCGGTGGCGTGGTCTTCGGCTGCTTCGCTGGTGTGACCTACTGGTGGCCAAAAGCGTTCGGTTTCACCCTGAACGAAAAATGGGGTAAACGCGCGTTCTGGTTCTGGATCATCGGCTTCTTCGTGGCGTTTATGCCGCTGTACGTGCTGGGCTTCATGGGGATGACCCGTCGTCTGAGCCAGCAGATCGATCCGCAGTTCCACCCAATGCTGATGGTTGCAGCGGGCGGCGCAGCGCTGATTGCCTGCGGTATTCTGTGCCAGCTGATTCAGTACTACGTGTCTATCCGTGACCGTAACCTGAACCGCGACCTGACCGGTGACCCGTGGGGTGGCCGTACGCTGGAGTGGGCGACCTCTTCTCCGCCTCCGTTCTATAACTTTGCCGTAGTGCCGCACATTCACGAGCGTGATGCATTCTGGGAAATGAAAGAAAAAGGTGAAGCGTACAAGCAACCTGAGCATTACGAAGAGATCCATATGCCGAAAAACAGCGCCGCGGGCATGGTCATTGCCGCTTTCGCAACGGTATTTGGTTTCGCAATGATCTGGCACATCTGGTGGATGGCGATTGTTGGCTTCGCTGGCATCGTAATCAGCTGGATTGTGAAGAGCTTTGACGAGGACGTGGACTACTACGTACCAGTCCGTGAAGTTGAAAAGCTGGAAAACCAGCATTTTGACGAGATTTCTAAAGCGGGGCTGAAAAATGGCAACTGATACTCTGGCGCACTCAACTGCCCACGCGCATGAACATGCGCACCATGATACAGGACCGACGAAAGTCTTCGGTTTCTGGATCTACCTGATGAGCGACTGCATCCTGTTCTGCTGTCTGTTCGCAACCTATGCCGTTCTGGTGAACGGCACAGCGGGCGGCCCGACCGGTAAGGACATCTTTGAACTGCCGTTCGTTCTGGTTGAAACCGCACTGCTGTTATTCAGCTCCATCACCTACGGCATGGCGGCTATCGCCATGTACAAAAACAACAAGAGCCAGGTTGTCTCCTGGCTGGCGTTGACCTGGCTGTTTGGTGCTGGCTTTATCGGGATGGAAATCTATGAATTCCATCACCTGATCATGGAAGGTTTCGGCCCGGATCGTAGCGGCTTCCTGTCAGCGTTCTTCGCGCTGGTAGGCACCCACGGTCTGCACGTGACCTCGGGTCTGATCTGGATGGCGGTGCTGATGTTCCAGATCTCCCGTCGCGGCCTGACCAGTACTAACCGTACCCGTATTATGTGCCTGAGCCTGTTCTGGCACTTCCTGGACGTGGTATGGATCTGTGTGTTCTCTGTTGTCTATCTGATGGGGGCGATGTAATGAGTCATTCTAACGATCATGGCGCTTCCCACGGCAGCGTAAAAACCTACATGACAGGCTTCATCCTGTCGATCATTCTGACGGTGATCCCGTTCTGGATGGTGATGAACGGTTCTGCATCTAAGCCGGTTATCCTGGGCGCAATCCTGGTGACCGCGGTGATTCAGATTCTGGTGCATCTGGTTTGCTTCCTGCACATGAACACCAAGTCCGATGAAGGCTGGAACATGACGGCCTTTATCTTTACCGTGATTATCATCGCTATCCTGGTAGTCGGTTCCATCTGGATTATGTGGAACCTTAACTACAACATGATGGTTCACTAAGAGCGGCGAGTATGTTTAAGCAATACCTGCAAGTCACGAAACCAGGCATCATCTTTGGCAACCTGATCTCCGTAATCGGAGGGTTCCTGCTGGCCTCTAAAGGCAGCATTGATTACACCCTCTTTATTTACACGCTGGTCGGTGTGTCACTGGTGGTTGCGTCCGGTTGTGTATTTAACAACTACATCGACATGGATATCGACAAGAAGATGGAAAGGACCAAAAATCGGGTGCTGGTTAAAGGCCTGATTGCTCCTTCCGTCTCGCTGGTGTACGCCACCTTGCTGGGTATTGCTGGCTTTATGCTGCTGTGGTTTGGTGCTAACCCGCTGGCCTGCTGGCTGGGGGTGATGGGGTTCGTGGTGTATGTGGGCGTCTACAGCCTGTATATGAAACGTCACTCCGTCTACGGCACGCTGATTGGTTCTCTCTCCGGCGCGGCGCCGCCGGTGATTGGCTACTGCGCCGTCACGAACGAGTTCGACAGCGGTGCGCTCATCCTGCTGGCTATCTTTAGCCTGTGGCAGATGCCGCACTCCTACGCCATCGCGATTTTCCGCTTTAAGGATTATCAGGCGGCGAACATTCCGGTTCTGCCGGTCGTGAAAGGCATTTCGGTTGCCAAGAACCACATCACGCTCTACATCATCGCTTTTGCCGTGGCAACGCTGATGCTCTCTCTGGGCGGTTACGCCGGATATAAATATCTGGTGGTAGCAGCTGCGGTGAGCGTATGGTGGCTCGGCATGGCCCTGCGCGGTTATAAAGTGGAAGATGACAAGGTCTGGGCACGCAAGCTGTTTGTGTTCTCGATTGTCGCCATCACCTCACTGTCCGTGATGATGTCCGTAGACTTCATGGTGCCAGATTCACAACACCTGCTGACTTACGTCTGGTAAGAAGACTGATGTAAAAACGCCGGGTTTAGCCCGGCTTTTTTTATTGGTACGGCGTAACCCCTTTCTTTAACAGTATATTGCCGTATTTCGCGGTCTCGCCCGTCACCACGATGGCGTACGCTTTCTGTGCCCGCGCATAAAACGCATAACGGTCAATACGCGTAACCCCCTCCCCTTCCGCCTCACCAAAGAGTGCGTTGCGATAGCGCGCTTCGACCTGGATATCGAGCGTATCCCCGTCGACAGGGGCCATCATCACCAGCGGTGGCGCATAGCTGTCCAGTTCAAACAGCGGTATCACCGCGGCCAGCAAATCGCTGATGAGCAGGCCATCTGCGCGGATCGTCTTTGGCCCCAGGCTGTGCGCGGGAAAGTGAGCATCTGCAAAAATAATCTCGTCACCATGACCCATTTCTGCCAGCGTTTTCAGCAGCTCGGGTGAAATCAGAGGGGATATCGTTTTAAGCACAAGGTTGCTCCTCAGGATAGAAATAACGGTAACGATAGTGGACCCGATCGCGAGCAGCCTCAGCGCTGGCCGTTTCTCCGACGCCCCACCATCCGTACAAAGACGCCCCCAGTACGGTCGTATCAGCCTCTTCAAGAACCTTCACCGGGATCCCAAGCGCATTGGACTTGAGCTGATTCCACAGCATATTGCGGCTACCTCCCCCCACCAGCAGGAGTTCACGCGCCTTAAATTGCGCGATCGCCTCCAGCGCCAGGCATTTTTCTTGCAGATGCACCGTGAGTCCTTCCAGGGCTGCGCGGTAAAAATGGGCTGGCGTTGTGGTGAGCGTAACGCCCTGCCAGCCGGCGAGTGGAGAATCGAGCAGTTGGGTATTCATCGTGACGCCATCCGCGCCGTTCGGAATTGCCGCCGCCTGAGCCAGAATAGTGTCCCAGTCGGTACCAGGCGACCAGAACAGCGCGCGGATCCACTCCAGTACGCCAGACGCCAGATATTGCATTCCCGGATTATAGAGCCCCGTCCGGCTATCCAGTTCGCAGGTTGCGCCCGGGTATTGCCCCAGCAAAGCGGTATCAACCTGCGTGGTGCGCGCCATTAAAATCTCCCAGGTACCCGAAGAGAGAACTGGCTCATTAATTCCCGCCCCGGCGCCAAAAAGGGCAAACTGCGTGTCGTGCCCGGCGGAGATCACCGGCACACCGCAAGGCAATCCGAGCCTGGATGCAGCGTCGGGCCGCAATTCACCAATCCTTTCTCCGGGGGAAACCAGCGGCGGGAAAAGGGAATGAGGCACGCCGATCTTGCTTAAGATCGTTTCACTGAAGCGCTGCTGATGCAGATCGAACATCTGACTGGTACCGGCCATCGTGAGATCGGTCGTCATCTTTCCGGTCAGGCGATGGTTGATTAGCGAGGAGATAAAAAGCCAGGCGTGAGCACGCTGTAACAGATCGGGATGGTTGTCCTGAAGCCAGCCTAGCTTATACAACGTGTTAAAACTAAACTGCCCAACGCCGGTGATCTGCTGTAGTTCTGCCGGGGAGCATGAACGGGCAACCGCTTCCATCACCGGCACGGTCCGCGGGCACTTCCAGCTGATGATCGGGTAAAGCAGTTCTCCCCGCTCATCTACCAGTGCGCCATCCACGCCAAAGGTCGTCACACTCATTCCGCACAGGTGATGCTCGCTCAGCGCTGCGCTGATTTTCTGACAACAGACGGCAAACCGTTGCATGATGGCGTCGAGCGACCACTGGTGCCAGGCCGGATTTTCAGCGGCGCTTTCGCTTTCGTTCGCCACCGCGGCGCGCGCCACAATATTCCCTTCGGGATCCAGCGCAATGGCGCGCACGTTCGTCGCGCCACAATCGAGAACCAGAAAACATTTTTTCATCGCGGTCCCCACAGGCTGCCAGCCCGCCGGAGCAGGCTGGCAGGCCGGATTAATGTTTGTATAACGGTCCGTAATTTTCACAGGCGCGGTAATCCTGCCCTTCCGGATCCATACCGTGAGCGCCCCAGGCCGTCGGCCGATAAATCAGCGCCTCCGGTACGTTATGCATGCATACAGGGATGCGCAGCATGGACGCCAGGGTGATGAAATCAGCGCCGACGTGCCCGACGGTTAATACCCCGTGGTTAGCGCCCCAGTTCGCCATCACTGAATAGACGTCGCTGAACGGGCCTTTACCGGTCAGGCGTGGGGCAAACCAGGTGGTGGGCCAGGTTGAATCGGTGCGCTTATTCAGAATGTCATGTACGTGTTCCGGCAGCTCAACACTCCAGCCTTCCGCTATCTGTAATACCGGCCCCACACCCTTGATGAGGTTTACGCGGGTCATGGTAAATGGCACGCCACCCCGGGTGAGGAAGTTTGATGAGAAACCGCCCCCGCGGAAGTATTCATGCACCGCCGGACACCAGTGGGTTGCGGCCAGGCACGCGTTGGCTTCCTGCTCAGTAATGTCCCAGTGTGGTTTCAGGGTCGGTTTCCCCTCGGCGTCTTTCTGCTCCGCTGTACCGTCCAGCGCCGCCGAGCCGGAGTTGATCAGATGAATAATGCCGTGCTCAGCCCGTCCAGTGAGCTTCTGGCCGGTAACACGCTCAACCGACTCCGGCGACCAGTAGGTGCGTACATCAGCAAAAATCTGCGCGGTGCCGGTCATCAGATGCCCAAACAGCATCGCTACCCCGTTAAGGCTGTCATTTTCCGTCGCCACTACCAACGGCTGGCGAATACCGTTCCAGTCGAAAGAGCTGTTCAGCAGCGCCTCTGCGGTATCGCCATTTGGATACTGATCCGTCCAGTGGCGCTGCCCCTGGAAACCGGACGCAATGGCGTTATAGCCCAGCGATTCCTCCACGCGGCCCATCGCAGCGAGTTTAGGGTTGCCCTGCATCATGTCGCGGATGCACATCGCCATTAGCAGGCTCTCCCGCAGGATCGCGGCATTTTCCTGTTCATTGCGACGATACTGCTCTGCGTTTTTATCCTCGCCGAAACGGAAATGTGCCTTCGCCCAGCTCAGGGCCAGCTCAAGTTCTTGCTCGTCGTAAATCTTATGATCGATGCGGCGACGCAGTTCGGTCATATCCACCGCCTGCACCTTCATCCCCAGCCAGGATTCAAAGAAGTTGTGATCGACAATCGAGCCCGCGATCCCCATTGAGACACCGCCCACCGACAGATAACTTTTCCCCTTCATGCTGGCGACCGCCAGGCCCGCCCGGGCGAAGCGCAACAATTTTTCCTCAACGTCTGCCGGGATGGTCTCGTCGCCCGCATCCTGTACATCGTGGCCGTAAATGGAAAACGCCGGGATCCCTTTCTGGTTATGCGCTGCCAGCGCCGCTGCGAGGTATACCGCCCCCGGACGCTCGGTGCCATTAAAGCCCCAGATCGCTTTCGGGCGCAGCGGATCCATATCAATGGTTTCACTCCCGTAACACCAGCAGGGGGTGATGGTGATCGTCAGACCAACGTGGCACGTGCTGAACTTCTCTTCGCAAGCGGCGGATTCCGCCATTCCGGCAATGCAGCTGTCGGCAATTACGCACTCTACGGGCGTACCGCAGGGGTGGCGTAATTTTTCACTGAGTAGCGCCGCCGTGGCTTTCGCCATGTTCATGGTCTGCTCTTCCAGAGACTCGCGTACGCCCATTCGGCGGCCATCAATAACAGGTCGAATGCCAATCCGGGGTAACGCTTTTATCGTTTTCATAGCCCTTCCTCACGTTGGTTAACCTATCCGTCTCAGGGGCATAGCCGTGAAAAAGCGCCCGGGCAGCACCGTGAACGGAAAGCGGTGAAATTTGCTAACTCGAATTAGCTTAGGGTTCTCACTAAAAATGAGACAAGATAAATGTGCAGGATCTGTGAGCAGTTTCACGATGAGAGGTCAAAATTCGATCAGTGTCAGGTATTACGATTCAGCAAAATCTAAACATATCGTTTGAATTCAATTAAATAACAAAATACCTTTGCACGACGTCACAATTTGAATACAAATGATTTGGCTAAATTATGACCCTAAAATAGCTTTTAAGGACGAAAGCTAAGTCGAGTTAGCTTAATAACTAAATCACTGTGGCTTGTGATTCATTGCCTTTCCAACACAGGAATTTTGCAATGTCAGAGACTCTTATTCAGATGACGCGCATCACCAAACGCTTTCCCGGCGTGCTGGCGCTGAATCAGGTTGATTTCGATTTACGCCGCGGCGAAGTTCATGCCCTGTTAGGTGAAAACGGTGCCGGCAAATCGACGCTGATGAAAATATTATCCGGTGTTTACCAACCCGATTCCGGTGAAATTCGCTTTGAAGGGCAATCCGTATCATTCAGCGATCCGCTAAGTGCTCAGCACGCAGGTATTACGATTATCCATCAGGAATTTAATCTCTTTCCCGATTTAACCGTGGAAGAGAATATCTTTATTGGCCGTGAATTCTGCAAAAATAGTCGCTGGCAGTTAGATAAACGCGCCCAGCGACAGGCGGTTGAGAAAATACTGCACACGCTGAATTTAAAAATCGCCCCGGACGCCCGCGTCAGTGAATTAACCGTAGCCCAGCAGCAGATGGTGGAAATTGCCAAAGCGATTTCGGTCAATGCCAAAGTGCTAATCATGGATGAACCCACCGCCGCGCTGACCGAAAGTGAAATCGAGAGTTTATTTGACGTCACGCGGATGCTCAAGGCTCAGGGCACGGGGATAGTCTACATCTCGCACCGTCTGGAAGAATTGGCGCTGATCGCCGATCGCGCGACCGTCATGCGCGACGGACAATACATCGCCACCGTAGATTATGAAACGGTTCAGATCGGCGAGCTTATCGCCATGATGGTTGGCCGCAATCTCGATAACATCTACCCAAAACGCCCGCCGCATCAGCGCAGAGAAAAAGTGCTGGAGGTGAATGGCCTGACGCGAAATGGTGTACTGCACGACATCAACTTTACCCTCTGGCGCGGTGAGATCCTCGGCCTCGCTGGCTTAATGGGCGCAGGCCGAACGGAACTGGGCCGGGCCCTGTTTGGCGCCGATGCGATCGACGCCGGTACCCTGACGCTGAACGGCACCCCCACACGGATTAAAGACGTGGCTGACGCCATTGAGAAAGGCATCAGCTATTTAACAGAAGACCGCAAAAAAGAGGGACTCGCCCTCGGCCTTTCCGTTGAGATGAACATTATGCTCGGCAATTACCCGGACTACGCCGGCGCCGCGGGTAATGTCGATGAAAAACGCTGCCGGGAGTCCAGCAAGAAACTGGTGGATGCGCTGCGAATAAAAACGCCGCATCTGGAACAGGCGGCACTGAATTTAAGCGGCGGTAATCAACAGAAGATCATTATTGCCCGCTGGGTCTGTAAAGATACCGATATTTTAATTTTTGATGAGCCAACCCGGGGAATTGATGTTGGCGCCAAGCTGGAAATTTATGAACTAATGAACCGCCTTGTCGCTAAAGGTAAATCGATCATCATGATTTCATCCGAACTGCCGGAAGTATTAGGAATGTGCGACCGCATACTTGTGATGCGCAGCGGCCACATTGCCGGCGAAATAGAGGCTGAGCACGCCACCCAGGAAAAAATCATGCAATACGCCACGCTGGAGGATTAATCATGTCCGTTACCGTTCCATCGCCGCAAAGCGGAAGTCATACGATGAAAATAAATAAAGCGCTCCTGATGCGTCTGGCGCCTCTTTTTAGCCTGGTATTGCTGGTTCTGTTTTTCAGCTTCAGCTCACCGTTCTTCTTTAATACTGAAAATATCATGACTATCGCCTTGCAAACGGCGGTGATTGGCATCATGGCCATTGGCGTAACCTTTGTGATTATTACCGCCGGGATCGACCTGTCGCTCGGATCGGTGGTGGCGTTCTCAGGGGTTGCGGTGGGCATCGCCGCCGGGTTTGGTATGCCGCTGCCGGTCTGTATTCTGGCAGGCGTGCTCGCCGGCGGGCTTTGCGGCTATGTGAACGCGTTTCTGGTCACCAAAATGACCATACCACCGTTTATTGCCACCCTCGGCTTAATGATGTCGGTACGCGGCATCAATATGGTGATGACCGATGGCCGCGCGATTTATTTTTCTGACTACCCGCAGTTCAAGCTGCTAGCGCAGGGTCGCCTGTTCGACGTCCTGCCTTATCCGGTGTTCTACCTGGTCATCGTGGCACTGATCGCCATGTGGATCCTGAAGAAAACGGTGATGGGCCGCTATATCTACGCTGTCGGCAGCAATGAAACGGCGGCACATCTTTCCGGGATCAAAGTCCAGCGAGTGAAAATTTTCGTTTACGCCTTATGCGGCCTGTTAACCGGCGTGGCCGGGGTGATCCTCGCCTCTCGTCTCAACTCAGGCCAGCCAACCGTAGGCGTGGGTTATGAGCTGGAAGCCATTGCGGCGGTAGTGATCGGCGGTACCAGTCTGATGGGCGGCGTGGGCACGATTGGCGGCACCATCATAGGCGCGTTCATTATGAGCGTGCTGAAAAACGGTCTCAATCTCATGGGCGTGTCCCAGTTCTGGCAGATGGTGGCGATGGGCGTGGTCGTCGTTGCCGCCGTCTATCTGGACACGTTACGTAAAAGAATGCGTTAGGTTCTCGATACAACAAGCCCTGCCAACCCTACAACGGAGCAAAATAATGAAAACCAGCCATATCCTGAGCGCCCTGTCGCTCGTTGCCATCCTGTCCAGCAGCGCGCTGGCAAAAGATTTGAACCTGCCGGTAGTCAGTAAAGGTTACCAGCACGAATTCTGGCAGACGGTCAAAATGGGGACGGAAGCTGCCGCAAAAGAGTTGGGTGACAAAACCAGCTACGTTGGCCCTGCCGATGAAACGCAAATCGCCGAGCAGATCCAGTTAGTCGAAAACACCATGGCACAAAAGCCAAACGGCATGTTGCTGGCCGCGCTTGATGCAAACGCCCTTGCCCCGCTGGTCGAAACCGCCAACAGCCGGGGGATCAAAGTGGTGACCTTCGACTCGGGCGTGAACTCCGATATCCCGGCCAGCTTTGTCGCCACCAATAACCGTAAGGCGGGCGCACAGGCTGCGGATGCGCTGGCGGAGCAGGTAGGCCAGAAGGGGAAAGTGGGTATTATCGCCCACGTAGCCGGAACGACGTCCGCCATTGAGCGCTCTGAAGGATTCAGCGAGCGAATGAAAGAGAAGTACCCGAATATTCAGGTACTGCCGGTGCAATATAGCGATGGCGACCCGCAAAAAGCGATGGATAAAACCATTGATATGGTTCAGGCCAACCCGGATATCGCCGGTATTTATGCCACCAACGAAGGCTCAACCCTGGGCGTTGCGAACGCTATCGACAGCCAGAATCTGAAGGGCAAAGTGAAAGTCATCGGTTTTGACAGCACCGAAGCCATCATTAACTTCCTCAAAAACGGCGTGATTCAGGGCTTCGTGGTGCAGGACGCGTACCAGATTGGTTATCAGGGCATAAAGGCGCTGAACGCGGTGATTTCCGGACAGACGGTGGCTAAAGAAATTGATATTCCAGTGAAATATGTCAATGCGCAGAATATCAACACCCCTGAAATTGATAAACTGTTACATCCGTTTGGTAAAAAATAAGGAAGTTTATGATGAGTGACGGCTATTTCCTCGGGGTCGATGTGGGTTCAGCCAGCGTTCGTGCTGGGCTTTACTCTGCGCAAGGCGAGCGTTTGAGCTTCGCGACCCGTCCGATTTCGCAGTTTCACGCCAGCAACGCGCGCGTGGAACAGTCCTCCGCGGAGATCTGGCAGCAGGTTTGCGCGGTGGTGCGGGAAGCCGTCGACTCCTCTGGGATCTCACCCGACGCCATTTGTTCGATTGGCTTCGACGCCACGTGCTCGCTGGTCGCGCTGGATGCTGAGGGTAACGGCCTGAGCGTGTCCCCCGACAGTCCGGCATCGCAGGACATCATTATGTGGATGGATCATCGTGCTCACGAAGAAACTGTTCGCATCAATGCCACACGCGATCCGGCCCTGTGCTACGTGGGCGGCGAGGTGAGTATTGAAATGGAACTGCCAAAACTGCTGTGGTTGCAGCGACATCATCCTGAAACCTGGAATCAGGCCTGGCGCTTTTTCGACCTTGCCGATTTTCTGGTCTGGAAAGCGACGGGCCAGGACGCCGCCAGCCTGTGCACCCTCACCTGCAAATGGAACTACCTTGCGCATGAGGCGCAGTTCAGCGAATCGCTGCTCAGGGAGGTGGGGCTGGAGACCTTACTGACAAAAATTCCCGATACTATTCTGGACGTCGCTGAATGCGTCGGGAAACTCAGCCCACAGGCAGCGCAAGCTCTGGGGTTGCCCGAAGAGGTGGTTGTGGCAAGCGGCATGATCGATGCCCACGCGGGTGGCGTGGCGCTGACGGGCTCACACCCGGAGGGCACGCTGGCGCTCATCAGCGGAACCTCGAACTGCCATATGCTTGCCAGTCAGACGGAGATCCATACGCCCGGCGTCTGGGGGCCTTACTGGAGCGCCATGCTGCCGGGCTACTGGCTGACGGAAGGCGGGCAAAGTGCTGCCGGGGCGCTGGTCGACTGGACGTTGCGCGAGCACGGAGCCAGCGCAGACCTGTTTGCAAAAGCAGAAGCGGCGCAACGCCATCCGGTGGCGCTGCTCAACGACTGGGTAGCCGCGCTTGAACAGGAAGAAAAATATCCCACCCGCAACCTGCACATTCTGGCCGATCACCACGGCAACCGCTCGCCGCGTTCGCGTCCGGATGCGCGGGGCAGCGTGGTCGGTCTGACATTAGAAACCGGTGAACGTGCGCTGGCGAGGCTCTACCTGGCCACGCTACAGGCCATAGCCTATGGCACACGACATATTATGGATACCCTGAAACATCACGGGCACACCTTGTCGCGTATTGTCATTTGTGGAGGAGCCACCCATAACCGGCTCTGGCTGCGGGAGTATGCCGATGCCACGGGCTGCGATATTCATCTCTTAGCCGAAGAAGATGCCGTCACTCTCGGCGCGGCCATTTGCGGCGCTGTGGCGAGCGGTGCATGGGCAACGCTCACCGATGCCACCCGGGAAATGGTCAAAGCCGGCGACATCATCACCCGTCGGCCGGAAACCGCGGCTTTCCACAGGCAAAAATATGAGGCGTACCTGATGCTGTGGACCCAGCAGCAGGCGCTTAATCTCCTGATGCAGCAGGAAATGTAATGGCAGGATGCGTATGCTTTATCAGCAGTTTTTTACGTACGTTAAGGATTGAGGCGTAGCGATGGCCAAAACAGTTGAACAGATAGCGAAGGATCTGAATTTATCCGTCACCACCGTGCGGCTGGTACTGAGCGGGAAAGCCGAACAGTATCGGATCAGCGTGAAAACACAGTCCCGAATTAATGAACACGTCGAGCGCTTCGGCTATACCCTCAACCATTCGGCGCGCAGTCTTAAGCTAAACAAAACCGAGACGCTGGGACTCATCGTGCCCAACATCTCGAACGTGTTCTTTGCAACGCTCGCCGAGAAACTCGAACTGCGCTGCCGCCGTTCGGGCTACCAGCTGATGATCAGCTGTACTTACAACGATGTGGATTACGAAAATAAGCTGGTCAAAGCCCTGATGGCGCGCAACGTGGACGGCTTGTTTATCGTTCCCTCGACGCTGGAAAACCAGCAGCATCATTTGCGGCAGATCCAAAAACCACTGGTGCTCCTCGACCGGGATTTTGGCTTTACTGACAACGCGCTGGTTGAGAGTCATAACGAGGCCGGGGGGGATGAACTGGCCCGCAACATGCTGGCAGAGAGAAAAACGCCGCTCTGGTTCCTTGTGGGCGATACCGCACTGCCCAGTATTACGGACCGTCTGAACGGCTACTTACAGGCCCTGAAAACAGCCGGTATTCACCATCGCGAGTGGGTCATCGAAGGGCCGGACAATACGCCGGAGGGCGGATATGCCCTGATGGATTCGCTTATCGACAGCCAGGGTGTTCCGCAGGCGTTTATCGCCTCATCGTTACCCGTTCTGGAAGGGGCAATTGAAGCCCTGCGGACGCGTACCGGCACCGTGCCCCAACACATCAATATCGGCACCTTCGATGAGCACCCCATGCTGGGGTTCCTGCCTAACAGCGTCTGGTCCATGCAGCAGGATGAAGATACCTGGGCGGAAAAAGCGTTTGAACTGATGCAGCGAGCCATCGACGGCGAAGCGGTCAACGAGACGGCGAAAGTCGATATGAAGCTGGTCAAACGTTCCCGCCAGTAAAAATAAAACTGTACCCGGAGAATAAAAAATGGAACGAGCCCGATTAGCCAGAGACATTATCGACACCTGCCTTGAGATGACCCGCATGGGGTTAAATCAGGGCACCGCCGGCAATATCAGCGTTCGCTATCGCGACGGCATGCTGATTACGCCGACCGGAATTCCCTACGAGCATCTGACCGAAGAGAGTATCGTCTATGTAGATGCACAGGGGCGGCACGAAGAAGATAAACTGCCCTCCAGCGAATGGCGTTTTCATCAGGTTGTGTATCAGACCCGCCCGGATGCTAACGCCGTCGTCCATAACCATGCGGTTAACTGTACCGCCGTCTCGATACTCAACCGCCCCATTCCTGCTATTCACTATATGATTGCCGCCGCCGGGGGAAACTCCATTCCCTGCGCCCCTTACGCGACCTTCGGGACGCGCGCGCTGTCAGAGCATGTCGCGGTCGCATTACGCGATCGCAAAGCGACGCTCTTACAGCACCACGGCCTGATAACCTGCGAAGAAAATCTTGAAAAGGCACTGTGGCTGGCGCAGGAGGTAGAGGTGCTGGCAAAACTCTACCTGGCCACGCTGGCGATAGTAGATCCCGTTCCTGTACTCAGTGACGATGAAATTGCCATTGTTCTTGAGAAATTCAAAAGCTACGGATTGCGCGTCGAGGCGTAATTTTTTATCCGGGGGTGCTTTTATCACACCCTCGTAATATCTCTTAAACAAACACCTATTTACCGCACTTATCACCCCGCCTAAACTATGGCCTGCTTTTTGGTAGAGGTGGTAATGAACGATTATAAAATGACGCCAGGCGAACTGCGTGCGACCTGGGGTTTAGGGACTGTTTTCTCGCTGCGGATGCTTGGCATGTTTATGGTCCTGCCCGTTCTGACCACATATGGCATGGCGTTACAGGGTGCCAGCGAAGCGCTGATTGGTCTGGCGATTGGTATCTACGGCCTGGCGCAGGCGATATTCCAGATCCCCTTTGGCCTGCTCTCCGACCGCGTGGGTCGCAAACCGCTGATTGTCGGCGGGCTGCTGGTGTTTGTACTTGGCAGCATCATCGCCGCCCTCTCCCACTCCATCTGGGGAATTATTCTTGGGCGCGCCCTGCAAGGTTCCGGGGCGATTGCCGCCGCCGTGATGGCGCTGCTGTCAGACTTAACCCGCGAGCAAAACCGCACCAAAGCCATGGCGTTTATCGGCGTCAGCTTCGGCGTCACGTTTGCCATTGCCATGGTGCTGGGGCCTGTTATCACTCATGCGCTCGGCCTGCACGCCCTGTTCTGGATGATTGCGGTGCTGGCGACCATTGGGATCGCACTCACGCTGTGGGTTGTGCCTGACAGTAAAAACCACGTCCTCAACCGTGAATCCGGGATGGTGAAAGGCTGCTTCAGCAAAGTCATCGCCGAGCCGCGCCTGCTTAAGCTGAACTTCGGCATTATGTGCCTGCACATTCTGCTGATGTCCACCTTCGTCGCCCTGCCCGGTCAACTTGCCGCAGCCGGTTTCCCGGCGGCAGAGCACTGGAAAATTTATCTGGTCACAATGCTGATCTCGTTTGTCTCCGTTGTGCCCTTCATTATTTACGCCGAAGTGAAGCGCAAAATGAAACGCGTCTTCGTGGGCTGCGTGGCGTTATTGCTGATTGCCGAGATTGTGCTGTGGGGCGCTGGCCCGCATTTCTGGGAACTGATCGCCGGCGTACAGCTGTTCTTCCTGGCCTTTAATCTGATGGAAGCCCTGCTGCCGTCGCTTATCAGCAAAGAGTCTCCGGCAGGATACAAAGGCACCGCGATGGGCATTTACTCCACCAGCCAGTTTCTCGGCGTGGCTATCGGCGGGTCGCTCGGCGGCTGGGTGGACGGTCTGTTTGACTCCCAGACCGTTTTCCTCGCCGGTGCGCTGCTGGCGATGCTCTGGCTGTTTGTTGCCAGCACCATGAAAGAGCCGCGCTATGTAAGTAGCCTGCGGGTAGAAATTCCCGATGACGTGGCAATCGGTGACGCGTTAAAACAGCGTCTGGAAGCGACAGAGGGCGTGAGCGAAGTGCTGATTGTTCCGGAAGAGCGCAGTGCGTATGTCAAAATTGACAGCAAAGTGACTAATCGCTTTGAGGTGGAGCAGGCGCTGAAGGCCTGAAAAAATGCCCGGTTTAGCCGGGCATGATTGTCTTAATCGCGGAAGTTTTTAAACTGGAATGGCTGACCGAGATCGCCGCCACGCACCAGCGCCATCACGGATTGCAGGTCATCACGGGATTTTCCGGTCACGCGGATCTCTTCACCCTGGATCTGCGCCTGCACTTTGAGCTTACTGTCTTTGATAAGCTTAACGATTTTTTTCTGTACCGCGCTCTCAATCCCCTGCTTCAGCTTCGCTTCCACAAACCAGGTTTTGCCGCTGTGAACAAATTCTTCCGGTACATCGAGTGAGGTTCCTTCTATGCCGCGCTTGAGCAGCTTGGCGCGCAGGATATCCAGCAACTGGTTGACCTGGAAATCAGACTCGCTCAGGACTTTGATCGTCTTGTTCGCGTCGTTCAGTTCAATGGTCGCCTCAACGCCACGAAAATCGAAACGTGACTCAACCTCACGGACAGCATTTTCTACGCCGTTACGCGCTTCCTGCAAATCAACTTCAGAAACAATATCGAAAGATGGCATCTTTTCTTCTCCCTTCATTTTTGTTGCGTTGCATAATACCCGCAACGAGGCATAACGAGAAGCTTAGCTGATGGCGCTATACTTAGCGTCATAGCACCTGGCGCCGTTGCAGGTGAGGAGGAACGATGAAAGTAACAGTGCTTGGATGCGGAGCCCTTGGCCAACTCTGGCTTACAGCGCTATGCAAACAGGGACACGACGTTCAGGGCTGGCTGCGAATTCCCCAGCCCTATTGCAGTGTGAACGTAATTGGTACAGACGGTTCAATTTTCAACGAGTCTTTGACGGCAAACGATCCGGAATTTCTTGCCACCAGTGATTTGCTGCTGGTCACGCTGAAGGCCTGGCAGGTCTCCGATGCGGTGAAAAGCCTGGCCGCCCAGTTACCTGAACGCACGCCAATCCTGCTGATTCACAACGGTATGGGTACCATTGAAGAGCTTAAATCTGTCCGGCAACCGCTGCTGATGGGGACAACCACCCACGCGGCACGTCGCGACGGTAACGTCATTATCCATGTTGCCAGTGGTATCACCCATATCGGTCCTGCGCGTGAACAGCCCGGCGATTACAGCTATCTTGCGGATACCCTGCAAAGCACGCTGCCTGACGTCGCCTGGCACAATAACATTCGCGCGGAACTGTGGCGCAAACTGGCGGTCAACTGCGCGATCAATCCGCTGACCGCCCTGCTGGATTGCCCTAACGGTGAGCTGCGCAAGCATCCCGATCGGGTAGCGCTGATTTGCCGGGAAGTTGCCGCCGTCATTGAACGCGAAGGCTACCACACCTCAGAGTCCGATTTACGTTATTATGTCGACCAGGTCATTGAGAGTACGGCAGAAAATATCTCCTCAATGTTGCAGGATATCCGGGCTATGCGGCATACCGAAATTGATTACATTACCGGTTATCTGTTAAAACGCGCCCGGGCACACGGTATTACCGTTGCGGAAAACAGCCGTCTGTTTGAGTTAGTAAAACGAAAGGAGAGTGAGTATGAGCGCATCGGCACTGGTATGCCTCGCCCCTGGTAGCGAAGAGACAGAAGCGGTCACCACCATTGATTTGATGGTGCGTGGTGGTATTAAGGTTACTACCGCCAGCGTCGCCAGCGACGGAAGTCTGGCGATTACCTGCTCGCGTGGGGTGAAGATCCTGGCGGATGCACCGCTTGTACAGGTGGCGGACGGTGATTACGACATGATCGTTTTGCCGGGTGGGCTGAAGGGTGCAGAGTGTTTCCGCGACAGCCCGCTGCTGGTTGAAACCGTTCGTCAGTTTCATCTTTCCGGGCGTATCGTCGCGGCAATCTGTGCGGCCGCAGGTACGGTGCTGGTTCCGCACGACATTTTCCCCATCGGGAATATGACCGGCTTTCCTGGCCTGAAGGACACAATTCCGGAAGACCAGTGGGTGGATAAACGCGTGGTCTGGGATCCGCGCGTTAACCTGCTCACCAGCCAGGGGCCGGGCACCGCCATTGATTTTGGCCTGAAGATTATTGACCTGCTGGTCGGGCGCGAAAAAGCGTACGAAGTGGCGTCATCGCTGGTGATGGCGGCGGGGATTTATAATTTCTACGAAGCCTGATGTCCTCCCGGGCTGGCAACGCGCTGGCCCGTCTGCCCTACAGAAATAGTGCAGTCAGCGTCACAGTTCTGCGATTCATTTTCCTGCCCTGAAGCGTCTCCCCACCGTCTCACCCTTCAAAAAACCCTTTATTTTCAGACAAATAATCAAATCTGCACCGTATTGCATGCCTGTTTGACAGGCTAAAAGAACCGTGAAAAACTGCATTCAACTGGTATATACCAGTTTAAAAATCCGCCAGCAAAGCCTGATAACATCAACAGCGGCGGGAGAGCAGAAATCTCTTCTGGAGTAAGCAATGTGATTACATTTCTTGAGCACAGAGTCATTCCTGTACTGATTCGCGTAGGCGAAAATAAAATACTGGTCGCCGTGCGCAACGGTATTGCGCTGACCTTACCCTTCACCATCACCGGTAGCCTGTTTCTCATTCTCGCCAATCTACCGATACCCGGCTGGAGTGAATGGCTTGGCCCGTTTGCCGAAAAGCTCAGCGCCCCGGTGGGCGTTACCTTTGGTGCGATAGGGCTGATTTCTGCGGTGGGTATCAGCTACAACCTCGCGAAGGAGTACAACCTCAACGCTATCACCTGCTGCATAGTCACGCTGGTGGTTTTCTTACTGGCGCAACTCAACGACAGCTATCAGCTCAACGTTGACAATCTTGGTGCGGCGGGGCTGTTTTCTGCCATAATCCTGGCGATTTTGACGGTGCACATCGTGCGATTTTTTATCCGGCACAACGTCGTGATCACCCTGCCGGAGGGCGTGCCTCCTGCCGTGGCGCAATCTTTTGCGAGCCTGATCCCCGCCGCGGTAGCAATCACTCTGATCTGGCTGATTCGGGTCATCCTGAATTTTGATATCAACCACTTCTTCACCCTGCTGCTCAGCCCGCTCGTCTCCGGCCTCGGTTCGCTGCCGGGCATGCTGGTGCTTATTTTTCTGATTTCGCTGCTGTGGTGCTGCGGCATACATGGCGACAACGTGCTTTCCGGCATCACCAGTCCCATTTTCCTGAAATACATCGCTGAAAATACTCAGGCCTATCTGCATCATCAGCCCATTCCCCATATTACCGCCGACGGGTTTTATATCGTCTTTATGTGCCTGGGCGGAACGGGCGCGACCATGGGGCTGGTCATTGCCATGCTGCGTTCCCGCAGTCGGCTGTACAAATCAGTGGGCAAGCTCTCCCTGCCCTCCGCGATATTTTGTATTAACGAACCTGTCATTTTCGGTTGCCCGATAGTCTTCAACCCACTGCTGATGATCCCGTTTACCCTGACGCCGATGATCCTGTGCATCTCAACCTGGTCGCTGATGTACTTCGACATCATTGGTCGCCCCGTCTTACAGATCCCCTGGACCATGCCGCCGATTTTCGCCGCATGGTTCGTGACCGGCGGCAATATCCCTGCCGTGATCTGGTCCGTCTGCACGCTGGTTATTTCCGCCCTGGTCTGGCTGCCGTTTTTCAAACTGGCCGAGCGCAAACAACTTGAAACCGAAGCGGCCGAAGAGAATGCCCGCCGCAACGCGGACACGCTTTCCGACCCCATCTTGTAAAAAGGAACCACGATGAAAAAGCTCAAGGTTGTCACTATTGGCGGCGGCTCCAGCTACACGCCAGAATTGATCGACGGTTTTATCAAACGCTACGCAGAGCTGCCGGTCACCGATTATTATTTGCTGGATATTGAAGAGGGAAAAGAGAAGCTGGAGATTGTCGGAAAGCTGGCCCAGCGCATGGTAGCTGAAGCCGGGCTCCCAATGAATATCCACCTGACGCTCGATCGGGAAGAGGCGCTGAAAGATGCCGATTTTGTCACCACGCAGCTGCGTGTCGGCTTTCTTGATGCCCGCATCAACGATGAAAAAATCCCGCTAAAATACGGCGTTCTGGGGCAAGAGACGACAGGTCCCGGCGGGTTTATGAAAGCTCAACGCACGATCCCGGTCCTGCTGGATATCTGTAAGGACATGGAAAGATGGTGCCCGAACGGCTGGCTGATTAACTTCACCAACCCGGCCGGGATTGTCACCGAGGCAATCACTCGCCACTCGGCCATTCGGACCATAGGCATTTGCAGTGGCGCAAACAGCATGATGATGGACATCGCCACAGCCTACGGCGTGCAGAAGTCGGACGTTTACGCACGCATTATTGGTCTGAACCATCTTATTTTTGCCGACCAAATTTTCCTCAAGGGAGAGGATTATACCGACGACTTTATTGAAAAACTGGCCGAGGGCAGCGCAAATAACTCCCTGAAAAATATACCGGACATTGGGTTTAGTGCCCGCTTTGCCAGGGCACTCCACATGTACCCTATCTCCTACCTCAAATACTATTTTTTGACCCGCGAGATGACCGACGCCGCGCTGCGCGATGCAAATACTAAGGGAACCCGCGGCGAGCAGACGCGCGAAATTGAGCAACGGCTTTTTACGCTTTACCAGGACCCCCATCTCGCGCACAAGCCGAAAGAGCTGGAGCAGCGCGGAGGCGCCTGGTACTCCGATACTGCATGCTCGATCATCAGCGCTATTTATAACGATAAAAAAGAGATCCACGTCGTAAATGTTCCTAACAGGGGCACAACACCCGATCTGCCGGATCACGTTACGCTGGAAACCAACGCCATGATCGACCGAAACGGCGCGCATCCCCTCGCCTATGGCAGGCTGCCCGTGAAGATCCGCGGCCTGATCCAGAGCGTGAAGGCCTATGAAGAGCTCACCGTTGAGGCCGCTGTCACTGGAAATTACGACACGGCGCTGCTGGCGCTGAGCGTAAATCCCCTTGTGCCTTCTGCCGCCGCGGCAGAACAGATCCTTAATGAATATCTTGAGGTCAACCACCGTTATTTACCCCAGTATGCTAAACGTAAGGACGCACAATGAACGTAGAACAGACAGACGATTATGCGGCGCTGAGTGACGCCGTGGCGAAAGCGGTCATTGAAACCGTTACGCAAAAACCCGATGCGCTGATTTGCATCGCGGGTGGAGATACGCCGCTGGGCGTTTTTGCCGCGCTTGTGCACGCCAGCAAACAGGGTAAGGTCGATTTTTCCCGTGCGGCATTTGTTGGCCTGGATGAGTGGCTGGGGCTCGGTCAGGCCGATAAAGGCAGCTGCCGGGAGATGGTATGGGGCCATTTCTTCAGCCACCTGGCCCTGCGCGACGATCAGATCTGTTTCTTTGATGGCCTGACGCAATCCCCCGAGGAAGAGTGTCAGCGTGTGGATAACTTTATTACGGCCCACGGAGGGCCTGACATCATTGTGTTGGGGATCGGTATGAACGGCCATATCGGCTTCAATGAACCGGGCGCCGCCCTCGATACCGGTTGCCACATCGTGGACCTGGATGCGGTGACGCAGGCCGTTTCGGTTAAATACTTCGGCCAGCAGCGTCATATCCGTCAGGGCATTTCGCTGGGGATGAAGACTATCCTGGCCTCACGGGCCATTATTTTGATGGCAAGCGGCGAGAAAAAAGCCGACATCATCGCAACAACCGTCAATTCCGCACCGGACCCGGCGGTTCCCGCGACGCTGCTAAAGCCGCACCCACGGTTAAGGATCATTGTCGATAAAGCGGCAGCCGCTAAGCTGTAAAAGAGAAACAGGCGCTGATGCGCCTGTTATCGTTTGATGTGCATATTCTTGACGCGGAAAATATCTGCCCGGTTGTAGCTGATGGAGAAGTTAAATGCTCTACCGTCATCGAGGCGCGTGACTTCGGTAATTTTCAACATCGGCTGGCCTGGCAGAATATTGAGATGGGCCGCCAGCTCCTCATCAAAAAGATCCGCTTCAATCAGTGAATCGGCGTCGCTGATTTTCTTACCGGTAAAGTCTTCAATATAGCCATACAGCGATCCCACTTCGAGAATAGCCTGCGGAACAGTGGCAACCACCTTGTGAGGAATATTGCTGTCTTCAATTAACACCGGCTGTCCGTCCAGTAAACGGATACGGCGAATAAACCAGACATCATCACCCTGCGCAATTTCGAGGTGCTGTGCCAGCGCCGCGTCGGCGTGAAGGGTCGTCAACGTCAGCAAGCGGCTGGTTACGTTGACCCGCCCCTGAAATTCACGGGAAAACCCGAGAATACTGTCACTCTTTTCATTATTCAGAATGTAAATATTGCTGGCAGTATTCTTTAAAACAAACATGCCCTTGCCGTGGATACGCTCGATATACCCTTCCTGTACCAGCATCGCCATGGCTTTCTGAACCGTTACGCGCGTAACGTCATAAATACTGGCAAGATCGCGCTCCGACGGAATGCTTTCGCCCTTTTTGTAGACTTCATTGAGAATATCTTTTTTGATTCTCTCTTTGATTTCCCAGTACTTATGTTTTTTTTCCATTGTCGATTACCCGGCCAAAAAGAGCATAGAATCGCAGGCCCGGTAGCGCTCGCGCCACCGGGCGAGAAACTACGGGCGATACACCTTCACGTTCGCGAAGCCCTGCTCACGCAGATACAGCGCCTGCAAACGGCTCATGACCCCACGTTCGCACCACAGCAGATACGTTTTGCTCTGGTCGAGATCGCCAAACTGGGTGCTCAGCTTGTAGAACGGCAGCGAAACCACCTCGACGCCTTCCACCTGCAACGGCTTGTCATCCTGCTCATCAACAGAACGGATATCCAGAATCGTATCGTTAGCACCGAAGCCGCTGACCGTCTCCACCTCAACCACTTCCTGCTCGGTCTGCTGAGCGATCTCACGGATATCGATGTTGGACGCTTCCGCCACCACTTTTTCCAGGATGCTGAAATCGAAGTTCTCTTCTTCCGCTTCGATCTTCGCCTTCACCGCTTTGATGGTTGGACTTTTTGAGATCACACCGCAATATTCCGGCATGGTGCGGGCAAAATCTTCAGTACCGATTTTACGCGCCAGATCGATGATGTGCTCTTTATCGTGAGAGATCAGCGGACGCAGGATCAGCGTATCAGACACGTTATCGATAAGACGCAGGTTAGTCAGCGTCTGGCTGGAGACCTGCCCCAGCGCTTCACCGGTGACCAGCGCCTGCACGCCGTAGCGCTCAGCCACTTTGGACGCCGCACGCACCATCATACGTTTCAGAACCACGCCCATCTGGCCGTCGTCCACTTTTTCGAGGATTTCGCCGACCACCGGCTCAAAGTTGATCGCCACAAAACGCACGCGGTGAGAGCTGCCGAAGCGGTTCCACAGGTAATGCGCCACCTGACGTACGCCGATTTCATGCGCCGCGCCGCCCAGGTTAAAGAAGCAGTAGTGCACGCGGCAGCCACGACGCATCAGCATATAGCTGGACACGCCGGAGTCGAACCCGCCGGAGATCAGCGACAGCACATCTTCCTGAGTGCCGATAGGGAAACCGCCAATACCTTCATAACGACCCTTGACCAGCAGCAGGCGATCGTTTTCGATCTCAAGGTTAACGGTGACGTCCGGGTTAGTCAGGCGCACGCGCGCCGTTTCAACGTGCTGGTTCAGACCACCACCGACGTAGCGCTCAACCTCAATAGAGCTAAACTCATGCTTACCCCGGCGCTTCACGCGCACGCAGAACGTTTTCCCTTCGATCTGGTCGCGGTACTGCACCAGCGCCTTTTCGAAGATATCGTGCATATCGGTGAAGGGAACGTCTTCCACTTCCAGAATATGGTGAATACCCGGGATACGGGTCAGCGCGTCGCGAATATCAAGACGTTTGTTTTCGTCTTTCGCGCGGACTTCTACGTGGTCCCAGTGACGCACCACGGCGAGCGTTTCGTCGTAGTGTTTTAATACGTTACGAATGTTCCCGGTGAGAATTTTAATAAAGCGCAAACGCACGGATTGGCTTTTGATGGTGATTTCAGGGAACAATTTAATGATAAACTTCATGGCGGCAATGTTTCTTAGGCAAGCTTATAAAGGCTTGTAGTGGAAAATGATACAGCAGCCCACACCCGTGGCTGCATCCAGGCGCGCAAGTATACCACCATCGCGCCACTCGCGTTATTTGATAATTGCCCCGAGTCCGTTACCATGTCAGGGCGAAAAATTTAAGAGTCAATTCACTATGCCGAAGAAAAACGACGCACCGGCCAGTTTCGAAACTGCGCTGAGTGAACTGGAGCAGATCGTTATCCGTCTTGAGAGCGGCGATCTCCCGCTGGAAGACGCGCTCAACGAATTTGAACGCGGCGTGCAGCTCGCGCGCCAGGGGCAGGTAAAACTCCAGCAGGCCGAGCAGCGTGTGCAGATCCTGCTTTCCGACAGCGAAGACGCTAAAACCACGCCATTCACACCGGACGCCGAGTAAATGGATTTTTCCAACGCGCTTCAGGCGCGCGTCATCCGCGCCAACGATGCGCTGCGCCGATTCATTGAGCCGCAGCCTTTTCAGAACACTCCACTGGTTGAAGCCATGCACTATGGCGCACTCTTGGGGGGTAAACGCCTGCGTCCGTTCCTGGTGTATGCCACGGGCAATATGTTCGGTATCAGCGATAACACGCTGGACGCCCCGGCAGCCGCCGTGGAGTGTATCCACGCCTATTCGCTGATCCATGATGATTTGCCGGCCATGGACGATGACGATTTGCGTCGCGGTCAGCCAACCTGCCATATCAAATTTGGCGAAGCGAATGCCATTCTGGCGGGGGATGCGCTGCAAACCCTGGCCTTCTCCATTCTGAGCGATGCGCCGATGGTTGAGGTGAGCGATCGCGATCGTCTGGCAATGGTGTCCGAACTGGCAATGGCCAGCGGCGTCGCCGGGATGTGCGGCGGCCAGGCGCTGGATTTAGAGGCTGAAGGGCGTCAGGTTACTCTGGAACAGCTGGAGCGCATCCACCGTCACAAAACGGGCGCACTGATTCGTGCAGCCGTTCGCCTGGGCGCGCTGAGCGCGGGTGAACGCGGGCGTAAAGCCCTGCCGATTCTGGACAGATACGCAGAAAGTATCGGTCTGGCATTCCAGGTTCAGGATGACATTCTGGATGTGGTGGGCGATACTGCAACATTGGGAAAACGTCAGGGTGCGGATCAGCAGCTTGGCAAAAGTACCTACCCCGCCCTGTTGGGCCTTGAGCATGCCCAACGTAAAGCCCGGGATCTGATAGACGATGCCCGCCGGTCGCTGAATGAGCTGGCCGCGCAATCGCTGGATACCTCGGCACTGGAAGCGCTAGCGGACTACATAATCCAGCGTGATAAATAAACTATAAATCTCGATGAGCCTTTGATGAGTTTTGATATTGCCAAATACCCGACACTGGCGTTAGTTGACTCCACTCAGGAGTTACGTCTGTTGCCGAAAGAGAGTCTGCCGAAGCTGTGTGACGAGCTGCGTCGCTACCTGCTCGACAGCGTTAGCCGCTCCAGCGGCCACTTCGCCTCCGGACTTGGCACGGTTGAGCTGACCGTGGCGTTGCATTACGTCTATAACACGCCGTTCGATCAGCTGATCTGGGATGTAGGCCACCAGGCCTATCCGCACAAAATTCTGACCGGACGTCGCGATAAAATTGGCACCATTCGCCAGAAAGGGGGCCTGCACCCGTTCCCGTGGCGCGGCGAGAGTGAATATGATGTGTTAAGCGTCGGCCACTCTTCCACCTCCATTTCTGCGGGCATTGGTATTGCCGTTGCCGCCGAAAAAGAGAATAAACAACGCCGCACCGTCTGCGTGATTGGCGACGGGGCGATCACCGCCGGGATGGCCTTTGAGGCCATGAACCACGCGGGCGATATCAAACCGGACATGCTGGTGATCCTCAACGATAACGAAATGTCGATCTCCGAGAACGTCGGCGCGCTGAATAACCATCTGGCGCAGCTGCTGTCCGGCAAGCTTTACTCCTCACTGCGTGAAGGTGGTAAAAAAGTCTTCTCCGGCGTACCGCCGATTAAAGAGCTGCTTAAGCGTACCGAAGAACACATCAAAGGCATGGTCGTGCCGGGTACGCTGTTCGAAGAGCTGGGCTTTAACTATATTGGCCCGGTGGACGGCCACGATGTGCTGGGCCTGGTGACGACGCTTAAAAACATGCGCGACCTGAAAGGCCCGCAGTTCCTGCATATCATGACCAAAAAAGGGCGTGGTTACGAACCGGCGGAAAAAGATCCGATCACCTTCCACGCGGTGCCTAAGTTCGACCATACCAGCGGCTGCCTGCCGAAAAGCAGCGGCGGGATGCCGAGCTACTCAAAAATCTTTGGCGACTGGCTGTGCGAAACGGCGGCGAAAGACAACATGCTGATGGCGGTGACGCCTGCCATGCGTGAAGGCTCCGGCATGGTGGAGTTTTCCAAAAAATACCCGGACCAGTATTTCGACGTGGCTATCGCCGAGCAGCACGCGGTAACCTTTGCTGCGGGCCTGGCGATTGGCGGCTACAAGCCGGTGGTAGCGATCTACTCTACCTTCCTGCAACGCGCCTACGATCAGGTTATCCATGACGTTGCCATTCAGAAGCTGCCGGTGCTGTTTGCTATCGATCGCGCGGGCATTGTGGGGGCTGATGGCCAGACGCACCAGGGCGCGTTTGATCTCTCCTTCCTGCGCTGCATCCCTGATATGGTGATCATGACGCCAAGCGACGAAAACGAGTGTCGTCAGATGCTGTATACCGGTTACCACTATCAGGACGGCCCCTGCGCGGTACGTTATCCGCGCGGTAATGCCCTTGGCGTTGAATTACAGCCGCTGGAAAAACTGGATATCGGTAAAGGTCTGGTGAAACGCCGTGGTGAAAAAGTGGCGATCCTGAATTTTGGTACGCTGATGCCGGAAGCGGCAAAAGTCGCTGAAAACCTGAATGCGACGCTGGTCGATATGCGCTTCGTGAAACCGCTCGATGAATCTCTGATTCTGAGCATGGCGGAAAGCCATGACGTTCTGGTCACGCTGGAAGAGAACGCCATCATGGGTGGCGCGGGTAGCGGCGTGAACGAAGTGCTTATGGCGAACCGTAAAGCCGTTCCGGTGCTTAATCTCGGCCTCCCTGACCACTTCATCCCGCAAGGCACCCAGGATGAGGCGCGCGCCGACATTGGTCTGGACGCCGCCGGTATCGAAGCTAAAATCCGCACCTGGCTGGCCTGATCCCTCCCCTTTTCTGCTCCTGCTATGCTTAAACGTATTGTTTAAACAGCAGGAGCGGAACCATGCAATACACGACATTAGGAAAAACGGACCTTAAGGTGTCCCGGCTTTGCCTGGGATGCATGACGTTTGGCGAGCCTGACCGGGGAAATCATGCCTGGACACTGCCGGAAGAGAGCAGCCGCCCTATCATCAAGCGCGCCATTGACGGCGGCATCAACTTCTTCGATACCGCCAACAGCTACTCAGACGGCAGCAGCGAAGAGATTGTCGGCCGCGCCCTGCGAGATTTTGCCCGTCGTGATGACATTGTGGTCGCCACTAAGGTGTACTACCCGTCAGGCGATCTGGCGGAAGGCCTTTCTCGCGCGCAGATCCTGCGTTCCATTGATGACAGCCTCAGACGCCTGAACATGGATTACGTCGACCTGCTGCAAATCCACCGCTGGGATTACAACACCCCGATCGAAGAGACGCTTGAAGCGTTAAACGACGTTGTGAAAGCCGGTAAAGCGCGCTACATCGGCGCATCGTCCATGCATGCCTCACAGTTTGCCCAGGCGCTCGATCTCCAGGCGCAGCACGGCTGGGCGCGCTTTGTCACCATGCAGGATCACTACAACCTGATTTACCGGGAAGAAGAGCGCGAGATGCTGCCGCTCTGCTACCAGGAAGGCGTGGCGGTGATCCCGTGGAGCCCGCTGGCGCGCGGAAGGTTAACCCGTCCGTGGGGGGAAACTACCGCCCGGCTGGTATCGGATGAAGTGGGTAAAAACCTGTATGACGATACAGAAGCCAGCGATGCGTTAATTGCCGAACGCTTAGCCGGGATCGCCGACGATATCGGTGCAACGCGCGCGCAGGTGGCGCTGGCGTGGCTGCTGAGCAAGCGCGGTGTCGCCGCGCCGATTGTGGGCACGTCGCGGGAAGAACAGCTGGATGAGTTGTTGAGTGCGGTGGACTTATCGTTGACGCCGGAGCAGATTGCCGAGCTGGAGACGCCGTATCAGCAGCATCCGGTGGTAGGGTTTAAGTAAACACTTGCCGGGTGGCGCTACGCTTACCCGGCCTACAAATAAAGTGCGATCGTAGGCCGGGTAAGGCGAAGCCGCCACCCGGCAAAACACTCACCCAAAGTGATCGTACCCTTTCCAGTCAAGCGTAACCGAGGCGCCGTCGCGGACAAACAGCAACCCTTCACTTTCCGGCATCACCTGCCCGATGCAGGTAAATTTCGCGCCGAGATGCGCTAGCGCCACATCCAGCGTCCCGCGATTCAGCTCAGGCACGGTGAAGCACAGCTCATAATCTTCTCCACCGGATAACGCCCAGCGCAGCGCCTGTTCAGGTTCGACATGGCGAAGCAGTTGCTCCGACAGCGGGAACAGATCCAGGTCAACGCGTGCGCCCACGCCGCTGGCCTTCAGGATATGGCCGAGATCGGAGATCAGCCCGTCAGACAAATCGATAGCCGAACTGGCCCGCTCGCGCAGCGCCTGACCGTGCAGAATACGCGGCGTTGGCCGCAGATGGCGCTTCACCAGATACGCCGCATCGTCAGCCTCTTCAACCGTTAAACGGTTCTGAAGGATGGCCAGCCCTGCCGCGCTGTCGCCCGGCGTACCGGTCACGTAGATCCAGTCGCCTGGTTTTGCACCCGAGCGCTTCAGCGCGCGCCCGGCAGGCACATAGCCGTGGATTGCCAGGGTCATGGACAGCGGACCGGCGGTGGTATCACCGCCAATCAGCTGCATATCGTAATAATTCAGCTGTTCAAACAGGGCATCGCTGAAGGCTTCAAGCCAGGCTTCATCCACCTCCGGCAGGGTCAGAGCCAGCGTCAGCCAGGCCGGGCCGGCGCCCATTGCCGCCAGATCGCTGACGTTCACCGCCAGCGCTTTATACGCCAGATCGGCAGGATCGATATCCGGCAGGAAATGACGCCCACACACTAAGGTGTCGGTGCTGATTGCCAGCGTCTGTTTTTCGGGAATATTGAGAAGTGCGCAGTCATCGCCAATGCCGGTTTCAACATCAAGACGAGAGGTTCTGACACGGTCGAAATAACGGGCAATCAGGGAGAATTCGCCGCATGCCATACGTTATGCCTCAGCAAATTAAATAAAAAAACCGGAGCCGCACTGCCAAAAAGGCAATGCAAGACTCCGGTTTGCGGATCACTTTTTGTGGGGACGGATCGCAGGTGCGGCTTTATCCAGCACGCCGTTAACAAACTTGTGGCTGTCTTCAGCGCCGAAGGTTTTCGCCAGTTCGATCGCTTCGTTGATGGCCACTTTGTACGGCACATCATCACGTTTAGACAGCTCAAACAGCGCGATACGCAACACTGCTTTTTCGACCTGGCCCAGCTCTTCGAGCAGACGGGACAGGTATGGCTTCATCAGACCATCGAGATACGCGCTATTAGTCGCCACTCCCGACAGCAGTTCACGGAAGTACAGAACGTCAACGTCTTTCACGTCCTGTTCTGACAGGAACTGGTATTCAACATCAGCGATGTCGTTCTGGGACAACTGCCAGGAGTAAAGTGCCTGGACGGCACATTCACGGGCGCGGCGACGAGCAGCAGGTTTCACGGAATTCCCCTTACAAAAAAATCAGGCCTTGATGGCTTTCAATACATTGATCATTTCAAGCGCGGTCAGTGCAGCTTCTGCACCTTTGTTACCGGCTTTAGTGCCAGCACGTTCGATGGCTTGTTCAATACTTTCGGTGGTCAGCACGCCGAACGCGACAGGGATTTCAGCATCCTGTGCAACGTGTGCCAGACCGTTGCTTGCACCGCCCGCAACGTATTCGAAGTGCGCAGTGCCGCCACGAATAACGGTACCCAGCGCAATCACCGCGTCGTATTTACCGGTTTTCGCCAGCGCGCCCGCTGCCAGTGGCAGTTCGTAAGCACCTGGTACCCAAACGACGGTAATGTTGTCATCTTTAACCTGGCCGATACGTTTCAGGGCGTCAACCGCACCTTCCAGCAGGCTATCGTTGATGAAGTTGTTGAAACGCGCAATGGTGATGGCGACGCGAGCGTCCGGGGTAGCTACAGCAGCTTCAATAATGTTCATACTCTTCCTTTACGGGTTCATTTGGCCCCGCAGGGGGGCGGATTTTATCATAATACTTTGCGCACTGCTTCCCTATTTCAGGAGCAATTACGCTGTCGTTAAATGGAGGCAGACATCCGGGCCTACCGGACGAATCTCGCTGAATGAGAGTTGCGGCGCATCGGCCAGTTTTTCAAGGCCGGGCAGCACAAACAGGCCGCGCGCGTCATTACCTAACAGTTTAGGCGCAACGTAGACGAGAAGCTCATCCACCAGCCCCGCCTGAAGCAGTGCGCCGGCGAGCGTCGGACCGGCTTCAACCCAGATGCTGTTGACCTGCTGTTTGCCGAGCAACATCATCAGCACCACGAGATCGAGATGCCCGTTATGTTCCGGCACCATAATGCTGCGCACGCCTTCCGGCCACTCGCGCGTATCTTCTTTGGTGCGGGCAATCCAGGTTTCACCCGGCTGCTGCACGATGCGGTGCTCCGGCGTCACGCGGTTCTGGCTATCAACAATAATGCGCAGCGGCTGACGCAGATTCTCCTGCGGATAGAGCGCCTGCGTATCCGCATTCAGCTCTTCCCAGCGCACGGTCATGGCCGGATCGTCAGCCAGTACCGTTTCACTGCTGGTGAGAATAGCATGGCTTTGCGCGCGCAGACGTTGCACATCGCGCCTTGCCTGCGGCGAGGTGATCCACTGGCTCTCGCCGTTCGCCATCGCCGTGCGGCCATCCAGTGACGCGCCAAGCTTAAGCTGGATAAACGGGAAGCCGGTGCGCATACGCTTCAGGAAGCCTTTGTTGATGTTTTCGGCATCCTGCATCATCAGGCCGTGGCTGACGTCGATGCCTTCCTGTTGCAGACGATACAGCCCGCGGCCCGCCACCTGCGGATTAGGATCCTGCATGGCGGCGACAACGCGCGAGACGCCCGCCGCAATCAGCGCCTCACAGCACGGCGGCGTACGTCCGTGATGGCTGCATGGCTCCAGCGTCACATAGGCCGTCGCGCCACGCGCTTTCTCACCCGCCATGCGCAGGGCATGCACTTCAGCATGCGGCTCGCCTGCGCGGTAGTGAAAACCTTCCCCCACGATCTCGCCATCTTTAACAATGACGCACCCGACATTGGGGTTAGGGTGAGTGGTAAACCGGCCGCGCTGCGCCAGCTTCATGGCGCGCGCCATGTACATCTCATCGTGCATGGGCTTAATCCTGTAAGCGGGCGATCTCTTCGCCAAACTCTTTAATGTCTTCGAAGCTGCGGTAAACGGAGGCAAAGCGGATATAGGCGACTTTATCGAGCTTCTTCAGCTGTTCCATCACCAGATTGCCGATCATTTTGCTCGGCACTTCGCGCTCGCCTAACCCCCGCAGATAAGATTTAATATGGTTTAACGCCATTTCGACGTCATCGGAGCTGACGGGCCGTTTTTCCAGCGCCTTGAGCATCCCGCTACGCAGTTTCTCTTCATTGAACGGTTCGCGCACATCGTTACTTTTTACCACGCGCGGCATTACCAGCTCTGCCACCTCAAAGGTGGTAAAACGCTCGTTGCACACCAGACACTGCCGACGACGACGCACGGAAGACCCTTCGCCTACAAGACGCGAGTCGATGACTTTGGTATCCACAGCGGAGCAAAATGGGCAATGCATACGATGTCCCTGTTATCTGGTTAACTGATTTCTATTTTACCCTGAACTGGCCCGACAACAAAGGAAGAGCTTTTTGAGACAAAGGATCTATGCCTGACGGCACTATCCTGTCTACCATTGCAGCAATCTGTGATTTCAAGGAATTAAACGCAATGACAAGACGTTACCTGAAAATAGTGCTGGTGGGGAGCCTGTTCACGCTCAGCGCCTGCGCACAGCAAAGCGAAGTCCGCGAGATGAAACAAAGCGTGAATACGCTTAACGTGGCGATGGACAAACTTAACAAAGAAACCGTGAAGATCACCCAGCAGAACGCGCTCAATGCCAAATCCAGCAATGGCGTTTATTTATTGCCAGGTGCAAACACGCCCGCGCGTCTGAACAGCCAGATTGGCATGCTAAAGATGTCTGTGGTGAATGTTGCAGCGAATGCCGATGGTACTCGCGCAACATTACGCATTCAGGGTGAGTCCAACGATCCGCTTCCCGCGTTCAGCGGCACCGTAGAGTGGGGCCAGATTCAGGGCACCACGGAGAGCTATCAGGAAGTGAACGTGAAGAATCAGCTCTTCACCGCCCCCGCCAGCACGCTGGCGCCGAGCGATGTTGATATCCCGCTCCAGCTGAGCGGACTGACCCCAGAACAGCTGGGCTTTATCCGTATTCACGACATTCAACCCGCCGCGCAATAACCCGCCCTTCTAGCGGAGTGAAATGTCACTCCGCTAACATTTACATTTCGTATGGATTGGCAACATAAATGATTGCCGCTACAATCCCGCCCGTCTAAAGTACGCAAACGTGAACGCAATCGATTACGTATGTGAGAGATATGTGAAACAACACATATTTTTGTGAGCAAGGATTCCTATAATAGGCTCCGCAGAAATACGAAATATTTAGAAACGCAATTCGCGCATTTTTCACTCCCGGAAGGGAATTTCAATCAGTGGCATGATTATGAAAAAAACATTACTCGCAGCCGGTGCAGTTCTGGCACTCTCCACCTCTTTCACTGTTAACGCAGCGGAAAACGACAAACCACAATACCTCTCCGACTGGTGGCATCAGAGCGTTAACGTTGTAGGCAGCTACCATACCCGTTTCGGACCGCAGATCCGTAACGATACCTACCTCGAGTACGAAGCATTCGCTAAAAAAGACTGGTTTGATTTCTATGGCTACATGGACGCACCGGTATTCTTCGGCGGTAATACCGACGCGAAAGGTATCTGGAACCACGGTTCCCCACTGTTCATGGAGATCGAACCCCGCTTCTCTATTGATAAACTGACCGGTACCAGTCTGGCGTTTGGTCCGTTCAAAGAGTGGTATTTCGCAAACAACTACATCTACGACATGGGTCGCAACAAGTCCGGTCGCCAGAGCACCTGGTACATGGGTCTGGGTACAGACATTGAGACTGGCCTGCCGATGAGCCTGTCCATGAACGTCTACGCAAAATACCAGTGGCAGAACTACGGCGCCGCGAACGAGAACGAGTGGGACGGCTACCGTTTCAAAGTGAAATACTTCGTGCCAATTACCCAACTGTGGGGCGGCAACCTGAGCTATATCGGCTTCACCAACTTTGACTGGGGTTCAGACCTGGGCGATAACGATTTCCGCGACCTGAACGGCAGAAAAGCGCGCACTAACGACTCCATCGCGTCCAGCCACATCCTGGCGCTGAACTACGATCACTGGCACTACTCTGTTGTTGCGCGTTACTGGCACAACGGTGGCCAGTGGAACGACGACGCCAGCCTGAACTTTGGCAACGGCGACTTCAGCGTTCGCTCTACCGGTTGGGGTGGTTACCTGGTCGTGGGTTACAACTTCTAATCAGTGCGGATTCCGCCCGGTGGTGCTACGCTTACCGGGCCTACGATCCGAATGTAGGCCGGGTAAGGCGTAGCCGCCCCCCGGCTTTTTACTGCCTCACCTTGCGCAAAAAATCTGCCAATGACCTGTCCGCACTCTCGCTAAACCGCCTCTCCGTCTGCACAATATTGAGGCATCGGTCGAGCCGGAAACAGCGGTAGTCATCGCGTCGCTCGCACCACGCAGCCAACAGCCAGTGCTCCCCCCAGAAGAACAGCCCAAGCGGCTGCACCTCACGCCAGGTTAACTGCCCGGCCTCATCACGATAATGCAGCGCCAGCACGCGCTGCGCAGATATCGCCTGATGAATCACATCAAATCCGCTGCGGGAATGGGGCTGAAGCGCAATATCCGGCGCATATATACGCGTCTGCTCCGCCTTGCGGCGGCTCTCTTCTGGCAGGATCGCCAGCACTTTTTCCTGGGCCGACTCCAGCTCGCGCGACAGCGATTCCCCGCCCCAGGTTTTGAGCAGGCGAATCGCCACCATCAGCGCCTCGGACTCTTTGTTGGTCAGCATCAGCGGGGGTAAATCAAAACCCGACATCAGCCGATATCCGCTTCCCGCCTCGCCTTCCACCGGCACGCCGGAAAGCGACAGGTCGCGGATATCGCGGTACACCGTGCGCTCGGACACGCCAAGCCTTTCCGCCAGATGCGCTGCCGTTGTCAGACGCCTGCCCCGAAGGATCTGCACAATCTGGAACAAACGGTCAGCGCGTCGGGTCATCGGTTTACTCTCATACCGGTTGATGGAGGCCGACGCGATTACCTTCGCTGTCGGTAAACAGGGCTATAGTGCCAATGCCTTGCGGCAGTTCCAGCGGGCCAAACACGCACTCACCGCCCGCAGAAGCAATACGATCGAGCGTGGCCGCCAGATTGTCAGTATGCAGGTAAATAATAGCGCCCTGCGAAGACGGTGTAACGCCGTCAAATTTCGCCAGCGCGCCGCCGGTGGCCGGATCCTCGTGCGGGAAAATCGCCAGATCAGCCACGTCCATCTTCTCGCGCCGCAGCGCGACCTGCATCACCGACTCATAAAATTTGATGGCGCGATCCATATCGGCGACCGGAATTTCAAACCAGTTAATAACACTTTTCATACGTCCTCCTGCCTGTTGTTAGGGTTCAGAAGGAGTCTACGACAGGGCTCCTGACAGCATACTGTCAGGAGTGTTTGTGAGATGCAGACAAAAAAAATCCCGGCCAACAGGCCGGGATTTCGATACTACATAAGACTCTTACGGCAGAATGGACGGCTGATCCGCCCCTTCTTTCTCGACTTTCTGCTGGATCAGATGCTCGCGCTTCATGCCCAGCTTCAGCGCCAGTGCGGACGCGACGTAGATAGACGAGGCCGTACCGATAGACACACCGATCAGCATGGTCAGCGAGAAGCCTTCCAGCACCGGGCCACCGAACAGGAACAGCATCAGGATCACCATCAGGGTGGTGCCGGAGGTGATCAACGTACGGTGCAACGTCTGGGTCAACGACACGTTAAAGATTTCGTACGGCGTGCCGCGACGGATCTTACGGAAGTTTTCACGAATACGGTCAGATACCACGATACTGTCGTTCAGTGAGTAACCGATAACGGACATCAGGGATGCCACAATCGTCAGGTCAATCTCAATGTGGAACAGAGACAGTATGCCCATAGTGATCACCACGTCGTGCGCCAGGGCGATAACCACGCCTGCCGCCAGTCGCCACTCAAAGCGGAAACCGACGTAAATCAGGATCGAGATCAGCGCCACCAGCAGCGCCATCGCACCGGTCTGCGCCAGGTCAGCACCAACGCTCGGGCCGACAAACTCAATACGCTTAACCGTTGCATCCTGGCTGGTCGTTTCGTTAATAACCTGGACGACCTTGCTGCCCAGCTCCTGGCTGCCGTTGGCATCGTGTACCGGCGGCATACGCACCATGATGTCGCGGCTGCTGCCGAAGTTCTGTAGCAGCGGCTCTTCAAAGCCCGCTTTTTGCAGAGACTCACGCATCTGGTCCATATCGACCGGTTTTTCCAGGGTAATTTCAATCACCGTACCACCGGTGAAATCCAGACCCCAGTTAAAGCCTTTCACGCCCATAATGACGATGGACAAGATCAGCAGAAAACCTGAAATGCCGAAGGCCCAGTAGTCCCAGCGCATAAAGTCCCAGACTTTACGGCCGTGGTTCAATTGTTCAACAGTATATTCCTGTGCCACAACGCACTCCTCAGATAGACAGCTTTTTGACGCGCTTGCCGCCGTACAGCAGGTTCACGATGGCACGGGTGCCGACAATAGCGGTAAACATCGACGTTGCGACACCGATACCGGTAGTAATCGCAAAGCCTTTGATCGCGCCAGTACCCACTGCATACAGGATAAGAACCTTAATCAGTGTTGTTACGTTCGCATCGAAGATGGAGCTGAACGCCCCTTTGTAGCCTTCTTCAATCGCCTGCTGTACAGAACGACCGTTGCTCAGCTCTTCTTTGATACGTTCGTTTATCAGTACGTTGGCGTCGACCGCCACCGCAAGGGTTAGAACGATACCCGCAATCCCCGGCATGGTCAGCGTCGCCCCCGGCAGCAGGGACATGATACCGATGATCAGCACCAGGTTGGCAATCAGCGCGGAGGTCGCAATCAGGCCGAACTTCTTATAGAAGAAGATCATGAAGATGATGGACACCGCCAGACCGGCCAGACACGCTTCCAGACCCTGTTTGATGTTCTGCATACCCAGGGTTGGACCAATGGTACGTTCTTCAACAATCTGGATTGGCGCAATCAGCGCACCGGCACGCAGCAGCAGAGAGAGCTGACGCGCTTCGTTCGGGTTGCTGATACCGGTAATACGGAAGCTGTTACCCAGACGAGACTGGATGTTGGCGATGTTAATCACCTCTTCCTCTTTCACCAGCACGGCACGGCCATTGGCGTCTTTCTTACCGCTGTCTTTGTACTCCACGAACAGGGTCGCCATCGGCTTGCCGATGTTGTCCTTGGTGAAGTTAGACATGATGTTACCACCCGCGCTATCAAGCGAGATGTTAACCTGCGGCTGGTTGTATTCGTCCTGGCTGGAAGTGGAGTCGGTGATATGGTCACCGGTCAGGATCACGCGTTTGTACAGCACAACGGGCTGGCCTTCGCGGGTCTGTTTCACTTCAGAATCGCCCGGCACACGGCCTGAAGCCGCAGAAGCCTGGTCGACATTGGAGTTAACCAGACGGAACTCCAGGGTCGCCGTCGCGCCCAGAATCTCTTTCGCACGGGCGGTATCCTGGATACCCGGCAGTTCGACCACGATACGGTCAGCACCCTGACGCTGTACCAGTGGCTCAGCCACGCCCAGCTGGTTTACACGGTTACGCAGAATGTTAATGTTCTGCTGAACGGCGTATTCACGTGCTTCACTCAGACGCGCGTCGGTCATTACCGCACGCAGCTGGTTGCTGCCCTGAGAGGTGATCACCAGATCGCGGTGACGCTGAGACAGATACGTCACAGCCTGATCGCGTGCCGCGCTGTCGCGGAACGTGATGCTCAGGCCGTAGTTATCTTCTTTACGTACGGTGGTGTACGGAATGCCCTTATCGCGCAGATCGCTGCGCAGGCTGTCGATGTTCTGTTCCTGTAGCTTGCCGAGCGCGGTATCCATATCCACTTCCATCAGGAAGTGAACGCCGCCACGCAGGTCAAGACCCAGTTTCATTGGCTCTGCGTTCAGCGCAGCCAGCCAGCGTGGGGTTGCAGGAGCAAGGTTAAGCGCCACGACATATTTATCACCCAGCACGCCCATCAGCGCTTCACGTGCGCGGAGCTGCGTGTCGGTGGTGTCGAAGCGAGCAAGAATTGCGCCCTCTTCCAGTGCCACAGACTTAGCGGTAATTTTTTCTTCTTGTAACGTTTTCTGGACCTGGATCAGCGTTTGCTCACTGGCGGCGACACCGCGCGCGCCAGTGATTTGAACGGCCGGATCCTCACCATACAGGTTGGGAAGCGCGTACAGCAGGCCGACGATAATCACGACGACCAGCATGATGTACTTCCACAAAGGATAACGGTTTAACACGGCAGTTCCCTTTGGGAAAAGTTGGGATTACAGCGCCTTCATGGTGCCTTTCGGCAGAACGGCAGCTACGAAGTCACGTTTGATAACCACTTCAGTGGTGTCGTTGAGGGCGATAGCAATGTAGCCGTTTTCCGCTACTTTGGTTACGCGACCCACCAGGCCACCATTGGTCAGGACTTCATCGCCCTTCGCGATGGAGTTCATCAGGTTTTTGTGCTCTTTAGTACGCTTCTGCTGTGGACGCAGGATCATGAAGTAGAAGATCAGGCCGAACACAACCAGCATCAGAATCAGAGACATCGGGCTGCCCTGCGCTGGTGCACCCGTTGCTGCTACCGCATCAGAAATAAAAAAGCTCATTCAAATTCCCTCATTATTAAAATTAATCAACGTTCAACGGTGGAACATCCCGCCCCTGACGTTGGTAGAAATCGGTCACGAAGCTCTCTAATTTACCCTCTTCGATAGCCTTACGTAAACCAGCCATTAAGCGCTGATAATAACGAAGATTATGAATGGTATTGAGACGCGCCCCCAAAATCTCGTTGCAACGATCGAGATGATGCAGATACGCGCGAGAATAATTGCGACAGGTATAGCAATCGCACTCGGAATCGAGCGGGCTGGTGTCACTTTTATGCTTCGCGTTACGGATTTTCACCACGCCATCGGTAACGAACAGATGACCGTTACGCGCGTTTCGGGTTGGCATAACGCAGTCGAACATATCAATGCCGCGACGTACGCCTTCCACCAGATCTTCTGGTTTACCCACACCCATCAGGTATCGTGGTTTATCCGCCGGGATTTGCGGGCAGACATGCTCCAGAATGCGGTGCATATCTTCCTTCGGCTCACCCACAGCCAAACCGCCGACAGCGTAGCCATCAAAGCCTATCTCTACCAGACCTTTAACCGAGATATCGCGTAAATCTTCGTAAACGCTGCCCTGGATAATGCCGAACAGCGCATTTTTGTTTTGCAGGGCGTCAAAACGGTCGCGGCTACGCTTCGCCCAACGCAGGGACATCTCCATAGAACGCTTGGCGTAGTCCCAGTCCGCCGGGTATGGCGTACATTCGTCGAAGATCATCACGATATCGGAGCCGAGATCGTACTGAATCTCCATGGATTTTTCCGGATCGAGGAAGATTGGATCGCCGTTGATCGGGTTGCGGAAGTGTACGCCCTGCTCGGTGATCTTACGGATATCGCCCAGGCTGAAGACCTGGAAACCGCCGGAGTCGGTGAGGATCGGGCCTTTCCACTGCATGAAATCGTGCAGGTCGCCGTGGAGTTTCATGATCTCCTGGCCCGGACGCAGCCACAGGTGGAAGGTGTTGCCGAGGATAATCTGTGCGCCAGTGGCTTCAACTTCTTCCGGCGTCATTCCTTTTACGGTGCCGTACGTGCCCACAGGCATAAACGCGGGGGTTTCTACCACGCCGCGATCAAACACCAGACGACCGCGACGCGCGCGGCCATCGGTGGTATCAAGTTCAAATTTCATTTTTTCTCCGACGTCAGAAAAACAGTCCAACGTTGTAACACGGTGCCGCGGACTTATTCCCCGACACGCTCATTCAAAGCCTGCGGATTGTACGTGATAAACATCGCGTCACCGTAGCTAAAAAAGCGATATTTTTGTTCTACCGCAGACTTGTAGGCGTTCATCGTATGCTGATACCCCGCAAACGCGGAAACCAGCATAATCAACGTTGATTCAGGCAGATGGAAGTTGGTCACCAGCGCATCAATGACTTTGTACTGATAGCCCGGGTAGATAAAGATCTGCGTATCGCCAAAGAACGGCTCAATCAGCCCGCTTTTCGCGGCCTGCGCAGCGCTCTCAAGGGAACGTACCGACGTTGTACCGACGGCCACGACGCGATTGCCGCGCGCTTTCGCCGCCAGCACCGCATCCACAACCTCCTGTGGCACTTCGGCATACTCAGAGTGCATGATGTGGTCTTCGATGCTGTCCACGCGCACCGGCTGGAAGGTCCCCGCGCCGACGTGCAGCGTCACGAACGCCATCTCAATGCCCTTCGCGCGCAGTTTTTCCAGCAGCGGCTCATCAAAGTGCAGACCTGCCGTTGGGGCCGCCACCGCGCCAGGCTTCTGGCTGTAGACGGTCTGATACAGCTCGCGGTCGGCCTCTTCGTCCGGGCGCTCAATATACGGCGGCAGCGGCATGTGGCCGATAGCGTTCAGGATGTCGAGCACCGTGCGCTCGTCGTTGAATTCCACTTCAAATAGCGCGTCGTGGCGCGCGGTCATGGTCGCTTTGATGCTCTCGTCATCGCCCAGCAGCAGCTCAGCGCCCGGCTTCGGCGCTTTGGAGGCGCGAATATGTGCCAGAATACGTTTATCATCGAGCATACGTTCGACCAGCACCTCGATCTTGCCGCCGCTGGCTTTACGGCCAAACAGACGCGCCGGGATCACGCGGGTATTGTTAAAGACCAGCAGATCGCCAGGGTTGAGCTTGTCGAGCAGATCGGTGAAAGTACCGTGCGTCAGCGCGCCCGTTGGCCCGTCCAGTGACAGCAAGCGACAGCTGCTACGCTCAGGCATGGGGTAGTGAGCAATCAGGGATTCAGGTAGTTCAAAGGAGAAATCGGCGACGCGCATGACGTATACTCGTGACTTAAAAACAGGCGGCATAGTCTAGTGCTCACACCCTTTTGCTGCAACAACTAGCCGCCACCGGACAACGAAAACGCATGAATTTTCTCGCTCACCTGCATCTCGCTCATCTCGCGGACAGCTCCCTCTCCGGTAATTTGCTGGCCGATTTTGTACGCGGTAACCCCGCGGAAGCGTACTCCCCTGAGGTTGTCGACGGGATTTTTATGCACCGCCGCATCGACGTGCTGACCGATAACCTGCCGGAAGTGACGGAAGCCAAAGCCTGGTTCCGCCCCGAAACGCGACGCGTGGCGCCGATCACGCTCGACGTCATGTGGGATCATTTCCTGTCGCGCCACTGGTCCCGGCTGTCGCCTGATATGTCGCTGCCTGAGTTTGTGCGCTACGCCCACGCGCAGGTGTCGATCATTTTGCCGGACTCCCCGCCGCGCTTTGTGAATCTGAATAACTATCTCTGGTCTGAACGCTGGCTGGAGCGATACCGCGAGATGGATTTCATTCAGAACGTCCTGAACGGCATGGCGAGCCGTCGACCGCGTCTGGACGCGCTGCGCGACTCATGGCATGACCTGGATGAACATTATGATGCGCTGGAAACCCGCTTCTGGCAGTTCTACCCGCGTATGATGACGCAGGCGAAAAATAAAGAACTGTGAAGTCGGTTCGATTGATAGGTAAAAGCTGGTGGAACGATTGTTACCACCTCTTTGTCTTATTCCCGTACTGCCTCTATACTGGCCCGCGTTGCGTTCCAAATAACCTTAGTATCTACAGGAGAATCATATGGTTCTGGTAACTCGTCCGGCTCCGGATTTTACAGCTGCCGCCGTTCTGGGCAATGGTGAAATCGTTGAAAACTTCAACTTCAAACAGCACACCAACGGTAAAGCGACCGTTCTGTTCTTCTGGCCAATGGACTTCACTTTCGTTTGCCCGTCTGAGCTGATCGCGTTCGACAAACGTTACGAAGAATTCCAGAAGCGTGGCGTGGAAGTGGTTGGCGTCTCCTTCGACTCTGAATTTGTACACAACGCATGGCGTAACACCCCTGTCGAAAACGGCGGCATCGGTGCAGTGAAATACGCGATGGTTGCGGACATCAAACGCGAAATCCAGCAGGCTTACGGTATCGAACATCCGGACGCTGGCGTTGCACTGCGTGGTTCTTTCCTGATCGACGCGAACGGCATCGTTCGTCACCAGGTTGTGAACGATCTGCCGCTGGGTCGTAACATCGACGAAATGCTGCGCATGGTTGACGCGCTCCAGTTCCACGAAGAGCACGGTGAAGTGTGCCCGGCTCAGTGGGAAAAAGGTAAAGAAGGTATGGCGGCTTCCCCAGACGGCGTAGCTAAATACCTGTCTGAGAACGTATCCAGCCTGTAATCGGCACGGTTTACGAAAAAACCCGCGAATACGCGGGTTTTTTTATGGCTTATGCTGCGCCGTCTTTTTTTACCTCGCGCCAGATACGCCATGCCATACCCGCAAGCACCATCACCCCCGCAATCAGTACGCCCCAGACCATCAGCGTTTTCATTCTGCTTTCCTGCTCAGCCGCAGACGTCGCGGTTAAACGCGCCTCGCCACCCAGCGGGACAGGTTCCAGCGTATCCGCCATCGGCAGGGCTGCCAGATCGTAGGTTTTACGCAGTTCGGTCGGGATCAGCATATCCGTCTCCACGCTCGCCGGTTTCGCAGCCCCGTTCCCCCACGCGAGCAGGTACGGCCCCTTCCCCTGCGCGTTAAACACCAGATCGTAGCGCACGCGTTGCCCGGTCACGCCAGGCAGGTTCTCAGGCAAACGCGCATTGAGGGTCTTGATTTTTACCGCCTCGACCAGTCCGCCAGGGAGCGGAACAGGTTCAGACGTTTTGCCGCCGAGCTGGTAGATCACCTCTTTTTTCAGCGTATGCCACCGATCCTTATCCGCCTCCCGCCAGGCTATTTCTGCCGGGAGAACACCGTCGCCATTCAGCATGAAGCCGATCGCACTCAGAGGCTGCGGATGTTTCCAGCGCCACACGGCTTCGCTTTCGGATAACCGCTCCCCCTCTCCCGCCAGGCTAATGTGCTCAGATTCCGGCTGTTCAGTCGCGTTAATCGCGTTGACGCCGGTTAACGTCAGGGCAGAACGCCCCGTGTTCAGCACCAGCAGCAGATAACGATTCGCCTCAGGCGATAACACCAGATCGGTATCGATGCGGTCGAGCTTCAGGCGATCCTGTCCACTCATCACGTCCAGCAGGGGCATCTCTTCGCGCAGGGTATACCAGTTTTTCAGATCCTCGCTGTAATAGACCGATGCCGTCCCCTGCCACGAGCCCTGCGGCGTGTCCCAGAAAAGCTGGAGCTGAGAGAGCGGAACCTCCGTCGCGTTTTCCGGCAGGGTCAGCAGATAGTGCTGTCCGGCAGCCGCTGCGTGTTGCCCTTCCAGCACAATTTCCACGCCGTTTCTGGCCCGTAGCATAATTTTATCGCCGCTGTCCTCTTCTCCGCCCGGCGAGGCGTTAAGCGCAAAGAGGCGCAGCGCCGTGGTGGTCGGTGCCGGCTGCGGACGCGTCGTGGTAACCAGGCTGAACGGTACCGGCTCGCCCGACTGATTAAACACGCGCACGTCGCGCAGATCGGGCGATGTGCTCTGCTGATAAACCGCCAGCGGCAGCATGACCCGATACCACGGCGAAGAGGCAGAGGTATCAAGGGACAGGCCATAGGCATAATCCCGCGGGGATTCCGCTGGCGCGCCCTCGCAGAATGCCGGACCGGCCACGGCCAGCAGTGCCGTACAAATAACCGCGTTCATCCATTTCATTTTTCTTCTCCTGCTTTAGGCGGTAGCGGCGAGAAATAGCCCACAATCAGGACCAGGATCGCCACGCCAATAAACGCGACGGCGCGCGCCAGGCCGCCACCGCCCGCGCTGTCCACCAGCATCAGTTTGAGCATGACCACCCCCAGTAGCGCCGCACCGCCAAGCCACTGCTGACGGGAGGCGTGACGGGTGGCGCGGATCATGACCACCAGCGCGCACAACATCCAGAACAGGGCAAAGGTGGTCTGGATAAGCCGCGAATGCCACAACGACTCCCAATTCCAGGCCACCTCGCCGTACCACGCCAGCGCGCGCAGCAATGCGCCGTTAAGCCACCAGAAACCCAGGGCCATCAGCACAACGGCGGGCCACGGACGGGACTGCGCAAACGATGCCGGATAGTAGCGATCCACTTCCCGATAAAACACCACCAGCCCCAGCAGCGCGAACGCCGCCCCTTCCTCAAGCGGGTTCACCAGCGGCAGCCATGTCTGTTGATAGACCACACCGTCCTGCAAATTGGTCACGACCAGCAATACCACCAGCGCCACAACCACAGGGATCGCGGCAAGGCAGGCGTAGAGCGCAGGCCATACCCGGAACGGCCACCCGCGACGCCGTACGGCCGCGGAGAGCGCCATAATCACCCCACCGCCAACAGCCATCGCAATGCCGCTTCCCCAGGCCGCCATGCCCCACGGCAGGGAGCGGGCAAACCAGTAAAGCTCGGCGGCTATGGCGAGTAAAATCATCCACACCAGCGACAGATGCAGTCCCATTGAGATGCGCGGCAGAAGTTTATCTTCGTCGCGCCGCAGCAGCATCAGGGCGGCAGGCAGCGCAATAGCCCAGGCCAGATTTGCCCAGCTGGCCGCCAGGATTTGCTGTTGCCAGATCTGATACAGCACCATCAGCAGCATCACCGGCCACAGCAGCCATTTGCTGGCATCCAGCTCCCGCCACGCCAGACGAGCGGCGGCCTGCCGCCATCCCCAGGCCGACGCCGCCGTCAGCGCCAGCACGCCTGCCAGAACCGATAACTCCTGCTTCAGGAACAGCTGAGATGCGCCCAGCTGCGCCACTAACCAGAACAGCAGCCCACCGCCCAGCAATGCCCAACTGCCCGGCTGCGCGATTTTCTGCCACAGCCAGGCCGCAGCAAGCCAGCAAAGACTGAGCACTGCGAAAATAAGCAGCAGGCTCAACGAGGTGACGCCGTCCATTTGCGCCCATATCGCGCTGCCGAGCGCCAGCACCAGCAGCGCCGTCCCGCTATAGCTCATGCGCCGCTGCTGCTGTTGCACGCCCAGCCAGAGAATACCCAGCCCTTCCAGCGCCCAGGCCATCGCCGTCCAGCGCGCTGAAAGCGCCAGCGGAATGGCAAGCGTGGCAAACCCGCCGCCGATCGCCAGCGCCGCCATAACCAGTGGCCGCCCGACAGACGGATAACGTCGCAGTGCGAGAAACGCCAGTGAGAGATAAAACGCACCATAGCCCAGCGCGCTGAGCGCCGGGCCGTACGTCCAGTGAGACGTCATGCCATACTGCATCCCAAAACCAATCAGCGGCGGAGCAAACAGCAGTACGCCGTCAATAATCTGTTTGCCTTTTTCCTGCGCCCGCAGCGACAGCGCCACGCTAAACACGCCAAAAATAAGCGTATTGGCAATCAGGAACAGCTGACAGATAACATAGTCTTCAGGCTGGTAGTCGCTCAGCCCCCATACCCCGCCAACGCCAAACGTGAAGAGCAGCCCGAGCAGGTTGAGCTCGCGCCAGTGCTGCCAGATGCTGATGGCGAGAATGCCGATGGAAAGCATGAGATAGAAGGAGAACAGCGCCACAACGCTGCCGCCTCCGGTAGACAACAGCAGCGGCGCAAGGTATCCGCCGAGGCTCGCCAGCATGGCAAGGCTCAGCGCCTTTTGCAGCACGGCCAGCCCGACGCTCGCCGCGCAAATCACCACCAGCAGCGCAAACGCCAGCGTCATCGGCAGCATTTGCCACAGCCGGAATGCGCCAAAGACGGTCAGATAAAGCACGCCGGTCGCCCCGCCCTGGAGGATCAGCGCGTAGATCCGCTGCCTATGCCGCAGCCGCCATCCAACGGCCAGCAGAACCATGGCAAACAGCGCCGTGGCGGCAAGACGCAGCTCAATCGGAAACAGTGAATGTTCAACGGTATAGCGCAGCAGGAAAGAGAGGCCGAGGAAGAGCAGTACAATCCCCAGTTTTGCCAGCGGATTGCCCTGCATAAACCAGCGCGTCAGCGAGGACAGGATGCCGCCAAAGGCGGAAGGCCGTTTTGCCGCCGGTACAAGCGCTGGTTCTGCTTCAGTGACGGGCGGTTCGGGACGCCAGGGATCGACAGGTGGGGTAACGGCTTCTGCCACCGACGCTGGCGTCTCCACTGGCGCGGCGGTCTGCACCGGCTCCGGCGCTTTCTCAGCGACACCGCGCTGCTCAAGCGCCTCAATGCGCTGGCGAAGCCGGGCAATCTCCTGCCGCGCCGCCGTGCTTCGGTTAAAGCCTATCACCGCGAGCACGGGTGCCACGACCAGCGCAAAAACCAGGAACAAACAGCCAAGGATGTAAAGCTCGTCCATGTTTCCACCTTCACCGTAAACGATCCGCTAAGATTGACACAAATCGTTGCATTTGTGCCATCTTAAAAGGTGAAAACCATTCTGCCTGCGCTTAGCTGCCGAACCAGACCGCAGCGGAAATCGCGGGCAGCGTGAGCACGCTCTCCTGGAACGTCGCTTTACCCTCTTTGATCTTCCACGTTTTACCGGCCAGCAGTGGTGAATCTTCCAGCACCACTTCACACGCCTCGCCCCGGTTGATCGCCACCAGCACGCGCTGCTGGTTATAGACGCGGACAAAGACCACTACGTTATCGTGGGCATACATCACCTGGCAGCCCCCGTAGCGCAGGGCCTGACTCTGCCTGCGCAGCTTCGCCAGCCGCTGGTACAGGCTGAACAGATCCTGATCCTGCTTTTCAGGCTCCCACGGGAAGGTTTTGCGGCAGAACGGATCGTTGTTGCCGTCCAGCCCCACTTCATCGCCATAGTAGATGCAGGGTACGCCCGGCCAGGTAAAGAGCCAGGTCACCGCCAGCGGCAGACGTGCCACATCCTTACCCAGTAACGATTTAAAGCGCGCGGTATCGTGGCTGTCGAGCTGGTTAAACATCCGCAACTGCTGCTGATGTGAGAGGCCAGCGCGATAGTTTTCCATCCACGCCATGCAGGTTTCGGCGTCAATATGCTGCGGATCGTAAGAGATATCGGTGTTAGCGAGGAACCCCCACAGCGGGAAGGTGAAGCCGCGATAGTTCATCGCCGCGTCTTCTGCATCAGCCTGCAACCACTGACGCGCGTCGCCAAAGTGCTCCCCGAAGACGAATGCTTCCGACCGGGCCGCTTTTGCCGACCGGGTAATGGCGGCGACATGCTGAAGGTTATTCCGCGCCCCGCCTGCTTCACCCAGCATATGCACCACGTCCAGCCGCCAGCCGTCCATGCTCCACGGCGCTTTCAGCCAGTGGCGCACGATGCTGTCGTCGCCGCCGTAGATCTCATTCACCAGCGATGGCGACTGGAAATCGAGCTTCGGCAGACTCGGATAGCCCAGCCAGTCCAGGGCGCGGCCATGCTCGTCAAAACTGTACCAGTCACGCTGCGGTGAGTCCGGATTATGGCATGCGCCGCCCATCGACTGATTGTGACGGTCAAACCACGCGTGAGAATCACCGCTGTGATTGAACACGCCATCAAGGATCAGGCGCATACCCTCTTTTTGCGTGTTGTGCCGCAGCCGCAGCAGCGCCTCGTCACCGCCAAATTGCTCGTCAACGTGGCGGTAGTCCTGCGTATCGTATTTGTGCACGCTTGGCGCTTTAAACACCGGGTTCAGGTACAGCGCCGTGACGCCGAGCTTTTTCAGGTACGGCAGCTTTTCGCTGATACCGTCGAGATCGCCGCCGTAAAAGGTCGATCCCCCCGCCTGGGCGGTCAGCGGCTCGTCCCATTTTTTTAGAATGATGTCGTGACCGACCGCATGATGGTAATAAACCTTGTCCTGATCGGCGGTGCGCTTTTCGCTGCGCGCAAAGCGGTCCGGGAAAATCTGGTAAAAGACCTGATCGTTAACCCACTGCGGGCCGTTATCCGGGTGATCCACGGCAAACTGCTCCAGCCTGGCCGGAGGGAATCGGCTGAAGCCCTGCGGGGTAAACCACAGCTGGCGGTCGTTCCACAGCAGCTTGAAGCCGTAGCGGCGACGCGGCTGCCCACTGCGCAAATCGATATTTGCCCGCCACGCCGTGACGCCCGGCTGCGGCTGACTGCGCACTTTGTGCATTTTCAGCGACGTTTCTTCGTTATCCACTTCGGCGCGCAGGGTCACGCGTTCAGGCTGATTGTCCCCTGCCAGCCAGAGCGTAATCACAAGGTTGTCTTTGTTTTGCTTAACAAATGGGGCAACCGGAAGGTGCCAGGCGTTTAACATCACGAATCCCCTTTGATGAAATTGACGTCACCTTGCCACAGGGTGATTAAAGATAGCTCATCGTGTTCGGGATTATTGGGGGAGGAGAACGGAGGAGGAGATTTTTTCCAGGGCAAAAGGGAGTGTAGGCCGGGTAAGCGCAGCGCCACCCGGCATTTTTACCTTACTGTGCTTCCGCCAGCTGACGATCGCGGCGACATTTAAACATCCAGCCCACCAGCAGCAGGACGATCCACGCGAAGCCCACGTACAGGGAAATACGGGTATCCGGGTGATAACCAATCAGGCCAATGATGAAGACCAGGAAGATGAGACCGACAATGGTCGTTGGCACGCCGCCCGGCACTTTAAACTTCAGCGCTTTGGCCTCTTCTGGCGACAGGCGGCGACGGAACGCAATCTGCGACAGCAGGATCATGATCCACACCCACACCGTCGCAAAGGTCGCCAGTGACGCAATCACCAGGAAGACGTTCTCCGGCATGATGTAATTCAGGTAAACCGAGAACAGCAGCGCCACGGTCATGACCAGCACCGTTACCCACGGGGTGCCGCGACGCGACGTTTTGGCAAACACCTTCGGCGCACTGCCCTGCTCCGCCATGCCATGCAGCATACGACCCACGCCGAACACGTCACTGTTGATGGCCGACAGCGAGGCGGTCAGTACCACAAAGTTGAGAATGCTGGCGGCAAACGCAATGCCCATATGCTGGAAAGTCAGGACAAACGGGCTGCCGTTGGTGCCCACCTGGTTCCACGGGTAGATGGACATAATCACAAACAGCGTGCCCACGTAGAACACCAGAATACGCATCGGCACCGAGTTGATGGCGCGCGGAATGGACTTCTCCGGATCTTTCGCTTCCCCGGCGGTGATGCCGATAATCTCAATACCGCCATAGGCGAACATGACCATCTGAAGCGACATGACCATCCCGAGCCAGCCGTTGCTGAAGAAGCCGCCGTTGCTCCACAGGTTATGGATGCCGGTTGGCTGCCCACCGTTGCCGATACCCCAGATGATGATGCCGAAACCGGCGAGGATCATGATGATAATGGTCGCGACCTTGAAGAAGGAGAACCAGAACTCCAGCTCGCCAAACACCTTCACGCTCATCAGGTTGACGGCGCAGATGATCAGCACCACGCTCAGTACCCAGATCCAGTGCGGCACGGCGGGGAACCAGACCCCCATATAGATGCCAAACGCCGTCACATCGGCAATGGCGACAATCAGGATTTCGAAGCAGTAAGTCCAGCCGGTGATAAACCCGGCCAGCGGGCCTAAGTTCTCTTGTGCGTAGCGGGAGAAGGAACTGGCAGACGGGTTGTGAACCGACATCTCCCCCAGCGCACGCATGATGATATAGGCCGCCACGCCGCCGATGATGTAGGCCAGCAGAACGCTTGGACCGGCCATTTTGATGGCATCTGCCGAGCCATAAAAAAGACCGGTGCCGATAGCCGAGCCCAGCGCCATAAAGCGGATGTGGCGGGTGCTCAATCCACGTTTAAGTTTGTTAGTGCTTTCCATTAAAATCTTGCCATTCAACACGAAAAAAACAAAAAACCACGGGGCCTTAAGCCCCGTGGTTAAACAATTTGTTGCCGTTGATTAATGGGCGTTGGATGTCACCTGACGCCCTGCCGCACGGTCCCAGATAATCGCCAGAACCAGCGCTACAACGGAAGGCATCAGCCAGGCCAGGCCCTGCTCGGACAGCGGCAGACGCTGTGTCCAGGCTGGCAGGATTTCTGCAAATGCTGATGCTTTGATCCCATCAAGGATACCAAAAATCAGGCTGATAAACATGGCCGGCGCAATAATTCGCGTCGAGTTATGCCACCACGGGCGGGTGAAGCTCAGCACCACCAGCACGATACATGGCGGATAGATCGCCGTCAGCACCGGAATTGACACCTGAATCAGGTGGCTCAGACCGAGGTTTGACACCGCCATGGAGAAGATGCCGAGGATAAACACCAGCGTGCGGTAAGAGAGCGGCAGATACTGAGCGAAGAACTCCGCGCAGGCGCAGGTCAAACCCACCGCCGTCACCAGACAGGCCAGGAAAATCAGCGCCGCCAGCAGCATGCTGCCTGCACCACCAAAGGTATGCTGCACGTAAGCATGCAGGATTGCCGCGCCGTTTGCGCTCTGATCGACCAGCGTTGCGCTATCTGAACCCAGACGGAACAGCGCCAGATACAGCAGCGTCAGGCCGACACCGGCCATCAGGCCAGCCCAGATGGTGTAGCGAGTCAGCAGACGCGCTTCGGTCACCCCGCGGGAACGCGCGGCGTTAACGATAACGATACCAAACACCATCGCACCCAGCGTATCCATTGTCAGATAGCCGTTCACGAAACCGTTTGAGAACGCCGCGTTCTGATAAGCGTCCATCGCGGAGCTGATGGGCCCCGCAGGCCAGACGATGGCCGCAACCGCCAGCACGATCAGCGCCACAATTTTCAGCGGAGCCAGGAAGTTACCCACGGTATCCAGCAGTTTGCCGGGATAGAGAGAAACCAGAATCACGATGGCGAAGTAAATGAGGCTGTAAATAAACAGCGGCATCGCGCCGTCACCGGTCAGCGGGGCGATACCCACTTCAAAGGAGACGGTCGCCGTACGCGGGGTCGCGAACAGCGGGCCAACGGCCAGATAGCAGACGGTTGCCAGCAGAACGCCAGCCACTTTGCCAATCGGGGTGCTGAGGCTGTCCACACCGCCACCGACTTTCGCCAGCGCGATAACGGTCAGTACCGGCAGGCCCACGGCAGTAAGCAGGAAGCCAAACGCAGCCGTCCAGACGTGTTCACCCGCCTGTAAGCCAACCATTGGAGGAAAAATGATGTTACCTGCGCCAACGAACAGCGCAAATGTCATAAAGCCCAGCGCGATAATGTCACGCGATTTCAAGTGATGGGTCATAAAACCTTACTGCCTGTGGATGTGGTGTTGAATACGTTGAGATTTTCGCCATCCCGCACGGGACGATACAGCGGAAAATTTGCTCAATTTCAGCGGGATATGCTCCCGTCCTGGCGTGGCGAAGAATAGTTTTTCGATTTACCACGCAAATACAGTCGGTCTGACAGTATATGGGGGGCAATTTAAACGCTTATAACGTTTAAAGGCAAGAAGGGATCGTAAAACCAGAACAATATGCCAGCATGAAAATTCAGACCAAAATAATATGCCATGTATAAGAAAAACTCATGGCTAATCATGCGAACAAAAAAGCACCAGCCGTATAATATTCATCCGCGTTTCGCTTGACTGCAAAGCAAACGGGCCAGCAATCGCTGGCCCGTGGAAAGGTAGCCTGACACATCTGCCGTCAGGCGCTTTTTTTGGCAATTAATCGTTCCGGAATCACGAAGCTAAAGCGCGTGCCCTTACCCAGGGTGCTTTCGATATTGAGCCGGCTTTCGTGGTGGCTGACGGCATGCTTCACAATTGCCAGTCCCAGTCCGCTCCCGCCGGTCTGCCGCGAGCGCGCCTTATCCACCCGGTAGAATCGTTCGGTGAGACGCGGGAGGTGCTCGGGCCCAATCCCCGGCCCGTTGTCCTCGACGCTAAACTCAGCGCCCGCCGGGGTATGCTGCCAGCACACCGCGATATGCGTCCCTTTCGGGGTATGATTCACGGCGTTATAGACCAGGTTTGAGATAGCGCTTCGCAGCTCATCTTCACTGCCGAGCACTTTCAGCGTGTTATCAACGTCAAAACTCAGGGTGTGCTGATTATGACTCAGCGTTTGGGCTTCGCGCTCCACCACCCGCAACATCATCGGCACATCAATGATGTCGTTTAGCGCCAGCGACGGGGCAGCCTCAATCTTTGAAAGCGTCAGCAGCTGTTTGACCAGCCCTTCCATGCGGAACGTCTGCTCCCGCATGGTATGCAGTGCTTTCTCACGCGGCGCCCCCTCAAGCGTTTGCTCCTGCATCATCTCCAGGTAGCCCTGAAGCACCGTCAACGGCGTACGCAGCTCGTGGCTGACGTTGGCAAAGAAGTTACGTCTCGCGCCCTCAAGCTGGTGCATCTGGGTAACGTCCCGCGCCACCATCAGCCACTGCCGATCGCTGTAGGGCATCACGCGGATTTCCAGATGGCGACCGTTATTGAGCTTCAGATTGTGCGGGCGCGAAAAATCCCGCTTTTTCAGATACAGCGTGAACTCGGGATAACGCAGAAGGTTCAGGATGTTCTGACCATTATCATCCGGCCAGCGCAGGCCCAGCAGCTGTTGCGCGAGGCCATTACACCAGAAGATTGTCCCTTCTTCTGTCGTCAGGATCACCGCGTCCGGCAGCGACTCCGCACCGCTACGAAAGCGTTTGATCAGGCTTCCCAGCTCACGACGGCGCTTTTTGTTACGCATCTGCATCTGGTGCAGGCCGTAGAGTAGCGGTTCCCAGCTCCCGCTTCCCGGCGGGGGTGTCATACTTCTGTCGACCCACAGCCACCAGGAGAGACGCAGTAAATTCCAGAAATGCCAGACGAGCAATCCCGTCACGGCCACCAGTAAAAACCACGGCAGATAGCCAAAGATAGCCCCCAGAATGAGGGCCGGAATACAACATAAGATCAGTTCAAAGACGAGCCTTTTCCATGACAGACGTTCCAGCACGCGTCACACTCCTGTCATTGTTCAGAAACGGGTCGAGAAACGATAACCCGTGCCGCGGACCGTCTGTACCATGCGATCGTGGCCGCTCAGTTCCAGTGCTTTACGCAGGCGGCGAATATGGACGTCAACCGTTCGGTCTTCGACATAGACGTTAGTTCCCCAGACGTTATTCAGCAACTGTTCGCGGCTGTAAACGCGCTCCGGGTGGGTCATAAAGAAGTGCAGGAGTTTAAATTCGGTCGGTCCCATATCGAGGGGATTTTCACCGGTCATGACCCGGTGTGAGGTAGGATCCAGGCTCAGCCCCTGCATCTCAATCACCTCTTCCACCGCCATCGGTGAAATACGGCGCATCACGGCTTTGATACGCGCCACCAGCTCTTTCGGGGAGAACGGTTTAGTGATGTAATCGTCCGCGCCGGTTTCCAGACCGCGCACGCGATCCTCTTCCTCGCCGCGCGCCGTCAGCATTACCACCGGGATATCGCGGGTCATCGCCTCGCGTTTGATATGCTTGATAAACTGCAATCCGGAACCGCCAGGCAGCATCCAGTCCAGCAGGATCAGATCGGGCCAGGGTTCATTCAGCTGGTTCACCGCGCTGTCATAATCTTCCGCTTCAACCGGCTGGAAGCCATTTTGTTCAAGCACGAAGCACACCATTTCACGGATCGGAGCTTCATCTTCTACGACCAGAATACGTCTCGCCATACTTTGCCCTGTCTTATCGTATTTAAGTTACAAGTCTGTAATGCGGCGTCATTATGCGTCAGATTTATGACAGATTTATGAAAAACATTACCACTATAAATAGCAAACTGTTGTTTTATTACAGCGGTTATTTTCCGTTCCCCGAACGTTTATAATCCTGCTTTCTTATTATTGCCACGGATCTTTTATGCGCATACTTCACACCTCAGACTGGCACCTGGGTCAAAATTTTTACAGCAAAAGCCGCGCCGCGGAACATGAAGCGTTCCTGAACTGGCTGCTGGAGACGGCTCAGGCTCACGAGGTGGACGCGATTATTGTGGCGGGCGACATTTTTGATACCGGATCGCCGCCGAGCTATGCGCGTGAGCTGTACAACCGTTTTGTGGTCAACCTCCAGCAAACCGGTTGTCACCTTGTGATTGTCGCCGGAAACCATGACTCGGTGGCGACGCTGAATGAATCCCGCGATATTCTGGCGTTCCTCAATACCACCGTGGTGGCCAGCGCCGGACACGCGCCGCAGATCCTGAAAAAACGCGACGGCACGCCGGGCGCAGTGCTGTGCCCAATTCCGTTTTTACGCCCGCGCGATATCGTGCAAAGCCAGGCAGGTCTGTCCGGCAGCGAAAAACAGCAACATCTGTTGCAGGCCATCACCCGCTATTATCACCAGCAACATACGGAAGCCTGCGCCCTGCGCGGCGATCAGGCCATTCCGATCATTGCCACCGGACACCTCACCACCGTCGGAGCCAGTAAGAGTGATGCGGTGCGCGAGATCTATATCGGTACGCTGGACGCGTTTCCGGCGCAAAACTTCCCCCCCGCCGACTACATTGCCCTCGGGCATATTCACCGGGCGCAGATCATCGGCGGCTGCGAGCATATCCGCTACTGCGGCTCGCCCATTTCGCTCAGTTTTGACGAAACGGGCAAAGCCAAATCCGTGCATCTGGTGAGCTTCACCGGAGGCAAACTCAGCGCCGTTGAGACGCTTGAGGTGCCGGTCACCCAGCCGCTGGCGGTGCTGAAAGGCGATCTGGCCGCCATTACCGCTCAGCTTGAGCAGTGGCGCGGCGCAGCGCTTAATCCCCCCGTCTGGCTCGATATCGAAATCACCACCGACGACTACCTGTACGATATGCAGCGTAAAATACAGACGCTGACGGAAGACCTTCCCGTGGAGGTGCTGCTGGTACGCCGCAGCCGCGAGCAGCGCGAGAAAATACTGCTCAACGCCCAGCGTGAAACGCTTAGCGAACTTCGGGTTGAAGAGGTGTTCGCGCGGCGGCTTGCGCATGAAGAGGTGGACGAGGCCAGACGCACCAGGCTTAACGAGCTGTTTGCCCAGACCCTGCATTCCCTCCATGACGAGGACGAAAACGCATGAAAATTCTGAGCCTGCGTCTGAAAAATCTGAATTCGCTAAAGGGTGAGTGGAAAATTGATTTCACCGCGGAGCCGTTCGCCAGCAACGGGCTGTTTGCCATCACCGGCGCAACCGGCGCGGGTAAAACCACGCTGCTGGATGCCATCTGCCTGGCGCTTTACCACGAAACGCCGCGTCTTAATAAGGTCTCTCAGGCGCAAAACGACCTGATGACGCGCGATACCGCCGAATGCCTGGCGGAAGTAGAATTTGAGGTCAAAGGTGTTGCTTATCGCGCTTTCTGGAGCCAGAACCGCGCCCGCAACCAGCCGGACGGGAACTTACAGGCACCGCGCGTTGAGCTGGCCCGCTGCGAAGACGGCAAAATTCTGGCCGACAAAGTCACGGATAAGCTGGAACAAACCGCCACGCTTACCGGGCTGGACTATGGTCGCTTTACCCGTTCGATGTTGCTCTCTCAGGGGCAGTTTGCCGCCTTCCTGAATGCTAAACCGAGCGATCGCGCAGAGCTGCTGGAGGAACTGACCGGCACGGAAATTTACGGCCAGATTTCCGCCATGGTTTTTGAAAAACACAAAGCGGCACGTAACGCGCTGGAGATGTGCGAAGCGCAGGCCGCAGGGGTTGTGCTGCTGAGCGAGGAACAGCAGCAGCACTTGCAGCAAAGTTTGCAGGCACTTACTGACGAAGAAAAAGTCCTGCTGGCACAGCAGCAAAGCCAACAGAAAGATTTTCAGTGGCTTACGCGTAACGACGAACTGATACGTGAGCAGCAGCGTTCAGCCGCTTCGCAGCAGCAGGCGCAACAGGCTCTGACAGACGCCGCGCCCCAACTGGCGAAACTCCAGCTGGCGCAGCCCGCCGCCCAGCTACGTCCGCTATGGGAGTATCAGCAGGAGCAGACCACCCGCCTGGCGCAGACAACAGAGCGAATTGTTGAAGTAAATACTCGCTTACTCGACAGAGCGGTGCAGCGCTCGCGTATTCGCAACGGTGCACTGCGCAACCGTGAACAGTTGCAGACAGAGCACAAGGCACTGACGCAGTGGCTGACCGAACACGATCGTTTCCGTCAGTGGGGGCAGGAAATTGCCGGCTGGCGGGCGCATTTTACGCAACTGGGTCGCGATAAAAATCAGCTTGTTGCCCAGTCAGCGCGCATGGCTGAGCTTCGTCAGAAGCTGGCTGAGATGCCTGAAAGTACGTTGACGCTGACGGCTGAGGATCTCGCGACGGCAATGGAGCAACAGGCACAATCGCGGGCGCTCCGCCAGCGTCTGACAGCGCTTCACGCTCGCTTTCAGCCGCTGCAAAAACGGCTGCGCCAGAATGCGGAAAGCGTGCAGAAAGCGCAGGCTGAGCAGGCTAAGCTCAATGAAACGCTGATCCTGCGGCGTCAGCAGTTCAAAGAGAAAAATCAGCACTATGCCGACCTGAAAGCGCTCTGTGAGCGTGAGGCGACAATCAAGGATCTTGAGAACTATCGTGCACAGCTCGAAGCGGGTAAGCCTTGCCCGCTCTGCGGTTCACGCGAACATCCGGCAGTTGTGCAGTATCAGGCGCTTGAACTGACTGACAATCAGCGCCGCCGCGACGCGCTGGAGAAAGAGGTTGCCGCGCTAAAAGAGGAAGGATTGCTGGTGCTCGGGCAGGTGAATGCGCTGACCCAACAGATCCAGCGCGAGACTGAGGAAGCACAGGCTCTCTCTGAGGAAGAGCAAGCACTTACTAAGGAGTGGCTGGAGGTCTGCGCCTCCCTGAACATAGCGCTGAATATTCAGGATGATATAGCCCACTGGATGAGCGAACAGGAACAGTATGAACGCCAGCTGTATCAGCTCAGCCAGCGTCTGACGCTGCAAAACCAGCTCAATGAACAGGAAGGTCAGGCGCGCCAGTACCAGCAGCAGCTGACGGCGACGCGTCAGGCGCTGGCGGCCTCGTTACAATCGCTGTCGCTTAGCGTGCCCGATGAAGGGGCTGAAAGCGCCTGGCTGAGCGCGCGCGAAAGCGAATATACCCTGTGGCAGGAAAAACAGGCCCAGCACGGTACGATTCAGGAAGGTATTAACGCCCTGATGCCCATTCTGGAGACGCTGCCGGTTACCAATGATGCAGAAGCCGACGCGGTTATCCCTGAGAACTGGCGCGGCATCCACAACGAATGCGTGTCGCTGCAAAGTCAGCTCACCACCCTACAGCAACAGGAGACGCTTGAGCGTGAACGGCTCCAGCAATCACAGGCTCAGTTCAACGCCGCGCTGACCGCGAGCTGCTTTGCCGATCGGGACGCATTTCTCTCCGCCCTGCTGGATGAAACGTCGATCCGCCAGCTTGAACAACAAAAGCAGACGCTGGAAAACCAGCTCCAGCAGGCCACGGCGCTTTCGGTGCAGGCAAGCATGCAGCTTCAGGCGCATCAGGCACAGCGCCCCGAGGGGCTGGAAACCGATGCCGCAACGCTTCAGGCGCAGTTACACCAGCTGGCGCAACAGCTTCGGGACAACACCACGCATCAGGGGGAGATCCGCCAGCAGCTCAAACAGGACGCCGATAACCGTCTGCACCAGCAGGCGCTTATGCAGCAGATTGAGGAGGCGGCGCGTCAGGCCGACGACTGGGGCTATCTCAACGCGCTGATAGGCTCCAGCACCGGCGATAAATTCCGTAAATTCGCCCAGGGGCTGACGCTGGATAATCTGGTGTGGCTTGCCAACCAGCAGCTCAACCGTCTGCATGGCCGCTATCTGCTTCAGCGTAAAGCCAGCGACGCGCTGGAGCTGGAAGTGGTCGATACCTGGCAGGCCGATGCGGTACGCGATACCCGTACCCTTTCCGGCGGGGAGAGTTTCCTGGTCAGTCTGGCGCTGGCTTTAGCGCTTTCCGATCTGGTCAGTCACAAAACGCGCATTGACTCGCTGTTCCTGGATGAAGGATTCGGCACGCTCGACAGCGAAACGCTGGACACCGCGCTGGACGCGCTCGACGCGCTGAACGCCACCGGGAAAACTATCGGCGTGATCAGTCACGTAGAGGCAATGAAAGAGCGCATTCCGGTGCAGATCAAAGTGAAGAAGATCAACGGGCTGGGATATAGCAGGCTGGACAGGGAGTTTGCGGTGCAGTAAATGGGGGGATGATGCGCTCTGGTGCCCTCACCCTGGCCCTCTCCCACGGGGAGAGGGCACAAACATCAAAAACGGTTTTGCGTTTATTCCGGCCAGAGCCACGCCGCGCCGCGCACTCCGCTGGAATCTCCGTGGACGGCTTTGCGGATCGGCGTTTCGCACTCGCCGCCAAATACCCACTGTTTCACCAGCGTTGGCACCGTGGCGTACAGCCGGTCGACGTTGCTCATGCCGCCGCCCAGTACAATCACGTCGGGATCAAGAATATTGATCACATGCGCCAGTGACTTAGCCAGCCGCATTTCGTAGCGGCTGAGCGCCAGTTCAGCCACCGGATCCTGCTCCTCAACCAGACGCATAATCTCGTTACCTTTCAGCGGCTGACCGCTCAGACGATGATAATCGGTGGCAAACCCCGTGCCGGAAATAAAGGTCTCAATACAGCCCTGCTTGCCACAGTAGCACGGTACTTCGGCGCGGTATTTGAATTCATCTTGATCCATCCACGGCAACGGATTGTGCCCCCACTCGCCCGCGGTGCCGTTGCCGCCAATATGCGAGCGCCCACCGAACGCCACGCCCGCCCCGCAGCCGGTGCCGATAATGACCGCAAATACGGTCTGCGCGCCAGCCGCTGCGCCATCCACGGCCTCAGAGACCGCAAGGCAGTTAGCGTCATTCGCCAGACGCACCTCCCGGTTCAGGCGTTGGCTTAAGTCTTTATCAAACGGCTGACCGTTGAGCCAGGTGGAGTTGGCGTTTTTCACCACGCCGGTATACGGCGAAATGGAGCCGGGGATCCCCATCCCGACCGTGCCCGTCTCGCCCGTTGCCTGCTCTGCCATATCGACCAGGCGGGCAATCGTCTCTATGGTCTGGTGATAATCATCGCGCGGCGTAGGCAGACGGTGGCGAAACAGTTGCTCCCCCTGCTCGCTCAGCGCAATAACTTCTGTTTTGGTGCCGCCCAAATCAATCCCAATACGCACAAGACACTCCTCATTATTTTGATTATCAACAGAGTAGAAGCCCGCTTCCCGATTAGCAATGCAAGCGATGCGACAATTCGTTATCATGCCCGCTGATTTAACGACAAGGCCGTGGAAATTATCATGCTGTGGTTCAAAAATTTGATGGTTTACCGTCTCAGCCGCGACGTTTCGCTGCGTGCAGAAGAGATGGAAAAACAGTTAGCCGCTTACTCCTTTACCCCTTGCGGTAGCCAGGATATGGCAAAAACCGGCTGGGTTCCGCCAATGGGTTCTCAAAGCGATGCGCTGACCCACGCCAGCAGCACGGGGCAAATCATCGTTTGCGCCCGTAAAGAAGAGAAGATCCTGCCGACGCCCGTGGTTAAGCAGGCGCTCGAAGCGAAGATCTTCAAGCTGGAAGCTGAACAGGGCCGTAAGCTTAAAAAAACCGAAAAAGATTCGCTGAAGGATGAAGTGCTGCACTCGCTGCTGCCGCGCGCTTTTAGCCGCTTTAGCCAGACCATGATGTGGATCGACACTGTTAACGGGCTGATCATGGTGGACTGCGCCAGCGCCAAAAAAGCGGAAGATACGCTGGCGCTGCTGCGTAAGAGCCTTGGCTCATTACCGGTGGTACCGCTGGCGCTGGAAACGCCGATTGAGCTGACCCTGACCGAGTGGGTGCGCAGCGGGACTGCCGCGCAGGGCTTCCAGATCCTTGATGAAGCAGAGCTGAAAGCGCTGCTGGAAGATGGCGGCGTGATCCGCGCGAAGAAACAGGATCTGGTGAGCGACGAAATCGCCGTGCACATTGAAGCGGGCAAAGTGGTGACCAAACTGGCACTCGACTGGCAGCAGCGCATTCAGTTTGTGATGTGTGATGACGGCTCCGTGAAGCGCCTTAAGTTCTGCGATGAACTGCGCGATCAGAACGAAGATATCGACCGCGAAGATTATGCTCAGCGCTTTGACGCAGACTTTATCCTGATGACCGGCGAGCTGGCGGCGCTGATTCAGAACCTGGTGGAAGGTCTCGGCGGCGAAGCGCAGCGCTGACAGGCAAAACGTAGGCCGGGTAAGCGAATGCGCCACCCGGCATGCTTTTATTTCAGATAGCGGCACAGATAAGAGGTTGGCTCTGCAACCTGTAAATGGAACTCGCTGTGGCCCGGCACGTTGAAGACCTGCCCGGCACTATAGACTTTCCACTCCGTTTCACCCGGCAGCAGGACGTTCAGCGCGCCGCTGACCACCGTCATCTCTTCCGCTTCTGCGGTGCCAAAGGTGTATTCCCCTTCCGCCATTACGCCGACACTGGCGCGGCCAGTGCTGCTGCTGGTAAAACCAATGGATTTCACTTTACCGGAAAAGTATTCGTTACTTTGAAGCATGAACTGGCCCTTATATTTATTGAGAAAAATCCACTATAGGGGCCATGCTCATGACCTGTCACGCAAAATCATTACACCAGTAATTCTGACGCCAGGCGCGCCATCAGGACGTTAGAGAGCAGCACCGGAACATCCAGCGCCTTTTGCAGTAAATCACGATGCCGCTGATGGAAGCCCAGGCAGTCGAGCATCAGGACATCCGCCCCTCTGTCGATCAACTCCTGCCCGGCCGCAATCAGCTTCGCTTCGCTGTCCCAGAACGGGTTTGCCAGCGCGTACAGCGGGGTGTGCTCCAGCGCGGCCCACTTCACCGTCTGGTTATCCAGCAGTTCCTCAACGGGAACGATGACCCCAACCTGATGACCATCAACAATTGAGGCCACCAGCGGGGGGATAATCCGCATCGGTTCGAGCAGAATGGCATTACGCGCGCTGAGGCCTTTAACGGGTGCCGTGCTCATCAGCAAAATAACGTCATAGTCCTGATTGTCGAGCACTTCGATCACGCCCTGTAGCGCGCGTTCGATTTTCTGGCGCGACACATGCGCCAGTTTACCGTCACTGAGTAACGTTGCCAGGGGATCTTCCCCCTCTCCGACCGCGTAGTCTTCCATGACCTCTTCCCGACTGAGCTTCCCTAACAGACTGAGATGCGTAATTTGTTGTTCAGAGACATGCTCGGTTAAGAGCGGTAATACTTCGCTTACAGGCACCACACCAATCGTGAGGATCGCCAACGTCGCCTTCATTTTGATCGCCTTCCGTTACTACCACAACTGCCACATAAGTACAGGCTCACTACGCTGCACTGTTCATTTTTTCAACAAAACAGCACCAAGGGTAGCAGGGGATCTCTACACCGTAATGTAAAGATCGACTGGCCTTTCCGAATCCACCTGTAATAACTAAATATTAACTGCTGCTTAACATCAGCGATATGTTAAAAGTGTGATTCAGGCACGGTTGTAACGAATTCGGATTCCTGTCAGGACTTCTCAGGATCCTCATAGCGCCGTTTCGCATCCAGCGCTTCCTGTTCGGTTTCATGTTCGCTGATCAGCGAATCAGGTTTAGGGTGATCGGCACGCAGCTGGTACCAGGTTACGGTCTGATCGCCGTTACCTTTTTCAACGGTAACGATGCGGGCTTCACGTGGATAGGGAGGTCTGGTTGGCATAGCTCATCCTTTTTTATGTCTGAGCTATGAGTATAGACGGCTGTTAGCTGGCGCAAGCCAAACGCAGGGCGGTAATAATCTGAATCGCAACTTTCTCGGGTGACGCCGACGCATCCACAACGTGGTGTGCCGCCTCACGGTACAGTGCATCGCGTTCGGCGAGGACGTCGCTGACCTCTTCACTCAGCGGTTTCGCGGTCAGCGCCGGGCGCTGTCCCTCTTCCGGAAACGCCTCCAGCCGCCCCACCAGCGTAGAGACCGGGGCACAGAGGTAGATCACGACACCCTTTTCGCGCATAAACTGGCGGTTATACGGTGCCAGAATAATGCCCCCACCGGTCGCGATCACGGTTGACGGCACGGTCACCGCTTCCAGCGTGGCCGTTTCACGCGCACGAAAGCTCTCCCAACCCTCATCTTCAACGATATCGGCGATGGTCTTACCGGCATTCTCCTGGAGCCAGTGGTCAGTATCGACAAACTGACTCTGGCACAGACGCGCCAGCTCCAGACCAACGGTGGTTTTCCCACAGCCGCGAGGGCCAACTAAAAAGATGGGTGGGTTCATAACCAGGTGTTCCCCTTGCTGCCGGATAACTGAAGGCTGTAAAGAAATGATTGCAGTAGATGTTGCGCTAACTTTACTGCAAAGCGGTACGGAATGACAAGCCTGTGGAAGCCACACTGTACCACAAAACCGCCCGGAGGTGGGCTACGCCGGGCGGCGCTTCACTTCCAGCAGCCATTTATCCAGCTCGGCGGCAAACTGCTGGCGATCGCGCTGCGACAGGCTGTCCGGCCCACCGGTTTGCACGCCGCTGGAACGAAGCGTATCCATAAAATCACGCATGGTGAGCTTCTCGCGGATCGTTGCCGGCGAATAGCGTTCTCCGCGCGGGTTCAGCGCCGCCGCCCCTTTCGCCAGTACATCGGCAGCCAGCGGGATATCCGCGGTGATCACCAGATCTCCTGCGTCACACAGGCGTACTATCTCGTTATCCGCCACGTCAAACCCGGCCGGAACGCGCAGAGAACGGATGTATCTGGAGGGCGGCACGCGGATATTCTGGTTCGCCACCAGCGTCAGCGGCATCTGCACGCGCTCGGCAGCACGAAATAAAATCTCTTTGATGACATTCGGACACGCGTCCGCATCAACCCAAATCGCCATAGTCTCTCCCCATTATGATTCTGGTGACTATTGTCGCCTGCATTTCGTTGTTAAGCTATCAATGAGAGATAACAACGCATAATAACGGAGAGACGTGATGGATAAGAAAATCGGGTTTATCGGCTGCGGAAATATGGGCAAAGCTATCCTCGGCGGACTGATTGCCAGCGGGCAGGTGCTGCCGGGGCAGATTTGGGTCTATACCCCATCCCCGGATAAAGTCGCGGCGCTGCGTGATGAGTATGGTGTCAACGCTGCCGAAAGCGCACAGGACGTGGCTCAGGTGGCGGATATTGTCTTTGGCGCCGTTAAGCCGAATATCATGATTAAAGTCCTGAGCGAGATCACCTCCAGCCTTAACAAAGAGACCCTGGTGGTATCGATTGCCGCAGGCGTGACCCTCGATCAGCTCGCCCGCGCGCTGGGCCACGACCGTAAGATTGTTCGCGCCATGCCAAACACCCCGTCGCTGGTGAATGCCGGTATGACATCCGTTACCCCGAACGCGCTGGTCACATCTGAAGACGTGGCGGATGTACTGAATATTTTCCGCTGCTTCGGCGAAGCGGAAGTGATTGCCGAACCGATGATCCACCCGGTAGTCGGCGTGAGCGGCTCTGCCCCGGCGTATGTCTTTATGTTTATCGAAGCCATGGCCGATGCCGCCGTACTGGGTGGAATGCCGCGCGCGCAGGCCTACAAATTCGCAGCGCAGGCGGTGATGGGTTCGGCCAAAATGGTGCTGGAAACGGGTAAACATCCGGGCGAACTGAAAGATATGGTGTGCTCACCGGGGGGCACAACCATTGAAGCCGTGCGCGTGCTGGAAGATCGCGGGTTCCGCTCCGCCGTGATCGAGGCGATGGAAAAATGCATGGAAAAATCAGAGAAGCTCAGTAAGTCCTGATGCGCTACGCCGGGCGTCAGGCGGCCACTTCGGTGCGGCCCCGTCCGGCATTTTTGGCTTTATAGAGGGCCACGTCCGCCGCCTTTAGCCATTCACGATAGTGGGTGAACTGCGCCCCCCAGGGGGCAACCCCAACGCTGATACACAACCTCGCCATAGGTGCTCCGTGCAGCGGCATGTTGACCAGCCGTTCGTGGACGCGCGACATCGCTGCAATCGCGCTGTCGGCAGGCGTGCCGGACATGATCACCGCGAACTCATCCCCGCCAAAACGGCCAATATAATCGCCTGAGCGCAGGGTCAGCTGAAGCTGGCGCGTGATGGCGACAATCGCTTCATCCCCCACGTCATGCCCCCAGGTGTCGTTGATCGTCTTGAAGTGATCGATATCGATGAGCAGTATCGTCGCCTGTCGATGGCTGCGACGGCAGGCCTCAAATTCGTTACGCAGCAGCGTTTCCCAGTGACGGCGATTGAACACGCCGGTCATTCCGTCGCGGGTACTCATCAGCTCAAGCCGACGCTTATGCTCTGCCAGACGGATCGCCGTGCGGTGGCTGAGCCAGGCAAACAGTATGGGATAGACCACCAGCACGGGGAGCGTCAGCCACAACGCCAGCGGTTCAGAGGTCAATACCACAGGAGTACCCATGGATTGCACGGTCAACAGGGCAGACAGGGCAAGTAGCGCGAGTCCTGTCAGAAATAACCGACATCCCCCCGATCCCATCATATTCATGCCAATCATCACGATCAGCGCCGCCGTTGGTAGCGCATTGAACCCTGTTAGCCCCATCCAGACACCGGCAATAATGGCATCGATTTTCAGATTAACAATTTCACTGCTGTGGGGTTCAGCCGAACGAAAAGCCAGCTGCCAGGCCAGATGGGGCCAGACAAAGACCCAGCCCACCAGCAATAACCACCAGACGCCGGAAAGAAACTGGCTCACCAGAACGCTGGCAAGCGGAACAAATAGCGCCGCCAGACCAACGATGCGTGCCAGCCGTATTCGCCGGGCAAATCGCAGACCGGAACGGTATGAATCATCCTGAGAAAGCTGCTGGTGCCACGCTTCCCGAATGTTCTCGTGATTGTCATAAAACTCATCATTCATCATTTTTGGGAATATTCTGAAACATTTTCCCAAATTATAGAGAGGGGGGTAGCGGGGAAAGTATGAAATTTTGGGTGAGCCACAGCCGTGACTCACCCGTTAGCACTACGCCTGTTTTTTGAGGCACGCGCTCATAAACTTGCTGCGATCGTCGCCTTTCAGCATCTGCTGTGTCGCCTGGGCGTTGCACTCACGCATTTTTTGCTGCTGTGGGGTCAGGCTTTTTTCACCGGGTTTAGCCGCACCATTTTTAAGGCAGTCGCTCATGTACGTTTTACGGGCATCCCCTTTCAGGCTTTGCGATGTCGCCTGTTGGTTACAGGTCGTCATGCGCTGCTGCTGGGGCGTTAACGTTTTCTCTTCCGCGTGTGCTGAGGCGATCAGACACAGGCCAGAGAGCAGGGTAACCAGTATTGTTGTTTTCATTGCACCATCCTTTATGTGAAGTTCCACGTTAAGTCTGGCTCGTTACGGGAAAAAAACCACCCTGCGACTCTGATTTTCGCCGGGCTCTGCGGTTATTTCAGCCCTGTATCGGCACAATATTCATTAACCGGTTTGGCCGGGTGGGAGGCGGTAATTAATAACAGAAATTATGCGGTGAAAGGTGTGCTCTGTCTCAATTTAATTTTCCCTGCATAAATGTGTAAAAATAAAAACAGAGCGACGCCAGGCATCCTGCATGACAATTCTGTGACACGTCATTTCACCTCAGGCAGGTTAGCTGCGAGGATGCCTTAAAAGCTTCTTTACGTATTGCTGAAGCAGCTCCGCATCTTCCGCAGGCACCTGGGAATCAGGACGCGCTTTTTCCAGCGCACCTTCAACGTTGTCGATCAACGCCTCCTGCTCCGGTTTTGCCATCTGTCGCAGCAGCGCCGTCACAACGATTTCCAGCGCCTCGACCTGGGCAACCAGCTCTTTCGACTCTTCTTCCTTTTGGGCAAGCTTAACCAACAACTCAGCAATGAGATTTTTCATGGTGCTATTTCCTTATGTGATTTCCCCTGAAATTAACACCCTCTCTGAATAATGAAAAGCATGGATTAGCTTTATCTTATGCAAAAGTGACATCGCTGCCAAAAAAGATATTTCAGCGCGAAAGCGAAACGTTTTCCTGAAAGAAAGGCGCCGCATTTCGTTATATAAAAATGCGGCGTTCATAAGAATAAATAATATATTATCGTGTTTACCGGGCCGACTTTGCCTCAGCGATTCGCCTGCGGCGTCGCAAGGCAAAGGCCAGTTGAATAATATTCAGCAGGACCACCACCGCCGTCGCGGCAAATACCCAGCGGAAACCCGCCATCGCCGAGACCGAGGCGCCGATAAGCGGGCCCGCTACGTTGCCTAAATACATGAACGACTGGTTGTAGCCAAAAATGCGGCCGGTTACCTGGTCACTGGAATATTTCACCAGCAGCGTCTGAACAGCGGGCAGCATGGCGCCATCTGCGAAGCCAAGCAGGAAGCGCAGGATGCCGAGCTGAAGAGGTGTGGTGACGAATGACATGGCAAAGAAAAGGATCACCGCAATGATGAGCGTTGCCATCAGAATACGTGCCGTACCGATCCTGTCGCCCAGTTTCCCCAGACGCGGAGCAGACATCAGCGCCGACACGCCCGGCACCGCGGCAATCATCCCGCTCAGAAAAGCAATGTTGCTGCTGTCCGGCGCCATCGACTTGATAAACAGCGCCAGAATCGGCCCTACCGAACCGTTACAGAGCTGGATCACCATCGTCGTCACAAAGAGGCTAATCATCAGGCCAGGATAAGGCAGCGAGGCGAAAACCGCTTTTCCGCTCAGGCGTTCGGATTTACTGACAACAGGCCGCCCGCCCTCTTTAATCAGAAAAAGGGTGACCAGAAAGCTGATCGTTAGCAGGATCGCGGTAATGATAAAGACCGCACGCAGCCCGACATGGTCCGCCAGGAAGCCGCCGAGCAGCGGGCCGCCAATGACCCCGCTGATCTGGGCCGTGGAAAGCGTGCTGAGCGCCCAGCCGCTTCGCTCACGCGGTACCTGTGAGGCCACCAGCGCCATGGCATTCGGAATGTAACCGGAGGTCAGCCCCATTATCGCCCGCAGAATAAACAGCTGCCAGACGTTGGTGGCGAAGGCCTGGAGCAAAATGGCTATCGCCATCCCCAGCGAGGCGCGGAGCAGCATCAACTTGCGCCCCTTGCGATCCGCCAGGCTGCCCCACATCGGCGACACAATGGCGGAGACCAGAAACGTCACGCTGAACGTCAGGCCGGACCACATCGAGAGCGCTTCATGGGAAGTCACTCCCAGCTGCGACACATACAGCGGCAGGAAGGGCAATATTTGGCTGATAGCCAGTCCGGTGAAGAAGCAGCCGAACCAGACTGAAATGAGATTAACTTTCCAGGATTCCATAACAGAAATAGTCTTCATTTTTAGGCGAATTCGCCGACAGATTAGCAAGTTACGCGCAATGACATAGCGCCAGAGATGCGGCCTTGCAGACTTTGGTGTTTTATCTTCCCAGTCATCATATTTGTGAAATAAGTCACAATTTATCCAATTTTTGGCGGAAGATTATGCTTCATCGACATAATCCATAGCCGCGCATCCCCAGATGGAAATGGTTGGCATGGGCGGCATTATAGTCCGGCCCCAGACCGTTACCGTAATAGCCACAGCTTGCCGAGAGCAGGGCCTGTAGCCAGGGCTGCGTCTTTTCCGCTTTCCAGCCGTTCAGGACGGTAACGCGCTGTCCATTTGCCAGCCTGAAAGCGCTGATATCCAGCGCATCCGCCGTGGCATGTTCGCTGCGCCGCGCATCCGGGCGGCTGTAGATATTGCGGCAGGCGAAGCTGCCCAGATGTTCAATACGCGTAAGCTCGCTTCCGGTCCAGGTTTTGGTGAGCGGTCGGGCCTGCTGGCTGACAAACAGCGCCGAACTTAACGCCAGCGGACAACTGGCCAGAAAGCTGCTGTTCAGGCTCACCGGGCCAAAATCGCGCACGCGCACCACGTTACTCAGCGGACACTCACCGGCGCTGTCAGCGACAGCCTGGGTACGGATAAGCTGGCGTTGATTCGCCTGCGCTAACAGGCTTTCGCATGCCTGCGGTGTTAAACGTCGAAGTTTAAACTGGGTTATTTTTCCGGGCGGATCGTCAAGCGTAAGCGGCACGAAAGGATTGTAATACGGCGGCAACCAGCGGTAGCCCACCGTGGCGATCCCGGCAATAACAATAAGAATAAGCAGACCTTTTCCTTTCACGCGCCCCCCTTCAGCATCCCCAAAACATTATGGCAGAAGGCCGCGAAACCCGCCGGGCATCGTGGTATGTTATGGGCTTTTCGTCAGACTGGAAGAGAGTGAGATGGCAAAGCAGCGCGTAGGTATTGTCTTTGGGGGAAAATCGGCAGAGCACGAGGTGTCATTGCAATCGGCTAAAAATATCGTTGATGCGATTGATAAAAGCCGTTTTGACGTGGTGCTGCTGGGCATTGATAAACAGGGCCAGTGGCATGTTAACGATGCCAGCCAGTATCTGTTACACGCTGACGATCCGGCGCACATTGCCCTTAATCCTTCTGATGTCAGCGTCGCAACGGTTCCAGGCGTGGAACAGGGACAGCTTATCGATGCCGGGAACGCGCAGGCGCTGGCACAGATTGACGTAGTATTCCCTATCGTTCACGGCACGCTGGGCGAAGACGGCTCCCTGCAAGGCATGTTGCGGATGGCGAACCTGCCATTTGTCGGTTCCGATGTGCTGGGCTCTGCCGCCTGCATGGATAAAGACGTTACAAAACGTCTCCTGCGCGACGCCGGTCTGAATATTGCGCCGTTCGTGACGCTCACTCGCGCCAACCGCGATAAACACAGCTTCGCGCAGATCCAGGCGCAACTCGGCCTGCCGCTGTTTGTGAAACCGGCGAATCAGGGCTCGTCCGTCGGCGTCAGCAAAGTCACCAGCGAAGCGCAGTTTAACGATGCCGTTCGTCTGGCCTTTGAATTTGACCATAAGGTGGTGGTTGAGCAGGGAATTAACGGTCGTGAAATTGAGTGCGCCGTACTGGGCAACGACTTCCCGCAGGCGAGTACCTGTGGTGAAGTGGTACTGAACAGTGACTTCTATTCCTACGACACCAAATATATTGACGACAAAGGTGCCCAGGTTGTGGTTCCCGCCGCGCTCGATCCTGACGTTAACGACAAGATCCGGGCGATCGCCGTTGAAGCCTATCAGGCGCTGGGATGCTGTGGGATGGCGCGCGTCGACGTGTTTCTGACGCCGGATAACGAGGTGGTGATTAACGAAATCAACACTCTGCCGGGCTTTACCAATATCAGCATGTACCCGAAGCTGTGGCAGGCCAGCGGGATAAGCTATCCGGAACTGATCACCCGCCTGATTGAACTGGCGCTGGAACGTCACGCCGCTGACAGCGCCCTGAAAAGTTCCGTTAACTAACGGTTAGTCAGCTTTCTCTGCCGTCGTCGTCTCATCGGGACGACGGCGGATAATAAATCCCGCCAGCCAGAAACTGATTACCCAGGTTACCAGCCCAACCGCATAGGTTTGCCAGCCTTTCGCTTCAAATCCCAGCAGCCCGACAACACCGTTGAGAATAAAGATCAGCCCGATCGCAAAGGCGTAGTAATGCCAGTCACGGCGTAATTTGGAAGTGAGCTTCATGACAACTCCGGCAGAAAAAAACTATCCTCTCACAGTTTGATAATGGCGTCTGTGGCGGATACGTAAATTCTGAAATGCAGCGCAGTTTCACTTATGTTATCAATTTGTGACATGATGCAGAAATCGACAATCCAGGAGAAATCCTGAGCCGAATTTCCCACGATTCTGATATTGACAAATGCTATGACCTGTCACACTCACCCTGTACGACGCGTATTAAAACAGAGTGATATTTTCGGGAGGTCTTATGGCAGACTTTACATTGTCGAAACCGATTTTTGGCGGAAAACAACCAAAAACCTCCACGGCGGGGAATATTGCCTATGCCCTGTTTGTTCTGTTTTGTTTCTGGGCAGGAACCCAACTGCTGAATATGCTGGTGCATGCCCCTGGCGTGTATGAGCATCTGATGCAGGTGCAGGATACAGGCCGCCCGCGCGTTGAAATCGGTTTAGGCGTGAGCACCGTATTTGGACTCATTCCCTTCCTCGCGGGCAGCATGGTTCTGGGCGTGATTGCCCTTGTCCTGCGCTGGCGCAACCGCCACTGATTACAGTCCCATACAGCGTGCCCGACGATCGTCAACGCGTTTCGCGAACCAGGCGGTCGTCAGGTTACGCGTGATCTTCGGGCTTTCCAGCTGAATGCCTGGCAGAATGGCTCTGGGTAATGCCTTTCCACTTTTCTTCTCGGCCAGCGCAAAGACCTGCTTATACAGATCCGTTTTCTCAAACGCCAGGCTGTCGCCCTTCTCCAGCTGTCGGCGAATGTCGCTGTTGCTCATCTCCAGCTTCGTCGAGAGTTTTCGCACCGCACGTTCGGTGGTCCCGGCCTCACTGCTGCCGTAAGCAATGAGATCGCCGTCCAAAGCGAGCTTCACACCGCTGGCGCGGCTTACCGCATTCTGGAAGGCTGCATTTCGGCTGGCATACCAGCCCGCGTTAAAGTCGGCAAAGCGATACAGCGGTTTATCGTAGTTGGCCGGATAATTCAGCAGGTGATACGTCCCAAACCACAGCCCACCGCGCAGGGAGAAGACCTCCTGACGTACCGTACCGTCGATATCCCACGGATAGCCGTCGGTATGCTTTTCCGCAAATGCGATACTGACCTGCATCGGACCGCCGGTATGCACCGGATTCAGTGAGCCAAACAGCTTCTGCCCCATCGGCACCATATTGATGAAATCATCGAAAATGGCGCTAAGCTGTTTCTCGGTTTTCACCGTATCCAGCCGTTCACTGTAGCTTTTACCGTTTGGCGAGGTGATTTTAAGGGCGGTATGCACCAGGAAAACCGGGATATGCATCGATTCGGCCCGGCGGTCGATCTCCTTCCAGGCGATTTTGTTCAGGCCAGGCACTACAGGATCTGACTGATACATCGATTCCTGCTGCGCCACCGCGAGCACCGAGCAGATATTCTCCTCGGTAGGCGCGATCTTCTGGCTTTTGAAGGTCGCTGCCAGCGCATCAGCCCACTCACTGCGATCCTTCACGCTGGCGGGCATCTTTTGCCGCACCACGCTCGCCACATCAACGGGCTTCTCCCCTTCTTTGAGCGGGGCAGCCCCTTTTTCGGCACAGCCCGCCAGCACAAAAGCGGCGAGTAACGTCAGCGGTAATGCACGTGGTACGGCAAATGGCATAGCAATTCCTTTTTAACCTAATGTATGGGTGACTTCCTGCACGTCCTTATCGTCCAGCTCACGCTCGAAACTGCGTAAACGTTTGTAGATGGACATCAGCTCCACCAGCGTAGTCCAGGAGCTGATCAGATACTGGAACGAACCGCGAACCTGACCAAAGACGTTGGTGATTTGGGTCATCAGACCGAGCGTAATCGTACCCGCAACGATGGACGGGAACAGCAGGAACAACCCGAAAACGTTATCAACCTGAAGATAAAGAATGCGCGCGATATTGAAATACATGTAATGGAAATAGAGGCGGAAATAGTTACGACGTACGGCGCCGAACAGCTCACGCACGGTAGGCGGTGACGCACGGTTGGCATCGTCTTCGCCATACACCAGTTCTTTACGGTAGGCCGCTTCCACGCGCTGGTTTTTAAACTCCAGCCCCGGCAGCTTGATCCCCACCACCGCCAGCAGCCCCGTTCCCATCAGCGACCAGACAATCGCAGCAATCACCAGGCCGTATGGCAGATGGCCGACAATCGGCAGCTCCGGAACGTGCGACGAGAGCGTCACCAGCACCGGCAGGAAGGCGATCAGCGTCATGATGGCGTTGATAAAGCTCACGCCCATATCTTCCAGAGTAGAGGCAAAACGCATGGTGTCTTCCTGCACACGCTGTGCGGCACCTTCGATATGCCGCAGGTGCTGCCAGTGCGCCATATAGTGTTCGTTCATCGCGGTACGCCAGCGGAATACATAGTGGCTGACGAAAAAGTTATTCATCACGCCAATCACCACGGCGATGAGGGCGATGCCGAGGAAGATCCCCACCTCATGGTAGAACTGGTTAATGGTCACTTTATGCGGCGAACTCAGCGCCGTCTGGATCAGATCGTAAAACGGCGCATACCAGGCATTGACCGCTACGCCCACTTCCACCAGGAACCAGGTGACAAAGATGATTAACGACGTGCCGAGAATCGACCAGTATTGCCAGCGGTGAGGAGAATAGACGAACCAGAACATGGCGAAAAGCCCTACGCAGAGCACGTAATAAGCGTAGAAAAGCAGATAGCTCATGGACCAGAAGCGCGCTGCGCTAATGGGAATATCGCCCGTTGCCCCCGTAAGACGGGTCAGCCACGCGCCGCCACCGGCCTGCCAGAAAATGACAGCCAGCAGTGCCCAAATAAATGCCGACAGGAAAAAGGGCCCCGGCTTTGGGAAAAAAGACTTAAACATTGTGCTTCCTTCTTGTTGTTATGGCTGTTGCTGTGTTCAACATATCGCCACACGAAACCTTGCCTGTGCCAGCCTCCCGGCTCAGGCAAAAAAGTGAGACCTGCGGGTGAATTATTAGTTCGCTTCACAGTTTTCAGGAATTGTTTCGGTGCGTTTCATTCGCAACAGCGATCGTAGCGTCTATCATACGGTCGATGTCACAAAATGGGAGCCACGCCGCAAGTAAATTGTTCAAATTTACCCACGGTTACGTTTTTCTCGCTATCGTTATGCAAATCGGGCCATTGCCCGACGCCGATTAGTAGTATAACTACCCGTAACTTTCCTTATTCACTTGATGGATGCTTTTCGTTGAAACGTTGTCTGCTCTCTATCGCCGCGCTGTGTGCGGTGAGCCTGTCCACCGCCCAGGCAGCACAGCCTCTGACGGCCCCGGTTCTGGCCTCTGACATTGCCGATCGCTACGCGAACCTTATTTATTACGGCAGCGGTGCGACGGGAATGGCGCTGGTCGTGATCGACGGTAACCAGCGGGTGTTTCGCAGCTTCGGTGAAACACGACCGGGAAATAACGTTCGTCCGCAGCTGGATTCCGTTATCCGTGTCGCATCGATAACCAAGCTGATGACCAGCGAAATGCTGGTGAAACTGCTCGATCAGGGCGTGGTGAAACTCGACGATCCACTCAGCAAATATGCACCGCCCGGCGCTCGCGTTCCGACATATCAGGGAACGCCGATCAGACTGGTGAATCTGGCGACCCATACCAGCGCCCTGCCGCGAGAACAGCCCGGTGGCGCTGCGCATCGCCCTGTCTTTGTCTGGCCAACCCGCGAGCAACGCTGGAACTACCTGAGCACAGCAACCCTGAAATCGGCCCCGGGCTCGCAGGCCGGCTATTCTAACCTGGCGTTTGATCTGCTGGCCGACGCTTTAGCGACGGCGTCGGGTAAGCCCTACCCTCAACTGTTTGAAGAGCAGATCACGCGTCCGCTCGGGATGAAAGATACCACTTACACCCCCTCCCCGGACCAGTGCAAGCGTCTGATGGTGGCGGAAAAAGGGGCCAGCCCGTGCAATAACACGCTGGCCGCCATTGGCAGCGGTGGCGTTTACTCTACGCCTGGCGACATGATGCGCTGGATGCAACAGTTCCTCTCATCGGATTTTTACGCGCGCAGCAATCAGGCCGACCGAATGCAGACGCTCATCTACCAGCGTGCTCAGCTACGACGCGTCATTGGCATGGATGTTCCAGGTAAAGCCGATGCCCTCGGCATGGGCTGGGTGTATATGGCGCCAAAAGATGGCCGACCGGGGATTATTCAAAAAACCGGTGGAGGTGGCGGGTTCATCACCTACATGGCGATGATTCCGCAATCAAACGTAGGCGCTTTTGTGGTGGTCACCCGGTCGCCAAATACACGCTTCGTGAATATGAGTGATGGCGTAAATAATCTGGTGGCCGAGCTGAGCGCCAATAAAGCGCAGGTGCTTACGGCCTCTAACTGATCTCAATAGTCCGTGGGCAAACGGTTGATACTGATCAGTTTGCCCCGGCTCATATTGATGTAGTTCCCCTGTCGCAGCGCCGCCAGAACCTCAGCAACGACCGAACGAGAAATACGAGTGCTACGCTGAATATGATTCATAACACCAATTTTTGAACGTAGCGTGTCATCCCACTCGGCCATATTGATCAGCATCGCCCGGATTTGGCTATAGGAATTATTTCCGACCAATTGCATGTCACGTTTTCCCAATAAATGGTTAAGCCATGACAGCCAGCAGAAAGCCTCTTGCCAAAGTTGCGCGTCCTGAATAAGCTGGTACGCGTCAGATGCCGGTAAATAAAATCCGGTACAAGGCGTCTGTGCCATCAAAGAATATTCAAGATAGTTTTCATTTATCCATGCGCTTAAACCGTGGATATACGGTGCCCGCGCAATACCCATAAGTAATTCGTCTGATTTACGGTGGACGGCCGTCAGGCCGGATTGTATGACAACGGTCAATGGTTCATCATCATTATTGCCGGTAGTTATTAATTGTTGTGGTTCGATCTTAAATGGGGTACCGGCGACTTCCAGACACTTTATGAGCCGGCTTAATTCAGAAAGTGGCTTCGCATTAACGTTCATGCATACCTCAAGTCATCTGTATATGTCGGTTCTTTATAATTTTTAAAACACATAAAAAAGCGGGGGAAAAATCCCCCGCGCTTTCTATATTACCAGGTGTATTTCACACCCAGGTTTGCTCCCCAGTTCTGGTCAACGTCGCCGCCGCCCAGATAAGTCGCATCAGTGTAAGCACTGAAGTTTTTCGTGAAGCTGAACTGAGTGCCCAGTCCCACGCGAACCGCAGAGCCTTCCACGCCGTTATCAATGCTGTCATTGTTGATATCAGCATTGTTGTCGGCATCGTCATACACGTAAGCCAGTTTGAAGTAAGGCGTTAATGCCTGCTCGCCGCCGTAGTTGAAGGTATAACCTGCATCCACGCCGAGTTCATAACGCATACTGTCGTAAGACTGACCATCGATACGCATGTCGTTGCTTAGCTGGTAGTCATCACCGGACTGGAACAGGCCAGAGATCGCCGCGTAAGGCGTGACGTAGCCAGACAGGTTTGGTTTCCAGTCATAGCCCAGTTTCATCCCGAAACCAACGGCGTCAGTCGTGGTATTACCGTCAACATACTGACCGTTGCTCATGGTAGCAGAGAGGTCGTTGTTGAAGCGGGTGTAGCTCAGGGAGCTGTCGAGGAAGATGTCGTTCATGAACTTCGCCGACGCGTAGATCATCGCAGTCTGGCTGTCCTGATCGACCTGACCAGTACGATCGCTGATATCACCCTTCGCGAAACCAGCCGCACCACCGACAATCCACTTCGCGTTATTACCGTCGATCTGAGTATCCAGACCTACCATAATGCCGCTTACGTCCTGATCGTAGCTAACGGTGCCATTATCCGCGTCAAAGTTGCCGCCGAAATAGCTCACCCATGCGCCGCCGTTATCTGCCAGGCCATGACGGCTGTTGGTCAGACGGGTACCCACGGTATCCTGTTGCAGATTCCAGATGTTGGTATTAGCAGAAGGAATGCTCAGCGCCATATTGGCGTAATCAGTCAGCTCTTCCTGCTGGAGAACAACGGTGTCGCCCTTCTGCTGCGCCTGATAGGTGTATGCACCTAAATCAGCTTTGTTTGCCGCAGTAAAGCTGGCAGCGGTATCCGCGTTATTGTCATAGACGCGAACGATCTCTTTGTTTTCGTAGTCAGCTACGGAGCCTGCGCCGGTCGCATCGTCGATGCGCACTTTATAGTTACCGGCAACGTCACCGTTCACCGCCAGATGGCCGTCAGAGTTCAGCGCGACAACACCATAGTCGTAATCCGCTTTAGAGCGATCGTTGGTGATATAGCGTGCGTTGTTCAGGTCGCTGTTCAGCACATAATCACGGCTGGCAACGTTAAGCACACCGCCATCGGTCAGCACCATATTGTGCGTATCAACCTGTCCCAGACCCAGCGCCAGCTCTGCACCGTTGTCCACGGTAATGGTGTTGGCATACAGCTCAGCTGTCTCTTCAGTGAGTGCAGCACGGCTGTAGCTATCCAGATACAGGCTGTCGGTAGCCACACCACCGCTGTCGCCAATATTCAGGCTAGACGCATTGGTCAGGGTGATGGAATCTGCCAGCAGGCCGGAGTTTTCAACATTGACCTGAGACTGGTTGTTCACCGTCAGCGCGTCGATGTTGGAGATCTTACGGGTATCCCACTCGGAACCGTTATCCAGCGCCACGTTGAACAGGCCGCTCTGATAAACTTCTTCACCTGCAACATGACCGTTGCTGTCAAAGGTAGAATCAGGCCAGATGCTGTTTGGAGAAAGCGTGTGCCAGTCTACATCGCTGTAGCCTTCACCATACATCTGCGCCGTGCCGATGGCTTCAACGCTGGACTGCGCGGCACCCACCCATTTACTGCCGTTGGTCAGCGTGACATCCAGCTTGTCGGTATCATCCCAGCCGTTGGTAGTTGGGTTATAGACGCCGTCATCGGTGGTATCCGTTGCCGGATCGCCATTCTCGTAGAAGTTGTTATCAAAGGTGCTGGCGAAAAGGATGTCGCCGGTAATGGTAGAGTGATCGAAGGTAGCGGTGGTCTGCATAGCGTTATCAGACGCGCCAGCAACAACGATCAGCGCCGCATCATCCGCAGCCGTGGCGTTGGTTTCACCGTAGTCGCTCGGCTTCGCCGTTTGACCGTAGAAGCCACTGGTACCCAGATCGCTGTACGCACCAGAGGTCAGCACAGAATCTTTCACCACCAGCGTATCGGTAAAGATATTGCTGCTGTTAGCAACGCCTTCAACACCGTCGTATGGCGTGTTATCCAGCTCCTGATAACCCTGCGTCAGCGTGATGCCCGCGATATGGGAGTTGTTCTGAATAACGATGTCAGATTCAACGTCCAGCGTGATCGCGTTACCCAGACCATAGGTGTCCAGATAATGCGTTTCAGTGGTTTCACCATTGACGACATCGTAGGCGTAATGCTCGTAGGTATCGTTGATGGTGGAGTTATCAACAGTCAGGCTAAAACGATCATACTGGGTATGAGTGGTACCGTCAGTATCCACACCATCTGCACACGTCGTGGTCATACACTCTGACGTGATCATGCCGTTAATGGTGCTGTTAGAAATACTCAACGCGTTCGCACGGCCATTGACACCATCATCCAGATAGTATGTCGAAATAACTCCGTTTACGGTTGATTTATTGATGACTGGATAAATGTCACCATCATGTGTGGCATCTGAATAATCCCAGTCAGCATAACCATAATACCAGGGCGTGGACGCGGTATTGTCATAGCCAAAAGTATTATATGTTGTGCCGGATATATCTTTCGCATTGGCCTGAGAAGCGATAGCCAGTGTGCAGGCTAATGCAAGTTGTGATACAACCAGTTTCTTTTTCCATGTTTGCATTGGGTCATCCCTCCTCAGGGACGTAAGCAAGTTTGTCCATCAAATCATTTAGCAACATTAAATTGCGGAAGGAATTATGCAGTTTCACTTCGAAAAGGTTCAATGAATGATTCCATTAAGTCCGTATTCAGACAAATAAGCTTGTAAACCCAGGGCAATATCAATCATTATGAATAAATATTATAAATCCAACTGATTGCAAACCACTTTAGTTGCTTCGGCACATATAATAAAAAGCAATAAATCATTTATATTTATAATCCCGAACCAACATAGAAACCTCACCAATATTAAACACCACGCTGAACACCATAATAAGTTTTATAATATAGACAAAATACATACAGCGAATATTAGTCGATTTCGAAAATCTAAAAGACAACTTTAGTAAAACACCGCTCCCCGCTTTCAGGTACACTATACCTCTTTGTTCCACAAACATCAGGCATACCATGACCGATTTAATTGCACGTCCCCGTCGCCTGCGCAAGTCTCCCGCACTGCGCGCCATGTTTGAAGAGACAACACTGACCTTAAACGATCTGGTGTTGCCGATTTTTGTTGAAGAAGAGATCGATGACTACAAAGCCATCGACGCGATGCCGGGCGTGATGCGCATTCCTGAAAAGCATCTGGCCCGCGAGATCGAACGCATCGCGAATGCGGGCATCCGCTCGGTAATGACGTTCGGTATCTCCCACCACACTGACGCGACCGGCAGTGATGCCTGGAAAGAAGACGGCCTCGTCGCCCGCATGTCGCGCATCTGCAAAGAGAGTGTGCCGGAGATGATCGTCATGTCCGATACCTGCTTCTGCGAATACACCTCTCATGGCCACTGCGGTGTGCTGTGCGATCACGGCGTGGACAACGATGCGACCCTGCTGAATCTGGGCAAGCAGGCAGTGGTTGCCGCCGCTGCGGGTGCGGATTTCATTGCGCCTTCTGCGGCAATGGATGGGCAGGTACAGGCGATCCGCCAGGCGCTGGACGCTGCGGGCTTCACCGACACCGCCATCATGTCCTATTCCACCAAATTCGCCTCCTCTTTCTACGGCCCGTTCCGTGAAGCAGCCGGCACGGCGCTGAAAGGCGATCGTAAAACCTATCAGATGAACCCGCTGAACCGCCGCGAAGCGATTCGTGAGTCTCTGCTGGATGAAGCCCAGGGTGCTGACTGCCTGATGGTGAAACCGGCTGGCGCATACCTGGATATCCTGCGCGACATTCGCGAACGCACCGAACTGCCGCTAGGCGCCTACCAGGTGAGCGGCGAGTACGCGATGATCAAATTCGCCGCGCAGGCGGGTGCCATCGACGAAGAGAAAGTGATCCTCGAAAGCCTGGGGGCGATCAAACGCGCGGGCGCGGATCTGATCTTCAGCTATTTTGCGCTGGATCTGGCTGAGAAGAAAATTCTGCGTTAATCCGCTTTAGCGCCGGGTGGCGGCTTCGCCTTACCCGGCCTGCTCTCTGCGCTAATCTTCACCAAACTGCAATACAAACGACATCTCCTCCTTCTACTGTCTGGGCAAGACGGCAGGAGGAGTGATCAATGTTTAGTCTCGACAGCGTTCTTGATGACCTTTGGCCTCAGGCGAGGCCCGCACCCTGGCAAAAAAGTCTGTTAAAAAGACTGCTTCACGAAGACGAATTTCAGCAGTTTGCCGCCAGCCACCGTCACCTGAAAGGGCTGGATATGGTGGAGCAGGTTCTGGAACACCTTGATATTCACTGCTCCGTTTCCGCCCGCGACCTCGAACAAATCCCCGAACACGGCCCACTCATTGTGATAGCGAACCACCCCACCGGCACCCTGGATGGGCTGGCGCTGCTGTATGCCGTTTCCCGCGTGCGCCGCGACGTCAGGGTTGTTACCAACAGGATGCTGTCCCACCTTGAGCCCCTCAGCTCATTATTTATTCCCGTGGATAATATGGGCGGCAGAACCGCAAAAGCCTCGCTGATACAGATGGAGCAGCACCTGCAAAACGCCGGCGTGCTGATCTTCTTTCCGGCGGGCGAAGTTTCCCGCCCAACGCGCAAAGGCATCCGCGATAAAAAATGGCATCCGGGCTTTATCAAGCTGGCCGGCAAACTACGGGTGCCGCTACTCCCGGTACATATCCAGGCGCACAACAGCCTGCTGTTTTATGCCAGTACCCTGGTCTCGCCAACGGTATCCATGCTGCTGCTGATGCAACAGATGTTTCGCCGCCGTCACAGTCAGTTGCCGATCAAAATCGGCCAGCAGATTGCCTGGAATGACCGGTTTAGTTCTACCCTTTCATCGCGTGAGATGGCCGAGCAGTGTCGTCAGCACGTGATACGTCTTGGCAAGGGATTGCCTGGCGTCTTTAAAACCCAGTGCGCCATTGCCCGCCCGGAAGACAGGGCGACGCTCAAGCGCGAACTGGCGCAGGCCGAGTGTCTGGGCAAAACCAGCGATGGTAAGGCCATCTATCTTTGGCAGCGCAACGGGCAGGAAGAGGCGCCTCTGCTGCGCGAGCTTGGGCGGCTGCGCGAGATTGCCTTTCGTGCCGTGGAGGAAGGCAGCGGGAAGCGCCGGGATACCGACAGCTACGATGATGACTATCTGCACCTTATTCTGTGGGATGACGATGACCTGGAGATTGTCGGCGCGTACCGCTTTATGCCAACGGCCATGCAGGTGGAAAAGCGCGGCGTCGAGGGGTTGTACAGCTACAGCCTGTTCCACTACGACGAAAAAATGCAGGACATACTTGAGCACGGTATTGAGCTGGGGCGCAGCTTTATACAGCCGCGCTACTGGGGGCGTCGCGGTCTGGACTATCTGTGGTCAGGCATTGGCGCCTATCTGGCACGCTATCCCCATTACCGTTACCTGTTTGGTCCGGTGTCCATCTCCGGCGGCTTACCGCCTGCCGCACGGGATCTGCTGGTGGCGTTTTATCGTCTCTGGTTTCCGGCCAGCCATCCCTTAGCCGCCTCGCGTCAACCCTACCCGGCCTCACTTCCGGACGTGCTGGCACAGTTTGGCGGAGTGGATTACGTGGATGACCTGACAAAGCTGAAATCCCTGCTCGGCAACCTGGGTTGCGGCATCCCACCGCTCTACAAACAGTATTCCGAGCTATGCGAGCCAGGCGGCGTGCAGTTTATCGATTTCGGCAGCGATCCGGCGTTCAATAACTGTATCGACGGGCTGGTGCTGGTGGATCTGTGTTATCTGAAGGCAAACCGCTATCAGCGGTATATAGAAGCACACCTCTAGCTCCGTTGCCCGGTGGCGCTGCGCTTACCGGGCCTACAATTAAACGTAGGCCGGGTAAGGCAACGCCGCCACCCGGCAATCAAGGCGCACGGTAAAACGGCTTATCCCCCAGGATCGTCGCCCGCTGCATAATCCTTCGCTGCGGCAGGTAATCCGCATTAGCGTAATGCTGCGTGACGCGGTTATCCCAGATCGCCAGATCGTTCTCCTGCCAGCGCCAGCGCACCTGGAACTCCGGTTTGGTGATGTGCGCGAACAGGAAGCCGAGCAGCGCCTCACTCTCTTTTTCCGCTACGTCCACGATGCGCGTGGTGAACCCTTCATTCACAAACAGCGCCTGCTTTCCGGTCACCGGATGGGTACGCACCACCGGGTGCAGCAGCGGGGGATGTTTTGCGACCGCATCCAGCCAGCGCTGGTGCTCCTCTTCGCTTTTGCGGTACTTGTACTCCGGGAACGATTTTTTGAAGTCATGCTCCGCCCGCAGGCCGCTCAGCAGAGTCTGGAGCGGCGCGGAGAGCGCCTCAAACGCGGCAATCCCGCTGGCCCACAGCGTATCCCCACCCGTCTCCGGCAGCTGTTTTGCTGCCAGAATCGCCCCGGCTGGCGGTGTGTCGATAAAGGTAACGTCCGTGTGCCAGTTGTCATTATCGGGCGGGTTATCGTTATGGGTGTCCAGCACGATAATTTCCTCCACCCCTTCCGCATGCGGGTAGACCGGGTGGATATGCAGGTCGCCAAAACGCAGGGCCAGCGCGCGCTGCTGCTGCGGGGTAATGGCCTGTTCACGCAGGAATACCACCTGATGACGCAGCACCGCGTGGTACAGCTGCTCAAACTGGTTATCGCTCAGCGGACGGGTTACGTTCAGGCCCGACACCTGCGCGCCAATATATGGCCCCAGCGGGGTAATGGTCAGTCGTTCACTCATTGTATTTCTCCATGCCAGGGCGTCAGGCGACGCTGTAGCGCGCGCAGTCCCAGTTCTAATCCAAAGGCAATCGCGGCGATCACCGCGATCCCTGCCAGTACCACGTCAGTCGCCAGGAACTCTCCCGCCGACTGCACCATAAACCCAAGGCCGCGCGTGGCGGCTATCAGCTCTGCCGCCACCAGCGTAGACCAGCCCACCCCAAGGCCGATGCGCAGCCCGGTCAGTATCTCCGGCAGCGCGCCTGGTAAAATGACGAACAGCAGTATCTGCGCGCGGCTGGCGCCGAGCGACTGCGCCGCACGTATGCGTACCTGCTGCGCACTTTTTACGCCAGCCAGGGCCGACATGGCTACCGGCGCAAATATCGCCAGGTATATCAGTAAGATCTTTGACGTCTCGCCGATGCCAAACCAGATCACCATCAGGGGCAGGTAAGCCAGCGGCGGGACGGGACGGTAAAGCTCTATCAGCGGGTCGAGAATGCCGCGTACCGTCGGGCTCAGTCCCATCGCGATCCCCACCGGAACGCCAATAATGACCGCCGCCAGCAGCGCCACCAGAATACGCATCAGACTGGCGCCTAAATGCTGCCAGAGCGTGGCATCCATAAAGCCCTGCGGCCCGGCGATAGTAATTAGTTTTTCCAGAACCTGGCCTGGCGGGGGCAGAAACAGCGGGCTGACCCACTGCTGCGCGGCAACCGCCCACCATACCGCCAGCAGCACCACCAGCGTGCTGAGGCTTAAGGTGAGCTGGCGAGAGAACGGCCAGCGTAAGGCAAGGCGCGTCCGCCGCGTTTTTTCACTGAAAACAATGCTCATGAGAACGCCTCCCGTTGCTCAAACACGCGGCTTAAGACGTATTCACGCTGTTCAATAAACAGCGGATCGGATTTGATGCTGCGTACCGGCTCTCCCGCCACATAGCGGCGGGCAAACTCAAGCGGCAGGCGCTCCAGCACGCGTCCCGGCCCCGGTGAGAGCAGCACCAGCTCCGTCGCCATAAACACGGCCTCTTCGATATCGTGGGTGATTAACAGCACCTGCTTGCCGGTTTCGTGCCACAGGCGCAGCAGCAGGGTTTGCATCTGCTCGCGGGTGAAGGCATCCAGCGCCCCGAAAGGTTCGTCCAGCAACAGCAGCTGTGGGTTAGCCGCCAGCGCGCGGGCGATCCCGACGCGCTGACGCTGCCCGCCTGAAAGCTGCCAGATAAAGCGTTTTTCAGCTCCCTCCAGCCCGACTTTTTTCAGCATATCGCGCGCCGTATTCAGGCGCTGTTCACGCGCTACACCTGCCAGTTGCAGACCAAACGCAACGTTTTCCTGAACGTTTCGCCACGGGAGTAATCCTTCATTCTGAAAGACCACGCCGCGCTCTGCGCCCGGCCCCGTTACCCGTTTTCCTTCCAGCTGGATCGTGCCGTGCTGATACAGTACAAACCCCGCGATCAGGTTCAGCAGCGTCGTTTTCCCGCAGCCGGACGGCCCCAGCACCACCAGCAGTTCACCGCTGTCCAGCGTCAGGTTGATCTCTTCCAGGGCGGGTTTGCCGCCGTAATCGGCAGACAGGTTTGTAATGTTCAGCATTGCAGCCCCCTTATTTCACAAAGCGATCGGTCACGAACTGGCTGTAATCCGCCGCCACCGCAGGCACTTTGCCCTGCTCTTTCAGGAACGTGGCAGTGTCGACAATCGCTTTGCTCACCGGCCCGTTCAACTGCTGGACCTGCTGCGCAGGCGTCAGATAGGTGTTGCCTTTTACCAGCCCCGGCACGTCAGCTTCCGGCACGCCGCTCAGACGTGAGAGCTTCTCCAGGTTGGCGGGATGTTTCAGCCATTCATCCGGGTTGCTGATGTATGGCTGCTGTGCGTCGATGGCGCTTTTGGCGAAGGCTTTCACCACTTCAGGGTGTTTCTCGGCAAAGTCCTTCCGTACGACCCAGACGTCAAGGGTTGGCGCGCCCCACTGCCCCACTTTTTCGGAGTCGGTCAGCACGGTGCCCTCTTTTTCCAGCTCGTTGACGGCGGGCGCCCAGACGTATGCTCCGTCGATGTCGCCACGCTGCCAGGCGGCAATAATCGCCGGAGGTTGCAGGTTAATGATCTGCACCTGGCCCGGCTTAATGCCCCAGTGTTTCAGCGCTGCCAGCAGGCTGTAATGCGTGGTGGAGATAAACGGCACCGCGATGCGTTTGCCGATCAAATCTTCGGGTTTCGTGATGCTTTTCTTCACCACCAGCGCTTCGGAATTTCCGAGCTGCGACGCCAGCAGGAAGACTTCAATCGGCACCTGCTGGCTGGCGGCCACCGCCAGCGGGCTGGAGCCCAGGTTGCCAATCTGCACGTCGCCCGAGGCTAACGCCCGCACAATCGCCGCGCCGCTGTCGAACTTGCGCCAGTCGACGTTCGCCCCGCTCGCTTTGGCAAAGGTGTTGTCCGCCTGCGCAACTTTCGCCGGCTCAGCGGAAGTCTGATACGCGACGGTGACGTCCACCGCCTGCGCCTGAAATGCCCACAGCGCCAGTGCGCCGAGAAGTGTGATTCGCGATGAAATTGCCATAGTGCCTGCTCCCCTTGTTGTTATAAGGGCAGTATTTCCGGCGCGAGAAATTTGATAAAGGAATAAAAAAGAATCGCTAATGACGATTCGTTTTTAGAAAAAAAGCGGGAAAGGATAGTGAATTTTGTGCGGTTGTTTCTCCGGGTGGCGCTGCGCTTACCCGGCCTACGGTTCGTGCAATTTGTAGGCCGGGTAAGGCGCAGCCGCCACCCGGCAAAGACCTCAGCGCTGAACCGTCAGCGCAGCAATATCCTGCGGCGTGGTGCGACAGCAGCCGCCAATCAGCTTCGCACCGGCATCCAGCCACTGCGGTAAATACCCCGCCAGCGTCTCGCAGGCTTCACCGTGGTGATGCCAGGTTTTGCTCACCGCATCATAATGCTCGCCGGAATTCGGATAGACCACCAGCGGCAGCGACGTCAGGCTGTGCAGATGCGTCAGCGCCGCGGTGGTGTTTTCCAGCGCGATACAGTTGATCCCCAGCGCGACAACCTGCGAGTAGTTTTCCAGCGCAGAAACGACATCCCGCAGCGGCGTCCCGTCACTCAGGTGCTCGCTGTCACGCAGGGTAAATGAGAACCATGCCCGGGCGCGAGGATACGCCGTCAGCATCGCCGCCAGCGCCTTAATCTCCGGGAAAGAAGGCAGCGTTTCACAGGCCAGCAGATCCGCGCCCGCATCCAGCAGCGCCTCCACGCGGGGACGGTGGAACGCGGTGAACTCTTCAGCGCGACGCACATAATCGCCGCGATATTCAGATCCATCGGCAAGGTACGCGCCGTACGGCCCTACCGACCCCGCCACCAGCAGCGTGCCCGCCTGCGCATTCTCTGCCAGGTACGCTTCCCGCGCTTTGCGTGCCAGCTCTACGCTTTTGCCAATCAACGCCCGGGATTGCGCCTCGTCCAGCCCGCGTGCGGCAAAGCCCGCAGGCGTGGCCTGATAGCTGGCGGTGATCGCCACCTGTGCCCCCGCGCGGTAATAGTCGAGGTGCACGTCCCGGATCAGCTCCGGGTTTTCCATCAGCACTTTGGCCGACCAGAGGCTGTCGGCAAGGTTACAACCGCGCGCTTCCAGCTCCGTTGCCATCGCCCCATCCAGCACGACAAACGGCTGGTTTTCAAGGAGGGCGGTAAGCGGATTATTCTGCGACATGTTCAGGCTCCTGCGTGGTCATGTTTCGGGTCAGGTAGTACGCACCATAACACAGGGCGACAAACGGAAGCCCGCAATAAAGGGCAATACGCTGGCTGGGGTCAAACCACAGGCCGACGCAGGCCACCAGACAGAGGATAAAGCCAAGCACGGGCACCAGCGGATACCATGGCGCGCGATACTGCAACGCCGAAAGTGGCTGCCCGGACTGCACGTGACGGCGACGAAACACGAAGTGTGACGCGCAGATGCTGATCCACACCGCCACCACCGCAAAACCGGAAATGGCTGACAGGGCCACAAACACCGTATCCGGCGCGACCACGCTGGAGAACAGCGCCAGCACGCCACCCAGCATGGAAACGGAGAGCGCCGTCAGCGGCACGCCGTTTTTGTTGACGCGGGCAAAGCAGCGCGGCAGCGTTTTCTCGTTAGACAGAGACCACAGCATACGGCCAGAGGCGTACAGACCCGAGTTCGCCGCCGAGAGGATCGCCGTCAGGATCACGAAGTTAAAGATATCCGCCGCATACGGAATGCCGACCTTTTCAAACACCAGCACGAACGGGCTTTTCTCCACGCCAGCCTGCTGCATCGGGATCAGCGCCGCCAGCACAAATACGGTGCCAATAAAGAAGATGATGAGCCGGGCGATGGTGGTGCGAATAGCAACCGGAATAACCTTGTGTGGGTTTTCCGTTTCTCCTGCCGCGATGCCGATAAGCTCCGTTCCGGAGAAGGCAAAGTTGACCGCCACCATGGTCATCAGGATCGGCAGACCGCCGTGCGGGAACCAGCCTTCGGCAGTAAGGTTGCTTAAGCCCGGCGCCGGTGAACCGTCCTGCATCGGGATAAAACCGAAGATCGCCGCCCCGCCGAGAATAATGAAGGCGATGATGGTGATGACTTTCACCAGCGAGAACCAGAATTCCCCTTCGGCGAAGAAGCGCGTGGAAATGACGTTAAGAGCAAAAATCACCACGCAAAAGACGACGCACCACGTCCAGACGGGAACCTGCGGGAACCAGTACTGCATACAGAACCCGGCTGCGGTAAAGCTCGATCCCAGCGCCACTGTCCACGTTAGCCAGTAGAGCCACGCCACGGTATACCCTGTCGCCGGGCCGAGATAACGAGCGGCGTAGACGTGGAACGCGCCGGTTTCCGGCATCGCCACGGAAAGTTCCCCCAGGCATTGCATAACCAGCCAGACCACCAGCGCACCAATAAGATACGCCAGCAGCGTGCCCGCCGCGCCGGTTGTCGAAATGATGTATCCGGTATTGAAGAATAACCCTGTGCCGATAACGCCCCCCAGCGAGAGCATAATCAGGTGACGGGTTTTCATGATGCGCTTAAGCTGCCCGTTTTGTTGTTCTGTTTGCATATTACCTTCTAAACGTATGGACATCTAAACATCCAAAGAAGTGTGTTATACCGCGATTGTTAACAAAAAGCCACCCGGCACGACTTCGGCGCAATTATTGGTAAATCTTTAAATCAGTTCTATAGTCGACACAGTTTCTTCTTCACCTGGACTCACTATGCGATTTAACGGACTGACCAAAGGTTTCTTTATTCTCATCCTGGCCCTTGTTACCTGGGCTTTCTTTGACGTGCTGTCACCCTATTTCTCGGCGATTCTGTGGGCCGCGATCCTGACCATCATTTTCAACCCGGTGAAAAACAAATTGCGTACCGCGCTGGGCGATCGCAACGGGCTGGCTTCCCTCCTTACACTCGGCATTATCTGCCTGATCGTGTTTATTCCGTTGATGGTGATCCTTTCCTCGCTCGCGGTGGAACTGAACATGGTTTACACCAAGCTGCAACAGAACAACACGCAGTTCCCGGAAGTCATCGCCGGTATTTTCAACCGACTGCCGGACTGGGCCAGCGGCTTCCTGGCGGATCACAACCTGACCAACGCCGCGCAGATTCAGAAAAAGCTTTCCGATGTCGCGTTACAGGGTGGACAGTATCTGGCGGGAAGCGCGTTCCTGATTGGTAAAGGGACGTTCGGCTTTGCTATTAGCTTCGGCATTATGCTGTACCTGCTGTTTTTCCTGCTCAAAGACGGGCCCTATCTGGTGCGCCAGATCCTCGACTCGCTGCCGCTGTCTGACTTCGCCAAACAGCATCTGTTCGCTAAGTTTGTCGGCGTCTCACGAGCCACGGTAAAAGGTACGGCGGTCGTGGCAGTGGTTCAGGGTACGCTTGGCGGTATCGCCTTTGCCATCGTCGGTATTGACGGTAGCGTACTGTGGGGAGCGCTGATGGCGTTCCTCTCCCTGGTGCCCGCCGTCGGCTCGGCTATCGTCTGGGTTCCCGCCGCGATCTTCCTGTTTGCCACTCACCAGCTGTGGCAGGGTCTGTTCATTGTGGGCTTTTTTGTCATTATCGTCGGGCTGGTGGACAACCTTTTACGTCCGCTGCTGGTGGGCAAAGACACCAAAATGCCGGACTACCTGATACTGATCACCACGCTCGGCGGTATGGAGCTGTACGGCATTAACGGTTTTGTTATTGGGCCGCTGATTGCCGCCCTGTTTATCGCCTGCTGGAACCTCTTCTCCGGCCGCGACCACGCAGGCAACGCCGAGGAGCTGGACGCAGACTTTATTGAAGAGGGAAAAAACCCTCCGGATCTCTAACGAAACGCGTTTTGTCAGGCGGCCCTGTGCCGCCTTTTTTTTCGCGATAAATCAGGGGTTTTCTATAATCTGAAATGAACGCTCTTCCACATTTGTCGTAGAAGGATCCAACAGGTGCGAATCGCCACGATCACAAACTGGGCCTATGGTGTCACGGTGTGCCTGACCATTGCCTCCGGTATCGTCATGCTGATGGCTTCCCATGCCGACAACGTAGAGCGTCAGGCTGTTAAGCAACGACAAATTTTTGACCAGCTTACGGAAGAGATTGAGGCAGAAACCTGGATGCTCTCCGATTTAGCGCGCCTTTACGCCATCAAAAAAGAGCCCGATGTGCTGAAAGCGTACCAGGCGAAAGAAGGTGAACTGAAGAATATTGAACACAAAGTGGGACAGTTAAAAGATACGGGCGCAACGGGCGAAGAGCTGGCGCTGCTGTATGAAGGGCTGAAGATTGTTGATGGCCTACAGGATGAACAGCAGGCAGCAATTGCCAGCGTCGCCCGGGGTGAGGAACAACAGGCCATTGCGTTACTCTTCGGCAAAATCTACGAACTTGAAACGGAACGTGCCCAGAGCAAGATTGACCATTTTCGTATGCTGCTGGATAAGCGCATTATTGCCGATGTCCAGGCAGCGACCAACACGTCGAAAACGCTGCGTACCGCCTCAGAGGTGATGGTCGGCCTGACCGCCCTGCTCTTCTTATTCGTGATGGGCTTTATTCTCAAGCACCGCGTGCTGCGCCCGGTAGTGCGCCTCAGCGATGTGGTTCACCGCCTGGCCTCACAGGATTACGGCGTCGAAACGCCCAATTTCAACCAGGTCGATGAGATAGGCGATATGGCGCAGGCCATTCGCATTTTCCGCGAGAACGGGCTGGCAAGGCAGCGGCTTGAAAAAGAACGCGACGCAGACTGGGCCATCCGCGAGCTGCTCGCGCGAATGACCCAGCGCTTGCAGGGGTGCGAGAACGTCAGCGACGTGATTGAGGTGGCAGAGCTGTTTGCTCCCAACATTGCGCCGGGTATCGCCGGACGTCTGTATATCCTGGATCGAAACCCGTGGGAGATGCGCTGTGCGGCGGAATGGTTATCTCCACAGGGAGAAAAAAATGCTTTCCACCCCGATCAATGCTGGGCCATACGCCGTGGTCAGAGCCATCCACCGGTCAACGGCGAGCCGGATATCGGTTGCCAGCATCTGCCTGAATCACAAAAAGACAGCTCACTGTGCGTGCCGCTCATTGCGCAGGGGGAAGCCATTGGTTTGCTGTCGTTTCAAAACATCACGCCTGAAACGGCACCGTCCCGCGCATATCTCGAATTAATGGCGGAAGCCCTGGGTCTGGCGCTGGCCAACCAGCGTCTGCGCGATGCCCTGCTGGAAAAAGCGCTATTCGACCCGCTCACCGGCTTGCGTAACCGTCACCACCTGGAAGATACCCTGCGCACTCAGATAGCTCAGGCAATGCGCAATGATGAGCCGGTGAGCTGCATGATGATCGACATCGATCACTTTAAAAGCATTAACGATCGCTTCGGCCATGAGGCTGGCGATCATGTGATTAAGAGCGTGGCGACAATTGTTCAGCGTGCCGTGCACGATGCCGGCCTGGCCTTCCGCTTTGGTGGCGAAGAGTTTCTGGTGCTGCTAACGGGTGCGGATGAGGAAGCGGCTCACGCCTGCGCAACGGAGATTTATAACGGCGTCCATACGCTGTCGCTGCGCTATGGGCTTGCTGAGATTGGCCCGGTGGATGTGTCGATCGGGATCGCCAGTTACCCGCAGCACGCCCAAAGCGACGACCTGCTGCGCGCAGCAGATGTGGCGCTTTACCGGGCGAAAGAGCTGGGGCGCTCGCGGATCGTCAGTTTCAGTATGCTGGAGACGGGTTAACCGAAAATCCCTGCCAACGACGTCAGAGGTATGCGCACTCTCTTATTCCCTCACATTGAGGGTGCGTTATCATTCTTTGTACAAATAAATTCATCTTAACGATGCCACCATTGATAAAAAATGGGGGTGCGTAAATATATCAATAAATCAAAGCGATCATTTTTTAAACCCGGGTGGCTAATTACACTGAGTTTTTATGTTTTAAAAAACCTAAACTCCAGCCAGAGGTCTGCAATCACGGGGCAAACAACGATTATCCATTTGATTTTAATACATTTAATGAAGTATCGTTTGCAAAAAGCCATGGCGTTCAACAAAATAGACAAACTTATAGGATAAATAACTTATAATTCTTATACTTCTGTTAAAAAGAGGAGGCCAATATGCGAATAATCCTAATGCTGTGCTGCTTTTTGGTACAAAGTTTAAGCTGGGCTGGCGAACTGCCAAAGCCTGTGGGCAAACCCATCTTAACCATTACCGGTAATATAGAAAATACGAACGAAAATGGAAAAGCCGTTTTTGATATTGCCAGCCTGGAAAAACTGGGGATGGTGAGTTTCCAGACGACCTCTCCCTGGTATAATGGCCGCACGAAGTTTGAGGGTATCCCGATGCGCAAACTCATGGAGTATGTGGGGGCTAAGGGTTCTGTTCTGAATGTGGTTGCACTCAATGATTATACTACCGTCATCCCTCTCAGCGACTTCCAGAAATACAACGCCATCCTGGCGTTAAAGGTCAATGGCGAATATATGCGCATCCGCGATAAAGGTCCGTCATTCATCGTCTACCCTTATGACAGTCTTCCTGAACTCAATAATCAGATTTATTACTCGCGATCGGCCTGGCAGGTCAGCAAAATGAAGATTGAATAGTAGTTCAGGAGAACATAATGAACAGGATACTGGTTGGTATCATTTTTTCTCTTTTTATCACTACGGGATATATAGCCTTTCTTGTCTACGACCGTCAGCAGGAGTTGCAAAAATTGACTCACTACACTGAGTCCTGGTCTGTAGCCCAACTGGTATCTGAATATTACCGATTTGAATCATGGATTGGACTGTACGCAACCGAGACTGATGACGTTACGGTAGACCAGGTTCGCATGCGCCTGGAAATCATGCTGAGCCAGAATGATTTATTGAAAGAGGGCGGCCTGGGTCGTTATATAAACAGCGCGAAAGCGCATCAGGCGCTCGCCTTACGCCTGGAAAATATACTGAACTATCTGGATGGTCATCTTGAGAAAATGAGCCGTTCAGAGTTAAAGCTCTATCTGAAAAATATGCATTCACTGGATGCCCCGCTAAGCCAGCTTTCATCAACGGCTTTAACAAAAGATGTTAATACAATCAATGAAACTAACCTAAAAATACAGGTTCTGTATTATATTTATTCAGCACTTTCGCTGTTACTGGTTATTTTAAGCTTCATACTGGGCTTTTTGATTATCTATCAAAATAAAAACATCCTCAAAGCACATACACAGGTTAAAACGTTGGCTGAAGAACTTCAGCTGTCCAAAGAAACCCTGCAAATCCAGAATACAAAACTGGAATACGATGTTTATCATGACTCCCTTACCGGCATGAAAAACCGTCTTTTCTTCTGGGATGATCTCAATAAACTTAATCTACAGGCTGAGGAAAAACATATTTCGGTCACGGTGATGTTATTCGATTTAGACCGGTTCAAAGAGGTGAATGATACCTACGGTCATGATGCTGGCGATTTACTGTTACGTGAGGTATCCACGCGCCTTAACGCTTTGAGCCGCTTTTCAGAGACATTTTATCGTTTGGGCGGCGACGAATTTGCGTTTCTCTCCAGTGGCTTAACCGAAGCCGCAGCCGTTTCACGCGCGCGAGAAATCAGTGATAGCATCAGCAAGCCCTATACAATTAATAATCAACTTATAAAAATAGCCACCTGTGTGGGTATTGTTTTATCGGATAACGAACGACGTTCAGATTACCTTTATAAATTTGCCGATCTGGCGCTCTATGAAGCCAAAAAAGAAGGTTCTCAGCAAATCAAAGTCTTCCGCCAGCGAATGCTACAGAAGTTGCAGGAAAGCAGAACCCTTGAAAATGATATGGCAAGAGCAATAGAGAATGATGAGTTTATTGTTTATTACCAGCCTATTGTGAATTCAGTCAGCAAGGAAATTTACGGCTATGAAGCGCTTATTCGCTGGATGCACCCCGTCAAGGGGATGCTCTCCCCGGATAGCTTTATTTTCGCCGCTGAAAAAACAGGCATGATCAACGAGATAGGTAAAACTGTACTTAAACTGGCGTGTAGGGAGGCGGTCTCCTGGGCTGTTCCGGCCAGGATCTCCGTCAACGTCTCGCCTGTTCAATTGGGCAGCAAATCATTTATTAATACGGTGCAGTCCGTTCTGGCTGAGACCGGGCTCCCGGCTAACCGTCTTGAGTTAGAGGTCACAGAGTCTTCCCTCTTCAGTGACAGAAATAACCCCATTGCGATCCTCAAAAAACTACGCTCACTGGGCGTAAGAATTTCTATTGATGATTTTGGCACGGGTTATTCGTCGCTCTCCAGACTCAGCGAACTGAATTTTGATAAAATCAAGATCGATAAATCTTTTGTCAATCCGATATCTACGCAGGAAGATGCGCTTAATATTGTGAAGCTGATTACCGGTATGGCTAAAAGCCTTAATATGGGCGTCATAGCCGAGGGCGTTGAGACCGAAGAGCAGCTTGAGCGGCTTCAGGCTCTGGGTTGCGAGCTTGTGCAGGGATATCTTTTCAGCAAACCACAGCCTCAGGTCGACAGCAAAATTAAGAGCGGCCAGGAATGATCCCCTCTCCTCAGCCCGATACCAACCGGGATCACATTTTTCACCCCTGGGTATTCACTGACAATAACCAGGTGTTATCATTCACCCCGTAAATACCTATCAACTCAAACCGAGGCTTTGATGCTGGAGAATGTAATCATCCGATAATCAGCTTCCCGACCTTTCCAGGCCGGACTGATTATCAATGCGCCGAAATCGTATGCGGACACCGCTGTGTGTTTGCACGTTTTGCACATGATGATTAAACAGGTTTTCCAGTATGAATTTATCCCGTCAGGAACAACGTACCTTACACGTTCTCGCCAAAGGTGGCCGTATTGTGCACGTCCGCGATAACTCTGGCCGCGTCACCGCCGTTGAATGCTATAGCCGCGAAGGGCTACTGCTGGCTGACTGCACGCTCGCCGTTTTCAAAAAGCTCAAAACCAAAAAGCTGATCAAATCCGTTAACGGTCAGCCCTACCGCATTAACGCCACCGGGCTGAACAATGTTCGCGCTCAGCCTGATAATCGTTAAGGAGAGGATGATGGATATCCCACGTATTTTTACTGTTAGCGAAAGCGAACACCGCATTCATAACCCCTTTACACCAGAGAAGTACGCGACGCTGGGCCGCGTGTTACGCATGAAGCCAGGCACACGCATTCTCGATCTCGGCAGCGGCTCGGGAGAGATGCTTTGTACCTGGGCACGTGATTACGGTATTACCGGTACCGGCATCGACATGAGCCCGCTCTTCACCACGCAGGCCACGCGGCGCGCAGAGGAACTCGGCGTCAGCGAACGCGTCCATTTCATTCATAACGACGCGGCCGGCTACGTCGCGAATGAAAAATGTGACGTGGCGGCCTGCGTTGGCGCAACCTGGATTGCGGGGGGCGTAGCCGGGACAATGGATCTGCTGGCAAAAAGTCTCAAGCCCGGGGGAATAATGCTCATCGGCGAACCGTACTGGCGTCAGGTACCTGCGACGGAGGAGACAGCCCAGGCCTGCGGCGTCTCGTCGATCGCAGACTTTCTCACTCTGCCCGGTCTGGTTGCGTCTTTCGATCAACAGGGCTATGACCTGGTTGAAATGGTGCTGGCTGATCAGGAAGGCTGGGACAGGTACGAAGCCGCAAAATGGATGACCATGCGGCGCTGGCTGGAGGAAAACCCAGATGATGACTTCGCGCAGGAGGTTCGGGCGGAGCTGACGATAGCGCCTGAACGTCATGTGACGTACACGCGGGAGTACTTTGGCTGGGGGGTGTTTGCGTTAATGGCGCGATAATATGGCGCTGGCGGTATAGCCTTTAGGGTTATGCCGCCGTTCAACTTCTTTGAGGTACAAAACGATGACGCGAAAATGTGCAGCCATTAGCAATATTTGCTGCCATGATCTGAGAATGAGATTTACTGGAATGGAGGATAATAGGAACACAACAAGACATATAAAACCTCTGAAAATAATAAACTTTTTCATATTCGACCTTCAAACATGCCCCCTTTAATGCCCCCACATTGATTTTTACCACTTCAGCAGGGGCTTTTTCGTGGATATCTTGCACAACGAATCACCAATCGAAATGCTCCACTCCAGGCAGCACATCTCCCGCAGCATCGAGATGGATAGAGGTGATCGCATACTGGTGGGATAACATCAGGATCAATCGACGACACGCTTTCGACAGGCCTAGTCGTTTCAATCTGAGCACTGGGTATTGCCAGGCACTGAGCCGGAGCAAGTAGCCCGTTCCGGTAAAGTGAATCCACTCCGCATCACTGTATTCAGTCTGATCATGCGACAGTTGATAAAACCGTTCGTTGTCCTGATCCGTTATGTGAGCAGTACTGCACTGTATGCTGGTAAAGATGCAGTGCAGCGGGACGATGCAAGAGCCAACCGACTTAGTAGTCGGTTCAGTTAAAAACTGCATAAAATTAACTCCTGTTTAAATAAAGTTAAATACAGCTAATTCGGATTTTTACCCGTAAAGTTTGCAGGCAACCACGAAATCTTTATTACTGGTTTCAAACCAGGTCCAGATATCGAAAACAGGTGTTCCGGCGGGGAAGTGAATAAAAGGCTCGCTGATGACCAGCGTCCCCTCTTCTTCCCTGACGGCCATGTTTCCCAGTTCCCGCCATAAGCTATTCAGGCGTTCCACATGTACAGGCATCGCTGCCTCCTTTATGCTGACGGCGGAGTTGGATAAACGGAGAGGTACACGTAGCCACAACTCTGGACTGACCCCGCCCCGGTAGACGATCCTGCCCTATAGTTGGACTGACCCCGCCCCGGTAGACGATCCTGCCCTATAGTTTGAGCATAGGAGGAGCGTATGGGCACACCACGATTTACACCTGAATTTAAGGAAGAAGCCGTCCGTCAGATAACGGAGCGCGGTTATTCCGTTGCCGAAGTATCCGACCGTCTGGGCGTTTCTGCGCACAGCCTCTACAAGTGGCTACGGGCTATCAAGCCTGATAACAGCGAACAGCATGCCCGGGATTTACTGGAAGCCAAAAGCGAGATCCTGAAGCTCAGGGCACAGCTGAAGCGCACTGAGGAAGAACGGGACATTCTGAAAAAGGCCGCGCGGTACTTTGCAAGGGAGCCCGACTGAAGTACCGCTTTATCAATGAGCACCGCACTGTATGGGGTGTCATGACGATGTGTCGGGTGTTGTGCGTTGCCCGGGCCGGGTTTTATGCGTGGCTGCATAATCCGGTCTCTGCGCGGGATAAAGATAACCAGCGTCTGCTGACGCTCATCCGCGATTCATATTCCCTGAGCGGTGGCGTATATGGCTATCGTCGGGTTCATGGCGATCTGAATGAAATCGGTGAAACCTGCGGCAAAAACCGGGTGGGTCGTATTATGCAACTGAACCGAATTAAAGCCGTACGTGGCTATAAAGCACCGCGTCGTATCGCCGGCCGACCTTCAGTGGTTGCCCCTAATCGCGTGCAGCGGCAGTTTACTGTTGTCCGGGCCAATCAGGTCTGGGTCACCGATATTACTTATATCCGCACCTGGCAGGGCTGGCTGTATCTGGCGGTGGTTATCGATCTCTTCGCCCGTAATGTGGTCGGCTGGTCGATGAAACCTACGTTGTCGCGGGAGCTGGCGCTGGATGCGCTGATGATGGCAGTCTGGCGACGTAAACCCGACGGCGAGGTTATCGTACACTCAGACCAGGGCAGTCAGTACGGCAGCGACGACTGGCAACGGTTCTGTCGCGCCAATAATCTGGCACCCAGTATGAGCCGACGTGGCAACTGCTGGGATAATGCGGTGGCCGAATCGTTCTTCAGTTCACTGAAAAAAGAACGGATCAGAAAACGCATCTATAAAACCCGGGATCTGGCCCGGGCCGATATCTTCGATTACATTGAAGTCTTCTATAACCGGTCCCGGCGTCACAGTCATCTCGGCGGCGTCAGTCCGGAGGCCTTTGAACAGGTCTCGTCGTGAGGACAGAATTTGTCTATGGGCGTGGGGTCAGTCCAACTATAGGGCAGGATCGTCTACCGGGGCGGGGTCAGTCCATAATGTCGGTTGGTTTTTCTTCATATTTCCCGTTTCGCCAGCCCGCCGCAAATTCAGCCGGAGTCTGGTAGTTCAGCGATGAATGTGGGCGACACTCGTTATAATCCAGCCGCCAGTCATTAATCGTTTTCCTGTGAGCAGCTCCCCGTTTATCAATATAGTCTGAAATTAGCAACTTCCGCTTATGGCACAGAACGGACAAGCTAACTGAGTTGAAGGTCCGCTGTGAGCGAAAAGCGGAAGTTAAACTAAAATCAAAAATGGCATGGATGCAGCCCAACTAACGAAATGCATTTATATTGAAGTAATGCTTATTTGGATTTTTGCGAGATAATCTATATTTTTCATTGTGTTATTTTCTTTAGCGGGTACCAAAATAATTACATCCCATTCCAGAAAATCTCTCGACGACGATAACAGTTATGAGTTAAAATCACTGTGCAATTTAATAGTTAAAATGCAAACTAAACACTCAGTTAAGATTACTGAATAAATATTGCTGTTGAAAAAATTGACGATACGGATACTAATATGAACAAATATAAAGAATTGGATCGTAGATATAGTGAACTTTTTGAAAAACATAATTTAATGATTAATGAACAAGCAATGAAAAGCAAGGGCAGAAAACATCAAATTGTAGCGATGTATAATCAACTGAATCTAATATTCAAAGCTGTCTTAAATAAAAGCTCACCATTTCTATTTAAATATGAAAGTGAAAAAATAGAATTTAAACCCTCCATACTGAGCGAGGGGGTTATTGTTTCTTTTCCAGTGATTACTCATGGGGAAATATCATTAAGCATCAAACCACAAGTCTCTCCAAAAAATACCTCATCCATGTGTATTACATGCAACGGTAAAGAGTCTGAACATATTAACTCTTTCTTTAAATTGAAATACGACACCCTTGAAAAAGATAGATGTGGCGATAAATACTGGCAATTAAAGGCCGACCCTGATTCTGGTAGTTTGTATACCAAACTTGATGAATATGCAGTAAAAAGAATATTAAGCTATGTGATTAAAAATCACACAGATCTTGAGAATTAATACCAGCCAAAAGGATTTATAGCCTAAATTATTTTTATACATATAAAAATTATTAACCTAATGAAGTCTTTTACTTATGTGGTTTCAAAAGGAAATTTAGTATATAAATAATTTAATATTTCTTCTTGTAGCACTCATCTGACTTAGATGCGGTTTGATGTTAGATTCTAGCAAAGTGGAAGTGTCTTTCTGGATTGTATGGAATCCAGAAAGACACTGATCCGTTTAAAGCTAGTAAGTACTGGAGCTGTTGTTAAATATTATACATTTGAATAGTTTGGATGACTTCGAACCAATGAAGAGAAATGGTCGTTAATCTTCTCTAAAATAGATGTCTTTAGTATTTTTGAAATATTATTAATTGTTTGAGGATTGACCCCATCGACATGGGCACTTAACTCACCATGGCCAAAAGCATGGCGAATACTCGATAAAAGATAGATAGGGTTGTAATTATTTCCACTCAAAAATCTTGAACATTCGTTCGGTGTTTGACTTCAACATTAGGACTAGAAGAAATATATGTATAAAACCTTAAAAGGTCAGAGCCATTTTTTTTAAGCGTAGTAGTTAAAGCATTTTCTTCTGAAAAAGCGTAACTTAAATAGTTATATTTCCCACCAGATCCTGTTGGTAATACGTAGTAATAACTCTCTACTGCACTCCAAACAAGTAAGGACCTCATTAATGCTTCATAACCGAGGTTTGTTTGTTTAGTAGAGTTCTTTATCATAACTCCCTCGAAGTCCGCAGCCAAGGCATATCTGGCGGCGAATCGGTTCAGATCGCCAATAGTGATTCCGGCTCTGAATCTATAATGAGTAAAGCCACCATAATTTCTTTCAATTTTGCAAAACTTATCCCATGAATCTGGATATTCTCGTCCCATTAGTCTAAATCCTTATTTATGAATATGGTGTAATCTACTACCTTCTAGACAAAATATCATGATAGGCTTGATGTCTGCTATTGGCACGAAGGGGACGTCCTAGCTGGGCTAAAGGTCCGTTGTGAGCGAGGAGCGGACATTGGTAGCCTCGACAACATGATTCGCATTGAGGTGTATTAATCAGCGAGAAACAGGTCAGTTTATTGCGCCAGCCCGACCTTTACGAAAGGGCTGCCATGACTACGCGATTTTTTGATTAGTTTGCCTACGTATAATTCTCTGATTTCTGGTGATGCGATTCGTCCAACAAACTCTGAACGGTTGGTTTTAGGGGGGATAACCAGTTCCCGGGTAAAGTACTGCTGAGAGCCTGCCTTTAACCAGCACTGTATCTCATAAACTTCCATCACCAAACCGCCGTAGGTGGCGTATGCAAATTGTAGGTTTTCATCTTTTGGTACTTTTGCCCAGACGCCACGCGTAGCTTCATATAATGCAAGAGCACTCATGCCAGACTTGTAGGTGCTGTTTAGCAGAAAAGCGAGCCCGGCATGTTCAGGTGCGATTTCCGTCTCTTGCTTAAGAAGGAGATGGTTGAGCTCATCCAGAGTAATTCGCCCCATAAGGGAGCTGCTTCCTCGTACTTTGTTGGTCAGTTCTCCAACACCTAAGAGATCAATACATGTTGCTTCAACAAGCTTCGCGGTTGCCTCATCCATGCCATGGCGTAGTATGTCGATACCCAGATTTCCTGTTTTTAACAGATGATTAATTCGTTCTGATTTCTGAGAGCCATCATTATACTTTATATGATCAAGGCAGCGTTCTGACTTGCCTTTGCCTATATAAAACGGCTTTTTATCTGCATCTTCAGTGTCATAAAATGCATAAACATAGAACTTAGCCATACCTAACGCTTTTGAGTATTTTGAATATTCTTTCAAACCTTGCTTCCTTAAGGCAAAAGTACTTAATTTTATTATCGGCACTATGGCTCAGAACTTAAGCGCAAAACAATTAGCGTATAGATTGCTCTGCGCCCATCGATGAAAATGGGCCAAAGTTAGCAAAGACAACTATTGGCAGGGTTGCTGTTGCAACCCTGCCAACCTTCCTTAGACTTCAATCGATTCAGAGATCTCTAACGCATCATCGACTTCAATGGCCAGATAACGGACTGTGCTTTCCAATTTCTTATGGCCCAACAGAAGTTGGCATACCCGGAGATTTTTGGTTTTCTTGTATATCAGGTAAGCTTTCGTTCTTCTAATGGAATATGTGCTGTAAAGCGAAGCTTCGAGACCAAGCTTTTCTACCCACCCATGAAAACTTCGGCTGTATTGCCTAGTTGATTTGTGCCGGTTAGTTCCAATTCGAGACTGAAACAAGAAGTCTTTACTATTCAAATTGCCAAGCTTTATCAATGCTGACCTGCCCCCAAGATTGATACTACCATCACCCAGTAATGTCGGTTGTTTTTTCTCCATATTTCCCGTTTCTCCAGTCCGCTGCAAATTCAGCCGGAGTCTGGTAGTTCTGCGAAGAATGAGGACGGCACTCGTTATAATCCTGTCGCCAGTCATTAATCGTTTTCTTGGCATGAACAATATCGCTGAACCAGTGCTCGTTCAGGCACTCATCTCTGAATCGTCCAAAACTCTCATTAAATCCGTTCTGAGTCCGCTTGCCCGGCTGTATAAGCCGTAGGACCACACCATGCTCAAGGCCCATTGTTCGAGTGCGCGGCAAATGAACTCCGGTCCCTGATCGGTTCTTATCGTAGTAGGATAACCACGAAACAGCGCGATACTGTCCAGAAAACACGTGACCTGCACGCCTGAAATCCCAAATGCGGCGGTAATCGTCAGGCACTCCTTCGTGAAATCATCCACGCAGGTCAGGCTCTTGATTCTGCGACCGTTGGCCAGAGCGTCCATGACGAAATCCATCGACCAGGTCAGGTTCGGCGCATCCAGGCGAAGAAGCGGAAACCGTTCGGTCGCCAGCCCTTTACGGCGTCGTCTGCGTTTTACGCCCAGCCCTCTCAGATGATAAAGGCGGTACACGCGCTTGTGATTAACATGAAGGCCTTCACGGCGCAGTAACTGCCAGATACGGCGGTAGCCAAAACGTCTGCGTTCAGGTGCATGCTCAATAATACGCCCTGATAAATGTGCATCAGCAGCTGGGCGCTGAGCATCATAACGGCAGGTCGACAGGGACAAACCTGTAAGCCAGCAGGCACGACGTTGCGACAGATCTGTCACATCACACATCAACACCACGGCTTCCCGCTTCTGGCATGTCGTCAGTACTTTCGCCCCAGAGCCAGCTGAAACGCCTTCTCATCCAACATGGCTTCGGCAAGCAGCTTCTTGAGCCTGGCGTTATCTTCCTCAGGCGACTTCAGGCGCTTAACCTCGGGCACCTCCATACCGCCATACTTCTTACGTCAGGTGTAAAAGGTAGCGTCGGAAATGGCGTGCTTACGGCAGATTTCCCGGGCAGAAACCCCGGCTTCAGCCTCACGGAGAATACTGATGATCTGTCCATCGGAAAAACGCTTCTTCATAGGCATGCCCTCACGTTGCTGATGAAAACATTACTAACATCACGGTGTATTCATCAAGGGGGAACAGTCATCTACGCCGTCACGATGCGGCATCACAGCCTGGAATCCCAGAACGTCAGGCATGACGGCTATCAATCGTTACCAGGTTTCAGGTGCCGAAGGACTTGTCATCCGCAAATGCGGTCAGCCCACCAACCGCCGATTTACCGAATCTCTCAAACTTGAAGCAACCCAAGGCATGTTAAAAATCTGCATAGGATCACGTTGAACTGTTACTCCACTCATTCACACCATCACTAACTCAACTGGCTGATTCATAAATTAGTAACCTGCATGTTTCACACTTTTCAAAAATGCTTTCATATTTTCATTAGGTTGCTCAATTTCGAAGTTACTTCCGTATCGCTCTTGTAATTTTGGCCATAACTTACTTAATAACCCTCCCCTGCGATAAAATGGATGTATCCAAACGGTAGATAGGTACGGGTAATTTGCGTTTGAAATGTTTATTGTGACTAGCCCAACTAAACATTGGCGATAACCACTATTATCAAGTGATTGTATTTCTTTGATGAACGGATACGCAACAACATCAATCCAGCCATTATTGGTTGTATCCCATTGCATTCCGTCATGACATTCTTTTGACTGATAGCGGCGTAACGCTACACACGCGAGCTTCTGCCAATATGGAGAATTAATTTTGATCTCTTCATCATATGACTCGCCTACTGGAGCGGGTATTGGTCTGATTAAACCAGCATGGCATTCATCATAGAACTTCATGTCTGCCTCAACAACGTTGTTTGCGTTGGATTGCTCCGTGTGCGCGCCATTCAAAAATAGTTCTGATAGTAGTGTGTCTACGCTGTACTCTTTATTGATGATCGTCGGCTGAGAGTTTTTCTTATTAAGGCCGCGAGTGACGGTTTTTTGATCAATGTTAACAACATGGAATAACCCGTCGGGGAGGCTAGCAAACCACGATGGGGCATCTGACCAGAATAATATGCCTTTTGTAACTCTTAAGAGTTTAATTAAATTAATACAGGCTTCTTCACTAGTTCTACCGTTAATGTGAAGCATGTTAGGAATAAAGTAATATTTATCCGTATCAGGGTACGCAGCTTCACAAAATTCCTGTACATACTTCAGCACCTGGTTCCTACAGAAGTCATCATAGCTGGTAATAACTAAGGGGGTATCCTCACTACTATTATCATTATCAATCATGCAATCTATAGCAAGACTTACTGCTTTGCGTATCACTTCAGTTGAATCTAACGAATCTAAAAAATTTTTCTTGCGTGAACGAATATCCATGTATGACCTGCGCTATTAAAATTCAAGTATGAACGGATTGTGATCTTCTTTTAACATGGTGGTTTTATTCGTTGCTATAATGATTTTTGCAACAATTGTACCACGGCGGAATACAGGGCATGACCTGCACCTTTTAACTAACATACCATGTGCCATCAATGTCCGCTATTGGCACAAAACGGACGCCCATTCTCACGCGCAACCCTTCAAAACATTCATCACGAGAATGCTCTGCCCTTCCCTCGCCAGCAACCAAACAGCTCACACAACAGATTATGCTGGTGTCATGCACGCTACCCTGCCCTGGTTTATTGAACCTAACCCGTCCGCCCGTTGTACGGGATCTTAATTCCGCTATCCTTCACACCGTTTACAATTTGCCATGAAACGCCCGACAGAGTCGCTGGAGGTATTCCGGACACGAATCAACGCTGCAGCAGAGACAAGTGATGTATCATCGGCATCGGGGAGCGACAACAACTGGCTTCTGGTGTACCGCCAGCGTCATAAAGGGTCTTTGAATCAGGATATCTGGCGAGGCACTGCTGGCGAACTGCGGTTACCTCGCCGTTTACCCGGACTAGGGCTGATGGAAAACACCACATTATTTAAAACACATGATTCTGAAGCGTGATACGCCGTGCCGGTCTGCGGACGCCGATTAAATGTCTTCACTCAAATCGCTGTTCACCTTTACGATCTTCCTGCTGTTCCCGATCCCGTTGACGCTCAATCATAAGCATTAAGCGCTCATGGATGTCTCTTGCAGCGTCTGAAATGCCAGCCCGCGGGTGATGGATGAGTTCACCGAAAGCGTCAGCACGTGCTTGCCATATGTTTGCAAGGCTGCCACTCCAGCTTGTGGGGCTCGTTAAGTCAGCAAAGGATTCAAGGACCACGGAAGGGTCAGGTGCAGCCTCGAGGAACTTGACTGCATTTTTGTGTAAGACCGTCCCGCCTGAGTCAGAAACACTTACCCAGAGTTCTAACCCCTGCGGTACAGATGCCCACACGCCCGGATCGTCACTGCAGGAGCACCAGTTAATCAGGGTTTCGATGTCAACGCCTGAAAGCAGCGGAGTATCCCGAAGGCTTCCTCGCATAAAGAACAAGCGCATAACCCTTTGGTCTTCAGAACCGGCAAAGAGACGGGAGAGAAACGCTTCAGGGATAAGTTCCACGGTTGTCTGTATTGTTTTACGATAATCATGCATATAGCTGTAGTGTTTATCAATCGCAGCGAAGACAGCATCCAGCCACTGATGTTTGAGCCCGTCGTGATCGTCTGACTGCAGTGCCGCCGCCACGACCGATTCCATATCGACATCAACGAGGCTGCCAATGATGTCAGACCCTTTCTGTAAAACCAGTATGGCGGCCCTGAGACCGATGTGAAGAAGCTCGGGACCGGGCATGTCCTCTGTCGTCTTTATGTCAAAAAGTCTCATTCCAAGCCCGTTCAGAATCGCTGCCTCGCCGCTTTCCAGAGCCAGTAGTCGTTCGGCCAGTTCGAGCACCCGGGAGGCTGGCAGATACTGGCATTTTTTATCCCACAAAAAGGTGTCAAACATAAATGGGCGGATATCCGGTTTATCCAGAAGCGACATGCATCGATTCAAATCCGTTTCGGTAAAATCGCGCTGAGGATGAATTTTAACCAGGACCCGACTCAGTGATGGATGCACTGCGCACTGATCCAGAAACTCATGGGCCAGGGGTTCATTAATACGATCCACACCGTCGATAAAGCCCAGAAATACCGAAAAATCCTTATTTTCAGTAGTGTCCTGGTCCAGCTCGCTTAAAAGTAAATGCCAGTGCTCACGAGGATCCACAGCGCCCTGAGCCAGCCCCTGCCCGAATGCGCGCCGGTAAGGCATCCACTCAGAAGAAAACAGATTGGGTCTCAGATCAGAAAGACAAAGCCTTGATGCGGCAAACTCACGCCCCAGTTGCTCTGCTCTGGCCGTCAGTCGCTGCTCTGCCTCAGCGTATCGGTCATGGCCATGTCGGTTAAATTCGTCATCAAGCACCCAGTTGTGCTGGCCTTTGCTCAGGACATAAAGCCGTATGGCAGAAAGCAAATCATTCGGCCTGAGCTCCTTTTCAAGTGCATCAAGCGTGTCCAGCAGCAGGTGCGAGACCTGAGGATCCTTTCGCAGAAAGTGCAGTCGGGTCCGAATCGCCTTCCAGCCCTCTCCCCAGGGAAGACGGGTATGCAGTGCACGGGCGGCATCAACCAGCACGGAGCCCATCTTCTTGTCGCTCCACAGGCCGCTGAGTGAATTTGCCAGAATAGTCCGTGCACCGCTGGCAAGATGACTCTCGCTGTCGTTTCCTGCGCGAACGGCAATCGCAATGAACGCACGTCGCCACGTCATCAACGCCTCATAGTCTGGTTCTGCCCCGTAATCCCTCGGGCGGGCACCAAACTCACAGATCCCCGAGCCTGTCCACGTCGAACCGCTAAGTCCGGCAGATAGCATTTTCAGTCCGAGCGCCCGACGCTGTGGCACAGTTGATAAGAGGCATTTTTCCAGAAGCGTAATCCGCTGTTCAAGAGACGCATGTGTGCCTGACAGGTAGGGCTGACAGAACAGGGTCAGTTTGTCCCGTGCATTCTGCTGACCAGACTTATCCGTTTCGTGATCGGCGATGTGCAGAAGAAGGCTGGCGCACCGGTCAAAGTATGATGCCTCCCAGGCCAGAGCCTGCAAGAGGTTGAGGATAGTGTTCCAGCGCGGATCGTAATGTCTCTCCCGGCTTTTAAAGTCTGAGCTCCTGAGGACCTCGTCAATCCGGTTAAGCAAAACGTCCGGCACCACCGGCGCAATGTACTCCAGCATACGAACCGGCTCATCCTCTAAAGCCAGCAGATTACCCAACAATGCTTCAGGCTGAAGCCACGCGGCAGAAATCGCCTCTGCCACCGGATGATCGTGTAAAAGCCCCAGCCGGTGAGCAAAGGACATAAGCAGGCGCTCGCGTCCCGGCGCTTCAAAGGCAGACCTGAGACACGCGACCGGAAAGCTTTCCAGCGCGGAGGCGGCCAGCCTGTTCGCAATAGCATGGGGTAAGATGGCCCGCCAGTGCGACCTGGCCTGAAGAATGTGGCGATAGGTCAGCTTGTTAAGCGTCCGGTAGAGCTGGTGATGTGAATAACCCGCGAGCGAGCCCAGGATCCCCAGCTCACTGTCGCTGGCTTCAGAAACGTCACTCGAAAATGAGTAGACCAGCGAAAGGAGTTCGGCCTGCTCCCGTAATCCCTCGTCCGGCCCGTGTCGCTGTTCAAAAAGCCGGTTGAAGAGTTGTGCATCAGACAGAACGGCCAGCGACTCTCCCTCCTCCACTCTCTCGGCGATAGCCAGTGAGACTCTGGCATTCCCGTCAGCGAATTGCGCGATCCGACGGGCTTTCAACTGTCCGATACCGGGGAAACGGCGCAGCAGAAGTTTTTCCGCAACGTCCGGCCCTACCGCCTCGATGTGGATCACTTCTGTGGTCTGGGGTTTGTCTTCCCGAATATCATACTCAACGGTGATAAGTTTGATCCTGCTTCCGTGAGAGGTGACTTTTGCCGCGAGGGAGGCATGAAGTTCAGGCGGGCAGTTATCGAGAACCATTATTGCGCTGCGCTGGTCAGCGATGAGGCGTTCCAGCATGGCTGCGGCAGAAGGGTTCGGATCGTCACCGGTATCGGCATACACCGCCAGGGTGCGGTCCAGGGCATCAGTACCGATGGATCTCTCAAACAAGGCCTGAACGATCCTCGTTTTACCCACGCCCGATAAACCGGTAATACGCACGGCTTTCCGGGTGGTCCGGATAAGCTGACGTATCGGCCCGATGGCATCCTGAATACTCAGAGGGCGAGCTTGCTCCGACGGAAGTGAGATCGTGATACCGGAGGCGGTAATCAGGGTATCGTCCGCCCCCTCAGGAGGGCAACTCCATGCGCCATAGGGCTGCCAGCCGGAATATCCCCGCCCCAGTATTCTGTTCACCCAGAGCATCACCGACGGATATTGACGTATCCACTGCGCGAGTTTAGCGCGATCATAGAAGGCCAGATGAAGATCTGCATGACAGGGATCGTGCCTGACAGCCTCCTGCATCGCTCTGACGCGTTCGGCAAGCATGGAGGGGGAGCAGTCCTCGTCCAGACTGACAATGATATAGCTTCCCCCCTTTGCGGCCTGCACGGATATCATGGAAGAAAGGACGCCAGAAGGTGCCATCTCTCGCAGAATATCTGCCCTTCGCATCTTATGCTTTTTGGCCTGGAAGACGGTATCCGGTCGTTCTATATATCCGGAGCTGAATTGTTCGACCGGCAGCTGCACGTGGACATCCACTCCCCCATCAGGTGCATTGATCGATCCTGCCCAGCGCACCCGCGCCGGGCTGTGACCGCAGGCCGCCACGTCGGCCTCAGCAAGGCGAGCAATTAACTCTTCGAGAAGAGTATCCGAAAGTCCGAGTAATTCATCTTTTTCGATATCAAAGATCGCCATAGCGCATCGTCCTGAGAAACAGTCAAATGATTTACAACCGTTGTTCAGGATATTATGCAATCTGAGCCAGATTGTCCCGGACTAGCCGCCCGTTAGCATAAGCCAGGCGCGAGTCTTCTCTGGTTTGGATACCGTGCCTTTTGCGTTGTTCCGGGAGGCCATCACTGATTTGTGCAATTTATTCTTCCAGACGACTCCAGTCAGGGCCGATGACAGCCAGCAGATGGTCGCAGTCAGTGATCCTCAACGTTTTTCCTTGCCGCAATGACCGAATTAATTTCCTGGCTTCACGGCTGGGCCGGATATTTAAGTTACCCGTGACGTTCTCTCGTCCGGTGTAACACTTCAGACCCTCTAACGTTGCCAGCATTTCAAATCGCACATGATGACCTTCGGACAGAAAAGCGGCGTGTCGCAAAGGACTGCTCCAGTAAAGCGTCTCAAGAATATCTTCCCAGGCCCGGCGCAGAAGATGCAGCGACGCGTTCAGCCCATAAACGGGGCGACTGTAATCGGGGGCTCCCCGGGCGTTACGCTCCTGAAACTTCCATACCGCCTCGTGATGAGCCAGACGGTTTCGCATATCACGAATGCGACTGAACTTCTGCTCAATATGATGGCGCTTTACGTGTGCAGGACGTGAGGGAAAGACGTCGGAGGTCAGGTGTGGCCATAGCAGAGAGAGCTTCCTTGATTCTTCATATTCGGCCGTAAGCAGATTTGTCCAGAATCCAAAGTCCAGGCCGGAGATCACGCGCTCAGGGGTCAACGGTTTACCAGCATCGATAATACGCTTCGAGACCTTGCGTACACAGATCTCTTCCCAAGCGGTGAAATGATACATCGGGCTGCCGTCGGGAAATGTCCGGGGGTTTCCCTGCCCGTCCGTTTTGAATCGCTTACCCTGCCGGATGTACGTTTTGTCTCCGATATAACGAGGCAGGTCATAGATCCAGTAAGCATCCGTTCGCCATAAGCCTGTTGCTCCCGGCGGCGGATTGTGGCGGATGGCATAATCAATGGCGTTTCGGAATGTGACTTCAAGGCAATGGAGCAACGGCTGCATCGCAGCTGACAGAGCCTTATTTCAGTTATATCCGCCGAGCATCTCTTCAGGCTTTAACTTGAGAATGTTCGTATAAATATTCAGGCGCTCGGATGAAATGTAGTCTTACAGTTGCATGTCGCCCTTCTCGACGCTTTGCTGCATAAGGTTGACGCTTTTGTCAGATATAGGTACTTTGTCATTGTCCAAGCGCGGATTTCTTCGGACCCGTGCGTTTAAGTTAGTACCGGAAAAGCCATCCTACAGGGTGGCTTTTCTCGTTTCAGCGTCCGATCATGCATAAACGCTTTCTCCTGGCACACGATGACATTGACGCCATGGTAATCCTGTCATGGCCAGCAAGACAAAATCTCATGGATGGCCTGAGCAATCATCGTCCATCACTGCCAGCAATATTATCCAACAACAATGCTGTCAGATACGAGCTTCGGTGAATCAGAACCTACTCTTAGACGGTGATCTAATAATCGAAGTGGCATTTTTCAGTGCCAATGCTCAATGCTTCGGTTAACCGAGTTGAGTGCATTCGCTGAATCATTTACCCAACAGTGAGATAAGGCTTACTTTCGCTGACAGCAGGGCACCAATAGCGGCCGGATATAACAAAATGGAAAGTTGTAAACGTCTCACCTTGTTAGTTGACGCGACGACTTTAATGACTCTGGCCACGCTAAAAATGCACAAGAAGAATCCCACCGTAGCAACCAGGGCTGCCGCTAACATAAACCAGTACTGTACGCCGGTTTGCTGTGACAGACTGGTGACGGCCCCTGCCATGACCAGGCACTGTATCAGTCCAAACGATAAGGCCCCCGAACTGCCCTCTACCACTTTGCCAAAGTCTTTCAGAAAATCGTCCATCCACTTCTCCCTCATCGCGAAATCGAACAGCAACATTATACCGCTTAGAATCACGGGTTAACATGGCAGTTGCAGCGCCCTCTCCCACAGGTTAATGCAACAGGAGATTGTGCCTGCCGGGAATCTGAACGAAGGGGTTAAACGTTTTCAACGCCGAAAATTCATCGGTTTAACACTTTGCACATTACGAGCCTGAGCACCAGCCTCATCTCTTTTCCTAACCCCTCCCACAATAATTTGAGGTTCTCTCTGGTGGGACGTTTCAGCAGATATGCCATCCGCATGACTAAGGGACAATGGTCGGCATCATGCATTCAAACCATATTTGGATAGCCTGGTTTCCACTTTCTTTCTCTATCCCATGCACATAATTCACCAATAAATCTTAAGAAACCCTGCAGGCTTATGTCCCGATGATATGAGTGACTGGTATGAGTGACTAAGAATAGGAATATCCGAATATGATCAAAAAGAAAGTGGTTATGGTAAAACTGGATGGATTAAAGAAGTTGTTCTTAACAGATATGCGGCCTTACGGCCGCATCAGGCGCATATTTACTACAAAATCATGGATAACACGATTATCCCCAACATCACAGTTGCAAAGATCACAGTCAAAACCTGTGTAACCACTGGTGCTTTTAGAAAAGCGCCAAAAACTTCTGCCATAAGTGCTCCTTTACTAAAAGGCGTAGGAACACCGCCGTACAATCGGTTGACGCGGAATTACCCCACGGGTAATATCTGATTTGACTTTTATGTCACCAATTTTCAAGCGGTGCATAATTCCGGGAACATGAGTTGTTGTTCTCGAAGTTGAAAAAGAATCTGATTGCCCTCAGGTTCTTTTTTTTCGCCTTAACGTAATATTAAGGACGTCATTCATCGACACTTTAACGCTTAGTCGAGGAATGAGCAGAGTTTACCATTTCCCATTCTGCTGATGCATTGCCAAAACAACGTAAAACAAGCATAGCCACCATAACCCATTAATAAACAAGAATTTTATTAATGTTATTTTTATACACCTTGCGAGTTTTAGTGTTAATTTCCTTTAGGTTTGCCATTTATCCGTGGTCAAATGGCCTCAATAGTCAGCTTGTTGATTAGTTTTGCCAGAGACTTCAACTCACAGTTATTAGGCATACGGAAACCAGGGAGCCGGGTCTTCATCATCTTAAAAGCCATCGGCCTCGGCTCTCGCTACAAATTGGCAGCAACGCTGCGGAAAGGATTAATGCTGGAGATGGATCCGCCCGTAAATGAAATTTCATACCGGCGAAAAGGGCTTTTGAAGTATGCGTATACCACATCCAGGGTTATGGAGCCGACCCCGTCTGTCGTTGGGACCACGTCTGAACCCAGCACTTCTTTGAACCGTTCAGGGTTTTCAAGAAACGTCACAGGAAGCTGCAGGAGGCATTTAGAGGGGCGTATTAACGGCGCCACAGAAGGAGCGAGGCTGTTTAATCGAAAAATATGGCTCACGGTTTGCAAACAGCGACAAAAAGTAACTTTGGATGAAGATATCTGGCGGGACACTGCGGCATAACAGGCAAACTGCGGGGGCCTCCCCGTTTCCCGGGCCAGGGCAGGTGGAAAACACGACGCGTTCTGGAACGCTATGCTTCTGAAGCGCGCTAACAGCCTCATCCTCTCCGTTCAGCTGCCAGAAATTTAACAGCCGCCCCCACCTGTCTGTTATCTGATAAAGCAGCCTTTACTCATCAGTTCGGCAGACAGGAGCGAGAGCACATGCACGTACCATCAGATTTTTTCCTCTCGGAAGACGCTTTTTTGGTAGCATTACCCGTAAATATTTCAGGGCTATTTTTTCCAGCTACGGGATTGATACCCGTGCCCCACTTTTTCAGGGACGATAATTCATGAACATGCTCCACCTGTCCGTCGCGGCGGCTATTGTTGCCGTAATGGCTGTCTTTACCATTTTCGTTTTACTCTCCAGATTGCGCGTACTGAAACGCGCAGACGCCAACAAAGCAGCTCAACTCCAGCGTTACGCGGTAATTACGGATGCCGAAGCCGAGGCCACACGACTTAGGCAGGAAGCTGAGCAGCAGGCCCGGGCAACAACCGAAAATGCCCGTGTGGTGGCCAACGCCCTGGAAGAGGAAGCCACCGCCTTACTGAGTGAGGCGCAGTCAACCTCTCTCTCGCTGCAGGAACAGATAGCCACATTGCGCACATCGTATTCAGAGAAAAAAGGAATCTATGATGCGCTGGAAAAAGCGATTGCCGTGTATCGCGAGGAGGAAGCGTTTACAGAGATGGGCATGTTTGAACCCCATTTTGATTTCGATACCTCAGAAGAATTTAAAGACGCCGTAAAAGCTAACCGGGCGGAACAGAAGGCGCTGCTGCGGATCAAGACCCGGAGCGGCGCAATCTGGTGCGGCACGGACTGGACGGTTCACAACTCGCGTGCTGAAGGAAAAAAAATGACAACCCGCGCCATTAATCTGACCGCCCGGGCTTTCAACGGCGAATGTGACGCAGCAATCGCTAACTGTACGTTCCGAAACTGGTCCGTTATGCACGATCGCATTCAGGCCGCGTTTGATAAGATCAACGCCCTGAATGAGGTGAATGATGTCCATATCAGTCACGATTATCTGACCCTGAAGCTCAAAGAGCTCGACCTCGTACATGCATACCGTATAAAAAAACAGGCAGAGAAAGATGAGCAGCGTGAAATCCGCGCTCAGATGGCCGAAGAACGTAAAGCGCAACAGGAGATAGAGCGAGCCATCAGAGAGGCGGAAGCGGAAGAGTTGCGGGCGCAAAAAGCACTGGATAAAGCCCGTAAGGAGATGGACGCAAAACTCGCGCAGATGACAGCCGAACAGGCGGCTCTCTATCAGACGAAAATTGATACCTTACAGGAAGCATTAACGGAAGCAGAACTTAAGGGCCAGAAAGCCCTGAGCATGGCGCAGCAGACCAAACGTGGCCATGTCTACATTATCTCGAATGTGGGCTCATTTGGTGAAAATGTTTACAAAATTGGCATGACGCGTCGCCTTGACCCCCAGTACCGCGTGGATGAACTCGGCAGCGCTTCCGTTCCGTTCCTGTTTGATGTGCATGCCATGATCCACAGCGAGGATGCACCGGCCCTGGAGACGGCACTCCATCAGGCCTTTGACGCCAGACGAACGAATCTCGTGAACCGTCGTAAGGAGTTTTTCAGCGTCAGTCTCCAGGACATAAAAAAAGCCGTATTTGAGCTGGCGGGCAACGATGTCGATTTTGTTGAAACAGTCACCGCACAGCATTACTACGAGACGCTGGCGCTGCGTAAGAAACAAAGCGGAAATACGAGCACCGAAAAGTCCGTGATTGTCAGCCAGCCACGGTTTGCCGAATCACTTTAAGTCACTGACAGCATTCAGGAACGTGGTGACTTAGCGGCTCAGTAGTAAGCGTATAGCTACCACAATACGTATACTACTGAGCCGCTCCTTGATGAAGGCACCGCGATGCGTTTTTCTTGTTCTGTTGGTGCGCCTGGAGCGGGCTCTCCCACAGGGTTATAACTTAATCCCCGCCCTCTTCCCTCAGATCGAGCCATACACATTTGTGTTCAAAGCACCAGGTATTCAATAGCAGGCAATACTGTCATTCATACCGCATTTCAAGGGCGTCAACATTATGACCGAACACTCCGTTCAAAGACCGGCTGTTCACAAGCACCAGAGACCCAAACGTCTCCTTCTAACTGCGAACCAATCCTCTCATGCATCCATTTTATATGGCCGTTTTGCGCGAGTAGCAGACGCTAACAACTCAATAACCACGAGGATTAGTGATATTTCGACAGTGAATGAACAAAGCGCAGATTAGCCATACTAAGGGGTGGCCCACAATGCCTCTTCTTGCGCGATGAGTGCCCTTAATGCATCAGGCTGTAGGTTTTTTGCGGCCAAACGGCGCTTCTCGATCATTTCAGGTGTCATACAGGAACGTAGTTCCCCCTCGAGGCATTCGATGAAGATCGCTCTAAACTCTTTTTCATTCTGGCGAGCAACTTGTACTCGGTGCTCCCGGTCATCAATGACCATCATCTTTACCGGGCTGAGCTGTAATAATTCACGCCAGCGACCATCATTAGTGACGAAATAGGGAATAAAGAAGGATCCATTCTGAGTCGCGGTAGCAGCCTGCTCTAGCAGACGCAGCAAAACCATATCCCATGCCATGCCGCGAATTGCCTTAAGCATGTCGCGAGACTTTCCTGTTACAGGGCCAAAAAAGGGCGCTACTGGCGATGAGGTCATGCCTCTCCAGATGAGCTGCAACTCCGTGAGCGGTATCGCCCCAAGTTTCTTAACAGAATAGATGAAGAGCTCACGCATGATCAGCTTGTAATCAGGCTTGCTATCACGGTGCCAGAGTGTGGCAAAGCGTAACAATAGAGCCTGATTGAATATGCTCTTAGCTTCCTGCTGTGCTATGAAGCCGTTACTGTAGAGTTTTTGCATAAACGCTTTCGCATCTTCAAGAAGTTCGGACCGAAGAGTTTCTGCAGGCTTACTAAAAACAAATGTGCCTGGCGATTCTCTGAAACGCTCCCAGTTCAGGTAATCGAGCATGCGGAAGGCAATAAGCGTATTAAGCGGACGTATGTTCTGCGGATTATCACGCGAAAGGCGAACATTTTCGATGAGAAATGGCATCAAATCAAACTGCACTCTGGGGTTGTATGCCTTCAACATCAATATTTCGATAACGCGTTTTCGTTCAATTTCCTGAATATTCTCTCCTGATACGACTGCGCGCATTTTTTCAGCAAAATTGGAATCAAAGCTGAGTGAATAATCAAACAATACGTTGCTTTTTCCGCCCGTCAAATATGCCTGAAGACTCGCACCTGCAGACATAAAGTAGGCGCGGGGGCCTTCAAAAAAAGAAATAATCTGTTCGTTCTCTGCCAGTCCTGGCCCAAGTCCGAGATTAATATCAACCGCTCCAGGTTCATTGGTGCAAAGGATAGTGCGTAAGTGAATCATGTCCTCTGGTCTCTCTTTACCGATGGCATCCAGCGCTGCCAGATCGCCGTGAAGAAGGGCAAAGTAAAGAACATCAGATATAGGGGGGCGCAACATGCTGACTCCTTTATTTTTATACTGGTAAGACCTTTTCTGGCTGGTGGTCTGTATCTGAATCATCATAGTGTCAGGCCGCATATACCCGAGATCATAATGTGTGATTGCAAGAAGTTGATGGCCTGCTGTTAGCCGCTCGATACGCCTCTGCGCGTTCTTTTTTCTAAGCCATATCGTACTTCAGATCGCGTCTTCATAATGGTAAAAGCTTTACCGTCCGGAATTGAATAGACTGTGCGAAAAAGGATCATTCACGACCACGTTCTTAGCCGGTGCTTCATCTTCAAAATATCACACTATCAGATTCTGTTAGTGACTGTCTCTTATTTGCCTCTCGCTTAATCACCATTGCTCCCGAATCACCGGTTTCACTTTGTAGAACACCCTCAGGCAGACTGACCAGAAAGCTGGCCATACGGACGATGAACGGGATACAGGTTTGTCCTTCAGGATTGGCCTCACATAGCCAGAAATGCTTCCTTGCTCCCCGAAGGCGGACACTTCAGTACTTTTGGTCGCGACAGGCTGAACTTCCTGCTCCAGCGAAAGTTGATCCTCAGCAGCGATGTTGTCGCCCTCTGCTTCTGTCTCATCCTGGAGTTGAATCCCCTGCGTCCCGAGCCATGAGATATCCAGTTGCCAGGCATGACGAGAGCGTTCCCGCCACACGTCAAAGGCCTCACCCACATAGCCAAATGCGCCCTGAAGAGACCAGCCGTTGGCGAGCGCCAGATGAGCCACCGCTTCGTCCTTTTTACCCCGTAGCTCGCTGAACCCCATGTGTTTGACTTCATGGCATGAAGGGCATAACGCGATGAGCCCTGTGAGGGTCTGACACTGACTGTCATCATCGTAATGCCATATTTCATGGCACTCCACAGGCCATCGGGGGCCCCTTTCCGCCGCAGATCTGGCATTTCCACCCTGCTGCTCTGGCCGTTTGTTTATATAACCGTACTTTGTTCGATAAAGAGAACGCACTTCTGATTTCCTCAGGCCTCTCTCAAACCCGCTGATGGTTTACAGCCAGGATAAAGCGGGTAAACTAAAGGTTCTATTACTGTTCACCTGAAAACCTGTGTCACAGCTTGATTTTGGTAACCAGAACCCTTTTGAACGTGCGATTTCTCCTTTTGAAGAAATGGCGGCGTAAGAAGCGCTGTGGGCCGAAAAAGGGGCGACGTTCAAGACCATTGCCGATAAGTTTCGCCAGGCTCCGGAAGGTGCAGTGCCTTCTGATTTAGTCTCCGGCAAAACGATTGCAACCTTCAAGACCAGACTGAAAGAAATCATGTCCCGCTACGCTGTCGAAAATATCGGTGTCCGGGTTCATGGTGCCGGTGAGTATCCCGAGAAGCTGAGAGATGCCCGTCACCCGCTCGAAGTCCTCTATTATCAGGGATGGTGGGATCTGGTTAACACCCGCTCAGTCGCAGTTGTCGGCTCAAGAAAAGTATCGGAAGACGGCGCTCGTCGTACCCGTCGACTGGTAAAATGCTTAGTGGAAGATGGCTTTACTATTGTCTCAGGGCTTGCCGAAGGCGTGGACACTAACGCTCACCAGACCGCACTGGCGCTTGGTGGCAAGACTATTGCTGTGATCGGTACACCGCTCTCCCACAATTACCCGAAGCAGAACAGCGAGCTTCAGCGCACTATTCGTGATAATTTCCTGCTCATCAGTCAGGTGCCATTCCAGCGCTATCTGGACCAGGATTACCGTAGCAACCGAATTTTCTTCCCGGAACGGAATATCACCATGTCCGCGCTGACTGAAGCGACGATCATAATCGAAGCCTCCGAAACGTCAGGTACGCTGACTCAGGCTCGCGCAGCTCTCGCTCAGGGCCGTAAGCTGTTCATCCTCGAATCCTGTTTCCAGAACCCGTCTATTACATGGCCTGCAAAATTTGAGGCATTGGGAGCTATACGAGTGAAGGATTACGAAGACATCATGAAAAACCTGGGATGACATTCAGGCTGACGCAGATTGATGAGTTGAATAGGGTCCGGGAGCAACACCTTTCCCCTGAAGAAGCGAATGGGTTTTATTTACTCGACGCATACCCAGGCAAGGTTATGGTTACAGTGACCCTTTTCGGCTGATTTACAATCTCAACAACGGTAATGACCAACATGGACTCGCCGGATAACGCTACAAAGAGGCTGCTATTAAGGACGTAGTACCCTTCGTGACTGAGACCATAAGAAACCTGATCGTTTGATTGCATAACCGTTCCTTGTCCGCTGAGGAGACCACACTTCTGATGTTATCGAACCAGCGTATCCGGGGCACCAGCTCAACCGTCAGTCATGGTGGGTAAAAGCTGACCTCAGATGCACCTTCCAGAGCGCTCCGTACTCCCCGGGGAAGGCAATACTGATGGACATCAAAAAGGTAATTTTCCTGCACGTCTCTGAAAACTATTTAAAGTGACGCTGAAAGCTCATTTAAATCCCTGGCGATTCAGTTCACACAGGGACTACATCAGGATTGTTCTCCGTAACGTCGCAAATTTCATGAATTTTCCCGAAGGAGGTGTAATCTAGGCGGAAAAATGAGTTATGTTACTGTCAAACAAAACTACAATACTCGTGGCATGGATTACCTATGAAACCAGAGCTTGAAACCATTTTGCCTGAATTTGGTGAAGCAATTCGCCCACACGTTTATAGTTACGTTACAGCCAATAAACACGCAACCGCGAAGCAAGTTTTGTTCATGGCCGGGTCGCCTGCTGCAGGTAAAACCGAACTCTTGAATCGTCTTATCGAACAACATGGTCTTACCAATATTGTACGAATTGATGCCGATGATTTTCGTTGGTGGTTTCCCTACTACAATGAAGAGAATTCTGTTGAATACCAGAAACCAGCGTCAAAGATGGTTGATTTTATTTATAAAAAGGCTCTATCTGAAGGATATCCAATCGTTATGGACTCCACGTTTTCCAGTATAGGAATTGCCGAGCAAAACTTTGATCGCGCCCTTAGAGCGGGTTATCAGGTGATGCTGAATTATGTCTATTTCGACCCTACGCATGCATGGGTTTATGCTCAGGCACGTTCACGTAAGGTACCGCTGGAAGTCCTTAAGAAGAATTTTTTCAAGAGCAGAGAAACCATTGAACATATGCTCACGAAGTATGCAGGTCAATTTACGCTGAATGTTTATCATCGGCGGGAAGACCCTGAAAATGTGGGACAGTTCCTGGTTGACTATACTTCCAACGTTACATTAGCAACCTGGACGACCTCCCATCATTGCCCATATTCAGACGTTAGCGATCTTGCTCACATAGGTGTATAATAAATGTCCGATTTGAGGAGTGCATATGTCTGTTAAAACTGAAGCCAAAAAACCAGCCGCTGAAATTTCGTTGTTCGATGCATTCGGACCAGACGTTAGCGAGCAGGTTCAAGCTATCAACCTGAGAGCCGCTGAGCTTTCCATGGATGATATGGCTCGGGTAATGTGTGTTGCAGACAGGAGCATTGAAAAGAACGTAAAAGTTGGAGCGCTTTGCACTGCTGAATTTCCTGAAATTACGCCCCCTCTGATTGAACATGGTGAAGAGATCTTGAGGCAACTCGAAGGTATCAGAAGTGGATATTATGGTTTACCTGATCATAATGACCACCTCGTTCAACCTAAAGGTCTGAATATACACCCGACCAGGATTGCACCATTGTGGCTTTCTCATGCATCAAAAGCCACGAGTAAGATTCAGGATGCTATCGAATCTGCCTCATCGAACATGAGGCGCTTACTTGATGTTGGCGTTGATGAGCGAACAATGGTCATTGCAATTAAATACAGTGACCCGCAGACGGGTGTCCAGCGTACTCTCACGCTTGACGATGAAGTAACGTCTGGGTCACGAAGTACAGTTAGGGTTGTTACAGGCAATAGATTACGGTTCAAAAAAACACGCAGAAGTGTCCGTGAGACACCCTTCATGGCCGTCACTAGCAAAAAATAGTCTTCCACAAACCTCGCTATCACAGCGGGGTTTTTGTTTTTACGCGTAAGACGCTAAAGGAATAGATAGGGGCACCGTATTTAGATGCCGCCTCATAACTTTTCTCAAATAGCTGCTTTCGTCAGATTGTCTGTGATTATGACACTTCTCAGTACAAAAAAAGTCTAAAACTAATGGGTAGCAGGCTTGTGTTGCTTAAAGATCGCTAATAACAAATCCTTTATCCCGCATGCAGGAAACCCAAGCTGATTTAGGAACCCCTTGGTCAGCTTTTACTGAAGTGGAAAAAGTAATTTCTGTTCCATCGAGACCATTCAATTCAGTTACATTACCATTAATGATCATACTCACCTTAGGTGAACCATTAGTAATCTTTGTATTAAACTGGCCGCTTGCATTCCCGTTATTTCCAGCTTTCAAAGGTACTGATATAATCGACGAAGCGCATTCAGACGCAGACGATTTTAGCAATACCTTTTGTTGTTCATTGCCATTTTTTGATGAGCATCCTGAGATGATGAGGAGGGAAGCCAAACTAAAAAATAAAACGCAAGATTTTTTCATCATTATTCCTGATAATTATTCTAAGGGAAAGAGGATCAATTATATCCATTAAGCGTGCGCATTAATCAAAGTTTTTTTACTCGAATGAGTTTATCATCACATAAACGCCTTATCGCTGTGATGCTCAACTTTTTAGCTTTCAGAATTTTTGACTTCAGAGTGAGATCTCAGTAATTACAGCAAATATCTTCAAATATCTTGACTATCATGTATACCACCTCACGCGATGATTGGCAGAGTGAACGTCTCTTTTCCAATGATACCAAGCTCATACCACGCTAAGGACCATTGGACCTCCTTCTGAAGCAGATTCGGCATACCCACCTTGCTTTTCTGAGCGCTGTTTTATGTAATCAAGCTAGGTTCGAAAACGAGACCGAACTCTAGCATTGTCGAACCAGCTTGTCTTGGACACGATTTAAATCACAAGACGAGTGGGTAAAACCAGAAATCTGATTCACCTTGCAGGGCATACAGTACTTCCTGCAAAGTAATCCTTAACGACATTGACCTGCTCCCCATAAATTGATGCAGATACATGTTAGCAACGTCTGCTCCTGGCACACTTCTGCCGCTGCCCCTTCAGCCTCACGACTCCTTCAAAATCAATGTTGGTAGGTTGAAGATTTAAGCGATACTAATCTAAGCTAGCCTTCGGGATTTTAAATATAGGGATTTTGCTATGCCAGTATCGAGGCATCTTGGCTGGGGCGGGATTGTCATGTTTGGTGCCGTGCTGTTGGGAGGATGTATTCCGTATCCACGGGAAAGGCCCGGGTATATCGACCTTTGTGAAAGCGAGTATACATTCACTGTCAATAGCCCAAACGGAAAGCAAGAAATTGTGCTGGAAACCTATCTCTATGATCACGGTATGCCTGGTAACTATATCCCTGCAAAACGAAGCAGCTTCACTATTCCGCATGTCCAGGGGCCTGAGGCGAGGCCGGAATTTTATATCCAGTTGATTGCCTATAACAAAGGACGTCAGCGCCCTTCTCGACCGGGAACTACCGGGCTGCCAGCAGTACCGATTTTTATCGACACTCGTAATGCCTATATCGACTTGGGCGATGGTAACCAGGTTAGCGCGAGGCCAGAAATTTATCTCGGAACCACATCCTTCCCTTATGATTTCCCGGAAGACAGAAAGGAATATGCAAGGCCATCGCCTTACGACCTCAATAGTGATGAGATACATCGCAACGTCCCCCGAATTACGAATAACGATGACTACGGTTCAGCGTACGTGGTCTTTAAAATTTATGACGGCAACGCGAATACGAAATGGTCTGTACATTTAGGCGATCTTGACGTTAATGGGGTGAAAGTGGCAGTACCCCCGATGAGACTTTGTTATCAGCCAACGCTGAAGTGGATTGGTATTGAGCCGCTCATGCGCCCATAAATATCAAACAGGATAACTGGATGATATCCGCTAGTGTTTCAGGGATGTCCACTTCCACAAGGCATTTCCCGATTTTGCGACCGTGCGGATCCTGGCATAAAGCAGATAGGCTAACTGAACTAAAGGTCCGCTGCGAGCGATCAGCGGACGTTCCTAATTCCTTTAAAAAATCCTCCAGGGAGGATATGATAAAAATATACAGCTATAAAGCCTAAAGGGAGTGGACATGACATTGTTTGAGGAATGTAAGGAGCTGCTCAAGACAGATTTTAATGTTATGGAAGGGGATGATTTGAGTGCGGTAATGGATATTTTTCATCAATATCCATGGCATAGCGGTGATCTCAAATGGGCGGAAATGGACTTTAGCGATTATGAACTTAGTCATGAGATGTTTAACTTGAGCGACTTAGGCAATGAAACTGTATTTGTCGTAGCGGATGATGCGAATGTGCCCGTGTTCAGAACCCATCTACAACTCATTGTCGATAATATCTACGATGTCATCGCCCTGTCACCTAAACTATTTATTTTTAACGATAAGATAATGATTAAGCCTTTATTCCCTCATGATCTTATAAGGGTTGGTCTGCGAAAGTGATGAGTAGATATGCTAACCAGCTCCCCGTTGCTCAACTAAGACTGTTGTTCTCCACGTCCGCTCCTGGTACGGAGCGGACTAACTGACTGACTGAGCAAAAGGTCCGCTGTGAGCGAGCCGCGGGGTTAGCAATGCATACTTATAACAAGATGCCTTGAGACATAGAGAGCTGGCCACCTCAATACAAGCCAAGACTAGTCAGGTATGATGATTTTAATTATGTCTTCGTGCTAAATTAAAATATATTGCAAAAAGACAACTTAAGTAATTGGTGTTTGGAAATATAAGTACTTTTACCTAGTCATAATCATATGGAATTGTACCAATTTTGGGAGAATCGGCAAATGTATTTTGTTCGAAAGATACAAATCCTGGTCTATTAATTGTACTACCTCTTGAGGTATCATAGTGAACCGATAATATGCTCTGAAGTATTCTCTGCAACGTGATATGAGGTCTTTTTGTACAATCCACACCCACATATTGAGCATGACCTTCTACAGTCGTGTTGTCCTTTCTAAGTTTAAATATACAAGTCTTATTTGCAACTATAACTTCGTTAATAAGAGTGGAAAAAGACCCTCCATTCTCCTTTGAAATGCTTGAGAATATTTTCGCATTGAGACCTTTCAATGTTTTGATGTCACTATCAAAAGAAAAAATAGCTGTGTGAGGCGTTCTCTTTTTATTTCCAGAGCATAAGTTGGCAGCATCTCTTAATGCTTTAACCTCATGGTGAATGTCATTTGTCTTTAATTTCTTTTTTACGGATATTATACTCACAACACCTTCAGGTGGGACAATACAGAATTCTTCAAATTTTTCATAGATTGGATAATTGGCAACATCATACACTATAATATCTAATTGCCTTGAATGACGATCTGGAAAGTTTTCAACACGAGTAATATCCTCTATTCCTGTTTTAGTTGAGGGGCTAAGAATAAATCCTGACATGGCTTTTAGATTAGAGGGAAGATGGCTATTAAGAAACGATCTTAACAAGGATTCAATATAACGCCCTTCCTCACCTCGGTGATAAGCACCTTTGGAATTTGTATTAGGCAATAAAGTTTCTATCACACGATATCTTTCCATGATTTCTTTAGCTTCTATATCAAAAAAATTACGAACCCTTAGACCTTTACTATTTTTTTCCACAGTGCGTTACTCCTTTCAAAAAAGTGGTTAATAATATCAAATTATAAATCGTCCATTTCACTCAATGTGACTATACAAAGAGTGGGATACGAAAGCAATAATCATTCAAATTGATTCGTATAAAATATAAATCCCCAGACATAACTTAGATAGTTTTGCCTTTATTAATAATATTGACCTTCTCCCCTTAGATTGACACAGTATAGAGTTAGAACATCAGCTTCTGGCACATAGCGGATGGACATGTGTGGAATGTTCGCTATGAGTGGAGTGAGGGAAAAGTTGATGCTGCGCAACATATCATCCCATAATGATTGAAAGGTAACGACACCAGGCGTATCAAAAGAGACGGCAACTTTGCCATTCTTTAAGGAAACAGATATATGGCGGACAGAAGGCCTCTTAATCCAGGCGTAGTTGTTCCTAAACCCGGCGGTGGTACGCAGCCCCGTGATCGTAACAATGATGGTAGAGTTCGAGAGAAACGCTCGGATGCCGGGAAGCCACGCAAATAATGACAAGCCGCCTCAGGGCGGCTTAATCCGCCATACCGTGTTGTCTAACCGGTGCCTGTCGCACCAGTAGGCTCTGAACGTTTTGAGATAACAACACCTAACTTTGCAGATACGCATCGTCAGTTCAGTAATGAGCATCCAGAAGACATTCATAATTAGGTCGCCATGGATGTCGCTAAAAGCGCCGTTTGTCAATCAACGGAGAACAGGTCAGGCGCTCTATGTCATATATGCTATACGTGAATATTTCCTTATTTAGATCCTTTCATTACAATACGTTTAGTCAGTTTTTTGTATCTCGATTGAGGTAAGTAGTTATTTTCTTTATAGCAGACCAATACATACCCGCAAAGTTATCATCAATCACATCAACTGTAATAACCTCAACACCGAATGCTTCAAGCAGTCCTTTTTTCTCATCACTGATAGCATGAGTGTAAAAATATATTTTGTTATTAATTGTTGCTTCAGATAAAAAGCGAGCACGCTTATTTAGCACCCACCAGATGTCAGTCTCGCTATAGTCTAATGAAAATCCGATAATGTGTACATTGCTTGAGAAAAATAGATCCACCCATGATGTGAGACAAAATGAAGCATCTCTAAGTTTTTCTAACATAGGTTTAACAGAAACGTCAGCACCATTAATTTTATGCGAGTAGTTACCTTTGACATATGCATCGATTTTGCTCACTGAACCACAATAATGATCTAAACCAAGCATAATAGATTTGGGGTTGTCTATTTCACCGTGTATATTCCACAGGAATTTTGTATTATTCTGTGATTCATACATTCGTTTTCTTCTCAAGCTATAAATATCTTCTGAACTTAGCTTTACTGGCGAGATATCAAGCGCCTTTTCTAAGGCGTAATCATAATTAGTAGTAAGATAATGCTTGAAAGGTAGCGATGCTAACTCCTCAAGAACATCATTTGATCCTTGTTCTCGTAGTTCGTTAGCTATAACTTTTTTTATTTCAAGCTCATCTTTTTTTTCGCTTCTATCTGGTGCATGTTTTTCTAGATAGATTCGCTCATACACCATAGTGTTTGGCAACTGCCCGCTTTCGAACTTATTGATACCTTTTATGTTATCGAGTAAATTACTCCAGGTGACGTGATTTTCAGAAAGTCTGTTTATTCCATTACCAAAAAAAAGAGTGTTTGTCATATGTACCATTTGATTTTAACTCGTAAAATATATTGTTAATTTTATGTGCTAAAACTCATTCACGATCATTGTTGCTCATTTGTAGAGTGAAGAGATCGAGTGCTCGTTCGTAATTAATTATATGTTTTGCGTGTGGTGTCGCCTCGATGAACATCCGCATCTCCTGAGGAGAGAAAGAGAATTTCTTCGGCAGTTTAAGCCTCCTTTTTACTGTTCCATCCGCAGAATTACACTGACCACAAATTAGTGTTTCAGGATACCGAGGCTCTCCTAAGTTCATGTAATCATTAGAATGGTCGTGATGTTTGTGCAATGCAGCAACCCAATCCATAAAGGCGTCCGGCGTATTCGGGAACCGGAGGGTCCATCTCATGATCTGAAATTTGCTGCGTCCACATCCTGGGCAGATCCAGGTATCTCCCGTTGCTTTCCAGAGTTTATGATAATGGAGTCCTGTGTGGTTCAGATATTCTTCATATGTAGGCGTTTTTTTCATGAAAATTTCACGTGCTCCATTCTACGGCACTCCTGCAGTTAGGGTGCTATTGAGGATGGCTTAATCTGTATCAATAACCCACATGTGAAAACAATTATGACGACTCCAGAACCGTCCTAATTTATCATCTATTATGGCTATACACTCGATGACATTGAGCAAGACGGGCCTCTTTGCTACCAATTGAAACCCACAATACTATAAATTGCGGCTCTTCCTGGGCAAGGATTTGTCCCGGGTTAACGATACGCATCCAACTAGTCAGTGGTTTTTTACATAGGTAGCGAATAGGTATAGCAAAATTTTATGTCGGTTTCACTATAGCTATACAAATCGACCACTGAAACGATCGCGTCTGTATTGGACCTGCTTGCAAAGGCAGCTTCCCTTGCCAACAACCAAACCGTTTGCCCTGGAGGCAGCGCGGGTGTAAAACATGGCGCACTTTGAACCGCTATGTTTCGGAAACAGCCCCATCACTCCCGGCATATGTGCTCTTAGTAAAGCAAACCATATTTCCATCTGAAAAAATCGGTGTGCACATGCCTGAATGATTCGCTACCGAAAAATTCAAACGCGAATACCACGAAGTACATTAAGGAGCGCAGGCTCACGCTCAATAAGCCACAGCATTTTTAATGCAATACCTGAAGGTACGCGCCGCTGTTGTTCCCAGCTACGAACCAAATCGACACTGGTGCCCACAGCCTCAGCAAATTCTGCCTGCTTCATCCCCGCATGTTTGCGGATGGCCTTCACGTCCGGCAAGGGGTGACGGTGAACATTTTCAGCTGCAGGCTGGATCTGACCGCTTTCTATGGCCACCATTTCCTGCATACTGTTGATCAAAGCGTCAAAAAGTTTCTTTTCCATAAATTTATCCTCGTTACGGAGAGGCCTGCCATCGCAGGGTTACGACTATTTTAGTTGCTGCGCTAGTGCCTTCATCACAGCTTTTTCATTCTCGCTAAGATCGTCTTTAGCGTTCTTTGGATATATCAGCAACAGGTATAACCTGCCGCTGGCAAGGCGAAGGTAGTAAATAACCCTTACCCCACCCCGCTTTCCCATTCCAGGGCGACTCCAGCGGATCTTTCTGCATCCCCCGGTATGACTGATTGTGTCTCCACGATCATGAGCTTCCAGCAAATATGTCTGCAACTCCCGGAATTCATCATCATCCATGAGATCCTTACGCAACATACTGAAAGCGCTGGTTTCGATAAACTCCAGATAGTTCATTCCACAGGCCCCTTATGTTTTCTGAAGACAGAATACTCGTACTACGTACTACAAGCAATATGCGTTTAGTACCCTGTACGAAAAGAATCCGCCATACGGTGTTGTCTAATCGGTACCCGTCGCACCAAAAGACTCTAAACGTCTTGAGATAACAACACTTAACTTTGCAAGTACGCATCGCCAGTTCAGTAATTAGCGTCCTCCTGACGTTAATAATTAAGGTGCCATGGATGACGCTAACAACGCCGTATGTCAATCAACGGGAAACAGGTCAGGTGCATAAGGTTCTATATCTGCTGGCTGCGATGATACAATTCGGCAATCCAAGGTGAATGTTTACCCTTTTCATAGACCATGTGCAGCTCTTTTCGGGGACGGGTGACACCTACATAAAAGAGTCGACGGGCCTCGCGAAGGGCATTATCTGAAGCTAGATCTAGCTTACTCGGGAAGTCATATTTATTTACCCCAAACATTATGGCTACATCAAATTCTCGGCCTTTTGCACTATGAAGAGTGCTAAGGGTGATGCGTCCAGTTCCCTCTACTTTCCCAGCGAATATATCCAGAGCCACATCCAGTCCCCTAAGGGGATCGGTTCGTTTCAGTAACTCAGAGATGACATCCCATTCCTGCTGAGTGTTCTGTGAGATAGCCATCCAGCCGGTGATGATCTCATCATTTAAACGTCTCAGCCACTCGTGGGCACTTTCCGCTTTATCAATTCCGTTTCGTAAAACAATGATCAGCTGTACGGTCAGTAATTGTTCTTCAGCACGGCTTGCGCGGCGGCCATAAACAAGAAAGAGCGCCTGACTCAGTAAGAGGTTAAATGGTGGAGAGGCTTCTTTCCATCCCCCAGTTACCCACTGACTGCAGGCTTCGATGAAACGGGCAAGACGAGAATTGCGCTTAATGAGAGCATTACTGTCAGCACGTATTATGGCAATATTTCTGGCCTTGAACTCATCCGCAACTTTATCGCCAAGCCAGGCTGCCCGGTAAAGAACCCCGATGCGTTCAGGCTGAAACCCTCTTTCAAACAACGAGGGAGTTAGATCATCAGCGATAAAATGCGCCTGTGCGTCATAATCGCCTTTAATTCCATGGAATCCTAACTCTCCCTCAGGATTACCATCGCAGCCAATATAATCGCGGTCTTCTCCCAGCGCCCCTAGTGATGCCCTGATAATTTTCGCGCCAGATCGATAGTTGAAGCGAAGACGGAACGGTCTTACATCTGCCCGTGAAACAAGACTATCCAGTAGCCCTGGATTTGCACCATTAAATCCGTAAATGGACTGATCTGCATCACCTACCGCAAATAATCGAATTCCACCATTAAAGCACAGCAGCAGAACCAACTCATGAAGAGCGTGGCCCAGATCCTGGTATTCATCAACAAACAAAACAGGATAGCGCGACCGGATAGCACTACGTACCCATTCATGCTCGCTAATAATACGAAAAGCGATGAGTGGCATATCATCAAAGTCAATCAGTCCTAAACGCCTAAGTTCTGCCTCATAACCATCAATAAAATCTGCCAGCTCTGGATTGTTATTCCGCCAAGCCGGTAGGAGTCGGCTCACATCCCGGCGTCGTTTCTCTTCTGCAAATTTCCACCGAGCATGAGGATCTCCGACAGCTCCGAATCTAGCGCGGTAAGCCACTTCAACAGCTGCGCGAATCTCCTCTATTGTCGCCACACGAAAATCATCCGGCAGCAAACCGGGTATACATCGTGAATATGGGATTAAAACCTGATTTAATGCAAAGCTATGCACGGTACCAATAAAGTTCCGATCATCGCCAGTGACGTTAAAGCATGCCAGACGCCCTTCAAGTTCAGAAGCGCATTCATTGTTGTAAGTAATACAGGCCACGCCTCGGGGGTCAGGGACATCTTCAATCAGGGCACGTGCCATAGCAGTCGTCAGTGTTTTGGTTTTCCCGCTGCCTGGCCCAGCAATAACTACGCAGTGGCCGGGATATGTGGCCGCAGCGTACTGCTCTCTGTTCGGCAATAGCTCATTCAGAGCCTCTGAAAGTGCGCGCCGGTCAGACATTCGACACCACATACTGAATAGCTGAAGCAATATACCCCGGCGGCGCAAGCCCAGGTGCTTTTTGCTTCAGCTTGCCAGCCAATCGTCCTTTACCTATGTCAGATATCATCGCGAGAAGTTGCGTCGGGTCTGGAACCATACCGGCACGCCATGAAGCAATCCTTGATGAACGTAACACGCCAAATCCCTGTTCATCGAGGATATCCAGCAGCGCTTCTTTGAGGCCAGTCGTATTGGCCACGGCGACTTCAAACGTCTGATCGTTTAAAAAAATGCCTATCCTTTCAAATACAGGCTTACATGCTTCATAAGAACTGTTATTCAACCAAATAATATTAACAGGGAGCAGTTTTTTCAGTTTTCCCGATACCTCGCTAAATGCCTGCCAGATACCAATTGAACGTGTTTTACCCATCGGTTGTTTCGTGCCATCCAGTGGGTCCCAGTCGGTTACGACGGAAAAGGGTAGTCCGAGGCTGGCTGCCAGCTTCACGTATGGTTCAAAATTAACTCCCGCTACGTTACATACTGTAATCCCAAGCTGGTCGAGATTGATCCCCATGGCCTGTGCGAAACCCGGAAGTAAAACCTCCTCAGCATCGCCCTCAACAAAAATTACACCGTTAGCAAAAAGCAGTTCGGATCTGGTTGCTGTTAAATACCGTTCAATGTCGTCGAGTTCTTCACTGGTTACTGGCAGTTCAGCCAGGGAAAAAGCTCGCGATCGCCCTTCGGGATCCCTGCAAATGCGAACGATAGAACGAAGAGGAGCAATGGTTGCCAGTGTGGGAGAATGGCTCGTTACAATCAATGACTGATCTTTGTCGGCATTATGGAAGAGTTTGTCAAAAACAGCGCGCTGAAGCTGTGGGTGAAGGTGTGCTTCGGGTTCTTCAATACAAAGCAGGGAGAAATTACGTTCGTTTTTTTCACGTCGCCATGCAAACTCTGCTAGCTTGAGTGATATCAGAGCCACGTTCGCAGAACCTAGGCTAGCTTCAATAATGCCTCTCTTTCCATCATCAATGAACATAGAGATAGAACGCATCAATCTGAGCGGGTCAGCAGGTGCAAAACGGAGGCGGGCATCTAAATCGTGAGCAGTTCCAGCCAGGTCAAGAATACCATCGCGCAGAGAATCTTCGAGCTCCTTAATTGATGGGAACTTCTCCATGGTTTCCGTTGCTGTCTGAAGCTCAGTTGCTACGCGATCCAAATCGGCTCGGCTTAGTGAAGAGAATGCATCTTCCAATAAGGGACGTAGCGGGGAGTTTCGCCAGGAAGCAAGTTGTGCTTCTGCATCGCGTAACGCGTCCAGCATATCAATGGAGATCCGTCGCCTTACGCGTCCAGGAATGGTTCGCGATTCCTGACCTCCGCCAAAAACAATAAATTCGCAGTCCTCACCCGAACGTGGAGCCCCATCTACTTCTTCTTTTTTACGAAAAATGTAGCTCAACCTTGCTACGGTAGGATCCTCTGCTATATGAAAATCGGTCAACAGAGCTTCGAGGGAAGGGTCACTGTCGAAATCGGTAAATTCAAGGTGCACCTCAATTTGAGGGTTTGATTCAAGGCCACAGCCATCCCAGAAATCTGACAGCTTAAGCTGCCTGGCTGAATCAGGCAGAGTGGGATCAATAACCAGTCGAATTGCGAAAAGCAGATTACTTTTACCGACACGACTTTCCCCTAATAACACAACATTACCTGCAAGGGGAATATCAACCGCCTCAAAATTTCTGAAGTTGCGGATTCCGAGTTTTGATAAATACATAAAACTCCCTCTTAATGCATTACATAGACTTTGGAAAGGCGTCTTCTGGCAAAAAGTTCATAAAATTTAACAGCGAAGGCTCTGCGCAATTTTACTTTATTCTTTTCTTATCGTCGGCCGTTAATTGCAAGAGTTCAACACTTGCATTTAAAACTTACTGTAGTGGGAGCAGCTCACTACACCTGCTTTTGGCACAAAGCGTACAGCCTAAAACACCGTAAGGTCTGTTCAGAGCGATCTGCGGACATAGCTAAAAGCATTCAAAGGGGAGCAAGTCACAAGGCTGTCTAACCTTATACACAACTCAAAAAATAATGGCTCTGTCGCGTTAGACGCCACGCAATTTCGCCCTGTCAGGGAGTTAAATTTTTCCAGATGTCATAGCCGATATAAGCTAGCGTTGAGGTAGCAAACAGGGCAAAAATGATGACAACGTAGCGGAATCTACCCTGACTTGCGGCAATTTGCGCCTCCAGATAGCTCTTTTGCTGGCTCACTGCCTCGGTCAACGCCTGCTGGCTGGTTTGCAGAGACTCAATTGCCTGGGTTAGTGGGGTCAAATGCTGCACCAGTGCTGCCGGGACGTCGGAAGACAACGTTTCAAGGCTGCTTAATACTTGCCTCCGATCGCTTTCCTGCCGTTCCGCGAGCATGGTTCGCGTCGTTTGCACTCCTTGGCTCACGCCCTTGAGCTGCTGGTCAAGTTCGCTTATCGACTGCTTTATTTGCTGCTGGGCCTGCATGATACTTTCCAGCCGTTCAGCCAACCGCTGGTCACGCTCTCGCGTCGACTGTTGCTCGCTGGCATTCGCAGCGCAGGTTTCCTCCAGGAAGCGGTTAGCATTCAGCAGTTGCTGCAATAAGGCCTCAGCACTGTCGATACCCGTTTGCTGATACTGCTGTATTGCTGCCTGGACACTCTCATTTTGCTGGCCAAGAACATCCGACAGTTTTTCAAAGACCTCACCGGTCGCGGCTTTCAGCTGGCTATCATAGTGTGCCGATTGTTGGCTAAGCGCGGCACTAATATTCTGTTTTTTTTCTTCAACCTGCGTCGAAATAAAATCTCTCAGCTTACTTATCGCCCCAGGGACATCGTCGTCTTGCAGCTCACGTAACGATTTTTTCAGTGGATTAATGATTTCTTCGGTGTTTGCACCTACCGCGTTAATGGCATCATTGATTTCTTCAACCTTATCTTTGGTGTCCAGAACCTCTGTGTTGAGTTTTATTAACGAACTCTCAAGGGGATTGAGCGGCTCCTTGAGTATTTTTACCATTAACTCGGCGAGCGATTTTTCTTTATTTTTTATTTCACTGGTCACGTTCATGCCTTATCCAGAATACTTTTCAGTTAAATTCATTAAATCTTCCCGCTGATTTTTCAACGCAACGCAGGAGAAAACTTGTAATAACGCATCACAATCATCACGTTCCTGAAAGACTGAATCCAGACGCGTACTTAATGTTTTGAGATACTCTTCATCAAGAAAGTGAACAAACTGCTCGCAGCGGACAAGATCCTCTTGTGATTCAACGGCAATTTTCTTTAACTCGTCTTCCCACGATACGGCCTGTTCCTTAAGTGATATCTGTTTCTGAAGGGATTTATTCTGCTCTACCCGCAACTCCTCGAGAATTACCCCATCTTTGGTGAGTTCGCTTTTGTATTGATTATGGACGTTCTCTGCGGCAGCCATCCATTGTGAGGTCCACAACCGAATGACTTCCACTTTGGCATTATCAGCGGCATGGATGACACTGTTTTTATCCGATAAATAATTCGCAGAACTAAGATAGGTGTCGATCCAGTAGTCATTGAGCCTATAGCGAATAGCACTGAAGTTTTCATCAAGAATATCCTGAACCGCCTGTCTCGTAGGTTCAACTTTGTTGCGGGCCACTTTTTTCCAGTAGACCGTCTTATTTTTCACAACCAGCTGGATATTCTTAATTTTAGAGCAATAGTGGGCGATCATGCTATGTAAAGTGGTACATTTTTCGCTGCTGTAACTTCCCTTCAATTTAAAGTTTGCGGCCTCTTCCGCAGCTTTATCGATAAGCCGTCGGCTGACAGGTAAAGCGTTATCTTTTAATAACCTCTCCGTTTTTTTTAATTTCTGCTGCGTCTGAGTAATAGCGTTTTTCCAGACTGTCAGTTTATCTTTTGTCTCTTGTTGCTGTTTTTTTAGCCCCAGCAGTTCTCTTTCGATTGCCGCCGTTTTTTCATCCTGGATATATTTAACGCTGAGGTGAGTATCCAGGGTACTTCGCAGCCGTCCGAGTGGGCTTGTCGATGTTGCAATTTGTTCCAACAGTTCGCTACGCAAGCGGCTGACCATGGGGGCAACGCGGGCATAAAGGGCGGTATCGTTTTCGGCCGTACTCAGCCAACTGCTGCCAAACTCGAGCGGAAAGTAGAGGTTCCGCTCTTTCGCCGCGTCGCTCAGGTTGCTAAAGCGTTCAATTTGTTCAATAAGGCGCTGACGTAACTGCGCGATATCGAAAGCCGGATCGTTGCGAATCAGCGTCTTAACCGACTGCGCTGAGTAAGAATAGGTCGTCACGATACGAAACCGATGCGGCATCGCCTGCCAGTCCTCAATACCCGGCAGGGTGATAACCTGTGGCTGCAGGAAGCTCAAATCGTCGCCACGACCAATCAGCAGGACCAAATCAGCGAAGGGAAGATAGGTCTTCGCCATGTGATTTACATGCTTTTGCTCTTCCATATTGGCGGGATTATCACCAGGCAGATCCAGAATACGCACGCCGGGCGCTCCCGAAGTTTTTATCCTGAAAAAACGCCTCGGAATATGCACAATACAGGGAGAATCAACAACCAGTTCACCCCGTTCCATCTGCTTTCTGAGCTGCGCTAAGGTCTCTGTCATATCGTCGTCAGAGGCAAACCAGTGCGTTTTCGATTGCACAAACAATCCCCAGCGCTGGTCCGTTGAACGACGATATTCCATGGCGGTGGCGGTGGATGATTTTCCGGCTTCCCGCCCGCCGCGTAGCACGTGCGATAGCGTTGCCATCTGCTGCAGATCGATATCCATCAGATCGAGCAGTAAGGTTGTTTTGCCGACCTGCGTCTTACCAAATATGACCACGTACGGTTCGGCATCGCTTTCCTTAAGTTGTATCCTTTCCTGAACGTCATGACTTAATGTCTTAATCAGCCGATCGTAGGCGCGAAAAGCCCACTCCGACTGCCGTGACTCTAACCGCTGCCAATAATCAATAACTTTCCCGGACGTCATCTCACTCACCACGGCTGGTGATTAATACTTGCAGGCCCGTAGCCGATGAACCCAGCTCAGTGCGCAGGTCGTCGATAAGGGCATTCACATCGGCGATGGCTTTCGCGAGCCGATCCTTGCGCATCAGCATTTCGTCCATGTGATAACGCGCACGTAACGTTTCGCTAATCCGCTTACGCGCCGCGCTCATCGTGTCATCGAATTGATTGCGTAAATGCTCAATATGGTGGTCATGAACACTGGCAAGCATGACGTGTGCCTGGCTGCTCGCTTTTTTCTCAAAGGTACGCATTCGCGTTACTGCAGCCGCGGTCACGTAGGCCGCCGCCACAACAGCTGTTACCGCAACGGCAGCAGGATGCATCATCACCGGTGCGGGGGGAAGAGGTGAACCCGTCGGGTCAGCAGAAGGCTTATCCTGGCCAAAGAGCGCGCCGAGGATATCGGAATCGCCATCGCTGACAACGTCAATCGCCAGCACCGCGGCCAGTGATTTTATTGCGGTCTTGCCAAGATCAACCCCTGCGTTGAGAGTTTGAACCCCTTCTGCCGCGACGTTACCCGCGGATGTCTCGCCATCGTCCTGCTCAAGCGTGACGTAGGGCCGCAACTCTTTGCAAATCTCAGGCATGGCGTACACAAGGCGGGTGTACTCTAGCGAGAGCACCGGGATCAATTCCACGCTCTTCCTCAGCTGTTTATTCACCACTGGGGTGTTTTCCGCATTCGACGTGGCACCATGATTTAGCAACATTTTGATATTACTGATTTTTTCCGCATCCAGCTGTTCGTGTTGTACGGGCTGCCCGGCGCTATTCATATAGCCAAGTGCTACCAGCTTCTCCAGCTTCGGTGATGCAGGCAAGTTTGGGCGATCGTTGCCGTTTGGAATGGGCTTGAGTTTCGCCGCCGTCAATTGTTGCAGACTGTTCACATAGTCGTCGAAGAAATCAGCTGATGCGTCCTGCCATGAATCCTGAACCAGTTGCTGCAATTTGCCTTTTGTCTCACTGGTGGTATCAAATGCATTCGATATCCAGTTGGCAAATCCCTCATGCTCCTTGACCAGCCTGCGGTCCATATTAGCCTTCGCCGCCTCAAAAGTTTTAGCGATGCACATTTTTACCTTTTTGGTATGCTCCTCCCGCAGTTCCTGCACGGCAGTGTCAAACACTTCCAGAGCTTCGGTCAGCACCTGGCTGCCATCGTCCTGGCCGCCTTTGTCACTGTGGTAATACAGACGTGACTGGGTGCGGATCATATTCATGACGCGCGGCAGAGCCTTACTAACAATCCCAGTAAGGTGGGTTAACTGGAGATAACGGTTGGTTTGTCCGGAAAAGTTAAGGTCGTCAATGGCCCGACGAAGGTGCGGCATCCATTCTGTTACGTATTCCGGATCGTCGGTGCCGGTTAAAATAATGTTGTTATCGGCATATTCGGCAGCGACATTGAAGGTTTCGGCCGCGCTTTTTCTTAATTCAGCCTGACGTTGCGGATTGTGGCGAAACGCTTCTGTCTTGGAGATAACAATATAAGGTTTACAATTCTTAAGCTCTTTTTCCAGCATATCTTTGACGATTTCGAGCTGCTGCTGGTTTGCCAGTCGCGTCTCATCGGTCACGATAATACAACCGCCTGCCGCTATCATCGCCTGACGCATCAGTTCCTGCCACTCACGATTTTCACGCTCTTGTTTTTCATAACCAGGAAGCAGTAACCAGGCCTGGTTATTGCGGGTAAAATAACGCTGCGGTACCTTCAGTATCGGCAGTAAATCCCCGGCATCAGGATCGCAGACCGCGCGCTGAAACTCGTTGACGTCGACGCCGATATCATCCAGCGTCAAACCATTTCCAGTTTCGACCAGGCGGCGGACATAACCCTGCGCTACTTTAGTCTCACGACTCTCGAGGATCAGTACCGGCATTTTCTCGCCGCGTCCTTCATTACTGCGTAACCAGCCGCTATTGTCATGATGCAGGTTATACAGGCTCGCCATCAGCGTCGTTTTACCTGCCCCCTGCGAGCCACCTATCGCCACAATCCAGGTATCGGCGAGCACCTCAGCAAGCAGCAGTCGTCGCATGACCTCAAGTAATTTTTCATCAAGCTCCTCACCGTCCAGTGCGGAACAGGCCCCACGTAAACGACGCAAAGCATTATTCAGAGCCTTGAGCTGAATTTCAGGTGATTCCATCGGCATTTCTTATCCTCAGCAGGTCTTAATTTTCCATCCTTATCGGTCGGCCCGGAGCCTGGTAGGATAAGAACAACGGCGGTTGGTTTTGAAGTTGGAGTGAGTAACGCCCCTTTCAAAGAACCTTTTGGCCCAGCAGCATCCACGACAGTTTCGGAAAAGGTCACCGGTACAGCCGCCAGTCGTACAAATGTACACGCGCTTAAAAAAGCAATGGAGGCGGTAATATGTATCGGTGATGTTCCTGTAAAAATTAGTGCACCAGTCAATTTATATTAAAAATATGACCTGCTCTTCATGGATTAATACATCAGCGGCGTTAGTAAAGTCCGCTCCTGGCACACGTCAAAGGTCTCATCCACATAGTCAAATGCACCTAGAAGGGACCAGTCGCTCACAGGCTATAATTAGAAGCTTGTGTGTAGTCACTGTAGTTGCTTCAACGGATAAGCATTGGAGTTGCTGGAACCGTCGCTGTAGGCCTCAGTAATAATGATTTTTTTACCCTCAACAGCATATCTGACCGTGCTGTCTGCCGGATCATCCCGCCAGCGACCGGTACTGTCAGGGTTGTCAGATGCCCACATCACTTGATTGCCGATAAGTTTGCACTTGATGGCCCAGCGGGTGCCATCGTTCTGTCGGATATAATGTACGTAAGCAATACCTGACTCGACTTTGTCCAGCTGCATGATTTTGTGGTCACGACCGAACATTGCCGCAGAAGCAGCCTTGCAAACCTGACCCACCGTCACTTCAGAAGCCTGCACCGGAGCAGCAAACACGAGCGGAACAAAAAGCAGCAGTTTCTTCATATGGATCCATCCCTTTTAGTTATGTTCATGAATAACGCTTATCGTATATTTCGGCAACCTGAAGCATTTCTTGACGAATATTTAGCATTAGGATGACAGGACTGACTAATAAAATCCCTGACGCAATCTCAAGCACTCCCTGACGGTTAGCCCTGCTCCTGCTGTACATCCTCAGCGAGGTACGCGAATAAAACATCTGGCATGAGACCCGTTTTTTCTACCATCGCCAGCACGGACTGCGTTGAAGCCTCGGAGATGACCTTCATCGCCTCATCACGAATTTCGACATACGCTGGGTCTTCACGGGGCACGAAAGGCTCAAGGAGGTGGGCAATGGCTTTACCATTAACAGACAGGCTGAACGTGCCAGTGGCACGATCCACATTCCAGATGTAGATGAGCGGCCATAAACCCAGATCGTCGCATTCGGCCTCACTGCGGATCCCCGGCAGGTACACGGGCATAGACAGCTTTTCATCACTCAGCGTCAACGCGATAAACTGTTTTGCCGTCAGTCGGGAACCCTGCCCGGGCTCAGCGTCAGTTTTTTTCTTTTTAAAGAATCCGAACATGCCTTTTCCTTATAAGTGATGAGTAAGAGAGGCAATCAGCAATCTCGTAATGCTAAACATTCTGTGCTACCAGTCACTAAAATAGCTCCAGCCTCTGTCTTTTGCGATACCTCTCTTCTCTCCGGTACTTTTACACATTTAATACCCTCTATAACAAGCGCGGGTTAACGTTTTCTCTTGTCAGATAACCCATTGAGACTCAGAAAATTGATGCCGCGTCCATTGGTAATGAATCTACTGACAAAAAGTGTCATCCATTAGTAACACTTGCGCTAAATGACGTGCCTTTAGTGGTCTATCGCGAATACTGGTGAAACACTATTTATACTTCTTATTGACCTTAATCGGCGACTCTTGCGCATCGTATTTACCTACAATACCTTCTAGCGTTAGTCTCTCGAGCAGTGCCAGATCTGCAGGAGTATTTGGAATTCGGGGTTTGTCATAACCAACGTTCGTCAAGCTAGGGTAATCCCCATCAAGTAATCGCAGCATAGAAAACAGCTGTTGGCGGCTAATCGATTCCAGGTGCGGTTGTAAGAGAGGGATAACCAGCTCCGCCACCATCCCCTCCTCTGCCATCTTCTGAACTACTGACAGATCACAGGCATAACCATGGTGTGTTACATATTTTGCCAGTTGATTAAGACCAGCAAAATCTGCTAATCCTACGTATAATGTTGCGTCATCTACTATTTTTGATTTTATCGATGCATTGATAACATCGCTGGCCAAAATCTCTGCCAAGTCAGCGCAGACAAGTTCAGGCGCCATATATTTTTCAAAATCCGCTGACTCACTAATGAATGCCTGCCGGGTCGGCCAGTCAGTCCCAGCAAGATGTTCGTATGATTCCGAGTCATCCTTAATGAGGTTGTGCCTGAGCAATAGCGCGAAAAGATCCCCTACTTCCGCGAAAACATTACTGATATCAAGGTAATTCTCAAGGTTTAAACTGTTCACCAGCTCTACCCGCAGAGATGCAGGAGAAAGATATTCTCTGGCTGCGAGGATTGCTGTCGCCAGGGACGTCTTTTGTTCTTCTTCCGCTGCTTCAGCCTCAATAATCGTGCCGCATGAAGAAAGCACATGGGACAGGTGCGCATCGACAGCACCAAAGACTGCAAGATAGCGACTGACATTATTAAATGTTGCGGGGAACCGGCAAAGTTCAGCGAGTGGCTGCCAGGCAGCCTCTGACACCTGCGTAAGATCTCTTACATGACAATCAGTATGAGCATGCCGAATTACGTCATTAAGATGAGATGCATCCTGAGCAAGCACCTCTTCGATTATGGTGATAAAAGAATCGGGGACATCAATTGTAAAAGATTTGCCTTCAATGGCCTTAAGATACGTGCCCAGATTTGTAAGAACGTAGCTAAAGACTGTCTTACTCGCAGTGTTTATTTTGTCCAGCGCGACACTTTTTGCACTATCAATAGCAGTTAACAGATTCTCATAGGTGATCTCATAAATACTTTGGGACTGGAAAGCCTGACAAACCTGTCTACCCAGAGGCTGCAAACGAGGCACTATAATATGTGCTTCTTTGAAAAGCGTTCCAATGCGTTCTGCCTGAGACATAGAAATGGCATCTGAGGTAAGGGCAGTGAGCTCAGCGTAATGAGTTAAGAGGTACATAGATGAAACTGAATCAGTCCGTTGTTTAAGTTTTGGAAGATGAGTCAGGGCAATATCTACAAACTCCAAGCGGGAGACGTCATCCAGAGCCGTCTGGTTCACCACATAAGGAATGATCTCTGGAAACCTATTAGTTAACCTCTCAATAAAACGGGGTCGCTGTCGCCCCGAAGAAAGGTATGCTTGTATGAACTTTTCTGCATTCTCTCTGAAATCTAATAACGAATGAACCATAATGTCAGCTAAGTTGATATCTTTAACAAGTAGGCGGTCCAGAATATCGATATTGTACAAGGCTGACTCTTTCAGAGCTTCTTTGCCTCGCTCACGAACGATGGCATCAACATCCTTAGTTGATAATTTGAAATAAACATCCATCAGGTCACGTTCAACATGATGAATAATGAAGTTTGTGGCAGTCGGGCTCACACGCGTGCCATGAAACGTTGACGTGTAAAGGGTAAAATTACGGTTAATGTATCCTGCGCGAACCAGTTGGTAGGCCATACCTGACTTCAACAGAGACCGTGCAATTAACTCAAGAGGTTGATCATTATTTTCATACGTCACCAGAAACTCCGGGCGTTTAATAAGATCATTGAGATCTGCGCTTCGCAGAAATTGGATATCGGAACTTTTTACTTGAACGTTATTTTTGAGAGATTCGCGTTCTGCCTCGCTCCATAACTCCGCATCCAAAGGATCCCCAAGGGCATCAGCAAGGTTATCTCGAGTAAAATCCATAGTATAGTTATACCGATTACGAACCTGTAATACGGTATCACCGTCAGCTAATGCCAAGTCTTGCCAGAAAGACTCTCCTTTGAGATCGTCTTCAGAAAATCCCTGCCCATTGAAAATATAAGTAGCGGACTGTAACTGGAAATTAACTGCTTTTGCTGTTCTCTTGACATGGGCAAGTAGTCTCTCACCTAATTGTTCGCATTCTAAGGCCACACCATTGATATGTTGCAGCTTCCTACGAATAGTGTTGCGTTCATCCTCAAGCTTTTTGATGTTGCTGGCCACCAACTCACGGCTGATTTTATATAATTCATCGAGTTTGCTCTTGCCTATCCTGATTGTCTCAAAATCGGTAAGGTGGGTATTTTTATAGAGCATCATCGCAAACAAATCGGTTTTATTAAGATTGAGCTGTTCTCCATCACCAGAAAAAATTCTGTCATGAAAAACTATATACTCGTTGCGAATATTTTTGAGCAACCTCATATCCGGGACATACTGAGATGCCAGGTCGATAAGTTCAGATGATATCTGGTTCTTCATGTTCCCAAGCTGTTTCAGCACGAGATTACGTGCACTTCTGTGAGTAATGAAGGGAACAACCGGGATGATGAGGTCGAAGAACTTTGTCCGGTTCGCACGAACCACCTCAGCGAGCGCTGGGTCGCCGTTTTCAAGTATCGCCTTTTCAATCTTACGCCCTTCCTCATTCAGGGCAATATTGTCGAAGATACTGTCTTTGACGGCATAAATGAAACAGACCGGCCTTTTGATCTGAGGCGATGCATTGAGTAATGTATTCAGTGCACGTAGCGTTTCAAATATGTGCGAATCGTTAAAACGGTCAATATCCTCAAAAATGACGATATTGCGATCAGAAACTTCAAAAAAATACACGATCTCATCTAAATACTGGTCGAAGTACGATACCGAATTGTCATCGAGTGTGACCGTCGCGGCACCAGCTGAAAATTGCTTAATATGAAGCTTACCGTAGAACCGCCAGCGAATCAGAAAGGCAATACCTGATGCCACACTAAAGGTCCCTGCATGTATCCAGGCACCAAGAGCTTTCAAGGAAGGGATCGCTGATACAATTTGGGTCGTCCATCCCGACAAGAGAAAAATGACAGCGACAGCGAATCCCAGCAAGCAAGCCGACACTGTTTCCCATTGCCATCGAAACCGCTCAATTCGTTTAAAGCGAGAGCCCGGTGTTTTACTCGGTTCTTCGCGGTAAAGCAGTTGTTTAACGATTTCCTGCTGAATGCGGTTCGTTGGCGTCGTTGCCTGCTTTGGTACCGATTCGTCCAGCTTTGATACTTCAATAGGTGACAGGGTTGATAAAGAAATTTCGACTACATGATCTTCCTTTCTTCGAGCAACTTCTTGCAAGATGCTACTCTTACCCACTCCGTAGTTACCCGAAAGAGCGATGTTACGGATCTGCTTATCAGCAAGAGCAGCTTCAATTGCCAGAACATACCCAACATGTTCTTCCTCGATATACTCCGGTGTAAGCGATACGAGTCTCGAGTTCTCATCAACATCAATAGGCTGATTTTCGATCATATGGATCTATTCTCTCCCTGTAAAAAATAGTGTTGTACTACTTTTTCGATACACAGCACTATCATAGCGCGTCGTCAACAATGATTCATTGCAGTTCATTTCATTCCGGCATAAAAATATTGCCCCATAAAGGACTTTTATTCATCAAAAAGGGACGAATATTTGATTGATGTCATTTACGTTCTGACTCCAAAATTTCTTCTACAGATACCATCCATAGACAAAGGAGTTGAGTCAATGAGACAATAAAATGGATACAACAACCTATTCCATTTAAATCATTGTTGGCGTAAACGCCTGCTGTCAGATTCTGCCAGGTAGTAATCCTCACCTCACTCATGGTGATTCACCACTGCTCCCATACCACCTTTTTCACCTGATAAAACACCCTCTGGCAGACTGACCAGAACGCTGGCCATACGGACGATGAGCGGGATACAGGGTTGTCCTTCAGGATTTGCCGCACATCACCGGAAATGCTTTCTCGCTCCACGATGGCGGGCACTGCAGTGCTGTCCGCCGCGACAGGCGGAACCTCAAGCTCCAGCGAAAGCTGATTGTCCGCAGGAATGTTCTCGCCCTCTGCTGCTGTCTCATCCTGGCGTTTAATCCCCTGCGCTTCGAGCCACGAGATATACAGCTGCCAGGCATGACGAGAGCGTTCCCGCCACACGTCAAAGGCCTCATCCACATAGTCAAATGCGCCCATATCTCTTCTTGATGCCAGCTAATTCAGTCATCCATCCATTTCATATGGCAACTTTGAGCGAGGAGCGGATGTTCACAACTGTCATCGCCATTGATAATGCTCAGCTCATCTTCCCGTGTGTTAACCGACAGAGAGCAGGTCAGTTATTCCACAGTGGTATATCCAGGAGTGAAGGGAGAGGGAACGGTTCAGGATTTTGTTTGATGATGCCGCGCCGCAGTATTATAGTGTTGTATCCCACGGGTGTTAAGTCATGCCCGAGTTAATTACTAACAAAAGGAATATCGATTGTTTAATATGATAATGGAAAGTCATAATACTGACTGGATAATGGTTGAGGGCGACCGGGGGAGTTCAAATTTCCCGCTATCTCGTTTTCTTGAATCAACACCTTCAGATATTTCGCAGAAAATAGTCCCTGTTACAGACGACTCACTGAAAATACTGGAGGAAACATATGTATTATTTATCAGCGAACTTCACAGTAGACAAATAGAGGAATCGGAAGAATATTTTGATTACATTGATATCAAAATCGGGAAAATACATAGATTAAGCCTTTCCAATAAAATGGTGCATTACGAGTTTACATTACTTCAAGATTACGGCGAAAGAAATGTGTGTAGTGAAAGTAAGCTTAGCGAAGCTTTAGATGTCGATATTAACAACTTCGGACTTACCAGAACTCATTGGTCCATAAAGAATAAAAACCTTCGTGAAGTTTTAGATAAAGTAAATGAATCTCTTGAGCTACCAATAGATATCCCTCTCGCCCTAGTGATTACAAACACCAAGTTAGATACGATTGGGAGTACAAGAAAGAATGAAGAAAGCATAGACAATCTCCAGGATTATATTAAGTTAATTCTGGAAATTGAATCCAGTGATGAAGAAGAAACATTTTATCGTGGACATTCAAATCACGAATACCGGCTCGAGCCTTCTATTTTGAGGAAGGATAAGAAGACAGGCGAATACACGCATTATTTTAACGAAAGAAATTTAAACAGTGAAATGCTAACCGTTCAACCCGGCGAGTTTTCATCAGATAAATACATGTTGGATAAGTTAGTGAGGATGCAGCATTTCGGGCTTCCTACCAGACTGCTAGATTTGACTTACAACCCCCTAGTCGCTCTGTATTTTGCATGCTCTTCAATAAAGAAAGATAAAGATGGAAAGGAAATAGATGGTGAGGTCATCATTCTAAAAACTAATAAATCACAGGTTAAATTTTTTGATTCTGATACGGTCAGCTGCATTACGAACTTATCAAATCTGAGTAAAGAGCAGAAGAATGAGTTGACCAAGGCTATTGATATATCGAAGGATAAGGTTAAAGCTCACTACATCGGCCGAGAAAAAACCGACACTTATCGTGAGGACGTTATAGACAAATTTAATGAGATAGGAGTCTGTGGTCATCTTCTTCATTGTATTAAAGATGAGAAGCCTTACTTTAAAGATATAATAAACCCATTAGATTTAGGAAGGATATTATTTGTACGCGGTAAAATTTCGAATACGCGCATTGCATCCCAGTCGGGTGCATTTTTACTTTTCGGAATGGATGCTGCATTACAGGAATCTGGGGACAGTGAGGTTTCCGTGAGGAGGATACCTGTAACCAACAAAAAACACATTATGGAACAATTGAGCATCCTTAATATACACGCCAGCACAATTTACCCGAGTCTTGAAAAATCTGCCGAAGAGATCAAAAACAAGTACCATATGAAATAATTAATTTAAGTCGGAGCGGTCTGTCTGATTTATTATTATGATTTTTGTAGGAACATGACAGAAATAATAATAATTACGAGTGTGAACATGATCAAACCTACAACCAATGAAATTTATGACTTCCTTAATGAAGTATCTGGATTAGTGGTTCATTTTTCAGGGTGTCCAAAAGGTATAGGGCGTGGAAGAGGTCTTTATTACCCCGATGATTTAAATAAAATAATCAAGGGTGAAGTGCATGGCGGAATATCATGTTCATTAATTATACCAGGAGATAATTACTGTTTTTTCTCGGATGAAACCAAAGCTATCGGGGCTATTGGTGTCATCGTCGGCTTTGATGAGGATGGGTTAGTAGCAGTATCGTCTAAAGATTGTGGAAGTTATACAGATGATGATTACATCCGACATACTGATAAAAAAGATATAAGGATAGAAGATCTTAGAAATTCTTTGACTGAACGTCAAACTTACAACGAATGGATCATCCAACAAAATAAAATACTCGGTATATTTGTATTTAATACTACAGACGTTCCTGTTACCGGATATGAGAAAATTGAAGGGTGTGATGAATGTGAAAATGTAATCATGTATCCACAATTTGATGAAATAAAAGTTACATTCTTAAGTTTGAAAATATATACATTTTTAAATGGGAGTATTGTACAGCTAGACCGCGACACCGGAGAGTTTATTAAGATAAATCAGGAAAAAATTTATCGTTAACTGCGGCATTCTAGTAATTACGAGGATTTTCTTCAAGTTCGAAGACGGTATTGTTCCACTGTCGTTAGCAGGTATTGTTACATTATTCTGCCCGAATCGGGCTGGGCCGGTGAACGTGGCCCGCCTGACGGAGGAGCAGTGTGATTTGTTGTTCACGCACAGAAAAACCTCACACTGATGGTGTTCGGCTCGGTCAGTAGCATATTTTAAGATGCTTCCGTGCAGCCCGTTCATAAGGTCAGAAAACTCACGCTGCTATATCAACCGGTCAGTCATTTTAGTTCCTTTTGATGAATGAATTTCGCTATCCATTATATCGGTAACGTCCGGCTCAGCATAGTGCGCCTGTGCGTCAGAATACATAGTTTATGCATAATAGGCGTTTTACCGAATACTCGCAAAAAGGGAGAAAAAGCCACCTCGCGGTGGTATTAAAGCAAAGTACAATCGCTAGTGTCCGCTCCTGGCACTAAGCAGACAGTCAGACGCAAATGTAAATCATTACAAAAATTACTGGGGTTGAACTCCTCCAAAAAGGAGGAGCCTAGCTTTAGATTTCACGCTACCTACTAATAAAGGACCAATATAAGGTTCGTATCATAAGGCCATGATTATCTTATATTTTCCAATGTTATCAATATAATCCGCATACCACTGCATCATCTCCCTACGCCCTTCCAAATATAACGCATGGTTATACGTCCCACGAATCGCATTCTTATCGACATGCGCAAGTTGGGTTTCAATCCATGCCGTATTGAACCCTTCTTCATGCAAAATCGTACTCATCGTGTGCCGAAAACCATGTCCAGTAACCTTTCCCGTATACCCAATCCGTTTGAATACCTGATTAATACTCGCTTCACTCATCGTCTTGCGGGGATCATTACGCCCTGGGAACACAAGAGGATATTGCCCAGACATCACTTTGAGTTGCTGTACGATTTCCAGCGCTTGGGTAGAGAGGGGCACCAGGTGAGGCCGTTTCATCTTCATACGCTCTGCAGGTATTTCCCACACCGCTTTTTCAAGATCAAACTCACTCCAGAAAGCACCTCGAAGCTCACCGGTACGAACTCCCGTAAGGATCAGCAAACGTGCGGCAAGAACAACTAACGGGCTCCCTGTATAGCCAGAGAGAGCTTTAAAGAAGTCTGGTAACTCCTCAACGGTAAGGAAGGGATAATGCTTCGATTCATGCCCTGACATAGCACTGGTTAGATCCGCTGCAGGATTGTATTCCGCACGGCCGGTAACTATGGCGTAACGAAAGACTTCACTGCAGCGCTGGCGAACCTTCTTGGCCTTCTCTGTCGCGCCACGGCTTTCCATTCGACGCAGCACATTCAGCAGAACCAGCGGTTTAATTTCATTTACCGGCTGCTGGCCGATATAGGGAAAAATATCTTTATTGAATGCTTCGATGATATCGGAGGCATAGCCTTCTGACCATCGGCTCACCTTCGTTCCGTGCCATTCAAGCGCAACTGCCTGAAACGTATTATTGAGCTGCACATCGCGAACCAGTTTTTCTTCTTTCTTGGCAAAGGATGGATCGATACCCTCGGCCAGCTTTTTCTTGGCTTCATCACGCAGTGCCCTCGCTTGTGCAAGAGACACTGCTGGATAAACACCAAAAGCCATACGCTTCTCTTTTCCATTGAAGCGATATTTCATTCGCCAGTATCGAGAACCAGAGGGAACGACTTCAAGATACAAACCAGCACCATCTGCCAGCTTGTAGGCCTTCTCTCTGGGTTTAGCGGCGTCTACCTGTCGTGCATTTAGCTTCATTGGGGGCATCTCCCTGGACCGAACACAGAATGCCCCCACTTATGCCCCCAACTGTAACTTGATTCCGGTTGAGTCCAGTTGATAAAAGGAGATAAAATACGGGCCATAAACCGCAGTATACGGGCTTTAAGTTGATTTCGGTAGACTTGAGAAGAGTTTGAAATGGTGCCGATAATAGGAGTCGAACCTACGACCTTCGCATTACGAATGCGCTGCTCTACCAACTGAGCTATATCGGCCCTGAAAGGCCGGTTACGAGCGTAACCACGGGGCAAAAGAGTAGATCTAACCGGGTGATGCGTCAATGCCCTTTTGAATCAAACGGCTATTTTTGCATCACCCGTGATTATTTACCCACGGATCGTATCATCACCGAAGCCGATCCACTTGTAGGTGGTCAGCGCTTCAAGCCCCATCGGACCCCGGGCGTGCAGCTTCTGAGTGCTCACAGCCACCTCCGCGCCCAGACCAAACTGGCCGCCATCGGTGAAGCGCGTCGAGGCATTCACGTAAACCGCAGACGAATCCACTTCATTCACAAAACGATCGGCATTGCGCAGGGTGCGCGTCAGGATCGCGTCAGAATGCTGGGTTCCGTGTTCACGAATGTGCGCAATAGCGTCATCGAGATCCGCAACCACCTTCACGTTCAGATCCAGCGACAAATACTCATCGTCGTACTGCTCCGCGTTAACCGGAACGACCTTCGCCGGACCGTCTTTCAGCAGGGCGAGAGACTTCTCGTCCGCATGCAGCGTGACGCCACTTTCCGCCATCTGCTTGCTCAGCGCTGGCAGGAAGGTACTGGCGATGCCCTGATGCACCAGCAGCGTTTCTACCGTATTACAGGTGCTTGGACGCTGTGTTTTAGCGTTGACGATAATCTTCAGCGCAGGTTCTACCTCCGCGGTGTCATCCACCACGATATGGCATACGCCAATACCACCGGTGATCACCGGAATGGTAGATTGCTCACGGCACAGCTTGTGCAAGCCCGCGCCGCCGCGTGGGATGAGCATGTCGATGTATTTGTCCATGCGCAGCATCTCGTTGACCAGCGCACGGTCGGGGCTTTCAATCGCCTGCACGGCACCCGCCGGTAAACCACACTCCTCCAGCGCCTGCTGAATGACGTTTACCGTCGCGGCGTTGGTGCGCCAGGTCTCCTTCCCGCCACGCAGGATCGCGGCATTACCGGTCTTCAGGCACAGGGAGGCGACATCCACCGTCACGTTTGGACGCGCTTCGTAAATCACCCCAATGACGCCAAGCGGCACGCGGCGACGCTCAAGGCGTAATCCGCTGTCGAGCACCCCACCGTCAATCACCTGCCCTACCGGGTCGGCGAGGTTGCACACCTGACGGACGTCGTCGGCAATACCTTTCAGACGCGCCGGGGTCAGCGCCAGACGATCGAGCATCGCTTCACTCAAGCCGTTGCGACGCGCTTCCAGCAGATCCTGCTCGTTGGCGAGCAAAATTTCCTGCGACTGAGATTCCAGATAATCAGCGATTTTTTCCAGCACGCGATTTTTCTCGCGGCTGGAAAGGAGCGCCAGTTTATAAGAGGCGGCTTTCGCGGCTGCGCCCATTTGTTCCAGCATGTTCTGGCTCCTTAACGAATAATCATGTCGTCACGATGCACGGCAACCGGGCCATATTCATAGCCCAGGATGGCGTCGATCTGCTGGGAATGGTGACCAGCAATCCGACGCAGCGCGTCGCTGTTATAACGACTTACGCCATGAGCGATGTCGCGACCTTCAAGATTACGGATTCGGATCACTTCACCACGCGAGAAGTTGCCTGTCACGCTTTTAATTCCTTTTGGAAGTAACGAGCTTCCTCTTTCCAGAATAGCGGCGGTCGCGCCTTCATCCACGGTCAGTTCGCCAGCCGGGGGCGCACCAAAGATCCAGCGTTTTCGGTTTTCCAGCGGGGACGCCTGGGCGTGGAAGCGAGTGCCCACAGAGATGCCTTCCATCACATCACCGATCACGCCCGGACGGCTGCCCGCGGCGATGATGGTGTCGATACCGGCCCGGCACGCCACGTCCGCGGCCTGTAACTTGGTGCCCATGCCGCCGGTCCCCAGACCAGAAACGCTGTCACCCGCAATGGCACGCAGCGCATCGTCAATGCCGTGAACGTCTTTGATCAGTTCAGCCTGTGGATTAGAGCGCGGGTCAGCGGTAAACAGCCCCTGCTGATCGGTCAGAAGCAGCAGCTTATCGGCCCCTGCCAGGATCGCCGCCAGCGCAGAGAGGTTATCGTTGTCGCCCACTTTGATTTCAGCGGTGGCAACAGCGTCGTTTTCGTTAATGACCGGAACGATATGGTTATCCAGCAGGGCACGCAGCGTATCGCGGGCGTTCAGGAAACGTTCTCTGTCTTCCATATCCGCACGCGTCAGCAGCATCTGCCCGACGTGAATGCCGTAGATGGAGAACAGTTGTTCCCAGAGCTGTATGAGTCGGCTTTGTCCCACGGCGGCCAGCAGCTGTTTGGAGGCGATCGTCGCGGGGAGTTCGGGGTAGCCCAGGTGTTCACGCCCGGCGGCAATCGCCCCGGAAGTCACAATCACAATACGATGCCCTGCGGCATGCAACTGAGCGCACTGACGTACAAGCTCAACGATATGGGCACGATTCAGGCGGCGCGATCCGCCTGTTAACACACTGGTACCGAGTTTTACCACCAGCGTCTGGCTGTCACTCATGATTCTCTGCCGTTCAACAATAAGGGAAAATGATGTCAGTCAGACGTTTTAACAGGTGTCAGCTCCGTTGCCAACTGCCTTAGCGTATGACCCGTCACTTTGTTGCGCGGGATCAGGAAGCGTAGCGGCAGATTTTGACAATTTTATTACCGAAAAATTAAAACATACTTTTTTAGACATATTCTTACTTTGTCATAAAACTTTCACCCACGAACGATAAAACCCTTCCTGTTTTTCACGGGGTAATAAGTCGAATCTTATTACTCAGCGAATATTAGCGCGTTTTTATAAAATCAGGATTGAAAATGAAAAAGAGCACTCTGGCATTAGTGGTAATGGGCGTAGTTGCTTCCGCATCTGTTCAGGCAGCAGAAGTTTATAATAAAAACGGGAATAAACTGGACGTGTACGGCAAAGTAAAAGCAATGCACTACATCAGTGATGATGACGCTAAGGATGGTGACCAGACTTACGTTCGTTTCGGCTTTAAGGGTGAAACGCAGATTAACGATCAGCTGACGGGCTACGGACGTTGGGAAGCTGAGTTCGCAGGTAACAAAGCTGAGAGCGACTCTTCTCAAAAAACACGTCTGGCATTTGCCGGGCTGAAACTGAAAGACTTCGGCTCACTGGATTACGGCCGTAACCTGGGCGCGCTGTATGACGTCGCCGCATACACCGATATGTTCCCGGAGTTCGGCGGTGACGGCCTGGCGCAGACCGATAACTTCATGACGAAACGCGCCTCCGGTCTGGCCACATACCGTAATACCGATTTCTTTGGCCTGGTTGACGGCCTGAACATGACCCTGCAATACCAGGGCAAAAATGAAAACCGCGACGTGAAGAAGCAAAACGGTGACGGCTTCGGTACCTCCCTGAGCTATGACTTCGGCGGCAGCGATTTTTCTGTGATTGGTGCGTATGCCAGCTCCGATCGCACTAACGATCAAAACCTTCAGGCACGCGGCGAAGGTAAAAAAGCAGAAGGCTGGGCAACCGGTTTGAAATATGATGCCAACGATATTTATCTGGCCACTATCTATTCCGAAACCCGCAATATGGCCCCTATTTCCGGTGGCTTTGCAAATAAAGCGCAAAACTTCGAAGTGGTCGCGCAATATCAATTTGACTTTGGTCTGCGTCCATCTCTGGGTTACGTGCAGTCTAAAGGCAAAGATATCGAAGGTATCGGCGATGAAGATATCGTGAAATACATCGACGTAGGTGCGACATATTATTTCAACAAAAATATGTCTGCGTTTGTTGATTATAAGATCAACCAGATCGATGACGATAATAAACTGGGCGTAAGCAGCGATGATATCGTTGCGCTGGGCATGACCTACCAGTTCTGATGTTGTGGTAATAAAAAACCGGCGCTGAGCCGGTTTTTTTGTGCCCGGTGACGCTATGCTTACCGGGCGTACGGGATAGTAAATTTTTCATGCCGGGTAAGGCGTAGCCGCCACCCGGCGCTGTGACATCATCAGGCTCTCAGTTTCACCGCTTCGCTGGAAAAATCGTCCGCAGGCTCCAGCTTCAGATCCAGCGTTGCCAGCAGGTCGCGAGCTTTGCCGTGAAATTCTTTTAGCGTATGCTCCAGGCGATCGATCACTTCCTGATCTTTGATGCTCGTCGCCTGCCAGTGCCCGTCTTTATTAAACAGGCCAAACTGATAGCTATAGGTAAAACGGTTTTCCTGTGCTTCCATTTCCATCCACCAGCCCCAGAACTCACGTTTTTCGGGTGCAGGCTTCACGTTGACGCAAACAGCCAGGCAGTCGAAAAAAAAGCGATTCTCTTCACACTGCTCTTCTCGAATATACGGGCCAAGAGCCATGAACTTCTTAATCAGTCTACTTTTCGGGTGTCCACTCGGTAACGTCATTGCGATCTCCTTTTGTGAAGCACTGTTTTACCAAACCAACGAAATTTAGCAAACTATTAACACAATCTCTGCGTGATCCAGCGTGTGATCTCTTTCAGCGCTTTGTCAAAATTCTGGTACACCGGGCTGAAGGGTACCTCCAGCAATTTACCATCAGAAGATGACGACGTGATTAAGCGTGACTCCTCTTCCGGGCTAAACGGATCGTTCTCCCAGAAACCGGACATCATCGGGGTTGGGCAGCGGCGGCCGAGTAAGCCCTGCGTTTTTAATGAATAACGATTAAGTTCAATGCGCAACGCTTCGTCTGAAGCATCATGCATGCCAAGTCGGCTCGCCAGCACGTCCAGATACATCTCAGGAACGCTACCCTGACGCGCAGGATCGCTTAACAGAGCATGCACCACCGGGCCAAGACAGGCGACGGCCTTCAGGCGTGAAGATTCAAGGTAGGCAAGCCGTACCGCGACGTTAGCGCCAAAGCGGAAGCCAAACGCGCCTACCCGGGTGTGGTCAACCCAGGGGATATTCTCCAGCGCTTTTAAAGCATGCTGGTGCAGCAGGCTGGAGTCTTGCGTAAGTTTCCATTTGGATGAAAAACCAATGGAAGGCATATCAAGCGTCAGCATGGCGATTCCGTTTGGGGCAAAGTAGCGCTCATACAGGCTGTAATAGTCAATTTGTAACGAGTCCAGTCCACCGCACATCAGAACCGCCGGGAACGGCCCTTCCCCCTCCGGCATATGCAGGAATCCGGTCACCGGGCTGCCACCGGGAATGGCGAACTCAATTTCACGCATCCGGCCAGGCAACCGCTGGGCGGCCTCTTCATAAGCCCGGTTTGCCAGCGCCTGGGCCTGCTCTGCCAGTTCGTCGCCTTTCAGATGCGGGTATGCAGCGATGCTGTAAAGGTTTGCCGCATGCAGCCAGTGCTTGCCGCTGAGAGTGGCATCTTCTTCCTGGCTCGCTTTTTGCTGCCAGGGCATGGCCTGCTTTGACCATTCGTAGATCCAGTTTCCACCACGGTAGCCCACCACCGTATCGTAGAGATCGCTGTCGGTACGCTCGGACTCGCTCATCACGATACGCGCCTGCACGTCGAGGATTTCACGCGGATCGATGCCGCGCCAGATCCACATCAGGCGGTTAATCATTCGATACCAGTGCGGCACGTTCTTACCGTCTAACGCTGACTGAACGGCAGGCATTGTCCCCGGATTAAACCGACGCACCAGCGTCGACGTTTCAGGGTGCTTGAAACGGGGTTTGAAGAGAGTTTCGGTCAGATTCGCCTGCGTCATTGCGTTGCCTCCATGGATACGTCATATGAAGACCATTGTAACGCGTGGCAGGCTAAAAAGAACAACGCCCGGCATAACCGGGCGTGTAAAGTTACGTACTGAAATTAACGGCCAGAGATAGGCGGTACGAAGACCACGCCCATATCCCATGGCTGTTCAATCCAGGTATCCTGCGGGATATCAATAACGTAATCATCAACCAGTGGGCGACCCGCTGGTTTCGCAAAGATAGTGACGAAGTGCGCTTTTGGATACATTTCGCGGATAGCCACCGCGGTACCGCCGGTATCCACCAGATCGTCGATAACGATAAAGCCTTCACCGTCGCCTTCCGCGCGTTTCAGCACTTTCAGTTCGCGCTGGTTGTCGTGATCGTAGCTGGAGATACATACGGTATCGACATGACGAATACCCAGCTCACGTGCCAGCAGCGCCCCCGGTACCAGACCGCCACGGCTGACGGCAATAATGCCTTTCCACTGTTCGGAAGGCATCAGACGCGCAGCCAGTTTGCGTGCGTGAATCTGCAACATGTCCCAGGTGACGACGTATTTTTCGCTCATGTGAAGTGTCCCAGCCTGTTTATATACGGCTTAAAAAAATGAGGGTGAACCAGGTTGCGCGAGATTATAGAGATCTGACGCACTAAAAACCAGTGTTACGCGCCATGAGCCTGAGTTTTTACATGCTTAATGCTACCAGCCACGGGAGAAAGTGGTATTCTCAGTTGCATCTCGCAAGCCTGACTTGTGGTAACAATCAACCTGCTAACCCTGTGACCTGCAACATTGTTTTGCAGCGCATCGACAAGGAGACCTATCGTGTCTGAACTGTCTCAATTATCTCCACAGCCATTGTGGGATATTTTTGCCAAAATCTGCTCCATTCCGCACCCTTCCTATCACGAAGAACAGCTTGCCGAACATATTATGGGCTGGGCAAAGGAAAAAGGTCTGCACGCTGAGCGCGACCAGGTTGGCAATATTCTTATCCGCAAACCTGCCACCGCAGGTATGGAAAACCGTAAGCCAGTGGTATTGCAGGCGCACCTGGATATGGTTCCGCAGAAAAACAACGACACCGTTCACGACTTCACAAAAGACCCGATCCAGCCGTACATCGACGGTGAGTGGGTGAAGGCGCGCGGCACGACTCTGGGCGCAGATAACGGCATTGGTATGGCTTCCGCGCTGGCCGTGCTGGCTGACGACAGCGTTGAACACGGTCCGCTGGAAGTGCTGCTGACCATGACTGAAGAAGCGGGCATGGATGGCGCGTTCGGTCTCCAGGCAAACTGGCTGCAAGCGGACATTCTGATCAACACCGACTCCGAAGAAGAGGGTGAGATCTACATGGGCTGCGCGGGCGGGATCGATTTTATCTCTACCCTGCCGCTGTCCCGCGAAGCGATCCCTGCCGGATTCGAGACCTTTAAGCTGACGCTGAAAGGGCTGAAAGGCGGTCACTCCGGCGGTGATATTCACCTGGGCCTGGGCAACGCCAACAAACTGCTGGCGCGTTTCCTGGCGGGCCATGCCGCTGAACTGGATCTGCGTCTGGTGGACTTCAACGGCGGTACTCTGCGTAACGCGATCCCTCGCGAAGCCTTCGCTACCGTGGCGGTGCCTGCGTCGAAAGCGGACGAGCTGAAAAACCTCTCCAGCGTGTATCTGGAGATCCTGAAAAACGAACTGTCTGCAAAAGAGAAAAACCTGACGGTGGTGCTGGAGTCCGTTACGACGGATAAAGCCGCGCTGACCGCACAGTCTCGTGACACGTTCGTCCAGCTGCTGAACGCAACGCCAAACGGCGTTATTCGCAACTCTGACGTGGCGAAAGGCGTGGTGGAAACCTCCCTGAACGTGGGCGTGGTGACCATGGGTGACGACAGCGCAGAGATCATCTGCCTGATCCGTTCCCTGATCGACAGCGGTAAAGAGTACGTTGTGAGCATGCTGGAATCTCTGGGTACCCTGGCGGGCGCGAAAACGTCTGCAAAAGGCAGCTACCCGGGCTGGCAGCCGGATGCAAGTTCTCCGGTCATGGCACTGGTGCGTGAAACTTATCAGCGACTGTTCAACAGCACCCCGAACATTCAGGTTATTCATGCGGGTCTGGAGTGTGGTCTGTTCAAGAAACCGTATCCGGATATGGACATGGTCTCCATCGGGCCAACCATCACCGGGCCACACTCCCCGGATGAGCAGGTTCACATTGAAAGCGTCGGTCACTACTGGACGCTGCTGACTGAGCTGCTGAAAGCAATTCCTGTTAAGTAATTAGCCGTTTGATGCCCGGTGGCGCTACGCTTGCCGGGCCTACGATTAGCGTAATCTACAGTCCCAACACCAGTTGACGCTCCAGCTGCGGATCCAGCAAGGTGACGTGCAGCCCCACCAGCCTCACCCCTCGTCCGCCCCGCCGTTCTTCCCACGCCTTTTTCGCCGTCGCGATAAGATCCTCTTTGTTGAGGCGTGGCCAGACGTGCTCCTGCGTCGTCTGCTGAAAATCGTTAAATTTCAGTTTGATGCCCTGTCGGGCAATAAGCAGATCCGGTTTGACCTTCAGTAAGCGTCGTTCAAGCTCAGGATAAAGCTGTTCCGTAATAATGGTTTCACACTCGGTCCAGTCATGGATATCTTCGCTCAGCGTGCGTTCAACGCCGACCGATTTACGCAGCCGTTCGTTGTTCACATCCCGGTCATCAATGCCCTGACTGCGTTCCCACAGTACGCGGCCAAACTTGCCAAAACGCTTAAGCAGCAGCGCCAGATCGCTGCGCTGAACGTCTTCGCAGGTGCGTAGCCCCATATTTTCCAGCTTCGCGGCGGAGACTTTGCCCACGCCGGGGATTTTGCTGAGCGGCAGCGTCTTTAAAAACGCCGGAACCTCTTCCGGAGTGATGACGTACTGGCCGTTGGGCTTATTTAAATCGGAGGCGATTTTGGCGAGAAATTTGACCGGCGCGACGCCTGCCGATGCCGTCAGGTTCAGCTCGTTAAAAATAGTCTGGCGGATCTCCTGCGCCATGAGGGTGGCGGAGCCGTGGCAGTGCACGCTGTGGGTGACATCCAGATAGGCTTCATCCAGCGATAACGGTTCAATCAGTGAGGTGTAGCGGGAGAAGATCTCCCGAATGTGGCTCGATGCTTCTTTATAGGCATCAAAACGTCCGGGCAAAAGAGTGAGATGCGGGCACAGTTTCAGCGCCATCGCTGTCGGCATGGCGCTGCGTACACCGTATTTGCGAGCAGGATAGTTGGCGGTGCTGATGACACCGCGCTGAACCCGGCTGCCGCCAATGGCGATCGGAATATCCCGCAGCGCCGGGTTGTCACGCATCTCCACTGCGGCAAAAAAGCAGTCCATATCGACATGGATTATTTTGCGCATAGTAAGCCCTCACTTATTACTGGATAAGTATACAGTAAACAAATGAGGGTTGAGAAGTGCGCGCAGGAATTGTCGGGTGGCGGCGTTGCCTTACCCGACCTGGAAGACTAAATAATGCGTTGCTGCTCGCGAGCCATCCGCTTTTTCCGCGCATCGCACGGTTCCGGACAATCGCACACTTTTTCCATTCCGATGGAAGAGATGCCTCCGCAACTGCCTTGAATGCTTTTACGCTTGATGATCCAGCCTAAGGACATGCCGAAGATCACCAGCACAAACACCGCAAAGGTCGCCAGAAAAGTCAGCATAATCAGCCTCCGAAATCATCAAGCATGATGTTCTCATCTTCCACGCCAAGATCTTTTAGCATCTTAATCACGGCGGCGTTCATCATTGGTGGACCACACATATAGAACTCGCAGTCTTCCGGTGCCGGGTGCTGTTTGAGGTAATTTTCATACAGCACGTTGTGGATGAAGCCCGTATAGCCTGTCCAGTTATCTTCCGGCTGCGGATCGGATAGCGCCACATGGAAGGTAAAGTTAGGGTTATCACGCGCCAGTTGTTCAAACTCATCGTCATAGAACATTTCGCGCAGTGAACGCGCCCCGTACCAGAAGCTGATCTTACGCTTGCTGCCAAGTCGTTTGAGCTGGTCAAAAATATGCGAACGCATCGGCGCCATACCCGCACCGCCGCCGATAAAGACCATCTCCGCGTCAGTATCTTTGGCAAAGAATTCGCCGAACGGGCCGGAAATCGTCACTTTGTCGCCAGGCTTGAGGGACCAGATATACGACGACATGACGCCAGGAGGGGCATCAGGCACATTCGGTGGCGGCGTGGCGATACGCACGTTGAGCATAATAATGCCCTTCTCTTCCGGATAGTTAGCCATGGAATAGGCGCGAAGCGCGGGCTCTTTTACCTCGGAAACAAAGCGGAAGAGGTTAAATTTATCCCAGTCTGCCCGGTACTCCTCAGGCACATCGAAGTCAGCATACGCGACGGTGTGTGCCGGACAATCAATCTGGATATACCCACCCGCACGGAACGGGACGCTCTCCCCTTCAGGGACACGCAGCTTGAGCTCTTTGATGAACGTGGCTTTGTTATCGTTAGAGATAACTTCGCATTCCCATTTTTTCACGCCGAAGATCTCCTCCGGCAGCTCAATCTTCATGTTCTGGCGCACAGCGACCTGGCACGCCAGACGGCATCCCTCTTTCGCTTCACGCTTCGTGATATGCGACAGTTCCGTTGGCAGAATATCACCGCCGCCCTCTTTGACCGTCACACGGCACTGGCCACAGGAGCCACCGCCGCCACAGGCAGACGAGACAAAAATCCCGTTGCCGGAGAGCGTGTTAAGCAGCTTATCCCCTGCCGGGGTACGGATCTGATTCTGCGGATCGTCATTGATATCAATGATCACATCCCCGGAATTGACCAGCTTCGCACGCGCCGCCAGGATCAGCCCTGACAGCACCAGTACTATCAGCGTGAACATCACCACGCCAAGAATAATTTCCATCTGTTAGCCCTTATAGCTGCACACCGGAGAAGGACATAAAGCCCAACGCCATCAGGCCGGTGGTGATAAAGGTGATCCCTAAGCCACGAAGCCCCGCAGGTACGTTGGCATATTTCATTTTTTCACGGATCCCCGCCATGGTGACAATCGCCAGCATCCAGCCGATACCGGAACCGAAGCCATACACAACCGATTCACTGAAGTTGTAATCGCGCTGAACCATAAACGAGACGCCACCGAAGATGGCGCAGTTCACGGCGATCAGCGGCAGGAAGATCCCCAGCGCGTTGTACAGCGACGGGAAGTATTTATCGAGGATCATCTCAAGGATCTGAACAAGCGCTGCAATCACTCCGATAAAGGTGATGAAGTTCAGGAAGCTAAGATCAACCCCCTCCACCAGCGCGCCATCGCGCAGCACGAAGTTGAATACCAGGTTGTTAATCGGAACGGAAAGCCCCAGCACAACGGTAACTGCCACGCCCAGACCAAATGCCGTCGATACCTTTTTAGAAACGGCAAGGAACGTACACATGCCCAGGAAGAAAGCGAGCGCCATGTTTTCAACAAACACCGCGCGCACAAATAAACTCAGGTAATGAGCCATTGTCGGTTACTCCTTTTCCTGCTGTTCAGGCTTCAACGTACGAATCAGCCAGATCAGCAAACCGATAATGAAAAATGCGCTTGGGGCCAGCAGGAACAGGCCGTTCGGCAGATACCAGCCGCCGTTCTGTACCGTATCCAGCACCGGAATGCCAAACAGCTTGCCGCTGCCAATAAGTTCGCGCAGGAAACCAACCGTCAACAGGATCACGCCGTAACCCAGACCGTTGCCGATACCGTCCATAAAGCTCGCCAGCGGTGGCATTTTCATCGCATAGGCTTCAGCACGCCCCATCACGATGCAGTTGGTGATTATCAGGCCGACAAACACCGAAAGCTGCTTCGAGGTTTCATAGGCGAAGGCGCGCAGGAGCTGATCGACCACGATCACCAGCGAGGCGATAATCGCCATCTGCACGATGATCCTCACGCTGTTGGGTATGTGGTGGCGGATCATTGAGATAAACATGCTGGAAAACGCTGTCACCAGCGTTACCGCCAGCGTCATGACCACCGCCGTTTCCAGCTTGGTGGTCACCGCCAGCGCCGAGCACACCCCCAGCACCTGTAGCGTTATCGGGTTATTGGCTAACAGCGGGCCAATCAGCACCTTTTTAACTTCTTTCAGTTCACCCGTATCAGCCATTATTCAGCGCTCCTTCACGTACATTCTTCAGGAAGGGACCAAAGCCCAGTTCACCCATCCAGAAATCAAAGCTGTGCTGCACACCGTTAGAGGTGAGCGTGGCGCCGGAAAGGCCATCAACGGCAAATTCATCGCCGGGACGCGCGCCCCCTTTCACCACCTTCAGCGCAGGCTGGCCGTTGTCGTCGAGCACTTTTTTACCAACAAACTGTGCCCGCCAGTTAGGGTTCTCAACTTCGCCTCCCAGCCCTGGTGTTTCGCCCTGATCGTAATAAGTAATGCCTTTGACCGTACGACCATCGGTATCCAACGCCACAAAGGCGTACATCATTGACCATAAACCGTTGCCATAGATGGGCAACACGATTTCCTGGATGCGCTTTTGCTCGTCACGGACGAGGTAAATCTCCGCGACATTGCTGCGGCGCTTAATGCCTGCCGGATCCTGCGAGGCGTCAAGCGTGGTGCTCATCTGCGGATCTTTTAGCGCCAGCGCCTGGTTGTATTTCGCCGGGTCTTTATCCATTAACTCCCCGGTTTTTATATCCACCAGCCGTGCGGTAATACGTTCGGCAAACACCGCTGCGACGTCATCCTTCGTCATGCCTTCCTGCATCAGCCCGGCCACGGCCAGGATGTTACGCTGTTTATCCAGCGCTCGTTGCTCCTGCTGTAGCGGTTTTAACCCTACGGCAGAACCGGCCACGACAATGGAACAGACCAGACACAGTACCAGCACCACCAGCAGCGTTTTGCTGATGCTGTCGTTATTTTTGATCTCAGCCACGCGCCTTCCTCCGCTTAATGTTGGCGCGCACGACCAGGTAGTCGAACAGCGGCGCAAACAGATTGGCAAACAGAATGGCCAACATCATCCCTTCCGGATAAGCCGGGTTGACCACGCGAATCAGTACACACATCACCCCAATGAGCGCGCCGTAACACCATTTACCTCTGTCGGTAAACGAAGCCGAGACCGGATCGGTGGCCATGAACATCATGCCAAACGCAAAGCCTCCCAGCACGAGGTGCCAGTACCACGGCATGGAGAACATCGGGTTTGTGTCTGAACCAATGAAGTTGAAAAGCGTGGCGGTGAGTACCATCCCGAGCATGACGCCTGCGACAATGCGCCAGGACGCCACGCGGCCAAAGAGGATGATGGCCCCGCCGATCAAAATCATCAGGGTAGACACTTCACCGATGGAGCCTGGAATATTGCCGATAAACGCATCAAACCAGGTGACAGGCTGTCCGGTTGCATTATTGACCAGCGTTTCGCCGCCGCCAGCCGCCCACTGTGAAAGTGGCGTCGCGCCGGAGAATCCGTCTGCTGCCGTCCACACCAGGTCGCCCGAGATTTGCGCCGGATAAGCAAAGAACAGGAACGCGCGCCCTGCCAGCGCCGGATTGAGGAAGTTGCGTCCGGTCCCGCCGAAGATCTCCTTGGCAATCACCACGCCAAAGCTGATCCCCATCGCCGCCTGCCAGAGCGGCAGCGTTGACGGAACAATCAGCGCAAACAGAATAGAGGTAACAAAGAAGCCCTCGTTGATCTCATGTTTGCGAATAATAGCGAACAGCACCTCCCAGAAACCGCCGACGATAAAGACAGTCATATAGATGGGGAGGAAGAAGACAGCGCCCAGCGTCATCATGCTGATCCAGCCGGCATCTGCCGCAAAGCTCACCCCCAGCGACTGCGCCAGACGATAGTGCCAGTCAGACTGAATCACCTGCGCCAGCTGCTCTGCATTGTACATATGGTGCAGCGCCGGAATAGTTTGCAACCCAACGTTATACATCCCCCAGAACATGGCCGGGAAGACCGCAAACCAGACCAGAATCATCATTCGCTTGAGGTCGATGGCGTCGCGAACGTGCGCCGCCCCTTTCGTCACCAGACCCGGCGTGTAGAAAATGGTCGTTGTCGCTTCATACAGCGGGTAGTACTTTTTGAGCTTCCCTTCGGTAAAGTGCGGCTCAATTTTTTCAAAGAGGTGTTTTAAGCCCATGGTTATCCTTCCTGCTCAATGCGGGTTAACACCTCGCGCAATACGGGTCCATATTCGTATTTACCTGGACACACATAGGTACACAGCGCCAGATCTTCTTCGTCCAGCTCCAGACAGCCCAGCGCCTGGGCACCGTCGGTATCGCCGGCCAGGAGATCGCGCAGCAGCACGGTGGGCAGAATATCCAGCGGCATCACGCGTTCGTAGTTGCCAATCGGAACCATGGCGCGCTCACCGCCGTTGGTACTGGTGGAGAAGTTAAACAGCTTACGACGCAGGAAGTGGCCGAGCGTGGTGCGTGTTACCGAGTATTTTTCTGCGCCAGGCAGCACCCAGCCGAACAGCTCTTTCTCGCGTCCTTCAAGCACCACGCTCACCTGAAGATGGAAACGACCCAGCCAGGCCATCGGGCCTGTTGCGTGCCTGCCGCTCAGCACCGAACCGGAAATAATACGGTTTTCACCCTCTTTCGTTTCGCCAGCCAACAGCGCCGTCAGGTCTGCCCCAAGCAGCGTGCGAACCAGACGCGGTTGGGTTGCCTGAGGGCCGCCGATGGCAATAATGCGTTCTGCGCACAGCTCACCCGTGGTGAACAGCTTACCGATAGCGATCACGTCCTGATAATTAAGATGCCAGACCTGTTTCGTCAGGCTTACCGGCTCCAGGAAATGAATATGCGTTCCCACCAGCCCGGCCGGATGCGGGCCGGCAAATTCATTAAAGGCCACCTGCCCTTGCGGATGCCCGCCCAGCTTACCGCCGCTGGCCTGGCAGACATGCACTTTGCCCGGCGTCAGTCGCGTTAACACGGTGAGGCCGGCATCGAAAGCGTTTCGTTCCGCCAGGATAAGAGGCTGCGGATCTGCGCTGAGCGGGTTGGTGTCGATGGCCGTGACGAAGATAGCGGCCGGCACAGTGCCAGGCACGGGCGTTTTGCTATAGGGGCGCGTGCGAAGCGCCGTCCACAGTCCCGACTCCAGCAGTTGCGTCTGCACCGCGTCGTGGCTGAGGGTGGCAAGATCGGCGGCGTCAAAACGCGCAAATTCGCGTTTCTCATCGCCTTCAATTTGAATAACAACCGATTGCAGGACGCGACGCTCACCACGATGGATGGCGACAACGGTGCCGCTGGCTGGGGCTGTAAACATAACGCCAGGATTTTTTTTATCCTCGAAGAGCGCCTGGCCTTTTATTACGCGATCGCCTTCCTGTACCAGCATCGCGGGACGCATGCCCACGTAATCATCACCTACAATAGCGACATGATGAATACTGGCGCCGGTGGTAACGTGCTGTTCAGGCACGCCAGAGATTGGCAGATCGAGTCCTTTTCTGATTCTAAACATGTGGTTAGCAGGTATCCATGAACAACAATCCAGAGAGGCCGGAGTGTATCATTTTCGGCCCTGCCAGGGGCAGCAAATCCGCCGACTGGCGCGCCGAAATGCGAGCTATTGCGCAAAGTTCCTGGAGTCAGGACAATGTGAATGGGTTATAAAGTAAAACTAATTTGTAAACGCAAAGGTTGGCTCTTGCGAAAATCTCCATCGGTGCTAATGTGAGCGCTCCTGTCCAGATTAGTCTGATTTCGGGTGTCTTTTGCCGTTCTGGCAAGTTGGTCATTGTTTTATCAAGGAACCAGTAGTATGCGTAAAATCGCATTGTTCATTGCGATGCTTCTGATACCGTGCATGTCGTTTGCCGGGCTGCTTGGCAGTAATAGTTCAACGACGCCGGTCAGCAAAGAGTATAAACAGCAGTTGATGGGATCCCCGGTTTATATTCAAATCTTCAAGGAAGAGCGCACACTCGATCTGTTTGTCAAAATGGGCGAGACGTATCAGCTGCTCGATAGCTACAAAATCTGTAACTATTCTGGCGGGCTGGGGCCGAAACAGCGCCAGGGTGACTTCAAAAGTCCGGAAGGGTTTTACAACGTTCAGCGTAACCAGCTAAAACCGGACAGCCGCTTCTATAAAGCGATTAACATCGGTTTCCCCAATGCCTTCGACCGTGCGCACGGTTACGAAGGGAAATACCTGATGATTCACGGTGCCTGCGTGTCAGTCGGTTGTTATGCGATGACGGATTCCGGCATTGATGAAATCTTCCAGTTTGTCACGGGCGCACTGGTCTTCGGCCAGCCGAATGTTCAGGTCAGCATCTATCCGTTCCGTATGACGGATGCGAACATGGCGCGCCATAAGTACTCTGTTTACACAGATTTCTGGAAACAGCTAAAACCGGGCTATGACTACTTCGAGCAGACCCATAAGCCGCCGGTGGTGTCCATCGTCAATGGCCGTTACGTGGTGAGTAAACCGCTCAGCCATGAAGTGGTTCAGCCGCAGCTGGCGTCAAATTACGCGGTCCCCGAGACAAAATAGCGCCCACTCGCCTGGCATGATCTTTTGCCAGGTTTCGTTGCCGGTCAGCGGCTGCGTTGCAATGACAGTGACCACATCGTTCGGTGTGGTCTCCTTCTGAAAATCAATTTCCACATCCTGATCGAGCAGCGTGGCGACGCCAAACGGCGCACGTCGGGTGATCCAGAACAGATTCGTCGAGCAGAACGCCATCACGTAGCGCCCGTCAGACAGCAGCATATTAAAGACGCCCTTCTCGCGTAACTCAGACGCCAGTGACGCTATGTACTTAAAAACGGCGGTCATGTTACCGGGCGTACGGGGGTAGCGCTCAGTCAGCTTGTGCAGCAGCCAGCAAAATGCTTTTTCGCTGTCCGTTTCACCGACAGGACGAAAATTGCCGGTTTCCAGTGATTTATAGCCCGAGAGCTGCCCGTTGTGCGCATAGGTCCAGTTACGGCCCCACAGTTCACGGGTAAACGGATGGGTATTTTCCAGCGCCACTTCGCCGCGATTGGCCTGGCGGATATGGGCGATCACCGAACAGGATTTAATAGGATAGTCCTGCACCAGTCTGGCAATGGGTGAGTTAAAGCTGGGTTGTGGATCTTTAAACGTGCGACATCCTTTGCCTTCGTAGAAGGTAATACCCCAGCCGTCTTTATGCGGCCCGGTTCCTCCACCGCGCTGAACCAGTCCGGTAAAACTAAAGCAGATATCGGTTGGCACATTGGCGCTCATCCCGAGCAGTTCGCACATAGATCACCTCCACAACAGCGGGGGGCACCGGCGCCCCCCAGCGAAGTCTTACTTAACCATCTCTTTTTCGATCAGTTGGATCAGGATGTGGATCACTTTGATGTGAATTTCCTGAACGCGATCCGCATAACCGAAGTGTGGTACACGGATTTCAATGTCCGCTGTACCGTCCATCTTACCGCCATCTTTCCCGGTCAGGGTGATCACTTTCATGCCCTTCTCACGCGCGGCGGCGATCGCTTTGATCACGTTAGCAGAGTTACCGGACGTGGAGATCCCCAGCAGCACGTCGCCTTCACGGCCTACGGCTTCAACGTAGCGGGAAAAGATATGGTCGTAACCGAAGTCGTTGCCTACACAGGAGATGTGGCTCACGTCGGAAATCGCAATCGCCGGGTAGCCCGGACGGTTTTCACGATAGCGTCCGGTCAGCTCTTCGGCGAAGTGCATGGCGTCACAGTGGGAACCGCCGTTACCGCAGGAGAGCACTTTACCGCCGGCTTTGAAGCTGTCGGCAAGCAGGACCGCCGCGCGCTGAATAGCGTGAATATTGGCATCATCTTTCAGAAAATTCGCCAGCGTTTCCGCCGCTTCGTTCAGTTCGTTACGAATAAGATCCTGGTACATGAGGATAATCCTTCAGTATTGATGAAATAACACAGTGGAGTGTACCGGATAGCAGTAAAAGCGAGAAGCTAAAGCCATGCGAATCGTCCGGCGTTTTGATTTTTTGTGCCGGCTAAAACGCGAACAATGTGAACCAGGTTGTAATTATTTTGTAAACACATTGCTAAAGGAAATGACATCAACTACAACCATATCATCACAAGTGGTCAGACCTCCTACAAGCAAGGGAGCTTTTCTTTATGATGATTTTGAGCATTTTCGCAACCGTTGTGCTGCTCAGTGTGTTGTTCTATCACCGTGTCAGTTTATTCCTGAGTAGCCTGATTCTTCTGGCCTGGACGGCTGCACTTGGCGTCGCTGGTCTGTGGAATATCTGGGTCCTTGTTCCCCTGGCCATCATTTTGCTGCCGTTCAACCTGACGCCGATGCGTAAGTCGATGATCTCTGCGCCGGTGTTCAGGGGATTCCGTAAAGTGATGCCGCCGATGTCGCGTACAGAGAAAGAAGCGATTGACGCCGGTACAACCTGGTGGGAAGGCGATCTGTTCCAGGGCAACCCTGACTGGAAAAAGCTTCACAACTATCCGCAGCCGCGTCTGACCGCCGAAGAACAAGCCTTTATTGATGGTCCGGTAGAAGAAGCGTGCCGCATGGCAAACGACTTTGCCATCACTCACGAAATGGCCGACCTGCCGCCTGAGCTGTGGGCATACCTGAAAGAGCATCGCTTCTTCGCGATGATCATTAAGAAAGAGTATGGCGGTCTGGAATTCTCCGCTTACGCTCAGGCTCGCGTGCTGCAAAAACTGGCGGGTGTCTCCGGGATCCTGGCGATCACCGTTGGCGTGCCAAACTCCTTAGGCCCGGGCGAGCTGTTACAGCATTACGGTACGGAAGAGCAGAAAGATCACTACCTGCCGCGTCTGGCGCGTGGTCAGGAAATTCCGTGCTTCGCGCTGACCAGCCCGGAGGCGGGCTCCGATGCCGGCGCAATCCCTGATACCGGCGTGGTTTGCATGGGCGAATGGCAGGGCCAGCAGGTGCTGGGTATGCGCCTGACCTGGAACAAACGTTATATCACCCTCGCACCTATCGCCACGGTGCTGGGCCTGGCGTTCAAACTCTCTGACCCGGAAAAACTGCTGGGCGGTGAAGAAGAGCTGGGTATTACCTGTGCGCTGATCCCAACCTCGACTCCGGGCGTTGAAATTGGTCGCCGTCACTTCCCGCTGAACGTGCCGTTCCAGAACGGTCCTACCCGCGGTCAGGATATCTTTGTCCCGATTGACTACATCATCGGTGGCCCGAAAATGGCCGGGCAGGGCTGGCGTATGCTGGTGGAATGTCTGTCTGTGGGCCGCGGCATTACCCTGCCGTCGAACTCAACAGGCGGTCTGAAATCGGTGGCGATGGGGATTGGGGCTTACGCGCATATCCGCCGTCAGTTCAAAATCTCCATCGGCAAGATGGAAGGTATCGAAGAGCCGCTGGCGCGTATTGCGGGCAATGCCTACGTGATGGACGCCGCAGCCTCGCTGATTACCTACGGCATTATGCTGGGCGAAAAACCCGCCGTGCTGTCAGCGATTGTGAAGTATCACTGTACCCACCGCGCACAGCAGTCAATTATTGATGCAATGGATATCGCAGGCGGTAAAGGTATCATGCTCGGCGAAGGCAACTTCCTGGCGCGCGGCTATCAGGGTGCGCCGATTGCCATCACCGTGGAAGGGGCAAACATCCTGACCCGCAGCATGATGATCTTCGGCCAGGGTGCGATTCGTTGCCATCCGTACGTGCTGGAAGAGATGGCTGCCGCGCAGAATAATGATGTGGATGCCTTCGACAAGCTGCTGTTCAAACATATCGGTCACGTCGGCAGCAACAAGGTGCGCAGCTTCTGGCTGGGCCTGACGCGCGGGCTGACCAGCGCGACGCCAACCGGCGATGCGACCAAACGTTACTACCAGCATCTGAACCGTCTGAGCGCCAACCTGGCCCTGCTGTCTGACGTCTCAATGGCCGTCCTGGGCGGTAGCCTGAAGCGTCGCGAACGCATCTCCGCCCGTCTGGGTGATGTGCTGAGCCAGATCTTCCTGGCCTCTGCGGTGCTGAAACGCTACGACGATGAAGGCCGTCAGGAAGCGGATCTGCCGCTGGTGCACTGGGGCGTTCAGGATGCGATGTATCAGGCCGAACAGGCGATTGACGATCTGCTGGCGAACTTCCCGAACCGCTTCGTAGCGGGTGCCCTGCGCGCGGTGATCTTCCCGACCGGTCGTCATCACCTGGCGCCGTCCGACAAGCTGGATCACAAAGTGGCAAAAATCCTCCAGGTACCAAGCGCAACCCGCTCTCGTATTGGTCGGGGTCAATATCTGGCACCTACCCCCCATAACCCGGTAGGTTTGCTGGAAGAGGCGCTGCTTGACGTGATGGCCGCCGACCCGATTCACCAGAAGATCTGCAAACAGCTGGGCAAAAACCTGCCGTTTACACGACTGGATGAGCTGGCAAAACAGGCGCTGGCGGGTGGCATCATCGACAACAGCGAAGCTGCGATTCTGGTGAAAGCCGAAGAGAGCCGTCTGCGCAGTATTAATGTGGATGATTTCGAACCTGAAGAGCTGGCGACACAGCCGGTAAAGCTGCCAGAGAAGCACCGCAAACCTGAAGCGGCATAAGGCCTTTTGCTCCCACAAACCCCGCCCCGCGCGGGGTTTTTTATTGCCACATTTTCTGGTAATGACGTGCTACAGTGTCAAAAAGTGTTTATTAAGGAGCCTGTATCGTGCCTGGTTTAAAGATTTCTGTTTTGCAGCAACCTTTAGTGTGGATGGACGGCCCCGCCAACCTTCGCCATTTTGATCGCCAGCTGGAAGAGATTACCGGACGCGATGTGATTGTCCTGCCGGAGATGTTTACCACAGGTTTCGCGATGGAGGCAGCAAAACAGTCCATGCCGCAGGACGAGGTGGTGGCCTGGATGCACGCCAGGGCGCAGGAAACAAATGCGCTGATTGCCGGTAGCGTCGCACTCCAGACCGGGCGCGGACCGGTCAACCGCTTCCTGCTGGTTGAGCCGGAAGGAAAAGTCCATTTCTACGATAAGCGCCACCTGTTCCGCATGGCGGACGAACATCAACATTATGAAGCCGGAAGCGAACGCGTGGTATTTGAATGGCGCGGCTGGCGTATTCTGCCGCTGGTCTGCTATGACCTGCGCTTCCCGGTGTGGTCGCGCAACCGCAACGATTATGACCTGGCGTTGTACGTCGCCAACTGGCCCGCCCCACGCTCCCTGCACTGGCAGGCTTTACTGACCGCGCGCGCGATTGAAAATCAGGCTTATGTCGTTGGCTGTAACCGCGTGGGAACGGACGGCAACGGGCATCACTATCGCGGTGACAGCCGGGTGATAAGTCCGCAGGGTGAGATTATTGCCACCGCCGAGCCGCATCAGGCAACACGAATTGACGCTGAGATCTCGTTAACGGCGTTAAAGGAGTATCGGGAGAAGTTTCCGGCCTGGCAGGATGCAGATCCGTTTAGCATTGGTTGAAAAAAAGCCGGGTGACGGCTGCGCCTTACCCGGCCTACAAAAAGCACAGCGTAGGCCCGGTAAGCGCAGCGCCACCGGGCGTTAATTAACTCACCAGCGCCTGCCCGTCTTTGCGGCTTTCCGTCGCGGCCACGTAGTGCCCTTCCGGCATACGGTAAATCACCTGCGCACCGCCGAAGTTATAATCCTGAAGCGGATCTTCCACCACGATCTGATGCCCGCGCTCGCGCAGCGCCGCGATAGTATTGCGATCGAACGTTGATTCGACGATCACCTCCCTGCCCTGCACCACGCGCCAGCGCGGTGCATCGATTGCCGCCTGCGGGTTTTGCCCGTGCAGCATAATGCGCAGCGCCATCTGCATGTGCCCCTGCGCCTGCATCGGGCCGCCCATCACGCCGAAGGACATCAGCGGCTTGCCGTTGCCGTCCATCGCAAATCCCGGAATGATGGTGTGGAACGGGCGCTTGCTGCCCGCCAGCGCGTTCGGGTGCGCAGGATCCAGCACAAAGCCGCAGCCCCGGTTTTGCAGGCTGATCCCGGTATCCGGCACCACGATCCCTGAACCGAATCCCATATAGTTGGACTGAATAAACGAGACCATCATCCCACTCGCATCCGCGGTGCTGACGTAAACCGTCCCGCTCTGCGTCGGCGATCCATACACAAAATCAGAAGCTTTATCGTGGTTGATAAGCGCCGCGCGCGACTTCAGGTAATGGTCGCTCAGCAGTTCTTTCGCCGCGAAGGCCATGTGTTCTTCGTCCGCCACGTAGCGATCGAGATCTGCCAGCGCCAGCTTCATCGCCTCAATGGACAGGTGCAGAGACTGCACGGAGTCCGGGTGGTGCTTCTCAATGCCGCACTGCTCAAGAATGCCGAGCGCAATCAGCGTGGCGATCCCCTGACCGTTTGGCGGCAATTCCTGAACCGAGCCGCCCGCGAAGTCGCGCGACAGCAGGTCAACCCAGTCCACGCGGTGGTTTGCCAGATCCTCTGCCGTCAGATGCGCACCGTGTTCTTTGGCAAAGGCGGCAATTTTCTGCGCCAGCTCGCCGCGGTAAAACGCGTCGCCGTTGGTTTTCGCAATCAGCTCCAGCGAGTTCGCCTGCGCCGGGTTACGGAAGATTTCCCCCACGCGCGGGGCGCGGCCTTCCGGCGCGAAGCAGGCGCTGAAGCCCGGCTGATCTTTCAGCTTGCTATAGCCTCGCTGCCAGAGATGACCAATCAGCGGCGAGACGGGAAAGCCGTTGCGCGCGTAGTCAATGGCAGGCTGCGCCAGCGTGGTCAGCGGCAGCGTGCCGAAGCGCTCCGCCAGCGCGACCCAGCCGGATACCGCTCCCGGCACGGTCACCGCGTCCCAGCCAATTTCCGGCACTGCGCTTTTTCCGGCAAACAGATCCGCATGCCAGCTGGCCGGCGAGCGGCCTGATGCGTTGAGGCCGTGAAGCTTTTCACCGTCCCAGACGATGGCAAAGGCGTCGCTGCCGATCCCGTTGCCGGTCGGCTCAACCACCGTCAGCGCCATCGCGGTGGCAATGGCTGCATCGACGGCATTGCCGCCCAGTTGCAGCATCTTCATCCCCGCCTGCGCCGCCAGCGGCTGCGACGTGGCAACCGCGTTATGGCCCAGCATCGGCGGGCGGCGTGAATCGTAACCGGACGTAAAATCAAGCGCTTTGGTCATCATGACTCCTTAGTCGTGGCGCGGATCGAGCGCATCGCGCAGCCCGTCGCCGAGTAGATTAAAGCCCTGCACGGCAAGGAAAATCGCCACGCCGGGGAAAACGGACATCCACGGAGCCTGCTCCAGAAACCCTTTCGCGGTGTTGAGCATGGAGCCCCAGGACGGATTTGGCGGCTGCTGTCCCAGCCCCAAAAACGACAGGCTGGCTTCGGCGATAATCGCCGAGGCGATCGCCAGCGTGGCCTGCACGAGGATCGGCGACATCACGTTTGGCAGGACGTATTTAATGATGATCCAGCGATCCGGCAGGCCAATCGCCCGCGCGCCGTCGATATACTCTTCGTTGCGAATGGCGATCACCTGGCCGCGCGTCAGCCGGGCGAAAATCGGCATTGCCGAGAGACCAATGGCGATCATCGCATTCGTCAGGCTTGGGCCCAAAAATGCCCCCAGCGCGATCGCCATGATCAGGAACGGACAGGCCAGCAAGGCCTCAATAAAGCGCGAGATCACGCCGTCCCACATCTTCTGGAAGTAGCCCGCCACCAGCCCCAGCGGCACGCCGATGACCACGGCAATAATGACCGACATACAGCCCGCCATCAGCGAGGTGCGCGCCCCCCAAATAATGCGGGATAAGATGTCACGCCCCAGCTCGTCGGTGCCGAACCAGTACATCGCCGACGGCGCTTTGCGCACCGCCAGGAAGTTGGCTTTGACCGGGTCGAAGGGGGCGATCCACGGCGCCAGCAGCGCCACCAGGACAAAAAAGCCCACCACAAGCGCGCCAATCACCGCGCTTTTATTGCCGAGAAATTTCTTCAGCACCCGGTTCTGCGCGCGCGGCAGCGTGGGGGCAACGGTTTGCGTCGTCAGTTCCGCCATGGTTAACCTCGCATTTTCGGGTTGATAAGGACGTAGAGCACGTCGGCCAGCAGATTGAGCATCAGGAAGCCGATCGCCACGATCAGCACCACGCCCTGCACCACCGCATAGTCACGATTGAACACCGAGTCGACGATCATTTTGCCAAAGCCCGGAATGGTGAAGACCTGCTCGGTCAGCACCGCGCCGCCCAGTAGCTCGCCGAACAGAAGCGTGGTGAGGGTGATTACAGGCACCAGCGCGTTGCGAAAGGCGTGCTTCAGGATCACTGCTTTCGGCAGCAGCCCCTTAGCGCGCGCGGTGCGGATGTAATCCGCCTTCAGTACCGCAATCATCGACGCACGGGTATGGCGCATCAGCGTCGCCGCCAGTCCGGTTCCGAGCACGGACGCGGGTAGCAGCAGCGTGCGCAGGTTCTGGATCGGATCTTCACTGAATGGCACATAACCGGACGCAGGTAACCATTGCAAGTTCACCGAAAAGACCAGAATCAGCAGGATCCCCAGCCAGAAGTGCGGAATTGATATCCCCGAGATCGCCACAAAGTTCGCCCCGTGATCGACCCAGCTGTTTTTATTCACCGCCGCAAGGATCCCCATGCTGATGCCAAACACCAGCGCGATGATCATCGCCAGCAGAGAGAGCTCCAGCGTGACCGGCAGCTTGCTGGCAATCAGCTGCGTGACCGGTTCATGCGTGCGCAAGGAGACGCCCAGATCGCCCTGCAGCGCGCGCGTCAGCCAATGGAAATACTGCACGGGGATCGGCGCATCCAGATTAAGCTCAGCACGCAGTTGGGCAATGACCGCCGGATCGCGCTCCTCCCCGGCCATGGCGATCAGCGGGTCGCCGGGCAGCAGCTTTTGCAGCCCGAACACCATCATGCTCACCAGCAATAGCGTCGGGACGGCCAGCAGCAGACGTTTGCAAATCAGTTCCAGCATGGGTTCTCCTCAGGACGTTTATTTTGCCAGCGTCAAACCGGCCAGACGCACGATGCCGTCCGGGTACGGCTTAAAGCCCTGCACGTTCTTGTTCAGTCCAAAAATGCGCGGCTCGAAGTAGAGGTAGGCAATCGGCATGTCGGTCTGGAGCTGCTTCACCACCTTGTTGTACAGCGGCTGGCGTGCGGCCTGATCGGTGCTCTGACGCGCCTGAGTCAGCCATTCATTGATCTGCGCGTTGCTGTATCGGCCGTCGTTCAGGGTGCCTTTACTGTTGATAAAGCCGTAAATGCTGCCGTCCGGATCCGGGCGCCCCGACCAGCCGGAGAAGCTCAACTGGTAGTCACCGCTCTGCTGGCGATCCAGCAGCGTGGCGAACTCGGTCATTTGCAGGTTCAGGTTAAAGCCCGCCTCTGCCACCATCGCCTGCAATACCTGTCCCACCTGCTGCGAGGTTGGGTTGTTCGGCACCAGCAGATTGACGCTCAGCGGCGTGGTCACACCGGCGGCTTTCAGCAGCGCTTTGGCTTTATCGACGTCGCGCGGCGGGACCGGCAGGTTAACGTGGTACGGGCTGACCGGTGAAAACGCCTGATTTGCCGGGGTGTAGAGCCCTTCAAAGACCACCTGGTTTAACGCATCGCGATCGATTGCCTGAGAAAACGCCTCGCGCACGCGGGCATCTTTGAACGGATCGTTGGCCGGCACCTTGCCGTTGTTAATATTGAAGGTGATCCCCTGATACCCCAGACCGGTGACCTTCGCCAGCGCCAGCTTGCTGTCGGCTTCGACGGTTTTGACGTCGCTGGCGGCAATGCCCTCGGTCAGGTCAAGATCGCCCGCGCGCAGGTTCGCGAGACGCACGGAGGCATCCGGGATCGGCAGATAGATGATTTTGTCGAAGTGATAGGCGTCTTTGTTCCAGTAGTTGTCGAAGCGGGTCAGAACGATGCGGTCCTGCGACACGCGGCTGTCGAATTTGTATGGACCGGAGCAGACGGGATGGGCGGCAAAGTCAGGCTTTTTCGCCGCATCGGGTGCCATCATCGCGCCCGCGCGGTCGGTGAGCTGCATTAGCAGCGCGGCATCCGGTGTTTTCAGGTGCAGCGCAATCTGCATCGGGCCGGTGACCTCGACCGATTCAACGGATGAGATCTCGCTTTTACGCAGGGAGCCTTTGAGGGTCAGGGCGCGGTCGAGGTTGTATTTTGCCGCAGCGGCATCAAATTTTTCACCGTCGTGGAAGGTCACACCTTCGCGTAGATCCATAGTCAGCGTTTTGCCATCTTCGCTCCAGGCCCAGGATTTTGCCAGACCCGGCACCACTTTCAGGTGCTCGTCGACGTCCACCAGCCTGTCGCACAGGGAGGCAAACACGAAACGGCCATAGTAGGTGCGCGCCAGATGCGGGTCGAGCATATCCGGGTCGGCCCCCAGGCCGATCCGCAGCACGCTTTCAGAATGGGCGGGCAGCGCCGCGCCAAGCAACATAACACTTCCCAGTACGGTCAAAAGAGAATTACGCATTGTCATTATCATGAGTTCCTTGAAGGAAGGGAGGAGTGAGTGGCCGCGTGTTCAAACAGCGCGCGGCGGCGCAGAAAAGCGGCGGATGGCGGTGCGATCTGGATAACGCTGCGATCGCGATTGATCTCCTGCCAGCGATGGCAGGCAACCTGACGTCCGCCGTCGAGCACCTGATTAATCGGCTCGATCTGGCGGCATTCATCTGTAACGTAGGGGCAACGGGTGTGGAAACGGCAGCCGGACGGCGGGTTAGCCGGGTTCGGTAAATCACCCTGCAACAGCGGCGTATCCCGCGCTACGCCTGGCTGCATTTGCGGCGCTGAGGCAATCAACGCCTGGGTATAAGGATGCAACGGTGCGTCGAAGATGTCGTCGACGGTGGCCAGCTCGACGATTTGCCCAAGATACATTACCGCCACGCGGTCGCTCATATGACGGATAACCGCCAGCCCGTGGGCGACGATCATCATCGTTAGCCCCAACTGGTGCTTCAGGCTTTCCAGTAAATTAACCACCTGTGCCTGAACGGAAACGTCCAGCGCAGAAACCGGCTCATCACCCAGCAGCAGCTTTGGGCCTGACGCCAGCGCGCGCGCAATGCCGATACGCTGACGCTGCCCGCCGGAAAATTCGTGTGGATAACGCCCGGCCCAGGCTGAGGGCAAGCCGACCGTCCTGAGTAGCTCGGAGACGCGGTACTGGCGATCCGTTTTTTTCATGTTCTGGTGCAGCCACAGCGGCTCACCGACAATTTGCTCCACCGTCATGCGCGGGTTCAGCGAAGCGAAGGGATCCTGAAAGATGATCTGTAGTTCACGCCGGAGCTGGTTCAGACGGGCGCCCGAGGCGTGGGTGATCTCCTCACCCTGATAAAATACCCGCCCTTCGCTGGCGCCCAACAGGCGCAGCAGCAGACGACCAAGGGTGGATTTCCCGGAACCCGACTCGCCGACAATTGCCAGCGTTTCGCCAGGCATCACCGACATCGAAACTCGGTCGACAGCGGTGACAAAGCGGGCCGGCGTAAACAGTTTTTTCGGGCCGGGGAAAAGCTTGCTCAGATCGCGGGCTTCAAGAATGGGCATGGTCATGCGGTCTCTCCCAGGGCAATGTGGTGTTCGAGCGGCACGCGGAAGCAGGCAACCTGATGGCCCGTACCGAGCGTAGTGAGCGGTGGTTTTTCAGCATGACAGCGCGTCTGCGCGAAGGGACATCGGGTGGCAAAGCGGCAGCCTTGAGGCATGGATTCCGGCAGCGGGACCGATCCGGGAATAGTTGATAGCTGGCCTTTACGCGCACCCATAGAAGGAAGGGAACCCATAAGGCCAATGGTATAGGGGTGCTGCGGATCGGCAAACAGGGTTTCAACACTCCCCTGCTCCACTACCTGTCCGGCATACATCACTGCCACCTGCTGCGCGACTTCAGCCACCACGCCTAAATCGTGGGTGATCATCAGCACCGCCGTGCCCGTTTCTTCTTTTAAGGTATTGAGCAGGGAGAGAATTTGCGCCTGAATGGTCACGTCCAGAGCGGTAGTGGGTTCGTCAGCAATAAGTAGTTTGGGATGGTTTATCAGCGCCATCGCAATCATCACGCGCTGGCGCATACCGCCGGAAAGCTGATGCGGGTAAGCCTTAAGGCGCATCTCTGCGGCCGGGATCTGCACCTTCTCCAGGATCTGTAGCGCAACCGTCATCGCCTCAGCCCGGGAGATCGTTTGATGGCGCATCACCGCTTCACTGAGCTGATCGCCAAGCGTGAAGGCCGGGTTGAGCGAGGTCATGGGCTCCTGGAATATCATCGCCAGCTCGCTGCCGCGCAGATCGGCATACTCCCGCGGCGAGAGCTTGCGCAGATCCTGGCGGCGGAAATTCATCTCCCCGCTGACGATCCGGGCGCTGGCAGGTAATAACCCCATCAGCGCCAGGGAAGTGATGCTTTTACCGCAGCCGGACTCGCCTACCAGCGCCAGCGTTTCTCCCGCTCTGACCGTCAGCGAGATATCATCGAGCACGCTCACCGGCGAGCCCGCGAATTTAACGTTGAGGTTTTGCAGCCGCAGTACGGGCGTGGAGTCCTTAAAGGGTATCGTCGTCATAGCGTGGAATCGTCCTCAAGGTGGATAGCCTGAATCAGGGCGGTTTGCAGGCTGAGCAGGTGTTCGCGCATGGCGGCAGCTGCTTCGTTAGGCTGGCGATGAATAATCGCTGACATGATTTTGTGATGGTGGTCGTTGTAGCTATCGACACGTTCAGGGGTGCGGGCAAGTTCGCGTAAATGCTGCCAGCCAGGCTCCCGGCGGACGGCATCTATCGCATCAAAAAGCCCAAGCATCAGGCGGTTACCTGCTGCCTCCGCAATGGCGCGGTGGAAGGCGCTATCCCACAGTTCGTTGAGATCGCGGTCATCCGGGCTGACCTTATTAATGCGTTCCAGCATACGCTGCATGAGCGCGAGGTTTTCCCTGGTGGCACGCAGTGCCGCAAGTCGGGCTAAGCCGGGTTCGAGCTGTAGTCGAGCTTCCATGACTTCCAGCAGGTTGGTTTGCTGAACCAATCCCTGAAGCGCCAACGGCTCAACCGGGGCAGATGGACCAATGAAGGTACCCTTGCCCTGCTTGCGCCAGATACGCCCTTCCTCTTCCAGCACGTCCAGCGCGCGACGCACTTCACGTCGGCCTACGCCGAGAGTGTCCGACAGCTCACGTTCAGTGGGCAGCGGAATGCCTGGTGTTGACTCGTGCTGGTTGATAAGCCCGCGCAGCTGCTCAAGCGCGGTACTGGAATTAGCTAAAAACCGTGAAGGCTTTTCCATATTGGTTCGCTCGCTTTCATCATTGCTTTATTTTTATTAATAATAAGTTATTGATATGACGCAGAACTTAACGTGCTAGTAATTAAGCAATTAACGAACCAATAGCGTATTGGTTCGTTAATTTTCTGAAAAATGATCGGTAACCGAATGATTTCCTACCAATTATTTTACATAATTATTACATAAGAAGATGGGCGCGAAGGTAAGGATGGGCAAAAAACGCACAAAAACAGTGCAAATAATGCACTAAAATCGTGCATTTGTTAATAAAATGCACCGTACTTATTAACTTTTTGTTAATGGAAATAAAAAGAGGAATAAACAATATTCGAGGGACTATAAAACGACGAAAGCCTGAATCATTTCTGACTCAGGCTTTCTGAATAGTGGCGGAACGGACGGGACTCGAACCCGCGACCCCCTGCGTGACAGGCAGGTATTCTAACCGACTGAACTACCGCTCCACTGTTCCCGTTTGGGGAACGAGGCGAATATTACGGTTTGCCTCTGAACTCGTCAACGCTTTTTCTCAGGTTTTGAATCGTTTGCTGCAAAATTCACCCAAACGGTGATTTAACAAACGTTTCAGCACATTTTCACGTGCGCCACAGACAGCTTCCGCCCTTCTTCTGCACTAAATCGAGACGAGATTCATGGTTCATCAGTTCTTCATCACTGGCTAAAACAACCCGCAGGCGATTCGCCTGACGCACAATACGCTGAATTCCCCCTTCATCCCGCGTCTGCTGGGATTCATTTTCCATACTGAATTTCATCGACGTTTGCCCGCCGGTCATGGTCAGGTAGACATCGGCCAGGATCTGGGCATCGAGCAACGCGCCGTGCAGCGTTCGCTTGGTGTTGTCTATCTCATAGCGAGAGCACAGGGCATCAAGGCTGTTACGCTTGCCGGGGAACATCTTCCTTGCCAGCGCCAGGCTATCCGTGACTTTACAGAACGTATTCGTCTTCGGAATATCACGGTTGAGCTTGCTGAACTCATAGTCCATAAAGCCGATATCGAACGACGCGTTATGAATGACAAGTTCCGCACCTCTGATGTAGTCGAGAAATTCATCTGCGACGTCGGCAAAGGTGGGCTTATCCAGCAAAAACTCATCGGCAATTCCGTGAACACCGAACGCTTCCGGGTCCACCAGCCGATCGGGTTTAAGGTAAACGTGGAAGTTGTTGCCCGTAAGGCGACGGTTCACCACTTCAACGGCACCAATCTCAATGATTTTGTGCCCTTCGTAGTGGGCGCCAATCTGGTTCATACCGGTGGTTTCGGTATCAAGAACAATCTGGCGAGTAATTGCAGTGCTCATAGCGGTCATTTATGTCAGACTTATCGTTTTACTGAACGTTTCAAATACAGGAAGTCTACCAGAGATGCGTAAACAGGTAGAAATTTTCACCGATGGATCTTGTCTCGGTAACCCAGGGCCCGGCGGCTATGGCGCCATTATGCGCTATCGCCAGCATGAAAAAACATTTAGTGAAGGCTATTTCCTGACCACCAACAACCGCATGGAGTTGATGGCGGCCATCGTGGCGCTGGAAGCGTTAAAAGAACATTGTGACGTGGTGCTGAGTACCGACAGCCAGTATGTCCGCCAGGGCATTACCCAATGGATCCACAACTGGAAAAAGCGGGGCTGGAAAACGGCAGAGAAAAAACCCGTCAAGAATGTCGATCTCTGGAAGCGTCTTGATGCCGCCCTCGGTCAGCACGAAATCAAATGGGAGTGGGTAAAGGGGCACGCCGGTCATCCTGAAAACGAACGCTGTGACGAGCTGGCTCGCGCGGCGGCATCCAACCCGACCCATGAGGATGCAGGTTATCAACCTGAATCCTGATCACGGTTTTTTGTACTGCCGCGTGGCCCCCACGGTCTGGCGGATCCGCGTTTTTGATTTGCTTTGCTTCATCGGGTTGAGCGTAAGGGGGATCGTCCTCTTACGCGCGACAATAAATTGCATGCAGCCCAGCGCGGGTAAATGGGTGCTTAATAAGACCCCGCCTTTACGCGTCCAGGGGATGACCTGAAAACCCCCGTAGCTTAGCACTTCGAAATTTAACAGTGAAAGCCAGTCCAGCTGGCGCATCATGGTAAACATCCTGCTGTTATAAGGCGGCGTGCGACGCAGAACGGGCGTCAGTTTACGTAGCCCCATCAGACTCAGCGGATTAAAACCGCTCAGGATCAGCCAGCCGTCATCAATCAAAACGCGGTCTGCTTCCCGCAGCAGACGATGGGGATCGCTACACCAGGGCAGCGTGTGGGCGAGCAGACAGGCATCAATGGATTTTTCCGCAAACGGCAAATGCAGCGGATCCGCTTTCACCTGAACCGGGGAGCCATTAAGCGATACGCTGACCTGATGCGAGATAGCGCAGCTTTCGGTATTGATTTCTGCGCTCAGATTGCCAATCTTAAGCAGGTGAAAACCATACATTTTCGCGAGCCAGGGTTTAAGCTGAAATTCTAAGGCCTCGCGATAATATTCACCCCAGGGCAACTCTGCCCAACGTTCCGGTGGTGCGACAGTCTGAGGTATCCTTGCCGGTTTCATCAAAACACCCGCCACGCTATAAGAGGTAATGCATGAATCTTATCAGTATTTCCGCCTTTCAGGACAATTACATCTGGGTTTTAGTCGACGACGATCGCAGATGCATCATTGTTGATCCAGGCGAATCCGCACCGATCCTGCACGCGATTAAAGAAAACGGCTGGCAGCCGGAGGCGATCCTTCTTACCCATCACCATCACGATCATGTCGGCGGTGTTCCCGATCTCCTTGCACGCTATCCCCATCTACCCGTCTACGGACCAGCAGAGACACAGGATAAGGGTACAACGCAAGTTGTCGAAGAAGGCGAAAGTATCCTCATCCTCGGGTGGGAGTTTTCCGTATTTGCTACGCCAGGTCACACTTCCGGGCATCTCTGTTTCTACAGCAAACCTTATCTGTTTTGTGGCGACACGCTGTTTTCTGGCGGCTGTGGAAGGCTGTTTGAAGGCACGCCAGAACAGATGTATCAATCTTTACAAAAAATTAATGCGCTGCCAGCCGAAACCGTAATTTGTTGCGCACATGAGTATACATTAGGGAATATGAAGTTTGCTGCAAGCGTGCTGCCTGAGGATCGGGCGATTCAGGATTATTACCAGAAAGTGAAGGAGTTACGTGCAAAAAACCAAAAAACACTCCCCGTAATTCTGAAAAATGAGCGACAAATAAATTTATTTTTAAGAACTGATGATGTTGATTTAATTAATAAAATTAATCAAGAAACAAATTTGTTACAACCTGAAGCGCGATTTGCATGGTTAAGGTCAAAGAAAGATAACTTCAGATAATTGCGGGTTGCCTTTTCAAAATTTCGCCGTTATCATCGCTCGTCTTTTAAGCAACTATTGACACACACATGAAGGCAAAAGCGATATTACTCGCCTCTGTCCTGCTTGTAGGTTGCCAGTCACAAAACGGCAGCAACGTACAACAGCACGCACAGAGCCTTTCTGCGGCTGGTCAAGGGGAAGCAGGGAAGTTTACGAGTCAGGCGCGATGGTTGGACGATGGGACATCCTTCGCGCAGGAACAAGACTTGTGGGCCTCTATTGGCGACGAGCTAAAGATGGGAATTCCGGAAAACAGCCGGATTCGCGAACAGAAACAGAAGTATTTGAGAAATAAGAGCTATCTCCACGATGTAACATTACGGGCAGAGCCGTATATGTACTGGATAGCCGGGCAAGTTAAGAAACGTAACATGCCTATGGAACTGGTACTACTACCCATAGTGGAGAGCGCTTTTGACCCGCACGCGACGTCTGGCGCCAATGCAGCAGGCATCTGGCAGATCATTCCGAGCACAGGGCGAAATTATGGTTTAAAGCAGACCCGCAACTACGATGCGCGTCGTGATGTTGTCGCTTCAACGACAGCCGCTCTCGACATGATGCAACGTCTGAACAAGATGTTTGACGGCGACTGGTTATTGACCGTCGCGGCGTATAACAGTGGTGAAGGTCGTGTACTGAAGGCAATGAAAGCGAATAAAGCGCGTGGAAAATCCACAGACTTCTGGTCGCTCTCACTGCCACAGGAAACAAAGATTTACGTACCGAAAATGCTGGCACTGGGCGATATTCTCAAGAACAGCAAACGTTACGGTGTACAACTGCCAACACCAGACGAAAGTCGTGCACTGGCGCGTGTCCGCCTCAGCAGCCCGGTTGATATTCAACAGGTTGCAGATATGACGGGTATGTCGGTAAGTAAGCTTAAAACCTTTAATGCAGGTGTTAAAGGCTCCACGCTGGGCGCTAGTGGCCCTGGCTATGTGATGGTTCCGCAGAAACATGCGGAACAGTTACGAGAGTCTTTAGCTTCGGGTGAAATTGCAGCCGTTCAGTCCACGCTGATCGCTGATACGTCGCCTGTAAGCAGCCGCAGCTATAAGGTGCGTTCAGGTGATACGCTTTCAGGTATTGCATCACGTCTTGGCGTGAATGCGAAAGATCTCCAGCAGTGGAATAATCTGCGCGGATCTGGTCTGAAAGTGGGTCAAACGCTGTCCGTAGGTGCAGGTAGCAGCGCACAGCGTCTCGCTAAAAACAGCGATAGCATTACCTATCGCGTACGTAAAGGCGACTCGCTGTCCAGTATTGCTAAGCGTCACGGCGTAAACATCAAAGATGTGATGCGCTGGAACAACGATACTGACAACCTGCAACCTGGCGACCAGCTGACGTTGTTTGTGAAAAACAGCGCTACGCCAGATTCCTGATAGTACGATCGCTTGTTAAAAAGGCACCGATTCCCCTCGGTGCCTTTTTTATTTATCCCGCTTTTTGCGCTTCAGCCATAATGGTGTCGCTGGTAAACGAACCATCATCATGCAGTTCAAAGTACGCCTTCACGTCAGCAGAGGCGCTCTCCTGATACAATCGGATCGCCTGAGTCAATGCCTCGGGTGTGCGCATCCGTGCAATCCATGATGTGAACTCCAGCGGCAAACGGTCGGTTATCAATGAGCGTGAAATCAAGCCGGCTTCGGTGATAAACGTAAGCCACTCTCCACTGGAGTAGTTTTGCACGTGCGAGGTATCACGCAGCGCTTCAACCGTCTGGAGCCAGATATTTCGTACTGGATGTCCGGGAGACATCACGTCCATGATGATGAAGATTCCGCCCGGTTTGAGCACGCGTTTCACTTCCCGTAATGCCTGCCCCACATCATGCCAGTGGTGTGCAGAGTAACGGCTAATCACAACCTCAAACGACGCATCCTCAAAGGGTAAAGATTCAGCGTAGCCCTGGCGCGTCGTGACGTTATTCAGCCCTTTCGCTTTCGCCGCTTCAGCAACCACATCCAGCATCTGGCTCGATAAGTCATATGCCGTCACCTGAGCAACCTGCTGTGCGGCGGTAAAACTGGCGTGCCCCGCCCCGCAGCCTAAGTCCAGCACGTGCGCGTCAGGAAACGCGGCGAGCCGTTCGCCGAGACGTACCAGATCGCGGCCAGAGGCGTGCACGGCGCTGCTCAGGTAGGCACTTGCCTGAGAACCAAACTGTTTTTCGACGTTGTCATGATGGGAGTGTGTTGTTGTCATGTTGCTGTCCTTTTATGGGTTAAAAAATAAAGGGCAGCACCCGCACAGGCCTGCCCCACGGCAGACCTGACGCACCATTATTTATCAGGTTTGCCGGGACTGAATTCAACTAGTAGAGGATTATGATCGGAGGCGCGCGTCACCAGAACGGAGGCGTCGTGCACGCTTAAACCCCGATAGAAGACAAAATCGAGAGGACGACCAAACGCTTTCTTGCGCTGGTCATCGTTAAAACGAACTTCACGCAGCGACATTTCACGCGCGAAGCGGTACAACGCGTTCATACGTGGACGGCTCCAGGCATTGAAGTCCCCGGCCATAATGATCGGCCCACTGTGATGAGCAATCTGATCGCCAATGGGTAGTAACTGCTTACTGTACACATCAACACCCAGGCTGAAGTTCACCGCATGAATGTTTACCACCATCAGCAGACGGGTGTCGGGCAACGGATAGACCGTGACCAGCGCCGATTTTGCCAGACGCAGGATTGGCTCACGTTCACGCAGCGGGCAGCAATAGACCGGATGTGCGGCTGAAAGGGTCATCACCCCAGAAGGATGCTGTGGCAGAACAAAGGCAGGCACCTGATCGGCTGCAAGATAGTTTGTCGTTGCAAACCTGACCAGCTCAGGCGTGGTTTGCGCCTCCTGTAACAGAACCAGATGCGCATCTTTACCAAAATTTTTAAGTACGGATAACCACTCCGCACGCTGTTGTTTAAAGATGTTCCACACCAGTACGCGAATTTTTTCGTCACTGCTTAATGGCGTGCCCGCTGGTAATGCCTGACCCAGGCTCGCAAACGACCCCGGAGGCAAGATCCTCTCCGCGGGCATTCCGGCAACATAACGCATGGCATAGGTATTTTTTCGCACTTTTGGAAACGACCTCTGTAACATGAACCAGCCCGGAAAACGGACTGGTTCTAATGTTATAGGGATTTTAGGTCACACTTTCAACGCAATTACTGAGAAACCGCTTTCCAGTTTTGTAAGCAAGCACTTACTGACACTTATCCAAGCGCGATACGAGCGGGTTTATCAAGCCGTCCACTCAGACCAATAAGCAGGAAAGCGACAAGCACAATTACCGCACCAATCCATGGCGTTTGGGTTAATCCAACGTGTTCAACCGTCTGCCCGCCGATAACCGATCCGAGTGCGATACCGATATTGAATGCGGCGATATTCAGGCCGGATGCGACATCCACCGCATTGGGCGTATAGCGTTCGGCTTTCTGTACAACATAGACCTGCAATCCCGGTACGTTACCAAACGCGAATATTCCCATAACCAACACAGTTACCAGCGCTGCGTATTGTATCGACGCGGTGAACTGGAAAATCATCAGCAGGACAACCAGCGCGGCGAAGATAAATTTTAGCGCCGGTACCGCACCATGCTTATCCGCAAGCTTGCCGCCCCAGATATTGCCGATTGCAACGGAGATACCGTAGCCCAGTAAAATCCAGCTCACTGCGCCCGGAGAAAAACCAGCCAGCTCCTGCATCATCGGTGCAAGGAAAGTGAACGCAGTGAACACACCTCCATAACCCAGAGCCGTAACGGCATAGATCAGCAGCAGGCGCGGGTGTGTCAGAACCTTAACCTGATCGCTCAGGCTGGCGCTCGCGCGCCCCGGAATACTGGAGGGCACCAGCAGCAGGCTGGCTACCAGAGCAATCACGCCCAACAGCGATACCGCGAGGAAGGTTTCTCGCCAGCCAAAATGTTGCCCAATAAACGTTCCTAACGGTACGCCGGTGACCAGCGCGACGGTTAAGCCGCCAAACATAATCGCAATGGCTGACGCCGCTTTCTCTTTTGGCACCAGGCTGGTTGCAATCGTAGAGCCGATGGAGAAGAAGACACCGTGCGCGAGGCCAGACAGCAAACGGGCAATGACCAGGGTAGTGTAGTCCGGAGCCTGCCACGCCAGAATATTGCCGGCGGTGAAGAGCACCATCAGGGCAACTAACAGTTGTTTACGTGGAAAGCGTCCAGTCAGTGCGGTCAGCACAGGCGCCCCAACAGCGACGCCTAACGCGTAAATAGATACCAGCAGCCCGGCAGAAGGCAGCGAAATGGCGAGTTGTTCAGCAATAGTGGGAACAAGTCCTACAATAACAAATTCGGTCGTGCCAATTGCGAAGGCACTGATCGTCAGGGCAAGAAGCGCCAGTGGCATAAATACTCCGTCTCTTCAGGATTAAGATGACAGGCAGTATGCGCCAGTGTTTAAATAACAAAAATGGTTAGAATCTCAATAGAATTTTGCGGATGATGCAATAATGAAAGCCACATCGGAAGAACTGACTATCTTTGTTGCCGTTGTTGAAAGCGGCAGCTTCAGCCGTGCGGCCGAACAGCTCGGGCAGGCGAACTCCGCCATCAGCCGCTCGGTGAAAAAGCTGGAGATGAAGCTCGGGGTAAGTCTGCTCAACAGAACAACGCGGCAGCTCAGCCTGACGGAAGAAGGTGAACGTTATTTTCGCCGCGTACAATCCGTTTTGCAGGAGATGGCGGCAGCTGAGACGGAAATAATGGAGTCGCGTAGCACTCCGCGTGGATTGCTACGCATTGATGCGGCGACGCCGGTCGTGCTTCATTTTCTGATGCCGTTAATCAAGCCATTCCGGGAACGTTATCCGGAGATGACTCTGTCCCTGGTCTCTTCAGAGACGTTTATTAACCTGATTGAGCGTAAAGTTGATGTGGCGATCCGCGCGGGAACCCTGACGGATTCAAGTTTACGCGCTCGCCCACTGTTCACCAGCTACCGCAAAATTATCGCGTCACCGCAATATATTGCAGAGCATGGCAAACCGGAGACCGTTGAGGAGCTGAAGCAGCACCTGTGCCTGGGCTTTACGGAACCTGTCTCGCTGAACACCTGGCCCGTGGCCTGTCATGACGGACAACTTCATGAGATCACTTGCGGACTTTCGTCTAATAGCGGAGAAACGCTGAAACAGCTTTGTCTTGAAGGAAATGGGATCGCCTGTTTATCAGACTATATGATTGATAAGGAAATAGCTGCGGGTCAGCTTGTAGAACTGATGGCTGACAAACGCTTACCTGTAGAGATGCCTTTTAGCGCAGTGTATTACAGTGACAGAGCGGTAAGTACGCGCATACGCGCTTTTATCGACTTCCTTAGCGAACATATAAAAACAGCTCCCGGAGGAGCTGTGTGAGGGTTTAAGGGTACAGAGGAAGGGCTTTTATTAATCCCAGTCTGGTGCTAACCCTTCCGGGCTGACCAGACGATCGTTGCATTCCAGTGCAGCGATCGCGTTTTTATCTTCATCATCAAGCTGGAGATCCCGCGCTAACAGGTTACTTGCCAGGTTTTCACGTTTGGTTGAAGACGGGATCACGGCATAGCCCTCACCCATCGCCCATGCCAGGATCACCTGTGCGGCTGTCGCATTGTGTTTTTCAGCGATGCGTGCAATCACTTCATCTTTCAGCGCCTTACCATATGCCAGCGTCATGTACGAGGTGATGTGAATACCATGCTGTTTCGCCCAGTCCACGACTTTGTGGTTTTGCAGGTAAGGAGAGAGTTCAATCTGGTTGGTGGCAATATTTTCTTTACCCACTGCGGCAATAGCCCTTTCCATCAACGGGATGGTGAAGTTAGAGATGCCAATTTTACGCGTTAAGCCCTGCTCTTTCGCTTCCAGCAGCGCCTGCATGAACTCCTCCACAGAGACGGCATCGTCAGGTGATGGCCAGTGGATCAGCGTCAGATCAACATAGTCAGTACGCAGCTTTTTCAGACTTTCCTTCAGGCTTGGGATCAGCTTGTCTTGGCCGAGATTCTCAATCCAGATTTTAGTGGTGATGAAAAGTTCGTCGCGCGGTACGCCACTCTCTTCGATGGCCTGGCCTACGGCAGCTTCGTTATCATAAATCTGCGCCGTATCAATAGCACGATAGCCCAACTCAAGTGCGGTTTTAACAGATGCGATAACAACGTCGTCTTTCAGGCGGAAAGTGCCCAGACCCAGTGCAGGGATAGTCATATGATTCCTCAATCGTTATGTTCATAAACTGAGGAGAATTATCGCTGTAGTTGTTATGCCGAAAAAGATCGTGAACCGCAGAGGATTTTTGCTAATTTCGCAACAATCAAACGACAGATAAGAAAAAAGCCCTGAGCGTTAGCTCAGGGCTTTTAATAAGTGGCGGAACGGACGGGACTCGAACCCGCGACCCCCTGCGTGACAGGCAGGTATTCTAACCGACTGAACTACCGCTCCACCGAATACTTCTGTAACCACCGGATTAATGCACCGGCTTACTACTTAATTTGATGCCTGGCAGTTCCCTACTCTCACATGGGGAGACCCCACACTACCATCGGCGCTACGGCGTTTCACTTCTGAGTTCGGCATGGGGTCAGGTGGGACCACCGCGCTACAGCCGCCAGGCAAATTCTTGTGCTCTGTCCTGTGTCTTTCGCACTGATACTGCGTTGGCTGCTCTCGTAAAGTCAGTCACATACCTCAGTATGCTCCTTCCTTTCCTTCGTTTGCCGCCTTGTCTCAGCGCAAAATCCTTCGGACTCTGAATCTAAGCTGAAAATCGTGTCTGTCTCTTCGCCAAAACACCTTCGGCGTTGTAAGGTTAAGCCTCACGGTTCATTAGTATCGGTTAGCTCAACGCATCGCTGCGCTTACACACCCGACCTATCAACGTCGTCGTCTTCAACGTTCCTTCAGGAGACTCAAGGTCTCAGGGAGAACTCATCTCGGGGCAAGTTTCGTGCTTAGATGCTTTCAGCACTTATCTCTTCCGCATTTAGCTACCGGGCAGTGCCATTGGCATGACAACCCGAACACCAGTGATGCGTCCACTCCGGTCCTCTCGTACTAGGAGCAGCCCCCCTCAATTCTCCAGCGCCCACGGCAGATAGGGACCGAACTGTCTCACGACGTTCTAAACCCAGCTCGCGTACCACTTTAAATGGCGAACAGCCATACCCTTGGGACCTACTTCAGCCCCAGGATGTGATGAGCCGACATCGAGGTGCCAAACACCGCCGTCGATATGAACTCTTGGGCGGTATCAGCCTGTTATCCCCGGAGTACCTTTTATCCGTTGAGCGATGGCCCTTCCATTCAGAACCACCGGATCACTATGACCTGCTTTCGCACCTGCTCGCGCCGTCACGCTCGCAGTCAAGCTGGCTTATGCCATTGCACTAACCTCCTGATGTCCGACCAGGATTAGCCAACCTTCGTGCTCCTCCGTTACTCTTTGGGAGGAGACCGCCCCAGTCAAACTACCCACCAGACACTGTCCGCAACCCGGATTACGGGTCTACGTTAGAACACCAGCCATTAAAGGGTGGTATTTCAAGGTTGGCTCCACGCAGACTGGCGTCCACGCTTCAAAGCCTCCCACCTATCCTACACATCAAGGACCAGTGTTCAGTGTCAAGCTATAGTAAAGGTTCACGGGGTCTTTCCGTCTTGCCGCGGGTACACTGCATCTTCACAGCGAGTTCAATTTCACTGAGTCTCGGGTGGAGACAGCCTGGCCATCATTACGCCATTCGTGCAGGTCGGAACTTACCCGACAAGGAATTTCGCTACCTTAGGACCGTTATAGTTACGGCCGCCGTTTACCGGGGCTTCGATCAAGAGCTTCGCGTTGCCGCTAACCCCATCAATTAACCTTCCGGCACCGGGCAGGCGTCACACCGTATACGTCCACTTTCGTGTTTGCACAGTGCTGTGTTTTTAATAAACAGTTGCAGCCAGCTGGTATCTTCGACTGATTTCAGCTCCGCCCGCAGGGGCTTCACCTACACATCAGCGTGCCTTCTCCCGAAGTTACGGCACCATTTTGCCTAGTTCCTTCACCCGAGTTCTCTCAAGCGCCTTGGTATTCTCTACCTGACCACCTGTGTCGGTTTGGGGTACGATTTCGTGTTACCTGATGCTTAGAGGCTTTTCCTGGAAGCAGGGCATTTATCACTTCAGCACCGTAGTGCCTCGTCATCACACCTCAGCGTTAAAAGGTACCGGATTTACCTGGAACCTCCGCCTACATGCTTAAACCGGGACAACCGTCGCCCGGCTGACATAGCCTTCTCCGTCCCCCCTTCGCAGTAACACCAAGTACAGGAATATTAACCTGTTTCCCATCGACTACGCCTTTCGGCCTCGCCTTAGGGGTCGACTCACCCTGCCCCGATTAACGTTGGACAGGAACCCTTGGTCTTCCGGCGAGCGGGCTTTTCACCCGCTTTATCGTTACTTATGTCAGCATTCGCACTTCTGATACCTCCAGCATGCCTCACAGCACACCTTCAACGGCTTACAGAACGCTCCCCTACCCAACAACACATAGTGTCGCTGCCGCAGCTTCGGTGCATGGTTTAGCCCCGTTACATCTTCCGCGCAGGCCGACTCGACCAGTGAGCTATTACGCTTTCTTTAAATGATGGCTGCTTCTAAGCCAACATCCTGGCTGTCTGTGCCTTCCCACATCGTTTCCCACTTAACCATGACTTTGGGACCTTAGCTGGCGGTCTGGGTTGTTTCCCTCTTCACGACGGACGTTAGCACCCGCCGTGTGTCTCCCGTGATAACATTCTTCGGTATTCGTAGTTTGCATCGGGTTGGTAAGCCGGGATGGCCCCCTAGCCGAAACAGTGCTCTACCCCCGAAGATGAGTTCACGAGGCGCTACCTAAATAGCTTTCGGGGAGAACCAGCTATCTCCCGGTTTGATTGGCCTTTCACCCCCAGCCACAGGTCATCCGCTAATTTTTCAACATTAGTCGGTTCGGTCCTCCAGTTAGTGTTACCCAACCTTCAACCTGCCCATGGCTAGATCACCGGGTTTCGGGTCTATACCCTGCAACTTAACGCCCAGTTAAGACTCGGTTTCCCTTCGGCTCCCCTATACGGTTAACCTTGCTACAGAATATAAGTCGCTGACCCATTATACAAAAGGTACGCAGTCACCCCATAAAAGAGGCTCCCACTGCTTGTACGTACACGGTTTCAGGTTCTTTTTCACTCCCCTCGCCGGGGTTCTTTTCGCCTTTCCCTCACGGTACTGGTTCACTATCGGTCAGTCAGGAGTATTTAGCCTTGGAGGATGGTCCCCCCATATTCAGACAGGATACCACGTGTCCCGCCCTACTCTTCGAGTTCACAGCATGTGTGCTTTCGTGTACGGGACTATCACCCTGTACCGTCGGACTTTCCAGACCGTTCCACTAACACACAAGCTGATTCAGACTCCGGGCTGCTCCCCGTTCGCTCGCCGCTACTGGGGGAATCTCGGTTGATTTCTTTTCCTCGGGGTACTTAGATGTTTCAGTTCCCCCGGTTCGCCTCGTTAACCTATGTATTCAGTTAACGATAGTGCAACGGATTGCACTGGGTTTCCCCATTCGGACATCGCCGGGTCAAGGGTTCATATCACCTCGCCGGCGCTTTTCGCAGATTAGCACGTCCTTCATCGCCTCTGACTGCCAGGGCATCCACCGTGTACGCTTAGTCGCTTAACCTCACAACCCGAAGATGTTTCTTTCGATTCATCACCGACTTGCGAAAATTTGAGAGACTCGAACACACATGAGCTGTGTGTCGTTTCAATTTTCAGCTTGATCCAGATTTTTAAAGAGCAAAACTTCGCAGTGCACCTTTTCAGGTTCACTCTGAAGTTTTCTTGTGTTCGCAGTAAAAGATGGTGGAGCTATGCGGGATCGAACCGCAGACCTCCTGCGTGCAAGGCAGGCGCTCTCCCAGCTGAGCTATAGCCCCATCGAAGTCACCTCTGTACCGGTAATTTTTGTTGAGGCAAGGCGTGGTGACACGAAGCATACTTATGTATGTGAGTGTCGCCGCAACGCAGCATCAGCAAAAATTTGGTAGGCCTGAGTGGACTTGAACCACCGACCTCACCCTTATCAGGGGTGCGCTCTAACCACCTGAGCTACAAGCCTGTAGAGGTTTTTTACTGCTGTTTTCATCAGACAATCTGTGTGGACACTACAAAGGCAGGTTCTTTAAGGTAAGGAGGTGATCCAACCGCAGGTTCCCCTACGGTTACCTTGTTACGACTTCACCCCAGTCATGAATCACAAAGTGGTAAGCGCCCTCCCGAAGGTTAAGCTACCTACTTCTTTTGCAACCCACTCCCATGGTGTGACGGGCGGTGTGTACAAGGCCCGGGAACGTATTCACCGTGGCATTCTGATCCACGATTACTAGCGATTCCGACTTCATGGAGTCGAGTTGCAGACTCCAATCCGGACTACGACGCACTTTATGAGGTCCGCTTGCTCTCGCGAGGTCGCTTCTCTTTGTATGCGCCATTGTAGCACGTGTGTAGCCCTACTCGTAAGGGCCATGATGACTTGACGTCATCCCCACCTTCCTCCAGTTTATCACTGGCAGTCTCCTTTGAGTTCCCGGCCTAACCGCTGGCAACAAAGGATAAGGGTTGCGCTCGTTGCGGGACTTAACCCAACATTTCACAACACGAGCTGACGACAGCCATGCAGCACCTGTCTCAGAGTTCCCGAAGGCACCAAAGCATCTCTGCTAAGTTCTCTGGATGTCAAGAGTAGGTAAGGTTCTTCGCGTTGCATCGAATTAAACCACATGCTCCACCGCTTGTGCGGGCCCCCGTCAATTCATTTGAGTTTTAACCTTGCGGCCGTACTCCCCAGGCGGTCGACTTAACGCGTTAGCTCCGGAAGCCACGCCTCAAGGGCACAACCTCCAAGTCGACATCGTTTACGGCGTGGACTACCAGGGTATCTAATCCTGTTTGCTCCCCACGCTTTCGCACCTGAGCGTCAGTCTTTGTCCAGGGGGCCGCCTTCGCCACCGGTATTCCTCCAGATCTCTACGCATTTCACCGCTACACCTGGAATTCTACCCCCCTCTACAAGACTCTAGCCTGCCAGTTTCGAATGCAGTTCCCAGGTTGAGCCCGGGGATTTCACATCCGACTTGACAGACCGCCTGCGTGCGCTTTACGCCCAGTAATTCCGATTAACGCTTGCACCCTCCGTATTACCGCGGCTGCTGGCACGGAGTTAGCCGGTGCTTCTTCTGCGGGTAACGTCAATCGACAAGGTTATTAACCTTATCGCCTTCCTCCCCGCTGAAAGTACTTTACAACCCGAAGGCCTTCTTCATACACGCGGCATGGCTGCATCAGGCTTGCGCCCATTGTGCAATATTCCCCACTGCTGCCTCCCGTAGGAGTCTGGACCGTGTCTCAGTTCCAGTGTGGCTGGTCATCCTCTCAGACCAGCTAGGGATCGTCGCCTAGGTGAGCCGTTACCCCACCTACTAGCTAATCCCATCTGGGCACATCCGATGGCAAGAGGCCCGAAGGTCCCCCTCTTTGGTCTTGCGACATTATGCGGTATTAGCTACCGTTTCCAGTAGTTATCCCCCTCCATCAGGCAGTTTCCCAGACATTACTCACCCGTCCGCCACTCGTCAGCAAAGCAGCAAGCTGCTTCCTGTTACCGTTCGACTTGCATGTGTTAGGCCTGCCGCCAGCGTTCAATCTGAGCCATGATCAAACTCTTCAATTTAAAAGTTTGATGCTCAATGAATTAAACTTCGTAATGAATTACGTGTTCACTCGTTGAGACTTGGTATTCATTTAGTGTCCGAAGACATTAAGAATCCATGTCACTTTGAGTGCCCACACAGATTGTCTGATAAATTGTTAAAGAGCAGTTGCGACGCGCTTCAGCGCGCTGTCGCGAGGTGGCGTATATTACGCTTTCCTCTTTCAGAGTCAACCCGTTATTTCAGGATTTTTTCTCTTCAACCGACCGGGTTATCTGTGAAGTGATTCACATCCGCCGTGTCGATGGAGGCGCATTATAGGGAGCCGCCGAGGAATGACAAGCGGAAAAATGCATTTTTATTTCAACCGCTCACCTTTTCGCCAAAACGCCTATTTTTGGTGCTTTTTAATCTCTTTTGGCAGTTCTGCCAGACTAGTTATCACCCAGTCGGCTGCATTTTCTGCTTCTGGGGTGACCGGTTTACCGGTACGCACTAATACTTTGGTACCTACACCTGCCGCCGCTGCTGCCTGCATATCTTCCAGTTTATCGCCCACCATATAAGATGCGGCCATATCAATGTGCAGGAATTCCTGTGCAGAGATAAACATGCCCGGGTGTGGCTTACGGCAATCACAGGTCTGACGATACGCCTCTACACTTCCCTGCGGGTGATGCGGACAATAATAGATGCCATCAAGATCGACGCCACGATCGGCCAGAGACCAGTCCATCCATTCCGTCAGCGTCTCGAATTGCGCTTCGGTGAATTTACCCCGGGCGATACCGGACTGGTTAGTTACCACCACCAGCGCATAGCCCATCTCTTTCAACTGGCGCATGGCATCTATTACGCCCTCGATAAACTCGAACTCATCAATCTCATGGACGTAACCGTGATCCACATTAATAGTGCCGTCACGATCGAGAAAAATTGCGGGTACAGATTTTGCCACCGGTTTGCTCCTGAAAAAGTCTTGTTCAGCTAGTATCTCATGAATCGCAGCGCAATAAAGTGCTCATCGCACAGAGGTGGATTGATTTAGACGTCTGGATGCCTTAACATCCATTTTGTTTACGGTCATTCCCCGTATCTGGCAGAAGAAAATGCCACGGCTAACTTACTTACGATAAAAATAATCTAATGATTAAACTTTCCAATATCACCAAAGTGTTCCAGCAGGGGAACCGAACCATTCAGGCGCTGAACAACGTCAGCCTGCATGTGCCTGCTGGTCAGATTTATGGCGTCATTGGCGCATCGGGTGCGGGTAAAAGTACGCTGATCCGTTGTGTTAACCTGCTTGAGCGCCCAACCCAAGGCAGCGTAGAAGTTGGCGGCCAGGAGCTTACCGCTCTCTCAGAAAAAGAACTCACCAAAGCGCGTCGCCAGATTGGCATGATTTTCCAGCACTTTAACCTGCTGGCATCCCGCACCGTGTTCGGCAACGTTGCCCTGCCGCTTGAGCTGGATAACACGCCGAAAGAAGAAGTTACGCGTCGCGTCACCGAACTGCTCGACCTTGTTGGTCTGGGCGACAAGCATGATAGCTACCCGGCAAATCTGTCCGGTGGGCAAAAACAGCGTGTGGCCATTGCCCGCGCGCTGGCAAGCAATCCTAAGGTGCTGCTGTGCGATGAAGCCACCAGCGCGTTAGACCCGGCCACCACGCGCTCTATTCTGGAACTGTTAAAAGACATTAACCGTCGCCTGGGCCTGACGATTCTCCTTATTACGCATGAAATGGATGTAGTGAAACGCATCTGCGACTGCGTGGCGGTCATCAGCAACGGTGAGCTGATTGAGCAGGACACGGTGAGTGAAGTCTTCTCGCACCCGAAAACGCCGCTGGCTCAGCAGTTCATTCAGTCCACACTGCATCTGGATATTCCGGAAGATTATCTGGAACGTTTAAAAACAGACGCAACGCCTGACAGCGTCCCGATGCTGCGCATGGAGTTCACGGGCCAGTCCGTTGACGCACCGCTGCTGTCCGAAACCGCGCGTCGCTTTAACGTGAATAACAACATTATTAGCGCGCAGATGGACTACGCCGGTGGCGTGAAGTTCGGCATTATGCTGACGGAAATGCACGGCACACAGGAAGAAACCCAGGCGGCAATTGCCTGGCTGCAAGAACATCACGTAAAAGTAGAGGTACTGGGTTATGTCTGAGCCGATGATGTGGCTACTGGTTCGCGGCGTTTGGGAAACGCTGGCAATGACCTTCGTATCGGGCTTCTTTGGTTTTGTGATTGGGCTGCCGGTCGGCGTGCTGCTGTACGTTACGCGCCCGGGTCAAATTATTGAAAACGCGAAGCTGTATCGCACGCTCTCTGCGCTGGTGAACATTTTCCGGTCTATTCCGTTCATTATTCTGCTGGTGTGGATGATTCCATTTACTCGCGTGATCGTCGGGACGTCGATTGGTTTGCAGGCAGCTATTGTCCCGCTGACCGTTGGCGCGGCACCGTTTATCGCCCGTATGGTGGAAAACGCCCTGCTGGAAATCCCAACCGGCCTGATCGAAGCTTCCCGCGCTATGGGTGCGACGCCAATGCAGATCGTTCGCAAAGTTCTGCTGCCAGAGGCGCTGCCTGGGCTGGTGAACGCAGCAACCATCACGCTTATCACCCTGGTCGGTTATTCCGCAATGGGCGGCGCCGTAGGTGCTGGCGGTTTAGGCCAGATTGGATATCAGTACGGCTATATTGGCTATAACGCTACCGTAATGAATACCGTTCTGGTATTGCTGGTTGTGCTGGTTTACTTAATTCAATTCTCTGGCGATCGTATCGTCCGGGCTGTTACGCATAAATAACGTTACAAACAACACAAACTCGACGAGTTAAGGATATAACATGGCGTTTAAATTTAAGACCTTCGCAGCAGTAGGCGCACTGATTGGCTCGCTGGCACTGGTGGGTTGCGGTCAGGACGAAAAAGATCCAAACCACATCAAAGTAGGCGTTATCGTCGGTGCAGAACAGCAGGTTGCTGAGGCCGCGCAGAAAATCGCTAAAGAGAAATATGGCCTGGACGTTGAACTGGTGACCTTCAACGATTACGTTCTGCCGAACGAAGCGCTGAGCAAAGGCGACATTGACGCTAACGCCTTTCAGCATAAACCGTACCTGGATCAGCAGATCAAAGATCGCGGCTACAAACTGGTTGCTGTCGGTAACACCTTCGTTTACCCGATTGCCGGTTACTCCAAGAAAATTAAATCTCTGGATGAACTCCAGCCGGGTTCACAGGTTGCCGTCCCTAATGACCCAACCAACCTTGGCCGTTCCCTGCTTCTGCTACAGAAAGTGGGCCTGATTAAACTGAAAGAAGGCGTTGGCCTGTTACCGACCGTTCTGGACGTAACCGAAAACCCGAAAAATCTGAAAATTGTTGAGCTGGAAGCACCACAGCTGCCACGTTCTCTGGACGATGCGCAGATCGCCCTGGCCGTGATTAACACCACTTACGCCAGCCAGATCGGCCTGACCCCAGCGAAAGATGGCATCTTCGTTGAAGATAAAGATTCCCCGTACGTCAACCTGATCGTGACTCGCGAAGACAACAAAGACGCGGAGAATGTGAAGAAATTCATACAGGCATATCAGTCTGAAGAAGTGTACCAGGAAGCCAATAAGGTGTTTAACGGCGGCGCGGTTAAAGGCTGGTAATCTCCCGGCAGTGTAATATCATCAAGACGGGCATTTGCCCGTCTTGTCATTTGTGCGGTCAACTGCTTCAATATCTGACGTTTTGATTATCCACTGAGGAATTATTATGCGTGCTTTACCGATCTGTCTTTTAGCACTGATGCTGAGCGGCTGTTCTATGCTAAGCAGATCTCCTGTTGAACCTGTTCAAAGCACTGCAACCCCGCCAAAAGCGGAGCCAGCAAAACCGAAAGCGCCTCGCGCTGCGCCGGTACGTATTATTACCAAAGCCGACGAGCTGGTCGGTAAGCCATTCCGTGAACTGGGCGAAGTGAGCGGCGAATCCTGCCAGGCAACGAATCAGGACTCCCCACCCAATATTCCGACAGCCCGCAAGCGTATGCAAATCAACGCGTCGAAAATGAAAGCCAACGCGGTGCTGCTGCACAGCTGCGAAGTCACCAGCGGCACACCAGGTTGCTATCGCCAGGCGGTATGTATCGGTTCTGCGCTTAACATTACGGCGAAATGAGTTCATTTCAGTTCGAGCAGATAGGCGTTATCCGCTCCCCTTATAAAGAAAAGTTCGCCGTGCCGCGTCAGCCGGGTCTGGTCATTAACGGCGGCGGCGAGCTTCATCTTGTGGCGCCGTATAATCAGGCCGATGCAGTGCGCGGGCTTGAGGCGTTCAGCCATTTATGGGTGGTCTTTGTGTTTCACCAGACCATGGAAGGCGGCTGGCGTCCTACCGTGCGTCCGCCTCGTCTGGGCGGAAATGCCAGAATGGGTGTCTTTGCCACCCGCTCAACCTTTCGTCCCAACCCCATCGGGATGTCGCTGGTCGAGCTGAAAGGCATACGTTGTCAGAAAGATCAGGTGATCCTGGAGTTAGGTAGCCTTGACCTGGTTGATGGCACGCCGGTCATAGATATTAAGCCTTACCTGCCCTTCGCCGAAGCGCTGCCGGATGCCCGGGCAAGCTATGCTCAGGACGCACCGCAGGCAGATATGGCGGTTCACTTCACGTCTGAAATTACAACGCAAATCAGCGAGCTGGAAAAGCGTTATCCTCGCCTGCGTGACTTTATCGTTGAAGTGCTGGCCCAGGACCCCCGTCCCGCCTACCGCAAAGAAGAGGAAGCCGGTAATACGTACGCCGTCTGGCTGCTGGACTTTAACGTGCGCTGGCGCGTGACTGCGGCGGGTTTTGAAGTGTTTGCCCTGGAACCCAGGTAATTTTGTTCTCCTCTCTTTTGGCATCTTTGCCACACTGGTAAACTAAACCACTTTTTTTGTGTCAGGCTGGTGTTTCAGCCTGTTCCAATCGTCGAAATGGAACCGTAACAACATGCGTACTAGCCAATATCTGCTCTCCACTCTGAAGGAGACACCTGCCGACGCCGAGGTGATCAGCCACCAGCTGATGCTGCGCGCCGGGATGATCCGCAAGCTGGCCTCCGGGTTATACACCTGGCTGCCGACCGGCGTGCGCGTCCTGAAAAAAGTCGAAAACATCGTGCGTGAAGAGATGAACAACTCCGGTGCTATCGAGGTGTTAATGCCGGTCGTTCAGCCCTCTGAACTGTGGCAGGAGAGCGGTCGCTGGGAGCAGTACGGTCCTGAACTGCTGCGTATTGCCGATCGTGGCGATCGTCCATTCGTTCTCGGCCCAACGCATGAAGAAGTGATCACCGACCTGATCCGTAACGAGCTGAGCTCTTACAAACAGCTGCCGCTGAACTTCTTCCAGATCCAGACTAAGTTCCGTGACGAAGTGCGTCCACGCTTTGGCGTCATGCGTTCTCGCGAGTTCCTGATGAAAGATGCTTACTCTTTCCATACTTCTCAGGAATCGCTGCAAGAGACCTACGACAAAATGTACGCGGCCTACAGCAAAATCTTCTCCCGCATGGGGCTGGATTTCCGTGCTGTACAGGCTGATACCGGTTCAATCGGCGGTAGCGCCTCCCATGAATTCCAGGTTCTGGCGCAGAGCGGCGAAGACGATGTGATCTTCTCTGACTCCTCTGATTACGCCGCGAACATCGAATTTGCAGAAGCGCTGGCACCAAAAGAACCACGCGGCGCGGCAACGCAAGAGATGACGCTGGTTGATACGCCAAACGCGAAAACTATCGCCGAGCTGGTTGAGCAGTTTACTCTGCCGATCGAAAAAACCGTGAAAACCCTGCTGGTGAAATCGGCTGAAGGTAGCGCTTATCCACTGGTTGCCCTGCTGGTACGAGGCGATCACGAGCTGAACGAAGTGAAAGCCGAGAAGCTGCCGCAGGTTGCCAGCCCGCTGACCTTCGCAACGGAAGCAGAGATCCGCGCCGTGGTGAATGCTGGTCCTGGTTCTCTGGGTCCGGTGAACATGCCTGTTCCGGTGGTCATTGACCGCACCGTTGCGGCGATGAGCGACTTCGCTGCGGGCGCAAACATCGACGGTAAACACTTCTTCGGCATCAACTGGGATCGTGACGTGGCGACGCCGGAAGTGGCTGACATCCGTAACGTGGTCGCAGGCGATCCAAGCCCGGACGGCAAGGGTACTCTGATGATCAAACGCGGTATCGAAGTAGGCCACATCTTCCAGCTGGGCGATAAGTACTCGCGCGCAATGAACGCTGCCGTTCAGGGCGAAGATGGCCGTAACCAGGTTCTGACCATGGGCTGCTACGGCATTGGCGTAACGCGCGTTGTTGCTGCCGCTATCGAGCAGAACTATGACGAACGCGGAATCGTCTGGCCGGATAACATCGCGCCGTTCCAGGTGGCGATCCTGCCAATGAACATGCACAAGTCTTACCGCGTGCAGGAGCTGGCTGAGAAACTCTACGCTGAGCTGAGCGCGAAAGGTATCGACGTGCTGATGGATGACCGTAAAGAGCGTCCTGGCGTGATGTTTGCTGACATGGAACTGATCGGTATTCCACACACCATCGTCATTGGCGACCGTAACCTCGACAGCGACGAGATTGAATACAAATACCGTCGCAACGGCGAAAAACAGATGATCAAGACGGGAGATATTCTTGATTACCTGGTGAAAGCCATCAAAGGTTAAGAAACAAAAAACCCCGCCAGTGCGGGGTTTTTTAATGGCTATATCTTATTTGCTTTCGCAGTCTTTCCCCGCAGCAAACTTCGCATCTTTATCTGCCACCAGCGTTTTCACCAGCTCGCCGCTATCCGGGTTTGGCTCCAGCGTAAAATGCCCTTCAACCGTCAGCAACACTGGCTTACTGTCGTTGCCGCGCGCGACGGCATAGTCTCGCTCCAGCTGGGCATTGTTCGCCACGCTGACTTTCTTCCCGGTTGCACAGTCAGTGAAGATCGCCGCATCCGCCATGTAGAAATACATCCCTCGCATCGCCATTGGGGTGGCTGGCAGGGTCGCTTTCACCGGGGCCAACGTGTAGTTGAACTGGGATTCAATCGGATTGCCTTCGCGATCGAGCATCTCCATCCCCTCGCCTTTGGCGCGGAAGAAGGTTTTATCGCCCGTGGTATCCGTCAATACCAGCTTCTCAGCCGTACGCGCCCATGTTCCGTAAGATGCAAAAGAAGACGGTTCTTTCGCCCCCTGGTAACGCTGGTTCATGACCCAGGTGCCATCTTTTTGCAGGAACAGAGAGGTTTCGATGCCCTCGCAATCTGCACACGGTAATACGCCGCGCCAGCTTTGCTGCATCGGCTTTAATTCTTCATTTTGCGTTGGCTGTAGTACCTGCGTTTCTGAACGGTTATTACAGCCAAAAAGCGCGAACAGGCTTGTCACGGCCAGCGCTGATAATAATGCTTTTTTCACAATACTTTCCTTATGAAAAAGGGTATCCCTTTCGTCACATTATGGGTGACGGACTTTGCCACGCAGTGATTTTACAGTGGATTTCTGCGCCTTCGATGACAACCGACGTTCTTTCGATGCCCGCGTTGGAAGTGTTGCCCGGCGACTTTTTTGTACAGCCGTCAGCTCTTTGATGACCGCGACCAGCCGGGCTATTGCCGCTTCCCGGTTAAGCTCCTGGCTGCGATACTCCTGCGCTTTAATCACCATCACACCCTCGCTGGTGATCAGGTGATGGCTGGCGGCAAGCAGGCTTTCTTTATAATACTCTGGCAGGCTGGAGGCCCGAATGTCAAAGCGCAAATGGATAGCCGTTGAGGCCTTGTTAACGTGCTGTCCCCCTGCTCCCTGGGCCCGGATGGCGGTGATCTCCAGCTCGTTATCAGGGATGCTGACGTTTCGGGACAATACAATCATGATGCGGGCTGCCAGGCCGCGAGATGAATTTCCAGATTATTCTGAGAATCGGAAAGCCAGATGGCGCCGTCCTGAATCGTCGCCTGTAGCGCCATCGTCCGGCTGGCGAACGCACTCAGCTGCGCCAGCTGTTCATCATCCAGATACCAGACGGTAAGATTTTTGAACTGCGCACATTTATTTTTATTTTGTTGCCACCAGATCTCCGCCGCTCGCTGGTTATAGGCAAACAACGCAACTTCAGCAGACTGGGTGCAGGCCTTTTTGATCCGGCGTTCATCCGGCAGGCCAAGCTCAATCCATAAATCGATACCCAGATGATCGTTGCGCAGCCAGGCTTCCGGTTCATCTTCCGCGCTTAAACCACGGGTAAATTGCAGACGCTCGTCGGCATACTTAATCCACGCCAGCAGGCGCAGCATCATGCGCTCCTGGGTTTCAGAAGGGTGACGCGCCAGCGTCAATGACGCATCCAGAAACTGGTTACGGTCAAGATCCGCCACATTGACCACAGCTTTATAAATTGTCGCTTTCAGCGCCATGAGAGAACTCCTTTCGAATCAGGCATACATTGTAGCGAAAACCGCGGCAAAAGGCTGTTACGAGGTGGTGGCTTCCTCTTATCAAGGCGCTGATAATGCTTAAATGAGTATGGTATAGTCACCTTGCTAAACCGAGTTTAACTTCGTAGGCTTAATGATATCTCACAGTAAGTCAGTACGCTGGCAGGAGGTGATGTGAATAATTATTGTGAGTTGATTCGCAGACGGTATGCGGAGATCGCCAGCGGAGATCTGGGGTACATTCCGGATGCGTTGGGCTGTGTATTGAACGTGCTAAATGAAGTGGCCTCTGATGAGAGCCTTTCTGAATCGGTCAGGGAAAAAGCAGCGTATGCTGCGGCGAATTTACTGGTGAGCGATTATGTCGATGAATGATACCTATCAACCCATCAATTGTGATGACTATGACAACCTCGAACTCGCCTGCCAGCATCATTTAATACTGACGCTGGAGCTAAAAGATGGCGAAGTGCTAAAGGCAAAGGCCAGCGATCTGGTTTCCCGTAAAAATGTGGAATACCTGGTTGTGGAAGATGCAGGTGCAACGCGTGAGCTACGCCTCGACAAAATTGCCAGTTTCAGCCATCCGGAAATCGGCACCGTTGTGGTGAGCGAATCCTGATAACCAACGGGCAGCCAGGCTGCCCGTTACGCTTTCCATTCAAAATTAACACCCGCTTCAGCCCACCCCTCTTCAGTGATGAAAACCCCTGCCGCCGCGATGAGCGTGTCGCCGTAAAACAGAAGCGGCGTGGTATCACGTCGCCAGGGCGGAACGTTCTGTTCCTGCCAGATTTTCTTCAGCTTACGCCCGCCGTTACGACCGACGATATGCAGCATGCCGCTGGTCCTGAAGCGTATGGTAACGTTCTCGTCCGGCTCAGGTAGACGCACATTGCCCGAATGGCTTAACGCAACGACACCGGCATTCATCGGTAGCGTTAATGCTTTTTCCGGCGACGGCCAGTCGAGCACAACGTCAGCCAGCGACGGCACAGATTTCACACACCAGAGTTGCCCTTTATAGCGCCTGACGTCATAACCATTCAGGTGTATACACGGGGCGGCATCTTCCCTCGCCTGTGCAACTTCCTCCCAGATACGGTTGAGCATCGCCCGGGACGGCATAACCGCACGGTGGTAAGCCAGCCAGCGACGAATCAGAGCAGCCCGGCGCACGGGGCTCATCACCTTCAACGGCGCAATGTTCAGGGCACCGTCAGCGGTAGTCAGCGTATCCAGCTCCTCGCTCAGCAACTCATCCAGCAAGCTTTCCTGTTCAGCACACAGCATGGCGCTTCTGGCCGCCGCTTCGGAAAAATGCGCCCAGCGCTCACTCAGCAGCGGTAAGACGCGCAGGCGCAGGAAGTTACGGTCGTAACTGTCGTCCTGATTGCTCTCGTCTTCAATCCAGCACAGATGATGCTGCTGCGCCCAGGCTTCCAGTGATGCGCGCGTCTCACCCAGCAGCGGGCGGATGAGCTCTGTTTCAGCAAAATCAGCGCGCTCAGGCATGGCAGATAACCCCGCAGGCCCGCTGCCCCTCTTGAGCGCCAGTAAAAACGTCTCGCACTGGTCGTCCAGATGCTGCGCGGTGACCAACGCTTCCCCTTGCTGTAATGCGCCGGAAAACGCGGCGTAGCGGGCTTTCCGCGCCTGCGCCTCAATACCCAGCCCCTCATCCTCAAGCGTGACGCGTTCAACGATCAGCGGAATCGCCCACTCTGAACACACCGCTTCGCAGTGCGCTACCCAGTCGTCGGCATGAGGGCTTAAGCCGTGATGGATATGCATCGCCCGCAGCTGGACGTCAGGCTCACGGTCGCGCCAGAGCTTAAGGCGGTGCAGCAAAACGGTGGAATCCAGGCCACCGCTGAACCCCACCAGCAGTTGGCGATAGGGTGAAACGGCGTGCGCGATAGCAGGTAAGGTCATAGGAAATTACACATAAAAAAACGCCCGAACTGAACGGGCATTATCACACATGACGGCGATTACTGCTGGTAAAGCTCCAGCGGCAGCCCGTCCGGATCGTTGAAAAAAGTGAAACGTTTATCGGTAAAGGGATCGACACGAATCGCTTCGCAGGCCACGCCGTGGGCTTCCAGATGTTTTACCGCGCTGTCCAGGTCATCGACGCTGAAGGCCAGGTGGCGCAGGCCGCAGGCTTCCGGGCGTGAAGGACGCGCTGGCGGGAAAGGAAAAGAGAACAGTTCAATCACATATTGTCCGTTTAACGCCAGATCGCCTTTCCAGGAGTCGCGCTCCTCACGGTAAGCCTCGCTCAACAGCGTAAAGCCGAGAACGTCGCAGTAGAATGCCTTACTTTTCGCGTAATCGGTGGCAATGATCGCAATATGATGAACCGCTTTTAAACCCAGCATAGTTTCTCCTTTTTATGATGCTCTGAACGTTACAACCGACAACCCGCCCCTGGCAAGCAGACCCTTTTATTTTAGGACTCTCACCCAGTACACGCCGTTATCATCGCGTTTCGCGCCATGAATGTCCGTTTCAAAGCCCGGATAGTGGCGCCCTACCGAACAGAGCATCAGCAGGAAATCGAGCACCGCCCGGCTCTCCTCGGTGATCATTTCACCCGGCATCAGCAGCGGCACGCCCGGCGGATAAGGCAGGATCATGTTGGCCGATACCCGCCCGACCAGGTTTTCCAGCTCAACGGTTTCAACCTCCCCTTTCACCTGGCGCTGCCACGCCCTGTGCGGCGTCAGCTTCATTTCAGGCAGAACATCAAATGCCTGCAACATCAGGCGCGGCAGATCGTGCTGGCGGATCAGCCTGTGGATCCCCTGGGCCAGATCCTGAATACGCATATTGCGATAGAAGTCAGGATCTTCCGCGTAGAGATCCGGCAGCATATTCTTCACCCGCAGGTTCAGATCATATGCACGCTTAAACTCCATCAGTCCGCGCAACAGCCCCATCGCGCGGGTTTTATCGATCCCGATGCTGAACAGGAACAGCAAATTATAGGGGCCGGTTTTCTCCACCACCACGCCGCGCTCATCAAGGAACTTCGCCACCAGCGCAGCCGGGATCCCTTCCTCACCCATCACGCCCTGCTCATCCATGCCCGGCGTCAGGATCGTCACCTTAACCGGATCGAGGAACATGTGGTCCGCATCGGCATCCCGGAAACCGTGCCAGCTCTCCCCCGGCGCGACGGGCCAGCATTCTGCCTCATCAATCTCTTCCGGCTGCCAGATATCAAAGAACCAGCCGTCCGCTTCATCTTTAAGTCGCTGAACCTCTTTTCGGAAATGCAGCGCCCGTTCCACCGAACGATTGATCAGGCGTTTACCCGGATTACCGCGCAGCATCGCCGCCGCCGTTTCGATGGACGCCACCAGCGGGTAGCTCGGCGACGTGGTCGTGTGCATCATAAAGGCTTCGTTGAAGGTGTCCTCGTCGTACTCGCCCTTGATGTGAATAAGAGACGCCTGGGAAAACGCGGCCAGCATTTTGTGCGTCGACTGCGTTTCGAAGAACACCTTGCCCGGCACCCGCTCGCCGCTCATCCCACTTTTACCCGAGTAAATCGGGTGGAAATTGGTGTAAGGCACCCACGCGGAGTCAAAGTGGATCGACGGCACGTCGAGCGTCTGCTTGATCCAGTTCGTGTTGTAAAGCAGCCCGTCATAGGTGGAGTTGGTGATCACCGCGTGCACAGGCCAGCTTGCCTCGGGGATCGCCGCGATCTTATTTTCAATGGCTTCATGCGCGAATTCACGGCGAGGAATGCCGCCGAGAATACCCAGCGCATTACGCGTAGGCGACAGCCAGAGCGGCACCACGTCGCTCATCATCAGCAAATGCGCCAGTGATTTATGGCAGTTGCGGTCAATCAGCAGCGTACTGCCGGCAGGCGCGGCGTACATCCCGACGATTTTGTTCGAGGTTGAGGTACCGTTGGTCACCATGTAGCTTTGCTCGGCGCCAAAGGTCCGGGCGATGTACTCTTCGGCTTCCAGATGCGGGCCGGTATGATCCAGCAGAGAGCCTAACTCGGTGACCGAAATCGACACATCCGCCTTCAGCGTGTTACCGCCGAAGAAATCGTAGAACAGACATCCCACCGGGCTTTTTTGATAGGCTGTTCCCGCCATGTGGCCTGGCGTACAAAAGGTGTACTTCCCTTCATTCACATAGGTGAACAGCGCGCGCGTGAACGGCGGTGTGATGTTATCGAGGTATTCACCGGTGTACTGCTGAATGCGGGTCGCAATGTCCTCGGCAACGCCGAGTGAGTATTCGAAGAACCACAGCGCCATACGCATATCATGCGCGCTCACGTCCATGGTCGAGTGAGTGTTGATAAACGCGTACAGCGGAAGATATTCGTTGAGCTTATTGATATCGCTGCACAACTCCATGTCGTATTCGTCCCAGTCGAATATCACGCCACAGATGCGCGGATTGTGTTCGATAAATTTCAGCAGGTCGGCGCTGTTTTGCGGCCAGATCAGCTGGTATCCGCGTGCTTTAAGGGCTTGCTCCAGCTCCTTGATGGGTTCGTCTTTATAAAAGACGCCGTGTGGCCCCATGATGGCAATGATGTTCATGGTTTACCTCCTTGAAAAACATCAGATAAGCATAGTTAAGGTAAACGGCAGGTATAAAAAAAGCCGCAACAATGTGCGGCTTTTAGGATAATTGTGAGGCTTACGCGTAACCGTAGGTCATCAGACGCTGATAACGACGGTTGAGCAGATCTTCTGTGCTCAGCACGTCCAGGTCCGCCAGATCTGCCAGCAGCTGCGCTTTCAGGGAAGCAGCCATCACTTCCGGCTTACGATGCGCGCCACCCAGCGGTTCAGGGATAACGGTGTCGATCAGCTTCAGCTCTTTCAGACGTGGGGCAATGATGCCCATCGCTTCAGCAGCCAGCGGCGCTTTATCGGCACTTTTCCACAGAATGGAGGCACAGCCTTCCGGAGAGATAACGGAATAGGTACTGTACTGTAGCATATTCACTTTATCGCCCACGCCAATTGCCAGCGCACCGCCGGACCCACCTTCACCGATAACGGTACAGATAACCGGCACTTTCAGGCGAGACATCTCACGCAGGTTGCGTGCGATGGCTTCAGACTGACCGCGCTCTTCAGCGCCAACACCCGGGTAAGCACCCGGCGTGTCGATGAAGGTGATGATAGGCATATTGAAACGCTCAGCCATCTCCATCAGACGCAGGGCCTTACGGTAGCCTTCTGGCGCTGGCATACCGAAGTTACGACGGATTTTCTCTTTGGTTTCACGGCCTTTCTGATGACCAATAATCATCACCGGACGTCCATCCAGACGCGCGATACCGCCGACGATAGCTTTATCGTCAGCGTATGCGCGGTCGCCTGCCAGTTCGTCAAATTCGTCAAACGCCAGGCGGACATAATCCAGGGTGTACGGACGCTGTGGATGACGCGCCAGCTGGGCGATCTGCCATGCGCCGAGATCGGCAAAGATTTTGCGCGTCAGTTCTACGCTTTTTTCGCGCAGACGATGCACTTCTTCGTCGATGTTAATATCCAGTTTTTCATCCTGACGGCTCACGGCTGTCAGAGAATCGATTTTCGCTTCCAGCTCTGCAATCGGCTGTTCGAAATCAAGGAAATTCAGACTCATAGTATTCCTGTATTAGTCAAACTCCAGTTCCACCTGCTCCGAACCAATGAGGCCACGGAGATCGTTCAGTAAACGATCGCTCGGAGAGACACGCCACGTTGCACCAAAGCGCAACCGCGCACGTGCATCCGCCCTCTGATAGTAGAGATGTACTGGAATGGTCCCCGAGCGGTGGGGTTCCAGAGACTGACGGAGTCGGTTTAAAAGCTGGTCATCAATTTGCCTGTCCGTCAGCGAGATAGCAAGCCCGCGAGCATATTTTTCCCGGGCTTCGTCAATGTCCATCACTTCGCGGGCGGTCATTTTAAGCCCCCCGCTGAAGTCATCAAAGCTGACCTGTCCGCTGACGATAAGTATGCGGTCTTTTTCCAGCAATTGCTGGTATTTATCCAGCGCGTCGGTGAACAACATCACCTCCAGACGCCCGGAACGGTCATCCAGGGTACAGATGCCGATACGATTGCCGCGCTTGGTGACCATTACCCTTGCAGCAATCACGAGCCCCGCAGCCGTGGTGATTTTACCACGTTCTGTCGGATGCATGTCTTTAAGCCTGTGGCCGCCGACATAGCGCTCAATTTCTTTCAGATACTGGTTGATCGGGTGCCCCGTCAGGTACAGGCCTAACGTCTCACGCTCCCCATCCAGCACCACCTGTTCTGGCCAGGGCTGGCAGTTGGAATAAGACTGCTCAATCTGCTCTGGCTCTTCCGCCAGCACGCCGAACATATCTGCCTGGCCAATGGCTTCCGCTTTCGCGTGCTGATCGGCTGCTTTCAGCGCATCGCCGAGCGAGTTCATCAGCGCGGCGCGGTGTGGCCCCAGCCGATCAAACGCGCCGGACATGATCAGTTTTTCCAGCACGCGGCGGTTCAGTTTTTTGGTATCGGTGCGGGCGCACAGATCGAACAGCTCGCGGAAATAGCCGCCGTTGTTACGCGCTTCGATGATCGCCTCGATCGGCCCCTCACCTACGCCCTTGATCGCGCCGATCCCATAGACGATTTCCCCGTCATCGTTAACGTGGAAATGGTACAGGCCAGAGTTAATATCCGGCGGCAGGATCTTCAGCCCCATGCGCCAGCACTCGTCCACCAGGCCAACCACCTTCTCGGTGTTGTCCATATCGGCGGTCATTACCGCCGCCATAAACTCAGCGGGATAGTGAGCCTTCAGCCACAGCGTTTGATACGAAACCAAAGCATAGGCGGCGGAGTGGGATTTGTTAAATCCGTACCCGGCGAATTTCTCCACCAGGTCGAAGATTTTCATCGCCAGTTCGCCATCGACGCCGTTTTTCTTCGCCCCATCCTCAAAGATGGAACGCTGCTTGGCCATCTCTTCCGGCTTTTTCTTACCCATCGCACGACGCAGCATGTCTGCGCCGCCAAGGGTATAACCAGAAAGCACCTGGGCGATCTGCATGACTTGTTCCTGATACAGGATGATGCCATAGGTTGGCTCCAGTACCGGTTTCAGGCTTTCATGCTGCCACTGCACGTCCGGGTAGGAAATCTCTTCGCGCCCATGTTTACGGTCGATAAAGTTATCTACCATCCCCGACTGCAACGGCCCCGGACGGAACAGGGCCACCAGCGCGATCATATCTTCGAAGCAGTCTGGTTGCAGACGCTTAATCAAATCTTTCATGCCGCGGGATTCAAGCTGGAAGACGGCTGTCGTCTCCGAGCGTTGCAGCATGTCGAAACTTTTCTTGTCATCAAGCGGGATAGCCGCGATATCCAGCGGCGGCTCGCCGTTCTTCTCGCGACGGGCGTTGATCATCTCCAGCGCCCAGTTGATGATGGTCAGCGTACGCAGGCCGAGGAAGTCGAACTTCACCAGCCCGGCGTATTCTACGTCGTTCTTGTCGAACTGGGTGACCGGATGCTGGCCCGCTTCATCGCAGTACAGCGGCGCAAAGTCGGTGATTTTGGTCGGGGCGATAACCACACCCCCCGCATGCTTACCGGCGTTACGCGTGACGCCTTCCAGCTTGCGCGCCATGTCGATCAGCGCTTTGACCTCTTCGTCGGCTTCGTAGATTTCCGGCAGCTGAGGTTCAGCTTCAAAGGCTTTCGCCAGAGTCATGCCCGGATCGGGCGGCACCAGCTTAGAGATACGATCGACAAAACCGTACGGGTGGCCCAGAACGCGGCCCACATCGCGGATAACCGCTTTCGCGGCCATCGTACCGAAGGTGATGATCTGCGAAACCGCATCACGACCGTACATATCGGCCACGTGCTCAATCACCTGGTCGCGTTTTTCCATGCAGAAGTCGACGTCAAAGTCGGGCATGGAGACACGTTCCGGGTTGAGAAAACGTTCGAACAGCAGGTCAAATTCCAGCGGATCGAGATCGGTGATTTTCAGAGCATACGCCACCAGCGAGCCGGCACCAGAACCACGGCCCGGACCTACCGGCACGCCGTTATCTTTCGACCACTGGATGAACTCCATCACGATCAGGAAGTAGCCTGGGAACCCCATCTGGTTGATCACCTGGAGTTCAATATCCAGGCGCTCGTCATATTCAGGACGTTTCTCTTTACGGACCGCTTCATCCGGGAAGAGGAATTCCAGACGCTCTTCCAGACCCTCTTTCGATTTCATGACCAGGAAATCTTCGGTGGTCATGTCTCCCGTCGGGAACTGCGGCAGGAAGTATTCGCCGAGACGCACGGTGACGTTACAGCGCTTGGCAATCTCTACGCTGTTTTCCAGCGCTTCCGGGATGTCCGAGAAGAGCTCACACATCTCCTCTTCGCTGCGCATGTACTGCTGCGATGAGTAGTTGCGCGGACGTTTCGGATCGTCGAGGGTGAAGCCGTCGTGGATGGCGACGCGAATTTCATGCGCGTCAAAATCACCCGCCTCAAGGAAGCGCACATCGTTGGTGGCCACCACAGGCAGGCCACGCGCTTCCGCCAGGGCGACGGCCGCATGCAGGTAGCTCTCTTCATCCGCACGCCCGGTACGGATCAGCTCCAGGTAATAACGATCCGGGAAATACTCTTCGTAGAACGAGACGCACTGATCCACCAGCGCGTTGTTACCGCGCAGCAGACATTTGCCGACATCCCCCATACGGCCACCGGAGATCAGCAGCAGACCTTCGTTCAGCTCCGCCAGCCAGTCGCGGTCAATCCATGGACCCAGTGCGCCGTAACCGCGTTGGTAGGCTTTTGAGATCAGCAGAGTGAGGTTCTGATAACCCGTGTTATTCATAGCTAACACGGAAATCTGCGTCATCTCATCGCCGAGCAGCTCGCTCTGCACATGAAAATCCGCGCCGACGATGGGCTTTAATCCTGCGCCATGCGCCGTTCCGTAGAACTTCACCAGGCCACACAGGTTGGTAAAATCGGTGATCGCCAGCGCAGGCATGCCAAGCGAGGCCGCCTTTTTTACCAGCGGCCCGGTCTTTGCCAGCCCATCGATCATGGAGTAGTCGCTATGCACCCGCAGGTGTACGAAACGTGGTTCAGCCATCTTCAGATCCCGCGTTACTTAATTGCTTGCGTCTTGATTCAGGACACCAGTCCCAGCGCGCGTTTCACCGGGCCAAAGCTGCGCCGATGATGTTCAGTTGCGCCATGTTCAGCCAGCTTTTCCAGATGGAAAGCCGTTGGATATCCCTTGTGCTGGGCGAAACCATACGCGGGATAAGTGAGGTCCAGCGCGGCCATTTCGGCATCGCGCGTCACTTTGGCAATGATTGACGCCGCACTGATTTCTGCGACGCGGCTATCGCCTTTAACAACAGCCATGGAAGGCATCGGCAGCGCCGGGCAACGGTTACCGTCGATCAGCACATACTCAGGCACAATCTTCAGGCCAGCAACGGCACGCTGCATCGCCAGCATGGTGGCGTGCAGAATGTTCAGATCGTCGATCTCATCCGGCTCTGCGCGCCCGAGACTCCAGGCCAGCGCCTTTTCTTTAATTTCATCGAACAGCGCCAGGCGACGCTTTTCACTCAGTTTTTTCGAGTCGTTCAGGCCAACGATCGGGCGGGCTGGATCGAGGATCACCGCCGCGGTCACAACGGCACCCACTAACGGGCCACGACCGACTTCATCCACACCTGCAACGAGGTGGGTATGGGGATAAATAAATTCCATCATTGTGCTAACTCCAGCACCGCATCGGCCGCCTGCTCATCAGCATTACAGCGGATCAGTTGATGCAGTTCACGGAAGGTATCATGCATCTGGTGGCTGGTTTTACCGTTGGCCAGCAGCGGCAGTAATGCATCAGCCAGTGCCTGCGGCTGGCATTCATCCTGCAAGAGCTCTTTCACCAGTTCGCGACCCGCAAGCAGGTTTGGCAGGGATACGTAATCTGTTTTTACCAGACGTTTTGCCAGCCAGAAGGTAAACGGCTTCATGCGATAACCGACCACCATTGGGCATTTTGCCAGCATACACTCCAGCGCAGCCGTGCCGGAAGCCAGTAGTGCGGCATCGCTCGCAAACATGGCTTGCCGCCCTTTCCCGTCCAGCAGGCGGACGTGAAGATCCGGGGCGACGTCAGCTTTGATACGCTCAAACTGCTCGCGGCGTTTGGCATTCACCAGCGGCACGACCACTTCAAGATCGGGATAAGTCTTGCGAAGAATTTGCGCCGTTTTCAGGAAATCGGCACTGAGCATTTCAACTTCCGCACCCCGGCTCCCTGGCAGCAGCGCCAGACAGTGCACATCATGCGGGATGCCCAGTTCGTCACGCGCCGCGTTTTTATCCGGATCCAGCGGCATGGCATCCGCCATGGTATGACCGATAAAACGGCACGGGACATTAAATCTGTCGTAAAACGCTTTTTCGAAAGGCAGAAAAGCCAGCACCAGATTAGTGGATCGTCCGATTTTGAAAACGCGTTTCTGTCGCCACGCCCACACGGACGGACTGACGTAATGGATAGTTTTGATCCCCTGCTTTTTCAGGTTCCCTTCAAGGGTAATATTGAAATCAGGCGCATCAATGCCGACAAATACATCGGGCTTAAGGTCGGTAAAGCGGCGGGTAAGGTCGGCGCGAATATGCAGCAGGCGACGCAAGCGCCCCAACACCTCGACGATGCCCATCACAGCCAGCTCTTCCATTTCATACCAGGCTTCACAGCCTTCGGCCTGCATCAGCGGCCCAGCCACGCCCACAAAGCGGGCATTGGGTACACGGGCTTTAAGCGCGCGGATAAGACCTGCACCAAGAATATCGCCGGAGGTTTCTCCGGCGACCAGGGCGATGGTAAGCGGACGACTGTCGACCATTAACGAATCAGACCACGGGTTGAACGTTCAAAGAATTCCATGAACGTTTTCACTTCAGGGTGCTTATTCGCCAGCTCGGCAATTTCCGGCTTAGCCTCTTCCAGCGTTTTACCGCTACGGTACAGCAGTTTGTACGCGTTGCGGATGGCAGTAATCGCTTCGCGACTAAAACCACGACGCTTGAGACCTTCGATGTTCACGCCAAACGGCGTGGCATGGTTGCCCTGCGCAATCACAAACGGTGGGACGTCCTGCGCCACACCGGAGCATCCGCCGACCATCACGTGTGCACCAATGATGCAGAACTGATGGACTGCGGTCATGCCGCCAATAATGGCGAAATCATCAACCGATACGTGTCCCGCCAGCGTTGCGTTGTTGGCGAGAATACAGCGGCTACCCACGGTACAGTCGTGCGCAATATGCGCATTAACCATAAACAGGTTGTCGCTGCCCACCTTCGTCAATCCACCGCCTTGCGTTGTACCACGATGAATGGTGACGCTTTCGCGAATGCGGTTACGATCGCCGATTTCCACGCGGGTCGGTTCGCCAGCATACTTGAGATCCTGGTTAACTTCGCCGATGGAGGCGAACTGATAGATCTCATTGTTGCAGCCAATGGTGGTATGACCATTCACGACAACGTGAGATTTCAGTACTGTACCCTCACCAATTTCGACATGGGGTCCAACAATACAAAACGGGCCGATGTGGACATTGGCACCAATGATGGCACCCGTTTCCACAATGGCGGTAGGATGAATAAAGGCGGATTTATCAATCACGTATCAGGCCTCCCGGCTACGCGCACACATCATTGTCGCTTCGCAAACAACTTTGCCGTCAACCATAGCTACGCCTTTGAAGCGAGTCAGGCCGCGACGCGTTTTTTCAAAAGTGACTTCCATGATCATTTGATCACCAGGCACGACCGGACGCTTGAAGCGCGCTTCATCGATACCCGCGAAGTAATAGAGTTCACCCGGTTCCAGTTTACCTACGCTTTTAAACGCCAGAATACCGGTAGCCTGTGCCATCGCTTCCAGGATCAATACACCCGGGAAGATAGGCTTACCAGGGAAGTGCCCCTGGAAGAACGGCTCGTTAACGGAGACATTTTTCACTGCGCGCAGAAAACGACCTTCTTCAAAATCCAGCACACGGTCTACCAGTAAAAACGGATAGCGGTGCGGCAGAAGTTCTAAAATCTCTTCAATATGCAGAGTATGAGTGTCAGTAGTCAAAATACTCTTCCTGTCAAATGTACTAAGTAGCAATAATAACACGGCCTGCCGGTTTATAAACAAAGCCGACAGGCCGGGAAATTTAGCGTTAAACGGATGAACGCTTAGTCTTGTTGATCGATTTTGCGCTCAATCGCTTTGAGTCGCTTGCTCATATCATCAATATTCATCACCAGTGCAGCTGTTTTACGCCAGACCTTGTTCGGTTGCAGCGGAATACCTGAGGAATAAACGCCAGGCTCAGTGATTGGACGCATCACCATACCCATCCCCGTCACCGTGACTTTGTCGCATATTTCCATATGGCCATTGATCACGCTGGCACCGCCAATCATGCAGTAACGGCCAATTTTCAGGCTGCCTGCCATGATAACACCACCCGCAACTGCGGTATTGTCGCCAATCACAACGTTATGTGCAATCTGGCACTGGTTGTCTATGATAACACCGTTACCAATAATGGTGTCGTCAAGCGCACCGCGGTCGATAGTTGTACAAGCGCCGATCTCCACACGATCGCCGATAATCACGCGACCCAGCTGAGGGATCTTAACCCAGTTACCCCGATCGTTGGCGTAACCAAATCCGTCAGAACCAATCACCGTGCTGGACTGTACGAGACAATTCTCGCCAATCTCAACCTCATGGTAGACAGAGACATTGGCCCACAGACGAGACCCTGCGCCAATTTTCGTATTTTTTCCAACAAAGCAGCCAGGGCCAATCACCACGTTATCACCCAAAACAACGCCGGATTCGATAACGGCGTTTGCGCCGACTGATACGTTGTTACCCAGCTGAGCCGTCGGATCAATCGCAGCACTGGCTGCAATGTTCTGTGCCGGCTGCGGCGTGGTATCAAGAATTTGGGCCATGCGCGCATAGGTCAGGTAGGGATTTTTCACTACCAGTGCAGCGCTAGTGGCAAACGGAAGATCGTCCTGCGTCAGCACAACGGCAGACGCCTGGCACTGGGCCAGGTGTTCACGGTACTTAGGGCTTACCATGAAGGTAATAGTGCCTGCTTTAGCAGATTGCATGGACGCAACAGCGGTGATGACGATATCGCCATCACCGTGTAATTCTGCATCCAACTGCTGAGCTAAATCAGCCAGTCGAATTGAAGGCATTACTTATTTAACCTGTTTCAGAACATCAGCGGTGATGTCTTTAACATCGCTGCTGTTGAATGCAACGGCGTTCGCATCAACAACCAGATCGATGCTCTGATCGGCTGCTACTGCTTTAACGGCAGACTGAATACGCGTCACCAGTTTGCCACGCTCTTCGTTAGAACGACGCTGACGATCCTGCTCGAAAGCCTGTGCTTTCTGAGAGAAGGTCTGGCGCTGAGACATGACGTCTTTTTCCAGTTTGCTGCGCTCGCTCGCTTTCATGGTAGAACCATCACGCTGAAGACGCTGCATCTTGGACTGAAGATCACCTTCCATACGTTGCAGTTCGCTCGCACGGCCTTTGAATTCGTTTTCCAGCGTTGCAGAAACACCGGTTTTCTGTGCAACCTGCTGGAACAAATTACCCATGTTGACGATTGCAATTTTATCCGCTGCCTGAGCAGAAGTTGCCATCGCTAAACCGAGACCTGCAGCTAATAACCACTTTTTCACAATTAACTCCTTACCATCCCATTGGCACCCGAGGGGTACCGTTCTTTGCGTGGCAAGGCGACCGTGTTACCGATCGCCGGTTGTCAGCGCTACACTGCCAACGCATTCCATTGCAGCGGATTATTACCAGGTTTTACCAATGTTAAACTGGAACTGCTCCGCTTTGTCTCCATCGTATTTCTTAAACGGCTGGGCGTAAGAGAAGACCAACGGCCCCAGCGGTGACATCCATTGTAATGCGATACCTGCGGACATGCGAATGTTGCTCGGATCGCTGTAGTCCGGAACCCCCGCCGCACGCATCTGGGCGGTGTTCTCCCAGTTGGTGTCCCACACCGTACCTGCATCCATAAAGAAGGAGGTACGCACGGAGTTCGCATACTTATCACTGATAAACGGCGTAGGCGTGATGAACTCGAGGCTCGCCACGGCCATAGCGTTACCACCTACTGCGTCATCAGAGCTACATACTTGCTTAGGATCACGGCTTGCGCAGTTATCTTCGTCATTACCGCCGTAATAAACCGCTTTCGGACCAATGTTATTGGACTGGAAGCCACGCACGGTGCTTGAACCACCGGCGTAGAAGTTTTCATAGAACGGCAGTTCTTTGCTCCCAATACCGTCACCATAACCCCAACGGGTACGACCCAGAACAACCCATTTGTGATCTTCATCAATTGGGAAGTAGGACGCCGTATCCAGCGTGACCTTGTAGAACTCGTTATCCGAGCCCGGGATAGTCACTTTACCGTTCAGGTTGACGCGTGAACCTTCCGTCGGGAAGTAGCCACGGTCAAGACGGTTGTAGGTCCAACCGTAGTTGAAGGTGAAGTCATCCGCGGCGAAACCGTTATCATCGCTGGACGTACTCGCCGACTGACCGATGGAGTCCAGGTAACGCCACATCGCCACCTGCGGTTGCATGTTGGACAGGTCGTTATGCACGTACCCTAAACCTGCGCGCAAGGTGTTGTATTCGTTAACCGGGAAGCCGAGCGTACCATCCAGACCGTAACTCTTGTTGGTATACGAGGAGAGGTCCGCGTCGTCCGCTTTAAAGTCGTTATAGAAGATACGACCGCCCAGGCTTACACCGTCAACGGTGAAGTATGGGTTGGTAACGGAGAACTCAGAGTAGGTCTGGTAGTCGTTTTTCGTCCCGTTGATACCGACAGAGTAGCCCGTACCCAGCCAGTTATCCTGCTGAACACCGACCTGGAAGCTCACGCCACTTTCAGTACCGTAACCAATACCGAAGTTGAAGCTACCGGTATTACGTTCTTTAACTTTATAAACAACATCAACCTGATCCGGACGACCTGGTACACGCTGAGTATCGGTATCGACCGTTTCGAAGTAGCCCAGACGGTTCAGACGCTCTTTACCCTGATCTACCAGATCGCTTCCCAGCCATGCCCCTTCCATCTGGCGCATTTCACGGCGCAGAACGGAGTCTTTAGAGGTATCGTTACCTTCGAAGCGGATCTTACGCACGTAGAAGCGGTTGCCCGCATCAACGTTAACGTGCAGCTTAACGGTTTTATCCGTGTCGTTAATTTCCGGCTGCGTTTGCACACGCGGATACGCATAACCATAACGGCCGAGCAGCTTCTTAATGCTGTCTTCCATTTTGGTGACTTTAGATCCGCTGTACAGATCGCCCGGCTGAATTTTGGTCAGAGATTCAATTTCAGCTGAATGTCCTGCCAGGTTGCCGCTGACTTCAACACCCGAAAGCGTGTACTTATCGCCTTCTGTGATGTTAACGGTAATGTAGATACCTTTCTTGTCCGGAGTCAGACTCACCTGAGTTGAATCGATGTTGAAACGGGCGTAACCGCGATCCAGATAGTAGCTGCGCAGGGTTTCAAGGTCACCCGCCAGTTTCTGTTTCTGGTATTTACGATCGCCTACCACGTTCCACCACGGCACTTCGTCACGCAGCTGGAAGTTGGAGATCAGTTCGTCGGTGCTGAACGCGTGGTTACCCACGATGTTGATCTGCTGGATCTTCGCAGAAACACCTTCCTGGAAGACCAGTTTCAGGTCAACACGGTTACGTGGCAGCGGTGTAACAACCGCTTTAACGCTCGCGCTGTATTTACCGACGCTGTAGTAGAAATCTTCCAGACCTTTTTCAATGTCTGCAAGGGTTGTGCGGTCCAGAGATTCCCCCACACGAACACCCGATGCCTCAAGGTTCTGCTTGAGCATGTCGTCTTTCACCGATTTGTTACCGGAGAAAGTGATGCTGGCAATCGTTGGACGTTCTTTTACCTGAACCACCAGCGTATCACCATCGCGCAGGACGCGGACATCCTCAAAGTTGCCAGTGGCAAACAGAGCACGGATGGTGTTACTGATATCTTCATCATTAACCGTATCGCCGGGGCGCACAGGCATACTGAGGAGGGCCGCACCAACGGCGACACGCTGAAGGCCTTCGAAATGAATATCTTTCACTACGAACCCGTCAGCACCGTATACGGTCGCGCTGCTAAACAGCAGCGACGCTATGAGCAACTTTTTCATCGCCATCGTTATTATGCGTTCTTCCTAACTAACTCTCTTACAACCGAGAGAAATCATTGAAAAGTGCAAGCCCCATTAACAGCACCAGCAAAATCGAGCCAATGCGATAACTAAAGTCTTGAACTCGCTCGGATACCGGTCCGCCTTTTAGCTTTTCAATCGCTAAAAACAGCAGATGGCCCCCATCTAATACGGGAAGCGGGAACAGGTTGATTATCCCCAGGTTCACGCTAATCAGCGCAAGGAACATGAGATAGTAAATCACCCCGAACTCCGCTGACATCCCAGCCCCCTGAGCAATCGAAATTGGCCCACTGAGGTTGTTCAGTTTCACATCACCGGTTATCAATTTCCCCAACATGTTGACCGTAAGCTTCATCAGCTGCCATGTTTTATCCGTGGCCTCAACGATGGCGCTAAACGGCCCATACTGGCGTATTGTCTTGTACTCATCTGGCAGTGGGATCACTTTCGGCACAACGCCTGCAAACCCTTCCGCCTTACCGCCGCCCGATTTGGTATCCGGGGTGAGAGTCAGTGAGAGCGAACTCCCCTGCCTTTCCACTTCCAGCGCGAGCGGCTTGCCTGGATTATCGCGCACCAGAGTAACAAAGGTCATCCATTGTGTTAATGGCTGACCATCGACTTTAACGATCCTGTCACCCGCTTGTAAACCTGCTTTACTCGCTGCCGATTTGGCCTGTACTTCGGCTAATACCGGCTCGATCTGCGCGCCGCGCGGTCGAATCCCGAGTGCGGCGACAGGGTCCTCTTTGTCTGGCTCAAAGCGCCAGTGGCGTAAATCCAGCACTTTTTCCTGCCGCTGGTCGGAACCAAATGGCGATACGCTGACGGTTGTCTGCTCATCACCAATTTTGGCAACCAGTTGTAACCTCACGGCATCCCAATCAGGGGTTTCGATACCATCAATCGCTTTAAGTTCCATTCCCGGTGTAATTTGCGCCGTTGCCGCAATAGAACCCGTGGTGATTTCGCCCACGACCGGGCGCACGCCAGGCACGCCGATGATAAACACCAGCCAGTAGGCGAAGATAGCGAAGATGAAATTGGCTACCGGGCCGGCAGCGATGATGGCAGCACGTTGTCCAACAGTTTTATTGTTAAACGCGCGATGGCGAAGTTCCGGGGCGACAGGCTCAACGCGTTCGTCGAGCATTTTGACATAGCCGCCCAGGGGAATCAGAGCAATGACAAACTCGGTGCCATGCTTATCGGTGCGCTTCCAGAGCGATTTGCCAAAGCCAATCGAGAATCGCTCCACCCGCACACCACAGCGCCGGGCAACCCAGAAATGGCCAAATTCATGCACGGTAATCAGTACACCCAGTGCAACAATGAACGCCGCCAGATTCCAGAGAATGCTCAGCATAAAACCTTCCGTTATATCGTCCCAAACACCAGTAAAAGCAGGCAAGCAAATACGGGAACAGCCGCGGTAAGGCTGTCAATGCGATCCAGTATTCCGCCATGTCCTGGAATCAGGTGACCACTGTCCTTAATCCCTGCTTCACGCTTAAACATACTCTCGGTTAAATCACCCAGCACCGATGCCAGCGCCGCGAAAATCGAACATACCAGCAGCGTGGAGGGGGCAACCTCAAGATTCGCCCAGACGCCATAGCCCCAGGAGATAATCGCTGCCGTAAACAGGCCGCCGATGAAGCCTTGCCAGGTTTTGCCCGGAGAAACCTTTGGCGCCAGTTTATGTTTGCCGAACAGTTTACCAAACATATAGGCCCCGGAGTCAGCCCCCCAGACGAGAATCATCACATAAAGCAGCCATATCGCGCCGCTGTAGTGGTTTTCGTCATAGTGCCAGGCGCGCAACGCAACCATACCCCAGAAAAACGGAACAATCGTGAGCAGACCAAAAATAAGGCGCAACACTTTAGAGTTACGCCAGATCGCCGCAGAGCCCGGATAGAAAAGCACTAAAACAAGCGCAGCAATCCACCAGGCCAGCGATATCCATAAGGATCCGGCAACCAGCGGCTGGTGAACATCATGATGATATTCAGGCAAGGTATACAGCATCAGGGCCAGTAAAAAACCACAGAGTACCGCCAGCCATACCCGCTGAGTGCGCGAGGTAAAGCCGCTAAGCTGCCCCCATTCCCACGCGGCGAGCATACACACCACCAGCGTAACAATAGCGAATCCCACCGGAGGCAGTAAAAACAGCGCTGCGATGACGACGGGTATTAATACAAAAGCGGAAATCAGGCGATACTTCAGCAAAAGCTACCCCCATCAGGCGTTATCGCCACCAGGCTCGGTGCCGCCGAAACGACGCTCTCGATTGGCAAAGGCATGCAGCGCACCTTCAAAGTCTTGTTCATCAAAATCTGGCCAAAGAACATCCGTAAAGTAAAGTTCGGCGTAGGCAATTTGCCACAGCAAAAAGTTACTTATGCGATGTTCCCCCCCTGTCCTTATAACCAAATCCACGGGTGCCAGTTCATTCATGCAGATTTGCTGACTCAGCGCCTCTTCATCAATCTGGTCGGGTCTTAACAGCCCTTCCTGAACCTGCTCAGCCAAATGCCGAACCCCCTGGATAATATCCCAGCGTCCGCCGTAATTCGCCGCGATATTGAGCGTCAGGCCGGTATTATTTTCCGTCAGCGCTTCTGCTTTGCGAATCCGTTCCTGCAAACGTGAGTTAAAACGACTGGTTTCGCCAATAATACGCAAGCGGACGTTGTGGCGGTGCAGGCTTTTTACTTCACTATCGAGCGCCCACACGAACAGTTCCATCAACGCAGTCACTTCCTGCGCAGGTCGATTCCAGTTCTCACTGCTAAAAGCATAGAGCGTTAACGCATCAATGCCGTTATTGGCGGCAAAAGAGACGGCGCGGCGAACAGATTTCGCCCCAGCTTTATGCCCAAAGGCTCGTATCTTCCCTTGTCTTTTCGCCCAGCGGCCATTGCCATCCATGATGATTGCAACATGGCGACAGCCATGTGCTGGCAAGTTTTCGCTTATTGGTTGATTCGCAGACAACATAACGCGTTTTTAGTCCCTGAAAGGATTTAACGGTACACAGGAATACTGAAGCCTATACATAAAAAAGCCGTGTCAAACCACGGCTTACCTGACCACTTAAAGCCAAATACCTGCGATCAGGTGGCGCAGACTATATCACTGAAGCCCAACGCTAACAAATAGCACGACGACTAGTGCTTGCTTTATCACCAGCCTGCGAGACGTGTCACCTGTTTACGCGCAACAATGCGTGCCTGTTCATCCACGGCCAGCACCTCTTCGACGCTCTGCGGCTCACGCAAATCCATCATCTCCAGCACGGATAAATTCAACGCGGCGATGTCAGTAAAGCGGATCTGCTGATTCAGGAATGCTTCAACGGTCACTTCATTGGCTGCATTAAGCGCCGTTGTCGCCGCCTGCCCCTGATCGAAGGCCGTCATCGCCAGTTTCAGACAGGGATAACGGTCGTAATCAGGCTCGCTAAACGTCAGTGAACTCAGCTTACAAAAATCGAGAGGCTTAACGCCCGATTTTACGCGGTTTGGCCACGCCATCGTATGAGCAATAGGCGTACGCATATCCGGTTCGCCCAGCTGGGCCAGCACGCTGCCGTCCTGATAGCGCACCATCGAGTGAATCACCGACTGCGGGTGTATCAGCACTTCCATCTGTTTCGCCGACGCATTGAACAGCCAGCGAGCTTCAATGTATTCCAGACCTTTGTTCATCATGGTGGCCGAATCGACGGAGATCTTACGCCCCATTGACCAGTTCGGATGACGACACGCCTGATCCGGCGTCATTGCGCTCAATTCAGACAGTGGCGTTTCACGGAACGGGCCACCAGACCCGGTAAGCAGAATCGACACAACGCCATTCTGCTCCAGGTCAGCGTACCCCAGGTTTTGTTGAAAAGGTTGAGGCAAACTCTGAAAAATCGCGTTGTGTTCGCTATCGACCGGCAAAAGACGCGCCCCACGCTGTTTTACCGCCTCCATAAAGAGGCGTCCGCAGGTGACCAGCGACTCTTTGTTCGCAAGCAGGACATCTTTACCCGCATCAATAGCGGCAAGCGTCGGCAGAAGACCCGCCGCCCCGACGATTGCCGCCATGACCTGATCAACTTCATCAAGCGCGGCCATATCGCACGCCGCCTGTTGCCCGCTGAGTACCTCGGTACGGCAGCCCTTCTCCTGCAACAGCGCTTTCACCTGGCGGGCGCTCTCTTCGTCATCCATCACCGCAAAACGGGGGGTAAACTCCAGGCACTGTTCGACCATTCGCTGCACGTTTTTTCCGGCCACAAGCGCGGCCACGGTGTAGCTGTCAGGATTATGACGTACAACGTCGAGAGTGCTGCAACCGATAGAGCCGGTCGAGCCGAGGAGAGTGAGATGCTTCATGAGATGCCCAAAAGTTAGACCAGATAAAAGCAAAACGCCGCCAGCAAGACTCAATGTCCTTCTGAACGGCGTTTATCAGTGTACAGCGAAAATCAGAACTGCATCAGTTCCGCTTCTTTTTCTGCCAGCGCCGCATCAATTTTCTTGATGGCCGCGTCGGTCATTTTCTGAATGTCGTCCTGAGAACGACGATCGTCGTCTTCGCTGATCTCTTTTTCTTTCAGCAGGGCTTTCACTTTATCGTTCGCATCGCGACGCACGTTACGTACGGAAACACGACCCTGCTCAGCTTCACCACGAACTACTTTGATCAGGTCTTTACGACGCTCTTCCGTCAGCGGAGGCAGTGGAACGCGAATATCCGCGCCGGCTGAGCTTGGGTTCAGACCCAGGTCAGATGCCATGATCGCTTTTTCAACGGCCGGGCTCATTGAGCGGTCGAACACGTTGATTTTCAGGGTACGGGTATCTTCTACCGTCACGCTCGCCAGCTGACGCAGAGGCGTTGGCGTACCGTAATATTCTACGATGATGCCATCCAGCAGGCTTGGGGAAGCACGGCCAGTACGGATTTTGCTGATTTGGTTTTTGAACGCTTCTACGCATTTTTCCATGCGTACTTCAGCATCTTTTCTGATGTCGTTAATCACGTTACGGATCCTTGAAAACTTGTCTCAGGCAGACTATCCGCCAGCACAGCGCTACAGGTGTGCTAAGTATAGTCGCGTTTAATTCATGACAACGCCAAAGGCGCGCCCGGGTAAGATACCACGTCGAAATAAAGCGGAATCTTACCTGTATTTATCGCCGACGGAAATTATTCCGTGATCAAAGTGCCTTCTTTTTCGCCCATAACAACGCGACGCAGTGCGCCAGGCTTGTTCATATTGAAGACACGGATCGGTAGTTTGTGGTCACGAGCCAGCGTAAAGGCGGCAAGATCCATCACTTTCAGCTCTTTTTCCAGCACTTCGCTGTAGGTCAGCTGATCGTACATGGTCGCTGAAGGATCTTTTGCCGGGTCGGCAGTAAACACGCCATCTACTTTGGTCGCTTTCAGCACCACATCGGCTTCGATTTCGATACCGCGCAGGCAGGCTGCGGAATCGGTGGTAAAGAACGGGTTACCCGTACCGGCGGAGAGGATCACCACGCGGTTGTTGCGCAGCAGGCTGATGGCCTCTGCCCAGCTGTAGTTATCGCATACGCCATTCAAAGGAATAGCGGACATCAGGCGAGCGTTCACATAGGCGCGATGAAGCGCATCACGCATCGCCAGGCCATTCATCACGGTTGCCAGCATACCCATGTGGTCGCCCACTACGCGGTTCATCCCCGCTTTCGCCAGACCAGCACCACGGAAAAGGTTGCCACCGCCAATGACCACGCCAACCTGAATACCCAGTTCGACCAGTTCTTTGATTTCCTGTGCCATGCGATCAAGGATGCTTGCGTCAATACCGAAGCCTTCCGATCCTTGCAGCGCTTCGCCACTCAGCTTAAGCAGAATGCGTTTGTACACGGGTTTTGCATTGGTAGCCATGTTTCTTTCCTGAGACTGTCAACGATTAAGATGGGGTTAATTCTGGCGACATGATATGTCGCAAATCAGCACAGCGATACTGGAGCCTGTCTGATTTCGTGAGACGGGTGACAAAAAGAAGCCGCCCTCAGGCGGCTCCTTTTCAATCATTAAGACTGCTTGGACATTGCAGCAACTTCTGCTGCGAAGTCAGTCTCAACTTTCTCGATGCCTTCGCCCACTTCGAAGCGGATGAAGCCAGTTACATCAGCGTTGTGCTCTTTCAGCAGCTGAGCAACAGACTTGCTTGGATCCATTACGAAAGGCTGGCCAGTCAGAGAAACTTCGCCGGTGAATTTCTTCATGCGGCCTTCAACCATTTTCTCTGCGATTTCTTTTGGCTTACCAGACTGCATCGCGATGTCCAGCTGAACCTGGTACTCTTTCTCTACCACTTCAGCAGACACGTCTTCTGGCTTAACGAATTCTGGTTTGCTTGCAGCGATGTGCATTGCCAGCTGTTTAACCAGCTCTTCGTCAGCGCCTTTAGCCGCAACCAGAACACCGATACGCGCGCCGTGCTGGTAAGAGCCCAGAACATCGCCTTCCAGGGAAGAAACGCGACGGATGTTGATGTTCTCACCGATTTTAGCAACCAGCGCTACACGCTCTTCTTCGAACTGTGCTTTCAGAATTTCAACGTCAGTGATTTTGCCTGCAACCGCTGCGTCCAGAACTTTGTTAGCAAATGCCTGGAAACCAGCATCTTTAGCAACGAAGTCAGTCTGGCAGTTAACTTCCAGGATGATGCCGTAGTTGCCGTCGATTTTGGTGATGATCACGCCGTCAGCAGCAACGTTGCCTGCTTTCTTAGCTGCTTTGATCGCACCGGATTTACGCATGTTTTCGATTGCCAGCTCGATGTCGCCGTTCGCTTCGGTCAGCGCTTTTTTGCAATCCATCATGCCTGCGCCAGTACGCTCACGCAGCTCTTTTACCAGGGATGCGGTAATTTCAGCCATTCTTAAATCCTCGGGAGATGTGAACTGCCCGGCCGGGAGCCAAACAGTATAAATTGAAAAAAGGGGCCGATAATGGGCCCCTATTCATACACGGTACTAATAAGGGGTAAAACCTTATTATTCAGCTTCTACGAAGCTTTCTTCCGCCTGAGAAGCCAGATCCTGGGAACGGCCTTCACGAACGGTAGCAGCTACAGCGCTCAGGTACAGGCTAACAGCACGGATTGCGTCGTCGTTACCCGGGATAACGAAGTCAACACCGTCCGGATCGGAGTTGGTATCAACGATAGCGAATACCGGGATACCCAGGTTGTTAGCTTCTTTGATTGCGATGTGCTCGTGGTCTGCATCGATTACGAACAGCGCGTCTGGCAGGCCGCCCATATCTTTGATACCGCCCAGGCTGTTTTCCAGCTTGTCCAGTTCACGAGTACGCATCAGCGCTTCTTTCTTAGTCAGCTTATCGAAAGTACCGTCCTGAGACTGGGTTTCCAGATCTTTCAGGCGCTTGATGGACTGACGAACAGTTTTCCAGTTGGTCAGCATGCCGCCCAACCAGCGATGGTTCACGAAGAACTGGTCGCAGCTGTTAGCAGCATCTTTCACAGCTTCGCTTGCAGCGCGCTTAGTACCAACGAACAGAATCTTACCTTTACGGGAAGAGATCTTGTTCAGCTCAGCCAGGGCTTCGTTGAACATTGGTACAGTCTTCTCAAGGTTGATGATGTGAACTTTGTTACGTGCGCCGAAGATGAAAGGCTTCATTTTCGGGTTCCAGTAACGGGTCTGGTGACCGAAGTGAACACCAGCCTTGAGCATGTCGCGCATGGAAACAGTTGCCATGTTTAAAACCTCTATATTGAAAGTTGGGGTTATGCCTCCACGTATCCCATATTACCGACCCCGAAGGGCACCCCGGAATATGTGCCGATACGTGTGTGTTGTTACACAAAGTGAGATTTGTCGCTCCCGTCCAGCCTGTGTATCTGAGATGGATCGGAAGTCCGGCGCGCTTTATATCACAAAACACGGCCAGAAACCAATAATTGTTGGCGGAGTGTGCTGTTAATGATTCTCAATTTGGCACGGGGTGCGCCTGACTGATACCATTGACAACACTTACACTAGTATTGTCGAAAAAATCGACACCGATGGACAGATTACATGGCTATCTCTATTAAGACACCTGAAGAAATTGAAAAGATGCGCGTCGCCGGTCGTCTGGCCGCGGACGTGCTGGAAATGATCGAGCCGTTTGTGAAACCGGGCGTCAGCACTGGCGAACTGGATCGCATCTGTAACGACTATATCGTCAACGAGCAGCACGCGGTCTCCGCCTGCCTTGGCTATCACGGTTTCCCGAAATCCGTCTGCATCTCTATTAATGAAGTGGTTTGCCACGGCATTCCGGATGACGAGAAGCTGCTGAAAGATGGCGACATCGTCAACATCGACGTGACCGTGATTAAAGACGAGTACCACGGCGACACTTCTAAGATGTTCATCGTTGGCAAGCCAACGATTCTGGGCGAGCGTCTGTGCAAAGTGACGCAAGAGAGCCTCTACCTGGCGCTGAAAATGGTGAAGCCGGGCATCCGCCTGCGCACCATCGGCGCCGCAATCCAGAAATTTGTGGAAGCGGAAGGTTTCTCCGTGGTGCGCGAATATTGCGGTCACGGTATTGGTCGTGTGTTCCATGAAGAACCGCAGGTTCTGCACTACGATGCAGACGACGGCGGCGTAGTGCTGCAAAAGGGCATGACCTTCACTATCGAACCAATGGTCAACGCGGGTGATTACCGCATCCGTACCATGAAAGATGGCTGGACGGTAAAAACCAAAGACAGAAGCTTGTCTGCTCAGTACGAGCATACTATTGTGGTTACAGACAACGGCTGCGAAATTATGACGTTGCGCAAGGATGACACCATCCCGGCGATACTGACGAACATTGAGTGATAAGAAGCCGGCGAATGCCGGCTTTTTTAATGGCGATAGCTTTTTCTTATGGGTGGCGCACGATGAGTAATCTCTTACCCGAACAGTATGCTAACACAGCACTTCCCACCCTCCCCGACCAGCCTGATAACCCGGGCGTCTGGCCACCGCATGAGCTGACCTGCGCGCATATCAAAGCCCACATGGAGGTTTTCCATCGCTGGCTGGGTAGCGCATTTGACGCAGGCGTTTCGGCCGAGCAGCTCATTGAAGCGCGCACCGAATTTATCGACCAGCTCCTGCAACGTCTGTGGATCGACTACGGTTTCGGACAGGTGAGCGACGTCGCGCTGGTTGCGGTCGGCGGCTATGGCCGGGGTGAACTACATCCGCTCTCTGATATCGACCTGCTGATCTTAAGCCGTAAAAAACTGCCGGACGATCGGGCGCAGAAAATCGGTGAACTGTTGACCCTGCTCTGGGACGTAAAGCTGGAAGTGGGCCACAGCGTACGCACGCTGGAAGAGTGTCTGCTGGAAGGGTTATCCGACCTGACCGTCGCCACCAACCTGATTGAAACCCGCCTGCTGATTGGCGACGTGGCGCTGTTCCTCGAACTGCAAAAGCACATCTTTAGCGATGGCTTCTGGCCTTCGGAAAAATTCTTCGCCGCGAAAGTCGAAGAACAAAACCAGCGCCACCAGCGCTATCACGGTACCAGCTATAATCTCGAACCGGATATTAAAAGCAGCCCCGGTGGCCTGCGCGATATCCACACGCTGCAATGGGTCGCCCGTCGCCATTTTGGGGCAACATCGCTGGACGAAATGGTCGGGTTTGGTTTTCTGACCGAAGCCGAACGTAACGAACTCAATGAGTGTCTGCATCTGCTGTGGCGCATCCGTTTTGCCCTGCACCTGGAAGTCACCCGCTACGATAATCGCCTGCTGTTTGACCGACAGCTCAGCGTGGCGCAGCGCCTGAATTACCAGGGCGAGGGCAACGAGCCGGTCGAGCAAATGATGAAGGATTTCTTCCGCGTCACCCGCCGCGTCTCTGAACTGAACCAGATGCTGTTGCAGCTGTTCGATGAGGCGATCCTCGCGCTGACGGCAGACGAAAAACCGCGTCCGATTGATGACGAATTTCAGCTGCGCGGCACGCTTATCGATCTGCGCGACGAAACGCTGTTCATCCGCGAACCGGAAGCGATCCTGCGAATGTTCTACACCATGGTGCGCAACAGCACGATCACCGGGATCTACTCCACTACCCTGCGTCATCTGCGCCATGCACGACGTCATCTGAAGCAGCCGCTGTGTTACATCCCGGAGGCGCGCTCGCTGTTCCTGAGCATGCTTCGTCATCCGGGCGCCGTCAGCCGCGGTCTGCTGCCGATGCACCGTCACAGCGTATTGTGGGCCTATATGCCCCAGTGGTCGCATATTGTCGGACAGATGCAGTTCGACCTGTTTCACGCCTATACGGTGGATGAGCACACGATCCGCGTCATGCTGAAGCTGGAAAGCTTCGCTAAGGAAGAGACGCGATCCCGCCATCCGCTGTGCGTTGATCTGTGGCCACGTCTGGCGCACCCGGAGCTGATCCTGATCGCCGCCCTGTTCCATGATATCGCCAAAGGTCGCGGCGGCGACCACTCCGTACTCGGCGCCCAGGACGTGCTGAAATTTGCCGAGCTGCACGGCCTGAACTCGCGTGAAACGCAGCTTATCGCCTGGCTGGTTCGCCATCATCTGCTGATGTCAGTTACCGCTCAGCGTCGTGATATTCAGGATCCGGAAGTGATCAAGCAGTTCGCCGAGGAAGTGCAAACGGAGAACCGCCTGCGCTACCTGGTCTGCCTGACGGTAGCCGATATCTGCGCCACCAACGAAACCCTGTGGAACAGCTGGAAGCAGAGCCTGCTGCGCGAACTCTACTTCGCCACCGAAAAACAGCTGCGTCGCGGGATGCAGAACACCCCCGACATGCGTGAGCGTGTGCGCCACCATCAGTTGCAGGCGCTGGCTCTGCTGCGCATGGATAACATCAACGAAGAGGCGCTGCATCAGATTTGGGCGCGCTGTCGCGCCAACTACTTTGTGCGCCACAGCCCAAACCAGCTTGCCTGGCACGCCCGGCATCTGCTGAAGCACGACCTGACAAAACCGATGATTCTGCTCAGCCCGCAGGCCACGCGCGGCGGGACGGAAATTTTCATCTGGAGCCCGGACCGGCCTTATTTGTTTGCAGCGGTCTGTGCCGAGCTGGACAGGCGTAACCTGAGCGTGCACGACGCGCAGATTTTTACCACCCGCGACGGCATGGCGATGGACACCTTTATTGTGCTGGAGCCGGACGGCAGCCCGCTGTCGTCGGACAGGCATGAGGGGATACGCTTTGGCCTTGAGCAGGCCATTACCCAGCGCAGCTGGCAACCTCCGCAGCCGCGTCGTCAGGCGGCAAAACTGCGCCACTTTACCGTCGATACCGAGGTCAATTTCCTGCCGACCCATACCGACCGTAAATCGTTCCTTGAGCTGATTGCGCTCGACCAGCCAGGGCTGCTCGCCCGCGTCGGTCAGGTTTTTGCCGATCTGGGAATTTCGCTTCACGGCGCCCGAATTACAACCATTGGCGAACGAGTAGAAGATTTATTTATAATCGCGACGGCCGACCGGCGTGCCCTTAATAATGACCTGCAACTTGAAGTGCAACAACGGTTGACAGCAGCCCTCAATCCAAACGATAAAGGGTGACGTGTTTTTTAGTGAAATGGAAAGAGTAAACAATGCAGCAGTTACAGAACGTTATTGAGTCCGCTTTTGAGCGTCGCGCCGACATCACTCCGGCAAATGTGGATACCGTGACCCGTGAAGCGGTAAACCAGGTTATTTCCCTGCTGGATTCCGGCGCGCTGCGCGTGGCAGAAAAAATCGACGGTCAGTGGGTTACTCATCAATGGCTGAAGAAAGCTGTGCTGCTCTCTTTCCGCATCAACGATAACCAGGTTATCGACGGAGCAGAAAGCCGCTACTTCGATAAAGTGCCAATGAAATTTGCGGATTACGACGAAGCGCGCTTCCAGAAAGAGGGCTTCCGCGTAGTACCACCGGCGGCCGTTCGTCAGGGTGCCTTCATCGCACGCAACACCGTGCTGATGCCATCCTACGTGAACATCGGCGCCTACGTTGACGAAGGCACCATGGTGGACACCTGGGCTACCGTCGGCTCCTGCGCGCAGATCGGTAAAAACGTTCACCTGTCCGGCGGTGTGGGCATCGGTGGCGTTCTGGAGCCACTTCAGGCTAACCCAACCATCATCGAAGACAACTGCTTCATCGGCGCACGTTCCGAAGTGGTTGAAGGCGTGATCGTCGAAGAAGGTTCTGTGATCTCCATGGGCGTTTATATTGGCCAGAGCACCCGTATTTACGATCGCGAAACCGGTGAAATTCACTACGGCCGCGTTCCAGCCGGTTCCGTTGTGGTTTCCGGCAACCTGCCGTCTAAAGATGGCAAATACAGCCTGTATTGCGCGGTCATCGTGAAAAAAGTGGACGCGAAAACGCGCGGTAAAGTGGGCATCAATGAACTGCTGCGCACCATCGATTAATCGGGTATAACAAAAAGCGGGGGCAACCCCGCTTTTTTTATATCCGAAGGTGGCGAAAATAGATTTTTTCGTTAATTATTCATAGGTTATGTTGAGATCAAGGGTACCGCTATGTACGATAATCTGAAAAGTCTGGGCATTACCAATCCTGATGAAATTGATCGTTATAGTCTCCGCCAGGAAGCCAATAACGATATTTTGAAAATCTATTTTCACAAGGACAAAGGAGAGTTCTTCGCCAAAAGCGTGAAGTTTAAATACCCTCGCCAGCGTAAGACCGTTGTCGCTGACGGTATCGGTCAGGGATATAAAGAAGTACAGGAAATCAGCCCTAACCTGCGCTACGTGATCGACGAACTCGATCAAATCTGCCAGCGCGATCGCAGCGAAGTCGATCTGAAACGTAAGATCCTTGACGACCTGCGTCACCTGGAAAGCGTAGTCACCAATAAGATCAGCGAGATTGAAGCGGATCTTGAGAAATTGACGCGTAACAAATGAGCCGTTTTATTGCCCGGTGGCGCTTCGCTTACCGGGCCTACGAACACATGTAGGCCGGGTAAGGCGAAGCCGCCACCCGGCAAACAGCATCATCTCTGTTCATCCAGCTGCAACGCCACATACAGCAGTAGCCGGTCGTCAAAATTCCCTAAATCCAGCCCCGTCAGTTCCGAGATCCGGTTTAGCCTATACTCCAGCGTATTACGGTGAATAAACAGCGCTTTTGACGTTGCCAGCGGCTGCACGTTATGCCGGAACCACGCCTGCAACGTGCGGCGCAGCAGCCCGTTGTTGTCCATTGCTTTCAGACGCACCAGCGGACGCGCCAGCTCGTTGGCCTGCCAGCCGCCGCGCAGGCTGTCGAGCAGGACCGGCAGCATCAGATCCTGATAGAAATAACTGCGGCTCTCCGGCATGCGCTGTTTACCCACCATCATGGTGGTGCGCGCCGTTCGCCATGAACGAGCGATGCTTCCCGGCCCGGTAAAGTAATTTCCCAGCGCGACGCGAAAACGGAGCTGTCCGTTCTCCTTCATGCGCTCGATTAGCAGCTCAACGCGGCGACGATGATCTTCCGCGTCCCAGCGACCAAACTGATTAAGCGCAGGCTTGAGCACCACCATTTCCGTCAAAGAGACAATCGCCACCAGGTTGTTACGCTCCGGCGTCGCCAGCATGTTTTGCAGCTGCTGTAGCTCCACCATGGCGCTGTCCACACCAAGCTGGCCGCTATCCACCTCAATAACGGCGACCACGCGCGGCTGATTCAGGTCGATACCCAGACGCTGCGCCCATTCGCTCAGGGCAGGCGTGTGCTCCTCAGCCTGAATCAAATTCATCACCAGCTCTTCACGCAGGCGGCTGTCCTGGGCGAGCAGGTGCATCAGACGCGACTGCTCCAGCATCATCTCCGCCGTCATGCAGACCAGCTCGCCGTATTTACGCAGCGATTCAGGGTCGCCGGTCAGACCGATAACGCCAACAATCTCTCCTTCCAGACGCAGCGGCAGGTTGATCCCCTGACGGACCCCGTGCAGATGTTTCGCCACGGCGTCATCGATGTCGACCACGCGCCCCTGAGAGAGCACCAGCAACGCCCCTTCGTGCAATTCCCCAATACGCTCACGATCGCCGCTGCCGATAATGCGCCCGCGGGCATCCATTACGTTGATATTGGTATCAATGATGCGCATGGTTCGCGCCACGATATCCTGCGCCATTTTGGTATCAAGATGCCAGCCAGCCATATAACCCTCCCGTGAGCAGAGCTCAAGCATAGGGAAGTTCAGCTAAGGCTGCATTGTGCAGATGCCCAGAGGCAGAGAGAGATGTATGGAGTTGTGGGAAAGGTCACAGAAAAGAGAAAGCCCCTGCGAACAGGGGTTTAAGAAGATTACTGCATCAGGAGATAAATAGAGGTATCACCACGCTGAATATTCAGTGCCAGCACAGAAGGCTTGCTGTCGAGAATTTTGCGCAGTTCAGCGATGTTTTTCACCGGCTGCTGGTTAGCGCCCATGATCACATCACCTTTTTTCAGGCCGATACGGGCAGCAGGTGAGTTCGCTTTCACGTTGTTCACCACCACGCCTTTATCTGCCCCTTTGTTGCTCATCTCGGCACCTTCAATACCGCTGAAGATGGTGCTGGAATCGACCTGATTCTGACTGCTTTGTTGCAGTTCCAGGCTCACGTTAACCGGCTTACCTTCACGCAGCAGGCCGAGGGTCACTTTACTGCCGATTGGCATAGAACCCACTTCCGCACGCAGGGCGGCAAAGCTGCTGATCGGCTTACCGTTCAGAGAGGTGATCACGTCACCCGCTTTAATGCCGGCTTTCGCCGCCGAAGAGTTCGGCATGACCTGGCTTACGAATGCGCCGCGCTGAGCGTCCACTTTCATCGCTTTCGCCAGCTCGGAGTTCAGTTCGGTACCCATGATCCCCAGCTCACCGCGTTTCACCTGTCCATATTGCACCATCTGCGCAGTCAGGTTTTTCACCATGTTGCTCGGGATAGCAAAGCCGATACCGATGTTGCCACCGTCCGGTGCCAGGATAGCGGTGTTGATACCGATCAGCTCACCGTTCAGGTTAACCAGCGCACCGCCGGAGTTACCACGGTTAATGGCCGCATCCGTCTGAATGAAGTTTTCATAGTTTTCCGCATTCAGGCCGCTACGTCCCAGCGCAGAGACGATACCCGAGGTCACGGTTTCGCCCAGACCAAATGGGTTACCGATGGCGACGGTGTAGTCACCCACGCGCAGCGCGTCAGAGTCGGCAAGCTTAATCGCCGTCAGGTTCTTCGGATCCTGGATTTGAATCAGCGCGATGTCGGAGCGCGGGTCTTTACCAACCACTTTGGCATCGAATTTACGGCCATCGCTCATCTGCACCTTAATGGTGTTAGCATTATCTACCACGTGGTTATTGGTCACCACGTAGCCTTTCGCTGCATCAATAATCACGCCCGAGCCGAGTGCCATGAATTTCTGCTGCTGGCCGCCGCCCATGCCGTCATCCCCTGCGCCGCCGCCCTGACAGAACGGGGAGCTCTGGAATGGCGAACCGTCCTGGCAGAATGGCGAATTATCGCCGAAGAACTGCTGGAAATTACGCGGCATACGCGGCGTATTGACGGTCGTGCTGCCCTCAACGTTAATACTCACCACCGATGGCATCACTTTTTCGAGCATCGGGGCCAGGCTTGGCATCTGCTGCGCAGTCGCTGCCGAGGAAGCTGTCTCGGCCGCCATCGCCAGAGGGGACAGCGCTAAACCTAAACTCAGAGCCAGTGCACTCATTGCTAATGTGGTTTTTTTCATGTTTCTCAATCTCGATTTACCAGATAACGCAAAATTGCTGTGTAACTCAGATTCGTTTTATACCGCTTAGTTCCGGGATTAAGTTTATGGAAAAAGTAAAAATTTATTGGTCGTCTTTACAAAACTCATGGCTTATTCAACGGCCATAAGCTTGCGGTATTCATCCCAGGCATACAAATCTGTCATCCCGCTGATATAGTCCTGGATAAGACGACAGCGATAATAATATTCCATGACTGGCCATTGGGAAGAATGGCGTTCTATTTTACTGACGGCTTCAATGTATGCCAGCCGGTGGCGGGTTGAAAGCTTCTGATAGAGACGAGATTCAATCGGCAGGCGGCGAACACGTTCATTTTCGACCAGCTCACTGAACTCATCGACCGTCAGCTGGAGCAGCGGGCCATAAATCTCCAGCAACCCGCTGATAACCCGGTATCCTTGCAGCTCCAGCTGTTCGACATCCGGGTGGCTGAAAACATGGCGAACAGCCACGTTTTTATATAATTCAAGAAGCTGACTAAAACTGCTCTCATCTTCCAGCAGGGCGTGATTAAATTCCCCGCTAAATATCATCGGCAAATTATCAATGAAACGGGCGGCCGCATACGGCACCAGTTTATTCAGCGTGTTCACCCGCAAATACATAAAGAACTGATCTTCGGTACTGCGGCTCAGCGAATTTGAACGCGATTTATCCCAGGCATTCTCGACGACCTGCGCAAACAGAGAACCTTTTTCATGCTCTCCCCAGGCATCATGAAGATGCTGATACAGCTCCTCGACGCTGAATATTCTTTTTTCCACCGCGTCTTCCAGATCGGCCACGCAATAAGAAATGTCATCAGCCGCTTCCATAATCCATGTCAATGGAAAACGGCCATTAGGGGTCAGAGACAGTTCTTTACGCAACCGCGCGATGTATGCTTCTTCCGATAAGTAATAGCCCGGTTTTTTCATCAGGTAGCTATGCGTGGCGGGCGTTTCTCCGGTCCACCATGCGGGACGCGTGTATTTAAGAATACAGCCCACCTGGGCCCAGGTCAGATTCATCCGCATCAGGGAGTGCACCAGACGGATCCCCTGCGCGTTACCTTCGAAATGACACAGATCCTGGCGCACCTTACGGCGCAGATCGTTCAGGCTATCTTCGCCTTCACGCAGGCATAAATCGCGTACCACACAGCGGTCATCGCTGAGCGGCTGGCTTATGGCGTCAGAGGGAAAAAGCCGCTGTTTAAACCAGTCATTGATGGCGGCCTCGCCGAAATGACCAAAGGGAGGATTGCCGATATCGTGCATCAGGCAGGCCATCTCAACGATGCTTTCGAACGGCCCGGTCAGTTCATCCAGTCCGTAGGTTTCCAGCAGACGTTGCTCTTTAAGGCGACTGAGGATCTCTTTCGCAATGTAGCGCCCCACCTGCTGCACTTCCATGGAGTGCGTTAACCGCGTACGCACCGCGGCGTTACGCTCCAGCGGGAACACCTGGGTTTTTTGCTGTAACCGACGGATAGCGGGCGAGTTGATGATGCGTCCGCGATCGCTTTCGAAAATGCGCAGGATCTCATGTTCGCTCTTATCGCCCTGTGGCGAACGGAAACGTCGGTGCCAGTTAATTTTGGTGCGAAAATCGATTGGTGCCATGTGCTCCCCCGCGTGAGAATGCGTTTCCCCTTAACCGCATGATAGACTATGCATCTTAACAAGGCACATCGCGAGTAAATCTATGAAAATCGGCATTATTGGTGCAATGGAAGAAGAAGTTACGCTGCTGCGTGACAAAATTGAGAACCGTCAGACCCTCTCCCTCGGTGGCTGTGAGATCTACACCGGCCAGTTGAACGGTGTTGACGTGGCTCTGCTGAAATCAGGCATCGGTAAAGTTGCAGCGGCACTGGGCGCGACCCTGCTGCTTGAGCGCTGCAAGCCTGACGTTATCATTAATACGGGTTCTGCGGGCGGTCTGGCGCCGACGCTGAAAGTGGGCGATATCGTGGTTTCCGACGAAGCGCGTTATCACGATGCAGATGTCACCGCATTCGGCTACGAATATGGTCAGCTTCCGGGCTGCCCGGCCGGGTTTAAAGCGGATGATAAGCTGATTGCCGCCGCTGAAAGCTGCATTAACGAGCTGAACCTCAATGCGGTGCGTGGCCTGATCGTCAGCGGCGATGCCTTTATCAACGGCTCTGTCGGTCTGGCGAAAATCCGTCATAACTTCCCGCAGGCTGTGGCCGTGGAGATGGAAGCCACAGCCATCGCGCACGTATGCCATAACTTCAGCGTGCCGTTCGTGGTCGTTCGCGCGATCTCTGACGTGGCGGACCAGCAGTCCCACATCAGCTTCGACGAATTCTTGGCCGTTGCGGCCAAACAGTCCACCGTGATGGTGGAAACCCTGGTGCAGAAACTGGCGCGTGGGTAAGGTGTCATTCAGGGCGCTGGTCGCCCTGCTTCTGCTCGCTCCGGCCTGGCTCATCGCCGCGCCGCGGGTGATCACTCTCTCCCCTGCCAATACGGAACTGGCGTTTGCCGCCGGGATCACGCCCGTTGCGGTGAGCAGCTTTTCCGATTATCCACCGCAGGCCGCCCATATCGAACAGGTTGCCACCTGGCAGGGAATGAACCTGGAACGCATCGTGGCGCTAAAGCCCGATCTGGTCCTCGCCTGGCGCGGCGGTAATGCCGAACGGCAGGTGAACCAGCTCTCTTCGCTGGGAATAACGGTGAAATGGGTGGACGCGGTGAGCATCGAACAGGTGGCGCAAACCCTCCGTGACCTCGCGCCTTTCAGCCCTACCCCCCAACGCGCCGGGCAGGCTGCACAGCAGATGCTCAACGACTATGCCGCGCTAAAAGCCCGATACGGCACGCAACCGAAACAACGCGTTTTTCTGCAATTTGGCAGTCAGCCGCTGTTCACTACCGGGAAAGGCTCGATCCAGAACCAGGTGCTTGAAACCTGTGGAGGTGAAAATATCTTTGCAGAAAGCCGGGTTCCCTGGCCCCAGGTCAGTCGTGAGCAGGTTCTTGCGCGACAACCGCAGGCCATTGTGGTGGTCGGAAATGCGAGCGAGATTCCTAAAATAGAACAATTCTGGCATCGGCAGCTTAAAATTCCGGTCATCGCACTCAACAGCGACTGGTTTGAACGCGCCAGCCCGCGTATTATCCTCGCCGCAAAACAACTCTGCGCCGAACTGGCAGAGAGTCACTCAAACAGATAAATACCCCCTTCGAGGATTTAACGATGCTCGTGTATTGGCTGGATATTCTTGGCACAGCCGTTTTTGCTATCTCCGGCGTTTTGCTTGCCGGAAAACTGCGCATGGACCCTTTTGGCGTACTGGTACTCGGCGTCGTTACGGCAGTGGGAGGCGGAACGATCCGCGATATGGCGCTGGCAAATGGCCCGGTATTTTGGGTAAAAGATCCCACGGATCTGGTGGTGGCGATGGTCACCTGCCTGTTAACCATCGTGCTGGTTCGTCAGCCTCGCAGACTGCCAAAATGGATATTACCGGTGCTGGATGCCGTCGGTCTGGCAGTCTTTGTGGGGATAGGGGTGAATAAAGCCTTTATTGCCGGGACTGGCCCGCTGGTGGCGATCTGTATGGGCGTGTTAACCGGCGTGGGCGGAGGGATTATTCGCGACATACTGGCGCGAGAAGTCCCGATGATCCTGCGAACGGAAATCTACGCGACGGCCTGTATCATCGGGGGGATTGTTCACGCCACGGCGTATTACACCTTTGCTGTCCCGCTGGAGAATGCGGCGATGCTGGGGATGGTGGTCACGCTGGTGATCCGTTTAGCGGCGATACGCTGGCACCTGAAGCTGCCGACGTTTGCGCTGGATGAAAATTCAAGATAGGCGTCGTTTATAAGCCCGGTAGCGCTTCGCTTACCGGGCCTACAATCTGCATTCAGGCTTAAATACTGAACGAAGAACCACACCCGCAGGTGCTGGTCGCATTCGGGTTAGTCACCACAAAGCGCGAACCTTCCAGACCTTCAGTGTAGTCCACTGAACCGCCCACCAGATATTGCAGGCTCATCGGGTCAACCACCAGCGCGACGCCCTGTTTCTCGATAGTCATATCACCATCGTTAACCTGATCGTCAAAGGTAAAACCATACTGGAAGCCACTACAGCCGCCGCCGGTAATATAAACACGCAGTTTCAGATCCGGATTGTCCTCGTCGGCAATCAGGGTTTTCACTTTTTTCGCTGCTGCTTCGGTAAATTCCAGCGGCAACGCTACGTCATCACTCATCTTATGCTCCCATGAATACTGCGACTGCTATTGGGCAAAAATCACCCAATTCTTTTTGTCATTATCTAATACCCTGGTAATTCATTCAAGTATTCTGCTTCAGGGCCTGTTCAGCTTCCTGTTTCGCCAGGGTACGGGCAAGAATGGTGGAGTATAGCGGTTTTCCACCCAGGAATTGGGCTAATAGTGTCGCGCCGAGACAGGTAATGATCATTGGCAAAATGAGCTGGTAATTGTCGGTCATTTCCAGCACCAGTACGATCCCGGTCAGCGGCGCGCGCAGGGAGGCCGCCAGCAGCGCCCCCATTCCCGCAACCGCAAACGTCCCCGCCTCCAGATGGTAGGCCGGGAAACCTGCCGCCGCCGCCATCCCGAACGCCGTACCCAGCAGCGTCCCCAGTGCCAGCATCGGAGCAAAAATGCCGCCCGGGGCGCCAGAGGAGAAGCACAATACCGTGGTGATGACGCGTGAAATAAACATAAACAGCAGCAGGCCTACGCTGAAATTCCCCGCCGCGGCAATGGGAATCAGGCCGAAACCGCCGCCCGCCGCATTCGGTTCGATGAAGCCGAGGATCCCGCACACGCCGCCAAGCAGGCCTCCCACCAGCACCCATTTCGTGGTATTTCCGCCATGGATGCGCTGAAACATATCCTGCGCCCGTAAAATCAGGGTGTTAAAAAGCGGGCCGACGACGCCAAAAATCATCCCAAGAACCAGATACAGCCATAAAGTATTGACCGGCGCATTGGTCAGCTTGCCAACTTCAATCACCGCTCCTTCGCCGTTAAAGACGCGAAAGACAATGCTCGACATAATCACGCCGGTAAACACCGCTTTAATGGAGATCAGGTTGTAGCGGAACTGGGCACGCATCTCTTCAATGATAAACAGGATACCCGCCAGCGGCGCGTTAAACGCCGCAGACAGCCCCGCTGCGGCCCCCGTCGCCAGCAGCGTATGCCGTGCTTCGGCGCTGCGCATACGGAGCAGATCGCCGACCATGCGCCCGACGTTACCGCCCAGCTGTACCGTTGGCCCTTCCCGACCGAGCACCATGCCCGCCCCGAGGGTTCCCATCCCGCCGATAAATTTCACAGGAAGCACCCGCCACCAGCGAACCGGGCGTAGCTCCTCCAGCGCCCCCTCAATTTCAGGGATCCCCGAGCCACCTGCTTCAGGTGCGAATTTACGCACCAGAAAATACCCCACCATGGCAAACAGCGCCGAAAGGCCAAAGGCCCACACCCAGACCAGCCATTCCCGATCGGCAAAGCTGGCGACGGTACCTATGCGCCAGTTGAGCACCGCGTTGACCGCTTTCTCGAATGCGACCCCCACCAGCCCGGCCAGCGTACCGACCACGGCGGCTGCCAGCAGAATGGCTAACGGGGTTTTGTCACGGTTGAGCAGCCGCCGGATACTGACCCGGTGCTTCGCGCGCGTAAACTGTTGTTGTTCAAAAGAAGGTGTGTTCTCGTTCATTACCTGTTCTGTTTCGTCATACAAAAGGCGCAGGGATTCTACCAGAGACAATCCCCTCGTCCCCTGAAAAATACTTAACAATTGTTAAGCCTTCTGAGGGGCAAAAATTTTATAACCTCTTCCGAATCACTTAGAATAGTTGCCTTAACTTATTTCTACGAACCAGGAACGACGCCATGAGCAAGTCTGAAAACCTCTACAGCGCAGCCCGCGAGCTTATCCCAGGCGGCGTGAATTCACCCGTGCGCGCCTTTACCGGCGTGGGTGGCACCCCGCTGTTTATCGAACGTGCGGATGGGGCATATCTGTATGATGTGGATGGTAAAGCCTATGTCGATTACGTCGGCTCCTGGGGCCCGATGGTACTGGGGCACAACCACCCGGCGATCCGCAACGCGGTGATTGAAGCCGCTCAGCGCGGCCTGAGCTTCGGCGCGCCAACCGAGATGGAAGTCAAAATGGCGGAGTTGGTCACCGAGCTGGTGCCAACGATGGACATGGTGCGTATGGTGAACTCCGGTACCGAAGCGACCATGAGCGCTATCCGTCTGGCGCGCGGTTTTACCGGTCGTGACAAGATCATCAAGTTCGAAGGTTGTTATCACGGCCACGCCGACTGCCTGCTGGTAAAAGCCGGTTCCGGCGCGCTGACGCTCGGTCAACCGAACTCCCCGGGGGTGCCGGCTGATTTCGCGAAACACACGCTGACCTGCACCTATAACGATCTGAACACCGTTCGCGCCGCGTTCGAGCAGTATCCGCAGGAGATCGCCTGCATCATCGTTGAACCGGTGGCGGGCAACATGAACTGTATTCCACCGCAGCCGGATTTCCTGCCGGGCCTGCGCGCGCTGTGCGATGAGTTCGGCGCGCTGCTGATCATCGACGAAGTGATGACCGGTTTCCGCGTCGCGCTGGCGGGGGCGCAGTCATACTACGGCGTTGAGCCGGATCTGACCTGCCTCGGCAAAATCATTGGCGGCGGCATGCCTGTCGGCGCGTTTGGCGGCCGTAAGGACGTGATGGACGCGCTGGCGCCAACCGGTCCGGTTTACCAGGCGGGTACGCTCTCCGGTAACCCGATTGCGATGGCGGCGGGCTTTGCCTGTCTGACCGAAGTGGCGCAGCCGGGTATCCACGAAACCCTGACGGACCGGACGACGCAGCTGGCAAACGGCCTGCTGGAAGCCGCAGAAGACGCGGGTATTCCGCTGGTGGTAAACCACGTCGGCGGGATGTTCGGGATTTTCTTCACCGATGCGAAAACCGTGACCTGCTATCAGGACGTGGTGAAATGCGACGTGGAACGCTTCAAACGCTTCTTCCATCTGATGCTGGAAGAAGGCGTGTATCTTGCGCCGTCAGCGTTTGAAGCGGGCTTTATGTCCGTGGCGCACAGCGAAGAAGATATCAATAACACCATCGACGCAGCGCGTAAGGTGTTTGCGAAGCTCTAAGGGCATTGCCGGGTGGCGCTAACGCTTACCCGGCCTACGATGTTCTCCATCTTCCCTTGGGAGAGGGAGCAAACACGAAAACGGCAATCTAAGGATTGCCGTTTACTTTTATTACCGACTCTGCTTTCTCAACAGATATATAAAGTACGGCGCGCCGATAAAGGTCGACAGCAGGCCCGCCGGGATCTGATACGGGAACAGCACCATCCTTCCGCACCAGTCAGCAAAAACCAGGATCGCTCCGCCCGTCAGCGCAGAGATCACGATATGCGGCAAAGTCCTGCGGAAGCCCATCATACGGGCGATGTGCGGCGCCATTAATCCGACAAAACTGAGCGGGCCGATAGTCATGGTGGCCGTCGCCGTCAGGCACGCGGCCAGCAGCAACAGGGCGATACGCGTTGGCGTCAGCGCCACCCCGACCGCGCGGGCGGTATCTCCACCCAGCGGCAGAATGGTCATCCAGCGACGGCACAGCGGCACAATCGCCAGCAGCACGATCATCACAATCCCGGTATGCACCACCTGACTGCCGGTGGCGTTGTACGTTGAACCGGAAATCCAGGTCAGGATCTGCGCCATGCGCGGATCGCCGCTCGCCTGCAACATCATCAGCAGCATAGTAAACGCGGTGCTGAGCGCCATCCCGGCCAGCAGCATGCGGTGAGGTGAGAACCCCCCTCGCCCGGAGGCGATCAGGATAATCATCAGCGTGACTGCCGCGCCGATACTCCCGGCAGGCATCAGCCAGCCGAACGCATTTCCCGGCACGAGGAACAACATTAACACTACGCCAAACGCGGCTCCGGAGCTGATCCCTAATACTTCCGGGCTTGCCATCGGGTTGCCGGTGAGACGCTGGATAATACAGCCGGCCACCGCCAGCATGACGCCCGCAATCAGCGCGGAGAAGATCCGCGGCCAGCGCCACTGCATGAGTTCATGCAGCAAATCCCCCGTCGCCCAGTGCCAGCCCGTGGCGTCACGTCCCAGCGAGAGTGCGGCAAACGAGGCGATAACCAGCACCGCCAGCCCGGCAAGGCTGAACCACACCACCGACTGACGTTCGGCATGTACTTTATCGCCGGCATCCATTGCCGGGGCGCTAATGCTGCGCAGGCGCGGCAACAGCCACAGCAGCAGCGGCGCGCCGATCAGGGCCGTCACCGAGCCCGTGGAAACTTCCATCCAGACGCGCGCCAGCCAGAGAATGAGTTGGTCGGAAAGCCAGAGGATCAGCGCGCCAATCAGCGGAGCCAGCATCAGCCGCGCCAGCAGACGGCGTGCGCCGAGCATTTTTGCCAGCAACGGCGCAAACAGGCCGATAAAACCGATGATGCCGACGGCGTTAACCAGTAACGCACTCAGCACAATCGCCAGGGTCAGGGCCGCCAGACGCGCCAGCGACAGCGCCAGCCCCAGATTGCGCGCCACGCCGTCATCGAGGCCCATCAACGTCAGCGGACGCAGCAGCAGCAGCGTCAGCACCACGCCGCCGAACAGCTGCGGCCACAGGCGCTGGACGATACTCCAGTCGGTCTGGGTGAGCGTGCCGGTACTCCACATAAACATGCTTTGCAGCTGGTCGTGGTGAAACAGCACCAGCAGCTGGTTGATCGCCCCACAGTAGAGGCTGACGACCAGCCCCGCGAGGATCAGCGTGACCGGCGAGAGACGTTTTCCCCAGGCCACGCCAAAGACCAGCGCACCGACCACACATGCGCCTGCCAGCGCGGCAAACTGCGAGGTTAACGCTCCCGGCAGGGTCCAGAGAGTGGTGATGGTGATCCCCAGCTGAGCCCCCGTCGCCACGCCCAGCGTGGTCGGCTCTGCCAGCGGGTTACGCAGCACCTGCTGAAACAGTACGCCCACCAGTCCCAGTCCCGCCCCGACCAGCAGGGAGATAGCCAGACGCGGCAGCAGGCTGTAGTGGAACAGCATTTGCTGAATATTATCGATATCCGGTGCGGCAAACGCGGCTGCCCATTGATCGCGCGGTAACGCCGTGCTCAGGTTAAAGCCGGTTAACATCAGGGCAGCCAGAAAAATGAGCGCTAACAGCAACATTGGGAAACGAGCCATACGCGTGCTCATGCCTTGCCTCCCAGTGCATTGTCCAGCACGCGGGCAAAATGCATTGCCGACAGCGTCGCGCCGTAGAACCATACCGCTGGCGCGCGCAGGAAGCGCTGCTCGCGGACGAACGGCATTGCCTGCCAGAGCGGGGTCGCCATCAGGGTTTGCATCTCGCGCTCGTTCCCGTGATCGAAGCACAGCACGTCCACATCACGAAACGCCGCCAGACGGTCAATACCCACGGCGGTACTGCCCCAGAATGTCATCTCGCCTTCCCAGGCATTGCGAATGCCAAAGCTGTCGAGCACTTCCTGGAACAGACAGTTATTTCCAAAGACAAGCATATGGCGGGCATCCAGCAGGGTTACCATCAGCAAAGGCCGATCGCCACGGTGGGCAAAGCGCGGCTTGAGGGAATCAATCAGCGCATCAAATTCATCGAGATGTTTTTTCGCCTGAGCCTCACGGTTGAGAAACTGCGCCATCTCGTGGATGGAATTTTTTGCCATGGTCAGCGGCTTTTTGCCGTCGCTAAAGGAAAAGCCCCGTCCGGGCGCAATCTTCGCCATGGTCTCTTCCGACGGGCCATACCCCGCAGACCAGAATAAATAAGACGGTTTCATCTGGGTGAGAAGCTCAAGGTTCGGCTCCGTACGCAGGCCAATGTCGATGACGGAGTCCGGCAGTTTTGGCTCATTCACCCACAGGGTGTAGTTGGGAATATCGGCCACGCCGTAAGGCGTCACGCCAAGCGCCATCATCAGTTCGACGGGCAACCACTCCAGCGCCACGATGCGGTGCGGATCGATAGCGGCAGCGCGGGCCGGGCCCATCTTTAACAGCAGCGGTGAGAGCGCCATGGCCGTCAGCAGGCGACGGCGGCTAATGAATGTTAAATCCAGCATCAGTAGACAAAGCTCACGGGTGCAGCCCCGGCTGGGTGAGACAGGATGCCCATAGGAATACCGTAGATATGTTCCAGCGTTTCGCTGCGCATCAGTTCGGCAGGGGTACCCTGAGCGATCATTTCACCGCCGCGCAGCGCTACCAGGTAGTCGCAATAGCGTGCCGCCATGTTGATATCATGCAGAACGGCAATCACCGTCAGGCCGCGCTGCTGACTTAAGCGATGCACCAACGCCAGGACGTCAACCTGATGAGCAATATCCAGCGCCGAAGTGGGTTCGTCGAGCAGCAGGCAGCGGCTGTCCTGCGCCACCAGCATCGCGATCCATGCGCGCTGACGCTCGCCACCGGACAGGCTATCCACCAGACGGTGCGCCAGCGGTTTTAACCCAACCAGCGCGATCGCCTCTTCCACTTTCTCTCTGTCAGCGACGCCAAAACGCCCGAGCGCACCGTGCCACGGATAACGTCCAATCGCCACCAGCTCGCGCACCGTCATCCCCTCAGCCTGCGGCAACTGCTGCGGCAGATAGGCCACCTTGCGGGCAAAGGCCTTACTGCTCCAGCTCGCCAGCGGCTGGTCATCCAGCAATATGTCGCCCTCGGACGGCGGCTGATGACGACCCAGCATCTTCAGCAGCGTCGATTTACCGGAACCATTGTGCCCGATTAAACCGGTCACTTTACCTGCGGGAAACGTCAAAGAGAGCGGATGCAGCAAGGTGCGCCCGGGTACGCGAAAGGAGAGATTGTTAAGCGTGAAGGTGGAGTCGGATTGCGTTTTATTATCCTGCATGTCAGCCAACTTAAATAAAAAGGGCACGGCGAACCGTGCCCATAAAGAGGTTAGAAGCGGAAGGTCGCGGTGGCAACAACCTGGCGTCCTGCTCCCCAGTAGCATGCATACTCGCTGTAGCAGCTGGAGACGTATTCACGGTCAAAGATGTTGTTCACGTTGACGCCGACGGAAGATCCCGGCAGACCGAAGCGCGCCAGATCGTATTTCACGGTCGCATCCGCCAGGGCATAACCCGCGACGTTAAAGGACTCATAGGCTTTAGGCGACGCTGAGGAGTAGTACGTCACCGTGTTACCGATGTAACGCGCGCCCGCACCGACGGTCAGGCCACTCAGCGCCGTCTCGTGGAAGGTGTAATCCGCCCACAGGGATGCCATGTTGCGCGGTACTTCTGCCGGACGACGACCTTCATACCAGGTATCATGGGTATATTCCGCATCGGTGTAGCTGTAGGCCGCCGTTACGTTCACGTTAGCCGACACCGCCGCTTTCGCTTCCAGCTCAAAGCCACGGGAGCGAATTTCACCGCCCTGCACGCTAAAGCCGCTGGTCGGGTTCGCCGGATCGGCGGTCAGGTTGTTGTTCTTGGTCAGCTGATATACCGCGGCCGTCACCACAACAGGCAGATCTTTCGGAACATACTTCACGCCCGCTTCATACTGCTTGCCGCGCGCCGGATCGAACGGTTTGCCGCCCTGGGTGGTGCCAGAGAGCGGTTCAAAGGATTCACTGTAGCTGAAGTATGGGGTAATCCCGTTGTCGAACAGGTAGTTAATCCCCCCGCGCCAGGTAAATGCCTGATCGTTAATTTCCGCGGTGGTCCCGTTATTACGGTTAAAGGCAGACGTTTTTGCAAAGTCATAGCGGCCACCCATGGTGAGTACCCACTTATCCCATTCCGCCTGATCCTGCGCATAGAGCCCGGTCTGCTCCTGACGATTGAGCATGGCATACGGGAAGTTCACATTGACGTTCGCATTGCCGTGCTGCGGATTGTTCATGCTGATCGGATCGGCGGTACCGTAGTCAGCATCAATATCATTGCGCATACGAAGGTAATCCACCCCCGTCAGCAGCGTATGGTCAACGGCACCGGTCGCGAATTTCGACTGGAGCTGTGTATCAACCGTGAACGAGTTGAGGTCTTCATCTGAGCGCACGTACGCACGGCTGATCTGGGCCGGAGCGATATAGCCATTACCGTAAACTGAACGGTAAAGCGTATTGATTTTGGTATAACGCAGGTTCTGACGCACGGTGAAGGTGTCGTTGAATTCATGCGCGAAGCTGTAACCCACCATTTTCTGACGACGGGAGATCTTATTGTCTTCATCGCCTTCGTTGAAATCGGTCGGCAGTTTGTGCGCCTTTCCGTTAGCATCATAGTAAGGCACAACGGTACCTTCACGCGGCAGCCAGCCGTAGTAACCCGCATCCGGATCGCTCTGGAAGTTGCTCAGGAAAGTGAAATCGGTTTTATCATCAGGACGCCAGCTGAAAGACGGCGCAATCGCGTAACGAGTAGACTTCACCATCTCCTGCTGCGCATTTTCACTGCGTCCCAGGCCGGTCAGACGGTAGGACCACACGCCGTTATCATCAATCGCGTCGCTGAAGTCAAACCCAGTCTGCCACAGGTTATCCGTCCCCATTTTGAACTGAATTTCTTTTAACGGTTCCGTGGTTGGACGCTTGCTGACCATACTCACTACGCCGCCAGGGTGGCTTTTTCCATACAGTACGGACGTCGGGCCTCGCAGCAGCTCTACGCGCTCCAGGAAGTATGGGTCCATCGACGCTTCAGAGTAGTTATCCCCTTGCAGCTTCATACCGTCCAGATACTGGTTGGTGTTCACTGTACTGGAGGTCGTAAAACCACGAATAGAAACCACGTCATAGGTCGTGGAGGCGCCGCGCGTTGCGAAAACGCTCGGCGTGTAGGCCAGCGCCTGTTTAACCGTCCCCGGCTGTTTCATGTCCATCTCTTCACGTGTGACCACGGAAATGGACTGCGGGGTTTTCTCGATCGGTGTATCGGTTTTCGTCGCCGTTGCAGTGCGCTTTGCTGCAATCGTCGGTGCAGGCCCCCAGGCACTCTCCTGCGCAGCCGGTGCGGCAGTAACAGTAATGGTTTCTTCTTTTTTCGGGGTTTCGGCGGCATGAGCATAAGCAGACATGCCGGCAACCGCTGTGGCTACGACGACCGCGATTTTACGCAGCGACGTGTTAATTGGCTGAGCAGTATTGGAAAGCGCCATGATGGATCTCTGATGGAAAAGTGAATGATAACGTAAACGAGAATTATTATTATGACCGCAGAATAATATGCGAAACGTTGGCTGCATAGCAAGCAGTATGCGGCCCTACAAGATTTAAGGGTTTAAGAATTAACCAGATGAAAATAGAGGGTTAATGAAGTTAGCGAAATGATCGCTAAAGCCCGCCGAAACGGGCCGGTGGGCTTAACGATAGAAGAGTTCGAAAGTCGCGACGGCGTCGACTTTCCCGGCTTTAACCTCTCCCGTTTTGATGTAACGGGCTTTGAGTGGGATCTCAACCGGGACGTTGTCCTGGCTACGGGTTATTGCCGTGTAGCTCTGGTCGAACTGTAACACCGCATCGTTCTTGTCGAGGATTTGAATGCCTACGCCGCTTGCAGCGTTGTCTCCGGTAGCAATATTGAGGATATTGCCATCCGTTACGCCAGTCGACCCTGCACTGGTGAACTGATAATCAATTTTTGTCCCGGCGGCGCAGTCCGTAATATCAATCCTGAAACGACTGTCGGTCAGGATGTCAGAATACTGACCGTTAAAATCGTGCGCATTGACCGTTTCCAGCGGCACGTAGATGTTTTTATCCGCCAGGTTACAGGTGTTTGTCGTAATGTGCACACTGGTTGGTGAAAAGCGAATTTCGCCTATCACGTCGTTATCGTAAGTTTCATGTGAGGTTAACAGGGACGTATTAAGATCGCCCTCTTCGACTTCACCAATAACGATCAACTGAGCGGTAGCCCGGAAATTGTAATTCGTTGAAAAGCTTCTGATCGTGCCAAGATAAGTTTCCGGCCTGATAATGTCTTCTTCGGTATAGCTGGGGAACTGGGTTGTAGACGCTGCAACGCGAATGCCAATCCCGGCCACGTTGGTTTTATACACTCCGGGTAAAACATCTTCACGTGCATCAGCATCACTCAATGAGAGATAGCCTCTACGTACCCGAACGGAATCACCATCACATCTTTGCGCAATTTCACCTGATTCCACACTGGCGTCATAAATAATGGTACCGACCTGAACGTCTGGCTCAAGCTGGATGACAGCGGGAATGTTGAAGGTAACAATTCCCCCGCTACTTCCGCCTCCCGTAAATGTACAAGTTGCGAATGCCGGAGCTGAAAACAGCATGATTAGGCCAGCCATTGCGCTGATGAATAGTTCTTTGCTACGCCTCATTGGCAATTTACCGTCATTTTCAAAATAGTTGCTGAGCGCCCGGGAGGGAGATCCCCCGCCCACGCACACCGTTGATCGCGCCCGTCACCCCACTGCACATTCAGGGAAACCGCTTCATGCAGACCGGTAAGCCAGACTTCTCCTTCATCACCGACGATAGCCGTTGCACTTTCCTGCGTGACAATGGCGCCGAAAGGTACCGGCTTGCCGTGGAAAAGCAGCGTGATAAGCGCACGCTTCCCCACTCGTGCATCAAAATTCGCTGAGATGGCCGCACCTTTTGTTGGGACAACATCCTGGGTAGCGGCGGCAATTTCAATATCTTCACGATCCTGGGTGTTGACCGTAATACCGTTTTTCCGGTAGGCCGTCAGGGAAGGGACAATCGCGTTACCAAAGCGATCGGTGTAGATCCCTCGCCCGTTCTGTACTTTGACGTTATCGCCATCTTTGATATGGACAATGGCAAAGGCGTCGCGGACGGATTGCCCCAGGGTTACTCCATGTTCATGCGCAACAATTGAACCCTGCGCGCTGTAGTTCCACTGTCGGTTATCGCCCCCGTAGTTATACCCCAGCCCGACATCACCGGCAGATCCCCGGTAGCGCCCGGATACACTGCCACCATAGCCAGTATCGTGACTGGCATAGGTCTGCTGGAGGTTATAGCTGAGGTTATTGTTCTCAAGTGCCGTGCCGCCGATCCCTACCTGATGCGAAACGAATCCACCGCTGGCAGTGTTGGCGCTGTAAGTTGACCATGCGTTCGCTAGCCAGCGTGAAAGAGGTACGTTGACCATCAACGCCATTTGCCGATCGGTATTGGCGTCCGGCGTACGCGTCAGGCTGTAGCTTACCGACCAGGTTATACCGCGCCAGCCGGAGCTTAGCCCCGCACTGACGCTGCGCTCGTGTCCCGCCATGTTCCAGTAATCCTGCTGATAGCCATTAAGGTAAGCCGATCCCCAGTCCGAAACGCGTTGGGAAAGATTAACCTGCATGCGGCTGCGCCGATTATTGGTTCGCCGATAGGTATAAATCCCATCGTCAATCTCGCTGTCACGCTGGTCGACAGCTTCCTGAAAGGTATAAAACCCTGAGGTGGAATAACGGTAGCTGGCAAGCGTCACGGTGGTGTCTGTATCCGGAATATCCCTGGAATACTGCGCACGCCATGACATCCCGCGGGCATCATCTCGTCCATCATCAAAAGCCGTACGGGCGGCGGTCACATCCACGGATGCCGATCCGAAACGGCCAAGATCGGCCCCTGTTCCCGCCAGCATAGCCTGATACGACGATGCAAGGAGCGCGCCGGCGTATGTTGTTACGCCATAAGGCAGGCCGTAAATGACCGTCCCTTGCAGAAAAGGGGGCTCGTCCTCACCTTCATTACCGCGATAACGCCCTGCCGCCAGCGAATATTTAAATGCTCCTTCCCGCTGTAGCACCGGAACCGATGCACTGGCCTGGATGAAGCTGTGTTCGCTGCCGTCGGCCTCTTCCACCGTCACCTCCAGATCCGCGCCGGATGTGACCTGGCTTAAATCGCGGATCTCAAATGGCCCCGGGGAGACGTTGCTTTGATAAATGGTGTAGCCGTTTTGCCTGATGGTGACTTTTGCATCGCTATTTGCGATACCACGCACCACGGGGGCAAACCCCTGCTGGCTGGTGGGCAGCATGGAAGTATCCGTTTCCAGCTTCACGCCGGTCATTTGGACGCTGTCGAAAAGCTCGCCGTTAGTGTACGTCTGGCCTATCTCAAGCTGGCTTTGCAGGGTTTTGATATCACGTTGCAGCGTACTGGCGATTGCATCCCAACCGGCGTTGTCACTCCAGGTGCTGTTGTTACGCAACCGCCACGCCCCGAGGTTGATCCCCGACTCCAGACCAAGCCATACAGATGACGTTTCACCAGAACGGTAGTGCTGCTGAGAGCCGCTAAACTGGTAGCTTGTCCAGGCGGCGGGAGCACCGTCATCCCAGAATTTCGGCTCGATAGCCCCGGCCGCAGCCTGATCGCGGTATTTTTGCGGGATCACCAGCTTGAGGGTCTGATTATCCTGGTCGTAATCGTAGCGGGCATTATCAATAAAATGGGAGATGTCATCGATTATCGCCGCATCATCCAGATCTTTCATGTCCGGGATCGTGTCGACTTTTACCCCTAATGCACGCAGATCCGCTTTGGTCAGCTCCGGTAACAGGCGCTGCTTATCGTCAGACAAGATCCAACTCACCGTGCGTTTATCCAGAACATCCCGATCCCACATAATGGTCGTCAGAAAGTTTCCCGGCAGTAAGCCATTATCATTGATGAAATTTTTTAGCGTTGAGGTGTTTTCCAGCGGAGTGTCCATCTCAAGGATCCGCAGGTTAAATTCGTCATCTGCACTCACAGGCTGGATCATCGCGAGCAGCGCTAACGCGATTCCCTTCAGAACCTGTTTGTAGAGTGGAGATGACGACATAGGGTACCAGCATTGTGTGTTTAAAGAGCCTGCTTGCGCTGGGAGGTTTGCGCGCCGAAATCGCTAATAGCAGTCCACGTCACGGGCCCGTTTGCAGATTGAGGCACAGAAAAATATTGCTCGCTGAAAGGTGCGACCATCATTGAAATTGCCCCCGGCGTGGTTTTTGTGTCAGTCACAGGGACACTTTTCCCGCCCACGGCCAGCTCGCCAAAGGAGACGTAAAACGGCGTTGGGTTTTTCGCAATGAGCCTGTTACCCTGGCGGCGGAAGGTGATTTTTTCATAGGCCTGAAGGGCATCGGCTTCTTTCAAATCAGCAGGGCGCCAGAACAGCTTCAGACGCGTTTTCATCGCGAATTGCAGCGTATTCTTGTCTTTTAAGTCAGGTGATAACGCCGAGACGGATTTCACATTCGCCAGAAATAAAGATTCGCGATCTGCGGGCAGATTTTTTTTATCGCCGGTAAAAATGATGTGCAAAAGGGTCTGACGATTTTCCTGTAATTTATAGACAGGCGGCGTAATGATGAAAGGTGCTTTTGCATCATTGGGGTAACTCACCCAGCTTTGCACCAGATATCGAGTATGAGGGTCTTTATTTTTTAGTGCTATTTGTACTTCGGATTTATTCGATGGATAAATAATTCGCGTGCCACCGAGAACCACACTTGCCTGTACTGAACAGCAAGAGATAATCAAACATCCACCTAACAATTTTAATAAATAATTCATACTACGTTCCAGAAGGCAGCCCTTTCAGGCTGCCAAAATAGATTTAGCGATAAACAACCTCGAACGTTGCAGATGAGGAGTAGTGACCTGCTGTTGGTTTGTTATCACCAACCTGAATAACTTTCGCGGTGTAATTAAAGACAGATGCTGTGGCGCCAGTGGCATCGTTCGCAACATCGGTACCGGCTTCCGGTTCTGATCCGTTGAAAACCACGTCCCCCTTAGTCCCATTTTCATTACTGACAATGATGCCAACGTTGGTCGCATTGCCAGCGCCGGAAAGATCGTTCTTCAGGCGCTTGTATTCCGCATCCGTTGTGGTGCCGCTGAACTTGAGGTTCAGTTTGGCAACCAGCGGATCGCATTTTTTCACTTCAATCTTAAAGGCCTTCGACGTCCCGACCTGACCGTCAGTGCCAAAATCAGAAGGATAAGTATCTGCAAATGTGACGGTGGAAGTATTGGACCCCGAGCCATCAACATCAATTTCACAGGTATCCGCCACAATTTTTCCGGCGAAATTTACCGTACCAGAATCATTCGCTGCAAATACCGGCAGAGAGAGTGCAGCCATAAGCGTGCTGGCCAACACCGTTGAAACAACATATTTACTCATAACAATATCCTTATATGTGATGATGAAGATATCCATTCTTGATATATACAAAAATGTTGGGAAGTCCTCTAAGGAATATCCTGTGAGGTCAGTAAATTTCTGGAGAGGATTTAATCAGATTATTCTTCATCACGTCTAGATCGCAAAATGATAACACCCGAATAATCGGACACAACTTTCTGTTTTAGATGAAAAAAAGCAAAAATTAATAATTCTACATTTTAAATTTAATAATTTTAAATATAAATGAATGTAAACATAAAAAAAGGCCGCTTAATCATTAAGCGGCCTTTTATTCAGGAAACTAATTAGTTTCCGCCAAACATGTCCTTGATCCAGCCGGCGACACCGTCGCTGTCTTTCTTCTCATTCTGCTGCTGCGGCTGTTGCTGCTGCGGCTGCTGAGGTTGAGAAGACTGATCGAACGGGTTACCTGTCGGTTCTTCTGGCTGACTTTGCTGACACAGCGCATCCGGGTTAGTCGTCCAGACCGGCAGCGTACGCATCCCGCCACCGCAAATAAAGTTGCCCGATGCGTCCACGCCCATATCAACGATATCTTCCGGGGCAACCAGGTTCAGCGGCACCGGAGACTGGTTGGCCAGGTAGCGCTGGTAAATCGACATCGCACCGCTCGCGCCATACAGTTTGGTCGGCTGGTTGTTATCGCGCCCCACCCAGGTGATGACCACTTCACGACCATCAATACCGGCGAACCAGGTATCGACGTTGTTGTTGGTGGTCCCGGTTTTACCCGCCAGATGCAGGCCCGGATACTTCGCTCCCAGCTGACGGCCTGTACCGCGCTGGACAACCTGCTGCATGGTCCACAGCGTCATATAGGCCGCCTGCGCCGGAACTGCACGTTCTGCCTGCGGGAAGCTCTGATACAGCACGGAGCCATCTTCGGCAATCACCGAACGCAGAGCGGAAAGCGGAGCACGGTTACCGCCGCTGGCGATGGTCTGGAACGCCTGCGCCACTTCGATTGGCGTCAGGTTAAGCGCCCCCAGAATCATCGCTGGCACCGGGTGCAGCTGATCTTTCGGTACCCCCAGCTTCTGCCAGGTGTCGGTAATGGCCGGCAGGCCCAGCGCCATTCCGAGGTTAACCGTTGGCACGTTCATCGAGCGGGTTAACGCATCCACCAGCATGACCTGGCCGCTGAACTGTCTGTCATCGTTCTGCGGTGACCAAACCTGGCCGTTAGGCTGGCGCAGGGAAATTGGCGCATCGGCAATCCAGGTATTCAGGCGATAAAGATTCGGCTGGCTCAGCGCGGTCAGATAGGTCGCCGGTTTTGCCAGTGAACCAATTGAACGACGCGCCTGCATGGCACGGTTATAGCCCGCAAACTGCGGCTCAGCGCCACCCACCATGGCACGAACTTCGCCGGTGTTACGGTCAACCACTACCATCGCGGTTTCCAGATCGCTCAGCTTACGCTGCTTTTTCAGCGCCGGAATACCTTCTACCGCCGCTTTTTCTGCGGCGTCCTGTGCCACGGAGTCAAAGGTGGTAAAGATCTTCACGCCGGAGAGATCTTTCACTTTATCCCCGAGCTTAGACTGCAACTCCTGACGCACCATCTGCATAAAGGCTGGCTGCGGAGAAATCACCCCACCACGCGGCTGAACGCCCAGCGGACGCGCGCTCAGCATGTCGTACAGCTCCTGGTCAATCACCTGCTGTTGTTGCAGCAGACGCAGCACCAGGTTACGACGCTCCAGCGCCAGTTTCGGGTTACGCCACGGGTTGTAGATCGACGCGCCTTTCACCATGCCCACCAGCAGTGCCTGCTGGTCAAGGCTCAGCTCTTCTACCGGACGACCAAAGTAGTACAGGCTCGCCAGCGGGAAGCCGCGGATCTCGTTGTCACCGCTCTGACCGAGGTACACCTCGTTCATGTACAGCTCAAGAATACGATCCTTGCTGTAGCGTGCATCCATCAGCACGGCCATGTACGCTTCATTGGCTTTACGCCAGTAAGAGCGTTCGCTGGAGAGGAACAGGTTTTTCACCAGCTGCTGGGTCAGGGTACTCGCCCCCTGCACCGTACGCCCGGCGGTCAGGTTCGCCAGTACCGCACGACCAATGGAGTAAAGGCTAATACCGTCGTGCTCGTAGAAGTGGCGGTCTTCGGTTGCCAGCAGGGTATCTACCAGCAGATCCGGGAAGCCATTACGCGCCACGAACAGGCGCTGTTCGCCGTTTGCGGACGACAGCATGGTGATGAGGCGCGGATCGAGACGGAAGAAACCGAACTGGCGATCGTTATCCATGTTCTCAATGGTTTCCAGACGATCGCCGTCAAAGGTCAGACGCGCGCGCACCTGCCCTTCTTTACTGTCCGGGAAGTCGAACGGACGGCGGATCATCTCAATGCTTTTCGCCTGGACGGTAAATTCACCCGGACGGGTCATTTTCGTGACCTGACGATACTGCGTGGCTTGCAGCAGCTTCACCATCTCGTTCTTGCTGATGGACATGTCCGGCTCAAGGTTCACCATGCGACCGTACACTGCCGCAGGCAATTGCCAGACTTTCCCGTCGATACGGCTGCGGATCTTCTGATCCAGATAAACGCCGTAAATCGCGATCAGGACAACAAAAACAATGAACAGCTTCAGCAGCAACCAGAACCAGCCGCGCTTACCACGAGGCTTACGCCCTTTGCCTTTCCCTTTACGTGGCATCGGTTCTTCATCCTCATAATCGTCTTCATAGTCATCGTCATACTCCTCATCTCTGAGGCGACGACGGCTTACCTTTTCTTTCGCCGGACGCGTCGGCTTTCCCTTACGTCCTATTGGCTCGCGGTCATTCCCCGCCATGCTTTTTCTCCGCAACATTCAGGCGCAAAGGCCAGATTTTCTTATCTTGCACAGGTCAGTGAAAGAAGAAATCTCTCAAAGTTTGTTTCTCCCTCTCCCTGTGGGAGAGGGCCGGGGTGAGGGCATCAGGCCGCACTCCCCTTTTCGATCCATTACGAATATTTCTTCGTGCGCCGTGTCGGCGCGGTATTCGCCGGATCGTCCGGCCAGACGTGTTTGGGATATCGCCCTTTCATCTCTTTCTGCACTTCACGATAGCTCCCCGCCCAGAACGCCCCCAGATCGCGGGTGATCTGCAAGGGACGATGCGCAGGCGAAAGCAGCTCAAGCACTAACGGCACGCGCCCTTCAGCGATGGACGGCGTGGTGGCCTCACCAAACATCTCCTGCATCCGAACCGCCAGCGCCGGCGGATTATCCTCATGATAACGAATGGCAATCCGGCTCCCGGTTGGCACAGTGTAATGCCCAGGCAGTTCACTATCCAGACGTTGACGTAACGACCAGTCCAGTAAATTCTGTAACGCTGCCTTAACATCAAGCGCCTTCAGGGCGCGCAGCGAGTGTACGCCGTTCATCTGCGGCAACAGCCATTGTTCAAGCGTCGCGAGCAGCGTCTCATCATCCACCGCAGGCCACCCCTGTTCCGGCAGCCACTTCGCGGCGCAATGCAGGCGAATGCGATACTGTTCGGCCTCCGGCGTCCAGTTCAGTACGCTCAGCCCTTTTTCCCGAATGCCGTTCAGCATCGCCTGGTGTAACTCTTCCTCCGACGGCTTCGCCAGCGGTTTCGTCCCGAGCGTCAATTTGCCAATCTGGCTACGACGGAACGCCTTCAGCGTGCCCTGGGCATCATCCCATTCCACGATGTCAGATTGCTGAAGCAGCTGCGGGCAGGCACGCGTCAGCGCGTCAATATCCACGGCAACCGCCTGTAAAATACGCGCGTCCGGGGAGTGGCTGCCCTGGAGCAAGAGCGGCGCGATCAGCCATTCGTGACGCGTCAGGGCGTCATCGCTGTCCAGCAACGCGCCCATCCCATTTGCCAGCTGATAGCGACCATCCAGCCCGCGACGGCGAGCGATCCTGTCCGGGAAGGCCTGGGCCAGCAGAGGGATAACTTTATCGCTGTCAGGCGAACCGCCCCGGCAATTCAGGCGTTTACACAGCTGCTGCGCGCGTTGTTGCCAGTTTCCCTGATGGCGAGAAAAGGCCTGTCCCAGATCGCTGCTGCCACCGCGCGGCGGCTCCTCAAGAATAGCCGCCAGTTTTGCCGCCGTGGCAATTTCATCGTCGCCCTGTGCTGCCACCAGCATTGCCGCCAGACGCGGATCGTTGCCCAGCGCCGCCATTTTCTGACCGCGCGCCGTCAGTCGCTCGCCTTCCAGCGCGCCAAGCTGGGTCAGCAGGCTGCGCGCGGCGGAAAGGTTCACGACAGGCGGAGGATTAAGCCAGGTGAGCTGGTCAGGGGCCGGGCAGCCCCACTGCATCAGATCCATCACCAGCCCGGAGAGATCGCTTTGTAAAATCTCAGGCGTGCTCTGCAATGCCGCACGCTCCGCCTGCTCGGCGCTGGTTAAATGCAGGCAAATACCCGGCTCAAGACGCCCTGCTCGCCCTGCGCGCTGCACCATTGAGGCCTGGCTGATGCGCTGCGTCAGTAGCCTGGTCAGCCCGGTACGCGGATCAAAACTGGCCACCCTCTCCTGCGTACTGTCCACCACCAGGCGAATGCCTTCGATGGTCAAACTGGTTTCCGCGATATTGGTTGCCAGCACCACTTTGCGCTGCCCCGCCGGTGCGGGAAGGATCGCCTTGCGCTGGTCAGCCAACGGCAGCGCGCCGTAGAGCGGGCACAGCATAACGTCACTGTTCACCCGGGATGCCAGCTGCTCCTGTACGCGCTGGATTTCGCCTACGCCGGGTAAAAACAGCAGCAGCGAGCCGGGTTCCTGACGGAGCAATTCGGCGGTGGCGATGGCAACCGCTTCGTCAAAACGCTGATGGGCAGGCAGCGGCTGATAGCGGCGCTCGACCGGGAACGCACGCCCTTCAGAGGAGATCATCGGCGCGTCAGGGAGCGTCTGCCGGAGCCGCTCGTTATCCAGCGTCGCCGACATAATCAGCAACCGAAGGTCGTCGCGCAGCCCCTGCTGAACGTCGAGCAGCAGCGCAAGGGCCAGATCGGCCTGGAGGCTGCGCTCGTGAAATTCATCAAGGATCACCAGCCCGACGCCGGTCAGCTCCGGATCATTTTGCAGCATACGGGTGAGAATACCTTCGGTGACCACCTCCAGCCGCGTGGACGGTCCAACGCAGGTTTCGGCGCGCATCCGGTACCCTACCGTCTCGCCCGGTTTTTCATTCAGCAGTTCAGCCAGGCGCTGCGCCACATTGCGCGCCGCCAGCCTGCGCGGCTCCAGCAGGATAATTTTCCCGCTGATGCTCCCCTCGCGCAGAATTTGCAGGGGCAGCCAGGTGGATTTACCCGCTCCGGTGGGCGCGCTGAGCAAAACCTGTGGCGCATGTTCTAAGGCTGCGAGTAGCTCAGGAAGGACGACGGCGACGGGCAAAGAGGACACTTACGGCTCCAGAGGGTTAACATTAATCGGCGTACATTGTAGCATCGGCGCATATCATTACCGAGTCTTGCGCATGTCTGAGTCAAAACGGCTATTCTTCGCCATTGAATTACCCACCACGCTTCAACGGCAGATTGTTCGCTGGCGCGCCAGCCACTTCCCCGCAGAAGCGGGCCGCCCCGTCGTCGCCGCCAATATGCACCTGACGTTAGCCTTTCTTGGTGAAGTAAGCGCTGAAAAGCAGCGCGCGTTAAGCGCAATGGCCGGACGCATTTCGCAGCCGGGGTTTACGCTGCATCTTGACGATGCCGGGCAATGGCTGCGCTCTCGGGTGGTCTGGCTGGGGACGCGGCAGCCCCCTCGCGGACTGCTACAGCTCGCCAACATGCTGCGGGCGCAGGCCGCGCGAAGCGGCTGTTATCAGAGCCCACAGCCGTTTCATCCCCACATTACCCTGCTGCGCGACGCGGGTCAGGCCGTTGCCATCCCGCCACCGGGCTTTCACTGGTCCTTTCAGGTGAATGAATTTGCGCTGTACGAATCTGCCTTTGTACAAGGACGCACCCGCTATACTCCGCTTCAGCGCTGGACGCTGGGCGACACGTTAAGGAATCCTGATGAAGTTTAGCCCTGCACTCCAGCCCGCCACGCTGATCCAGCGTTACAAACGCTTTCTCGCTGACGTGATCACCCCTGAGGGCGAAACGCTCACGCTGCACTGCCCTAACACCGGCGCCATGACCGGTTGCGCCACGCCGGGTGACACGGTCTGGTATTCCACATCAGAAAATACTAAACGCAAATATCCTCATACCTGGGAAATGACCGAGACGCAAAGCGGGGCATTTATTTGCGTGAATACCCTGCGCGCAAATCAGCTGGTTAAGGAAGCCCTGACAAATGGAATGCTTCCTGAACTGGTGGGTTACGGCACGCAAAAAAGCGAAGTGAAATATGGCAATGAAGGCAGCAGAATTGATTTTATGTTACAGGCGGAAGACCGCCCTGAGTGCTATATTGAAGTGAAATCAGTGACGTTAGCGGAACAGGAAAACGGCTTCTTTCCGGATGCGGTAACGCTACGTGGCCAGAAGCATCTGCGAGAGCTAATGAGTGTAGCGGCGGCGGGCAAGCGCGCCGTGTTGCTGTTTGCGGTTCTGCATTCAGCCATTGAACGGTTTTCCCCGGCCCGTCATATTGATCCTAAATACGCGCAATTGTTGAATGAGGCACAAAAGCAGGGGGTAGAGATTTTCGCTTATAAAGCGGAACTTTCTGCCGATAATATGACTCTGAGATCCTCTCTTCCCATTGTCTTATAAGGGATTAGACGATTGACTAATAAGTGTTCTGGCCGCGTGCGCAAATACGCTTTTCCTCACAGGGTTGTCAAGTGTTACGTTTAGATAATTGCCATACGGAAAAGCATCTGCTATTTATAGCGACCTGATTTTTCCCCCAACACGGGGATCGATAGTGCGTGTTAAGGAGAAGCAACATGCAAGAAGGGCAAAACCGTAAAACATCGTCCCTGAGTATTCTCGCCATCGCTGGGGTGGAGCCGTATCAAGAGAAGCCGGGCGAAGAGTATATGAACGAAGCCCAGCTGTCGCACTTCAAGCGTATTCTTGAAGCATGGCGTAATCAACTCAGGGATGAAGTCGATCGCACCGTTACACATATGCAGGATGAAGCTGCTAACTTCCCGGACCCGGTCGACCGTGCCGCTCAGGAAGAAGAGTTCAGCCTCGAACTGCGTAACCGTGACCGCGAGCGCAAACTGATCAAAAAGATCGAAAAAACGCTGAAGAAGGTCGAGGACGAAGATTTTGGCTACTGCGAATCCTGCGGTGTTGAAATCGGTATTCGTCGCCTGGAAGCGCGTCCAACAGCCGATCTGTGCATCGACTGTAAAACGCTGGCAGAAATCCGCGAAAAACAGATGGCCGGCTAACGCCCGCCCTCTCACTACTCAGCTAAGGCGGGAGTCTCTCCCGCCTTGTTACCGTTGATATGTCTGAATCTCACTATATCGGGCGCTTTGCGCCATCTCCCTCCGGTGAATTACACTTCGGCTCATTAATTGCCGCGCTCGGCAGCTACCTACAGGCTCGCGCCCGTCAGGGTCAATGGCTGGTCCGCATTGAAGATATCGATCCTCCACGTGAAGTTCCCGGTGCAGCAGAAACTATTCTGCGTCAGCTGGAACATTACGGTCTTCACTGGGACGGCGACATACTCTGGCAGTCTCAACGCCATGATGCCTACCGTGAACGTCTGGCGTGGCTTGCTGAACAGGGCCTTTCCTATAACTGCACCTGCACGCGGGCGCGAATTCAGAGCGTGGGTGGCGTTTACGACGGCCACTGCCGTACGCGGCACAACGGTCCTGAGAATGCCGCCGTGCGGCTGATACAGCGTTCTCCGGTGACGCAGTTTACCGACGTACTCTCAGGAACAATTCAGGCGGATGAACGCCTGGCGCGTGAAGATTTTATTATTCACCGTCGTGATGGTTTGTTTGCCTATAACCTGGCGGTGGTTGTCGATGACCATTTCCAGGGTGTTACGGAAATCGTGCGCGGGGCGGATCTGGTTGAGCCTACCGTGCGGCAAATATCGCTTTACCAGCAGTTTGGCTGGGCGGTGCCGGATTACATCCATCTGCCGCTGGCAGTCAATGAACAGGGAAATAAGCTATCGAAACAGAATCATGCCCCGGCGCTGCCTGACGGCGATCCGCGCCCGGTTTTGATCGACGCGCTGCGATTTCTCAACCAGAATGTAACGCAGGAATGGCAGGATCTGAGTCTGGATGAATTGCTGAAAACGGCCATTGCTGACTGGGCGCTTATGGCCGTGCCAAAAATCCAGCATTCTCAAATGCGTTGCGCTGAGCTATGATTAGCCGCTTTTTTGATAACAAAACACACTACGAGGTGTACTATTTTTACCCGAGTCGCTAATTTTTGCCGTAAAGTGCTGAGCCGCGAAGAGAGCATGGCGAACGACGCTATTGCACAGCCACACATGTCGGTCATTCCGCGTGAGCAGCACAATATTTCCCGCAAAGATATCAGTGAAAATGCCCTCAAGGTGCTCTATCGTCTGAATAAAGCAGGCTACGAGGCCTATCTCGTCGGCGGCGGGGTGCGCGATTTACTGCTGGGCAAAAAACCAAAAGATTTCGACGTGACGACCAGCGCCACGCCTGAGCAGGTGCGTAAATTATTCCGCAACTGCCGTCTGGTTGGCCGCCGTTTCCGTCTGGCGCACGTGATGTTTGGACCGGAAATTATTGAAGTGGCGACCTTCCGCGGTCACCACGAAGCGGGCGTTAACGATCGCACGACTTCCCAGCGCGGCCAAAACGGTATGCTGCTGCGCGACAACATCTTCGGCTCTATTGAAGAAGATGCTCAGCGTCGCGATTTCACCATCAACAGCCTTTACTACAGCGTGGCGGATTTTACCGTGCGCGATTACGTCGGCGGTATGCAGGATCTGAAAGATGGTCTGATTCGCCTGATCGGTACGCCGGAAACACGCTATCGCGAAGATCCGGTCCGAATGCTGCGCGCCGTGCGTTTCGCCGCCAAGCTGAACATGCGTATCAGCCCGGAAACCGCAGAGCCGATCCCGCGCCTGGCGACGCTGATCAACGACGTGCCCCCTGCCCGTCTGTTTGAGGAGTCGTTAAAGCTGCTCCAGGCAGGCTACGGGTTTGAAACCTACAACCTGCTGCGTGAATACAACCTGTTCCAGCCGCTGTTCCCGACCATTACCCGCTACTTCACCGAAAACGGTGACAGCGCAATGGAGCGGATAATTGCGCAGGTGCTGAAGAACACCGATACCCGTATTCATAACGATATGCGCGTGAATCCGGCGTTCCTGTTCGCGGCCATGTTCTGGTATCCGCTGCTGGAAACGGCGCAGCGCATTACCCAGGAGAGCGGTCTCGCCTATTATGATGCGTTCGCGCTGGCGGCAAACGACGTGCTGGACGAAGGCTGTCGCACGCTGGCGATCCCGAAACGTATTACCACGCTGGTGCGTGATATCTGGCAGCTTCAGCTGCGTATGTCCCGCCGTCAGGGTAAACGCGCCTGGAAGCTGATGGAGCATCCTAAGTTCCGCGCCGCGTTCGATCTGCTCTCTCTGCGTGCTGAAGTTGAAAGGAACCCGGAACTACAGCGCCTGGCGCAGTGGTGGGGCGAGTTTCAGGTTTCTGCGCCACCGGAGCAAAAAGATATGCTTACGGATCTGGATGATGAACCGGCACCGCGCCGTCGTCACCGTCGCCCGCGCAAACGCGCACCGCGTCGTGAAGGTACGGCATGACCCTTGCGTATATCGCCATCGGCAGCAATCTGGCCTCTCCGCTGGAGCAGGTTAACGCTGCCGTGCAGGCTCTGGGAGAGATCCCCCAAAGCCGCATCGTCGCGCTGTCCTCATTTTACCGTACGCCGCCGCTTGGCCCGCAGGATCAGCCTGATTATCTGAACGCCGCCGTGGTGCTGGAAACGACCCTTGACGCAGAAACGCTGCTGGATAATACCCAGCGTATTGAGCTACAGCAGGGTCGTGTCCGCAAAGCCGAACGCTGGGGACCGCGCACGCTCGATCTCGATATTATGCTTTTCGGTCACGAGGTGATTAACACCGAACGCCTCACCGTTCCGCATTACGACATGAAAAACCGTGGGTTTATGCTCTGGCCACTGTTTGAAGTCGCGCCCGATCTCACCTTCCCTGACGGCTCCTCGCTGCAAGCCGTTCTGCAAAATCTCAACGCGGATAAACCGGCCCGCTGGTAATCCCGCCTCCGCATCGATTAACCATTCCTTATTTGCGGTTAATCGATTGCCTAAAATCATTGTTCCCTCAAATGTTACTGTTAGAATGCGCAAAGATTCGCTTTTGGGCCATCAGGAAACAGTATGAAACCAACCACCATCTCCTTATTGCAGAAATGCAAACAGGAAAAAAAACGCTTCGCCACTATCACCGCGTATGACTACAGCTTCGCAAAACTGTTTGCCGAAGAAGGGATCAACGTCATGCTGGTCGGAGACTCGTTAGGGATGACGGTACAAGGACATGATTCCACTCTGCCGGTCACGGTCGAGGATATTGCTTACCATACCCGCGCCGTGCGCCGGGGTGCCCCCGCCTGCCTGCTGCTTTCCGATCTGCCGTTTATGGCGTATGCCACCCCGGAGCAGGCCTTCGAAAATGCGGCGACAGTGATGCGCGCCGGCGCCAATATGGTCAAAATCGAAGGCGGCGCCTGGCTGGTCGATACGGTGAAAATGCTCACCGACCGCGCCGTGCCGGTTTGTGGTCATTTGGGGCTGACGCCGCAGTCGGTCAACATCTTTGGTGGATATAAGGTGCAGGGCCGAGGCGATGCGGCGCAGACGCTGTTTGATGATGCCGTGGCGCTGGAAGCCGCGGGCGCGCAGCTGCTGGTGCTGGAGTGTGTGCCGGTTGAGCTGGCTAAGCGTATCACTGAGGCGCTGTCGATTCCGGTGATCGGCATCGGCGCGGGTAACGTCACCGATGGCCAGATTCTGGTCATGCACGACGCCTTCGGGATCACCGGCGGCCATATTCCAAAATTTGCTAAAAATTTCCTGTCAGAAGCAGGCGACATGCGTGCTGCTGTGCGGCAGTATATTGCCGAGGTTGAGTCCGGCGTTTATCCGGGCGAAGAACACAGTTTCCATTAAGGAGTCCAGGTGTGCTAATCATAGAAACCCTGCCGCTGCTGCGTCAGCATATTCGTCGGGCGCGTCATGAAGGTAAACGTATCGCCCTTGTCCCAACCATGGGCAACCTGCACGACGGCCATATGAAGCTGGTCGATGAAGCGAGAGCCCGGGCAGATATCGTGGTAGTTAGTATCTTCGTTAACCCGATGCAGTTCGATCGCGAAGACGATCTGGCGCGCTACCCACGTACCTTGCAGGAAGATTGCGAAAAGCTCAAAAAACGTCATGCGGATATCGTCTTCGCACCGGCACCCGCAGATGTGTATCCCCAGGGCACCACTGAATCGACCTACGTCGACGTGCCGGGTATTTCGACCATGCTGGAGGGCGCCAGCCGCCCGGGCCATTTCCGTGGCGTCTCCACCATCGTCAGCAAGCTGTTTAACCTGGTGCAGCCGGACATCGCCTGCTTTGGCGAGAAAGATTTCCAGCAGCTGGCGCTGATCCGCAAAATGGTTGCCGACATGGGCTACGACATCGAGATCGTCGGCGTGCCGATTGTACGCGCGAAAGATGGCCTGGCGCTCAGTTCCCGTAACGGCTATCTGACCGCCGAACAGCGTAAAATTGCGCCGGGCTTAAGCAAAGTCATGAATACCATGGCAGAGCAACTGCTGGCAAAAGAGTTAACAGCAGAAGAGATCATCGCCCTGGCTGAACAGGCGCTGAACGAGAAAGGTCTTCGTGCTGACGACGTTCAAATTCGGGATGCCGATACGCTTCTGGCACTTACAGAGACCAGCAAACGTGCGGTAATTCTGGTGGCGGCATGGCTCGGCCAGGCCCGCCTTATCGATAACAAAGTGGTTGAGCTGGCGTAGTTTTTCTACCCGGAAGATGAAAGGTAAACGTAATGATTCGCAAAATGCTGCAAGGTAAGCTTCACCGTGTGAAAGTCACTCAGGCCGACCTGCATTATGAAGGCTCCTGCGCGATCGACCAGGATTTTCTCGACGCGGCGGGTATTCTCGAAAACGAAGCCATTGATATCTGGAACGTAAATAACGGCAAACGCTTCTCTACCTACGCCATTGCCGCTGAGCGCGGGTCCAAAATCATCTCCGTCAACGGGGCGGCGGCGCACTGCGCGGACGTAGGCGATATCGTGATTATCGCCAGCTTTGTCATGATGTCTGACGAAGAAGCACGCCGCTGGCAGCCAAAAGTAGCGTACTTTGAAGGCGACAATGAGATGAAGCGTACCGCGAAGGCGATTCCGGTGCAGGTTGCCTGATAATATTTATCCCACGACCCATTCCTGCGCATTTATTAAATGAATGGGTCTTTAAAAAGCATTTATAGAATTAATATTCAAACTCTCCCCGCACAACCAGACAATCCCATCACATTGATAACAAATAATTTTAAATTTACTAAACTATTCATTTAGTTTAAATCACGCACAACATCTATATTTCATTGAGATTAACAATATAATTCGCCACGAAATTTAATTTCAAATAAAAGCTTTACGGGCACTTATTATTCACTCAACGAATATGGATATTTAAATGATTTCTAAAAAATATGGTTTGGCAATTGCTATGGCAAGCGTATTGGTTGCGGGTTCAGCGCTAGCAGCAGATCCTGACACCGGCACTATTACTTTCCACGGCATGGTTTCTAACAATACTTGCCAGGTCTCCCTTGACCAGAAAATCGATCAGAACGGTAACGATTTTGACGTGACTCTGGACACTGTATTTGTGCGTGATTTCGCAAACGCACTGGGTAGCACCAGCACCCTGGGTGAAAAGAAATTCAGCCTTACACTGACCGGTTGTGATACCGCAACTGTGAAGAAAGCATCTGCACAGTTCTCTTCCTGGGCTGGCTCCTCTTCTACCGAAGGCGGTCTGCTGGTTCCACCAAGCAATGCTCAGGGTTCAGCTAAGAACGTTAACCTGGTGCTGTCAAACGACGGTAACTCAGCTGTCGATCAGATCAAAATTGACCAGACTAACAACTCCCAGAAAGCAACCATCGATGAAACTTCTGGCGCAGGAAACCTGTACTACCGCGTAGCGTACACCCAGGGTCAGGGTTGGGATGCAACAAGTAATCCAGTTTCTGCTGGTACCGTGCAGGCACAGGTTGCCTTCACCATGATTTACGAATAAGAGATTCGTAAACTTTAAATTAAGCAATCCTTCATGATGAATGAGGGATTGCTTGTGTAATTCCAAAAGGAAGTGGAAAAAATGTCTCATTCAGTCTTCATTAAAAGTTTTCAAGCCGTATTGCTCGCAACTGCCGTTTTGGCCACATCGAATGCAAGTGCGGATATTGTTATTTCCGGCACCCGTATTATCTATCCACAGTCATCGAAGGATGTTGTTGTTAATCTCGATAACCATGGAACCAAACCGCTTTTGGTTCAAACCTGGCTTGATGATGGGCGTGATGGCGTAAATCCGGAAGAGTTAAAGCTTCCTTTTATCATTACCCCTCCAGTATCCCGTATTGACCCGAAAAAAGGCCAATCCGTACGTATTACCTACACAGGTACACCTTTACCACAGGATCGTGAATCGCTTTTCTGGTTCAATGTCCTGGAGATTCCACCAAAATCAAAAGCTGCGGATAAAGAGAATCTTAACCAGCTTCAGCTGGCATTCAGAACACGTATTAAATTCTTTTACCGTCCTGACGGGTTAAAAGGCTCGGCAGGTGAAGCAGCTGAGCATTTGACATGGACGCAGAAAAAAGAAGGAAACGCGGTTAAGCTTGTTGCCCATAATAATTCACCGTATAACGTCTCCGTTTCGGCGGTAACCATTAAAGCCAGTCAAAAAACATACGACGTTGATCATAAGGCCGTTCCACCGTTCAGTGATACCACAATGACGGTTAAAGGTTTAGCTTCTGCCGTAAATGGTAAAGTAGAGTTTGATTCTATTAATGACTATGGCGGCACAGACCATCACGAAGCGGGACTAAAATAGAGCACCCTTTAATACATATAATAATTAATAGCATTAACTCTGTGGAGAGCACCCTCTCTGCACTGATTAAGTGGATGTGCCATGTTATTTAAACGTTCTCTTTTATGTCTTACGATAAGTGCAGCATTGCCTTTTTATGCCTGTGCAGAAAATATCACGCCAGCAAAAGATCTGCCTGACAATGAAGAAGAGGTCGAGTTTAACGATCAATTTCTTTTAAATGGCAGCGCTAATATTGATATTAATCGTTTTTCACATGGCAACCCGGTTTTACCGGGGACCTATCGCACTAAGATCAACCTGAACGGTAAACTGAAGTCCACCGTGGAGGTCACGTTTAAAGATAACGGAACACCTCGTGCGACCCCGTGCATAACAAAACTGCTGCTGTCACAATCGGGTGTCGACACCAGCACATTGCCTGACGGACCGGAAGACGATGAAACCTGCGTCGATATTAAAAAATCTTTCGCTGGCGCTACGGTTAGCTATGACAGTGGCAAGCAGGTTATGGATTTTAATTTTCCCCAGATTTATGTGCTGAAACGCCCGGCGGGATATGTCGACCCATCGTTGTGGGATAACGGAATTCCTGCCGCTCTGCTCTCTTATGACATGAACGGCTGGCGTAGCGAGAACAACGGCAGTACATCAGAAAGTGCATATGTAGGGTTACGCTATGGTCTGAATATGGGGCCATGGCGCCTGCGCTCGCGTGGCAATTTTAACTGGGACAAAGATAGCGGCACAAAATACTCCAGTCAGGATGTCTATTTGCAGCGCGATATCACACCATTGAGTGCCCAGTTTGTCATCGGCGACTCTTACACGCGTGGCGAGGCATTTAACTCTATGAGCCTTCGCGGCGCACGCATGTACAGTGACGATCGCATGTTGCCAATGGGGTCCACAGGCTACGCGCCTGTCATTCGGGGTGTCGCGAACAGTAACGCGAAGGTCAGCGTCACGCAGAGCGGCAATAAGATTTATGAAACCTCGGTGCCACCAGGCGCGTTTGAAATAAACGACCTGAGTACCACAGGTTACGGAAATGATTTACTGGTAACGATTGAAGAAGCTGATGGCAGCAAACGCTCCTTTACCGTACCCTTTTCATCCGTCACGCAGATGCTCCGTCCGGGAGCCTCTCGCTGGGACGTCGGTTTAGGTGAGTTAAATGATGAGTCACTTATTGATGCGCCTAAAGTGGGTTACGGTACGCTTTACTATGGCCTGAATAATACGTTCACGGGTTATATTGGCGCGCAATATACCGACATGGATTTTTATGCCGGTATTCTCGGCGTGGCAATGAACACCCCTGTTGGTGCGTTTGCATTCGACGTTACGCAATCTTATGCAGATATTGAGGGGCTGGATAAATTAAGCGGGCAAAGTTATCGTTTAACCTACAGCAAAATGATTGAGTCGACGAATACTTCCTTTAACGTTGCGGCTTATCGTTTCTCGACGGAAGACTACCTGACGCTTAACGATGCGGCGCAACTTCAGGACAGTATTAGGCACCAGAAGTACTCAAACCGTAGCTATGACTCAAACGAAGCGCTATATGCAGACTATCAGCGCACCAAAAACCAGGTGCAAATTAGTCTTAACCAACCGCTAACCTCCGGAGAAGACAATTTTGGCTCCCTGTATGTAAGCGGCACCTGGCAGGATTACTGGAACGCGACGGGCTCTACTTCCAATTACAATATTGGGTATAACAATAGCTTCACCTACGGCAGCTACAGCTTGTCATTACAGCGAACCTATGATCAGAACGGCAAGAAAGACGATAGCGTTTATTTAAGCCTAAGCATTCCATTAAGTGTATTCTCAAAAGATAGAGGGAATGCCGGTGGATTCTCAAACATCAATATGGGATTACGTTCCGACCTTAAAGGCGGCACAAGCTTTAACACATCCGCGGGTGGAAATACGCAAGATAATAAGGTGAGTTATTCCGTTAGCGCCTCGTCAAACAGTGGTAATTATGGTGACCTGAATCAGATAAGCGGCTACGGGTCCTATAACAGTGAATATGGCCCGCTGGGGTTATCTGCCTCTTTTGGTGATGACAACAGTAAACAATATTCTGCCTCCTATAACGGTGGCATGGTCATCCATTCAGGAGGTATTGCATTTGCGCCAGGGAGTATTGGTGACAACGATGCGCTGGCACTGGTCAAAGCGAGTGGTGCGAAAGGCGCCGGTATCGGCTTTGGTAACAGCGAAATAGGCAGTTCCGGCTATGGCATTCTGCCTTATATGTCTGCCTACCGTGAAAACCGCGTATACCTTGATATCAGCACGCTGGAAAACGACGTTGAAATTAAAAACACCAGTGAAATTACGGTTCCCCGCAGTGGTTCCGTTGTGCTGGTTGATTTTGCAACCGATGAAGGTCGTTCATTAATTTTAGAACTTAAGCGCACCGATAACGGATTTATTCCTTTAGGCGCTGATGTTTTAAATGAAAAAAATGAATCTATTGGCACCGTGGGACAGGCGGGGCAAGCCTATGTCCGCGGCGTTGAGGATGAAGGCACGCTTCATGTTGTCTGGGGAAGCGATAAAGACAGTAAATGTGACGTGCATTATAACGTCTCATCACATGCTCAAAAAGTAGGACTTACAACGGTGCTCAGCAATCAAGTGTGCCAGATGTAATTATTCGGGAAAATAGACGAGAGTTTGTATGAAAAAAAATCTTTATAGCCTGTCAGTCGTTGCCGTAACGATGCTGGCGTTATCAGGTTCGGCGCTCGCCGAGGGCACGAATCTCGACGTTAACTTTACGGCCAATATCCGTGAAACCACTTGTGATATGAAACTGATGGGCGGTACGGGTTCCGATACGGATCAAACACTGCTCATTGGTAACGGCGGCCAGGTGCGTCTCGACGATGTCAAAGCTGGCACCGCAAATGCCAATTTCAAAATTGTGATTGTTGAATGCCCGGCCTCTCTGACCTCACTGAAAGCCACGGTAAAAGGAAGCCAATCGGGTTATTTGCTTAGCGGCCTTGTTAATCAAAAACCAAAAGCCGATGGAGGCGCAGATTTCTCTGCTGTTGAAATTGCCAGAGCCAGCGCACCGGAGGCCCCGTTTATCATCAACTCTTACGATGATGCTAAGCGACTGGTCTGGAGTGCAACAGAAATCCAGAATAAAGAAGTTCCTTTAGTAGCCACAATACGTGAAACCAAAGTTAATAGCATGACAGTTGGTGATTTTGAGGCCGCGGCGACTTTTGAATTTAGCTACGAGTAATTGGTGCAGGAAAACGGAGCAACATTATGAAATTTAAATCTACTTTTATCGCCCTGTCCGTTTCTGCACTTCTGTATTCGGGAATGGCAAACGCAGCAATTACAGGTACTGACAGTGTCAAATTAACGATCAAATCAAATATAGTCTCGGGCACGTGTACAGCAAAAGTGCTTAACGGTGCAGGAACTGCGTCCACTGAAATTGCGTTTGGCGACGTATATAAAACCGATCTGGTGAATAAGACTCGCGTCGAGCCGTTAAAAATTGCATTTACAAACTGCTCTGGTGTAACTAAGGCAACGGTAGCCGCAGCGAGTGGTGCAGGTGGGGGATGCTCGGGTCCGAAAACTGACGGAGATTCTTATTCTGCTGGGTTAGCAACAGGCTTCGAAATCTGGTCAGGAGTTGTAGATACTGGCGTAATGTTGAGTTGCAAAAGGCCTCCGGCGGCACAGGAGGTCACCATTGCTGACGGTGTAGGGGAATTCCCGATGAACTCACGCATTGTGATTGCGAAAGACAGAAATATTGCCGATGTTGGCACAGGTGCCGTTACTGCGCCAGTAACCTTCACAGTCACCTATCAATAATTCCAGGAACCATTATGCAACAATCACCGTTTAATTTACACCAGCCCGGTCTTGTGTTGCTTATCGGTCTGGCTGGTAGCACTCTGCCTGGCGTAAGCCAGGCAGGTTCAGGTATGGATGTAAACCTGACAGCAAACATCGTTAATAATACCTGTCGGCTAAGCGTCGAAAACGGCGGAGAGATCGCTTTGCCGACCGTGTCACGAGACTGGTTTTATAACAGCGACAAGAGCGATCGTTTATCGCCAAACGATGATGAAGCTGGAACGCCTTTTACGATCCACGTAGATGACTGCTACGCGAGCAGTGCAGAAGGCGCAACGATTAACAAACTAAAATTTAGTTTTGCTCCGCAAAATGGTTTCTGGAGTAATCACAACCAGGTGTTTAAAAACGATGCCACAGCCGGTGCGGCTGAAAATGTGGGTATCGTTATTTTTTCAGATACGTTCAAAACTAACGTCCTGAACAGCGACGGGACATCAAACGTTATTTACGATGTCGGTGGAAGTAGTGAGAACTATATAAAGGATTATGGCTTTTACGCACGTTATCAGAATATTGGAACGATCACCAGCGGTGTGGTTATGAGTAATGTTCTGGTTAATGTCAGCTACGAATAAAGGGATTTAGAATGAAAAAATATCTCACTATATTAGCGTTCGCAGCGTTCGGGCTGTCTGGCGCAGCACGGGCTAATTTCGAGGAGTGCAAATTTTACGGTCATGATGACTTGCAGATTATGTCTCCAGGTGCACAACCGATTATCACTCCTCTGCCTGTGGGCACAGTAACAACTCCCATACAGATCAGTAATACAATCATTATGGAAACAACGCCTGCGTTAATATCCCATTGTGCAGGCGGGAAGGACGGTGAAAACACCTATCAGATTACCGACAACTCAATGCTGGAAGGCTACATAGATAACAAAGCCACCTTCCGGACGAATATTCCTGGTATTGTCTATACCCTGGCGATGTATCCCGATGGTAACGGCGTCACCGCGTGGTTCCCGCCCAACGCAGGCTCCTGGTATATGACCGCACCTAATGACAATCACGAAGAGCTGCTTGACGGAAAAACCTGGCATGTGCGCATGGAAATCTATCAAACCAATGGATTTCAGGGGGTTCCTTCGGATGTTAATTTTTTAACGGCTGGTGCAGGCCCCATTGGTCAGATCATTCTGGGTGATCCAAGCAATCCGGATACATACGATCACCCTCGTCCCCATGTGAACATGAGCGAAATGTCATTCAGCATGCCATTAAATCGCCCGACCTGTGTCTTACGTGCGCCCACAACGGTAAACCTTGGTGACTGGTATCCCGCAGAAGTCGAAAACGGGAATACCAGCAAAGTCGAGTTCCATGTTACGGGTACATGTGTAAATACAACCGCTGTTTACTATACGTTATCCTCCACACATACCACCGCAGATAAAAAATATTTTACCAATACCGTCGAGAATACTGGTGGTGTTACTGCGGCAGGAGGCGTCGGCGTCATGATTACGGATTCTGAAAATGATCATTACCCCGTGCCGGCAGACAGTTCCCAACGTGTCATTGCTATAGGAGAGGTTGTTGGGGATCCTGTTAGTATTATTGACAGATCACTTTGGGCCAGGTTGGTCAAAACCGGCAGCGATCCGGTAACCGTCGGTGTTTTCGGTACCACCGTGACCATTCAGACCACGTACGAATAACCTACCCCTGCGGCTGATTGCTGATCAGCCGCGACATCGTCTCCAGCGAATCCGTTCTCAGAATATACAGTCGCTTCAGTAAGAACGGATTATCCCCCGGCTTCACCTTCCCTTTCACCGTTGTCACCGCCAGATGAAAACCGGCATCATTAGCGGCTTTAATCGCTTTATTGTCATACCCGCCAAACGGGTACGAAACATACAGCACGCGCGGGTTGAACTGCGCCAGTGCACGCCGTGAGCGTTCAAAATCGAACAGGATCACGTGATAGCTGCGGCTCAATAAGATGGGGTGTTTATACCCATCAACGCGATGCAGGAAGTGGGTGTGAGACTGAATGTCGAACACATCCTGGATGGCCTTGATTTCCTGAACGCTCATAAACTGTAGCGATCGGGGATCCCACTTCTGCGGGTGACCTTTGATTCGGGATGAAATAATAAACGCCGTCGCGTTGAAGCCATACTCTTTCAGCACCGGATACGCGTAGCGGCTCACCGATTTCAGGCCATCATCAAAAGTGATCACCACCGCTTTCGCGGGGAGGTTCATCTTGTTACGCACGTACCCTTCAAGCTGGTACATTGTCAGCGTGGTATAGCCTTGATCGCGTAACCAGGCCATCTGATTATTAAACGCACGTACGCTGGTTGTCGTGGAGGTATGTCGAAAACGGGTGTTCTCTTCATCACGCAGGATATGGTGGTAGGTCAGAACCGGCAGTCCGTTATCTTCCTGTGCATCCAGGCTGCTGATCCACGCCAGACGATTGCCGATGCGGATCTGAAACCAGGTCTGGTTCAGGCGATCTTTCAGCTTATTCAGAATCGGATAGCGAAGATTGGCGCTTAAGGTGCCAAAGGGCGCGCTTCCGCTGCTGGGGGCATTATACACTGGCGTGTCTTTCCAGGTGATGAGGTTTTGATTGCTGAGCGGCTTGTTCAGATCGCCCAGGCTATCCTCGACGCGTTGCTTACCCTGCACTTTTTCCAGGTGCTCTTTATCAATAAACCCCGTACCGAATCCGAAACGAAATTCATAGTAATCCGCCGCGGCCGGAAAGACGGCGAGGATCTGCCCGGCGCGGACATTGCCCACGTTCACGACGGCATTTCCCACCTGCGCCCAGATGGCCGCATCTTCGGTGGTTTGCATATATTGGGCAGGAAGGCCTTGCTGACTGGTCAGGCTGGCAGACGCACCACCGGAGACCAGTAGCAGAAGGATAAAGATAACGCGCATGAGCATGGGATATAAATCGATACGGAAAATCAGTCGCCATTGTAGCAAAAGCGACATCAATACCAATGTTTAATGCTTATACAGATCGTGAAGCAGAACGAAAGGCGGATTCTTCTGCTGCTGGTGCCACAGGCTGCTCACGCCCGGCGAGCCCTGCGCCACAATGGCGTGACGAAACTCAGCGCTGCTCAACGTTGCGCGCAGCGGATACATCGCTTCGAGTAAAGGCAGGCTGATACCGGAGATCACTTCACAGTTATCATGCTTATGGCTCATTAACGCCGCTGAACGGTAAGGCGCCGCGCCCGATCTGTCGGTGAGAAAAATCACGCCATCACCGGTGTCGGTTTCATGCAGCGCGTCGCACATCATCCGGCTTAGCATATTGGTGCTCAGCCCTCGCCAGTAATTTACCGCACGACATTGCGCCAGAGGGCCAAATCGGGCCTCCAGCTTCAGGAGCATTTCCTGTGCCTCTTCATCGTGGCAGGTGATAACCCATCCCAGCATAACGTCTCTCCTTAGCAGGCGAGTAGTTTATCCAGGTGAAGGTTAGTTTACGGTGATAACTGTCAAAGAAAGTGCCCGGCAAACAGAACGTCGCCGGGCAGAAGGTTAGCTACGCAGCCCACGTCCACGCTGGATCAGATACCAGCACAGCAGATAGAACGCCACGATAAACACCACCAGCACCACAACGGTAGTGAACAGCGGGACATCGGTAATGCCGAGGAAACCAAAGCGGAAGCCGCTGATCATATAGACAATCGGGTTCAGGTGCGACAGAGCCTGCCAGAACGGCGGCAGCAGCGTCAGGGAGTAGAACACCCCGCCCAGATAGGTCAGCGGCGTCAGCACGAAGGTCGGGATCAGGCTGATGTCATCAAACGTTTTGGCGAACACGGCGTTCAGCAAGCCAGCCAGTGAGAACAGGATCGCCGTCAGCAATAGCGTGAGCGCCACGAACAGCCACGAGTGCACCTGGAACGGCACGAAGAACAGCGAAATCGCCGTCACCAGAATACCCACGCACAGCCCGCGCGCCACGCCACCGCCCACGTAACCGGCGATAATGACGTGCGTCGGCACTGGCGCCACCAGCAGCTCTTCAATGTTACGCTGGAACTTGGCGCTGAAGAATGAGGACGCCACGTTCGCGTAAGCGTTGGTGATCACTGCCATCATGATCAGGCCCGGCACGATAAACTGCATATAGGTAAAGCCGTGCATCTCACCAATGCGGGAGCCAATCAGGTTGCCGAAAATGATGAAGTAGAGCGTCATGGTGATCACCGGCGGCACCAGGGTTTGCACCCAGATGCGCATAAAGCGGTTAATCTCTTTCGCCCAGATGCTTTTCAGCGCGACCCAGTAAAGATGCGTCATGCCTTGTCTCCTTGTTTATCGTGCACCAGAGAGACAAACAGCTCTTCCAGTCGGTTCGCTTTGTTACGCATGCTTAATACCTGAACGCCCTGCGTGCTCAGCTGGGAGAACACGCTGTTGATCCCCTGCTCGCGCAGCACTTCTACCTCCAGCGTCGAGGTATCGACCAGGCGATAGTTATACCCCTCCAGCTTCGGCAGGGCGCTTTTCGCCGCCAGATCGAGGATAAAGGTCTCTGATTTCAGCTTGGAGAGCAGGTTCTTCATTGAGGTGTTTTCCACCAGCTCACCGTGCTGAATGATGCCGATATTGCGGCACAGCATCTCCGCCTCTTCCAGGTAGTGTGTGGTCAGGATGATGGTGGTGCCTTTGTCGTTCAGATCCTTCAGGAAGCCCCACATGGAACGACGCAGTTCAATATCCACCCCAGCGGTCGGTTCATCGAGGATGAGCAGCTTTGGCTCGTGCATCAGCGCGCGAGCAATCATCAGGCGGCGCTTCATCCCCCCGGACAACATCCGCGCGCGCTCGTTACGCTTCTCCCACAGGTCAAGCTGTTTGAGATACTTTTCGCTGCGCTCAAGCGCCTCTTTGCGCTCAACGCCATAGTAACCCGCCTGGTTAACAACAATCTGCTGTACCGTCTCGAACGGGTTGAAGTTGAACTCCTGCGGCACCAGCCCCAGCTGGCGCTTGGCGTTGACCACGTCTTTTTGCAGGTCGTAGCCAAACACGCTAACGCGGCCAGACGTTTTATTGACCAGCGAGCTGATAATCCCGATGGTGGTCGATTTTCCCGCCCCGTTCGGCCCCAGAAGCGCGTAGAAATCTCCCGCTTCGACTTTAAGATCTATCCCGCGCAGCGCCTGGACGCCCCCCGGGTAGGTTTTTTTGAGCTGTTCAAGCTCCAGTGCAATCGCCATGAATTCAACTTACCTTAAGTTCTGACACACGTTGTGTGGTTTCATTAAAAGTCGGGTTACCCTATAGTAGCGCAACGCAATCACTTGGTTACAGGTCGCTAACCTCCATGAACGACATAGATACACTCATCAGCAACAATGCACTATGGTCAAAAATGCTGGTGGAGGAAGACCCCGGATTTTTTGGAAAACTGGCACAGGCGCAGAACCCGCGCTTTCTCTGGATTGGATGTTCCGACAGCCGCGTCCCCGCCGAACGTCTGACCGGTCTTGAACCGGGCGAACTGTTTGTTCACCGCAATGTTGCTAACCTCGTTATTCATACCGATCTCAACTGCCTTTCGGTTGTTCAGTATGCCGTTGACGTTCTGGAGGTTGAGCACATCATTATTTGTGGCCACTACGGCTGCGGCGGCGTACAGGCGGCGGTCGAAAATACAGAGCTGGGGTTAATCGATAACTGGCTGCTGCACATCCGTGATATCTGGTTCAAACATAGCTCACTGCTGGGCGAAATGCCGCAGGAGCGCCGTCTCGACACGCTGTGTGAGCTGAACGTGATGGAGCAGGTCTATAACCTGGGCCACTCGACGATTATGCAGTCTGCCTGGAAACGCGGACAGAAGGTCTCCATCCACGGCTGGGCGTACGGTATTCACGACGGCCTGCTACGCAATCTGGAAGTGACCGCCACCAACCGCGAAACGCTGGAACAGCGTTACCGCTCGGGAATTGCCAACCTCAAGCTTAAGCACGTTAACCATAAATAACAAAGCCGGGGGTTTTCACCCTCTCCCTGTGGGAGAGGGCTGGGGTGAGGGCATCAGCCCGCAATTATTCGTCCAGAATCACTACTTTCCCAACATACGGCAGATGGCGATAACGCTGCGCGTAATCAATGCCGTAACCCACCACGAATTCGTCCGGGATGGAGAAACCAACGAACTCCACCGGCACCTGCACTTCACGGCGCTCAGGCTTATCCAGCAGAGTACAAATCGCCAGTGATTTTGGTTCACGCAGGCTCAGGATCTCACGCACTTTAGAGAGCGTGTTGCCGGAGTCGATGATGTCCTCAACAATCAACACATCTTTGCCACGAATATCTTCATCCAGATCCTTCAGGATTTTCACATCACGGGTTGTGGACATGCCGCTGCCGTAGCTGGAGGCGGTCATAAAATCGACCTCGTGCGGCACCTGCACTTCACGGCACAGGTCTGCCATGAACATGAAAGAGCCACGCAACAGACCGACCAGCACCATTTCGCTGCCGCTGTCCTTGTAATGTTCGGTGATTTGACGACCCAGTTCGGCGATACGCGCTTTGATCTCGGCTTCCGGGATCATCACTTCAACAGTATGTTTCATATTACTAACCAAATGATTTTAGTGAAAATCTCTCAATGCGGATGACTCTCGCTCCGGCATTGATACGCAAGCCAGCCATTATACCAGTAAATGGATAAGCCTGGCGTATGAGTTATAAAAAGCAATATTTGTGATTCCGATCACAGTTGTTAATACCTATAATTAATTGCTAGCAAATAATTAACAAAACTGACGAGTACTTTTCTATGGCTGAAACAAAAACTAAACAGCCGCGTCTACTGGTGACATTAACAGCCGCGTTTGCCGCATTCTGCGCGCTGTATTTGTTAATCGGTGGCGTATGGCTGGTCGCGATTGGCGGCTCCTGGTACTACCCGATTGCGGGTCTGGTTATGGTTGGCGTAACCGTCCTGCTTTTACGCAGAAAACAATCTGCTCTGTGGCTGTACGCAGCGTTACTGCTCGCAACCATGATCTGGGGCGTCTGGGAAGTCGGGTTCGACTTCTGGGCGTTGACGCCGCGCAGCGACATTCTGGTCTTCTTCGGTATCTGGCTGATCCTGCCGTTTGTCTGGCGTCGTCTGATCGTCCCTTCCAGTGGCGCCGTGGCCGGTCTGGTCGTTGCCCTGCTGATTAGTGGCGGCATCCTGACCTGGGCCGGTTTTAACGACCCGCAGGAGATCAACGGTACGCTGAACGCGGAATCCACGCCGGCTGCGGCTATTTCGCAGGTGGCGGACGGTGACTGGCCTGCTTATGGTCGTAACCAGGAAGGTCAACGCTACTCCCCGCTGAAGCAGATCAACGCGGACAACGTGAAAAACCTGAAGGAAGCCTGGGTATTCCGTACCGGCGACCTGAAGATGCCAAACGATCCGGGTGAGCTGACCAACGAAGTGACCCCGATTAAAGTGGGCAACATGCTCTACCTGTGTACGGCGCACCAGCGTCTGTTCGCGCTCGACGCGGCTACCGGTAAAGAGAAATGGCACTTTGATCCACAGCTGAACTCCAACCCGTCGTTCCAGCACATTACCTGCCGCGGCGTCTCTTACCACGAAGCGCGCGCCGATAATGCCAGCCCGGAAGTCATTGCCGACTGTCCTCGCCGCATTATGCTGCCGGTGAACGATGGCCGCCTGTTTGCCATTAACGCTGAGACCGGCAAGCTGTGCGAAACCTTCGCCAATAAAGGCATTCTGAATCTTCAGACCAACATGCCGGACACCACGCCGGGCCTGTATGAGCCGACCTCCCCGCCAATCATCACCGACAAAACCATCGTGATTGCCGGTTCGGTAACGGATAACTTCTCTACCCGTGAAACCTCCGGCGTTATCCGTGGTTTCGACGTGAACACCGGTAAACTGCTGTGGGCCTTCGACCCGGGCGCGAAAGATCCTAACGCGATCCCATCGGATGAACACACCTTTACCTTTAACTCACCGAACTCCTGGGCACCGGCAGCGTATGACGCGAAGCTGGACCTGGTCTACCTGCCGATGGGCGTGACCACGCCGGATATCTGGGGCGGTAACCGTACGCCGGAGCAGGAACGTTACGCCAGCTCCATCGTGGCGCTGAACGCAACAACCGGTAAACTGGCATGGAGCTACCAGACCGTTCACCACGATCTGTGGGATATGGATATGCCGTCCCAGCCGACGCTGGCGGACATTACCGTTAACGGTAAAACCGTACCGGTGATTTACGCCCCGGCGAAAACCGGTAACATCTTCGTGCTTGATCGTAGCAACGGTAAGCTGGTTGTTCCTGCGCCGGAAAAACCGGTTCCGCAGGGTGCGGCCAAAGGCGACTACGTCACCAAAACGCAGCCGTTCTCTGACCTGAGCTTCCGTCCGAAGAAAGATCTCAGCGGTGCAGACATGTGGGGTGCCACCATGTTTGACCAGCTGGTATGCCGCGTGATGTTCCACCAGCTGCGCTACGAAGGGATTTTCACCCCGCCGTCAGAGCAGGGTACGCTGGTCTTCCCGGGTAACCTGGGGATGTTCGAATGGGGTGGGATCTCCGTTGACCCTAACCGTCAGGTCGCCATCGCTAACCCAATGGCGCTGCCGTTCGTTTCCCGTCTGATCCCTCGTGGTCCGGGTAACCCAATGGAGCAGCCGAAAGATGCGAAAGGCAGCGGTACCGAAGCCGGTATCCAGCCGCAGTATGGCGTTCCTTATGGTGTGACCCTGAATCCGTTCCTTTCTCCGTTCGGTCTGCCGTGTAAACAGCCTGCCTGGGGTTATATCTCCGGTCTGGATCTGAAGACCAACAAGATCGTCTGGAAGAAACGTATTGGTACGCCACAGGACAGCATGCCGTTCCCGATGCCTGTTCCAGTGCCGTTCAATATGGGTATGCCAATGCTGGGTGGCCCAATCTCCACCGCCGGTAACGTGCTGTTCATCGCGGCAACCGCAGATAACTACCTGCGCGCGTACAACATGACCAACGGTGAAAAATTGTGGCAAGGCCGTCTGCCAGCCGGTGGACAGGCAACGCCGATGACCTATGAAGTGAATGGCAAGCAGTACGTTGTCATCTCTGCGGGTGGTCACGGTTCGTTTGGCACGAAGATGGGCGACTATATTGTCGCGTATGCACTGCCTGACGACGCTAAGTAACGAAAAAGCCCGGTGGCGCTAACGCTTACCGGGCCTACGGGTGCCCTATGTAGGCCGGGTAAGGCGAAGCCGCCACCCGGCTTTTTTTTATACGGTAAAACCGAGCATCATCCCCGTATCTTCATGCTCCAGCAGATGACAGTGGGCCATATAGGCAAACTCTTTCGGCGCCTCGTGGTCGAACTTCACCAGCACCTCGCTGACGCCGCCTTCCACCCTCACCGTATCTTTCCAGCCCGCACGATGCGCCTCCGGCGCTTTACCATTTTCAGACAGAATACGGAACTGCGTGCCGTGGATATGGAACGGGTGCAGCATCATGTCGCCTTCGCCTGAAATCACCCAGCGTTCAAACTGCCCTTTCGTGGCAGCGAACATGGGCGTGTTCATATCGAACGCTTTGCCGTTGATGCGGTTGGCGTTGTGGAAATCGAAACCATGGCCGCCGTGATCCATGCCGCCCATATTGCCGTGGTCCATATTCATATGGCCCATCATCTGGCCGTGATGCATTCCCGCCATGGCCTGATTGCCGTACTTCTTCATCAGCGCCTGCATGCCCATCATGTCGAGCATCGGGTCCATGGAGAGCTGAAGTTTACGCTGTGTAAGCCCGTCCAGCGACGGGAGTGCTGGCAGCGTGGTGAGGGTCTCCGGCAGCGTACCGGAGGCGGTGATCTGTAGCGGCTGAATGCGCAGGACCGGATGCGGCTTATCAAACGGCGCAACGGCCATCCCCATCTGGCTGACCGGCAGGGTCACGAGGTCAAACGCTTTGCCATCGCTGATGTCCACCAGCACCTCGAAGCGCTCGCCCATCAGCATCGGCAGCTCGCTCACCTTCACCGGCTCCGGCAGCAGGCCGCCGTCGCTTGCCACTACGTAAAGCGGGCGTTTATCGCTGGTGGCGAAGTTCAGCGAGCGGGCGTTACAGCCGTTAAGCAGACGTAAGCGCAGCCAGCCTTTTGGCGCGGCATGCTGCGGGTAGATCGCACCGTTGGTCAGCAGCGTATCGCCAAACCAGCCTACCGCCGCGCTCATGACGTCCAGCTGATAGTCAATTTGCCCGTCAGCGTTGAATTTTTTGTCCTGCACAATCACCGGGACATCGTCGATTCCCCACTGTTTCGGCAGGCGCAGCAGGCGGCTTTCATCGTCTTCAATCAGCACCAGGCCGGCCAGCCCCATCGCCACCTGATGGCCCGTTTTGCCATGCTGATGCGGGTGGAACCAGCAGGTCGCCGCGCGTTGTTCCGGGGTAAAGGTTACGCTGCGTTTACCACCAGGCCTGATGATGCCCTGAGGCCCCCCATCCACTTCGCCCGGGACTTCCAGCCCGTGCCAGTGCAGCGTGGTCTCTTCCGCAAGCGTGTTATGAATGTCTACCGTCACCGCCTTCCCTTTGCGTAACCGCAACGCCGGGCCGAGCAGATTGCCGTTATAGCCCCACGTCGTAGCGTCGTGCTGACCGAACGTGGTTTTACCGGCCTGCACCACAAGCTGAATGCGGCTGCGGGCATCTGGGGAGAGTAATTCAGGAATGGGTAAAGCCGGTCTGTCGGCGGCAAAAACGGCGCGGCTCCAGAGAGGTAACGCGCTGGCAACCCCCAGCGCGGCAGAAAATTTTAAAAAATCACGACGTTGCATGTGCATTTCCTTATTTCCAGCAGGCGATCTTTTGAGCATAAACCCTCCCCTTACCGGAAGGTCAAGCACGGCGGCAATAATAAAGATCGTCGGCCTGGCATCAAGTATGCTAACGTTAATTTTCCGTGATGCAGTGGTAAAGGCAATGAAGACGTTTTTCAGAACAATTTTGTTCGCCAGCCTGATGGCGATGTGTGCGAACAGTTACGCGCTAAGTGAAAACGAAGCGGAAGATATGGCCGATCTGACGGCAGTTTTTGTTTTTCTGAAAAACGATTGTGGTTACCAGAATTTACCCAATGGGCAAATTCGTCGCGCACTGGTCTTTTTTGCCCAGCAGAATCAATGGGACCTCAGCAACTACGACAGCTTCGACATGAAGGCGCTCGGTGAAGACAGCTACCGTGATTTAAGCGGTATTGGCATTCCCACTGCTAAAAAATGCAAAGCGCTGGCTCGCGATTCACTCAGCCTGCTCGCCTACGTGAAGTAACCTTCCCGACGCCCCTTGTTGACCCGCTTACCGCCTCACGGCGGTGTTGTGTTGCGCCCATCTGCCGGATGTAATGGATGTTAACGAAGGAGGTGCTCCCCATGACCGAAAAAACGGTATGGCAAGAAACGCTGCATGACCAGTTTGGTCAGTATTTTGCCGTGGATAACGTGCTCTATCATGAGAAAACCGATCATCAGGATTTGATAATCTTCGAAAACGCCGCCTTTGGCCGCGTGATGGCGCTGGACGGCGTGGTGCAAACCACCGAGCGCGACGAGTTTATCTATCACGAAATGATGACCCACGTCCCGCTGCTGGCCCACGGCCACGCGAAGGACGTGCTGATTATCGGCGGCGGCGACGGCGCGATGCTGCGTGAAGTCTCTCGCCATCAGAATGTCGAAACCATCACCATGGTGGAAATCGACGCCGGTGTGGTGTCGTTCTGCCGCCAGTATCTGCCCAACCACAATGCCGGCAGCTATGACGATCCGCGGTTTAATCTGGTTATCGACGATGGCGTCAATTTTGTTAACCAGACCACGCAAACGTTTGATGTCATTATCTCTGACTGTACCGACCCTATCGGCCCGGGCGCATCGCTGTTTACCTCGTCGTTTTACGAAGGCTGCAAACGCTGCCTGAAGCCTGGCGGTATTTTTGTGGCGCAAAACGGCGTTTGCTTCCTGCAACAGGATGAAGCGCTTGATAGCCACCGTAAGCTGAGCACCTATTTTGCTGACGTCAGCTTCTACCAGGCGGCGATCCCCACTTACTACGGCGGGATCATGACCTTTGCCTGGGCGACGGATAACGACGTTCTGCGCCATCTCTCTACCGAGATCGTGCAGGCCCGCTTCCACCAGGCCGGACTCCAGTGCCGCTACTACAACCCGGCGATCCACACCGCAGCCTTTGCGTTGCCTCAATATCTGCAAGACGCGCTGTCCTCAAAGGAGGTGAACTAATTGAAAAAGCTTAAACTGCATGGCTTTAACAATCTGACCAAAAGCCTGAGTTTTTGTATTTACGATATCTGCTACGCCAAAACAGCAGAAGAGCGCGATGGTTACATCGCCTATATCGATGAACTCTACAACGCCAACCGTCTGACCGAGATCCTGACAGAGACCTGCTCGATTATCGGCGCGAACATCCTGAATATCGCGCGCCAGGATTATGAGCCTCAGGGTGCGAGCGTCACCATTCTGGTGAGTGAAGAGCCGGTTGACCCGAAGCTTATCGACAAAACCGAGCACCCCGGCCCGCTGCCGGAAGTGGTAGTCGCCCACCTGGATAAAAGCCACATCTGCGTGCACACCTACCCGGAAAGCCACCCGGAAGGCGGGCTGTGTACCTTCCGCGCGGATATTGAAGTGTCGACCTGCGGCGTGATTTCACCGCTGAATGCGTTGAATTATTTAATCCACCAGCTGGAATCCGATATCGTCACTATTGATTATCGCGTGCGCGGTTTTACCCGTGATATCAACGGCATGAAGCACTTCATTGATCATGAGATCAACTCCATTCAGAACTTCATGTCCGAAGACATGAAGTCGCTGTACGACATGATGGATGTGAACGTCTATCAGGAGAATATCTTCCATACCAAGATGATGCTTAAAGAGTTCGATCTTAAGCACTATATGTTCCATACCAGGCCGGAAGATTTAAGTGACGAAGAGCGTAAGGTCATTACCGACCTGCTCTGGAAAGAGATGCGCGAAATTTACTACGGCCGTAACATTCCGACCGTGTAAACGTGATCCGGAGCAGGGACGCTTCGGGGAGTTACTTCTGTTTCATAAAATCGCGGTAGGCGTTCAACACGCTCAGAAAGTCTTCCACGCCGCACAGCGACAGGCTCTCTTCGTCGTAGTAGCTCATCCCCTCTTCCATCTCATCACCCGAGAACTCAAGTTGGTTGGCGCGCACCATCACCTCTTCGCCATCCATCCACAGCGTGTATTCGTGCCCGGCGCGTTGCCAGGAGCGTTCACTGCCTTTCACCGTTTCCGCCGCCTGTTCGACTTCATCCAGCAGCGCGAGGTTCTCTTTCACCTCTTCGTTAAACCAGTGTCCAACGGCTTCGTGCCCCATCGACATTCGCACTTTCACCACGCCGGTGATGTCGCGCAAAAATTCGTAATCCATAGCGTTTTCCTCTGCAAAGCCATTAGGGTAATTATCGCAGCAGAGAGGAAGAAAAAAAGCGGGAGAGGTGGGAGGAATGAAAATAAAAAACCCACCGACGTTGCGATGGGTTTTGTAGGCCCGGTAAGCGTAGCGCCACCGGGCAATGGGTCAGGTGCGGAGCGGTCTGGTGCCCTCACCCCCAGCCCCTCTCCCACGGGAGAGGGTAGCATTTATACTGCGGTCTGGAAGATTACCCCGTCAGCCTTCTCGGTGTACTGAGAGAGCTGGTCGAAGTTCAGATAGCGATAGGTATCCACCGCCGTCTTATCTACCTGAGCCACAAAGGTCTGGTACTCTTCCGGCGTTGGCAGTTTACCAATCAGCGCCGCAACCGCCGCCAGTTCCGCAGAGGCCAGGTAAACGTTCGCCCCGGTACCTAAACGGTTCGGGAAGTTACGGGTTGAGGTGGACACCACCGTCGCACCGTCGGCCACGCGCGCCTGGTTGCCCATGCACAGGGAACAGCCAGGGATTTCGATACGCGCCCCGCTCTTACCAAACACGCTGTAGTAGCCCTCTTCGGTCAGCTGTGCCGCGTCCATACGGGTTGGCGGCGCCACCCACAGACGGGTTGGCAGCTGGCCTTTATGGGTATCCAGCAGCTTACCGGCAGCACGGAAGTGGCCGATGTTGGTCATACAGGAGCCGATGAACACTTCGTCGATCTTATCGCCCTGTACGTCAGAGAGCAGACGCGCATCGTCCGGATCGTTAGGCGCACACAGGATTGGCTCTTTGATATCCGCCAGATCGATCTCAATCACCGCCGCGTACTCTGCGTCAGCATCGGCTTCCAGCAGCTGCGGATCCGCCAGCCATTTTTCCATGCCCTGAATACGACGCTCCAGCGTACGACGGTCGCCGTAGCCTTCCGCTATCATCCACTTCAGCAGCACGATGTTGGAGGTCAGATACTCAATAATCGGCTCTTTGTTCAGCTTGATGGTACAGCCCGCCGCAGAACGCTCGGCAGAGGCATCGGTCAGCTCGAACGCCTGCTCCACTTTCAGATCCGGCAGACCTTCAATTTCCAGAATGCGGCCAGAGAAGATGTTTTTCTTGCCTTTCTTCTCAACGGTCAGCAGACCCTGTTTAATGGCATACAGCGGGATCGCGTGCACCAGATCGCGCAGGGTAATGCCCGGCTGCATTTTACCTTTGAAGCGCACCAGCACCGATTCCGGCATATCCAGCGGCATCACGCCGGTCGCTGCGGCAAACGCCACCAGACCGGAACCCGCCGGGAAGGAGATCCCGATTGGGAAACGGGTATGGGAGTCACCGCCGGTACCGACGGTATCCGGCAGCAGCATGCGGTTCAGCCAGGAGTGGATAACGCCGTCGCCCGGACGCAGGGAGACACCGCCACGGTTCATAATGAAGTCAGGCAGCGTGTGGTGCGTGGTTACGTCAACCGGCTTCGGATACGCCGCGGTGTGGCAGAAGGATTGCATCACCAGATCGGAAGAGAAGCCCAGGCACGCCAGGTCTTTCAGTTCATCACGGGTCATTGGGCCAGTGGTGTCCTGAGACCCCACGGAGGTCATTTTCGGTTCGCAGTACGCGCCAGGACGGATACCAGTGACGCCGCAGGCGCGACCCACCATTTTCTGCGCCAGAGAGTAACCGCGGTTGCTCTCGGCCACGTCTTTCGCCTGACGGAATACGTCACTGTGCGGCAGACCCAGCGCTTCACGCGCTTTGGTGGTCAGGCCACGGCCGATGATCAGCGGAATACGGCCACCGGCACGCACTTCGTCGATCAGCACGTCGGTTTTCAGCTCAAAGCTGGCCAGCAGTTCGTTGGTTTCGTGGTTGCGCACTTCGCCTTTATACGGGTAAACGTCAATCACGTCGCCCATGTTCAGGTTGCTCACGTCCACTTCAATTGGCAGCGCGCCCGCATCTTCCATGGTGTTGAAGAAGATTGGCGCAATTTTGCCGCCGAGGCACAGGCCGCCGCCGCGCTTGTTCGGCACGTGCGGAATGTCGTCGCCCATGAACCACAGCACGGAGTTGGTGGCGGATTTACGGGAAGAACCGGTACCAACCACGTCACCGACGTAAGCCAGCGGGAAACCTTTTTGTTGCAGGGCTTCGATCTGTTTGATCGGGCCAACCACGCCTGGCTGATCCGGCTCAATGCCTTCACGGGCGTTTTTCAGCATCGCCAGGGCGTGCAGTGGGATATCCGGGCGAGACCATGCATCCGGCGCCGGAGAAAGGTCATCGGTGTTGGTTTCACCGGTCACTTTAAAGACGGTAACGGTAATTTTTTCAGCAAGCTGAGGGCGGTTCAGGAACCATTCGGCATCGGCCCAGGACTGCATCACCTGCTTCGCGTAAACGTTGCCTGCTTTGGCTTTTTCTTCCACATCGTAGAAGTTATCGAACATCAATAGCGTTGAAGAGAGCGCTTTGGCAGCAATTGGCGCCAGCTTGTCGTTATCCAGCGCGTCAATCAGCGGATGAATGTTATAGCCGCCCTGCATGGTGCCGAGCAGTTCAATCGCTTTTTCAGGAGTAACCAGTGGGGAGGTGGCTTCGCCTTTGGCAACGGCGGCAAGGAATCCGGCTTTTACGTAGGCAGCTTCATCTACGCCAGGCGGTACACGGTTGATCAGCAGATCTAACAGGAATTCTTCTTCGCCCTCAGGCGGGTTCTTCAGCAGCTCGACGAGCGCGGCCATTTGGGTTGCATCTAACGGTTTGGGTACAATTCCCTCGGCGGCACGTTCTGCTACGTGCTTACGGTATTCTTCTAGCACGACGGTTCTCCTCGCTCTCATTGTCATATGCGGCGGGCGTTCTCTTCACGCTCCTGTGAGACAGCAGTTTGTAGGGTAAATGCCCGATACCGCGTCGGGCAGCATAGCAGGATTTCTGCACAGTGTTAATCTGTTTACAAAAAAGCAACATTAAAAAATTTGCTGAATCGTTAAGCATGATGTAACGGGGAGACGAGACGAATTTCAGACACAAAAAAACCGCCTGATAGCGGTTTATTTGTTGCCTTGCGGTGGTAGCACACCGTGCTGGCAGATTTGCGGCAACCCCAACGCAATGAATTTTGCATCACGCCCCACTGGCTTGCAAGCCATTATGTCAATTTTGCGTGGCGCCTTCCTGTTTCGAATGAAAAAACGGTTAACTTCATTTATCGCCTTCTGAATGTCCGTCGCCTGCTCAGCCATCCGATATAATTGTGTAATAAATACTCACACTCTTTATCCGGATGCTTCGGAGGTTTTCCCAACAAAAGTTAAAACTGTAAAACACGGGTGAATGATACTCGCGGCAACAGCAACGCCTCACGGCACTGCACTCGTCTCGTTGGAGTCAATCTATGAAGTTGCCTTTTAAACCACATCTTCTTGTTCTGCTTTGCAGTGCGGGGCTGTTTGCCGCCTCGGGCGTCATGTTCGTTAAAAGCCGCGCAACGGAACCCGCTCCCGCACCTGCGCCGGTAGCCCCGCAGCTTCCCGCCCCGACAGCACAACCTGCCCCGGTGGCGACTCCGGCCTATACCGCCGCGCAGATCGATCAGTGGACAGCGCCCATTGCGCTCTATCCCGACGCGCTGCTGTCGCAAATTCTGATGGCCTCAACCTATCCGGCGAGCGTGATTCAGGCCGCCCAGTGGTCAAAGGACAACCCTAAAATGCAGGGCGATACCGCTATTCAGGCGGTCAGCGGGCAGCCATGGGATGCCAGCGTGAAATCGCTGGTCGCCTTTCCGCAGTTAATGTCGTTGATGGGAGAAAACCCGTCGTGGGTACAGAGCCTCGGCGACGCCTTTCTGGCCCAGCCAAAGGATGTGATGGATTCCGTGCAGCGTCTGCGCCTGCTGGCGCAGCAGACAGGCACGTTGCAATCCACCCCGCAGCAGACCGTCACCACCGTGAAAAAATCTGCGCCAGCCTCCGCCAGTACAGCCGCGACGTCAACGCCGGCTAGTCCGACGGTGATTAAAATTGAGCCAGCCGATCCACAGGTGGTTTATGTCCCTACCTACAACCCTTCCACCGTTTACGGCACGTGGCCAAACGCCAGCTATCCGCCTGTGTATCTGCCCCCGTCTCCCGGCCAGCAGTTTACCAATAGTTTCGTCAGAGGCTTTGGCTATAGCCTCGGCGTAGCCACTACCTATGCGCTGTTCAGTAACATAGACTGGGACGATGACGACGAACATCATCACGATCATGATGACGATCACCACGGCGGTTATTCGCATAACGGCGATAACATTAATATTAATGTTAATAACTTCAATAAGATCACCGGCGAGCACCGTACCGATAATCATCAGGTCTGGCAGCATAATCCGGCCTACCGCAACGGCGTGCCCTACGCCAATAGCCAGCTTGCCAGCCGCTATCATCAGACTTCAGTGCCGGGAGGGCTGAGCGCTACCCGGCAGCAGACGGTCAACCGCGATAGCCAGCGGCAGGCTGCGATGGCGCAGATACAGCAGTCGACGGGCAAAACCCTCACACAGCTACAGCATGGCGACGCGCATTTCCCGCAACATTCAGCGTCAGCGCAGCAGCTGAAGCAGCTCTCTCAGCGCAGCAACTATCGCGGCTACGACAGCGCGCGGCCCCACGCACAACGGATGAATAATACTCTTGCGCAAACCAGACGCCCGACGCAGGTTCAGCATCAGCCGCTGCGGGCAAACGCCCTGAGCGGCAACGACAGCCGCTCGGCCAACTGGCAGGCCCAGCACCAGCGCGGGCTGCAAAGCCGCCAGCAGCTGTCCGAACATCATACCGAACACCGTGAATTCCATCGTCGTTAAGGAAGCCGCTATGAACATGAAACCGATCGGTGGAATGCTGTTGTTGATGGTATCCACCTTCGCCTGCGCCCAGCAATCTTTCTCCACGCCTGAGCAGGCGGCCAATGCCCTGACGAAGGCCATCAGCGAGCAGAATGAGAGCGCGATGGCCGACCTGCTGGGGGATAACTGGCGCGACTATCTGCCACCTGAAGGGGTTGATCCGGAGGCGGTAGCTCGATTCCTGCGTGACTGGAAGATTAACCATCGTACCGAAATCAGCGGCGATATTGCCCATCTGTCAGTTGGCGATAACGGCTGGCAACTCCCCATACCGGTAGTGAAGAAAAAAGAGGGCTGGCAATTTGATATGCAGAAAGCGGCTGATGAGATCCTGACCCGCGAAATCGGCCGCAACGAACTCGCGGCTATCGAAGCGCTGCACGCCTACGTCGACGCACAGCAGAGCTACTACGCCATGAACCACCGCTATGCGCAGAAGATTGTCAGCACGCCAGGGCTAAAAGACGGCCTGTACTGGCCCATCTCGCCGGGCGAAGCGCCAAGCCCGCTGGGTCCCGCCTTCAGCCCGCCGGAGCCTGGTATGGGCTATCACGGCTATCGGTTCCGCATTCTGCCGGATAAAAATGGCTTTGCGATGGTTGCCTGGCCCGTGAGCTATGGTCAGACGGGGGTAATGAGCTTTGTCGTTAACCAGGATGACAAGGTGTATCAGGCAAATCTCGGCAACGATTCGGCGCAAAAAGCGCAGGCGATCGCTGCATACCACCCGGATAAAACCTGGCAGCCTGTCACCCCCTGAACGCGGCGCATAAAAAAAGCGGCCTCAGGCCGCTTTTTTCATCTGAAGAAACTTATTTCTTCTTCGCTTTCGCGTTTGGCAGGTCGGTGATGCTACCTTCAAACACTTCTGCCGCCAGGCCCACGGACTCGTGCAGAGTCGGGTGAGCGTGGATGGTCAGCGCGATGTCTTCCGCGTCACAGCCCATTTCGATAGCCAGACCGATTTCACCCAGCAGCTCGCCGCCGTTGGTACCGACAATCGCACCACCGATCACGCGGTGAGTCTCTTTGTCGAAGATCAGTTTGGTCATACCGTCTGCGCAGTCGGACGCGATAGCACGGCCAGAAGCAGCCCACGGGAAGGTGGCGGTTTCATAGCTAATGCCTTTCTCTTTCGCTTCTTTCTCAGTCAGACCGACCCATGCAACTTCTGGCTCGGTGTACGCGATAGATGGGATCACTTTCGGATCGAAGTAGTGCTTCATGCCGGCGATAACTTCAGCGGCAACGTGACCTTCGTGAACACCTTTGTGCGCCAGCATTGGCTGACCGACGATATCGCCGATAGCAAAGATGTGCGGCACGTTGGTGCGCAGCTGTTTGTCAACGCGGATGAAGCCACGGTCGTCCACTTCCACGCCAGCTTTGCCCGCGTCGAGGTTTTTACCGTTCGGCACACGACCGATAGCCACCAGCACGGCGTCGTAACGCTGTGGTTCGGAAGGGGCTTTTTTGCCTTCCATGGAAACGTAAATACCGTCTTCTTTCGCTTCAACGGCAGTCACTTTGGTTTCCAGCATCAGGTTGAATTTCTTGCTGATGCGTTTGGTGAAGACTTTAACGATGTCTTTGTCGGCAGCCGGGATAACCTGGTCGAACATTTCAACCACGTCGATCTCTGAACCCAGCGCATGGTACACGGTACCCATTTCCAGACCGATGATACCGCCGCCCATAACCAGCAGGCGCTTAGGAACGGTTTTCAGCTCCAGCGCATCGGTGGAATCCCACACGCGTGGATCTTCATGTGGAATGAATGGCAGTTCGATTGGGCGAGAGCCTGCCGCGATGATCGCGTTGTCGAAGTTAATCACGGTCTTGCCGTTTTCGCCTTCCACTTCCAGGGTGTTCGCACCGGTGAATTTACCCAGACCGTTTACCACTTTCACTTTACGGCCTTTGGCCATACCCGCCAGACCGCCGGTCAGCTGAGTGATAACTTTCTCTTTCCAGGTACGAATTTTGTCGATGTCGGTTTTCGGCTCGCCGAAGACGATACCGTGTTCAGCCAGCGCTTTGGCTTCTTCGATAACTTTCGCTACGTGCAGCAGCGCTTTAGAAGGGATACAGCCGACGTTCAGACAAACACCGCCGAGGGTGCTGTAACGTTCTACGATGACGGTTTCCAGACCTAAATCCGCGGCGCGAAATGCTGCGGAGTAACCTGCCGGGCCTGCCCCAAGTACTACGACCTGAGTTTTGATTTCTGTGCTCATCATGACCTCTTAATGTATACCCGTCGTCCACCGGGTCGTTCTATCCGCCCGTATTTTACAAAATTGTTAACAATTTTGAAACAACAAACGGCTCACGAATTATCGCTTTCACCAATAACCTCAAAAACCCCATGAGATTATCAGAAAAAAGCCGGCCGACTGGCCGGCTTTTCGATTACATCACCAGGCGGCGAATGTCGCTCAGCATGTTGTTGATGATGGTGATGAAACGCGCACCATCAGCCCCGTCGATCACGCGGTGGTCGAAGGACAGAGAGATTGGCATCATCAGACGCGGCACGAACTCTTTGCCATTCCACACCGGCTCCATCGCGGACTTGGACACACCGAGGATAGCCACTTCCGGCGCGTTCACAATCGGCGCGAAGTGGGTGGTACCCAGGCCGCCGATGCTGGAGATAGTGAAGCAGCCGCCCTGCATTTCGCCGGCAGTCAGCTTACCATCACGCGCTTTTTTGGAGATGGTGGTCAGTTCACGGGACAGCTCAGTGACGCTCTTCTTGTTCACGTCTTTGAAGACCGGAACAACCAGACCATTTGGCGTATCAACCGCAACACCGATATTGATGTACTTCTTCAGCGTCAGCTTCTGGCCGTCTTCGGACAGGGAGCTGTTGAAGCGAGGCATCTGCTCAAGGGCAGCGGCAACCGCTTTCATGATGAAGACCACTGGAGTGAACTTCACGTCCAGCTTACGCTTCTCAGCTTCGGCGTTCTGCTGTTTACGGAACGCTTCCAAATCTGTGATATCGGTCTTATCGAAGTGGGTAACGTGCGGGATCATTACCCAGTTACGGCTCAGGTTAGCACCCGAGATTTTCTGGATACGGCCCAGTTCCACTTCTTCGATTTCACCGAACTTGCTGAAGTCCACTTTCGGCCATGGCAGCATGCCCGGGATACCGCCACCGGCAGCAGCAGGTGCAGCTTCGGCGCGTTTCACCGCATCTTTCACGTAAGCCTGAACGTCTTCGCGCAGGATACGGCCTTTACGACCAGTGCCCTTCACTTTCGCCAGGTTCACACCGAATTCGCGCGCCAGGCGACGAATCAGCGGAGTCGCGTGGACGTAAGCGTCGTTTTCAGCGAACTCAGATTTTTCTGCTTTAGCAGCAGGGGCAGCAGCCGGTTTAGCAGCCTGAGCCGGTGCAGCAGCCGGTGCCGGAGCAGCCGCGGCAGCTGGAGCGGCGGCAGGTGCTGCGCCTTCCACTTCGAAGACCATGATCAGAGAGCCGGTAGATACTTTGTCGCCGGTGTTGATTTTGATCTCTTTAACGGTACCGGCGAACGGCGCAGGCACTTCCATAGAAGCTTTGTCGCCTTCAACGGTGATCAGTGACTGTTCAGCGGCAACTTTGTCGCCCACTTTTACCATCACTTCGGTCACTTCAACTTCGTCACCGCCGATGTCCGGTACGTTAACGTCTTTCACGCCGCCAGCAGCCGCTGGTGCAGCAGCCGGAGCCGGAGCAGCTTCCGCTTTCGCTGGAGCCGCAGCGCCTTCAGCGCCCGCCACTTCGAAAATCATGATCAGGGAACCTGTAGACACTTTGTCGCCGGTGTTGATCTTGATCTCTTTAACGGTACCCGCGAACGGTGCCGGCACTTCCATAGAGGCTTTGTCGCCTTCTACGGTGATCAGTGACTGCTCGGCCGCAACAGTATCGCCCACTTTCACCAGGATTTCAGTGACTTCAACTTCGTCACCGCCGATGTCAGGCACGTTCACTTCTTTCGCTGCCGCGGCCGCTGCTGGAGCAGCAGCAGGTGCGGCTTCTTTCTTCTCTTCCTGCGCAGGTGCAGCAGCTGCTGCACCGTCGGCGGAATCGAAAATCATGATCAGTTTACCGGTCTCGGTTTTATCGCCAACAGAGACTTTGATCTCTTTAACGATGCCAGCCTGAGGAGACGGGACTTCCATAGAAGCTTTGTCGCCTTCTACGGTGATCAGCGACTGTTCAGCTTCAACTTTGTCGCCCACTTTGACCAGGATCTCGGTGATTTCAACTTCATCAGCCCCGATGTCCGGTACATTGATTTCGATAGCCATTATTCTTTTACCTCTTACGCCAGACGCGGGTTAACTTTATCTGCATCGATGTTGAATTTGGTAATTGCGTCTGCAACCACTTTCTTATCGATTTCGCCACGTTTAGCCAGTTCGCCCAGTGCTGCTACTACCACGTAGGAAGCATCAACTTCGAAGTGGTGACGCAGGTTTTCGCGGCTGTCAGAACGACCGAAGCCGTCAGTACCCAGTACGCGATAATCATCAGCTGGAACGTAAGTACGAACCTGCTCAGCGAACAGTTTCATATAGTCAGTAGACGCCACCGCTGGCGCGTCGTTCATCACCTGAGCGATGTACGGAACGCGTGGGGTTTCCATTGGGTGCAGCATGTTCCAGCGCTCACAATCCTGGCCATCACGCGCCAGTTCAGTGAAGGAGGTAACAGAGTACACATCGGAACCCACACCGTAGTCTTTCGCCAGGATCTGCGCTGCTTCACGAACGTGACGCAGGATAGAACCGGAGCCCAGCAGCTGAACTTTACCTTTGCTACCTTCGATGGTTTCGAGTTTGTAGATACCTTTACGGATACCTTCCTCGGCACCTGCTGGCATTGCCGGCATGTGGTAGTTTTCGTTCAGGGTGGTGATGTAGTAGTAAATATTCTCTTGCGCTTCACCGTACATGCGCTGCAAGCCGTCATGCATGATGACTGCCACTTCGTACGCGTAAGACGGGTCGTAAGAGATACAGTTAGGGATAGTCAGAGACTGAATGTGGCTGTGACCATCTTCGTGCTGTAGACCTTCACCGTTCAGGGTCGTACGACCAGAAGTACCACCGATCAGGAAGCCGCGAGCCTGCTGGTCGCCTGCCTGCCAGCACAGGTCACCGATACGCTGGAACCCGAACATGGAGTAGTAGATGTAGAACGGGATCATCGGCAGGTTGTTGGTGCTGTAAGAAGTCGCAGCAGCCAGCCAGGATGCGCCTGCACCCAGTTCGTTGATACCTTCCTGAAGGATCTGACCTTTCTCGTCTTCTTTGTAGTATGCAACCTGCTCACGGTCCTGCGGGGTGTACTGCTGACCGTTCGGGCTGTAGATACCGATCTGACGGAACAGACCTTCCATACCGAAAGTACGCGCTTCGTCGGCGATGATTGGAACCAGACGATCTTTGATCGACTTGTTCTTCAGCATCACGTTCAGGGCACGAACGAAAGCGATAGTGGTAGAGATCTCTTTGTTCTGCTCTTCCAGCAGCTGAGAGAAATCTTCCAGCGCTGGCAGTTCCAGCTTCTCGGTGAAGTTAGGCTGACGAGCAGGCAGGTAGCCTTTCAGCGCCTGACGACGTTCGTGCAGGTACTTGTGCTCTTCAGAACCTTCCGGGAAGGTGATGTAAGACAGTTTTTCTACCTGCTCATCGGTCACTGGAACGTTGAAACGGTCGCGGATATAACGCACGCCGTCCATGTTCATTTTCTTAACCTGGTGAGCGATGTTTTTACCTTCTGCGGTATCACCCATGCCGTAACCTTTAATGGTGTGGGCCAGGATCACAGTCGCTTTACCTTTGGTTTCACGCGCTTTTTTCAGTGCAGCGTAAACTTTCTTCGGATCGTGACCACCGCGGTTCAGCGCCCAGATCTGCTCGTCAGTCCAGTCTGCAACCAGGGCTGCGGTTTCAGGATATTTGCCGAAGAAGTGCTCACGAACGTAGGCACCGTCTTTGGATTTGAAGGTCTGGTAGTCGCCGTCAACGGTTTCGTTCATCAGCTGGATCAGTTTACCGCTGGTGTCTTTGCGCAGCAGCTCATCCCAACGACCGCCCCACATCACTTTGATCACGTTCCAGCCAGCACCTGCGAAGATGCCTTCCAGTTCGTTGATGATCTTGCCGTTACCGGTTACCGGACCATCCAGACGTTGCAGGTTACAGTTGATGATGAAGCACAGGTTGTCCAGCTTCTCACGGGTCGCGATGGTGATCGCGCCTTTAGATTCTGGCTCATCCATTTCACCGTCGCCCAGGAAGGCGTAAACGGTCTGCTCAGAGGTGTCTTTCAGACCACGGTGTTCCAGGTACTTCAGGAATTTAGCCTGATAGATCGCACCGATTGGACCCAGACCCATAGATACGGTCGGGAACTGCCAGAACTCAGGCATCAGTTTAGGGTGCGGGTAAGAAGACAGACCCTTACCGTGAACTTCCTGACGGAAGTTGTTCATCTGCTCTTCAGTCAGACGACCTTCCAGGAAGGCACGTGCATAGATGCCCGGAGAGATGTGGCCCTGGAAGTACACCAGATCGCCGCCATCTTTCTCGTTAGCTGCACGGAAGAAGTGGTTGAAGCACACTTCGTAAATGGTCGCAGAAGACTGGAAGGACGCCATGTGGCCACCCAGTTCCAGGTCCTTCTTGGATGCGCGCAGAACGGTCATGATGGCGTTCCAGCGGATAGCAGAACGGATACGGCGTTCCAGATCCAGATTGCCCGGGTATTCCGGTTCGTCTTCGACGGCAATCGTGTTTACGTAGTTGCTAGCCCCTGCACCTGAAGCCACTTTCACGCCGCCTTTGCGTGCTTCTGAAAGCAGCTGATCAATCAGATACTGAGCGCGCTCAACACCTTCTTCACGGATGACCGATTCGATCGCCTGTAGCCAGTCGCGAGTTTCGATCGGATCCACGTCATTTTGGAGACGTTCTGACATGGGGGTATTCCTTATCTATCTAATACGTTGATTTGTCTGGAACCTGTCCCATTGTATTTTCGCCAGAAAACACAATAAGACAGGTTCTGCGTTTAGTTGCCGCGCTCTAAAAGTACCTGGCGCTTAATCCTTTCGTTGCTGTATGCGGCGTAATGAACGTTCGCGACGCGATTGTTCACGGCTGCGGTCCAGCAAGATTTCCTCAATGAAAGCCAGATGGCGGTGCGACGCTTCGCGCGCCTGCTCCGGTTCCCCGGCCATTATCGCCTCGAATACTCGGGTGCGATGGTTGCTTACCAGCGGGAGCATCTCCCGACGGGCATACAACAATTCAAAATTCTGACGAACGTTCTGGGCCAGCATCGGCTCCATGCAGCGTAGCAGATGGAGGAGCACCACGTTGTGCGCCGCTTCGGTGACGGCAATTTGATACTGGACGACGGCATTGGACTCGGCGTCTAAATCGCCGGACTGCTGTGCCCGTTCAATGGCCTGATGCAGCTCGCGAATACGTACGCGGTCTTCATCAGTGCTGCGAAGGGCGGCGTAATAAGCCGCGATACCTTCCAGCGCGTGACGGGTCTCAAGCAGATCAAACTGGGATTCTGGGTGGTCAGAGAGAAGTTCTACCAGCGGGTCGCTGAAGCTCTGCCACAGGCTGTTTTGCACAAAGGTTCCGCCACCCTGGCGACGGAGCAACAGGCCCTTTGCTTCGAGACGTTGAATCGCCTCACGCAGAGAGGGGCGTGAAACGTCGAACTGTTTTGCCAGCTCGCGTTCTGGCGGGAGTTTCTCGCCCGGGCGCAGTGTCCCTTCGAGAATCAAAAACTCCAGCTGCTGCTCAATCACATCGGAAAGTTTTGGTTGGCGAATTTTGCTGTAGGCCATATTCCCTGTCTTACGCCTTTTTGCCCGGAGTCAATTGGTCTTACCAATTTCATGTTCGTATCGCTAAAGTAACAAAGTATTCACCTTCTGTCCATATTGGTTTTGATTGAAATCAGTAAACCCGGCACATTTTAACAACCTTACAGAACTAACGTTTCAGGAATGTAACTTTGCACAAATGAAATGGTTACTACCAAAGAGGCAGTTTTAACCATAATGAAACGAGGGTTTTTGCAATCTGAAGCGATTCAACAAGGCAAAAAATGAAAATTCGCCCTCTTCTGACGCATTTCTATTCTATAGGTTGGGGTATGAGGGGTTAACGTACCGATTTACAATTGGTTTCTTTTTATTCAAGTCGTCTTCATCCCTTCATAAAGCAGGTGCATTCGCTGGCACTTACCACTATTCTTGCGCTAACGGAAGCCATCTCCGCTTTTTTCGGTATCGTTAACCGTAAAGAAATAAATACAGAATATGGACTTTCATAATTACACACGCACAGCGTGAACATAACAACCACACACGAGGTTTCAAATGGAAGCTCAACAGCATGGCGATCAGCTAAAGCGCGGCCTTAAAAACCGCCATATTCAGCTCATCGCCCTGGGCGGTGCTATTGGTACTGGCCTGTTTCTGGGCAGTGCATCGGTTATCCAGTCGGCCGGTCCGGGCATTATTCTGGGGTACGCGATTGCGGGTTTTATTGCATTTCTGATTATGCGCCAGTTAGGTGAAATGGTTGTTGAGGAGCCGGTCGCAGGCTCATTCAGCCACTTCGCCTATAAATACTGGGGCAGCTTCGCAGGTTTCGCCTCGGGGTGGAACTACTGGGTTCTGTACGTTCTGGTTGCCATGGCCGAGCTGACCGCCGTTGGGAAATACATTCAGTTCTGGTACCCGGAGATCCCCACCTGGGCATCTGCGGCGGCCTTCTTCGTCATTATCAATGCCATTAACCTGACCAACGTAAAAGTGTTTGGTGAGATGGAGTTCTGGTTTGCCATCATCAAAGTGATTGCCGTTGTAGCGATGATCATCTTCGGCGGCTGGCTGCTGTTCAGCGGCAACGGCGGTCCGCAGGCCACCGTGCGCAACCTTTGGGAGCAAGGCGGGTTCCTGCCGCACGGCATGACCGGTCTGGTGATGATGATGGCAATTATCATGTTCTCCTTCGGCGGTCTGGAGCTGGTGGGCATCACCGCCGCGGAAGCCGACAACCCGGAGCAGAGCATCCCGAAAGCCACTAACCAGGTTATCTACCGTATTCTGATCTTCTATGTGGGCTCCCTGGCGGTCCTGCTCTCCCTGCTGCCATGGACGCGCGTGACGGCGGATACCAGCCCGTTTGTGCTCATCTTCCACGAGCTGGGCGACACCTTCGTGGCGAACGCGCTCAACGTCGTGGTGCTGACCGCCGCGCTCTCCGTTTATAACAGCTGCGTTTACTGCAACAGCCGTATGCTGTTCGGCCTGGCGCAACAGGGCAACGCACCGAAAGCGCTGCTTACCGTTGATAAGCGTGGCGTACCGGTTAATACCATCATCGTGTCGGCGGTCGTGACGGCGCTGTGCGTTCTGATTAACTACCTGGCACCGGAATCTGCCTTCGGTCTGCTGATGGCGCTGGTGGTTTCCGCGCTGGTGATTAACTGGGCGATGATTAGCCTCGCGCACATCAAGTTCCGCCGCGCCAAGCACCAGCAGGGCGTAACCACGCGCTTCCCTGCCCTGCTCTATCCGCTGGGGAACTGGGTTTGCCTGCTGTTCATGGCAGCTGTGCTGGTCATCATGCTCATCACCCCAGGCATGGCGATTTCCGTCTACCTGATCCCGGTCTGGATTGCGATCCTCGGCGTGGGCTATATGGTGAAACAGAAAAATGCCAAAACGGTGAAAGCGCACTAAGTGTTTTCTCGCTGTACTCGCGGTTGCGGGTACAGCGTCTTGTTACCTTCCTCACAAATTCGCGCCCACAGCAAAATCCTCCATATCACCGCCTTTATATTGCAACGCATATATTCGTTTGCCAGCGAATAATTCTCTCCATACCGAAACCCGGAGAGCTGTCGATGAATAACAACAAACTGTCAGTAAAAGAAAAGATCGGCTATGGCATGGGTGACGCCGGATGCAACATTATCTTTGGCGCCATCATGTTATTTGTTAACTACTTTTATACGGATATTTTTGGTCTGGCTCCTGCACTGGTTGGCGTTTTACTCCTGTCCGTACGCGTCATTGATGCCGTCACGGACCCAATTATGGGCGCGATTGCCGACCGTACCCGCAGCAAATATGGCCGGTTTCGTCCATGGCTGCTGTGGATTGCCTTCCCCTACGCGCTGTTCAGCATCCTGATGTTTACCACGCCTGACTGGAGCTATAACAGCAAAGTTATCTATGCCTTTGTCACCTACTTCCTGCTGTCGCTGACCTATACCGCCATCAACATTCCGTACTGTTCGCTCGGCGGCGTGATCACCAACGACCCGAAGGAGCGCGTTGCCTGCCAGTCCTACCGTTTTGTTATGGTTGGTATCGCCACGCTGCTGCTGTCGCTAACGCTCCTGCCGATGGCCGACTGGTTCGGTGGGGATAACAAAGCCAAAGGCTACCAGATGGCAATGACCGTGCTGGCGCTGATTGGAACCTGTATGTTCCTGTTCTGCTTCGCCACCGTGCGCGAGCGCGTGCGTCCGGCGGTGCAAACTCATGACGAACTGAAAAACGACCTGAAAGACGTGTGGAAGAATGACCAGTGGGTGCGGATCCTGCTGTTAACGCTGTGCAACGTCTGCCCTGGCTTTATCCGCATGGCGGCCACCATGTATTACGTCACCTGGGTCATGGGGCAAAGCACCCATTTCGCCACGCTGTTTATCAGCCTGGGCGTGGTCGGCATGATGTTCGGCAGTATGCTGGCGAAAGTGCTGACCGACCGCTGGTGTAAGCTGAAGGTCTTCTTCTGGACCAACATCGTGCTGGCGATTTTCTCCTGCGCCTTTTACTTCTTCGACCCGAAAGCGACGACAACCATTGTCGTGCTCTACTTCCTGCTGAACATTCTGCACCAGATCCCGTCACCGCTGCACTGGTCGCTGATGGCCGACGTGGACGACTACGGTGAATGGAAAACCGGGAAACGCATCACCGGGATCAGCTTCTCCGGCAACATCTTCTTCCTGAAGCTGGGTCTGGCGATTGCCGGGGCAATGGTCGGCTTCCTGCTCTCCTGGTACGGCTACGACGCGGGCGCAAAAGCGCAGAGCGCGGATGCCATCAACGGGATCGTGCTGCTGTTTACCGTCATTCCCGGCATTGGATACTTAATTACCGCGGGCGTAGTACGTCTGCTGAAAGTGGACCGTGAGACCATGAAGCAGATCCAGTCCGATCTGGAAAAGCGTCGCACCAACTATCGCGAGCTGAACGATTATCAGGAACTCAAAGCCGCTGAGACTAAATAAGGAAAGCCGAATGCAAACCTGGCCAAACCCGTTTATTGAACAACGCGCCGACCCGTATATCCTGCGTCACGATGGGCAATATTACTTTATCGCCTCCGTGCCGGAGTACGATCGGCTGGCGATCCGCCGCGCGGACTCGCTGGAAGGTTTACGCGATGCCGAAGAGGTGATTGTCTGGCGCAAGCCCGACACCGGCCCGATGAGCCAGCTGATCTGGGCACCGGAGCTGCATCATATCGACGGCAGGTGGTACATCTATTTTGCCGCCACGCATACCCAGGCGCTCGATCAGCTCGGGATGTTCCAGCATCGCATGTTTGCCATTGAATGTGCAGATCGCGATCCGCTCACCGGTACGTGGGTGGAAAAAGGGCAAATCAAAACCCCGTTTGACACCTTCGCGCTGGATGCCACCACCTTTGTTCATCAGGGTAAACGCTGGTATCTGTGGGCGCAAAAAGCCCCGGACATTTCCGGTAACTCCAATCTTTACCTGTGTGAAATGGAAAATCCGTGGACGCTGAAAGGCGAGCCGGTGATGCTCAGTAAACCGGAATATGACTGGGAGTGCCGTGGGTTCTGGGTCAACGAAGGCCCGGCGGTGCTGTTCCATGGCGATAAGCTGTTTATCAGCTATTCCGCCAGCGCCACCGACGAGAACTACTGCATGGGATTACTGTGGGCAGACCTGAATGCCGATCCGCAAAACCCGGCTAACTGGCATAAATCCCCGCGCCCGGTGTTCGTCACCAGCTACGAAAACCGTCAGTATGGGCCAGGCCATAACAGCTTTACGCAGACGCCGGAAGGCGAAGATATGCTGGTCTACCACGCGCGAAACTACACTGAAATTGAAGGCGATCCGCTTTACGATCCCAATCGCCATACTCGCCTGAAACTCGTCCGCTGGAACGAAAACGGGATGCCTGACTTCGGCATCCCGCCTGCGGATACGCCGTAACAGCTTCGGCGCGCTGGCTTAGACCAGCGTGCCGTAAATCGTCAGCAGCGCCACAATCACCACCACCACAAAGGATGTTTTCTTCGCCATCGAGACGGCAGCTTTTGGCGTTGCGACTTTGTCCGTGTGCGGCTCACGCGCCAGCGAGAACTGTGCCAGTCGGGTTAAAACCTGATACTGCGAGGTATGGCGGTCTGCAAGGGAGACAAACCACGCGGGCAGCGCCTTTTCACCGTGACCGATGAGGGCATAGACCACGCCTACCAGACGCACCGGAAGCCAGTCGAGCACGTGCAGGATGGCATCAATGCCGGACTGTAGACGTTCATGCGGCGTAAGATAGCGGGCAAGCCAGGTCTGCCAGGCGCGCAGGAACGCATAACCCATCAGCAGTACCGGCCCCCAGGGTCCACCCACCACGAACCAGAACAGCGGCGCCAGGTAGTAACGGAAGTTGATCCACAGCAGCGCGTTTTGCAGCTCCCGCAGAAACTCGCGTTCATCGCAGTCCGGCGGTACGCCGTGGATCATCGTCAGCTCGCTCGCCATCGCGCCGCGCGCGTGGGCATCATCCCGGGAAGCGGCTTTCAGATACGCGTGATAGTGCAAACGCACCTTGCCCGCGCCAATACACAGCACGCCGAGCAGGATCCACACCACCAGCAGCGGCACGTTGAAAAAGAGGCCGTAAAGCGAGCGCAGCAACAGGAACGTAATCGCCATCACGCCTGCCGCCATCAGCAGCGTGCGCAGCATGGAAAAATGCCTGATGCGGCGGAATAACACCTCCAGCCGATGATCCAGATGCCAGTGCTCGCCGAGCTTAAACAGGCGTTCAGCGATCATAACCAGCAGCATGGTAAACAACGTCATGTTATCTCCTTATCTGACGACGTGGTAAGCATGGCGTGAAACCGGGCCCAGTCAAACGCCGGGCCGGGGTCGGTTTTTCTTTCGGGGGCGATGTCGCTGTGCCCTGTAATATTGTCTGCAATGGCGGGATAGCGCCCGATTAACGTTTGCGTTACAGCAACCAGTTTCTCATATTGCGCATCGGTGTAAGGCGCGGTGTCCGTTCCTTCCAGTTCAATTCCAATGGAGAAATCATTGCACCGCTCGCGTCCCTGATACATCGACACGCCGGCATGCCAGGCACGCTTATCAAAAGGAACATACTGAACCACTTCGCCATCACGACGGATCAGACAGTGCGCCGATACGCGCAGATGCGCAATCTCAGCAAAGAAGGGGTGGGCATCGGGATCTATCGTTCCAGTGAATAACGCATCGATCCACGGACCGCCAAACTCACCCGGCGGGAGACTAATATTGTGAACCACCAGCAGTGTGGGCTTTTCATCCTCCGGGCGGCAGTCGTGGTGCGGCGACGGTACATGCCGCGCGTCCACCAGCCATCCGTTTTCTAACAACATGCTGGAACTCCTTATCTATGGTGCTGTTACTCGGTTCAGAGTAGCATGTTTCAATATTATGATTCGTTACCAATTTGGAGTTTTATCATGCCGCCTCGCCGCTATAACCCCGACCACCGACGTGACGCGCTTCTGGAACGTATTAATAGTGATATCCCGGCAAGCGTTGCCCATGCCCTGAAAGAAGATCTCGGCGGCGACGTCAGCGCCGATAACGATATTACCGCCCAATTGTTGCCAAAAGAGACGCGCTCGCATGCGGTGATCATCACCCGCGAAGCGGGAGTCTTCTGCGGAAAACGCTGGGTTGAGGAGGTCTTTACCCAGCTGGCAGGCGACGAGGTGCAGGTAACATGGCACGTTGAAGACGGTGATGCGGTCACGGCGAATCAGCCACTGTTCGAGCTGGACGGCCCGTCCCGCGTCTTGCTGACCGGTGAACGCACCGCGCTCAATTTTGTGCAAACGCTCTCTGGCGTTGCCAGTGAAGTACGCCGCTACGTTGACCTGCTGGCAGGCACCCGCACGCAGCTGCTGGATACCCGTAAAACCCTGCCGGGCCTGCGCACCGCGCTGAAATACGCGGTACTCTGCGGTGGCGGCGCCAACCATCGTCTGGGGCTATCCGATGCCTTCCTGATCAAAGAGAACCACATTATTGCCTCTGGCTCGGTGCGTCAGGCCGTGGAAAAAGCCTTCTGGCTACATCCGGATGTGCCGGTCGAAGTGGAAGTGGAAACGCTGGAGGAGCTGAACGAGGCCATTAAAGCGGGGGCTGACATCATCATGCTCGATAACTTCGACACGGAGCAGATGCGTGAAGCGGTCAAACGCACAAACGGCCAGGCGCAGCTTGAGGTGTCCGGCAACGTGACGTTCGACACCATCCGCGAATTTGCTGAAACCGGCGTCGATTACATCTCCGTTGGCGCCCTGACCAAGCACGTCCGCGCCCTCGACCTCTCGATGCGCTTCAAATAAATTATCCTCCCCTCTCCGCCCGGAGAGGGGAAATACGAAACCGCTCGCAATTACGCTGTCCTTCTCTGCAACACTGAATCATTTCCCTGAAAGCCCCTTCACGTTCACGCTTTTGTCCCTCGTTTCTGCATGCTGGCACTGCCACAGTAGCGCCACTTAACGTAAGGAGCAGACATGAACAGACAACAAGGATTTACCCTGATTGAGCTAATGGTGGTCATTGGCATTATTGCCATCCTGAGCGCCATTGGCGTTCCGGCCTATCAGAACTACCTGCGAAAAGCGGCGCTCACCGATATGCTGCAAACGTTCATCCCCTACCGCACCGCCATTGAGCTTTGCGCCCTGGATCGTGGTGGTGTGGATAGCTGCGACGCAGGCACCAATGGCATCCCCTCCCCGACAACCACACGTTACGTTTCAGCGATGAGCGTGGCAAAGGGGGCCGTATCGTTAACAGGGCAGGAAAGCCTTAACGGACTTGAAGTGCTCATGACACCGATCTGGAGCGACGGTAACGGTATGACGGGCTGGACGCGTGACTGCAAAATTGCGTCCGACACGGCGCTCAGACAAGCCTGTGAAGATGTTTTCCGCTTCGACAACAACTGACAGGAGTGGACAATGAATACCGAACAGCTAATGACGCTCTGTCAGCGCCATCACGCACTGCTACTCGCAAGCGACACCGATATGATCAGCATTGCGGTGGTGGGTAATCCTGCCTCTGAGCTGATGGAAGCGTTACGCTTCGCCACGCAGAAGCGTATTGATATTGAGTGCTGGACGGCAGAACGGATGGAAAAACGGCTTCAGTCCGTCTCATCATCACACCTGCCGGGCATAGCGCCAAACTCAGCCGCTGACGTGCTCAGTACAACCTTGCAGCAGGCAGTAAACCAGCGGGCTTCTGACATCCATATTGAACCGACGGAGCACGGCTACCAGATCCGTTTGCGAATCGACGGTGTTCTCTACCCGCAACTGCCGATCTCTGCCGCCCTCGGGACGACGCTTGCCGCACGTCTGAAGGTGCTGGGTCAACTGGATATTGCGGAGCGCCGCCTGCCGCAGGACGGCCAGTTTACGGTGGAGCTGGCAAGCGTCCCCGTCTCTTTTCGTATCGCAACCCTTCCCTGTAGTGGTGGAGAAAAAATCGTGCTTCGTCTGCTTCACCAGGTACAGCAGGCACTGGAGCTTGAACAGCTGGGGATGAGCGCAGATCAGCAGGCCCGTTTTGCCGGGGCGCTTAACAGCCCTCAGGGGTTGATTCTGGTCACCGGCCCGACCGGTAGCGGGAAAACAGTGACGCTGTACAGCGCGTTACAGGCGCGAAATACCCCTGACGTCAATATTTGCAGCGTGGAAGATCCCGTTGAAATCCCGCTTGCAGGCTTAAACCAGACGCAGATTAATCCGCGTGCGGGGCTGACCTTCCAGAGCGTGCTGCGTGCCCTGCTCAGGCAGGATCCTGACATCATTATGGTGGGTGAAATTCGTGACGGCGAAACGGCAGAAATTGCCATTAAGGCGGCGCAAACCGGACATCTGGTGCTGTCCACCCTCCATACTAACTCGACGACTGAAACGCTGGTACGGCTGCAACAGATGGGCGTCGCGCGCTGGATGATCTCTTCGGCGCTCTCGATGGTGATTGCCCAGCGACTGGTGCGCCGTTTATGTCCGTACTGCCGACAGGAAGCCAGCCGCCACACCGAATTACCCCGCACGCTGTGGCCCCGGCCGCTTCCTCGCTGGCAACCCACCGGCTGCGATCGCTGCTACCACGGTTTTTATGGTCGCGTAGCTATTTTTGAAGTGCTCGTCATCGACGACACGCTGCGGCAGGCCATCGCCAGCGGAGCAAACACGGAGGTGATTGGGTCCAGCGCTCGTCAGGCGGGAATGACCTCTTTGTTTGAGCATGGCTGCATGGCCGTAGAGCAAGGGCTGACCACGCTCGAAGAGCTGTTGCGCGTCCTGGGAATGCCCGATGGCTGCTAATTCGCTCTGGCGCTGGCGTGCCCTGAACACCGAGGGGGAGGTGCAAACCGGCACCCTCTGGGCCATCGACCGTGGCGCAGCTTACACGGCTCTGGTGCTTAAACAACTGCACCCGCTGGCGCTAAAACGCTGTCAGCAGCGCCAGCGATGGCAGGTGCAGCACTGCTACGATATTTTTCGCCAGCTCGCCACGCTGCTACAGGCTGGACTCACGCTATCCCAAAGCCTGCACATGCTGGCGGAACAGCATCCTTTGCAGCACTGGCAGGCGCTGCTGCACAGTCTTGCTGATGACCTGAGCGAAGGTTGCGCCCTGTCAGAGGCCATGAAGAAATGGCCAGAGGTGTTTAGCCCTCTTTATGTCTCAATGGTGAAGACGGGTGAGCTGACGGGTAAGCTCGAAGCCTGCTGCCGTCAGCTTGCGCAGCAACAAAAATCCCAGCAGCAGCTCAGTGCGAAGGTGAAGAAAGCGCTGCGCTATCCGCTGATCATCCTGACGCTGGCCGTTTTCGTGGTGCTGGCGATGGTCACGCTGGTTTTGCCTGAGTTTGCTGCAATCTACAAAACGTTCAACACCCCGCTCCCTTTGCTCACGCAGGCAGTCATAGGGCTGGCGGCCTTGGTTCAGGCGCATATCCTCACCCTTTTGACCCTGCTCGTGGCAATGGTTGTCATCGCCTGTAAGCTGCGGCGGCATCCACGCTGGCAGTATGTTTTGTTACACGTACCGGTTATGGGCACGCTGACGCGCGGGCAAAAACTGGGACAGATTTTTACCGTGCTGTCATTAACCCAGCAGGCCGGAATTGCCTTTTTACAAGGACTGGAGAGTGTGGAGGAGACCGTTGAGAGGGGCTACTGGCAGGAGAAACTCCGTGAGATACGCAGCGATATCGAACAGGGGATGCCCGTGTGGTCCTCCTTCCAGAAGGCCTCTGTTTTTACGCCACTGTGTATTCAGCTCATTCGCACCGGAGAAGTGTCGGGTTCACTGGATGTGATGCTGATGAATCTGGCCCGCCACCATACGGAACAGACATTTCAGCAGGCAGACAATCTGGCGGCGCTTCTTGAGCCTTTGCTACTGGTCGTGACGGGTCTGATTATTGGCACGCTGGTGGTGGCAATGTATTTGCCGATTTTCCATCTGGGGGATGCAATGAGCGCGGGGTAACGCTGGCGCACGGACGCGCGCCAGCCGTAGCCGTCAGAGGCTATTGAATACGCGGTTTTCCTGCTCCTGAACGCGGATAAACGTCGTGCGTTTCGTCAGCTCTTTCAGGCGGGAAGCACCAACGTAGGTGCAGGCAGAACGCAGACCGCCGAGGATATCGCGCGCCGTGTTTTCGACCGGACCACGCAGTGGCAGCTTAACGGTTTTGCCTTCCGCCGCACGGTATTTCGCGACACCGCCCACGTGACGGGTCATCGCGGATTCAGAGCTCATTCCGTAGAACAGCATGAATTTCTCGCCGTTCTCTTCTACCACGGTACCGCCGCTCTCTTCGTGGCCAGCCAGCATGCCGCCGAGCATCACGAAATCCGCGCCGCCGCCGAAGGCTTTCGCGACATCGCCTGGCATGGTGCAGCCACCGTCGCTGATGATCTGGCCGCCCAGACCGTGCGCAGCGTCAGCGCATTCAATTACCGCAGACAGCTGCGGATAACCCACACCGGTTTTCACGCGCGTGGTGCAAACGGACCCCGGGCCAATGCCAACTTTTACAATGTCGGCCCCGGAGAGGATCAGCTCTTCACACATTTCACCGGTCACCACGTTGCCCGCGATGATGGTTTTGGTTGGCCAGGCCTCACGTGCCTTGCTGACGAACTGAACGAAATGCTCGGAATAACCATTTGCCACGTCAATGCAGACAAAATTCAGCGCTGGATTGGCGTTCAGGATCTGTTTGGTTTTCTCGAAATCTGCATCAGAGGTACCGGTCGAGACCATCACATGCTTCACCACGTCAGCCGAGGCGGAGGCGACAAACGCATCCCACTCTTCAGCGCTGTAGTGTTTGTGTACCGCAGTAAGGATGTCGAATTGCGCCAGTGCGGTCGCCATCTCGAAGGTTCCGACGGTGTCCATGTTGGCCGCGATAATCGGCACGCCAGACCACGTCTGACCGGAATGCTTAAAGGTGAATTGACGTTCGAGTTCAACGTCTGAGCGACTTTTCAGTGTAGAGCGTTTAGGGCGGATAAGAACGTCTTTGAAACCTAACTTCAGATCTTCTTCGATACGCATGTGCGGATTCCTGGGGTTAGAGGCAAATATATTAAAAGCACAACTCCAGTGACGCTATCATACGCACTAATACCTGCTCCGCAAGACTGCGAAATTCTCTTTTTTTACGCTACAATCCTATAAATTTACCTGGTAAAAAGCGGGTAAAGAGAGCTAAACATTGGCTGTTGTAAGTTTGAATTTTAAGCAACTGATTTTAAAACTGAATAATTCCCAGGATCTGATTTAATGGGGTATATCGTCGCATTAACCGGCGGCATCGGTAGTGGTAAAAGCACCGTTGCGCACGCGTTTGCTCGTCTCGGCATCACGATTATCGACGCCGATATCATTGCCCGTCAGGTGGTAGAACCCAATACACCCGCCTTAAACGCCATCGAAGCGCATTTTGGTCGCCGTGTGATACAGGCTGACGGCACCCTGAATCGTCGGCAGCTGCGTGAGTGCATATTTTCCGATCCAGTGGAAAAAGCCTGGCTTAATGCCCTGCTCCACCCCATTATCCACCAGGAAACTCAGCGTCAGATTGCCGCAGCCCTTTCGCCCTATGTGTTGTGGGTGGTCCCGTTACTGGTGGAAAATCAGCTTCAAAATAAAGCAGACAGAACGCTGGTGATTGACGTTTCCCGCGAAACGCAAATCCAGAGAACCATGGCGCGTGACCATGTTTCTCGCGAGCATGCTGAACAAATTCTTGCCGCACAGGCCACGCGCGAAGCGCGCCTCGCCATTGCGGATGATGTTATTGATAATAACGGCGCACCAGATGCCATTGCATCGGATGTTGCTCGTCTGCACGCGCAGTATCTGACCTTCGCCGCGCAGGCCGTTGCACAGGAAAAACCATAATGTCGACTCATATCCTTTTTGAGCACCCGCTTAACGAAAAAATGCGTACCTGGCTACGCATAGAATTTCTTATTCAACAGCTTTCACAACATCTGCCTGTCAACGATCACGCCACGGCGCTGCATTTTTTCCGCAACGTGGGCGATCTGCTGGATGTGATTGAACGCGGCGACGTCCGCACTGAGCTGTTGAAAGAGCTGGAGCGCCAGCAGCGTAAATTACAGGCCTGGGCCGAAGTACCGGGCGTGGATCAAAGTCGAATTGACGCTTTACGCAAGCAGCTGAAAAACAGCAGCACGACCCTGATGGCCGCGCCGCGCGTTGGCCAGTTTTTACGAGAGGATCGTCTGATTGCGCTGGTGCGCCAGCGCCTGAGCATACCGGGCGGATGCTGTAGCTTTGACCTGCCAACGCTGCATATGTGGCTGCACATGCCGCAGGAACAGCGCGATCGCCAGGTGAACAGCTGGCTGGGCAGCCTGGAGCCGATGAATCAGACGTTATCCCTGATCCTCGATCTTGTGCGTAACTCTGCCCCGTTCCGCAAACAAACCAGTCTCAACGGTTTCTATCAGGATAACGGCGACGACGCCGATCTTCTGCGCCTGAACCTGTCTCTTGGCGAGCAGCTTTACCCGCAAATTTCCGGACATAAAAGCCGTTTCGCGATCCGCTTTATGCCGCTGGACAGTGAACATGGCACCGTGCCGGAACGCCTCGATTTTGAACTGGCCTGTTGTTAAGGAGTGCCAATGTCTGACGTAACCACCGTAAACTGCCCAACCTGTGGGAAAACTGTCGTCTGGGGAGACGTAAGTCCATTTCGCCCATTCTGCTGTAAGCGCTGTCAGCTTATAGACCTGGGCGAATGGGCGGCGGAAGAGAAACGCATTCCGAGCGAAGGCGATCTCTCGGATAGCGATGACTGGAGCGAAAACCAGCAGTAACGTTCAAAGCCTGCTGGCGCGTCGCTTAGCAGGCCTACGGTTGTGCGGCCAGCCGGAGGATCACAGGCTCATTGGCAGGCGGGAATTTTTCCGCATCACTGGCCTGAAGCTCAATCCAGTTACCCGGCTGCCCCTCTTTTCCCCACGGCTCACCTTCCCAGTTTTCAACCAGCCAGAACCACAGCGTGATGTGACGATCCGGAAACTGGTACTCCAGCTTATCGAACAGCGTTGCGCCAAGCGGGGTGATCCCCACCTCTTCCTGAAGCTCACGCACCAGCGCCTGCTCCGGCGTTTCACCTGATTCGATTTTTCCGCCGGGGAATTCCCATTTGTTGGCCATGTGCGCATCGGCGGCACGTTGGGTAATGAAGATCTGATTTTGCGGGTTGCGAATGATCCCGACAGCAATTTGCAGTGTTTTCATCATGTCACTTCCATAAAAAAGGCGCAGATATCTGCGCCTTTTCAGTTTGTTATGTTCTTAACTCAGACGGCCGTGGCACGCCTTGTATTTTTTGCCGGAACCGCATGGGCACGGATCGTTACGACCGACTTTACGATCGCCCGTCTGCGCTGCGATTGCCGCTGCGGCTTCGCTTTCATCGGTCTGATGGCTCAGCTGCTGCATCTGTGCCAGACGCTCAGCTTCTTCACGACGCTGCTGCTCCATCGCTTCCACTTCTTCCGGCATACGCACCTGAACTTTGCTCAGGGTGCTGATGACTTCATACTTCAGCGACTCCAGCATGGCAGCAAACATGGAGAAGGATTCACGCTTGTACTCCTGCTTCGGATCTTTCTGCGCATAACCACGCAGATGGATACCCTGACGCAGGTAGTCCATTGCCGCCAGGTGCTCTTTCCACAGGGAGTCCAGGGTCTGCAACATTACGCCTTTCTCAAAGTGACGCATCATCTCTGCGCCAACCACTTCTTCCTTACGCTTGTAGACGTCCAGCGCGGTTTCGTAGATACGCTCGCGAAGGGTCTCTTCGTGCAGCTCAGGCTCTTTGTCCAGCCACTCTTTGATTGGCAGTTCGAGATCGAAGTCGTTTTTCAGACGTTCCTGCAAACCTTCGATATCCCACATCTCTTCCAGAGACTGTGGCGGAATGTGCGCGTCGATAGTGGCTTTGAACACATCTTCGCGAATGCTGTTGATGGTTTCGCTCACGTCGGACACGTCCAGCAGTTCGTTACGCTGGGTGTAGATCGCACGACGCTGGTCGTTGGCAACGTCATCATATTCCAGCAGCTGCTTACGAATATCGAAGTTGCGGCTTTCTACTTTACGCTGGGCGTTGGCAATCGCTTTGGTAACCCACGGGTGCTCGATCGCTTCGCCAGGTTTCATGCCCAGTTTACGCATCATGCCGGACACACGGTCAGAGGCGAAAATACGCATCAGCGCATCTTCCATAGACAGATAGAAGCGGGAAGAACCGGCATCACCCTGACGACCTGCACGACCGCGCAGCTGGTTATCGATACGACGAGATTCATGACGCTCGGTACCAATGATGTGCAGACCACCGGATGCCAGCACCGCGTCATGACGCACCTGCCAGTCGGCTTTGATCTGCGCGATTTGCTCTGGGGTTGGGTTTTCCAGCTCCGCCACTTCGGCCTGCCAGCTACCGCCGAGCATAATATCGGTACCACGACCCGCCATGTTGGTGGCGATGGTTACGGCAGCCGGGTAACCGGCCTGCGCAACGATATCTGCTTCTTTAGCGTGGAACTTGGCGTTCAGAACGTTGTGTTTGATGCCTGCTTTGGTCAGCTCGTTGGATACCACTTCGGATTTCTCGATGGAGATGGTCCCCACCAGTACCGGCTGGCCCTTCGCGGTACGTTCGCGAATATCTTCAATGATCGCCTGAATTTTTTCCGCTTCAGTCATGTATACCAGGTCCGGCATATCCTTACGGATCATCGGACGGTTGGTAGGTACTACCACGGTATCCAGCTTATAGATGGAGCTGAACTCAAACGCTTCGGTATCTGCGGTACCGGTCATCCCCGCCAGCTTCTCGTACAGACGGAAGTAGTTCTGGAAGGTGATGGATGCCAGCGTCTGGTTTTCGTTTTGAATATCCACGCCTTCTTTCGCTTCCACGGCCTGGTGCAGGCCATCGGACCAGCGACGTCCCTGCATAGTACGGCCGGTGTGTTCATCGACGATGATGACTTCGCCGTCTTTAACAATGTAGTCAACGTCGCGGGTGAAAAGGGCGTGCGCGCGCAGTGCGGCCGTTACGTGGTGCATCAGCATGATGTTGCTCGGGGAGTACAGAGACTCGCCCTCTTCCATAATGCCTTCAGCCACCAGCAACTCTTCGATTTTCACCAGGCCGCGTTCGGTCAGGTTGACCTGACGCGCTTTTTCATCCACGGAGAAGTGACCTTCCCCCTGGAAAGTATCGGAGTCTTCTTTCTCCTGACGCAGCAGGTGAGGAATGATTTTGTCGACTTTACGGTACATCTCGGAGCTGTCTTCGGCCGGGCCGGAGATGATCAGCGGGGTACGCGCTTCATCGATCAGAATGGAGTCAACCTCATCCACCAGCGCATAGTGCAGTTTACGCTGGACGCGCTCTTCCGGGCTGAACGCCATGTTGTCGCGCAGGTAGTCGAAGCCGTATTCGTTGTTGGTGCCGTAGGTGATATCTGCGTTATAGGCTTCACGCTTGGCAGGTGCCGGCAGGCCGGACATGTTAATGCCCACGGTCATGCCGAGGAATTCGAACAGTGGACGGTTGTTTTCTGCGTCGCGCTGCGCCAGATAGTCGTTGACGGTAACAACGTGAACGCCCTTACCCGTCAGCGCATTCAGGTAAGCCGGCAGCGTTGCCGTCAGGGTTTTACCTTCACCGGTACGCATTTCCGCGATGCAGCGCTCGTTGAGCACCATCCCGCCCAGCAGCTGCACGTCGAAGTGACGCATGCCGAACACGCGTTTACTGGCCTCACGTACAACGGCGAAGGCTTCCGGGATCAGGCTTTCTAAGGTTTCACCTTTCTCCAGACGCGCACGGAACTCCGCGGTTTTCGCTTTCAGCTCATCATCAGTGAGCTTCTCCATCGCCGGTTCCATACCGTTGATGACGTTCACAGCTTTGCGCATGCGGCGCAGGGTACGATCGTTACGACTACCAAAAACTTTGGTTAACAATTTGATTAGCATAATAAATTCTCAAACGCCCCAGTCGGGCAGATAAATTAAGGTATTGAAAAAGGTTAATTTAGCTGAGGCGTTGAGGCCCGGCACGGATGCCGTGAACCTGGCTAATCCATGTCGAAACAGAGAAGGATGCAGGGGAAACAAAATCCGTTTGCGCCGTCTGATTTACGGTCACTGGCGGCTGGTTGTCCTGCGTCAGCAGCGCATTAAGCGTATCGAGCAGGGCAAGATGCTGAGCCTGAACCGGCAGCGTTTCTTCCGCAACAGGCATCGTCTGCGGCGCCATCGCGAACGACAGATGGCGGATGACCGTGCGAATCGCGTGCTGCTGCCAGTAATCAACGGAGAAATTGGGACGGCGGCTGGCTTCAAGCCATGCGAGATTAGTGAAGTTAACCCGTGTGGTGAGATCGTGTTTGGTCGTCGTGGAACGTGCTGGCGTGGCCGCGTCTGCGCTGTTGCTGAGCACAGGCAAGCCGAAACTCGCCGCGACCATCCCCAATAAGAGATGCGGCCAGAAGTAACGTCTGCCAAATTGTCGCCAGCGCGTCAGTATTCCGCTCACTTGCTCCACCACGTTCGCCCGCCAGTGCAGGCTGAGTTCAGTTATTCTTTTTTAGCGCCCAGATATTACCACTAAAGCCAATACACGGCAGCAGGAATGACACCTTGCAGCAGGTAAAAACGGTCAATAATGCAGCGAACACACCGTTATTCGGCACCCGACACAGGCCAGGGGTGAGGGGGACAAATTAAAGAAGGGCAGAAATAAAAACGACTGGCTTCCCTGGTCGGAGAGAGTACCAGGTGAACCAGTCGCTTTTCTTACGAAACGGCTTTAACCGTTACGCCAGGACCATAGTCGGGGCTTTGAACGCCAGCGGCAGTTCAGCTTCGTCTTCGAAGGTCACATATTCCCAGGCTTCCTGTTTTGCCAGGACGGCCTGCAACAGTTTGTTGTTCAGTGCATGACCGGATTTAAACGCGGTAAATGCACCAATGATGTTGTGACCACACATGAAGAGGTCGCCGATCGCGTCCAGCATTTTGTGACGAACAAATTCATCTTCAAAACGCAGGCCGTCTTCGTTCAGTACGCGATAATCGTCAACAACGATGGCACAATCGAAGCTGCCGCCCAGGCACAGGCCGCGGGATTGCAGATATTCGATATCACGCATAAAGCCGAAGGTACGTGCTCGGCTGATCTGACGCATGAACGCATCCGCAGAGAAGTTCATCGCATAGCGCTGGGTGCTGGAGTCAATCGCCGGATGGTTAAAATCGATGGTGAAATCCAACGAGAAACCATTGTACGGTTTGAATTCAGCCCATTTGTCGCCATCTTCGACGCGAACGGTCTCTTTAATGCGAACAAATTTCTTCGCGCAGTTCAGTTCTTCGATGCCGGCATCCAGCAACAAATAAACGAACGGAGCAGCACTCCCGTCCATGATCGGGATTTCTGGCGCATCGACTTCAACCATAATGTTGTCGATACCCAGACCCGCCAGGGCGGCGTTCAGGTGCTCTACGGTAGAAATCCGCACGTCATGCTCGTTCACCAGACAAGTACAGAGCATAGTATCACGCACAGATTTGGCATCGGCCGGAAAATCTACCGGTGGATTCAAGTCGGTGCGACGATAGATGACCCCGGTATTGGCCGGCGCAGGGCGTAACGTCAGTGTGACTTTCTTGCCGGTATGTAAACCGACACCCGTCGCCTGAACGATACGTTTAAGTGTCCTTTGTTTGATCATCGTATAATCTCGCCAAATTAACTATCCAACCGAGAGTGTATATCACTAACGGTGGGCCAGTTTAGCACAAAGAGCGCAAATCCCCAAATTCCAGCCAATTCTTAGTCAGCTTGCTTACGCAGGAACGCCGGGATATCCAGATAATCTGGCTCTTTTGCCGTTTGTGGAGTCGGGTCGTTCACCACTTTCGCCGCCGGTTTTTGCTCCTGAGTCAGAGGCGCCATACCGTGCTGCTGGTAACGATCCATAACCGGCTGCTGAGTCTGTTTGTTGGTCACCAGGGTGATCTCAGGACGCTTGTCCATACCGATACCGGTGGCCACAACGGTCACACGCAGTTCGTCGTTCATTTCCGGATCAAGGGACGTACCGATAACAACGGTCGCGTTGTCAGAGGCGAACGCACGGATGGTGTTACCCACGGTTTCGAACTCATCCAGACGCAGGTCAAAGCCAGCGGTAATGTTGACCAGCACGCCGCGCGCGCCAGACAGATCGATATCTTCCAGCAGTGGAGAAGAGATCGCCATTTCAGCGGCTTCTTCCGCACGGTCTTCGCCGCTCGCCACGCCAGAGCCCATCATCGCGTAGCCCATCTCGGACATCACGGTGCGAACGTCTGCAAAGTCAACGTTCATCAGACCTGGACGGGTAATCAGTTCAGCAATACCCTGAACCGCGCCTTTCAGCACGTCGTTTGCCGCGCCAAAGGCGTCCAGCAGAGAGATACCGCGACCCAGCACTTTCAGCAGCTTGTCGTTCGGGATGGTAATCAGAGAGTCCACGTGCTTGGACAGCTCGGTGATACCCTGCTCCGCGAAAGCCATACGCTTTTTACCTTCAAAGTTGAAAGGCTTGGTCACGACAGCAACGGTCAGAATACCTAAATCTTTAGCGACTTCCGCAACAACGGGTGCTGCACCGGTACCTGTACCGCCGCCCATACCCGCTGCGATGAAGACCATGTCTGCACCGTCCAGTGCAGCGCGCAGCGCTTCACGATCTTCTTCTGCCGCGTTGCGGCCCACTTCCGGGTTAGCCCCTGCTCCCAGACCTTTGGTGATGCCACCACCGATCTGAATCGTCTGGCCAACAGCCGTTTTACGCAGCGCCTGCGCATCGGTGTTCACCGCGAAGAATTCAACACCTTCGATGCGCTCGCGCACCATGTGCTCTACGGCGTTACCGCCGCCGCCACCGACGCCGATGACTTTAATCACCGCGTCGTTGGTTAATTCCATAGGTTCAAACATAATCTCTCTCTCCGTTGTGCCTGTCGCCCGAGACCGCTAATTCTCTCCGGTCTCTTAAAAAAATTAAAACTCTTTTCGCAACCAGGTGTTAAGTCGTTTGACCCAAGACCCCACCGAGACGCGTTTTTCCACTTCTGCTTCACCACTCAAATGGGATTCTTTCCCGTAGTGCAGCAGGCCCACGGCCGTTGAGTAATACGGCTCCTGAGCGTAATCCGTTAAACCGGTAATATTCAGCGGCGCACCAATACGCACCTGCGTATGGAACACGCGCTGAGCGCAGGCCGCAAGACCTTCAATTTGCGCTGCCCCGCCGGTTAATACAATCCCCGCCGCGAGATGATGTTTCACACCCTGCTGGCGAAGCTGTTCCTGTAACTGCAAAATCTCTTCGTTGACCAGGTTGAGCAGCTCGGTATAACGCGGCTCAATCACCTCTGCCAGCGTCTGGCGTTGCAGGCTGCGCGGCGGTCGCCCGCCTACGCTCGGCACTTCAACGCTCTCGTCTTTGCCGACGATAGAGCCCAGCGCGCAACCATGGCGCACTTTAATCGCCTCTGCATCGCTCGGTGGCGTACCAAAGGCGTAAGCGATATCGCTGGTCACCACATTCCCGGCGTACGGGATCACTTTGGTGTGGCGTAACGCACCGCCGGTATAGACGGCCATGTCCATTGTACCACCACCAATATCGACCACACAGACGCCCAGTTCACGTTCGTCTTCGGTCAGCACGGAATAGCTCGCGGCAAGACCGGCGAAAATGAGTTGGTCAACTTTCAGGCCACAACGTTCAACGGCTTTTACAATGTTCTTCGCCATATCGTTGTGACATGTGATCAGGTGCACTTTTGCCTGCATACGCACGCCCGAGAGACCGACCGGATTCTTGATGCCTTCCTGGTAGTCGATCGCGTATTCCTGCGGGATCACATGCAGCACACGGTGCTCGTCGCGAACACGCACGGATTTCGCCGTGTGGACAACGTTCTCAACGTCTTCCTGCGTCACCTCTTCTTCAGAAATCGGCACCATACCGATTTCATTCTGGCAGCTGATGTGCTTACCAGACAGGGCCAGATAGACAGAGGAAATCTGGCAATCTGCCATCAATTCAGCCTGGTCGATGGCGCGCTGAACGCATTTCACCACCGACTCAAGGTCGTTTACCCCACCTTTATCCATACCACGGGAGGGGCAGCTGCCCACGCCAATGATATTGACCATACCGTCGGGCAGAACTTCCCCTACCAAAGCGGCAACCTTCGCGGTGCCAATCTCCAGTCCTACTACCAATTTTCTGTCCGTCGACTTGATCATTGTTGTTCTGCCTGTACCTGTGCCTGATTTTGTTGCTGATTAGGTTCCTCGACCGGAGCCGGCTCCCAACCGACTGCTGCGCCTGAGTCATAGCGCAAATCAACGTAGCTTATCCGTTTGCCATCCGTCTGCGCCTGCTGCTGTAAAACCGGGTAAAGTTCTACAAAACGCGCCAGACGTTTCATTGTGTCGCCGCGGCCAAGATTGAGCTTAATGCCATTCGTTAGGGTCAACTGCCAGGAACGGCGCGCCGTCATCGCAGCATCTTTTAACGTAAAGCGATCCTTAGCCAGCACCTGCCCCATCTCACGAAAACCCTGCAATACTTCGTTTTCGCTGCCTTCCGGGCCATACAACATCGGTAAATTCTGCTTGTTGACACGATCGCTCGGGACGCTGAACGAATTTCCGTCTACGTCAACCATATGCTGATCATTCCAACGCGCAATCGGCACATATTCAACCAGATGAATCTTCAATTCATCTGGCCATTGTTTTCTGACACTCGCCTGTTTTATCCACGGCAGACGTTCAATCTGACTCTGGATAATGTTGACGTCCTGCGTCATAAAGGTGCCAGGCGACCCAAGCGCCAGAATCGACTGGCGAATGTCATCGTTACGCGTGTAGTGTCGCTCCCCGGTCACCACCAGCTTCGACAGCGGCAACCGCTGCGCGTCTTCCATCCAGCCCAGCACCATCCAGCCGCTGATAAACACGGTGCACAGCACCCCGAGCAGGAAGATGATCCCTGCAAGACGCGTTCCATTACTCCGGCGCGAAGAGGAATATTCTTCTTCGTCATCGCGGTTGCGCGTGTTCAATGCAGCCTGAGACATATCAGCCCGCCTGGTCCAGAATACGTACGACTAACTGCGAGAAGCTCATTCCCGCCTGACGCGCCGCCATCGGCACAAGGCTATGGCTGGTCATACCCGGAGACGTGTTTGCTTCCAGCAGATAAAATTGCCCGTCACCGTCAAGCATCACGTCAATGCGTCCCCAGCCACGACATCCCAGCACATTCCAGGCTTTAAGCACCAGAGACTGTAATTCGGCCTCACGCTCTGCTTCAAGACCCGCTGGGCAGAAATATTGCGTCTCATCAGAGAGATACTTCGCCTCATAATCATAGAAGACTCCGGCGGGTTGGATGCGAATTGACGGTAAAATTTCTTCGCCAAGCATCGCGACGGTAAATTCCGGCCCGCTAAGCCATTTTTCAATCAGAACTTCTTCATCATGTTGAAATGCCAGTGCTAAAGCGTCAGCCAAATCTACAGCTTTATCGACTTTGGACATTCCCACGCTCGACCCTTCACGGCTCGGCTTCACAATAACCGGTAAGCCCAGTGCCGCAATGCGTGTATTAACGCTGTCCGACAGACCCAATTCATATTCACGACGCGTCAGTGCAACCCATGGCGCAACGGGCAGGTCCGCCCCCTGCCACAGCAGTTTGCTGCGCAGTTTATCCATGGAGATGGCGGATGCCATCACGCCGCTGCCGGTGTACGGCATGCCGATCAGCTCCAGCAGCCCCTGCAACGTGCCGTCTTCACCGCCGCGACCGTGCAACGCGATAAAGGCTTTATCGAAGCCCATCGCTTTCAGCTGCGTGACGTCCACCTCTTTCGGATCAACCGGATGCGCGTCCACACCACCTTCACGCAGGCCCGCCAGCACGGCAGCGCCCGAATTCAGAGAAACCTCGCGTTCGGCGGAAGTGCCGCCAAACAGGACAGCAATCTTATCAGCCATGACGCTCGTCCTCCTGAGTTTGCGGCTTCAGTTTGATTTCAGCTAAGGTACGGGCGATTTTGCCGATATTTCCCGCGCCCTGAATCAGGATCAGATCGTTACCCGTCAGGACCGGGGCAAGCATTTCAGCCACCTGCGCCGGGTCGGGAACCAGAATAGGATCCACTTTACCGCGTCCACGGATGGTACGACATAAAGAACGACTGTCCGCACCCGGAATCGGAGTTTCACCCGCTGCATAAACATCCAGCATCAGCAGGGTATCGACCTGCGAAAGGACGTTGGCAAAATCGTCATACAGATCGCGAGTACGCGTGTAACGGTGCGGCTGGAAGATCATGACCAGATTCTTTTCCGGCCAACCCGCGCGTGCCGCTTTGATGGTTGCGTCCACTTCCGTCGGATGGTGACCGTAGTCGTCTACCAGCATCGCAGAACCTGGCTTACCGTTTACCGGCTCCAGCGGGAATTCACCGAGGAAGTCGAAGCGACGGCCCGTCCCCTGGAAGCTCTCCAGTGCGCGCAGGATCGCTTCATCGTCAATGCCTTCTTCTGTCGCAACAGCCACCGCCGCTGCCGCATTCAGGGCGTTGTGACGTCCCGGAGCGTTCAGGGTGACATGCAGCAGGTCTTTATCCTGACGCGCGAGGGTGAAATGCCCCTGCGCACCGATCTGCTTGTAATCTTCTACGCGTACATCCGCGTCTTCGCTGAAGCCGTAGGTCGTAATTTGACGCCCGACGCGCGGCAGCAGCTCGCGAATAACCGGATCGTCCACGCACATCACCGCACGGCCATAGAACGGCAGGTTGTGCAGGAAGTTAATAAAGGTCTGCTTTAAGTTCTCGAAGTCGCCCTGGTAAGTGTCCATATGGTCAGCTTCGATGTTGGTGACGATCGCCACCATCGGCTGTAGATGCAGGAACGACGCATCGCTCTCATCCGCTTCCGCAATCAGATAACGGCTGTGGCCCAGACGCGCATGCACGCCAGCGGCTTTCACCAGACCACCGTTAACGAACGTCGGGTCGAGACCCGCTTCCGCATAAATGCTGGAGACCATCGCTGTTGTGGTGGTTTTACCGTGCGTACCGGCCACCGCAATGCCGTGACGGAAACGCATCAGTTCCGCCAGCATTTCCGCGCGACGGATCACCGGGATGCGCGCCTCATGCGCCGCAACGATTTCCGGGTTATCCGCGGAGATAGCGCTGGACACCACAACCACGCTCGCATCGCTCACGTTTTCCGGGCGATGATTGAAATAGATAGTCGCCCCCAGCGACGCCAGCTGCTGCGTAACAGGGTTTGGCGCCAGGTCAGACCCGCTGATCTGATAGCCTTCGTTAGCTAACACTTCGGCAATACCGCCCATGCCAGCACCACCGATGCCGACAAAGTGAATGTGCCGGACGCGACGCATCTCGGGCACGATAGAACGCAGTTTTGCCAGTTGTTGTGTATTCATTCTCTAAACGCCATCGACTACTTCAAAAAAATCGTGCAGCGCAACACGCACTGCGAGAATTATGCCTGGGCTGCCAGGCTCACTTCTTTTGCCACCCGTTCCGTTGCATCCGGGATAGCGGTCGCGCGTGCGCGTTGCGCCATCTCCAGTAATACATCCCGGTTCCAGCCCGCCAGGGTAGTGGCGACCGCGTCAGCGGTAAATTGTGGCTGCTCAAAAATCTTCGCTGCGCCCGCTTTCTCAAGCGGCAGCGCATTCCAGTACTGCTGTCGGTCTTTGTGCTGGAACGGCACAAACAGCGCCGGCAAACCGGCGGCGGCGATTTCGCTCACCGTCAGCGCGCCCGAGCGACAGACCACAACATCGGCCCAGGCATAGGCTGCGGCCATATCATCAATAAATTCAGTCACTTTATGCTGCGGCTGACCTTCCTGCGCGTAGGCCTGCTCAACGGTCTGCTGAGCGCCCTTCCCGCTCTGGTGCCAGATGGTCACCGCATCACCCAGTTTTGCCGCAACCTGCGGCATCGTCTGGTTTAAAATACGTGCGCCCTGGGAACCGCCGACGACCAGCACGCGCACCGGCCCTTCGCGACCCGCCAGACGCGTATCTGGCAGCGGCAGCGCCAGCACGTCCACACGTACCGGATTCCCTACGACATCCGCTTTCGAGAATGCCCCGGGGAAGGCCTGCATAACTTTGGTGGCGATTTTTGCCAGCCATTTGTTGGTCAACCCGGCAATACCGTTCTGCTCATGCAGAACAACGGGGATGCCCAGTGACCACGCCGCCAGTCCGCCCGGACCGGAAACGTAACCGCCCATGCCCAGAACGACGTCAGGCTTAAAACGCTTCATAATGGCGCGCGCCTGACGCCAGGCATTGAAAATGCGCACCGGCGCCAGCAGCTGCGCCTTGATCCCTTTGCCACGAAGGCCAGAAATACGAATAAAGTCGATCTCGATACCGTGTTTAGGTACCAGGTCGGCTTCCATGCGGTCTGCGGTTCCCAGCCAGCGTACCTGCCAGCCCTGTTCCATTAAATGGTGCGCAACCGCCAGTCCCGGGAACACGTGTCCGCCGGTCCCGCCTGCCATCACCATTAACCGCTTCGGTTGATTCATCGTGAACCTCGTGTAAACGCCTGAGCTTTCTCCAGACGCGTTTCATAATCTATGCGTAACAAAAACATAATGGCCGTCGACATGATCAACAGACTCGAACCACCATAACTGATCAACGGCAACGTCAGACCTTTGGTCGGCAGCATACCCGCTGCCGCCCCAACGTTTACCAGCGCCTGGAAGCTAAACCAGATACCAATTGAGCAGGCCAGGAAACCGGAGAAGCGGTGATCGATCTCCAGCGCTTTCCGGCCAATCGACATGGCGCGGAAAGCGACGAAGAATACCATTAATAGCGCCAATACCACACCGATATAACCCAGTTCTTCCCCAATAATGGAGAAGATGAAGTCGGTGTGCGCCTCCGGTAAATACTCCAGTTTTTGTACCGAGTTGCCCAAGCCTTGACCCCAGACTTCGCCGCGGCCAAACGCCATCAGCGACTGCGTCAGCTGGTAACCGCTGCCGAACGGATCTTCCCATGGGTTCCAGAACGAGGTCACACGGCGGATACGGTAGGGTTCGGCGAGGATCAGCAGCACCACCGCCGAAATCCCCATCCCGATGATGGCAATGAACTGCCACAGTTTTGCGCCCGCCAGGAACAGCATCGCCAGCGTAGTGACAAACAGTACGACTACCGTACCGAGGTCGGGCTGCGCCAGCAGCAGGATCGCGAGGACCAGAATCACGCCCATCGGTTTTAAGAAGCCACGAAGGTTGTTACGAACTTCGTCAACTTTACGCACCAGGTAGTTAGCCAGGTAGCAGAACAACGACAGTTTGGTGAACTCCGCAGGCTGAATACGCAGTGGGCCAAAGGCAATCCAGCGTGATGCCCCGTTAACGGAGCTCCCGACAACCAGCACGATCAACAGCATGATGATTGAGGCGATGAGCATGGCCGTACTGTGCCGCTGCCAGAACGACATCGGCAGGCGTAAGGTGATCAGCGCCAGGCAGAACGCGAGAATGATGTACAGCCCGTCACGCTTGGCAAACAGGAACGGGTCATTTGCCAGACGCTGTCCGACAGGCATTGACGCCGAGGTGACCATAATAAAGCCGATCGCTGCCAGCCCCAGCGTGAGCCAGAACAGCGTGCGGTCGTACATGATCAGGCTGTCGGAATCTTTATCCCGGGAAGCCATCACCCAGCCTTTCAGCGCCGTAAACAGCCATACCAGGATACCAAATCCTGGCAGGCGCGGCATTTTCAGGCGAGGGAGAGATAAACGCATCAGCCTAACTCCTTCGCCAGGCGGGTAAAGACATCACCCCGCTGTTCGAAACTCTTGAATTGATCGAGGCTGGCACAGGCTGGTGAGAGCAGTACCATATCGCCGGGCTTCACGCGTGGGGCGATGAGGCGCATCGCCTGCTCCATGGTCTCGGTTTGCTCGGCGACTTCAGGACGCAACGCTGCCAGCTCGCTGCCATCGCGGCCAAAGCAATACAGGCGCACGTTATCACCGTTGAGGTACTGCTTCAGCGAGGAGAAGTCAGCCGATTTACCGTCGCCGCCCAGCAGCAGGTATAGCGTGCCATCAACGTGCAAACCGTTCAGTGCCGCCTCGGTGCTACCCACGTTGGTCGCTTTGGAATCATTAATCCAGCGTACGCCGTTGTGCTCCAGCGCCAGCTGGAAGCGGTGCGCCAGGCCGGTAAAGGTGGTGAGCGCCTTCAGGCTTGAAGATCGCGGCAGGCCAACGGCATCCGCCAGCGCCAGCGCCGCCAGAGCATTGGTGTAGTTATGCTGGCCGGAGAGCATCATCTCTTTCACGTTCAGCACTTTCTCACCTTTCACGCGTAGCCAGGTTTCGCCCTGCTGACGATTAAGGTGATAGTCACCCATGTTAATACCGAAGCTAATGCAGCGTTCGTCTGCGCCGCGCACCGGCATGGTGAGTGCATCATCGGCATTCACTACGCAAACTTTGGCATTTTCATAAACGCGCAGTTTGGCCGCACGGTACTGCTGCAAGCCGAACGGGTATCTGTCCATATGATCTTCGGTGACGTTTAGGATCGTCGCCGCCGCCGCATGCAGGCTTGAAGTGGTTTCCAGCTGGAAGCTGGAAAGCTCAAGGACGAACAGCTCACACCCTTTATCAAGCAGCATCAGAGCGGGCAGACCAATGTTACCGCCCACGCCGACATTTTTGCCCGCCGCCTTCGCCATTTCCCCCACCAGCGTGGTGACGGTGCTTTTACCGTTTGAACCGGTAATGGCGACGATCGGGGCCTGCGCCTCCCGGCAGAACAGTTCGATATCGCCGACAATCTCAACGCCTGCATCCGCGGCGGCGCTCAGGGAAGGATGCGCCAGTGCCATACCGGGACTGGCAACAATCAGATCGGCGGCCAGCAGCCACTCATCATTCAGACCACCCAGGTGGCGTTCTACCTGCTCCGGCAGCTTGTCCAGACCCGGCGGAGAGACGCGCGTATCCATCACGCGCGGCGTCACGCCACGTGCAAGGAAAAAGTCCACGCAGGAGAGGCCGGTGAGGCCTAACCCGATGATAACGACTTTTTTGCCCTGGTAATCTGCCATGATTAACGTACCTTCAGCGTTGCCAGGCCAATCAGCACCAGCATCAGCGAAATAATCCAGAAGCGCACAATGACGCGCGGCTCCGGCCAGCCTTTCAGTTCATAGTGGTGGTGAATCGGTGCCATACGGAAGATGCGCTGACCGCGCAGCTTGAAGGAACCGACCTGCAAAATCACCGACAGCGTCTCAACCACAAACACACCGCCCATGATTACCAGCAGGAACTCCTGACGCAGCAGCACGGCGATAATGCCCAGCGCACCGCCCAGCGCCAGTGAACCGACGTCGCCCATAAAGACCTGCGCCGGATAGGTGTTAAACCACAGGAAGCCCAGCCCCGCCCCGACAATCGCCGTACAGACGATCACCAGCTCACCCGCATGTCGCAGGTACGGGATGTGCAGGTAGTTTGCAAAGTTCATGTTACCGGTCGCCCACGCCACCAGCGCGAAACCGCCCGCAACAAACACGGTTGGCATGATGGCCAGGCCGTCCAGACCATCGGTCAGGTTGACGGCATTGCCGGTGCCGACGATCACAAAGTAAGCCAGCAGAATGTAGAACAGCCCCAGCTGCGGCATCACGTCTTTGAAGAACGGCACCACCAGCTCGGTGGCCGGGGTGTCTTTTCCTGCCAGGTAAAGCGCGAAGGCCACGCCCAGCGCAATCACCGACATCCAGAAATACTTCCAACGGGCGATCAACCCTTTAGTGTCTTTGCGCACGACTTTGCGGTAGTCATCAACAAAACCGATGATCCCGTAGCCAACCAGCACGGTCAGCACGCACCAGACATAGGGGTTAGACGGATAGGCCCACAGCAGAACGGACACCACAATCGCGGTTAGGATCATGATCCCGCCCATGGTCGGCGTACCGCGCTTGCTGAAGTGCGATTCCGGACCATCGTTGCGTACAACCTGGCCGAAAGAGAGTTTTTGCAGACGGGCAATCATGCGCGGGCCCATCCACAGCGAGATGAACAGCGCAGTCAGCAGGCTGACGATGGCGCGAAACGTCAGATAGGAAAAGACGTTAAAGCCTGAGTAATATTTGACCAAATGTTCGGCCAGCCAAACTAACATGTCCCGTTCTCCTGTAATGCGTGCACAACCTCTTCCATGGCGGCACTACGTGAACCTTTAACTAAAACAGTCACAATCTGTTTTTCTGTAATCAATGCCTTCAGGCGTTCGATCAGTGCAGATTTATCGGCAAAATGTTCGCCAACTTCACTGGCATCGGAAATGGCCTTGCTCAGCGTGCCTGCGCTCAATACGCGGTCAAGCCCGGCGGCTTTCGCCGCTTCACCCACCTGAACATGGCAGGCTTCGCTTTCATCACCCAGCTCGGCCATATCGCCCACAACCATCACGCGATAGCCCGGCATCTCAGACAAGACCTGCACGGCCGCCGTCATGGAGCCGACGTTAGCGTTGTAGGAGTCATCCAGCAGAAGTTTGTTTTCAGCCAGCTGGATCGGGAAAAGACGCCCCGGCACGGCTTTTAAATTTGCCAGACCTGCTTTGATCGCCGCGTGTGAGGCACCTACCGCCATTGAGAGCGCTGCCGCAGCAAGCGCATTGGCGATGTTATGACGACCGGGCAGGGGCAGCAGCACCTCGATGTCGCCCGTTGGGGTCGTGAGGGTGAACTCGGTGCCGTGTGACGTCACATGAATGTTGGTCGCCGAAAAATTACTGTTTGCCGCATTCGGTGAGAAGCGCCAGGTTTTGCGTGAACCAATGATGCTCTGCCAGTTCAGCCAGTCGTTGTTATCGGCGTTCATAATGGCGATGCCGTCATCCGGCAGTCCGGTATAAATTTCACCTTTCGCTTTCGCCACACCGGCCAGCGAACCAAAACCTTCAAGATGTGCCGCCGCCAGGTTATTCACCAGCGCCGCTTCCGGACGCGTCAGGCTCACGGTCCAGGCGATTTCGCCCTGATGGTTAGCCCCTAACTCAATCACCGCATATTCATGCTCGTGGGTCAGGCGCAGCAGCGTCATCGGTACACCGATGTCATTATTAAGGTTGCCCGCCGTATAAAGCGTGTTACCGCACTGGCTAAGGATCGCCGCCGTCATCTCTTTAACGGAGGTTTTACCCGACGAGCCCGTCAGCGCCACGACGCGTGTTGGCACCTGCTGGCGAACCCATGCCGCCAGCTCGCCAAACGCCAGGCGCGTATCTTTCACCACAATCTGCGGCAAATCGATATCGAGCTTACGGCTGACCAGCAGCGCGCCCGCGCCGTTATCTTTAGCCTGTTGCGCAAAATCGTGGGCGTCAAAACGCTCGCCCTTCAGCGCCACAAACAGGCAGCCCGCCGTCACCTTACGGGTGTCGGTGGTCACAGCCTCAATGGTTAGATCCTGACCATGCAGCATCCCCTGCAATACCGCAGCGGCCTGGCTTAACGTAATGCTAATCATGCCACCACTCCCAGCAGACGCGCTGCCGTCACGCGGTCGGAGTAATCCAGACGACGATTGCCGACGATCTGATAATCTTCATGACCTTTACCGGCCAGCAGAACCACATCGTTCTCCTGCGCCTGCATAATGGCGTTGGTCACGGCCTCCGCACGGCCTTCCACCACGCGCGCACGACCCGCATCCAGCATGCCCGCCAGAATGTCATTGATAATGACCCGCGGCTCTTCGGTACGCGGGTTGTCATCGGTTACCACGGGAATATCCGCGAACTGCTCAGCTATGGCGCCCATCAGCGGACGTTTGCCCTTGTCGCGATCGCCACCGCAGCCAAACACGCACCAGAGCTTGCCTGCGCAGTGCAGACGCGCCGCTTCCAGCGCTTTTTCCAGCGCATCCGGCGTGTGTGCGTAATCCACGACCACCGTCGGCTTGCCCGGCGCGCTGAACACTTCCATGCGGCCACAGACCGGTTGCAAACGCTCAGACGTTTTCAGCAGATCCGCCATCGGGTAGCCCAGCGCCAGCAACGTCGCCAGCGCCAGCAGCAGGTTACTGACGTTAAAGGCCCCCATCAGGCGGCTTTCAATTTCACCTTCGCCCCAGGTGGAAGCGAAGCGGATCGTCGCCCCACTATCGTGGTAGTTCACCTCGACCGCCTTCAGCCAGCGGCCGCGGCAGTTCGGATTAATGCGATCTTCCATCGACACCGCCACCGCATCCGGCAGTTTTTCCAGCCAGCGGCGACCGACTTCGTCGTCGGCGTTAATGATCGCCTGCCCGTGGTGGTGAGTGGAATAAAGCAGCCATTTCGCCGCTTCGTAGTGCTCCATATCACCATGATAATCAAGGTGATCGCGGCTCAGGTTAGTAAAGACAGAGGCAGCAAATTTCAGGGCCGCCACGCGATGTTGTACCAGACCATGGGAAGAGACTTCCATCGCAGCGAAGGTCGCCCCCTGCTCAGCGAGGCCCGCCAGCACACGCTGCACGTCAACCGCCGAGCCTGTAGTGTTTTCCGTCGGGCTTACTTTGCCCAGAAGACCGTTCCCCACCGTGCCCATGACGGCACCGGTTTCGCCCAGCAGCTGCGCCCACTGCGCCATCAGCTGAGTGGTGGTGGTTTTTCCGTTGGTTCCTGTCACGCCAACCAGCTTTAACTGGTCGGAAGGTTCGTTGTAAAAACGTCCTGCCAGCGCGGAGAGACGCTCATTCAGCTGGCTGAGATAGATGACCGGCACGCCGTGCATTTCACGGATCTCACCGTCTGTTGCCTCATCTTTGGCCTCAGCAATAATGGCAGCAACACCTTGCGCAATCGCCTGCGGGATATAACGACGCCCGTCCGCCTGATGACCCACTACTGCCACAAAAAGATCGCCAGAAGCCGCTACGCGGCTGTCCAGTACCATCTCTCGCAGTGCTCGCGCAGGTAGCATAGGCACCCACGGAGCAAGAAGGTCGCGCAAATTACGATCTGCCACCTGTTCCCTCGCCTTGATTAATTACAAATTCACTTTTTTCGCCCGTCGCCAGCGCATCCGGTTCAATGTTCATGGTGCGCAACACGCCGCCCATAATAGCCCCGAACACAGGCGCGGAGACGGCGCCGCCGTAGTATTTACCCGCCTGCGGATCGTTGATGACGACCACCAGCGCAAAACGCGGATTGCTTGCAGGCGCTACGCCTGCGGTATAGGCAATGTATTTGTTGATATAGCGGCCGTCCGGCCCCACTTTTTTCGCTGTACCGGTTTTAATGGCGATACGATAGCCCTTAATTGCGGCCTTCACGCCGCCACCGCCAGGTAACGCGACGCTTTCCATCATATGCACGACGGTACGAACGATAGATTCCGGGAAAACACGTTCCCCCGGAACCGGTGGATCAACTTTGGTGATCGACAGCGGACGATAAATGCCATAGCTGCCAATCGTTGCGTAGACTCGCGCTAACTGTAAGGGAGTTACCATTAGCCCGTAGCCGAAAGAGAAGGTGGCCCTCTCTATGTCAGACCACCGTTGTTTTTGAGGATATAAGCCACTGCGTTCTCCGACCAACCCCAAATTGGTCGCCTTTCCCAGCCCAAAACGTGAGTAAGTATCTACTAACGCTGAGGACGGCATCGCTAACGCCAGTTTTGACACACCGACGTTACTCGACTTCTGTAAGACCCCGGTGAGGGTCAGTTCGCTGTAACGTGCCACGTCTTTGATTTCGTGACCGTTAATTCGATAAGGAATCGTATTCAGAACGGTATTTTCGTTGACGATGCCTCGCTGTAGAGCCGTCATCACCACCATAGGTTTTACGGTCGAACCGGGTTCAAACACATCGGTGATGGAGCGGTTACGCATTGCATCTTTTGCTGTACCGGCAAAATTATTCGGGTTGTATGAGGGGCTACTGGCCATCGCCAGCACTTCACCTGTCGCCACATCCACCAGCACGGCGCTGCCCGATTCCGCCTTGTTAAACGCGACGGCGTTGTTCAGCTCACGATAGACCAGCGCCTGCAAGCGTTCATCAATACTCAGGGCCAGGTTGTGCGCGGCCTGGCTGTCTGTCGAGGAAATGTCTTCAATGACGCGACCATAGCGGTCTTTACGCACGATTCGCTCGCCAGGCTGGCCGGTAAGCCACTTGTCGAAGCTTTTTTCAACGCCCTCAATCCCCTGGCTATCCACGTTGGTAAAGCCAATCAGGTGCGCGGTGACTTCGCCCGAAGGATAGTAACGGCGGGATTCTTCCCGCAGATGAATGCCCGGCAGCTTCAGTTTCTTAATGTAGTCAGCCATGTCAGGGTTCACCTGACGGGCAAGATAGATAAAGCGCCCTTTCGGGTTGGCGTTAACGCGCGACGCCAGCTGATCCAGCGGCATTTTCAACGCGTCTGACAGCGCCTTCCAGCGGTTATCAAGGGTGATCCCGCCTGCATCGTGTAACTCTTTCGGATCGGCCCAGATCGCCTTCACCGGCACGCTCACCGCCAGCGGACGGCCGGAACGATCGGTGATCATCCCACGAGAGGTAGAAACTTCCTGCACGCGCAGAGAACGCATATCACCCTGACGTACCAGCATGTCAGGCGCGATGATTTGTAGCCACGCCACGCGTCCCAGCAGGAAACCCAGCGCCAGTAAAATGCAGCCGCAAAGCAACGCAAAACGCCAACTGACAAAGTTGGCCTGTTCTTCCTGGCGTTTTGGTTTTAGCGTTTTTGCCGCTGCTTTCATGCGTCGCGTTTTCCCTTATTTTTGTACTACGATATTTTCCTGCGAAGGATCAACATGCTGTAATTGCAGTTTTTCCGTTGCGATCCGTTCAACCCGGCTGTGATCGCCGAGCGCGTTTTCTTCAAGGATCAGATTTCGCCATTCAATATCCAGCGCATCGCGTTCCAGTACCATCTGTTCGCGCTGCGCAGTTAATAAACGGGTATGGTGAGCGGTGGTGACCACCATGACTGCCGTCACAATGATGCAAATGAACAAGCAGAGTGGCAGCTTCCCAAACCGCAAAAGATCGTCGCCGATCACGCCAGGCAAGGCATGGCGCTCGTTGCTTCCTAACGATCCCTTAACTTTGCTTAGGGTCTCTGTCACTCTGCTGATCATGCGTTCGTCCTCTCTGCAATACGCAGCACTGAACTACGGGCACGTGGATTCTCTGCCACCTCTTCTTCGCCCGGCATCAACTTGCCTAATGCTCGCAACTGACGGCCTCCCAGCTTTCTGAGTTGTTCTTCCGTCATCGGCAACCCAGCTGGAACCTGCGGACCGCGGCTCTGTTCACGCATAAAGCGTTTTACGATGCGATCTTCCAGCGAATGGAAGCTGATGATGGATAACCGCCCACCCGGGGCCAGCACGTCGAGCGAGCTTTTTAGCGCCAGCTCTATTTCCTCCAGTTCACTGTTTACCCAAATACGAACCGCCTGGAAGGTACGGGTCGCAGGATGTTTGTGCTTATCCTTCACCGGCGTTGCCGCCGCGATGACTTCTGCCAGCTCTTTGGTGCGGGTCATTGGCTCAACGCGGTTGCGCTCCACGATGGCGCGGGCAATACGTTTGCCAAAGCGTTCTTCACCGAAGGTTTTGATTACCCAGGCGATATCCGCTTCGTCAGCAGTTTGTAACCATTCAGCGGCAGACTGGCCGCGAGTGGGATCCATACGCATATCCAGCGGCCCATCACGCATAAAGGAGAAGCCGCGTTCTGCATCATCAAGCTGTGGTGAAGAGACGCCAAGATCGAGGAGAATCCCGTCGATCTTGCCGGTCAGGCCGCGCTCAGCGACATAATCCGCAAGCGCAGAGAAAGGTCCATGCACGATGGAAAAGCGAGGATCATCGATGGTTTGCGCAACGGCAATCGCCTGCGGATCGCGGTCAATTGCCAGCAGGCGTCCTTCCGCTCCAAGCTGGGAGAGGATCAAACGCGAGTGACCACCGCGACCAAAAGTGCCATCAATATAGATGCCGTCTGGACGAATATTCAGGCCGTTAACGGCCTCATCCAGCAGCACCGTTGTATGTTTATAATTTTCCATCATATTTATAGAGACAAGTCCCGCAGCCGTTCCGATAATGTTGCGGAATCAGACTGCTCAGCGTCGATATCTTCCTTGACCTGTTGATACCAGGTCGTTTCGTCCCACAGTTCAAACTTGTTGAACTGCCCGACCAGCATCACTTCTTTAGTCAGACCGGCATGTTGCCGCAACACAGGCGCAATCAATAATCGCCCGGCGCTATCCATCTGACATTCACTGGCATGTCCCAATAACAACCGCTGCACGCGGCGTTCTTGCGGGTTCATGCTCGACAGTCGCGACAGCTTTTGCTCAATGATTTCCCATTCAGGCAAAGGGTAAAGCAGCAGGCAGGGGGAGTTGATGTCAATGGTGCAAACCAGTTGACCCGAAGCGTTCTCAATCAGCTGGTCGCGGTATCGGGTTGGTACCGATAAACGCCCTTTGCTGTCGAGATTGACTAACGTTGCTCCACGGAACATGCCAGCCTCACCCCTCCTCACCACTTTAACCCACAAATTCCCACCTGAAGGAGTTTACGGAGCGAGGGAAAAGCTTGTCAAGCCAGGACTCTCTCTATACCGGCGCGAAAGCACCGTATTTACAGAGCAAGAGTGACCTGGCTAATAACTACACAACTGGCGAGGCAAAATTAACGTTATGAATATTTGTAAGAAAAAAACCGAATATGCACACGAGCGTTAAGACTCACTCAATATCATCGCAGGGAAATATAAAGTGTCAGTTTGCGACGCGGGCAGCATTTTAAGGCATATCGCCGGGGGATAACAGCACCAGATTAAGCGCAAGGCAATATGGATTCGTTCGTGTACATTGAGGGCTGAAGGGGACAGTAAAAAATGGCTGAATATTCATCGGCTGGCGGCTGTTTGTAACAAAACAATACAAAAGAATGCCCGTTAAAAATTATAATTGCGCTTTTTAACGCCAAAACGGATTCAGAAAAATAGCCGGCTACGAATCTTAGAGATAAATCCTAATTTTTATCCGGGAATTATTTCCCGCAATAAATGCGCCGCAAAAGGGGCTGTTTTACCGCCCCTGTGGAAATATTAATGGCGGCTCAAAATCCCGCGCCGATAGAGATTACGTTTGATACGCGTAAGCCCGGGTTTCGGTTTGCGAGGTTCATCCAGGCTTGCCAGAACAATCTCAAGCACGCGCTCGGCGACGTCGCGGTGACGCTGAGCCACGGCCAGCACCGGACATTGCAGGAAGTCGAGCAGTTCGTTATCGCCGAAGGTCGCAATCGCCAGATCGGATGGCAGCTTGCCATCGCGACGTAACGTCACGTCCATCACCCCCTGCAACAGGGCAAACGAGGTGGTAAACAACGCCTGCGGCATCGGGTGCGTTTCCAGCCATTTCTCGAACAGCTGAGCAGCCGCTTCGCGCTCATAGCTGTTGGCATACAGATAATGAACGTCACGCGGATCGTCTTTCCACGCCGTACGGAACCCTTGTTCACGCAGGAAGCTCACGGATAGTTCAGGCAAAGCGCCAAGATAGAGCACCGTTTCCGCCGGGAAGGTACGCAGCTCGGCAGCCAGCATTTCTGCATCGTCCTGATCGGCGCCTACGACGCTGGTGAAATGTTCACGATCCAAAGCACGATCCAGCGCCACAATCGGGAATGGATCGTTCGCCCAGCGCTGATAGAAAGGATGCTCGGGTGGTAAAGAGGTCGACACGATGATGGCGTCAACCTGACGTTGCAGCAGATGCTCAATGCAGCGCATCTCGTTGTCGGGCTGATCCTCGGAGCAGGCAATCAACAGCTGATAGCCCCGCTGACGAGCCTGACGTTCAAGATAGTTGGCGATGCGGGTATAGCTGGTGTTTTCCAGATCCGGGATCACCAGGCCAATCGAGCGGGTGCGTCCGGCACGTAAACCTGCGGCGACAGCATTCGGATGGTAATTATGCTCACGAACGACTGCCATCACTTTCTCAACGGTCTTATCGCTGACACGATACTGCTTTGCTTTACCGTTAATCACATAGCTGGCCGTGGTTCTCGACACGCCGGCGAGCCGGGCGATTTCATCCAGTTTCACAATTGCCCCTCAAAAAAAGAAAAAAGTCCATGGCCCTGTCAAGGTTATGGTTAAATATTTTAACATCTAAACGCAGAATAGCTTTCACGGCAACCGCTTTTGTCCGCGTTGTCGGCGGATTACGCAAAAAAAAGCCCGGCTTTGGCTACCGGGCTGAAAGAGGCGAACCTTTTGCGCAACTAACGCATGATTTTATCGCCGCGCGAGAGGCCAACAACGCCAGAGCGCGCAACTTCAACAATTTTTGCCACATCCCTGACGGAGGCCAGGAACGCATCCAGCTTATCGCTCGTTCCGGCAAGCTGCACAGTATATATAGAAGGCGTGACGTCAATGATCTGCCCACGGAAAATATCCGTGTTACGCTTGACCTCTTCACGGCCATAACCGCTGGCCTGAATTTTCACCAGCATCACTTCACGTTCGACGTAAGCCCCCTGCCCCAGCTCGCTGACGCGCAACACGTCCACCAGCTTGTGCAATTGCTTTTCGATCTGCTCAAGCACTTTCGCATCGCCGACAGTCTGGATCGTCATGCGGGAGAGCGTTGGATCATCGGTCGGCGCAACGGTCAGGCTTTCAATGTTGTATCCGCGCTGCGCAAAAAGCCCAATGACGCGTGATAGTGCGCCCGACTCATTTTCCAGTAATACAGATAATATCCGGCGCATATCAGGTTCTCTCCGTTTTGCTTAACCACATTTCATCCATACCACCGCCACGGATATGCATCGGATAAACGTGCTCTGTGCCGTCGACGATGACGTCCATGAAGACGAGGCGATTGTTTTTAACGTGCTCAAGCGCTTCGCCGAGCTTCGCTTCCAGCTCTGACGGATCGGTTACCCGCATGCCAATATGACCATAGGCTTCAGCCAGACGGACAAAGTCCGGAAGTGACTTCATATAAGACTGAGAGTGACGGCCGGAATAAATCATATCCTGCCACTGCTTCACCATACCGAGGTAACCGTTATTCAGGTTAAGCACCAGCACTGGCAACTCATATTGCAGCGCAGTAGAAAGCTCCTGAATATTCATCTGTATACTGCCATCACCCGTTACGCAGATAACCGTTTCGTTCGGCAACGCCAGCTTCACCCCCAGCGCGGCGGGCAGACCAAAGCCCATCGTGCCAAGCCCGCCTGAGTTGATCCAGCGACGCGGTTTATCAAACGGGTAATACAACGCAGCGAACATCTGATGCTGGCCTACGTCAGAAGTGACATACGCCTCGCCTTTGGTCAGATGCCAGATCGTCTCGATCACCGCCTGCGGCTTGATGTTCTCACTCTGCGTGTCGTATTTAAGGCACTGACGGCCGCGCCATTGTTCGATTTGTTGCCACCAGTCACGGATCTCATCCAGCGGTTGAGAGGCGGTCTCCTGCGCCAGCAGTTCCAACATTTGATCCAGCACCTGTCGTGCGTCCCCCACGATGGGCACATCCGCCGGCACCGTTTTAGAGATAGAAGTAGGATCGATATCAATGTGTAGCACCGTCGCATTCGGACAGTATTTCGCCAGGTTATTGGTGGTGCGATCGTCAAAACGTACGCCGACGGCAAAAATCACATCAGAATGGTGCATCGTCATATTGGCTTCATAGGTGCCATGCATACCCAGCATGCCCAGCGCCTGACGGTGGGTAGCCGGGAATGCCCCCAGCCCCATCAGCGATGACGCGACAGGAAGGTTCAGCTTCTCAATCAGTTCGCGTAGTTGCGTTTCACAGGCTGCATTGACGGCGCCGCCCCCCACATAGACTACGGGCTTTTTCGCAGCCAGCAGCGTTTGCAGCGCACGCTTAATCTGGCCTTTGTGTCCTTGCGTCGTCGGATTATACGAACGCATGCTCACCGACTCAGGCCACAGGTAAGGCAGTTTATTCGCGGGATTGAGAATATCTTTTGGCAGATCGACAACCACTGGCCCAGGACGACCGCTGGCGGCCAGCCAGAAGGCTTTTTTCAGCACGCCCGGGATATCTTCCGTTTGCTTAACCAGAAAGCTGTGCTTCACCACGGGGCGTGAGATCCCCACCATGTCGCATTCCTGAAACGCATCATAGCCAATCAGTGACGTCGCCACCTGTCCGGAGAGAATGACCAGTGGAATAGAGTCCATATACGCAGTCGCAATGCCGGTGATGGCATTGGTCGCTCCCGGCCCCGAAGTGACCAGCACTACACCCACTTCGCCCGTGGCGCGGGCCAGGCCGTCAGCCATATGCACAGCAGCCTGTTCATGACGAACCAGAACATGATCAATACCGCCTACCGTGTGCAGCGCGTCATAAATATCGAGAACCGCGCCTCCGGGATAGCCGAACACTTGTTTCACGCCCTGATCGATAAGCGATCGGACGACCATTTCCGCGCCAGACAACATCTCCATGCTTTGCCTCCAGGCTTTTGTTATAGACGGTCAACAGAATTCATTTCCGCGCCGTCTTCTGACAGGATAAACCCATCTTATAATGTGCAGAGTGAGGGATACCTTAACCGCTCGTTATGAGGCAGGCAATTAGCAAACGGAATGCGGGAATGGGCAATAAAAGCAGAAAAAATAGCTGTCAGACACGAATATGGTGAATTCGTCTGGTATGAGGGGAGACGCTAATAATTCATCTCTTAAAAAGAGGATGGATCAGGAAATCATCTATTTTTAAGCCGCCCTGAGCGTCTGAAAAAATGCGCACAGAACAAAATATTGCCTGCATAAAAAATCACAGAATAAACCGCATGGCACCATGCGGTTTATTCACCCTGACTTATCGACGACAAATATTGATCAGCAACTCTTCCATCCACTGGTGCCCTTTATCCCGCCCCGCCGCTTCATGCCAGGAAAGATAACAGGTACGGCTATTCAGCTTGAGCGGCAGAGGTAAAATTTGCAGGCTCAGCGAATCGGAGAACTCTTCAGCAAGCCAGCGCGGTGCAATAGCGACTAGCTGCGTCTGAGAAACGACATTTAAAACGCTGACCATCGCCATCCCCTGATAGGCCACGCTGGCTTGTTTATCGGCAGTGTCATACCACGGCTGACTGAACGAAGCATATCTGTCCAGAGCAACAACGGCATGCTGCTCGCTGTAAACATCGCTTTCACGCAGCGGCGAATTCATGCGTGGATGTTTTTTGCTGGCGACTAACACCATTTCATCTTTAAACAACGGAACACAGGCAAACTCTGGACGGCGAAACTCTTCGTAGCCCAGAACGAACTCCGTTTCCTGATAACGAAGCTGGTGCTCAGTGTTTTGATTTAAAGATGATTTAAAAACAAGATGAATATTAGGAGCAATCTGTTCAACTTTATTATATATAACAGACGTCAAATAATTGTCTAACGGACTGCAAACACAGAGATGGAAAACCCGCTCACTGCTTAAAGGTTCAAACCCTGAGCCGGGAAGCTCATTTTGAACCAGCTGTAGCGCCTGACGAATCGAACCGAATAGCTGGAATGCACGCGCCGTGGGCTGGATACCTCTTCCATACCGGACGAATAACTCGTCGTTAAACATCACCTTAAGTCTGGCTACGGCATTACTCACGGCAGGTTGAGACATTCCCAGAGATTGCGCTGCTCGCGTAATATTCTGCTCCTGCATAACTGCATCAAATACAGTTAACAGGTTGAGATCCACTGTGCGTAACTGAGGCTTAACCCCATCATAAGGCTGTGGTTGGTTAATATTATTTTCTGGCATTTCTGACTCCACTGTCACGCTAAATTCCCTTTGCCAAAGTACAGTAATAACTTCGAAAAATATGATTTACCATGCATATACAACAAGCGAAAGGAAATTATTTAAAATTCAGAATATATAAAGAACCCTCATTCAAGAGATGGCATTAAGCATTCCCTGAATGAAGAGCTAAAAATCGTTCAAATGATATCTAAAACTTTAATGCAGGCATGAAACCATAAAGCTGGCAAATACACAATCACCGCCTTAGTTAATAATAACTTAAGTATTATTAAACTATGAAGAGCATACACCACGATTTCATTAACAAAATGATATCAATATTGATAACTTTCCCGCCCATGATTCATTCATAGAACTTATAACTCAATGAAATAAAACACATTCCATTTCACAGCACATCGGTAAAAATACTGTGTTCAATTGCTACCAATTATATTCAAATTATTCCAGAGATGAATCTCAAGTCCAATAATAGACAATTAAATCGGTTAACAGCGTAAAAACCAGCACAATTAGCTAATGTGTTTATCCTGCGCTGAGTGGCCGTTTTGCCTGAGAGGGGTTGACATGAGTCGGCGTATCCAGTACCACTAAAAGCATATCGCATTCATCTGGAGCACGATTCATGATTCGCACCCTTCGTTTCACCGGTCTACTACTACTAAACGCATCCACTGTGCGCGGTAGACTGGCGGGCGAAATTCAGCGTTGAATCGTCTTCAGTAAAACAAAAAACCCGCGCCACTGCGCGGGTTTTTTTATGCTCGTAGCAAGGCGCCCTAAGACTGACAAGGACCTAACCCATGAGCCAGCAAGTCGTTATTTTCGATACTACTTTACGTGACGGTGAACAGGCATTACAGGCGAGCCTGAGTGTTAAAGAAAAACTGCAAATTGCGCTGGCCCTCGAACGCATGGGTGTAGACGTAATGGAAGTCGGGTTTCCCGTCTCCTCGCCGGGTGATTTCGAGTCAGTACAGACCATCGCCCGCACCATCAAAAACAGCCGCGTGTGCGGTCTGGCTCGCTGCGTTGAGAAAGATATTGATGTGGCCGCGGAATCCCTGAAAGTTGCAGAAGCCTTCCGTATCCATACATTCATTGCCACCTCCCCCATGCACATTGCAACCAAGTTGCGCAGCACGCTGGATGAAGTGATCGAACGTGCGGTGTATATGGTTAAACGCGCGCGTAACTACACTGATGACGTCGAATTCTCCTGTGAAGATGCAGGCCGCACGCCGATTGACGATTTGGCCCGTGTAGTGGAAGCCGCGATTAATGCCGGAGCCAGAACCATCAACATCCCGGATACCGTCGGCTACACCATGCCGTTTGAGTTCTCTAACATCATCACCGGCCTGTACGACCGCGTACCTAATATTGATAAAGCCATCATCTCTGTTCACACCCACGATGATTTGGGTCTGGCTGTGGGCAATGCCATCGCTGCCGTCCACGCCGGCGCGCGTCAGGTAGAAGGGGCAATGAACGGCATTGGTGAACGCGCCGGCAACTGCTCGCTGGAAGAAGTGATCATGGCGATCAAGGTGCGCAAAGACATTATGAACGTACACACTCGCATCAATCACAACGAAATCTGGCGCACCAGCCAGACCGTGAGCCAGATTTGCAATATGCCGATCCCGGCGAACAAGGCGATTGTTGGTACTGGCGCGTTCGCTCACTCCTCCGGTATTCACCAGGATGGCGTGCTGAAGAACCGTGAAAACTACGAAATCATGACTCCGGAATCCATCGGTCTGAACCAGGTTCAGCTGAACCTGACCTCACGCTCTGGCCGCGCGGCGGTGAAACACCGTATGGAAGAGATGGGGTATCAGGACAGCGATTACAACATGGATCAGCTGTACGACGCATTCCTGAAACTGGCTGACAAGAAAGGCCAGGTCTTCGATTACGACCTGGAAGCGCTGGCATTCATCAACAAACAGCAGGAAGAGCCAGAACACTTCCGTCTGGACTACTTCACCGTTCAGTCAGGCTCAAGTGATATCGCTACCGCCTCCGTCAAGCTGGCCTGCGGCGATGAAATTAAAGCGGAAGCCGCCAACGGTAACGGCCCTGTGGATGCCATTTACCAGGCGATTAACCGCGTCACTGAGTACGACGTAGAGCTGGTGAAATACGACCTGACGGCAAAAGGGCACGGTAAAGACGCCCTGGGCCAGGTTGATATCGTCGTCAACTATAACGGTCGCCGCTTCCACGGTGTGGGTCTGGCGACAGATATCGTTGAATCCTCCGCGAAAGCGATGGTGCATGTCCTGAACAACATCTGGCGCGCAGCCGAAGTCGAAAAAGAGTTGCAACGCAAAGCTCAGAATAAAGAGAACAACAAGGAAACCGTGTGATGTCGAAGAATTACCATATTGCTGTGTTGCCGGGTGACGGTATTGGCCCGGAAGTGATGACACAGGCGCTGAAAGTACTGGAAGCCGTACGTTCGCGTTTTGCGATGAAAATTACCACCAGCCACTACGACGTGGGCGGTATTGCCATTGATAACCACGGTACTCCCCTGCCGAAAGGGACTGTAGAAGGCTGCGAGAATGCCGATGCCGTTCTGTTTGGCTCCGTGGGTGGCCCTAAGTGGGAACATTTGCCTCCAGCAGAGCAGCCAGAGCGCGGCGCGCTGCTGCCGCTGCGTAAACACTTCAAACTGTTCAGCAACCTGCGTCCGGCGAAGCTGTACCCGGGGCTGGAAGAGTTTTGCCCGCTGCGCGCGGATATTGCGGCCAACGGTTTCGACATCCTGTGCGTGCGTGAGCTGACCGGCGGGATCTACTTCGGTCAGCCAAAAGGCCGCGAAGGCAGCGGTCAGCATGAGAAAGCGTTTGATACCGAGGTCTATCACCGTTTTGAAATTGAACGTATCGCTCATATCGCGTTTGAGTCAGCGCGCAAACGCCGCCGTAAAGTGACCTCTATTGATAAAGCGAACGTGCTCCAGTCGTCTATTTTGTGGCGCGAAATCGTCAGTGAAGTTGCCAGGCAGTACCCGGACGTTGAGCTGTCACATATGTATATCGACAACGCAACGATGCAGCTGATCAAAGATCCGTCCCAGTTTGACGTGCTGCTGTGCTCCAACCTGTTCGGCGATATTCTCTCGGATGAGTGCGCGATGATCACCGGCTCCATGGGCATGCTGCCCTCGGCCAGCCTGAACGAAGAAGGCTTTGGCCTGTACGAACCGGCGGGCGGCTCCGCGCCGGATATCGCAGGTAAAAACATCGCCAACCCGATTGCGCAGATCCTCTCCCTGGCTCTGCTGCTGCGCTACAGCCTGGATGCAGGCGATGCAGCAACCGCAATTGAAAACGCCATTAACCGGGCGTTAGAAGAAGGCGTCCGTACCGGTGATTTAGCACGCGGCACGGCAGCAGTCAGTACCGATGAAATGGGCGACATCATTGCCCGCTATGTCGCTGAAGGGGTGTAATCATGGCTAAGACGTTATATGAGAAGTTGTTTGATGCGCACGTTGTTTACGAAGCACCAAACGAAACCCCACTGTTGTACATCGACCGTCATCTGGTACACGAAGTGACCTCTCCTCAGGCATTTGACGGCCTGCGCGCGCACAAGCGCCCGGTGCGTCAGCCGGGTAAAACCTTTGCCACGATGGATCACAACGTTTCCACCCAGACCAAAGACATCAATGCATCTGGCGAGATGGCACGTATCCAGATGCAGGAGCTGATTAAGAACTGTAACGAGTTTGGCGTGGAGCTGTACGATCTGAACCACCCCTATCAGGGTATCGTCCACGTAATGGGGCCTGAGCAGGGTATTACTCTGCCGGGCATGACCATCGTCTGCGGCGACTCCCACACCGCGACGCACGGCGCATTTGGCGCCCTGGCGTTCGGGATTGGGACCTCTGAAGTTGAACACGTTCTGGCGACGCAGACCCTGAAGCAGGGCCGCGCCAAAACCATGAAGATTGAAGTGAAGGGTAAAGCTGCGCCGGGTATCACCGCGAAAGATATCGTGCTGGCGATTATCGGCAAAACCGGCAGCGCAGGCGGCACCGGTCACGTCGTGGAATTCTGCGGCGACGCTATCCAGGCGCTGAGCATGGAAGGTCGTATGACCCTGTGCAACATGGCCATTGAGATGGGCGCCAAAGCAGGCCTGGTGGCCCCAGACGAAACCACCTTCAACTATGTGAAGGGGCGTCTGCATGCGCCGAAAGGTCAGAATTTTGACGACGCGGTAGCGTACTGGAAAACCCTGAAAACGGACGAGGGGGCAATTTTTGATACCGTTGTGACGTTACAGGCGGAAGAGATCGCCCCGCAGGTCACCTGGGGCACCAACCCGGGCCAGGTGATTTCCGTCAACGACAGCATTCCTGATCCGGCCTCCTTTGCCGATCCGGTCGAACGTGCCAGTGCGGAAAAAGCGCTGGCTTACATGGGGCTGAAACCCGGCGTACCGCTGACCGACGTGAGCATTGATAAAGTGTTCATCGGCTCCTGTACCAACTCCCGTATTGAAGATTTACGCGCAGCGGCAGAAATTGCTAAAGGCCGCAAAGTGGCGCCGGGCGTGCAGGCGCTGGTTGTGCCGGGCTCCGGGCCGGTGAAAGCCCAGGCGGAAGCGGAGGGTCTGGATAAGATCTTTATTGAAGCAGGCTTCGAGTGGCGCCTGCCGGGTTGCTCCATGTGTCTGGCCATGAACAACGACCGCCTGAATCCGGGCGAGCGCTGTGCCTCCACCAGCAACCGTAACTTTGAAGGCCGTCAGGGCCGCGGTGGGCGCACCCACCTGGTCAGCCCGGCAATGGCCGCCGCTGCGGCAGTCACCGGTCATTTCGCCGATATTCGCAGCCTGAAATAAGGAGACAATCATGGCAGAGAAATTTACCCAACATACGGGCCGGGTTGTCCCTCTGGACGCCGCTAACGTCGATACTGACGCGATCATTCCTAAGCAGTTTTTGCAGAAAGTGACGCGCACGGGTTTTGGTGCGCATCTGTTCAACGACTGGCGTTTCCTCGACGATAAAGGCGAAGTGCCGAACCCGGAATTCGTCCTGAACTTTCCGGAATACAAAGGGGCTTCCATTCTGCTGGCGCGGGAAAACTTTGGCTGCGGATCGTCGCGTGAACATGCGCCCTGGGCATTAACCGACTACGGCTTTAAGGTGGTTATCGCCCCGAGCTTCGCGGATATCTTCTACGGCAACAGCTTCAACAACCAGCTGCTGCCGGTGACGCTGAGTGACGAACAGGTCGATGAACTGTTTGCGCTGGTGCAGGCGAATCCGGGGATTTCGTTTGAGGTGGATCTGGAAGCGGAAGTGGTGAAAGCCGGGGATAAGATCTACAGCTTCAGCATTGATGCGTTCCGCCGCCACTGCATGCTGAACGGTCTGGATAGCATTGGCCTGACGCTGCAACACGAAGAGGCTATCTCCGCTTACGAGAAAAAACAGCCTGCGTTTATGGGTTAAAGGCAATGGCCCGCAGGGCGCGGGCCATTGATAAGGGTGCGTTGAGGCTCAACCACTCTGGAGTGGCGGGGAAAACTCCCCGCCAATACTGCTAACGTTTTGCTTCGTAAGCCAACACTGCCGCCAGCTCTGTTTTCTCCTGTCTGAAGTGCAGCTCACACAGCGAGTCGCGCACCATCCAGGTGAAGAGCAACAGCGTCGTACAGATCAGAAACAAACCTAACAGCAGAGTACGTTTTGGCATTCCAGCCTCCTTATTGCTTTTCGGCAATGAAGAGACTAACCTCGCAATGTTGGTTGTGAAGTTGGTCTCCCCATCAGTTTTTTGATGTGGGACTCTCCACTGTTTGCCTCTTGCGAAAGCCTGAGGCAAACAGCCTCAAGCACCCGTCACGCACTCTATGCGCCTGTCAGAAAATCGTTTCATTTCGTGAAGCCGCCTTCCAGAATCAAACGTCTTTTACCCGGCACGTCAGCATCAGCGTGACGAGCGAAATCGCTGCGATCACCCAGTACACGGATGCATGCCCATAGCTTTGCGACAGCGCCCCCTGAATCACCCCTGCCAGAATCACGCCGGTAGAGATACTGTTGGTAAACAGCGTGGTCGCGGAGCCTGCGCGCCCCGGCATTAAATCCTGGAACCAGAGCATGCCTATCCCGGCAACGATTCCGATAAACACCGCGTTAAACAGCTGTAACGCCAGCAAGGCTTCACGCGAATGGAACAGGATCAGCCCCGCGTAGAACAGTACCCCGACCGCCACGGCGACGACCATCATCCGACGCTTTCCGAAACGTTTGACGTAGTAACCCGCCAGAATCATCGCCGGGATCTCCAGCCCGGCAGCGGTGCCCATCAGAATACCCGCGAGCTTGTCGGGCAGTCCCAGATCGCTGCTGATCCACAGCGGCATATCAATAATGTACATGGTGTTGCAGGTCCACATCAGCGTGGAGGCGATAAACAACATGCGGACGTTTTTATCCTGCCAGCCGCTCACCTGCGTGATGGGCTTGTCCGTCACCTGCTCTACGCGCGCCACCGATGGCAGCGCAAAGGCTATCAGCGCCAGGCTGATGACAAAAATCCCCGCCGCGATGGAAAACATGGTGGTGAAGCCGTAGTTCAGCGCCAGCATAAACGCCAGCGGCGGACCGATGACCCACGCGAGAGAGAGCTGCGCACGCATCACCGAGCTGAACATCACCACTTCCCTCGCCGAGCTGTCGGCGTACTCCCGGGCCAGGGCGAACAGTTGCGGCATGGCGGTGTTCGCCAGAGAGGCCAGCAGCACGCCGCAGGTAATGAGCGTCAGGTAATGGCGGTTGAAGGCAAACAGCAGCGCGTTGCCCACGGCCATGGCGCAACAAAAGAGGATCAGCTTGCGGCGATCGCCCTGGCTGTCGGATCGTTTCGCCAGCCACAGGCTGACGAGGATCCCGGCAATGGCGTTGACGGTGTAGAACAGACCCACCCAAAACGGCTGCGCCCCCACCTCGCGGCTGAGAAACAGGCTCAACGTCGGCGCCTGTAGCGCGCCGGCCACGCCCATCATGAAGGCCACCAGCATAAAAGCGGCGTACACGCCATTCAGGCGTCGCCCCATCGTCATCAACCAGAGCATGCGCAAGTCCTTATGAAAGCGAATCGAAATTGGGTGAAATAGTAAACGAAAAAAGCCAGCAAAAAACATTTTGCTGGCGGGTGATTAGCACCAATACTCAGTCACACATGATCGAGGCGAGTTAGCGAGAAGAGGTCGGTTTCGTAACGTCCCACTGCATCAGATCTTCCAGTATTCTCAGCCGCTGCTCTGCGCACTGGCGGGCCAGCCAGGACACTCCCTTTGTCGCTGAAAAATAGTGCTGATAAAACTGACGTGCGGTAGACCTCTTCATAATTTACCTCCTCGCTTCATCGAAAAGGATTATTGGCTTAATATAGGGATTAATAAATTGCTGATTTTTTGTCAGGAGTTCCCCTTTTATGCCTTCCGGTCGTCTGCAACAACAATTTATCCGCCTCTGGCAGTGCTGCGAGGGGCAATCGCAGGAGACCACGCTGAACGAGCTGGCCGAGCTCCTCAACTGCTCCCGGCGTCATATGCGCACGCTCCTTAATACCATGCAGCAGCAGGGCTGGCTAAACTGGGAGGCCGAAGCCGGACGCGGCAAGCGTTCGCGCCTGACTTTCCTTTATACCGGCCTGGCGTTACAGCAACAGCGAGCGGAGGATCTGCTGGAGCAGGACCGCATCGATCAGCTGGTCCAGCTGGTGGGCGACAAAGCCGCCGTGCGCCAGATGCTGGTCTCGCATCTGGGACGCAGCTTTCGTCAGGGACGCCACATTCTGCGGGTACTTTACTACCGCCCAATGAAAAATCTGTTGCCCGGTACGGCGTTACGTCGCTCTGAAACCCACATGGCCCGGCAGATATTCAGCGGTCTGACGCGGATAAATGAGGAAAACGGGGAACTGGAAGCGGATATTGCCCATCACTGGCAACAGGTGTCTCCGCTGCACTGGCGCTTCTTTCTACGCCCCGGCATTCATTTCCACCATGGACGCGAGCTGGAGATGCGCGACGTTATCGCCTCTTTAGAGCGCGCCCGCACGCTGCCGCTCTATTCGCATATCGCACGGATCCACTCCCCAACGGCCTGGACGCTGGATATTGAGCTTTCGCAGCCGGACAAATGGCTTCCGTGGCTTCTGGGCTACGTGCCATCAATGATCCTGCCTGCCGAGTGGCGATCCCTGAACAATTTTTCCAGCCAGCCGATTGGTACGGGCCCCTACTCCGTTTCACGGAACAACAGTAATCAACTGAAGATCCGCGCCTTTGATGATTACTTTGGCTATAGGGCGTTGATCGACGAAGTGAACGTCTGGGTGTTACCGGATCTCAACGAAGAGCTGAGCGCAGGCCTGACCCTGGAAGGGCCAACAGCCGGTGAAAAGGCGTTCGAAAGCCGCCTGGAGGAGGGCTGCTACTACCTGCTCTTTGATGGCCGCAGCCATCGCGGGGCAAACCACGACGTCCGCAGGTGGATAAGCCATATTCTGGCGCCCGCTAACCTGATTTATCACGCAGAGGAGCAATACCAGACCTGGTGGTTCCCGGCCTATGGCCTGCTCCCACGCTGGCACCATGCGCAGCCCGTCCGCAGTGAAAAGCCTGCCGGACTGGAGACCATCACCCTCAGCTACTATCGCGATCACATTGAGCATCGTTTTCTGGCGAGGATCATGAGCACGCTGCTGGCAGCCGAAGGCGTGACGCTGGCGATACAGGAAGTCGATTATGATGAATGGCATCGCGGAGACGTCATCAGCGATATCTGGCTCAACAGCGCAAACTTTACGCTGCCGCTTGATTTCTCGCTCTTTTCTCACCTGTACGAAGTGCCCCTGATTCAGCACTGTATCAACCGGGACTGGCAGCAGGACGCCGCGCGGTGGCGCGCGGGAGAAATGGATCTGGCCGCCTGGTGTCAGGAATTACTGACCGGGCAGACGATCGTACCGCTGATTCACCACTGGCTGCTGATCCAGGGGCAGCGCAGCATGCGCGGCCTGCGGATGAATACCCTCGGCTGGTTTGATTTTAAATCCGCCTGGTTTGCGCCGCCGGAGCCATAACGCTTTCGTAATATTCACCAAATCATTACAATAGCGCCGTTCTCAACGGGGTGCTGCATCACTGATGTGCGCTGAGATAATACCCGTCGAACCTGATCCGGATAACGCCGGCGAAGGGATTTGAGGCTGTCTCTCAAAATCCTTTGCCACTCAACCCTGAGGTGCAAAGTGTTAAAAAACGTTCTTCCTCTGCTGGCGCTGTTTGCGCTGCCTGTTTTTGCTAAGCCCGTTCTGACGGTCTACACCTACGACTCCTTCTCCGCCGACTGGGGCCCCGGCCCGGTGGTTAAAAAAGCCTTTGAAGCCGACTGCAACTGCGAGCTGAAATTCGTGGCGCTGGAAGATGGCGTCTCGCTGCTCAACCGTCTGCGCATGGAAGGCAAAAACAGCAAAGCCGACGTGGTGCTCGGGCTGGATAACAACCTGCTGGAAGCCGCCACCCAAACCAGACTGTTCGCCAAAAGCGGTGTGGCGTCAGATGCCGTCAACGTACCGGGCGGCTGGAAAAACGACACCTTCGTTCCCTTTGATTACGGCTACTTTGCGTTTGTCTACGATAAAAACAAGCTGAAGAATCCGCCCAAAAGCCTGAAAGAGCTGGTCGAAAGTGACCAGAAATGGCGCGTAATTTATGAAGATCCGCGTACCAGCACGCCGGGTCTGGGGCTGCTATTGTGGATGCAGAAAGTCTACGGGGATAAAACGCCGGAAGCGTGGCAGAAGCTGGCCGCGAAAACCGTTACCGTCACCAAAGGCTGGAGCGAAGCCTACGGCCTGTTCCTGAAAGGCGAAAGCGATCTGGTGCTGAGCTACACTACCTCTCCGGCCTACCACATTATCGCCGAGAAAAAGGATAACTACGCCGCCGCGAACTTTGCTGAAGGGCATTATTTGCAGGTGGAAGTGGCCGCCCGCACCGCCGCGAGCAAACAGCCGGAGCTTGCCGAAAAATTCCTGAAATTTATGGTCTCCCCGGCATTCCAGAATGCTATTCCGACAGGAAACTGGATGTACCCGGTCACTGACGTTGCGCTGCCGGCAGGCTTTGAGCAGCTAAACAAGCCGCAAACCTCACTGGAATTTACGTCGCAGCAGGTTGCCGCCCAGCGCGCCGCATGGATTAGTGAATGGCAACGCGCCGTCAGCCGCTGATCCCCGGCTGGTTAGTTCCCGGGCTGCTCGCCGCCATACTGATGGTGGTCGTCAGCCTGGGTGCATTCCTTGCGCTGTGGTTTAACGCGCCAGAGAGCGATCTGCTCGCCCTCTGGCACGACAGCTATCTCTGGCACGTCATCCGTTTCTCCTTCTGGCAGGCGTTTCTCTCCGCGCTGCTGTCGACGATCCCGGCCATTTTCCTTGCACGCGCCCTCTATCGCAGACGTTTCCCCGGCAGGCTTGCCCTGCTGCGGCTGTGCGCGATGACGCTGATCCTGCCCGTGCTGGTGGCGGTGTTCGGTATTCTGAGCGTCTACGGTCGGCAGGGCTGGCTGGCATCCCTCTTCAACCTGCTTGGTCTGGAATGGACCTTCTCCCCTTACGGCCTGAAAGGCATTCTGCTGGCGCATATTTTTTTCAATATGCCGATGGCGACGCGCCTCTTTTTACAGGCGCTGGAAAACATTCCCGGGGAGCAGCGTCAGATTGCCGCCCAGCTTGGCATGCGCGGCTGGTCGTTCTTCCGCTTTGTCGAATGGCCGTGGCTGCGACGCCAGATTGCCCCGGTGGCCGCGCTAATCTTTATGCTCTGCTTCGCCAGCTTCGCGACCGTGCTTTCTCTCGGCGGCGGGCCGCAGGCCACCACCATTGAGCTGGCGATCTATCAGGCCTTAAGTTACGACTACGATCCGGGCCGCGCCGCGCTGCTGGCGATGGTGCAGATGGTCTGCTGCCTGGCGCTGGTGTTACTCAGCCAGCGGCTGAGTAAAGCGATCCCCACAGGCAGCAATCACTTGACAGGCTGGCGCGATCCGCAGGACAGCCTGCACAGCCGCGTCGCGGATTTTATGCTGATCGCGCTGGCCCTCCTGCTTCTGCTGCCCCCGCTGCTAGCCGTTATCGTTGATGGCCTGAATCGCAATGTGTTGTCGGTACTGCAACAGCCTGTCCTGTGGCAGGCGACGTGGACCTCATTGCGCATCGCGCTGGCAGCCGGGCTGCTGTGCGTGATCCTGACCATGATGCTGCTCTGGAGCAGCCGCGAGCTGTACGCGCGTCATGCCCGTAAAGCCGGACACGCGCTGGAACTGACGGGTATGCTGATCCTGGCGATGCCGGGTATTGTGCTGGCGACCGGATTCTTTTTACTGTTCAACAGCACCATCGGCCTGCCGGAAAGCGCCGACGGCATCGTCATTTTTACCAACGCGCTGATGGCTATCCCTTACGCGCTCAAGGTGCTGGAAAACCCGATGCGCGACGTCAACAGCCGCTACAGTTTGCTGTGTCAGTCGCTGGGCATGCAGGGCTGGCAGCGTCTGAAGGTGGTCGAACTGCGCGCGCTAAAGCGTCCGCTGGCTCAGGCGCTGGCGTTTGCCTGCGTGCTGTCGATTGGCGATTTTGGCGTTGTGGCCCTCTTTGGCAACGAGGATTTCCGCACGCTGCCGTTCTGGCTTTATCAGCAAATTGGCTCCTATCGTAGCCAGGACGGCGCCGTCACGGCACTTTTACTGCTGGTGCTGTGCTTTGCGTTATTTACCGTTATCGAAAAACTTCCGGGGCGTGATGTTAAAACTGACTGATGTAACCTGGCTTTATGAGCACCTGCCAATGCGTTTTACCCTCTCCGTTCGTCAGGGAGAGCGAATCGCAGTGCTTGGCCCCAGCGGGGCCGGAAAAAGTACCCTGCTCAATCTGATTGCCGGTTTTTTGCAGCCTGCCAGCGGGTCGATCGTCATTGATAATGGCGAATATACCTACGCTCCGCCGGCTAAGCGCCCGGTGTCGATGCTGTTCCAGGAAAACAATCTGTTCAATCATCTTACGGTGTGGCAGAACATCGCGCTGGGTATGGATCCGGGGTTAAAGCTCAGTGTTGCGCAGCGTCAGACGCTGGAGGCGATCGCCGAACAAATGGGCCTGGCTGCGTTTATCAACAGACTACCGGGTGAGCTTTCCGGCGGCCAGCGCCAGCGCGTGGCGCTGGCACGCTGTCTGGTGCGCAAGCAGCCGCTGCTGCTGCTCGACGAACCCTTTTCGGCGCTCGACCCGGCCCTGCGTCAGGAGATGCTCTCGCTGGTTGAGGAGGTTTGCGAGCGCGAGCAACTGACGATGCTGATGGTTTCGCATAGCATCGAAGATGCCGCACGCATCGCGCCGCGATCGGTAGTGATCGCGGAGGGACGTATTTTGTGGGATGGAACAACCGACGCCTTAATGAGCGGGAAAGAAAGCGCGTCAGGATTACTGGGTATAAGACCGTAGGCCGGGCAAACGCAGTGCCGCCCGGCGTTTAACGGCTCACCACCTTCAACAGGATCTCACCGTACACCGGCATCAGCGGGTGGCGAATCAGCGCCACCAGCGCCACGACAGCCACTCCCAGCGTCAGCGGGGCCAGCCAGAGCAGGCGCGTGCGCGGAAGATAGCGCGTCAGGCGATCAACACTGGCTTTCGCGCTGCGCCACAGGCGCCAGCAGAGCCAGACCGCCAGCCACAGCAGGACCGCCGTTCCCAGCAGCAGCCACTTGAACTCGCCGCTTTGCATACCGTCAGGAATATCGATGGCCGCACCCGCCAGAATCCCCGGCAGAAAGTAGAACGGCGGCCAGAAGACGCAGCCGATGATGTTCGGCACCACAAACTTCGCGACGGGCAGATCCAGCATCCCGGCCACCATCGGCACCAGCGGGCGCGTTGGGCCAACGAAGCGCCCCACGAGGATGGTGAACATGCTGTGCTGGTGCAGCGCGTGCTCGGTTTTATCCAGCAGCGCTTTGTTTTTTTTCATGAACGACCAGCGGTGCAGCGGCTTCTTAAAGCGCCAGCCCAGCCAGAAGGAGATCCAGTCCCCCAGCAAACAACCGATGATACCGGCCATCCACGCCTGCCAGAAATTGACCTCGCCGCTGCCGATAAGCGCCCCAAGCCCCGCCATCATCACGGTGCCGGGCAGGATCAGCCCGACCAGTGCCAGCGACTCCAGAAACGCCACCAGCGCCACGGCGATGAGCGAATACATAACGGACTGGGTAATAAAATGTTCCAGCAATGCCTGCATAACTATTCCGGTCAGAAAACGAATCAGCGATTCTGCTTAGCGCCCTGCACCGCGTCAAGGCATCAATTGTCTGAATAGTTTACAAGATGCGCCTGAAGTTCACCTGAATGTTTACCGATTATTCACATCCCGCACGGAATTCGCTCGGGCTGGCACCGGTGCACTTCTTAAACACGCGAGAGAAATAGAGCTGATCTTCAAAGCCGACGTTACGCCCGACGGTGGCGATAGGCATTCGGGTGGTGCTGAGCAGCAGTTTCGCCTGGCTGATGCGCTGATCCTCACGCCAGCTGAGTACGCTCACGCCAAGCTGCTGGCGGAACAGATGAGAGAGCCGTGACGGCGACAGACACACATGCTGGGCGACGCTGGCAATATCAAACTGGCTGTCGGCAAGGTGGTCGCTGATGTACTGGCAGGCGTCGCGGACGCGGTTGTCCAGCGGCGGATTAAGCGACTCGTTGATGGCCTCCATGCGGCGCAGCAGCACCTGTTCAAGCAGGTTGATGGCCAGCAGTTCGGCGTAGCGCCCTCCCGCCTGCCCTGCCTCAATAATCTGTGCGAACAGCTCACGGAACTGCGCCAGATGCGCCTCATCCGGGCGATATAAACCGGTATGGGCGAAAATGGCCGGCCACGAGAGCCACTCCTGCCAGTAGGCACGCGGACGGAAATAGACCCACTGGTGATACCACTCTTTGGCATCCGGATGGCGCCCGTAGTGGTGGATCTCCCCCGGCGGGAACAGCAGCATATCACCGGGGCGGCAGATAAACTGCTGATCCCCGTTTTTGACGACCCCTTCTCCGCGTACGGTCAGGTTCAGGATATATCCCTTCATGCCAAGAGGGCGATCGACGTAAAAATCGAGATATCCCTCGGCCTCAATTGGCGTCAGCCCCGCCACCAGATGGGCGTTAAATGAGTAGCCCGGCAGTAAGGGATCGTTTTGCGGTTCGGCCATAGATTCAGTTCTCCCAAGGGTCCTGAAGGAAACCAATTGTCCATATCGATAAAAGCAGTATAAAAATGGCCCGCGAAAAGATCCAAAAAGCATCACGCCTCTTTTACGTCCGCCATGTTTCAGCCTTTTCCCCTGATTTGTCCGCCAGTACGGGCAGATAAGCAGTAACAAAAGTGTCTATAAGTGCGGCAGAAATGTCCACATAGAATATTTGCACGGCGTCACACTTTGCGTGGCTACAGCAATTTAGTCCATAAGATTAGCGGATCCTGCCTGACGATTTTTGTCCCCAGTCTCTAATGTTCTTCCATACCTGTTTTTTGGATGGAGCAACACCATGGCAATTGCAATTGGCCTCGATTTTGGCAGCGACTCAGTTCGCGCGCTGGCAGTGGACTGTACGACTGGCCTGGAGATAGCAACCAGCGTTGAGTGGTATCCGCGCTGGCAAGAGGGGCGCTACTGCGATGCGCCGAACAACCAGTTCCGCCACCACCCGCGTGATTACATTGAATCAATGGAAGCGGCGATCAAAACCGTGCTGGCGGAGTTGACGGACGCCCAGCGGGCCGATGTCGTGGGGATTGGCGTTGACAGCACCGGCTCAACGCCTGCTCCTGTCGATGCCGAAGGCCGCGTACTGGCGCTGCGACCGGAGTTTGCCGACAACCCGAACGCCATGTTTGTGCTGTGGAAAGACCATACCGCCGTGGAAGAGGCGGAAGCCATCACCCGCTTATGCCATCAGCCGGGCAAAACTGACTACTCCCGCTACATCGGCGGGATTTACTCCAGCGAGTGGTTCTGGGCCAAGATCCTGCACGTTACCCGCGCGGACGCGTCGGTCGCACAGGCAGCGGCATCATGGATTGAGCTATGCGACTGGGTTCCCGCCCTGCTCTCCGGCACCACTCGCCCGCAGGATATCCGCCGGGGCCGTTGCAGCGCCGGGCATAAATCGCTGTGGCATGAAAGCTGGGGGGGTCTGCCTCCGGCAGCGTTCTTCGATGAACTCGACCCGATCATCAACAAAAACCTGACATACCCGCTGTTTACCGACACCTTCACCGCCGATATTCCGGTCGGCACGCTCTGCGAAGAGTGGGCGAAACGCCTCGGTCTGCCGCAAAACGTGACCATTTCCGGCGGCGCGTTCGACTGCCATATGGGTGCGGTGGGCGCGGGTGCGCAGCCCAACACGCTGGTGAAAGTTATCGGCACCTCCACCTGTGACATTCTGACGGCAGATAAAGCCAGCGTCGGCGACCGCGCGGTGAAAGGCATTTGCGGTCAGGTTGACGGCAGCGTGGTACCCGATTTTATCGGCCTCGAAGCGGGTCAGTCCGCCTTCGGCGATATCTACGCCTGGTTTGGCCGTGTGCTCGGCTGGCCGCTGGATCAGCTGGCAGCCGCGCATCCTGAACTGAAAACACAGATTACCGCGAGCAAAAAACAGCTCCTGCCGCAGCTCACCGAAGCCTGGGCAAAAAATCCGTCTCTCGACCACCTGCCGGTGGTGCTGGACTGGTTCAACGGCCGTCGTACGCCGTTTGCCAACCAGCGTCTGAAAGGAGTGATTACCGATCTCAACCTCGCGACCGACGCGCCCGCGCTGTTTGGCGGCCTGATCGCCGCCACCGCATTCGGCGCGCGCGCCATTATGGAGTGCTTCACCGGGCAGGGCATTGACGTAAACAACGTGATGGCGCTGGGGGGCATCGCCCGTAAAAACCCGGTGATTATGCAGGCCTGCTGCGACGTGCTGAACCGGCCGCTGCAAATTGTGGCCTCCGATCAGTGCTGTGCGCTGGGCGCCGCGATTTTCGCTGCCGTGGCCGCAGGCGTCCATGCGGATATCCCGACCGCGCAACAGCATATGGCGAGCGCCGTCGAAAGTACGCTCCAGCCGCAGACTCAGCAGGCACAACGCTTTGAACAGCTTTATCAGCGCTACCAGCAATGGGCAAAAAGCGCCGAACTTCACTATCTCCCTGTCGCCGCCCCGGCCAAAAGCACCGCGGACACTACGGCAACCCTGACACATTAAGGACACGATAATGACCATTTTTAATAATTATGAAGTGTGGTTTGTGATTGGCAGCCAGCATTTGTACGGACCGGAAGCGTTGCAGCAGGTGACGAAACACGCGGAGCACGTTGTGAATGCGCTGAACGCGGAAGCCAAACTGCCGTGCAAACTGGTGCTGAAGCCGCTGGGTACCACCCCGGACGAAATCACCAACATTTGCCGCGATGCCAATTACGATGACAAATGCGCTGGCCTGGTGGTGTGGCTGCACACCTTCTCGCCAGCCAAAATGTGGATCAACGGCCTGGCTATCCTCAACAAACCGCTGCTGCAATTCCACACGCAGTTCAACGCCTCCCTGCCGTGGGACAGCATCGACATGGACTTCATGAACCTGAACCAGACCGCGCACGGCGGCCGCGAGTTCGGCTTCATCGGCGCGCGCATGCGTCAACAGCATGCCGTGGTGACCGGGCACTGGCAGGACGGTCAGGCACAAAAACGTATTGGCTCCTGGATGCGTCAGGCGGTATCTAAGCAGGATACCCGCCACCTGAAAGTGGTGCGTTTCGGCGACAACATGCGCGAAGTGGCGGTCACCGACGGTGATAAAGTGGCCGCGCAGATTAAATTTGGCTTCTCCGTCAACACCTGGGCGGTGGGCGACCTGGTGCAGGTGGTGAATGACATCAGCGATGGCGACGTTAACGCGCTGGTGGACGAGTACGAAAGCAGCTATCGCCTGACGCCTGCGGCACAGGTCAACGGTGACAAGCGCCAGAACGTGCTGGATGCCGCACGTATTGAGCTGGGCATGAAGCGTTTTCTGGAACAGGGCGGCTTCCATGCCTTCACCACCACCTTTGAAGATCTCCACGGCCTGAAACAGCTCCCGGGTCTGGCGGTACAACGTCTGATGCAGCAGGGCTACGGCTTTGCGGGCGAAGGCGACTGGAAAACTGCCGCTCTGCTTCGCATCATGAAGGTGATGTCGACCGGTCTACAGGGCGGCACCTCTTTTATGGAGGACTACACCTACCACTTCGAGAACGGCAACGATCTGGTGCTCGGCTCGCACATGCTGGAAGTGTGTCCATCCATCGCGGTTGAAGAGAAACCGATCCTCGACGTGCAGTACCTCGGCATTGGCGGCAAAGCGGATCCGGCCCGTCTGATCTTCAACACCCGTACCGGCCCGGCCATTAACGCCAGCCTGATTGACCTCGGCGATCGTTTCCGCCTGCTGGTGAACTGCGTCGATGCGGTTGAAACCCCGCATTCTCTGCCGAAGCTGCCGGTCGCCAACGCTTTGTGGAAAGCGCAGCCTGACCTGCCAACCGCCTCGGAAGCCTGGATCCTGGCCGGCGGCGCGCACCACACCGTATTCAGCCACGCGCTTGACCTGAACGATATGCGTCAGTTTGCCGAGCTGCACGACATCGAACTGACCGTGATTGATAACGACACCCGTCTGCCAGACTTTAAAGACGCGCTGCGCTGGAACGAAGTCTATTACGGTTCAAAACGCTAAGTACGGAGTGCCCGGTGGCACTTCGTTTACCGGGCCTACGGTTCTGTAGGCCGGATAAGCGCAGCGCCATCCGGCAGGAGACGACAATGTTAGAAGATCTCAAACGTCAGGTACTCGAAGCCAACCTGGCGCTGCCAAAACATAACCTCGTGACCCTGACATGGGGCAACGTCAGCGCCGTTGACCGGGAAAAAGGGGTGTTCGTGATCAAGCCTTCCGGCGTGGATTACACGGTAATGACCGCAGAAGACATGGTGGTGGTCAGCATCGAAACGGGTGAAGTGGTTGAAGGCAATAAAAAGCCCTCCTCCGATACGCCCACTCATCGCCTGCTGTATCAGGCCTTCCCGACCATCGGCGGGATTGTGCATACCCATTCGCGTCACGCGACCATCTGGGCGCAGGCGGGCCAGCCTATTCCGGCCACCGGCACCACCCACGCGGACTACTTCTACGGCACCATTCCCTGCACGCGTCTGATGACCGATGCGGAGATCAACGGTGAGTACGAATGGGAAACGGGGAACGTGATTGTCGAAACCTTCGAAAAACAGGGAATCGACGCGGCGCAAATGCCCGGCGTGCTGGTGCACTCCCACGGCCCGTTTGCCTGGGGTAAAAACGCGGAGGACGCGGTGCACAACGCGATCGTGCTGGAGGAAGTCGCCTATATGGGGATCTTCTGCCGCCAGCTGGCACCGCAGCTGCCGGATATGCAGCAAACCCTGCTGGATAAGCATTACCTGCGTAAGCACGGTGCGAAAGCCTACTACGGGCAGTAAACCCTTGCCCGGTGACGCTGCGCTTACCGGGCCTGCGGAACCTGTAGGCCGGATAAGCGCAGCGCCATCCGGCGGAACAGATACTGTATAAAACTCCAGCAAACACCCCTCAACCAGGCTATAATCAGGCCTGGTTTGTTTTATGGGATAACGCCGTGACGCAGGCGCAAGAAGGCTTTTTACTGACCAGACACTGGCGGGATACCCCTCAGGGTACTGAGGTTGAATTCTGGCTGGCAACGGACAACGGCCCACGAAACGTTACGCTCCCGCCGCAGGAGTCCGTGGCCTTTATTCCTGAAGCTCACGTCGAGAAAGTGAAACAACTGCTACGCGGCGAAAACAACTGGCGCCTTACGCCGCTTCAGCTGAAAGATTTCCACCGCCAGCCGGTTTACGGCCTCTACTGCCGCGCCCATCGCCAGTTAATGCGCTATGAAAAGCTGCTTCGTGAAGCAGGCGTGACGCTTTACGAGGCCGACATTCGCCCGCCTGAACGCTTTCTGATGGAGCGGTTTATCACCGCCCCCGTCTGGGTAGATGGCGCCGCGCAAAACGGCAGGATCGTTAACGCGCGCCTGAAGCCTAATCCGCACTATCGCCCGCCGCTAAAGTGGGTGTCGCTGGATACTGAAACCACCCGCCACGGCGAACTGTACTGCATTGGCCTGGAAGGCTGTGGGCAGCGGGTTGTCTATATGCTCGGGCCGCCGAACGGCGATGCGTCCGCGCTGGATTTTAATCTGGAGTACGTCAACAGCCGCCCGCAACTGCTGGAGAAGCTTAACCAGTGGTTTGCCGAGCACGATCCGGATGTTCTGATCGGCTGGAACGTAGTGCAGTTTGACCTGCGCGTGCTGCAAAAACATGCCGAGCGTTACCGTATCCCGCTGATTCTGGGGCGCGGCAACAGTGAGCTGGAGTGGCGTGAGCACGGTTTTAAGAACGGTGTTTTCTTCGCGCAGGCTAACGGTCGCCTGATTATCGACGGCATCGAGGCGCTGAAATCCGCCTTCTGGAACTTCTCTTCCTTCTCGCTGGAAGCGGTCGCCCAGGAACTGCTCGGCGAAGGTAAATCCATCGACAATCCCTGGGACCGAATGGACGAGATCGACCGGCGCTTTAATGAAGATAAGCCGGCGCTCGCTACCTATAACCTGAAAGATTGCGAGCTGGTGACGCAGATCTTCCACAAAACCGAGATCATGCCGTTCCTGCTGGAGCGCGCGACGGTGAACGGTCTCGCGGTCGACAGGCACGGCGGCTCGGTAGCGGCCTTCAGCCACCTCTATTTTCCGCGAATGCACCGGGCAGGGTACGTTGCCCCCAACCTCGGGGACGTGCCGCCGCAGGCCAGTCCCGGCGGGTACGTGATGGACTCCCGGCCAGGATTGTATGACTCGGTGCTGGTGCTGGATTACAAAAGCCTCTACCCGTCGATTATCCGCACCTTCCTGATCGATCCCGTCGGGTTGGTTGAGGGCATGGCGCAGCCAGACGATGCGCACAGCACCGAAGGTTTTCTTGGAGCACGCTTCTCGCGCGAAAAACACTGCCTGCCCGAAATTGTGGGAAACATCTGGCACGGCCGCGACGAGGCGAAGCGCCACGGCAACAAGCCGCTCTCACAGGCGCTGAAAATCATTATGAACGCCTTTTACGGCGTGCTGGGTACCAGCGCCTGCCGCTTCTTTGATCCCCGTCTGGCGTCTTCCATCACCATGCGCGGGCACGACATTATGCGCCAGACCAAAGCGCTGATTGAATCTCGGGGCTATGACGTGATTTATGGCGATACCGACTCCACCTTTGTCTGGCTGAAAGCGGCCCATTCAGAAGACGACGCCGCGCGAATCGGCAAAGAACTGGTCGCCTACGTGAACGACTGGTGGCGCGAAAATTTGCAAAAAGAGCGGTTAACCAGCGCGTTAGAGCTGGAGTTTGAAACCCATTTTGCCCGCTTTTTAATGCCGACCATTCGCGGAACCGACCAGGGCAGCAAGAAGCGCTACGCCGGGCTGATTCAGGAAGGTGACACGCAGCGGATGGTCTTTAAAGGGCTGGAGACGGTGCGCACCGACTGGACGCCACTGGCGCAGCAATTCCAGCAGACGCTCTACCTGCGGGTGTTTCGCAACGAGCCCTATCAGGACTACGTGCGCGACACCATCGCCAGCCTGATGGCCGGTGAGCTGGATGACCAGCTGGTGTATCGCAAGCGCCTGCGCCGCCCGCTGGCCGAATATCAACGTAACGTTCCTCCCCACGTACGCGCCGCGCGGCTGGCGGATGAAGAGAATGTTCGCCGGGGCCGTGCGCCGCAGTATCAGAACCGGGGTACGATCAAATACGTCTGGACAACTAACGGCCCGGAACCCGTTGATTACCAGCAGTCTCCGCTCGATTACGATCACTACCTGACCCGCCAGCTTCAGCCGGTTGCGGAGGGAATTTTACCGTTCATCAATGACGACTTTGCTACACTAGTGACAGGACAACTTGGGCTATTTTGACGCGTGACGAAACCGTTGCCATCCAGTACCATAGCGCCCTTTCCATTCCCGGACCCATTTTTCGATGACCGTCTTTTTTGACGGGGTCGAACTATTGCCTGCAATTAAAGATTAGAGCCGAACAACTATGCCTTTTACACTTGGTCAACGCTGGATCAGCGATACAGAAAGCGAACTTGGATTAGGAACCGTCGTTGCCGTCGATGCGCGCATGGTTACCCTCCTTTTCCCTGCTACCGGTGAAAACCGCCTGTACGCTCGCAATGACTCCCCTGTTACCCGCGTAATGTTCAATCCGGGCGACACCGTGACCAGCCACGAAGGCTGGCAGCTGAAGGTTGAAGACGTAAAAGAAGAGAATGGACTGCTCGCCTACATTGGAACGCGTCTTGATACCGACGAGACGAATGTTATCCTGCGTGAAGTGCTGCTCGACAGCAAACTGGTTTTCAGCAAGCCGCAGGACCGTCTGTTTGCCGGGCAAATCGACCGAATGGATCGCTTCTCCCTGCGCTACCGCGCGCGTAAGTTCCAGAGTGAACAGTACCGCATGCCGTGGAGCGGCCTGCGCGGCCAGCGTACCAGCCTTATTCCCCATCAGCTGAATATCGCCCATGACGTGGGCCGTCGCCATGCGCCTCGCGTGCTGCTGGCTGACGAAGTGGGCCTGGGTAAAACCATCGAAGCAGGCATGATCCTGCACCAGCAGCTGCTCTCTGGCGCTGCCGAGCGCGTGCTGATTGTGGTGCCGGAAACGCTGCAACACCAGTGGCTGGTCGAGATGCTGCGCCGCTTTAACCTGCGCTTCTCCCTGTTCGACGACGAGCGCTATGCCGAAGCCCAGCACGACGCGGACAACCCGTTTGAAACCGAACAGCTGGTGATCTGCTCCCTGGACTTCGTACGCCGCAGCAAGCAGCGCCTGGAGCACCTGTGCGACGCAGAATGGGATCTGATGGTCGTCGACGAAGCGCACCACCTCGTCTGGAGCGAAGATGCGCCAAGCCGTGAATACATGGCGATTGAGCAGCTTGCCGAGCGCGTACCGGGCGTTCTGCTTCTGACCGCCACCCCGGAGCAGCTGGGTCTTGAGAGCCACTTCGCCCGTCTGCGCCTGCTCGATCCGAACCGATTCCACGATTTTGAGCAGTTTGTTGAAGAGCAGAAAAACTACCGTCCGGTGGCGGACGCCGTTGCGCTGCTGCTGGCCGGTAATCGTCTCTCTAATGATGAACTTAACACCCTCAGCGATCTGATCGGCGAGCAGGATATTGAGCCGCTGCTTCAGGCCGCGAACAGCGACAGCGATAATGCGGGATCTGCGCGTAAAGAGCTGATCGACATGCTGATGGACCGTCACGGCACCAGCCGCGTGCTGTTCCGCAACACCCGTAACGGCGTGAAAGGCTTCCCGAAACGCGAGCTGCACACCATCAAACTGCCGCTGCCGACCCAGTACCAGACGGCGATTAAAGTCTCCGGCATTATGGGCACCCGTAAATCAGCGGAAGATCGCGCGCGCGATATGCTCTACCCGGAGCAAATTTATCAGGAATTTGAAGGCGACACTGGCACCTGGTGGAACTTCGATCCGCGCGTGGAGTGGTTAATGGGTTATCTGACCGCGCACCGTTCCCGGAAGGTGCTGGTGATCTGCGCCAAGGCAGCCACCGCCCTGCAACTTGAACAAGTGCTGCGCGAGCGCGAAGGTATTCGCGCCGCCGTGTTCCATGAAGGCATGTCTATTATCGAGCGCGACCGCGCTGCGGCGTGGTTTAGTGAAGAGGACAGCGGCGCGCAGGTTCTGCTGTGCTCCGAAATCGGTTCTGAAGGCCGTAACTTCCAGTTCACCAGCAATCTTGTGATGTTCGATCTGCCGTTTAACCCGGATCTGCTGGAGCAGCGAATCGGCCGTCTGGATCGTATCGGTCAGGCGCACGATATTCAGATCCACGTTCCGTATCTGGAGAAAACCGCCCAATCCGTTCTGGTTCGCTGGTACCACGAAGGCCTGGATGCGTTTGAACATACCTGCCCGACGGGCCGCACCATTTATGACCAGGTGCATAGCGATCTGATCGGTTACCTCGCGGCGCCGGAAAACACCGAGGGCTTTGATGAGCTGATCAAATCCTGTCGAGAGAAGCACGACGCGTTGAAAGCTCAGCTGGAGCAGGGTCGCGATCGCCTGCTGGAGATCCACTCCAACGGCGGTGAAAAAGCGCAGCAGCTGGCCGAAAGTATCGAAGAACAGGACGATGACACCAGCCTGATCAGCTTCTCCATGAACCTGTTCGACATCGTCGGCATTAACCAGGACGATCGCGGCGAGAACATGATCGTGCTGACCCCGTCCGATCATATGCTGGTGCCGGATTTCCCGGGCCTGCCGGAAGACGGCTGCACCATCACCTTTGAGCGTGATGTGGCGCTTTCCCGCGAAGATGCACAGTTCATCACCTGGGAGCACCCGCTGATCCGCAACGGTCTGGATCTGATCCTCTCCGGCGATACCGGCAGCAGCACCATCTCCCTGTTGAAGAACAAAGCCTTGCCTGTGGGCACGCTGCTGGTGGAGCTGATCTACGTTGTGGAAGCGCAGGCGCCGAAACAGCTTCAGCTTAACCGCTTCCTGCCGCCAACCCCGGTGCGTCTGCTGCTGGATAAAAACGGTACGAACCTGGCCGGCCAGGTGGAGTTTGAAAGCTTCAACCGTCAGCTGAGCGCGGTGAACCGCCATACCGGCAGTAAGCTGGTGAATGCGGTGCAGCAGGACGTGCATGCCATTCTGCAACTGGGTGAAGCCCAGGCCGAAAAAGCGGCCAGAGTGCTGATCGATGCGGCGCGTAGCGAAGCCGATGAGAAGCTTTCTGCCGAGCTGTCGCGTCTGGAAGCGTTGAAAGCAGTGAACCCTAACATTCGTGACGATGAGCTGGCCGCCATTGAGAGCAACCGCCAGCAGGTGCTGGAAAGCCTGAATCAGGCGGGATGGCGTCTCGACGCCCTGCGTCTTATCGTTGTGACGCATCAGTAAGCGGAGCGCAAGATGGTAATGGAGCCCTACAATCCCCCGATGGATCCGTGGCTGGTCATTCTGTATCAGGACGAGCATATTATGGTGGTTAACAAGCCGAGCGGCTTGTTATCCGTGCCGGGGCGTCTGGAAGAGCATAAAGACAGCGTGATGACGCGTATCCAGCGTGATTATCCCCAGGCCGAGTCTGTCCATCGTCTGGATATGGCGACCAGCGGCGTGATTGTGGTGGCTCTGAATAAAGCGGCAGAACGCGAGCTGAAGCGTCAGTTCCGCGAGCGCGAGCCGAAGAAACAGTATGTCGCGCGCGTCTGGGGCCATCCGGCACAGGCGGAAGGGCTGGTGGATTTACCGCTGATTTGCGACTGGCCGAACCGGCCAAAGCAGAAGGTGTGTTACGAAACCGGCAAGGCCGCGCAAACCGAGTATGAAGTGCTGGAGTACGCGCCGGATAACATCGCGCGCGTCCTGCTGAAGCCGATTACCGGGCGCTCCCACCAGCTGCGTGTGCATATGCTTGCGATGGGTCACCCCATTCTGGGGGACAGATTCTATGCGCCGCCGGAAGCGCTGGCGTTAGCGCCGCGCCTGCAACTGCATGCGCAGACGCTCACCATCACCCACCCTGCTTTCGGCAACGCCATGACGTTCAAAGCCCCGGTGGACTTCTGAAAAAATGGCCCGACACTGTCGGGCCATTTTTTTATTTAAAACCTTTCTGCTCTTTAATTAGCTCGTAGGCTTTCTGGATTTCCTGCGCTTTCTGTTTCGCCATCTCCATCATCTCTGGCGGCAGGCCTTTCGCCACCAGCTTATCCGGATGGTGCTCGCTCATCAGCTTACGATAGGCGCGTTTGATGGTCGTAACATCGTCAGACGGCTTCACGCCGAGGACGTTACAGGCATCTTCAAGCGTAGGGCCACGCTGCGCCTGCTGCCAGCCGCCGCCGGACGATTGCTGCTGATAACCGCCGCCAAAGTGCGCGCCGCCCTGCATCATGCGCAGGAACTGATCGAACTGCATGCGGGAAATGCCCAACTCTTCAGCAATCACATACAGGACGTCCCGTTCATTCGGATGCAGAGAGCCATCCGCGAAGGCGGCCTGGATTTGAATTTCCAGAAACATCCGAATTAAATCAAAACGCCCGAAACAGATGCTACGGAACTGCCGCATTTTTTCACGCAGCGGGTAGTGATCTGATTTACCAATCCGAAACGCATTCTGCGCCGCGATGCGGGATTCGCCGTGCAGATTCATGCGATCCATAAAGACGCTGGCCACCTGAATATCGGCTTCCGTTACGCGTCCTTTTGATTTGGTTAAGTGCCCCATCACCTCGAAGGTGGTGGAGAAAAAGAGTGACTGGCGCTCGCGCTGGTTGGCAAACCAGGCCATTTTGCGGCTGCGTGCTTTATCAAACATATGGCCGATAATGAGGCCAAGAACAACACCCCAGAATCCGGCACCCATAATAATTGCGAACGCAACGCCGATTATTTTACCCCAATACTGCATATACTCCCCGAATGCTCATGTTCCTGGCCGACGCAACGCCATCATTACAGTGGTCGCGCCACGGTCAATTGAGGGACATCGCCTATAATTTGCATTATCATACTCGTCATTCGATAGCGAGCCTAACACTCTGGCGCGCAAACGGGCAGGATTAACGCTGGTACTGCGCTGATGAGTAAGATAGTCTCTGAGCGTTTGTAAGCCGTAGCCACTGATGACGGAACAATAAAATACAACGTATGAAAAAACGTATCCCCACCCTTCTGGCCACAATGATTGGCACCGCCCTGTATAGCCAACAGGGGCTCGCAGCCGATCTCGCCTCGCAGTGTATGCTTGGCGTCCCAAGTTACAATCGCCCACTGGTGAAAGGCGATACGAATGACTTACCCGTCACCATTAATGCCGACAGCGCAAAAGGTAATTATCCTGACAATGCGACCTTTACGGGCAATGTCGATATTAACCAGGGAAACAGTCGCCTGCTTGCTGACGAAGTGCAATTGCACCAGAAGCAACCGGAAGGTGCTCAGGCGCCTGTCCGTACGGTGGATGCGCTGGGTAATGTGCACTATGACGACAATCAGGTCATCCTGAAAGGTCCGAAAGCCTGGTCGAATCTGAATACCAAAGACACCAACGTCTGGGAAGGTGATTACCAGATGGTCGGTCGTCAGGGGCGCGGTACCGCGGACCTGATGAAGCAGCGCGGCGAAAACCGCTACACCATTCTCGAAAACGGCACGTTTACCTCCTGTTTGCCAGGGTCAAATACCTGGAGCGTTGTGGGCAGTGAAGTGATCCACGACCGTGAAGAACAGGTTGCAGAGATCTGGAACGCCCGTTTTAAACTCGGCCCGGTGCCCATTTTCTATAGCCCTTACCTGCAACTGCCTGTGGGTGACAAACGTCGTTCAGGTTTCCTGATCCCGAACGCCAAGTACAGCACGTCGAACTACTTTGAGTTCTACCTGCCGTACTACTGGAACATTGCGCCCAACATGGACGCCACGATCACGCCGCACTATATCCATAAGCGCGGTAACATCATGTGGGAGAACGAATTCCGCTATCTGACCAAGGCGGGCGCGGGTCTGATGGAATTTGATTATCTGCCATCAGATAAGGTGTTCCAGGACGAGCATCCGAGCGAAGGTGATAAGCACCGCTGGATGTACTACTGGAAGCACGCCGGGGTATTGGATCAGGTGTGGCGTTTCAACATCGACTACACCAAAGTCAGCGATCCGTATTACTTCAACGACTTTGATTCTAAATACGGCTCCAGTACCGACGGTTACGCCACGCAGAAATTCAGCGTGGGCTACGCCATTGAGAACTTTGACGCGACGGTGTCGACCAAACAGTTCCAGGTATTTGATACACAATCGCGTAGTACCTATGGTGCCGAGCCGCAGCTGGACGTGAACTGGTACCAGAACGATGTGGGTCCTTTCGACACGCGCGTTTATGCTCAGGCGGTCCATTTCGTCAACACCAACTCGGATATGCCGGAATCAACGCGTCTGCATATCGAGCCGACGATCAATCTGCCGTGGTCAAACGACTGGGCGAGCCTGAATACCGAAGCTAAGCTGATGGCCACCCACTACCAGCAGAAAAATCTGGACTGGTATAACAAACGCTATGGCACCGATCTTGAAGAGTCGGTAAACCGTACGCTTCCGCAATTCAAAATGGACGGGAAGCTGATCTTCGAACGTGATATGGGCCTTCTCGCCGATGGATACACCCAGACGCTTGAGCCGCGTATGCAGTATCTGTACGTGCCTTATCGCGATCAGAGCAAAATTCAAAACTACGACTCTTCCTTCCTGCAATCAGACTACAGCGGCCTGTTCCGTGACCGTACCTACGGCGGGCTTGACCGTATTGCGTCTGCTAACCAGTTAACGACTGGCGTCACAACGCGCGTATATGATGATGCTGCCGTTGAACGTTTTAACGTTTCTGTTGGTCAAATCTACTATTTCACCGAGTCTCGTACCGGTGATGACGACATTAACTGGGAGAAAGACAACAAAACGGGCTCACTGGTATGGGCGGGCGACACCTACTGGCGCATGACGGATCGTTGGGGTCTGCGCGGTGGTGTTCAGTACGATACACGACTGGACAATATCGCGACGGGCAGCGCAGCCATCGAATACCGTCGTGATGAAGACCGCATGTTGCAGTTGACGTACCGTTACGCCAGCCCGGAGTATATCCAGGCGACGCTGCCAAACTATGCGAATACAGACCAATACAAAGACGGTATTTCACAGGTGGGTACCGCCGCGAGCTGGCCGATCGCCGATCGTTGGTCAGTCGTCGGGGCCTACTACTATGACACGAATGCCCAAAAACCTGCTGACCAGATGCTGGGTCTGCAATACAACTCCTGCTGTTACGCAATACGTGTCGGTTACGAACGCAAACTTAACGGCTGGGATACGCAAAACAGTCAGGGCAAATATGATAACGTGATCGGCTTTAATATCGAGTTGCGCGGCCTGAGTTCTAACTACGGTCTGGGCACGCAGCAGATGCTGCGCTCGAACATTCTGCCGTATCGTAGTTCATTGTAATGTGCTTGATTTACAACGTAATCCGCTTTGCGGTTAATTGAAATGGAAAAAGTATGAAGAACTGGAAAACGCTGCTACTCGGTGTCGCTATGGTTGCGAATACCAGCTTCGCGGCCCCACAGGTTGTCGATAAAGTCGCGGCTGTGGTTAACAACGGCGTCGTGCTTGAAAGTGACGTTGACGGTTTGATGAAATCTGTAAAGCTCAACTCGGGCGAAGCAGGTCAACAGCTTCCGGATGACGCTACGCTGCGCCACCAGATCCTGGAGCGTCTGATCATGGATCAGATTGTTCTTCAGATGGGCCAGAAAATGGGCGTGACGATCTCTGACGAGCAGCTCGATCAGGCGATCGCCAACATTGCAAAGCAGAACAACATTACCCCGGATCAGATGCGTAGCCGCCTGGCCTATGACGGCATCAGCTATGCCACCTACCGTAATCAGATCCGTAAAGAGATGCTGATTTCAGAAGTGCGTAACAATGAAGTCCGTCGCCGCGTCACCATCCTGCCTCAGGAAGTGGATGCCCTGGCAAAACAGGTAGGGAATCAGAATGATGCCAGCACTGAGCTTAACCTGAGCCACATCCTGATCCCACTGCCGGAAAACCCAACCTCCGATCAGGCGGCTGAGGCGGAAAGCCAGGCGCGCGCTATCGTTGAGCAGGCGCGTAATGGCGATGACTTCGGCAAGCTGGCGATCACCTATTCCGCTGACCAGCAGGCGCTGAAAGGCGGCCAGATGGGCTGGGGCCGTATTCAGGAGCTGCCATCCCTGTTTGCCCAGGCGCTGAGCACGGCGAAGAAAGGCGACATCGTCGGTCCAATCCGTTCCGGTGTGGGCTTCCACATTCTGAAAGTGAATGACCTGCGCGGCCAGAGCCAGAACATTTCGGTTACCGAAGTACATGCGCGTCATATCCTGCTTAAGCCGTCTCCGATCATGACTGACGATCAGGCTCGTGCGAAGCTGGAACAGATCGCCGCAGACATCAAGAGCGGTAAAACCACCTTCGATAAAGCGGCAAAAGAGTTCTCTCAGGATCCTGGCTCTGCAAACCAGGGCGGTGACCTGGGTTGGGCGGCAGCGGATATTTACGATCCGGCTTTCCGCGATGCGTTAATGAAGCTGAATAAAGGCCAGATGAGCGCGCCGGTGCACTCCTCCTTCGGCTGGCATCTGATCCAGCTGATGGACACGCGCAACGTGGATAAAACCGACGCGGCGCAGAAAGACCGTGCGTATCGCATGCTGTTTAACCGTAAGTTCTCTGAAGAAGCCGCAACCTGGATGCAGGAACAACGCGCCAGCGCTTACGTGAAAGTGTTGAGCAACTGATGAAACCGCATCGTGTTGTGATCACCCCCGGCGAACCCGCCGGGATTGGGCCTGACCTTGTGGTTCAGCTCGCCCAGCGCAGCTGGCCGGTAGAGTTGGTTGTCTGCGCAGATGCAACACTGTTACAAGACCGGGCAGCCTTGCTCGGTCTGCCTTTAACGCTCCTCCCTTACGTTGAAGGCCAACAGCCCGCACCGCAGCAGGCGGGTACTCTCACCCTGCTTTCTGTTCCGCTCCGTGCGCCTGTTGTCCCCGGTGAGTTACACACTGAAAACGGCCACTACGTCGTCGAGACGCTGGCGCGCGCCTGTGACGGTTGCCTTCAGGGCGAATTTGCCGCCCTGATCACCGGTCCGGTGCATAAAGGCGTGATCAATGACGCGGGCATTCCGTTTACCGGGCATACCGAATTTTTCGAAGAGCGTGCGCACAGCCCGAAAGTGGTGATGATGCTGGCAACCGAAGCAATGCGCGTTGCGCTGGTAACAACGCACCTGCCGATCAAAGCCATTCCGGATGCCATTACGCCTGAACTCCTGCGTGAGATCATCGGCATTTTGCATCACGATCTGCAAACCAAATTCGGCATTCCGCAGCCGCATGTGCTGGTTTGCGGCCTGAATCCGCACGCGGGTGAGGGCGGACATATGGGCACCGAAGAGATCGACATCATCATTCCGGTGCTTGAGGAGATGCGGGCGAAGGGGATGAACCTCAGCGGGCCTCTGCCTGCCGACACCCTTTTCCAGCCCAAATACCTGGATAATGCCGACGCCGTACTCGCGATGTACCACGATCAGGGTCTGCCCGTGCTAAAATACCAGGGCTTTGGCCGCGGGGTGAATATCACCCTCGGTTTACCCTTTATTCGAACGTCCGTTGACCACGGTACTGCGCTGGATCTGGCAGGCCAGGGAAAAGCGGATGTCGGCAGTTTTATTACGGCGCTTAATCTCGCCATCAAAATGATTGTTAATACTCAATGACTAATCGAGTCCATCAGGGCCACTTAGCCCGTAAACGCTTCGGGCAAAACTTCCTCAACGATCAGTTTGTGATCGACAGTATCGTTTCTGCCATTAATCCGCAGAAAGGTCAGGCCATGGTCGAAATCGGCCCGGGTCTTGCCGCGCTGACCGAGCCGGTAGGCGAACGCCTCGACGAACTGACCGTTATCGAACTCGACCGCGATCTGGCCGCGCGTCTGCAAACGCACCCGTTCCTCGGGCCGAAGCTGACGATTTATCAGCAGGATGCGATGACCATGAACTTTGGCGAACTGTCAGAAAAAATGGGACAGCCGCTGCGCGTGTTCGGTAACCTGCCGTACAACATCTCCACCCCGCTGATGTTCCATCTGTTTAGCTATACTGATGCCATTGCCGACATGCACTTCATGTTGCAAAAAGAGGTCGTTAACCGTCTGGTTGCAGGGCCGAACAGTAAAGCGTATGGTCGTTTAAGCGTGATGGCGCAATATTACTGCAACGTGATCCCGGTATTAGAAGTACCGCCTTCCGCATTCACGCCACCGCCAAAGGTAGATTCTGCGGTTGTGCGCCTGGTGCCACATAAAACGATGCCGTACCCGGTCAAAGACCTGCGCGTGCTGAGCCGTATCACGACAGAAGCCTTTAACCAGCGCCGTAAAACGATTCGTAACAGCCTTGGCAATCTGTTTACCGTTGACGTATTAGCTGAGTTGGGCATCGACCCGGCAATGCGTGCGGAAAATATTTCCGTAGAGCAGTACTGCAAGCTGGCTAATTACATCAGCGACAATGCGCCGCCGAAGGAGAGCTAAGCCATGATTGATTCGCCCCGCGTCTGTGTTCAGGTTCAAAGCGTCTACATTGAGTCCCACTCCACACCGGATGAAGAACGTTTTGTCTTTGCTTATACCGTAACCATTCGCAATCTGGGGCGGATGCCTGTGCAACTGCTCGGGCGCTACTGGCTTATCACCAACGGCAATGGCCGTGAAATTGAAGTCCAGGGCGAAGGCGTGGTCGGTGAACAACCCCATATCGCCCCTGGCGAAGAGTATCAGTACACCAGCGGCGCGGTAATTGAAACGCCGCTGGGTACCATGCAAGGCCATTATGAAATGGTCGATGCCGACGGCAATGCTTTCCGCATTGCTATTCCCGTATTCCGTCTCGCCGTACCTACACTTATTCATTAATCTAATGTCTACATATCTGATTGGCGACGTTCACGGTTGCTACGATGAACTGATCGCATTATTAAAACAGGTCGACTTCACCCCCGGGCAGGACACGCTCTGGCTGACGGGCGACTTAGTGGCGCGCGGTCCCGGTTCCCTGGACGTCCTCCGCTATGTCAAATCGCTGGGTGACAGCGTGCGCATGGTGCTGGGCAACCACGATCTGCATCTGCTGGCCGTATACGCCGGGATCAGCCGTAATAAGCCGAAAGATCGCATTACCCCCCTGCTGGAAGCACCGGATGCCGATGAGTTGCTCAACTGGCTGCGTCGCCAGCCACTGCTACAGATTGACGAAGAGAAAAAACTGGTGATGGCGCATGCCGGCATCACGCCTCAGTGGGATCTTGAGACGGCAAAAACCTGCGCGCGCGACGCCGAAGCGGTGCTGGCGAGCGACTCCTACCCGTTCTTCCTTGATGCGATGTACGGCGACATGCCAAATAACTGGAGTGATGACCTCAGCGGCCTGGCACGACTGCGTTTTATCACCAATGCTTTTACGCGGATGCGCTACTGCTTCCCGAACGGGCAACTGGATATGTATTGCAAAGATACGCCTGAAAATGCCCCTGCGCCGCTTAAGCCATGGTTTGCGATTCCGGGCCCCGTGACAAACGAATACAGTGTGGTATTTGGACACTGGGCATCGCTGGAAGGAAAAGGCACCCCGGAAAATATCTATGCGCTGGATACCGGATGCTGCTGGGGCGGGGATTTAACCTGCTTACGCTGGGAAGATAAAACTTACTTTGTGCAGCCATCCAACCGACAGCTGGACTTAGGCGAGGGTGAGGCAGTCGCCTCCTGAAGATGTTTATCCTCTCCCTTCGGGGAGAGGATAAAACCGTTAACGACGTTCCAGAATTTCGAAGCAGTAGCTGTGTGAGTTCTGCGCATCCGCATCGTGAAACTCACTGAATACGGACTCCCACTCGTCCGGATCGTAATCCGGGAAATGGGTATCCCCTTCCACTTCCGCATCAATGTGCGTCAGATACAGTTTCTGCGCTTTAGGCAGGAACTGCTCATACACACGCCCCCCGCCGATCACCATGATCTCTTCGGCATCGCCGCAGGCGGCAATGGCTTCATCAACGGACTTAACCCACTGAACGCGATCGTCAGTGCCCGGCTGGCTACTGATCACAATATTCTTACGACCCGGCAGTGGACGACCAATCGACTCCCAGGTCAGGCGGCCCATCACTACCGGCTTGTTTAACGTAGTACGTTTAAACCATGCGAGATCGGCAGGCAGGTTCCACGGCATGGCGTTTTCCATGCCGATAACGCGGTCTACCGCCAGCGCTGCAATCAGACTGATCATTGAAAATTTCCCGGATGCAAAAAATTGCCGCCACTATACGGAAAGCTTAATCTTTCGTCGACTGGCGGCAGGGTAAAGAATTAGAAATTTTTTAATATTGCTGGCAACTCCACTTCACGCAGAGGGTTTACTCTCCGGTTCATCCGCAGGATCACCAGTATGCTTGCCCTCTTCCGTTCCTTGCCAGCCGTGGCGCTGAACCAGCGACAGATGATTACGATCCTCGTTGATGATCTCCGTCAGCATGGTGCTGGTGCGTTTAAACACCGCAGCGCGTTCGGTTGCCGTACTGCTCGCCATCGCCACCATCTCTTCCACCATCTCATGATTAAAACGGCGGAACAGATCGGCACGCTCACGTGCCTCATACGCGCCAAGCCCCAGGCTTTCCAGCGCCATGCGGCCAGATTTGAGCGCCCCTTCGAAGGTTTCACGTTCAGGGGCTGCCACACCCGCCTGACGCAGCTGGATGTAGTGATCCACATCGCGCGCACGGGAGATAATGGTCAGATGCGGAAAATGCTCTTTAACCAGCTCAACCATCTGCATACTGGTCTCTGGATCGTCAATGGCATTAATCAACACCTCGGCTTTCGCCGCCCCGGCGGATTCCAGCAGATCAACTCGCGTCGCATCACCGTAAAACACTTTCATATCGAATTTACGCAGCGTATCGACATGGTCAGGATCGTGATCGAGGATAACCATTTTGACTCCGCTGGAGAGCAGTAAACGGCCAGTAATCTGCCCGAAGCGGCCAAATCCGGCGATGATCACCCGCGGCTGCTCCTCGTCGATCTCATCGGCTTCTCGCTCCTGTTCGCTTCCCGTTTTTTCCAGACGCGTCAGCAGCACCAGCAGGATCGGCGTTGCGGCCATCGACAGCGCAACCGCCAGCGTCAGCGCTTTTGCCCATTCCGGATCAAGTACATTTGCCATCTGCGCTGCGCCAAAGACAACGAAAGCAAACTCACTCCCCTGCCCCAGCAGCACGGCAAACCAGCGGCGTTGCGGTTTTGGCACATTTAACGGGCGGGCAATCAGCCACAGCATCGCCATTTTAATGACCAGGAAACCCACCAGCAGAATGATGATGCGCAGCGGATGGGTTACCAGCGTCCCGAAGTCGATAGACATCCCGACGCCGATGAAAAACAGCCCCAGCAGCAATCCTTTAAACGGCTCGATATCGCTTTCCAGCGCGTGACGGTATTCGGAGCTTGCCAGTAAGACCCCCGCGAGGAAGGCGCCCATTGCCATCGACAGCCCGGCCTCTTCCAGCAGCAATCCAAAACCAAACACCAGGAATAACGCAACGGCGCTGAATACTTCGCGCAGGCCAGAGCGAGCAACAAAGCGCAGCAGCGGACGCGTTACGTAGCGACCAAGCAGAACAACCAGCGCCAGCGCACCGGCAACCTTCAGCGCTGATAAGGCAAATGCCCCCAGCGTCGTTGATGCGCCGCTGGTTGCCAGCAGCGGGATCATCGCCACCAGCGGGATGGCGGCAATATCCTGGAACAACAGTACGGAGAAGGTGCTGCGCCCCATTTGCGACACCGTCAGATTACGCTCGTTCATTGCCTGCATGGCAATCGCCGTCGAGGAGAGCGCCAGCGTCATGCCGATCAGCTCTGCGACTTTCCACTCCATCCCCAGCAGAATGCAGAACCCGCCCAACAGCAGACCGCAGGCCAGCATTTGCAGGGCGCCTCCGCCAAACACCGAGGCGCGCAGTTTCCACAGCCGCTGCGGATCCAGCTCCAGACCAATCACAAACAGCATCAGCACCACGCCGATCTCCGCAAAATGCAGGATCGACTCGGCATCCGTCACCAGCCGAAAGCCCCAGGGGCCAATCACACACCCGGCAATCAGATAGCCGAGCACCGAGCCCAGCCCCAGACGAACCGCCACGGGCACAATTAATGCCGCCGCGCCGAGGTAAATCAGCGCCTGTATCAGCGTATGGCTATCCATTGTGCGTCTCCTGCCACTCAAGTAAACGTTGTTTGTAGTGACGAGCCTGCGCCTGCAAGGTTTCATCGTCGCAGACAAAGGTACAGTGCATCGCAAAAGGCGGAAGCCAGTTCAGACCGCAGTAAAGGGCAGTAGCCTGGAGCGGCTGCGCCAGCACGTCAAATCCGGGGAAGGCGCCAATCTCAAAGTGGCTTTCCCCCCCGCCGGTGGTAACAGCCCACATCAGGCTTTTGCCCTGAAGCGCGTTGCCGTTGTGTCCATATGCCCAACCGTGGGAGAAAACTTTGTCGATCCACAATTTCAGCAGCGGAGGCGTGCTGTACCACTGCATCGGATGCTGCCAGACGATCAGATCGGCACGGGAGAGCGCCTCCTGTTCGGCAGCGACATCGATATTGAAATCAGGGTAGAGTTGATAGAGGGAACGTATCTCTACGTTTTCAAGCGTCCTTGCCTGCTCAAGCATCCGCTTATTCGCATGCGAGTGCTGCGGATAGGGGTGCGCATAAATTATCAGAATCATGTATATGCCCGTCTTTTACTTTTCTTGTAGCAATGAGTGTAGACAGTTACCACCCCGACTTAAAGGAGTCATCTTACGCTTCAAAGTAAATCGCAAGTATTGGCAATCATCACCAGCTTAACAGCGATTACGGCGCTAAAGAAAGAAAACGACGCGTACGACAAATTCATGCCGCAAAATAATAGTAACAACTCATATTGCCAACAGATATTTTTAGAGGACCTTAAGTCATTCTTTAATAAAACAGTCTGTACATAACCCATTGAAAAAATAATAATTTTACGCTCTTTGTTTTGAGCTCATTATTTAGGCGATCGATATACGTTTCACACACGTGTCGAATATTCCTTCTCACTCAAATGGATGTGTACATGAGCAACAAACCCTCCCAATTAAATAATACAACCAAAACTCTGGGAAAGATATTTCCTGCCTTGTTGATATGCACCCCTGCGGTTGCGTTTTCTGCAACGATTGACCAATCAACTTCTGTTCCTCAAGATTTCTCAGCCGATGCTGAATATGTTATTAATAAAGACGTGACGATATCTTCCGCAGATAGTGAAGCGGCGGTATCTATCACTGGGTTTACTATCAATAATATCACTAACGAAGGGAATATTTCCGGTAGGGAAACTGGCCTGGATATAAATACTGCCGCGCAACGTGTTGTGGTGAATAACGAGGAAGGTGCCGCCATCACATCGAAATCGGCTACAGCTATTAGTATTGAATCAATGCAAGGTGAAATTAGCAACCGTGGGAATATAACCGCTTTTGAGGATGGTATATTCGTTAGTGAAAACTCATCGGCTGTAAGTATTTCAAATAGCACAACCGGAGTTATTAAAGGTAAAACTGGCCTGAACGCACTTGCAGGCGTTGCCATTAATAATGCGGGTACGATCACTGGCACAGCGAATGATGGAATCGCTCTGAGCGAGGGTAACACTAAGGTCATAAATACTGGTAACGTGCAGGGTGCGCAATACGGTTTTAATGTAACGAATAATGCAAAAGTAGATATCACGAATAGCGGAACGATTAGTGGTGATACAGCCGCTGTTATGTTTGCCAGCAATAAAAATAACACCCTGGTGCTTGATACGGGTTCCACTCTTATCGGTGACGTTATTTCCACCAATTCCACGGGAAACACTCTCACCCTGATCGGCACCGGTACGGAAGACAGTAACTTTGTGGGTCTGAACGAAGGCGACGGTTTTGCCAGTATAAAAATGATGGGCGAAAATTGGGCGCTGTCGGGCGATCTCGATATTATTGGCTCTGGCGATTCCTTGCTGATAGACACGGGCGCGTTAACCCTGTCAGGCGCGGTATCGAATACCGGTAATACTCGGGTGGCCAAAGATGCTTCGTTGCAACTGGGCGATGGCGAAAAAACCGCGACCCTCAGCGGTGGGCTCACCAACAACGGTACCGTCATTTTTAACCAGGGAAGCGATTTCACTTTCGCCACCGACATGACCGGTAGCGGTAACGTCGAAAAAGTTGATTCCAACACCCTGACCCTGACGGGCAAAAATAGCTATACAGGGGATACGGTTCTGCACGGCGGCACCACGCTGGTCTCCACCGGCGCAACGCTCGGCGTCAAGGGCAGTAACGCCACCGTTACCGTTGAAAATGGCGCGACCTTTGCCACCGCAGGCGAAGTGAACAACAACATCGCGGTTCTTAGCGGCGGTACGCTGGCGGCATGGAATGCAGTCCAGGGTAACTCCACGCTCAGCGCTTCCGGCGTCGATACCATCAACGGCAACGTGACTAATGGCGGCACGCTGTTACTCAGTGCGGCTAATAATAGCGTTGGCAATAATTTTACGATTAATGGCGACTACACCGGCTCTGACGGTAGCCAGATCGTGATGAACAGCACCCTGGGTGAAGATAATTCACCAACTGATCACCTCACTATTACGGGCAGCAGCTTCGGTCAGTCCGGCATCAGCATCACCAACATTGGCGGCGCAGGCGCGCAAACCATTAACGGTATGGAAATTGTCAGCATCGGCGGCAGTTCCGAAGCCCAACTGACGCTGGCAAAACCGGTCGTCGCAGGCGCCTGGGAATATAACCTCTACCAGCACAGTGACGGCAACTGGTATCTGGAATCAAAGGCGACGCCTTCTGATGAGCCTTCCGACGACACCGATGACGGTGGCAATACTGATGATGGCGATAACACCGATGATGGTGGCAACACCGACAATGGCGGCAACACCGATAACGGTGGCAACACCGACAACGGCGGCAACACCGACAACGGCGGCAACACCGACAACGGCGGTAACACCGATAACGGCGGCAACACCGATAACGGCGGCAACACCGACAACGGCGGCAACACCGATAACGGCGGCAGCACCGATAACGGCGGCAACACCGATAACGGCGGCAACACTGACAACGGCGGTAACAATGCTCCGGAAGTCATGGCACCTGAAGTGGGTGCTTACTTAGGTAACTACCTTGCCGCACAGAGCATGTTCCTGCATAAGCGTGACGATCGCGACCAGATCACCTTCCGCAATGAAGACGACCTGAACACCTGGATGTACGTTAAGGGTCGCTATCACGAGAACGATGCGGGTGGCGATAAAGTCAGCTACGACACCACCACCACCGTACTGCAAGTCGGCAGCGATTTCATGAGCAAGCCAATTGATAACGGCATCCTGCGTGCTGGCGGGATGTTCGGTGCAGGCCAGGCGAAGACCCACTCTGATGCAAAGCACAACGTACGTGACGCACAGGGTAAGGTTGATGGCTTCAATGTTGGGCTGTACGCCACCTGGCAGGAAGATCAGAAATTACGTCTGGGCAGCTACGTTGATACCTGGGCCGCTTACAGCTGGTACAACAACAACGTCACCAGCAATCGCAACGATGAAGACTACGATAGTGAAGGTTTCGCCGCGTCTGTTGAAGTCGGCCACGCGTGGATAATCCAGTCTGAAAATGAACGCACCTGGAAGATCGAGCCGCAGGCGCAGGTGATCTACAGCTATCTCGATCAGGAAAATCATACCGATCGCGACGGCGTACGCGTCACTACCCTTGACAATGACAGCGTCTTTGGTCGTCTCGGCATTAAAGCAAGCTACTTCCAGCAGAAGGACGTCAAGGCCTGGCAGCCGTACGTTGCGGTTAACTGGTTGAAAGGTGCAGGTCAAAACGATCTGGCATTCAACGACGAGACCGTCAGCAACGATACGCCGGAAGATCGTGGTCAGTTAGAGTTGGGCTTAACCGGCAACCTGAACGAAACCACGACGATCTCCCTGCGTGCCAGCGGCGAGTGGGGTGAAAACAGCTATGCCGCCTACGGCGGTCATATTTTGTTAAACCATCGCTGGTAATCGATCATCCTGAAGCAAAAAAGCAGTGGCATGTGCCACTGCTTTTTTTTAGTTATCCAGCTCGCCCATTGATTTAACCTGGTCACGGTTAATCTGTTCAGTTTGACCGGTTTCGGCGTTTTTGTACGATACCAGACCGGTATCGTCATCCACCTGCGGTTTCCCGTCAGTAACAATCGTTTTGCCATCGGTGGTTTTTACGGCCTGATTGGACGAACAGCCCGCCACGGTGAACATTGCGGTGGCAGCCAGAACGGAAGCGATCAGTAGTTTATTTTGCATGGTGTATTCCCCTGCTCTCAGTTGAATTTTCGTTATCGACCTAACTATTTTAGGCTAACTGACTGAAAGCGGATGAAAAACCAGAAGGTTCTTAAGATGGGAAAATTGCCCGGTAACCGGATGGCACCGGGCAATGTGTGTTACTTGCTAATCTGAGCGTGCATTTCCTGCACCGAAATCACCTTCTCGGTGGCATCCGCATTCAGCGCCATGGCCGTCGCGAAACCGCCGTTCAGGGTGGTGTCGTAATGCACTTTGTACTGGAGCGCGCTGCGGCGAATCAGTTTGGAGTCTTCAATCGCCTGGCGACCTGCGGTGGTGTTAATGATGTAGGTGTACTCGCCATTCTTAATGCGGTCCTGAATGTGCGGACGACCTTCATGCACTTTGTTCACCAGACGCGGGTTGATACCCGCTTCACCCAACACAATCGCCGTACCGTGAGTGGCGTCCAGCTCGAAGCCCTGTTTCAGCAGCTTGGCAGCCAGGTCAACCACGCGCTCTTTATCGCCTTCGCGAACGGAGAGCAGCGCACGGCCAGATTTTCTCATGGTGGAGCTACTGCCCAGCTGCGCTTTCGCAAACGCTTCTGCGAAGGTACGGCCAACGCCCATCACTTCCCCGGTAGAGCGCATCTCTGGCCCTAACAGCGGGTCAACGCCCGGGAATTTGTTGAACGGCAGTACCACCTCTTTCACCGAGTAGTACGGCGGGATAATTTCTTTCGTGACGCCCTGCTGAGCCAGCGTCTGGCCAGCCATCACGCGCGCCGCCACTTTCGCCAGCGGAATACCGGTCGCTTTGGAGACGAACGGTACGGTACGCGCCGCACGCGGGTTGACTTCAATCAGATAGACTTCGTTGTCTTTTACCGCGAACTGAACGTTCATCAGGCCGCGAACCTGGAGCTCGAAGGCTAGCTTCTGCACCTGCTGGCGCATCACGTCCTGAATCTCCTGGCTCAGGGTGTACGCTGGCAGAGAACAGGCGGAGTCACCGGAGTGCACGCCCGCCTGCTCGATGTGCTCCATGATGCCGCCAATCAGCACCCTTTCGCCGTCGCAGATGGCATCCACGTCGACTTCAACCGCGTCGTCGAGGAAGCGGTCGAGCAGCACAGGCGCATCGTTGGAAACGCTCACCGCCGTCTGGAAGTAGCGACGCAGGTCCGCTTCGTCGTAGACGATTTCCATCGCGCGGCCGCCCAGTACGTAGGATGGACGCACCACCAGCGGGTAGCCGATCTCTTTCGCTTTCTCAACGGCCATTTCAATTGCGGTCACGGTGGCGTTCGCCGGCTGTTTCAGTTTGAGACGGTCAACCGCCTGCTGGAAACGCTCGCGGTCTTCCGCACGGTCAATCGCATCCGGGCTGGTGCCGATAACCGGCACACCTGCTGCTTCCAGCGCGCGCGCCAGCTTCAGCGGAGTCTGGCCGCCATACTGCACGATCACGCCTTTTGGCTTCTCGATGCGCACGATTTCCAGCACGTCTTCCAGGGTGACCGGCTCGAAGTAGAGGCGGTCGGAAGTGTCGTAGTCGGTCGAGACGGTTTCCGGGTTACAGTTGACCATAATGGTCTCGTAACCGTCTTCGCGCAGCGCCAGTGAGGCGTGTACGCAGCAGTAGTCAAACTCGATGCCCTGGCCGATACGGTTTGGACCGCCGCCCAGCACCATAATCTTGTCGCGGTCGACGGACGGGTTCGCTTCGCACTCCTCTTCATAGGTGGAGTACATATATGCGGTATCGGTCGAGAATTCAGCCGCACAGGTGTCCACGCGCTTGTAGACCGGGTGCAGGTCGTACTGGTCGCGCAGCTTGCGGATTTCCGCTTCACGCACGCCCGCCAGCTTAGCCAGACGCGCATCGGCGAAGCCTTTACGCTTCAGCATGCGCAGGAAGTCTGCGTCCAGGCCGTTGATGCCCAGCTCCGCCACTTTCTCTTCCAGACGCACCAGCTCTTCAATCTGCACCAGGAACCAGCGGTCAATGTTAGTCAGGTTAAATACGCCGTCGACGGACAGGCCCGCGCGGAAGGCATCGGCAATGTACCAGATACGCTCTGCGCCCGCGTCTTTCAGCTCGCGGCGGATTTTGGTCAGTGCTTCCGGGTCGTCCAGGCTGACTTTCGGGTCAAAGCCGGTCGCGCCCACTTCCAGGCCGCGCAGCGCTTTTTGCAGGGATTCCTGCTGCGTGCGGCCAATCGCCATGACTTCACCAACGGATTTCATCTGGGTAGTCAGACGGTCGTTGGCGCCAGCGAATTTCTCGAAGTTAAAGCGTGGAATTTTAGTCACAACGTAGTCGATGGACGGTTCGAAGGACGCTGGCGTGCGGCCACCGGTGATATCGTTCATCAGCTCGTCAAGGGTGTAACCCACTGCCAGTTTCGCCGCCACTTTCGCAATCGGGAAACCGGTGGCTTTGGAGGCCAGCGCGGAGGAACGGGACACGCGCGGGTTCATTTCGATAACAATCAGACGGCCGGTTTTCGGGTTCACCGAGAACTGCACGTTAGAGCCGCCGGTTTCCACGCCGATTTCACGCAGTACCGCCATCGAGGCGTTACGCATGATTTGGTACTCTTTGTCGGTCAGCGTCTGAGCTGGCGCAACGGTGATGGAGTCACCGGTGTGGATCCCCATCGCGTCGAAGTTTTCGATGGAGCAGACGATGATGCAGTTGTCGTTTTTATCACGCACCACTTCCATCTCGTACTCTTTCCAGCCAATCAGCGATTCATCAATCAGCAGCTCTTTGGTTGGGGAGAGATCCAGGCCGCGCTCGCAAATTTCTTCAAACTCTTCGCGGTTGTAGGCAATACCGCCGCCGGTGCCGCCCATGGTGAAGGAAGGACGGATGATGCACGGATAACCCACTTCAGCCGCAACGGCCAGCGCTTCTTCCATATTGTGCGCGATACCGGAACGTGCGGTATCAAGGCCAATTTTTTTCATTGCCACGTCGAAGCGGCGACGGTCTTCTGCTTTATCAATCGCGTCGGCGGTCGCACCGATCATGGTCACGCCGAACTCTTCCAGCACGCCCTGACGCTCCAGCTCCAGCGCACAGTTCAGCGCCGTCTGGCCGCCCATGGTCGGCAGCACCGCGTCCGGACGCTCTTTCTCGATAATTTTGCGTACCACTTCCCAGTGAATCGGCTCGATGTAGGTCGCATCCGCCATTTCCGGGTCGGTCATGATGGTGGCCGGGTTAGAGTTTACCAGGATGACACGGTAACCCTCTTCACGCAGGGCTTTACACGCCTGCGCGCCGGAGTAGTCGAATTCGCAGGCCTGGCCGATGACAATCGGGCCAGCGCCAAGGATCAGGATGCTTTTTATGTCTGTACGTTTTGGCATGGTCTTCTCAGCTCCTGATTATTTAGCGGTCTTACGGTATTGCTCGATAAGTTCGATGAAGTGATCGAACAGCGGCGCGGCATCGTGAGGGCCCGGGCTGGCTTCAGGGTGGCCCTGGAAGCTGAACGCAGGCTTATCGGTGCGATGGGTACCCTGCAAGGTACCATCGAACAGTGACTTATGCGTCACGCGCAGGTTAGACGGCATCGTCGCTTCATCCACAGCGAAGCCGTGGTTCTGCGCGGTGATCATCACCGTGTTGTTGTCGATATCTTTCACCGGGTGGTTACCACCGTGGTGGCCAAACTTCATCTTGACGGTGTTCGCTCCGCTCGCCAGCGCCAGCAGCTGATGGCCGAGACAGATGCCGAATACCGGGATGTCGGTTTCAAGGAAGGACTTGATGGCGTCGATAGCGTAGTCGCACGGCGCCGGGTCGCCAGGACCGTTAGAGAGGAAGATGCCGTCCGGGTTCATCTTCAGAACATCTTCCGCAGACGTTTGTGCCGGGACGACCGTCAGGCGGCAGCCACGGTCAACCAGCATACGCAGGATGTTGCGCTTGGCGCCAAAATCATAGGCCACCACGTGGAACGGCAGCTCGCTTTCCGGTTTCGCTTCCGGCAGGTCGCCTTCCAGCGTCCAGCTTCCCTGCGTCCAGCTGTAGGCTTCAGCGGTGGTCACTTCTTTCGCCAGGTCCATACCGTTCAGTCCCGGGAAGGCTTTCGCTTTTTCCAGCGCCAGCGTCGCATCGAGGTTATCCCCTGCGATGATACAACCGTTTTGTGCACCCTTCTCGCGCAGCAGACGCGTCAGCTTACGGGTATCGATATCGGCAATCGCCACAATGTTGTGGCGCTTCAGGTAAGAAGAGAGGTCTTCGGTGTTGCGGAAGTTGCTGGCAATCAGCGGCAGGTCGCGAATGACCAGGCCTTGCGCATGTACCTGAGAGGATTCTTCGTCAGCCGCATTGGTGCCGACATTGCCGATATGAGGATAAGTAAGAGTAACGATTTGGCGAGAATAGGAAGGATCAGTGAGGATTTCTTGATAACCGGTCATTGAAGTATTGAAAACGACTTCCCCAACCGCCGAACCCGTTGCCCCTATGGCCCGACCGATAAACTGGGTTCCGTCTTCCAGAACCAATAGCGCTGACTTAATCAAAACACCCTCCAGAGAATATTCACTCACTTTATTTGCATATTAATTCATAACCATGTCATGGATCAATGCAAATGTGTTGCCAGCGGATTTTTGGCAAACGGCGGCATTCTGGGGATTTGCCATGTAAAAGTCAACTTAAAACGGGAGTTTTGTATATTCTTTTGCAAGCCTGGAGGTCTGAACTCAGATTAAGCGGCAAAAAGATCAACTAAATCACTGTGGAAACCGCTTGCGTATGCAGTTTAATAGAAAGAAACGTCTTGCAGGAATAAAAAGTGGACCAAATGGTCAAAATTTACAGTTCAGCAACAGAAATTATCGAGAAAACACTTACTTTAAATCAGTTAGACACAATAAACACCCCAAACAGACAAAATAAAAGGGCAATAAAATATTGCCCTATGCAATCAAGTAATTACGACTGCAATAACCACATCACGAAGGGTAATAATGCTTACAAATTGTTGAGTTCGAGGACATCTCGCATATCAAAAAGACCATTACGCTTATCTTTCATCCACAATGCCGAACGTACCGCCCCGTTTGCAAATGTCATGCGGCTGGATGCTTTATGAGTGATTTCGATCCTTTCGCCAATATCGGCGAACATAGCGGTATGTTCACCGACGATATCACCCGCGCGAACGGTGGCAAACCCAATGGTGCCAGGCACGCGCTCGCCAGTGTGGCCTTCGCGAGAATAGACCGCGATGTCTTTCAAATCTTTATCCATTGCACACGCAATCGCTTCGCCCATTGCCAGCGCCGTGCCTGACGGAGCATCGACTTTGTGGCGATGGTGCGCTTCGACGATTTCAATGTCGGTGTAGTCGCCCATCACCTTCGCCGCCTTCTCCAGCAGTTTCAGCATGACGTTTACCCCCACGCTAAAGTTTGCCGCAAAGACAATCGCAATCTCAGTGGACGCATCCTGAATGGCTTGCTTACCGGCCTCGTCAAAACCGGTGGTGCCAATCACCATCCCTTTACCGTGCTGACGGCAAAACGCCAGGTGAGCCAACGTGCCTTCAGGGCGGGTAAAATCGATAAACACGTCAAAGTCTTCTTTCACCGCCTCAAGGCTGCTCTGCACGGTAACGCCCGTCTGACCTGCGCCTGCCAGCTCGCCTGCATCGGCTCCCAAAAGCGATGAACCTTCACGCTCCAGCGCCGCGCCAAGCGCCACGCCATCCATCTGTAGTGCCGCCTGAATCAGCTGACGGCCCATACGTCCACCCGCGCCCGCAATGGCGACGCGGATCTGTGCATCATGCATAGTTATTCTCTTACGTTAAAATGATGTAAATCGTTTTCAGATTAACCAGCCTTTGCACAGGCTGCCACAGAAAACGCCGATAATTAGAATTTAATGATAAACAGGGTGAGATATCAGTGAAAGACATGATCGTCAGCGAAAACCACATGATTCCCGCACCACCAGCGCAGGCGGCAGAATGATTCGTTTGGCGGGTTCGTCGTTGCCCTGTATGCGGCTGTAAAGTAACTCCCCTGCCTTACGACCAATCTCTTTCGCCGCCACCGATACGGTGGTCAATGCGGGCTGCACCAGAGCCGCTTCGGTAATATCATCGAAACCGACCAGCGCAAAATCACGTCCCGGCTCACGGCCCATCTTGCGTAAGCTTTGCATCACCCCCAGCGCCACAACATCCTGATAGCAAATTGCCGCACTGATGTGTGGATGCTCGAGAAGTAAAGCCTCTGCCACGCGCGCGCCGTCGCTTTGGCTGGCGTGTGAGGTTCTGATCCAGGCAGGATTCGGCGTCACGCCGTATTCCAGCAGCTTGCTGGTAAAGCCCCCGATACGCTGCGCCCGAGAGCCCGAATTCTGACTCCCTCCAATGAACGCAATGTGCCGATGGCCCATTCTGAGCAGATGCTCCGTCGCCATCTGCGTGCCTAAGAAGTTATCCGTTCCGACAAAATCAAAATCCGGATCGTTCAGCGGGCGCACAACCATGATAGCCGGAATATTGCGCCGCTTCAGACCCTCAAAAAAGGCCTGGGGCGTTTCCCGAGCCGCACACAGCACCATACCGCCGACGTTATTACGCATCAGTGAATCAACAAATTTTTGCTGTCGCTCTGCAGATTCCTCGCTATTCGCCAGAAAAAGCATCAGCTCGTGGCGCTCCATTTCATGACTTAGCCCTGCCGTCATCTCGCTATAAAAAGGGTTGGTGATATCGTGCAAGAGCAGCCCGACCTGGTTACTGCTGCGGTTACGTAAATTGGCTGCCGTCTGGTTATAGACATAGCCGGATTCATCCAGCGCCTTAAGCACACGTTCGCGCGTGCTTTGCGAAATGCGGCCTTTGTTGCAGAGCACCATTGAGACCGTCGCCGTTGACACGCCGGCGCGTTTCGCGACATCGGCCAGTGTAATTCCCGTCATGTTGTCTCCTTCATCATCACTACAGGTTAATCGAATAACCTGTTTTTTGCATTTTTCCCTGTGAGACTCTTCACATTACCGCTGTTGTTCTGGATTCGATTCGCATTTATGGCGGGTTAATCGCGTTAACCACTCTTCTCAAATACGGTTAATCGAATAACCTTAAATAACGATTACGGAGGATACAATGACAACCTACGACAAATTCCCCACGGTGGCGATACAGGGTTTTGATGACAGCGCCTGGCAAGGCTGGGAAGCAATAACCCGCGTTCTTGAGTCAAAAACCCAACAGCGCAGCCGCACGGTGCTGGTGATTGACTGCTATCCGGGCGTGCGCATGACCGAGCTTGAAGAGAACGTGCTGCCGCGTCTACGCCCGACGCTGGCGATCAATGCTGAACAGGCGCGACGGGATGAGTGTGCCATTCATGAGATGCTGGCGCGCAACCTCACAGACGATCGCGTCTTTGGCGTTCTCTCCTGCCACCAGCTTGGAGAGTTTTTCGATCCCGCGCGTCTGGAGGCGTTGCAGGTTCAGGTGAACCAGTGTTCCGGGGGGCTGATTGTGATCTACGGACCCGGTGCGACGCTTGTCCATCCGGGTGATGTGCTGGTGTATGCCGATCTGCCGCGCTGGGAGATCCAGCAGCGTATGCGCCGGGGTGAGACTGGGAACTGGGGCGCAGATAATCAGCAGGAAGATATGCTTCGTCGCTACAAGCGCGCCTTTTTTGTCGAATGGCGCGTCTTCGATCGCCACAAAACACCGCTGCTCAGGCGCACCGATTTTTTACTGGATACAACCCAGACGAACCAGCCCGCGATGGTCAGCGGCGAGGCCCTGCGAGCCGGGCTGAAGCAAACTACCACCCAGCCTTTCCGCGTGGCGCCCTTTTTCGATCCTGGCGTCTGGGGCGGCCAGTGGATGAAACAGCAATTCGATCTCGATCCCTCTGCACCCAATTACGCGTGGTGTTTTGACTGCGTGCCCGAGGAGAACAGCCTGTTACTGCGTTTTGGCGCAGTGCGGATCGAGATCCCCTCTCAGGATCTGGTTTTGCTTGAGCCCCGTGCTCTGCTGGGCGAGAAAGTTCACGCACGTTTCGGCGCGGAATTCCCGATCCGTTTTGACTTCCTCGACACCATGGGTGGCCAGAATCTGAGCTTCCAGGTCCACCCCATTACCGAGTACATCCAGCAGCAGTTTGGGATGCACTATACCCAGGATGAGAGTTATTACATTCTGGAAGCGGAGCCGGGTGCCGTCGTCTATCTGGGGACCAAAACCGGCACAGACCCTGAGGCCATGATGGACGATCTCAGGCGCGCGGGTCGCGGTGAAAAACCGTTTGATGACGACCGCTTCGTTAATCAGATCCCGGCAAAAAAGCACGATCATTTCCTGATCCCGGCTGGGACGGTGCACTGCTCCGGCGCGGGAACCATGGTGCTGGAGATCAGCGCTACGCCGTATATTTTCACCTTCAAACTGTGGGACTGGGGCCGCCTGGGCCTGGACGGGCTGCCGCGCCCGGTACACCTGGAGCACGGTGAAAAGGTGATCGACTGGCAGCGCGACGCACAGTGGGTTCATCAGCATCTGGTGAATCAGTTCGAACCTGTCGCGGAAGGAAACGGCTGGCGTGAAGAGCGTACTGGCCTGCACGAGCGTGAATTTATCGAAACCCGCCGCCACTGGTTTAGCGAACCCGTTTTGCACCACACCGGCGGCGGCGTGAACGTGCTGAATCTGGTAGAGGGCGACGAAGCAATTGTCGACAGCCCAACCGGTGCATTTGAGCCGTTTACCGTCCATTACGCCGAAACCTTCATCATTCCGGCAAGCGTAGGTGACTATCGCATTTCACCTTCAGCCCGTGCTTCCGGACACCCCCTCGCGACTATCAAAGCCTGGGTAAGGAGCTAACGATGATTCATTTTATTGTCGCCACTCATGGGCCGTTAGCCGCCGCGCTGCTGGAGAGCGGCCGGATGGTATACGGCGAGCTCCCCGGCGTACACGCCATTTGTCTGACCGAACAGGCGGGAATAGAGGGCTTCCGGCAGGATTTCATCTCCACACTGGAAGCGGCAAGCGTCAACGCTGACGGCGTGCTGGTGCTGTGCGACATGCAAAGCGGCACGCCGTGGAACGTGGCCTGTGAGGCCGCGTTTAACCCACATACGCAGCCGCCGGTCGCCGTGGTGGCTGGAGTCAACTTCCCGATGCTGCTGCAAACCGATGAGGTGATGATGGCTCGCGATGTTCATCAGGCTGCCGGGCAGCTTATCGAACTTACTCTGCCGACGCTGGTACAGGCGAAACCGGCAGATACTGCACAGACAGACGATTTTTAAGGAGCCGCATATGAGTATTTCTTTTGTACGCATTGACGATCGCGTGATCCACGGGCAGCTCATTACACGCTGGGCCAGGGAGCTGCCCTGCGACGGCATCGTTGCCATTGACGATGCCGTTGCGGCCGATCCGCTGTTATCGTCGGTCATGAAAGGAGCCGTATCAGATACTAAAGTGTGGCTGTTCGATACGGCAACCGCGATCGAAAAACTGCCAAAAGTGATTGCCAGCGAAAAGCGCTATTTCGTGATTGGCAAATCTCCACTCACGCTACAGCGCATTGAGCAGGCGGGCATTAGCCTGAAAAACAGCAACGGAAAAATTAACGTGGGCCCGATGAGCGCCCGGGCTAACACGATCACCATCGGCCCGAATCAATCGGTAACCCAGGATGAAGCGGCGGCGTTCGAGTGGCTGACCGGGCAGGGACACGCGATTGAATTCCGCCTGGTTCCTGATGCCAGTTTTTATACCTGGCAGGATGCCAGACAAAAGCTGAAATAAGGAGCAGATCATGATTATCGAAGCGGCTTTAATTGGCCTGCTGTGTTATCTGGGCGCACTCAGTAGTCCGTGGCTTTTAGGGCTGACGGGCGGCTGGTATCTCATCTCCCGACCGCTCATTTCCGGGATGCTGGTTGGCCTGATCCTGGGCGATATCAAAACCGGGATTATGATTGGCGTAGCGGTGCAGGCGGTGTATATCGCAATGGTGACACCCGGCGGCTCGATGCCAGCAGATTTAAACTTTGTGGCTTATCCGGCCATTGCACTGGGAATACTTTCCGGCAAAGGACCTGAGGTTGCCGTCGCGCTGGCGGCGACTATTGGGATCGCCGGAACCATTCTCTTCAATGCGATGATGGTGCTGAACTCCTTCTGGAACCATCGTGCGGATGTGGCGCTGGAGAACGGCGACGAGCGCGGGATCTACCTCAACAGCGCCATCTGGCCGCAGGCGATGAATTTTGTGCTGCGCTTTGTGCCTACCTTTATCGCCGTCTTTTTTGGCGCACAGTACATTAGCGGGTTTATGGACAGCCTGCCGCACATCGTCCTCTCCACCATGAATGTGCTGGGCGGCATCTTGCCCGCCGTCGGTATTGCCATCCTGCTTAAGCAGATCATCAAAAGCTATACCATGCTCATCTACTTTCTGGTGGGCTTCGTTTGCATCGTTTTCCTGAAACTCAATATGGTCGCGCTGGTGATCGTGGGCGCCCTGCTGGCACTGATTCATTACAACTATAAACCCGAGGCACCGCAGGCCGTGGCTTCAGCACCTGTCCCTGACGACGAGGATGAATTCTGATGGAAGAACGTAAACTCACCCGCAAGGATCTGCGCCGCTGCTGGCGAGCGTGGATGATGCACAACCTCTCCTCAATGAGCTTTGAACGCCTTGAATCCTTCGGCTTTTGCCTGAGCATGCTGCCGGTCGCAAAAAAGCTCTATCCCGACCCGGTACAACGTACCGAGATGCTGCGCCGTCACGCGTCGTTCTACAACACGGAGCCACAGATTGGCGCGATCGTTAACGGTATGGCGCTGGGGCTGGAGGAGAAAAAAGCCAACGGCGAGCCGATTGACGGTGAAACCATAAATACCCTGAAGGTAGGCCTGATGGGGCCAATTGCCGGGATCGGCGATTCGATGATCCCCGGCATGCTGATCCCGATCCTGCTTAGCATTGGGATGGCGCTGGCGGCAGGCGGAAATATCCTCGGTCCACTGTTTTATACCGTTGCCTGGCTGGCCATCATTATCCCTGGCTCCTGGTTCCTGTTTCTCAAAGGCTACCAGATGGGATCAGGCTCCGTGGAGATGCTGGTCAGCAGCAAATCTACCCGGCTACGGGAAGCGCTCTCGCTACTGGGCGTATTTGTCATGGGCGGCGTGGCGGCCAGCTACGTGAAGCTCGGCACCGGGCTGGAGTTCATCACCCGGGACGGGGTAAACATTCACGTTCAGCAGATGCTGGACGGTATTTTCCCGCAGCTGCTTCCGCTGGCGGTGGTGCTGGGGACCTGGTATCTGATGGCAAAACGCGGCGTGTCGCCGGTAAAAGCCATGATATTGCTGCTTATACTGGCAGCGCTTGGCGTGGCGTCCGGTTTGTTTGCAGGATAAGAAAACCGGGGCAATGCCCCGGCTTCTTTATGGATGGAAGTTATTCCACAGTTCTGCGACTTTATCCGGACGCGAAATAAACTGGAACCGTGCGGGGTCATCAATAAACTGCTGATAAACAGGCGCATCAGTAATGCCAAATTCCGGATAACTTCTCGGCGTAATCATCTGCAAGCGCCCTGGTCTGTAGTGACTGTTATGCTGCCAGACAATATGATTACCCTGAACTAAGGGATACCAGGCCAGACCTTTTCGCGCACGAACGGCCTCATACTCAAAGCCATATTCCCGATCGCACCACGCACCAAACGTCAGCGGCTCATTGGGCGAGGCCGAAATCGTCGCATGGCCCCATCCGGGAGGGACCAGTACCTTTTCACCCGGCCCCGCGAGTACCGCAAAACAACGTCCCGGATCGTCGTCCACATACTCCTGCATGTAGATAATCGCTTTACCCTGCCAGATTTCGTACAGCTCAGGGGGCGACCATCCGCTGTGCTGGCTAATACGGTGAACATGTCCCTGGCTGCGGACCGGCTCATCGCCAAGCGTGCCTGCCGCGTAGGTGACCACACCAAAAAGCAGCATGCGTTTTTCGAGCTCCGGCCTGTCCGCCAGACGCGCCACGTCCATCGCGATGGCATATACCTGTTCAGGCCCTTCGCAGTCCGGATTGCGCAGCGACGGGCGGATCTGATCCAGCGTTCTGATCTCCGGCATCGGCCCGGTAACATCCTCTCCGTAGCAAAAACCGAGCGGCTGACGGGTGATGGTCATATCAAGGCCATAGTTAGCCATGGCGCACCTCGTAACCTTCCCCGGAGGCAAAGATCCGCAGGGTGAAGCCCTCTGCCAGCGCCGCATAGTCGTGTCCCGCAATGCTCGGCCAGACGGCAAGGGAGGATAGCGTCTCGTTGCCAGTGTTAATCAAACGATGCGCTGTAAAAGGAGGAATAATATGCACGGAGCCAGCCGTCACCTGCTCAAGCCGCGCGTCGCCCGCCTCCGTTTGCAGCAGCAACAAGCCACATCCGCGCAGGCCAAAATAGACCTCGCCCTGTTCGCGGCGCTGATGAAAATGACCGCGAGTCATAAAGAACTCATCGCCCACGTTACCCGCACGCAGGTGAGTTACCCCAACGAAGAGTGCCCCTTCCCCTACGGGCGAGCCCAGTACGTCTACGTCATACACACTTTTTTGAGGATTGCCGCACTTCCACGCCTCGCCGTCTGCGAAGATCCCAGGAAGATCCGCAAGACGAGTCGTTTTGCGGATAAGCGGCCCGCCGGCTAGCGCGCCGGTAGCCCACGTCAACTGAGGTGGCAAAAAGATGTCTGAATTCATATCGCTCTCCGGCCCGAGGAGAACAGCAATATCATGATGGCAGATTAAACGATTAACCTAGTGATAAAAGCGTCAATATTGATGGTGAATCACAGTTAACCAGAAACAAAAATGCCGGAGGCTTTCGCCACCGGCATTTTGAAGATTGAGAGGACATTATTCCACTTCGCGGGCGTCGATTCGCAGCTCTTTCGGCACTTCGAAGACAATGTTCTCTTCACGGCCTTCCAGCGGCACCGCTTCGCCACCGCCCAGCTCTTGCAGGCGGGCAATGACGTTTTGCACCAGGATATCCGGCGCTGAAGCGCCTGCGGTAACACCGACGCAGGCCGCGTTTTTCACCCACGCTTCCTGAATGTCCGTTGCGTCGTCGATCAGGAACGCCGCTTTCCCCATACGCTGCGCCAGTTCGGCCAGTCGGTTGGAGTTAGAGGAGTTTTTCGAGCCGACCACCAGCACCACATCCGCCTGTTCAGCCAGGGCGCGTACGGCTTCCTGACGGTTGGTGGTTGCATAGCAGATATCATCTTTGCGCGGCCCGACGATTTTCGGGAAGCGCTGGCGCAGGGCGTCAATCACGTCTGAGGTGTCGTCTACGGAAAGCGTCGTCTGGGTCATAAACGACAGACGGGCTTCGTTTTTCACGTCCAGCGTAAAGACATCTTCCGGTGACTCAACCAGATACATGCCCCCTTCCGGGTTGCTGTACTGGCCCATGGTGCCTTCAACTTCCGGGTGACCGGCGTGACCAATCAGAATTGACTCTTCACCACGACGGCTGGCGCGCGCCACTTCCATATGCACTTTTGTCACTAACGGACAGGTGGCATCGAATACGGTCAGATCGCGGCTTTTCGCCTCGTTGCGTACCGCCTGAGAGACGCCGTGCGCGGAGAAGATGAGGATTGCGCCGTCCGGCACTTCGCTGATCTGCTCGATAAAAATCGCACCGCGCTCGCGCAGGCTGTCGACCACGTAACGGTTGTGCACCACTTCGTGACGCACGTAAATCGGCGCGCCGTAAATCTCCAGCGCGTTTTCAACAATGCTGATAGCGCGGTCTACACCGGCGCAGAAGCCGCGCGGGTTAGCCAACAGGATCTGCATTTTACTCCTCCAGTGCCGGATCGATCTCCAGCACTTCGACATCAAAATGAACGGTACGCCCGGCAAGCGGATGGTTGAAATCGACGGTGATAGAATCGCCGTTGATTTCTCGGATCACGCCAGGCATTTCGCTGCCGTCCATAGCGGTAAAGAGCATAATCGCCCCGATTTCTGGTTCACCCGCATCCATAAACTCACGACGCGAGAAATACTGGATCAGGTCCGGGCTTGGCACGCCAAATGCCGCATCCGGCTCCAGCGAAAACGCTTTTTTCTCGCCCTCTTTCAGACCCAGAAGCTGCTGCTCAAGGCCTTCAGACAGGGAGGTGTCACCCAGACGAAACAGCGCCGGTTTGCCATTGTTGCGGGTGGATTCGGCCGTGGAGCCGTCATCCAGCTTCAGCGTGAAATGAACGAGAACCGCGCTGTTGCTCTGTACGGATTTAGACATGCAAATTGCTCGCTTGTTTTGGGTCACCTGTTGCCCGGTGGCGCTACGCTTACCGGGCCTACGGGGGCCACAAATTCTGTAGGCCGGGATCGCTACGCGTCACCCGGCTGGTTTTGTTACGCCTGCTCTTTCGCGGCCGGTTTAGGCAAGAAGCCTTCCAGCACGATTAACGCTGCACCAACGCATATTGCGCTATCGGCGAGGTTAAAGGTCGCGAAGTGCCAGTCGCCAACGTAGAAGTCGATCATATCGACCACAAAGCCGTGCCACAGGCGGTCAAACAGGTTACCCAGCGCGCCGCCAATGATCAGCGCGTAGGCGATGTTATTCAGCTTTTGCGTGGCCTTCGAGCGGTACATCAGCACCGCCAGCACGACGCAGATACCGATAGCGATACCCGCGAAGAACCAGCGCTGCCAGCCACCGCTGTCGGCAAGGAAACTAAACGCCGCACCATAGTTGCGGGCATAGTGCAGGTTAAGCGACGGAAACAGCGGGACCGTATCCCCCAGAGCGAAATTCTGGAGGATCAGGAACTTGCTGCCCAAATCAATAATCAGCACCACCACCACCAGCCACAGCCAGCGCAGTCCTGTTGAACAGAGAGTTTTACTCATCAGGCAAACTTACGTTTTTCGCCGTCACCGGCGACGTTGCTTACACAGCGTCCGCAGATGTCTGCGTGTTCCGCCACCTGACCGACATCAGTGGTGTAATGCCAGCAACGCGGGCATTTTTCACCGTCGGCTTTGCTCAGTGCGACCTTCAGTCCTTTGAGCAGTTCACTCTGCTGAGCATCAGCAGTAGCTTCGGCATAATCCGCAACTTTCGCACCGGAGGTCAACAGGACAAATCGTAATTCATCGCCCAGCGCGGTCAGCTTCGCGGCCAGCTCAGGCTCTGCGTACAGGGTCACCGTCGCTTCCAGAGAGCCACCGACTTTCTTGTCAGCGCGCGCCTGCTCGATAACCTTGTTCACTTCGCCACGCACTTTCAGCAGCTCGTCCCAGTAGGCATCGTTCATTGCTTCAGTGCTGGAGAGGTCGAACAGACCTTCGTACCACTCGCCGGTGAAGACATACTTCTCGCGTTCGCCCGGCAGGTAACCCCAGATTTCATCCGCGGTGAAGGACATGATCGGCGCCATCCAGCGTACCAGCGCCTCTGCGATGTGGAACAGCGCAGTCTGGCAGCTACGACGCGCCACGCTGTCCGCTTTCGCGGTGTACTGGCGGTCTTTGATGATGTCGAGGTAGAACGAGCCCATCTCGATGGAGCAGAAGCGCATCAGGCGCTGCACCACTTCGTGGAAGTCGTAAGACTCATAGGCTTTAAGAATATCTTCCTGCGCCGCTTTCGCGCAGCCTACCGCCCAGCGATCGAGCACAACCATCTCTTCCGGCTTCACCATGTCTTTCACCGGATCGAACCCGTTCAGGTTCGCCAGCAGGAAGCGCGCGGTGTTACGAATACGACGATAGCTGTCAGCAGCACGTTTCAGGATCTCATCAGAGACCGCCATTTCGCCGGTGTAGTCGGTAGAGGCCACCCACAGACGCAGAATGTCCGCGCCCAGTTTGTTCATCACGTCCTGCGGAGAAACGGTGTTACCGATAGATTTGGACATCTTACGGCCCTGACCATCCACGGTGAAGCCGTGGGTCAATACCTGGCGGTAAGGTGCTTTACCCTTCATGGCGGTGGAGATCATCAGCGATGACATGAACCAGCCGCGGTGTTGGTCAGACCCTTCCAGATACATATCGGCAGCGTGACCAGCAAACTCCGGACGCACGTCAACCACGGAGGAGTGGGTAGACCCGGAGTCGAACCACACGTCCAGGGTATCCGGCACTTTTTCGTAGTTGTCTGCATCAGCGCCCAGGATGTCGCGGGCGTCGAGATCCCACCACGCCTGAATGCCGTCAACTTCGACGCGCTTCGCCACTTCTTCCATCAGTTCCAGCGTGTTCGGGTGCAGCTCCTGCGTCTCTTTATGTACGAACAGAGACATCGGCACGCCCCAGGTGCGCTGACGGGAGATACACCAGTCAGGACGGTTAGCCACCATGGATTCGATTCGCGCCTGGCCCCAGTCAGGGATCCACTGCACGCCTTTGATCTCTTTCAGAGACTGCGCGCGCAGGCCTTTCTGGTCCATGCTGATAAACCACTGCGGGGTTGCACGGAAGATGATCGGGGTCTTGTGACGCCAGCAGCACGGATAGCTGTGCTGCATTTTCTCAACGTGCAGCAGCGCGCCGCTGGTGCGCAGCATGTCAACGATGATGTCGTTAGCTTTAAAGACGTTGATGCCGTCCAGCGCCGGGTACGTGCCTGGCAGGTAAGAGCCGTCCGGACCAACCGGGTTAGCGATTTCCAGACCATATTTCAGGCTGATGTTGTAGTCGTCAGGACCGTGGCCACCGGCGGTATGCACCGCACCGGTACCCGCGTCCAGCGTGACGTGGTCGCCCAGGATCGCCGGAACGTCGAAGTCCAGGAACGGGTGTTTGAAGCGCATCAGTTCCAGCGCGTCACCTTTTACGGTGCCCAGCACGGTGTAATCGGTGATGTTCGCGCGTTTCAGCACGCTTTCGACCAGGTCTTTCGCCAGGATAACCGCACGGCCATCAATCTGCACCAGCGCATACTCAAACTCGCCAGAGAGGGAGATCGCGCGGTTAGCAGGCAGCGTCCACGGGGTGGTGGTCCAGATCACCAGAGAGATCGGGCCGCTTACACCAGGCAGACCAAATTTAGCTTTGATCGCATCCTGATCGACCGCTTCGAAGGCCACGTCGATAGAAGGCGAGGTTTTGTCGTAATACTCCACTTCCGCTTCTGCCAGCGCAGAGCGGCAGTCGACGCACCAGTGCACCGGCTTCGCGCCTTTGTGCAGGTGACCGTTGCCGATGATTTTACCCAGCGCACGGATGATGTTGGCTTCGGTTTTGAAGTCCATGGTCAGGTACGGATGCGACCAGTCACCCAGCACGCCCAGACGGATGAAGTCAGCGCGCTGACCGTCAACCTGGGTGGCAGCGTATTCGCGGCATTTCGCGCGGAATTCTGCGGCGGTGAACTTCTCACCCGGCTTACCGTACTCTTGCTCAACTTTCAGCTCGATTGGCAGACCATGGCAGTCCCAGCCCGGAACGTAAGGCGAGTCATATCCCGCGAGTCCTTTGGACTTCACGATAATGTCTTTCAGAATCTTGTTTACAGAGTGACCAATATGAATGCTGCCATTCGCATATGGAGGGCCATCATGCAGAATGAAGGTTTTTTTGCCTTTTTTGGCTGCACGAATGATGCCGTACAGGTCATCATCGGTCCAACGCGCCAGCATTCCCGGTTCACGCTTGGCGAGATCGCCGCGCATCGGGAACCCTGTTTCCGGCAAATTCAGGGTTGATTTATAGTCACTCATCAGATTCTCGGTTCCGTATTTATCACGTAGGCAGTTAAGCCGGTTCTAAAGCCCAAAAAACTCGCGGGCCGTTAATTCATCTCGCGCGATTTGCGCTTTAAGTTCATCCAGCGAAGCGAATCGCTGTTCATTGCGTATTTTTTTACGCAGTATCACATCTATATGGCGACCATACAGGTCCATTACAACGTCCAGCAGGTGTACTTCTAACTGTTGACGCACACCGGCAACCGTTGGACGTGTGCCAATGTTGGCGACGCCGTAGAAAGGCTTCTCGCCCAGTCCTGCCACTTCCACCGCATAGACCCCTTTAACCGGGGAGACCTGACGACGCAGCGGTATATTCGCCGTCGGGAAACCTATCGTGCGGCCCAGCGCATCGCCATGGACCACGCGACCTGAAATTGTGAACGGGTGACCCAGCAGCGTTTCTGCCGTGTCCAGTTCATCGTTCGCCAGCGCCTGACGTACCGCCGTGCTGCTGACGCGCACGCCGCCCTCACAGAAGGTCATCGTGCTGGTGACGTCAAACCCGTACTCCAGGCCAGCCTTCTGTAATAACAAGAAATCGCCCTGACGACCAGCGCCAAAGCGGAAATCATCGCCCACGGCGAGAAACTGCACGCCAAGCTGCCTGACCAACAGGTCGCTGACAAAATTTTGTGCGGTCAGCGCGGCAAAACGACGGTCGAACCGTACGCACAGGACGTAGTCCACCCCTGACTCCGCCAGGTAGCGTAACTTCTCACGCAGACGCGTCAGCCGCGCGGGGGATTTCTCGCCTGCAAACAGCTCCAGCGGCTGAGGCTCGAAAATCATCACCACGACGGGCAGGCCTCGCGCCTCGCCTTCTTTACGCAATCCCTGCAACAGCGCCTGATGCCCACGATGCACGCCGTCGAAATTACCAATGGTCAGCACGCACCCGTGCGGGGCTTGACTGAGATTATGTATGCCGCGTATCAGCTTCATGACTGGCTCAAAACAGTGAAAATCGCCAAAGTATACCTTGTACAGCGGTTAAGGTTAACCGGCGATTGTTCACGCTAAACAGAAAGCCGTATGATTTCATCACGCTGACCTTTCACAGCAAAAAAATCTGTCCGCGAACTGCGATTTTTACGCCGAAAAGCTGTATTCACGAACGACAAGCTGGTAGAATCCTGCGCCATCACTACGTAACGTAGCGTCGCCACATTAACGGCGCTTATTTGCACAAATCCATTGACAAAAGAAGGTATAGAGGGCATATTCCTCGGCCTTTGAATTGTCCACATAGATCATATTTGGGAGTTGGACCTTGGCTAATATCAAATCAGCTAAGAAACGTGCCGTTCAGTCTGAAAAGGCTCGTAAGCACAATGCAAGCCGTCGCTCTATGATGCGTACTTTCATCAAGAAAGTATACGCAGCTATCGAAGCTGGCGACAAAGCTGCAGCGCAGAACGCATTTAACGAAATGCAACCAATCGTGGATCGTCAGGCTGCTAAAGGTCTGATCCACAAAAACAAAGCAGCGCGTCATAAAGCAAACCTGACCGCGCAGATCAACAAACTGGCTTAATCGCCACTTGTTGTTGCTTGTTTGAAAGAACCCGCTTAACGCGGGTTTTTTTATGTCTTCAGATTGCCGGCGGCGTAAAAAGCGCCGAATAGTCGCGATTGCAGATTCGCTGCACCGCCGGGTGCTGAATCATCCTTTCGGCGAATATGGCGTGATACTCTTCCATCACGTTATCCACCCTGCCGATCTCGGTTATTTTGTCGTCTGAATAGAGATCGTGCGCGTACAGCGTCGGAGCAACGAAGATAGCGTTATGCGCTTCGCCAAAGGCTTTCATCAGCGCCGCATCGTCGAACTCACCGAGAATTTCTACGTTCAGCCCCTGCGAGTTAAACCAGTTCAGCAGCTTCCGTCCGAGCATGGACCTCCGACCCGGCACCAGCAAGCGGCGCTCTTCCAGGCAGGCAGGAAACGGTTTTTCCGGTGGCGGATTGATGCACCAGAAACTGACGCCGCATTCGCCAATTTTCACCGAGAACAAGCCTTCCTGCTGCGTGGAATCGATAGGGCAATCCGAAATAATCATATCCAGCTTATGCTGGCTCAGCTGTTCCAGCAGCATCTCGTGAGTGGATTCAAAGCAGCGCAGGTGGATTTGCTCGTCTTCTACCACCGCCGCATCCAGTACGCCGCTCACCAGCCGTTTCGACAGCGCATCCGCCACACCCACGTCAAAAAGCAGGTTCGACTCTTTGCGGTAGTTGACGATGTCCAGCATCTCCTGACTCAGGGTGAACATTTTATCCGCATAGCGGAACACCAGCTCGCCCAACTCACTGGGCTCAATCCCACGGCCCTTGCGCTTGAACAACTTGCCCTGTAACCGCTCTTCCAGGGCTTTGATTTGCCCGGTAATGGTTTGTGGCGTCAGGTAAAGCGCTTCTGCCGCCCCCACGACCGAGCCCTGTTTATAAACGTGCCAGAAGTAATAAAGATGGTTGTAATTCAAATGAGACATCGCGTGTTCTCTCCCTGAGTGTGTATCGGGAGAAGGAGCCCCCTCCTCCCGGTTTTCCGTTATGCCTGGACAGCCTGTCCGGACAATTTCACCTTCAACAAGGTATAACCAATGACTGCGGCCAGTAATGACCCGATGAGAATGCCGAGTTTTGCCCAGACGATAAGCTCAGGCGCGTTTGCGCCAAACGCCAGCGTCGAGATAAAGATCGACATGGTGAATCCAATACCGCACAGCACGCCGACGGCCATAATCTGGCTAAAGGTGGTCCCGTTTGGCAATGACGCCAGCTTCAGCTTCAGCGCCAGCCAGCAGAACAGGCTGATACCCAGCGGCTTACCGATAAACAGACCGGCGATGATACCCAGCGGCAGCACGGAGGTGAGTCCGTCCAGGGTAACCCCGGCCAGGGAAACTCCCGCGTTGGCAAACGCAAACAGCGGCAGGATCATAAAGCCCACCCACGGATGAAGCACATGCTCCAGCTGTCTGGCTGGCGATTTGCCGTCCTGCTCCTTCAGCGGAATAAAGAAGCCAACGATGACGCCCGCCAGCGTGGCATGCACGCCAGACTTCAGCACCGCCGTCCACAGCACCATGCCCACCAGAATATAAATACCCGTACGTCGGACGTTGAAGACGTTCAGCAAGGCCAGCACCACAATAGCCACGGCCGCCACGCTCAGCGACAGAACCGACAGATCGCTGGTGTAGAACAGCGCGATAATCACGATAGCGCCCAGATCATCGATAATCGCCAGCGCCATCAGGAAAATTTTCAGTGCTACCGGGACGCGGCTACCGAGCAAGGCTAAGACCCCGAGCGCAAACGCGATATCCGTTGCGGCCGGGATCGCCCAGCCGTCACGCGCAACCGGATCCTGCCACGCAAACGCGAGAAAGAGCAACGCCGGAGCGATCATCCCGCCAATCGCCGCGATCACCGGAAACGCCGCGCGCTGACGGCTGGCAAGCGAACCGATCACCAGCTCACGTTTAACCTCCAGACCCACCAGCAGGAAGAACACCGCCATCAGCGCATCGTTGATCCACAGCAGCATGTTCTTGTTAATTTCCAGCGCCCCGACTTTCAGCTCGACGGGCGTTTCCAGAAATGCGTGATAGAGATCGCGCGTCATGCCCATATTGGCGAGCAGCATGGCGGCCGCAGCAGCAATAATCAGGATGACGCCGCCGGATACCTCACTGCTAAAGAAACGGTGTAGTAATTTCACGTTTAAACTCTCTTTTACAACAATACCTCGGTAAAACCATAATATCAGCGCAAACAGATCGGTAAAAACAGATTAATATTGGGTATATATTCAGTTTAACCGAGGAATAACGCTATAAACAAAAAGCCCGGAATCGCTTCCGGGCTTTAAAGGATAGTAACCAGCTGGCGGGTTAGCGGGTTAAATCGTCGAAGAATTTTTTGACGCCATCGAAGAAGCTTTTGGAGCGCGGGCTGTTTTTCTCACCCGTCGGGCCGCCAAAGCTTTCCTGAAGCTCTTTCAGCAGCTGTTTCTGCTTATCGTTCAGGCCGACCGGCGTTTCCACGACCACGCGGCATAACAGGTCACCCTGCGCGCCACCGCGAACGGATTTAACGCCTTTGCCGCGCATGCGGAACAGCTTCCCGGTCTGGGTTTCGCCAGGGATTTTCAGGTTAACGCGACCGTCCAGCGTCGGCACTTCGATTTCGCCACCCAGCGCCGCCATCGCAAAGTTGATCGGCACTTCACAGTACAGGTTGTTACCTTCACGCTCGAAGATGGCGTGCTGCTTCACCTGAACCTGAACGTACAGATCGCCTGCCGGTGCGCCGTGCTCGCCGGCTTCACCCTCACCTGCCAGACGGATGCGGTCGCCCGTATCCACGCCTGCCGGGATCTTAACGGACAGCGTTTTGGTTTTCTCCACGCGACCGTGACCGTGGCATTTGGTGCACGGATCTTTAATCAGCGTACCGCGACCATGACAGTGCGGACAGGCCTGCTGCACCGCGAAGAAGCCCTGGCGCATCTGCACCTGACCGGAACCGTGACAGGTTGGGCAGGTCTGTGGCTGAGTCCCCGCTTTCGCGCCGCTGCCGTGGCAAACGTCACACTCTTCCAGCGTCGGAATACGGATCTCTTTGGTGACGCCGCGAACCGCTTCTTCAAGCGTCAGCTCCATGTTGTAGCGCAGGTCTGCGCCGCGCGCCGCGCGCTGACGACCACGTCCGCCGCCGAAGATATCGCCAAATACATCACCAAAGATATCGCTGAAATCAGCGCCGCCGCCGAAGCCGCCGCCACCAAATCCACCGCCGCCCATGCCGCCCTGTTCAAAGGCCGCGTGACCGTACTGATCATAGGCCGCACGTTTTTGTGCATCGGTCAGGACTTCGTAGGCTTCTTTAATCTCTTTAAATTTGGCTTCAGCCTCTTTGTCACCCTGATTACGGTCAGGGTGGAATTTCATGGCCAGGCGCTTATACGCCTTTTTGATTTCACGCTCTTCCGCAGTTTTCGGAACGCCTAAAATCTCGTAATAGTCTTGCTTTGCCATTGGTTTTTTTAAGCCCCTTAACATGCGAGCACGGGCGTGGAGAATTCTCCTACGCCCGTGCCGATTACTTACCCTGCATCAGGGCGATTATTTTTTGTCTTTCACTTCTTCGAACTCAGCGTCGACAACATCGTCGTCTTTCGCGTTGTTCTGGGAAGCATCAGCGCCCGCCTGCTGCTGTGCGTGCTGCTGCTGAGCGATTTCCATCAGCTTCTGAGAAACCTGTGCCAGCTCCTGCATCTTCGCTTCGATGTCCGCTTTGTCTTCGCCTTTCAGAGACGTTTCCAGCGCGCTCAGTGCAGTTTCGATCGCAGTTTTGTCTTCCGCTGGCAGTTTATCGCCCGCTTCTTCAACCTGCTTACGGGTGCTGTGCAGCAGATGGTCACCCTGGTTACGGGTCTGAACCAGCTCTTCGAACTTACGGTCGGATTCCGCGTTAGCTTCGGCATCACGAACCATTTTTTCGATTTCCGCTTCGTTCAGGCCAGAAGATGCCTTGATGGTAATCTTCTGTTCTTTACCGCTATTTTTGTCTTTCGCAGACACATGCAGGATACCGTCAGCATCGATGTCGAAGGTGACTTCGATCTGTGGCATGCCGCGTGGTGCCGGGTTAATACCGTCCAGGTTGAACTGACCCAGAGATTTGTTATCCGCCGCGCGCTTACGCTCACCCTGAATCACATGAATGGTTACCGCAGACTGGTTGTCTTCAGCGGTAGAGAACACCTGGCTGTGTTTCGTCGGGATAGTGGTGTTTTTGTTGATGAGCGGAGTCATCACGCCACCCATGGTTTCGATACCCAGAGACAGCGGGGTAACGTCCAGCAGCAGTACGTCTTTTACTTCACCCGTCAGAACACCACCCTGAACCGCAGCACCGATAGCAACCGCTTCGTCCGGGTTCACGTCTTTACGTGGCTCTTTACCAAAGAACTCAGCCACTTTCTTCTGAACCATTGGCATACGAGTCTGACCACCTACCAGGATAACGTCCTGAATGTCAGACACGGACAGGCCAGCGTCCTGCAATGCAACTTTCAGTGGCTCGATAGAACGGTTCACCAGGTCTTCTACCAGGCTTTCCAGTTTCGCACGGGTCACTTTGATGTTCATGTGTTTTGGACCGGTCGCGTCTGCGGTGATGTACGGCAGGTTCACGTCGGTCTGCTGAGCGGAAGACAGCTCGATCTTCGCTTTCTCAGCGGCTTCTTTCAGTCGCTGCATGGCCAGCGGGTCGTTACGCAGGTCAATGCCCTGATCTTTCTTGAACTCGTCAACGAGGTAGTTGATCAGACGGGTATCGAAGTCTTCACCACCCAGGTGGGTATCACCATTGGTTGCCAGAACTTCGAAGGTTTTTTCGCCGTCAACGTCGTCGATTTCGATAATAGAGATATCGAAGGTACCACCACCCAGGTCGTAAACCGCGATAGTACGGTTGCCAACTTCTTTATCCAGACCGTAAGCCAGTGCTGCTGCGGTTGGTTCGTTGATGATACGTTTTACTTCCAGACCTGCGATACGGCCAGCATCTTTGGTTGCCTGACGCTGAGCATCGTTGAAGTAAGCAGGTACGGTGATAACAGCTTCAGTTACCGGCTCACCCAGGTAATCTTCCGCGGTTTTCTTCATTTTCTTCAGCACTTCAGCAGAGATCTGCGGAGGTGCCGTTTTGGTGCCTTTCACATCAAGCCATGCATCGCCGTTATCGGCTGCGATGATTTTGTAAGGCATGATGGAAACGTCACGCTGAACTTCTTCGTCCTGGAAGCGGCGGCCAATCAGGCGTTTGATCGCAAACAGGGTGTTTTGCGGGTTTGTCACTGCCTGACGTTTAGCCGGCTGACCAACCAGAGTTTCACCATCCTGGGTATAAGCAATGATAGAAGGCGTGGTGCGATCGCCCTCGGCGTTCTCCAGCACACGTGCAGTAGTGCCATCCATAATCGCTACACAAGAGTTGGTAGTACCCAGGTCGATACCAATAATTTTACCCATCTAAACGTCTCCACTAAAAATTCAGTCAACATGTGGTTGTGTACCTGTAATAAGGGCAGAACGTGCTTTTTCAACTGCCCAGATTTGATTTTTTTCAGGTCCACACACTGCGGTTGCTTACAAGATGGGGTCACAACAGCATCCATCAAGGGGGAAGGATAAAAAATTTTTTAATTTCACCCCGGTGAGATCATAGACGGCGTCGATGCCGCCCATTATGATGCCGCGCCCCGTCAGGTAGAACTGGCGCGGGTTTAACCATTTCACCATATTAATGATGATTTTTTTGAGGACTTATGGGCAACACTAAGTTGGCTAATCCGGCTCCGCTGGGCCTGATGGGTTTTGGCATGACCACCATTCTGCTGAACCTGCACAATATCGGGATGTTCCCGATGGACGGCATTATCCTGGCGATGGGCATTTTTTACGGCGGTATCGCACAGATCTTTGCGGGCCTGCTGGAATATAAGAAAGGCAACACCTTCGGCTTAACCGCATTTACCTCTTACGGTTCCTTCTGGCTGACTCTGGTCGCAATTCTGTTGATGCCTAAAATGGGCCTGGCAGAGGCGGCAAACGCCCATTTCCTGGGCGTGTACCTGGGACTGTGGGGCGTGTTCACCCTGTTCATGTTCTTCGGTACCCTTAAGGCGAACCGCGCACTGCAATTCGTCTTCCTGAGCCTGACCGTACTGTTCGCTCTGCTGGCCATCGGTCACCTGGCGGATAACGAAGGCATCGTTCACGTTGCCGGCTGGGTAGGTCTGGTTTGCGGCGCAAGCGCAATCTACCTGGCCATGGGTGAAGTGCTGAACGAGCAGTTCGACCGCACCATTCTACCTATTGGTGAAAAACACTGATCCCTCTGTCGTGCCCGCGTCGCGGGCACGACGTCCCTCTGACTGGCGAAGCCACACCCCCAAAACCAGTCCCATCAGCGATAACGCCAGCACGTACCACGCAGGTGCAAGGGGTGACACCCCCATCAACACCGTCACCACAATCGGGGTCAGCCCACCGAAAATGGCATACGAGACATTATAAGAGAAAGAGATCCCAGTGAAGCGTACCTCCGGCGGGAAGGCGCGGACCATTACGTACGGTACGGCGCCAACGACGCCCACGCACAGCCCGACGACACCGTACAGCAGGAACAGCTGTTCAGGATGGGTGCCCGCAAGATGATAAAATGCCCAGCTCGACGCGGCCAGAAGCAAACTGCCGACAATAAAGGTCGCGCTTGCGCCGAAACGATCCGCCGCCAGCCCGGCGGCCAGACAACCAAAGCAGAGCATAATTGTCGCGATACTGTTCGCCTGTAACGTCACGGCAGGCGCAAAACCGTACTGTTTTTGCAGCCAGACCGGCGACATCAAAATGACCACCACGATCCCCGCAGACAGCAGCCAGGTCAGAAGCATCGACACCATTACCGCTTTTTTATGCCGCACTACTACGGTTTTCACCGGCAGTTCTTGCGCCAGCGCCTTCCGCTGCTGCATTTCCAGAAATATTGGCGTCTCTTGCAACCAGCGTCGCAGGTACATTGCCACCAGCCCAAACGCCCCGCCCAGCAGGAACGGTATACGCCAGCCCCAGTCGTGAACGGCCTGTTGCGTCATGCTGGTATTGATGATGGTTGCAACCACGGAGCCAAGCAGGATCCCGATCGTCAGCCCTGCGGTCAGCGTTCCGCACGCAATGCCGATGCGGCGCACCGGGACGTGCTCAGCGACAAACACCCAGGCGCCCGGCACTTCCCCGCCGATGGCCGCGCCCTGGAGAATACGCATCAGCAGCAGCAATAACGGGGCGATAATGCCCATCGACTCATAGGTAGGCAAAAGCCCAATCGCCAGCGTCGGCACGGCCATAAGCAGGATGCTGAGGGTAAACATCTTCTTGCGCCCGACCAGATCGCCAAAGTGCGCCATGACAATGCCGCCCAGCGGACGCGCCAGATAGCCGGCAGCGAAAATGCCGAAGGTTTGTACCTGACGCAGCCATTCCGGAATATCCGCCGGGAAAAACAGCGCCCCCACAACGGCGGCGAAGAAGACAAAGATGATGAAGTCGTAAAACTCCAGCGCGCCGCCCAGAGCAGCGAGCGTGAGGGTTTTGTAGTCCTGTCGATTCAGAGGTCGGGTGTTATGTGACATAGCGAACCATTGTGCATGTGTTGTGGATTATTTTTTACAGTAATCGTAAAGAAAAAATTACTATATCGTAAATCCATTTACACGCTACAGCGGCTGGCGCTAATGTCACATTTTAAAGAATTTCAGGAGATTGTTTCGCGGCGAGCGCTTTTAGGGCGAAATGCTGCTACCACATTGCCGTCAGTTTCCACGTACGGACCGTCAAGCAGTTGTATACAATACGGTACACTAGCAAAGATACCGTGGACGATAACGCTGCCGTCCTCGGCTTTTACCCCTTCCAGCGTTTCTTTTATCGACTTCGGCTGCCCCGGCAGGTTCAGGATCAGCGCCTGTTTGCGGATCACCCCGACCTGACGGGAAAGAATGGCCGTCGGGACAAAGTGTAGACTGATCTGGCGCATCTGCTCACCGAAGCCCGGCATTTCACGATCGGCGATAGCCAGCGTCGCGTCCGGCGTTACATCGCGGCGCGCGGGGCCGGTTCCGCCCGTCGTCAGCACCAGGTGGCAGCTCATCTCATCCACCAGTTCACACAGGGTTTGCTCGATGATCGGTTGCTCGTCCGGGATCAGGCGAGTCTGGATCTCAAACGGGGTAGTGAGCGCGCTGCCCAGCCACTCTTCCAGAGCAGGGATGCCTTTATCCTGATAAACACCGCTGGAGGCGCGGTCAGAAATCGACACTAAGCCGATGCGTAAGGTATTCATATCCATTCCATTCAAAAAGTACTGATTAAAGGGAATGATACACGCAGAGAGAAAATTCAGACAGAGGCGGGGGAAAGACGCGTGACCGGGAACCCGGTCACGCAGAATGATTACAGCAGGTCGCCGATCATTTTTTCCAGTTTTTCCTGGTCGATAGCAAACTTACGGATACCGTCCGCCAGTTTATCTACGGCCATTGGATCCTGGTTGTGCTGCCACAGGAACTCGGACTCGGTGATGCGCTCAGGGCGTGCTTTCACTTCGCCGGTGTAGGACAGTTTACGCTCGATAGCACCTTCGCTTTCTGCCAGCTCTTTCAGCAGCGCAGGAGCGATGGTCAGGCGGTCACAGCCAGCCAGCTCGATGATTTCGCCGACGTTACGGAAGCTTGCGCCCATCACTACGGTCTCATAGCCGTGCTGTTTGTAGTATTCGTAGATTTCAGTCACTGAAATCACGCCTGGATCTTCAGACGCCGCGTACTCTTTCTTGTCGGTGTTGGCTTTGTACCAGTCCAGAATACGGCCCACGAACGGAGAAATCAGGTATACGCCAGCTTCGGCACATGCACGCGCCTGCGCGAAGGAGAACAGCAGAGTCAGGTTACAGTTGATGCCTTCTTTTTCCAGCTGCTCAGCAGCGCGGATGCCCTGCCAGGTAGACGCCAGTTTGATCAGGATACGGTCATTGCTGATGCCCGCATCGTTGTACAGTTTGATCAGGCGTTTTGCTTTTGCGATAGACGCTTCGGTGTCGTAGGACAGGCGAGCATCAACTTCGGTAGAGATACGGCCAGGAACGAGCTTCAGGATTTCCAGACCGATGTTCACTGCCAGTTTGTCAGTGGCATCCACAACCTGCTGCGCGCGGTCATTGCTCTGTGCTTTCGCCCAGGTCACTGCGTCGTCAATCAGTTTGCGATACTCAGGGATCTGCGCGGCGTTAAGGATCAGAGAAGGGTTGGTTGTGGCATCCTGCGGCTGGTACAGCTTCATTGCCGCGATATCTCCGGTGTCAGCGACGACAGTGGTGAACTGACGAAGGGAGGTCAATTTATCCGTCATGATAGTGTTTCTCTTTTAACGTGCCCTGGATAATTCACACTACCGACAGCTTGCCAGCAGCGGAAAAATGACAGGTTTACTTGTTAGGGGGATGTAACCGGTCTGCCCTGATGATAACACGAGTGAGAGGCAGCGCAACCGCAGACAGTGCGCTTAGGCAGAGTATGATAAACTCAGAATATTAACAGGCTGCTAAGTAACAGCATGCACAATCAGTGGTAGCGCTTACATATTCACTTTGGCATCAACAAGAGGGACGTTAGTGCCTGATTTCTTTTTCTTTATCAACGAAGTCCTCTGGGGTTCGATCATGATATACCTGCTTTCAGGAGCAGGTATCTGGTTTACGTGGCGCAGCGGTCTGATTCAGTTTCGCTATATCCGCAAATTTGGCAGAAGTCTGAAAAACAGCGTCACCCCACAGCCGGGCGGCCTGACCTCGTTTCAGGCGCTCTGTACCAGCCTGGCCGCGCGCGTCGGCAGCGGTAACCTGGCCGGTGTCGCGCTGGCGATCGGCGCGGGCGGTCCGGGCGCGGTATTCTGGATGTGGGTGACGGCGATTATCGGTATGGCCACCTCCTTTGCTGAATGCTCGCTTGCGCAACTCTACAAAGAAAAAGACGGCAAAGGTCAGTTTCGCGGCGGTCCCGCCTGGTATATGGCTCGCGGGCTGGGAATGCGCTGGATGGGCGTTCTGTTCTCGATCTTTTTGCTGATTGCCTATGGCCTTATTTTCAATACCGTTCAGGCAAATTCCGTCGCCCACGCGCTGCGCTTTGCCTTCAATTGTCCGGAGTGGCTGACAGGCGGCGCGCTTGCCCTTCTCACCCTGCTGACCATTGTGACCGGGCTCAAAGGGGTTGCCCGCCTGATGCAGTGGCTGGTTCCGCTGATGGCGCTGCTGTGGGTGTCCACCAGCCTGATGGTATGCGCGATACATATCGATGAGGTGCCGAACGTCATCGTCACCATTTTCCAAAGCGCGTTCGGCTGGCGCGAAGCGGCTTCCGGCGCGCTGGGTTACACCCTTAGCCAGGCACTCACTGCGGGTTTTCAGCGGGGTATGTTCTCCAACGAAGCGGGAATGGGCTCCACGCCGAATGCCGCCGCAGCGGCCGCATCCTGGCCCCCACATCCCGCCGCGCAGGGCATTGTACAGATGATTGGCGTCTTCACAGACACCATTGTTATCTGCTCCGCCAGCGCGATGATAATGCTGCTGGCCGGTGCCGCTGAACAACCGTCCGGTAGTACGGCAGGCATTCATTGGGTACAACAGGCGCTGGTCTCCCTCGTCGGCAGCTGGGGCGCGGGCCTTGTCGCACTTGTCGTGGGACTTTTTGCCTTTAGTTCCATTGCGGTGAACTATATCTATGCCGAAAACAACCTTATCTTCCTGAAAGTTGACTCGCGTCTGGCCCGCAACATCCTTCGCGCGGGCGTGCTGGCGATGTTGTTTGTAGGTTGCCTGCTCAGCATGCCGATGATCTGGCAAATAGCGGACGTCATTATGGCGCTGATGGCCATCACGAACCTGACGGCCATTTTGCTGCTTTCACCGGTTGTGGCGCTGATCGCGCGCGATTATCTGCGTCAGCGCAAGCTCGGCGTACAGCCCGTCTTTGACGCCTCACGCTATCCCGAAATCGAGTCACAAATTGCCCCTGGCACCTGGGATGATTTGCCGCGGCAATAACAGCTATCGATCAATTCAGGGCGATTTTTTGTTAAAGTCGCTCTAAATTTCCTGCAAGGACTGGATATGCTGATTCTGATTTCACCTGCCAAAACGCTCGACTACCAGAGCCCGCTCGCCACTGAGCGTTATACCCAGCCGGAATTGCTGGACTACTCGCAACAGCTGATCCACGAGGCGCGTAAGCTTTCGGCTCCGCAAATCGCTTCGCTGATGAGCATCAGCGATAAACTCGCCGACCTGAATGCCACCCGTTTTCATGAGTGGCAGCCTGACTTCACGCCCGCCAACGCCCGCCAGGCGCTGTTGGCCTTCAAAGGTGACGTCTACACTGGCCTGCAAGCAGAAACGTTTAGCGAAACCGATTTCGATTTTGCCCAGCTGCATCTGCGCATGTTATCCGGCCTGTACGGGGTGCTGCGACCGCTGGATCTGATGCAGCCGTATCGTCTGGAGATGGGTATCCGCCTGGAAAACGCTAAAGGTAAAGATCTGTACCAGTTCTGGGGCGATGTCATTACCGACAAGCTTAACGCGGCGCTGCAAGCCCAGGGGGACAACGTGGTGATCAACCTGGCCTCCGATGAGTACTTCAAATCGGTGAAGCCGAAGAAGCTGGATGCGGACATTATCAAGCCGGTATTCCTCGACGAGAAAAACGGCAAATTTAAAGTGATCAGCTTCTACGCCAAAAAAGCGCGCGGTCTGATGAGCCGCTTCATCATTCAAAACCGTCTGACGAAGCCAGAGCAGCTCACTGGCTTTAACAGTGAAGGGTATTTTTTCGACGAGGCATCGTCAGGAAAAAACGAGCTGGTGTTTAAGCGTCACGAGCAATAAAAAGACAACCCCGCCAGCTGGCGGGGTTTGTGTTAATGGTGCTTCCGGTCCGGGCCCGGGCGACGATCGTCATGACGGTGGTGATCGTCACGATCGCGATGTTCATCGTGCGGACGCCAGTGGTTATCGCGCCAGTCATAGTGCGCTTTCCACCAGTCATGGTCGCGCCAGCGGCCGCCATCCCAGTAGTGCCCGTTATTATCCCGATCGCCAATTTGCAGTTTTACCGCTGGCACGAGGGTGATCTCAGCTGCCTGCACCGCCATGGGAGCGACCAGCATCAGTGAAAGCGCGATAAGTGCAGGTTTCAGTGTAGACATAGGTGACTCCTTATTCTTCTTGCCCAACGTGGGCCGATGTAAGGAGAGTACGTGATGGGGACGGGGGATGTTATTCTCTGCAATCCTAAACGCTAAGTGACCGCATTTATTGGGAATTTCTGCTTTTTTCCTGCTGTTTTTCTCCTTAATTTCTTCACAAAAAAGCCGGGTGGCGCTGCGCTTACCCGGCCTACGATGAGTTCGCCGTTGTAGGCCCGGTAAGGCGAAGCCGCCACCGGGCAGCACAATCACGCTCGGGTCATCATCAGCTTACGCAGCGCGGCAAAGTCTGCGGGCAGCTCATGAGACAGCAGCGGCAGGTCGGCGCGATCGGCCAGCTCTTTTGGCAGCGGCAGCGTTTCCCCCAGGATCGCTTCCACGCTCTCTTTGAACTTGGCCGGATGTGCGGTGCCGAGGAACAGGCCATACTCACCCGGTTGAAGCTGATCGCGCAGGGCACGATAGGCAATCGCCGCGTGCGGCTCAGAGGTATAGCCCACCGCTTTCAGCTCGCGCATGGTGGCTTTAGTGGTTTCGTCCGTCACCGCTGCGTAACCCAGATCGCCCAGACGCCAGACCTTACGGCGGAACAGCTCTTCCACACGCGGCCAGTTGTTAGGCTGTGACACATCCATCGCATTGGAGAGCGTGGCCTGAGTCGCGTTCGGCGCCCATTTTCCGTCCTTCAGGAAACGCGGCACGGTGTCGTTGGCGTTGGTGGCGGCGATAAAGCGCTTCACCGGCAGGCCGAGTGATTTCGCCAGCAGGCCTGCCGTCAGGTCGCCGAAGTTCCCACTTGGCACGGAAACCACCAGCTGATTGCGCGCGTCCTGCGGCAGCTGCGCCACCGCTTCGAAGTAGTAGCAGATCTGCGCCAGCAGACGGCTGATGTTGATGGAGTTGGCAGAGTTCAGCCCCAGCGCCGCCTTCAGCTCTTCGTCATCGAAGGCCTGCTTCACCAGCGCCTGACAGGCATCGAAATCGCCGTCGATCGCCACGGTTTCAATGTTGCCCCCAAGGGTGCAGAACAGTTTTTCCTGAAGCGGGCTGATTTTGCCTTTCGGATAGAGGATCACCACGCGGACGTTTTTCAGGCCGTAGAACGCATGGGCCACCGCCGCTCCGGTATCGCCTGAAGTCGCGGTAAGAATGGTCACCGGTTTGTCGCCGCTGATGTGGGTCAGCATCTGCGCCATAAAGCGACCGCCGAAATCTTTGAACGCCAGCGTCGGGCCGTGGAACAGCTCCAGACATCCAACGTCAGGCTCCACCTGCTTCACCGGCGCCGGGAAAGCAAACGCCGCACGCACGCGTTCTTCGAGCAGCTCCTGCGGGATTTCGTCGCCGATAAAGGCAGACAGAATTTTGGTGCTGCGGGTGACAAAGTCCTGCTTCAGCAGCTCATCGATTTCGGTCAGCTGAAATTCCGGCAGGTCGTGGGGGAAGAAAAGCCCCTGATTTTTGCCAAGCCCCTGCGTTACCGCCTGCGCGAAGCTGACCTGCTCGTTATGATCTTTAAGGTTGTAGAGTTTCATTCGTTATCCCAGTACTCGTGCGCCAGCCGTGTCCAGACGGCAAATATGAACAAAGCCTTCCTGATTTTGCAGGTAGTGTTTAGAGAGCCAGTCCGCCACGCGCTGCGCGGTGTCTGGCTTGTCGCATAAGGCGAACAGCGTCGGGCCGGAGCCGGAGATGCCGCACGCCTGTGCGCCGATATCCATGGATGCCTGTCGCGCTTCGTTAAAGCCCGGCAGCAGCTTCGTGCGATACGGCTCGGCAATGACGTCTTTCATCAGTTTCGCCGCCAGCTGCGGCTGACGGGTGTAGCAGGCGTGAATAAAGCCCGCCAGATGACGCCCGTGGGCGATACAGTCCTGACGACGATACTGCGCTGGCAGGATCGCACGCGCTTCGGCGGTAGACACTTTAATGCCCGGATAGGCCAGCACCCACAGCCACTCATCAAACCCTGGCACCTGCTGGCTGATGATGCCATTTTCTTCAATCATCAGCTGCATGCCGCCAAGGAAGCACGGCGCCACGTTATCATAATGAATGCTACCGGAGATGCGCCCTTCCAGCTCGCCCATCAGCGCCAGCAGACGGCTGTTGTTCAGCGGCTTGCCGCAGTGCTCATTCATCGCCACCAGCGCGGCGACCACCGAGCAGGCGCTCGAGCCCAGCCCCGAACCAATCGGCATGCTCTTTTCCAGCGTCATGGCGACCGGCACGTTTTTGCCGATCTCCTGACAGAAGCGTTCCCAGCACTGATAAACAATATTCTCGCGCGGTTCAGACGGCAGCTTACTGGCGAAGCGGCCGATGTTATTCAGGCTGAAGCGCTCTGCCGCCTCAACCGTAACCGTATCGCCCAGCAGCGAACCGTCCACCGGCGTGACCGCCGCGCCCAGCACGTCAAATCCGACGCTCATATTGGCGCTGGAAGCCGGGGCATATACTTTAACCATCTTAAACTCCTAACTTCCATGACAGGGTACGCAGCAGATCGGCAAACACGCCCGCCGCCGTCACATCATTCCCTGCGCCATAGCCGCGAAGCACCAGCGGCAGTGGCTGATAATAATGGCTGTAGAACGCCAGGGCGTTCTCGCCGTTTTTCACCTTGTACAGCGGATCGTTGCCATCCACTTCGGCAATCTTCACCCGGCAGACGCCGTCTTCTTCAATGTTGCCAACATAGCGCAATACCTTACCTTCATCACGGGCTTTCGCAACGCGTGCGGCAAAGGCATCGTCAAGCTGCGGCAACCTGGCCATAAAGGCGCTGACGTCACCGCTGTCATCAAATTCTGCTGGCAGCACCGGCTCAATCACGATATCCGAAAGCTCCAGCTCGCGGCCAGTTTCGCGCGCCAGGATCAGCAGCTTACGCGCCACGTCCATGCCGGAGAGGTCGTCGCGCGGATCCGGCTCGGTGTAGCCCAGCTCGCGCGCGGCGCGGGTGGCTTCCGACAAGCTCATCCCTTCGTCCAGCTTGCCGAAGATAAACGACAGGGAGCCGGAGAGGATGCCGGAGAAACGCTGTAGTTCGTCGCCCGCGTTGAGCAGGTTTTGCAGGTTCTCGATGACCGGCAGGCCCGCGCCCACGTTGGTGTCATACAGAAACTTACGGCGCGACTTACTCGCCGCCAGCCGCAGCTGGTGATAGTAATCCATCGACGAGGTGTTGGCCTTTTTGTTTGGCGTCACCACGTGGAAACCTTCGCGCAGGAAGTCGGCGTACTGATCGGCCACCGCCTGGCTGGAGGTACAGTCAACAATCACCGGGTTAAGCAGGTGATATTCTTTCACCAGGCGGATCAGGCGGCCCAGGTTAAATGGCTCTTTCGCCTCTTCCAGCTCCGCCTGCCAGTTTTCCAGATTCAGACCGTGGACGTTAGTCAGCAACGCTTTCGAGTTCGCAATGCCGCAAACGCGCAAATCGATATGTTTCTTCTTAAGCCACTCCTGCTGGCGCTTCACCTGCTCCAGCAGCGCGCCACCGACACCACCGACGCCCACCAGGAACAGCTCAATCACCTGGTCGGTGTTGAACAGCATCTGATGCACCACGCGCACGCCGGTAGTGGCGTCATCGTTATCCACGACAACGGAAATGGAACGCTCTGATGAGCCCTGGGCAATCGCCACGATATTGATATTGGCCCGCGCCAGCGCGGCAAAGAATTTGGCGGAGATACCGCGCAGGGTGCGCATGCCGTCGCCGACCACAGAGATAATCGCCAGACGTTCCTGAATCGAGAGCGGCTCCAGCAGCTCTTCTTTCAGCTCCAGATAGAACTCTTCTTCCAGCGCGCGGCGGGCACGCAGGCAATCACCCTGCGGAACGCAGAAGCTGATGCTGTATTCGGAAGAAGACTGCGTGATCAGCACCACAGAGATCCCGTTGCGGGACATAGCGGCAAAGACGCGTGCCGCCATGCCGACCATGCCCTTCATCCCCGGGCCGGAGACGCTGAACATCGCCATGTTATTGAGGTTAGAAATGCCTTTCACCGGCAGGTCATCTTCATCCGCGCTGGCGCCAATCAGCGTGCCCGGCGCCTGAGGGTTACCGGTATTCTTAATCAGGCAAGGGATTTGGAACTGGGCAATCGGGGAGATGGTACGCGGGTGAAGAACTTTAGCGCCGAAGTAGGAAAGCTCCATCGCTTCCTGGTACGACATCGACTTCAGCAGCCTGGCGTCCGGCACCTGGCGCGGATCGCAGGTATAAACGCCGTCGACGTCAGTCCAGATCTCACAACAGTCTGCGCGTAAACAGGCCGCCAGCACGGCAGCGGAGTAGTCAGAGCCGTTACGCCCCAGCACCACCAGTTCGCCCTTCTCGTTACCGGCGGTAAAGCCTGCCATCAGGATCATATGGTCAGACGGGATTTTGCTCGCCGCAATACGGCGTGTCGACTCGGCAATGTCGACGGTGGATTCAAGGTAGTGGCCCACAGCCAGCAGTTTTTCAACCGGATCGATGACCGTCACGTGGTGACCACGCGCTTCCAGCACGCCAGCCATGATGGCGATAGAGAGTTTTTCACCCCGGCAAATCAGCGCCGCGTTGATGCTGTCCGGGCACTGACCAAGCAGGCTGATACCGTGAAGAACGTGTTTAATCTGGGCAAATTCAAGTTCAACGGTGCTTTTCAGCTGCGCCAGCGGGAAACCAGGCTGGGCGTCGGCCAGCCCCTGAAGCAGATCGGCAAAGATACGCTCGGCGTCGCTGATGTTCGGTAGTGCATCCTGACCACCGATGGTTTTTTCAATCATCGCCACCAGGTGGTTCGTGATTTTGGCCGGGGCAGAGAGCACGGTGGCAACCTGCCCCTGCCTGGCGTTGCTTTCCAGGATATCGGCAACACGCAGAAAACGTTCTGCATTTGCCACTGACGTACCGCCGAACTTCAACACTCGCATGGTTCTACCTCATTTCCTTTAGCCGAAAAAAAAGCCCGCACTGTTCAGGTGCGGGCTTTTTTCTGTTTTTCCTGTACGCGTCAGCCCGCATCGTTACCTGTGGTAATGATGATGGTTGTAGTAATGGTGGTGATGCTGATGCGTTTCATGGATGTTGTGTACTCTGTCATTATTATCTGTCTGTGCTCTATTCTTTTAGGGTTAAAGGATCGAGCCCCTTAAGTCAATGAATTTTTAATTCGATCACAATTCGAGATATTCTCACGTCCCGCTGCGGGCAGATTTATTTTCATCGGAATACCCCAGATGCAACCCCAGACATCAGCAGGATCGGCCATAATAAAAACCTATGACACTATTTTACTCGGCTAATTTTTTTTCAATATCATGAAGCAATCGGTGCAGCATTGCCGTGTCGCGCTGCTCAAGACGCCCCAGGCGCTGCTGTAACCAGTCCACCATTTTTTGATCGTCAGCGACGCCCAACTGCTCAAGAAGCTTATCTGCACGAACACGCAGTGCCGCCAGCTGGTTTTCATCCGAAACTGTCACCGGTGGCTGAGAAATTTGTATTAAGGATGCTAATTGATAGCAATAGACCATCACCGCCTGCCCCAGATTGAGTGACGGATAATCCGCCACCATCGGCGCGCCCGTCAGCACGTCAGCCAGCTCCAGCTCTTCGTTAGTCAGCCCGGAATCCTCTCGCCCAAACACCAGCGCGGCTTTCTCCAGCCACAGGCTTTTCTCTTCCAGCATCGGCACCAGTTCAGCAGGCGTGGCGTAATAGTGAAACTTCGCCCGGCTGCGCGCGGTCGTCGCGACGGTAAACGAAATATCGTGGAGTGCGTCGGCGAGCGTAGCGTAAGTGGTTATATTATCGAGAATATCACCCGAACCGTGCGCCACCCAGCGCGCAGCAGGCTCCAGATGCGCCGTGCTGTCCACAATACGCAAATCGGTAAACCCCATAGTCTTCATGGCACGCGCCGCAGCGCCAATATTTTCAGCTCTTGCTGGTGCCACCAGCACAATCGACAGATGCATTTACGCTCTCTTTTTAATCAGTTAGCAGGTAAAAATGTGATTCAGTTCAACATATTACGCAGCACGAATTTACAATTTTGCAACACAAATCACCGAAATAGCGTTTCATAACAATTAAAAAAAGCTAAACTATTTTGTGGCTGAACAATCAGTTAGAATGTTAACAGAAGTCCATTATCCTTATGTTTTGTAATGATAATGACCATATGAATACTCTTTTCTGATTGGATTCGTACCGTTTATCAATCAATGTCCGCAACTAGTTGGTTTATTGAAAAATTGTGACAAAGGCTAGCATTCAGCTACGATGATTTCATCAAACTGTTAACGTGCTACAATTGAACTTGATATATGTCAACGAAGCGTAGTTTTATTGGGTGTCCGGTGTCACTTAGCCTGTTATGTTGCTGTTAAAATGGTTAGGATGACAGCCGTTTTTGACACTGTCGGGTCCAAAGGGAAAGTACCCACGACCAAGCTAATGATGTTGTTGACGTTGATGGAAAGTGCATCAAGAACGCAATTACGTACTTTAGTCACGTTAAGCCGATCATGTTAATTTGCGACATGCATCAGGCAGGTCAGGGACTTTTGTACTTCCTGTTTCGATTTAGTTGGCAATTTAGGTAGCAAACATGCAGACCCCGCACATTCTTATCGTTGAAGACGAGTTGGTAACACGCAACACGTTAAAGAGCATTTTCGAAGCAGAAGGCTACGATGTCTTTGAAGCGACCGATGGCGCAGAGATGCATCAGATCCTTTCTGAAAATGATATCAACCTGGTGATTATGGATATCAACCTGCCGGGCAAAAACGGGCTTCTTCTGGCGCGCGAACTGCGTGAACAGGCGAACGTCGCGTTGATGTTCCTGACGGGCCGTGACAACGAGGTTGATAAAATTCTTGGTCTGGAAATCGGCGCGGATGACTACATCACCAAGCCGTTCAACCCTCGCGAGTTAACCATTCGTGCACGCAACCTGCTGTCCCGCACCATGAATCTGGGTACGGTAAGTGAAGAGCGTCGTAGCGTCGACAGCTACAAATTCAACGGCTGGGAACTTGATATCAATAGCCGTTCGCTGATTAGCCCGAACGGTGAGCAGTACAAACTGCCGCGCAGTGAATTCCGCGCGATGCTGCACTTCTGCGAGAACCCGGGCAAGATTCAGTCCCGTGCAGAACTGCTGAAGAAAATGACCGGTCGTGAGTTGAAGCCACACGATCGTACCGTTGACGTAACCATCCGTCGTATTCGTAAGCACTTCGAATCTACGCCGGATACGCCGGAAATCATCGCCACGATCCATGGTGAAGGCTATCGTTTCTGCGGTGACCTCCAGGAGTAATTCTCCCGTCACGCAGTAAAAAACGGCGCATTTGCGCCGTTTTTTTTATCAATGCCACGGCATAATCGGTACCGCGCTTATCGCGTTTTTCGGTGAGCCGTCCACGACTTTGTCGGAATAAGCCAGATAAGCCAAGGTGTTACGCTTCGCGTCATAAAAACGGACCACCTGTAGCTTTTTGAACACCAGCGAGGTCCGTTTCTGGAATACGACGTCGCCCTGCGCTTTGCCGTTTTTGATTTTGTCACTCAATTCCACCGGGCCAACCTGCTGGCAGGAGATGGCCGCGTCAGACGTGTCTTCAGCCAGCCCCAGGCCGCCTTTAATCCCGCCGGTCTTTGCCCGGCTGACATAGCAGGTGACGTTTTTAACGTCCGGATCGTCAAAGGCTTCCACCACAATTTTGTGGTCCGGCCCAAACATTTTAAACACAGTATCCACGGAGCCAATTTGCTCCGCCTGTGCCACGCGCCCTGCCATCAGCGCCAGTGCTGTAAAGACTAAAACCTTGTATTTCATATTGTTACCATTCATAAAAATTACGCTGAGCGATTATTCAACAGGTTAGATAAAAATGTAGCAAGATCACAGTATTAGAATATATCCGCACATAAATCACTACAAAAAGCATTTATGCGCAAAAAAAACACTGAATGCTAAAACGTCAAAAAATGCTATTATCCGCTAACCTGTAAACAGGCACCTGCGGCAGTTTTAAGGATGAGGATAGTATATGGATCAGGCTGGAATTATTCGCGACCTGCTCACCTGGCTGGAAGGTCATCTCGACCAGCCTTTGTCACTGGATAATGTGGCGGCAAAAGCAGGCTATTCCAAGTGGCATCTGCAAAGGATGTTCAAGGATGTCACCGGTCATGCTATCGGTGCCTATATTCGCGCACGTCGTTTATCAAAGTCTGCTGTCGCGTTGCGCCTGACCGCGCGACCAATCCTGGATATTGCCCTGCAATATCGCTTCGATTCACAGCAAACCTTCACCCGCGCCTTTAAAAAACAGTTCTCGTTAACGCCAGCGCTTTATCGCCGCTCGCCGGACTGGAGCTCCTTTGGTATGCGTCCGCCGCTGCGTCTGGGCGAGTTTGCGATGCCAAAATATGAAATCATCACCCTGCCGGAAACGCACCTGGTCGGCACCACGCAGAGCTACTCCTGTTCCCTGGAGCAGATCTCCGAGTTCCGCCATCAGATGCGCGTTCAGTTCTGGCGCGAATTTTTAAGCCATGCTCCGGCGCTCCCGCCGATTCTGTATGGCCTGAACGAAACGCATCCCAGCCAGGAAAAAGACGACGAGCAGGAGGTGTTCTATACCACGGCGCTGACGCCTGACATGGCGAACGGTTACATTCATGGCTCGAAGCCTGTCGTGCTGGAAGGCGGCGAGTATGTGATGTTCTCATACGAAGGTTTAGGAACGGGCGTTCAGGAGTTCATCCTGACCGTTTACGGGACCTGCATGCCGATGCTGAATCTGAATCGCCGTAAAGGTCAGGACATTGAGCGCTACTATCCGGCGCAAGATGCTAAACCGGAAGAAGGCCCTATCAATCTGCGTATGGAATTCCTGATTCCGGTACGTCGTTAACGCTGCAATTCGTCCAGAGCAGGGGCATCAAGATGCGAAATGTCCCCTGCCATCTCAACTACCCACCCCGATGCCAGCCAGGCACTTTCCTGATAGTCGATACGGGAAATGGAACAGTTGCGCAGCCGCAAACGGCGTTCGGCGTAAGCCGGCAGTCCCAGAATGGTGCTCACCAGGCAACCCAGCGCGATACCGTGGCTCACCAGCAGCGGTCGGCTACCTGCCGGGAGTTTCAGGCACTCGGCCAGCGCGGCATGCATGCGCACGCTCAGCTCCTGCATGGATTCCCCTTCAGGGATGCGACCATCTTCAGTGCCGTTCACCAGCGTGCGGCGCCAGCCTTCTTCGGTTTCCGTCAGCGTATCGATAGGACGTTTTTCCAGCACGCCCATATCCAGCTCGCGCAGACGCGGTTCGAGGGTCACGTCGCAGCCACAGGCATCGGCGATGATGCGTGCCGTCTGCTGCGTGCGGCCTAAATCACTGGAGATGACGTGAGTGATACCCAGCGTTCTGGCGCGCTCCGCCACCTGCCACGCTTGCTGCACGCCTTTGTCGGTGAGAGGACTGTCTGACTGGCCTTGAATACGTCGCTCGGCGTTCCACTGCGTTTCACCGTGGCGAACAAGGTATACCTGTAACATGCTTTTTTTCCGTTATACTGCGATGAATTTTTTAAATCGAGCTTAATTATGCACCATGTTGTCTCTGCTACCACCAATCCTGCCAAAATTCAGGCAATTCTAAGGGCATTTGAAGAGATCTTCGGCGAAGGATCCTGCCATATTGACGCCGTCGGCGTCGAGAGCGGTGTGCCGGAACAGCCGTTTGGCAGCGAGGAAACACGCGCTGGCGCACGAAATCGCGTGGCGAATGCAAAAGCCGCCGCGCCAGACGCTGACTTCTGGGTCGCGATTGAAGCAGGCATCGACGAAGGGGCGACCTTCAGCTGGGTTGTCATCGAAAGCCGTGAGCAGCGCGGCGAAGCGCGTTCTGCCACGCTGCCGCTGCCGGAAGTCATACTGGAGAAAGTCCGCGCGGGTGAGGCGCTGGGGCCGGTAATGTCGCACTACACCGGCATTGATGAAATTGGTCGTAAAGAGGGGGCGATTGGCGTCTTTACGGGTGGCAAGCTTACGCGTTCAGGCGTTTACCACCAGGCCGTTATTCTGGCGTTAAGTCCGTTTCATAACGCGATTTATCGTTAAGTTTGCAGGCCGGATAAGCCGAAGCCGTCATCCGGCGTTTTTCAGCAATACGGCTTCCAGCCACTGACGCAGTTCAACCGGCGCCGACTTCAGGCTGTTTGAACCCCGGGTGATGGTCGCGATACCCGCGCCCAGCTCGTTTTTCAGCTCGCGCTGGCTCATTTCGCCGCGCAGCAGTTCCTCAATAATGCGTACCCGCGTGCCCAGCGCTTCGCGTTCATCGGGCGTCAGCATCAGCTGTAGCAACGGTAAATGCAGATCTTTGTCGTAAGACTGGCGGAGCAACTCCACAAAACGAAGCCACTCCTGATGACGCTGTTCGGCCATGGCCGAGGAATACGGGGAATGCTGGGTCATGTTATGCTGCCTCTTGTACTCATTAGCGAGTACAGCATAACACAACCCGCGCCGATCAGTAACGTCTCTGCCACTCGGCATCGCTCATCAGGGTATCTTTCTGCCCCATGAAGTAGCGATAGTAGGCGTCATAAGCCAGCACATTCTTCACATAGCCGCGCGTTTCCGAGAACGGAATGCTCTCGACAAACGCCACGGCGTCGATGCGCCCTGCGCTGTTGCCAAGCCATGTCCGCACGCGGCCAGGCCCGGCGTTGTACGCCGCTGACGCGAAGATACGGTTATTACCGAACTGCTGATAGACGTACTGCAAGTAGCTGGTACCGATGTTGATGTTAGTCTCCGGATCCAGCAGCTGGGACGGGCTGCTGTAGCCTGGAATATTAAACATCTTCACCGTGTGCGTCGCGGTACCCGGCATAATCTGCATCAGGCCGCTGGCACCCACCGGAGAACGCACTTTCGGGTTCCAGGCGCTCTCCTGACGGGCAATGGCCATCGCGTAGCTTTGCGGAATATCTTTGCCGCTGGTGTAGCGATCGAACAGATCCTTATAAGCCAGCGGGAAACGCTCTTCGAGATGATCCCACAGTTTGCCGGCGATCGTCGCCTGCACGCTCAGATCCCACCAGCGATTATCAAATGCATAGCGGGCAAGCTGCGCTTTCTCATCGGTGGTACGGCTGGTGACCAGATTCGCCCATTCGCTGCGCGCGGTATTATCCAGATTCCAGTACATCAGCTCGCGCACGCGCGCCATTTCCGGCCCCTGCGTCAGCGCCGGGTTCGCGTTGGCTGGCGCTTTGTCGATCTTCAGGGTGTACTCCTCGCCCAGACGCTGCGCCGCCGCCATCGGGTAGAATCCGCGCTGCTGCATCAGGGAGTGGAGGATCTCTTTGGCTTCATCTTCACGACCACGTTCCAGCAGCATGTCCGCCTGCCAGTAACGCCATTCATCTTTCTCTTTGGCATCCATCGGCAGACGCGCCAGCCAGGTATTGAGGCCACGACGATCGCCCGTTCCCAGCGCCATGCGCACGCGACGCTCCACCAGCGAGACAGAGTTCGAACGCATCACCGCATCGTCACGCCAGCGCGCCTGTTCGTCGGTGACATCTGTCCCCATCAGTCGCCATGCCACGATATCGCGCAGCTCCTGAGTTTGATCGTCATTAAGCTGCTGGGCCTGCACCAGCTGCGGGATCATCAGCCGGGCGTTTTCCACATCATCACGCGCCACGCTGGCAAAGGCCACCGCCGCCATCTGGCGGGTAAAATCGGTCGCGCCGGTGGTACGCGCAAACGTCAGCACGGTATTGGGATCGTTTGCCAGACTGATAACGGCAGACGCAATGGTCTGATAATCTGCGGGCATCTGGCCCGCCAGCACGGTGACCAGCCGGGTGTTTCCGGCCTTCATCGCCAGGCGAATACGTTCCAGGTAAGAGAGCGGATCCTGCTTGCCCGAGGCGCGCCAGGCGCTGAACAGCGGGTCACAGGCGTTTGGCTGGCTTTTGCCCGTCAACCACAGCTCTTTCGCGCCGGTCCAGGCTTCCTCCTGCTGACCGGTCGCCCATTTCGCATAATAATAATTACACTGCGCTTCCGTCGCGCCCGGTTTATCCGGGCTGAAAGCCAGCAGGCCGCGCCAGTCTTCGCGACGGGCCAGCTCGTTCACAAACCGGGACTTCAGGGTGCGCGCAGGCGGCAGGGTCGGGTTCGCCTGAATGAAGTTATTCACGGTGACGGTCGGTTGATTCATGAGATCGTCCGTGATCTGACGATACTCAAGATACGGATACAGCGGATAATCCTTCAGCGTCGGCATCAGCGCCTGCACGGTATCCATCTGCTTGTTGTCCCATGCCTGTTTAATCTGGGCATAGCGGTTACGTTGTTCATCCAGTGAATCGGCATGCACCGCCTGGCTTACCGCCATTACGCATACGCTGGCAGCCAGCAGACGCCAGATCACCCGTTTGGCTTTTTCCACAAGCTCTTCCTCATTGTTTTTCGTCAGTTGCAGCGTCTTGCCACGTCAAAGTTACATCAACTTATGCTAACCAGGCATCCCACAACGCGCCACGTCATGGACACTTTTTTACCTTTCTTGCGCGTTTTAACACTCCCGACGTTCCTGGCTGGGATTAGGGCGTGAAAAAGGCTACACTTCGAGGCTGAAATTCATTCTCATCACGATAAAAGAGGCGAAGTCCAACGTGGCTCAATTCGTTTATACCATGCATCGTGTCGGCAAAGTTGTCCCGCCGAAACGTCATATTCTTAAAAATATCTCGCTGAGCTTCTTCCCGGGCGCAAAAATCGGTGTTCTGGGTCTCAACGGTGCCGGTAAGTCCACCCTGCTGCGCATCATGGCCGGCATCGATACAGACATCGAAGGTGAAGCCCGTCCGCAGCCTGGCATTAAGATCGGCTACCTGCCGCAGGAACCCCAGCTGAACCCGGAACACACCGTGCGTGAATCCGTTGAAGAAGCGGTATCCGAGGTGGTTAACGCCCTGAAGGGTCTGGATGAAGTGTATGCCAAATACGCCGAGCCGGATGCGGACTTCGACAAACTGGCCGCTCAGCAGGGCAAATATGAAGAGATTATCCAGGCGCACGACGGTCACAACCTGAACGTGCAGCTGGAGCGCGCGGCCGATGCCCTGCGTCTGCCAGACTGGGATGCGAAAATCGCTAACCTGTCCGGTGGTGAACGCCGCCGCGTGGCGCTGTGCCGCCTGCTGCTGGAAAAACCAGACATGCTGCTGCTCGACGAACCTACCAACCACCTGGATGCGGAATCCGTGGCGTGGCTGGAGCGCTTCCTGCACGACTTCGAAGGCACCGTGGTGGCGATTACCCACGACCGTTACTTCCTCGACAACGTTGCGGGCTGGATCCTGGAGCTGGACCGCGGCGAAGGTATTCCGTGGGAAGGCAACTACTCCTCCTGGCTGGAGCAGAAAGATCAGCGTCTGGCGCAGGAAGCATCTCAGGAAGCGGCGCGTCGTAAGTCTATCGAGAAAGAGCTGGAGTGGGTGCGTCAGGGCGCGAAAGGCCGTCAGTCCAAGGGCAAAGCCCGTCTGGCACGCTTCGAAGAGCTGAACAACACTGAATACCAGAAACGTAACGAAACCAACGAACTGTTTATTCCACCTGGAGCTCGTCTGGGGGATAAAGTGGTTGAAGTGACCAACCTGCGTAAGTCCTACGGCGACCGTCTGCTGATCGACGACCTGACCTTCTCCGTGCCGAAAGGCGCTATCGTTGGCATCATCGGTCCGAACGGCGCAGGTAAATCAACCCTGTTCCGCATGATGTCCGGTCAGGAACAGCCTGACAGCGGCTCTATCACCCTGGGTGAAACCGTGAAGCTGGCTTCCGTGGACCAGTTCCGCGACGCAATGGATAACAGCAAAACCGTGTGGGAAGAGGTTTCCGGCGGTCTGGATATCATGCGTATCGGCAACACCGAGATGCCAAGCCGCGCTTACGTTGGCCGCTTTAACTTTAAGGGCACTGACCAGGGCAAACGCGTGGGCGAGCTGTCCGGCGGTGAGCGCGGTCGTCTGCACCTGGCGAAGCTGCTCCAGGTTGGCGGCAACGTTCTGCTGCTTGATGAACCTACCAACGACCTGGACATCGAAACCCTGCGCGCGCTGGAAAACGCCCTGCTGGAGTTCCCGGGCTGCGCGATGGTTATCTCGCACGACCGCTGGTTCCTGGACCGCATCGCAACCCACATCCTGGACTACCAGGACGAAGGTAAGGTGGAGTTCTTCGAAGGTAACTTCACCGAATACGAAGAGTACAAGAAACGCACGCTGGGCGCAGACGCGCTGGAGCCGAAGCGTATTAAGTACAAGCGTATTGCGAAATAAAAGCAAAACGGCAACTTCGGTTGCCGTTTTTTATGTTTGTACCCTCTCCCCGTGGGAGAGGGCCAGGGTGAGGGCATCAGGCCGCACAGTGTGTAGGCCGGGTAAGGCGAAGCCGCCACCCGGCTTTTTTATTTGCCCACGTAATACCGCTTCACCTCATCAAACTGCATCGCAAAGTCGATATAGCTCATCAGCGCAGGCGAATTGAGCTTACGGCTCGGGTAGGCCAGCCAGAGATCGTTTCCCTCAACGCTCCACGCCGGCAGCACCTTCACCAGCGCGCCCTTTTCGATCTTATCTTCCAGCAGGAATGCGGGTAACAGCGTGATCCCCGCCCCGGCAATGGCGCATTCCCGGGCGTACACCAGGTTATCGGTCATATGGGCGTTATCCGGCAGATACCGATAATCCTCACTCTCGCTTCGCAGAAGCCACTCCGACCATGCCCGGTGCGTAATGCAGCGGTGCTCCACCAGCTGTCGGGGATGGATTAACGGCGCCCGACGCGCCAGGTAGTGGGGCGAGGCCAGCATGTAGCGCGGACAGTGCCCAATCATGCGGCCAATCAGGGAAGAATCCTGCGGTTTGCCGGTGCGCAGCGCCACGTCAAAGCCAGACTCGACCAGATCCACCACGTCGTCTGAGATCGACACATCCAGCGACACGTCCGGATAGCGAAGCTGGAACTCGGCATTCATATGCGCCAGCAGCGTCGCGCCAATTCCCGCCGGACAGGTGATCCGCAGCCGCCCGCTGGGGTTTTCGCGCAGCCGCTGAATGGCATACTCCGCGCGCTCGCTGGCCGCCAGCATCTCGCGACAGTGCACCAGATAGTGCTCGCCTGCAAACGTCAGGCTGATCCTGCGCGTGGTGCGATTCAACAGACGGATCCCCACCTGCTGCTCCAGCTGGCTAATCCGCTGGCTGACGCTGGATTTCGGCAGTTCCGCCTTCTGCGCCGCCGCGGTAAAGCTGCCCATCTCGGCCACCAGCGCAAACAGCGCCATATCCTGAAGCTGTTTAAACATGATTGTTCACCTGTACGAACGCTGAGTTCTGGATTGTCCATCTTATCATGCAGCTGACCACTTAATAGACTAGCCTCAACAAAACGCATGCCATTGAGGAGCACACCATGTCAGTGAAAGCCATTGCCGTTAACCCGGAAAATCCGTCCACCTTCGTTGAAATCACTCCGCCGATGCCGCAGCCCGGTGAACACGATCTGCTGGTGGAGGTAAAAGCCGTCTCCGTAAACCCGGTGGACACCAAGGTACATGCAGGCATTGCCAAAAGCGGACTGAAGGAGCCGCGCATTCTCGGGTGGGATGCCAGCGGTATCGTACAAGCCGTTGGGGCTGGCGTCACCGGATTCAAACCGGGTGACGAAGTGTGGTACGCGGGGGATATCACCCGTCCGGGCAGTAATACCACGCACCAGCTGATCGATGCGCGCATTGTCGGGCACAAGCCTGCAAGCCTTGACTGGGCCGCCGCGGCTGCATTGCCGCTGACGGCGCTCACCGCGTGGGAAGGACTGTTTGAACGGCTGAAGATTCAGGATGCCGACGCAGATAAAACGCTGCTGATAATTGGCGGCGCGGGTGGAGTCGGATCGCTGGCGATCCCGTTTGCGAAGCACAACAGCAAGGTGAAGATCGTCGCAACCGCTTCACGAGAAGATTCCGCCCGGTGGTGTCGCGATCGCGGGGCTGACATTGTTGTAAATTACCGCGACCTGAAGGGAGAACTGGCGAAACAGGGGCTCACCTTTGTGGATTACATTTTTATCCTCAACGATACCGACGGGCACTGGGATGCGGTCAGCGATCTGATTGCCCCTCAGGGAGACATTTGTTCCATCGTTGAAAACGCGCATCCGCTGAACCAGGACAAGCTGAAGTCCAAATCTGCCGCCCTGCACTGGGAGTTTATGTACACCCGCAGCATGTACCAGACTGCGGATATGGCGCGTCAGGGTGAGATTTTAGATGAGGTGGCGAAGCTGGTGGATAACGGCGTGGTGGAAAGCTCGCTCAGCGAAACGCTGCACGGGCTAAGCGTGGAAAGCATTACCGAAGCGCACCGCAGGGTACTGGAGGGGCATATGCGTGGGAAGGTGGTGGTTGAGTATTGAGTGGACTGATTCCCTCACCCCGGCCCTCTCCCTTTGGGAGAGGGAGATTAAAGTCCCCTCTCCTGGTGGGAGAGGGGAAGTTATTAACCCTGCTCCCCCATCATCTCCTTCACCAGCTCGACGCAGCGCAGGAAGCGGGAATCGTAGTCCGACTCTTCCACATGCACAAACTCAACGTTGTTCTCGTTAAGCATCTCTACCAGCATGGTCTGGAACTCCCGCCTGTCCACCGAGCTGCCCAGGCTGCGCATGCCGTCGGCAACCCATGGGGTGTTGTTTTCCAGCAGGATCACCAGATCAAAGCGGTATTCGTCAATCAGCGCCTGCACAAACGGGTGCTCGCGCCCTTCGTACTTTTTGCAGAACGCCTGCGTGGTGACGAAATCGGTATCAATAAAGGCGACTTTATTGGCGTATTTCACCGCAAAATCAATGTACTGGGCATGACCGAGCGCGATTTTATCGTAGTCGGAATACTGCAACGCCATCTCGTCGCCGCCAAGGTGTGAGAAGACGTAATCGCGGCCATACTCCCACGCACTGGTGGTATTGAAGATGTTAGCCAGCTTATTTACCAGCGTCGATTTCCCGCTCGACTCGCCGCCGAGGATCGCCACCGTACGCACGAAGAACGGCTTCACCTCGGTCGGGATGTAGTCCCAGTAACGGAACGGGTTCTCGCGGATCTGCGCCCCGCTGATGTTCATGAAGGTGCGTTTAGGATCGATCAGCACCGTCTCAATGCCCAGATGCTCACGGAACTGCGGCGCGTCGGACTCTTCAGAGGTGTAGATCCAGTTAGGCGCAATGCCCTTCTCTTCCATAAACGCTTTGATGCCGTTGCTCCACACGTCCCAGCCGTGCGGGTACGGTTCCATGCCCTCTTCGTTAAAAGCATGAATGCGTATATTTTTCTGGTACTTAAAGGTCTGAAGCAGCCAGCGCAGGCGGTCCGGCACGGTGGGCTGCTGCGACATGGCGCTGTCTTCAAACAGCTGGCGATCGCGGGTTTCATCATAACCCATGATGATATGCAGTTCGTCGACCTGGCTACAGGCGCGCTGGATCAGATAGATATGCCCGGTATGCAGCGGGTAGAACTTACCGAACACCACGCCAATGTTCTTTTGCATCCGCGGAAATTCAAGCCCCAGAAAACGGTGCAGCGCTTCCAGCTTCTGCGCGCTGGGGCTTTTGATTTTGGCGTTCAGCAGTTGGCTCAGATAGCCCTTGGTCATGCCGCTGGCGTCCGCCACCTGCTGCAACGTGCAGCCCTTCTGGCGGATAGCGGTCTTGATGTAGTCAAATGATGACATAAATTACGGTGCCTCCTGCAAAATCGAATACGTAATTATAAGTCGTCAAAGACATTTAACGCATCTGCGAGTTTTTTAACGCCAAAAACCTGCATCCCTTCCGGGATTTTTTTCGGCACGTTGGCGGCCGGAACAATCGCGCGGCGGAAGCCATGTTTTGCCGCTTCGGAGATACGCTCCTGACCGCTCGGCACCGGGCGGATCTCGCCGGCCAGCCCCACCTCGCCAAACACCACCAGATCCTGCGGCAACGGCCTGTCGCGCAGGCTGGAGACCATCGCCAGCAGCAGCGCCAGGTCCGCGCTGGTTTCCGTAACCTTCACCCCACCAACCACGTTGACGAACACATCCTGATCCGCCATTTGCAGACCGCCGTGACGGTGCAGCACCGCCAGCAGGATCGCCAGGCGGTTCTGTTCCAGACCGACCGCCACGCGCCGCGGGTTGCCCATCATCGATTGATCCACCAGCGCCTGAATTTCAACCAGCAGCGGACGCGTCCCCTCCCACAGCACCATCACCGAACTACCGGACGTGATCTCGTCGCCACGGCTCAGGAAGATGGCCGACGGGTTGCTGACTTCGCGAAGCCCCTGCTCGGTCATGGCAAACACGCCCAGCTCATTCACCGCGCCAAAGCGGTTTTTATGGCTGCGCAGGGTACGAAAACGGGAATCCGCATCGCCATCGAGCATCACCGAGCAGTCGATACAGTGTTCAAGCACTTTCGGTCCCGCCAGCGAGCCGTCTTTGGTCACATGACCAACCATCACAATCGCCACGCCGCGCGTTTTGGCAAAGCGCGTCAGGTAGGCCGCGGTTTCACGCACCTGCGCCACGCTTCCCGGTGACGACTGAATGTCAGCCATATGCATCACCTGAATGGAGTCAATCACCATCAGCTTCGGCTGCTCTGCTTCGGCGATCATGCAGATCTGCTCGATGCTGGTTTCCGAAAGCATATTCAGATTGCCGGTCGGCAGGCCGAGGCGGTGCGCGCGCATCGCCACCTGCTGAAGTGATTCTTCCCCCGTGACGTACAGGGTTTTCATCTGTTCGGCTAGCTTGCAGAGCGTTTGCAGCAGCAGGGTCGATTTACCCGCGCCCGGGTTACCGCCGATCAGAATGGCGCTGCCCGGCACTACGCCACCGCCGAGCACGCGGTCAAATTCTTTGAATCCGGTGGAAAAGCGCGGCAGCGCTTCCAGGCTGATATCCGAAAGTTTTTGTACCTTCGACACGCCTGCATTGCCCGCATAGCCGCTCAGCCGTTCATTGCGGGCCACGCTCGGCGAAGCCGCCACACCACGCACTTCGGTGATGGTGTTCCAGGCATGGCAGGCGCTGCATTGCCCCTGCCAGCGCGGATAATCCGCACCACATTCATTACAGACAAATGCGCGTTTTGGAGCTTTCGCCACGGTTTACCTCGTTATTTCTGTGCGGTCTGCGCGCCGGGTGGCGCTGACGCTTACCCGGCCTACAAAAGCAGGCCGCTATTTTTGATTAATGCTGCCGGAGAGAATGCAGAACACCCCCATCAGATCAGCATGACGGATAGTGACTTCCGTCTTTTCATTCACTTTCGGCTTGGCATGGTAGGCAATACCCAGCCCGGCAACTTTGATCATCGGCAGATCGTTCGCGCCATCGCCGATGGCGACGGTCTGCTCGACCGGAATGGCATATTTCTCCGCCAGACGCGTCAGCGTATTGGCTTTGTACTGCGCATCCACGATGTCGCCGATGACCTGTCCGGTGAGTTTGCCGTCCATGATCTCCAGCTCGTTTGCCACCACGGTGGTCAGACGCAGCTTGTCACGCAGGTAGTCGGCAAAGAAGGTGAACCCGCCGGAGGCAATCGCCACTTTCCAGCCGAGCGTCTCCAGCTTGAGCACCAGCTGCGTCAGCCCAGGCATCAGGGGCAGTTCATCGCGCACCTGACGCAAAATGTTAGCATCGGCCCCCTTCAGGGTCGCCACGCGCTGTCTCAGGCTGGCGGTGAAATCCAGCTCGCCGCGCATCGCGCGCTCGGTGACTTCCGCCACCAGCTCGCCGCTGCCCGCCAGTTTAGCAATCTCGTCAATACATTCGATCTGAATGGCGGTGGAGTCCATGTCCATTACCAGCAGGCCGGGCGTTTTCAGGTGCGGAATTTTGCCGAGGGGGGCAACGTCCAGCCCGGCGTCGTGCGCCAGACGCGTGGCGCGCTGCGTCAGGGAACCCGCCAGGCGAATAACCTGATAATCTTCCACGCACCAGGCCGCAACGATGACCATCGCTGCGCCCAGTTTGGTTTGATACTGGGTGAGGCGTTGCTTATCCAGGCCGCGTCCGTACAGCAGCCAGCCGCTACGGCCAGCGTGGTAATCGAGAGGCATCACCTCATCGCCACTTAAAGAGAGCGGCAATCCTGGCCATAAAGAGACATCCGTTGGCAGGTCGCACCAGGTAATGTTCGGCATTGAAGCTCCTGTAATTTCGTTCGCGCCGGAAGGTTCCAGAGGGAAAATAACGCATGAGGCTACCCTGTAACCATCACTTCTGGCAACATTAAGCCGTAAATTTTAAGCAGGTGGAATATGGCTCGCGCAAAACTGAAATTCCGGCTTCATCGCGCCGTGATTGTCCTGATCTGTCTCGCACTATTAGTGGCGCTGATGCAGGGGGCATCCTGGTTTAGCCAGAATCACCAACGACAGCGTAACCCGCAGTTTGAGGAACTGGCCCGGACGCTGGCGCGCCAGGTGACGCTCAACGTTGCGCCGTCTATGCGCACCGAAACGCCGGATGATAAGCGAATAGCCCAGGTATTGCGCCAGCTTACGGAAAACAGCCGCATTCTGGATGCGGGCGTGTACGATGAACAGGGCGACCTGATTGCCCGCGCGGGTGAGCATGTCGACGTGCGCGACAGGCTGGCGCTGGATGGCAAAAAAGCCGGGGGTTATTTCAACCAACAAATCGTCGAACCCATTCAGGGCAAGAATGGTCCGCTCGGCTATTTACGTCTGACACTCGACACCCACACCCTGCCAACCGAAGCCAAACAGGTGGATAACACCACCAATATTTTGCGCCTGATGCTGCTGCTCTCGCTGGCGATTGGCGTGGTACTGGCGCGCACGCTGCTCCAGGGCAAACGCACCCGCTGGCAGCAGTCGCCGTTCCTGTTAACCGCCAGCAAGTCGGTTCCCGAAGAGGAAGAGAGCGAGAAGAAAGAATAATGATAAAGTAGGCGGATGATTCGGAAAAGGAAATCTGCCATGTCGACGTTACGCCTGCTAATCTCTGACTCTTACGATCCCTGGTTTAACCTGGCGGTGGAAGAGTGCATCTTCCGCCAGATGCCTGCCACCCAGCGCGTCCTGTTTCTCTGGCGCAACGCCGATACGGTCGTTATTGGTCGCGCGCAAAATCCGTGGAAAGAGTGTAACACCCGCCGTATGGAAGAGGACAACGTCCGCCTGGCGCGCCGCAGCAGCGGCGGCGGTGCGGTGTTTCACGATCTGGGCAACACCTGCTTTACCTTTATGGCGGGCAAGCCGGAATACGACAAAACCATCTCGACCTCCATTGTGCTTAACGCGCTCAATTCACTCGGCGTGACGGCTGAAGCCTCGGGACGTAACGATCTGGTCGTGAAAACGCCTGAAGGCGACCGGAAAGTGTCAGGCTCAGCCTACCGCGAAACGATGGATCGCGGATTCCACCACGGCACATTATTGCTGAATGCCGATCTGAGCCGTCTGGCAAACTATCTGAATCCGGACAAGAAAAAGCTCCAGGCTAAGGGAATTACCTCCGTGCGCGGTCGCGTGGCGAATCTGGTGGAGCTCCTGCCGGGGATTACCCATGAACGCATTTGCGATGCGATCCGCGAGGCCTTTTTCAGGCATTACGGTGAACGCGTAGAAGCCGAGGTGATTTCTCCGGATAAAACCCCGGATCTGCCAAACTTCGCGGAAACCTTCGCCCGCCAGAGCAGCTGGGAGTGGAATTTCGGTCAGGCACCGGCGTTTTCACACCTGCTGGATGAGCGATTTACCTGGGGCGGCGTTGAGCTGCACTTTGACGTCGAGAAAGGCCATATCTCTCGTACTCAGGTATTTACGGATAGTCTTAATCCGGCACCGTTAGAAGCGCTGGCTGCACGTTTGCAGGGCTGTCTCTATCGGGCAGATATGCTGCAACAGGAGTGTGACGCGTTACGTGTTGATTTTCCGGAACAGGAACAAGAGTTGCGGGAGTTATCGGCGTGGATTGCGCAGGCAGTACGCTAATAAAAAAGCCCGCTGGCGCTCTGCTTAGCGGGCCTGGAAAACCGCTGGCCGGGTCAGGCGAAGCCGCCACCCGGCACAACAGGTATTACTCTTTATCGCCGAGCAGAACGGATTCCAGCGCGATTTTGATCATGTCGTTGAAGGTGGTCTGACGCTCGGCAGCGGTAGTCTGCTCGTGGGTACGGATGTGGTCAGACACGGTGCAGATGGTCAGCGCTTTCGCACCGAATTCAGCCGCCACGCCGTAGATACCGGCCGCTTCCATTTCCACGCCCAGAATGCCGTATTTTTCCATCACGTCGAACATGTCGCCTTCTGGCGAGTAGAACAGATCGGCAGAGAACAGGTTGCCCACGCGCGCGTCAACGCCCAGCGCTTTTGCCGCGTCAACCGCGTTACGCACCATGTCAAAGTCAGCGATGGCTGCAAAATCATGATCTTTAAAGCGAATGCGGTTGACTTTAGAGTCGGTGCACGCGCCCATGCCGATCACCACGTCACGCAGCTTAACGTCCATGCGCACTGCGCCGCAGGAGCCGACACGGATGATTTTCTTCACGCCGAAATCGGTGATCAGCTCTTTGGTGTAGATGGAGCAGGATGGGATACCCATGCCGTGACCCATCACGGAGATTTTGCGGCCTTTATAGGTGCCGGTGAAGCCCAGCATGCCGCGCACGTTGTTCACTTCACGCACGTCTTCGAGGAAGGTTTCTGCAATGTGCTTCGCGCGCAGCGGGTCGCCCGGCATCAATACGACGTCAGCGAAATCACCCATTTCTGCATTAATGTGAGGAGTTGCCATCTTCAGTTCCTTTTACATTGTTGTTTTTGCCGGGTGGCGGCTACGCCTTACCCGGCCTACATTCTGTTTCTCCCTCTCCCGGTGGGAGAGGGCCGGGGTGAGGGCATCAGGCCGCACCCAATCCGTTTAGAACATAGCCTTGCCATATTCCATGTCAGACGTACCAAAGTATTTCGCAATCGTCTGGCCGATGTCCGCGAAGGTCTCACGGTGACCCAGCGAGCCCGGTTTGACTTTCGGGCCGTACACCAGCACCGGAATGTGCTCACGGGTGTGGTCGGTACCGGTCCAGGTCGGGTCACAGCCATGGTCAGCGGTCAGGATCAGAATGTCATCTTCCCCCACCAGCTCCATCAGCTCTGGCAGACGGCGGTCAAACAGCTCCAGACCCGCAGCATACCCGGCGACGTCGCGACGGTGGCCCCAGGAGGAGTCGAAGTCCACGAAGTTGGTGAAGACAATGGTCTTATCGCCCGCTTCTTTCATCTCTTTGATGGTGGCGTCGAACAGCGCATCCAGACCGGTCGCTTTGACCTTTTTGGTAATGCCGCAGTTGGCGTAAATGTCCGCGATTTTACCCACGGAAACCACGTGGCCGTCTTTCTCGTCGACGAGTTTTTGCAGCACGGTCGGCGCCGGTGGCTCCACGGCCAGATCGTGACGGTTGCCGGTACGCTGGAAGTTACCCGCTTTGTCGCCGATAAACGGACGCGCGATAACGCGGCCAATGTTGTAGCCGCCTTCGGTCAGCTCTTCACGGGCGATCTCGCACAGCTCGTACAGTTTATCCAGGCCAAACGTCTCTTCATGGCAGGCGATCTGGAACACGGAGTCAGCAGAGGTATAGAAAATCGGCTTGCCGGTTTTCATATGCTCTTCGCCGAGCTGATCCAGAATCACGGTACCGGAAGAGTGGCAGTTGCCGAGGTAGCCCGGCAGGTTGGCGCGCTTCACCAGCTTATCGAGCAGCTCCTGCGGGAAGCTGTTCTCGTGATCGGAAAAGTAACCCCAGTCAAACAGCACCGGCACGCCGGCAATTTCCCAGTGACCGGACGGAGTATCTTTCCCGGAAGAGAGCTCGTGCGCCCACGCGTAGGCGCCCACCACTTCCGCGTTACCGTCCATACCGGCTGCGATCTTACCGGTAGAGCCTTCATGCGCTTTTACCAGCCCCAGACGGGTCAGGTTTGGCAGGTTCAGAGGGCCTTTACGACCGTTGTCCGCTTCGCCTTTTGCACAGGCTTCCGCGATGTGACCCAGGGTATCGGAACCCACGTCACCAAATCGTTCTGCATCTTCGGTTGCGCCGATGCCGAATGAGTCCAGCACCATAATAAATGCACGTTTCATAATTGTTCTCCGTACTTAGTGCTTCATAAAAATGCGATCAGATCAGTATACCGCTATTCAGTGATACGACGATAGACCGTCGGTGTGGTTTCCGGTGCTTTATCGTCAAGAGATATTGCCGCCTTCACCGCTTTCGCCGCGTCCTGCCAGCTGGCTTCATCTTTAGCGTGGATCACCGCCAGCGGACGTTGGCCGTCAACGCTGTCGCCCAGACGGGCCATATCGGTAAAGCCGACGCTGTAATCAATGGTGTCCGATGCCTGACGACGACCGCCGCCCATAGACACAACAGCCATGCCGAGCGCGCGGGTATCCATAGCCGAGACAAAGCCTTCGCTGTCCGCATAGACCGCTTTGCTGAGCATCGCGGTGGGCAGGTATTTCGCGTAGTTTTCCACGAAGTCGGTCGGGCCTTTCTGCGCCGCCACCATCCGACCAAAGATCTCCGCCGCTTTGCCGTTGTCCAGCACCGCCTGAAGCTTCGCGCGGGCTTCCGCGTCGTCTTTGGCCAGCTTGCCGGAGATTAACATCTCAACGCACAGCGCCATGGTGACATCGAACAGGCGCGGGTTACGGTATTCGCCTGTGAGGAACTGCACGGCCTCACGGACTTCAACCGCGTTACCGGCGCTGGAGGCCAGCACCTGGTTCATGTCCGTCAGCAGTGCAGTGGTGCGCACGCCCGCGCCGTTGGAGACGCCAACGATCGCTTCGGCCAGCGCCTCAGAGAGTTCATAGGTTGGCATAAACGCGCCGCTGCCCACTTTCACATCCATCACCAGCGCATCCAGACCTTCCGCCAGTTTTTTGGCAAGGATAGAGGCGGTGATCAGCGGGATGGAGTCTACGGTCGCGGTAATGTCACGCGTCGCGTAGAAACGCTTGTCAGCCGGAGCAAGAGAGCTGGTCTGGCCGATAATCGCCACGCCAACGTCTTTAATAATGTCGCGGAAGCGGTTGTCATCCGGGAAGATATCGAAGCCCGGAATGGCTTCCAGTTTGTCGAGCGTACCGCCGGTATGACCCAGGCCGCGCCCGGAAATCATCGGGATGTAACCGCCACAGGCCGCCACCATTGGGCCGAGCATCAGAGACGTCACGTCGCCCACGCCGCCGGTGGAGTGTTTGTCCACAATTGGGCCGTTAAGGTTGAGGCTTTTCCAGTCCAGAACGGTTCCTGAATCTCGCATCGCCATGGTCAGCGACACGCGCTCAGGCATCGACATATCGTGGAAGAAAATGGTCATCGCCAGAGCCGCAATCTGCCCTTCAGAGATGGTGTTATCACGAATGCCATTGATAAAAAAGCGGATTTCTTCGTCGCTTAATGCATGACCATCACGTTTTTTACGAATAATTTCTTGTGCGAGAAACACGGTAACCTCCATGCGGAATCGGGTGAATGGCGGCGGATATGTTGACCCGCCCTACGATCCTGTAGGCCGGGTTAGCGTAGCGCCACCCGGCAATTCAACTTAGTAGCTGCTTGCGCTCTTACCGTCACCGTGACCCAGCGCTTTCAGCAGGCTGGCCAGCAGGCTGGACGCGCCGAAGCGGTAGTGGCGGGAATCAGCCCAGTCGGCGCCGAACAGCTCGTCGGCAATCGCCAGGAACTGCTGCGCGTCTTCCGCGGTACGCACGCCGCCCGCCGGTTTGAAGCCAACGGTTTTGGACACGCCCATATCACGGATGACTTCCATCATGATGCGTGCGCTTTCCGGAGTAGCGTTGACCGGCACTTTACCGGTAGAGGTTTTAATGAAATCCGCGCCCGCTTTGATGGAGATTTCAGACGCCTTACGAATCAGCGCCTCTTCTTTCAGCTCGCCGGTTTCGATGATCACTTTAAGCAGCACGTTTGCCGCCGCGCACGCGTCTTTACAGGCTTTCACCAGGTCAAAACCGACCTGCTCGTTGCCAGCGATCAGCGCGCGGTACGGGAATACCACGTCAACTTCGTCTGCGCCGTACGCAATCGCCGCGCGGGTTTCTGCCAGCGCGATCTCGATATCGTCATTGCCGTGCGGGAAGTTAGTTACGGTGGCAATGCGCACGTCCGGCGTGCCCTGCTCTTTCAGCGTTTTGCGGGCAATCGGGATGAAGCGCGGGTAGATACAGACGGCGGCGGTGTTACCCACTGGCGTTTTCGCCTGATGGCACAGGGCGATGACTTTTTCATTGGTGTCGTCATCGTTCAGGGTGGTCAGGTCCATCAGTTTCAACGCGCGCAGGCTGCTTGCAGTTAAATCGGTCATAACATTCTCCAACGGCAGTGCCGTATAAATTTTACCTTGCGGGTCTGTGAGTATTCTAACATTCACCCGCATCCACACTTCGACATTCATCACAGTTAATGAAAACTGTGTGCAAATTTGCATTACTGTAATGAGATCTTCTTCAAATTTTAGTGCGTTAATTGCTGACTAAATCGGCGATATCCCCGTTCTGATCAAAAGCGCCACCAGGCTGGCTTCCTACAATTCTTCACCATCCGCAGAACAACCAAGGAAGTGAACATGCCCGACGCCCTGCAACAACGTTGCCAGCACATTGTGACCAGCCCGGTGTTAACCCCGGAACAAAAACGTCATTTACTGGCGCTGGAAGCGGAGAACAATCAGCCCTATCCCGCTCTGCCAGAGGCGGCCCGCGCCGCGCTGGACGAGGGATTCATCTGCGACATGTTCGAAGGCCATGCGCCTTACAAACCGCGCTACGTGCTGCCGGACTACGCTAAATTTCTGGCTAACGGCTCAGAATGGCTGGAGCTGGAAGGGGCGAAAGATCTGGATGATGCCCTCTCGCTGCTCACTATCCTTTATCACCATGTTCCGTCCGTCACATCGATGCCGGTCTATCTGGGCCAGCTCGATGAGATACTCAGCCCCTATGTTAAAATTCTAACACAGGATGAAATCGATAGCCGAATAAAACGTTTCTGGCGTTACCTGGACAGAACCCTGCCCGATGCGTTTATGCATGCCAATATCGGCCCGGCGGATACGCCTGTCACCCGAGCCATCCTTCGCGCGGATGCCGAACTGAAGCAGGTTGCGCCGAACCTGACCTTTATCTACGACCCGGATGTAACCCCCGGCGATCTGCTGCTGAGCGTGGCGAAAAACATTTGTGAATGTAGTAAGCCGCATATTTCTAATGGCCCGGTGAATGATAAAATTTTCACAAAAGGTCGCTATGGCGTGGTGAGCTGTTACAACTCCCTGCCGCTGGCGGGCGGCGGCAGCACGCTGGTGCGCCTTAACCTGAAGGCGATTGCGGAACACAGCCGCTCACCGGAAGACTTTTTCACCCGTACTCTTCCCCACTACTGCCAGCAACAAATCGCGATCATCAATGCGCGCTGCGATTTTTTATATGAACAATCCGGCTTCTTTGAGAATAGCTTCCTGGTGAAAGAGGGGCTGATTGATGCCGATCGCTTTGTGCCGATGTTTGGCATGTACGGTCTGGCCGAAGCGGTGAATGTGCTGTGCGAGAAAGCAGGCATTACGGGACGTTACGGTAAGAACGAACAGGCCAATGCGCTGGGCTACCGCATCAGTGAACAGCTTGCGGCGTTTGTTGAAAACACGCCGGTGAAACACGGCTGGCAGCACCGCGCGATGCTGCATGCCCAGTCTGGGATCAGTTCCGATTCTGGCACCACGCCGGGCGCGCGTCTGCCGTACGGCGACGAACCGGACCCAGTCAGCCACCTGCTGGCCGTGGCGCCGCACCATAAACACTATCATTCGGGGATCAGCGATATTCTCACCCTGGAGGAAACGGTTAAACGCAATCCTCAGGCTGTGGTGCAGCTGTGCCTGGGGGCGTTCAACGCCGGTATGCGTGAGTTCACCGCGAATGTAGCCGGAAACGACCTGGTGCGCGTCACCGGGTATATGGTGCGGCTCTCCGATCTGGAGAAATACCGGGAGGCCGGCTCGCGCACCAACACCACCTGGCTCGGCGAGGAGGCCGCGCGCAATACCCGTATTCTGGAACGTCAGCCGCGCGTGATAAGCCATGAACAGCAGATGCGCTTTAGTTAGTCAGGTCATACCCTTCTCCTGCGTGGACGGGCCGGGCAGCCGCCTGGCGTTGTTCCTCCAGGGCTGTAACCTGCGCTGCAAAACCTGCCACAACCCGTGGACGATAGGGCGCTGCAACGACTGCGGCGACTGTGTTCCCCACTGTCCTCATGATGCGCTGGCAATTCAGGCCGGGCGCGTCTGGTGGCAGGAGAGTCACTGTCAGCAGTGCGACACCTGTCTGCACCTGTGTCAGCAGCAGGCGACGCCGATGGCGCAGCGCTATAGCGTTGAGGAGATCCTCTCCCGGGTTCGCACGTCCGCGCCGTTTATTGAGGGCGTGACCGTCAGCGGGGGTGAGGCCACCACGCAGCTGCCGTTTTTGGTTGCGCTGTTCACCGCGATCAAAGCCGATCCGTCCCTGCGCCATCTGACGTGCCTGGTGGACAGCAACGGCCTGTTAAGCGAAACCGGCTGGCAAAAGCTGTTACCGGTGTTTGACGGCGCGATGGTGGATCTGAAAGCCTGGGGCAATGAACATCACCGTTTTCTGACCGGGCGCGAAAACACGCAGATCAAGCAGAGCATCCGCTGGCTGGCCGATCGTCATCGCCTGACGGAGCTGCGCCTGCTGGTGATCCCCGCTCGGTGTGATTATCTGCACCATCTGCCATCGCTGACCGCTTTTATCCACGCGTTGGGGAACGTTCCTGTGCGGATCAACGCGTTTCATGCTCATGGGGTTTACGGGGAGGCGGCGCGATGGCGGAGCGCCACGCCGGAGGACATCGAGCCGCTGGCGCAGGCCCTGGAACGGCAGCAGATCACGGTGATCCGCCCGGCCCTTTATTTATAGCGTGATGCCGAAGACCGCGCGGGTGTTTTCCAGCAGCGCGCTGGCAATCACATCTTCAGGCTCCTGACGCAGCTCACACAGCACATCAAAAACGCGCGCCGCCTGCTCCGGGCGGTTGGGCTGGCCCTGAAAACCATTCAGCGGCATGTCAGGCGCATCCGTTTCCAGCAGGAGCGAGGTCAGCGGGAGCTGCGCCATCACATCACGGGTTTTGCTGGCACGCGGATAGGTAATGGTGCCACCGACGCCAATCTTATAGCCCAGCTCAATAAAACGCTGCGCCTGCTGAAGGCTTCCAGCGAAACCATGGACCACGCCCCTGCGCGGCACGTCGATACGCTTCAGGTGCATCGCCAGTTTGTCATGGGTACGTCTGGAGTGGAGGATCACCGGCAGATCGTGGCGCTTTGCCAGCCGGAGCTGCGCATCCAGGATCGTCTGCTGGCGCTCAAACTGCGGATCTTCACGATAGAGATCGAGGCCGATCTCACCGATGGCAACCAGCTTTGTATCCGCATTTTGCAGCGTGGCATCCAGCCTGTCGAGATGGTCATCAAGATGGTGCTCAATAACGATCGGATGCAGACCCAGCGCGGCATACAGCGCATCGTGCTCCCGGGCAAGCGCCAGAACTTTGTCGAATCTCGCCGCTTCAATAGCGGGCACAATAATGGCTCTCACACCGGCCTCAGCCGCGCGCGCAATACTTGATGTTTCCTCCCCGCTAAACGGCGGGAAATCAAAGTGGCAATGGGTATCGATAAAGCAGTGCGTCACGCCAGATCCTCGTTATCGAGTAAGCCATCGTTGGCCTGCGGCGCGTCCACCAGCGGCATCGCCACCGCGTCATTGGCCACAACGGCAGGCGGCAAAATGATGCTTTTATGCCGATGAAGAGGCGGTTGCTCCGCCAGCATTTTCCCGACGGTCGCCAGGAAGTAACGCCCGCACAGCCGCCCCGTTTTGTAATCCATACGCAACGCAGGCAGCCGACTGCCCAGCGCCATGCTCAACAGCGGCTTAGGCGGATAAATTTCAAAGATGCGCAGCTTGCCCGGTGGTTTTTCAATAAAACGCTGCATCGCGCCGTAGGTGGTTTCATGCTGCTTCGCGATATTCACCAGCGGTTGCAGGCTGCTGTCGCCCAGCCAGCGTTCCATCCGCTTAAACCACTGTGGGGTGTAATACATCTGCGAAGGCACCGTGCGGATCACCACAATGGTTTTTGCCCCGCGCCGCGCCGCCTCCTGTACCGGCACCGCGTCGCTGATACCGCCGTCAAGATAGCTTATCCCCTCCAGCAGGGCGCCGGTGCGGTAGAATCCCGGGATCGCGCTGGACGCGCGGATGATATCCAGCCAGTTCTCTTTCTGCGGCGAAAAGTAACCCGGCGAATAGTCATCGCCACGGCTGGCGCACATCCAGAACTCTTTGCCGGTATCGAACAGACGTGACGCGGTATCCATGGCCAGCGGCATCTGGCTGGAGGTAGCATCCAGTAACCAGTCGAGATCGATCAGGTTCCCGCCGCGTACGAAGCGTACCGGATTGAAGAATTCTTTGGAGGTGGTGTAGCGCATAATCACTTTGCGCGCATAGCCGGGCTGGTTGCAGACATAGGCGGAGAGGTTCTGCGCCCCGGCAGAGGTGCCGAAATAGAGATCGAACGGGTTGAATTGCGCGCGCATAAATTCGTCGAGCACGCCAGCAGTGAAAATACCGCGCTGCCCTCCCCCTTCACAGACCAGCGCAAGCTGGCCTGCATGAAACGGTTTTAACGTCAGCGGCGCAATATTGCCGAGCGTAACGGGAATTCGTTGCCCCACCTCTGCCTTCCTGTTTTCATTATTTTGATAAGACACAGTAACGCACTTCCCCGGTGGTTCTCAAACGAGAAAAAGCCAGTCACGAGGACTGGCTTGAGTTTGTTTAGTAAATATTGCGTTTGCTACGGGCGACGTCGACCCGTAAACAGGCTGACCAGGAACAGAATAATACCGACGACGAAGACAATTTTCGCTGCCCATGCCGCGGTACCCGCCAGTCCACCAAAGCCCAATGCGGCGGCAATTAACGCGATAACCAGAAATATAATGCCCCAACGAAACATAAGCCTCTCCTTTACCATAGTTAATGTCGGCCGCTAAACGTGAGCGCTCAGGTCACTCACCGGCTTTTCCAGAATCGTTTTTATTTCGCCCGCGGTTTTCAGCCTGACGGGCGAATGGTACTGCTTTACTTCGTTTTCAGATCGTTTTTGACGCTTTTCACACCATCAATAGCTTTCGCAATTGACTCGGCACGATCGCTTTGTGCCTGATTCTCAACCGTACCGGACAGCTGGACCACACCATCGGTGGTTTCAACTTTCACCATACGGGATGGCACGATGTCGTCAGCTAACAGTTTAGCTTTGATTTCGCTGGTAGTTGCTGCATCTCCGGCATAGCCCTTCACCGACGATTCTTTGCTGTCACGTACGTGCAGTTTGTCGCTGACGGAGCTTACGCCCTCAACGCCTTTTGCCACTTTAACGGCTTCTTCAGCCTGGGTCTGGCTTTCAACGAAACCGCTCAGGGTGACAACCTTGTTGTCGGTTTTAACAGAAATATCGGTGCTCTTGATGGATTCGTGATCCACCAGTGCGGCTTTCACTTTTGCTGTGATTGAGCTGTCATCCATGAAATTACCGACTTTATTCATAGAGCTATCGATTTTTTCCCCTGCGGTATTGGCGGAATTTTGCGCTTTATCCATGGTGCTGGTATCCGCCAGAGCAGAACCGCTTACCAGGACACTACCCAATGTTACAGCCAGCAGAGTTTTAGAAATCTTCAGTCTTGTCATATTCATCGATTTATTCCTGTGTTTTTCCCATTATTTGGGCGACATACTTCCCTAATCTTGGTTTTATATATTGCGAATTAACACCGGGGCAAAATGGAGAACCAATGGACATGCATTGAACAGTTAATTCATCCACGCCCGGTGCTAAACACTGAGTTAAATATAGATCACAATCAGAGGGGTGCATTCAGAATTGGGGAAAAAACGAACGAATAGCGAAAAATTGCGGTGAATTAAGAACATTCCGCAAGGGTTTAATAACACAGGAATTAAAGAAGAGCACGGCGGCTGCCGTGCTCTGAGAGGGAATTAATGCTCGCGCGTTTTGCGGAACTGAACATCAGGATAACGTTCCTGCGTCAGGTTCAGGTTTACCATGGTTGGGGCGATATAGGTCAGGTTATCGCCACCGTCCAGCGCCAGCTGAACTTCGTTCTTACGTTTAAATTCTTCGAATTTCTTCACGTCTGAACATTCAACCCAGCGGGCGGTCGCCACGTTCACCGATTCGTAAATCGCTTCCACGTTGTACTCGCTCTTAAGACGGGCAACCACCACGTCGAACTGGAGCACACCCACCGCGCCCACGATCAGATCGTTGTTGGCGATTGGGCGGAACACCTGTACCGCGCCCTCTTCGGAAAGCTGGACCAGGCCTTTCAGCAGCTGCTTCTGCTTCAGCGGATCGCGCAGGCGAATGCGGCGGAACAGTTCTGGCGCGAAGTTCGGGATACCGGTGAACTTCATCATCTCGCCCTGCGTGAAGGTATCGCCAATCTGAATGGTACCGTGGTTGTGTAAACCAATGATGTCACCCGGATAGGCTTCTTCTACATGCGAACGGTCGCCCGCCATGAAGGTCAGCGCGTCGGAGATCACTACGTCTTTACCGATACGGACCTGACGCAGCTTCATGCCCTTTTCGTACTTACCGGAAACCACGCGCATAAAGGCGACGCGGTCACGGTGTTTCGGGTCCATGTTGGCCTGAATTTTAAAGACGAAGCCGGAGAACTTCTCTTCCTTCGCTTCTACTTCGCGGGTGTCGGTTTTACGCGGCATCGGCTGCGGGGCCCACTCAACCAGACCGTCGAGCATATGGTCAACGCCGAAGTTGCCGAGTGCGGTACCGAAGAAGACCGGGGTAATTTCACCGCTCAGGAACAGCTCTCTGTCGAACTCATGCGACGCGCCTTTAACCAGCTCCAGCTCATCGCGCAGCTGGGCGGCCAGCTCTTCACCGACAGCGGCGTCCAGCTCCGGGTTGTCCAGACCTTTCACAATGCGGACTTCCTGAATGGTGTGGCCCTTACCGGTCTGGTACAGGTAGGTTTCGTCTTTATAGAGGTGGTAAACCCCTTTGAACAGCTTGCCGCAGCCAATCGGCCAGGTGATTGGCGCGCAGGCAATCTTCAGCTCGTTTTCCACTTCATCCATCAGCTCCATCGGATCACGGATGTCACGGTCGAGTTTGTTCATAAAGGTGAGGATCGGCGTATCGCGCAGACGGGTGACTTCCATCAGCTTGCGGGTACGATCTTCAACACCTTTCGCAGCGTCGATCACCATCAGGCAGCAGTCCACCGCCGTCAGCGTACGGTAGGTATCTTCGGAGAAGTCTTCGTGCCCCGGGGTGTCCAGCAGGTTCACCAGGCAGTCGTGATACGGGAACTGCATCACGGAGGTGGTAATCGAAATACCACGCTGCTTTTCCATCTCCATCCAGTCGGATTTAGCATGCTGGCTGGAGCCACGGCCTTTAACGGTACCCGCGGTCTGGATCGCCTGTCCGAACAGCAACACCTTCTCGGTGATGGTCGTTTTACCGGCATCCGGGTGCGAGATAATGGCAAAAGTGCGGCGTTTGGCCACCTCTTGCAGATAAGGAGACAACGTCATAATCAATTCTTCTTAGGTAAGCGCGGCAGCAGGCCGCGCATCATGGAATACGAAAAATGCGGCTATTTTACCCATCAACAGGGGGCAGGCAATCATTGTTTACACAGGAGCTGCTCCAGTTCGTTCAATGATGTAACGGTCCAGGTCGGTTCGATGCCTTCCGGCAGCGTGCGGCCATGCGCATTCAGCCAGACGGTCGACAGGCCCGATCTCATACCTCCCAGAATATCAGATTCTGCCGTATCCCCCACCATCAGCACGCGATCGCGGTCAGGATTGCCCGCTTGCGCCAGCGCATAATCGAAAATACGCGGATCCGGCTTCGGTACGCCCACCTCTTCGGAGATCACCAGCGCGTCGAAATGATCGCGCAGGCCGGTGCGTTCAAGGCGGATCTGCTGAAGCGCGGTAAAGCCGTTGGTAATGATCCCAAGCTTCACCTTCCCTTTCAGCGAATCCAGCAGAGAAACGGCGCCGGGCAGCGGCGCGCAGATATCCGCCATCGCATTCAGGAAGGCCTCGTTCAGCGCCCCAGGACTGACGTTTAACCGTTCAGCCCACACGTCAAAACGCTGATGCTGAAGCTGTAACGCGGTGATGGCTCCGTTCTGGTAATCCACCCACAGCGGTTTGTTCACCGCCTGATAGTCCTGAAAATCTTCCGCGGTGAACGTCACGCTATAGTCGAGAAACATCCGCTGTAGGCCGCCGAACGAGTCAAACGTAAACAGCGTTTCGTCGGCATCAAAGAAAATCCAGTCCCATTTCATCGTTACAACCTTATTTTCGTTATCCAATCGGCAGAGCCATGATAATGGCGTCTTCACGTCCCTCTGCGGTGGGGTAGTAGTTACGGCGGATAGTCGCCTCGTTGAAGCCTAAGCTTTCATAGAGCGCGATGGCGGCGACATTGGACGCGCGCACCTCCAGCCACAGGGTGAAAACGTCACGGGTTTCCAGCTCACGAATGAGGTGCTCAAGCAGTTCCCTGCCCAGCCCGCGGCGCTGGTAAGCGGGATCGACCGCAATATTAAACAGCGTCGCCTCGTCCAGAACGACCTGCGTGATGGCGAACGCAGCCATCGCACCGTCAACGTCCAGGCGGAGATTTAAATAGCGTTCGCCCTGATTGCTGGCAAACGTCTTTTCGCTCCACGGAAAGGCATGGGCGCGGGTTTCAATCGCGAACGCGGTGGTCAGGTCAACCGTCGTGAGGGAAGAAATCGTGTTCATATTCGCAAATTTGTTGCCATAGCGCGCTACGCGCTTTTGGGTTGGCTTTCAGTTCGTCCAGCGCTGGCGAACTGATCTGGCTTCCTTCAAGAGGTAGCTCGTCCACCGCCCCGATTCGCCAGCTGTTACAGCGGCTGTCAGGGGGAAGCATCGCGACGCTTTCAGGCGCCAGCTGTAATACCTGATCGCGGGTCACCTTCAGGGTGCGAAGGACATCCTCAATCAGGGGCTCGTTCAGGGCAGGCGGCGCTTCTGCCACCATCACCAGGCGGACATGCGCAGGGATGGAGATGGCTATTTCGCCCCGCAACGCCGTCGGGCGACGCAAAGCCCACTGGGTAATGCCCAGCTGCTGCAACTGCCAGTCTCGTCGGGATGTCATAGCGAAAACTCCTGTCTCTCAGGCGCGCAAATATAGCAAATGTGTCGAAACTGCGCCATCTACCTACTATAATCCCCACCTGAGTTTATTGAGGAACAATTCATGTCTGCATTTACCCCGGCAAGTGAAGTCTTGCTGCGTCACAGTGATGATTTCGAAGAAAGCCGTATTCTGTTTGCCGGAGATATGCAGGATGACCTGCCCGCGCGTTTCGACTGTGCTGAAAGCCGTGCCCACACCCAGTACTATCACCACTGGCAGGTGCTGAGCCGCCAGATGGGCGAGCGCGCGCGCTTTAGCCTGGCGGCGGAGCAGAGAGATATTGCTGACTGCGATACGCTCATTTACTACTGGCCGAAAAACAAGCCGGAAGCCCAGTTCCAGCTGATGAACCTGCTTTCTCTGCTGCCGGTCGGCTGCGATATTTTTGTTGTCGGTGAGAACCGCAGCGGGGTGCGTAGCGCAGAGCAGATGCTCGAAGCCTGGGCGCCGCTGACGAAAATCGACAGCGCCCGTCGCTGCGGACTGTACCATGGTCGTCTGGAAAAACAGACCACCTTCGATGCCGACGCCTTCTGGGACGAGTACCAGCTTGACGGCCTGACCATTAAAACCCTGCCGGGCGTGTTCAGCCGTGATGCGCTCGATACGGGCAGCAAGCTGCTGCTGTCCACCCTGACGCCTCATACCAAGGGCAAGGTGCTGGACGTCGGCTGTGGTGCGGGCGTGCTGTCAACGGTTCTCGCCAGCCACTCACCAAAAGTGCGTTTAACCCTGTGTGACGTGAGCGCCCCGGCAGTAGAAGCCAGCCGCGCCACGCTTGCTGCGAATGGCATTGAAGGTGACGTGTTTGCCAGCAACGTTTTCTCCGACGTGTCCGGTCGCTTTGACATGATCATCTCTAACCCGCCGTTCCACGACGGAATGGAGACCAGCCTTGAAGCGGCGCAAACGCTGATCCGTGGCGCAACCCGTCACCTCAACAGCGGCGGTGAGCTGCGTATCGTAGCGAACGCCTTCCTCGCGTACCCGAAAGTGCTGGATGAAACCTTTGGCTTCCACGAAGTGATCGCCCAGACGGGCCGCTTTAAGGTCTATCGCACCGTGATGACGCGCCAGGCGAAAAAGTAAACCCCCGGTCCGGCGATGGCTGACGCTGCCATCGCCCATTTTTGCAGCAATCAAAACAACGTGCGCAATTTTCTGTTGACGTAAAGCTGAAAACATCTAGAATGCGCCTCCGTGGTTACGATACTTTTACAGTGTCGATGGTATGCGAAGGTGGCGGAATTGGTAGACGCGCTAGCTTCAGGTGTTAGTGTCCTTACGGACGTGGGGGTTCAAGTCCCCCCCCTCGCACCAATTATCTTACATCCCCTCAGCAGTGCCTCCTGTTTTTCCCTTTTATTTCAAACTCATCAGAATCACCAGCAGTCCACTGATTAGCGCAACGCATGATGGCAGCAGCACGTAATGCCGTAACTGTTTGTGCCAGATCATTGCGGATGTCACCAGCAAGCCTGAAACAATCATTGCTTTCCAGACATCAATGGGGAGATCGGCAAACACTAGCCCACCGATAATGGAACCAGGCAGTAATATTCCCCACCCACTTCCCAGCGCTTTGCTCAACATGGTTTCACCTCTCGCACTGATAATGATAACCAGTATCATATGATAGTAATTATCACTTGTCAGCATGCGACGTAAGAAATTGCGTCAGCAATTGCTTTCCCATAATGACAGAGAATGTGTAAGGTGATAAATTGCCCACCTGTTAACTTCCGATAAAGTTTTTCTGATAATAAAAATTCAATTTTGTAGCGCCCAATATTACACAACAACACCTTGCTCATTGTTTTAATTGAGTTTTAATAAAAACGCACGCATATGACATCACAATCCTGGCTGTCTTTAGTCAACAAGAAATATCAGCTATCTTTACGTTTGTTTTTATTTCTGAACGCCGCGTCAGCATTGTTCTCGGTAACAAACCCTCTCTATTCCGTGCGTGTGTTATCAGTCCCGCTCTTTGCCGTACTGACTATCAGCACAGGCTTACTTATCTGGCACTGGAAAAACAGCACGCGAAAAATAAATATCCCTGTTGTTTCAGCTATTTTTGGTCTTTTATGGGCCTGGCAGATCGTCTCTAAATTTCTGTTAATCACGCACGATCACGCGACCTATTTAATGATGGCGCTATTAACAGTGCTTTTTATAGGGTCTCTGGCGTTCGCAAGTAATATTAAAGCCTTTACGTTACATTCATTTCCCGCTTTTATATCCTGCCTGTGGCTTAGTCCGTCCGAAAACTGGCTGAGAATGGCCTATTTTTTCGCGCTGCCGGTGGTCGCCATTGGTATCCATCATGTTCTTCAGCGGCGCAATGACCGTTTCGCCCAGGAGCTGCTTTCCGAACTGCTGGAGGAGCGCGAAACCCTGACCGATCTCAGCATGATGGACCCGCTCACCGGCCTATATAACCGTCGCGGGCTGCAAAGCCGGCTGGAGAATCTTCCCAGGCCTGACGCTGGCGAGCACTTCGTGCTGCTGATGGATATCGACCACTTCAAAGCCTACAACGACCATTATGGCCACATGATGGGCGATCAGGCCTTGATCAGGGTCTCGGCTGCGATACGCGACGCCGTGCGCTCACGCGATGTTGTCGCCCGGTTTGGCGGGGAAGAATTTATGGTGCTGTTGAGTAACATCCCGCTGGAGCAAGCGCGACAGACGGCTGAACGCATACGTCAGAAGGTTTACGATCTTAAAATCCCCCATATGTTTAACGAAAGCGTCGCCACTAACGTGACCATCAGCATCGGCATCGCCATGTTCGAAGGTGACGACGTTGAGGGCGCGCTGGCGAAAGCCGATAAAGCCCTCTATGAAGCCAAGCATATGGGACGTAACAGCATTCTGCTGAGCGAAGAGCTTCATACCGCCTGAAACCGCCTTCACAGCGCCAGGATAAAACGCTTGCGCTCGGTTTTATCTATAGTTAGGATTGGCAATCATTATCATTTAGATTTGTAATCCACACTATGGCGACTCGTACCGCACACATCGTTGAGCCCCTGCTCTGGCGAGCTCCACTCTCCGCCGGGGAAACGACGCTTGCGGATGCCATTCGGGAAAAAATTGCCGTAACGCGCGCCCATCTGCTGGATTTCATCAAACTGGATGAAGCACCGCCGCATCATGCTCTGACGCTGACTGAGTGGCAACGCCCTGCGGAGCTGCGGTCACTGCTGGCAACCTATTCCGACCATATTTATCGTAACCAACCTACCCTGACGCGGGAAAACAAACCGCTGTTATCCCTCTGGGCACAGTGGTATATCGGGCTGATGGTGCCGCCTGTCATGCTGGCCCTGTTGACCCAGGAAACGATGCTCGATCTCTCGTCGGAACATTTCCATGTTGAGTTTCATGAAACCGGGCGCGCTGCCTGTTTCTGGATTGATGTACACGAAGATCCGAGCGCGAGACACCTGTCAGCGCAGGCGCGTATGGAACGGCTGATTACAAGAGCGCTGGTTCCGGTCATTGATGCGCTGGAAGCGACGGGAGAGATTAACGGCAAACTGATCTGGAGTAATACCGGGTATCTTATCCACTGGTATTTAACGGAGATGAAGCCGCTGCTCGGCGACGAGAAAGTGGATGCACTGCGTCAGAGCTGTTTCTTTGCCAGACAGCTGTCGGATGGACGGGACAACCCTCTTTACCGCACCGTGGTTCCGCGTGAGGGACTTCTGGTACGTCGTACCTGCTGTCAGCGCTACCGTCTGCCGGACGTGCAGCAGTGTGGCGATTGCACGCTTAAGTAGTCTGGCCCGGCCTGAAACCCGAAGAGAGAGGGAACAAACATTAAAAACGGCAACCTACGTTGCCGTTTTGCTTTTACCTAAGCGACCTGCTGATTTTCCTCTTCTCCATTACGCTGTGCTTCTTCCGCTTCCTGCTGAAGCAACTGTTTCTCGTACACCTTGAAGAACGGGAAATAGATAATGGCGGAAACGCAGGCCAAAACCAGCACCAGAATGGCTGCACGGAAATCCCAGCCCAGCGCCCAGGCGGCACCAACCGGAGCCGGTGCCGTCCACGGCACAACGGAAATCACGCGGCCAATCAGATCAAACTTCATCGCTGCCCATGCCAGCACGGCATTAACCATCGGCGCCAGCAGGAAAGGAATAAAGAACACCGGGTTCATCACAATCGGCGTACCGAAAATCACCGGTTCATTGATATTGAAAATGCTTGGTACCACGCTCAGACGTCCAATGGAGCGCAGGTGCGCGGAGCGGCTACGCAGATAGCAGAACACCAGCCCCATCGTCGCCCCCGATCCGCCGATAACGATAAAGAACGTCCAGAAGGCTTCCATAAAGATGTGTGGCAAAGGCTGGCTCGCCGCCAGCGCGGTCTGGTTCGCCCCCAGGTTTGTCAGCCAGAACATTTGCAGCATCCCGGAGACAATCGCCGCGCCGTGGATCCCGGCAAACCACAGCAGGTGGCCAATCAGCACCGCCAGCAGGATCGCAGGCAGCGAGTCAGCCGCAGAGACCAGCGGTTTGAATATCGACATGATGGCCTGTGGGATCAGCATACCGAACTGCGACTGGATCAGCAGGCTCAGCGGGTAGAGCGTGAGCACCACCACCAGCACCGGGATCAGCAGGTCAAACGAGTTTTTGATCATCGGTGGAACCTGGTCTGGAAGGCGGATCCCGATATTGTGTGCTTTCAGGAAACGCATCATCTCAACGCAATAGATCGCCACCAGAATCGCGGTGAAAATACCGGTCCCTCCCAGGCTATCCACCGGTAAAGCGCCTTTGGTTTTAGGGGCGGCGACCAGCAGGAACGCCATCAGCGACAGCATCGCGCACATGAACGGATCCAGCTGATGCGTTTTAACGTAATGTTTGCCCAGGTTGTAGGCAATAGCCGCACAGATATAAAGGGACATCACCCCCATTGTCATATCAAACGGCGTCAGAATTTGACCTTCAAACTGCTTCGCCATATCCAGCCAGGCGCGAGCAAAACCCCAGGTGGTATCAGGCGAAAAAGGCGGGTAAGCGAACACTAATAAAAACGAGCCTACAATCATAAACGGCATCGCTGAGATAAACCCGTCACGAATAGCCATAACGTGACGCTGGGAAGAAATGCGCCCGGCAATAGGGCTGACATAATTTTCAACGAAGCGGAAAATCAGATTAAATGCAGCGTGGTTGGCAGACATAGCAGATCTCCTGTCAGACGTTCGTTTTGGACGCTCTCACGTCACACGTTGTTCCATACATCAGCGTCACAACCTTGCCGGATCGTGTACCTGCGGTACTGCTCAAACGGAATGGTTTCATAATTAGCTCTTATTATTAGATACAGGGGAAGTTACACACTTAGTATTAATCTCTGCATCACGCTCTGCAACCGGTTACTGTAACCGGTTTCTGTGAATGTGAAGGCGATCCAGAAATCGCCCCTGACGGATATTTGTTACTTAAGGGATATTTACAGCGACTAAATTCTTATGACAGATTACGCAGGATATTTGTCAGGAGGAATCAATGAGTTTGCAGTCTGTACAACAGTTTTTTGCCGAACACGCTCCGGATATAGAGATCATTGAGCTTAACCAAAGCACAGCGACTGTTGCCCTTGCTGCTGCCGCGCACAACGTTGAACCCGGCCAAATTGCCAAAACGCTGTCACTGAAAATTAAAAATGACGTGATTCTGGTGGTTGCAAAAGGCGATGCGCGTCTGGATAACAAAAAGCTTAAAGAGACATTCGGCGCAAAAGCCCGCATGCTCAGCAGCGATGAGGTAGTCACCCTGACGGGTCATCCTGTCGGCGGCGTCTGCCCTTTCGGACTGGAAAATCCGCTCTCTGTTTACTGTGACATCACATTAAAACAGTACGCGGAAGTGTTACCCGCAGCGGGTGCCATCCACAGTGCGGTGCGTATATCGCCCGACAGAATGGCGGAGCTGACCGCAGCAAAATGGGTCGATGTCTGCATTTAAACGTTGCGCCAGAAGAACTCTGGCGCACCACTTAACGCTGAGAGAATGAAGGAACGGTGAGAGCTGAACGACGCACTTCCCGGGCAGGGAGATGCGCCAGGATATCCGCCGCATCCAGTAATCCCACGTCAGAATTGACGCCCAGCTTTACCATTGCGTTAAACTTATGCGCCCGGATGGTTTTAATATTGCGTTCAAGCTGCGCCGCAATTTCAGGGATTGAAAAACCCGATGACATATAACGCAGTATTGCCCTTTCGGTTGGGCTTAACATACGATTCTGGCTAACACACCAGTGATTGTACATGTTGTCATTCACCTGATGCGTTTCGCTGAGTAATGTCTCCAGCCCCTCCATTAGCTGCTTTAGCGGAACCGATTTACTGATTATCCCATGCAAGCGAGAAGGCGAAAGATGGCTGACCAGCCTCGCCTCCATTTCGTCAGAGGCCAGCACGATACGCTGGACGTCGCTGTGGGTGAAGGTAAGATCCCGTAAACAGGCCAGACAGTTTCTCCGCTCTTCACGCTCATCAGACAGTGAATAGATAACCGCATAGAATGAGATATCCACGAGCGCCGCTTTAAAGCTGGCGAATCTGCTAAACAGGTGCACCTGGTAATGGCTCAGGGCGGGCATCGCAAAGAGATGCTTCAGCCCTACAGAGCTCATTGAGCAGCTTTCGATGACGGCGATATGTCTTGTTGCAGTGGTCTTTTCCATTCCTCAAACTCTCCATAAGCCGACATTAAACTGAGTTCTCGCATTCCCTGGGTACTGCTTATCCACGCGTACATATCGGCATTACTGCGAAGTGATAAGCGGCGCATTGCACTGTTTTTCTGTGCACTGATCGTTTTATTACTTTTATTCAGCAGCGTGGCTATTTGGTTGATTCCCCAACCTTTACCTAATAAACGCAACACCTTGCGTTCAGAGTGGGTGAGCGCAATCATTTGCTCACTCTCTTCTTCAATATCGGACGTTTCCGGTATTAATAACGTCTGGCTTATTCGCTCGGCACGTTCACTGCCCGCGCGAATAGCGTTAATAACGCCTTCGATCGGTTCCATATCCGAAAGCAGCGTGCTTTCCGGACGCATAAGAAGCTCTACTGCAAGTGGATAAAGGGGACGCGAGACAAGGAATATCCAGTGAATGTCCCGATACTGATTCATTAATCCATAATACTGCTCAAGCGTGCCGCGAGGATTACGATACTCACCTGAAATATCGGCAATAACGACCCCAGCGCGACGCAATTGTAGTAGCGTCAACTCCTGCATCGAACGGCAGTACGTTATTTCAAAAATCAGGAAAATGACGCGTCATGACGCCACCTAGCCCATTTTGCATAACCGGCACTCTACTAATCACCACTCCGTGTTTACCATTCAATGGCAACATAGACCCTCCCTGTCATGAATTCATTATTTAAGAACGAACTAACCCTACGAGTTTAAACACGCTTGCATCCCTCAGTACAAAACGGCTTAATACTCGCAAATCAGAAGAAATGTCACATGGGTTAAGAAACGCCCAATACTGGCTTAATATCGCATAAAGACCACAAAACTTTAATTAAGATTGCGTGAAAAGATTGAAAATATGAAATTAGAAATACTTAATATATTGTCTTTATAAATCTATATTTTTATATTCATTAAATAAATAGAAAGTGCGGTTTTCTCCCCCTGCTCACGCGACTGATTGCACAAATGTTGATCTGGCCCAGCGCAAAGGGCCCTGCCCTTTGTGTTAAAAGTAAGCAATCTCTCTTCTCTTCAGGGCGTTTCATGCAGGCAGATCGGTCTACGCAACGTGCTACCACGCGGCTATGTATTCAGTGCGGGCTTTTTCTCTTACAACACGGGGCAGAAAGCGCCCTCGTGGAAGAACTTTCCACACGCCTTGGGCTGGCGCTGGGGATGGACAGCGTTGAGAGCTCCATCTCGTCAAATGCCATTGTGCTGACCACCATTAAAGACGGACAGTGCCTGACCTCCACCCGTAAAAATCATGACCGCGGCATTAACATGCACGTCGTGACGGAAGTGCAGCACATCGTGATCCTTGCTGAACACAAGCTGCTCGATCTGAGGGAGATAGAGAAACGCTTCAACCAGATCAAACCTCTCCGGTATCCACGCTGGCTGGTTGTGCTGATGGTGGGACTCTCCTGCGCCTGCTTCTGCAAGCTCAACGCGGGCGGCTGGGACGGCGCTGTCGTGACCTTCTTTGCCAGCAGCATCGCGATGTATGTCCGCCAGTTGTTGACGCACAGGCAACTGCATCCGCAAATTAACTTCTGCATCACGGCGTTCGTGGCGACAACCGTATCCGGCCTGCTTTTGCGCCAGCCTTACTTCGCCAGCACGCCTACTGTTGCGATGGCCGCCAGCGTATTGCTGCTGGTGCCGGGTTTTCCCTTAATCAACGCCGTCGCTGATATGTTCAAAGGCCACATCAACACCGGTCTGGCGCGCTGGGCGATAGCCAGCCTGCTGACGCTGGCGACCTGTATCGGGGTGGTAATGGCCATGACACTCTGGGGGTTACGCGGATGGGCGTGATGGATTTTCTGCTCGCACTGGCGCAGGACATGCTCCTGGCAGCCCTTCCCGCCGTTGGCTTTGCGATGGTGTTTAACGTCCCACAGCGTGCATTACCCTGGTGTGCGCTGCTGGGTGCCATTGGCCACGGCTCACGTATGATCATGATGACCTCGGGCTTTAATATCGAATGGTCGACGTTTATCGCCTCCATGCTGGTCGGCAGCATCGGTATTCAGTGGTCCCGCTGGTATCTGGCGCACCCGAAAGTGTTCACCGTGGCGGCAGTCATTCCTATGTTCCCGGGCATTTCAGCCTATACGGCGATGATCTCCGCCGTCAAAATCAGCCACTTTGGCTACAGCGAACCGCAGATGATCCTGCTTCTGAGCAATTTCCTTAAAGCCTCGTCGATTGTGGGCGCGCTCTCCATCGGCCTGTCGATCCCCGGATTATGGCTTTACCGCAAACGTCCACGCGTATAATAAAATCGCTTGCAATTGTATCGTGCGCTATCTATATTCATTTCATGGACGCAAAAACGAACGACACCACCAACGCGCTTCTGCTGGATAACCAGCTCTGTTTTGCCCTCTATTCGGCAAATCTGGCGCTTAACAAGCTGTACCGGCAACTGCTGGCGCCGCTTAACCTGACCTACCCGCAATACCTGGTGATGCTGGTGCTGTGGGAGCAGGATGATATTACGGTGTCAGACATTGGCGAGCGGCTGTTCCTGGATTCCGCCACGCTGACTCCCCTGCTGAAACGCCTGGAAAGCGCAGGATTAATCTTCCGCCAGCGTTCCCGTCAGGATGAGCGTCAGGTCGCCGTCACCCTGAGCGACACGGGTCGGGCGCTGCAACAGCAGGCCGTGACGATACCCCACGCCGTGGGCTGTGCAGCGCAGTGTGATACCGACACCATGCTGGCGCTCAAGCAACAGCTCGAACTTTTGCGCCAACAGCTTCATCGCGCGTAAGGCTATACTTTACGCGTCTGATTCTAACTTAATACATCGCGCGCTATTTAATAGTGCATATAAACGTAAGATGAGGAACCTGCCATGTCTTTAGAAAAAGTTGTCTACACTGCCAAAGCCAAAGCAACCGGAGGCCGTGATGGCCGCGCAACGTCTTCCGATGGCGTTCTGGATGTCAAACTGGGTGTGCCAAAAGAGATGGGCGGCATGGGGGGTGAAGTAACCAACCCTGAACAGCTGTTCGCTGCGGGCTACTCCGCCTGCTTCCTGGGCGCAATGAAGTTCGTTGCGGCACGCGACAAATTCGCTCTGCCAAAAGACGCCTTTATTGAAGGCGAAGTGGGGATTGGCCCGCTGCCAACCGGTTTTGGTATCGAAGCGAAGCTGAACATCCACGTTGAAGGGATGGACGCAGCGGAAGCCAAAAAACTGGTGGATGCAGCGCATATCGTCTGTCCGTACTCTAACGCGACGCGCGGCAATATCGACGTGACGCTGAACATCATCGCGTAAACAGCCCTTGTGATTTTAGCCCCGGTAAGCGTAACGCCGCCGGGGAAATCCTCTCCTTTCCTCTCCTCTCTCTGTGCTACCATAACCCTCAATCACGCCCGTAGTAATCAGTTGAGAAAGTGTTATGTCCTCCAGAATCCTGACCACCAGCATTGCTGGCATCGATGCCTTTATGCGCGATCCTCGCGGTGTGTTGACGCACGCCGAAGGCGGCACGCTCGCGGTATTTGCCGACAACGCCCCGGCGTTTTATGCGGTCACGCCGGAACGTCTGGCGCAGCTTCTGGAAATTGAAGCGAAGCTGTCGCGTCCGGCGAGCGATGTCATGCTGGATAATCAGTTTTTTGACGAACCCGCCAGCGCCCCGGTGGCCGTTCCAATGGGGAAATTTCCCATGTACGCCGGTTGGCAGCCGGACGCCGATTTTCAGCGGCAGGCGGCCTTATGGGGAATAGCCCTCGCGCAGCCCGCGACGCCAGAAGAGCTGGCGGCCTTTACCGCTTATTGGCAGGCTGAAGGAAAAGTCTTCCACCATGTTCAGTGGCAGCAAAAGCTCGCGCGCAGTCTGCAAATCAACCGCGCCAGCAACAATGGCCAGCCAAAACGTGATATCAATGCCTTTTCAGAACCGGACAAAAAAATCCCTGATGGATTCCGAGGTGCGAAATGAAAAACGTCGGCGACCTGATGAAACGTTTGCAGAAGATGATGCCCGCCAACGTGAAGCCCGCCTTCACCACCGGTGAAGAGCTGCTGGCATGGCAAAAAGAGCAAGGTAAAATTCGCGCGGCTGCCCTCGCCCGCGAAAACCGCGCGATGAAAATGCAGCGCACCTTTAACCGCTCGGGCATTCGCCCTCTGCACCAGAACTGTTCCTTCGAGAATTATAAGGTCGAGTCACAGGGGCAGATGAACGCCCTCAACCAGGCGCGCCAGTACGTGGATGAATTTGACGGCAACATTGCCAGCTTCATCTTTAGCGGAAAACCCGGCACGGGGAAAAATCACCTTGCGGCCGCTATCTGCAACGAGCTGCTGCTGCGCGGGAAGTCAGTGCTGATTATCACCGTGGCCGATATTATGTCCGCCATGAAGGACACCTTCAGTAACCGCGAAACCAGCGAAGAACAGCTGCTGAATGATTTGAGTAACGTGGATTTGCTGGTCATCGACGAGATCGGCGTCCAGACGGAGTCCCGCTACGAAAAAGTGATCATCAATCAGATTGTCGATCGCCGTTCGTCGTCAAAACGCCCAACCGGTATGCTGACGAACCACAATATCGACGAGATGACCCGACTTCTTGGCGAGCGGGTGATGGATCGCATGAAGCTGGGTAACAGCCTGTACGTCATCTTCGACTGGGACAGCTATCGCAGCCGCGTCACCGGCAAAGAGTATTAAGATATTTCCAGGGAGCACCGGAAGAGCAGAGGTATATACTGAACCCACTTTTGGCCCAAAACGGACCTTGTTGAGTAAATCATTATGAAAAAACAGTTTCTTATCAGCATCCTTACTGGCGCCCTGCTGGTGACTGGCGCAGCGCAGGCCGCATCATGGCAGGAGTCGCTCTCCAGCGCAGCAAGTGAGTTAACCAAAGAGAGCGGCACTTCCCAGGGCGGGCTGTCAGCCTCGTCCCTCACCGGCCTGCTGAGTAACAGCTCCCAAAGCCTGAGCGCCGGAACGATGAACAACGCGGCGGGCATTCTGGAATACTGCGCGAAGCAGAAACTGGCTTCCGTTACCGATACCGAAAACATCAAAAACCAGGTACTGGGTAAACTGGGTCTGGACACCCAGGAGCAGAAAGCGGACACCAACTATATGGACGGTATTCAGGGTCTGCTGAACGCGCAAAATGGCCAGCAGCTGAACCTCAGCACCCTTGGAAATTCATCTCTGGCGAAACAGGTAAAAACGAAAGCCTGCGATCTGGTGCTGAAACAAGGCGTTAATTTCCTCTCCTGATCGCCTCCCATTTTCTGCCACAACACGCCGGGTTTATTACGTTAGTCTTACACCGCGGCGTGAAGTGCGTTTTTTTACCCCCTGCCACCACCTCAGCCTCCGTGTGCCACGATGCGACTGTATTCAAAAATCCGATTTTATAAACCAAATCCTAACAACAGCACACTTTCGTGACACTAAAATTGCAGCTAAGCGACATCGCAATTACATTGTATTACCCAAAAAATAAGCAATTAGCCGGCTAAGCGTCCGGCATGATGAGGATCTGCTGTTGTCAGAGTTAATGTCCCTTGTCCTTTTCCTGGCTTCCATCGGCGTTTATGCCTGGAAAGCCGGTCGTCACACCTGGTGGTTTGTGGCCACCCTGGCGGTGCTCGGCATTTTTATTGTTTTAAACATTACGTTATATGCCAGCGATTACTTTACCGGCGACGGTATTAACGACGCGGTGCTCTACACGTTGACCAACAGCCTGACCGGCGCTGGTGTGGGTAAGTACATCCTTCCGGGTCTGGGGCTGGTGGTCGCCCTGGTGGGCATCTTCGCCGCGCTGGCCTGGGTTCTGCGCCGTCGCCGTCGCCGTCCGCATCATCATGGCTACAGCCTGCTGGCGCTGTGCCTGGCGCTGGCCTCCGTGGATGCCAGCCCGGCATTCCATCAAATTACCGAGCTGGTAAAATCCCAGTCGCGCGATGGCGATCCGGACTTTGCGGCCTATTACAAAGAACCCTCGAAGAAGATCGACAATCCCAGACTCAACCTGGTCTATATATACGGCGAAAGTCTGGAACGCACCTATTTTGATAACGATGCTTTCCCGAACCTGACGCCAGAGCTTGGCGCGCTGAAAGACCAGGGCCTCGACTTCAGCCACACCATGCAGCTGCCCGGTACGGATTACACCATCGCCGGGATGGTGGCCTCCCAGTGCGGCATTCCGCTGTTCGCTCCGTTTGAAGGCAACGCCTCCGCCTCAATGTCGAGCTTCTTCCCGCAGAACATTTGCCTCGGCGATATCCTGAAAAACTCGGGCTATGAAAACTACTTTATGCAGGGCGCTAACCTGCGCTTTGCCGGGAAAGATGTGTTCCTGAAATCTCACGGTTTCGATCACTTGTATGGTTCCGAAGAGCTGAAAACCACGGTGGCCGATCCGACCTACCGCAACGACTGGGGCTTTTACGACGATACCGTTCTTGATGAAACCTGGAAGAAATTCGAGGAGCTTTCCCGCGCCGGTAAACGCTTCTCGCTGTTTGCGTTGACCGTTGACACGCATCATCCGGATGGTTTCGTCTCACGCACCTGTAAACGTCAGGGCTATGACATTGACGGTAAAAACAACAAGTCGTTCAGCGCCGTGACCTGTAGCCAGGAGCATATCGCGGCGTTAATCGAGAAAATCAAAGCGTCGCTGTATTTCAAAAATACGGTCATCGTCGTCTCATCTGACCATCTGGCGATGAAAAACAGCGCCTGGGATGAGCTGAATAAGCTGGATCGCAGCAACCTGTTCTTTGTGCTGCGCGGCGATAAACCGCAGCAGGAGATCATTGCCGCTAAACGTAACTCGATGGATAACGGCGCTACCGTGCTGGATATTCTGGGTGGCGATAACTTCATTGGCCTGGGTCGCAGTACGCTGTCGGGCCAGTCCCTGTCGGAAATCTTCCTCAACATGAAGGAAAAAATCCTCGCCTGGAAGCCGGATATCATTCGTCTGTGGAACTTCCCGAAAGAGATAAAAGACTTCACCATCGATCAGGATAAAAAAATGATCGCGTTCTCCGGCAGCCATTTCCGCCTGCCGCTGCTGCTGCGCGTGTCGGATAACCGCGTCGAGCCGCTGCCGGAAAGCGAATACTCCGCGCCACTGCGCTTCCAGCTGGCGGAATTTGCCCCGCGCGATAATTTCGTCTGGGTCGACAAATGCTACAAAATGGGCCAGCTCTGGTCGCAACAGCTCTCGCTGTCCACCGACTGGTGCGTCTCTCAGGGGCAACTCGGCGGCGAGCAGACCGTGCAACACGTTGACAAACCGCAGTGGCAGGGAAAAACCGCGTTTAAAGATACGATTATTGATACCGCACGCTATCAGCGCAACGTAGACCTGCTGAAAATCGTCGACAACGACATTCGTTATAAAGCAGACAGCTTCATCTTTAATGTTGCCGGCGCGCCGGAAGAGGTGAAGCAGTTCAGCGGTATTTCACGGCCGGAATCCTGGGGGCGCTGGTCTAACGCGCAGTTGGGCGATGAGGTGAAAATTGAATATACCCATCCGCTGCCGGAGAAATTCGATCTGGTGATCACCGCCAGGGCATTTGGTCCCAACGCAAACCGTCCTATACCGGTGCGCGTCGGTGATAAAGAACAGACGCTGACGCTGAGCAACGATGTCACCACCAGCACGATGCATTTCGATAACCCAACGCGCAGCAATACGCTGGTCATTGTGCCACCCGATCCGCAGTCCACTAACGAAGGGAATATTCTCGGTCACGCTCCGCGCAAGCTGGGGATCGGCATGGTGGAGATTAAAATTGTGAGCAGCGCTGGCTGATGACGGCGTTCACTCTTCGCCCGACGCGCATCGACGACGTCGCTGCCCTGCCCGCCATTGAACGCGCGGCGGGGCAGCGGTTTCGCGACGTTCCTGAGCTGGCCTGGCTGGCAGACAATGAGGTTATTTCTGTAGAAGATCACCTCGGTTACGCCGGACGCGGATTAAGCTGGCTGGCGCTGGCTGACGACAGGCCCGTGGGCTTTATTCTCGCCGAAGCTCATCCATCGTCGCTGTTTATTGTGGAACTGTCGGTTCACCTGGACTGGCAGGGACGAGGTCTTGGACGCCAGTTAATCGCCCGTGCCGCCGCGCATGCCCGCAGTCTGGGGCTGAACTCGCTGACGTTAACGACGTTTCGTGATGTCCCGTGGAATGCGCCCTTCTACAGGCGATTAGGGTTTGAAATGATGACGACGCTGACGCCGGAACTGCGCCAGAAACGCGAGGAAGAGACGGCGCATGGTTTAGCATATGGTTCCCGCTGCGCCATGCGCCTGCCTCTGTAAAATCGCCCGGTGGCGCTGCGCTTACCGGGCCTACAAAACCCAATTCCGCAGCCGCCACCCGGCAAAACCCACAATCCGTAGGCCGGGTCAGGCGCAGCCGCCACCCGGCAAAACGCACAGCGTCAGAACGTTTCCCAGTTATCGCCCGCGTCTGCGGTCGCCGGTTTACGCGCCACTACCGGTGCGGCAACGCTTTTCGCCGAGGCGAACTCGCGCGCCTTCATCTGTTCCTGCTGAATACGGAACACCGCAACGGCCTGCGTCAGACGGCTCGCCTGCTCTTCCAGTGCCGCGGCCGCCGCCGCAGACTCTTCCACCAGCGAGGCGTTCTGCTGGGTCACGCGATCCATCTCAGCCACCGCCAGCCCAACCTGGTCAATACCGCGGCTCTGCTCGTCAGACGCAGACGCGATTTCGCCCATGATATCCGTCACGCGCGTTACCGCATTCACGATCTCACCCATGGTTTCACCCGCGCTTTCAACAAGCGTTGAACCAATTTCCACGCGCCCCACGGAGTCTTCAATCAGGCTCTTGATCTCGCGAGCCGCCTGGGCGCTGCGCTGCGCCAGGTTTCGGACTTCACCTGCAACCACCGCAAAACCACGCCCCTGCTCGCCCGCACGCGCCGCTTCTACCGCCGCGTTCAGCGCCAGAATATTGGTCTGGAAGGCAATCCCGTCGATCACGCTGATGATATCGGCGATTTTCTGCGAACTGCCGGCGATGTCACGCATGGTCTGCACCACGTTATCCACCACCTTGCCGCCTTTCTGCGCGGTTTCAGACGCGCTCAGCGCCAGGTTACTCGCCTGACGGGCGTTCTCGGCGTTCTGCTTCACGGTGGCAGTCAGCTGTTCCATGCTGGCGGCGGTCTCTTCCAGAGAGGCAGCCTGCTGTTCGGTACGGGATGAGAGATCGTTATTGCCCATCGAGATTTCGCTCGCACCGCTGTAAATAGCGTTGGCGCCGTTACGCACGTCACCCACGGTACGCACCAGCTCGCCCTGCATATGGCGCAGGGAGTCAGCCAGTACACCCATCTCGTTGGAGCCTTCCACGTCGATGCGCTTCACCAGGTCGCCGCTGGCGATATGACGAATGCTGTCAATCAGACGGTTCAGCGGCGAAATCAGCGCCTGACGAATACCCAGCCAGACGGCAACAATCACCACCAGCACCGCAGCCAGCACGCTAATCAGCACCCAGATAGCCTGGCGGTAAGAGCTGTTGCTGTCTTCAACCGCGGTCTGATACAGCGCGTCGTTCTGTTGCAGGTAGTTGACGTACTGCTTCTCAAAGCCATCCTGATAGCTCTGGGTCGGCTGGTCGAAGAACTCATTGATTTTGCCCGCCCCCAGCAGCTGGATCAGCTCAGCCAGCGCGCCATGGTAAATATCGTAATTACGTTTGATTTCCAGTGCCGCAGCGTCGCTCTGACGCGGGTCGCGCGGCAGCGCTTCGTAATCCGCCCAGTTTTTTTCCGCCTGTTTCAGAGACGCAGAGGCAATCTGCATCAGCTCGGCGACGGTTGAGCCGCTGCCGATATTGTTCTGATCCATCATATAGCGGATACCCGCGCGGTTCAGGGTGTTACGGGTTTGCAGCAGCGCCACCCAGCTACCGTTCAGGGTGGATTGTTGCTGGCGAATGGTTTGCAGGATGGTGAAATTCTCTTTGTCATGCTTCAGGGCATTGAAGAAAAGACCACCAGACGTGAGTTGTAAAAGGCCAAATATCGCTAAAACCAGCAGTAAGCTGGTGACAATCTTGATTCGGTTTAACATGTTTTCTCTTTCCTCAGGCAGATACAGAATATTCGGCCTGGCATGAGAAAACTTTACGAAAATCATCCTGGAATTTAGGGTTTTTACGCTTCGTCCCTCGCGGCGATATGTCGGTTTCCAAGTTCAATAAACTCTTCCAGCAGCGCCGTGAGCTGCTTCATCTTCTCAGGCGTATATTCCGCCTCAATCTGCTGGTACGCCTCTTCCACCTGAGCCTGAGCACGCTGGTACAGCGCGTTGCCTTCTTTCGTCAGCGACACGTACAGCTTGCGCTGGTCAGTCACCGGTTTTAAGCGCAGCACCAGACCGTCGCGCTCCATCCGCGTCAGAATGCCGGTCAGGCTTGGGCGCAAAATGCAGGTGCGGAACGCAAGATCGTGAAAATCCATGGAGGGATGCTCGGCCAGCACGCGGACGATACGCCACTGCTGCTCGGTCAGATTATGCCGCTTCACTATCGGGCGGAAGTAGCCCATCGCCGCTTCACGCGCCTGCAACAGCGCGATGGTTAATGAGTCATGCATCATCTACCCCTTACATCATTAACAAATAAACAATTAAAAACAGATGCTTTTATAGACAACACGTTTTAACCCAAAAAGTCTAACAGAAACAAAGCTATTTTTTTAACTTATTGATTTAAATATATATTAACCCTTTTATGTAAATTTATTGTTATTTGCATCACAAATTATTCACTTCTGATTGCGAAACGAACAGCAAAAGCATAAAACCAGATCATTAACATATTAATGAAATCAAAACCGGACAGCCGGTTTGAGGAGTATGGGAATGAAAGGTACTGTTTTTGCCGTAGCGCTAAACCACCAAAGCCAGCGTGTGGCCTGGGCTGAGGCGTTTGAAAAAGCCCCCTATAACGCGCCGCCAAAAACGGCGGTGTGGTTTATCAAGCCACATAACACTGTTATCCGCGCAGGCGAACCGATTCCCTTCCCGCAGGGAGAAACCGTGTTAAGCGGCGCGACGGTGGCGCTGGTGGTGGGCAAAACCGCCAGCAAAGTACGCGTTGAAGAGGCGGCGGCGTACATCGCCGGCTACGCGCTGGCTAACGAAATCAGCCTGCCGGAAGAGAGCTTCTACCGTCCGGCGATCAAAGCCAAATGCCGGGATGGATTTTGCCCGCTCGGCGAACCTGTCGCCGTTGATAATGTGGATAATCTGACCATCATCACCGAGATCAACGGCCGCGAAGCGGACCACTGGAACACGGCCGATCTGCACCGCAACGCCGCCGAACTGCTGAGCGCCCTGAGCGAATTTGCCACCCTGAACCCCGGCGATGCGATATTGCTCGGCACTCCGCAAAGCCGCGTCGAAGTTCGCCCGGGCGATCGGGTACGTATTCTGGCAGAAGGATTTCCGCCGCTGGAAAACCCGGTGGTGGAGGAACGCGACGTTGCCATCGCTTCGCGCACGCCGCCGCACGCCACGCTGTTTGCCCTCGGTCTGAACTATGCCGACCACGCCAGCGAGCTGGACTTCAAGCCACCCACCGAGCCGCTGGTGTTTATCAAAGCGCCAAACACCTTTAACGGCGACAACCAGACCTCGGTGCGCCCAGACAACATTGAATACATGCATTACGAAGCCGAGCTGGTGGTGGTCATCGGCAAAACCGCGCGCAAGGTCAGCGAAGCCGAGGCGATGGACTATGTTGCGGGCTACACGGTGTGCAACGACTACGCCATCCGCGATTATCTCGAAAACTACTATCGCCCGAACCTGCGGGTGAAAAGCCGCGACGGGCTGACCCCCATCAGCCCGAACGTGGTGCCAAAAGAAGCCATTCCTGACCCGCACAACCTTCGTCTTCGCACCTACGTCAACGGTGAACTGCGTCAGGAAGGCACCACGGCAGACCTGATCTTCAGCATCCCCTACTTGATTGCGTATCTGAGTGATTTCATGACCCTGCAACCGGGCGACATGATTGCCACCGGCACGCCGAAGGGGCTGTCCGACGTGGTGCCGGGCGATGAGGTGGTGGTGGAAGTGGAAGGCGTAGGCCGTCTGGTAAACCGAATTGTCAGTGAGGAGACTGCAAAATGAAAAAGATTAACCACTGGATCAACGGTAAAAACGTCGCCGGAAGTGAGTACTTCCACACCACCAACCCGGCCTCCGGCGAGGTGCTGGCAGAAGTGGCCTCCGGCGGCGAAGCCGAAATCCATCAGGCCGTTGCCGCCGCCAAAGAGGCGTTCCCGAAATGGGCCAACCTGCCGATGAAGGAGCGCGCGCGCCTGATGCGTCGCCTGGGGGATCTGATTGACCAGAACGTGCCGGACATTGCCGCGATGGAAACCGCCGACACCGGCCTGCCGATCCACCAGACCAAAAACGTGCTCATTCCGCGCGCCTCGCACAACTTCGAGTTCTTCGCCGAGGTGTGCCAGCAGATGAACGGCAAAACCTACCCGGTCGACGACAAGATGCTCAACTACACCCTGGTGCAGCCGGTGGGTGTCTGCGCGCTGGTGTCGCCGTGGAACGTGCCGTTTATGACCGCCACCTGGAAGGTCGCGCCGTGCCTGGCCTTAGGGAATACCGCGGTGCTGAAGATGTCTGAACTCTCCCCGCTGACCGCCGACCGTCTGGGCGAGCTGGCCCTCGAAGCGGGCATTCCGGCGGGCGTGCTCAACGTGGTGCAGGGCTATGGCGCCACGGCGGGCGACGCGCTGGTGCGTCATCATGACGTGCGCGCCGTCTCCTTCACCGGCGGTACCGCCACCGGGCGCAACATCATGAAAAACGCCGGGCTGAAGAAGTATTCCATGGAGCTGGGCGGCAAATCGCCGGTGCTGATTTTTGAAGACGCGGACATTGAGCGCGCGCTGGACGCCGCCCTGTTTACCATCTTCTCCATCAACGGCGAACGCTGCACCGCCGGCTCGCGCATCTTCATCCAGCAGAGCATCTACCCGGAGTTCGTCAAACGCTTTGCCGAGCGCGCCAACCGCCTGCGCGTGGGCGACCCGACCGATCCGAACACCCAGATTGGCGCGCTCATCAGCCAGCAGCACTGGGAAAAAGTCTCCGGCTACATCCGCCTCGGCATTGAAGAGGGGGCAACCCTGCTGGCGGGCGGCCCGGACAAACCGACCGATCTGCCTGCGCACCTGAAAGGCGGCAACTTCCTGCGCCCGACCGTGCTGGCGGATGTCGATAACCGCATGCGCGTGGCGCAGGAGGAGATCTTCGGGCCAGTGGCCTGCCTGCTGCCGTTTAAGGACGAAGCGGAAGGCCTGCGCCTGGCCAACGACGTGGAGTACGGCCTGGCATCTTACATCTGGACCCAGGACGTCAGCAAAGTGCTGCGTCTGGCGCGCAGCATCGAAGCGGGCATGGTGTTCGTCAACACCCAGAACGTGCGCGACCTGCGCCAGCCGTTTGGCGGCGTGAAGGCCTCCGGCACCGGGCGTGAGGGCGGCGAGTACAGCTTCGAGGTCTTCGCGGAGATGAAGAACGTCTGTATCTCCATGGGTGACCATCCGATTCCAAAGTGGGGGATCTGACCATGGGTAAATTAGCGTTAGCGGCAAAAATCACACACGTTCCGTCAATGTATCTCTCCGAACTGCCGGGCAAAAACCACGGCTGCCGCCAGTCGGCCATCGACGGGCATAAAGAGATCAGCAAGCGCTGCCGCGAGCTGGGCGTGGACACCATTATCGTCTTCGACACCCACTGGCTGGTGAACAGCGCGTATCACATCAACTGCGCGGACCATTTTTCGGGCGTCTACACCAGCAACGAGCTGCCGCATTTTATTCGCGACATGACCTACGACTACGACGGCAACCCGGAACTCGGCCAGCTGATTGCCGACGAAGCGGTGAAGCTTGGCGTTCGCGCCAAGGCGCACAACATCCCGAGCCTGAAGCTGGAGTACGGCACGCTGGTGCCGATGCGCTACATGAACGCGGATAAGCACTTCAAAGTGGTCTCCATCTCGGCGTTCTGCACGGTTCACGACTTCGCCGACAGCCGCAGGCTGGGCGAGGCCATCATCAGTGCTATCGAAAAATACGACGGCACCGTGGCGGTGCTTGCCAGCGGCTCGCTCTCGCACCGCTTTATCGACGACCAGCGCGCGGAGGAAGGGATGAACAGCTACACCCGCGAGTTTGACCGCCAGATGGACGAGCGCGTGGTGAAGCTGTGGCGCGAGGGTCAGTTCAAGGAGTTTTGCAGCATGCTGCCGGAGTACGCCGACTACTGCTACGGCGAGGGCAATATGCACGACACGGTGATGCTGCTGGGGATGCTCGGCTGGGACAAATACAACGGTAAGGTGGAGTTTCTCACCGAGCTGTTCGCCAGCTCCGGCACCGGCCAGGTCAACGCCGTTTTCCCGCTGCCCGCGTAAGGAGCCACCATGCCGCATTTTATTGCTGAATGTACCGACAACATCCGCGAGCAGGCCGACCTGCCAGGGCTGTTCGCCAAAGTGAACGAGGCGCTCGCCGCCACGGGCATCTTCCCCATCGGCGGCATCCGCAGCCGCGCCCACTGGCTGGACACCTGGCAGATGGCAGACGGTAAGCACGATTACGCCTTTGTGCATATGACGCTGAAGATCGGCGCGGGGCGCAGCCTGGAAAGCCGGAAAGAGGTCGGTGAAATGCTGTTTGCGCTGATTAAAGATCATTTCGCAGCGCTGATGAACAGCCGGTATCTGGCGCTGTCGTTCGAGCTTGACGAGCTGCACCCGACGCTTAATTACAAGCAGAACAACGTGCACGCGTTGTTTAAGTAGCCGTTTGCTCGCCCGGTGGCGCTGCGCTTACCGGGCCTACAACGGCCCCAAACCGTAGGCCGGGTAAGCGCAGCGCCACCCGGCAACAGCAGCACCGAACCGTAGGCCGGGTAAGCGAAGCGCCACCCGGCAACAGCCGCACAAAGGATACGCCATGCTCGACAAACACACCCATACCCTGATCGCCCACCGCCTGCATCAGGCGGAACAATCCCGGGAGCAGATCCGCGCGATCTCGCTGGAGTACCCGGAGATCACCATTGAAGACGCCTACGCCGTCCAGCGCGAATGGGTGAGCCTGAAAATCGCCGAAGGCCGCGTGCTGAAAGGCCACAAGATCGGCCTCACCTCCAAAGCGATGCAGGCCAGCTCGCAGATCAGCGAGCCGGACTACGGCGCGCTGCTGGACGATATGTTCTTCCACGACGGCAGCGACATCCCCGTGGATCGCTTTATCGTCCCGCGCATCGAAGTGGAGCTGGCCTTCGTGCTGGCAAAACCGCTGCGCGGCCCGAACTGCACGATCTTCGACGTCTACAACGCCACGGATTACGTCATCCCCGCCCTGGAGCTGATCGACGCCCGCTGCCATAACGTTGACCCGGAAACCCAGCGCCCGCGCAAGGTGTTCGACACCATCTCCGATAACGCCGCCAACGCGGGCGTGATCCTCGGCGGCCGCCCGATTAAACCCGACGAGCTGGATCTGCGCTGGATCTCCGCCCTGCTCTACCGCAACGGCGTGATCGAAGAGACCGGGGTCGCCGCAGGCGTGCTTAACCACCCGGCAAACGGCGTGGCGTGGCTGGCGAACAAACTGGCGCCATACGACGTGCAGCTTGAGCCAGGCCAGATCATCCTCGGCGGCTCGTTTACCCGCCCGGTTGCCGCCAGCAGAGGCGACACCTTCCACGTCGACTACGGCAACATGGGCTCGATTAGCTGCCGCTTTGTGTAGGAGTGCACCATGGAAAACGCATTTAAGACCGCGCTGAAAGCCGGAAAGCCACAAATCGGCCTGTGGCTGGGGCTGACCAGCAGCTACAGCGCTGAGCTACTGGCCGGGGCCGGTTTTGACTGGCTGCTGATCGACGGGGAGCACGCGCCGAACAGCGTGCAGACCGTCCTGACTCAGCTCCAGGCCATCGCCCCTTATCCCAGCCAGCCGGTGGTGCGCCCATCGTGGAACGATCCGGTGCAGATCAAGCAGCTGCTGGACGTGGGGGCGCAAACCCTGCTGGTGCCGATGGTGCAAAACGCCGACGAAGCCCGTCTGGCGGTCAGCGCCACCCGCTATCCGCCTGCCGGCATTCGCGGCGTCGGCAGCGCGCTGGCGCGGGCGTCGCGCTGGAACCGCATCCCGGAGTATCTGCATCAGGCTAACGACGCCATGTGCGTGCTGGTGCAAATCGAAACTCGCGAGGCGCTGAAAAACCTGCCGCAGATCCTGGACGTGGAAGGGGTGGACGGCGTGTTTATCGGCCCGGCGGATCTGAGCGCCGACATGGGCTTCGCCGGTAATCCGCAGCACCCGGAGGTGCAGGCCGCCATTGAACAGGCGATCGCGCAGATCCTCAGCGCGGGCAAAGCGCCCGGCATCCTGATGGCGAATGAACAGCTGGCAAAACGCTATCTCAGCCTCGGCGCGTTGTTTGTCGCGGTCGGCGTGGATACCACCCTGCTCGCCCGCAGCGCCGAAGCGCTGGCGGCCCGCTTTACCGACGTCACCACAGCAGTTGATAACAATAAATCCGTCTACTAAACGTACGATGTGGAGCGCAACATGACGACCTCAACCCTGCATAATAAAGCTGTTGAACATCGCGTTATTAATAAGCTGTTCCGTCGTTTGATCGTGTTTCTTTTTATCCTGTTTGTTTTCTCGTTTCTCGATCGCATCAACATCGGCTTTGCCGGGCTGACGATGGGCAAAGATCTGGGCCTCACGTCGACCATGTTTGGCCTGGCCGCGACGCTGTTTTACGTGACCTACGTGCTGTGCGGTATCCCCAGCAACATCATGCTGGCGAAGGTCGGCGCCCGCAGCTGGATCGCCGGGATCATGGTGGTGTGGGGCATCGCCTCTACCTGCACCATGTTCGCCACCAGCCCCGAAACGCTTTATGTCCTGCGCATGCTGGTGGGCATTGCCGAAGCCGGTTTCCTGCCGGGCATTCTGGTCTATCTCACCTGGTGGTTCCCGGCGTATCACCGCGCCCGCGCCAACGCGCTGTTTATGATCGCCATGCCGGTGACCATGATGCTCGGCTCGATCCTCTCCGGGTACATTCTGGCGATGGACGGGCTGTGGAACCTGAAGGGCTGGCAGTGGCTGTTCCTGCTGGAGGGGCTGCCGTCGGTAGTGCTCGGCGTGGTGACCTGGTTCTACCTTAACGACACGCCGGATCAGGCCACCTGGCTGGATGATGACGAAAAGCAGGCACTCAAAACGATGATCGCTCGCGAGCAGGAGCTAGCCATTGCGCACGTCGCCACGCCGCGATCGACGCTGCGCGAGGTGCTGACGCCCGCCGTGCTGCTCTACACGCTGGCCTACTTCTGCCTGACGAATACGCTGAGCGCGATCAACATCTGGACGCCGCAGATCCTGCAAAGCTTCAACACCGGCAGCAGCAATATCGTGATCGGCCTGCTGGCGGCGATCCCGCAGTTTTGCACCATCCTCGGAATGATCTGGTGGAGCCGCCGCTCCGACAGGCTGAAAGAGCGAAAAAAGCACACCATCCTGCCGTATCTGTTTGCGGCGGCGGGATGGATGCTGGCCTCGGCGACCGATCACAGCCTGATCCAGCTGCTTGGCATCATCATGGCCTCAACCGGATCGTTTACCGCCATGGCGATATTCTGGACCACGCCGGATCAGGTTATTAGCCTGCAATCCCGCGCGGTGGCGCTGGCGGTGATCAACGCCATCGGCAACGTCGGGTCTGCCGTCAGCCCATTGCTGATAGGTATTCTGCGCGACGCGACCGGCAGCTTCAGCTCGGGGCTGTGGTTCGTGGCGGGTCTGCTGGTGGTGGGCGCGCTGGTGCTGACGCGCATTCCGATGACGCAGCGGGATCAACAGAGGAACGATCATGTGCCAGAGCCCCATCGCCAACATTGATATCAGCAAGGATTACGACGAAAGTCTGGGCACCGACGATGTGCATTACCAGTCGTTTGCCCGCATGGCGGCCTTTTTTGGCCGCGACATGCAGGCGCACCGCCACGACCAGTATTTTCAGATGCACTTTCTCGATACCGGGCAGATTGAGCTCCAGCTCGACGACCACCGTTACTCGGTGCAGGCGCCGCTGTTTGTGCTGACGCCGCCGTCGGTGCCGCACGCGTTTATTACCGAATCCGACAGCGACGGCCACGTGCTGACGGTGCGCGAGGATCTCATCTGGCCGCTGTTAGAAGTGCTCTACCCCGGTACGCGGGAAGCGTTCGGCCTGCCGGGGATCTGCCTGTCGCTTGCCGACAAGCCGGACGAGCTGGCGGCGCTGAAGCACTACTGGCAGCTGATTGCCCGGGAATCCACGGAACAACTGCCCGGTCGCGAGCATACGCTGGTCCTGCTGGCCCAGGCCGTTTTTACCCTGTTGCTGCGCAACGCGAAGCTCGACGACCACGCGTCAGGCGGCATGCGCGGTGAGCTGAAGCTTTTTCAGCGCTTTAACCAGCTGACAGATGCTCATTACCACGAGCACTGGACGGTGCCGGAGTATGCAAGCGAATTGCATCTCACCGAATCTCGCCTGACCGATATCTGTCGCCGCTTCGCCAACCGCTCGCCGAAACGGCTGATCTTCGACCGCCAGCTGCGGGAAGCCAGGCGTTTGCTGCTGTTTTCCGACAGCACAGTGAGCGAAATTGCCTGGCAGCTGGGGTTTAAAGATCCGGCCTATTTCGCCCGTTTTTTTAACCGACTGACGGGGTGTTCACCCAGTGCATACCGGGCGCAGAAAGTACCGGTTTCCTGAACGCATAACGGTTCGTAGGGCGGGTAAGCGCAGCGCCACCCGCCGAAAAGCCGCACAGATCACAAATCCACCTCTCACCCGAAAAGTACCTGCCGTTGTCCCAATCGTCCCTTCACGTTCCGCCCCTCTCACGCTTCAATTAAACAACAAAAACAAAACATAAATTTAACAACCATCTTCCGATACGAGGTCCCTATGAAGCCTGAAGATTTCCGCGCTGATGCCAAACGTCCGTTAACCGGTGAAGAGTATTTAAAAAGCCTGCAAGATGGCCGTGAGATTTATATCTACGGCGAGCGCGTTAAGGACGTCACTACCCACCCGGCATTTCGCAATGCGGCGGCGTCCATCGCCCAGATGTACGATGCCCTGCACAAGCCAGACATGCAGGATACCCTCTGCTGGGGTACCGATACCAGCAGCGGCGGCTACACCCATAAATTCTTCCGCGTGGCGAAAAGTGCCGACGATCTGCGCCAGCAGCGTGACGCCATCGCCGAGTGGTCGCGCCTGAGCTACGGCTGGATGGGGCGTACGCCGGACTACAAAGCCGCGTTCGGCTGCGCGCTCGGCGCTAACCCTGCCTTCTACGGTCAGTTCGAGCAGAACGCCCGCAACTGGTACACCCGTATTCAGGAAACCGGCCTGTACTTTAACCACGCCATCGTCAACCCGCCGATCGATCGCCATAAACCGGCGGACGAGGTGAAAGACGTTTACATCAAGCTGGAGAAAGAGACCGACGCCGGGATCATCGTCAGCGGCGCGAAAGTGGTGGCCACCAACTCGGCATTGACCCACTACAACATGATCGGTTTTGGTTCTGCGCAGGTGATGGGCGAAAACCCGGACTTCGCGCTGATGTTCGTCGCGCCGATGGATGCCGAAGGGGTGAAGCTGATCTCCCGCGCCTCTTACGAGATGGTGGCAGGGGCGACAGGCTCTCCGTACGACTACCCGCTCTCCAGCCGCTTTGACGAGAACGACGCCATTCTGGTAATGGATCATGTGCTGATCCCGTGGGAAAACGTGCTGATCTACCGTGATTTCGACCGCTGCCGTCGCTGGACGATGGAAGGTGGCTTCGCCCGCATGTACCCGCTTCAGGCCTGCGTGCGTCTGGCAGTGAAGCTCGACTTCATCACCGCTCTGCTGAAGAAGTCGCTGGAGTGTACCGGCACCCTCGAGTTCCGCGGCGTGCAGGCGGATCTCGGCGAAGTGGTGGCGTGGCGCAACATGTTCTGGGCGCTGAGCGACTCCATGTGCTCCGAAGCCACGCCGTGGGTTAACGGCGCGTATCTGCCTGACCACGCGGCGTTACAGACCTACCGCGTGATGGCACCAATGGCCTATGCGAAGATCAAGAACATCATCGAACGTAACGTGACCTCCGGGCTGATCTACCTACCGTCCAGCGCGCGGGACCTGAACAACCCGCAGATCGACCAGTACCTGGCGAAGTACGTGCGCGGCTCCAACGGGATGGATCATGTCGAACGCATCAAGATTCTGAAACTGATGTGGGATGCCATCGGCAGCGAGTTTGGCGGACGTCACGAGCTGTACGAAATCAACTACTCCGGTAGCCAGGATGAGGTCCGCCTGCAATGCCTGCGTCAGGCGCAAAGCTCCGGCAACATGGACAAGATGATGGCGATGGTTGACCGCTGCATGTCCGAGTACGACCAGCACGGCTGGACCGTACCGCACCTGCACAACAACACTGATATCAACATGCTGGATAAGCTGCTGAAATAACGCAGCGGGAGGTTTCAATGCAATCTGAAGAACGCCTGCGTTTTCGCGACGCGATGGCCAGCCTGTCGGCGGCGGTGAATGTGATCACTACCGAGGGCGATGCGGGTCGCTGCGGCATTACCGCCACCGCCGTCTGCTCGGTCACGGACACCCCGCCTTCGGTCATGGTCTGCATTAACGCCAGCAGCGCCATGAACCCGGTCTTCCAGGGCAACGGCAAACTGTGCGTCAACGTGCTGAACCACGAGCAGGAGATCATGGCCCGCCACTTTGCCGGGATGACCGGCATGGCAATGGAGGAACGCTTTGCTCTCTCCTGCTGGCAGAAAGGACCGCTGGCGCAGCCGGTGCTGAAAGGCGCCCTGGCAAGCCTGGAAGGTGAGATAACCCAGGTGCAAACCATCGGCACCCATCTGGTCTACCTTGTTGAGATTAAGAACATCATCCTCAGCAGCGAGGGGCACGGCCTGATCTACTTCAAACGCCGTTTCCACCCGGTGATGATGGAGATGGAAGCCGCGATTTGATCCCGTTGCACAAAAAAACGCTAAGGTTTCCGCAAAGGTGCGCCGTTAACTATCCATAAGATAAATTTTCCGGGGCGGCTGGCGACGTCGTCAGCCGCCCCCTTAACGCTGGAAAGTCTTATGGCCCCTTCACCCCGAAGCCGCTCGGCTGAACGTCTGGTTGAAATCATTATTGCCCTGCACCGCAACGGAAGCGTTAATCGCCGCGATCTGATGCAAAAATTTGGCATTACCGAACGCACGGTGTACCGCGATTTACAGGCGCTTTCCCCGATTATTGAACACGACGGCAAAGGGCGCTATCAGCTGCTGCCCGCGTATCAGCCCTGCCGCTGCGTGCACTGCCCTGAAGCGAACGACAAAAGCCCACAGGGCTAAATTATTCTCAGTGATCTCAATCACATATTTTCTCCCACCGGGGGTGAGCCTTAACCACTCACCCTCGCTTTTGACCGCTCACGCATCGCTTTCAACCACTCACCCATTTACCGTGCTTTACACGCGCGAGGATCTGGCACGATCGCTCCAGCATTAATCAATACCTCCTCACAACGAACCCTGACCCTTTTTTCTTTACATAAAAAACCAGGTCTTATTATGGATACTAAAAAACTACTTAAGCACGTGCCCTGGGCCATCCTCGGGATCATCGGTGCTTTCTGTCTGGCGGTTGTCGCATTACGCCGGGGCGAGCACGTCAGCGCCCTGTGGATCGTGGTCGCGTCGGTTTCCGTCTACCTTGTGGCTTATCGCTACTACAGCTTGTACATCGCGCAGAAGGTTATGAAGCTCGACCCGACGCGCGCCACCCCGGCGGTTATTAACAACGACGGCCTGAACTACGTGCCAACCAACCGTTACGTGCTGTTTGGTCACCACTTTGCCGCTATCGCCGGTGCAGGCCCGCTGGTCGGCCCGGTGCTGGCCGCGCAGATGGGCTACCTGCCGGGTACGCTCTGGCTGCTGGCGGGCGTGGTGCTGGCGGGGGCGGTGCAGGACTTTATGGTGCTGTTTATCTCCTCGCGCCGTAACGGTTCGTCGCTGGGCGAGATGATCAAAGAGGAGATGGGCCGCGTGCCAGGCACGATCGCCCTGTTCGGCTGCTTCCTGATCATGATCATCATCCTGGCGGTGCTGGCCCTGATCGTGGTGAAAGCGCTGGCCGAAAGTCCGTGGGGCGTCTTCACCGTCTGCTCTACCGTACCGATTGCGCTGTTCATGGGCATCTACATGCGCTTCCTGCGCCCTGGCCGCGTTGGCGAGGTGTCGGTCATCGGTATCGTGCTGCTGGTCGCCTCCATCTACTTCGGCGGCGTGATTGCGCACGACCCGTACTGGGGTCCGGCGCTGACCTTTAAAGACACCACCATCACCTTCGCGCTGATCGGCTACGCATTCATCTCAGCGCTGCTGCCGGTGTGGCTGATTCTGGCTCCGCGTGACTACCTGGCAACCTTCCTGAAAATCGGCGTTATCGTCGGGCTGGCCATTGGTATTGTGATCATCAACCCGGAGCTGAAAATGCCGGCGGTGACGCAGTACATTGACGGTACCGGTCCGCTGTGGAAAGGCGCCCTGTTCCCGTTCCTGTTTATCACCATTGCCTGCGGTGCCGTGTCTGGCTTCCACGCGCTGATCGCCTCCGGCACCACGCCGAAGCTGATGGCCAACGAAACCGACGCGCGCTTCATCGGTTACGGCGCGATGCTGATGGAATCCTTCGTGGCGATCATGGCGCTGGTTGCGGCGTCGATTATCGAGCCTGGCCTGTACTTTGCGATGAACACCCCGCCGGCGGGTCTCGGCATTACCATGCCAAACCTGCATGAGATGGGCGGCGAAAATACCGCGCTGATCCTGGCGCAGCTGAAAGACGCCAGCGCGCACGCGGCGGCGACCGTCAGCTCCTGGGGCTTCGTGATTTCGCCTGAGCAGATCATGCAGACCGCGAAAGACATCGGCGAACCGTCCGTGCTGAACCGCGCAGGTGGCGCGCCAACGCTGGCGGTGGGTATCGCACACGTGTTCCACAAAGTGCTGCCGTGGGCGGACATGGGCTTCTGGTACCACTTCGGTATTCTGTTTGAAGCGCTGTTCATCCTCACCGCGCTGGATGCCGGTACGCGTGCAGGCCGCTTCATGTTGCAGGATCTGCTGGGTAACTTCGTGCCATTCCTGAAGAAAACCGACTCTCTGGTGGCCGGCGTTCTGGGCACTGCGGGCTGCGTAGGCCTGTGGGGTTATCTGCTGTATCAGGGCGTTGTTGACCCGCTGGGCGGCGTGAAGAGCCTGTGGCCGCTGTTCGGTATCTCTAACCAGATGCTGGCGGCTGTGGCCCTGGTGCTGGGTACCGTTGTCCTCGTGAAGATGAAACGCACCAAATACATCTGGGTCACCGTGGTGCCTGCGCTGTGGCTGCTGCTCTGCACTACCTGGGCGCTGGGTCTGAAACTGTTCAGCACCAACCCGCAGCTGGAAGGCTTCTTCTTCATGGCTAACCAGTACAAAGAGAAGATTGCCGCAGGCGGCGCGGATCTGACCGCGCAGCAGATTGCCAACATGAACCATATCGTGGTGAACAACTACACCAACGCGGGTCTGAGCATTCTGTTCCTGGTGGTGGTGTACAGCATTATCTTCTACGGCATCAAAACCTGGATGAAAGTGCGTAACGTTGAGGGCCGTACGGACAAAGAGACCCCGTACGTACCGGTGCCGGAAGGCGGCGTGAAGACCTCCTCACACCATTAATTAAGCATGTTACTGTAGGCCCGGTAAGCGTAGCGCCACCGGGCTTCTTCTATCTGGAACCCTCAATGTTTGGTAACTTAGGCGAAGCAAAAAAATACCTCGGTCAGGCGGCGAAAATGCTGATTGGCATTCCGGATTATGACAACTACGTTGAGCATATGAAGACCAACCATCCGGATAAGCCGTACATGACCTACACTGAATTCTTCCGCGAGCGTCAGGAAGCGCGCTACGGCGGAAGTGGAGAAGGCGGCGTCCGCTGCTGCTAAAGGAGAAACCATGACCCCGATTGCCGTTACCCTGCTGACCGGTTTCCTCGGCGCCGGTAAAACCACCCTGCTGCGCCACATTCTGAACGAGCAGCACGGCTTCAAAATCGCCGTCATCGAAAACGAATTTGGCGAAGTCTCCGTTGACGATCAGCTGATTGGCGACCGCGCCACCCAGATCAAAACCCTGACCAACGGCTGCATCTGCTGCACCCGCTCTAACGAATTAGAAGACGCCCTGCTGGACCTGCTCGACAGCCGCGATCGCGGTGACATCGACTTCGACCGACTGGTGATCGAGTGCACCGGCATGGCCGACCCCGGCCCGATTATTCAGACCTTTTTCTCCCATGAGATCCTCTGCCAGCGCTACCTGCTGGACGGCGTCATCGCTCTGGTGGATGCGGTACACGCCGACGAGCAGATGAACCAGTTCACCATCGCCCAGTCCCAGGTTGGCTACGCCGACCGCATCCTGCTGACCAAAACCGACGTGGCGGGTGAAAGTGAAAAACTGCGCGAGCGCCTGACGCGCATCAACTCGCGTGCGCCCATTTACACGGTGACGCATGGCGATATCGATCTCGCTCAGCTGTTCAACACCAACGGCTTTATGCTGGAAGAGAACGTCACCGCGAAACCGCGCTTCCACTTTATGTCCGACAAGCAAAACGACGTGACGTCGATTGTGGTGGAGCTGGACTACCCGGTGGACATCAGCGAGGTCTCCCGCGTGATGGAGAACCTGCTGCTGTCATTTGCCGACAAGCTGCTGCGCTATAAAGGGATGCTGTGGATCGACGGCGAGCCGAACCGCCTGCTGTTCCAGGGCGTGCAGCGCCTGTACAGCGCCGACTGGGATCGCCCGTGGGACGATGAAGCGCCGCACAGCGTGATGGTGTTTATTGGAATACAGCTGCCGGAAGAGGAAATTCGGGCAGCGTTTGCGGGGCTGAAGAAATAACCGCACCGATTATCCCCTCTCCCCCGCGGGGAGAGGGTTAGGGTGAGGGGGAACTTATTTCAACGCCTCCGGCAGCGTCACAATCCACAGCTCGCTGTCGGACTCCGGTTTCTTCAACGGCTTCACGCTGAGGGTGGTTTCAACCGGTTTGTCATCCAGCGTCAGCGCCCCCTGCGCGTTCACCCTATAATCCTTGAGCTTCTTGCCTTCGACTGGCTTCTGCATCGCCACCTTCACGCCAAAGTCATTATCGTTCGCCACTGCCAGCGTTTTGCTGTCAATCAGCGCCAGCCCTTCGGCCTTTTCCTGCTGCCAGCCCAGCGCACGCAGATCGACCACCTGCGTTTTTTCCGCAAGCGTGATGCCGCGCTGCGCCAGCGTTTTCTCATCATCAAACTCCGGGTATTCGCCCGGCTTGTCGAAGGCCGCCAGATCGCTCGCCTTGCTCAGATTAACCCTGTAGATGAGGTTAAGCATTGCGTCGTTTTTATCCTCGCCCTGTTCAATCAGCAGGATGGTGTGGTTATCCAGCGCCACTATGTCGCCGACTTTGGCGTCGCTGTTTTTGCTGTAGGCCGCGCTGTCGACAGGGTAGCCGTACATCGCGGTTTTCCCGGTCGCCGGATCGAAGCTCACCAGACGCGTAAACAGCGCCTGTTTTTTGCTCTTCCCGTCGATATCCAGCGTGCTTTGCACGGCGGCGATAATGCGTCCGTCCGGCATGCGGGTCAGCCCTTCAAAGCCCCGGTTTGCCTGACGCCATTTGATAACGTTTGGCAGACCGCCCGCGATGGATTTCTCCCCTTCCGTCGCCTGCGGACCGTGGATCGCGAGGATTTTCCCTTTACTGTCGACGTTAATCAGGAACGGGCCATACTCATCGCACAGCCAGTAGCCGCCCTTCCCGTCCGGCGTGATGCCTTCCGTATCCAGCCCGCGGTTATCGCCTTTCAGCACTTTTAAGGTGTCGCTTAGCGCGACTTCATTGGTAGATCCAATCACGCCGCTTTGCAGCGGCAGGCCGTTGATCTCGCCTTTATCATCATGCAGCGGTCGCGCGTCCACGGCCTCCGCTTTGCCGTTTAGCACACGGATCGTCATCAGCAGCGGGGCGAAATCCGGGGTAACAAAGATTTTGGCATCGTTTTTCCCCATTTTTGGCGAATCCGCGTTAGGACCGCGATCGGTCACGGTCGCAAACGTCAGCGCATCGCCCTGCTTGCCCGTGAATAACAAACCCGAACCAATCCCCACCGGGAGCCCGTTCGGGAATGCGCTGGCAAACGCACCGCTGTATTTGACATGCGCGCCTTCGGGAAAGCTGACGACGTAGCGCTCCGCGGTTGGCTGTGCCGCCAGGCCAGAGAAAGAGAGCGCACAACCGACTAGCACAGGAATAATTTTTCTTTTCATATTGTTAGCATCCAGTAAGTGAAGCCAACAACGTAATGAAGAAACGTGTCAGAAAAATGACATGTAATGTCAACGAAGCGGCGCGTACGGACGTATATCAATCACCAGAAATGTAAACCTCTGTCTTTATCTGTGTCAGCTGAAATACTTTTGGAAATTATTAGAAACCCAATTAATTCATGGCGAAGGACTATTTGCGCCTCGTTCATTTTACGTTTAGCCAGGAATGTAAACTGTCCCTAAACGCGAATGTATTGGACATTGACGATTTGCCATATAAACAATTCATCAACATTTACCATTCAAAAACCCAACACAAACAGCATATAAATGCGAGACCTATCACATTTGCAGTCATAAACATCGCTTGTTAAGGTGCCCTCAGATTAATTTAATGACGAGGAAACGCTCATGAAAAAACTTAACATCCTGATCCTTTCTGCTCTGACCGCCGTATCGGGCTCCGCACTGGCCATGGGTGGCAGCATTGAGCAGGGTAAAAACTTTACTAACCTCAATCTGGAAATGGGGAAATCCTCATCCGGCCTGTATGCGGAGAGCAACTGGCTGAAAAACACCGATGACGGCACCCAGACCGGCGGCGTTGGGGCAGGCTACAACCTGGAAGTGGGTCCGGTGATGCTGAACGCTGGCGCGAAAGCCATCTACATCGGCCCGAAAAAAGGCGATAACGGCGTAGCATTCCCGATTGGCGGCGGCGTTAACGTTGCGCTTACGGACAGCATTCACGTGTTTGGTGAAGGTTATGTAGCGCCAGACGGCCTGAACAACAGCGTGAAGAACTATGTTGAAGCTAACGGCGGCGTAAGCTGGACGCCAGTCAAACCTGTCACGCTGAAAGTGGGCTATCGCCACGTGAGCGTAGACGGTAAAGACGGTCGTCCAAACCACACGCTGATCGACGGTGCATATGTAGGCGGTGGAGTGTCCTTCTAAGCCTGTTTGCGCGTTTCGCCCGGCGGCGCTACGCTTGCACGGGCCTACAATGAAGGGTGCAATGTATTAAAATTATTGCACATTGATTGTAGGCCGGGTAAGCGCAGCGCCACCCGGCAAGAAAGGCGATGCGACCGTTAATAAAAAACCTGCCGGATGGCAGGTTTTTTTTATTACCGCATTACTTACGAACGACCACCAGCTTCTGGTTCACAAACTCTTTGATCCCCAGGTCCGACAGCTCGCGTCCGTAACCCGAACGTTTTACGCCGCCGAACGGCAGCTCTGCCGCAGTGTCGGTGAGCCAGTTGATGTATACCATCCCGGTCTCAATGCGCGACGCCATTTTCTTCGCGCGCTCGATGTTCTGGCTGAACACCGCGCCGCCCAGACCGTAGTGGGAATCGTTAGCCAGTGCGACCGCTTCGTCGTCGCTTTTCACCACGTAAACCTGCGCTACCGGACCGAAGAACTCCTCGAAGTACGCCGGGTTATCACGCGAGATATGCGTCAGGATGGTCGGCTCAAAGAAGCTTCCGTCACGCTGAACCGGCTTGCCGCCATGGTGCAGCTTCGCGCCATTTTTCACCGCCTCGTTAACCTGTTTAGTTAGCGTCTCCAGCGCGTCTTTGGATGACAAAGGCCCCAGCGTGGTGCTTTCGTCCAGCGGATCGCCAATTTTCACCTGCTTAAACGCCTCGGTGAATTTGCTCAGGAAGGCGTCTGCAATCTTTTCATGCAGGATAAAGCGCTTCGCCGCGGTACAGACCTGCCCGGCATTGTTCAGCCGCGCGTTAACGCCGATCTTCACGGCTTTATCCAGGTCGGCATCGTCCAGCACCACGAACACGTCGTTCCCGCCCAGTTCCAGGGTCGATTTTTTGAGGTGCTTCGCAGCCTGTGCCGCAACCACGCTACCCGCTTTTTCTGAACCGGTCAGCGCCGCCCCCTGTACGCGATTGTCGGCGATAATGTTCGCCACCTGTTCGGACGAGATAAACAGGTTGGTCCACGCCCCTTCCGGCGCGCCCGCTTCACGTACCAGCTGTGCAAAGGTCTCTGCACAGTGCGGCACGATGCTGGCGTGCTTGGCGATCACCGGGTTGCCCGCTGCCAGGTTTGGCGCCAGAACGCGCATCAGCTGATAGTACGGGAAGTTCCATGGCTCGACGGCCATCAGCACGCCGATGGGGTGATGTTCAACCCATGCTTCCCCGAGTTCAGAGTCATACTTCACCGGGGCCAGGAACTGCTTCGCGTTGTCCGCATAGTAGCGGGCGATTTGCGCGCACAGCTTCACTTCGCCGCGGCTTTGTTCGATGAGCTTACCCATCTCCTGACTGGCGATTTTCGCCAGATCCTCCACGCGTTCGTCGATCAGGTCCGCCAGCTTATGCAGCACCGGCAGGCGCTGGCTTATGTCGCCTTTCGCCCAGTCGGAATGATAGAGCGCATCGGCTGCCTTCAGCGCCGCTTCAACGTCTGCGTCAGTGTGAGAGGGATATTCTTTGATGAGCTGGTTCGTGGCAGGATTTACTGTCTGGTAAGCCATATCGAATCTCCTTGTTTTACCGCTTAGGGTATTAAGGGTAGTCAATCTGACTGGCTTTGAAGGTAAAGTTGGGTATATACGGAGGGTTCTTAACAAGACGCTGCCAGGCGGTGCGCAGACATGGTATAAAAAATGCTCATCAATGGAGTTCCTATGACCGATACCCGCCACATCCGCCAGACCTTTAACCGCGCAGCAGGTCTTGAGCTGCGCAGTACGTGGAAGAGCACCCGGGCATACAAACGTCATTGCCATCCACAGCTCTCCATCGGCGCGATTGTGGAAGGCCAGACCTGCTGCGTAAGTCACGGCAACGCGTACGTTCTTGATCCCGGTGATCTTATTGTGATCCCGGCTTATGCCCCGCACAGCTGCAACCCCGTTGCCGGGAAACCGCGCAGTTACCATATGCTCTATATCGACACCGATCTTCCCCTGGCGCTACAGGTTATTCGCGATCCCACGCTCTTTAAGCACTTTCTTGCCGTTGTCGGGACGATGTCCTCCGCATCCGTGGAGACCCTGCTTTCTGCCCTTCCCCGTTGCGCGGGTGAGATGAATGCGCCTCGCTCAACCAGCCAGCAGGTTCAGCAGGCGTTACTCTCCGATCTTGCCGCACCCCCTTCCCTTGACGAACTCGCTAAACGATTCTCGCTGCGCAAGGAGACGCTGATCCGCACTTTCAGGCAGGATACCGGCCTGACGCCGGGCAGTTTTCTCAACATTTCGCGCGTGGAGTACGCCAAAGCGCGGCTGCGCGCGGGGGATGATATCGCCGACGTGGGCTACCAGAGCGGGTTTGCCGACCAGAGTCATTTTCATAAGACCTTCGTGAACTATACCGCCGCCACGCCGCGCCAGTACGCCACGGGCCGATCAATATCAGACAATAATCAGGATACGTAACGTCGTAAGGTGACCTCAGATTTGTCACTGAGGTCGCTATGGAACTGTTATTTCCCTCCGCTTTTGTTGCCCTGGCGCTGGCGCATTTTGTTGCCCTGTTAAGCCCGGGCCCGGATTTCTTCCTGCTGGTTGGCTACGCCGCCCGCTACCGGCTGCGCGGCAGCGTCGGATTGTGTCTCGGCATCGCAGCAGGTAACGGGTTGTATATCTTACTGGTGATTATCGGCTGGAGCGCGCTGCGCCAGTTTGGGTGGCTGTTTACGCTAATCGAACTGTCCGGCGCGCTGTACCTGCTGTGGATTGGCTCGCACCTTGTGCGCAGCCGCCCGCAGCCGCTGGCGCTGGAAGAAACCCGCCAGCGCTGCCCTTCTCTGCGGAAGCAAATCCTGCTGGGGCTGGGTTCGGCGCTGTTAAATCCCAAAAACGCGTTGTTCTACCTGGCGCTAATGACAGCGTTACTCGGGCCGGACGTCACACTGCTTCAGCAGGCGACCTGCGGCGTCTGGATGGTGATGGTAGTGCTGGTATGGGATCTGGCGCTGATATCGCTGATGGGGTTACCGGCGGTTCAGCGAAAGCTCAGCCGTTCGCTCTGGCTGATAGAGCGCACGGCAGGGGTGGTGTTGATGGGGTTTGGTGGGTGGGTGCTGTGGCGGGTAGTGGCAAATATCCTCTGAGAGAAAAGGCAGCCTGACGCTGCCTGTGTTATTTTTTGTTCTGATCGCGCAGCATCGCCTCGCGCAAAATGGCATTAAGCCGCGTCTGGTAACCTTTCCCTGGCCGTTTAAGCCACTCCATCACGTCGGCGTCAATGCGTACTGATGCCTGAGTTTTGAGCGGTCGATAGAATTTTCCCCGCACGGCACCGGCCCAGCGATCATCCTCCGTGGCCGGTATATCGCTGTAATCAATTTCCCTGTCGGGTTTATCCGCCAGCGCTTTGAGTTCAGCCTCCCGGCGGGCACTCACTTCCGGTGCACTACCGCGTTTATGTTTAACGATGCTCATAACGCCTCCTCTCTTTACGATCCGCCTTACGCGCACTGATGATACGTATGATTTCATCCCCGCTTTCAAAACGTACCGTGTGCGCGACCAGAATGACAATAACGCCCTGTACAAGACCAATGGTTTGCCAGCGAAACTCCCCGTTTTCATAACGATCCTGAACAGACAAATGGCAGGGATCGTCAAAAACCAGAACTGCATCTTCAAAACGAATGGCGTGTTTTTGCAGATTGCTTTTCGCCTTATTGCTATCCCACTCATACTCTATAGGCATAGTGTACCCTTCCCTGATTGTATATACAAAAAAGCATATACAAACAGAGCAGTATTTGAACGAAAAAGACAATGTTTTGATTTGATTTCTGAAGGAGCATTCCAGAAAGTGAGATGACTGGCCTCGTGCAGCTTTGCACTTTTCCCCCGTATCCCTCTATCCTTAACCCATGGAAAAACATACCGAACTCAAACGCGCCAAGCTTCTCGCGCTGTCGCTGCTGCTGATTGCCGTCGCAGCGTTTATCACCACCCTGTTCCTGCCGCAAACCTTCTGGGTGCGCGGCGTAAAGGCCATTGCCGAAGCGGCGATGGTCGGCGCGCTGGCGGACTGGTTTGCCGTTGTCGCGCTGTTCCGCCGGGTGCCAATTCCCTTTATCTCGCGCCATACGGCGATTATCCCGCGCAATAAAGACCGCATCGGCGACAATCTCGGCCAGTTCGTGCAGGAAAAGTTTCTCGATACGCAATCCCTTGTCGATCTTATCCGTCGCTACGAGCCCGCACAGATGATTGGGACCTGGTTCAGCCAGCCCGATAACGCCCGGCGCGTGGGGCAGCATCTGGTGCAGGTGATGAGCGGTTTTCTGGAACTTACCGACGATGGACGCATTCAGCGCCTGCTCAAACGCGCCGTCCACAAGGCTATCGACAAAGTCGATCTAACCGAGACCAGCGCCGTCATGCTGGAAAGCATGACCAAAAACAACCGTCACCAGGTGCTGCTGGACGCCATCATCAACCGCCTGATTACCCTGATTCAGCGGGAAAGCACGCGGGAATTTATTGCCGACCAGATCGTCCACTGGCTTAAGACCGAGCATCCGCGCAAGGCGATGGTGCTGCCCACCGAGTGGCTGGGCGATCAAAGCGCGGAGATGGTGTCGAACGCGGTGAACACGCTGCTGGACGATATCAGCCACGACCGCACGCACCAGATCCGTCAGGCGTTTGACCGCGCCACGATCAAGTTCATCGACAATCTGAAAAACGATCCGGAGATGACGGCGAAAGCCGAGAATATCAAACACTACCTGAAGAATGACGAAGCCTTTAACCGCTATCTGGGGGAAATGTGGGCTGACCTGCGCCAGTGGCTGAAAAATGACATGCAGAGCGATGATTCCCGCGTGAAGCAGCGTATCGCCAACGCCGGGCTGTGGTTTGGCGAAACGCTGACCAACGACGCCAGCCTGCGGGCGTCGCTGAATGAGCATCTGGAGCAGGCCGCGCACCGCGTGGCGCCGGATTTCGCCGCGTTCCTGACGCGCCATATCAGCGACACGGTGAAAAGCTGGGATGCCAAAGACATGTCACGCCAGATAGAACTCAATATCGGTAAAGATCTTCAGTTCATTCGCGTTAACGGTACCCTTGTGGGCGGAACAATTGGCCTGATCCTGTTTCTGCTCTCGCAACTGCCCGCCATGCTGGGGCATTAATCCGCTTTTGGCGGCGCGATAACGTAGCGCGTCGCCTCGAAGCGGTTCAGGATCAGGTGCACCAGAAAGACCATCGTCAGCGTGACCACCAGCGCGAAGGTGACGGAGGTGATGCGGTACAGATCGCTGAACACCAGGTCGCTGTCCGGATGCATGTTCTGCCCGAACATAATGCCGATGGTGGTGATACTGGCGAAGCCTACCCCGGCGCCGACCTTCTCCATTACGTGCAGACGCGCGCCAAACGCCAGTCCAAGGCCAATCAGCGGCATCATCAGCAGCATATGGCTGCTGTGATCGTAGAGGATAAGCTGGACGACAAGGATATAGAGACACCCCAGCACCACGCCGACTACGCGCCAGATGGAGCTGATAACCGAGCCGCGATAGTGCATCGGGAACAGGATCAGAATGCCCGCCATCAGCGCCGAAAGCGAATCGCTTAAGTCGCTCATCTGGAACACCACGAAAATCAGCGTCGCCACGGTGCCCGAGAGCAGAGACTCGTGGCGCACGCGGGCGTCATCTTTCTCGATCAGCGGCGGCGGCTTACGCGGCTCCACGTCCGGCAGCAGGTAGTTCATCAGCGCGCTCAGGCACACCGCCATTACGCTCGCTTCGATGTTAGAGAATAAAAGCGTGTGCCAGTTGGTGGTGGGGTAGCTCATAAAGTTGAGCATCACGCTCTGGCAAACCACGCCCATCGAGCCGAACAGGAACAGCGGCCCCTTACTCATAAAGCGAAAACGCATCACGTACAGGGCAAACACCACCAGCGTCATAATGACCGGCCACTGGGACAGATAGCCGATGATAAACACCATTTCGATGCAGTTCAGCGAGGCGCTGAAGATAAACTGCTTCGCCACGTGGCGGTTAAACACCGGCACCAGCGAGAGCAGCATGATCGGATAGACCACAAAAAACACGCCGTAGCTGGTGTTGTAGAAACTCGAAATACTGAGCGCAATCATCCCGGCAAAGACGATACGCAGGGTCTGGCGAAAGTCGTTTGCCGTATAGACGATGTTGCCGTGCGGGGTAAATACCCGCGCCAGGGTGCTAATAGACATAGTGAAGCAGGCTAACCAGATGGATTTGCATCCCGGAGAAGAATCGCGCAAACGGCCCTTCGCTATTGTAGAGCTGCACGGTGGCGCGCGCGCCGGTCGGCAGCGACTTCGGTAAGGCTTCGTCCAGCGCCACGTGAATGCGCATACGCTGGGCATCACGCACCCAGCGGTTGGAGGTTTCCGGTTCAGAAAGTTGACCGTTTACGGCCTCCTGTCCGGCGAGGATCCCCGCGTCGCTGCTGGTGACGTGGGCACGGAAAACTTGCCCCGGGAAGGCGTCGAACACCACGGCGGCGTCGGTCCCCTGGTGGGTATGCCGCAGGCTCTTCTCGCGGAAATCCGCCACGATATCGATCCGGGTGTTCACCAGCGCCAGCGCAGCCGAACCGGACGAGGCGTAAAAACCGGGGCTTAATTGCAGGTTACTGACCGTGCCGTCCGCCTCGGCGTAGACCTTCGTCCAGCCAAGATTCAGCTCCGCTTCATCCAGCGCGTTACGGTATTTTTGCAGCGTCACGTTGCGGTGCTCATCCCGCTCGCCGCGCTGAATGCGCAGGTTATGAATATTCGCCTGAATCGAGCTGACGGACTGCTCGCTGCTCTGCCAGGTGGTACGGACCTTATCCAGATCCGCCTGCGACACGCTCTGCAAGGTACTCAGTTTCTGGTAGCGGTCGAAGGTAACTTTGTCATTACGCGCCGTCAGCACCGCGGTTTTCAGGCTGGCCTGCGCCGCGGCAATCTGCGCGTCCAGCTGATCGTTAGACAGACGCGCCTGTTCCAGCGCAATCTGCGCCGCTTCGACCTTATTGCGAAACGGCGTGGCGTCGAGCTCAAACAGCAGATCGCCTCTCTTAACCTGGCTATTGTTGTGGACATGTACCGCCGCCACATACCCGGAGACGCGGGCAGACACCGGGGTCACCACGCGCATCACGGTGGAGTCCGGCGTCAGCGGGATCCAGATATCCGCGACGATAAAGTAGACAAACATCAGCAGGAAAGAGGCAATACTCACCCTTACCCAGCGGGCAAACTTTTGTTCAGGAGTCATTATTTTTCGGTCTTATTATCTTCTTCGCGGATTGTCCGCAAATTGCAGGCGATTTGATTGAGTGTGGCGCTGAAAATATTGATATGTTCCGGCGCGATGTTTTGCGATACGCGCGCCTGATACGTCTCAATCACCTGAGAGAGCCTTTCAAGAATGGCTTTTCCCTCAGGCGTCAGCGTCAGCAGCCGGATACGCTTGTCATACGGCGAGACGGTGCGCAGCAGGTAGCCCTGCTTTTCCAGCTGTGTCAGCGTACGCATTAGCGGAGGCAGTTCAATCCCCTGCACTTCCGCCAGCTCGCTGACCGAGACGTTATCCCCGAGTTGATGAAGCTGCATCATCACCGTCCAGCTCGACTGGGTTAACCCGGTGTCGAGAATGGCGTCGTCGATGACTGCGCGCCACTGACGCACGATCATCGCCATCCGCATGCCCATCGGCCTGCGGCTAAACAGATCTTCTTCACTCATGGGGAATCCTCTCGTAGTACGCCATTACGATAATAGTTATCAGGGTAAGTATCAAGAAACGAGAAGTTAAAGCGCAGGAATTGCGAAACGATGTTCTCCCTCTCCCTGTGGGAGAGGGTCGGGGTGAGGGCATCAGCCCGCAACGGCGTTTAGCGGCTAAAATGCTTCCTGACGGCACTTTTCCCCGAAGCCGTCACCACCACCTCCCTGTACCCCGCCACCCGCTGGATCCAACCTTTGCTTTCCATGTGGATGAGCAGCGCCGCGCCGGCCTCTCCCCCCAGATGAAACCGCCGCTCGCTCCAGTCCAGGCAGGCGCAGCACGCCTTGCGACGGGTATTGGGATTTAACGGAATACCAAGCTTCAGAAACTGCTCGCGGCCATGTAGCGTGAGCGCTAAACCGTCTGCCTCAAGCCAGCCTTCCGCCTGCATGAATTCATAGATATGCACCGCCACCGTTCCGGCAAGATGGTCGTAGCAGGTTCGTGCTTCGCGCAGGGCTTTTGGCGCGGAGGTTTCCGGCGGCGTGATGCGGCTCCAGGAGAGCCCCATCATCTGCTCGACAAGCGCCGCCACGTCGTGTCCCGCCAGGCGATAGTAGCGATGCCGCCCCTGAGACAGGCAGGTAATCAACTTTCCCTCCACCAGCCGCGCCAGATGCCCACTGGCGGTCGACGGCGCAACGTCTGCCGCCACGCTCAGCTCTGTAGCCGTCCACGCCCGCCCGTCCATCAGAGCACAGAGCATCTTCACGCGCGACGGATCGGCCATTGTAGCCGCTACAGCGGCAATGGCCTGTTCCAGCGCCGCGCTGTTATCAGGGGGTAAGCTCGTCTTTAACATTCGTCGCCCAGGGTTCGGTGATCTCTGCGGCCAGCTTATCATCATCCGTCAGCAGAATAAGGTGATTCGCATGGTCGCTGTACTGGGTCAGGATTGACACGCCCTTTGCGGCCAGCGCGGCCGCAATTTCACCCAGCTCGCCAGGACGCTCCTGCTTAAGCTTTCTGATCACCGGCTTTCGCAGCGCCTGCACGGTAAACCCGGCGTCGAGCAGCACACGGCGGGCTTTTTCCCCGTCCTCCACCAGGAAATGGGCATCCGTACCGAAAACGCCGCCCCCCTCCAGCCCCACGCCGTTGCGGCCTAACAGTTGTCCAAAGCGCGCCAGCTCGCCGGGCCTGTCGCTAAAAATCACATGAACGTCATACATCCGCGTGCCCTCCGGTTTCGGAACTGTATTCCCGCACCAGTTGCGCCACGCGAATACGGTAGAAAGAAAAAATCGACGCCCGTCCTTCGGCCTGCGCCGCCTGATGAAAGACGTTCTGCTTCCAGCGGCGGACGGCCTCTTCATCCCGCCACCAGGAAAGGGACAGGATTTTGCCGTCGGTCGTCAGGCTCTGGAACCGTTCGATATCGATAAAGCCGTCGATATCGGCCAGCAAAGGCTTAAGCTCTGCGGCAAGTTGAAGATAGCGCGCCTGATGCGCCGGTGCAGCTTTAGCTTCGAAAAGGACTGCGATCATGAAGGTCTCTCCGTTGTGATGATATGGAGAGAATGCGGGACTAATGGTGTGGATGCTTCGGTATGGAGCGAAGTGTTTGCCGGATGGCGCTGCGCTTATCCGGCCTACGGTGTTTTGTAGGCCCGGTAAGCGCAGCGCCACCGGGCTGGTTTTAGCCCACAATCGACCTTGGCTCCATAAACGCCCGAATCCCCCACTCGCCATCGTCACGTCCCGCCAGGCTTACGGGCGCTGGTGGCGATAATCCGCGAGCGCGGGATTACTCCAGGTTAGCCTTGTTCAGCCCATATGCCGCATCCAGCGAGCCCGGCTCCATGCGGGAGGTAATGCCCAGGCGGTTCCAGGCGTTGATCGCTACGATGGCGAAGTTCAGCTCTGAAATTTCCACGTCCGAGAAATGCTCCGCCACGCTGCGGTACAGCGCGTCGCTCACGCCGTGAACGCCAATCTGGGTCAGCGCTTCGGTGAAGGCCAGCGCGGCTTTCTCGCGGGCGCTGAACAGCGGCGACTCCCGCCACGCCGCCAGATGGTACAGGCGCAGCTCGCGCTCGCCGGCAATTTTGGCCTCTTTCGAATGCATATCCAGGCAGAAGGTACAGCCGTTCAGCTGCGAGACGCGAATGTCGATCAGGTGCTTCAGCGCCGGATCAATGGAGGTTTTCGCCACTTCCATGCTCAGGGCGGAAAGCGCGTTGGCGAGTGCAGGTGTGGCTTTGTGGTGGTTTACGCGGGTGCTCATTGTCTTTCCTCTTTTTTGTGCGGTTTTTATCATGCGATGAGGCAAATCTACGTCGTTAATGACATAGTAAAAAGACACAAAAAACCTGAAATGAGGTAGGACATGAAGCCGGGCTATCACGACATTTATACCCGCTATCGCGATAACATCACGCGCGGCGTACTGAAGCCCGGCGACAAAGTGCCTGCCATCCGCGTGCTGGCTGAAGAGCTTAAGGTCGCGCGAAAAACCGTTGAAACAGCCTATGCCATTCTGACGGGGGAAGGATATCTGGTAAGCCAGGGCGCGCGCGGCACGCGGGTGAATCCGGATCTTCTGCTGCCCGCGCAAAACGCTCCGGCAGAACAAGCGACCGGCACGCTGCCGGCGTCGTTGATTAGCCAGCGCGAACGGGCCGGTTTTCTGCGCCCCGGCATTCCCGCGCTCGACAGCTTCCCCTATAAAAAATGGCTGCTGCTGGCAGGCCAGGCGACGCGCGCCATGCGTCAGGATGAAATGCTCAACCCGCCGGTGCTGGGCTGGTATCCGCTGCGCGAGGCAATTGCCCGCTATCTCAATATCTCGCGCGGGTTGTCCTGCACCGCAGAACAGGTGCTGATCACCAGCGGCTACAGCGGCAGCCTGCGCCTGATCCTCGACACGCTCGCCAGCCGCAGCGATAAGGTGGTATTTGAGGATCCGGGCTACTTTATGGGCCAGCAGTTGCTCAAGCGCATTGTGCCCCGCCTGCACACCGTGCCGGTCGATCGCGCTGGGATGGATACGGACTACCTGCTGCGTAACCACCACGATGCCCGCTTCGCCATCGTTACCCCGTCGCACCAGAGCCCGCTGGCGGTGACGCTCTCCCTGCCGCGCAAGCAGCAGCTGCTCGACTGGGCGTCACAAAACGAGGCGTGGATTATCGAAGATGACTATGACGGCGAATTTCACTACACCCGCAAAGTGCTGCCGTCGCTGAAAAGCCTCGACCAGCATGACAGGGTGATCTTTATGGGCACCTTCAGCAAAACCATCATGCCTTCACTGCGCATGGGCTACGTGGTGATGCCCGCCAGCACCGTCGGCGCGTTTACCGACAGCGCGGACATCCTCACCAGCGGCCAGCCGGTCCTGACGCAAAAAATCCTCACCACGTTTCTCAACGAGGGGCATTTTTTCCGTCATCTGAAAAAGATGCGCGCGCTCTATCAAACCCGCCGCGACTGGATGATTGCCGCCCTGCGTGAGGTCTATGGTGATCTGTTCTTCACCGAGCAAAACGACGGTGGAATGCATATTGTCGCGTTCCTCGCAAAGGGAAGCGCTGACCGGGAGATCGCCCGCTGCTGGCAGGAACAGCAATTGCAGGTCAATGCGCTTTCGGCGTGGTATCGCGGGTCGGGCAAACGCTACGGGCTGGTGATGGGCTATAACAACGTGCGGTCATATCAGGAGGCGGTTGAGCTGCTGGAAAGGCCGAAACGGCAGACGCTTGCGCTGTTGAGCTGAAAACCGCCGGGTGGCGGCTGCGCCTTACCCGGCCTACGGTCTCCTGTAGGCCCGGTAAGCGTAGCGCCACCGGGCAACCCTATGCTCACACATCATATCGCGATAACCCGACGTCCTTGAGCTGCTCGTCGCTCATCTGGCTCAGAATACGGCGGGTACGGTTGATGCGATACCAGTTACGCAGCGTTTTCGCTATCCAGACAAACGCGATAAACGGACGTTTTGAACGATTCTCGTAGAATTCCATGATGCTCTCCTCGCTGTGCCAGTGGAGTTATCATCATGGAAAACGGCCAGTACAATACAGATTCAAAAACCGCTTTTGTTTACCATACAGATCCGCTAAAACGGTATCTGCATGGTGGTTTACCCATCAATCTGTACTGGTTTAATGCTCTGTATGGTGAAAAAAAAGGATACAGCATGACGCGCTATCAACATCTGGCCAACCTCCTGGCGGAACGTATCGAACAAGGGCTGTATCGCAGCGGTGAACGTCTGCCGTCGGTACGCACGCTGAGCCAGGAGCACGGCGTGAGCATCAGCACCATACAGCAGGCCTACCAGATCCTCGAAAACCGCCAGCTGATTACGCCTCAGCCGCGCTCCGGCTATTTTGTCTCGAAACGCAAAGCCCAGCCGCCCGTCCCGGCGATGACGCGCCCGGTACAGCGCCCCGTGGACGTCACCCAGTGGGACGAAGTGATGATGCTGCTGGACGCCCGCGCCGACAAAGAGATGATCTCCTTTGGCGGCGGCTCACCGGACATTAACCAACCGAGCCTGAAGCCGCTGTGGCGTGAGATGAGCCGCATTGCGCAGCATAATCCGGGCGAAATGCTGAGCTATGACGTGCTCGACGGGCGCCTGGAGCTACGCGAGCAAATCGCCCGTCTGATGCTGGATGGCGGCTCCACCGTGGCGGCAAACGAGATTGTCATCACCAACGGCTGCCACGGCGCGCTGTCGATCGCTCTGCTCTCGGTGTGCAAGCCGGGTGACATCGTGGCAGTCGAGTCACCATCGTTTCACGGCACCATGCAGATGCTGCGCGGCTTTAACATCAAGGCCATTGAAATTCCCACCGATCCCGAGACCGGGATCAGCATCGAGGCGTTAGAGCTGGCGCTGGAGCAATGGCCGATCAAGGCGGTGATCCTGGTGCCGAACTGCAATAACCCGCTCGGGTTTATCATGCCGGAGTCTCGCAAGAAGCAGGTCTTAGCCCTGGCACAGCGGCACGATATCGTGATTGTTGAGGATGACATTTACGGCGAGCTGGCGGCGGAGTACCCGCGTCCGCGCACCATTCATTCTATGGACATAGATGGCCGCGTGCTCTTATGCAGCTCGTTTACCAAAACCGTGGCGCCGGGCCTGCGCGTCGGCTGGATCGTGCCGGGGCGCTATTACGACCGGGTGATGCACATGAAGTACGCCGCGGGCGGGTTTAACGTGCCGGGCACGCAGATGGCGGTGGCGGCGTTTATTCGCGACGGCCATTACCATCGCCACGTGCGCCGTATGCGTCAGATTTATCAGCAGAATATGGAAACCTATACCTGCTGGGTGCGGCAGTATTTTCCGGCAGAGATATGCGTCACCCGCCCGCAAGGAAGCTTCCTGCTGTGGGTTGAGCTGCCGGAGACGGTCGATATGGTGTGCGTCAGCAAGCAGCTGTGCCGTCTGAAGATCCAGGCTGCGGCCGGGTCGCTGTTTTCTGCCTCCGGGAAGTACCGCAACTGCCTGCGGATCAACGTGGCGTTGCCGCCGACGGAGAAGAACCGCGAAGCGCTGAGGAAGATGGGCGAGGCAATTGTGATTGCGATGGAGGAGTAGTGCGGCCTGTTGCCCTCACCCCAACCCTCTCCCAAAGGGAGAGGGTGGAAACCGCCACCGGGCAATGGTCAACGACTCAGAACTTCCACGAAACGCTGCCCACAATGCTGCGTTCTGCACCGAAGTAGCAGTAAGAGAGCGAGTTACACGCCGCGACGTAGCTTCTGTCCGTCAGGTTATTGACGTTCAACTGCGCGCTCACGCCCGTGAGCCCCACTTTCGACAGGTCATACCCCACGGTCATATCCACCAGCGTGTACGACGGAAGCGTATGGGTGTTCTGGCGATCGCTGGCGATCCCGTTGACATAGCGCACGCCGGAGCCGACGGTCAGGCCATCCAGAGGGCCGGTTTTGACGTCGTAACTCAGCCAGGCGCTGGCCATGTTACGCGGGGCATAAACGGCGCGCTTGCCCTCCTCTTCCGGGCTGCTCTTCTTGTAGCGAATATCCGTGTAGGTGTACGCGGCCTGCATACGCAGGCTGTCGGTCAGCTGACCAATCGCCTCCAGTTCAACGCCTTCGGATTCGATTTCACCGATGGAACGGTACGGATCGGTCGGCTCCTCTTTAGTGGCAATGTTCTTCTGGTTAATGCGGAACACCGAGGCGCTGAACTGGCTGTTCATCCCCTCCGGCTCATACTTCACACCCGCTTCCCACTGCTTGCCCTTCATCGGATCCAAAATGTTGCCCTGCTCGTCGGCAAAGCTGGTCGGCGTAAAGGCGGTAGAGTAGCTGACGTACGGCGCGACGCCGTTATCAAACAGATACAGCAGCGCCGCGCGGCTGCTGAAGTTATTTTTATCCAGATCGCTGCGGGTGTGGTTGAAGTTGTCGACGTTCGACACGCTCACCTGGTCGTAACGCCCGCCCAGCGTGAGGCGCCAGCGGTCAATGGACATCTGATCCTGTAGGTAGTAGCCGGTCTGGCGCAGCTTGTGCTTTTCCCTGCTGTACTGGGTGATGTAGTCCGGCTTCGCGCCGTAAACAGGATGGAAAGCGTCAATCGGCGGGAAGCCGCCGTAGTAGCCAGTGACGTTGTTGGTGCGGTCCTGGTAGTCCATGCCGATCAGCACGCGGTGGTTTACCGCCCCGGTATCGAAGCTGCCGTCGACCTGGTTATCCAGGGTGATGGCGTTCATCTTCTCGTCGGAGCCGGAATAGCCGCGGTTCAGCTCGGTGTCATTCAGCCAGCCTGCGGCATACACCTGGTTCAGCTCGACTTTGGTGTGCAGGTAGCGCAGCTTCTGGCGCACGGACCAGCCGCTGTCAAACAGGTGCTCGATGTTATAGCCGACCATGTTTTCCCGACGATCGTACTTGTCGTAATCGTCCTCGCCTTCGAAGAAGGTGTTGGAGATTTTCTTACCGCTGTGCGGTACAACGGTGCCCTCATATGGCAGGCCGGAGTGGCTGCCGCCTTCCGGATCGCGGTGCAGGTAGGCCATTAGATCCAGACGGGTGTTGTCGGTGATACGCCAGGTCAGGCTCGGCATCAGGGCGTAACGCTCTTCCTTCAGCGGATCGAACTGGGAATCGGCATAGCGGGTCATCCCGCTGAGGCGCACCGCCACGCGGTCGTTATCATCAACCGGGCCAGTGACGTCGAACATCGCCCCACGCTGGTTATTGTTACCGGCGAAGAGCTTGATCTCCCCGCCAGGATCGAACGATGGCTTACGGGAGGTGAGCGCCACAATCCCGCCCGGCGATGAGCGGCCATAGAGCACGGAGGCCGGACCGCGCACGACTTCGATACTGTCCAGGAACCACGGGTCAACCACCAGCGAGCTGTGGGAGTTGGTGTCGCCCATCATCTTCAGGCCGTCGAGGTAGACGTTGTCCAGGCTGCCGTCCGAGAAACCGCGCAGCACCATGTAGTCAAAGCGGTTTGACGCCCCGATCTGGTTGCTGTAGACGCCCGGCGTGTAGCTCACGGCCTGACGCACGCTGGTTGCGCCCTGCTCTTCGAACTGCTCGCGAGTGACGATAGAGACCGACTGCGGGGTTTCAATATCCGGTGTTTCAAGCTTGGTGGCCGCAGACTGCATCTGCGAGGTCACCACCACGGTGTCAGTTTTTTGGGCATCCTGCGCCAGTAAAGGAAAAGCAACGCTACCGGTAACCCATCCCACCAGCAGTGCCAGACGCGATTTAACAAACATAACCCTCTCCAGAGATATTTCTTATTGTTAATAAGAATTATTACCTTTTTGAGAGTGCAAACGGCTATGCGTGCCGCCAGGTTACGTATGCGCGATGCTAAACCACACGAAATGCATTCGCGCGACAGGAGAAATTACGTTAGCGGAGTTTGCGCACGTCCCCCGGTGAAATCCCGTAATGACGACGAAACGCGGTGGCGAAGTTGGTGGCATGCTGATACCCGCACATCCAAGCCGCCTGCTGCACGCTGTGGCCTTCCAGCAGATAGCGGCGCGCCAGCGCAAGGCGACAGTCGCGAAGGTAATCGAAGAGCGTGCAGCCGTAGCGCTGACGGAACTTGCTGCGCAGGCTGCTTGGGCTCATTGCGGCAAGGGCTGCCAGCTGCGCGAGAGTATGATCCCGTTCAGGAGACTGTTCCAGCAGGCTCCGCACGCGTTCAAGACGCGCATGCTCAGGGCGGCCTGGGCAAGGCTGCTGGCGCTGGTTGAGGCCATGGCCGATCAGCTGATACATCAGCCCCTCCAGCAACAGCTTGCGTGAGAGCACGCTTCCCCCCTGCCGCTGCGCATGCAGAATACCTGACATCACAAACTCGGGAACCTGCCAGACAAACGCGGGTGCATTCAGGCTTTGCCATTCCAGAAGCAATGACTCAAGCAGGGCTTCACGTCCGGCATCGTGCGGGTAGACGCCAAACGAGAGCGTTTTCAGCGTGCTGTCGGCATCGTGACGCGCGCTCATCACCTGATCTTCACTCAGACGTGAGCTGAACGCCATGCCCGGGCGGACGGGATAATTGATACCATTGAGCGTGAGCGTCACGCACCCTTCCAGCACCACCAGCATATAGAGCGGGCTGCTGTGGCGAGAGGTGGTTTCATAGGGCTGTAATACACGTACGTCGGAGTGGGTCAGCGAAATGCCGGACGAGAGCATCATCTCTTCAACATTCCCCTGCAACACGGGGCTACCGCTGACCTGCGCCTCTTTTAACTGGGGGAAACGGTAGTCGATGCCGTAGCGCTCGCCGAATACCTGAAAATCTTCAACAAAAAATATGCGTTTCGCTGATCTATTTTCACTCTGGAGCATCATTTGGGGCCTGCATCGGGGAAAGGACAGGCAAAACAGTACCATCCATTTGTAATGGCAGCAATCACCGGGCGCAGACACTATTACGCTCCGGACGAAGCCGGAGCGAAGGCATATATTTCCTTGCGAGAAATATATTTATGCTTCCTGCCACTCAGCAAAAACCTCTTTATGGTTTTTGGTCAGGACAACTTTATTATCTTCGACCTTATCAACCCAGCCGAGAGGAATAAAGTGGTGCTTGCCGCCCGATTCCGGATCGCTCTTCGCAAGCTTGATACGCTCACCATCAAGATGGTCCACAACCCCGACGTGCGTTCCGCAGCTGGCGACAACCTGAGTGTGATCCTTAATTGCGCTTTTATCTACCATAATTATTCTCCTGTTTCGGTTATTTGCCTGTTGCACGAAATTAACTGTAGCGCATAAATTCAGGCTTAAACGTCTTATTAGCATTTTGAAACATCATTGACAGAACCGAATATTAAGTCTACTTAACGCCGAAATGAAAAAATAAGAATGAGATGAATTATTACCGACTGATTATTTCCCGTTCATAATTAAATTATCGCAACCAACGAGGAGGTATTTATGACGATTCGCAATAATCGGGCAGAAATTTCACTGGCTCTTGGTGAAGCGGTTTTAGACATCGTGCAAAAAGGCCATGAAGTATCGCGAGAAAATCTTGCCCGGGCGATGAAAATCAAAGCGGAGAAAGAGCGCGACGATGAGCGGCTTCTTAACTACTGGAAGGCCTGTAATATGCTGGTCTGAACCTGGCGGCGTTTAGCCTGACTAAACGCCGCCTGCTGTTACTCGTCGAAGAACCAGTAGCCCTGGTTAATCAAACCGGTCAGCTCTTCCACAAACGCCGGATTATTCAGCGCATCGCCCAGCTCAGCCTGGCCGAGCTCGGTGAAGCGGCACAGCGCGTCCGCCCCGTTCACATCCGCCGTTTCCAGCTGTTCGCTGTTGATAAAGACGCTGCCGTTGATGTTCAGCACGCGCAGCCCGCTCAGGCGGGAGAGCGTTTCGCCCCCTTGCAGCGCGTCGAGCACCTCTTCTGCGGAATACGGCGGCTCGGCGGCGGCAATATCCAGCTCGTGACGCGGCGTGGAGACGAAGCTGCCAAACCATTTCGTAAAATCATCTGGCTTGCTAATCATGTCGATCATCATCTGGCGAATGCGATCGAGCTCGTACTGCTCCACGCGGCCAGGGTGTTCGCGGCAGGTCAGATCCGGATCGCTGTAATGTTCGCCGCCCAGATCGTTCTCCAGCGCGTAGTCGGCAAAGCTGCTGATCAGATCGCGACCGTTCGGCCCGCGGAAACCGACAGAGTAGTTGAGCGCGGTTTCATGGGTGAAGCCGTCATGCGGGAATCCAGGCGGAATGTAGAGGATATCGCCCGGGGCCAGATCTTCGTCGATGATCGGCTCAAACGGATCGACGTGCAGCAGGGCCGGATGCGGACAGAACTGACGCATCGGCAGCTTGTCCCCCACGCGCCAGCGGCGGCTGCCCATCCCCTGGATAATAAACACATCGTACTGATCGATATGCGGCCCAACGCCGCCACCCGGGACGGAGAAGGAGATCATCAGGTCATCGAGACGCCAGTCCGGCAGGACGCGGAACGGACGCACCAGCTCTGCTGCGGGCATATGCCAGTGGTTCACCGCCTGCGCCAGCAGGGACCAGCCGGTTTCACCGAGGTTATCGAAATGCTCAAACGGGCCATTGCTCGCCTGCCACTTGCCGTTAGCATGGCTTACCAGGCGGCTATCAACTTCCGGCTCCATCGCCAGACCCGCCAGTTCATCAGGGGTAATGGGGTCGACAAAATTCGGGAAGGCATTTTTCAGCACAACGGGTTGTTTTTGCCAGTATTTTTCAAGAAATTCCGGCCAGTTCAGGTTCAGTTGATACGCCATGGGTAGCACCAGTGAGAGGGGAGACAGGCGCGATTATAGAAGAGACAGCGAGGGGGGAACTTGTCATGGGTCAATCGAGCGCGCGTAGGTCGGGTAAGGCGAAGCCGTCACCCGACGCACACGCCGGCTTAAACTTAATCCAGGTTCAGCTCGTCATAATGGGTAATCAGTTTACCCACGATGCCGTAGTCCAGCGCTTCCGCCGGTGACATCCAGAAGTTACGGTCGGTGTCTTTCTTCACTTTCTCCAGCGGCTGGCCGGTGGCGTCAGCAATCAGCTTGTTCACGCGCTCCAGCATGCGGATGATCTCGCGCGCTTCGATTTCGATATCCGTTGCCTGACCGCGCACGCCGCCCAGCGGCTGGTGGATCATAAAGCGGGTATTCGGCAGAGCGTAGCGGTGCTCTTTTTTCGCCGCCAGGAAGATGGTGATCCCGGCGCTCGCCACCCAGCCGGTGCCGATCACATGCACTTCCGGACGGATAAACTTAATGAAGTCGTGGATGGTGTCGCCCGCTTCTACATGGCCGCCCTGACTGTTGATGTACAGCTTGATCGGATCGTTGCTGACGCTTTGCAGCAGGATCATCTGAGTGATGACCTTCTGGGCCAGCTCCTGGTTAATCTCTCCGGAGATGACAATCGAACGGGATTCCAGCAGTTTTTGCTGTAGAGCGCCCGCGCCGTTTGTTCCTTCCGCTTTTTCCTTGTCGCTTTCTTTCAGTGTGTAGTGCATTGTTGTTTCCTCAGCTTGTCGCGCTCAAAACCAGAGTGTAGCCTGTTTTACCGGTGAAAGTCCTCACAGACAAATAACGAGGGATCTTATGAATATTGCACATGTCGCACTCTGGACCCGCAGCCTGGACGCGCAGGTTCAGTTCTGGGAAACGGTGTTTGGCGGCCGCAGTAATGACCGCTACGTCAGCAAAAATCGTCCGGGGTTTAAATCTCACTTTATTACCCTGGATGACGGGCCGACCATCGAGCTGATGACGCTGCCGGGCCTGCCCAGTGCACCTTCGCACCCGGAATTTGTCGGCTGGGCGCATATCGCCATCAACGTCGGCAGCAAAGCGCAGGTGGACAGTATGGCAGCGCAGGCGCAGGCAAGCGGCTCCCTGCTCAGCGCCCCGCGTATGACCGGGGACGGTTTCTATGAAGCGGTGATTGCGGACCCGGACGGCAACCGTATTGAGCTTGTCGGTGCATAAAAACAGCGTTTCGTTCCTTCATCGCCTCCGCTCCAGCTCGCTATACTTCATATGGTTATCATATTGCTAAATGATAATGATATTTAATGTGTTAAGATGAAAGTCAGCATAAACAGTCTCTTACGTAGCCATAGTGACTGTTTACATCCTCGACATTTAAATCAACACCGGGGCGGTGAATGGAACACATTGTTTATGTGGTTGATGACGATGACACAGTCAGACAGTCCGTTGTCAGGCTGCTGGAATCCGCGGATATACACGCCCTTGGCTTTTCCTCAGCAGAAGCCTTTCTCAGCCATCCCTTTGAGGATCTGCCCTCCTGCGTGATCCTCGATATGCAAATGCCCACGATAACCGGGTTTGATGTCGCAGATGCGCTGAAAGACAGCGGGCGGGAAATACCGATCATCTTTCTCACCGGCCACGGCACCATCCCTATGTCCGTCCGGGCGATCAAAGGCGGGGCCTACGAATTTCTCACTAAGCCCGTTGAATCCAGCGCGCTCATTGGCTCCATCGAATCCGCGCTCAGGCTGGCACAGCACAACGCCGCCCGCGTCAAAGAGCACTACGCCCTGAAACAGCGCCATCTGTCCCTCACGCCGCGCGAGCATGAGGTGCTTGAGCTGGCCGTCAGCGGCAAGCTCAACAAGCAGATCGCCGCCGAGCTGGGCGTCAGTGAGATTACGGTGAAAGTGCACCGCCGCCGGGTGATGGAGAAAATGCAGGTCCGCTCCGTGGCTGAACTGGTCAGGGCCGTCGAGCGCCTGACCAAACATCAGCCAGCGGAATAAACGTTACATCTCCTGTCCGGCAAGCGGCAACGCGAAGGTAAACACCGTGCCGTACGGCTCTCTGCGGCGCGCGCTCAGTTTCCCCCGGTGCCGTTCAATGATGCTGGCGCTGATGGTCAGCCCCATGCCCATTCCCTGCGCTTTGGTCGAATAGAACGAGTCAAAGATCCGCTCGGTGAGCTCCGGCTCAATGCCGCTGCCGGTATCGGCGATCTCAAAGATCACCTTCCCCTCAGCGCAGTTCGCGGTGGCGATCGTGATGCTGCACGGGCGATCCGTCACTTCCGCCATCGCTTCCATCGCATTCATCACCAGGTTAAGCAACACCTGCTGGATCTGCACGCTGTCGCCGATGATAAAGCTGTCGTCAGCGTTCAGAAGATAATCAACGCTTATGTGTCGCAGCTCAAGTTCGCTGCGGGAAAGCATAATGATGTGGTGGATCAGGAAGTGCAGATCGATTCGCGTAAACGTGGGGTCCTGTTTGCGCGTCAGAGACTGAATGCTGCGGATGATCTCCCCTGCCCGCTCGCCCTCGGCGGCGATCTCCTCCAGCCCCTCGCGCACTTTGTCCAGCCGCGCCGGATCGCGGTTGAGCCAGCGCAGGCTCGCGCCGGCGTTCGAGACAATCGACATCAGCGGCTGGTTGATCTCGTGCGCGATCGAGGAGGTCAGTTGCCCGACGGTAGTGGCTCGTGAGACCCGCGCCAGATCCGCCTGCGCCACCCGCATCGCATCCTCCGCCGCCCGCTGGCTGGTGATGTCGGTAATGATGCCGTAATACTCATTCACCTCGCTGCCCACCCCCACCGGATCGCCAATCCCGAGGATGTAACGAACGGAGCCGTCGGTGCGGATGATGCGAAACTCCGCGCGCATCGACAGCCCGTCACGCACGCTCTGATTAACGAGGGTGCTGATCCGGCCATAATCATCCTCATGCACGAAGGTCAAAAACTCCGCCATTGAGATCATCTTTTGCTGCTCCGGCAGGCCAAGGATACGGGCGTATTCTTCGGACATAAACATCAGATCCTGCACCAGTTCCCAGCGCCAGCTGCCGGTATGGCTGATCTGCTCGCCCAGCATCAGTGAGGTCTGGCTGGCGCGCAGCTCTTTCTCCACCCGTCGGCGCTGGATGTTTTCCGCCAGCAGCTCGGCGTAGAGCCGCGCCGTCTCCAGCGAAACCGCCGCCTGCGCGCCTAGCAGGCTGACCACGCGCGAATGTTCGGCGGTAAACACCTCCGGCATCAGGCGGTTTTCCAGATACAGAATCCCCACCAGCCGCGCCTGTTTGAACATCGGCACGCACATCACGGCGGCGCCGGACGTCACCAGATACGGATCCTGGCTGAACGGGTGGAACTCCTCCGGTTTGCCGGTGCGGATCTCCTGCCCGGTGCGGATCACCGCGGCCAGCACCGACAGCGGCATGTCCGTCGCCATCGGTGACGCTTTCAGGATGCGCACCCGCACGCCGTCGGTACTGGTCCAGGCGCTGGCTTCAATCTCCGGGATGTGATTATCGCTGACACGCAGCAGCAGGCCACGCTGCGCCCCGGCCCGTTCAAGCAGCAGCGTCATCAGGTTTTCGATTAAACGTTCAAGGTTGATCTCTTCGGATAAGGCGCGTGAGGCTTTGATGACGCTCTGTAAATCGCGGATCACCTCGTTCTGGGCAAACGCCGCCGTGTCATACGCGCGGCTCTGCCCGGAGGCCAGCAGATGGGGGAAATCCTGCTCCAGCTGGCGCACCTTGGCCTGCGCCCCGACGCGCCCCCAGGCGGCAATCGCGCCGCGGAAATGGGCGTCGGAGGCGGTCGGGTAGCCGCAGGCCAGCGAGAAACGCCCGGCCAGCTCGTGCGCCAGGGCATTGATCGGGTTAAACCCGCCCTCCCGCGAGAGTCGCACCGCTTTTTCATACTGCTCCAGCGCGATGCTGTTCATGCCGTCCAGACGGACGATTTCGGCATAAATCAGCGCCTCTTTATCGGCAAATGTGCCCGGATTGATCCGCGCCCAGAGGGCAATTTTGTCGTAATGGTGATGAATACTGCGGCGATAATCCGCCGAAAAGGTTTCCGGCGTGAGCTGGCGGGAGAGCGCCAGCGCGCTGTAAAAATGGTAATCCAGCAGATGAATATGACCCGGCGCGGACCACGCATACCAGCCCGCCATTTCTAAATCCGCCTGTGCGTCGGCGTATTCGCCGCAGGAAAAGTGCGCCATCCCGCGATAGAGCCAGTACCAGAAGAGCATGGTCGAGGTCTGCTCGGGCGCCTGCTCCGGCGGCGCGGGCAGCAGATCGTCAGGCAGCGCCTGGGCGGCGCTCCATGGGCCCGTCACCGGCGTGCGTAAAAACTCCACGTAGCGGCGCTGAATGTGCAGAACGGTTTCAATGTCCTGGTAATCCGTTTTGCGCACAAAGGCCAGACCGCGATCGATGCTGGTCAGCACGCCATCCAGATGATCGCCCCGGGAGAGGAAGTTAATGATCTGATGACAGGCCGCGAAGCAGGCCATCGTCATGTCGCCGTGGGTCACCGCTGAGGTAAAGCAGGCCTTGGCGCACTCGATAGTGTACGACAGCGGCTGGGTCCAGACGCTGAGCTGGTCGAGCGGCAGCAGAGTTTTGGCTTCATAGGCATCATAGCCGTGGCGGTTCACCAGCTCACGAGCCAGCGTGCCGTACTCAAACCCGAGACGGTATTCGGCGTAGCGGTGGCCAATCAGCACGCCAAACCAGGCCATCGCCGTGGTGGAAGCACCGGTTATGCCGTGATCGAGCGTGAGGTGCATCATCCGGCACAGGAGTAAAAAGTGCAGGCGCGGGCAGGTAAAGCTGGCGAAAATACTGGCGCTGTAAAGCAGGTTCATCACCGCTTCGGTCTCTGCGTTCTCCATCAGCTTAAGCTGAGAAAACGGGTTCTGCGGCGCGTCGGCGGTGCGTTGACAGAACTGCTGCCAGGCCTCGTCACATTCGGCATTTTCCGGGTAGCGGCTGATCTGGATCCCGAACACGCCCAGCCAGCATAACGACGCCTCCAGCGCCAGGCGGATCTCCGACTGGCGCATATAAACTTCCGCCAGCAGGTTGGCGGCCAGCGCTTTCTCCGTCAGCCCGCCCGGTGAACCGAGGATCGCATCGCACAGCGCACGCGTGCGCTCCAGGTGTCCGAGCGCAAACTCACAGCCCGCCTCTTCGATATCCAGCATAAAGTCCGAGACCGGGCCCGCATTCCCCAGCGCTCTGGCGGTCTGGATATAGCTTAAGGCGGAAAGGTAATCGCCGGTACGCTTCGCACGCCGCGCGGCCTGAAGGCTCAGCTCCCGGAATCGCTGCCGCTGGGGTGCAGGCTGGATGCAGTCCAGCGCGGCGCTGACGTGGTGAACCGCGCGGAACAGCAGTTCGTTGCCCGCCGTCTGCCGCGCGGCATCCGCCAGCAGGCTGGCGGTGGTCAGGTGCAGATGGCTTTTCTCGCCCTCATCCAGCAGGGCAAAGGCGGCTTCCTGCACCCGATCGTGGGTAAAAGCGTACTCTTTCTCCGTCAGCACAATCAGCTGAGCGGTCACCGCCGGATGAAGCGCGTAGCGGATTTCCGCCGCCGACCGCCCCACCACGCGGCACAGCATCTCCAGCTCGCCCGTGCAGCCGAGGCAGGCGATGCTGCCCAGCAGGCGGCGCGTCTCGTCGGGCATCTCCTTGAGCTGTTCAAGCACCAGCGTCACCACGTTCTCGGTGTAGTGCCGGGCGCGGATGGCCTGGAGATCGTAATGCCATTTCCCCTGATATTTGTTGTGCACCACCAGTCCGTCATCGACGATGCGGCGGAAAAATTCCTGCACGAACAGCGGGTTGCCGCCGGTTTTTTCATGGATCAGCGTGGCAAGATCGGCGGTACCGGTACTGCGGGTATGAAAAATCCCCCCGAGCCAGCGCGCCACGGCCTTCACCGACAGCGGCTGCGGCACGATCGTCGTGGCGTGCTGCGCCGCCTCCGGCAGGCTCGCCAGCGCGGTCTGCAAGGTGGGCTCAGAAAGCGAACTGAGATCGCGGTGCGCCACCACCACCAGCAGCGGGATGGCGCCGCAGGCGCGCAGCAGGTGATCGAGCGTTTGCAGGCTGGCGGCGTCGATCCACTGCACATTATCCAGCAGCAGCACCAGCGGCGCGCCCTGGGTGGCGAAGGTTTTCACCAGCGCCAGCACCATATGGCTGAAGCGCGCCCGCGCGTCGATGGAAAAGGTATCCGCAGAGAAACGCGGTTTGTTCTCAAGGAGTAAATTCAGCTCCGGCACCAGGCTAACGGCCAGCTCCTCGAAGCCTTCCAGCGCGCGCGACAGGCGGATTTTCCACGTCGCTACCTCCCCGGCTGGCAGCCCGAGCAGGTGCAGCGTGAGCGTCCGAAACGCCGAACTCAGCACGCCGTAGGGCAGCGTGGGAGAATATTGATCGACCTTGCCCACCGCCAGCAGCACCTTGCGCTGTTGCAGCGATTTCAGCGTGGTGGCGATCACGGAAGATTTGCCGATCCCCGAAGGCCCCCCAATAGTCACCAGTTCCGGCGCACCGCTCTGGCTGACCCGCTCAAACGCGGCGATGACGTCGCTGGCCTGCGGATGCGCAGAGAAAAGTGAATCGGCAAGATGGATCGCCGGAGAGCGATCCTGCTGGCCGGGAATAAAGTCGACGATCTCACCTTCGGCGGTCAGCGTCGCCTGGCAGCGCCTGAGGTCGGCAATCAGCCCGTCGACGGTCTGATAGCGATTCTCCGGATTCTTCTCCAGCAGCTTAAGGATAATGGTCGACAGCATGCCGGGTACGTCCGGGCGCACCCGCCCCGGCGCAAGCGGCTCAGAGGCAATGTGGTAATGCGCCCAGTTGGTCTGGTCATCAGCGCTCAGTTCAAACGGCAATCGCCCGGTCAGAAGTTCATAAAGCACGATACCCAGACTGTAGAGATCGCTCCGGCTGTCGACGGCGCGCCGGGTACGCGTGGTGTGTTCCGGTGACATGTAGGCGGGCGTGCCGCCAGACGCGGCAAGCCGGGACTGGGAGAACGCGTCGGAGGTGCCGCAGGAAAGACCGAAGCTGCAAAGACGGCAGGTGGCGTCGTGATGAACGAAGAACGCCCCGGGTTTGATATCGCCGTGGATCAGGTTGTGCAGATGCATCTGGCGCAGGGGACCGCAGATGCGGATCGCCATTTCGATAAAGCGGGCGATCCCGGAAATCGCCTTACCTGCCCGGCACGCCAGCAGTTCAAAGCAGAACGGCGCGTAGACCAGCGCAAAACGTCCGCGGTACTGGGTTGAAGCGACGGGCCGGATAGCCCAGCCGTCATGAAGCCGGTCGCGCAGGGCAAACTCGTTTTTCAGCAGCCGCGTTGCCCGCTCCTCTTCTTCATCGCTGACCGCGGTGGCAATAATAAACGAACCGCCGGACTGGGGATGCCGCCCGTTCATCCAGGAGATGCCGCCCTCCTGCGCCAGCACGGTAAAAATGACATCCTCTTTCAGAACAAAAGCCCGCCCTTCATGGAGACTTCCCCGGGCGGGCCAAAATGCAGGCGACGTATGTTCGTTCATCCGCGATCCTTATTGTCGGCGGGTCAGCTCCCGCTGAATATGATCCAGCAGAATATCGATGTTAATCGGCTTACGCAAAAATGCAGCGGCGCCCAGACTGAGTGCATACCGCTGCATATTTTCATCAGCATGGCCGGAGATAAACAGTATTGGCGGTGGCGGCATGGCCAGCAACCGCAGCTTCTCAAACAGCTCGATGCCGTTCATGCCGCGTAGCTTGATGTCGGTGATCACCAGCGACGCGCCGGACAGGGCGAGAGGGTGGCTCAAAAACACCTCTGCCGAATCGAAGGTATCGGTAGCATACCCTTCCGATTGCAGCAGGTTACTGAGCCCGCTGCGAACAGAGCGTTCGTCATCAATGATGGCAATGCGCCACGGCAGCGTCATGCTGTCTTTCCTCAAACAAATCGTTACGCGTCGCGGCTTTCCTTCGCGGGCGCTGGGGGCGCGGTACCGCTGATCTTCGGTACGCATTCATGACGAAACCAGGCCAGGGTCAACGGTTCGCGGCTCACCAGACGCCGTCCGATGGGGATCAGCTGTTCACCCACCAGCATGCCGAACAGGCCAAGCAGCGCGACGACCGGCGGCGCCGGGGAATGCACGTCGAGCAGGGCGTAAAGTACCCCAGCCGCGACCCCGCACACCAGCGAAATAATCCAGGCCTTCATGATGACGCTCCGGACAGGTGCTGAACGTGGGGAACCGTCACCTGCACGCCCGCGGGATTGTCGCGGGATAAAAGATGACGCATCGCCTGTTCCCCCGCCAGCATCCCCAGCAGGCCAATCAGCGCCAGCGCGGGCGGCGCGGGGGAACGCACCTTCAGCACGGCATACATCAGGCCAATCAACACGCCTGCCGCGAGGGATATCAACCCTGTACTCATTGTGAACTCCAGAGAAAAAGGCAGCGGCGAGCCGGATGAGGGACCAGCCCGCCAGCGGGACTTAGCGTGCCGGAACCGGCGCTAAGGTGCGGTGCTCGCTCTTCTGACGAGACGGCGCTTTGTGCACCATGGTGTAGGCGTAATCCACACCCATTCCGTAGGCGCCGGAGTGCTCGCGCACGATATCCATCACCGCGGTGTAGGTCTCTTTGCGCGCCCAGTCACGCTGCCACTCCAGCATCACCTGCTGCCAGGTCACCGGGATCACGCCCGCCTGGATCATGCGCTGCATCGCGAAGTCGTGGGCTTCTTTGGAGGTGCCGCCGGAGGCGTCTGCCACCATATAAATTTCGTAGTCGCCTTCCAGCATCGCGCACAGGGCAAAGCTGTTATTGCACACTTCGGTCCACAGGCCCGCGACAACCACCTTCTTCTTGCCGTTGGTCTTCAGCGCGTCGCGCACCTTCTGGTCGTCCCAGGAGTTCATGGAGGTACGCTCCAGAATGTCCTGGCCCGGGAACACGTCCAGCAGCTCCGGATAGGTATTGCCGGAGAAGCTTTCGGTCTCAACGGTGGTGATGATGGTTGGGATGTTGAACACCTTAGCCGCTTTCGCCAGCGCCACGGTGTTGTTTTTCAGCACCTGGCGGTCAATAGACTGCACGCCGAACGCCATCTGTGGCTGGTGATCGATGAAGATGATCTGACAGTTGGCAGGGGTTAAGACTTCGAGCTTAGAAGTGGTCATAAGATTATCCAGTGAGGTTAAAGGTTAAAATCGCCGCGAACAGCACGCCGATAAAATCGCGTTCATCCTATGACCCACAGCGCTGTGGTGTAATTATCTCTTCGTATAGTTAACCTTAGGTATAGTTATACTTTGGTATACCTATCCTATTGTATAACTGGATCTTTGCCGAAACCGGTTCCCATAATCCTGACCATTCCCCTCTTAGTCTGGAGCTATTATGGTTACCCTCGGTAAAGCCGATCTCATTCTGGTTAACGGCCAGTTTCACACCGTCGATCGCGAGAATCCTGTCGCGGAAGCCGTTGCCGTGCGCGACGGAAAATTTCTGGAAGTGGGTACCGTCGCCGAGGTGATGCAACACCACTGCGACGGCACTAAGGTGGTCGACTTAAAAGGCCACACCGCCATCCCCGGCCTGAACGACTCGCACCTGCACCTGATCCGCGGCGGCCTGAACTACAACCTCGAGCTGCGCTGGGAAGGCGTGCCGTCCCTGGCCGACGCCCTGCGGATGCTAAAAGGGCAGGCCCTGCGCACGCCGTCGCCCCAGTGGGTGCGCGTGGTGGGCGGCTGGAGCGAGTTCCAGTTCGCCGAGCGCCGCATGCCGACCCTCGACGAAATTAACGACGCCGCGCCTGACACCCCGGTGTTTATCCTCCACCTGTACGACCGCGCCCTGCTCAACCGCGCCGCGCTGAAGGTGGTCGGCTACACCAAAGACACGCCAAACCCGCCGGGCGGGGAGATCCAGCGCGACGCCAACGGCAACCCGACCGGAATGCTTATTGCCCGTCCGAACGCCATGATTTTGTACGCCACGCTGGCGAAAGGGCCGAAGCTGCCGCTGGAGCAGCAGGTCAACTCCACGCGCCAGTTCATGCGCGAGCTGAACCGTCTGGGGCTGACCAGCGCCATCGACGCGGGCGGCGGCTTCCAGAACTACCCGGAAGATTACGAGGTGATTGCCGAGCTGCACGAGAAAAAGCAGATGACCATCCGCATCGCCTACAACCTGTTTACCCAGCGTCCGGGCCACGAGCTGGAAGACTTTGAAAAATGGACCGATATGCTTACGCCGGGCCAGGGCAGCGATTTCTTCCGCCACAACGGCGCGGGCGAGATGCTGGTCTTCTCCGCCGCCGATTTTGAAGACTTCCTCGAGCCGCGCCCGGATCTCGCGCCGGGCATGGAGGACGAGCTGGAGCGCGTAGTGCGCCATCTGGTGGAGCACCGCTGGCCGTTCCGCCTGCACGCCACTTACAACGAATCCATCAGCCGCATGCTGGACGTGTTCGAGAAGGTGAACCGTGACATTCCGTTCAACGGGCTGCACTGGTTCTTCGACCACGCCGAAACCGTGTCGCAGGCCAACATTGACCGCATCAAAGCACTCGGCGGCGGTATTGCCGTGCAGCACCGCATGGCCTTCCAGGGGGAATACTTTGCCGAGCGCTACGGCATCGAAGCCACCCGCCACACGCCGCCGGTGGCAAAAATGCTCGAGACCGGCGTGCCGGTGGGCCTGGGAACGGACGCCACCCGCGTGGCGAGCTATAACCCATGGACCGCGCTCTACTGGCTGGTCTCCGGCCGCACCGTTGGCGGGATGCAGATGTACGATCACAGCGCCCGTCTGGATCGCGATACCGCCCTGATGCTCTGGACCCAGGGCAGCGCGTGGTTCTCCAGCGAGCAGAACCAGAAGGGGCAGATCAAAGCGGGCCAGCTCGCGGATCTGGCGGTGCTCAGCAAAGATTACTTCCGCGTGCCGGAGGAGGAGATCAAGGGCATCGAGTCCGTCCTCACCGTGGTGAACGGCGATATCGTCTATGCCGCAGGCGCTTTTGGCCCACTCGCGCCGCCCGCCATTCCGGTCCTGCCCGAGTGGTCCCCGGTGGTGAAGGTGCCGGGCCACTACCGCAGCGCGCCGCCGCAGGCCGCACGCGTGGGTATGAGTATGGCTCACCACTGTAGCGGCCCGTGCGGGGTTCACAACCACCAGCATGACTTTGCCCGCACGTCAGAGATGCCGGTATCCGACGATAACGCTTTCTGGGGTGCGCTGGGTTGCAGCTGCTTTGCATTCTGATGAAACAAAATGACGCTTCGCCCCGGATCGATCCGGGGCTGTTCTTTCTGCGCCTGACCGGCAGTCTGCTGCTGCTTTACGTGCACGGTCTGCCGAAGGTGCTGCACTTCAGCGAAGAGCTGACGCGCATCGAAGATCCGTTTGGTTTTGGGCCGTATGCCAGTCTGATCCCGGCGATCGTCGCCGAGGTGATCTGCCCGCTGTTTATCATTGCGGGGATTTACACCCGCCTGGCGTGCCTGCCGATTATCGCCGTGCTGCTGGTGGCGATGCTGGCGGTCCACCCGAACTGGTCGATTGCCGAGGAGCAGTTTGGCTGGCTGCTGCTGATTATCTTCACCACCCTCGCCCTTACCGGGCCGGGCCAGTGGCGAATGCAGCGTAAAACAACGGAGAGGTTCGCATGACCCAGGTAAACGACGTTCGCGACGCACACGTCGAGACGACGCCCGCGGTTTCACCCTGGCAGCCGCTGAGCCAGCCGGTGTTCCGCATGCTGTGGATCGCCACGGTGGTCTCTAACGTCGGCTCATGGATGAGCGACGTCGGTATCAACTGGAGCATGCTGACGCTCAGCGCCGATCCGCTGGATATCGCGCTGGTGCAGGCGGCGAGCAGCCTGCCGATGTTCCTTTTCGCCCTGCCGTCCGGGGTGATGGCGGACATCGTTGATCGACGTAAATACCTGCTCTTCTCCCAGCTGTGGGTGTTCATTGCCGCCGCCGGGCTGACGCTGCTCTCTTTTACCGGACACGTCACCCCCACCGTTCTGCTGGCGGCGACATTTCTGCTGAGCGTGGGTGCGGCCATGAGTTCGCCGCCGTTTCAGGCGATTGTCCCTGACCTGGTGAGCAAGCCCGAGCTGGGTTCCGCCGTGGCGCTTAACTCGCTCGGGGTCAATATCAGCCGGGCAATTGGCCCTGCGCTGGGCGGTTTTCTGCTGTCGCTTGCCGGGCCGTGGATGGTGTTTGCCCTGAACGCGCTGTCCGTGATGGGCGTGGCGTGGGTGCTGTGGCGCTGGCGTCCGGCACCGTCCGTGCAGCGTTTGCCACCGGAGCACTTCTTCTCTGCGGTGCGCTCCGGGATTCGCTACGTGCACGCCGCGCCGGTGCTGCGCAACGTGCTGGTGCGCACCGTGGCCTTTTTTGTTTTCGGCAGCGCGGGCTGGGCATTGCTGCCGCTGGTGGCGCGCCGCGAGCTGGGCTTAGGCCCGGCGGGCTACGGCGTGATGCTGGCGTGTATCGGCCTTGGCGCCATTGCCGGGGCCATCCTGCTGCCGCGTCTGCGCCAGCGGCTGAACGCCGATCGGCTGATGGTGGCCGCCAGCCTGACGTTTGCGATCACCATGCTGGCGCTGGCATTTGTACGTCACTTTTGGCTGCTAAACTTGTTTGAGTTCTTTACCGGCTTCGCGTGGATTGCGGTGCTCTCCACCCTCAACCTTGGCGCGCAGCGCAGCGCCGCACGCTGGGTAAAAGCCCGGGCGCTGGCAGTGTATCTGACGGTCTTTTTCGGTTCGATGACCGCAGGCAGCGCCGTCTGGGGCCAGATCGCCTCGCAGTTCGGCACTCCGGCTTCGCTGGTTGTCGCCACGCTGGGGATGGTGCTGGCGAGCCTGACGGTGTTCCGCTGGAAGCTGGAGAAAGATCCGGATTTAAATCTCGACCTGAGCGGGCAGCCGCTGGACGGGGTGGAGATTGAACTCCCGAACGAGCGTGGCCCGGTGCTGGTCTCGCATGAGTACATCATCGACCCGCAGAACGCGAAAGCGTTTTTGCAGGCCGTGCACGAGCTACGCCGGGTGCGCCGCCGCGCCGGGGCGATGAGCTGGGCGGTGTACGAAGATATTGAACGTCCGGGTCTGTTTATCGAAACCTTCCTGATGGGTTCCTGGATCGAGCATCTGCGCCAGCAGGAGCGCCACACCATGAATGACCTCCTGTTGCAGAGCCGCGTTCTGGCTTTTCATCAGGGCACAACATCACCGGCAATTCGTTATCTGGTCGCGCCGGTCTGAACATAACAATCACCTGTAGAGGAACACACTATGGCAACGTTTAAGGCAAAAGATGGTACGCAGATTTATTACAAAGACTGCGGCGCGGGCAAACCGGTTCTTTTCAGCCACGGCTGGCCGCTGGATGGGGATATGTGGGACAGCCAGCTGAATCACCTGGCCGAGCGCGGCTACCGCACCATCGCCTTTGACCGTCGCGGGTTTGGGCGTTCAGATCAGCCGTGGAACGGCTATGACTACGATACCTTTGCATCCGACATTAACGACCTGATCACCACGCTGGATCTGCGCGACGTGACGCTGGTGGGCTTCTCCATGGGCGGCGGCGACGTGACGCGTTACATCAACAACTACGGCAGCGAGCGCGTGGCCGGTCTTGCCCTGCTGGGCGCGGTAACGCCCATTTTCGGTAAATCCGAAAGCTACCCGGAAGGAGTCGATCAAAGCGTGTTCAGCGGGATTCGTGACGGACTGCGTAAAGATCGCGCCCAGTTCATCAGCGATTTCGCCACCCCATTCTACGGCACCAACGCCGGGCAGACCGTTTCTGCCGGTGCCCTGACGCAGACGCTGAACATCGCCCTGCTGGCGTCCCTGAAGGGCACCATTGATTGCGTAACCGCCTTCGCCGAGACCGATTTCCGCCCGGATATGGCGAAAATCGACGTGCCGACGCTGGTGATCCACGGCAGCAACGACCAGATCGTGCCGTTTGAAACGACCGGCAAGCTGGCGGCAGAGATGATCAAAAACGCCACGCTGAAAGTGTACGACAACGCGCCGCACGGCTTCGCGCTGACCCACCAGGATCAGCTCAACGAAGATCTGCTGGCGTTTGTGAAGTCGCTGTAAGTCATTACGCGAAGCCTGATGGCGCTTCGCTTATCAGGCCTACAAGGGCTGGTCCTGTAGGCCGGGTAAGGCGCAGCCGCCACCCGGCGCTTTCGCAGACGCATTCCGCTCCGCCAGCAGCCGACACACCTCCGCATGCTTCTCTTCGGTAAAGGTAAAGCGCGACATAAAGCCCATGCGGATCAGCGAGCCTATCGCCGGTAACAAACAAATCCCGAAGAACAGTCCCGCCAGCACGCTGTCGCTCTGGCTTTGCGCCTGCGGCACATAGTCGATCATCGTCAGAAACACGCCGATGAGCCCGCCGCCCACCGCCACCGACATCTTGCCGGTAAAGGTCTGCCCGGAGAAGGTGATCGCCGCGCAGCGCTTGTGGGTGTGATACTCCGCATACTCGATGGTGTCGGCAATCATCGACGAGGTGAGGATGTTGGTCATCATCACGAACAGCGTGCTCAGGCCGAGCAGGATAAACAGCAGCGCCGTGTGCTGATAGCCCGTGAACCACATCACCACGCGCACCGCCACGTCCAGCCCGCAAAGGATCATAAACAGCTTCCGCTTCTGCATCCGGCGGGTCAGCAGCGGGGCGACCAGGCACAGCACCGCCGCCACTATTCCCATCACGCCAATTGCCATTTGCAGGCTGCCGTCGCCCATATTGTTGATAAAGAAGTAGATATAGAGACCGCCCGCCACGTTATGGAACACGCAGAAAAAGAACGACAGCAGGACGATAAACAGCGGCTTGTTCTGGCGCAGGTTGTGGAAGGTGTCGCGCATCGTCACCTTTTCCGGGCTCGGCGGCACGCGCTCTTTGATCTGCATAAAGCCGTTGAGCATCAGCGGCAGGCCCACCAGCATCATCACCAGCGCCGCCATAAAGTAGCCTTTATCGTTGCTGTACTGGGCAAAGAACGCCGCCAGCTTCGGGAAGAAGATGTTAGCGCAGGCGATCCCGGCATTCACTCCGAGCATCGCCGCCGTCACCGCGCGGGTGCGCTGGCCGGAGTCGTTGGTCATCACCGATGACATCGACCAAAACGGGATATCGGAGATGGCGTACAGCGTCCCCCACAGGATATACGTCACCCCGGCGTAGAGGATTTTGGTGGTCATGTCCGCTTCGATTTTATAGAACGCGAGCAGGGTGACCCCGGTGATCAGCAGCGGGGCGATCAGTAAAAAGTGGCGAAACTTGCCGAACCGGCTGTTAATGGTGTCCATAATGCTGGCAAACAGCGGATCGTGAACCGCATCCCACGCACGGGCAATCAGGAAGATAGTACTTGCCGCCAGCGCCGAGATCCCCAGCACGTCGGTGTAAAAATAGTTAATAAACGAACCCACTAAACCAAAGCTAAAACACTGACCTAAACCATAGCCAAAGTAAGACCACAACTCGCGAGACGGTATTTTCATTGTCATTGCCATAGTGCGTACCTGGTTGCCCGGCGACAGCGCGCCGGGTCATTATTATTAGCCCTGCGGATTCGGGGCGATTTTGCGCAGCTTCTTCATCAGCGCGATTTCAGCGCGTGAGAACGGGATACCGTTCTCCTCAAACACGTCGTGGAACCACAGGCGGCAGTAGTCCGTGGACTCCTTCATCACTACCGGCCACGGCAGCCAGGTCTGGGTTTTGCCGCGCACCAGCCCCCACTGATACGGCGCGACCTTCGCCATGTACATCAGCGGGAGCTGCTCTTCGATGGTGCCGCCCACGTGACGCGCCAGCCATTCGGTGCAGAAGATTGGGCGGCCCAGCGCCTGAAGCTGCTGGATAATCGCCGTCATGCGCCCGGTATTGGTATAGGCGTGGTAGCTCACCACATCTGACAGCGCCAGTGCGGTCTGGTCCAGCGGGTGCTGGTAAAACGTCTCGCCCTCTTCTTCCTCTGGCAGACGCCACGCGCAGACGGTGAGCGGCTGGGTCGGGTCTTCCTCACGCACCCACTGGAACGCGAGCTTCATCAGCTCATGCGCGCAGGTTTCCAGCTTCTCGTCGTATAGCACCTCTTCGGTGCCCGTCGCGAAAATGCCGCGGTTGCCCGGCTCGTTGTAGAGATCCCACAGCAGCACGCGCTTATCCTCGCGGAACTGGCGCACAACGTCGCGGATATAGCGCTCAATCTGTGGCCAGCAGTCGCGATCGCACACCTTATCGCGTCCCGGGCTCGCTGCCGCCTGGCTGTTGTGCTTGCCCGGTACGGGCGGCTTTTGCGGGCCGAGGTACGGCTCGTCGCCGGAGAACCCGCAGTCGTCCATCAGGGTCAGCATGGTGCTGAACCCGTGACCGTCGGCAATCGTCAAAAAGCGGTCGATGCGCGCCATCAGCCCGTCGCGGTCGTGCTCCCAGACGATGAACGGCAGGTTGATGCGCAGGGTGTTATAGCCCGCGTCCGCCGCCCAGCCCAGCTCGCGGTCGATGGTGTCGGCATCGAAGGTCTCTTCCTGCCAGATATCGGTCCAGTTCACCGCCGTCGACGGCAGATAGTTAAACCCGCACAGCCAGCCTTTCTGCTGATACCACGCCTGTGCCTGCTCCCTGCTCCACTGCTCTTTCATTACGCATCCTCTTGCTGATAATATTTAGCTAATAAATATTAGTTGCAGAATAAATGCGCAAATCGTGGCGCTCAGAAAAGCGACGCCTCTCACAAAGTTCACGCTTCGATGGATGAGAAACGTGATCGACGGCGCTAAAGCGTGCGGTTAGGGTATGATGCGAAATCGCGAAAGGGAGAGGACGGATGAAGCGAAAAACAAAAGTGACGATGAACGATATTGCGCGGGCGGCAGGGGTGTCGCAGGCGACGGTATCGCTGGTGCTTAACCAGTCCCGCAACATCAAGCTCAGCGACGACACCCGTCAGCGGGTGATCAACGTCGCCACCGAACTCGGCTATGACCGCCTCCCCGCCGTTCACGCTCCGCGCAACCAGGAGGAGATCGCCCTGCTGGTCAGCTCGTTGCAGAGCTTCGACCCGTTTATCGACGCCATCAGCCAGGCGCGGGAAGCGGCGTGGCGCAACGAGACCCTGCTCACCGTCTACGACTACGGCGACGACGTGAAGCTGGCCCTGAACATCATCCGCCAGCTGGACAAGCGCAACTGCATCGGGATTATCCTTGCCTCTCCGGTCACGAACGTCGTCGATATGACGGCATTCCAGGACTGCACCCGCATCCCGCTGGTGCTGCTCAACCAGCGCGACCCCGGCTCGCCGCTGCTGCCGTCGTTTATTCCGGACGACTACGCCAACGCTTTCCAGGTTACCAGACACCTCATCGCCTGCGGCGCCACGCGCATCGCCCACATCACCGGCGAGAGCTGGATGGAGGCCTCGCGCCAGCGTCTGGCGGGCTACCAGGCGGCATTACAGCAGGCCGGACTGGCGTGCGACGACGGTCTGGTGCGCCAGACCAACTGGCAGTTCAGCGAGTCCTTTACCGCGACAGCTTCGCTGCTGGAACTGGCCGAGCGCCCGGACGCCATCTTCTGCGCCAGCGACTGGCTGGCGATCGGCTGCTACCAGGCGCTGGCGGTGAACGGCGTGCGCATCCCAGAAGACATGCTGCTGGCGGGCTACGACGACCAGAAGATTTCCGAGCAGCTCACCCCGCCGCTGACCAGCATCCAGTTGCCTTACAGCGAGCTGGGACGGCTGGCGGTGGAGTACCTGTGCAATCAGGAAGATGCCGCCACGCACGTGACGCTGGCGGGCAGGCTGAAGGTGCGCGCCTCAAGCCTCGTCTGAGGTAAACACCATGCCCGCGTAGGGCTTCTCGCGACACGCCGCCAGCCGCGCGGCGAGGCTGCCGACGTGCAGCTCCAGCTTGTGCCCGTCCGGGTCGAGAAAATAGAACGATGCCCCCTCGCTTTTGTTCTGCTTCCAGACGGTGACGCCCGCCTGCTCAAGCCTTTGCGAGAACGGTTCAAAATCCGCTTCCGCCACGGTAAACGCGTAGTGGGTGTAGTCGCTCTTCTGCGGCGGCACATACTGGCGCGCCTCGTCGTACGACAGGCAGACCCACAGATCGCCGCAGGTGAGATAGGCCCCGGTATTCCAGCGGGCGTGCAGCGTCAGCCCCAGCAGCTCGTGCCAGAAGGTGACGCTTTTTTGCAGGTCGCTGACCGCGAGGGTCAGGTGGTTGAGTGATTGCAGCATGACGTGCCCTTTTGTTTTTCGCGCCGGACATGGTACGGTAAAGAGATGAACATAAACCACGCCGTGCTCACCGTAAACCGCTGGTGGCTGCCTTCTTAAAGGCGGCACGGAGTAGTTTTCCCCATTTTCAGATAGCCGCCGAAAGGCGGCTTTCTCACATCTAAGACCCCTTTCGGCATTACAACGTTAAGGAGTCTTTATGAACGCACCCACCATCCTCACCGGCGATCGTCCAACCGGCCCGCTGCACCTCGGCCACTTTGTCGGATCGCTACGCCAGCGCGTGGCGCTCCAGCACACCCACAACCAGTTTGTGCTGATTGCCGACCTTCAGGGGCTGACCGACAACGGCAGCAACCCGCAAAAAATTCGCGACAACATCCCCGAAGTGCTGGCCGACTACCTCGCCGCCGGCATCGACCCGAACCTGACCACGATCTGCCTCCAGTCCGCCCTGCCCGCCCTCGCCGAGCTGACGATGCTGTATATGAACATCGTCACCGTCGCCCGCGTGGAGCGTAACCCGACGGTGAAAAACGAGATTGTGCAGAAAGGCTTTGCCCGCTCGCTGCCGGTCGGGTTTATGGCCTACCCCATCAGCCAGGCGGCGGACATCACCGCGTTTAAGGCCGAGTGCGTGCCCGTCGGCGACGACCAGCTGCCGATGATTGAGCAGACCAACGAGATTGTGCACAAGATGAACAGCCTGCTGCCCGCCCCGGTGCTGCGCCGCTGCAAGGCGATGCTGAGCGACACCAGCCGCCTGCCCGGCATCGACGGCAGCGCCAAGATGTCGAAATCGCTCGGCAACACGCTGCACCTTTCGGCCAGCGAAGAGACGATTCACCGTGCGGTCAGCGCGATGTACACCGACCCGAACCACCTGAAGGTGAGCGACCCGGGGCAGATTGAGGGGAACGTGGTGTTTACGTATCTCGACGCTTTTCATCCGGACAAGGAGAAAGTGGCGGCGATGAAGGCGCACTATCAGGCAGGCGGGCTGGGTGACCGGGTATGTAAGAACGAGCTGGAGGCGTGTTTGCAGGAACTGATTGCGCCGATGCGGGAGCGGAGGGCGATGTACATGCAGGATAAAGGGGAGCTGATGGCGATGCTGAAGCGCGGGACCGAACGGGCGCAGGGGGTGACGCAAGGGACGTTGAGGGAGGTGAAGGTGGGGCTGGGGGTGCCGGTGTTTAGTTAAAGTCGATTTAGCGGTGGAATGCGGGGGATTAGCATGAAGCCGCTAACTTGATTATTGCGTAAATAAGCGAGGCGCAAAAATTCTTAAATGCATTATTAGTCAATGTCGTTTGTCATTCTGTTGAGAGCGCTATATTCATAGACTCTTTATATTTTAAACGTCGCGGCAACTGTTATGAGCAAGTTTATTATTTCCATGCTGAATACATTACTTTGTGTTTTTGTGATTGTGTTATGCCTCATATGCGTGGGTGTCACTGATAACTGGAAAGAATGCACTATAGCTATAATCATCACTTTAGGATGCGCACATTTCATGGCCGTTTTACTGAATCGTGTATTGCCTCATAAGTTATCTATCTTAGAAGGAATACTGGAATTATTGGGAGGACCACTATTAGTTATAGGCGCAATTGTGTGCTTTGATGTATTCGAACCCTGGCCGTTAAAAATCATTGGGATGTTTGCGTGGATTGTTTTGATTTTCTTTGTACCTTCAATGATAAGTCCCAGGCGTTAACTCGGTCTATTAATCAATGTCTGCGTCATTTCTTCACCCACGGAATCCAACATAATGTACCCCACTCTTTCGCAGGTCATTGAGGTTGTACGTCAGTCCTCGGGACATCATCGCAAGCGCATTGATGAGAACACCCTAATCGAAGCCGACCTTGATATATGCGGCATGGATGGCGATGCCCTGATTGAAGACTGCGAGGCAGCGTTTGGCGTTACGCTTGTCACTGAAGAAGATGGTTATGAGAAAACGTTTTCTCTCGCTGAAAATGAGTTTCTTTTTAGCACCGAGGGCATAGATTACTTTTGTATCTGCCGTTTGATTCGCAGGCTACGAGGCATACCCGAACCTGTGATACGCGATTTAACCGTTGGCGAACTCCATGCTGTATTGGTTAGGGCTGTGAAAGAGCAGATAAAGCACGAGTGATTTTTCTTACTACGGGCATGGGATGACATGCCCGTTACCTATCACTTTGGTCAGTTCAATGTCACCCGTAGCGGTATTAAAGTACAGATAGAAAAAATCTGCGTTTAACCGTTCGGGTTTCGACTAGACCTCCTTCACTTCCAGGCTACGCTTTTCCTTCACATACCCTAACGTTTCGAGATAAGCGCGCAACGGCGCAGCACTGGTAGCGCCTTTAAAAATGATACTGTTTGAAGGTTCGTAACCATCGCCCGAATGCGCTTCAAAATAATAGGCGCCCGTTACTTTTGGGGCGTTCTTAATATCCTTATCTGTCAGTATCCGGTAGTGGAAAAAATCGTTTTCCGTATAAACGGTCGTCTCATCCGAATCAGATGCCACAAGCCATACAAATAACCACCCGAGGATAAAAACGGTGGCAACCGTGAGCGCTGACCACTTCAGGGCGTTTAAAAGGATTGTCATAGAAAATGCCCATGAAATGTCTTATCCCTGCCTCAGATTGCATATCCTCCGAATGGCGAACATCAGTAGCGCGGTAACGACGACCATCATCCCCCCCAACACCCACAGGAATGATGGGTCTGCTTCACCATCAGCAAACCCCAAACCGGTGCGATTTAAAAAATCATTGCTGGCTTGAGATAAGTAATCGAGCAAGCCTCCCAGAGGAAACAGGACGATAAAGAAGGAAGCAATGAGGCATGCCAGACCAATCAGGATATTATTTTTTAACTTTGCATGAAGCATAATCAGCCCTTCCTGTCACATCAATACGTCCATATGCCATCAACCCTTTACCACCAGGAACACGAATCTTCTTACGTGCCAGCAAAGATTGTCTGACCAGTTGAAAATCAGGGATATTATAGAACGTTATGCATCCCCACGACTCTCCCTCACCATTCGGCCTCAATGGATGAAGTCGAAATGAGCCTCTGTCGACCCCATTCACAAATACGTTATCAGCCATGGTCGAAGCGTTAAACAAGCCGAACCATTCAGAATGATCGGTCCCGTTCTTGAAGTCTTTTACAAACCGCTCAACCCGATTAGCAATACTGCCTTCCGGTGCATCAACGATCCAGTACGTACCCACTGGTAACGCAGCATTCCTGATAAAGGCGCACTCAGCAATATTGGTTACAGGTTCAATCCCTGAAAAAACGGGAAACGTCCCAACGCCATAAACGTGTAGTTTCAGCCTTCTTCCATCGGCTGAGACATCGTTGTAATCCATCCTACAAATTTGCATAGCAATCCTCCCTGTCGCTTTGCGGGGAATGTTACAACCGATTTATTGAGTGCACCAGCGGAGTTAGATAATTCATTTAAAAAAGGAGAAATACGGGCATGCGTATTCAAGCCCGTATTAACTTATCCTTTTACAGGAATAATGAAGGGAGAATTTAGATATTATTATTCAGCCAGACCATTTCCGCGCTTCACCATAGGTATATCTCCCGTATCATTCAGCGCCCCCGGAAACGTTTTTAACCACTGGGCGACTTTCTGCTTATTTATATTCAACACGCTCATACCTTCCAGGCATCCCCATAATTCTCTTGTATGCTGTGGGGTAATCACAATGCAGTCTTTCATGGCGCGGATTTTTACGGGCATGCCGTTGATAAAGCCCGCGCGGGTTAACCAGTCTCCGCCCAGAAGAAGGTATTTCATATCTATGCGTGCATACAGTTCGCAACAGGCGGCACTGTCCTGCGGCGTTTTCGCGCGGGGATGAATGGGTGCCGCGTTGGGCTGGTTGCCGTGCAGACGGCGGGCGCTGTTTTTGCGTACCAGCTCGCGGTTTTCAATCATGCCGGTGAAAGCGTCTGATTCTGTTTTGCAAACAGTAAACTCTGGCTTAAAATTCGTCGCAGCCATTTTCAACTCCTGATTAGTTGTTGGTGGTTAGCGGTATGGGGGTGTTGCAGCACCTTCATATCGCGAATTCCTCGTTAAATATTCTTCGATACTTCCTTTGCCGTTCGGCGTAATTTCTGGTGCTCATTATACAGGGCTGAATATAAATACAGCGGTTTAGGATGAGGGGAATTTGGATTTTGCGAGGGGGATTCAGGAAATTACGGTAGGTATTTTTTAATTCGCGAAACAACAACACTTTTGCCTGAAAATCACTTCAACTCGCCTCCTCCCGATATCTGTTCATTTGCAAACCTGGCGCTAATGCCGCATCGGTTGCCTCAACACCTTTCTCTCTGACCTCTCAAAAATTCATCAAACCTATAGATTAACGATTTACATCACCCTGATTTTGTTATGTGATCCTGTTACAGGCTTTAGTAACGCCCTGCCCAGCCAACCGTAACAGGACTTCATCGATGGAATTTTATCAGGCCGATCCGACGCTTGAGAACTACTGGCGTGGTGTGATCCTCTTTGGAAGGAACGTCGCATCTTACAAGTTCGCGCTGGCGTCTGCGTTGTATGAAGTGGATAAGACGGGCAGCGATTTGATTACGCTCGACCAGCTTGCCGTGCCGTTCAGCCGCTATCTTTGCGAGCACCTGAAGCATGCGCCAAAACAGATCACCTCCCGCAGCAGTCAGTTTTTGGAAACCTGTCTGAAGTTCAACCGAGGTGAAATCACCCACGCCCAGCTCATTGAAGCGACGGTGCGCCTTGGCTTTAACAACGTGATCGATGCCTTTCATTACGTGAACCAGGGCGAGATCGATAAACGTTTTTTCCTTGATGAGCGCAAAACCAACAACGGGATCCGCCTGACGGACAACTTCTATTTACTGGGCGAACGCCTGCAGTATAAAAACCTCGCCTTTGAAACCAATGCCCGCTGGAACCTGGTAGAACAGGCCTGGTCGATGGGGATTTCACGTAACCTTGTTGGCGTGGAGTTTGACGAAGATAATCAGCTGTTGTTTACGAGAGTAAATGCGCGTCGCGTAGACATCACCAGCTGCCGCGACAGCCTGAATGGATACCAGAAAGGACGATGTTTTTACTGCTTTAAACCCATCAGTCTGGTACCGGGAGACGCAGAACTGGCGGACGTCGACCACTTTATTCCCTGGGCTGCCCGCCAGGAAGTGAGCAATATTAACGGCGTATGGAACTTAGTGCTGGCCTGCCGGTGTTGTAACCGTGGCGTCGAAGGCAAGTCGGCACGCATTCCCGAGCTCAGGCTCCTGCAACGGTTACACACCCGCAATGAGTATTTTATTCAGAGCAAACTGCCGTTACATGAGACGATTGTTCTACAGACAGGGCAACGTCCTGAAGCACGGAGAAGCTTTCTTCAGCGTAACTGGCAGGCCGCGCTGGACAAACTTATCCATACCTGGAAACCCAACGCGGAAGGCGAGGCAACGTTTTAATGACACTTCACTACTACCAGAACCACGCACAGGATTTCTTTGATGGCACGGTCAATGTTGATATGACCCCGCTTTACGAGGCCTTTACCCAACACCTGCCTCACGGTGCCCGGGTTCTGGATGCTGGCTGCGGTTCAGGCCGGGACGCAAAAGCCTTTGATGAGATGGGTTATCAGGTGGATGCTTTTGATGCCTCTTCCGCGATGGTGGAACTGGCAAGGCAACATACCGGGCTACCCGTGCAGTTAATGGCGTTTTCAGATATCGACGGTAAAGCGCAGTACGATGGGATCTGGTGCTGTGCCTCTTTGCTGCATGTCCCCTCTTCTGAGTTGCCTGCGGTGATGCAGAAGATTGCGGATGCGCTTAAGCCTGGCGGCGTTTGGTACGTGTCCTTTAAGTATGGCAACGGTGAACGGGTGCAGGGTGAACGACGGTTTACGGACCTGGATGAAGAGGGATTGCGGGCGTTGCTGAAGGCGATTACGGGGATGGAGATAGCTTCGCTGTGGGCGACTCAGGATAACCGCCCGGACAGGCATGAGACATGGCTGAATGGGATATTACGAAAAACCGCCGCTTGATCATCAGGCGGTGCTAATCGACACGGAGTAAGTTAACTCAGTAATTCATCACCTTGGTAAGCTCAACTTCACCCGTAGCGGCGTTAAAGTACAGATAGAAAATGTCCCCTTTTACCTGCTCGGGTTTTGACCAGATTTCCTTATCCCCCAGGCGACGCTTTTCCTTTGTGTATCCCAGCGTTTCGAGATACGCGCGCAAGGGTGCCGCACCGGTAGCCCCTTTAAAAAAGATGCTATTTGAAGGGGCATAGCCATCGCCGGGATGCGCCTCGAAATAGTAGTCGTCCGTGATACGTGGGGCGTTTTCAATATCCTTGTCAGTCAGCGTGTGGTAGTGGAAAAAGTCATTTTCGGTGTAAACCGTCGTTTCATCCGAACCCGATGCCACGAGCCAGACAAACAGCCATCCTAGGATAAAGACGGTGGCAACCGAGAGTGCACACCACTTCAGGACTTTTAAAAGGATTGTCATAGTTTAGCTCCCATGAATGTGAGCGATGTCCCATCGTTTGTAATGACCTTCACCACTCCGGATGCGAAATCGTCCCACGGCCGAAGCCACGTCATAAAATGCGGAAGATTGACCGTATACGGCTGGTGCCGCACACACTGTTCCTCAGGATCAGGAAAGAGAATCGGGCGAAAGCCATGGTTTTTATGGGAACCGATAGCGCCGTAGTAATCCCAGCGGCGAACGGCTGATTCATAGCTCACGGGTTTAAGACGGTAGCCGTACCGGCCAGGAATGATTGCCCGATAGAACCCGAACAGATCGGAGACCAAATCCTCACCGCTAAAGCCGCTGTCCGTATACCACGAGAATGATCGCAGGCTTTGCAGACCTTCGAATCTGGATGCGGTGTTCATCATCATCGCCAGCATGATTCTGTTAATGTCGTCGGTGCTCCGGCCACGCTTAATTTCCCAATGAGAGAACTTCCCGACGCCGAGCCGTGATTTGAATTTTAAGACGCCCATATCTTGCCGATACATGACGGAATAAGATGGCTTACCGCTACGCTCTCCTTCAACGAATTGACGTTTGAGCGTTGCCACGTCGTTGCCACGGGCATATCCCATATCAAGCCAGCCCAACGCCTCGGTGTAGACGATTCCTCTGTCGAGAACGTCAAAGAGTGCCCCATCCTTTATCTCTCTTCTGGTGCTCATGCTTACATCTCCATATGTAGTTTAACTGGCTATGTTATAGACGATTTTTTTGGCAGTCCAGACAACTGCCATAGGGTTTGTGGAATTTAAGATGTGAGGCGCGGGAAGACCAGGCGCATCTGAGCAAAAACTCACCGGTTCAACAGAGCATTTAGCCACATTTCCCGGAAGTATTTAGGAATAGATCGTTGATGGGATAGATGTTGACATCCAACAGTCCGGAACGTTCACGCGCCATTGTGCCACTAGCTCGTAGGCGGATTGAAATATACCTTTAACAATAAAGATGAATCACAAGAGTACTTATACTCATCCTATAAAACTATAGAAGGGGACTCTATTTTATACTTTAGTCATACTAAAGTGCTACAAAATTTATAGAAGCCCCACATTGCTATAACATTACGATGGCTTCGCTGCCATTTTCATCTAATACTTCTTCAAGAGCAGGCCATATATCAAAAAATGGATAGGTTAGTTTCAATTTACCGCATTGCACATGATATGTAAGCTGTTGAACTCTTCGACGCTTGATTGAAATAGAAGGTAATGTATTTAAAAAAGCCATCATCTTATCTATAGTGATCTCACCATGATAAAGATGAGCACTTTCGGGCTTTATGATTGTTTTCATACCATTCCTTAACTCAATCGTTGTACACGAGAGACGCTCAACAAAGCTATAAAATGAAGTTTTATCAATCACATAACAATCTTTTTGATGGTAAATATCACCAAAAACTGAGGTTGTTATAATCATTTTATGTATACCTTTTGGTGTCCATTTTTTTGGTAATTTTAGGGCATCGCGAACCAAATCTAATTGATTTGAATAAAAGTCAGCATAGCGTGTTACTTGCTTTATCCAGGAAGAGTTAGCATGAAGTTCAGAACTATCTCCATGGATGTTTACTAGCGTTTGATAATAACGATTAAAATGTATAGGATGTCCGTTAGACTTCAATTCAATAAAAAACAAATGATCATCAATCAACATTGCACAGTCGCATTCATAATTTTTCCGTAATGAAAGTTGCTCTGCACAAAGCCCTGCATTTTTAAGCCGTTGAATAAACTGCCGCTCATGGCTTTTACCTTTATCCTGACTTGTGATATTTTTTGCGCTGAATAAAGAAAGTAAGGAGCGAGTCGCACAACTCATAGAAACAATTGAAGGTATCAAAAAAAGGCTATCGCCACAAGAAAGTAACGGACAATCGTTTATATCGAGTGCTTTATCATCAAATGTAAAATAATCGGTGACTAATGCAGCTATTGTCCAGGAAAGTCCTCCGTTAACAAAAAATCGAACCCATTCATCACGTGTATGACTTATAACCCAATCTTTAAGCTTTAGTCCTCCCGGAACTGTTTTTTTAAAACGATTATCCATCTCCTCTTTTGCTAATTCTATTAACATTTCGTATGCATGAATCCATGAATAAATATTCACCCCTCCATACTCAATATATAGATCCTCCGGGGACATATTTTCCATTTCACTAAAATAAGCGATTGAGAAAAAATCTCTTTTGTTTACCCATTCTGGAACAAAGGGTTTCATCTGTTCAACAAAATTAGGATTTTCTGTCAGGATCTGCTGAATTTCATAAAAGAGGCTGGTTCCACGCATAGAGAATCGCGAACGAGCTATCTCATAAGCTTTATATGCACAATGTTCATCTACAATTAAAGATGTGTTATTTAAATCTGAGTAGCTAAACTCTGCATTACAAAACCGAAAAAGGTCACTGATACGATTTAGAGAGTCAAAATCATCCCACTCTTTAAGCCAACTTCCAGTATTTTTAACCGCTAGCTCAGAACAATCGTGCTCAAGATCCAGAATATTTAGGTTTCGCAATTCTCTAAAAATATTGCCGGTATAACTAGATATTTGGTCAAAAATCATGCTAACTGATTTCATATCCTGAGGTGTAATATTTTCCGATAAAGGCAAACCATCAATTCTTATCACTACAGGGAATATATTATCCAGTCGTTCACTGGGAATATTTTTAAGCAAAGAACATATAATACCCATACTTATTTCAGAGAAAATTAAAAATGCATTAAGTTTGTAATCACCTCCTAAAATCTTATAATACCGTTTTTCCATCACTCTAATTCTTCGGAAGAAACTATTATATGCTAAATGAATGGTACGACACTCATTTTCGGTCTTTAAAATAAGATCGCGATGAACAGGAAAGTGTACTAAAAGTTGATAAATACATCGACCAAAATAAAGAGTATAATCTTCTTCAGACTGTTCGGAAAAGCGATTGTAATAAAGAGATGAAATTTTAAGAAGACTTAGAGCGTGTTTAATTTCAACTTTACCAATCCATTCTTTATAGAATTCATAAAAACTTTCAGCATCATCTGCCAATTTTTTTTATTGCGCGTACATCGTAATATAACATGTATTGCACCTTAATAATTAATTGCCATATAATCAGTATGTAATAAAACCACGTCAACCACAACGAATTAACTTCAAAAAATTAAACTTGATATTAGTCATAATGACTATAAGTGATTTCAAGCTAGAAATTGGCAATCAAGCCTGAGGTTGATAACTACCCATGTAAACTTAGCTTTCACTTAGCAAGGGTGATATGATTAGTATGCTTTTGAATTAGATAACACCATGATTTATGTTGTTTTTCTTTATTTTTTGCACTTAAGTTAGCATGAGTTCCTTTAATGCTTAATTGCATTATTACTCCGACAAAACCTGGCCTTCCATGTTGGTAACTCACGGAGAGTAATACTAACCTACTATAAAATTGATAGTGTAAGACTCCACAAGAGTTGCTATCTCTCTAAATCGAAAATTTAAAATAGTTCACTGGAGTATTAATTGTAAAATAAAGGGTAACCGGAGATATGTTTAATTAAGCTACTCGTCACTCCGGCGTCCCTTGAATCGAATAATTGCTAAGCCCCTTTCAACATATCAAACACCACGCGGGCAAAGCCCTTCGCCAGTTCAGGATTAGAGAGATATTGCACCATCATCTCCTGCTGGGCTTCGTTGCTGTCCATGACGGCATCATCAATCGCCTTCGGGAAATCACCCAGCATCGCCTGTTCGCGCGTATTGTTCGCGATCTGGGTCATCACCGCCTGGTTTTCTGACAGCTTGTCGCGCACCGCAAAGGCATAATTGATCATGTCTTTATCGGTCAGATTATCGGTGACAAAAAGCTCGTTCAGACGAGCCAGGATATTTGAAAGAAACTCCTCTTTCTTGTCCTTTGGTTTCGCCGTTCCGACATCATTACCCGGTTTGATTTTGTATTCTTCAGCATCCTCTTGCAGCTTCAGGTGCTGTTCGTGGAGTTTGGACAGGCGGTAATGGCTCATCTCCACATTGCTTAAATCAATTTCATCTTCTTCAATACGCTGTTCATGCAGTAACGGACGCAAATGGCGAGCAAAGAGACTCAGCTTTTCAAGGTTCTTGTCGTCATAATCGACGATTTGCGACATAAACTCGTAAAAGCGGACAAAGCTGCCGAGATCTTTCTTGAAGATATCCAGCTTACTTTTTTCTTTCTCGCAGTCCTTAAAGGTGTTTTCCGCATTGGTGATCAGCACAACATCGCCGGTTTTCTTAGTGCGTTCAAACATCTCTTTGGCCAGCACATAGGCATCAATCGCTGAGGTGTAACGATGCTTCCAGCGCTCTACTGCAGGTTTGCAGATATTGCTAATGGCCGCGTTGGATTTGTTTTTACTGAAGAACGCCTCACAGAACTGCTCCACTTCATTCCACAGGAAAATACCGCTGGTACGCAGCTTTTCATAAAGCTCAAAGACCAACTGCGGATCGCTGACATCCATCAGCTCTGCTGTCTGGTAGTACGGCTGGAAAGCCCCCAAGATCTCGTCAGGTTCGTTGTAAAAATCGAGCACAAAGGTGCCAGACTGCGCCTTCCCCGGATAGGTGCGGTTCAAACGCGACAGAGTCTGTACGCACTCCACGCCGCCCAACTTTTTATCCACATACATGGCGCATAGCTTAGGCTGATCAAAACCGGTCTGGAATTTGTTGGCCACCAGCATCACCTGGTAGTCGTCAGTATCAAACGCTGTACGCATATCCCGGCCTTTCAGTCCGGGGTTCATGTTTATCTCAGTGAATTTCTGGTTGAGCAGCGCAAGGCTGTTGTGGTCATCTTCATGAAATTCCACTTCCCCGGAAAACGCTACCATTGCGCTGATCTTGTCGTACTTTTGCTCAGCGATGTATTTATCGAATGCCAGTTTGTAACGCACCGCCGCTTTGCGGGAACTGGTCACCACCATCGCTTTTGCCTGGCCGGCCAGTAAGTGCATAACATGCTTGCGGAAGTGCTCAACAATCACCTTCACTTTCTGCGACACGTTATGATCGTGCAGCGACACCCACTGGTTCAGTTTGATCTTGGCTTTCTTGCTGTCCACTTCCCGATCAGGATCGTCCAGCTTTTGCAGCAGCTTATACGCCACCTTGTAGTTGGTGTAGTTCTTCAGCACATCAAGAATAAAGCCCTCTTCGATGGCCTGGCGCATAGAGTAAACGTGGAACGCTTCCGGTTTGTTCGTTTTCGATGCCGGTTCCTGCGGGTTAGGACGACGGCCAAACAGCTCCAGCGTTTTGGCTTTTGGCGTGGCGGTGAAGGCGTAATAGTTGAGGTTGTTACTGCCTTTACGCGCGGCGACGGTGGCGTCCAGAATATCTTCTGAAGACATCTCCACATCGTCATCCGCTTCTTCGGTCATCAGCACTTCTTTCAGCTGGCGCGCCGTAGAACCGCTCTGCGAGGAGTGCGCTTCATCGGCAATCACCGCATATTTACGCTGCTTGAGGCTGATGCTGTTTTCAATCGCCTTCAGGACAAACGGAAAAGTCTGGATGGTGACGATGATAATCGGCTGCGAGTTTTCCAGCGCGCTGGCCAGCTTCTCCGATTTAGAGCCATCGCCCTCTTTGTTATTAATACGCCCGACCACGCCATCCTGATGTTCGAACTGATAGATGGTGTCCTGCAGCTGATCGTCAAGTACGGTGCGGTCCGTCACCACAATCACCGAGTGGAACTGCTTTTCGCCATTCTCATCGTACAGGCGGGAAAGCTGATGTGCCGTCCAGGCGATAGAGTTCGATTTGCCCGACCCCGCACTGTGCTGAATCAGGTATTTATTTCCGGTGCCTTCCACTGTGGCGGCAGTGATCAGTTTGTTCACCACGTCCCACTGGTGATAGCGTGGGAAAATCAGGCTCTCGCTTTTGTACTTCAGGCCAATGGCATTTTCTTTTTCGACGATTTGCAGATGCACAAAACTGGCGAGAATTTTCAGCAGATTATCCGGCAGCAGCACCTCATTCCACAGGTAACTGGTGGCGTAGTCGTTGGCATCTTCCGGGATATCGTTCCCCGCACCGCCTTCATGGGTCCCTTTGTTAAACGGCAGGAAGAAGGTTTTATCACCATCCAGTTTGGTCGCCATAAACACTTCGTACTGGCTTACGGCAAAGTGCACCAGCGCGCCGCGCTTAAAGGTCAGCAGCGGCTCGGGTTTGTTGGTGCCTGGGTCCTTTGGCAAACGCGTTTTCTTATATTGCGTAATGGCATTTTGCACCGTCTGCTTAAATTCAGACTTCAGTTCGAAGGTAGCTATCGGCAGGCCATTGACGAACAGCACCAGGTCGATACGCCATTTCTTCGCCTTAACGCCGGTTTCTTCAAACGCGGTGTTTGACGCATGCGGGCTGTAAACCAGCTCCGGCACAATGCGACAGATATTCTGTTTGTAGCGCGTCAAAGTTTCCGGATTGAGGTTATGTTCCGGCTTAAACTGGCACAGGGAAAAACGCGCATTATGGCTTTTGATACCATGACGCAGCACGCCGAGCGTGCCGTAAGTGCGCGAAAGCATATCGGTAGCGTTGATATCCGCTTTTTTCAGTTGCGCCACTAGCGCATCGAGGAAATGACGCTCAGTATCGGTAGGGTAAATTTTGGCAAACTTCTCCCACTCCTGCGGCTGCGTGGTTTGCACAAAATTCACTGCATCCTGCGAATACAATGCACGTTCGCGATCGTAGCCGTCCGTTTTGCCACAAATCCAGCCTCTTGCCTCCATCTGAGCAATCATCTCATTCTGGAAAATCAGCTCTTTGGTGCTGTCCATGCTCATGCGGTGGCCTCCTGTGGCTCCTCAACGTCCTGCGTGTCAGGCGCAACCCAGTCGCGGACGTCGATTTTGCCGGTGACGGCGGCGGAGATAAGGGCGGTGCGACGTTCTTGGAGCAATTTTATGATTTCTGAAGACATCAATTCTAAACCAGAAAAGTAGGATAATTTTTCTTCTAAAAAACTTGTTATTTCTTGTTGTTCTTCAATTGATGGCAATAAGCAGTTAATAGATAAGTAATCATCTTTAGCAATATTTTGCATACTGCTACTGGCGCCCTCTGCTCCCAAAGATATTTGAGTACGAAAGCCTTGAGTTGTCATAAAATGAGCCAAATAAGCAGGAATTAGCTTAAACTTAGGATTGAAATTTGTTTGCCATAAACGATCTGGCAAATAAATATTTTCCACGTCAACATCCACTAAGGCACTTGCGCCAACCAGATCAGGAGTATTCATGCGGCTAATAATTATACTTCCTTTTCGAACAGGGCATTTTATGCGGTGTAGATCTTCTGATACAACAGTCTTATTTTCATTGGCCCTAAAACTACGAGTATAAACACAGCTAGTTTTTAGAACAGCTACTTCACCTTGCTGAGCAGGAATATCAGCAGCATTCACACTGCACCCTGACTCTAAAGATGATATTAAGTGTTTAAGGCGAAGCACATCCCAATGCTTCGGCACTTCCCCCAACCATTCAACACCAGAATCTTTCATCGTCACATCAGGGTTTAGCCCTTTGGTGACGACATGGCTAATCACTGCCTGACGTTTTTCTTTCAGTAGTTCAATCAGTTGCTGTTGCTTCTCGATCAGGTTGTCGATTTTTGCGGTTTCGTAACCGAGAAAGGTAGTTATATTTCTCTGTTCTACCCTCGATGGAATAACCGATTTATAAGGTGAAATTTGCTGTGTCGAGAGCTGGCCAATAGCTGAACTCTCAACTTTGAAATCTATTACAGAGTTAATAAAATAAGAGTAAAACTTACACTCAAGCTGTTTCAGCGGAGCCAGTACAAGCAATCTAATTATTGCATCATATGCATGATTTCTATAAACGGCGAAGCCAACATCTCCACGACCGCTTACAGTTATAGTATTGCTTTGATAATTAGCCTTTTTGGTATACCCATATACTGCGAATTCATCATTAGCATTTGTATAAATAGGATAAGGGTACTCATCCGAACAAACCTCGCTAAAGAGATTTTGTTGCACATCCCCGCCTGCTTTAATGCTAAACAACTTTGATAATGATGCAACTTCCCAGTGGGATGGAATTTTACCGATCCACTCAACCCCAGAATCCTTATACACCGGATACGCCTTATACTTAGCCATCAGGAATGTACCTCCTGCAGCAGCTTCATAATCTCGGCGCTGACCGCGTCCAGGTCGGCATCGATCTCTTCCAACGGGCGCGGTGGTTGATAGACGTAAAAATGGCGGTTAAACGGAATTTCATAACCCACAATCCCCACCTCGCCATCTTTCGCATCACGCTTATCAGCGTTGATCCACGCGTCATTCACGTGCGGTAGTACTTCAGACTCGAAATGGTTTTCAATCAGGTCGCTGGTGGATACCGCCGGGTTCAGCGGCACGTTCTCGTTATCACGCAGCTCGCCGTCCTGCTCAAACTCCACCACTTTGCCTTTGTATTCAAACGCACCGTACAGCGGCTGAGCGGCTTCTTTCAGCACCTTCTTTACCACTGGCTCAGCATCCGGGTTTTTCCTGGTGATTGCATCGATAAACTGCTTGTTCTCTTTCGCATCCAGCTTCACGCCAGCCGTTTTGATGGCCCCTTTCAGGGTCAGTTGGAACTGGTTAAAGTCATTGCTTACCAGCGTCTTGCCACCCGCCTGCGAACCCAGAGCCGTCTGAATCTGCTGCGCTTTTTCCATCAAGGCGCGCTGTGCCAGCCACAGCTTGCTGTCGAGCAGGTCTTTAATCTGCTTCTCTTTCAACTCGGCAAATTCAGCTTTGATAATGGCGCGCGCTTCGGCTTCCAGTTCGGAGAAATCACCATAGCTATCTTCCTGCCATTGGGCTGCGAACTCTTCACACAGACGTTCCATCGGCGCGTTAAACGGCTTCGGTGCAAAGCGCAGAGTCGCAATCGCTTCATCCGTGACTTGAGCGGATAAACGCAGCGGGCGTTCAATGGTCAGGCGGCGATAGCCAAAGTCGGTGCTGTTAAAGATTTTACTGGCGAAGGTTTTCGGCGCTTCGGTTTTGGCGGTGGCTGGCTGACGACCACGGCTGGATTTTTGCTCGGCGACTTTTTCCAGACCCAGTTCTTCCAGAGTTGTGGCATCTACCACCTTAAAATCACCGAAGGTCTGGGTGATCAGTTTGATATCATCTTCGCCCATCAGGTTGCGCTTGGACCCCAGCGATTTACGCATTTTTCCGCACAGGTTGGTGCCATCAATCAGCTGTACTTTGCCTTTACGCTCAGGTGCTTTCTTGTTGGAGAGGATCCAGACGTAGGTGGCAATGCCGGTGTTGTAGAACATGTCCGTTGGCAGCGCGACGATACCTTCCAGCAAATCGGCTTCCAGAATGTAGCGGCGGATTTCGCTCTCACCGCTGCCCGCACCACCGGTAAACAGTGGCGAACCGTTAAGGATAATCCCGATGCGCCCGCCGTTGCTCACGGTGCCATCCACGTTGTGGTTATCGCGCATTTTGCTGATCAGGTGCATCAGGAACAGCAGCGAGCCATCGGATACACGCGGCAGGCCCGGGCCGAATCGACCGTTAAAGCCTTTCTGCGTATGTTCGTCGTTAATCTCGCCCTCAATCTTCTTCCAGTCCACGCCAAACGGCGGGTTAGAGAGCATGTAGTCGAACTGGTCCAGCGGCAGCTGGTCGTTAGAGAGAGTGTTACCCAGCTTAATGCGGCTGACGTCCTGACCTTTGATCAACATGTCGGCTTTACAGATTGCGTAGGATTCCGGGTTCAGCTCCTGACCAAAGGCACGCATCACCGCCTTGGGGTTCAACTCGTGCACATATTCCATGCCTGAAGAGAGAAAGCCGCCGGTCCCGGCAGTCGGATCATAAATGGTGCGGATGATACCGGGCTGCGTCAGGGCTTCATCATCTTCCATAAACACCAGTGAAGTGGTCAGACGCACGATATCGCGTGGGGTGAAGTGCTCACCGGCGGTCTCGTTAGAGCTCTCCGCGAAACGACGGATAAGCTCTTCAAACACCAGGCCCATTTCATAGTTGGAAATCGCTTTCGGGCTGAGATCGGTGGTAGCGAATTTCTTCACCACTTTGAACAGCAGGTTGGCATCTTCCAGCAGGCCGACAAACTCACTGAATTTGAAGTGCTCGAAGATTTCACGCGCGTCCGGAGAGAACGCCTGTACGTAGCTTTCAAGGTTAGCTTTGATGTCGTTCTGGCCCATCTTGCCCAGGTCCATCTTCGAGGTGTTGAAGAAGGAGAGCCCGCTGGCGCGCAGCAGAAACTTCTCTTTGGCATCTTCCGGCAGCGGGCTGGTTTTTAATTCATCATATTTCGCCGCAACCGCGTCTTTGGTCTCCGCCAACACACATTCAAGGCGGCGCAGCAGCGTAAAGGGAAGGATCACGCGCCCGTACTGAGACTGTTTAAAATCACCGCGCAGCAAATCAGCCACCGACCAGATAAACGCAGCCGTTTGAGAAAAGTTAGTGTTAGTCATGAAACCCTCGGGGAGATCGCAGCCATAATGCAAATGTGCACAGGCAAATATTCATTTTTGGAATCCAGTGCGCAAAATCATACCCGCGATAAAGGCTATCGCAAACGATACAGGGCAAAGAAATGAACAATGATATTGAATAACTGATTATCAGCAGAGTGAGTAATGTGGATTCTGCTTGCTGTTCATGAAGGAAAATAATTGGGTGGATATGGAATTTCAGACACAAAAAAAAGCCGCCCTTAAGCGACTTTCATTTGCATCGTTTGGTGCCGAAGGCCGGACTCGAACCGGCACGTATTTCTACGGTTGATTTTGAATCAACTGCGTCTACCGATTTCGCCACTTCGGCACTGAAGGGGATGCGGAAACGTTGTGGATTATACCTGTCGCGCGCCGCCATGCAAGCGACGACGCGCTAAACCCGCGCTAAGTGCCCAAAAAACCAGCGCCCTTCGTCACTCCAGCTCAGACACCGCCAGCCGAATCACCCCCGCCGCCTTCTGCTCCGGCAGCGCCAGCACCTTCGCCCACATGTCCTGCACCATATCGCAGGAGAGCTTCTCCTTGCCCACCGCCTTCTCCGGCATCTGCAACAGCTGGATGTCCTCGCCGTACTTATCGGCTAGTTGTTTCATAATCGGCCGCACATCTTCGACTGCCGCCTCGCGTTCGGCCGGGGTCACGGTGTGGCGGTTTTTGCCGTAGGCCGCGCGCATCATGTCGGCGTCGGCCTGCATTCGCCGCGTCATCAGGTCTTTATCCAGCATGCGCATCGGATTCACGCCGCCCTTCACCATCGGGTAGAGGAAGCGGAAGCAGGCGTCGTCGCTCACCTTCTGGATGGCGGCAGTCTGCTCCATGTTGATGGTCATGTAGTTCACCACGTTGGCGTCCGGCGCGTTTTGCAGGCGCGACATCTGCAAATGCAGGATCTGCGGCTGGATGGTGTCGATAATCTGCTGCTCCGGCTCGCCCGCTTTTTGCAGGGCTGCCATCTGGTCGAGGATGCGCTGATGCAGCGCGGGCTCCTGCTCCTTAATCACCTGCCAGGCAGGCATCGCGTTAAGGGTGGTATCAATCTGCGCTTCCGGAGGGCGTTGCCTGTCAAAGAACACCCAGAACGCCACGGCGGCGGCCGCGACAATAACAACGACCGTACTGATCCACGTTTTTTTCATCTCGCATCCTTATCCTTGAGTTGTGCCGGTTTACACCGGCACGCCGCTGTGGAAGCGAAACTCGTGGTCCGGTGTCGAGATAAGTGTGGCTTCAATTTCGCCAAAAAGCTGTATGCGCGGTGAGATATCGTCGTCGCTCACCTGCTGGGCCAGCGTCAGGTAGTCCTGATAATGGCGCGCTTCCGAGCGCAGCAGCGAGAGATAGAACTTCTGTAAGTCATCGTCGAGGAACGGGGCCAGCGCGGCGAAGCGTTCGCAGGAACGGGCTTCGATGTAGGCGCCGCAGATGAGCTTGTCGATCAGCGTCAGCGGTTCGTGGGTGCGCACTTCCTTCAGCATCCCTTTGGCGTAGCGGCTGGCGGTGATTTTGACGTACGGAATATCGCGGGCCAGCATCGCCTCACGCACCTGCCAGAAGTGGTGCAGCTCCTCTTTAATCAGCAGCACCATGCTGTCGATGAGCGTCTGGCCCCACGGGTCGTCGGTTTTGGGCATCACGCTTTTGCCAATCTGCCTGTGCAGGGCGATGAAGTCCGGCTCCGGGCCGTCGCGGAAGGTGAACTGTTCGTAGGGTTTGAGCCAGTCGAGCAGCGCGTCGGCACCGCTTTCGTCGGCGACGTATTTACGCACCAGCAGCAGCGCGGTCTGGGCGGCCTTGAGCTCGCACACCATGTGGTCGGTGAGCAGCAGCGGCAGGTTCGCCGGGTCGCGGGCTTTATCAATCCATGCTTGCGGGGTCGGGCACTGGAGGAAGTTAAGTACGGGGGCGAGTATCTGCGGGTAATCCATGGTTCTGCCTTGAAAAAGCGGTGGCGCGCGCCACCGCCTGAAACGCTTAGTGACGCACGCCGTCGTCGTCTTCGTCGACGTAATCTTCGTCGTCGCCTTCTTCGCCGTCTTCACCGTTCGGATCTTCGAAGTAGGTTCCCCAGCCGTCGTACTCCACTTCAAACTTCTCGGCCAGGTTCATCAGCTGTTCTACCTGCGCGTCGATCAGCTCCGCCTTCAGCGCGCCTTCGCTCAGGATGTCGCAGCAGATGACGGTGTCGCCCTCTTCCACTTCCAGCTCTTCCGGCTCGGTCACTTCGTAACCCAGCTTGAAGGCTTCCACGGCCATTTTTTCCAGCGCTTCAAAGTCGTCCGCAGAGAAATGGTGTTCGATGGTGTACAGCGCGTCCGGATCGCTACCGTCTTCCAGCAGTTCTTCAATAATCAGACGCGTCTCTTCGCGTTGCTCTTCCAGTAATTCCGGGTTTGCCATGGGTCAATCCTCTTTAAAGTGCGGCAGATACTTCTATTTTCACACACGGACGGGTTTGCCTCCACCTTTGTTGGAAAGATTTGTGAAACGGGGTTGCAAATGAATAATTACACATATAAAGTGAATTTTAATTCAATAAGTGGCGTTCGCCATGCGAGGATAAAATGTCTGATCTGTACAAGAAACACTTTCTGAAATTGCTCGATTTTACCCCTGCACAGTTCACTTCTCTGCTGACCCTTGCCGCACAGCTCAAAGCCGATAAAAAAAATGGCAAGGAAGTACAAAAGCTTACCGGTAAAAACATCGCGCTCATCTTCGAAAAAGACTCGACCCGTACACGTTGCTCTTTCGAAGTTGCCGCATTTGACCAGGGCGCGCGCGTTACCTATTTAGGGCCGAGCGGCAGCCAGATTGGGCATAAAGAGTCAATTAAGGATACCGCACGGGTGCTCGGGCGGATGTACGACGGCATTCAGTACCGCGGCCACGGCCAGGAAGTCGTCGAGACGCTGGCGCAGTATGCTGGCGTGCCGGTGTGGAACGGGCTGACCAACGAGTTCCACCCAACGCAGCTGCTGGCTGACCTGCTGACCATGCAGGAGTACCTGCCGGGCAAGGCGTTTAACGAGATGACGCTGGTCTACGCGGGCGACGCGCGCAACAACATGGGCAACTCGATGCTGGAAGCGGCGGCGCTGACCGGGCTGGATCTACGCCTGGTGGCCCCGAAGGCCTGTTGGCCGGAAGAGAGCCTGGTGGCAGAGTGCAGCGCGCTGGCGGAAAAGCACGGCGGGAAAATCACCCTGACGGAAGACGTGGCGGCGGGCGTGAAGGGCGCGGACTTTATCTATACCGACGTGTGGGTGTCGATGGGCGAAGCCAAAGAGAAGTGGGCGGAGCGAATTGCGCTGCTGCGTGGGTATCAGGTAAACGCGCAGATGATGGCGCTGACCGGCAACCCGGACGTGAAGTTCCTGCACTGTTTGCCGGCGTTCCACGACGACCAGACCACGCTCGGCAAGCAGATGGCGAAGGAGTTCGATCTGCACGGCGGGATGGAGGTAACGGACGAGGTGTTTGAGTCGGCGGCGAGCATCGTGTTTGACCAGGCGGAAAACCGGATGCATACGATTAAGGCGGTGATGGTGGCGACGCTTGGGGGTTGAGTCCTCTGCGCGTTGGTGCCCTCACCCCGGCCCTCTCCCACAGGGAGAGGGAGAAAACCCAGCCCGTAGGCCCGTGCAAGCGCAGCGCCGCCGGGCAAATCAGGCGACGATGCGGCTGATGTCCTTTCTCCCACAACCCGCTCTACTCAATTGATTTTTCACCCCGAAAAAGGTACGTTTTCGCCTTAATTCCAGCGTGGACATACCAGCATTATGCCGATTATTCAGTCTGTTGAACGTGCGTTGCAGATCCTCGACCTGTTCAACGAGCAGGCCACCGAGCTTAAGATCACCGACATCAGCAAACTGATGGGGCTGAGCAAGAGTACCCTCCACTCGCTGCTGAAAACCCTCCAGCTTCACGGCTATATCGATCAGAACCCGGAGAACGGTAAGTATCGCCTCGGCATGAAGCTGGTCGAACGCGGGCATTTTGTCGTGGGCTCTATCGATATTCGTCAGAAGGCGAAAGGCTGGCTGACGGAGCTGTCCCGGCGAACCGGGCAGACTACCCATCTGGGGATCCTGGACGGGCGTGAAGGGGTCTATATCGAGAAGATTGAAGGCAAGCTCGCTGCCATCGCCTATTCGCGCATCGGCCGCCGCCTGCCGGTTCACGCCACCGCCATCGGCAAAGTGTTGATTGCCTGGCTGGGCGAGGCCGAGCTGAACGCCCTGCTGGAGGGCTATCAGTACACCACCTATACCCCTTCTACCCTTGCCTCTCGCGAAGCCTTAATGAGTGCCCTGGCGCAGACCCGCGAGCAGGGCTATGCCCTGGATAGCGAAGAGAACGAGCAGGGCGTGCGCTGCGTGGCGGTGCCGGTGTGGAACCACGAGTCCCGCGTGATTGCCGCCCTGAGCCTGTCGACGCTGACCTCCCGCGTGGACGACGCCGAGCTGGCTAATTTCCGCGAGCAGCTTCAGCAGGCCGGGCTCCAGCTCTCACGCGCGCTGGGCTACCCGGCCTGAGCCGTCAGGCCGGCTCGTAGGTGAAGTAGTCGAAGTCCGCGTGGCAGCCATCGCCGCTGATGTCCTCGCAGTGCAGCCCCACAAACGCGCCGGTGAAGAAGCCGCGCCCGCCGATATAGTCGTCCGACAGCTTCCACGCCTCATACGTTACCGGCACGGCGTGCCACGTCTCGCCGTCGAACGAGTAGCTGTAGCGGTAGACCAGCCTATCCACATCCACCCGCAGCCAGACGCTCTCAGCCTGTTCCGGCACCGGAATCGGCTGCTCGTGCAGCGGCCACGACGGCACGTTGTGGTCAAGCTGGATCACCTTAATCGTTCTGCCCTGCCCCTCCTCGTAATCCACAAAGCAGTAGCTCCAGTTTTTGCTGTTGTAGTAGCAGGTCAGCCCCGCGCTCTGCTGGAAGTGGACCGGCGAGAACTGCATCCGCGTCTCGGCCCGGAAGATGAAGTGCTGCCAGCGGCGCGCCACGGTCGACTGGGTAAAGGTCGAGTTGAGCGAGTCGTTGCCGTAGAGCCGTAAATAGCCGGGGCGCGCGGTGAGCGAGCCGAGGGTGTCGTCGAACGGAATGCGCAGAGTCTGTAATTCAGGGTCAAGCGTGCTGCCGTCGAAATCATCCCGCCAGCTACCCTGAGCGGCGCCAGGCTGCTCCGCCACCTGCGGGCCTTTCACGGTCAGCTGCGCGTGCTTGCCGCCTTCCACGTACGGCCAGCCATCGCGCCATTCAATGCGGGCAATGCCGGTCTCGCGCCCCAGCGGACAGTAGCCGCGTCCGCCAGAGGCCAGCAGCGGCACGCCGGGCAGGCGCAGCGGGCGGCTGGTAAGGTAGGCCATATACCACTCCCCGGTGTGGGTTTGCAGCAGCGAGCCGTGGCCGCTCTTTTGCAGCGGGTTCTCCGGCAGGTGCCAGCTGGTCATCATCGTCACGTCCGGGTGAAGCTCGTACGGCCCGTCGATGGTTTTTGCACGCAGCACCACGACGGCGTGCTCGTAGCTGGTGCCGCCTTCGGCAACCATCAGGTAGTACCATCCCGCGTGCCGATAAAGATGCGCCCCTTCGGTGTAGCAGAGCGGCGTGCCGGTAAACAGCGTTTTGCGCTCGGGCGAGAGGGTGCCGGTCTGCGGGTCAAACTCCTGCATCACGATGGTGTTGTGCGGGTTGCTGTGATGGCGCGGCCCCCACGGGCGGTAGAGGTAGTATTTGCGGCCATCGTCGTCGTGGAACAGGGACGGATCGAACCCGCCGTTGCCCATCGGGATCGGCTCGCTCCATGGCCCCTCAATGGACGGCGCGGTGACGAGGAAGTTGCGGCCATTTTTCCACGGCGAGTCGACAATCTTCACGTCGGTATAGAGCAGCCAGAATTTGCCGTCGGCGTAGCTCAGGCACGGCGCCCAGATACCGCCGGAGTCCGGGTTGCCCTTCATATCCAGCATCGACACGCGGTCCAGCGGCGTGCTGACCAGCGTCCAGTTTTTCAGGTCGCGGGAGTGATAGATGCGCACGCCCGGGAACCACTCGAAGGTCGAGGTGGCGATGTAGTAGTCCTCGCCCTGGCGGCACAGGGACGGGTCCGGGTTGAAGCCGGTGAGTATCGGGTTAGTGATTTCCATGTTGCCTCCGGTTAATGGGATGCGGCTGTCGCGGCGTCGGGAATGGCCTCGCCCTGCGCCGCGCGGTGCTTGATCAGCTGCTGGCTGATGGCCTCCACGCGGGCGTCGGTGAGCTTATAAAACGACAGCATGATGAACATGCCCGCATAGAGCACCACGGGCACCACGCAGAACAGAATTTTGATGGTGGTGAGCACCTCGACCGGCTGCACGCTGCTGCTGGCGGAGTAGTTCACGTACGCCAGGATCCAGCCCACCACTGCCCCGCCAATCGCCAGGCCAATCTTCAGGCTGAACAGGTAGGTGGAGAACACCAGCCCGTCCAGGCGTCGCCCGCTGCGGCTCTCCTCGTAATCCACCACGTCAGAGGCCATCAGCCATTGCAGCGGCGTGGTGGTGTTAAAGACGAACAGGAACAGGATGTTGAGGGCGAAAATCAGGGCAATATGCTCCGCCGGCGTGAAGAAGATCAGCAGGCTAATCAGAGAGTAAGCGACAATGATCCACTTAAAGGCGGTGACGCGGTCGAAGCGGCCCAGCAGACGAGACGAGCAGAGAGAGCCGAACATGGTGGCGAGGCTGCCGTAGAGTAAAAACTGGGTCGCCATCTCCGGGTGATCCATCACGTATTTCACGAAGTAGAGCGTCGCCCCGCCGCGCACCACGTTGGAGCAGGTCGCCATCATCTTGAAGGCGCACATGATCCGCCACTGGCCGTTGCCCAGCAGCAGCTTAAGATCTTTCGCCACCGACGAACCTGGCTGCACCTCAAAGGTGTAGCGCTCTTTGGTGGTGAAGAAGCAGACATAAAGCAGGGCCACGCCGCTCAGACCCAGCACGCACATGGCGCCGAAATAGCCCACCTGCTCGTTCCCTTTGCCGATGATGCTGACCAGCGGCAACGCGATGCCGCTGATGGCGAGCGACCCCGCGGCGGCGAGGAAGAAACGCCAGGACTGAAGGGCATGACGCTCTTTCGGGTCGGCGGTGATCACCCCCGGCATGGCACAGTACGGGACGTTAACGAAGGTGTAGACCAGAGTCAGCAGAATGTAGGTCACGCAGGCGTAGATGATTTTGCCCTGCGCGGAGAAGTCCGGCGTGTAGAAGGTCAGCATGCAGACGATGCCAAACGGGATGGCGCCCCACAGCAGGAACGGGCGGAACTGGCCGTAGCGGGTGCGGGTGCGGTCTACCAGCAGCCCCATCAGCGGATCGGTCACGGCGTCGAGCACGCGGGAAACTAAAAACAGCGTCCCCATTATGCCCGCGGAGAGACCGAACACGTCGGTGTAGAAATAGGCCAGCAGGAACATCGTGGCCTGCCAGACGAAGCCGCAGGCGGTATCACCCAGCCCGTAGCCAATTTTGTCTTTCATGGTTAATTGCGTCATCAGAATTACACCCTTATGTAGTGTGCTGAATTACAACATTGTGTTACTGGAGTGTAATGAGATGCTCAATTAACCAGCAATGGTCATATCTTATTTCTGAATTACGTTATTTCGCTTTTGTGACGCTAACGATATATCACAAGTCATTGTTTAAATTATCAAATTAAAGACAAGCAAAAACCGCCCGCGGAATATTTTCCGCAGACGACTTTCTCTCAGAAAATAATTAAATGCCGAGTGCTTTTTTACCGGCGTTAATTACCTCAATGATTTTATCGGTGTCATAAATACAGCCTTTCCAGGTGCCGCCACTCACGGACTGTAATGCCGCCCACAGCCGGGTATCGTCCGGCAAAAAGTCGTGAGCGTGCAGGTCCGGGTGCGTCTGCCGCCGCGCCAGCTCGCGCGCGCCCTCTTCCGGCGTCAGCGGGTTGTCCGCGGTACCGATGAAGTTCACGCTACCGGTCAGAGTCAGGCGGTCCACGGCAATCTCAATGATGTCGTTATCGCGCAGCTTACCAATCGGCCCTCCCGCCAGCGCCTCCGGCGATACGTGGCCGAAGCAGGCCCCCGTCGACACGCCCGAGAAGCGCGCATCGGTGATTAACGACACCGTCTTGCCCCACGAGATATGCTTCAGCGCGGAGGTAAGCTGGTAGGTCTCTTCCATGCCGGTGCCGGACGGGCCACCGCCGATCACCACCATGATATCGCCCTGCTTAATCTCTTCCCGCTTGATGGCCCTGATCGCCTGCGCCTCCGAGACAAACACCCGCACCCGGCCAGTGTGGCGGTAAACGCCATCTTCACCCACCACCGACGGGTCGATCGCCGTGGCCTTGATCACCGATCCTTCCGGCGCGATGTTGCCCGTCGGGAAGCAGACCGTCGAGGTCAGCCCTTTCGCTTTTGCCTTCTCCGGCGGCAGGATCACGTCATCCGGCTCCACGCCGTCCTGCTCGCGCAGGCACTGGCGGAAGCGCTTACGGCGCTCCGAGCTCTGCCACCAGTCGAGGTTCTCGCCCACTGTCTGGCCAGTGACGGTCATGGCGTCCAGATTCAACAGGCCGAGATCGCGCAGGTGGAGCATCACCTCCGGCACGCCGCCCGCGAGGAAGGCGCGCACGGTCGGGTGATAGTCCGGGCCGTTGGGCAGCACGCTTACCAGGCGAGGCACCCTGCGGTTGACGCGCGTCCAGTGTTCAACGTCCGGGATCGTGCAGCCCGCCGCGTGGGCGATGGCTGGAATGTGCAGCAGTAAATTAGTGGAGCCGCCGAACGCCGCGTGGATCACCATCGCGTTTTCGATGGCTTTGTCGGTGAGGATATCGCGCGTGGTGATGCCACGGTTATCCAGTTCACTGACCGCGCGTGCCGACTGGCGGGCGATCTCCAGCCACACCGCCTGCCCGGACGGCGCCAGTGCAGAGTGCGGCAGCGCCAGACCCAGCGCCTCCGCCACTACCTGCGAGGTGCCCGCCGTACCGAGGAACTGACACCCGCCGCCCGGCGACGCGCAGGCGCGACAGCCCAGCTCGGCGGCCTCCTGCAAGGAGAGCTCATGGTTGGCGAAGCGCGCGCCGATGGTCTGCACTTTGCCCGCATCTTCCCCCACGGTGGGCGGCAGCGTCGCCCCGCCCGGCACCAGAATGGTCGGCAGATCGTGCATGGAAGCCAGCGCAATCATGGTGGCGGGCAGCCCTTTATCGCAGGTTGCCACGCCGATCACCGCCCGGCGCGTCGGCAGGGAGCGGATCAGGCGGCGAAACACGATCGCCGCGTCGTTGCGGTACGGCAGGGAGTCGAACATGCCGTGCGTGCCCTGCGAGCGACCGTCGCACGGATCGCTGACGAAGGCGGCGAACGGGATCCCGCCGTTGCGGGTGATCTCCTTCGCCGCCGCCTGCATCTGCATGCCGATCTCCCAGTGTCCGGTGTGGTAGCCCAGCGCGACCGGGCGTCCGTCTCCGGCGCGGATGCCGCCCTGGGTGCCGATGATCAGCACCTCTTTGCCGGTGAGCTTGTTGGCATCCCAGCCCATCCCGGCGTTCTGCGTCATACCGAACAGGTTGCCGCTGGGGGATTCCATCAGCATCTGCGGGGTCAGCGGCAGCGTGCCCTGCGGCCCCGCCGCGTGGGTGATCACCGCATAAAACGCATCGTCCTGTGGGGTGAAAATTTTCTCAATGGTCATCGTTATCGTCCGGCTCAGCAGAGTTTGAGCTGTTGTAACAGGGTTTTCAGCTGCGCCTTGCGCGGCTCGTCCAGCGGCGAGGCTGGCGGCAGGACGTGCGTAGAAATCGGACGACCGCAGAGCACGATCGCCTCTTTAATGACGTTCACAAACGGCGTATCCAGCTGATACATCTGCGGGATTTGCAGCAGGGTCTGATGATACTCAGCCGCTTTCGCCACGTCGTTATCCCGCCAGGCTTTCAGAAGATTTACCGACACCTGTGGGGCAAAGTTGCCGCTGGCCGAGATCGCCCCGTCGCCGCCGAGCAGCAGGGTATTAAACAGATGATCGTCGTAGCCGCACAGCACCGTGAAATGAGGATGGGCGCCTTTAACGGTGTGGATCATGCTGCGCAGGTGGGCGACGGAATCGATGGTGTCTTTGATGCCGACGATGTTACTGCGCGATTCGGCCAGGGTTTTCACCAGCGCCGGGGTCAGATCCTGCCCGGTCAGCGCCGGGAAGTTATAGAGCATCACCGGCAGCGTGACGCTGTCGGCCACCTGCTCGAAATAGCGGATCAGGTTCGCTTCCGACACTTTCCAGTAGTAAGGGTTGATCACCACGATGCCGTCCGCGCCCGCCTGCTGCGCGTGCTGGCTCAGCTCAATGGTTTCCCGGGCGTTGGTGCCGCCGGTGCCGATCAGAACCGGCACGCGACGATCGACATGATCGATCGCAAACCGAGCAATGGTTTTACGCTCTTCGGCGCTGAGCTGGGAGAACTCGCCGCCGCTGCCCAGGAAGAACAGGCCGTCGACGCCCGCAGCAATCAGATCGTCGATCAGCGCGGCGGTACCCGGTTTATCGAGCTGGCCATCGGCGGTAAAAATGGTGGAGACAGGGGGAATGATACCCGTGAACAACGCGGACTGCGGCATGAGATCTCCTTGTTGAAACATTTTGTTCTACATTATAGAACGGCGTTCATTAATTTAACGATCATACTATGACGCAGAAAAAGCGCAGGTAAATGGGAAGGGATGAGGGAGTGCGGGAAGTTTAAGCTGGATCACATTATGCGTGGGTGCGGTCTGGTGCCCTCACCCTAACCCTCTCCCAAGGGGAGAGGGAACTTTTACACCCTCTCCCCTTGGGAGAGGGCCGGGGTGAGGGGTTACTCTACCAGCATCTTCACCACAACCTTACGCACCTGCGCCGGCGCTCCCGCCGCGCACAGCGGCTTATGCACTTCGCCCGGCCAGAACACTACAAAATCCCCTTCGCTCAGCACCACGGTTTTCTCCTGCTCGCCTTCCGGCAGGAACGCGATGTCTTTGTCCGCCAGCCAGTCGGTGTCCGGCGTACCGTGCGGCAGGGTACTGAAGGTCATCCCTTCCTGACCTCTTAGCACAATCTGAATATCCAGATAGCGTGCATGGTATTCAGCGCGACGCTCGGCGAACGGCTGGGTCATGTCCTCCGAAACCAGATAAAACAGGCTGTTGCCATTGATGTCGTGCTTACCGGTCGGCGTTGCGTCGGTGACGTGGGCCTTAACGTGCTCAATGGCCTGGCGCAGCTCTTCTGGCAACCAGGACTGGAGATGATGAATATTGCCAATAATCATGATACAACCCTCAGATTAAAACATTGTTTCATTTTTATGTTTTATACGAGAATTGCCTCTTCCATACCAGCCCTTTTTTGACAAGATTTGCGTCAGCGCATGTTTATCGGGAAATGTGTTAATCCACTGTTAATTGCACACAGGCATTTATGCAGTGGTTATGCATAACCTCATTTCATGCACTTTGCACATAGGATCTAACTCACTGAATTTAAAACATAACCCACAAAACCTGTTGGTGTATCACACTTTACCACTTTGGTTATTTCCTTTAAAAATCCATAATTATTTATTGATTTCTCTTAAGTGAAAAATAGTTAACTGTCATTATTGCATAGCTATTCCCGTGACAACATTTTATCCATTAAAATCAACAACATAACCAAATATTTCAAAGCGTGTGATTCTACAAAATAATAACAACTTCAAATATTGCCACCCGTTCCTGCTTAGCTATTCATCCCTTAATAATATGAAATTAATCATTATCTGATACGAATCATGCAATTGAAAATAAACTGTTCAATATCGGTTTTCGCGTGAGCAATGTCACAATAACCATTATTTAAGCGCCTACTATAAATCACGAAATCAATTGAGCTTAGCCGCCATGAAATTAAACACATCACATGGCGCATGCCCTTTTTATTCTGAAAAAAAGTTAAAGGAATAATTATGGAAAAGCATTACGTCGGTTCTGAAATTGGTCAATTGCGTAGCGTTATGCTGCACCGTCCTAATTTAAGTCTGAAACGGTTAACCCCCTCAAACTGTCAGGAGCTGCTATTTGATGACGTGCTCTCGGTTGAACGGGCGGGTGAAGAGCATGACATCTTCGCAAACACGCTGCGCGAGCAGGGTGTGGAAGTCCTGCTGTTGACCGACCTTCTTACGCAAACGCTTGATATTGCTGAAGCAAAAGCCTGGCTTCTTGAAACACAAATCTCCGACTATCGCCTGGGACCAACCTTTGCCGCCGACGTGCGCGGCTGGCTGGCGGATATGCCGCACCGGGAACTGGCGCGCAGATTAAGCGGCGGATTAACCTACGGTGAAATTCCGGCAGCCATTAAAAATATGGTGGTCGATACCCACACGGCGAATGATTTTATTATGAAGCCGCTGCCGAACCACTTATTTACCCGCGATACCTCCTGCTGGATTTATAACGGCGTCTCCATTAATCCGATGGCGAAACCCGCCCGCCAGCGTGAAACCAATAACCTGCGGGCAATATATCGCTGGCACCCCGCATTTGCCGACGGCGAGTTTATTAAGTATTTCGGCGACGAGAATATTAATTACGACCACGCCACCTTAGAAGGCGGCGACGTATTAGTGATTGGTCGCGGGGCGGTACTGATCGGCATGTCCGAGCGCACGACGCCGCAGGGCGTGGAGTTCCTCGCCAACAGTCTGTTTAAACATCGCCAGGCCGAGCGCGTGATTGCCGTTGAGCTGCCGAAACACCGCTCCTGCATGCACCTCGACACCGTGATGACCCACATCGACGTAGACACCTTCTCCGTTTACCCGGAAGTGGTGCGCAAGGACGCCCAATGCTGGACGCTCACCCCGGACGGACGCGGCGGCCTGCTGCGCACCCAGGAAACCGACCTGCTGCACGCCATCGAGAAAGCCCTCGGCATTAACCACGTCCGCCTGATCACCACCGGCGGCGACGCCTTTGAAGCCGAACGCGAGCAGTGGAACGACGCTAACAACGTCCTGACCATCCGCCCGGGCGTGGTGATCGGCTACGAGCGCAACGTCTGGACCAACGAGAAGTACGACAAAGCGGGCATCACCGTGCTGCCGATCCCGGGCGACGAGCTGGGACGCGGTCGCGGCGGCGCGCGCTGCATGAGCTGCCCACTGGAACGCGACGGAATTTAAAGGAGCCATCATGGAACGAAAACCCACTCTGGTTGTGGCCCTTGGCGGCAACGCGCTGCTCAAGCGCGGCGAGCCGCTTGAAGCGGACATCCAGCGCCAGAACATCGAGCAGGCCGCCCGCACCATCGCCGGCTTAACGGAGCAGTGGCGCGTGGTGCTGGTGCACGGCAACGGCCCGCAGGTCGGACTGCTGGCGCTGCAAAACAGCGCCTACGACAAAGTCACTCCCTACCCGCTGGACGTTCTTGGCGCCGAAAGCCAGGGAATGATCGGCTACATGCTCCAGCAGGCGCTGAAAAACAATCTGCCCCAGCGCGAGGTCAGCGTCCTGCTCACGCAGGTGGAAGTGGACGCCGCCGACCCGGCCTTCAGTAACCCGACCAAGTACATCGGCCCGGTCTACAGCGAAGCCCAGGCTAAAGCGCTGGCCGCAGAGAAAGGCTGGGTGTTTAAGGCCGACGGCAGCTACTTCCGCCGCGTGGTGCCGTCGCCGCAGCCGAAGCGCATCGTCGAGAGCGACGCCATCACGGCGCTGATTCAGCGCGACCACCTGGTGATCTGCAACGGCGGCGGTGGCGTGCCGGTAGTGGAAAACGCCAACGGCTATCGCGGGATCGAGGCGGTGATCGACAAAGACCTCTCCGCCGCCCTGCTGGCGCGCCAGATCGAGGCCGATGCCCTGCTGATCCTCACCGATGCCGACGCGGTGTATCTCGACTGGGGCAAGCCAACCCAGCGTCCGCTGGCGCAGGTGACGCCGGAGCTGCTCAGAGATATGCAGTTTGACGCGGGATCGATGGGGCCGAAAGTGGCCGCCTGCCGCGAGTTTGTTGAGGCCTGCGGCGGCATTGCCGGGATCGGCGCGCTGGCCGACGGCGCGGAGATCCTGGCGGGCGAGAAAGGCACGTTGATTCGTAACTGAGTCGTTTTCCCCTCACCCTAACCCTCTCCCAAAGGGAGAGGGAATGTACGCCCCCTCTCCCTTTGGGAGAGGGCCGGGGTGAGGGCATCAGACAGCTAAATTTTAAAAAGGATTTCCCCATGACCATTAACCTGAAAAACCGCAACTTCCTGAAACTGCTGGACTACACCCCGGCGGAGATCCAGTACCTGATCGATCTCGCCATCGAGCTGAAGGCCGCCAAAAAAGCCGGATGCGAAAAACAAACCCTGGTCGGGAAAAACATCGCCCTGATCTTTGAAAAAACCTCCACCCGCACCCGCTGCGCCTTCGAAGTGGGTGCGTTCGACCAGGGCGCGCAGGTCACCTACCTCGGCCCAAGCGGATCGCAGATTGGCCACAAAGAGTCGATGAAGGACACCGCGCGCGTGCTGGGCCGGATGTATGACGGCATCGAGTATCGCGGCTACGGCCAGGCCATCGTTGAAGAGCTGGGCGAGTACGCGGGCGTGCCGGTGTGGAACGGCCTGACCGACGAGTTCCACCCGACCCAAATCCTCGCCGACCTGATGACCATGCTGGAGCACTCTCCGGGCAAAACCCTGCCGGAGCTGAGCTTTGCTTATCTCGGCGACGCGCGGAACAACATGGGTAATTCGCTAATGGTCGGCGCGGCCAAAATGGGGATGGATATCCGCCTTGTGGCGCCGAAATCCTTCTGGCCGGAGGCGGGCCTGGTTGAGCAGTGCCGCGCCATCGCCAAAGAGACCGGCGCGCGCATCACCCTCACCGACGACGTGGAGGAAGGCGTGCAGGGCACCGATTTCCTCTACACCGACGTGTGGGTTTCCATGGGTGAGCCGAAGGAGGCCTGGGCCGAGCGCGTCAGCCTGATGAAGCCATATCAGATTAACGCGGACGTGATGAAGGCCACCGGTAACCCGAACGTCAAGTTCATGCACTGCCTGCCAGCGTTCCACAACGAGCACACCAAAGTGGGCCGCGAAATCGAAATGGCGTACGGCCTGAAGGGACTGGAAGTGACGGAAGAGGTCTTCGAATCACCGAACTCCATCGTCTTCGACGAAGCAGAGAACCGCATGCACACCATTAAAGCGGTCATGGTGGCGACACTCGGCGACTAATCACCGCCCGGCGCGCCGCGGGGTGCGCCGGGTTCAGGAGAACATCATGGGCAAGTTCAAGTTTCCCTCCGCTTACACCATTCTCTTTTTTCTGATTGCCGTGGTTGCCGTGCTGACGTGGATTGTTCCGGCCGGGCAGTACCATATGGCAATGAACGAGGCGCTCGGTAAAGAAGTGCCGGTTGCTGGCACCTACGCGCACGTGGCAGCGCACCCGCAGGGGCTGGTTTCGGTGCTGATGGCGCCGATTGCCGGGCTGTACGATCCGGAGTCCGGCCAGGCCGGGGCCATCGACGTGGCGCTGTTTATTCTGATCATCGGGGGATTCCTCGGGATCGTCACTAAAACCGGGGCGATAGACGCCGGGATCGAGCGCGTCACCACCCGGCTGCGCGGACGCGAAGAGTGGATGATCCCGATCCTGATGGCGCTGTTTGCCGCAGGCGGCACGATTTACGGCATGGCAGAAGAGTCGCTGCCCTTCTATACCTTACTGGTGCCGGTGATGCTGGCGGCGCGGTTCGATCCGGTGGTTGCTGCGTCCACCGTGCTGCTCGGCGCGGGGATCGGCACCCTCGGCTCCACCATCAACCCGTTCGCCACGGTGATCGCCGCCAACGCCGCCGGGATCCCCTTCACCAACGGCATCATGTTGCGCATCGCGCTGCTGGTGATCGGCTGGATCATCTGCGTGGCATGGGTTATGCGTTACGCCCGCAAGGTGCGCAAGGATCCGTCGCTGTCGATCGTGGCGGATAAGCAGGAAGAGAATCTCGCCCACTTCCTCGGCAACAAGGGCGAGCAGTCGCTGGAATTTACCCCGGTGCGCAAACTCATCCTGGTGATCTTCGCCCTCGCCTTCGCGGTGATGATCTACGGCGTGGCGGTGCTGGGCTGGTGGATGGCGGAGATCTCGGCGGTGTTCCTCGCCAGCGCGATTATCGTCGGGCTGATCGCCCGCATGAGCGAAGAGGAGCTGACCTCAACCTTTATCAACGGCGCGCGAGATTTGCTGGGCGTCGCGCTGATTATCGGCATCGCGCGCGGTATCGTAGTGATCATGGATAAGGGCATGATTACCCACACCATTTTGCACAGCGCCGAGGGAATGGTCACCGGATTGTCGACGGTGGCGTTCATCAACGTGATGTACTGGCTGGAAGTGGTGCTGTCGTTTCTTGTGCCTTCTTCGTCCGGCCTGGCCGTTCTGACGATGCCGATCATGGCGCCCCTTGCCGATTTCGCTAACGTCAACCGCGACCTGGTGGTTACGGCTTACCAGTCGGCGTCCGGCATCGTTAACCTGATCACTCCCACCTCTGCCGTCGTGATGGGCGGGCTGGCTATCGCCCGCGTGCCCTACGTGCGCTATCTGAAATGGGTCGCGCCGCTGCTGGGGATTTTAACGGTGGTGATTATGGTGGCGTTAAGCCTGGGCGCCCTGTTGTAATTTGCCGGATGGCGCTGCGCTTATCCGGCCTACGGATCGGTGCAGTGCCACCGGTTATTTCGGGAACTGATATGGGAACTATGATGGATTACGAAGAGTACTCTCCCAAAGAGCAACTACAGCTAACGGTCTGCCAGCGTCTGATCGCGGAAAAGAGCTATCTCTCCCAGGAGGAGATCCGCCGCGACTTACAGGAGCGGGGTTTTGAGACCATCAGCCAGTCCACCGTTTCACGTCTGCTCAAGTTGCTCGGTGTCATAAAAATTCGCAATGCCAAAGGGCTAAAGATTTATTCGCTGAATCCCCAGCTGCGCCCGGCCCCCGACGCGGCGCGTACCGTCTCTGAAATGGTGGTGAGCGTGGAGCACAACAGCGAATTTATCCTTATCCATACCGTCGCCGGATATGGCCGCGCGGTGGCGCGTATTCTGGATTATCACCAGTTACCGGAAATTTTAGGCGTGGTGGCCGGAAGCAGTATCGTCTGGGTCGCCCCCCGCGTGGTGAAGCGCACCGCACTGGTGCATAAGCAAATTAATTATTTACTCAGAACGCATTAATATTCATAAAGAACCGTTTGCATTGAGTAAAGCGTGCATTAAATCGCTTGATCCCAAAAGCGAGCTGCGTATAATGCCCGACAATTTGCCGGGAGGAAGCATGGTCAAGCGTGTACGACATATCGTCTTACCGCGTCTGAAATCAGACGCTGGCCTGCCGTTTTTCTTCCCGTTGCTAAACCTATTCCCAGAGCCCCTCATTTGAGGGGCTTTTTTTTGCCCGGCGTCAGGAGATAAACATGAATCCGCTTTATCAAAAACACATCATTTCCATAAACGACCTCAGCCGCGAAGAGCTGGAACTGGTTCTGGAAACCGCGGCAAAACTGAAGGCCAATCCGCAACCGGAGCTGCTGAAGCACAAGGTGATTGCGAGCTGCTTCTTCGAGGCCTCCACCCGCACCCGCCTCTCCTTCGAAACCTCCATGCACCGCCTGGGCGCGAGCGTGGTGGGCTTCTCGGACAGCAGCAACACGTCGCTGGGCAAAAAAGGCGAGACCCTGGCGGATACCATTTCAGTCATCAGCACCTACGTGGACGCGATTGTGATGCGCCACCCGCAGGAGGGCGCGGCGCGTCTGGCGACCGAGTTTTCCGGCGGGATTCCGGTGCTGAACGCCGGTGACGGTGCCAACCAGCACCCGACGCAGACCCTGCTGGATCTGTTCACCATTCAGGAGACGCAGGGCACGCTTGAGAACCTGAACATCGCCATGGTCGGCGACCTGAAATATGGCCGCACCGTCCATTCCCTGACCCAGGCGCTGGCGAAATTTAACGGCAACCGCTTCTTCTTCATCGCGCCGGACGCGCTGGCGATGCCGCAGTACATTCTCGATATGCTGGACGAAAAAGGCATCGCGTGGAGCCTGCACGCCAGCATAGAAGAAGTGATGGGCAACGTGGATATTCTCTACATGACCCGCGTGCAGAAAGAGCGTCTTGACCCATCCGAGTACGCCAACGTGAAGGCGCAGTTCGTCCTGCGCGCCAGCGACCTCGAGGGCGCGCGCGACAACATGAAGGTGCTGCACCCGCTGCCGCGCATCGATGAGATCACCACAGACGTGGATAAAACGCCGCACGCCTGGTACTTCCAGCAGGCCGGAAACGGCATCTTCGCCCGCCAGGCGTTACTGGCACTGGTTCTGAATCGCGAATTAGCTCTGTAAGGGGAGACGACCATGACACACGATAACAAACTCCAGGTTGAAGCCATCAAGCGTGGCACCGTGATTGACCACATCCCTGCGCAGGTGGGCTTTAAGCTGCTGACGCTGTTCAAACTGACTGAAACCGACCAGCGCATCACCATCGGCCTGAACCTGCCGTCGGGCGAAATGGGCCGTAAAGACCTGATCAAAATCGAGAATACCTTCCTGACCGACGAGCAGGTCAACCAGCTGTCTCTGTACGCGCCGGACGCCACGGTTAACCGCATCGACGATTACGACGTGGTGGGCAAATCCCGCCCAAGCCTGCCGGATCGCATCGAAAGCGTGCTGGTCTGCCCGAACAGCAACTGCATCAGTCATGCTGAGCCGGTTTCCTCCAGTTTCGCAGTGAAAAAACGCGCCAATGACATTGCACTCAAATGCAAATACTGCGAAAAAGAGTTTTCTCATTATGTGGTGCTGGCCAACTAATTGAGGTTGGTAATGAAATCCCGGCTGTTATAATGGCCGGGAACATTCTTAACGCTGTAATTCTGGAGAAAAAATGAGCAAAGTACTCGCGACGGAAAATGCACCAGCGGCTATCGGCCCATACGTTCAGGGCGTTGATCTGGGCAGCATGATCATCACTTCTGGTCAGATCCCAGTGAACCCAAAAACCGGTGAAGTGCCAGCCGACGTAGCGGCGCAGGCGCGTCAGTCGCTGGAAAACGTGCAGGCGATCGTCGAATCTGCCGGCCTGAAAGTGGGCGATATCGTCAAAACCACCGTGTTCGTGAAAGATCTGAACGATTTCGCCACCGTCAACGCCACTTATGAAGCGTTCTTCACCGAGCACAACGCCACCTTCCCGGCGCGCTCCTGTGTGGAAGTGGCGCGTCTGCCAAAAGACGTAAAAATTGAAATTGAAGCGATTGCCGTACGTCGCTAATTTATTTCAATAAAGAGAAGGCAGCTCAGGCTGCCTTTTTTATTGCGACCATTTTTACTCTCTCCAGGCAATGACGCATCCCCCACTCCATTAATAGACTGACGCTGCCTTGTTATATTCTAATTAATGGATGAAGAATGAAACTCTCTAAGATCGCGCTGGCCGTTGCCACATTAGCGGTTGCGTCTTCCGCACTTGCACACGGATATATAGAATCCCCCGCCAGCCGCGCTTATATGTGTAAGCTCGGCCAGAATATTGACTGTGGCTCTGTACAATATGAACCGCAGAGCGTAGAAAAGACCTCCGGCTTCCCGACGGGCGCAATGCCGCCTGACGGCCAGCTTGCCAGCGCCGGTATTGCCAGCTACTCCCAGCTTGATAAGCAGAGCCTGAACGCCTGGACTAAAAGCCCCATGACGGCAGGCCCGCATGAATTTGTCTGGCACCATACCGCGCCGCATAAAACCACCAACTGGCGTTATTACATTACCAAACAAAACTGGGACCCCAATAAACCGCTGACCCGTGACCAGTTCGAATTAACGCCGTTCTGTACTATTAACGGGAATGGTCAGGCACCGTCCATGACAAAATCCAAGACCTGTAATGTCCCGGAACGTACGGGCTACCAGGTTATTTATGGCGTGTGGGAAATTGCGGATACCACAAACAGTTTCTATCAGGCCATTGACGTTGATTTCGGTAACGGCGGCAACGTCACGCCGGACGATACCCCAGCGGTAATATCCCAGTGGAGTAAAACCCTGAGCGGACAGATTGCCGGGAATAACCTGAACGTGGGCGATAAAGTGATTGCACGCTTCTTCGACGCCAACGGGGAAGTTGCCGCCCTGCGTACTGAAATGACCATCGGCTCTTCAGAACAAGGCGACGCTAACCAGTGGTCCTACGATCTGGCGCAGAAGATCAACACCGCTCATAGCGATGTCCGCGTCGGTGTGAAAGATGAAGCCGGTGAAATTAGTCCGGTTCACGGCGCCAACAGCGTATTCGTGAAAGACGGCAGCACGCTGAAATCCGTTGCCATCTCTTATGAAGAGCAAAAAGCGCAGGTGAGCGAGACCATCGCCGTTTCCGATCTGCAATACAGCAAAATCGAACATGGCAATGTGATTGTAACCTTCCATGTGAACACGCAGGGTGACGTTAATTTTGAAGCGCACGTGATGAACCACCACGGTGCCGAAAAAGGTTACCTGAAGCAGGATATGAATAACGTCAATCAAAACGTGACCATGACGCTGACTGACGTCACGGCGGGCCACCATATGCTGAAATACTACGCCACCAACAAAGACGGCACCCTGTTCGCGCAGGACGTGCTAAACCTGATGCTGGAAAGCGACGCGGCGGACAGCAGCGGCCCGCATGACTTTATCTTCCCGGACAGCATTGCCTCTTACAAAGCGGGCACCGTGGTGTTACAGCCTAAAAACGGTAAGACCTACGAGTGTAAACCGTTCCCGTATAGCGGCTACTGCGTGCAGTACAGCCCAACCGCAAACCAGTTTGAGCCAGGCGTGGGCGCGCACTGGAGAGAGGCGTGGGTGCTGAAGAACTGAGTTGCCTTCACGCCCGGCGGCACTTCGTTTGCCGGGCCTACACGTCACGTAGGCCCGGTAAGCGTAGCGCCACCGGGCGCATTTGTTACTGATTCCGCGTCGCACGCAGCAGCGTTTCCAGCGGGTAAACCGCCGCAATCACCACCTCGTCCTGGATCTTCGCCGCATTATCCAGTTCGCTCTGGATCGACGCGATCTCGTTGTCGTCCAGCGTGCCCTGGCGCGCCACCAGATCCGTCAGCCTCAGGCCAATCGACGAAAGCTTGTCCACCTCCTGAATCACCGGCTTGATCGCCTTCAGCTGATAGCTGTTTTCGCTCAAGGCCAGCGCATCGCTGGTGTTGTTCTGCCAGCGGTTAAAGACGTGGCGCAGCGCGTCGGCGCTTTCCGTGTCTTCCGCGTCGCTCACCAGACGGTCCGCCCATTTATTCATCTGACGCACGATCGCACTTTCCGCGTTTAGCGCGTCAGCGAGCCGGTTGAGCGGCTCAAACTGATGATAGTTTCCGGCCTGGAACTTAAGATGCTGGCGGGTGTAATACTGCGCCGGTTCAAGCGCCTGGGCGAGAATTTGCAGCGGCAGGGTATCCGCATTGTTGGCGAGGCGCGTGAACTGCACCTGCTGCTGGGTATGCTGCTGTAGTCCAGCCGACACCGTCGACCAGCTGTCCATCGCCTGGAGCCGGGTATACATGTTGTCGATGTCGTTGACGTCCTTCGCCGACCATAGCCGCTCCGCCACCGCAAAGGCGCGCGGCCACAGACGGATATCAAGCACCGGCGCGACCACGTTTTCCGCCCACAGCGCGGCTTCGCCGCCGAGCAGATTGGCCTCGTTCGCCGGGTCCGGCACCACCGGCGGTATGCCTTTTGGCACCGCGTCCAGACGCGTGCCGTCGATCGGGTAGCGGGCGTTACCCACCAGGAAATAGCCGCTGAGCTTATCGTTCTCAACGGAAACGACCGGACGCGTTTCACCCATCCAGGTATCAACGGTAAACGTTACCTGGTTGTCGTCCCGCCACTGAATGTTCTCCACCGCCCGACGCGATTTCCCGGCAAAATCAATAAATCCGCGCCACCCGGCATCGCCTTTCACCAGCGTAAAGCTGCCTTCCACCGGCTTGCCTTTCAGACGCGGCATGGAGAAAGCCCAGCTCTGGACGCTGTCGGTGTCCGCTATCACATCCACGCCGTTCAGCCCCTGCGGCACAATTTCATTGCGGTAGTGGTAGGCGGTGGATTGCGGCTGATCGAGGTAGAAACCGGTTGAGAGAATGCCCTTATAGCCGTTCTGCGCCACCTGCCCCAGCGCGTCCTGTCCCTGCCAGGACTGGATCAGAATGCTTTTCGGCAGATCGGGATGGTAGATCTCATCCCAGCCAACCATCTGCCGGTGGTGCTTCTCAAGGATCGTCTCCAGCTTGCGGTTGAAATACGCCTGCAACGCGTGGCTGTCCGCCAGTTTGTTGTCGCGCATAAACGTCTGGATCGCAGCGTTCGCTTTCCACTGGCTGTCGTCAACCTCATCGCCGCCAATATGCAGATACGGATCCGGGAAGATCGCCGCCAGTTCGCTGACCATCGCGTCGGCAAAGGTATAAGTTGCCTCTTTGGTTGGATCCAGCACCGGCTTCAGCACGCCCCAGTGGCGCTCCATGGCGTACGGCCCCGGCGCGCTCATCAGCTCCGGGTAGGCGACGGCAATCGCCGAGGCGTGGCCCGGCATATCAATTTCCGGCACCACGCGTATGCCGCGCTCGGCAGCGTAACGCACAATCTCGCGCATCTGCTCCGGGGTGTAGAACAGCCCATCGCTGGCAAGCTGGGTTAATTTTGGATAACGCTTTGAGCTGAAGCGCCAGCCCTGATCGTCGGTTAAGTGCCAGTGCAGAACGTTGAGTTTTGCCGCGGCCATGCCGTCGATCTGGCGTTTAATATCCGGAATCGGGAGGAAGTGGCGCGCCGAATCGAGCAGCAGCCCGCGCCACGGGAAGCGCGGCGAATCTTCAATGGTTACCCACGGGATCGAGGTGTTTTCGGCGCCGTTCTGCATCAGCTGAAGCAAGGTTTCCATGGCGCGCAGCGCGCCGAAGCGGGTGTTGGCGGAGATATTTACGCCGTTGGCGTCCACCGTGAGTTTATAGCTCTCATCGCTGTCCGGCAGCGGCTGCGGCTTCACCTTTTTGGCGATGGCGATGCGGATAGTCGGCTTGTCCGGTTTTTCGGCCTGCGGCTGTAGCGTCCAGCCGGTTTGCAGCGCAATGCGCTGGCGCAGGCGGTTGACCGCATCCCCCAGATCGTCGCCGCTGACGCTCACGGAGAGTTGATTGTTAAGCACCAGCGCGCCCTGAGTGGTCGGGCGCTCAACCTTCGCAGGCCAGGGCATTAAGGGAAGGTCGCCTGCCGGGGCGGCAAAGGCGGAAGCGCCGAGCATAAGCCCGGCGGTTAAGAGACTGTACCGTAACATGAATGTTCCTTATCTGACGGGCCAAATAAAGGCAAAACATTCTGTTAACATGCGCTCAAATTGTCGTCAAGCGAATGCGCCGACAGAGATCACAGGTTGTTGAATTTGGGAGGAAAGCTATTGCCCGGTGGCGCTGCGCTTACCGGGCCTACGTTTCGGGAGTAGGCCGGGTAAGGCGAAGCCGCCACCCGGCAAACATAATTTACTGCCACCCATACCGACGGCTATAGAACCCTTTCACCATCTGCGTCAGTACCATGTAGCCCGCGAGGATCGCCACCAGCCACGGGAAGTAGCTCAGCGGCAGCGCCTGAAGTTGCAGGTAGCTTGCCAGCGGCGAGAACGGCAGCGCGATCCCGAGCGCCATCACAATGCCCGTCATCACAATCAGCGGCCACGCGGCACGGCTCTGGATAAACGGAATGCGGCGGGTGCGGATCATGTGCACAATCAGCGTCTGCGACAGCAGTCCCACCACGAACCAGCCGGACTGGAACAGCGTCTGGTGTTCTGGCGTATTCGCATGGAACACAAACCACATCAGGCAGAAGGTCAGAATGTCGAAGATAGAGCTGATCGGCCCAAAGAACAGCATAAAGCGCCCCAGATCGGCGGGGTTCCAGCGCTGCGGCTTCTGGATCTGCTCGTCGTCCACGTTATCAAACGGGATCGCTACCTGAGAGACATCGTACATCAGGTTCTGGATCAGCAGATGCAGCGGCAGCATCGGCAGGAACGGCAGAAACGCGCTCGCCACCAGCACGCTGAAGACGTTGCCGAAGTTGGAGCTGGCGGTCATTTTGATGTATTTGAGCATATTGGCGAAGGTGCGACGCCCTTCGATGACGCCCTCCTCCAGCACCATCAGGCTCTTTTCCAGCAGGATGATATCCGCCGCCTCGCGAGCAATATCCACCGCGCCGTCCACGGAGATACCAATGTCCGCCGCACGCAGCGCGGGCGCGTCGTTGATGCCATCGCCCATAAAGCCGACCACGTGCCCTTCACGACGCAGCAGGGTAACGATGCGCTCTTTATGCATCGGCGTCAGGCGGGCAAACAGCGTGGTGCGTTGGGCAAGCTCGGCCAGCTCATCGTCGGACAGGTGCTCAATGTCGCTCCCCACGACGACGTCGCCCGCGTCCAGGCCGACTTCGTGGCACACTTTGGCCGCCACCAGCTCGCTGTCGCCGGTGAGGATTTTGACGGTGATACCGCTCGCTTTCAGCGCTTTTAGCGCCGGCGCGGTGGTCTCTTTCGGCGGATCGAGGAATGCGATGTAACCTTCGAGGATCAAATCGGATTCATCGATACGCTGGTAGTCACCTTCCCGCGCAGGCAGGAACTTGCTGGCTACTGCCACCACGCGCAGCCCCTGACGGTTCAGGTTATCGGTGACGCGTTTGATGCGGCGCAGCATGGTCTCATCCAACGGCACGATCTCGCCGTTATGGCGCACCTGCGTGGAAACATTCAGGATCTCCTGCAATGCTCCTTTGCAGATCAGCTGATGTACGTCCGCCTGCTCGCTGACCACCACCGACATGCGGCGGCGCTCGAAGTCGAACGGGATTTCGTCCACCTTCTGCCAGCGACCGGAGAGCGTGCGGGCAGACTCCTCGTCCACCCCTTCCAGCACCGCCACGTCGAGCAGGTTTTTCAGCCCGGTCTGATAGTGGCTGTTCAGCCAGGCGCTGTGGAGCACGCGCTCGCTGGTTTTTCCGGCGATGTCGGTGTGGTTCTCCAGCACGATTTTGTCCTGCGTCAGGGTGCCGGTTTTATCGGTGCAAAGGATGTCCATCGCGCCAAAGTTCTGGATGGCGTCGAGGTGTTTAACGATCACCTTTTGTTTAGAGAGTTTGACCGCCCCGCGCGCCAGCGTGGAGGTGACAATCATCGGCAGCATTTCCGGCGTTAAGCCAACGGCCACGGAGAGCGCGAACAGCGCCGCTTCCCACCAGTCGCCTTTGGTGTAGCCGTTGATCAGCAGGACAATCGGCGTCATGACCATCATAAAGCGGATCAGCAGCATGCTGACGCGGCCAATGCCTTTCTGGAATGCATTCGGCTCGCTCTCCTGCTCGCTGACGCGTCCGGCAAGCTGTCCAAACCAGGTATTGCCGCCGGTGGCGGTGACAATCGCCTGCGCGGTGCCGCTAACCACCGTGGTGCCCATAAAGCACAGGGTGTCGCACTCCAGCGGGTTCATCTGCTGCGGATCGCGGGTCCGCGCTACCTTCTCTACGGGCAGGGATTCACCGGTGAGTGACGCCTGCGCGACGAACAGATCCCGCGCCTGGATGACGCGTAAATCCGCCGGGATCATGTCCCCCGCCGCCAGCTTCACCAGATCGCCCGGCACCAGCTGGTCAATGGGAAGCTCAATCCAGGCGTTCTCGCCGAGGTCGTTAATCACGCGCGACACGGTGGCGGTGTTGCTGACCATCGCTTTCAGGGCGTCCGCCGCTTTGGTGGAGCGCGCTTCCTGAATAAAGTTCAGCAGCGTGGAGATCCCCACCATCAGGGCAATCACGCCTGCGGCAAACAGATCTTCAGTGGCGTAAGAGATAATCCCGAGCACCGTCAACAGCAGGTTGAACGGATTGCGGTAGCAGAGCCACAGGTGGACCCACCAGGGAGAGGGTTTCTGCGCCGGGATCTGGTTATCGCCATGTTCCGCGCGGATTTTTAACACTTCTTGCGCGTTCAGCCCTTCCGGGTGGCCGCCAAAGGCGCGCCAGACTTCGTTTTCATCCATCGCCGCCACGTTCAGGCAGCGCTCGGTCAGGGAAGCGGGGATTGCCGCTCCCGCCATGGTGTTGGCATTTGGCAGCGGATCGCGCGCAATCAGGCGATGTGGCAGGTGACGGCTCAGCAGCGCTTGCAGCTGCCGGGTGATATTCTTCAGCATAGTCATTCCCCCGCATCCGCAAAGGCGGACGCAGTTTTCCCGCAGGCGTGGCAAAGCCTTACCTGTCAGGCACTTAATTTATCAAGCAGGAACGTATGAACGTTGCTGCCTCACGCCGGTGAGACAGCAAAAGGCTGGCTTACCGGAAAGAAGGTTTTCTCCTGGTCAGGAGAGGTGTGGGATCGGGATCCATGTGGCCTCCGGTAAGTAAAAAGTTGGGTATCGGCACGCAGTATAGTGATTTATCCATACCGTTTGTGACTAATCGGGCGGTATTATAACGCCCTGCAAATAAACCAAACGTAAACCAGACTTTGCCCATAGCGAATTCGCAGGATAGCATTAGGCTCAATTGATTATTTTATCGATGTTACAGGGAATACAGCATGCAGAACCGCCTTACGATTAAAGATATCGCGCGTTTAAGCGGCGTGGGGAAATCGACTGTCTCACGCGTGCTGAACAACGAAAGCGGTGTCAGCGAGCGCACACGCGAGCGCGTCGAGGCGGTGATGAATCAGCACGGTTTTTCCCCTTCCCGCTCCGCGCGCGCCATGCGCGGGCAGAGCGATAAAGTGGTCGCCATTATTGTCTCGCGTCTGGATTCCCTCTCCGAAAACCTCGCCGTACAGACGATGCTGCCCGCGTTCTACGAGCAGGGCTACGATCCGATCATGATGGAGAGCAAGTTCTCCGCGCAAATGGTGGAGGAGCATCTCGGCATGCTTCAGCGCCGTAATATTGATGGGGTGGTGCTGTTCGGATTTACCGGCCTAAAAGAGGACGTGCTTAAACCCTGGCAGCCGTCACTGGTGCTGCTGGCGCGCGACGCCAGCGGGTTTGCCTCTGTCTGTTACGATGACGAAGGGGCGATCGTGATCCTGATGCAGCGCCTGTATGAACAGGGCCATCGGCATATTAGCTATCTCGGCGTGCCGCATGCCGACATCACCACCGGCAAGCGTCGCCACGAAGCGTACCTGGCGTTTTGTAAAAAACACAATCTTCCCGCCGTGGCCGCGCTGCCCGGTCTGGGTATGAAACAGGGATATGAACAGGTCGCCAGCGTGCTAACGTCACAAACCACCGCCCTGGTATGCGCCACGGATACCCTTGCATTGGGTGCGAGCAAATATTTGCAGGAGCAGCGCATCGGGGAACTGCAATTAGCGAGCGTGGGAAGCACGCCGCTGATGAAGTTCTTACACCCGGAGATTATCAGCGTTGATCCGGGTTACGCCGAGTCTGGCCGGCAGGCTGCCGCGCAGCTGATCGAGCAGATTACCGGGCGAACCGAGCCCCGTCAGATCGTTATCCCAGCCCATCTCTCATAATTCTTTTGAATAGATTATTGTGATCTTCGCCCGATTTCGGGAACGTTCCCATTTTCGCCGTCACGTTGAAGGAGTAGGCTTGCGCACAGGTCATAACCCCTATCACCATCTGTCATGAGGTTTCATGATGAGTAAAGTCAAACAAACAGATATCGATCAGCTGATCGTCCTGGTCGGCGGACGCGATAACATCGCCACCGTCAGCCATTGCATTACCCGCCTGCGCTTCGTGCTGAACGATCCGGCCAAAGCCAACCCGAAGGCCATTGAAGAGCTTTCTATGGTTAAAGGCTGCTTCACCAACGCCGGGCAGTTTCAGGTGGTGATTGGTACCGAAGTGGGCGATTACTATCAGGCTCTGCTGGCGACTACCGGGCACTCTTCCGCCGATAAAGAGCAGGCGAAGAAGGCCGCGCGCCAGAATATGAAATGGCATGAGCAGCTGATTTCCCATTTTGCGGAGATCTTCTTCCCGCTGCTGCCAGCGCTGATCAGCGGGGGCTTAATTCTGGGCTTCCGTAACGTCATCGGCGATGTGCCAATGAGCGACGGCAAAACCCTGGCGCAGATGTACCCGGCGCTGCAAAGCATCTATGACTTCCTGTGGCTGATTGGCGAAGCGATCTTCTTCTATCTGCCGGTCGGGATCTGCTGGTCCGCGGTGCGCAAAATGGGCGGAACGCCAATTCTCGGTATCGTGCTCGGCGTGACGCTGGTCTCTCCGCAGTTAATGAACGCTTACTTACTTGGTCAGCAAACGCCAGAGGTATGGAACTTTGGCCTGTTTACCATCGCCAAAGTGGGCTATCAGGCGCAGGTGATCCCGGCATTGCTGGCGGGCCTGGCGCTGGGCTTTATTGAGACGCGCCTGAAGCGCATCGTGCCGGATTACCTCTATCTGGTGGTGGTCCCGGTCTGCTCGCTGATCCTGGCGGTGTTCCTGGCGCACGCCTTTATCGGTCCGTTTGGCCGCATGATTGGCGACGGCGTGGCCTTCGCGGTCCGTCACCTGATGACCGGCAGCTTCGCGCCAATCGGTGCCGCGCTGTTTGGCTTCCTCTACGCTCCGCTGGTGATCACCGGCGTGCACCAGACCACGCTGGCGATTGATATGCAGATGATCCAGAGCCTCGGCGGTACGCCTGTCTGGCCGATCATCGCCCTGTCTAACATTGCGCAGGCCTCGGCGGTAACCGGCATCATCATCGTCAGCCGTAAGCACAACGAGCGAGAGATCTCCGTTCCGGCTGCCATCTCCGCTTACCTCGGCGTCACTGAACCGGCGATGTACGGTATCAATCTGAAATACCGCTTCCCGATGCTCTGCGCGATGATCGGCTCCGGTCTGGCGGGCTTGCTGTGCGGCCTGAACAGTGTGATGGCGAACGGGATTGGCGTCGGCGGCCTGCCGGGTATCCTCTCCATTCAGCCCGCGTTCTGGCAGGTATTTGCGCTGGCGATGGCGGTGGCGATTATCATCCCAATGGCGCTGACTACTGTGGTTTACCAGCGTAAGTTCCGTCAGGGCACGTTGCAGATTGTTTAATTCTCTCTTTCGGGGCGCAGTTGCGCCCCTTCGCATTTGCAGGAACGTACTATGAATACCCTTCCTCACTGGTGGCAGAACGGCGTCATCTATCAGATTTACCCAAAGAGTTTCCAGGACACCACCGGCAGCGGCACGGGCGATCTGCGCGGCGTGACGCAGCGCCTGGACTACCTGAAAACCCTCGGCATTGACGCCATCTGGCTGACGCCGTTTTATATCTCCCCGCAGGTGGATAACGGTTACGACGTGGCGAACTACACTGCCATCGATCCGACCTACGGCACGCTGGACGACTTTGACGAGCTGGTTGCCCGGGCGCATGAACGCGGCATCCGCATCGTGCTGGATATGGTCTTTAACCACACGTCCACGCAGCACGCCTGGTTCCGTGAGTCGCTGGATAAAGCGAGTCCGTACCGCCAGTTCTATATCTGGCGCGACGGTACGCCGGATACGCTTCCCAACAACTGGCGCTCCAAATTTGGCGGCAACGCCTGGCGCTGGCACGCCGAAAGCGAGCAGTATTATCTGCACCTGTTCGCACCGGAGCAGGCGGATCTCAACTGGGAAAACCCGGCGGTGCGCGCCGAGCTGAAAAAAGTGTGCGAGTTCTGGGCCGATCGCGGCGTGGACGGCTTGCGTCTGGACGTGATTAACCTGATTTCAAAAGATCAGGATTTCCCGGACGATACCCTCGGCGACGGTCGCCGCTTCTACACTGACGGGCCGCGCATCCACGAATATCTCCAGGAGATGAGCCGCGACGTCTTTACGCCGCGTAATCTGATGACGGTGGGCGAGATGTCCTCCACCTCGCTGGAGAACTGCCAACAGTACGCGTCTCTTGACGGCCGCGAGCTGTCGATGACCTTTAACTTCCACCACCTCAAGGTAGACTACCCCGGCGGCGAAAAATGGACGAAGGCGAAGCCGGACTTCGTGGCGCTAAAAACCCTTTTCCGCCACTGGCAGCAGGGGATGCACAACAAAGCCTGGAACGCGCTGTTCTGGTGTAACCATGACCAGCCGCGCATCGTGTCGCGCTTTGGTGACGAAGGGGAACACCGCGTGGCGGCGGCGAAAATGCTCGGCATGGTGCTGCACGGGATGCAGGGCACGCCGTATATCTACCAGGGTGAAGAACTGGGTATGACCAACCCGCATTTCAGCCGTATCACCGACTACCGCGACGTGGAAAGCCTGAACATGTTCGCCGAACAGCGGGCTAACGGTCGCGATACGGATGAACTACTGGCGATTCTGGCGAGTAAGTCACGCGATAATGGCCGCACGCCGATGCAGTGGGACGCCTCGCATAATGCGGGCTTTACCGAGGCCGAGCCGTGGATTGGCGTCTGCGACAACTACGAAACCGTGAACGCCCGCGCGGCGCTGGACGACCCCGATTCGGTGTTTTACACCTATCAGTCGCTGATTCGCCTGCGCAAAACCTTGTCGGTACTGACGTGGGGAGACTATGAAGATTTGCTTCCGGATCACCCTTCCCTGTGGTGCTACCGCCGCCAGTGGCAGGGACAAACGCTGATGGTGGTGGCGAACCTGAGCCACGCGCGCCAGCAGTGGCAGCCCGTCCCCGTAGAGGGAGCATGGCGGGTGGCACTCAGCAACTATGACGAGGTTCCCTTCCGACCCGATACGTTGCTATTGCGCCCGTTTGAAGCTATCTGGTGGGTGCAGGAATAAACCTCAGGAGATACAGCATGCTGTATCTCTTTTTTTATGTTTAGCGATACGCTAAATGTACGACGATAACTTTTACAATATGGCGCACTCAAAATAAAAATAGCCTGCCAATTAAATAACCTCGGCAGGATATTATGAAAAAGATAATTATTAAAGCAACGTGTATTAGCGCATTATTATTGAGCACACAGGGATGGTGCGGGAATACGTCCGTCGACCTTCGCTTTGGTCATAATACGCGCTCAGACGTAAATGATTCACGCATTAAGGTCATGCATCAGGCGAATAACGGTTTTTACTTCTCCGTTGAAGCCGCACAAAACCATAATGATACGTTTTTTGGTGATACCGACAGATATAATCCCGACGACAAGGGGTTAACGGAAGCGGCACAGGAAATCGAAACGCGCTGGCGTTTCGATCTGGGAAATGGTTTCGCCGTTGCGCCTGGCATGGTGACGGTTTTCACCGCCAGCAATACGCATTACCGCCCCTTCATTCAGGGCTGGAAAGCCTTCGATAACGGTCTGAATCTCTCCGCCCGTTACCGCTATAACACCGTCAATGACGCGCACAGCGATAAAGAACTCGACGGCAGCGGTTATACTCGCCGCCAGTCACACCAGTTCGACATTTGGTTCGCGTATAACATCGGCAAATTCGGTATGTCCTATAACCCGCGCTTCCGCTGGCAGGATAACGTCGATCAGGGAACCGGGGATGACACCTACTGGGAGCATACCGTCGCGTTCAACTACAAGCTCGACGATGGCTGGACGCCATACGTCGAACTGGTTTCACTGGATAAAACGTACATCAATAATGACGGCAACCATGAAAATGATTATGCCGTACGTCTGGGAATAGTGAAGCAGCTCTGACGGCCTGACTACACCGTATCGTGCTGTAGCAGCCTACAGCCGATACGGTCCACGGCGCTTAACAGTTCAAGCTGCCCTTCCCGCTGATACAGCGAAACCGCGTTAATGTCGATTGGTAACGGCCAGCATAGCGTTGAGATCGACGCCAGTGTCGACCCCTGACGGGTAATCGCAATAATCTTCAACCCTTTGCGCAGCGCGTTACGCGCCATTTCAATCAGCGACTGCGTCTCCCCGGATTTACTGATCAACACCAGCGTCCCCTTCGATACGCGTGTCAACTGGTGCATGTCATTCAAAATAAGGTGCGGCAGGCTCGCCAGCGACAAAAAGCGCGACAGGTAGTTGAGGCTGGTGAGCGAGGCTCCCCGTGCGTAAAGATAGATATGGCTGGAATGCGTAAGCAACCTGGACACGTCTGTCACAATATCATCCGGCTGCGGCCCCACGTCGGGTGTAGCAGGTGCAGGTGTAAAATGGTCGCGTAAAAAACGGTACCGAAGCTCGGTATAGCTTTTATAGCCCATTTTTTTACATACACGATTAACGGATGTTGTCGTGGTAAAGATATCACGGGCAATCTCTTTTGCCGATATATTAGAAATATTACACGCATGATGCTGAATGTATTCAAATATCAAACGTTCACTTCCCTGGAATGAATTCATCTATTACGCCCCATTTAATCCCGAGATGATATTAACACAACAGAGAAATAGCCTCTGGAAGGCGCTTCACACATTGCATTTACGCGTATCACGATACGTAATTAGTATTAGCAAACATTAAAAACTGTTTTAGGTTCTCTTTATACTTCCCCTGTTTTCACATCCAGGGAATTATGACAATGACGAAACAAAAAGTTGTCGCGGTAACGGCCTGCCCGACAGGTATCGCACACACCTTTATGGCGGCGAATCAAATTATTGCATGGGCTAACGAGCACAATATCGAGGTAAAGGTCGAAACGCAGGGCAGCGACGGCGTTAAAAACCGCTTAACAAAACAGGATATCGCCTCCGCCACGGCCATTATTCTGGCAACCGACGTTCCCATTCAGGATGCCGAGCGTTTTGAAAATATTCCTCACCTTCAAACCCGCACACAAGAGCTGATCAAACATACCGATCGCTATCTGCGTCAGGCGCTGGCAAAGGAAAAAAACGTCACCACTGTCGCACAAGAAGACGATCTTCAGCGTTCGGCTTACCAGATTTTTATTGGCCATATTATGGCGGCCATCAGCTATATGCTGCCGGTGGTGGTGATGGGCGGGCTGATGATGGCGACGGCCAAAATAACCGGGCAGTTTATTAACATCGAACATTCGCCGTTCAGCGTGCTGGATAAAGTGGGCTTTATGACCATTAAGTTCATGTATCCCGTTTTTGCAATGTATCTGGCGTTTTCCATTGCCGGTAAACCGGCACTCATCCCCGGTCTTATTGGCGGCATCATGTCAGACGAAGTCTATAAGCGCTTCTTTGATATCGAAGGCTTTATGCCATCCGGCTTTTTCGGCGCCATTGGTATCGGCTTTTTTGTGGGCTATCTGGTGCGCTGGCTCAATGATTCGATTCACGTCCGCCAGCAGCTCACCACCATTAAAACCATGCTGCTCGTCCCGCTGATCACCGGCATTACGCTGGTGATGGTCATGGAATATTTGATTAACCCGATTTTTGGCTCGCTTAACCAGCTGATGGTGGTCTTTTTTACCTCGGCAGGTGACACCGGGCGCGGGTTCTATTCCGCGATGATCGCCGCGGGCACCGCGTTCGACCTGGGCGGTCCGGTCAACAAGGCGGCAGGCTCGGTCGCGCTCGGCCTGAATGGCATGAGCGAGACGTTTGATTTAACCGCCCGCGAACTCTCCATCGTGATCCCCTCCATTGGCGTCGGCTTTGCTGCGTTCCTCAACGGCCGCTTTGGATTACCGGATGTCTTTAGCCAGGAAGAGAAAACCGTCGGTAGCACCTCGTTGTTGCTGGGCGTGATTGGGATCTCCGAAGGCGCGATCCCGTTCATCCTGAAAAACCCACGTCTGATCCCGGTGTTCATGACCGGTGCCGTCGCCGGCGCGCTGGTCGCCATTACCCTTGGCGTGAAGCAGACGCTGCCTCTGCCAGCCGTCTGGGGCTGGCCGCTGGCAACCAACGTGGCGGGCTACCTGGCGAGCGTCTTTATTGGCGCACTGATTTGCGCCCTGGGCGTGCTCTATGTCAGCCCAAAGAACGCCAGATAAGGGGAACGTCATGAATCAGATCCACGTCATTGCCCATACGCACTGGGATCAGGAGTGGTATTTCACCCGTCAGGACAGCATGGTGCTGGCGTCATATAATTTTGCGGACGTCATCAACACGCTGGAGCAGGACTCCGCTTACACCTGCTATCACCTTGACGGACAGATGGCGGTAGTGGAGGACTTTCTCGCCATCAATCCTGATTATCGCGCCAGGCTGGAAAAGCTGGTCAGAGAAAAAAGGATCTTCGTAGGGCCATGGTATACCCAGACGGACACCTACAACGTGCATGGCGAATCGATTATCCGCAACCTGAAGTACGGCATTTTTTCTGCCCGGACGCTGGGGCATGCGATGCAGGTTGGGTATCTTCCGGATACCTTTGGCCACAATGCGCAAATGCCCACGATCTTGCAGGGCTGCAATATCGACAATATCGTCTTCTGGCGCGGTATCGATCACGACAGGCACGCCAAAAGCAGCCAGTTCCTCTGGCGCGCACCCTCAGGTGCGACCGTCATCGCCTGTGCGATGGCGCTCGGTTATGGCGCGGCTAAAAACATGCGTTCGGAAGCCTCCCATCTCCGGGGAAAAATCTACCCGATGACCACACTTTTGCGTTCACGGGCCGGTCTAAACGACCTGCTCCTGCCCTGCGGCGGCGATCAGGTCAGCATCGACCCGGCGCTGCCGAAAATCCTGGAGGTCGCCAGCGCACAGTCCCCGGATCAGGACCGTTACTTCATCAGTTCTCTGGAGCGTTATGTAGAAACCCTTCGCGCGCAGCGTGAACAGTTTGAGCTCCTGGAAGGAGAGCTGAAATCGCCGCGCTACACCCGCATCCATAAAACGATCGGCTCCGTGCGCTACGACATCAAAAAGAAAAACGATGAGGTTGAACAGTTCATCCTGCGACAGCTGGAGCCGACAATCGCAATGGCGCGTCACCAGGGGATTCCGGTCAACCTCGCGGTAGTCGACACCCTCTGGAAAAAGCTGTTGCGAAACCATGCCCACGATTCCATTGGCGGCTGTAATAGCGATGCCACCAACCGCGACATTCTGCATCGACTGGAACAAACCGAACAGCTGTGCCATAGCCTGTGGAATCTGGTGGTGAAAACCCTGGCCGCCGCCTGCGTTCAGGATGGCGACCTGCTGATCTTTAACCCGCTAGCTACCCCAACGCAGCGCGTGGTGATAACCACCCTGTATAGCCGGGCGGATAATATCGCCCTGACGCATCAGGGGCAGCCCATCCCTTTCGACGTCCTGGAAAGAGACATTCTGCCCGGCGGAACGGCGATCTCCCTTACCGCCGAGGGCGAGTGCGAGACGCCCCTTCTCCCTTATTACCGCTGGCACGTTGCGGTAAAGACACCGGTTCTGCCGCCGATCGGCTATCTCACCGTTAACGTTGAAGAAGACCCTGCGCCTTTCCTGGCGTCTGAAAAGATAAAGGGTAGCGAGATTGAGAATGTGCATTATCGACTGTCGCTGGATGCCGGAACGCTTACCCTGCATGACAAACGCAGCGGCAGACGTATCCCCTCTTTCTTTACCTTTGAAGACTGCGCGGACGCGGGCGACAGCTACGATTTCTCACCGCTTGCGGGCGACGCGCCGACGCGCTGTTCGCATTTTACGCTCGTCGACGGCGTAAAAACGCCGCTTGTCGAAAAGCTGACCGTCGAGGCCACAATGCGTCTTCCACAGGATCTCGCCAGCCGTCAGGATACGGCCCGAACGCCGTTATCCATTCGTCTGGTCTGCGAAATACGCCACGACGATCCGAATCTGTATGTCGAGGCTTCGCTGGAAAACAGCCACTGCGATCACCGGCTACGTTTACTGATCGGCAGCGATGTTCACACCCGTCACGCTATCGCCTCACAGCCCTTCGCAATCATCCAGCGCGAAACGGGATATGACGATGAACACTGGCAAGAACGCTATCGCGAGAAGCCCGTGGATATCGAAACCAGCGAGGGCATTATCGCTGTCACGGAACCGGGTAAAGCGCTGGTTGTGACTAGCCGTGGCATGAAAGAATTTCAGATTATCGGCAGCGAACCCGCTGCTATTGCCCTGACGATGTTTAAATCCACGGGCGTGCTCGGACGCAGCGATCTCGAATGGCGACCGGGTCGGGCCTCCGGCATCAATAATACGGTGGTTGAGACTCCTGATGCCCAGTTGCTGAAACCGTTGCGCTTTTCATTCACCGTCGCGCTGGCCGACAACGCCGACCACCTCACGCTGCGCCAGCTGGAAAATCAGGCGGCTGGACAGCCCTTCACCTACCAACGGCAAACGCTACACACGCTCGATCACCGTCTTGAGCGCTTTTCGTTGCGTCTGCCCGAGCGCAGGCTTCCGGCAGAGTTCTCGCTACTGACCGTGCCGGAGCCGCTCATCCTTTCCGCTCTGCCCCATGCGCAGCTGCTGCATGGCACCGTCTTACGCGTATTTAACGCCGGGACACAACCGGCTCCCGTCCCGGAAAGTCTGGCAGTGTTACGGCAGATCAACTATCTGGAAGAGCCGATGCAACCGGTAACGGCGATCCTCCCCTCCGCAACCTGCGATTTTTTGATTGAGGCTTAATATGAACTTGCTGGCATTGACGCATCCCGATCTGGTGTTTATCAACCCGCCCCAACGTACGCCGGAAGCAGTGATCCGTTGGCTCACCGAGCCGCTCGCCAGGCGGAATGTCATCAACGATCGAGAGGCATTTATCGAAAGCGTTTTACAACGCGAAAGTGAAGGCCCTACCGCGCTGGGTGAAGCGCTCGCCGTCCCGCACGGTAAAACCGAGGCGGTGCAACAGGCGGCATTTTGTCTGGCGCTCTTTGACGATCCGATATGCTGGCCGGGGCTGGAGGGTGATGAAGAGGTGAGGATGGTTTTCCTGCTCGCCATTCCGCCAGCGGAAGCAGGCAGTACGCATATGCACCTGCTGACGACGCTGACCAGCAGACTCACGGATGAGCGGGTGCGTGAGCAATTGCTGGCGGCGCGTACGCGGGAAGAGGCGATGTCTGCGCTGAGTAATGAAGGTTCTCAAAAACAGGACGATGCCCCCGAAAGCTCTCTTCTCATCCCGTTGGTACTGGGCTGCATCGTTACCGTAGCCTTTTTGCAGGCAGGGTTGAGCTGGGCCTGCGGGGTGAGTTAATCGAGCAGCGCTCAGCACAGGCTCTGCTGAGCGCTTGTTTTTGTTGAATAATTAATCAGATTTTTCCTTCGAGTCTTTACAATTGCCCCAGCGCCCGCCGTTTGTACTCTCGTCTTTTTACTTTGTTCTGCATCAAAAAAATCGCAAACTTGTTTGATGCAAATCACTATATGTAGCACTTAAAATGCACGCCGACCCAACATCTTGTATTTATCGTCTACTATTCCAACAACAAGACGGCGCGAACGCTGGCCGGAATTGTGGATAACACGAGCTGGGCACGCGGGAAGTCTTTGCCGCGGCGAGGAATACGTCCGGTGAATACTTCTCCACCTTTGTGGATAACCTGTTTTTAAAATGGAGTGATCATGACACCGCATGTGATGAAACGTGATGGCTGTAAAGTGCCGTTTAAATCAGAGCGCATCAAAGAAGCCATTCTGCGCGCAGCTAAAGCAGCGGGAGTCGATGACGCAGATTACTGCGCCACCGTCGCAGAAGTCGTTAGCAGCCAGATGCATGAACGCAGCCAGGTGGATATCAACGAGATCCAGACCGCGGTTGAAAACCAGCTGATGTCTGGTCCATACAAGCAGCTGGCGCGCGCCTACATTGAGTATCGTCACGACCGTGACGTCCAGCGTGAGAAACGCGGTCGCCTGAACCAGGAGATCCGCGGCCTGGTGGAGCAAACCAACTCGTCGCTGCTCAATGAAAATGCCAACAAAGACAGCAAAGTGATCCCAACCCAGCGCGACCTGCTGGCCGGTATCGTCGCCAAGCACTATGCCCGCCAGCACCTGCTGCCGCGCGACGTGGTGTCTGCGCACGAGCGCGGTGAGATCCACTATCACGATCTCGACTACTCGCCGTTCTTCCCGATGTTTAACTGCATGCTGATCGACCTGAAAGGCATGCTGACCCACGGTTTTAAAATGGGTAACGCCGAGATTGAGCCGCCGAAATCCATCTCCACCGCGACGGCGGTCACGGCGCAGATCATCGCCCAGGTGGCGAGCCACATCTATGGCGGCACCACCATTAACCGCATCGATGAAGTACTGGCCCCGTTCGTGGCCGAGAGCTTCAACAAACACCGTAAAACGGCGGAAGAGTGGCAGATCCCGGATGCCGACGGTTACGCCCGTTCCCGCACCGAGAAAGAGTGCTACGACGCGTTCCAGTCGCTGGAATATGAGGTAAACACGCTGCACACCGCCAACGGCCAGACGCCGTTTGTGACCTTCGGGTTTGGCCTCGGCACCAGCTGGGAATCACGCCTGATCCAGCAGTCTATTCTGCGCAACCGCATCTCCGGCCTCGGTAAAAACCGTAAAACGGCGGTGTTCCCGAAACTGGTGTTCGCCATTCGCGACGGCCTGAACCACAAGTTTGGCGATCCGAACTATGACATCAAGCAGCTGGCGCTGGAGTGCGCGAGCAAGCGTATGTACCCGGACATCCTCAACTACGACCAGGTGGTGAAAGTCACCGGTTCGTTTAAAACGCCAATGGGCTGCCGCAGCTTCCTCGGCGTGTACGAAGATGAGAACGGCGAGCAGATCCACGACGGGCGCAACAACCTGGGCGTCATCAGCCTGAACCTGCCGCGCATCGCGCTGGAAGCTAAAGGGAATGAAGCGGCCTTCTGGACGCTGCTGGATGAACGTTTACAGCTGGCACGTAAGGCGCTGATGACCCGCATCGCCCGTCTTGAAGGGGTGAAAGCCCGCGTCGCGCCAATTCTCTATATGGAAGGAGCCTGCGGCGTGCGCCTGAAGGCGGACGATGATGTGTCGGAGATCTTCAAAAACGGTCGCGCATCGATCTCTCTTGGCTATATCGGCATTCACGAAACGATTAACGCGCTGTTTGGCGACAAGCACATCTATGACAACGACGCCCTGCGTGAGAAAGGTATCGCGATTGTGCAGCGCCTGCGCGATGCGGTAGACCAGTGGAAAGAGGAAACTGGCTACGGTTTCAGCCTGTACAGCACGCCGAGCGAAAACCTCTGCGATCGCTTCTGCCGTCTGGACACCGCCGAGTTCGGCATCGTGGAAGGCGTGACCGACAAAGGTTACTACACCAACAGCTTCCACCTCGATGTGGAGAAGAAGGTGAACCCGTACGACAAGATCGACTTTGAAGCGGCCTATCCGCCCATCGCGAACGGCGGTTTTATCTGCTACGGCGAGTACCCGAACATTCAGCACAACCTGAAGGCGCTGGAAGACGTGTGGGATTACAGCTATCAGCACGTGCCGTACTACGGAACCAACACGCCAATTGACGAGTGCTACGAGTGCGGCTTTACCGGTGAGTTCGAATGCACCAGCAAAGGCTTCACCTGCCCGAAATGCGGTAACCACGATGCAGCCCGTGTTTCCGTGACCCGCCGCGTGTGCGGCTACCTCGGCAGCCCGGACGCCCGTCCGTTTAACGCCGGTAAGCAGGAAGAGGTGAAGCGCAGGGTGAAACATCTGGGGAATGGGCAGATCGGGTAATCCGCTGCCACGTTAATGCCCGGTGGCGCTGCGCTTACCGGGCCTACGGACCGCTCTCTTTTGTAGGCCGGGTAAGCGCAGCGCCACCCGGCGTGGTTATTCGCGATGAACTATCACCAGTACTACCCCGTCGACATCGTCAACGGCCCCGGCACCCGCTGTACCTTGTTTGTATCAGGCTGCGTTCACGAGTGCCCCGGCTGCTACAACAAAAGCACCTGGCGGCTGAACTCGGGTATGCCCTTCACCGCTGAGATGGAAGACCGCATCATCAACGACCTGAACGACACGCGCATCAAACGCCAGGGGATCTCGCTCTCCGGCGGCGACCCGCTCCATCCGCAAAACGTGCCGGAGATCCTGAAGCTGGTAAAACGCATCCGCCGCGAGTGCGCGGGAAAAGACGTCTGGGTCTGGACGGGCTATAAGCTGGATGAACTGAATGCGCAGCAGATGGAAGTGGTGGATCTGATTAACGTCCTGGTCGACGGCAAGTTCGTGCAGGATCTAAAAGATCCTATGCTTATCTGGCGCGGCAGCAGCAACCAGGTTGTGCATCATCTGCGTTGAATGAAGGCGGATATCCTCTGTCCGCCTGAACGTCAAAACCGACTCAAACTCTCCATCGCCTCAGCCTTAAACGCCGCAAAATTCTCGCACTGGCACAGGCGCGCCATCGCGCGTTCACGCAGGAAGGTGACAAAGATGTCGTAAATCGCCATTGCCTCTTCGTACTCGCTTTTGCTGATGGCGAGCAGGAAGATGACATGGGCGGTTTCATCTCCCCACTGAATGCCCTGCGGCGCCAGCACGGTGTAGACCACCGTTTTTTGCGCCAGCAGCCCGAGGGAGTGCGGCAGCGCGATGCCGTCGCCGAGCATGGTGCTGACGATGGCTTCACGCTCGATAACCGATTCCAGAAACTCCGCGCCGACAAAACCTTCCCCTTCAAGCTGCCCGCACAGTTCGCGGAACAGCGTTTGCTGGTCGACAGGCTTGTCGAGAATGCGAAAATGGGCCGCGTCGAAGTATTTTTCCAGCATCCACGGGCGGGTGCGATCCACCAGCACCAGCTTGCCGATCTGCTCCAACTGATAATCGGTCGGGAACGGGGCGATCATCACCACCGGTTTGGATTTTTCGCTCACGCGGGCGGTGGAGATCACGAAGTCTTCGCCAATGGCATCGGCAAGCTCGTACTCACGAAGGGTGAGCGTGCGCGTCACCTCAATCTGCGGATATTTACGCTGAAGTACCGCCTCGATCATGCGCACCATCGCGTTACCGGCGTCGCACACCAGCAGCACCCGCGGCTGGCGCTGGTAGCCGATATTGTAATGGCGCTCCAGCCCGACGCCGATATGCAGCACCAGAAAACCAATTTCGTTTTCGCTGATCACATACGGGGTGTATTTGCCCCAGCTCGACACCGCCGCGAGGGTCATATCCCACGCCATCGGGTAGTGCTGCTTGATGTTATCCAGCAGCGGATTGGGGATCATGATTTGATACCGCACGCGGGTAATCATGGTTTTGATGTGCGTGAGCAGATCTGCATGCAGTTGCTCATCGCTCAGCAGGTTGTAGTTATAGTGGGTGTTGATGTAGCGCAGAATGTAGTTGACCAGCGCTTCATCGTCGTCGGCGTTAATCGCGCTGGGGGCGATCTCCTGGATCTGCCGCGCCGCAATGTGCACGCACAGCCAGCTCTCTTCTGACGGCGACAGCGCTTTGCCCGCCAGTTGCTGAATGGTGACGGCGATATCTTTCGCCGCCTCACGCACGTTCTCTTCCACGTCTTCCGCGTGGAATTCCGGCAGCGGATACCCCTCGCTGATGCGCCGCACCGACACCGCGCAGTACAGGCGCAGGAACAGCTCGCCTTCATCGGTCAGGCGAATGTGATGGCGCGTCAGCGCATCGTGCAGCACCGGCACCATCTTTTCCGCCACCCCCGCGTTCAACGCCACGTCGGTCACCAGCGGGTTCAGGCTGTCCTGCTGCGCCAGCTCCCACAGAAGGTCGGTCAGGCAGGCGCGGATCGCCATCTCGCTGCCAAACAGCTTCATCCCGTGGCGCGGGCGGGTTTCCAGCGTCAGGTTGTAACGGTGAAACCACTCACGCACTTCCACCATGTCGCTCTGCAACGTGGCCCGGCTGACGAACCACTCATCGGCCAGATCCTCCAGCTTGAGGGAAAAGGCTGACGTCAGAAAACGCACCACCAGATAGTGCACGCGCTCCGGTCCGGTTCGCGGAATACGCAGCGCGCGCGGGTGGGACGCCTGCAATTGTTGATAGCGCACCACATCATTAATTTTGAGCTGATAGCCGTTGCCCCGGCTCAAAATGAACTGCGCGCCGTGGCTGGCCAGCAGCGCGTTCAGGGCGGTGATATCCGCCCGGACGGTTCGCGTGGAGACCGACAGCCGCTGCGCCAGCTCGTCCTGTGGCAGCGTCTCGTTTTGCAACAGATCGAAAAGTTGCGCTAAACGTTGGTTCGGAAATCGCACGTCGTTGTCCTCTTACTACTCAGGGTGAAATGACCATCTGGGATGGGCTGCCGACCGGGGTATAGTCTGGCTCGGCGCTCAGCTTGCCGTCCGGCGCCACGCGGAAACGGGTAATGTTGTCGCTGCGCTGGTTCATGACGTACAGCCAGCGACCCTGCTTATCGAGCGTCAGGGTGCGCGGATAGTCGCCGCGCGTCCAGACATCATCCTGATGCGTCAGCGTACCCTCCGCCGTTACGGTAAAGTGCCCGATGCTGTTATGCAAACGGTTAGCGACATACAGCTGTTTCCCGTCGGCGCTTAGCGCCAGCCCGGCAGCAAAACTGGTGCCTTTATAACCGTCCGGCAGGGCTGAAACCGTTTTACCCTCTTTCAGCCTGCCATTACTGTCCAGCGCATAATGGGTGAGCGTAGACGCCTCTTCGTTAATCAGCCACAGGGCATCGCCTTTCGGCGTAAAGACGAAGTGGCGCGGCCCGGCCCCTTTTGAGGAGGCGCTGATAAATGGCGGATCGTTCGGAGTCAGCTTCCCGGTTTGATCGTCAAAACGGTACTGATAGATGCGATCCAGCCCCAGATCGGTGGAAAAAACGTATTTCCCGTCCGGATCGGCGGCGATCATGTGCGCATGTGGGCCGTTATGATCGCTGATGGCGAAACTGCCCTCGACGGCAGCTTCCGGCTTCGCCGCGCCCGGTTCGCCTTTGTCCTGATGGGTGTCCGTAGCATCGCCCAGGCTGCCGTCTGCGTTAACGGGCAGCACCGCGACAGTTCCGCTGACGTAGTTTGCCACCAGCAGATGTTTGCCGTTCGGCGTCAGGGAAAGATACACCGGCCCCGCGCCGCCGGAGGACACCTGATTCAGCTCGCTCAGCGCGCCGTTATCACCGATGCGCAGCGCCTGCACCACGCCCTGCTCCACTTCGCTTGCCAGATACAGCGTTTTGCCGTCGTGTGAGACGGTTAACTGCGCGGCGTTCGGCAGTTTGCTCACCAGTGTTTTATCGTTCAGCGCACCGGTTTGCGGATCGACGGTAAAGCGGTACAGCCCTTCACCGTTCGGATTATAGGTACCCACCCAGGCGTACTGGGTTTGAGCGATTGCAGAGGTAGCAAGTAAAGAGAGTGAAGCGACAAGCAGGGTACGGGTGTGCATGGTGGCTCCTTCGGGTGTGTGCGGTTTGTTTCCCCTCACCCCAGCCCTCTCCCAAAGGGAGAGGGGGTAAAGGTTCCCTCTCCCGGTGGGAGAGGGTTAGGGTGAGGGGCAGGTTCTACTTAACCAGCTTCTTCGTCATCGCCAGCAGCGTACGCACATCTTCCGGACGCGTATCACCGCTGGCTTTATCGATAATCGAGCTGTAGATATGCGGGATGATTTTGCTCACGCCCGCATCCAGGGCGATCTGCAAGATCGCCTCGAAGTTCTCCAGATCGATTCCCCCGGTCGGCTCCAGCCAGAAGTCGTGACGGGCGCAGGCTTCCGCCACCGCCTGGTATTCGTCACGGCATTTCAGGCCGCCCATCGGGAAGTACTTGATGGAGCTGCCGCCGAAATCTTTCAGCAGGGCGATAGCGGTTTCAACCGGCACAATGCCGTCCATAGCTGCGCTGCTCAGCGGGCCGGTGGAAATTTTCACCATGCCGACGGTGCCGGTCGGCGAGACCAGGCCGTTGACCACCGACTCATTCTGCCCCAGCAGCGCGCGGCTGGTGGCCACGCCGGTAAAGACCTGGTTAACGTGCTGCGGCTGCACCTGGCGGGAGATTTCACTCACCATCGCCGACTGGTTCGGGTCGCCCGCGCCCAGCCCCACGGAGAGCGCATTATCAATCAGGGCTGCGTATTCGCGCATGTCCGCAACCGCGCTCGCCACGTCCGGGTAATTTTTGGAGAGCACGCCCACCAGCACGTGACCTTCCGCCGCCTCGTAAATGGCGCTGGCGTTGGCTTTCGATCCCGCCAGCACGTTCAGGCAGACGCGGTCACGGTAAAAGTTGGGGGTCAGTTTCATGCTTTTTTCTCCTGTCCTAATACTTCGCTAATGCGGCGGTACACGATGTTCAGCTGGTCAGCATTCACGCTGCGCACGTCCGCCTCGATAATCCCTTCGTTGGCCTTATAGCCACGGAAGTAAATGGCGTATTCGCCCTGTTTCAGCTTCGCCACCAGATCGCCCGTGCCGACGCCCGTAGCGGCTTCGTCAAACTTAATCTCGGTGCGGGCGATGTCACGCCCGGCGCTGTCCCAGACCACGCGCGCGGTCACGCCGTTCAGGGTGTTCAACGCGTCGATAAACGGCGTCATCTTCGCCACCATCTCGGCCCCGCTCTCTTTGGTCGCCGTCAGGTAGTGTTCGATGGCGCAGGTCAGGCCCAGGATACCCTCTTTGCCCACTTTCATCGCGCGACCAATGCCCGCCGTCTGGCGCTTCACCCACTCAACGTACTGGGTTTTGCCGATCACCAGCCCGCTGGTTGGCCCTTCGATCGCCTTCGCGCCGCTGTAGATCACCAGATCGGCACCGGAGCGGTAGTAGGTGTGCAGATCTTCTTCCGCCGCCGCATCGACGATCAGCGGGAGATCGTGCTTGCGCGCCACGACCGCCGCCTGCTCGACGCTGAGCATGCTTTTCTGCACGCAGTGGTGCGATTTGATGTAGAGGATCGCCGCCGTGCGCGGAGTGATCGCCGCCGCCAGCTGATCGGCAGAGCATTCGTTAGCGTAGCCCGCCTCCACCAGCTTGCCGCCGCCCAGCGCCACCATGGTGCCCACCGGCGCGCCAAAGTTCACGTTGTGGCCTTTCGGCAGGACGATTTCGTTGTTTTCAATCGGTGTGACGTGCAGGTTTTCCAGCAGCCAGTCGCTGTCTTTCACCAGCACCGCCGCCACGGACTGGGCAATGCCCGCCGACGCGCAGGAGACCACCGTCGCCCCTTCCACCTCCAGCAGCTTCGCGATGTATTCCCCGGTTTTATTGACCAGATCCTTCATCTCGAAATAGTGATTCATGCCGTCCATCGCCGCCTGCACCACTTCCGGGCGCGGCGTGGAGACACCCAGCGCCGTCATGCGGCCAGAGGTGTTGATAACCTGCTTTAAGTTGTACTTCTCATAAATCGAAGGCATGTTCCGTGCTCCCTTGTTCGGTCATGTAGCCCTTGCCCGCGCGGATCGCGGCAAGCGGCATCAGAATGTGTTCAGCCTGTAGGCTGTCGTTTTCGGCATCCGTCAGCACCGTCGGCTGGCGCTTGAGCGTAAACAGCGTCAGATCGGCGTCGAGGCCAGGCTGAATGCGGCCTTTGCGCGTCAGGCGCAGGCCGTCGGCGGCGTTGGCCGTGACACAGTCAATCACCTGCGGCAATGACATGCCGATGGCGAGGAATTTCGACATCACGCTCGCCAGCGAGCCGACCGGGCCGTTGATGCGGTTGCGGCAGTAAATATCCGAGCTGATGGTATGCGGCAGAATGCCCATCGCAATGGCGCGCTTCGCCACTTCAAAGCTGAAGCTCGCCGTGCCGTGGCCGACGTCCAGGCGCACGCCGCGCTTCAGCGCAGACGTAATGGAGGCGCGCAGCTCGCCGGAGGGCGTCAGAATGCGGTTAGGCTTGCCGTTGTAGCAGTGGGTGATGATGTCGCCGGAGCTCAGCAGTTCGGCAATCTCATCGAGGTTCGGCGGGTTGTTGCCGATGTGCACCATCAGCGGCAGGTCGCCGTTCTCTTTCTGAATCGCTTTCGCGCCCTCCAGCGGGGTGATGCCGTTTTCACCGACCACGCTGCTACTCATGCGCGCCTTCAGGCCAACGATAAAATCCGGGTGGCGCGTCACCGCCTGCTTCACCGCATCGGCGTCAATGTTCGCCATGTTGGCCAGCTCGTTCTGGGCGATCAGCCCCACGCGGGAGATGTTCAGCAGGGCAAACACCTCGGTGGAGGCTTTGCGAGTGATGGCGTAAAAATCGTCCACGTCGTCGGCTCCGGTACTGCCCGCGTCCACCACGGTGGTGACGCCGGTGGCAATGCCCACGCTGTCCGGCTCGTCGTGGTAAATCGGGGAGTTCGGGTAGCAGTGGACGTGGGAGTCAATCCAGCCCGCGCTGACGAACACGTCGCCGTTCAGCTCAACCGTTTTGCGGGCGGGAGCGTCAATGTCGCCTGTCGCGGCAATCTTCCCGTCCTGGATGGCGATATCGGTCAGGGTATCGTCGGCGAGGCGCGCACGGCGCAGGAGTAAATCAAACATGAGGATCTCCTGATAAAGCGGGCACCGAAGCGCCCGCGGGTATTAAAGGGCGACCGGGAACAGCCAGCCCAAAATCATTGCGCCGAGGATGGCGCCACCGGTAATCGGCTTCTGCCAGATGTAGAACAGCAGCGCGCCTACCAGGGAACCGACGCCGATTGGAATGGAGGCGGTCATGGCGCTGAGGATAATCAACGGCCCGAGGAAGCGGCCGGAGGCGTTACCCGCGCCCATCATCACGTCTGCGCCGTAGGTGGAGTTGCTCTGATTGATGGTGAACTTACGCGCCAGGATGATGACGTAGCCAATCGCCAGGCCAATCACCAGGCCGGTAATCAGCGCGGCAATGAAGTTGGTCACCGGGAACATGATCCCCGCGCCCAGCAGCAGCGCCGGAACGCCGAGGCCCACGCCGGTCTGGATCGCACCGCCGATATCGAGAATACCCACCAGCGAGCCTTCGATAATACGGGCGAACAGGAAGCTAGCACCGAACGCCGCCACCGCGCCGTAGACGCCGGTATCGATTCCCGCTTTCAGCATCGCCACGAAGGCCACTTCGTTAAACGCGCCGATGCCGTAGAGGTAGTACATGTGCGTCCCGGCAAAGACGCCGGAGGAGAGCAGGCCAACGAAGATCGGGAACGACCAGTCGGCATACCAAAAACCTTTATTCTGTTCCATTTAGAGGCTCCTGTTATTTACCGCTGAGCGAGTTGTGGATCATGTCGAGCCAGTTCGGCACGGTCAGATGGAAGGATTCGATCATCTTCATGTCGAAACCGCGGAAGAAGCCGCTCAGCACGAAGAGCAGGACGATCGCCGCCATCATCACTTTGGTGACGTGGTTCCAGCCACTCTCTTCAACACCTTTACCAATCAGAATACCCAGTACCAGACCCGGTACGGCGTTACCCATGATCAGCTGTGCCGCGCCGCCAAAGATGGTGGCCCAGAAGCCCGATTTTTTACCCGCGTCGATGGCCGCCAGCCAGAAGATCACCGGCATCACGGTGTTGACCAGCAGGTTCGCCGCCGGTACCAGCACCTTCACGGCGGTCACCTGAAGCGCTGCCGGAACGGAGGAGGCGGTCAGGTTAAGGAAGGTCACAACAATCATGCCGATGATGCCGCAGGCAATCGCCATTTTGCGCGGGTCATGCAGCGTTTCACCGACGTTACGGTTTTTAATCATCAGTGCAGCAGCACCCCAGTTCGGGATGATGCGGTGGTCAACGTCCTGTGTGAAGGCACCTGCGGCCACGGAAGAGGCCCAGGCGTTAAAGAAGAAACCTAACCCAAAGGAGAAGTGGGACGCCGGATCCCCTTCGCAGGAGTTCAGTTCCCCCAACGTACGAAACGCGCCCATACCCTGAGTGGTAGGCGCATGAAACATGCGTGCAGCCCCGGCGCCAACACCGACGCCAACCAGGCCGCCAATGATGAGCGATTTTATTAATATAATTAAGAACATCAGTCTGCCCTTTTATGAATAATCAGCGTTGCGTGACGAAATCCACCTGGTCGAGATTGATGGCGGTCACGTTGACGGTCACATCCAGCTCCACGCTGTAGGTGCGTCTTTCCCGGCGCAAAAAGAAGAACAGAAACGCTTCTTTTCGCACCGCTTCTTGCGCCTGAACAACCTGCACATCCTGTGGCTCAATACGCAGTAAGATATGCGGTGAGGCTTTCATCACCGCAGCCTGAACGTGGTTGAGGGCGTCGGCAAAGGCGCGCGCTTTGGCGTCGCCCTTCCCCTTCACTCTCACCGTGGTTGTGAACTGTTCTTTCATGCTTACGCGCCGTATTTCTTCTGCCACGCCTGTACCAGACGCTCGCCCAGCTCTTCTTTATCCATAAAGCCAAAGCCCAGCACGTTGCAGCCTTCGTTTATGGCGGTCACCCCCTCATCCACGGAGCGCATGCCGTATTTGGCCTTGTAGCCATATTTGGTCTGAGCGGTGATGGCGCCCGCGCCGCCGCTGCCGCAGAAGGAGATCCCGAAGGTGGCGTTTTCTGCTTTCATCACGTCACCGAGCTTCATATCCGCTGCCATGCCCGGTACGACAACCGCGCGTCCGCCGGCTTTTTCCACACCCGCAGCCACTTTCTGACCTTTACCCAGGCGATCGCCAATCACGACTGTAATCTGTTCCATGTGTTGCTCCTTAAAGGTTGTCTTTCGCGACTTCGAAGTGAACGGAGAGCAGCCAGGCCTCTTCATCAGGAAGGTTGCCGAACTGCGCTACCACTTCACGGGCGAGTTGCATTGAATCTGGTGAAATTTCGTCGAACAGCTCTGCTTCAACCTCCGGCAGCGGCTCGCCGGTCACGGACCGGTGCGCCATTGCGCGAACGTGGGAGGTCAGCATCTGCTCCTGTACCGCGTTGGGAATGATGTTGTGCCGGGCCAGCAGGGCGTAGACCTGCTGAAGCATGGTGTTCGCGAGCTGTTCTGTTTGCACCGCCTGTTCCCCAACGTCGTTCATTACCGCTCCGTTAATCACTCGTCTTACCCCGTTAATGGCTCTGGAATAAAACTAACGTCGAGGGGGAATTGTTTGTAGCGAGTTGTTTTCCACTTCGAAGTGGAAAGGCGAGCAGCGGCAGTGATCTGTGCCACATAAATGCGGTGAATCTGTATAAATCGCTGGATTTACGTGATGAATATCACGCTATTACGCGGCATTAGACTGGTAAGCGGAGTGGAAAAGATTACGAGCAGGCTCGTAGAAATGTGACGTGGATAAGGTTTTCTTATGGGGATCCGCTAGAGTGGCGGCGAGTGCTTGAGACTGACCGTCTCAGGCATGGGACGGAAAGTGGAAAGCCCCGCCTGATAAAAAATCAGGGCGGGGGCTCGAAACGACACGTCACACCGTGGAGTTCGCTACCTCGCCCGCTTTAAAGCAAGGAGGCATCCATGAAACGCAGAAACCCAAGTATCGGGGTTTTGATGATTATTTCTTTGACAATAATCATCTTAACGCTGGTGACGAGGAAAACACTGTGCGAGATCCGTTTTCGTAACGGCTCGCTTGAAGTGACAGCGCGGATGGATTGTCGCTCCGGCAAGTAGGGAGCAACGATGCGGGGGCGCATAATGCGCCTCCGCATACGGGGAGAGGACGTACAGCTCAGGCACCCAATTAACGATACTTTTTGTGGTACGTGTTGCGGGTCGCGACAAACTGATCGGCTGCCGCCTGGGCTTCTTTCACTTTGCCTTCGTTCGCCAGCTTCAGCGCGCCGTCAATCTGGCCGACCAGCACGTCAAAACCGTGGCGGTAGTCTTTCATCTCGGCGCTGTCTGCCGCTTTGCTTTCCAGCTTCGGCGGCGTCGCTTTTTGCGCATCCAGCGCGGCTTCACGCATTTTAGTCAATGCGTCTTTCATGTCCGCCGCATTGTCCGTTTTCTGCACCACCTTCAGGTTTTCACTGAGGATGTCCATGTTGTCTTCGAGATCGGCAGCAAACGCAGACGAGCCAAGAACCAGCGTTGAAGCCGCGACGATCGCTAACAGGTGTTTACGCATTGCTCACTTCCTTTTTTTATTATTAATCAATCTTTTACGGGGATTATTGCCCGGCGATTTTCATCTCCGGCAGTAATACAGAACCACACTGAATATTGCTGCGTGTTTCAATATCGTTACCGACCGTAACAATATTGCGCCACATGTCCTTCAGGTTGCCGGCGATGGTGATTTCGCTCACCGGATACTGAATTTCACCGTTTTCGACCCAGAAGCCCGCTGCACCGCGAGAGTAGTCGCCGGTAATACCGCTCACGCCCTGCCCCATCAGCTCGGTGACCACCAGGCCGGTGCCCATCTCTTTCAGCATCTGTTCAAAATTCAGGCCCTGTCCGGCAATGCGCCAGTTATGAATGCCGCCCGCGTGCCCGGTGCTTTTCAGCCCCAGCTTACGCGCGGAGTAGTTGGTCAGCAGCCACTGGGTCAGAATGCCGTCTTTCACGATATCACGACGTTCCGTGCGCACGCCTTCGCTGTCAAACGGCGTAGAGGCCAGCCCTTTCAGCAGGTGTGGGTGCTCTTCGATGGTCAGCCATTCCGGCAGGATCTGCTTGCCCAGCGAGTCGAGCAGGAAGGTCGATTTACGGTACACCGAACCGCCCGCAATCGCTCCCACCAGATGACCAAACAGGCCGGTTGCCACTTCGTTGGCAAAAATGACCGGCGCTTTCATGGTGGAGAGTTTACGCGGCGAAAGGCGTGACAGCGTGCGTTCGGCGCACGCTTTTCCCACCCACTCCGGAGACTGCAAATCTCCCAGCGCGCGGCCAATGGTATACGCGTAATCACGCTCCATATCGCCGTTTTCTTCGGCGATGACGCAGCTGGAAAGCGAGTGGCGGGTTGAGCAGTACCCCTGCAACATGCCATGGGAGTTACCAAACACTTTAATGCCGTAGTGGCTGTTAAAGCTGCCGCCTTCGGTATTGGTGATGCGTTTGTCAGCCTGCAAAGAGGCCTGCTCGGCTCGCGCGGCCAGCTCAATGGCTTCATCCGGCGTCACTTCCGCGGGATGGAACAGATCGAGATCCGGCGCGTCAAACGCCAGCAGCTCTTTATCGGCCACGCCAGCGTAAGGGTCCGGGGAGGTGTAACGCGCGATATCCAGCGCCGCCTGCACCGTACGGGCGATGGCATCCGGGCTCAGATCGGTAGACGACGCGCTGCCTTTACGATTCTGGTGATACACCGTGATTCCCAGCGCGCCATCGCTGTTAAATTCTACATTCTCCACTTCGCCATAGCGGGTGCTCACGCTAATGCCGGTGGTTTTGCTGACCGCCACTTCGGCGCCATCTGATTTACCTGAAGCGAGCGTCAGCGCGGTGGAGACGGCTTCTTCCAGGATCTTACGCTGCGCTTCAACTTGTGAGGTTACTTTCATCGCAAATGCCATACTGTAAGAGAGAGTTAAGTGAAGTCTAACAGAGAACCGTTTTTCAGTGCGCGTCTTAACTGGTAACATTAGCCTCTTTTTTTAAGGAGCCTGACATGACTAAGCAGCCCGAAGACTGGCTCGACGACGTTCCCGGTGATGACATCGAAGACGAAGATGATGAGATCATCTGGGTCAGTAAAAGTGAAATTAAACGTGACGCCGAAGAGTTAAAACAGCTTGGCGCAGAAATGGTAGAACTGGGTAAAAACGCGCTGGATAAGATCCCGCTCGACCAGGATCTGCGTGATGCCATTGAACTGGCACAGAAAATCAAGAAAGAAGGGCGTCGCCGCCAGCTTCAGCTTATCGGTAAACTGCTGCGTCAGCGCGACGTGGAGCCGATCCGTCAGGCGCTGGACAAACTGAAAAACCGCCACAATCAGCAGGTTGCGCTGTTCCATAAGCTGGAGCAGATCCGCGATCGTTTGATCGACCAAGGTGATGACGCGGTACCTGAAGTGCTGAACCTGTGGCCGAATGCCGACCGCCAGCAACTGCGATCGCTGATCCGCAACGCGAAGAAAGAGAAAGAAGGGAATAAGCCGCCGAAGTCTGCGCGCCTGATTTTCCAGTATCTGCGCGAGCTGTCTGAGAACGAAGAGTAATCTGTGCGGGTTTGCGCCGGATGGCGGCGTAAACGCCTTATCCGGCCTACAAGGTCGTGCGAAAAAATGTAGGCCCGGTAAGCGCTAGCGCCACCGGGCTTTTTTTACTCTGCGGCCGCGGCTTTCTTCGCCAGACCGTCCAGCAGCTTCTGATGGATCCCACCAAACCCACCGTTGCTCATCACCAGAATGTGATCGCCAGGCTGTGCGGCTTTCACCACCATATCCGCTAAGACATCCACGTCCGCACTCCAGTGCGCCGGCTGAATGCAGGCGTCTGCCACTTCGGCCACCTGCCACGGAATATGCTGCGGTTGCAGCAGGAAGACCTCGTCGGCACGCCCTAAGGACGGTGCGAGATCGTCTTTGCAAATACCCATTTTCATGGTGTTCGAACGCGGTTCCAGCACGGCCAGAATGCGCGCGGTGCCGCCAACTTTGCCACGCAATGCGGCAAGCGTCGCCAGAATGGCCGTTGGGTGGTGCGCGAAATCGTCATACACGGTAACGCCGTGGGCTTCACCGCGCAGCTCCAGACGGCGACGGGCGTTGATAAACGAGCCCAGCGCATTGGCGGCATCCGCAGGCAGTACGCCCACGTGACGCGCCGCGGCGATCGCCATCAGGCCGTTGTGCATGTTGTGCTCGCCCACCAGGCCCCACTTCACCTCGCCCACTTTCTCACCGTCGAGCAGCACTTCCCATTCGGAGGCATCCGCGTTGAGCTTTTTCGCCTGCCAGTGCCCCTGCTCGCCAACCAGCTCCTGCTCGCTCCAGCACCCCATCGCCATAGTCTGCTTCAGGTTGATGTCGTTCTCCGGCAGGATAATGCGGCCCTGACCCGGAACAATGCGCACCAGATGGTGGAACTGTTTCTGAATCGCTTTCAGGTCGTCAAAGATATCCGCGTGATCGAACTCAAGGTTGTTGAGGATCAGCGTGCGTGGGCAGTAATGCACGAACTTGGAGCGCTTGTCGAAGAACGCGCAGTCGTATTCATCCGCTTCAATCACAAAGAACGGGCTGTCGCCCAGACGCGCGGAGACGTCGAAATTCCCCGGTACGCCGCCGATCACGAAGCCCGGCTTGTAGCCGCAGGCTTCGAGGATCCAGGTCGCCATACCGGCGGTGGTGGTTTTGCCGTGCGTCCCGGCAACGGCGACAACCCAGCGGTCGCGCAGGACAAAATCATGCAGCCACTGCGGGCCAGACATGTACGGGATATTGCGTTCCAGCACCGCTTCAACGCATGGATTCCCACGGGTCATGGCGTTACCCACGATCACCAGATCCGGCTGCGGCTCCAGCTGGCTGGCGTCATATCCCTGAATCAGAGAAATTCCCTGCTTCTCGAGCAGCGTGCTCATCGGCGGATACACATTGGCGTCCGAACCTGTCACTTCATGGCCCAGCGAGCGCGCCAGCATTGCCAGTCCGCCCATGAAAGTGCCACAAATCCCCAATATATGAATGCGCATACGTCACTATCCTTCTTCAATGTGGCGCACATTTTACTCACATGTCAGCGGCTGTGAAACGCATTTCAGGTAAATCCGTATTTTGCTGGCGCGATTCACCTCTGCGCTAATATTTGAATGTTTGTTAAGATTGTTGGACATCAACCGCTTTACTCAACATAAGATGCAGGGAAAGTGTTATGAAAACGTTAGGTGAATTTATTGTCGAGAAGCAGCACGAGTTCTCTCATGCTACGGGTGAGCTCACTGCTTTGCTGTCGGCAATAAAGCTGGGCGCTAAGATCATCCACCGCGATATCAACAAGGCCGGTCTGGTCGATATCCTGGGTGCCAGCGGTGCCGAGAACGTTCAGGGTGAGGTTCAGCAGAAACTCGACCTGTTCGCCAATGAAAAACTGAAAGCTGCACTGCGCGCGCGCGACATCGTTGCGGGTATCGCCTCTGAAGAAGAAGATGAGATCGTCGTATTCGAAGGGTGTGAACACGCGAAATACGTTGTTCTGATGGATCCGCTGGACGGCTCCTCCAACATCGACGTTAACGTTTCTGTCGGTACCATTTTCTCCATCTACCGTCGCGTCACGCCGGTTGGCACACCGGTGACGGAAGAAGACTTCCTGCAACCGGGCAGTAAACAGGTTGCTGCCGGTTATGTGGTGTATGGCTCGTCCACCATGCTGGTGTACACCACCGGCTGCGGCGTACACGCCTTTACCTACGATCCGTCCCTGGGCGTGTTCTGCCTGTGCCAGGAGCGTATGCGCTTCCCGGAGAAGGGCAACACCTACTCCATCAACGAAGGCAACTACATCAAATTCCCGAACGGCGTGAAGAAGTACATCAAATTCTGCCAGGAAGAGGATAAAGCCACCCAGCGCCCATACACCTCGCGTTACATCGGCTCGCTGGTGGCGGATTTCCACCGTAACCTGCTGAAGGGCGGTATTTACCTCTACCCAAGCACCGCCAGCCACCCGGACGGAAAACTGCGTCTGCTGTACGAGTGCAACCCGATGGCGTTCCTGGCCGAACAGGCAGGCGGCAAGGCGAGCGACGGTAAAGAGCGTATTCTGGATATCGTGCCGGAAAGCCTGCACCAGCGCCGTTCATTCTTCGTCGGCAACCGCCATATGGTGGATGACGTTGAACGCATGATCCGCGAATTCCCGGACGCGTAACGCACGAAAAGGGGAGCCAGGCAGGCTCCCTTTTTTTCAGGCCGTTTGCATCGTCAGCTTGAAGGAAGCCATCGCTTCCATCAGCTCGCGCGACTGTTCCTCCAGGGAACGAGTTGCCGCAGATGATTGCTGGACCAGCGCCGCATTTTGCTGCGCCGTTTCATCCATCTGATTGACGGCGATATTCACCTGCTCAATACCGCGGCTCTGCTCCTGGGACGCCGTCGCAATTTCACGCATCAGTTTGGTCATACGCAGTACTTCGGTGGCGATCTCGTCCATCGTCTCACCGGCCTGCTGCGCCAGCTCGCTGCCCTCGTTCACGTGGGTTTGCGAATCGCTGATAAGCGAGCGGATCTCTTTCGCCGCATCAGCACTGCGGCTGGCGAGATTACGCACCTCACCCGCCACGACCGCAAAACCTCGCCCCTGCTCACCCGCACGCGCCGCTTCAACGGAGGCGTTCAGCGCCAGAATATTGGTCTGGAAGGCAATGCCGTCGATGACGCTCAGGATATCGGCGATGCGCGCCGAACTGCCGGAGATGTCGCGCATCTTCTCAATGACATAGCAGACCATTTCACTGCCGTGATCGGCGGTATCGGAGACCGACTTCGCCAGCTGGTGCGCCTGCTCGGCGTTATCGGCGTTAAGTTTCACCGTGGCGGTGATCTCTTCCATGCTGGCGGCCGTCTGCTCCAGCGAGGTGGCGGTGGATTCCGTGCGCTGGGCCAGGTTCATATTCCCGGCCGTCAGCTCGCGGCTGCCGGTATCAATCTGCGAGCTGGCGTCACGCACCCGCAGAACCGAGTCCATCAGCGACTGGCGCATCCCTTCGATCACCGCGTTAAGGCGATTAAATTCCTGGCTCGCCGGCGCGTTCAGGGTATGGGTTAAATCCCCGGCCGCCACATGTTCCAGCTGGGCAATCGAGGCTGAAAGCGGCTTGAGCAGCATATGGCGCAGCACCAGCCAGGCCAGCACGATAATGCCAGCCGTCAGCAGCGCCGCGACGATAATCAGGATCAGCACGCGGGTTTTACTCGCCTGCACGGCGCTCACCTCCGCTTTACCGCGCGCCTCGCTCCATGCCTGGAACGCCTGCATATCGTTATCAAACTGCTTCGCCACCGGGACCAGCTTGTTTTCCAGCAGATCGTAATAGCTGTCCGCGCTTTGCTCGTTCAGGGCTTTCAGCATCGGGCTGATACCCTGCTGGTTGTACACCGCCAGACTCGCGGCAACGTTATCCAGCAGCTTTTGCCCCTGCTCATCCGCCACGCCGCTGCCGATCACGTCCTTCAGCGTTTTCTGTGCCAGCGCCACTTCCTGGTTAATGGTTTTGACCGCCCTGGCCGCATCGTCCAGCAGGCCGACCTCCATCATGCGGACGGCCTGCCCCGCTTCGTTACGCGCGCGCAGGATCAGCGTATAGCCGGCATTCAGCTGCACCATCTGTTCACCCTGAAGATGATTGATGCGCTGGAGAGAAGCGGAACTTTGTGTAAGGGCATAAATGCCGATGCCGCTGACAATCAGCAGCAGAAGGGTCATAACGGCCAGTAAAGAGAGCAAGCCGGTACGAATCGATAGCGTTTTAAGCATGATGTTATTTCCGGTAGCGAGATATTTCTGGGCATAAAAAAAGAATATCGGCCGCTACCGGAAAATGTTTAGAGTTTAAGCAATTTCAGCATGTTATCGCTCTGTTAAAGATGTATTCACCCGGGTAACAGGCGAGCTCTGGCGGTTCTCCCACAGCACCGTCAGGCCGCGCTGGAGCGCGATAAAAATAAACAGCAGAATGCCGATGGCGATTTTGGTCCACCAGGAGCTGAGCGTGCCGTCGAAGTTGATATAGGTCTGAATCAGCCCCTGGATCGCCACGCCAAACAGCGTGCCGAGGACTGTCCCCACTCCGCCGCTGAGCAGCGTACCGCCAATCACTACCGAGGCAATGGCGTCCAGCTCAACGCCCACCCCCGCCAGGGCATAGCCTGCCTGGGTATAAACCGAGAATACAATCCCCGCGAGGGTGGCCAGCCCGGTCGAAAGCATGTAGATGCGAATAGTCGTGCTGCGCGTGGAAATTCCCATCAGGTTCGCGGACGTGGCGCTGCCGCCAATGGCATAAACCTGGTTACCAAATCGGGTACGGTGGGCGAGGAAGATCCCGATCACCACCACGCCCAGCATCAGCAGCCCCATTGCGCTCAGGCGCCCCCCGCCGGGGATTTTCCACGCCAGACTGGAGAGCGTGTCGTAGATCGGATGGTTTATCGGAATTGACTCCTCCGACACCAGATAGCTCACGCCGCGCAGGAAGAACATCCCGGCGAGGGTGATGATAAAGGCCGGGATTTTCAGCGCATCGATCAAAAGCCCCATAAAGGCGCCGAACGCGCAGCCCATGACCAGCACCAGCGGAAAAGCCAGCAGCGGCGAAATCCCCCAAAAGCCAATCGCCTTGGCAAGGAACACGCCGGTAAAGGCGATCACCGACCCAACGGAGAGGTCGATCCCGCCGGAGAGGATCACAAACGTCATGCCGACGGCGATAATGCCTAAAAAGGCATTGTCGGTCAGGATGTTGCAAATCACCCGCGTGGAGGCGAAGCCCGGGAACTGGGTCAGGCAATAGAGGTACCCCAGCACGAACACGCCCAGCGTGATCATTAACGGCAAATTACGTTTTATCATGACCGCGGTTCCCCTTAATGAGAGTGATAAAGCGCGGCGACTGCACGATAAGTACGATAAGCACCACGACCGCTTTGACGACCTGATTCAGCTCCGGCTGGAACCCGGAGAGCAAAATACCGGTATTCATACCCTGAATAATCAACGCCCCCACCACCGAGAGCAGCAGATTAAAACGTCCGCCCATCAGCGATCCACCGCCGATAACCACCGCGAGGATCGCATCCAGCTCGAGCCAGAGTCCGGCGTTATTGGCATCCGCTCCGCGAATATCGGCGGCCACGATCACCCCGGCAATCGCAGCACAGACGCCGCTCAGCACGTAAGTCAGCATCACCATCAGCCGCGTATTTACCCCGGCGTTTTTCGCGGCCCGAATGTTAATCCCCACCGCTTCGATGAACATCCCGAGCGCCGTTTTGCGGGTGAAAAGCCAGAACACCACCAGCGTCACCAGCGCGACGATCACCGGCGTCGGGAAGAACAGAAAATTACCGCTGCCGATCCACGACAGGCTCGGGGAGTTAAAGGTGACGATTTGACCGGAGGTGATAAGCTGCGCTACACCGCGCCCGGCCACCATCAAAATCAACGTCGCGACAAACGGCTGGATCTTGAGCACTGCGACCAGAATGCCGTTCCATAGCCCGGCTAATACACCGGAGCCCAGCGCGGCCAGCAGAACCACCGGCAGGCTGTGCCCGGCGACGGTCATCGAGGCGGCGGTGGCGCCCGCAATCGCCATTACCGCACCGACGGAGAGGTCGATCCCGCCGGTGGCAATGACCAGCGTCATACCAATCGCCAGCAGCGCCACTGGCGCGGCACGGTTTAAGATGTCGATCGGGCTACCAAACAGGCGGCCATCCTGCACGACGATCTGGAAAAAATGCGGAGCCACCAGGCTATCCACCAGCAGCACCAGCAGCAGCGCCACGATTTGCGGCGTGCCGGTCGGCCAGGTGAAGCGGCGCTTCGCTTCGCCAGTTTGCGAAAGAGAACGGGACATCACATTTGACTCCTTACGCCGCGATGGCATTCATGATCGCCGGTACCGACAGTTTATCCAGCGGGATCTCTGCCACCTGCCTGCGATCGCGCATGATGATGACGCGATCGGCATAGCCGACCAGCTCCTCCAGCTCGGACGAGATCACCAGCAGCGCCAGACCGTCGGCGCAGAGCGTTTCGATAAGCCGGATGATTTCGGCGTGCGCGCCCACGTCGATACCGCGCGTGGGCTCGTCGAGGATCAGGAATTGCGGTTTGGTGAGCAGCCAGCGCGAGAGGAGAACCTTCTGCTGGTTACCGCCCGAGAGGAACTCGATGGGCTGTTCCGCGCTCGGGGTACGTATACCGAGCTGGCGGATGAAGCGCTCGGCAATCGCGTTCTGCTCGCGCTTAGGGATCGGACGCAGCCAGCCGCGCTGGGCCTGTAGCGCCAGAATGATGTTTTCCCGCACCGAGGCGGCGGCAATAATCCCGTCCGTTTTCCTGTCCTCCGGGCAGAAGCCCACGCCGAGGCACGACGCCTGATGCGGTGAACGTAGCGTTTGTGGTTTGCCTTTGATCAGCGCCGTTCCGCTGTCGGCAGGTTTGATCCCGAAGATGACTTCGGCGGTTTCGGTGCGCCCGGAGCCTAACAGCCCCGCCAGACCCACAATTTCACCGGGGCGTACCTCGAGGTTAAACGGCGCGATGGTCCCTTTTCTGCCGTAATCGTGAAACGCGGCGATCGGTTTTTCGCTCAGCAGCGTACGGCCCGCGCGCTGAAGCGCGTTGGTCTCGAGCTCGCGGCCCAGCATCATTTTGACCAGCTCTATCTGCGGCAGCTCGCGGGTTTCCCGGCAGCCGACAAAGCTGCCGTTGCGCAGCACCGTTATACGGTCGCTCACCTCGTAAACCTGATCGAGGAAATGCGTCACGAAAATCAGGCTGACGCCCTGATTACGCAGCTGGCGCATCAGGGTAAAAAGCATCTCCACTTCCTGGGTATCGAGGCTGGCGGTGGGTTCATCGAGGATCAGCACTTTCGCCGAGAGATCGATAGCGCGACAGATCGCGACGATTTGCTGCATCGCTACGGAAAAACGGTTCAGCGGTTCGCGCACGTCGAGAGAGAAGCCATACGATTCCATCAGCTTCGCGGCGCGCGCTTCCATCTCTTTGCGGCGCAGCAGGCCAAAACGTCTGGGTTCGCGGCCAATAAACAGGTTATCCGCTACCGACATGTTTGGCAGCAGGTTCACTTCCTGGTAGACCGTGCCGATCCCCAGTTGCTGGGCATGCGCGGTGTTTTTGGGCGAAATGGCGTTACCTTCCAGCCAGATAGCGCCGCGATCGGCGTGATAGACCCCGGTCAGGGTTTTAATCAGCGTCGACTTCCCCGCCCCGTTTTCGCCGAGCAACGCCATGATCTCCCCACGCCGCAGGCTGAAATCAACGTTATCCAGCGCCTTAACGCCAGGGAAAAATTTACTCAGGCCCTCTGTGCGGAGGATTTCCTGGTGTTGTTCGGTGGTCATGGTTTCCCCCTGCATCAGGCCGGATGACGCTACGCTTATCCGGCCTACAAAAGAGCGTATCGTAGGCCGGGTAAGCGCAGCGCCACCCGGCAATTTCACTGGATCAGTAGCCCATATTTTTCTTCTTCTCTAACTCTTCTTTCGCCGTGTCCGGCAGGTAGAGCGTGGATTTGGTGATGGTCAACTTCTCAGGCTGGGTGCCGTCTTTCTTGAATTTCTCCAGCGCATCGAATGCCGGGCCCGCCATATTTGGCGTCAGCTCCACGCTGGCGTTCGCTTCGCCGTCAATCATCGCTTTGTAGATGTCCGGTACGCCGTCGATCGAGCCGGTGAGGATATCTTTGCCCGGCTTCAGGCCCGCTTCTTTGATGGCCTGGATGGCGCCGATCACCATGTCGTCGTTGTGGGCGTAAACCATGCAGATATTTTTGCCGTTATTTTCTGCCTTGATGAAGCTTTCCATGACCTCTTTACCCTTGCTACGGGTGAAGTCGCCGGACTGAGAACGGATGATTTTGATGTTTGGTGCTTTAGCGATGGCCTCCGCGAAACCTTTCTTACGGTCGATAGCCACGCTCGCTCCGACGGTGCCCTGCAACTCAACCACGTTACACGGCTTGCCATCCACCTGCTTCACCAGCCAGTCACCAATCAGTTTGCCTTCCAGCACGTTATCGGCGGTGACGGTGGTCATATAGAGAGATTTGTCTTTTACGTCGATGGAACGGTCGAGCAGGAAGACCGGAATTTCAGCATCTTTGGCTTCCTTCAGCACCGGCTCCCAGCCCGTGGCGACAACCGGGGCAATAAAGATGGCATCCACGCCCTGAGCGATAAACGAGCGCACCGCTTTAATCTGGTTCTCTTGCTTTTGCTGACCATCGGCGATTTTCAGCGTAATACCGCGCTTTTCGGCCTCACTTTTCGCCACATTCGTTTCAGCGGCGCGCCAGCCAGATTCAGATCCGACCTGCGAAAATCCAACGGTTAAGGGTGCGGCCATCGCCATAGACGACATGGCTGCCGAAACTGCTGTAACAAGAAGTAAGCGCTTCCACATATGAACGTCCTCGTAGGGTAGGTTATTGTTGGTTAAAAGATGTTCCGCGGATGAACTATAGCCAATGGAATATGTTACGGATTGCGTTACATCACACTTCAGAAAAGTGAATAAAACGTTAATCACAAGTTTGTAATCGCTTTCATTTCAACATTTAAAATGCGGCTGAGTTTATGGATTATCCTGTCATGGAAACGGTCCGAAAAGTGAAGGCGCGAGGGAGAGAAGACGAAAACAGGCGGAGACTTTCAGCGCCAGTTGGCTATAATACCTGCCACTTGTTTACCATCCATTTTAAAGGACACCGACATGAGCTTACTCAACGTCCCTGCGGGTAAAGAACTGCCAGAAGACATCTACGTTGTGATCGAAATCCCGGCCAACGCAGATCCAATCAAATACGAAATCGACAAAGACACCGGTGCGCTGTTCGTTGACCGTTTCATGTCTACCGCCATGTTCTATCCGTGCAACTACGGCTACATCAACCACACTCTGTCTCTGGACGGTGACCCGGTTGACGTACTGGTCCCAACGCCATATCCATTGCAGCCAGGCTCCGTCATTCGCTGCCGTCCTGTTGGCGTGCTGAAAATGACTGACGAAGCGGGTGAAGATGCGAAACTGGTTGCCGTACCGCACACCAAGCTGAGCAAAGAGTACGATCACATTAAAGATGTGAACGACCTGCCAGAGCTGCTGAAAGCGCAGATCGCCCACTTCTTCGAGCACTACAAAGATCTCGAAAAAGGCAAATGGGTTAAAGTTGAAGGCTGGGATAACGCAGAAGCGGCGAAAGCAGAAATCATCGCCTCTTTCGAGCGTGCGGCTAAGAAGTAATTCTTACTGCTGAGACTAAGCCCCGCGCGTCGGGGCTTTTTTGTGCCTGTCGATGCGCCCGGCGGCGCTACGCTTGCACGGGCCTACAATCAGCAAGAGGCGCAAAACGACAACGCCACCTTACGGTGGCGTTGTCGTTTTTCAGAACTGGTCTCTGTCTAACCAGTTACCGCTTTCAATCAACGTTAACCCGTCGACCGAACGTTGGTACACGTACATCCATGCACTGCCGTAAGGCGTCTGGATCAACTGGCGAGCGTATTCACCGCCCCTGGTGCGCAAGGCATCAAGTTCGGCCAGCGTAGCATTATCAATACGATAAACCTCACCCTGTACCGTTCCGTTCCCCGGAACCGCGCCTGGATAGTGGCCCAGACTGTACAACTGGTAGTTTTCGATTGTGTAATTTCCCAGCAACTGGGCGTTGGTCATCCAGTGGCTGTTGCCTTGCCTGGTTCGTAAACTGCCGTAAACAAATATTCGCATTGCTAAAACTCAAACTGATAGAGCAGATCAAGTGCCTGGTCTACGCCGGACACTGCTTCCAGATATAGCTTAGGCATCAGGCGATAACGTAACGTGAGTGTAGCCAGTGAGTCAAAGATCCCCACGCCATATTTTACCTGTAGACCCGGCAGTACATAGCCGCTGACCACTACCTGCGAAGAGTCACCCACGCCCTGAGTGTCCAGCGCCAGATTGCTTACGCCAAACGTCTCGCCGATTTTACCCACAACCTGACCACTTTGTGCAACCCCCAGACCGACTAACATTGATGTCATTGCCGCACCATCGCCCTGTTGGCTATCCAGACCCTGGCCGCGCAAGAGGTAAGAGAGCGCTTCCTGTTGCGACATGGCCGGGTCAGAGAAGATCTCTGCCTTAGGTTCATCGGCGGAGCCCGTCACGCGCACGCCTGCAATCACATCATCTTCGGTGGCTTCCGGGTTACGGATCGCTTCGATATTGAGTACCGGCTGATCCGGTGGACCGGAGAACAGCAGCTCGCCTTTACGCACAATCAAATCCTGCCCGTAGGCATGGAAGCGCCCTTCAGGAATATTGATTTGTCCATTGAGGCCAAGCCCCTGTTGATCCTGCGCCACTTTCAGGTCACCCGTGAGTCTCGCCTTCAGCCCAAACGCGTCCAAACGCACGTTATTCCCCACGTGCACGATAAGATTACTATTGATCGGTATGCCAGCGCTCTTCTGTTCAACAGGTTTCAGATTTTCATTGAGCATAACTTCATCACTGGAGACGCCAACCGCGCTTTCCGGCACCTCGTGAACCACGATGCGCGCCCACGGTACGTCGACACGGCCGTCCAGGGTGAAGAGACTCGGCGTTGCCTCAAAGACCACGTCTGGCGACACGTCCAGGCGCACCATCGGCGGTACCGTGATACGCACCCTGCTGCCCTTGGCCGCAATACGGGCGCGCCAGTTGTCGAGCTGGCTCCAGTCTGCGTCACCGCTCAGGTTGATTTGTCCCTGCTGCGTCAGCACTGAGCCACTGAGGGTTGAGCTTTGGCCGTTAAAGTTCATCGTCAGCTGGCTTGGCTGCATATCGAACGGCATAAAGTTACCGTCAATGTCCACACCGTTTAACCGCATCTGGCCAAACAGCTGCGGGCTTTGCGCATCCCCCGCCAGACGCAGGTTGGCGCTGAGCATCCCCGCCGCCTTTTCTCCCCGCGAGAAGATCGGATTCACCATCGCCAGGTTGAAGTTACGAATATTGACGTTGCCGCCGAGATTGCGCCGCCCTTGCGGATCGGTAATTTGCACCTGTCCGTCAAACTGACCGTTGTTGGTCAGGCGGATCAGCCATCCCAGTTCCGCACGATTGTTACGCAGGTCAGCGTTCACATTCAGGGTGTCGAACGCCACCGGCAGCGGCGCGTCATTGACCTCCTGCGTCACCTTCACGTTACGCCCGGAGAGGGTAACGCTGCCCTGCGGCAGTCCCTCTTTGGTGGTGTCCCACGCGACGTCCGCTTTACCGCTGAAGACCCCGCTGGCCTGGGTGGTTTCCGGCATAAACGGTTTCAGCATCGCCAGGTCGAAACGGTTGAGGTTGATCTGCGCATGTCCTTCCGCGCCCGCATCAATGGTCTGCGGCACGCACAGCTCAGCATTCGGGTTGGTCCAGCAGTGTGGCCCAATGCTGATCTTTTGCTCCGCGTTGCGGTAATCCAGCGCGACAGACCGCGACAGCACCAGCGGGCCGACCGGCGTGCTGAAGCGGGTGTTATCCAGCACGCCTTTCCAGCGCGTCGCCTGGCGGTCAAAACTGCCCGTAAGGTGCAGCTGCCCGGAGACCGGCTCGCCCTGCACGCGTAGCTGGAGATCGTGCTGCTTTTCGTTACCTTTTGCCGCCAGCGTGACCAGACTGATGTTCACGTCCGGCTGAGAGATACGCTCCACGCGCAGATCCAGGTTTCCGCCGATCTGATCGGTGGATTTCACGTCTCCCTCGACACGCACGCGGGCAATAGAAAGTTCCTGCCAGCGCAGGTTATTGGCGGTGATGTCCGCCAGCAGCTGCGGCGCCTCCACCGTACCGCGAACCTTCACTAACCCCTTCGCCGTGCCGCCAAGACCCGGCAGGGCGTTATCGAGATTTGGCGCGTCGATGGTGGCATCCAGATTGAGGTCTTTCACGCCCAGCTCGCCTTTGATATCCGCCGTGTTGCGACCCAGCGCCACGTGCAGGCCCGGGATCACCCACTGGAGATAGCTGTTGCCCTTAAGCGAGCCCTCTACGTTGACTTTGTTCTGCTTCACGTTGCCGGTGAGCTTGAGTTCCGGCACGTCCATCTGCCAGGTGCCACCGTACAGGCTACCGCGGGTTTTGATCAGGCCATCCAGTTTTGACGGCCAGTCCGGGACCTCTTTAGCGGTGTTGATCCCGGTCAGCTTCAGCTCGCCGCGCCAGCTGATCGCCTGCTGCCAGTCGAGCAGCGCGGTCAGCTCGGTTTTTCCTTCCAGCGCCGCCACGGTCAGCTTGTCGAGGTTAACCTGCAACTCGTTACCCTTCGCATCCAGGGTGATATCGGCGGGCGGTACCCCCTGCCCCTTCACTGCCGTGCGGAACGACAGCGTGTAGTCGGTCATTTTGCCACTCAGCTTCAGCTTCAGATCGTCAGCCTGGAACTGTTTTTCGCCGGTGAACGGCCAGTAAAGCTGCTTGCTGACAACCTCAAGGTTGAGCGGTAAACCGGCCTCTGCCAGCTGGGTTTGCCCGCGCAGCACCATATCCACCGGTCCGGAGAGGTTCACGCCGAACTCCAGCTTCTCGCGCAGCGCGCCGCCGACTTTCACCTTCACCTTTTCGCCTTTCAGCGGATCGATGTTCAGGGCGCTGTTCAGCGTAATATCTACCGGCCAGTTGTCACGCAGTAGCGCATTGCCTGAGGCGTTGACCGACCCCTGGTTAGTATCAATATCCAGCGCGTCGAGCTTCATGTTGCCGTCGATACTGCTGACTTTAAGCAGCATGTTGAAGACCGTCAGATCGGTATCGCCGGTCAGACGCAACTGCTCGCCCTTAAACTCTTCGATATTGAGGTTCAGCGGCAGATGCACGTCGGTCATCTCCGGCAGAACCGGTTTCGAGAAGAGATCTTTCAGCGTTTCGCCCAGCGGTTTTTCTTCCGGCTGCGGGTTCTGGATCTTCGGCTCGACGATCTCTTCCTGCGCCACGTCGGCCACCTTCGGTAGCGCAATCAGCAGCCCTTGCAGGGAGGTTGGGGTCAGAGTGAGGTTTTTCTCCTGCCAGCGCAGACCAGAGGTGAAATCCATCACGGATACCGTCGTGTCGTCGATTTTGATATTCACGTTATCCAGTGCGACCCGGTAAAGCGCAATCGGGTACGGCGTGGAGAGGTTCAGCGGGCCGCTGTCCTCTTCATCGACAGGCTCGGACCTCGGCATTTTTTTGGAATCTATCGCCACGTTAACGTCTTTTAGCGACAGATCGTTTACGCACAGCTGGCTGTCCCGCAGGCAGCCGAGCTTGACCGCCAGATGAAACTCGCCCGCGTTCACCGCCACGCCGGGCTGTTCATAACGGATATTTTTCAGGCGCAGATCGCGCCAGCCGCCCGTTACCTGGCCGATTTCCAGCCCCGGCACCCAGCGGTTCGCGGCGTTAAACAGCAAATGCAGGCCCGTGGTGGTGCCCACCAGAAACGCCACCGTACCGAGCAGTAATACGATAAAAATCAGCACCCCGAGGCTTATCTTCTTCCATAAACTCATAATTCAGGCCCCAGACCGATGTAAAACTGTAAACCGTGTTCGTCTTTGTCGCCCACCGGAACGGCGAAATCGAGCTTGATGGGCCCGACCGGTGACTGCCAGCGCACGCCTACGCCCGCGCCGGTTTTGAAATCGCTGCGGCGGATATCGTTCACCGCTTCACCGCCGTCAACGAACATCGCTCCCCACCACTTGCCGCTGACGTTGTACTGGTACTCCAGCGAGCCAGTCGCCAGTTTTGACGCTCCGGTCAACTGGCCTTTGTCGTTTTCAGGTGAGATCGATTTGTACTTATACCCGCGAATGCTGCGGTCGCCCCCGGCGAAGAAGCGCAGATCCGGCGGGACGCGTTCGAAATCACCGGTTTCGATCCAGCCGAGATTACCGCGCATCACAAAGCGGTGTTTGTCGTACAGCGTGCGGATCCAGACGTTTTGCGCCTGAAAGACGGAGAAGTCTACATCGGAGCCCCAGGCGGTGTTGGAGTAATCGATGGAGTAGCGCTGAGAATCGCCCCAGGTCGGCATCAGGCCACCGCGCGAGCGGGTACGGCTGATCATCACGCCCGGATAAAGCAGCATGGTGGTGTTGGTGACGTTTGCCTGGGTAAAGTGGTCGAGGCTCCAGCGCAGGTTAATGGCGCGCTGCCAGCCGCTGGAGAGATCCCAGAAGCGTGATACCGCAAGCGTCGTCGAGTCCTGCTCGGTATCGTTCAAATCGGTACGCTTAAAGCCGCCCTGCACGAGGTAGTATTGCTCAAGCGGATTTTTCAGCAGCGGCATTTTATAGCTGAAGTCCAGCTGCTGTTCAGGCGCAGACAGGCTGACGCTGGTGGTCAGGCTGTGGCCGTAGGAGTTCATCCACGGTTTTTTCCATGAGGCTTTCACGCGCGGGCCGACGTCCGTGGAGTAGCCAACACCGGTCTCAATGGTGTTCTCGGTGCGCGGAGAGACCACGCCATGCAGCGGTAACACTTTCGTTTTACGGGATTTATCAAATTCCGGCGCTACCACCACGGAGTTAAACCAGCCCGTCGCGGACAAACGACGGTTCAGCTCGCCCAGGTCGCTGGACTGGTAGTAGTCGCCCTTTTTAAACGGCACCAGATTTTGCAGATACTCGTCACGGATTTGCGATCCTTCGAAGGTCACATCGCCAAACCGGTAGCGCTCGCCGCTGTCGTAATCGATATCCCAGAATGCCTGACGTCGCTCAAGCGCAACGCCCAGCTGGCTTTTGTTGAACCGGCTGTCGAAGTAGCCTTTGCGCAGCGAAACGCTGGTTAAGGATTTTTTAAAACGATCGTAATCCCCGTGATTGAGCACGGTGCCCACTTTCGGACGGGTGCTGAGCAGATCCAGGTAGTCCCGATCGGTGCGCGCACCGCCGCGCAACACCACGTTCGTGCCGCCAATCAGGACGGGTTCGCCCGGCGAGACGCGGGCAATCAACACCTGGCGTCCTTTCGCCGGCGGCGGGCGTAAATCGAAATCGATGGTGGGTTCGTAGTACCCCAACGCCTTTAAGCCTTCGCGGATGGCGTCATCCACGCGCGCGCGAAAACGCCGATCCGGCGTGACCTCATCGCTCTGGATAGTAGAAAGCTGCGCACGCACGTTTTTTTCCAGCGCCCCGGATAACCCCTCAACCTGCAAACGGACATTCGCCGCGCTGGCAATCCCGCTGGTCAGCATTAAACTGACTAAACATAACTGGCGGATCTTTGTCACGTTTTCTCCTGAATATCCCTGTTTCCACCCTGGAAGCAAATGCAGTGCCGCTCCGCGGCAAAATACGGCCTGAAAGCCAAAAACCCAAATTACGGGTTGAAAAAGGGTGTAACACCCAAATATTTCTTATGATTAAATCTAGACTCATTCATCGCATTTATTGTGTTCAATTAAACGCTTCGTGACAACCTTAACCGAAACAACGCTACCCGGGAGGCCCCACCGTGAGTTTATTCGATAAAAAGCATCTGGTATCACAAGCCGATGCGTTACCGGGACGCAACACCCCTATGCCAGTGGCAACATTACACGCCGTAAACAACCATTCAATGACAAACGTTCCTGATGGAATGGAGATCGCCCTGTTTGCCATGGGTTGCTTCTGGGGCGTAGAACGCCTGTTCTGGCAACTGCCGGGCGTGTACAGCACCGCTGCGGGCTACACCGGAGGATATACGCCTAACCCAACCTACCGCGAAGTCTGTTCCGGTGAGACCGGTCATGCTGAAGCGGTGCGTGTGGTGTATGACCCGAGCGTCATTAGCTATGAACAGCTGCTCCAGGTGTTCTGGGAAAACCATGACCCGGCGCAGGGCATGCGTCAGGGTAACGATCACGGCACCCAATACCGTTCGGCCATCTACCCGCTCACCCCAGAGCAGGAGGCCGCCGCCCACGCCAGCCTGACGCGTTTCCAGGAAGCGATGCAGGCGGCCGGTGATAAACGTCAGGTCACGACGGAAATCGCTACCGCGAAACCGTTCTACTATGCCGAAGACGACCACCAGCAGTACCTGCATAAAAATCCGTACGGCTACTGCGGTATCGGCGGCATTGGCGTTTGCCTGCCTCCCCAGCAGGCCTGATTACTGCAACAGCGCCACGCGAGCCGCGTGGCGCGTGGCATTACTCACCGAACCGTAATCAATGACTTTTCCCTGCAACAGCAGGTTAAACACTGGCGCCTGTGGTCGGTTGAGCCGCGTTTGCAGCAAATGCACCGCTTCTATACCCAAATCCCGACAGGGCACCGTGATCCCCGTAATGGGCTTTTCAAGCCGGTTTGCTAAATTCCACGCAAAATCGGTGGTGATGATGGAGATGTCTTCCGGCACGCGCAGCCCATGCCGCTGTAACGCCTTCAGCACACCCTCGGTCATGCTGGTGCTGTTGGGAAAAATGACCTCAGGCCACTGCGCTCTGTCGTGACGTAACAGCCACGCATCCAGCTCGCGCTCAGCCTCTTCAGCGGTAAACCACTCCGTGACCAGTAAATCCCGCTGCGGCTCAAACGCCACATGAAAATGCCGGTACGCTTCTTTAATTCCATCCAGCCGGGCATAGAGCGTGTCCCGGCGTAAACAGGTAATGGTCAGCACCCGGCGATGCCCCTGCTCGAAAAGATATTGCATCGTGGTAAAGCCGATTGCGCGATGATCGGGGGAAACCGAATCCAGCATCCGGTCCCGGTCAACGGAATTAATTAATACACAGGGTTTATTCAGCGTGCTGGCCAGCTTAAATATGGTGGAATCATCCGTACCAATGATAATTATTGCGTTAATATTTTTATGGCTTGCCTTTTCCATAAATAATTTCACGTCCGCATTTTGTTCCTCTAATCCGCAATAACTGATCCAGACATTATGTGGCGCGCTGGCTTCCGCAATGCCTTTGGTCACTTCCAGATAAAAAATATCCCCACGCCCCTGAAACGTTCTTTCAGGCGCAAATACAGCGATTCCGTTAATTAAAAGCCGTCCGCTCGCCATCGACTCCAGCACGCCAAGCTCCCGTGCGATGCGGACAATGGCTTCCCGGGCCTTATCGCTGGTATAAGACTTGCCGCTCAACACCCTGGAAACCGTGCTCACGGAATATCCCGTCAGGGATGCGATCTCCTCCATTTTTAACTTGCCCGGCATAGTGTGACCTCGCTCTCAATCAGTTTTTGCAAATATTTGCAGAAACAGCGCTTTGATTTTAAAACCAAATTTCAAAATGGTTGGAGTTTACTTATTCACCTTGCGAGTATTCTCACAAAAACACATTGTCGCTACGTCTCGCCTTTCCTATTTTTCGGTCATCACGCTTTTTGGCTGAAATTAAGGTGAGACATGGAGAAGGTACGTTTTGGCATTATTGGTATAGGTAATATCGGTACGGTCCACGCACGCTATTTACTGGCCGGAACCGTCAGCGACGCCTGCCTTACGGCGGTGTGCGATAACGCGCCGGAAAAGCATCCGGCCATTCGGCAGCTGGTTGGTGGCATTCCGCTGTTCAGTGATGCGCAGGAGATGCTCCAGAGCGGGCTTATCGATGCGGTCATTGTCGCCACGCCGCATTACGATCACCCGCACCTGTCGATGCTGGCGATGCGCCACGGCATTCATACCCTGTGTGAGAAGCCAGCAGGCGTCTACACCGCGCAGGTCCAGGAGATGAACGCCTGCGCCCGGGAGTGCGACGTGGTGTTCGGCATCATGTATAACCAGCGGCCCAACCCGCTGTATCAGAAAGTGAAAGATCTGATCGACAGCGGCGAGCTGGGCGAGATCCGCCGCTCCAACTGGATCATCACCAACTGGTATCGCTCGCAGAGTTACTACAACTCCGGCGGCTGGCGCGCCACCTGGAAAGGGGAAGGCGGCGGCGTGCTGCTCAACCAGGACCCGCACCAGCTCGATCTCTGGCAGTGGCTGGTGGGCATGCCGGTTCGTCTGCGCGCGTTTTGCCAGTTCGGTAAGCATCGCGATATCGAAGTGGAAGACGAGGTGACCGCCTACGCCGAATACGCCAGCGGTGCGACCGGCGTGTTCATCACCACCGTCGCGGAAACGCCGGGCACCAACCGCCTGGAGATTGTCGGCGATCGCGGCAAAGTGGTCGTCGACGAGGGCAAACTGCGCTACTGGCGGCTGCGCGAATCGGAAACCGAGTTTAACGCTCGCTGGCAGAATGGCTTCGGTGAGCCGGAATGCTGGGAGGTTTCTGTCCCTGTAGCCCCGGAATACAGCGAGCACCACGTCATCACCGCCAACTTCTGCGCCGCCGTGCTGCGCGGCGAGCCGTTGATTGCACCGGGTCTGGACGGCATTCGCGGTTTAACCCTCTCTAACGCCATGCACCTCTCCACCTGGACGGACGACTGGGTTGAGCTACCGCTAAACGAAAAGCAATACCTGCGCCTGCTTCAGCAGCGCATCAGCACCTCTGTAGATAAAGGGGCCACCAGCATCACGCTGGATGCCGCGGGTACTTGGTAACACCGGAGAAAATCGATGTTAAATGTCGCCATTGTGGGAACAGGAAATATCTCCCATAACCATATTCAGGGTTATTTGCAGTTTGGACAGCGCTGCCGGATCGTTGCGCTGGTTGATATCTATCCCGAGAAAGCGGAAGAGAAAAAAGCGCGTTACGGCCTGACGGACGCCCGCGTGTACGCCAGCCACCGGCAGTTGCTGGAGGATGCGCTTCCCATCGATATCGTTGACGTCTGCACCCCGCCCTATGTCCATGCGGAGATCAGCATTGATGCGCTTCATGCCGGCTGCCATGTGCTGTGTGAAAAACCGATGGCCGCCTCGCTGGAGGAGTGTGATGCGATGATCGCCGCCCAGCAGGCCAGCGGAAAAACGCTCTCCATTATTGCCCAGAACCGCTTTACCGATGCCTTCTGGCGCTTAAAAGCGGCGCTGGATTCCGGCCTCGCCGGAAAAATATGCCATGCGCAGGTGGATTCCTTCTGGTGGCGCGGACATTGCTACTACGACCTGTGGTGGCGCGGCACGTGGGAAAAGGAAGGGGGCGGCTGCACGCTGAACCACGCGGTGCACCATATTGACGCCATTCAGTGGATGCTCGGCTTCCCGTCTGAGGTGGTGGCGATGATGACCAACGTGGCCCATGACAACGCCGAAGTGGAAGACCTTAGCGCCGCGATATTCAAATACCCCAGCGGCGCACTCACCCAGCTTACCGCCTCGGTAGTACACCACGGGGAAGATCAGAAGATCATTATCCAGGGTGATAAAGCGCGCATCTCCGCCCCATGGCAGGCTTATGCCAGCGTGAGTGCTGACAACGGCTTCCCGCAGGAGACCAACGATATTGAGCGAGAAGCCCTGCTTGATGCCGTTTTCCAGGCGACGCCCAGGCTCGAATGGACTCTGCACACCGGGCAGATTAACGACCTGCTTCAGAGCATTGAGCGCGGTACGGCCCCGCTGGTGGACGGCGTGCAGGGTAAGCGCTCGCTGGAGCTGATTACTGCGATGTATAAATCAGCCATTACCCGCAGTGTCGTTTCCCTGCCTGTTGGCCGCGATGATCCGTTTTACCGTACCGGCGGGACGAACGCCCTCGCCCCCCGTTTTTATGAAAAATCCGCAAGCGTCGCCAACTTCAGCGAAGTGGGCGCTATCCCTCTGGGTAAAGATCTGGATCGAGGACTGTAACCATGAACAAGAATGACGGAATGAACTACGCGCCGGTGGGCAAACCGCAGCCGGTGGTGCAGGCGGGTGAATTTGTATTTGCCGCCGCCGCGCTCGACCACGGCCATATCTACGGAATGTGTAATGGCCTGATTGAAGCAGGTGCCACGCTGAAGTGGGTTTACGATCCCGATCCGGCGAAAGTGGACACGTTTGTTCAGCAGTACCCGCAGGTGAAGGTGGCTGATTCCCTGGACGTTATTCTCGCCGATGGCGACGTGCGCCTGGTGGCCGGGGCGGCCATCCCCTCCGAACGCTGTGCGCTGGGGCTGAAGGCGATGACGGCTGGCAAAGACTACTTCACGGACAAAGCGCCGCTCACCACCCTTGAACAGCTGGCAGACGCCAAAGCGATGGTGGAGAAAACCGGGAAAAAATACGCGGTCTACTACAGCGAGCGTCTGCACGTGGAAAGCGCGGTCTTTGCCGGTCAGCTGGTACAGCAAGGCGCCATTGGTCGCGTGGTGCAAACCCTGGGCATGGGGCCGCACCGGGAAGGGACTGGCCGCCCGGACTGGTTCTACGATCGTCGCTATTTCGGCGGCATCCTGTGCGACATCGGCAGCCACCAGATCGAGCAGTTCCTGTTTTATACCGGCAACCGCGACGCCACCGTGGTCGCCAGCCAGGTGCGCAACGTTAACCACCCGCAGTATCCCGCATTCGAAGATTTTGGCGACGCCATGCTCAAAGGAGAAAACGGCGCCAGCGGCTATTTCCGTTGTGACTGGTTCACTCCTGACGGGCTCTCCACCTGGGGCGATGGTCGCCTGACGCTGCTCGGTACCGACGGGTATATCGAGATCCGTAAATATGTCGATCTCACCCGGGGTGAGCAGGATGTCGTCTACCTCGTCAATAACGAGGGCGAGTTCCGCTATCCTGTGGCCGGGCAGGTTGGGTTCCCGTACTTTGGCGAACTGATCCTCGACTGCCTGCACCGCACCGAAAATGCCATGACTCAGGCGCATGCTTTCAAAGCTGCCGAACTGTGCGTGAAAGCACAAATGCTCGCAAACGCAGCTGACTAAGGGGACGACATGAACATCCTGAACACGGCGATTATCGGTGCCGGGGCTATTCACAGTTGCCATGTGAATGCCCTGAGGCAAATCCCCAATGTCGCGCTGCGCGCGCTGGTCGATATCGACAGCGTCAAAGGACTGAAGCTGGCGATGAACTATCAGTGCCGCTTTTATCAGGATTACCGGGAAATGCTGCTGGATGACAGCATCGACGTGGTGCATATCTGCACGCCCCACTTCGAGCACAAAAACATGATTCTGGCGGCGCTGGCCGCCGGGAAACATGTCTTTTGCGAAAAACCGGTGGGCATGAACAGCAGCGAGCTTGCCGACATTGCCTCTGCCGCCGCGCAGGCACCCGGCAGGCTCGGCGTCTGCTACCAGAACCGGCTCAATCCGACCAGCCTGCGCATTCGCAAGGAGCTGGCGGAAGGCGTACTGGGAAAGATGTTAAGTATCAAAGCTGTGCTGACCTGGTCCCGCTCGGGGGCGTATTACACGGAAAGCCCGTGGCGCGGGCAGCTGGCAACGGAAGGCGGAAGCCTGCTAATCAACCAGGCGATCCATACCCTCGATCTGATGCAGTGGTTCGCGGGTGGCGTCACGCGGCTGAAGGGGGTAGTCGACAGCGGGGAACTGGCTGACGTCACGCAAGGGGAAGACAGCGCGATGGCCACGCTTCACTTTACCAACGGTGCGCGCGGTCTGTTTTATGCCAGCAACTGCCACACCACGGATTCCCCCCTCTGTCTGGAGATCCACTGCGAGCGCGGCTCACTGCTGCTCAACGACAACACGCTCTGGCGCATAACGCCCGGCGAACGGTTTCGCCTGGAAAGCGATGCCTCTCCCGATGGCACCGCAAAAAGTTACTGGGGATTAGGACACCAGCAGGCGATCCGCCGTTTTTATCACGCTATTCATCACCCGGAGAGTACGGATTTTACCGATATTTGTACCGCCGGAAAATCACTCAAGATTGTGGAGGCTTTTTATCGGTCATCTCAGTTAAGACAATGGATAGATATTAATAATTAGAACGTCACGTGTAGTCCAGCAGTGCAATAAAAATACAACCTCTACATCTACCCTACACTGGATATTATTATGGTTAAACCAACTGAACGCAGAGTGGGTTATGGCGTGGCGCTTGGCTACGGCATAACCGACCTCTTTGGCGGAGGCGCTTTCGCCATTATCGGCACCTGGCTGTTATTTTTTTACACCACCTATTGCGGATTATCCGTCGTGGAAGCCGGCTCTATATTTGCTATTGCCCGCGTCATTGACGCGGTATTAAGCCCAATAATGGGTTACATCACCGACAATTTCGGCGATACCTGGCTTGGGCGTAAATTTGGCCGTCGTCGTTTCTTCTTATTACTCAGCTCTCCTTTAATGTTCCTCTATGCTCTGCTGTGGCTGACGGACATGGGTTACTGGTATTACCTGGGCACCTATCTTTCCATCGAACTGCTTTCAGCGATGGTGCTGGTGCCGTGGGAAACCCTCGCCGCGGAGATGACCAACCGCTATGAAGAGCGCAGCCGCCTGTCAGGCGTACGGATGATCTGCTCGCAATTGGGCGGTTTTCTTGCGGTGTCGGTTCCGGGCGTGATTATGCAATTTACCGGCAAAGATAATTCCTTTACCTACACGCTAACCGGACTGATATTTTCCTGCGTCTTTTGCATCGCGGTATTTATTACCTGGTACAGCACCTGGGAAGCAAAAGATGTGCATCAGGAATATGACTTCAAAGTTGATACCCAGCGCAGCAGCGGAGTAATTAATCACCTCAAATATCTGGTGCTGGATCTCTTCTCTTCTTTTCGTATTCGCGCTTTCCGCCTGCATATTCTTATTTATATTTTCTCCTTCACCGCGATGGACGTATTTGGTTCAGTCTTTACCTATTATGTGGTGTATTGCCTCAGTCAGGATGCGGCAGCAGTGTCCGGCTGGCTAAGTATTGCGGCGTTTGCCTCCGTGCCGGGCACGTACGGATTTATGCTGTTACTCAACAGGCTGAACATGACCCCTTCCGCCGCACTGCGCCTTTCGTATAGCTGCATTTTCCTGGTGCTGGCATTCCTGTTTACGGTTTATCTCACCAAAACAGAGGTGCCAACGCTGCTGTTCTCCGCCGTCTTCATCCTGCTGGGTGCAGCCCGTTCCGGCCTCTATTACATTCCGTGGAATATTTATAGCTTTATTCCGGATATCGACGAGATCGTCACGCAGCAACGCCGGGAAGGCATTTTCGCTGGCGTAATGGTGTTGACCCGCAAAAGCACCGTCGCCATTGCGATTATGATTATCGGCCTGGTGTTGCAGGAGTCCGGTTTTGTGAAAGGCAGTGGCGCACAGCCTGAAAGCGCGCTGGGAGCAATAATTGGCCTGATGATTTTTGCCACCGCCGCGCTGCTGGCAGTGAGCTTCTTCGCGACCTACAAATTTAAGCTGACCCGCGAGACGCATAAGGTGCTGCTCAAGGAGATCGCGCGTCGGAAGCTCGGTGGCGACTATCGCGACTGCGACGCCAGCACCCGCGTGGTCATCAAACAGCTGACAGGCTATGAGTACGATCAGGTCTGGGGCGGCGATGCCACACGCCTGGCTGTGGGCGAAAACTTATCTATCGTGAAATAGCCCTTCCCGCCGGATCGGCCCCATGCCGGTCCGGCTTTTTTTGCCGAAAACGTGACCTCTGGCAGGTTTACACGTCTTTACGCTATACTACCGCTGAAATAATCGGCTCAACGCTACGAGCTGAGTTCAATGTGTCTTCACACGAATGGTATCAACTCCCCTTCTGAGGATCTGGCGAGAAGCCGGATAAACTATGTTAAACAGTATTTTAGTAATACTTTGTCTTATTGCCGTCAGTGCATTTTTCTCGATATCGGAGATCTCGCTGGCTGCCTCCCGTAAAATCAAACTGAAGCTGCTTGCCGACGAGGGCAACATCAACGCATCACGCATTCTGAAAATGCAGGAAAACCCCGGCATGTTCTTTACCGTGGTGCAGATTGGCCTGAACGCGGTCGCCATCCTTGGCGGTATCGTGGGCGATGCAGCGTTTTCTCCGGCGTTTTATAGCCTCTTTGTTAAGTACATGTCCGTAGAGCTGGCCGAGCAGTTGAGCTTCATCCTCTCCTTCTCCCTGGTCACCGGCTTGTTCATTTTATTCGCGGACCTGACCCCGAAACGCATCGGTATGATTGCGCCAGAAGCTGTGGCTTTGCGTATCATCAACCCGATGCGCTTCTGCCTGTATGTCTTCCGTCCGCTGGTGTGGTTCTTTAACGGCCTGGCGAACGTCATTTTCCGCATCTTCAAGCTGCCGATGGTGCGTAAAGACGACATCACCTCCGACGATATTTATGCGGTGGTGGAAGCCGGGGCGCTGGCAGGCGTGCTGCGTAAGCAGGAGCACGAGCTGATTGAGAACGTTTTCGAACTGGAATCCCGTACCGTGCCGTCCTCCATGACCGGCCGTGAAAACATCATCTGGTTCGATCTGCATGAAGACGAGCAGAGCCTGAAGACCAAAGTGGCGCAGCACCCGCACTCCAAGTTCCTGGTCTGTAACGAAGATATCGACCATATCATCGGCTATGTGGACTCCAAAGACCTGCTGAACCGCGTGCTGGCAAACCAGAGCCTGGCGCTGAACAGCGGCGTGCAGATCCGCAACACCCTGATAGTGCCGGACACCCTGACGCTCTCCGAAGCGCTGGAAAGTTTCAAAACCGCCGGGGAAGACTTCGCGGTGATCATGAACGAATACGCGCTGGTGGTGGGCATTATCACCCTCAACGACGTTATGACGACCCTGATGGGCGACCTGGTCGGCCAGGGGCTGGAAGAGCAGATTGTTCAGCGTGACGAAAATTCATGGCTCATCGATGGCGGTACGCCGATTGAAGACGTCATGCGCGTACTCGACATTGACGAGTTCCCGCAGTCCGGCAACTACGAGACCATCGGCGGCTTTATGATGTTTATGCTGCGTAAAATCCCGAAACGTACCGACTCGGTGAAGTTCTCCGGCTTCAAGTTTGAAGTGGTGGATATTGATAACTACCGCATCGACCAGCTGCTGGTAACGCGTATTGATAGCAAACCGACCGTGCTGGTGCCGAAACTGCCGGATGCCGAAGAGAAGGTGTCGGCGTAATCCTTTGTGTGCCCCACAAACATCAACGGCTCCCATCGGGAGCCGTCTTTTTAACTACTACTGCATAGCACGTTGGTTAAGCCATCTCAGTTTGCAGACGCATAACCTGACGGTTGACTTCGGACATCACAGACAAGTGCTGTTTGTCCTTCACTTTTGGGATAAGGATTTTGCCCTTATCGAACTCAAAAGCGCCAACATCCTTGATGTACAACCGTCCACGGAACAGGATCTTCACGTACTTCGCCACCTGAAGCGGGTTGTAGCGTTGGAAAATTTTCATTCTTGTATCTCCTGCGAATCATACGCTCTTGCGGTGCCACAATCGGCCCGACTGTCCTGAGCGCAAATTTTGATGCCCAATGACTATAGACCAGAACCTCGTACTTACCCAGTGTGCATAAGTTTATTTACCGTTTGATTACAATTATTCAGAATAATCTTTGCAAAGCGTGATACAGCGCAGTATATGCCGTCGTTTTTGCATGGATATGTGCGTTCGCCCGCAAACTGGCATCGGGATTGCGGGAAAAGCCTATTGATCGCACTTATGATTAAAAGCGCATGACCAAGTGGTCGGATCACCTGCTAACAATAAGGAAACACCATGACCCTACGTAACCTCCTGGCAGCAGCTTGCCTGTTGCTGCCGCTGATGGCTTCCGCACACAACATTGAAAAAGGACAACGTGTCCCGCCGGTCGGGATTGCTGACCGGGGAGAATTGATTCTCGACAATGATAAGTTTAGCTATAAAGCCTGGAATAGCGCGCAGCTTACGGGCAAAGTGAGAGTTGTACAACATATTGCCGGGCGTACATCCGCTAAAGAGAAAAACGCTACCCTCGTGGAAGCGATCAAGGCCGCAAAACTCCCGCACGATCGCTACCAGACCACCACCATCGTGAACACCGACGACGCGATTCCCGGCTCCGGGATGTTTGTGCGCTCAAGCCTTGAGAGCAATAAGAAGCTCTATCCCTGGTCGCAGTTTATTGTCGACAGCAATGGCATGACGCGTAAGGCGTGGCAGCTGGAAGAGGAGAGTTCAGCGATTGTCGTGCTGGATAAAAACGGTCGCGTACAGTGGGTTAAGGACGGCGCGCTGACGCAGGATGAGGTGCAGCAGGTGGTTGCCCTGCTGCATAAGCTGCTGACTCAGTAAAGTGACACCCGGAAGCCCGGATTCAGGAATGACTCGCGCGGGGTGTAGTCCAGTGGCTTACCCTGCCAGTCATGCACATGCGCGCCAGCCGCCGCCGCCACCGCATGCCCTGCCGCCGTATCCCAGACGTTCGTCGGCCCGAAACGGGGGTACAGCTGCGCCTGCCCTTCCGCCACCAGACAGAACTTCAGCGACGAGCCAATCGACGTCGTCTGGTGTTCCCCCAGCTGTTGCAGGTACTCCTCCAGCTCGCTGTCACTGTGCGAGCGGCTGATCACCACCAGCGGAGGACGGGCATCACGCACCTGGATCTGCTTACGCACGCCGCACTCTTCCTTCCAGGCTTTACCTTCCGCCGCGCTGTACATCACCTTCATCACCGGGGCGTAAACCACGCCAAGCACCGCTTTTCCTTTTTCAATCAGGGCGATGTTGACGGTGAATTCACCGTTACGCTTGATAAACTCTTTCGTGCCGTCCAGCGGGTCGACAAGCCAGTAACGCTGCCAGTGCTGACGTTCATCCCAGCTCTGGGGCGCTTCTTCAGAAAGGACCGGAATATCCGGCGTCAGGGCCTGCAAACCTTTCAGGATCACCGCATGCGCCGCGATATCCGCCGCCGTCACCGGGGAGTCATCCGCTTTGCTGACAACATCCATCGGTTTCGCACCGTCGTACACCTGCATAATGGCATCACCCGCATCCCGTGCGAGCTGACAAATTTTATCTAACATTCTCCACCTCTTCGTTAACGCAGTGGGCATAACTTATTGTTTTAGTTATATCGTAATGTGAACAATTCCGCTATCTGTGAAGCAATTCTGGTTTCAGCACCCTTTTTTCTGGCAGCATTCACACTTCTGTAAGCAACAAATACTACATACATATTCTTTTGTGGCTTGGATCGAAAAAAGGACTCCTCAGATGATTAAGTTTAGCGCAACGCTCCTGGCAACGCTGATTGCGGCAAGCGTTCAGGCAGCGACGGTGGATCTCCGTATTCTGGAAACCACCGATCTGCACAGCAATATGATGGACTTCGATTACTACAAAGATACCCCTACGGAAAAATTCGGACTGGTACGCACGGCAAGTTTGATCAACGCCGCCCGCGGTGAAGTGAAAAACAGCGTGCTGGTCGATAACGGGGACTTAATTCAGGGCAGTCCGCTCGGCGACTACATGGCGGCGAAGGGGCTGAAAAAAGGCGAGGTCCACCCTGTCTATAAAGCGATGAACACCCTGGATTATGCGGTTGGCAATCTGGGCAACCACGAATTTAACTACGGCCTGAAATACCTGCACGACGCGCTGGCAGGGGCAAAATTCCCGTACGTTAACGCCAATATCATCGACGTTAAGACGAAGAAGCCGCTCTTTACCCCTTATCTGATTAAAGAGACCGAGGTTGTCGACCAGGACGGTAAAAAACAGACGCTGAAAATCGGCTATATCGGTTTTGTGCCGCCGCAGATCATGACGTGGGATAAAGCCAACCTCGACGGGAAAGTGACCGTCAACGACATTACCGAAACCGCGCGCAAATACGTGCCGGAGATGCGGGCGAAAGGGGCGGATGTGGTCGTCGTCGTGGCGCACTCTGGCCTCTCGGCCGACCCGTATCAGGTGATGGCTGAGAACTCCGTGTACTATCTCAGCCAGGTGCCGGGCGTGGATGCGATCCTGTTTGGTCACGCCCACGCCGTCTTCCCGGGCAAAGATTTCGCTGATATCAAAGGCGCGGACATCGAAAAAGGGACGCTCAACGGTGTGCCATCGGTGATGCCGGGCATGTGGGGCGACCACCTTGGCGTGGTGGATCTGGTGCTGAATAACGACAGCGGAAGCTGGAAAGTCACGCAGTCGAAAGCGGAAGCGCGTCCGATCTACGACGCAGCGGCCAAAAAATCTCTGGCAGGGGAAGATAAAAAGCTGGTCGACGTCCTGAAGCATGACCACGACGCGACGCGTGAATTTGTCAGCAAGCCGATCGGTAAATCGGCTGATAACATGTACAGCTTCCTCGCGCTGGTACAGGATGACCCGACCGTGCAGGTAGTCAACATGGCGCAGAAAGCCTATGCGGAGCACTATATTCAGGGCGATCCGGATCTGGCAAATCTGCCGGTACTGTCTGCCGCGGCGCCATTCAAAGTGGGCGGCCGGAAGAACGATCCGGCCAGCTACGTTGAGGTGGAAAAAGGCCAACTGACCTTCCGTAATGCCGCCGATCTCTACCTCTATCCCAACACCCTCGTGGTGGTGAAAGCTACCGGGAAAGAGGTGAAGGAGTGGCTGGAGTGCTCTGCCGGGCAGTTCAACCAGATCGATCCGCACAGCAGCAAACCGCAGTCGCTGATTAACTGGGACGGTTTCCGCACCTACAACTTCGACGTGATCGACGGCGTGGAATATCAGATTGACGTTACCCAGCCCGCGAAATATGACGGCGAATGTCAGGCCATTAATCCGCAGGCAGAACGTATCAAAAACCTGACCTTCAACGGCAAAGCGATTGATCCGAATGCCACTTTCCTGGTGGTGACCAACAACTACCGCGCCTATGGCGGCAAGTTTGCCGGTACGGGTGACAGCCACATCGCCTTTGCCTCGCCGGATGAGAACCGTTCGGTGCTGGCGGCGTGGATCAGCGCGGAGTCGAAAAAGACGGGTGAAATTCATCCGGCGGTGGATAACAACTGGCGACTTGCGCCGATCCACAGCGACACTAAGCTGGATATTCGCTTTGAGACATCTCCGTCCGATAAAGCAGCCGCGTTTATCAAGGATAAGGCGCAGTATCCGATGCAAAAGGTCGCGACGGATGATATTGGGTTCGCGATTTATCAGGTGGATTTGAGCAGGTAGCGATGATTGTGCCGGGTGGCGGCTTCGCCTTACCCGGCCTACCCGCAATCCTCGATCCCGTAGGCCGGGTAAGCGCAAGCGCCACCCGGCATTTCATGCCGCACGCTCTTCCCGGTTTGCCATCACCTGCGGCGTATTGACCTCAATCCAGTCGGCCAGCGCGGCCACCTTCTCGCTTACCTCCCGCCCCAGCGGCGTCAGGCTATACTCCACATGCGGCGGCACGACCGGATACGACACGCGATCGACAAACCCGTCATGTTCCAGCGCCTGTAAAGACTGAGCCAGCATCTTCTCGCTGACGCCGCCCATCTTGCGGCGCAGATCGCTGAAGCGATGCGTCCCCTGACGTAACGCTACCAGGATCAGCACGCCCCAGCGGCTGGTTACGTGTTTGAGCACCTCCCGTGACGGGCACTGTTCCGCAAAGAGGTTGCCATCGCGCATTTGCTCGCTGAGCGTTGGTATTGTTGTTTTCATACTTACCTTTTTGTACGTACTTACTAAAAGTTAGTTATGGTGATAGTGTGCCACAACACCAGACAAACACGAAGGAGATTCATCATGATCGCGATTACCGGCGCAACCGGCCAGCTTGGCCAACACGTTATTGAAGAACTGCTGAAAACCGTTCCAGCCAGCCAGATCGTGGCTATTGTGCGTAACCCGGCGAAAGCCGAAGCGTTGCGTCAGCAAGGGGTCGTTGTGCGTCAGGCGGATTACACCGATGAAGCCGCATTTACCACCGCGCTGAACGGCGTGGATAAACTACTGCTCATCTCCTCCAGCGAAGTGGGCCAGCGTGCCGTACAGCACCAGAACGTGATAAACGCCGCCAAAGCCGCCGGGGTGAAATTCATCGCCTATACCAGCCTGCTGCATGCTGACAAATCTCCGCTGGGTCTGCACGTTGAGCACGTCGAAACCGAAAATGCCCTGGCGGCCTCCGGCGTGCCTTACGCTCTGCTGCGCAACGGCTGGTACACCGAAAACTACCTGGCAAGCGCGCCGCCAGCGCTGGAACACGGCGTATTTATGGGTGCCGCAGGCGAAGGCAAAATTGCCTCTGCGACCCGTGCGGATTACGCGGCGGCGGCAGCGAAAGTGATTTCTGAAGAGGGTCATGCCGGCAAGGTGTATGAACTGGCGGGTGATAATGCCTGGACGCTGAGCGAACTGGCTGCGGAACTGAGCAAGCAGAGCGGTAAGCCGGTAACGTATCAGAACCTCAGCGAAGCCGATTTCGCCGCTGCGCTGAAGGGCGTTGGTCTGCCTGCCGGGCTGGCGGAGATGCTGGCGGACTCCGACACCGGCGCGTCCAAAGGCGGCCTGTTCGACGACAGCCGTACCCTGAGCAAACTGATCGGCCGCCCAACCACATCACTGGCGGAAAGCGTCAAAGCCATCCTGTAGTTGTTAAAAATTGGTTATTTTTTGTGGCATCCCCTCGGGTCATCTCTGATAATGAAGCGATGACCCACAAGGAGGCTCACCGTGCAAGGCGTACCGGAACAGTTCACTGATGAGAGAGACAGCGCGCGCTTTCGCCATCTGGCGCAGCTGCCGGGCCTGGAGCTTTATCACGCCCATATCTCTGACTACGCCTTTGAGCCTCACACTCATGAAGCCTTCGGTATCGGCACCATCGAAACCGGTGCCGAACGCTTCCGCTATCGCGGTACCCAGCATCTTGCCGCGGAAAAATCCGTCGTGACCATGAACCCGGACGAGATCCACACCGGGGAATCCGCCACCGAAGGCGGCTGGCGCTACCGGATGGTCTACATCGAACCCGACCTGCTGGAAGAGGTCACCGGCCTGCGTCACTGGTGGTTTAATGACGTCACGCGCCACGACCCTTTGCGCTCGCAGCAGATTGGCCGGTTAATTTACGGCTTGTGGCACACCAACGATCCGCTGGCGCAGAAGGGGCTGCTACTGGATTTGATTCAGACTTTTCAGCCACTGGCCCATCATGCGCCGGTGGTGCAGGAGGCCGCGCACCGCTTCGAACGCGTTCGCGATTATCTGCACGACAACTATATGCGCTCGCTGACCCTGGACGAGCTGGCTAACGTTGTCTCGCTCAGCCCGTACCATTTTCAGCGCCAGTTCAAAGCCCATTTCCACGTTACGCCCCACCAGATGCTGATGGCCATCCGGCTGTGGCGCGCAAAAGCATTCCTCACCCACGGCATGCCTGCCGCCGAGGTGGCCGCCGCGACCGGGCTGACCGATCAGTCGCATTTAACCCGCGCATTCACCCGTCGCTACGGCATCACGCCCGTGCGCTACCAGAAACAGGTTATGCCGCGCTAATGCGCAACCTCATACAATACGCGCGCGTTTTGCCCTCCTACACTGATCGCAAAGTGAATCAAGATGGATGGAAAAATGATTAGCGGCGTGTTGTATGCCCTGCTTGCGGGTTTGATGTGGGGGCTGATTTTTGTCGGCCCGCTGATTGTGCCGGAGTACCCGGCAATTTTGCAGTCGACCGGACGTTACCTGGCGCTGGGGCTGATTGCCGTGCCGCTGGCGTGGCTGGGGCGCGCGCGTCTGCGTCAGCTGGGCCGCCAGGACTGGCTCACCGCGCTGGCGCTGACCATGATGGGTAATCTGATCTACTACGTCTGTCTGGCGAGCGCCATTCAGCGCACCGGTGCGCCGGTGTCGACCATGATTATCGGCACGCTACCGGTGGTCATCCCGGTTTTCGCGAACCTGCTTTACAGCCAGCGTGACGGCAAACTGGCGTGGTCAAAAATGGCGCCCGCTCTGGTCTGCATCGCCGTGGGGCTGGTGTGCGTGAATATTGCCGAGCTTCGCCACGGCCTCGAAAACTTCAGCTTGTGGCGTTACGGTTCAGGGATCTTTCTGGCGTTTATCTCGGTTGTCTGTTGGGCCTGGTATGCCCTGCGCAACGCACGCTGGCTGCGGGAAAACCCGGATAAACATCCGATGATGTGGGCGACGGCGCAGGCGCTGGTCACCCTCCCTGTCTCGTTGCTGGGCTATGTGGGCGCGTGTGTCTGGCTGGGTAGCCAGCAACCGGCATTTACCCTGCCCTTCGGACCGCGCCCGTGGGTATTCGTCGGGTTAATGGTCGCCATTGCCGTGCTCTGTTCGTGGGTGGGCGCGCTGTGCTGGAACATTGCCAGCCAGAAGCTGCCGACGGTGATACTGGGGCCGCTGATTGTCTTTGAGACGCTGGCAGGGCTGCTCTATACCTTCCTGATGCGTCAGAGCGTGCCGCCGCTGCTAACGGCCTGCGGGATCGCGCTGCTGGTCGTTGGGGTGGTGATTGCGGTGAGAGCGAAGCCGGAAAAACCGATGGTCGTTCCGGCGTCGGAGGGGTGAGCTTTTCGCCCAGCGGCGCTTCGCTTGCAGGGCCTACAAACCGTAGGCCGGGTAAGCGTCAGCGCCACCCGGCACAGTATCAGAACGTTTCCCAGTTCGCTTCAGACGCCGCCGCGAGGGGCTGCGCTTTAGGTGCATAGGTCTTAACCGGCGCGGCTTTCACCGCCTGGTTGCGGGTGATCTTAAACACCGCCACCGCGTCGTTCAGGCGTGCAGCCTGATCTTCCAGCGCCGCCGCTGCCGCCGCAGACTCTTCCACCAGCGAGGCGTTCTGCTGGGTGACGCGATCCATCTCCGCCACCGCCTGACCCACCTGGTCGATACCGCGGCTCTGTTCGTCGGAGGCCGACGCAATCTCACCCATGATGTCCGTCACGCGCGTAACCGCATTGACGATCTCCGCCATCGTCGCGCCCGCTTCATTTACCAGCTGAGAACCCGCGTTGACGCGTTCGCCGGAATCATCGATCAGCGCTTTGATCTCTTTCGCCGCCTGCGCGCTGCGCTGCGCAAGGGTACGCACCTCGCCCGCGACAACCGCGAAGCCACGTCCCTGCTCGCCCGCGCGCGCCGCTTCTACCGCCGCGTTCAGCGCCAGAATATTGGTCTGGAAAGCAATGCCGTCGATCACGTTAGTAATTTGCGCGATTTTGCTGGAACTGGTGGCGATTTCGTCCATGGTGCGCACAACGCCCTCGACCACGTTACCGCCCTTCTTCGCGGTGGAGGAGGCGTCCAGCGCCAGACGCGACGCCTGACGCGCGTTATCGGCGTTTTGCTTCACGGTGGCGGTTAACTGTTCCATGCTGGCTGCCGTCTCTTCCAGAGAAGCGGCCTGTTGCTCGGTACGAGAGGAGAGATCGTTGCTGCCCGCCGAGATTTCACCCGCGCCGGTGTAGATGGTATCAGCGCCTTCACGCACCACGCCCACCGTGTTGGCCAGCGCAGTCTGCATCTCCTGAACGTTGCGCGCCAGGATCGCCATTTCATTTTTACCCTCAGCCTGAATCGGCAGGGTTAAATCCCCTGCGGCAATGGCGCGGATATGGTTGATCACCTCTTCCAGCGGCAGCAGCAACACACGGCGCATCGCAATCCAGCTGGAAATAATCACCGCGATCACCAGCAGCATCACCGCAGAAAGGATCCACAGAATGCGTTTGTAGTCGCTTTCATTGTCCTGGATACCTTTGGCGGTCAGCGCGGCCTGCGCCTCACGCCACTCGCGATAAACCTTTTGCATCGCGGTCTGCTTCTGTTCGGCATTTTGTTTGAACATATCTTCCAGATTGCCCTGCCCCAGCAGAACGTTCATTTGCGTCAGCGTGGCGGAGTAGACGCGGTATTGCTCTTCCAGACGATCGGCCAGGTGCTCGTCCATACCCGGCGTTTCCGGCAGCGCGTAGTATTTATCGTAATGGGTCTGGGCATCGGCCAGCAGGTTTTTCGCGGTATTGACCAGCTCGTTCAGCTGCCCGCCGTTAATCTGCGACGCCATGCTGCTTTGCAGGCGCAGCATGCCGCGGTTGAGAGTGACGCGCGCCTGGTTCAGGCTGATCCAGGCGTCGGTAAACTCCGCGACGTTCTGGCTGGAAAGCTGAGAAACGGTGAAGTTCTCTTTATCGTTATTGAGTGCGTTAATGAAAATGCCAGCGGAGATCAGCTGCATGATGCCGAGCACAAGCAGCACCGAAATCAAAAGAGTAATGACTTTTATACGTTTAAACATGCGTTGCCTTTTTTATATACAGGTATTGTCTGACCTGTATCTATCGGCACGTGCGGCAGGTTGTTTACTGTTTCTCCACCTTTAAAAACTTTCGAAAGCCCTTTTCTACATTCAATCAGCAAGTTAAAAGCACGCTTTTTTTGTGATCCCCTTCTCATTTTCACCCTTGCCTCTAAAGGGTTATAGTATCCACCTAAAGATGCATTTAAAATGCATCTTATATTCCTGATGATGAGGTAACTGTTATGGCCTTCCGCGACCAACCCTTAGGCGAGCTGGCGCTCTCCATCCCTCGCGCTTCTGCGCTGTTCCGTAAATACGATATGGATTACTGCTGCGGTGGTAAGCAAACGCTGGCGCGCGCAGCGTCGCGTAAAGAGCTGGATGTGGAGGCTATCGAAGCGGAGCTGGCTCAGCTGGCTGAACAGCCTGTCGACAAAGACTGGCGCACCGCGCCGCTGGCTGAAATCATTGACCATATCATTGTGCGTTACCACGATCGTCACCGCGAGCAGCTGCCGGAGCTGATTTTACAGGCGACCAAAGTTGAACGCGTTCATGCCGATAAACCTTCCGTACCGCGCGGCCTGGCGAAATACCTGACCATGCTGCACGAAGAACTTTCCAGCCACATGATGAAAGAGGAGCAGATCCTCTTCCCGATGATCAAACAGGGCATGGGCAGCCAGGCCATGGGGCCCATCAGCGTGATGGAAAGCGAACATGATGACGCCGGCGAACTGCTGGAAGTGATCAAACACACCACCAACAACGTCACACCGCCGCCAGAAGCGTGCACCACCTGGAAAGCCATGTACAACGGCATTAACGAGATGATCGACGATCTGATGGAACACATTAGTCTTGAGAATAACGTTCTGTTCCCGCGTGCATTATCGGGTAAATAAAAAAGCCCGGTGGCGCTAGCGCTTACCGGGCCTACAACATCCGCGAACCTAGGCCGGGTAAGCGTCAGCGCCACCCGGCAACATGCTTAGCGCATGCCCGCCATACGTTTCTTACCGATAAATAGCCAGCCCAGCCCCAGCGCGATAAACCACAGCGGCGTGACCATCAGCGCCTGTCGGGTATCTTCTTCCAGCGTCAGCAGCACCAGCACGAAGACAAAGAACGCCATGCACACCCAGCACATCAGCTTGCCCAGCGGCATCTTGTAGATCGACTTCTCGTGCAGGTGTGGACGCTGCTTGCGGTACACCAGGTACGAGCAGAGGATGATGGTCCAGACGAACATAAACAGGATCGCCGACACCGTGGTGATCATGGTGAACGCGCCGATTACGCTCGGGTTGACGTAGAGCATCACCACACCGCCCAGCAGACAGATGCAGGAGAAAGTCAGCCCTTTCGCCGGTACCGCGCGTTTAGACAGTTTGGCAAACGCGCTCGGAGCAACGCCCTCCTGCGCCAGGCCGAACAGCATACGGCTGGTGGAGAAGACGCCGCTGTTCGCGGAAGAGGCCGCAGAGGTCAGCACCACGAAGTTAATCAGGCTCGCGGCAGCAGGCAGCCCCACCAGCACGAACAGCTCGACGAACGGGCTCTTGGTTGGCACCACCGAGCTCCATGGCGTCACGGACATAATGACGATCAGCGCGAACACGTAGAACATGATGATACGCAGCGGAATGGAGTTGATCGCGCGCGGCAGGGATTTCTCCGGATCTTTGGTTTCCGCCGCCGTGGTACCGACCAGCTCAATCCCGACAAACGCAAACACCGCAATCTGGAAGCCGGCAAAGAAGCCGCTGATACCTTTCGGGAACCAGCCGCCGTCATTCCACAGATGGGCAAACGAGGCCTGTACGCCGGTTGGCGACTGGAAGTGCGTCAGCACCATCACCAGCCCGACGACAATCAGCGCGATGATGGCGACGATTTTGATCATCGCGAACCAGAACTCCATCTCACCGAACATTTTAACGGTGGCGAGGTTCAGGCTCAGCAGCAGAACAATCACCGCCAGCGAAGCCACCCAGTCCGACAGGCCGGGGAACCAGAATTGGGCGTAGGCCGTAATAGCGACAACATCCGCCATGCCGGTAACCACCCAGCAGAACCAGTAGGTCCAGCCGGTAAAATAGCCCGCCCACGGGCCGAGCAGGTCTGACGCGAAGTCGCTGAAGGATTTGTATTCGAGATTCGAGAGCAGCAATTCACCCATTGCACGCATCACGAAAAAGAGCATAAAACCGATGATCATATAAACGAAGATGATCGACGGGCCGGCAAGACTGATGGTTTTGCCCGAGCCCATAAACAGCCCGGTGCCGATGGCTCCACCAATGGCAATAAGCTGAATGTGACGGTTCGTGAGATTTCGCCGTAGCGACTGTTCAGACGTCGCCTCTTCTGCGGCGGCGACTTTGACCTGATCTACCATGTGATATTTTCCTGTTTATGCCTGTCTGTGTTGTTAAGGCTCTTCTGGCCTTTATATACGCCAAATAAATGACGGACCCTGTGTAAGGACTAATCGATAGTAGGTAAGAATCGGCGGGATGAATACTATGATTTGAATATTATGTTAATAATATGTTGAAAGTGAGTGTCATATCACTCATACAGCGCGAAACAGCTCACAAAAATACACGTAACAGTTTCGTTTGCAATACAAAATGTTGATTTCGTCGTAACTCCGGGTTTTATCGCTATTTTCCTCTCCCCGATCGGAGAGAGGAAAATAAGAAAAACCGATTACAGGATTTCCAGCAGCTCGACTTCAAACACCAGGGTGCTGAATGGCGGAATGGACGCGCCAGCGCCACGCTCGCCGTAAGCCAGGTTGTGCGGGATAGTGAGTTCCCATTTGGAACCTACTGGCATCAGGGTCAGGGCTTCGATCCAGCCTGCGATAACGCCGTTGACCGGGAACTCAGCCGGTTCGCCACGCGCGACGGAGCTGTCGAACACGGTACCGTCGATCAGCTTACCGGTGTAGTGTACGCGAACGTGGTCGGTACGCGCCGGGATTGCGCCATCACCCTGATTGATTACGCGGAACTGCAAGCCGGACTCGGTGCTGTTCACGCCTTCACGCTCGCGGTTCTCTTCCAGATATTTCACGCCTTCTGCCGCCATCTCTTCGAAACGCGCGCGACGTACGGCGTCAGCACGTTCGTGGATTTCACGCAGTGCACGGTGCACAACGTCAACCGGCACAGCGGGCTGCTTGCCTTCCAGCGCGTCAGCGATACCCGCCACCAGCGCTTCCGGTAACAGACCTTCCAGGCCGGATTCGCTCAGCTGCTGTCCTACCTGCAAGCCGATGCCGTAGCTTGCCTGCGCTTCGATAGTGTCAAAAGTCGGGGTGGTCATGGGTTTTCCTTCCATCACATTTAAAGTAGCGGGCAGCATATCAGCCATGCCCTTATGGGTAAAACTTTGTCTTAAGTAAAGGTGACAAACTGCGACGAAACGGAAACAATAGTAGCCGTCAGGATTTTCCCTAATATATGTCACGAAAGCTGGCTTTGTTACGCCCATCAGGCAGTTAGCAAACTACACTTCTCAGGACAGGATAAAAAGACGCGGAGCAGGAGGAGAGCCATGCCCGGGCGATTTGAACTGAAACCTACCCTGGCGAAAATCTGGCATGCGCCGGATAACTTTCGCATCATGGACCCGCTGCCGCCTTTGCACCGCAGAGGCATTATTATCGGCGCGTTGCTGATCGTCATCGGCTTCCTGCTTCCTTCCGGCAGTGACAACGTTGATACCGCGCCGGTCAGCCGGAATGCTGAGCTGGATATCCAGTCGCAAAGCCAGCCGCAGCCTGATTCACAGCCGATGCAGACGCAGCTGGTCACACCGTCTAACGATCCGGGCCAGGTTGCGCCGGTTGAACCTGAACCGGTTCAGGAAGATCAGGAGCAGGCCGCCGCCCCTTCAGAGCCACAGGCGCAACAGCCCACCGGCATTGAGCAGCAGTGGCGTTCGTATCGCGTAGAGCCTGGGAAAACTCTTGCCCAGCTGTTCCGCGACCACAATCTGCCAGCAACGGATGTGTATGCCATGGCGCAAGTCGAGGGGGCAGGCAAACCGCTCAGCAACCTGCAAAATGGTCAGATGGTGCAGATCCGCCAGAATGCCAGCGGGGTGGTGACCGGGTTAACGATCGATACCGGAAACGGGCAGCAGGTACTGTTTACCCGCCAGCCGGACGGCAGTTTCATCAGAGCACGTTAATGGCCCAGGCCGGGTAAGGCGATGCCGCCACCCGGCACTTTTGTTCTCAGGCACGCCGTTTATTCACCCACCCGATCCCCGAGCAGACCAGCACCAGCGCAATCGCGTATTTGATGTCCAGAATGTTTTCGCCGAGGAAGATGGCGGAGAGCACCGTCCCTGCTACAGGTATGACAAAGTTGAACGGGGCAATCATACTCACGCGGTTTACTTTCAGCAGCGCGCTCCACAGGGCGAACGCCACGGATGAGAGCAGCGTCAGATACCCCAGCACGGCGACGGCTTTCATGCTGTGCACCTCCAGCGTCCCGCCCGTGGCATAGCCTCCCGCAACCAGTGCCGCCCCGCCTATCCCCAGCTGCCAGCCAGTCATCACCGTCGGGTCAACGGTCTGGGAAATGCGTTTCCCGTAAAGCGTGGCCGCAGAGAGAATAAAGGCGGCCAGCACCACAAATCCGTCACCTTTCCAGACAAACTGGAACTCACTTAACCCGCTGTGGAAGTTCACCAGCATAACCCCGGCAAAGCCCAGAACACATCCCAGCGTTTTGTTATAGCTGAGTTTGTCGTTGTGGTAGATAAAGTGCGCCAGCAGCACGCTGAAGAAGGTCCCGGTGGCATTCATGATGGAGCCGTTCACCCCGGTCGTGTAGGCCAGGCCGATATAAAAGAAGGTGTACTGGAGGGAGGTCTGGGTCAGTCCGAGGATCGTGAGCTGGCCAAACTGCGTGGGCGTGAGCCTGCCAATCGGCTTTCGCTGGGCCAGGGCAAAAAGCAGCAGCAACGCGCCGGCAAACAGAAAACGGTATCCGGCAAAGACGACTTTGGAGGGGATATCATCGGTCGCGATCTGAAAGAGTTCGTAGCCACTTTTAATGGCCGGGTACGAGCTTCCCCAAAGCAGACAGCAGAGCGTGGCGCAGGCATAGGCCACATTGCGACGGGCAAAGACGGGCGTGGGCAGAGCAGTATCCATGACAAATCTCATAAATAAAATTGCGTTTCAATTTATTATCAGAGAATGCGTCAGGAATAGCGACCTTACAAGAGCAAAAGATGACGCAGGGTCACGCTAAAAAGCAAAACGCCGGCACAAGGCCGGCGCTTCGACGCGAGCAGAGTAAAAAATTACTCAGCTACTACGTTAACAACCAGTTTAGCGAACACTTCGCTGTGAACCTGGAAGTCAACTTCGTGCTCACCAGTGGTACGCAGAACGCCGTTCGGCATACGAACTTCGCTCTTAGCCACTTTAACGCCTGCCGCAGTAACTGCATCAGCGATATCGCGGGTACCGATGGAACCGAACAGTTTACCTTCGTCGCCAGCTTTAGACGCGATAGTAACGGTGCCCAGTGCGTTGATTGCTTCAGCGCGAGCGTTAGCAGCCGCCAGAACGTCAGCCAGTTTGGCTTCCAGTTCAGCACGACGTGCTTCGAAAAACTCTACGTTTTTCTTAGTAGCTGGAACAGCTTTACCCTGTGGAACCAGGAAGTTACGAGCGTAACCCGCTTTAACGTTTACCTGATCACCCAGGCTGCCCAGGTTTGCTACTTTATCAAGCAGAATAACTTGCATTACCTTATCCTCTTAAAGTCGTATTAATGGACCGTGCCCGATTACTGATGACGATCAGTGTACGGCAGCAGAGACAGGTAGCGAGCGCGTTTGATAGCGCGAGCCAGCTGACGCTGATATTTTGCACGAGTACCGGTGATACGGCTTGGGACAATCTTACCGCTTTCGGTGATGTAGTTTTTCAGCGTTGCGATATCTTTATAGTCGATCTCTTGAACGCCTTCCGCGGTGAAACGGCAGAACTTGCGACGACGGAAATAACGTGCCATATGGCTAGTCTCCAGAATCTATCAAATCAATCTGCTCGGCATGCAGAACCATTTTGCTCAGGCCGTTCTTTGCCTTGTGGCAAGAAATGAACCCCTGAACGATTACTGCGCTACCGACCGTTAAACTGTGAGTAATGGCCTGGTTTTCGTGTCCGCTAATAATTACGGGCATTTGGCACCACGCCTGCCGGTGAAACCCGGCTTCCTCTTGCACAGAACGATGCTCAAGCACGAACTGGCAATGCGGAATTCCTGATGGGCTGACCTTTCGAAGGGGGGTCCTGCACACGGTGCCGGACAACACCAGACGGTTGGTCATCAGAAATTACTCTTCAGAATCCCCAGCATCAGAATCATCTGCGGTTTCGTTTGCGAAATCATCGCGACGCTCACGGCGCTCGTCTTTCGCTTTAACCATCGGAGATGCTTCGGTCACTGCGTGTTTGGTACGCATAACCATGCTGCGGATAACGGCATCGTTGAAGCGGAAGGTAGTTTCCAGCTCATCGATCACTTCCTGCGGAGCTTCAACGTTCATCAGAACGTAGTGTGCTTTGTGCAGTTTGTTGATCGGGTAAGCCAGCTGACGGCGGCCCCAGTCTTCCAGACGGTGGATCGTGCCTTCTGCACCAGTGATGGCAGCAGAGTAACGCTCGATCATGCCCGGAACCTGTTCGCTCTGGTCAGGGTGGACCATAAAAACGATTTCGTAATGACGCATCGAATTGCTCCTTACGGATTATTCAGCCTCCTGTCTGGGTCAGCCGAGGCCCGGGGAGGCAAGGAACGTGTTAAAGGTCGGCTGAAAAATTGACGCGTCATAATACTTGCGCCCCCCAGGAAACTCAAGCTGATTGCACAAATAATTCGCACAAAGGGTAAAGCTGTTCTAAGTGGGTGATTTAAAATCGCACTCATCAGAAGCGCTGTTTTTTTGAACAACACCATCAGAAATGGTCACCCATCGCAATCCGGGTAGCGATTACACTTTAATCAGAGACACGGAACAGAGAAGGAGAACATTACCCCGTATCACAGCACGCAGTCGTGGAGCGCATATCATGAAAAGAATCGCAATCGCCATTTTGGCTGCGCTTTTGCTCAGTGCAAACGCGATGGCAGCCATCAGAATAGACAGCCAACAGGCCAGAAACATGGATGATGTGCAGAGCTTAGGCGTTATTTACATCAATCATAACTTCGCCACTGAAAGTGAAGCAGATCAGGCGCTTAATGAAGAAACCGATGCGCAGGGCGCAAAATACTATCACGTCATGCTGACACGTGAGCCCGGCAGCAACGGTAATATGCACGCCAGTGCAGATATTTACCAGTAACGCTTTATCGCTAGCACCAGGAAAGCCAACGAAAATCAAAGCCATATATAATTTGCCCCCTGCCCGGGGGCTTTTTTATGAATGGCTCCGGAATACCACCGGTTACAACTGTTTCGGTATTCCAGAGCACTTATTCACTTCTGCCCGTAATAAGCATTCGGGCCATGCTTACGCATGAAATGCTTGTTCATCAGGTAATCATCAATGCCCTGAAGCTGTGGGTTAATGCCGCGCGCAATCCACGCCATTCTGGCCACCTCTTCCATCACCACCGCGTTATGCACGGCGTCATGCGCATCTTTACCCCAGGAGAACGGACCATGCTGGTACACCACAATACCCGGCGTATGCAGTGGTTCCGTCTCACCCAGCGTTTCGATAATGACCCTGCCGGTGTTAAGTTCGTACTCGCCTTCGACCTCAGCCTGCGTTAACGCTCGCGTGCAGGGAATATCGCCGAAGAAGTAATCTGCGTGCGTCGTACCCAAAGCAGGGATCGCCAGCCCGGCCTGTGCCCAGGCGGTGGCGTGCGTGGAATGGGTATGCACAACGCCCCCCAGAGACGGGTAACGCTGATACAGCGCCAGGTGGGTTGCCGTATCAGAAGAAGGGCGCCATTTGCCTTCAACGACGTGTCCTTCCAGGTCAACCACCACCATATCGTCCGCTTTCATGGCGTCATAGGCCACGCCGCTCGGCTTAATCACCACCAGCCCCTGCTCGCGATCGATGGCGCTTACGTTGCCCCAGGTAAACGTCACCAGTCCACAGCGCGGGAGATCCATATTGGCTTCATAGACCTGCTGTTTCAGCTTAAGCATGTTCCGCCTCCATCAGCCCTGCCCGCGCCATGCGCTCGCGCACCCAGTCCCGGGCTTTCGCCACTTCTGCCGCCGGGTCGTCCGCGGTTTCGCTCCACATCTCAATCAGGTAAGGCCCGCAATAACCTGTCTGTTTGAGCGTCTGGAAGCACCGTTCGAAATCCACCACCCCGGTGCCGAACGGTACGTTTTTAAACACGCCAGGACGGGTATCTTTAACGTGCACCGCCACGATATGCCCGATGCCCGCCTGAAGCTCCATCTGTACGTCGTTATCCCATGCCGACAGGTTTCCGATATCCGGATAAAGCTGGAACCATGGGTTGTTCAGATAGTGCGCATAGCCCAGCGCCTTGCTGATGGAGTTCATCAACGGATAATCCATGATCTCCATCGCCAGCGTCACCTGCGCACGGCTTGCCATCTCAACGCTCTCTTTCAGGCCCTCCCGGAAACGACGGCGCGTTTCATCGTTGGCTTCCTGATAGTAAACATCGTAACCCGCCAGTTGGATCACGCGGATGCCGACATCCTGTGCAAAGCGAATGGCTTTACGCATGATCTCCAGCCCTTCGGCGCGTACAGCATCATCTTCGCTGCCAAGCGGAAAACGACGATGAGCGCTCAGGCACATGGATGGCACGCGCACGCCGGTTTCGGCAATGGCGCTCACCAGCGCCAGACGCTGGTCGCGACGCCAGTCCAGGCGAGAAAGACGCTCGTCCGTCTCATCCACCGACATTTCGACAAAATCGAAACCCAGCTGCTTCGCCAGCTGCAACCGCTCCAGCCAGCACTCCCCCGCAGGGAGTGCCTTTTCATAGATGCCAAGCGGGACCTGTTTTGACAACATACCCGCTCCTTAACCCCAAAGCTGAGCGATTGAGCGTTTGAACTGACGCGCCGCTTCCACCGGAGACGCAGCATCACGAATGCTACGACCGGCAATAAAGACGTGAATCGGGATACCCTGGAACAGCGGCAGATCCTCCAGCGCCAGGCCACCGGTGACGGTCACTTTGAAGCCCATATCGGCCAGACGTTTGATCGCGCTGATATCGGCTTCGCCCCACGCCACGCCTGCGGCCTGCGCATCACGGCTACGGTGATAAACCACCTGCTGGATACCCGCTTCGCGCCACTCCTGCGCCTGCTCCCAGGTCCAGAAACCAGTCAGTTCAATCTGCACGTCGCCGTTGAACTCTTTCGCCACGTCCAGCGCGCCTTTCGCGGTGTTGATATCCGCACAGCAGATCACGGTGACCCAGTCGGCGTTGGCTTCAAAGCACATGCGAGAGAGGATTTTGCCCGCGTCGGCGATTTTGGCATCCGCCAGCACGATTTTATGCGGATAGAGCGCCTTCAGGTCACTAACCGCACGAACGCCTTCGCCCACGCACAGAATGGTGCCGACTTCGATGATGTCCACTTCTTCCGCAATCAGACGGGTGGTTTCGTAAGCGTGAGACAGAGTCTGGTTATCCAGCGCGACCTGCAACATTGGTAATGACATTTTCAATTCCTCTTAAACGGCCGCCGCAGTGGCGTTATCAATTAAATCCAGCACGTCCTGCGCGGTACGACAGGCGCGTAAACGGTCAAAATTAGCTTCATCATCAAACAGATTGACGATCTGCATGATCCCCACCTCCTGGTGGGTGTTGGCATCGACAGCCGCCATGGTGATCAGAATGTCGACCGGGTCGTTATCTTCGTGGTTGAACACCAGTGGTTTTTTCAACGTCACCAGCGCAAAACCGGTTTTCTTGACGCCCTCTTCGGGACGGCCATGCGGCATTGCCAGCCCCGGGGCAATCACAAAATAGGGTCCAAACTGCGCCACGCCATCCAGAATGGCCTGGTAATAACGCGGCTCGACAACGTCCGCCTTAACCAGCAGGTCCACGCCCAGCTTCACCGCTTCCTGCCAGGTGCTGGCTTCGGCCTGTAAAAGGATGGAGTTATTCTCTGCCAGCGAATCACGTAGTTTCATGTGGCATCCTTACTTCACGTCTTGTGGGAAGTGTTCTTTGATCACTTCCAGCAGCTTTGGCCCGAAATCCGCAGGCGACAGCATGTTGCGTACGCCTACCACGTATTTGTTGCCCGACACGCTAATCTCGCCGGCAATGTGCGTTGAGGCGATGATGATGTCCGCGCCATTCAGTTCACTTTTGTATTCACCCACTGCGCAGCTGTTCACCGTGTGGTCAATGTTTGACTGGGTTAAAAACTGGTCCACTTTCATCTTCATGATCATGGAGCTACCTTGCCCATTGCCACACACAGCCAGGATACGTACGGTCATAATCGAAACTCCTTAATGAGCAGACACTTCTGCTGTTTGTTTTTCTGCATCTTCTTCAGCCCGCAGCGAACGGCCAGCGAAGAACATATAAGCCAGGGCAATCAGGATGATGACGGCCATAAAGACCAGCCCGACGGACGCAAAGCCCTGCATCATCGGCGGCGCCAGAATTGACCAGTCCGCCATGCCCATCCAGGCGCTCATGCCAGTGAGCTTGACCGCCCACACGCACCCGAAGATTTCAACCATGCCCATCACCAGGCAGATCTTGAGCGCTGCGCGCCATCCGCCGAAGTGGTTAGCAAACACGCCAATAGTGGCGTTGGAGAAGAACATCGGGATAAAGCCAGGAATAATCAGGATTGAGGAGCCACAGCCCACCAGGATGCCGACCGCAATCAGCTGGCCGATGGTGCCCCACATAAAGCCCCAGACGACGGCGTTTGGCGCAAAGCTATAGATAGCCGCACAGTCAATCGCCAGCACCGCGCCAGGGATCAGGCGCTGGGAGATGCCGTTAAACGCTTCCGACAGTTCAGCGACGAACATACGCACGCCCTGGGTGATGATGAAAATGGCCACAGCGAAGGAGAAACCGGTTTGCAGGATATAGACCGTCCAGTGGGTTTTACCCGCCATCGCCTGCACCACGTCAATGCCAAAGGAGAGCAGGATGGCACCGAAGAAGATGGTCATCACAATTGCCGTGGAGACGATGTTGTCGTGGAAGATATTCAGCCAGCCAGGCAATTTGAGGTCTTCAACACTCTCCTCTTTTTTGCCCAGGTACGGCGCAACTTTGTAAGCAATCCAGGAGGCGAACTGCTGCTGGTGACCGATGGAGAAGCCGCAGCCGTCCGTAACGTCCTGCGTTGGCTTATACATCATGTTGGAGGTGATGCCCCAGTAAAGCGAGACCAGTATTGCCGTGCAGATGACGGTGGTCCACATTGGGTAGCCGAAGATATAGAGAGAAACCGCAATCAGCCCCGCCTGCTGGAACATGATGTGCCCGGTGAGCATGATGGTGCGAATACCGGTGATGCGGCGCAGGAGCACGTAAATGATGTTCAGCGCCAGCGCGAGCAGTACCGCATACCCAACCCAGCTGTACGCATCCCCCATACGATCGATGGTGGCCATCATGGACGCGTAAGTGTCAGAGATGGCGCCGTTAATGCCGTACACCTCTGACATTTTGGCAACAACCGGCTTAAACGTGCTGGTCAGAATGCCAGACCCCGCCTGCAACAGCATAAAACCAATGATGGTTTTGATGGTGCCTTTGATAATCACGCTGACGCTTTTGCGCAGCAGGATGTACCCCAGGCACGTCACGATACCCAGCAACAGCGGGGCGTTGGTCATTACCTGATTAAAGAACACGGTAAAGACGTTGTAGAGGATCTCCATAACTCTCTCCAGAAAATGAGAACACGAGGGGCAATCCCTGTGTGGTTGGTGTCATCACTCTATTAATCACAAATAATCATCACAAGATTGCATTTGATTATTTGTGACGGATCACGCAATTTATTTCCATGGTATTAGTAATGATTTTCACTACCAATCCAAACAAATAAATAAATTCTTAAATTTCAATACATTAATCATTTATAATGGTTATCTTAACAACGTCATGAAGTTTTTTCTGTGAGGTGGCGAGGGGAATTTTCCGCAAATCAGCCATTGCAAATCGATTAAAACAGTGCCAGCATTAATCACAACAAGTCATATAGTGATTACTTTTGATTAAAACCAGGAGTCAAACGATGAGTAAAGTGAAAACCATCACCCGTGAATCATGGATTCTGAGTACCTTTCCGGAGTGGGGTAGCTGGCTGAACGAAGAGATCGAGCAGGAACAGGTTGCTCCTGGCACATTTGCGATGTGGTGGCTGGGCTGCACCGGGATCTGGCTGAAATCAGAAGGCGGCGCCAACATTTGTGTTGATTTCTGGTGCGGCACCGGCAAACAGAGCCACGGCAATCCACTGATGAAAAAAGGCCACCAGATGCAGCGTATGGCCGGCGTTGAAAAGCTCCAGCCGAACCTGCGCACCACGCCTTTCGTGCTGGATCCTTTTGCCATTCGTCAGATCGACGCCGTACTCTCTACCCACGATCACAACGATCATATCGACGTGAACGTGGCGGCAGCGGTAATGCAAAACTGCGCGGACGACGTACCGTTTATTGGGCCGCAGACCTGCGTGGATTTGTGGATTGGCTGGGGCGTGCCAAAAGAGCGCTGCATCGTGATGAAGCCGGGCGACGTAGTGAAAATCAAAGACATTCAAATTCACGCGCTGGATGCCTTTGACCGTACCGCGCTGATCACCCTGCCTGCCGACCAGAAAGCCGCAGGCGTACTGCCAGACGGGATGGATGAGCGCGCGGTGAACTACCTGTTCAAAACGCCCGGCGGTTCCCTGTATCACAGCGGTGACTCCCACTACTCCAACTATTACGCGAAGCACGGTAACGAGCATCAGATTGACGTGGCGCTTGGCTCTTACGGTGAAAACCCGCGCGGGATCACCGACAAAATGACCAGCGCAGACATGCTGCGTATGGCCGAAGCGCTGAACACCAAAGTGGTGATCCCGTTCCACCACGATATCTGGTCAAACTTCCAGGCCGATCCGCAAGAGATCCGCGTCCTGTGGGAGATGAAAAAAGACCGCCTCAAGTATGGCTTCAAGCCGTTCATCTGGCAGGTTGGCGGCAAGTTCACCTGGCCGCTGGATAAAGACAATCTTGAGTACCACTACCCGCGTGGTTTCGATGATTGCTTTACGATTGAACCCGATCTGCCGTTCAAATCCTTCCTCTGATTCTGAGGCCCAATCGCCAGACCTTGCGTCTGGCGATGTCATATTTATCTTAGTAATTTCACGCTATTTCAAATATCATCTTTTCAAATCAATTCTTATCGGAATAGCTCATGACGGAAGCGCAACGGCATCAAATTTTACTGGAACTCCTGGCGCAAACAGGGTTTATCACCGTCGAGAAAGTGATCGAACGTTTAGGGATCTCCCCCGCTACCGCGCGGCGGGACATTAACAAGCTGGATGAGAGCGGCAAGCTGAAAAAAGTCCGCAACGGTGCAGAGGCCATCAGCCAGCAGCGTCCACGCTGGACGCCGATGAACATCCACCAGGCGCAGAATCACGATGAAAAGGTGCGGATTGCCAGAGCGGCATCACAGCTGGTAAATCCTGGAGAAAGCGTGGTGATCAACTGCGGTTCGACGGCGTTTCTGCTGGGCCGTGAGATGTGCGGCAAGCCGGTGCAAATCATCACCAACTATTTGCCGCTGGCCAACTATCTCATTGACCAGGAACATGAAAGCGTGGTGATCATGGGCGGCCAGTATAACAAGAGCCAGTCCATCACCCTTAGCCCGCAGGACAGTGAAAACAGCCTCTACGCCGGGCACTGGATGTTTACCAGCGGCAAAGGTCTGACGGCGGATGGCCTGTATAAAACCGATATGCTCACCGCAATGGCAGAACAGAACATGCTTAACGTAGTGGGCAAACTGGTGGTGCTGGTCGACAGCAGCAAGGTCGGTGAACGCGCCGGCATGCTTTTCAGCCGCGCCGAGCAAATCAGCATGGTGATCACCGGCAAAAACGCCAACCCCGAGATCCTCAGCAAGCTGGAGGATCAGGGTGTCACAGTGCTGCGCGTTTAAAGGTGCTGACGGAAGAATTCCACGGTTGACTCCAGCGCGGCCGGGGTAATACGGTGCCGGACACCTGCTCCCCACAGGCAGGTCAGATTGCTGTCCAGCCCTTCACGCTGTAGCGCCTGTTGCAGGCGGAACGTTTCACCGGGCGGTACGACGTCATCGGCGTCCCCATGCCACAGAAGCAGCGGACGATCGGCCAGCTGCGAAAGCGCATGGCTGACGTCCCATTCAGACAACAGGGCCTCAATCTCCTGAGGGGCCTGCGGCGGGAACAGCGTCTTTGCCAGTGACGTAAAGTAGCCCGATCCCATCAGGCAAGCCACGGACGTCACCTCCGGATGCCTGGCCATGATCCCCAGCGCCGTCATTCCGCCCATTGATGCGCCTGCGACCGCCAGCCGTTTCCCCTCCACCAGCCCGGCCTGCAAGAGCGCGTCACGCAGCCCGGCGAACTCGGTCAGATTGCCGTGCAGCGTTTGCCAGAACAGCCCCAGCCGCGCCTGCTCATCGCCCGTAAAGCGTGCCCCATGATTCGGCGCATCAGGCATGACCACCCGGAAACCGGCCTGCGCCAGCGCGACGGCAAAATAGCTGTAGACCAGCTTCGAGGAGAGAAAGCCATGATAGAAAACTACCGTCGGCAGCGGCTGTTCACCTTTACCAGCCGAAAAAGCATGGATGATTTCATGCCCACTCAGCTGGCGAGTTTCAATTTCAATCATTGTCGATCCTGTGCTGATGAATGATTCATAATGTTGAGAGCTGGATTACGGTTTCACGATATTTTCATTCGAAATCTACGTCCCAGATAACACTTCGGGAACATTCCCCCAAAACTAAATTCGCAGACAACTACACTATGGCTATCAGGAAAAGAGACAGGTTTATGCGCAGGCTTACGGCTTTATTGCTGGTCTCACTGCTCAGCGGATGTTCCATATTGCAGGGTACGCCAGAACCGGCGCCGCCGGTTACCGATCATCCTCAGGAAATTCGTCGTAATCAGACGGAAGGATTACAACGCCTGGGTACCGTATCCGCGATGGTTCGTGGTTCCCCGGATGATGCAGAAGACGCAATTGAAGCACAGGCAGTTGCCGCAAAAGCAGATTATTACGTCATCACGATGATTGATGAAACCATTATTACGGGACAGTGGTACGCCCAGGGAATTTTGTACCGTAAGTAAGCATCATCATTTGAACGACTTTTACACTGCTTTGCGTCCGTAGACATTTTCCTGTCCACAATAAACTCCATGCCAGCAACAATGGAAATGAGTTTATTCGCGAAGGATTGCCCGGCGGATACCGGAGACACGTGAAAAGGAGCTGACGATGAAACGAACCCTTGCTTTAACGACGCTATTGCTTTCAGCGGGCCTGCTGAGCACCACGGCGCAGTCGGCCGAATTTGCCAGCGCGGATTGCGTCACGGGCCTGAACGAGATTGGTCAGATCTCCGTCAATAATATCACGGGAAGTCCGCAAGACGTTGAACGTGTCGTCGCCCTGAAGGCCGATGAACAGGGCGCATCCTGGTATCGCATCGTCCAGATGCAGGAAGATAACCATGTTAATCACTGGCGCGTGCAGGCCATTCTTTATGCATAATCCCTTCCGATAAAAGCCACTTAATTTTAGTGGCTTTTCACTTTTGCAAATTTTTTATCCCTCCCGAAACTTAATAAAAACAAATAGGTAACATTCAGTTACATTAAACATATAAACGTTCTCTTCGCTCTGCCGTTGAACAGCCATCACTTTTCAATAATGAGCAATTTATGATCACCTTTTTCCGCCGGGCAGGTCTGGGCACGAAGCTATCGCTGCTAACAGGTGCAAGTGTCGCCACGCTTTTTTTGCTGTTCACTTTTCTGTTGAGCCACAACGCCAGCCAGCAGCTTGAAGATCTTGCGGTTGAAGACCTGCATAACCAGTCCACCGGCATGGTGGATATGGTAGAGATGTTCAACACCAGCCTGAGCGAAGAGGTTGAAAGCTATACCCGTCTGTTCACCACCTTTTTGCCACAGCCGCTGAACAGCGACAGCAGCCAGAGCCGGACCATAAACGGGCTTACCGTTCCTCTGCTGAAAGGCGGCGAAACGGAGTTGCATGAAAACAATACGCTTTCTGATGACTTCCTGAGCCGAACGGGCGCCATCTCGACGCTGTTTGTCCGCAGCGGTAACGATTTTATCCGCGTGGCCACGTCGCTGCGCAAAGAGAATGGCGACCGCGCCATCGGAACCGTTCTTGATACCACCAGCCCGGCATTTGCGGCTGTCACCAAAGGGGAGGTCTATCGTGGCCTCGCGCTGCTGTTCGGCAAGCGCTATATCACGCAGTACCAGCCTGTTAAAAATGCGGAAGGCCAGGTTATCGGGATTATCTTTGTCGGCGTGGACATCACCCATTCGTGGAACGTCATGCGCGAGAAAATCCTTAACCGTCGTCTGGGCGAGAGCGGCCACTTCTTTGTACTGGATCGCAGCAGCGGCAAAACGCGCGGACAGTATCTGTTCCATGCCAGCGATGAGGGCAAACTGCCCAACTGGGACACGGCGACACAGCAGCAGCTTCTGAGTGATAAAGCCGGCACGCTGGAGCGCGTGAGCGCAGATGGCCGTACGCTCAAAGTTGCCTACACGCCGCTGCCGGGCTGGAACTGGACCATCGTGGGTGAAGTGGATAAAGCCGTACTGCTTTCAAGCGTCACCACGCTGCGCGATCGCTTCCTGATCGCGGGCGTGGTGCTATCCGCGCTCTTCGCGGGCCTGTTCGTTATCCTCATTCGCCGGATGCTAACCCGCCCACTGCGCGCAGTGATCGCGCTTGCACGGCAGTATGCCGCAGGCGATCTGCGCGCCAGCCTGCCGGTAACCCGCCAGGATGAGGTCGGCCAGCTGATTGATGCCATCAACGGGATCGGGGGCGGCCTGCAAAAAATTGTGTTGCAGGTCCGCGAGGCCGCAAGCGAAATCCATCTGGGGACTAACGCGCTGGCTTCAGATACCGGCGAGATCTCTGAACAGATCAACAAGCAGGCCAGCAGCGTTGAGGAGACCTCCGCCAGCATGGAGCAATTAGCCGCCACCGTGCAGCAAAATGCCGCCAACATGGAGCAAACGCAGCAGCTGGTGGGTGAAACCTCGCGCGCGGTGCATCAGGGTGGAGAGACGGTGACCCACGCAGTCTCCACCATGGATGATATTCGTGATGCATCGAAACGCATTGAAGACATCACCCGCGTGATTGAGTCCATCGCTTTCCAGACCAATATCCTGGCGCTCAATGCGGCGGTTGAAGCGGCGCGGGCGGGCGAGCACGGGAAAGGTTTCGCAGTGGTGGCGCAAGAGGTGCGCGCCCTGGCCGCACGCAGCGCCAATGCGGTAAAAGAGATTGAACAGTTGATTGGCGACACGCTGAACAAGGTGAGCGAAGGCCATGCGCTGTCTGAGCAGACGCGTCTGGCGATGGATGCCATCATTGTTCATATCGATAACATCAGCCAGCTTGTCACCGAGATCAACCACGCCTCCCGCGAGCAGTCTGCGGGGATTGGTCAGGTGAATCTGGCGATGACGCACATCGGTGAGGCATCGCACATCAATGCCGATCGCATCTCACGCAGCGAGCAGACGGCACAGACGCTGCGCGAGAAGGGTTCACATCTCACCCGGCTGGTGAGCCTGTTCCAGCTGAAAGCTTAACCGACCCGGCCCGTGGCACGCAGCAGCAGGTCGGTTTGCACCTGTTCGCTCATCAGCGTGCCGCCTCGGGTATCCAGCATCATGCGGCACCACGCCTGCGCCACGGGCGGCGATGCGTGCCGCAGCATCTGACTTCCGGCCCCGAGTAAAAAGAGCTGCCGCGCGATCTCCCTGCCCTGCGCTTCCTGCGGTTTACGCAGCTTCTGCTGTAGCTGCCGCCAGCTGCGATCGAAATGCCTGTCCTGGCCTTTGACCTGCGCGAAATCATCGGCGAGCAGGTCGAGAATACCCGACTGCTTCGCCAGCACGCGCAGTACATCCAGGCACATAATATTGCCAGAGCCTTCCCAGATGCTGTTGACGGGCATTTCACGGTACAACCGTGGAAGCTCACTCTCTTCGCAATAGCCTGCGCCGCCCAGCACCTCCATTGCCTCTGCCACAAACGGTATGCCCGCTTTGCAGACGCTGTATTTTGCCGCCGGAGTGAAAAGCCGCGCCCATGCGACCTCCTGCGGGTCGGTGCGGTTGTCCCACGCCCGGGCGAGTCGGAACAGCAGTGCCGTGTGTCCCTCCAGCACCAGCGCCATACGGCTTAGCACGTCGCGCATTAACGGCTGGTCGATCAGATTTTTGCCGAAGGTCTGCCGCTGATGGGCATGATAAAGCGCCACCGAGAGCGCACGGCGCATCAATCCGTGGCTGCCAAGCGCACAGTCAAAGCGCGTCAGCCCGCCCATCTTCAGAATTTGCCGGACACCTTCACCCTCTTCGCCCAGCAGCCAGCCGTAAGCATCAAGGAACTCAGCCTCACTGCTGGCATTTGAACGGTTACCGAGCTTGTCCTTCAGACGCTCAAGGCGCACGGCATTACGTTGCCCGTCGGGTAAAAAACGCGGAACAAAAAAGCAGGAAAGCCCGCCCTTCGCCTGCGCCAGCACCAGATGCGCATCGCTCTGCGGCACGGAGAAAAACCATTTGTGCCCCACCAGCCGGTAACTGCCATCACTGCATTTCTCTGCTTTGGTGGTATTACTGAGTACGTCCGAACCGCCCTGCTTTTCCGTCATCCCCATGCCGATCAGCAGGCCGCGCTTTTGCGCCCCCGGTGCGAGATGGGGATCGTAGCGATCGCTCATCAGCGGCGTTAACCAGTCGTGAAACGGTTTGGGCAGCGACTGTAGCAACAGCGGCGTGGCGGCGAAGGTCATGGTCACCGGGCATAGCGTTCCCGCCTCCACCTGTGCATGAAGCACAAAACGCGCGGCCCGGGCGACGAACGATCCTTTCCGCGCCTCCTCCTCCCACGCCAGGTTGTGCACCCGGTTGGCGCAAAGCCCCTGCATCAGAAGATGCCATGCCGGATGAAAGCGGACGTCATCCAGCCTCGCTCCCGTGGCGTCATAACGCAGCAGTTCCGGCGGATTAACGTTCGCCAGCCTGCCCAGCTCCAGCGACTCCGCCGTACCCAACTGCTGTCCGATGCTGGCAAGAAGATCCACATCCCACTCAGCCCCTTCGCGCGCTACCGCATCGCGCAGGGCGCAATCAGAGAGAAAAAGGTTGCTGTTCGATAGCGGTGCAGGTTGATTAAAAACGGTATGTGTCTGCCAGTGCATGCTGTCTCCCTCCTTTCATTGGCAATAAAGGTAAGTATGGACAGAGGGCATGCACGCTGCATGGGAGGGGGGTCACACGATGACGATCGTGTTGATATCATTCGTGAAATAGCTCACAGAACATAAGAATAAACTATTTCATTACTTCACCAATGCTGAATAATTTATTCTTACCCCGTTTATGTGAGGATCGTTATGCAACAGGATGCGCACAAGCGTGCATTAATTGCAGGCTCCATCGGTAATTTCATCGAGTGGTATGAATTTGCGGTCTACGGTTTTCTGGCAACGGTGATTGCCAGAAACTTCTTCCAGCTTGAGGGGGAAGCGGAGCTCACCAGCCTGATCCTCACCTGGGCCTCGTTCGCCATCGCTTTCTTCTTCCGTCCGCTGGGTGCGGTGGTCTTTGGCCGCATTGGCGACAGGATTGGCCGCAAACCGACGCTGATTATAGTGCTGGTATTGATGACGCTCGCCACCGCTGCCATCGGTATTGTGCCGGTCTACGCCAGTATCGGGATTGCCGCGCCGCTGATCGTTACGCTCCTGCGTATTCTGCAAGGACTGTTCGCGGGCGGTGAGTATGGCGGTGCGGTCTCATTGATGACGGAGTTCGCCCCGCGCGGCAAGCGCGGTCTTTACGGGGCATGGCAGTCCTTTACCGTGGCGCTCGGGCTGTTAGCGGGCGCAGGCATTGTCGCGTTGCTCTCTGCCCTGCTCTCCCCTGAAGCCTTGCACGACTGGGGCTGGCGCATTCCGTTCTTCCTGGCGCTGCCGATGGGTGCGGTCGCGCTATGGCTGCGGGTGAGCATGGAAGAGACGCCGAGCTTTGTGCAGCAACGGGAAAAACCGGTTGTTACTCAGGCCAGCACCGCCGCCACGTTCAAAACCATCCTGATGGGCATTGGCCGCGTGATGGTCTGGTCTGCGGCGGGTTATACCTATCTGGTGATTATGCCGACCTATCTGCAATCTGCGCTGCACACCGGTTTTAACCAGGCGTTACTGATTGCGGTGATTTCTAACATTGGGTTTGCGCTCACGATCATTCCGTCGGGCATGCTGAGCGACAGGATCGGGCGGCGCACGGTGATGATTATCGCCACCGTGCTCCTGCTGATCCTCGCCCTGCCGCTGCTGAAAATTTTGCAGGCGGAATCCAGTACGCTGGCAGTCAAAGCGATTGTGGTGCTGATTGCGGGGGGTCTGGTTGGGATGCTGGCAGGGCCGGGGCCGGCAATGCTGTCTGAGATGTTCCCGACGCGCGTGCGTTATACCGGGCTGGGGCTGGCCTATTCTCTGTCGAATGCGATCTTCTCGGGCTGTGCGGGGCTGATCATTACCGGGCTGATTAAAGAGACGGGCAATCTGGATATTCCGGCGTACTACGTGATGGCAACGGCGGTGGTGAGTATTTTCGCGCTGATGACGCTGAGAAAGGATGACCATTTACGGTCGTTAGAGGAGTGAGATTGTTGCCCGGTGGCGCTACGCTTACCGGGCCTACGGTACCATGCTTTTGTAGGCCGGGTAAGGCGAAGCCGCCACCCGGCACAACAGGCTACCCGCGCTGACGCACCGCTTCAAACAGGCAGATACCCGTCGCAACGGAAACGTTCAGGGACGATACGCTGCCCGCCATTGGGATGCTGATCAGCTCATCGCAGTGCTCGCGCGTCAGACGACGCATACCTTCGCCTTCCGCTCCCATCACCAGCGCCATACGGCCGGTCATTTTGCTCTGGTACAGGGTGTGATCCGCTTCACCGGCTGTTCCTACGATCCAGATATTTTCTTCCTGCAACAGACGCATGGTGCGCGCCAGGTTAGTCACGCGGATTAACGGGACGTTTTCCGCCGCGCCGCAGGCGACTTTTTTAGCGGTAGCGTTAAGCTGCGCGGAGCGATCTTTTGGCACAATCACCGCATGCACGCCTGCTGCATCGGCGCTACGCAGGCACGCGCCCAGGTTATGTGGGTCGGTTACGCCATCGAGGATCAGGAAGAACGGGTTCTCCAGCCCGGCGATCAGATCCGGCAGATCGTTCTCCTGATACTGACGGCCTGGCTTCACGCGCGCGATAATACCCTGGTGTACAGCACCTTCGCTTTTTTCATCCAGATACTGGCGGTTCGCCAGCTGGATCACTACGCCCTGCGCTTCCAGCGCGTGGATCAGCGGCATCAGACGTTTATCTTCACGCCCTTTCAGAATAAAAACTTCCTGAAAACGCTCCGGCGCGCGCTCCAGCAGGGCCTGCACCGCGTGGATGCCGTAAATCATTTCACTCATTGATGGTTCTCGTAATAAATATTTTCCCTCTCCCGTTGGGGAGAGGGTCAGGGTGAGGGGAAATTACTCCGCCTGCTGTTTCTTCGCCGCGCGCTTCGCTTTGGTCGCGGCCGCTATTTTTTGGGTCTTGGTCGACGGTTTTTTCGCTTTACGAGCGTCTTTTTTCGCCGCCTTGGGCTTCTGTTTCTTCTCGCCACGGAAAGCACTGTCTGGCTCAAAGTTTACTCTTTTACCTGCCTGACGTCGCTTACCGCCCGCTTTACCGTTACCGCCTTTTTTCGCTTTCTCACGCTCGGTTTTGCCGACGTTACGCGGAGCACGCTCGCTGGAGATGAGGCTGAAGTCGATTTTACGGTCGTCCATATTCACGGCTTCAACCTTCACTTCCACCCGATCGCCCAGACGGTAGGTCTGGCCGCCGGATTCGCCGATCAGACGTTGTCCGACCTGGTCGAAGCGGTAGTAATCGTTATCGAGGCTGGAAACGTGCACCAGACCGTCGATAAACAGCTCATCCAGACGCACGAAGAAGCCAAAGCCGGTGACGCTGGCAATCACGCCTTTAAAGACGTTACCCACCTGATCCAGCATAAAGTCACACTTCAGCCAGTCCGCCACGTCGCGCGTCGCTTCATCCGCACGACGCTCGGTCATGGAACAATGCTGGCCCAGTTGCAACATCTCGTCCATGGAGTAGTGATACCCTCCGGTTTCGGTCGTGTTGCCTTTATGACCCTGCTCGTGCGCCAGCAGATACTTGATCGCACGGTGCAGGGACAGATCCGGATAACGGCGGATCGGCGAGGTAAAGTGCGCGTACGACTGTAACGCCAGACCAAAGTGGCCCCGGTTTTCAGGATCGTAAATCGCCTGCTTCATGGAGCGCAGCAGCATGGTTTGCAGCATTTCCGCGTCAGGACGATCGCTGATGGATTCCAGCAGCTCGGCGTAATCGCGTGGCTCAGGCTTATTACCGCCAGGCAGCTCCAGGCCGAGTTCAGCCAGCACGGAGCGGAACGAGGTTACGGCCTCCGTGGTTGGCTTGTCGTGAATACGGAACAGCGCAGGCTCTTTGGCTTTCTCAACGAAACGTGCCGCCGAGATGTTCGCCAGGATCATACACTCTTCAATCAGCTTGTGCGCATCGTTACGCTGAGTCTGTTCGATACGCTCGATACGACGCTCAGCGTTAAAGATAAACTTCGCCTCTTCACTCTCAAACGAGATCCCACCGCGCTCTTCGCGCGCCTGATCCAGCGTTTTGTAGAGGTTGTGCAGCTCTTCGATGTGTTTGACCAGCGGCGCGTACTGTTCGCGAAGATCCTGATCGCCCTGCAACATATGCCAGACCTTGGTATAGGTCAGGCGCGCATGAGAACTCATCACCGCTTCGTAGAACTTATAGCCCGTCAGACGTCCCTTGCTGGAGATGGTCATCTCGCAGACCATACACAGGCGGTCCACCTGCGGGTTGAGGGAACACAGGCCGTTGGAGAGCACTTCTGGCAGCATCGGTACAACCTGCGACGGGAAGTAGACCGACGTACCGCGGCTGCGCGCTTCGTTATCCAGCGGCGTGTGCGGACGCACGTAATAGCTCACATCCGCGATAGCCACCCACAGACGCCAGCCGCCACCGCGTTTTTTCTCGCAATATACGGCATCATCGAAGTCACGGGCGTCTTCACCATCAATGGTGACCAGCGGCAGATCGCGCAGATCCACGCGGCCTGCTTTGGACTCTTCCGGCACTTCTTCACGCAGGTTTTCAATCTGATCTTCAACCGCTTTCGGCCAGACATACGGAATTTCATGGGTACGCAGCGCCATATCGACGGCCATGCCGGTGCCCATGTTATCGCCCAGCACTTCGACGATTTTACCCACCGCTTTGGTGCGACGGGTTGGGCGCTGGGTGAGTTCCACCACCACCACAAAGCCCATGCGTGCGCCCATCACCTCTTCAGGCGGGATGAGAATGTCGAAGCTCAGACGGCTGTCGTCCGGCACCACAAAGCCTACGCCCGCATCGGTAAAGTAACGGCCTACAATCTGGCTGGTTTTCGGCACCAGCACGCGGACCACGCGCGCTTCGCGGCGGCCTTTACGGTCTGCACCCAGCGGCTGCGCCAGGATCTGGTCGCCGTGAATACACATCTTCATCTGTTCGGATGAGAGGTACAGGTCGTCTTTACGGCCTTCCACGCGCAGGAAGCCGAAGCCATCGCGATGACCAATAACGGTGCCTTTCAGCAGGTCGAGGCGTTCTGGCAGCGCGTAGCACTGGCGACGAGTAAAGACAAGTTGCCCGTCACGTTCCATGGCGCGCAGGCGGCGGCGAAGGGCTTCAATTTGCTCTTCACCTTCAATGTTCAGTTCAACGGCAAGTTCTTCACGATTGGCGGGTTTTTCGCGTTTTGTTAAGTGTTCAATGATGAACTCGCGGCTGGGGATAGGATTCGCGTATTTTTCGGCTTCGCGTTCCTGGAAAGGATCTTGTGACATGTCGGTTCCTCCGTTGTCAGCTCCGGTGGAAATTTTCTTCATTCCACCAGCAATAATTTATAAAGCGGTTGATTCTCTTCAACCAAATCGGCCAGCGTGTAGTTATCCAGTTCCTTGAGAAAACTTTGCACGGCCTTTGAAAGCGCCTGTTTCAGGCGGCAAGCGGGCGTAATGTGGCAGAACGCGCTGCTACAGTTCACCAGAGAGAGCGGCTCCAGTTCACGTACCACATCGCCAATACGGATACTCTGCGCCGGTTTACCGAGACGGATCCCTCCATTCTTCCCGCGGACGGCAGCAACGTATCCGGCACGACTAAGTTGATTGATTATTTTGACCATATGATTACGGGACACACCGTACACCTCTGTGACTTCAGAGATGCTGGTCATCTTCCCATCGGGTAACGACGCCATGTAAATCAGCGCGCGTAAGCCGTAATCGGTGAAACTTGTTAACTGCACATCAACCTCAGGAAAAAGGGAAAACGCGGTCAAACCGCAGAGATATTCATTAATGATGATAAACCAGCCAGATAGTTAGCGGCTAATTTATTTGACAGACGGGGCGAAAAAGCGGAGATCCAGGAGCGGTCGCCGGATGGCGCTGCGCTTATCCGGCCTACGGGTTTCCCCGCAGGCCAGCAGTCACGAAGATTATGCGTCGAACGGGTCGCGCAGGATCATCGTTTCAGTACGATCCGGGCCGGTAGAAATAATATCGATCGGCACTTCGGTCAGTTCTTCAATGCGCTTGATGTAGTCCAGCGCGGCTTTAGGCAGGCCACTACGCTCTTTCACACCAAAGGTAGTCTCAGACCAGCCCGGCATGGTTTCGTAGATTGGCTCAATGCCTTCCCAGTCGTCAGCAGCCAGCGGAGTGGTGGTCACTTCGCGGCCATCAGGCATACGGTAGCCTACGCAGATTTTCACTTCTTTCAGGCCGTCCAGTACGTCCAGCTTGGTCAGGCAGAAGCCAGACAGGGAGTTGATCTGCACTGCGCGACGTACGGCAACGGCGTCCAGCCAGCCGGTACGACGACGACGACCGGTGGTCGCGCCAAACTCGTTACCCTGCTTGCACAGGAACTCGCCGGTCTCATCAAACAGTTCGGTCGGGAATGGACCTGCACCCACGCGAGTGGAGTACGCTTTGATGATGCCCAGAACGTAATCGACATAACGCGGGCCCAGACCGGAGCCGGTTGCCACGCCACCCGCGGTGGTGTTAGAGGACGTTACGTACGGATAGGTACCGTGGTCGATGTCCAGCAGCGTACCCTGCGCACCTTCAAACATGACGAAATCGCCACGCTTACGCGCCTGGTCCAGCAGATCGGACACATCAACAACCATACCGGTCAGAATATCAGCAATCGCCATGACGTCATCCAGCACTTTCTGGTAGTCAACGGCTTCGGCTTTGTAGAAGTTCACCAACTGGAAGTTGTGATATTCCATCACTTCTTTCAGTTTTTCAGCGAAGGTCGCTTTGTCAAAGAGGTCACCCACGCGCAGACCGCGACGAGCCACTTTATCTTCGTAAGCCGGGCCGATACCACGACCGGTGGTGCCGATCGCTTTCGCGCCACGCGCTTTTTCACGCGCCACGTCCAGCGCCACATGATAATCCAGGATCAGCGGGCAGGCTTCGGAGAGCAGCAGACGCTCACGAACAGGGATACCACGGTCTTCCAGACCTTTCATCTCTTTCATCAGCGCAGCGGGAGACAGCACAACGCCGTTACCGATGATGCTGGTGACGTTTTCGCGAAGAATGCCTGATGGAATAAGATGGAGGACGGTTTTTTCACCGTTGATTACGAGAGTATGGCCTGCGTTGTGACCGCCCTGGTAGCGTACAACATATTTAGCCCGTTCAGTCAGAAGATCAACAATCTTCCCTTTACCTTCGTCACCCCATTGGGTGCCCAGTACGACGACGTTGTTACCCATTTTTTCAAAATCACCGTTTGCTTAAAAATGGATTCTACCATCGCTTTTTCAGATATACAGCACTTTTTGACCCTAAAATATGCCAATTGCGGTTAGTTTTTGATCAGCCAATCGTTTTCCTCAACATGTAGTAGATAACGATACCGGCAACCACAAGACCACCGCCAAAACGACGCAAAATATTGTCCGGGAGTTGGCTCATTGTCGCGATCATCCGGCGCCATGCGCGCGGATAGAGCATCGGGCCGAGGCCTTCCAGCACCAAAACCAGGGCCAGTGCGAGCCAGATCGTGGAGTTCATTTTTCATCCTTATAAAAGAAAACCACCGCTCCGTGAAGAGCGGTGGTTTGAATACTCAAACGAGCCTGAGTTTATCGCGTTGCGTTGGTCGGCGTCTTCATATAACGGAAGAAATCGCTGTCCGGGCTGAGCACCATCACATCCTGGTTGCTCTTGAAGCTATTCTCGTAAGCGCGAAGGCTACGGATGAAGGCGTAGAAGTCTGGATCCTGGCTGAATGCATCAGCAAACAGTTTAGCCGCTTCGGCATCACCTTCACCGCGCAGGATACGACCCTGGCGCTCAGATTCCGCCAGCGTCTTGGTGACTTCATAGTCCGCTGCCGCGCGCAGTTTTTCCGCTTCTTCCTGACCCTGTGAACGGTGACGACGGGCTACCGCTTCACGCTCGGCGCGCATACGGTTGTAGATCGCCTCGGACACTTCCGCTGGCAGGTTGATCTGCTTGATGCGCACATCAACCACTTCGATGCCCAGCGCCGCCATACTGTTCGGGTTGATCACCGGCACTTTACCGTTGGTTTCAGCCTGAACACGTTCAGCCGCTTTGGCAATCGCATCGTCTGCCGCCGGGGTTTCAACTTCATCCTCGGTGCCCGCAGAGCCGGAGTTCAGCGCATCACGCACTTCCAGCGTCAGACGACCACGGGAGTCGGTCACAATGTCTTTCACATCCAGACGACCAATTTCAGAACGCAGACGGTCAGAGAACTTACGTTTCAGCAGCACTTCTGCCTGAGAAACGTCGCCACCCCCGGTTGCCAGGAAGTAGCGGCTGAAATCGCTGATGCGCCATTTGATATAGGAATCAACGATCAGGTCTTTCTTCTCTTTGGTCACGAAACGATCGGCCTGGTTATCCATGGTCTGGATACGCGCATCGAGCGTTTTCACTGACTGAATGAACGGGATCTTAAAGTGCAGACCCGGCTCATAAATCACCGGACGCTTGTCGCCATCACGCACGACGCTGCTGAACTGGAACTTGATCCCACGCTCGCCCTCTTTCACCACAAAGATGGAGGTGTAGAGCACGACCAGTACGATGATGATGATCGCAATAACTGACTTACGCATCCTTATTCCCCCTGACGCTGGTAGTCGTTACGCTGCGCGTTAGCACGGCGTTGGTCCATAATGTCACCATCGTTCGAAGAAGGCGTTGTGTTCGCGCTGGCGCTGCCAGACGAGGCCGGTGGCAGACGCAGCAGGTTGTTCGCACCGCTGTTGTCTTTTGCTGCCGGTGCAGAACCGCCTTTCAGCATCTGATCCAGCGGCAGGACCATCAGGTTTCCGCCTTTGTTGTCGTTAACCAGCACTTTACGCGTATGGCTCAGCACTTTTTCCATGGTCTCGATATAGAGACGCTCACGGGTAATTTCCGGCGCGGCTTTATATTCCGGCAGGATCTTCGCAAAGCGAGCCACTTCACCCTGTGCTTCCAGGATGGTCTGGGTCTTATACGCACGCGCTTCTTCCAGAATACGCTGCGCCTGACCGTTTGCACGCGGCTGAACTTCGTTGGTGTACGCTTCCGCTTCACGGATGTACTGCTGTTCGTTTTCACGCGCGGCAATCGCATCGTCAAACGCGGCTTTCACCTCTTCCGGCGGACGTGCAGCCTGGAAGTTGACGTCCAGCAGGGTGATACCCATGTTGTACGGACGGATGGTCTCTTCCAGCTCACGCTGGGTATCGCTACGAATAACGGTACGACCTTCGGTCAGGATACGGTCCATGGTGTATTTGCCGATCACGCCACGCAGGGCGCTGTCGGTTGCCTGACGCAGGCTGTCATCGGCGCTGGTCACGCTAAACAGATAACGTTCCGGATCGGTCACGCGGTACTGTACGTTCATCTCAACGCGCACCACGTTCTCGTCAGAGGTCAACATCACGCCAGAGGCGGCCAGCTCACGGACGGACTCCACGTTAACCGCGGTCACGTCATCAATGAAGGTCGGCTTCCAGTTCAGGCCCGGTTCAACCAGATGGCTGAACTTACCGAAACGGGTGACCACGCCGCGTTCTGCTTCTTTAATGGTGTAGAACCCGCTGGCTGCCCAGATGATTACCACCGCAGCGGCGACAATGCCCACCACGCGGCCACCCATTGGCGGGCGCGGACTCTGAGTGGAATTGCCACCCGAGCCAGAACCTTTTCCTCCGCCAAGGCCACCAAGCTTTTTGCTCAGTTTGCGGAAGATATCATCCAGATCCGGCGGCCCCTGCTCGCGACCACCTTTGTTGCCATTTCCCCCAGAGTTGCCGCCTTGATTATTGCTGCTTCCCCACGGGTCGCGGTCTTGTCCGTTATTACCGGGCTGATTCCACGCCATGTATATGCTCCATATTTGTTATGCAAGGGCGAATTTTTCAGGCTTCCCCTTTCTGATCAGACGATATAGTCCGCCAGCGCAGGTTCTTGTTTACAGAGGCGACGCCAGTCAACGATCGGCATACGCACCTGCATCCCCACGCTGCCGTCATCCTCCATCCACTCTTTTTCTATCGCCTGAAGCTGATAAAACCGGCTGCGCAGCCTGCCTTCCTGTGGCGGCAGTCGCAGCGTGTGCTGAGCTACCTCACCGGAAAGACGTTCTGTCAAAGCCTGGAAAAGCAGTGGCACACCAATCCCGGCCTGAGCAGACAGCCAGACCCGAATCGGTTTGTTCTCTTCGTCTCGGTCGATACGCGGTTCGAAATCGTCCAGCATATCGATCTTGTTCATCACCAACAGGGTGGGAATTTCGTGGGCGTCGATCTCTTCGAGCACCACGTTCACCGCGTCGATGTTCTCCTGCACGCGTACGTCCGCCGCATCAATGACGTGCAGCAGCAGGGTCGCCTGACGCGTCTCCTGCAACGTCGCTTTAAACGCCGCGACCAGATCGTGCGGCAGATGGCGGATAAACCCTACGGTATCCGCCAGCACCGTTTCACCCACGTCTGCGACGTCAATACGGCGCAGGGTTGGGTCCAGGGTCGCAAACAGCTGGTCTGCGGCATACACCTGGGCCTCGGTTATCTGGTTAAACAGGGTGGATTTACCGGCGTTGGTATAACCCACCAGCGACACCGTTGGGATATCGGCTTTCGTTCGCGCCCGACGCCCCTGTTCGCGCTGTTTCTCTACACGTTCCAGACGTGAAAGGATCTGAGTTATACGCCCACGCAGCAAACGGCGGTCGGTTTCGAGCTGGGTTTCACCCGGGCCGCGCAAACCAATCCCGCCTTTTTGTCTTTCAAGGTGTGTCCAGCCACGCACCAGACGCGTCGCCAGATGGCGCAACTGCGCCAGCTCAACCTGCAACTTACCCTCGTGGGTACGCGCACGCTGAGCAAAAATATCTAAGATCAACCCCGTGCGATCGATTACACGGCATTCGCAGAGAGCTTCCAGGTTACGTTCCTGAGCCGGAGACAGCGCATGATCAAACAGCACAACGGATGCGCCGGTTGCTTTTACGGCATCCGCAATTTCAACTGCTTTACCTTCACCAACAAAGTACTTCGGGTGCGGCGCTTTACGGCTACCGGTAATCACCTGCATTGCTTCGACACCGGCGGAAGAGACCAGAGATTCAAACTCCTGGAGGTCTTCCATATCTTTGTCTTGCGAAAAATAGATGTGTACCAGCACCGCCTGCTCACCGGCGTCATAACGGTCAAACAAGCGTAAACCTCTCTAAAAAGATCAGCGGGGAACGCAGGATCCCTGGCTCCCCGTGTGGATAACAGCCCAAAACCTTATTCGGTTTCTTCGCTGTCCTGCGCTGGTGTTGAAGAACCCTGCGCGTTGCTGCCGTGATGGTAGTTACTGCCAGTGCCGCCGCCAGCGTTATTGCTGTGATGAGATACCGGACGGGACGGAACAACAGTAGAAATCGCGTGCTTATAGACCATCTGGCTGACCGTGTTTTTCAACAGGATCACGAACTGATCGAAAGACTCAATCTGACCTTGCAGCTTAATACCATTCACCAAATAAATAGAAACTGGAACACGCTCCCGACGCAATGCGTTCAGGAACGGATCTTGTAAAGATTGCCCCTTAGCCATTCTATCTTTTCCTTATATGCTTGTTTTGTACTTAGAACCTTGCGATTCTGAAAAATTGCGCACGATACGGCTTAATTGTACACATTCAGTCAGCGATATCACCAATAACCTCAATCACTTCGTTTAACGCCTGTTGTGGTTTTTCACTGTCTAACCAGTGAACACCCTCCCAACCGCGTAACCAGGTGATCTGGCGCTTCGCTAACTGTCTCGTGGCGCAAACACCTCGATAAACCATTTCATCGTATGAAATCTCACCTTCAAGATACGACCACATCTGGCGGTATCCCACACAACGAATGGAAGGCATGTCCGTATGCAAATCTCCACGGGCAAAAAGCGCCCGCACTTCTGCTTCAAAATCTGAAGCCAACATCTGATGAAAACGCTGCTCAATTCGTTGATGGAGCAGTTCACGGCTCGCCGGGGCGATGGCGAACTGATGCACCTGATACGGCAGAGCGTCTCCTGACGTTTGCGTCAGTTCCGTTAAAGTTTTACCCGAAATGAAAAAAACTTCCAGTGCCCGGGAAAGCCTTTGCGGATCGTTTGGGTGGATCCGCGCTGCGGCAACCGGGTCAATCTCTTCCAGTTGCCTGTGCAAAGCGTCCCACCCCTGCTCTGCCGCCTGCCGCTCAATCTTCGCTCTCACTTCCGGATCGGCCGATGGCAGAGGCGATAACCCCTCCAGCAGCGCCTTAAAGTAGAGCATCGTGCCGCCAACTAACAGCGGTATGCGTCCCGCGGCGGTAATCTCGGCCATCTCGGCTAAGGCGTCGCGGCGAAAATCTGCCGCGGAGTAAGCCTGTGCCGGGTCGAGAATATCCAGTAAACGGTGCGGTGCCGCACGCAGTTCGTCTGCGTTGGGCTTCGCCGTGCCGATGTCCATCCCTCGGTAGATGAGGGCTGAATCAACGCTAATCAACTCTACTGGCAAAACTTTACGTAACTCAATGGCTAACGCCGTTTTGCCGGAGGCCGTTGGCCCCATTAAAAAAATCGCCTTTGGCAGGCTCGCCTTACTTACTTCAGTCATGTTTCAGGGCGGTCATCGCCGTTTGTAAATCAACAGGTTGTAACAAACCACCTGGAGGCGCTTTCACCAGCTGTGGACAGAGGCGCTCCACCTCCGCCAGAACGGTAATCGCCTGCGCCATACTCCACGGTGCATGCTCGCTGGCCAGATGGCGGGCGATCCACTGCGCGGTATCGGCGGCATCAAACGTCGTTTGCTGCGCCAGGTAGCCTATCAGTTCAGGAATCAAGTTTTGTAAATTTTGTTGGCGTAAGGGTAAAGGCACTGCGCGAATTGTCACATGCTGCGCGTCCAGTACGATTTCAATCCCCATTTCGGCCAGTTGCGTCTGCACGCGCCGCAAAACCCCTGTTTCTTCAGGGGATATTTTCAGGCGAACGGGGATCAACAGCGGCTGCGCGCAGGCGGCATTCACCCCCGGAGTTAACTGCGCCTGTTTGAGCCAGCGCTCCGCCACGGAAAGCGCCAGCAACAGGAGTTTACCTTCGCGTTCAAGCAATGCCATGTCGGGGGCAATAATGGTCAATACCCGACCAAAACTCTGGCTATGCCCATCCAGAGAAGGGGTTGAAACCGTGATGTGCTCTTTATGCTCCACCGCCGGCGTATCCAGCAGTTTGCGGTACAGCGCCCCCTGCTGTTTGTGATAGCCCGGCTGAGCGTTGGGATAGTTGGCGCCGGTTGGTCGCGGCGCGTTGCCCGCCGGGGATAAACGTGGAGCAGCCGTCTCGCGCGCGACCGCCGGTTCGGCAAAATGGTTACGCCCGGCCGCCACGCGGTTTTCCGGCAGTGGGCGCGGCGCGGGCTCTTCTTTTGCCAGCGGCAACTCTGGCTCTGCCTGCTGCTGCAATACAGCGGCAACGCCCTGGTAGATGAAATCATGCACCAGGCGCGACTGGTGGAAACGCACCTCGTGCTTGGCGGGGTGCACGTTAACGTCAACCTGGTGCGGGTCGATCTCCAGATAAAGCACAAAGGCGGGCTGTTGATCGGCGCCGAGCTTATCTTCGCAGGCCTGTCGAATAGCGTGGTTAATCAGGCGGTCGCGCATCATGCGGCCGTTGACGTAGCAATACTGAATTTCTGCGAACGCGGCGCTGCTGGCGTTCGGATCGGCAACCCAGCCGCGCAGGGCCAGATCGCCATGCTGCCACTCAATGGACAGCGCTTTTTCCAGAAACGGTGTGCCGCAGATGGCGCCCAACCGACGCTCCTTTTGTCCACCCTCCGCCACTGCGCGGTACTGGCGCATCACCTTACCGTTATGGCTGAGGTTGAGGGTGACATCAAAGCGCGCCAGCGCGATGCGGCGGATGATCTCGTCGATATGTCCGAATTCGGTCTTCTCGGTTCGCATAAACTTGCGCCGGGCGGGCGTGTTATAGAAGAGATCCAGCACTTCAAGCGTGGTGCCTACCGGGTGCGCCGCAGGTTTAACCGTGACGTCCATATCACGCCCTTCGGCGTAGGCCTGCCAGGCTTCCTGCTGGTCGGCCGTGCGGGAGGTCAACGTTAAGCGGGAAACGGAGCTGATACTGGCCAGCGCTTCGCCGCGAAAACCCAGGCTGATAATCGCTTCCAGATCGTCAAGTGAGGCAATTTTACTGGTGGCATGACGCGCCAGCGCCAGCGCCAGCTCGTCCTTTTTGATGCCACAGCCGTTATCACGAATGCGGATAAGCTTTGCGCCCCCGCGTTCGATATCAATATCAATGCGGGTCGCCCCTGCATCGAGGCTGTTTTCCACCAGTTCCTTCACCACCGACGCAGGGCGTTCCACCACCTCACCGGCGGCGATTTGGTTCGCGAGCTGCGGCGGTAGAACCTGAATCGGCATGAACTCTCCTTAATTAGTCGCGGTCATCTCACCCGGCAGCGCGGCGCTTGCCGTCTGGGCGGCCCCGCCCTGCGGCGCAGACTGAAGCGGATGCGCGTCAAAGTATTTACGCAGACCGTTATAAATCGCTTCGGCAATTTGCTGCTGATAGCTGTCGCTGCCCAACAGGCGCTCTTCGCCGTTGTTACTGATAAAGCCCGTCTCTACCAGAATCGACGGAATATCCGGCGAACGCAGGACACCGAGGCTTGCATGCTCAGGGCGACGCTTATGCAGCGATCCAATGCTTTGCAGCTGGCTCAGTACGTTAGTGGCGACATCATACCCGACGCGCTGAGAATGACCGAACTGTAAATCCAACACCGCCTGGCTGAGATACGGATCGGCCTGGCTGTTTGCCAGCACATCGCCTGCCCCGCCTAATAGTTCAGACTGCTTCTCGTGCTCTTCAAGCCAGTTCGCCATTTCACTGTTGGCGCGACGGTTCGACAGCACCCATACCGACGCGCCGGTGGCGTTACGGTTCGGCGCAGCATCCGCGTGAATCGACACCAGGAAGTTGGCGTTTTGCTTACGCGCCACATCCGAGCGTCCCATCACTGAAATAAAGTAATCTCCGTCGCGGGTCATGACCCCTTTAAACATCGGATCGTCATTCAGAAGCGCACGCAGCTTACGGGCAATGGCGATAGTGACGTTTTTCTCCCGCGTGCCGCCCGGGCCAATCGCGCCAGGATCTTGCCCGCCGTGTCCGGCGTCGATGGCGATAATCACTTTGTCGCCACTGACCGGCGTACGCCGCGCGCTGACCGCCGGACGCGTCACCGTGTTGCTGCTGGTCACGGCGGTAAGTCGGTCATTTTGTGATTTAAACGGATTACGGGCTGGCTCAGACGGCCTTGGGGTATAAACCGGCGCCTCCACGCGTTTTGCTACAACAGGTGCAGGCGGTGGCGGGGGCGGAACATCAGCATTAATGGTAAAGACCACCGTATAATTGGCGCCGTTTTGCTGCTTAACCGCCTTCGTCTTGCCCTTTTCGGTGAGATCGACCACCAGACGCAGAGACTGCGCATCCTTCGGCGTCCCCGAACGGATGCTTTTCACCAGATTGTTGCCGCTGAACTGGAGCGGCAGCCCCTGGATCACTCCGGTCTGTTTAATATCGAGCGCCACGCTGCGGCTGTCGATTTGTGAGAAAGCATATTCAGGATCGCCCATAAAGCTGAACGTAATACGGGCCTGGCTATCGCCATTCGACACCTGAATATCCGAGAGGCTGGCCGCCCCGGCCTGCGCGCACAGCAGGACCGTGGCAGCCAGCACCCAACCTTTAACGCGATTAATCATCCCGTTATCCCTACGCTCAACCGGCTAAACGCGCCAGTAAGGAACAGCCTGATGAGGAAACCGCACTGATGCGCGCCTCACGCCCTTGTGCCTGGTAATCTAAGTGAATTTCGACATCCGGGTCAGGCAGCACACCCGCACCTTGTTGCGGCCACTCCACCAGGCAGATGGCGTCGTTGGCAAAGTAATCGCGGATCCCCATAAATTCCAGCTCCTCAGGATCCGCAAGACGATATAAATCAAAGTGGTACACCATGATATTTTCAAGCGTGTACGGTTCCACCAGCGTGTAGGTCGGGCTTTTTACGTTCCCGTTATGGCCTAACGCCTGCAAAAAGCCACGGCTGAAGGTTGTTTTACCCGCGCCTAAATCACCATACAGATAAATGACGGTCGCCCCCTGACAGGCCTGCGCCACGCGCTTGCCGAGATCTAAAGTGGCTTGTTCATCAGGTAAAGGAATCGCTCGATTAGTCATTTTCTACGTCAATCACATCCGGGTTAACAACACGCCGCAGCGTGCAAAAAAGATCGGTGGCCAGCATACCGCGCGTTCCGTAACAAGCAGCCAGCCTGTCAGCCGCCGCACCGTGGGCCACGCAGCCAGCACAGGCTGCATCATAAAGGGGAAGTTTCTGTCCGAGCAATGCGCCTATGATGCCAGAGAGCACATCGCCCATGCCGCCGCTCGCCATGCCTGCATTACCGGCATCAACGATGCCCATCGCACCATCGCTGGCGATAACGGTCCCCGCCCCTTTCAAAACGGCAACACCTCCGTAACGTTTTACCAGACGTTGGGCTGAAAGTAAGCGATCGCTTTCAATTTCTGCCACGCTACAGTTAAGCAGCCGTGCGGCTTCGCCGGGGTGCGGCGTCAGAATGCGATTGTGACGCTTATCCGGGTTTATTGCCAGAAGGTTAAGCGCGTCGGCATCCCAGAGCATCGGTTTACGAAAATTCTCGGCCTTTTGCAGGGCCTGTTTACCCCACTCCTGCTGACCCAGGCCCGGACCAATGACCACCACGTCCGCCCACTCAAGACCCTCTTCAATCGCCTGCGGGGTAAGCTCGTGGACCATCAGCTCCGGCCGCGCGGTAATAATGGGCGGGATGTTTTCGCTGCGGGTCAGCACGCGTATTAATCCGGCGCCGCTGCGCAACGCGGCCTCTCCGGTCATACGAATCGCACCTGCCGTGCCGCGATCGCCGCCGATAATCAGCAGTCGGCCATGGTCGCCCTTATGGGACGTGGGACGGCGCGGCGGCAGCCACTGTGCAAGCAGGGAGGCATCAAAGCGGGTGATGTGGGTATCCTGTCCGGCCAGCCAGTTTTCCAGCCCCAGGGCGTTGTGGTGTAACGTGCCCACGACATCCCGCGCTTTACCGGTAAGCAAACCCGGCTTCAGGGCGATAAAGGTCACGGTGCGCGCCGCCTCAATCGACACGCCCGGCGTCACGCCGGTTTGCGCCATCAGGCCGGAGGGAATATCCAGCGCTACCACCGGGGCGGGGTGCGCATTAGCGCGCGTAATCAGCGCGGCGACGTCATCGCGAGGCGCGCGCATCAGTCCCGTCCCCAGCAGACCGTCAACAATCACGTCGACATCCTCGGGCCAGACGATATCAGGCGCATGAATAATGCCCCCCGCATTCAGCCAGGCCTCTCTCGCCATGCCCGCTTCTTCCGGTAACGGCTTGTCGCTCTCCAGCGCCAGCAGGGTGACGCGCAGCCCCGCCGCCACCGCAAGACGAGCCACCACATAACCATCGCCACCGTTATTGCCGTGTCCGCACAGGATCAGATAGTGCGAAGCCTCCGGATAAGCCGTACGCGCCACGTTAAACGCCGCCTCGCCCGCGCGCTGCATCAGTTCGTAAAGGGTAATGCCCAGGCTATCTGCGGCCTCTTTCTCGGCCCGACGGAGGTCATCCGCATGCCAGATGGAATGTGGTATACTTGCGGGGTTTTTCTTCACAGTATGGTCCGTCATGTCACAGCCCCTCGATCTCAATGAATTAGCGCAAAAAATAAAACAGTGGGGTGCTGAACTGGGCTTCCAGAAGGTCGGTATTACTGACACCGACCTCTCTGCCAGCGAGCCTAAGCTCCAGGCATGGCTGGATAAACAATACCACGGCGAGATGGAGTGGATGGCGCGTCACGGTATGATGCGTGCCCGCCCCCACGAGCTGTTGCCGGGTACGCTGCGCGTTATTAGCGTACGCATGAACTATCTGCCTGCTAACGCGGCCTTTGCGCGCACGCTAAAAAATCCTTCGCTGGGTTACGTCAGCCGATACGCTCTGGGACGTGACTACCATAAACTTCTGCGCAACCGTCTAAAAAAGCTCGGGGAAACCATTCAGCAGCACTGTGTTTCGCTGAATTTTAGACCCTTTGTCGATTCTGCGCCTATTCTTGAGCGCCCGATCGCCGAAAAAGCCGGGCTCGGCTGGACAGGTAAGCACTCACTTATCTTAAGCCGCGACGCGGGCTCATTCTTTTTCCTGGGTGAACTGCTGATTGATTTACCCCTGCCGGTAGACGGTCCGGTGGAAGAAGGCTGTGGTCGCTGTGTGGCCTGTATGACCATCTGCCCAACGGGCGCTATTGTCGAACCGTATACCGTTGATGCGCGCCGCTGTATCTCTTATCTCACTATCGAGCTGGAAGGCGCCATTCCAGAGGAATTTCGTCCGCTTATCGGCAACCGCATCTACGGCTGTGATGACTGTCAGCTGATTTGTCCGTGGAACCGTTATTCACAGTTGACGGACGAAGAAGACTTCAGTCCGCGCAAGGCGTTACATGCCCCGCAGTTGATCGAACTGTTCGCCTGGAGCGAAGCCTGGTTCCTGAAGGTGACGGAAGGTTCCGCCATACGTCGTATCGGCCACCTGCGCTGGCTGCGTAATGTGGCCGTTGCGCTGGGGAATGCCCCGTGGGATGAGGCAAATCTTCAGGCGCTCGAAAGCCGCAGAGGTGAGCACCCACTTCTTGATGAGCACATAGAATGGGCGATTGCGCAGCAAATTGAGAAGCGAAATGCCGGCGTGGTTGAAGTGCAGTTACCGAAGAAACAGCGCCTGGTCAGGGTGATTGAAAAAGGGCTGCCGCGGGATGTGTGATATATTCACAGGCTGTGAATAAAAATAAGAATTCAGGCGCCATCAGCTCTGGCAAACAGGTCAAGTGATCTAAATAACATTTTGAAATCAAATTTTCTTCATAAATTACAAGGAATTACGAAGATATTATTCACCCTGCTAACATTTCGTACAGACTGGTTTTATCACGGTTTCTGTGGATAACTCTGTTCACAAGAGTATTTCAGACATAATAGAAAACGTCCCCAACGAAGCACTTCGCTGTGGATAATATGGAGATGAAGAAGAATTTGGAGCGGGAAACGAGACTCGAACTCGCGACCCCGACCTTGGCAAGGTCGTGCTCTACCAACTGAGCTATTCCCGCTTGGGTGTTCTGGTGCTGGCGTATCTTGCGATACTTTTCAAATTTTGGAGCGGGAAACGAGACTCGAACTCGCGACCCCGACCTTGGCAAGGTCGTGCTCTACCAACTGAGCTATTCCCGCAAATCTGTACTGCTTTTGTTGCTGTCGTAACGTGTAATTCTCTGTCGTTACGGGAGGCGCATTATACGAGAAATCCGTTTAGCTGCAACCCCCCTCAAAGCGATTTTTTTGAAATTCAGTTCAAGTGCTTATTTAATCGGCAAGCTGAACAATTTAGCGACAAAAACCCGGCCACGCAAGGCGCCGGATCGCAAAATCAGAGCTTAATAAAGTTTTCGCGATAGTACGCCAGCTCCGCAACAGACTCACGGATGTCGTCCATCGCCTGGTGCGTCCCCTGCTTTGTAAAGCCGTCGAGAATTTCCGGTTTCCAGCGGCGGGCCAGCTCTTTCAGGGTGCTCACATCCAGATAGCGGTAGTGGAAGTAGGACTCCAGCTCCGGCATGTACTTAAACAGGAAACGACGATCCTGACCAATGCTGTTGCCACAGATAGGCGATTTTCCTGCCGGCACCCACTGCTTCAGAAATTCAAGCGTCGCCAGCTCCGCTTCGCGGTCGCCCAGGGTGCTGGCCTTCACGCGTTCCACCAGCCCGCTGCCGGTATGGGTACGCACGTTCCACTCATCCATCAGCGCAAGCTGGTCATCGGACTGGTGCACGGCAATCGTTGGGCCTTCCGCCAGAATATTGAGATTGGCATCGGTGACCAGTGTGGCGATCTCAATAATGCGATCGCGCTCGGGATCCAGGCCGGTCATCTCCAGATCGATCCAAATCAGGTTGTTTTCGTCCGCGCTCATGTTATTTTCCACCCTTCTCGCATAACCGGCAGTAGCAGGTTAACTAGTATTAATTAGAGTGTATCATAGAGGTTTTGCCCGCTACGGGCGACCAGGAGCCAGCGCGATTGAGTAAAAATAAACTCTCCAAAGGGCAGCAGCGCCGCGTGAATGCAAATCACCAGCGCCGTCTTAAAACCACTACGGAGAAGCCCGATTACGACGACAACCTGTTTGGCGAAGCGACAGAAGGCGTTGTGATTAGCCGCTTCGGCATGCACGCCGATGTCGAATCCGCCGACGGGGATATCCACCGTTGCAATATCCGTCGCACCATCCGTTCCCTGGTGACCGGTGACCGCGTGGTCTGGCGTCCAGGCAAAGAGGCGGCGGAAGGGGTAACGGTTAAAGGTATCGTTGAAGCCGTGCATGAACGCACGTCGGTTTTGACCCGTCCAGATTTCTACGACGGCGTGAAGCCCATTGCCGCCAACATCAACCAGATAGTGATCGTTTCAGCGATTTTGCCTGAGCTTTCGCTCAATATTATTGACCGTTATCTGGTGGCCTGCGAAACGCTACAGGTTGAGCCGCTCATCGTGCTGAATAAAATCGATCTGCTGGATGACGAGGCCATGGCCTTTGTAAATGAGCAGATGGATATTTACCGCAACATTGGCTATCGCGTGTTGATGGTTTCCAGCCGCACCAAAGATGGCCTGAAGCCGTTAGAAGATGCGCTGACCGACCGCATCAGCATCTTTGCGGGGCAGTCCGGCGTAGGTAAATCGAGCCTACTTAACAACCTGCTCGGCCTTCAGCAGGAGATCCTGACCAACGATGTGTCTGACGTCTCGGGCCTGGGCCAGCACACCACCACTGCCTCACGTCTCTATCACTTCCCGCACGGTGGCGATGTGATTGACTCCCCGGGCGTGCGTGAATTTGGTCTCTGGCACCTCGAGCCGGAACAAATCTTTAACGGATTTGTCGAATTCCATGACTATTTAGGCGCTTGCAAATACCGCGACTGTAAACATGACAACGATCCGGGCTGCGCTATCCGCGAAGCGGTAGAGAACGGAGAAATTGCGGAAACCCGTTTCGAAAATTACCACCGTATTCTCGAAAGCATGGACCAGGTAAAAACGCGTAAAAACTTTTCTGGTCCTGATAACTGACAACTAAGCTAAGCGTCGCTAAAATCGTCCCCTTTTTTCAGGTTCCGGCAGCGTAATGCCGGATCAGGAACGACAAAACAATGGCCTGGAGGCTACCTTGTTAAACTCATTTAAACTTTCGCTTCAATACATTCTGCCGAAACTGTGGCTCACTCGCCTGGCGGGCTGGGGCGCGAGCAAACGAGCGGGCTGGCTGACCAAACTGGTCATCGACCTGTTCGTGAAATACTACAAGGTCGACATGAAAGAAGCGCAGAAGCCGGATACGGCAAGCTACCGCACCTTCAACGAATTTTTTGTGCGTCCGCTGCGCGACGAAGTGCGCCCGCTGAATACCGACCCGAACGTGCTGGTGATGCCAGCGGACGGCGTGATCAGCCAGCTGGGTAAAATTGAAGACGACAAAATTTTGCAGGCGAAAGGCCATAACTACAGCCTGGAAGCGCTGCTGGCCGGTAACTACATAATGGCCGATCTGTTCCGGAACGGGACTTTCGCGACCACCTATCTCTCCCCACGCGACTACCACCGCGTGCATATGCCGTGTAATGGTATTCTGCGCGAGATGATCTACGTGCCGGGGGATCTGTTCTCCGTAAACCACCTGACGGCGCAAAACGTTCCTAACCTGTTTGCCCGTAACGAGCGCGTCATCTGCCTGTTTGATACTGAATTTGGCCCAATGGCGCAGATTCTGGTGGGTGCTACCATTGTAGGCAGCATCGAAACCGTCTGGGCGGGCACCATTACGCCGCCGCGCGAAGGCGTGATCAAGCGCTGGACCTGGCCTGCCGGCGAAGAAGAAGGTTCTGTGGCCCTGCTGAAAGGTCAGGAAATGGGCCGCTTCAAGCTGGGCTCAACGGTCATCAACCTGTTCGCACCGGGCAAAGTTAACCTGGTCGACGAGCTGGAAAGCCTGTCCGTGACCAAACTCGGCCAGCCTCTGGCAGTATCGACGGAGGTCTTTGTGACGCCAGAGGTTGCGCCTGCCCCGTTGCCGGAAGAAGAGATCAAAGCCGAGCACGACGCCAGCCCGCTGGTTGACGACAAAAAAGACGAAGGCTAACAACAGAAGGATCGCTGACGTGCGCCCGATTATCGTATTACTGATGGCCTGGTGCCTCAGCATGGGGGCGTACGCAGCGACGGCCCCCGACGCCAAACAGATAACCCAGGAGCTGGAGCAGGCAAAAGCGGCGAAACCCGCTCAGCCGGAGACCGTTGAGTCACTCCAGTCTGCACTGAACGCGCTTGAGGAACGAAAGGGTTCCCTTGAGCGCGCGCAGCAGTATCAGCAGGTTATCGACAACTTCCCCAAACTCTCTCAGACCCTGCGCTCGCAGCTAAACAACCTGCGCGATGAACCACGCCAGGTCCCCGCGGGGATGACGTCCGAGGCGCTGAATCAGGAGATCCTGCAAGTCAGCAGCCAGCTGCTGGAAAAAAGCCGTCTGGCGCAGCAGGAGCAGGAACGGGCGCGTGAAATTGCCGATTCCCTCAGCCAGCTTCCACAGCAGCAAACCGATGCCCGCCGTCAGTTAAATGAGGTGGAACGTCGCATCGGGACGCAGACAGGCAGCACACCGCAGAATCAGGCGCAAAATCTTGGGTTACAGGCGGAATCCGCCAGACTAAAAGCGCTGGTTGATGAACTGGAGCTGGCGCAGCTTTCCGCTAACAACCGCCAGGAGCTGTCGCGGATGCGTTCCGAGCTGGCGCAGAAGCAGAGCCAGCAGCTGGATGCATATCTCCAGGCGCTGAGAAATCAACTCAACAGCCAGCGTCAGCGTGAAGCTGAACGTGCGCTGGAAAGCACCGAGTTACTGGCCGAAAACAGTGCTAACCTGCCCGACAGCATCGTCGCCCAGTTTAAGGTTAACCGCGAGCTTTCTGCCGCGCTGAATCAGCAGGCGCAGCGCATGGATTTGGTGGCCTCGCAGCAGCGTCAGGCCACCAATCAAACCCTCCAGGTTCGTCAGGCGCTCAACACGCTGCGTGAACAGTCCCAGTGGCTTGGCTCGTCTAACCTGTTGGGCGAAGCGTTACGCGCGCAGGTGGCTCGTCTGCCAGAGATGCCAAAACCGCAGCAGCTTGATACGGAGATGGCGCAGTTGCGCGTTCAGCGTCTTCATTATGAGGATCTCCTCAACAAGCAGCCGCAAATCCGCCAGATCCGTCAGGCTGACGGACAGCCGCTCACCGGCGAGCAAAGTCGTATTCTGGAAGCGCAGCTGCGCACCCAACGCGAACTGCTCAATTCCCTGTTGCAGGGAGGCGATACGCTGATCCTTGAGCTGACTAAGCTGAAAGTCTCGAATAGCCAGCTGGAGGATGCGCTGAAAGAGGTCAACGAAGCCACGCACCGTTACCTTTTCTGGACGTCCGACGTGCGGCCGATGACCTTCGCCTGGCCGATTGAGATTGTGCAGGATCTGCGCCGCCTCATTTCATTGGACACCTTCAGCCAGCTGGGCCTCGCCAGCGTAATGATGATAACCAGCAAGGAGACCATCTTCCCGCTGCTGGGGGCGCTGATTCTGGTGGGCTTCAGTATTTATTCCCGTCGTCACTTCACCCGTTTCCTTGAGCGCTCCAGCGCCCGAGTGGGAAAAGTAACCCAGGATCACTTCTGGCTGACGTTGCGTACGGTGTTCTGGTCAATTCTGGTCGCGTCTCCGCTGCCGGTGCTGTGGATGACGCTCGGATACGGCCTGCGTGAAGCCTGGCCCTACCCGCTTGCCGTCGCGATTGGCGATGGCGTGACCGCCACCGTTCCGCTGCTGTGGGTGGTGATGATTTGCGCCACGTTTGCGCGGCCAAATGGTCTGTTCATCGCTCACTTTGGCTGGCCGCGTAATCGCGTTGCGCGGGCGATGCGTTACTACCTGATGAGTATCGGGCTGATTGTGCCGCTGATTATGGCGTTGATCATGTTCGATAATCTCAATGACCGGGAGTTCTCCGGCTCGCTGGGACGGTTGTGCTTTATGCTGATCTGCGGGGCGTTAGCGGTAGTGACGCTCAGCCTGAAACGCGCCGGGATCCCGCTCTATCTCGACAAGACCGGCAGCGGCGATAACATGTTTAACCGTCTGCTGTGGAACCTGCTGCTCAGCGCGCCGCTGGCGGCGATGCTGGCGGCAGCGGTCGGTTATCTCGCCACGGCGCAGGCGCTGCTCGCCCGACTGGAAACGTCGGTGGCTATCTGGTTCCTGCTGCTGGTGGTCTACCATGTTATTCGCCGCGGCATGCTGATCCAGCGTCGTCGTCTGGCGTTTGACCGTGCCAAACACCGTCGCGCAGAAATTCTGGCCCAGCGCGCGCGGGGTGAAGAAGAGCCGAACCACGTCAACAGCACCGAAGGGACCACAGACGCCGATGACGTCGAACTGGATCTGGATGCGATCAGTACCCAGTCCCTGCGGCTGGTACGCTCAATTCTGATGCTGGTTGCCCTGCTGTCGGTGATCTTCCTGTGGTCGGAAATCCACTCCGCGTTTGGCTTCCTGGAGAACATCTCTTTATGGGATGTGACGTCCACGGTGCAGGGGGTCGAAAGTCTGGAGCCCATCACCTTAGGGGCCGTGCTGATTGCGATTCTGGTGCTGATCATCACCACGCAGCTGATCCGTAACTTCCCTGCCCTGCTGGAGCTGGCGCTGTTGCAGCATCTGGATTTAACCCCCGGCACAGGCTATGCGATCACCACCATCACCAAGTATTTAATCATGCTGTTTGGTGGGCTGGTTGGCTTCTCGATGATTGGTATCGAATGGTCAAAACTGCAATGGCTGGTTGCCGCCCTGACCGTAGGCCTGGGCTTTGGTTTACAGGAGATTTTTGCCAACTTCGTTTCTGGTCTGATCATTCTGTTTGAAAAGCCGATTCGAATTGGCGATACGGTGACCATCCGCGATCTCACCGGCAGCGTCACCCGAATCAACACCCGCGCCACCACCATCAGCGACTGGGACCGTAAAGAGATCATCGTTCCGAACAAGGCGTTTATCACCGAGCAGTTTATCAACTGGTCGCTGTCCGACTCCGTCACGCGTGTGGTGCTGACCGTACCCGCTCCGTCGGATGCCAACAGCGAAGAGGTAACGCAGATCCTCTATACGGCTGCTGAACGCTGTTCGCTGGTAATCGACAACCCGCCGCCGGAAGTGTTCCTGGTTGATTTGCAGCAGGGGATCCAGATTTTCGAGCTGCGTATCTACGCCGCCGAGATGGGACACCGTATGCCGCTGCGCCATGAGATCCACCAGTTGATTCTGGCTGGCTTCCGCGAGCACGGAATTGATATGCCGTTCCCACCGTTCCAGATGCGTCTGGAAACGCTGGACGGACGTAAGACGGGAAGAACGTTGACGTCAGCGGCGCGTACGCGCCCGGCGGGAAGTTTGTAATCCTTTCCCCCTCCCCGTCGGGAGGGGGTCAATCCTTTACGCCACTTCTGCTACACAGGCCGTCGAGCGACGACGGTAATGCTCATAAATCCCCATTGCCAGCAGCGAGAAGAAGATCGGTCCGCCAACCATCCACAGCGTGCTGTTCCAGTCATTTGCCTCAACCACGGGCTGAATGACGGTAAAGATGTTGGCGAACGCGACGACCAGCACCACAACAGTGGTCGCCAGCAGCGTCGCCGCGCGGGTTTTGAAGATCACAAACGGCCGCTCCAGATCCCGCTTCGCCTTAAAGAACGGGAACGCCAGGGTCAGGAACAGATACGGAAGCGTCATCGATACGTTCGCCATCAGGGTCAGCTTGTTATAGAACGCCGACGCGGTATCACCGCCGAAGGACACCAGCAGAATGAACACGCACACCAGCAGGCACTGCATCCACATCGCGTTGGCAGGCATACCGGCAGCGTTCAGCTGCGTCATACGTGCGGGCCACAGCGCCTTTGGCGTCCCCTGAATAATCGCTTTCAGCGGCGAGTAGATCAGCGTGAAGAATGCGCCAGTATAGGCGAGGAACATCGACAAGCCAGTAATCCGCGCAAACCAGATCCCCAGGGTGGCCGACGTTTCCGGCGCGAGATCCATGGCGTTGCCCAGCGTCACCCCCAGGCTTTTCATCAGCACGTAGGTAATGTTGCCGAGGTTGGTGGTGTTATTACTTAACATCTGCTGCCAGTTGGTGCTGACGCCCCAGAGGAAAATCGCCAGTGAGTAGCCAATGGAAATGACGATGGCGGCAAAGATAATGCCTTTAGCGAAGTTCTTTTCCGGATTTTCGGTTTTGTCGACCAGCCCGCCCACGGCTTCAATTCCACCGTAAGCAAAGATGGCAAACACCACGAAGGAGAGCATGGCCAGCCCGGACTGGTAACCCGGATTAGGCGATGAAACGAAGTTGACTTCCTGTGCGAAATGCCCGCCGTTCAGGCACAGAATAGCGATGCTGACCAGCAGCAGCACAAGGTTCAGGCACATCACGGAAATACCGCCAACGGCAGTGATACGGGCAATTTTGTTGATGCCTTTCGAGGCCACCAGGGTGACCACCACCATCCAGCACACTGCCAGAATACCGACCACCTGCGTGGAGCTCAGCCCCGCCAGAGACCAGACCTGCGTTTTATCCGCACCGAAGAGAAACGTTGAGAACGGCACCCAAACCTTGGCCGCCGTGCTGACCATCCAGACGACGTAGGATGAAAACCACATGAACGTACCGATAAACGCGTAACGCGGACCGACGCTGTTGTTCATCCACGAATAGATGCCGCCCTCTTCTTTCCTGTACGCCGAGCCCATCTCCGCCATCATCAGCGCAAACGGGATAAAGAAGAACAGAGCGGAAACGATATAAAACGGCGTCGCGCTGTAGCCCATCAGATAAAACGCGGACGGGCTATTGGCAAAGCCAAAGACTGACGTAAAAATCATCAGAATGAGCCCGGTAAGGGTCATTTTTTTGAGTGAGTGAGACATATAACCATCCGAAACGGAATTAAACTGCGCGGATGGTAGCAGATGACCAGACAAACAATGTGGCTATCCGAGTCAAATTAAGAAAAAGACCCGTATAGAGAGAAATGAGCAGTTTTTAATGTGGCAGAGTTAAATGACCGAGTAGGCCGGGTAAGCGCAGCGCCACCCGGCATTTTTTCAGGCGCGATCGACCGTAAAGGCAATCACATCGCCCAGGTGCTCGGCACCCAGCGCCAGCATGACCAGGCGATCCACACCCAGCGCCACGCCGGAGCAGTCCGGCAGACCGGCTTTAAGCGCTTCCAGCAGATGAGTATCAATCGGCTGCTGCGGCAGACCGCGCGCGTTGCGCTTGCGGTTATCCTGCTCGAAACGCTGCTGCTGTTCGCGCGCGTCGGTCAGCTCGTGGAAACCGTTCGCCAGCTCGATGCCTTTGAAATACACCTCAAAACGCTCCGCCACGCGGTGATCTTCGGTGCTGATCTGCGCCAGTGAGGCCTGGCTGGCCGGGAAGTGATAGACAAACGTCGGACGATCTTTGCCAATCTGCGGTTCAACACCAAAGGTGAACAGCAGTTGCAGCAGCGTGTCGCGATCCTCTTCGGTATCCGCCACGTTGCTCAGATCCAGTTTTGCCGCCACTTCACGCAGCTGTGTTTTATCAGCCGACAGCGGATCGATTTCCAGATGGCGCTGGAAGGCCTGCTGATAGGAGAGCGTTTCAGCTTCCGCGCAATCCAGCACCTGTTGCAGCAGATCGTCGACTTCGTTCATCAGACGATACATGTCGTAGTGCGGGCGGTACCACTCCAGCATGGTGAATTCCGGATTATGGTGTCGGCCCATCTCTTCATTACGGAAGCTACGGCACAGCTGATAGACCGGACCACACCCGGCCGCCAGCAGACGCTTCATATGGTATTCCGGGCTGGTCATCAGATACAGATTCATGCCCTGAGAGTGGCCTGGGCCAACAAAACGGGTTTCAAACGGGACCAGATGAATATCCGTGACCGTCGCCTGACTCATGCACGGCGTTTCCACCTCCAGGACGCCGCGATCCGCAAAGAAGCGGCGGATCTCCGCCATAATTGCTGCGCGCTTTAGCAGGTTTGGAATGGATGCGCTCGGCTGCCAGGTGGCCGTTTCGCTCATGAGTTATTTCTCCGTTTTCAGACAAGGGCACGAAGTCTACTCGTAAGCCGGGGCAGAGACAAATTTTGCACAGTAAAAGTCCTTTTTCATTGCACAGAGAAATACTGTGACGCCATTCATTAATCACGATGATAAATCACCGCACAGAACAGCAAAAAAATCGAACACGTCAAATTTCCCTCACTTCTACGCGGTTATACTGTTTTACCCATAAAGGAGCAGTGGAATCGCTTCCGCAATCGCCCGTTCGGGCAGGTGAACGTCCTTTAGTTCATCCCGTTGCGGGAAAACAAAAATCTGGAGGAATGTCGTGCAAACTTTTCAAGCCGATCTTGCCGTAATAGGCGCTGGCGGGGCTGGATTACGCGCTGCAATTGCTGCGGCACAAGCCAATCCGAACGCTAAAATCGCATTGATTTCAAAAGTCTATCCGATGCGCAGCCACACGGTAGCCGCAGAAGGAGGATCCGCCGCCGTCGCGCAGGATCATGACAGCTTCGAATACCATTTCCACGACACGGTTGCAGGGGGCGACTGGCTTTGCGAACAGGATGTCGTTGATTACTTCGTGCACCATTGCCCAACGGAAATGACCCAGCTGGAACAGTGGGGATGCCCGTGGAGCCGCCGTCCGGACGGGAGCGTCAACGTCCGCCGCTTCGGTGGCATGAAGATCGAACGCACCTGGTTTGCCGCCGATAAGACCGGCTTCCACATGCTGCACACCCTGTTCCAGACCTCCCTCCAGTTCCCACAAATCCAGCGCTTTGACGAACATTTCGTTCTCGACATTCTGGTCGACGACGGTCATGCGCGCGGACTGGTGGCGATGAACATGATGGAAGGCACGCTTGTCCAGATCCGCGCGAATGCGGTGGTGATGGCAACGGGCGGTGCGGGTCGCGTATACCGCTACAACACCAACGGCGGCATCGTCACCGGTGACGGTATGGGCATGGCGCTCAGCCACGGCGTCCCGCTGCGTGATATGGAGTTCGTCCAGTATCACCCAACCGGCCTGCCAGGCTCCGGCATACTGATGACGGAAGGCTGCCGCGGTGAAGGCGGTATTCTGGTCAACAAAAACGGCTATCGCTATTTGCAGGATTACGGCATGGGTCCGGAAACCCCGCTTGGCGAGCCGAAAAACAAATACATGGAACTCGGCCCACGCGACAAAGTTTCTCAGGCTTTCTGGCACGAGTGGCGCAAAGGCAACACCATCTCAACGCCGCGCGGCGACGTGGTGCATCTCGACCTGCGTCATCTCGGCGAGAAGAAACTGCTGGAGCGTTTGCCGTTTATCTGCGAGCTGGCGAAAGCCTATGTGGGCGTCGATCCGGTGAAAGAGCCGATCCCGGTGCGTCCAACCGCGCACTACACCATGGGCGGTATCGAAACCGACCAGCAGTGCGAAACCCGCATCAAAGGGCTGTTTGCGGTGGGCGAGTGTTCCTCCGTCGGTCTGCACGGCGCAAACCGTCTGGGCTCAAACTCGCTGGCTGAGCTGGTGGTCTTTGGTCGCATGGCGGGCGAACGTGCGATGGAGCGTGCCGCAACGGCAGGTGAAGCTAACAGCGCGGCGCTGGATGCGCAGGTTGCAGACGTCGAAAAACGCCTGAAAGACCTGGTGAACCAGGAAGGTAACGAAAACTGGTCGAAGATCCGCGACGAAATGGGGCTGTCGATGGAAGAAGGCTGCGGGATCTACCGTACGCCAGAGCTGATGCAGAAAACCGTCGACAAGCTGGCGGAGTTGCAGGAGCGCTTCAAGCGTGTGCGCATCACCGACACTTCCAGCGTCTTCAATACCGATCTGCTTTATACCATTGAACTGGGCCATGGCCTGAACGTCGCAGAATGTATGGCCCATTCCGCCCTGGCGCGTAAAGAGTCCCGCGGCGCGCACCAGCGCCTGGATGAGGGCTGCACCGAACGTGACGACGTCAATTTCCTTAAACACACTCTCGCCTGGCGCGATGCGGATGGCACTACGCGACTGGACTACAGCGACGTGAAAATCACCACGCTGCCACCGGCGAAACGCGTGTACGGTGCAGAAGCAGAAGCCGCCGATAAGAAGGAGAAGGCGAATGGCTGAGATGCAAAAACTGAAAATTGAAGTGGTGCGCTACAATCCGGAAGTGGACGCCGCGCCGCACAGCGCTTTCTATGAAGTCCCTTACGACGAGCAAACCTCCCTGCTGGATGCGCTCGGCTATATCAAAGATAACCTGGCCCCAGACCTGAGCTACCGCTGGTCCTGCCGCATGGCAATTTGCGGCTCCTGCGGCATGATGGTCAACAAGGTGCCAAAGCTGGCGTGTAAAACCTTCCTGCGTGATTACACCAAAGGTATCAAGGTTGAAGCGCTGGGCAACTTCCCGATTGAGCGCGATCTGGTGGTCGACATGACCCACTTTATCGAAAGCCTCGAAGCGATTAAGCCGTACATCATCGGCAACCCGCGCACGCCGGATCAGGGGCCAAACACCCAGACGCCCGCGCAGATGGCGAAATACCATCAGTTCTCCGGCTGCATCAACTGCGGCCTGTGCTATGCCGCCTGTCCACAGTTTGGCCTGAACCCTGAGTTTATCGGCCCGGCCGCCATTACCCTGGCGCACCGCTATAACGAAGACAGCCGCGACCACGGCAAAAAAGAACGTATGGCCCAGCTGAACAGCCAGAACGGGGTCTGGACCTGCACGTTTGTCGGTTACTGCTCCGAAGTCTGTCCGAAGCATGTCGACCCGGCTGCCGCCATTCAGCAGGGTAAGGTGGAAAGCTCGAAAGACTTTCTTATCGCTACCCTGAAACCACGCTAAGGAGTGCATGATGACGACTAAACGCAAAGCCTACGTGCGACCAATGCCGTCCACCTGGTGGAAAAAACTGCCGTTTTATCGCTTCTATATGCTGCGTGAAGGCACGGCTGTTCCCGCGGTCTGGTTCAGCCTCGAACTGCTGTACGGGGTTTATGCCCTCAAGCACGGCCCGGAAGCCTGGTCCAGTTTTGTGGGCTTCCTGCAAAACCCAATCATCGTTGTGCTGAACCTGATTGTGCTCGCCGCCGCGCTGCTTCATACCAAAACCTGGTTTGAACTGGCGCCAAAAGCAGCGAACATCATTGTAAAAGGCGAAAAAATGGGGCCAGAGCCGGTCATTAAAGGGCTCTGGGCAGTGACGGCAGTTGTCTCTGTGGTCATTCTGTTTGTCGCACTGTTCTGGTAAGGAGACTACTGTGATCAATCCAAATCCAAAACGTTCAGACGAGCCGGTCTTCTGGGGGCTGTTTGGCGCAGGCGGCATGTGGAGCGCCATTATTGCCCCGGTCATTATCCTGCTGGTCGGGATCATGCTGCCGCTGGGGCTGTTCCCGGGCGATGCGCTGAGCTATGAGCGCGTACTGGCCTTTGCGAGCAGCTTTATTGGCCGCGTGTTCATCTTCCTGATGATCGTCCTGCCGCTGTGGTGTGGTCTGCACCGTATCCACCATGCGATGCACGATCTGAAAATCCATGTGCCAAGCGGTAAATGGGTCTTCTACGGTCTGGCGACCATTCTGACGGTCGTCACGTTGATTGCCGTGGTCACCATCTGACTGAACAGGCCCGCCATCCGGCGGGCTTTTTACTTTTTCATCTTCTCCACCAGCCACCGGGAAAATTCGCGCATGGCTGGCGTTTCTGCCCGGGACTGCAATCGGGTCAGCCAGTAGCTGCCGAGCTCAATCTGCGTCGCAAAGGGCTGCACAATGCGCTCGCTGGCTAACAGATGGGTAAACATATCGACAGGCGCAATAGCAATACCCACCCCTGCCTGAGCGGCCTCCAGCATGGTCACGGACGAATCAAATACCATCACGCGGTGCGTTGGCGAAGGGGGATGCTCGCCGGCCGCCTGCATCCACGCGGTCCACTCGTCGCGTCGGTAGGAGCGCAGCAGCGTAAACCTGAGGATGTCGGCCGAACTGTGCAGACTGGCGGCGATATCAGGTGTACACAGCGGCGCGAGCGGCGCATGAAAAAGAAATTCAGCCTCGGTACCGTGCCACGCCCCGCCACCGTAGCGGATCGTATAGTCAAGCCCTTCGGCAGCCGGATCAACGCGGTTGTTATGGGTGGAAAGCTGAAGATCGATGTGTGGGTAGCCACGGCGAAAATCCTCCAGCTGCGAGAATAAGACCCCGGTGGCAAACGTACCCACCACGCCGATTTTCAGCTTCTCCTGCGCACGATGGTTAGCGAAGCGATCCAGCATTCCGGCTATACGATCGAACGAATCATTCAGCACCGGCAGTAAATTTTCGCCCTCGGTAGTCAACATCAGCCCGCGCGACACGCGAACGAACAGCTGACAGTTCAGGTGCTGCTCCAGCGTTTTCACATGCTGGCTAATAGCCGAATGCGTCACATTCAGTTCAATGGCCGCATGCGTAAAGCTGAGATGTCTTGCGGCGGCCTCAAAAGCCCGAAGCGAATTGAGGGGTAGATAGCTTCGCGTCATGGTCGCTTCCGTTAGAAAAATTAACAGCTAATGCTAAATTTAACCGTTTGTCAGGCACTGTCAAATCCAACAGACTACGCCTGTCTGACGGGCCCGGACATCCCCTTGACTCGCTATTACGGAAGATTACTGATGATGAAAAAATCCCTTTGCTGCGCCCTGCTGCTCGGCATCTCTTGCTCTGCTCTCGCCGCGCCAGTGTCAGAAAAACAGCTGGCGGAGGTGGTCGCGAATACGGTTACCCCGCTGATGAAAGCCCAGTCTGTTCCAGGCATGGCGGTGGCCGTTATTTATCAGGGAAAACCGCACTATTACACGTTTGGCAAGGCCGATATCGCGGCGAATAAATCCGTTACGCCTCAGACCCTGTTCGAGCTGGGTTCTATAAGTAAAACCTTCACCGGCGTTTTAGGTGGGGATGCCATTGCTCGCGGTGAAATTTCGCTGGACGATCCGGTGACCAGATACTGGCCACAGCTGACGGGCAAGCAGTGGCAGGGTATTCGTATGCTGGATCTCGCCACCTACACCGCTGGCGGCCTGCCGCTACAGGTACCGAATGAGGTCACGGATAACGCCTCCCTGCTGCGCTTTTATCAAAACTGGCAGCCGCAGTGGAAGCCTGGCACAACGCGTCTTTACGCCAACGCCAGCATCGGTCTTTTTGGTGCGCTGGCGGTCAAACCTTCTGGCATGCCCTATGAGCAGGCCATGACGACGCGGGTCCTTAAGCCGCTCAAGCTGGACCATACCTGGATTAACGTGCCGAAAGCGGAAGAGGCGCATTACGCCTGGGGCTATCGTGACGGTAAAGCGGTGCGCGTTTCGCCGGGTATGCTGGATGCACAAGCCTATGGCGTGAAAACCAACGTGCAGGATATGGCGAACTGGGTCATGGCAAACATGGCGCCGGAGAACGTTGCTGATGCCTCACTTAAGCAGGGCATCGCGCTGGCGCAGTCGCGCTACTGGCGTATCGGGTCAATGTATCAGGGTCTGGGCTGGGAGATGCTCAACTGGCCCGTGGAGGCCAACACGGTGGTCGAGGGCAGCGACAGTAAGGTAGCGCTGGCGCCGTTGCCCGTGGTAGAAGTGAATCCACCGGCTCCCCCGGTCAAAGCGTCCTGGGTCCATAAAACGGGCTCTACTGGCGGGTTTGGCAGCTACGTGGCCTTTATTCCTGAAAAGCAGATCGGTATTGTGATGCTCGCGAATAAAAGCTATCCGAATCCGGCACGCGTTGAGGCGGCATACCATATCCTCGACGCACTACAGTAAAACATTGCCGGGTGGCGCTGCGCTTACCCGGCCTACACAACGCGTGAACTTTGTAGGCCGGGTAAGGCGAAGCCGTCACCCGGCAAAACACCCTGCACAATCTCCCGCATTTTCCTTGCTGTCATCTACACTTAACAAAAAACAGTAAGGAAACTCCTATGCGCATTCTGCCTGTTATTGCCGCAGTAACAGCCGCGTTTTTAGTGGTTGCTTGCAGTTCCCCTACTCCTCCGCCTGGCGTCACGGTAGTCAGTAATTTCGACGCACAGCGCTTCCTCGGCACCTGGTATGAAATCGCCCGAATGGACCATCAGTTCGAACGGGGCTTAGAAAAAGTCACGGTCAGCTACAGCGCGATGGATGACGGCGGGATCCGGGTCATTAACCGCGGCTATAACCCGGATCGCCAGATGTGGCAGCAGTCAGTTGGTCAGGCCTATTTCACCGGCGCGTCTAACCGCGCGGCCATGAAAGTCTCTTTCATCGGCCCATTCTATGGCGGGTATAACGTCATTGCGCTGGACAGAGAGTACCGCCATGCGCTGGTGTGTGGGCCGGATCGCAACTATCTGTGGCTCCTCTCCCGCACGCCAACGATCTCGACGGAAATGAAACAGCAGATGCTGGACATAGCGACCCGGCAAGGGTTTGACGTGACGAAATTAATCTGGGTAAAACAGCTGCATTAGTGCGTACTGAGTTTTAACCCGATGATACCCGCGACGATTAACGCGAGGCTGGCGATACGCGCCAGACTCGCAGACTCCCCCAGCAGCAGAATGCCGGTAATGGCAGCTCCTACCGCGCCAATTCCAGTCCAGACAGCGTAAGCCGTTCCGACTGGCAAGGTTCGCATCGCCCATGACAGCATGACGATACTGACAATCATTGCGGCGATAGTGATGACGCTGGGCGTCAGGCGGGTAAAACCGTGGGTATATTTCAGGCCAATTGCCCATACCACTTCGAGCAAACCGGCAATAACAAGAACGATCCAGGACATATCAGGCTCCTTAACTTAACGACAAGTTGGGGCCGTCCCCGATGAATGAAGCGCTTACGGGTCGTCCCGCAAGGCTGAGGTTGCGCCTTATATTTTGGTTAGCATGGAATTTTTTTTCAAACTTTTTCTGCTGAACACGTTAAGGCAAGAAATAGCCTCAGTAAGGCACGGAGTTCAGGCATTTATGACTCATCCGACTTCTCTATGATGATAGGCTTTCTGATGGCAGGAAGCCAAACCACTAGCCGACTGCGAAAATTATATGTTCAAAATTCTTTTGATTGACCGTTGTCACTTCACCCGCACGGGATTTGAAGCCTGGCTCAATCATTCAGACCTGTTTTCGGGTCATTTCGTCGTAACCGGGGTAAATAATCTTTTCCTCGCCAGAGAGCATATCCTGCAATGGAAACCTGCGCTGGTCATCGCTGATTTATCGGGCTTCCGGCAGGATTTACACCATTTTCAGCAGCTATCTTCCCTGCTTATTGCCAGCGAAACATTGCCTTTTATTATGCTGCAATCGGGGCAGGAGCAGGAGATGACAGATTATCTGGCGCAGTTCCCGATATGGTCTTCACTTTCCAAAAATACCGATCTGGAAAAACTGGCGGCGGTGATAAACGACGCGCTAACGACATGCGTAAGCGCGGAGCTTCCGGAAATGGCGGCACCGTTACTGACGCGTCAGGAAGAGAGAGTATTGACCCTGTGGATGGATGGTGCGAGCAACCAGAAAATTGCCAGCAATCTGCGCATTAACGGAAAAACGGTGTATACGTACAAACGCAATATCCGCATGAAGCTTCATATGGATACGCGTTACTCCCCGTTTTTATCGCTACAGGAAGTGGAGAATTGACGGTACGGTGAAGTTAGCTGCCGTACCGTCGCTTTCATTAGTTCTGAGCTTTAGTTGCTGCGCCAGAAATCGCGTTACCACCGTCGGAGATATCTTCCCCTACGCCACGGGTGGTGTTACATGCAGTCAGTACCGAAGAAAGCACCAGAACAGAAAAGATCGCTGCAATTGTTTTCTTAACCATAATATCTTCCTTTTATAGCCAAAGTTATTTTGTGTATAGCAACTTAAGAATAGACAAGATCTTGTCGTTTGACGGAAAAGGAAGAATTTTTAGGAAAATTAGACGGAATTAGCTGGCCGCATGGGAAATGATATGGCCGAGATCCTGAATATCTTCGCCCACGCCACGCGCGGTGTTGCAACCGGAGAGAATTGCGCTTGAGAACGCTAACAGAAGCAGAATTTTAACGGTACGTTTCATCTTCCCTGCCTGCAAAATCAGGCGCAGCGGGCGCTGCGCCTTTAATCATGACGTAAATTACTTCACGCGGGATACATATTCGCCGGAGCGGGTATCCACTTTGATCACTTCACCGATCTGTACGAACAGTGGCACTTTAACCACCGCGCCGGTAGACAGGGTGGCAGGCTTGCCGCCAGTACCTGCGGTATCACCTTTCAGACCTGGATCGGTTTCAACGATTTCCAGCTCAACGAAGTTCGGAGGCGTAACCGCGATAGGCTGACCGTTCCACAGGGTAACGATGCACTCAGCCTGATCCAGCAGCCACTTGGCGTTGTCGCCAATCGCTTTCGCGTCCGCAGACAGCTGCTCGAAGGTTTCGTTGTTCATGAAGTGCCAGAACTCACCGTCGTTGTACAGGTAAGTCAGGTTCATATCGACAACATCAGCGCCTTCAGCGGAGTCAGTAGATTTGAAGGTTTTCTCAACACGGGTACCGGTCAGCAGGCGGCGCAGCTTAACGCGTGCGAATGCCTGGCCTTTACCTGGTTTAACGAATTCGCTGGCTTCAACCGCGTACGGTTCGCCGTCCATCATGATTTTAAGACCAGCACGAAAATCGTTGCTATAGTACGTTGCCATAAGGCCCTCTAAATTTGTTAACTGGTAGCTAAGCCACAAAATGGCGCATATTGTAACCCTAAACACCCCGTCCAGAGAAGATTGGTTATCGCAACTTGCCGATGTAATCACCAGTCCTGATGAATTGCTGCGTCTTTTAGACCTCGAACAGCACGAAGCGTTGCGTGCAGGTCGTGAGGCGAAGCGCCTTTTCGCCCTGCGCGTTCCCCGCGCGTTTGTTGCCCGAATGGAAAAGGGTAACCCTGATGATCCATTATTAAAACAAACCCTTACCTCTCAGGATGAGTTTATTACCGCCCCCGGATACAGCACCGATCCGCTGGAAGAGCAAAACAGTGTCGTACCGGGTTTGCTGCATAAATACCGTAATCGCGCCCTGCTGCTGGTTAAGGGCGGTTGCGCGGTAAATTGCCGCTATTGCTTCCGTCGCCACTTCCCATACGCCGAAAATCAGGGCAATAAACGCAACTGGCAGGTGGCACTGGACTACATCGCGGCGCACCCGGAGCTGGATGAAATCATCTTTTCCGGCGGCGACCCGCTGATGGCAAAAGATCATGAGCTGGACTGGCTGCTGACTCAGCTTGAGACCATCCCGCACATTAAGCGTCTGCGCATTCACAGCCGTTTACCGATCGTCATCCCGGCGCGTATCACCGACGCCCTGGTCACGCGCCTGGAGCAGTCCCGTTTGCAGGTGCTGCTGGTGAACCATATCAACCACGCAAATGAAATTGACGCGCACTTTCGTGCGGCGATGGCGCGTATGCGAAAGGCAGGCGTGACGCTGCTCAACCAGAGCGTATTACTGCGCGGCGTGAACGACAGCGCCCGCGTGCTGGCCGATCTCAGCAATGCCTTATTTGATGCGGGCGTAATGCCCTATTACCTGCATGTTCTGGATCGCGTCCAGGGCGCGGCGCACTTCATGGTGACAGATGAAGAGGCCCGGAAGATTATGCACGAGCTGTTAACGCTGGTTTCGGGTTATATGGTGCCGAAGCTGGCACGTGAGATTGGCGGAGAGCCGAGTAAGACGCCGCTGGATTTGCAGCTACGGCAGCAGTAAAAAGGCAGGTGGCGCTACGCTTACCTGCCCTGGAGATAAAGCGGCAGCGCCATCAAAAAGTTATATCAGTTCGGGCACTTATAGACCTGGCCGTTCATCTGGCTGGCGGTTGGCACAAAGCTGGACAGCATCCCCTGCGTCGGGCTGCTCACCCCGTAAATCACATTGCCGCCCATTGCCGCAGCCTGATTACGCAGGGCATTGGCCGCACCGCGCATAGAGCCGCCCTCTTCGCCGTGCTGCCCCGACATCCAGTTGCTTTGCTCGCCAGTGGCGGTGCCTAACAGCTGGCATTCGCTGCCCGGCTTATCTTCCACAAAGCGAACGCTCTGGCCCGCTGCCGTCAGCTCATTGCTGGTGCTACAACCCGCCAGCAGCAATGCTGCACCTACAATCCCTGCACAGACTTTTATGCGCATGTTATTCCTCGTTTTCAATAAGCTGGACAGTAGTTGTCCGCGTGTAAACCTTATACTAAAAAGATGACCAAAAGAAAAATGCTGAGCATTTCTGCGAGCCAGATTCCGCTGGCACTCCTCCGACATCTTAAATGAATTCTGATAATAACCTTTGGGATATCGTGTTTTAGCCCCCGATCGTTTTTAGTGATGCGACGTACAACTTTTGTACGCGACTCAAAAAAGGGGGTTTCATGAGTGCATCATCCTCAGGAGAGGAAAAAGTAACCTGGGTGGGCTATCTGGCGTTCGTGCTCACCATCGTATTTTTCTCAGGTTTTTTCGCCAAAAGTACCGAATGGTGGCGCGTGCTGGATTTTACCGTGCTGAACGGCAGCTTTGGACCGGTGAACGGCGCGCTGACGTTTCGCGGTGAGGGCGGCACAGGAGCGAAAGACGGTTTTTTATTTGCCCTTGAACTGGCGCCCTCGGTCATTTTATCGCTCGGGATCATTGCCGTTACCGAGGGGCTGGGCGGGCTGCGCGCCGCACAACAGCTCATGACGCCCATTCTGCGCCCGCTGCTCGGCGTGCCGGGCATCTGCTCTCTGGCGCTTATCGCCAACCTGCAAAATACCGATGCAGCCGCAGGGATGACCAAAGAGTTGACTGACGAAGGGGCGATTACTGACCATGAACGCGCCATTTTCGCCACCTTCCAGACCAGCGGTAGCGCCATTATTACCAACTATTTTTCTTCTGGTGCCGCACTATTTACCTTTATTACCGTCCCGGTGATCACGCCGCTTGCCGTCATTCTGGTGTTCAAATTTGTTGGCGCGAACTTCCTGCGACTGTGGATCGCCCACATGGAAGTTCGCCGCGTTCAGGAGGAAAGATGATCGCCCAGCCGCGTAAAAATATCATGGACCTGTTTATCGATGGCGCCCGCCGCGGCTTTACCATCGCCACCACCAGCCTGCTGCCGAACGTGGTCATGGCGTTTGTCATCATTCAGGCGCTCAAGGTAACCGGCCTGCTGGATATTGTCGGCAGGGTATGCGAGCCCATCATGGCCCTGTGGGGGCTTCCGGGTGCGGCGGCAACGGTTCTTCTGGCCTCGGTAATGAGCATGGGCGGCGGTGTGGGGGTCTGCGCCAGTCTGGTCGCTGCCGGCACGCTCAACGGTCACGATGCCACCATCCTGCTGCCCGCCATCTATCTGATGGGTAATCCGGTGCAAAACACGGGCCGTTGCCTTGGCACCGCAGGCGTCAACCCGAAGTATTATCCGCACATCATCACTATCTGCGTCATTAACTCCCTGCTCTCAATGTGGGTGATGCAGCTACTCTTCTGAGGAGATAAAAATGGATTTTTCAGTGCTGGAACCGCACCTTTTCCGCAATGCGCAGCTTTACGCTCCCGAGGATCTTGGGCATTGCGATCTGTTGATTGCCGGAGGAAAAATCGTCGCAGTCGAAAAAGCGGGTCACGCCACAACGAGGCCAGACTGTCCTGAAAGCGATCTCGCCGGAGCGGTGGTTTGTCCGGGGTTTATCGATCAGCATGTACACCTGATTGGCGGCGGCGGTGAAGCCGGTCCCCACACCCGGACGCCAGAGGTGCGATTGTCTGCGCTGGTGGCGGCTGGCATCACCTCCGTTGTTGGCCTGCTGGGCACCGACGGCGTGACCCGCCATCCCGAGTCGCTGCTGGCGAAAACGCGGGCGCTTGAGCATGAAGGGATCAGCGCGTGGATGCTGACAGGCGCGTATGGCCTGCCTTCTCCGACGATTACCGGCAGTATCGAAAAGGATGTGGCGCTGATTGATAAAATCATTGGCGTGAAATGCGCGATTTCCGACCATCGCTCTTCCGCTCCGGCAGATGACCAGCTCGCGAATATAGCCGCCCAGTCGCGAGTCGGCGGGCTGCTGGGCGCCAAAGCGGGGATATCCGTGTTTCACCTCGGCAACAGCCCGAAACTGCTGGAGCCGCTGCTTAACATCCTGAATAACGCCGACGTGCCCCGCACGAAGCTGCTGCCAACTCACGTCAACCGCGCCCAGGCACTGTTCCACGCCGCACTGGACTATGCCCGCGAAGGGGGGTACATCGACATCACCACCAGCATCAGCGAGCCTGTTGATGCCGCCACCGCTATCGCGACGGCCAGTGAAGCACAGGTGCCGTTTAACCGGCTCACGCTCAGCTCGGATGGCAACGGCAGCCAGCCGAATTTTGACGCAAATGGTAATCTTGTTGGCATTGGCGTGGCGGGATTTGAATCCCTGCTTGAGACGCTACAGCAGCTGGTCGGCCGGTATCACCTGCCGCTGGAGGAGGCGCTTCTGCCGTTTACGCGTAACGTGGCGGAATTTCTCGGCCTGGAGCATAAAGGGCGGATCGCGCCCGGATGCGATGCCGACGTCCTGGTGCTGACCGATGATCTGAAGATCCGCGAGGTCTGGGCGAAAGGCCGCCAGATGGTGAGTGGAGGCGTTGTGTGCGTGAAAGGCACGTTTGAGTAGAAGACAATAAAAAACCCCGGGCATTGCTGCCCGGGGTTCGTTCTGAGAGGTTCAGAACAACATGATTACATCATGCCGCCCATGCCACCCATGCCGCCCATACCACCAGCAGCACCTAAGTCAGGCGCGTCGCCTTTAGGCAGGTCGGTCACCATGCACTCGGTCGTGATCATCAGACCAGCTACAGATGCCGCGTATTGCAGTGCAGAACGGGTCACTTTAGTTGGATCCAGGATACCGAAGTCGATCATGTTGCCGTATTCTTCAGTTGCCGCGTTGTAACCGTAGTTACCTTCACCCGCTTTCACGTTGTTCGCAACCACAGACGGCTCTTCACCGGCGTTGGACACGATCTGACGCAGAGGAGCTTCCATCGCGCGCAGCGCAACTTTGATACCCACGTTCTGGTCTTCGTTCTGAGCAGTCAGGCCAGCCAGTTTAGCGGCTACACGCACCAGCGCGACACCACCACCAGCAACCACGCCTTCTTCTACCGCAGCACGGGTCGCGTGCAGGGCGTCGTCAACGCGTGCTTTCTTCTCTTTCATTTCAACTTCGGTAGCCGCACCGACTTTGATTACCGCTACGCCGCCTGCCAGTTTCGCTACGCGCTCCTGGAGTTTTTCACGGTCGTAATCGGAAGTTGCTTCTTCGATCTGCTTACGGATCTGACCAACACGGCCCTGAATAGCAGCTTCTTCACCCACACCGTCGATGATGGTGGTGGTGTCTTTGTTGATCACAACGCGTTTCGCCTGGCCCAGGTCTTCCAGGGTCGCTTTTTCCAGCTCCATACCGATCTCTTCGGAGATCACGGTACCGCCAGTCAGGGTAGCGATATCCTGAAGCATCGCTTTACGACGATCGCCGAAGCCAGGTGCTTTAACCGCTGCCACTTTCACGATGCCACGCATGGTGTTAACCACCAGAGTCGCCAGCGCTTCGCCTTCAACGTCTTCAGCAATGATTACCAGCGGCTTGCCTGCTTTCGCAACGGCTTCCAGCACTGGCAGCATTTCGCGGATGTTGGAGATTTTCTTGTCAGCCAGCAGGATGAACGGGCTTTCCAGCTCAACAGCGCCAGTTTCTGGCTTGTTGATGAAGTATGGAGACAGGTAACCGCGATCGAACTGCATACCTTCAACCACGTCCAGTTCGTCTTCCAGACCAGTACCGTCTTCAACGGTGATCACGCCTTCTTTACCGACTTTATCCATCGCTTCAGCGATCAGTTTACCTACGGTTTCGTCGGAGTTAGCGGAGATAGTACCAACCTGAGCAATGGCTTTAGAGTCAGAGCACGGTACGGACAGCGCTTTCAGTTCTTCAACAGCAGAGGCGACAGCTTTGTCGATACCACGTTTCAGATCCATTGGGTTCATGCCCGCAGCAACGGCTTTCAGGCCTTCGGTGATGATCGCCTGCGCCAGTACGGTCGCGGTGGTGGTGCCGTCACCGGCAGCGTCGTTCGCTTTAGAGGCAACTTCTTTCACCATCTGTGCGCCCATGTTTTCGAACTTGTCTTCCAGTTCGATTTCACGTGCAACAGAAACACCATCTTTGGTGATGGTTGGCGCGCCGAAGGATTTGTCCAGCACTACGTTACGGCCTTTCGGGCCCAGAGTGACTTTCACTGCGTCTGCCAGTACGTTTACGCCGCGGAGCATTTTTACACGAGCGTCGTTACCGAATTTTACGTCTTTAGCTGCCATGTTCTTATTTCCTCAAATTCGTACAGTTTCGTGCGTTAATTACGCTTCAACAATTGCCAGAATGTCGCTCTCGGACATGATCAACACTTCTTCATTGTCGATCTTCTCGGATTTCACGCCGTAGCCATCGTTGAAAATGACGATGTCACCAACTTTAACGTCCAGTGGCTGCACAGTTCCGTTTTCCAGGATGCGGCCCTTACCGACAGCGATGATTTCGCCACGCGTTGATTTTGCTGCTGCTGAACCGGTCAGAACGATGCCGCCAGCAGACTTGGTTTCAACTTCTTTACGTTTGACGATCACACGATCATGTAACGGACGAATACTCATTGATAGCTCTCCTTTGAGAAAGTCATTATCAGTTATGGATGACGCCGGTCCGCATGCGGTTTTCCGGCTAGTGCCCTGAGAGATGGGGATAGCTTTTTACCCCTTCAAGGGGTAATCGAAAAAAAATTTGCGAAAGTGTTACCATCCACTCTCTTTTGATGGTGGCGGGACGAGGTAAATGAGTGGACTCAGGCAGGAGTTGGGGCTGGCGCAGGGCATTGGCTTACTCTCAACATCTTTATTAGGCACGGGGGTATTCGCGGTTCCCGCGCTGGCGGCATTGGTTGCCGGCAATAACAGTCTTTGGGCATGGCCGGTGCTGATCGTGCTGGTGTTTCCGGTGGCGATTGTCTTTGCCATACTCGGGCGGCACTTCCCGAGCGCAGGCGGCGTAGCGCATTTTGTCGGCATGGCGTTTGGGCCGCGGATGGAGCGCGTCACCGGCTGGCTATTTTTGTCGGTGATACCCGTTGGCCTTCCGGCAGCCCTGCATATCGCAACCGGCTTCGGACAGGCGCTGTTTGGCTGGCACGATGAACAGCTGCTGCTGGCTGAACTCGGTACGCTGGCGATTGTCTGGTGGGTAGGCTCACGCGGGGCCAGCTCCAGCGCCAATCTGCAAACGCTGGTCGCCGTGTTAATTGTCGCGCTGATCGTCGCCATCTGGTTTGCGGGTGACATTACCGTGGCGGATATTCCTTTCCCCGCGATTAACGACATCGACCACGCACAGCTTTTCGCTGCACTATCCGTCATGTTCTGGTGTTTCGTCGGTCTGGAGGCGTTCGCTCATCTGGCATCCGAGTTTAAACAGCCCGAGCGTGATTTCCCCCGCGCACTGATGATTGGCCTGCTGCTGGCGGGTACCGTGTACTGGGCCTGTACCGTACTGGTGCTGCACTTCAACGCGTTCGGTGAAGAGAAAGCTGCCGCCGCGTCGCTGCCGGGCATCGTGGTGCAGCTGTTTGGCGTTAAGGCCCTGTGGGTAGCCTGCGTGATTGGCTATCTCGCCTGCTTTGCCAGCCTCAACATCTATATTCAGAGCTTCGCCCGGCTGGTGTGGTCTCAGGCACTTTATAAACCGGATAGCCCCCTCTCACGCCTGTCAAAGCGTCAGCTTCCGGTGAATGCGCTGAATACCGTACTGGGCTGCTGCGTGGTGAGTTCCCTGGCCATTTATCTCCTCGACATCAACCTTGACGCGCTGATTGTCTACGCCAACGGTATTTTCATCATGATCTACCTGCTGTGCATGCTGGCGGGCTGTCGGTTGCTGAAAGGACGCTTTAAGGCGCTGGCGGCTGTCGGGTGTGTCCTGTGCCTGATGCTGCTGGCGATGGTGGGATGGAAGAGTGTGTACGCCATCGTCATGCTGGCGGGGCTGTGGGTGTTTTTACCGAAGCGGCAAAAGCCGCAGGCCCGGTGAGCGAGCGCCACCGGGCCACAAACTCACCGGTCGTCTTTATGATCTAACCGGTCGCGCTGCTCATCCTTACGCTGATATTCCCCTTCAAAGGTATCCCCCGGGCCGGTGCTGAAACCACCGCCTGGCATACGGCTGAAACGCAGGTGCGGCAGCAGCTTCATGGTCAGATGCTTCTGCACCGGCGGCAACAGCAACAGCAGGCCGAGGAAGTCGGTGAAGAAACCAGGCAGGATCAGCAGCAGGCCAGCAATAATCAGCGACACGCTTTTGATCATCTCGGCTGCCGGGCTTTCGCCTGCGGCCATCTTCTGCTGCATTAACAGGAAATTTTTGAAACCCTGATTGCGCACCAGCGACATGCCGATGACGGAGGTGAAGATCACCAGAATCAGCGTCAGCAGGACGCCCAGCACATGGGCAACCTGGATGAAAATCGAAATCTCAATGTAAACATAAAGAAAGAAAGCAATAAATGGTATCCAGCGCACTGGCATCTCCTGTGTGGCAGGTGCCTTCAGGCCCCTGACTGAATGTGTTCGCGAAGCGCGTAGATAAGAAATGGTGACGGTTAGCCAAAATTCAATCGGTTTGCACGGATATTTTTTCTGGAAATATTAAAGCGGTGACATATTTCACAGATTAATAATTATCATGAAATCGGGTCGATAATAAGTGATCCAGCTTACGGCAATTCGCTATCATCAGCATATGATCTCGAACATCTGGCCGATTGAGGGAATAATCGTCGGTCATAAAATATTCAAAACCACATATATACTGTGTGTTTAGTACAATCCATCGGCAGCTTGAAAAGAAGGTTCACATGTTAAACAACATTCGTATCGAAGAAGATTTGTTGGGTACCAGGGAAGTTCCAGCGGATGCCTACTATGGTGTTCACACTCTGAGAGCGATTGAAAACTTCTACATCAGCAACAGCAAAATCAGCGACATCCCTGAATTTGTGCGTGGTATGGTGATGGTAAAAAAAGCCGCGGCTCTGGCGAACAAAGAGCTGCAAACCATTCCTAAAAGCGCTGCAAATGCGATTATCGCCGCGTGCGATGAGGTGCTGAACAACGGCAAATGCATGGATCAGTTCCCGGTCGACGTCTATCAGGGCGGCGCGGGCACCTCCGTCAACATGAACACCAACGAAGTGCTGGCAAACATCGGCCTGGAGCTGATGGGTCATCAGAAAGGTGAATACCAGTACCTGAACCCGAACGACCACGTTAACAAATGTCAGTCCACCAACGACGCCTACCCAACCGGCTTCCGCATCGCGGTGTATGCCTCTATCGTCAAACTGGTCGACGCGATTAATCAGCTGGGCGATGGCTTCCAGCGTAAAGCCGTTGAGTTCCAGGACATCCTGAAAATGGGCCGTACCCAGTTGCAGGACGCGGTGCCAATGACCCTCGGACAGGAATTCCACGCGTTTAACGTGCTGCTGAATGAAGAGACCAAAAACCTGCTGCGCACGTCCGAACTGCTGCTGGAAGTGAACCTGGGCGCAACCGCCATCGGTACACGCCTGAACACGCCAGATGGCTATCAGCAGCTGGCGGTACAGAAGCTGGCTGAAGTGTCCAACTTGCCGGTTGTGCCTGCGGAAGACCTGATTGAAGCTACCTCAGACTGCGGCGCCTACGTGATGGTGCACAGCGCACTGAAACGTCTGGCGGTGAAACTGTCCAAAATCTGTAACGACCTGCGCCTGCTCTCCTCCGGTCCGCGCGCTGGCCTGAATGAAATCAACCTGCCAGAGTTGCAGGCGGGTTCATCCATCATGCCAGCTAAAGTGAACCCGGTGGTGCCAGAGGTGGTGAACCAGGTTTGCTTCAAGGTTATTGGTAACGATACGACCGTCACCATGGCCTCGGAAGCCGGTCAGCTCCAGCTGAACGTGATGGAGCCGGTGATTGGCCAGGCGATGTTTGAATCTATCCATATTCTGACCAACGCCTGCTACAACCTGCTGGAAAAATGCATCAACGGCATCACCGCGAATAAAGAAGTGTGTGAAGGCTACGTCTATAACTCCATCGGCATCGTCACCTACCTCAACCCGTTCATCGGCCACCACAACGGCGATATCGTCGGGAAGATTTGTGCCGAAACCGGTAAGAGCGTGCGTGAGGTGGTTCTCGAGCGAGGATTGTTGACCGAAGCCGAACTGGACGATATCTTCTCCGCCCAGAACCTGATGCACCCGGCATATAAAGCGAAACGATATACCGATGAAAGCGAACAGTAACCGTTCAGGCTAAGCTTCCGAAAGGCACGTCACTTGTGACGTGCCTTTTTTCTTTATGGGCGTTACCAAAACACAACAATTCAATATCAACTTGTTAATGAGCAAGGCAGGTCTTTATGTTTGGAGCAGAACTCGTCATCGTCCTGTTGGCGATTTATTTGGGCGCACGACTCGGGGGTATCGGCATCGGTTTTGCTGGCGGTCTCGGAGTGCTTGTACTTACCCTGATCTTTCAGATTAAACCCGGCGCAATCCCTTTTGACGTTATCGAAATCATCATGGCGGTTATTGCTGCTATCGCGGCTATGCAGGTCGCAGGCGGTATGGACTACCTGGTGAGCCTGGCGGAGCGAATGCTGCGTCGCCATCCGAAATACATCACCTTCCTTGCCCCACTGGTGACCTGGTTTATGACCATTCTCGCCGGTACCGGCCACACCGCTTTCTCCACGCTGCCGGTAATCACCGAAGTGGCGAAAGAGCAGGGTATTCGCCCGTCTCGCCCTCTTTCTATTGCCGTGGTCGCCTCCCAGATTGCGATTACCGCCTCGCCCATTTCCGCGGCGGTGGTCTTCTTCGCGGGTATCCTTGAGCCGATGGGCGTAAGTTACCTGACGCTGCTGGCAATCTGTATTCCGGTCACGCTGATTGCGGTAATGATCACTGCCGTACTGTGTAACTTCCTTGGCGCCGAGCTGAAAGACGATCCGGTTTACCAGGAGCGTCTGGCAAAAGGTGAAGTGAGCCTGCGCGGTAGCCAGGTCTTCGAGCTGAAGCCGCATGCAAAACGCTCCGTGCTGCTGTTCCTGATTGGTATCGTCGCCGTGATGTTCTACGCCACCGCCATCAGCGATACGGTAGGTCTGATCCAGAACCCGGTTCTGCCGCGTAACGAAGCCATTGTGGTGTTTATGCTGACCATCGCGACGCTGATCAGCATCACCTGTAAAATCGACACCAGCGAAGTGCTGAACGCCAGCACCTTCAAATCCGGTATGAGCGCCTGCGTGTGCGTGCTGGGCGTGGCGTGGCTCGGCGATACCTTTGTGAAAGCGCACATCAGCGATATCCAGACCGTTGCAGGCGACCTGCTGCACAACTATCCGTGGCTGCTGGCAGTAGTGCTGTTCTTTGCCGCGACGCTGCTGTACTCCCAGGCTGCGACCACCAAAGCGCTGATGCCTGCGGCACTGATGCTGGGCGTAACGCCGCTGACGGCGATTGCCTCTTTTGCAGCGGTTTCCGCCCTGTTCGTTCTGCCCACCTACCCAACCCTGCTGGCCGCGGTTGAGATGGATGACACCGGCTCAACCCGTATTGGTAAATACGTGTTTAACCACGCGTTCCTGATCCCGGGCGTGGTGGCGATTACGCTCTGCGTGATCCTCGGCTTTATCATCGGCGGCATTGTGCTGTAAACGATTAGCCGTTGTAAAAATAGTTAAAATCGGGCCGCTCTGCGGCCCGTTTCATTAATGACCAACCGCCTTGCGTGATATAGTGAAGACTTTCGTGATGAGGAGGTCGACTTGTGAACACGCCTGATGCTGTTGTTGTACTGTGCACCGCCCCTGATGAAGCTTCTGCCCAGGATCTGGCCGCCAAAGTGTTGGCCGAAAAACTGGCTGCCTGTGTCACACTTCTTCCCGGCGCCACCTCCCTTTATTACTGGGAAGGCAAGCTGGAGCAAGAGTACGAAGTCCAGATGTTGCTCAAAACCAACCTGACAAACCAGCAGGCGCTCCTCGACTGCCTCAAGTCTCATCATCCATACCAAACCCCGGAGCTGCTGGTTCTGCCAGTGGTCCACGGCGATAACGATTATCTCTCATGGCTCAACGCTTCATTACGCTGATCCTGCTGCTGTGCAGCACGTCAGCTTTTGCCGGATTGTTTGACGCACCCGGCCGTTCGAACTTTATTCCTGCCGACCAGGCGTTCGTTTTCGACTTTCAGCAAAACCAGCACGATCTCAGTCTCACCTGGCAGGTGAAAGAGGGTTACTACCTCTATCGCAAGCAGGTCAGCATCACGCCGGCAAAGGCGAACGTCGGCGCATTGCAGATGCCCGCTGGCGAGTGGCACGAGGATGAGTTCTACGGTAAGAGTGAAATTTATCGCCAGCGCTTAAGCGTGCCCGTCACGGTGAATCAGGCGGATAAAGGCGCCACATTAACGGTCACCTATCAGGGCTGCGCCGACGCCGGATTCTGTTACCCACCTGAAACAAAGGTCGTTCCGCTTAGCGAAGTGAAAGCGGCGGCCTCCCCTCTCCCCCCAGGGGAGAGGGCCAGGGTGAGGGGTGAAGGCAAAGCCGCTTCAGACCTTCCGTTCTCAGCGCTTTGGGCGTTATTGATTGGTATCGGCATCGCCTTTACGCCCTGCGTGCTGCCCATGTACCCGCTTATCTCTGGCATCGTGCTGGGCGGTAAACAACGCCTTTCCACTACCCGCGCGCTGTTGCTGGCCTTTATCTATGTGCAGGGCATGGCGTTAACCTATACGGCGCTCGGCCTCGTGGTCGCTGCTGCCGGATTGCAGTTCCAGGCCGCCCTTCAGCACCCTTATGTGCTTATCGGTCTGTCAGCGGTGTTTATTCTGCTGGCGCTGTCGATGTTTGGCCTGTTCACCCTGCAACTGCCCTCTTCCCTGCAAACCCGTCTGACGCTAATGAGCAACCGTCAGCAGGGTGGCTCTGCGGGCGGCGTGTTCGCCATGGGTGCCATCGCCGGGCTGATTTGCTCCCCCTGCACCACTGCGCCGTTGAGCGCCATCCTGTTATATATTGCCCAGAGCGGCAACCTGTGGCTCGGCGGCGGCACGCTGTACCTCTACGCGCTCGGCATGGGCCTGCCGCTGATCCTGATGACGGTGTTTGGCAATCGTCTGCTGCCGAAGAGCGGCCCGTGGATGGAGACGGTGAAAACCGCGTTTGGTTTTGTCATTCTGGCGCTGCCGGTATTTCTGCTGGAGCGCATCATCGGTGATGTGTGGGGTACGCGTCTTTGGGCGATGCTCGGCGTGGCCTTCTTCAGCTGGGCGTTTATCGTGAGTCTGGGGGCGAAGAAACCGTGGATGCGCCTGCTACAGATCCTTCTGCTGGCGGCCGCGCTGGTGAGCGTCCGTCCACTACAGGACTGGGCGTTTGGCACCCCGGCAGGTCAAACGCAGGCTCATCTGAATTTTATACAGATTAAGAACGTGGATGACCTTAACCGCGCCCTGGCGCAGGCGAAAGGCAAACCGGTCATGCTCGATCTCTACGCAGACTGGTGCGTGGCCTGCAAAGAGTTTGAAAAATACACCTTCAGCGATCCGCAGGTACAACACGCGCTGAGCGATACCGTTCTGCTCCAGGCGAACGTTACCGCCAACAGCGCGCAGGATAAGGCTCTGCTGAAGCAACTTAATGTGCTCGGGCTGCCTACCATCCTGTTCTTCAATAAACAGGGGGAAGAACAGCCGACGCAACGTGTAACCGGGTTTATGGACGCGACGGCATTCAACGCGCATTTGCGCAATCGCCAACCGTAAACAACACTTTAGACGGGACAAACCGTTGGGAATAGCGGAGGAGATAACCGTGCAACGCGAAGACGTACTGGGACAAGCCCTGCAATTGCTTGAGATTCAAGGGATCGCCAGCACCACGCTTGAGATGGTCGCCGACCGTATCGATTACCCTCTGGATGAACTTAAGCGCTTCTGGCCGGATAAAGAGGCGCTGCTGTACGATGCCCTGCGCTATCTCAGCCAGCAGGTGGATATCTGGCGCAGGCAGCTGATGCTGAATGAAGAGCTGACCACCGAGCAAAAGCTGCTGGCGCGCTATACCGCACTGACGGAGTGTGTAACCAACAACCGTTACCCAGGCTGTCTGTTTATCGCCGCCTGCAGCTACTATCCGGATCCCGGGCACCCCATCCATCAACTGGCAGATCAGCAAAAACGTGCCGCGCACGAGTTCACACACGAGCTGCTGACCACGCTTGAAGTGGATGACCCGGCAATGGTCGCGAAGCAGATGGAGCTGGTGCTGGAAGGTTGCCTGAGCCGCATGCTGGTGAACCGTAGCCAGGCGGATGTGGATACAGCGCACCGTCTGGCGGAAGATATTTTGCGGTTTGCGCAGTGTCGTATGGGTGGTGCTCTGACCTAAGCCAGCATTCCCGTCCAGGCGGAAATAAACAAGCACAGCGCCATCGCGCGCTGAAATCGCACCATCGCCACGGTGGTGCGGAAAATCCGGTTCACCGCCTTCCCCAGCCACGCCCAGCACAACAAACAAGCCACAGAGATCGCCAGAAACCCTAGCGCCATCAGCGCAACATCCCGAAATGCATGGTCGCTTGCCGGAGCAAACAGGCTGACAACTGCCAGCGCCATCATCCACGTTTTTGGGTTTACAACCTGTAATAACGCCGCCGCCCGCGCGGTAAACCGGACATGGCGTCTGGAGGAGAGATTCGCGGCCGGGGCGCTAAACAGCTGCCAGCTCATCCAGGAAAGCCACAGCACGCCCGCCCAGCTCATTACCTGACGTATCAGCGGATACTGGCGTAACACTTCTCCTGCCCCAGCACCTGAAACCAGAACAATAGCGCTGGCGGCAATACACCCGCCCAGGATCGCAGGAAACGTATTTTTTACGCCAAAGTGCTGACTGTTAGCCAGTACCAGAATATTGGTTGGCCCCGGTGTAATCGAGGCGACAAATGCAAACAACAGGAAGGGTAATAAATTCACAGGTGACTCCTTTTTTATTAGAGCCACGAATGTGCCGTTATTTTCTGGAAACGTCTGGAAGGTTTGTGCACAACCGACGGTAGTGTGCCGGAGAAATACGGTATGCCCGCTGGAACCAGCGACCAAGATGGCTTTGATCGGCAAAACCCACTGCCGCCGCAACATCAACAGGCAGTTCCCCACACGCCAGCATCTGTCGGGCCTTTGCCAGGCGCAGCTGGATAAGCCAGGCGTGCGGTGCCAGGTGAAATTCGCGCTTAAAACAGCGGGTGAGCGTAAAGCGGTCCGTACCCGTCTCACGGGCAAGGTCTGACAGCCCCACGTTCTCGCCGATATGCGCATAGAGATAGTCGCGGGCACGATGCGCCACGGCGGAGCTTTGTAACTGCAACGGGAGTTTCTTACGCCAGTGGCAGTGGGCAGTGATCTGAGAGAGCAGGTTATCCATTGTGCTCTGTTGGACGATCTTCATTTCATCGTTATGCAACGAGGCAAATGTATCACCGATAGCGCGCACCAACTGAGGCTCTCGCGTCAGCGTTTGGGCAAAGTGGAGGGTGTAGCTCCCGGGAGTAGAGTCGTACAGCCCTTGAAGCGTACGGGTGAGCCAGTGTTCATCCAGATAAAAGGTCAGATAAGTAAAGCCCCCCTCTATCGGCGCATCACCGTCATGGATCTCCCCGGGCTCAAGTAAAAAAGCATCGCCCGGCTGGCTACGGTGGCGTTCACGGCGACAGTGGAACTGCTGGGTGCCGGAAAGGGTTATTCCGACCAGATAGCTATCATGCCAGTGGGGATCAAAGGCATGTCCTTCGAAATGCGCCTTAATTGTCTCAATACCTGTTTCTGCATGCTGACGCAGCTCAAGCCAGTCGTTTGCCATACTGCCCTCCTCTTTCCGTCAGCATTGTCACATCTTGCCTGAACTGTCTGGAAGATTTGTGCAATTCCAGGGCACAAACGGACAGATTGCCGCAAACTTAAGCAGTTGAACAGCTTTTCCCGAAATAATGTTGACGATCGCGCGCGATTGCGGTTTAATGCGCTCCGTTGCCCGGATAGCTCAGTCGGTAGAGCAGGGGATTGAAAATCCCCGTGTCCTTGGTTCGATTCCGAGTCCGGGCACCACTATTTAAAGAACCCAGCCTATGGCTGGGTTTTTGCTTTTCTGTATCTGCTACGCATTGAATTTTCCCTTCTGTCAGGTAATAGTGATTTTTTTCCCTGACAATGAAAATGATATGACCTTATCTGCTTTAAAAGTCGGGTCACTGCTCCTGCTGTTGATCCTGTTTTATACCGGCCTGTTCACGAGCGATCGCATCACCTGGCTGATGGAGGTGACGCCCGTCATTATCATCATCCCACTTCTGCTTGCCACGCATCGGCGATACCCCCTGACTCCCCTTCTCTATACCCTGGTTTTCTTCCACGCCATCATTCTGATGGTTGGTGGTATGTACACCTATGCAAAGGTTCCGGTTGGTTTTGAGGTTCAGGAGATGCTCGGGCTTAGCCGAAATCCGTATGACAAGCTCGGTCACTTCTTCCAGGGGCTGGTTCCCGCACTGGCAGCGCGAGAAATTCTGCTGCGCGGTGGGTATGTTCGTGGACATAAGATGACGGGATTTCTGGTGTGCTGTGTTGCTCTGGCCATTAGCGCCACCTATGAACTCATTGAGTGGTGGGCAGCTTTGGCAATGGGACAGGGTGCGGATGATTTTCTGGGGACGCAGGGCGATCCATGGGATACCCAGTCTGATATGTTTTGCGCGCTGCTTGGTGCGTTAACGACGGTGCTGATCCTTGGGCGTTTCCATCAGCGGCAATTGCTTCGTTTGAATGTTTGTCAGGGATAGTACGCTCTGAGTTGCCGGGTGACGGCTTCGCCTTACCCGGCCTGCCGTTTTTCAACAAACAAACGCAAAAAGGCCATCCTTCCGGATGGCCTCTTCACCTGTTTGATGCCTGGCAGTTCCCTACTCTCACATGGGGAGACCCCACACTACCATCGGCGCTACGGCGTTTCACTTCTGAGTTCGGCATGGGGTCAGGTGGGACCACCGCGCTACAGCCGCCAGGCAAATTCTTGTGCTCTGTCCTGTGTCTTTCGCACTGATACTGCGTTGGCTGCTCTCGTAAAGTCAGTCACATACCTCAGTATGCTCCTTCCTTTCCTTCGTTTGCCGCCTTGTCTCAGCGCAAAATCCTTCGGACTCTGAATCTAAGCTGAAAATCGTGTCTGTCTCTTCGCCAAAACACCTTCGGCGTTGTAAGGTTAAGCCTCACGGTTCATTAGTATCGGTTAGCTCAACGCATCGCTGCGCTTACACACCCGACCTATCAACGTCATCGTCTTTAACGTTCCTTCAGGAGACTCAAGGTCTCAGGGAGAACTCATCTCGGGGCAAGTTTCGTGCTTAGATGCTTTCAGCACTTATCTCTTCCGCATTTAGCTACCGGGCAGTGCCATTGGCATGACAACCCGAACACCAGTGATGCGTCCACTCCGGTCCTCTCGTACTAGGAGCAGCCCCCCTCAATTCTCCAGCGCCCACGGCAGATAGGGACCGAACTGTCTCACGACGTTCTAAACCCAGCTCGCGTACCACTTTAAATGGCGAACAGCCATACCCTTGGGACCTACTTCAGCCCCAGGATGTGATGAGCCGACATCGAGGTGCCAAACACCGCCGTCGATATGAACTCTTGGGCGGTATCAGCCTGTTATCCCCGGAGTACCTTTTATCCGTTGAGCGATGGCCCTTCCATTCAGAACCACCGGATCACTATGACCTGCTTTCGCACCTGCTCGCGCCGTCACGCTCGCAGTCAAGCTGGCTTATGCCATTGCACTAACCTCCTGATGTCCGACCAGGATTAGCCAACCTTCGTGCTCCTCCGTTACTCTTTGGGAGGAGACCGCCCCAGTCAAACTACCCACCAGACACTGTCCGCAACCCGGATTACGGGTCTACGTTAGAACACCAGCCATTAAAGGGTGGTATTTCAAGGTTGGCTCCACGCAGACTGGCGTCCACGCTTCAAAGCCTCCCACCTATCCTACACATCAAGGACCAGTGTTCAGTGTCAAGCTATAGTAAAGGTTCACGGGGTCTTTCCGTCTTGCCGCGGGTACACTGCATCTTCACAGCGAGTTCAATTTCACTGAGTCTCGGGTGGAGACAGCCTGGCCATCATTACGCCATTCGTGCAGGTCGGAACTTACCCGACAAGGAATTTCGCTACCTTAGGACCGTTATAGTTACGGCCGCCGTTTACCGGGGCTTCGATCAAGAGCTTCGCCTTACAGCTAACCCCATCAATTAACCTTCCGGCACCGGGCAGGCGTCACACCGTATACGTCCACTTTCGTGTTTGCACAGTGCTGTGTTTTTAATAAACAGTTGCAGCCAGCTGGTATCTTCGACTGATTTCAGCTCCGCCCGCAGGGGCTTCACCTACACATCAGCGTGCCTTCTCCCGAAGTTACGGCACCATTTTGCCTAGTTCCTTCACCCGAGTTCTCTCAAGCGCCTTGGTATTCTCTACCTGACCACCTGTGTCGGTTTGGGGTACGATTTCGTGTTACCTGATGCTTAGAGGCTTTTCCTGGAAGCAGGGCATTTATCACTTCAGCACCGTAGTGCCTCGTCATCACACCTCAGCGTTAACAAGGTACCGGATTTACCTGGAACCTCCGCCTACATGCTTAAACCGGGACAACCGTCGCCCGGCTGACATAGCCTTCTCCGTCCCCCCTTCGCAGTAACACCAAGTACAGGAATATTAACCTGTTTCCCATCGACTACGCCTTTCGGCCTCGCCTTAGGGGTCGACTCACCCTGCCCCGATTAACGTTGGACAGGAACCCTTGGTCTTCCGGCGAGCGGGCTTTTCACCCGCTTTATCGTTACTTATGTCAGCATTCGCACTTCTGATACCTCCAGCATGCCTCACAGCACACCTTCAACGGCTTACAGAACGCTCCCCTACCCAACAACACATAGTGTCGCTGCCGCAGCTTCGGTGCATGGTTTAGCCCCGTTACATCTTCCGCGCAGGCCGACTCGACCAGTGAGCTATTACGCTTTCTTTAAATGATGGCTGCTTCTAAGCCAACATCCTGGCTGTCTGTGCCTTCCCACATCGTTTCCCACTTAACCATGACTTTGGGACCTTAGCTGGCGGTCTGGGTTGTTTCCCTCTTCACGACGGACGTTAGCACCCGCCGTGTGTCTCCCGTGATAACATTCTTCGGTATTCGTAGTTTGCATCGGGTTGGTAAGCCGGGATGGCCCCCTAGCCGAAACAGTGCTCTACCCCCGAAGATGAGTTCACGAGGCGCTACCTAAATAGCTTTCGGGGAGAACCAGCTATCTCCCGGTTTGATTGGCCTTTCACCCCCAGCCACAGGTCATCCGCTAATTTTTCAACATTAGTCGGTTCGGTCCTCCAGTTAGTGTTACCCAACCTTCAACCTGCCCATGGCTAGATCACCGGGTTTCGGGTCTATACCCTGCAACTTAACGCCCAGTTAAGACTCGGTTTCCCTTCGGCTCCCCTATACGGTTAACCTTGCTACAGAATATAAGTCGCTGACCCATTATACAAAAGGTACGCAGTCACCCCATAAAGAGGCTCCCACTGCTTGTACGTACACGGTTTCAGGTTCTTTTTCACTCCCCTCGCCGGGGTTCTTTTCGCCTTTCCCTCACGGTACTGGTTCACTATCGGTCAGTCAGGAGTATTTAGCCTTGGAGGATGGTCCCCCCATATTCAGACAGGATACCACGTGTCCCGCCCTACTCTTCGAGTTCACAGCATGTGTGCTTTCGTGTACGGGACTATCACCCTGTACCGTCGGACTTTCCAGACCGTTCCACTAACACACAAGCTGATTCAGACTCCGGGCTGCTCCCCGTTCGCTCGCCGCTACTGGGGGAATCTCGGTTGATTTCTTTTCCTCGGGGTACTTAGATGTTTCAGTTCCCCCGGTTCGCCTCGTTAACCTATGTATTCAGTTAACGATAGTG